>NZ_MSCQ01000001.1:2283543-2305164 GCF_002954725.1 Photobacterium phosphoreum
GAGCTTGCACCACGTGATGTGGTTGCACGTGCTATCGATTATGAAATGAAACGCTTAGGTGCTGATTGTATGTACCTTGATATTAGCCATAAGCCAGCCGATTTTGTTAAAAGTCACTTTCCAATGATCGCCGAAAAACTGCAAGGTTATGGGATTGATATCACCACCGATATGATTCCAATTGTACCAGCAGCGCATTATACCTGTGGCGGTGTGGCGGTGGATAAATCAGGTAAAACTGATATTGAAGGCTTATATGCTATTGGCGAAGTGAGCTATACCGGACTGCATGGCGCCAATCGCATGGCATCAAACTCACTGCTTGAATGTGTGGTTTATGCATGGTCAGCTTCACAAGATATTGAACGTCAGTTTAGCGCTATCTTACAACCCCAACAATTACCGTTTTGGGATGACAGTAAAGTCACCAACTCTGATGAAGAAGTAGTGATTCAACATAACTGGCATGAACTGCGGTTATTTATGTGGGATTACGTTGGTATCGTGCGTTCGACCAAACGTTTAGAACGTGCAATGCATCGAATTGAATTACTTAAACATGAAATTGATGAATATTACTGTCATTTTCGCGTTTCAAATAACCTGCTTGAACTGCGTAATTTATTGCAAGTTGCAGAGTTAATTGTTCGTTGTGCGATGGAACGTAAAGAAAGCCGAGGGCTACACTACACTCTTGATTATCCCGAACTTGATCAACAAGCAACGCCAACTATTTTAGTTCCTGATAATTACTAATATAGATTATCAGACCATGATGTTAGCTTGTCATAGCATCATGGTTTATTCACTGCGGTATTCGGTATTAACAGCCTTAAATGAAGCATCATTTTTAGCTGCCGATATTGAATATTATCACAACTGTCATGACAAATAATAAGCCACTGATTACGATCATGTGCTACTGACAATACCACCAGCCACCGAGTCACCAGTTTCACTGCCACCATATTTCCCGCTTGATCATGCCAGCGAATATTACCATCACTATAAAGTCGTAACGGCCCCTGTTGGCGTAAATAAAAGTGATATATTTGTTGCCATTCAAACACTAACATTTCGGCTAAAAAATAACTCACAGGCCAGAAAACAGGTGGGACGACAAATAACAAGAGCACTGCACCAAAGTAACATCGACTCAGTGCAGTGTGTAATAGCGGGGATAAGTTAAGCTTTAAATCAACGTAACTTGCTGTTGTTGTGGGCAACAATCTTATCAACCATCATCGCATGCGCAGTATTATCACTGCGACCATGCTGCATCATCCATTTAAATAAATCAGGATCATCACACGTTAGTAGAGAAATAAAATCACGTTGCTGCTGCTCTGATAAATCATCAAAACACTCTTCAAAAAATGGCATCACCAACACGTCTAATTCAAGCATGCCACGACGACATGCCCATTTTACACGTGCTCTTTCTGCTGCAACTAACATACATAACCTCTTATGCGCGCCTATGGCTCACTAATAATCAAATACTGAGCGTATTTCCGTTGTCAAGATAGTAACAGTCGTGCTGAATAACAACCATGCGTCAGCACAAATAATCGCTCAAGATGAGACTTAGCCCACCATAATGGCTACCAATAAAAATAGCTGATTAACCCATCGTGTAACCATGGTTAATTATTTTGCTCAGTTGGTATAACATAGTGTAATCATTACAGCATTTGTGGATACCATTATGAACACTTGGTCAACTCAACACTCATTTACCCCGCTTGCGTTAAGCACAACAGATTCTTTACCTGATTTAGCGGTAGTCAACCTCAGTGATTGGGGCATGGTGACACTCGTTGGCCCTGACAGTAAATCATACTTACAAGGTCAATTAACTTGTGATGTGGTGTCTTTAGCCGCAGGTGTATCGACCTTTGCTGGTCACTGTGATGCTAAAGGTAAATTGCGCACTATCATGCGTGTTTTCCACTATCAAGATGGTTATGGTTTAGTACAACGTCAAAGCGTGATGGCCAACCAATTACCTGAGCTGAAAAAATATGCGGTATTTTCTAAAACAGAAATAACCCAAAGTGCAGCGGTTCTTTTGGGGCTGGTAGGTACTCAAACGCAAGCCACCATAGATCATCATTTCAGTGGTGATGCTGATGTGCGCTATAACGATATGGCTACCGTGGTAAAAGTTGATAACGAACGCTGGTTAATCATCACTTCTGCCGAACACGCTGACAGTATGATCACGACGCTGGCACCAACGGCAACGCTAACAACCACTGAATTGTGGAATCTCTGCGATATTAAAGCAGCGATGCCACGGATTGATAACACCACGGAACTTGAATTCATTCCTCAAGCAGTAAATTTACAAGCGGTTGATGGCATTAGCTTTAAAAAAGGCTGCTACACCGGCCAAGAAACGGTTGCACGTGCTAAGTACCGTGGTATCAATAAACGTGCGATGTATATTGTTACTGGTGCTGCGACACAATGCCCACAAGCTGGCGATGCTTTAGAACGTAGCGTCGGTGAAAACTGGCGCAAAGGTGGCACAGTGATCTGTGGCTATCAATACAGTGATAATCAAGCTGTAGCATTAGTGGTATTACCTAACGATCTTGACGATGACAGTCAATTCCGTTTTGCTGCTCACCCAGATGCACTTTGGCACAAACTTGATTTACCGTATGATCTTAATGCCGAATAATGTTATTGATACCGCAGTAACACGGTTACTGATGAGTGAAGGGGTCGATTTCCGCTTACTGCCGCACACTAAACCGGCAAAAACTATTGCCGAAGCGGCGGCTGAACGCGGGGTTGATCCGCAACATATGGTTAAATCGATTTTACTCAAAGATATGTCAGGCTTTCATGTCTTAGCCTGTGTCCCCGGACCGCAATCGGTTGATCCTAAAAAAGTACGGGCGTTATTTGGTTGTCAGCGCATGACCTGCGCCGACGCTACTGAAGTTGAAAAAGTGACGGGATTAGTCATCGGTACTGTTGCACCGTTAGGGTTAAAACGGCCTCTGACAATTGTCTTTGATGCCGCAATAACGGCCATTGAACGGGTCAATATCAGCAGCGGTGATCGCATGGCAGGAATTGAAATTGCCACCGAAGATTTATTGATTTTGTGCGATCCAATGTTAGCTAATATTTGCCGCGATCAAGCATAATTGCCAATAACAGCCTATTCAATCTGCGGCATTAATTTTTTATGCCGTTGATTTACATGAATTATAAAGGAATACAATCCATGACAAGCCTGCATCAAGATATCAATTGGCGCGGTGTTGATCTTAATTTATTGATTGCCTTTTCAGCATTAATGGAAACCCGCAGTGTCACTAAAGCAGCCAATAAATTAGCCATCGGTCAATCTGCGATGAGCCATAATTTATCGCGTTTACGCAATTTATTAAATGATCCTCTGTTTGAACGTCATGGTCATCAGATGTTACCCACTCAAACTGCGCTAGAGCATGCCATGACGGTTGAGACTATTCTGTCTTTGATCACCAATGAACTGCTGCGCCCAAGTGTCTTTATTCCCGCTGATTTCTGTGGCACCTTCAAAATAGGTTTAACTGATTATGCCGAGCTACTATTTGCCCCCGCACTATATGATGCCATTCATCATCAAGCACCGCAGTGCCAGCTGAGTTTTTTTAATGTCGATCGCCACAGCTATCACACCGACTTTAATCAACATCGCATTGATGTTGTGATCGGCTCAATGACCGATATGGGCAAAGACATTGAACATCAATATTTATATACCGAAGATCATGTGTGTCTTTATGATCAACGCGCAACCGGGCTTAATAATACCGTTAGTCTTGAACAATACCGTCACCATCCACATGCGCTGGTTAGCCCTGATGGTAAATTAACTACGCAGGTTGATGACCAATTACAACGGCAAGGGTTTGAACGCCAAGTGGCGGTGGGATCGCATAATTTCCTGACGATTCGACACTTATTAAGTGGTCGAGATTTACTGTGTGTGGTGTCACGCTTGATGGCACAATTAGACATTTTCAACGACCAACTAACTCAATGCCCGCCTCCCGTTGCGATTGCTGATTTTGATATTCGCTTATTATGGCTCCATCGCAACAGTAATCATCCTCGCAACCAATGGTTACGCCACATCGTTGCTAATACAGTAATCACCCAAGTAAAACAACTTCGAGCTGGACAATAATAAAGCCTATAAATAAAACAGAGAGCGGCAGAGCCTCGTTGCTCTGCCAATGCTAGATCTTTCTATGTCTATACCATTAATGCGCGTGACGATTGGGTTCTTGAATCTGATAAAGTTTATGTTCATCGCAAGGTTCATCGCAATTACATTCTTTATTAACACCAACATTGGCTAACCCACCACAGCTGCCACTGATGGTTTGACGTTTAACAAACCAGCCTATTGCCATCGCTAAGATCACCACCAAGAAAATACCCAGCGTCAGTAAAAATGTAGTCATAACTTTAAACCACCAATTTTACCAATACCCTTAATTACTGGGCTCAACATCCCCACTTTAACGGTTGCTGATACTGATTTTTTAGTGCCACAACCACAGCCACATGCACCCTTTTCACGTTTACAAGCACGACCTTGATCGGCTGCAACTAATGCTTCTTTGCTAATACCACCGCCTAAAAAAGTCGCCAGTGATGTTCTTGGCGGTACACGACTAACCTTAAATCCCGCTTGCAATAAACGGGCTAAAGAACGGGTCCCAATATTACCCAAGACAATTTCAGTCACGTTCAGTGCCGTAAATTGGCGTTGGAGTATTTTTTTATGTTTGCATCCCAGCTCTCGACTACCACTATTTTCAATACGATCCACCAGCAGACCTTGTTGATCATAAATAGCAAATGCAGCCGCTTTACCAAAATGACCGGCTATCTGATCTCTTGGCGTTAACGCTATTGCTGTTAACATACATTATTCCTCTGTGTTGTTAGGGGTGTCAGTTACCAATTCTAATGCCATTCCCATCACTAATGCCTGCGCAACTTTATGTCGTCCTCGCGCAACAATATTGCCTAGTGTTTGCCGTGAAACACCCAACTGTTGGGCGGCTTCAAGCTGTTGTAAGCCCAGCATATCAACCAATCTCAATGCCTCTAATTCGTCACTCGCTAACGTAATTTTCGGTAATTGCAGCATGGGTACACCATTCGGCTTAAAACAGCTATAAGCAGGACGGCAAGCAATTTTTCTTACAATCTTTGGCCTTGCCATAATGATAATAACCTCGATTTATTTACCTCATTATTGGCATACGCTAAAAACACCGTATTGATCTGGGATCATAAATCATCATCTAAACCATGATATCAATGAATAACTACGATCATTAATAAGCATACTTTTTAACATATCAGCATAAAATATCGTAATAACAGTTAATTCATTATTCATCATGATGCTTTTAAATTGCACCACTCGAGCAAAAACCAATCACCTCAAATTAATTTAACGCCAACATCGTTAAACAGGTCGATATCATCGTAAATAAAGCGACTAAAACACCTATCACCGCCTCCTATAAAAAAGCATAAAAAACCAAAAAATAAGAATATTATTCTAAATATTGAGATTGTTATTAGCTAATACGTCAACAAATGAAACTTATCATTAACGTTATGCTAATAATGTCACAGAAGTGTCATCACTCTTAACGTATACTTAGCGCCGTTAATCGCGAGGATGGTCGGAGTTAAACTGTATTATGCGGATGTTCAAACGCTACTTGCCTAAATTAATTGCCAAGCATGTTAGTCGTATATTCACTGGAAGAATTTATATTGATGGCCGTGGCGGCTATCATTTTGAGAAAGGGATCTTGCTGGTGCCGCTAAAGGCCCAACAACACCATTATGATACGGTTAACGAGGTAAACTTAGAAATTAAGCGCTTACGTGAGGTTTACTAAACGCTCATTGATTAGATGATAACCCATTATCGATAAGCAACATCAAGCCCACATTATTCGGTGGGCTTTAATGTCTGCGACTACTCATCATCGACAATAGAGGCTAAATAATCATCGGCATCAATTAAGCCATCTAACTCTTCATCGGCATCAATCCGAATTTGAAACAACCAGCCATCACCATAAGGATCGCTATTGACCCGTTCGGGTGCTGCATCTAGCTCATCATTAATGGTGATAATCGTCCCGGTACACGGTGCGTAAATATCCGAAGCGGCTTTTACCGATTCAATAACAGCACACTCTTCTCCTGCATCGACAGCAACCCCACTATCAGGCAAATCAATAAAAACCATATCGCCTAATAATGTTTGAGCATGGTCACTAATACCAACAGTATAAATACCATCACCTTCATCACGCAGCCATTCATGAGTATGAGTAAATTTTAATTCTGAGGGCACATAGCTCATTCATCTTTCCTTATTAAAACTCACGGTTAATCGGTAACTATCACTCCATATTTTACTGTAGGTGAAAAAATACGTTTTGCTCAATTTAAGATAAAAAAAACCGTAACAAAAATGGTTACGGTTTAATGAGCATTCACTCAGGTAACTACCCAATGACGGGTTATTTGTAACGCGCTAACGGTGGTAATTCACCACTTAATCCTAAAGCGCGTCGCATAAATTCATCTTTAATACCAGGGGCTTTGTTGGCAAAAAGCATACCGAGATCACGCACTAACTTCTTGGCTGGATTAGCACCATCAAACAAAGTTTTAAAGCCTTGCATGGCAGTGATCATTTTGGCGGCTTCGGCTTTACGCCAGCGTTCATAATGACGTAAATTAACCTGTTTACCGATGTCTTTTTCCGCTTGCCACAAGCCAATAATTTCTTGTGCTAATGCTGCCGCATCGAGTAAACCGAGGTTAACCCCTTGGCCAGCAAGTGGGTGAATGGTATGAGCGGCATCGCCAACTAATGCTACCCGCTCGCGCACAAAGTCTTGGGCATAACGCATTTTAAGCGGAAAGGCTTGGCGCTCACCTTCAACACGACACAAGCCTAATCGGTGATCAAATGCAGCAGTTAAATGTTGATTAAACACTTCATCACTGGCATCACATAACGCTAATGCTTGCTCGGGAGGTAATGACCATACAATCGAGCATAGATCTTTTTCTGCTAATGGCAAAAAGGCTAATGGGCCATCAGGGCGAAAAATTTGACGAGCCGTTTGCTGATGAGGCTCATCACAACGGATATTTGCCACCAGCGCACTATGTCCATAATCCCAATGTGTCAGCGGAATATCAACATGTTGACGTAACCATGAATTAGCACCATCAGCACCGACGACCAATTTAGCGGTTAAATTTTTACCCGACTCCAATGTGATCCATGCTTCAGTTTCACCAAAGGCAATATTTTGGCATTTATCAGGCGCAAATAAGGTCACATTGTGTTGCTTACAGACCTGATCCAGTAACGCTAACTGGATCACGCGATTTTCAATAATATGGCCTAAATTCGGTTGCGCTAACCGCTCGGCATCAAAATCAATACGGGCGAAACTGTCTTGTTCCCATACTTCCATTTTGCTGTAAGGGCTCATGCGACGATCGCAGATACCATTCCAAGCCCCAACATTACGTAAAATGCGTTCACTGGCACGACTTAATGCCGACACCCGCACATCCGGCAGTGTGGCTAACTCAGGGTTCGGTAACTGGCCTTCAATAACCGCAATTCGTAATTCAGTATCGGCTAACGCTGCAGCCAGCGTTAAACCTACCATTCCACCACCAATAATGGCGACATCAACATTTTGCATCATAGCTATCGTTTTACCTGTCCCATGGCACGGCGTAATAGCGGTGCTTGAAGTGTGTTTGAAAGGCTCATTGTCATCAAGCCCAGATTGCGCCCAGCAACGAGCGCAGGATTATCATTAGCAAACAAGTTAACCAAGCCCGTCGTCATCGCAATAGTAGCTTGTCGATCAGGTAAACGTCGATCACGATAACGGCCTAATACAGTTGGCAAACCAATATCAGCCCCACGTTTAACCCCTGCGGCAATTTCTTCTGCTAATGTCATCACATCACGTAAACCAAGGTTAAACCCCTGCCCAGCTATCGGATGAAGTGTTTGCGCAGCGTTACCAATCACAGCAGTACGGTGTGACACTAAACGTTGGGCTTGGCGTAATATTAATGGATAACAATGACGCTTTCCTGCCATCGTTAGTGCCCCTAATCGCCACCCAAACACCGCTTGTAATTCAGCTAAGAATTGCGACTCCGTTAATGCCATGATCCGCGCTTGTTGATGAGGTTCAACACACCACACCAATGAACTACGTCCTTGAGACATCGGTAACAATGCCACTGGCCCATGCTGAGTGAAACGTTCAAACGCTTGACCTTGATGTGGCTCTGAGGTGGTAATATTAGCAATGATCGCCACTTGCTCAAAATCATGTTCATCACGGCCAATATGTAACAAATCACAGCAATGAGACAGCGCACCATCAGCGGCAACCACTAATTTTGTACGTAACCGTTTACCGGTATTTAAACGCACTAACGCCTCGGTTTGAGTACGCTCAATATGCTCAACTTTAGCGGGACAAAACAAATCAATTTGTGGGCGAGTCACTAACTGGTGGTGGAAAATTTCCCCCGCAGCGGCTAATTCAATCACATAGCCTAACGCATCAACCGCCAATTGCTGAGCTGACAACTCGACCATGCCAGCGTGACCGCGATCAGAGACATGAATATGCTCAATTGCGGTCGCAACAGAGGATAATGCCGGCCAAAGTTGAATTGAATCTAATAAACGGCTGGTGCCATGAGAGAGCGCAATACTGCGAGCGTCATAGCCCGGATGCCCATATTGATCAGCCGCTACCGCTTCAACAACTGCGATATGTAATTGATGCTGAGTTAATTCATCCAGTGCAATCGCTAAACATGCACCCACCATTGCGCCACCCGCAATCACCACATCATATTGCTTCACATTTTGTCCCTTTCCCAATAGAAATTATTAGTGAACGGTTGGCTGCTCATCAGCATCGTCGTCATTGACAAGGCGTTGGCCTAATTCAGAATGACAACTCAATACACACATACGCACATGCTCAACCACTTGCTCAAATAATGCCGCTTGCTCTTCAAGATCTTCATCTTCATCAATACCAAGCTGTGAGATCTCTTGTAAATCAGCCAATGCTTCGGTTATTTCTTCAGACAACTGATCTTTTTTTAAATCCATCAGTCCAAGACCAGAAATAAAGCTATTCACCCACTCAGTTAATGCTTCAGCGCGATCAGATAACGGTTCATCATCGTCAGGCATCAACAGTGAAAATTCAAACCCACCACCAATTAACTCATCTGCCGTGGTGGTAAATAACGTTCGCACCATTATTTTGGCACCATCAGTCATTGGCTCACCTTCATTGGCATAATCACATACCGGGCCCGCCCAGCTCTCATCATTAACCGCTAAGCCACCACAGATCATGCCACTGAGTAAACCATGTAATTCAGCAGGAACCGCAGCAAGACCTTGCTCTTTTAAAGCAGCTTCAACAGCTTGGTATGTCGGTAGGGTTATTTCACTCATGGTTTATCACCTTTTTTAGTTGGCGCAATTTAAAATAAATTTTTTTGTGACCATTACTTAACAATAACGCTCATCGTTACGGTTACACTGTTTGAAATTGTACCAAACAATAATCACACTTATGGCTTAGTTGGTATAATAAAATAGCAATGAGCGAATGGCGGCACTGTGTTATGCTAACACTTAAGCCTAGTTCGGCAAATGATAACACTGGCGATAACGTTCAATCCTTAATCAACTCTTTAGTGAGTCTGATTAATATCTGTTTAGTCAGAAGATATTGAACCTAAACCGAGACATAGTCGCTTGCATCTTGTGTAGGGTTTTCCTATATTGACCCTCGTCGCAAGCGGAATGAATACCCATTCTGGCACGGAGCAAATCGAAGGTTTATGAGTACTCAGGCTGTAGAAATTCAAGTATTGGGCCGCAAATTAAAAGTTAATTGCCCAACAGGTCAAGAAGATGCATTACGTGCCGCGGCGACAGATTTTGACCAACGCTTGAAAGATATGTCTGCGCGTAGTAACGTATCCGTAGAACAATTATTAATCTTTACTGGTCTTAACATCAGTAACGAGTTGCATTTAGAGCGACAAGAACATAATCGTAATGCTGAATTAATATCCAATAAAATCAATTCACTAGAAGAAAACTTGGATAAAGTATTGCAATATCAGCCAAAGCGTTGATAATGAATTGACCCTGGGGTGTACGTCAGTGAATGAATGTCCCCGAGCCGATAAGCAAATACTCAGGATTGGCTTTTTTATTAGCTATTGTGCATGCTCAGCTTGACTGAGAAGCCTGCGGCTAATGTTGCCAGTCCACCTTGAACATCTGGTTCAAGGGCCTTATTTCGCAACGGCACCTTGGGGCATCCCTACTGAGTTTCACTTTCTTTCTGCACTCTAGCACCCTACAATCCTTAAACACTCATCGTTCATGGATTGGATAATCAAGTGACAACAACTTCTGTTTCCTCATCCCAACCGTTACGTCACCAACTTCGACAACAAATTCGTCACGCTCGGCGACAATTATCCCCTCAGCAACAACACCATGCCGCCCAACAATTATCTCAGCATTTGCAAGCCTTACCTCAAATTCAACAAAGTCAGCATATTGCTCTTTATCTTGCCAATGATGGTGAGATAGATCCGCAACCGTTCATTGAATGGTTATGGCAGCAAGGTAAGTCGGTTTATCTGCCAGTGCTGCATCCTTTTAGCAAAGGGCATTTACTGTTTTTACACTACGCAGCCAACACTCCGATGACCACCAATCGCTATAGTATTAGCGAGCCTAAATTAGATGTCCGCCGCGTTAAGCCGATTGCTGAACTTGATGTTATTTGTACCCCATTAGTCGCATTTGATAGCAATGGACAACGCTTAGGGATGGGAGGCGGCTATTATGATCGCACTTTAAGCCAATGGCACCAACATCGCCAAGGGCCTTATCCGATCGGTATCGGCCATGATTGCCAATATATTCCTCTGCTCCCCAATGAGAAATGGGATGTGCCTTTACCTCTCATTATTACCCCTAACCATCTCTTTACAGAGTCATAACGCACATCACGCAAACGATTGGCTTTAGATTAAAAAAAACCGAATGTAATTGTATGTTATTCATAAAGTTATATTTTTAGTTTTAAGTTTGCACCCTTTAACCATAGAATCCAACTGACGAAATCACTTCGGTTAGCTATAATCACCTCTCGCATAATTGAGGTCATTACGAGGAGAACGGCATGACACAAGATGAAATGAAAAAAGCAGCGGGCTGGGCAGCACTTGAGTACGTAACGAAAAACAGTATTGTTGGTGTAGGTACTGGTTCAACCGTTAATCACTTCATCGATGCCTTGGCAACCCGTAAAGAAGAGATCAAAGGCGCAGTTTCAAGCTCTGTTGCTTCAACTGAACGTCTAGAGCAAATTGGCATTACAGTCTTTGATGCTAACGAAGTTGCTAGCCTTGATATTTATGTTGATGGCGCTGATGAAGTTAATGCCCAATTTGATATGATCAAAGGCGGCGGTGCAGCATTAACCCGTGAAAAAATTGTCGCAGCCATTGCTGAGAAATTCATTTGTATTGTAGATAATACCAAGCAGGTTGATGTATTAGGTCAATTCCCATTACCCGTAGAAGTGATCCCAATGGCGCGCTCTTTTATTGGTCGTGAGCTAGTTAAACTAGGCGGTGATCCGGTTTACCGTGAAGGGGTTATTACTGATAACGGTAATATCATTCTTGATGTCTACAACATGGAGATTACCGATCCTAAAGCAATGGAAGACAGCATCAACGCCCTACCTGGTGTGGTGACTGTGGGTCTATTTGCTCATCGTGGTGCAGATGTGTTACTTGTCGGCTCACCTGAAGGCACTAAAATCATCGAAAAATAATGATTGTTTCGTTATTTGATTACCAAACGGCAGCTATTGATCGCACGCGAATCATTGGTTGCCGTTTTTTATTGGCTTTTTCGTAATATTCTTACCCTTAATGATTAAATTTTGATACTTTATTAAACAGCACGTAGCAAATATTTAACCATTTAGCGACTGAGATGTAATGTCAACCTTAGTCAAACTAAAGGACATTTGCATTATCAGTCGCCGCGTTTTTAAGGATAAGAACCCATGGCAACAGTGTCACTCAATAAAGCAAAAATCAAAATCCTTCTGCTTGAAGGTCTCCATCCATCGACCGTTGACGTCTTGCAACAAGCAGGCTATAGCAATATTGAATACCACAAAGGCTCTTTAGCCGGTGATGAACTCTTAGAAGCAGTTAAAGATGTTCATTTCATTGGGATTCGCTCTCGTACCCAATTAACCCCAGAAGTATTTGCCGCAGCGAAAAAGCTGACTGCTGTCGGTTGTTTCTGTATTGGTACTAATCAAGTTGATTTAGAAGAAGCAATGCGTCGTGGTATCCCAGTTTTCAATGCCCCTTTCTCCAATACCCGTAGTGTTGCAGAACTTGTTGTAGGTGAAATTCTGTTGTTATTACGTGGCATTCCCGAAAAAAATGCCAAGGCACATCGTGGTGAATGGTTCAAATCAGCGGATCACTCATTTGAAGCGCGTGGTAAAACCCTCGGCATTATTGGGTATGGTCACATTGGTACTCAGTTAGGTATTTTGGCCGAAAACTTAGGCATGCGAGTGTGTTTTTATGATATTGAAACCAAACTCTCATTAGGCAATGCAACCCAAGTCGGTTCTTTATCTGAATTGCTCAATAAAGCCGATATCGTCAGTTTGCATGTTCCTGAAACAAAAGGTACCGCCAATCTCATGGGAGTAGAAGAATTTGCACGCATGAAACCCGGTGCTATTTTTATTAACGCTGCTCGTGGCACTGTGGTTGATATTGATGCGCTATGTAGTGCATTAGAAAGCAAACATATTGCGGGGGCTGCGATTGATGTGTTCCCAACAGAGCCTAAAACCAACAACGATCCGTTTGAATCACCGTTAATGCAGTTTGATAACGTGATCCTCACGCCGCATATTGGTGGTTCAACTCATGAAGCTCAAGAAAACATCGGCATTGAAGTCGCGGGTAAACTGGTTAAATACTCTGATAACGGTTCGACATTATCAGCGGTTGGCTTTCCTGAAGTGTCTTTGCCTGAGCACCACCATGGTTGTTCACGCTTACTGCACATTCACCACAACCGCCCTGGCATATTAAACCAAATCACCACCATTTTCGCATCGGAAGGCATTAATATCGCCGCCCAATTTTTACAGACAGGCGCAGAAGTGGGTTATGTTGTAATTGATGTTGAAACTGAACGTTCAAAAGAAGCATTACAACAACTTAAATCGATTGAAGGTACGATCCGCGCCCGTATCCTACACTAAATGGTTAACCGTTTAACCACTTAACAACGACAAAGGAGAGCATAATGCTCTCCTTTTTTATTGCCATTTAATCTATGTTGGTATTATTTTTCGGCTAATTTAAAGATCACATTTACACTGTCTTTAATTACAATATTATTATCAGTGTAACTTTGATCGATTGCACCTTTGTTCATGCTGCTATACATCACAACATCATTACTACGACGGTATGGCATTGGCTGACTATTAGTATTGTAATCAATCTGCCAGACACCCTCGATCTTATTACCAAAACCTTGTGCTAATGACGCAGCAACTTGCTTAGCATTCTCAATCGCTTTTTGACGAGCTTGACGCTGATATTTCTCAGTATCTGCCACTTTTAAATCAATATTATTAATTTGATTAATGCCATTACCAAGTGCGTCATCTAAATAGGTATTGAGTTTAGTTAACTGGTGAACCGTCACCTCAACATTGCGATTAGCTCTAAAGCCGACTAACTCAGGCTGGTGATCTTTTGGATAGTTATATTGTGCCGATAATGAAATATTAGCACTATTAATGTCTTTTTTATTCACGCCTGCTGCTTGTAAACGCTCAATAAACTTAGTTACCGCTTGATCGACAGCTAACTTAGCATCGACCGCTGTTTTCTTGGTTTCAACCACATTAACGGAAAATACTGCCATATCTGGCTTCACAACCACTTCGCCGCGACCTGTTGTCTCTAAGTGAGGAAATGGAATATCTGCCGCCATTGCAGCAGTTGAAACAAACGCACTAGCGCCAAGTACCATCATCGCTAAACATTTCTTTTTCATTATTCATCCTTTTATTTGTCGGGCAAGATTGTTATCTATTCACTACTACAATAATAAACAGATTAGCTTTTCTCGTAAATTATGCCGTTATGCTAACAAACTCCAAATATAACGAACACTGTTTTTTACGCGCCAGTCAGAAATCATTCAGGAATATTATCGTTTAAAGCATCCTATTATTGCGAGCTTGATCTTTTATTTAGATAAAAAAAAGAAGCCCGTAGGCTTCTTTTTGATGTCATATAATCAAAGATTGAGCGAATTAAGCAGCAACTTTATTTACATGCACATCCATCTGTGGGAACGGAATTTCGATACCTTCTTTATCAAGCTCTTCTTTGATTGCTTGGTTAAGATCGAAATATACTGCCCAGTAATCAGGCGTATTAACCCATGGACGTACCACGAAGTTAACAGAAGAATCAGCAAGCGCAACAACACCAATTGTTGGCTCAGGATCTTTAAGTACGCGAGCATCAGCCGTTACTACACGACGCAATACTTCTTTTGTTTTCTGTAAATCAGCATTGTAAGAAACACCAATCACTAAATCGATACGACGGGTATCATTACGAGAATAGTTAGTAATTGGGTTACCAATGATATGGGCGTTTGGCACGATAACGGTTTTGTTATCAGGCGTACGTAATTCAGTTGAGAAAATCTGAATTGATTCAACAGCACCCGCAACACCAGCGACTTCAACGTAGTCACCAGATTTGAATGGACGGAAACCAACGATCAAAACACCCGCAGCAAAGTTTGATAATGACCCTTGTAGAGCAAGACCAATAGCAAGACCTGCGGCACCAATAACAGCAACTACAGACGCGGTTTGAATACCAATACGACCTAATGCTGCGATTAATACGATAACGAACAGTACATAACGCACTAAGCCATGAATAAATTCAACAACCGCGTTATCCATGTCTTTTTTGCGTAATACTTTAGCAATCGTACCCGCAATCATTTTAACAATGATATTACCAATAAATAAAATCAGTACTGCTGAAACGATATTTACCGCATATTGAACTAATAGATCTTGGTTTTTGCTGATCCAATTTCCGGCGTGTAATACACCATTAGTCAGTGAGTTATCCGATATATGCTCAACAACCTTGTCAGTAACGCTCTCTGTCATGAAGGTATCTCTCTAAAAAATTTAAAAATAATAAAATATTGCTTAATGAGTCAATTATACAGTTACGATAACAGCAATAGCAAAAATAACATTACAACAACAACTTCACTGTTAAATAACCACCATCCACAATGCTGTAATAAGTATAATAATCAGCAGAGTAAACTATAACATCAAAGAAACAGTGCATTATTAATCTTTTACTAGGTAAATGCCTAGTAAAAAAAACCGAACAATCATAAAACAATATAAATAGTTAACTATCAAAATATAACGCTAACTGTTTATTAAATACAAAAAAAAAGCCCACCGAAGTGGGCTTTTTCACATTTTATGTTACTACGAAATCGAAATTATAGAACGTCGATTGCGTTTAGGTCAGAGAATGCTTTCTCTAGACGCTCAACCATTGATACTTGACCTGCACGTAACCAAACGCGTGGATCATAGTATTTCTTGTTAGGCGCTGACTCACCCGTTGGGTTGCCGATTTGACCTTGTAGGTAATCGTGGTTTTCAGCTTCGTAACGACGGATACCGTCCCATGCAGCCCACTGTGTATCAGTATCGATGTTCATTTTGATAACACCGTAACCGATAGACTCTTGGATTTCAGCTTCAGAAGAACCTGAACCACCGTGGAATACGAAGTTTAGAGAGTTAGTTGGTAGACCAAACTTCTCTGAAACGTATGTTTGAGAATCACGTAGGATAGTAGGAGTAAGTACTACGTTACCCGCTTGGTAAACACCGTGTACGTTACCGAAAGATGCAGCGATAGTGAAACGAGGGCTAACTGCAGTTAGTTGCTCGTATGCGTATGCAACATCTTCAGGAGAAGTGTATAGCTCAGAAGTATCCATATCTGAGTTATCAACACCGTCTTCTTCGCCACCAGTACAACCTAGTTCGATTTCTAGTGTCATGTTCATCTTAGCCATACGCGCAAGGTATTTAGCTGAGATTGCGATGTTATCTTCTAGAGACTCTTCAGAAAGGTCGATCATGTGAGAAGAGAACAATGGCTTACCAGTTTGTGCGAAGAACTCTTCACCAGCGTCAAGTAGACCGTCGATCCAAGGAAGAAGTTTCTTAGCAGCGTGGTCAGTGTGAAGAATTACAGGAACACCGTAAGACTCAGCAACCGCGTGAACGTACTTAGCACCAGCAACAGCACCAAGAATTTGAGGGCCTTGACCTTCAAGCTTCAGGCCTTTACCAGCGAAGAATTGTGCGCCACCGTTAGAGAACTGAACGATAACTGGTGCTTTAGCTTTAGCAGCCGCTTCAAGAACAGCGTTCACTGAATCAGTACCGATACAGTTAACAGCAGGTAGAGCAAAGTTGTTTTCTTTTGCTACAGCAAAAACTTTCTGTAGGTCGTCGCCAGAAATAACACCAGGTTTTACAAAATCGAAGATCTTAGACATAACAATAGTCCTATATTTACTTTGTTGTCTGTGGAAAAATTCTTGTGCAAACGTTTGCGGTAAGCCTGTATTTTACTGAAACATGCCTATTATCACAAACGTTTAAACGCGGAAGCTAGATTTATTATTACAAATACATAAGCTTCCACGCCAAATAAATTATGCTTTAGCGCGAGCTTCTAGCATTTCAACTGCTGGCAATTTCTTGCCTTCAACGAACTCAAGGAAAGCACCGCCACCTGTTGAGATGTAAGATACTTTATCTTTGATGCCGTACTTGTCGATAGCTGCTAGTGTGTCACCGCCGCCTGCAACAGAGAAACCAGCAGATGCTGCGATTGCGTTAGCAACAACTTCAGTACCTTTACCGAATTGCTCAATCTCAAATACGCCAACTGGACCATTCCAAAGAATAGTTTTCGCGTTCATGATGATGTCTGCAAGTGCTTGAGCTGAATCAGGACCAAGGTCAAGAACCATGTCGTCAGCTGCAATCTCAGTTGATGCTTTGATAGTTGCAACAGCAGTATCAGAGAACTCTTTTGCACATACAACATCAGTTGCCACTGGAATAGCAGTGTGTGCCATCAGTGCTTGTGCTGTTGGGATAAGATCAGCTTCGTAAAGTGACTTACCTACATCGTTGCCTTCAGCTGCGATGAATGTGTTAGCAATACCACCACCAACAACGATTTGGTCAGCAATCTTAGATAGTGACTCAAGAACCGTTAGTTTAGTTGATACTTTAGAACCACCAACGATAGCAACCATTGGACGTGCTGGGTTATCCATTGCTTTACCTAGCGCTTCTAGTTCGCCAGCAAGTAGTGGACCTGCACATGCTACAGGTGCAAACATACCTACGCCGTAAGTAGATGCTTGTGCACGGTGAGCCGTACCGAATGCATCCATTACGAATACGTCACAAAGTGCAGCGTATTTCTTAGATAGTTCGTCTTCGTTCTTCTTCTCGCCCTTGTTAAAACGTACGTTTTCAAGAACAACAAGCTCGCCTGCGTTTAGCTCAAGACCATCAAGGTAATCTTTTGCTAATTTAACGTCACAATCTAGTGCGTCATTTAAGTAGTTAACTACAGGCTGTAGAGAGAATTCTTCTGCGTATTCGCCTTCCGTTGGACGACCTAGGTGAGAAGTAACCATTACTTTAGCACCTGCTTCTAAGCAGCGCTGAATAGTAGGTAGAGATGCAAGGATACGTGCATCTGAAGTTACTTTACCGTCTTTTACTGGTACGTTTAGGTCAGCACGAATAAATACACGCTTACCAGCTAGATCCAGATCAGTCATCTTGATTACAGACATGTTTTGCCCTCTCAACATTATTTAAAATAAAAGTTCATAAATTTCACGGCTCGGCGTCACTGCCAAACCCAAGAATTCTTACTCGTTATTTTGACGGCGTTGCAGCAGAGTTATCTGTTGCCGCCATTGCTAACGCAGTATCTAACATGCGATTTGCAAATCCCCATTCATTATCACACCACACCAGCATTTTAATTAGATGCTGACCACTCACTCGGGTTTGGGTGCCATCAACAATCGCGCTATGGGGATCATGATTGAAGTCAATCGACACCAATGGTGCTTCGGTATAAGCCACTATACCCTTTAATGTACAACGAGACGCATTCAATAATGCTTGATTTACGTCATTAACTTTCACGTTTGTTGTAACAGTAACCGTTAAATCCATGGCGGTGACGTTTATTGTGGGCACCCTCACAGAAATTGCTTCAAATTTGTCAGAAAACTTCGGGAAAATACGACCGATACCTAAATGTAATTTGGTATCTACTGGAATAATGGATTGGCTAGCAGCACGCGTTCGGCGTAAATCGGGGTGATAAGCATCAATAACTTGCTGATCATTCATTGCAGAGTGAATTGAGGTTATTGCGCCCGTTTCAATACCGAAACAGTCATCCAACACTTGAATGATGGGCACGATGCAATTCGTCGTACAAGAGCCGTTAGAAACAATCGTGTGTTGCGGGGTTAACTGGTGATGGTTAACGCCATATATCACAGTAAAATCAATATCTTTAGCAGCAGGATGGGAAAATAACACTTTGTTAGCACCAGCATGTATGTGGGCTAAACCATCAGCACGAGAGCCTAAGTGACCAGTACAATCAAGGACGATATCGACATCCAAATCATGCCACGGTAGCAGTTTAGGATCGGGTTGATGAAGCAGGCGAATTTGATCGCGATGACCATTTTCATGGGCAATAAAAAGATGCTCCTGGTCATGACTGACAGGCTTACCGAAGCGTCCATGGCTTGAATCATACTGAAGCAGATGAGCCATTGCTTCTGGCTCAGCCAATTCATTGATGGCCACGACGTTAATCTGGTGATGTTTACCACTCTCGTACAATGCGCGGAGCACACTGCGACCGATGCGGCCGAATCCATTTATTGCGACTTTTAGTGTCATATCCGTGCTACAAAAAACCCAAGCGGCGTTAGTGTATACCAACCAAGTTTGAGAATCACCATAATTGTGACAACTCTCACTGCGTTTAATTAAATATCCACATAATCAAACACATAATCACATAATTTTACATGCTTAAAACTAAAATTATGCATAGTTAACCACTATCATCCCCGCCAAATGTCAATTTCTTGTCATTCAAACAGGCTCTTTTTTGCGTATTTAAGATGTAAATAAACACTGTACAAAATTAACAAAAGCACTAATTTATTCGTAGTATAATTATACAAAATGACATATTTATCTACATTTTAGGCACGTGATGATGGCTTAGTGGCATGGCTGGAAATGGTTCAAAACCGCCTCGGTAGTATTTCACAATCTCTCGGTTCATCCGTCGGTGAGGCGAATCTAAATACGGATAGTGATCTGACAGATAGCAATGGTGTAATGCGTGATATCAACGTCGATAACACTAAAACCCCGTGGCTAAAAATTGATAATGTTTTTTATGAGTCTCGAGGATCAACGTGGGCAATGTTACTGTTGATGCAATCAATGAAAGATGATTTCAAAGAAGTGTTAGAAGAATCCAAAGCAACAGTCGTGATGGATCAAATTATTGAAGAACTTGAAGCGACTCAAGAAACCGTCTGGAGCCCAATGATTCTAAATGGTAATGGCTTTGGACTGATCGCCAACCATTCATTGATCATGGCTAACTATGTTTCACGCGCACAAGCTGGTACGGTGGATCTGATTAATATTCTCGAAAAACGTTAATATTTCTCTCTTTATATATCCCCCAAAAAGACCACATTAATGCGGTCTTTTTTATTACTCACTCATTAGGGTCACGACACATAGCCCTTTACAACCTCGCCTTTTACATAAATAATCGTCGCCCTCTGTTGCTCTGCGTTATAAATGAAACATCAAGTAAAAGTAAAACCCTTAGAATATCTTCGTTAGTGTTGTAATCCTCTGTGTTTCCCTTAGCTTCATCGTCGCATTTAATAGTTTACGCTTATCAGCATTCATATTTTTCGATTGAACATTTTTATCTTTTTAAAATTAAGGGTTACACATGTCGCATAAAGCAACGGGTTTAGTGAAGTGGTTTAGTGAAGAAAAAGGCTTTGGCTTTCTAACGCAAGACACAGGTAATGCAGATGTTTTTGTTCATAGCAGTGGCATTGCTGATAAAGCATTAACTAAACTGCCAGAAGGCAAAAAAGTATCATTTGATGTTGAGCACGGCCAAAAAGGTCTGCAAGCCATCAACGTTGTGGTTTTATAATTATCATTTTATAGCCACAAAAAAAGACCACTGATAATTAAACCAGTGGTCTTTTGTTTATAAACGCCTGTAATTACTGATAGTCAGAGCAATTACATCCGTGCTTTAAAGATATTAACGATTTCTTCTAGGCTCGCTTTACGTGGGTTAGTTAAAGAACAAGCATCATTTAGGGCATTTTGTGCCATGAATGCTAGTTTATCTTCAGTCACACCTAAATCAGCTAGACGTTGCTTAGTACCTACCTTTTCAGATAATGCATCAATCGCTTCAAGGGCTGCGTTAACCGCTTGCTCTTGTGTCATCGCTGCCGTATCAATCCCCATTGCTTTGGCGATATCAACAAAACGCTCTGGTACTTGCTTAGCATTAAAGCGAGAGACTTCTGCTAACAAGATTGCGTTACATAAACCGTGTGACAGGTCATAAACCCCACCCAGTTGGTGCGCCATTGAGTGCACGTAACCTAGAGAAGCATTTGAGAATGCCATTCCCGCTAAGTACTCACCGTACTGCATTGCATCACGCGCTTCGCGGTCTTGACCGTTAGTGACTACTGCTTCTAAGTTATTAACAATCAACTCAATCGCTTTAATAGCAGACGCATCAGTGATTGGCGTTGCTGCGGTAGAAACATAGGCTTCAACTGCGTGAGTTAATGCATCCATACCAGTAGTTGCCGTTAAGAATTTAGGCATTGCTACCATTAATTCTGAATCGTTAACTGCAATAATCGGTGTGAAGTGCTTATCAACCACTGGGTATTTAGTTTGATCTTGTTGGTTAGTGATAATCGCAAATACCGTCATTTCTGATGCCGTACCCGCTGTAGTATTCACTGTTACCAATGGCAATTGTGGTTTCTTAGAAAGGTGTACACCTTTAGAGTAATCACGAATATGACCACCGTTAGCTGCCACCAATGCGATACCTTTAGCTGTATCATGAGAAGAACCACCACCGAATGAAATAACGAAATCTGCTTTGCTTTGTGCAAGAAGTGCTAGA
>NZ_MSCQ01000001.1:2305910-2307971 GCF_002954725.1 Photobacterium phosphoreum
AATGTCGCGTTATCAATAGGTGGTGATGTAATGTGCCATATCGAACTTAGTGGTTATTATTTGTGTCGACGCAGCCATTCTACACCTCGCCATTTTGGTAACAATAGAGATAAAACAAAAACACTTTTACTTATAGGTAATAATTAAATTGTACGTAAAGTGTGATGTGTTCTACTGACAAATTTTACTTATCAGCGGCTGATAATAGTTTTTCATTAAAGCTCATGTGGCTGTTTTTGTTAGTAATCACAATGCCTGAATGTGATTTATCAGCTGTACCGTTTACTGCATAGTGGCTTGCAACCACACTATTATTCGCTTGATTGTTGAGGTTAACGTTACCTGTGAAAGCGCCATCACGTGCAGAAGCAGTGTAAGAAGTAGCGATAATAGCGGTCGCGATAATTGCTTTAATAACTGTTTTCATGAGTCGGTAAACCTTTTGTTTATTGTTATTGCTGAACGCTGTCTGCGTTTCGATGGGGTTATATTAACAATTACCAAAAACAAAGCAATACACGCAAATAACAAAAGATTATTACCAAACAGGAACAATATAAAAGATAAGGGGTTTAGGAGCAAGGGACGAGGAACAGCAAGGCAATTGGTCGCTATGGGAGGATATGAGTTATCAGGAGTTTTCGTGGGTTGGGTATAAATGATCCGAGAGCAATGATTGATGAATGCCGTTAACCACCGCGATGTTGTTGTGTGATGGCCGAGGCGGTGTAATCTTGAAAAATTTAGCTGGCCAGCATTATCTCTGGTAAGGAAAGTCCGTATTCTAGTTCTGTCAGCTTGATATAAGGTCTAATCGCTTTTAGCTTCAATTCGTAACATTAACAACAAACAATCAACACTGATTTACGGTGGTTATCGGCACCCTAAACATCTTAAAACGAGTTTTATAACATCAGTTTAAGATGAAGGGTGATCTCGCAGTGCGGATAAGATGCATACTGTTAAATAGAGCTGTTTTTAGCGAAAAGTCATACTACGAGCCGAGTGATAGGTATTTGTGGTCTTAAAATCGTTTCTAGAGACTATTTGACGGGTATTTTGATTACATCAGGTGGGTGTTGTCTATTTTGCTAATTTTAATGAATTTCTTTAATACATTTACATCTAAAATATATTTATCCTCACAATTACCATTATTATTTTGAATGTAATGTTTACTCTATGTTTTTGTTAAATATACAATAATGTATTAATACTAATATGTATATTATCAGAAGCCATAATGGAATTTAGAGGATTAAAACGATGGATAGTTTTATATTGCTTGTTTTAGTTTTTGCAGTTGTGTTTTTTTTGTATAAAAAAAATAATAATTCTCAAGAAGGTGCTCAAAATGAACGTCAAGAGCATGATACAAAACAGAAACCAAATTTCTTAATCCTTGATACAGAAACTTCTGGTTTAGATTCTAAATCTGAGGTTGTACAATTATCAATGTTAGATAATGATGGGCAAGAGATTTTTGATTCTTTAATTCGTCCATTCGGTAAGATTCCTCGAGAAGCAATTGCTATTCATAATATTACGAATGAAATGGTTCAAAAAGAAAATGTCCCCACAATAGTTCACGCTATTATGCAAATATTACAATATGTTAGAGAGAACTTCCCAGATAATGATTTTACGCTGGTAGGGTATAATATTTCATTCGACACAAAGATGATTATCCAATCTTTATCTATAGCTGAGAAAAATTTATTAAGAAAATCAGATAAAACATTTTCAAAAGAAGAAAAACAACATCTTCCCGAAATGATTGCTGCTCTTATTGAATTTGTATCCGTTTTAGACGGTAGTTCTCGTTGTATTATGCGTGAATTTAAAGCGTTTAAAGGTTATCCTCGTTGGGTTAAATTAATTGATGCCGCAAATGAATCAGGGGTAGAAATTAAAGATGCACATAGCGCTAAAGGTGATTGTCTCATGACTATTGGTGTTATGAATTATATTGATCAGCATAGATAAATAATTTACTGCTATTTTTATTTGTTTATCTGTGCGCATAAATAGGCATACTGTTAAATACCGTCAATAGAGGCT
>NZ_MSCQ01000001.1:2308877-2312578 GCF_002954725.1 Photobacterium phosphoreum
TTTGCCTTATCAACTTAGTTTTAATGGCAGTCTTGCGCGTATTACATCTTTACTTGTTGGACTTCCTTATTCAACACCAGAAGCGATCCCTCGACAATTAAAGAGCTTTCAGCAACTCGCTGAAAGCTTAATATTAGAGGGGCGAAGGGAAAGAACATTCCCCCGAACAGTAAAGCCGAGACCTCAGCGGTACGCTAAAAAGAAAAAAGCCGTTCACCTTAAGTGAACGGCATTAGTCCACTGAGGCGGTTTTTATTTATCCGTGATACTATTAATATAGATTATAATCTATAATAGGTGTTGCAGGTTAATGTGGACAGTCATTACGACAGATTTTTTTGATGAATGGTTTGATGCTCAATCTGACGATACGCAAGAAAAAGTATTAGCTGGTTTAGTTGCATTACAAACAGGAGGGCCAACAATCGGTCGCCCTCTTGTTGATACAGTAAATGCATCGAAATATAACAATATGAAAGAGCTTAGAGTCCAACATCGAGGGGATCCTATAAGAGCTTTCTTTGCTTTCGATCCTTTACGTCAGGCAATTGTACTTTGTGCCGGTAACAAAGGTGGAAATGAAAAACGTTTTTACAAACAAATGATCCCTATTGCTGATTTTGAGTTTGCTAAACATCTTGAAGAATTGGAGAAATAATTATGGCTAGAAATTTAAATGATATGTTGGCTTCTCGTTCTCAAGATAGTCAGCATCGAATTGCTGAAATGGCGGACGAAATGTTACTCGAAGTTAAGTTCCAAGCTATTCGTGAAGAACTAGAACTAACTCAAGCTGAATTGGCTAGAAATATGGGGATTAGTCAGCCGTCTGTTGTTGCAATAGAGCAGCGTGGTAATGATGTAAAGCTATCAACGATTAAGCGTTATATTGAGGCTATGGGCGGCAAAATGAGTATCAATATTGAATTACCAACAGGTAAACATGTTGGGTTTAACGTCTAAAGTTTTAAAACTCAATTAGAGGCCGCTGAAGTGGCCTTTTTTATGTCTGATTAATACGATTTAACGCAGTTCACATAAAATTTGTGATGTTAAATGCTAACAATTAAAAGGTCGCTTAGGCGGCCTTTATTGTATCTGGTTACTGATACCAATTTTAAGCTATGTTTTGACCTTAATAAGCCAGTAATGTTAAAGTGACCTATCATATATGATAGGTTTGGTAATTTTGAAATGGCTTGGAAAGTGGATTTTTACTCTGGTGTTGAAGATGAAATATTAGCAATGCCACCTAAAATTCAGGCTCGTATGATTAAGTTACTCGAATTAATTGAATTATATGGAGCAAATTTAGGCCCACCACATACAGACTCAATGGGAGATGGGCTTTTTGAAATAAGAGCTAAAGCTCAAGAAGGTATAGGTAGAGGTTTGTTTTGTTATTTAAAAGGACAGCACGTTTACATATTAAGAGCTTTTGTGAAAAAGACGAATAAGACCCCAAAAAAAGAAATAGAACTTGCCAGAGAGCGAATGAAAGAGGTGAAGTTATGAGTTTATCTGCATTAAAAAGAAAAGCATTACAGAATCCTGAAGTAAAAGAAGCTTATGACGATCTAAGTGTTGAATTTGAATTGATAAGTTCTCTAATTTCAATGAGAGAAAAATCAGGCTTAACTCAAGATGAAGTTGCTGAAAAAATGGGAACAAAAGCCCCGAATATTTCGCGTTTAGAATCTGGACGATCAAATCCTAGTCTTAAAACTTTAGTGAGTTATGCTCAAGCATGTGGATTTAAGCTAAATATTGGTTTTAAACATGCTTAATTTTTGTAAATTTAATTTTAAAGGTCGCTCATATGTAGCGGCCTTTTTTATGCCTGGTTGATACGATTTAGCGCTGTTGTTACTGGCAGTTCACATAAGATACATACTGTTAAATACCGCCTATTGAAGCGGTTTTTTATATCTAAAAGTTATATCGGAACGCTTAGATTCATCCAGACTTAAATAAAACGAATATCTGATGCAAATAATGAATTTGAGGGGTGATCAGTAAGCGATAACGGAGTGGTTTTTGATGAGATCTCAAAATTTAGGTACAAAAAAACCACTCATGAGGAGTGGTTATAATGTTGGAGCAGGCTGCCCGGAATCGAACCTTGCTTCTTCAACTTGGAAAGCTGACATAATACCATTATACGAAGCCCGCATTTCTAACATTACAGAGAACAACTAATCTATATCCCATAGTGGGGCATTGTTATTCCTTGAAAGAATAATACATGAAAATATATGGCTGTAAACATTTTAATTTATAACTGTTTACTTTATGAACTTCCGTTGCTTATACATAAGTATGTTTAATGCTAATTAACTGATTTTTTATTCTTTTTTTATACTTGGTAATGATAGCACATTGGTTCAGTTTGGATTTAATGGTTATGTTAAGTGATAAAAAGGCCGCTGATAAATCAGCGGCCTTTTTTCGACAGATTAATTACTGATAGTCAGAGTAATTACATCCGTGCTTTAAAGATATTAACAATTTCTTCTAGGCTTGCTGTGCGTGGGTTAGTTAAAGAACACGCATCATTTAGGGCATTTTGTGCCATGAATGCTAACTTATCTTCAGTCACACCTAGGTCAGCTAGACGTTGCTTAGTACCTACCTTTTCAGATAATGCATCAATCGCTTCAAGGGCTGCGTTAACTGCTTGCTCTTGGGTCATCGCTGCGGTGTCGATACCCATTGCTTTAGCAATATCGACAAAACGCTCAGGTACTTGCTTGGCATTAAAGCGTGATACTTCAGCAAGTAGAATAGCGTTACATAGACCGTGTGATAGGTCGTAAACACCACCCAATTGGTGCGCCATTGAGTGCACGTAACCTAGAGAAGCATTTGAGAATGCCATTCCCGCTAAGTACTCACCATACTGCATCGCATCACGCGCTTCGCGGTCTTGACCATTAGTGACTACTGCTTCTAAGTTATTAACAATCAACTCAATCGCTTTAATAGCAGACGCATCAGTGATTGGCGTTGCTGCAGTAGAAACATAGGCTTCAACTGCGTGAGTTAATGCATCCATACCAGTAGTTGCTGTTAAGAATTTAGGCATTGCTACCATTAATTCTGAATCGTTAACCGCAATAATCGGCGTGAAGTGCTTATCAACCACTGGGTATTTAGTTTGATCTTGTTGGTTAGTGATAATCGCAAATACCGTCATTTCTGATGCCGTACCCGCTGTTGTGTTCACTGTTACCAATGGCAATTGTGGTTTCTTAGAAAGGTGTACACCTTTAGAGTAATCACGAATATGACCACCGTTAGCTGCAACCAATGCGATACCTTTAGCAGTATCATGAGAAGAACCACCACCGAATGAAATAACGAAATCTGCTTTGCTTTGTGCAAGAAGTGCTAGACCATCTTCGATATTTTTCTCAGTTGGGTTAGGTTGCACACCATCATAGATAACGTAATCAAGGTTATGTGCAGTTAGCTCGTCAGTTAACTTACTAACCAGACCCACTTCAACTAACACACCGTCTGTGACGATAAGTGCTTTTTTCAATTCTTTTGATGCCAGTTCAGCACCTAGAGATTGAATTGCATTAGGACCCATTAAGGTTACAGGTGGCATGTAAAATACATTGCTCATAGTAAAACTCCGATAATTATTTATGAATTTATAGCGACTTACCGCGTTAGCCATAAGTCTGAATTTATTT
>NZ_MSCQ01000001.1:2312989-2334717 GCF_002954725.1 Photobacterium phosphoreum
GATGTCGCGTTATCAATAGGTGGTGATGTAATGTGCTATATCGAACTTAGTGGTTATTATTTGTGTCGACGCAGCCATTCTACACCTCGCCATTTTGGTAACAATAGAGATAAAACAAAAACACTTTTACTTATAGGTAATAATTAAATTGTACGTAAAGTGTGATGTATTCTACTTCTAAATTTTACTTATCAGCGGCTGATAATAGTTTTTCATTAAAGCTCATGTGGCTGTTTTTGTTAGTAATCACAATGCCTGAATGTGATTTATCAGCTGTACCGTTTACTGCATAGTGGCTTGCAACCACACTATTATTCGCTTGATTGTTGAGGTTAACGTTACCTGTGAAAGCGCCATCACGTGCAGAAGCAGTGTAAGAAGTAGCGATAATAGCAGTCGCGATAATTGCTTTAATAACTGTTTTCATGAGTCGGTAAACCTTTTGTTTATTGTTATTGCTGAACGCTGTCTGCGTTTCGATGGGGTTATATTAACAATTACCAAAAACAAAACAATACACGCAAATAACAAAAGATTATTACCACACAGGGATAATATAAAAGACAAGGGTTTTAGGAACAAGGGACGAGGAACAGCAAGGCAATTGGTCGCTATAGGAGGATATGAGTTATCAGGAGTTTTCGTGGGTTGGGTGTAAATGAAGTGGTCAAATAAAACTAGCCACTAATTTGTATTTCAGATTACGAGCTTGGAAAACAAATAGCAAAAGCCGGTGGATATACACCTAGTGCAAAAGTGCTGATTTAATAACCCTCCTACTCCTGATCGACACTTTTTTACTTCCATTACTATTGTTGTGATCTACCGCCAACTTAGCAATTCCTTCAAGGTATAAGCTAACGTCAGTTTAAGCAAACAGGTAAGCGTGATCACTGATCAAGTTCAGTTTTTTACGTTTAATCACGTTTTATAATCTGCATAGATTTGTGATTTGGAGAGAAAAATGGAAGCCGTATTTTCAAGTAAAGAGCTTAATAAAGAATGTGCTACATACTGGTTTGATGTATCGATCAACGTGACAGGTGAAGCAGACGGAATGATACTAGGCGTAGTTGAAGGTCAGAATGATGATATTTATATTATCGACATCGAATCACACAATATTGAAGGATCATGGTTTGCACCTTATGTTACTACCTTACCTAATTATGTCTCTAACACAGAAAGAGCCATCTAAGTGCATGAATAGCACGTTATGAGATCCGTGACTTTTTGGCCCATTTTATATCGTGCTAATGATTCAACAAGGCCGTTAGACGGCCTTATCTCAAAATCTTTTAAATATATTTACCAAGCTAAGCCACATGCGCTCGCTTTAGCTTTAGCTAGGCTGTAGTACTTACGCTTAACAAGGTAATTACCGTCATTTTTAAGCCCTTCAACACGTAACCATTTATTTTTGCCAAAACGCGCTTTAACTGGAACACCAACGGCAAAGCGTTTACCTGATTGGTATTTCGCAACATAAAAACTATCACGCACTTTAAAAATATAGCCATTGCTACCACAAATTCGAGCACTCTCAACGCGACCTTTTTTAGTCTCGCCCCAAGAACCCCAACCATTTGCTTGCGCAGGAATCGAAGCAAATGCCATTGCACCTAACAATAATCCTAAAATAGCTTTTTTCATCACAAAACCCCAAAAGTAAACTTATGAGTTTATTTTAATCATAATCAAAAGAAAGAAAAGATAAATAATGTAATAAACCTAAAAATTGACAAACGTCAGCGAAATACAGCGTTAGCAGCATGTAAGAATATAAAAATATATCCAAAACGTATGGTTTTAGCGTTGTTCGGTTTTTGAAGAAAATCTATTTGAGGCCTAAACGCAAAAAAGGCTTTGAACAAATTAGTTCAAAGCCTTCTTAGGAAATATAGCGTGGTTAAGGGGGGGAACCTTAACGTTGACTTTACTTAGTCATGTTACCGCTTTTGTACATAGTAGCGAATACAGGTGTGTAAAGTGCAATAATTTTATTAACGATACCAGTCATTTCTTTTTCCTCAATAAACTAAGCTTTTAAAATAGTACAACCATAGCCTAACCATTGACTCTATAAGGCTTGTGGTCGTGTTTCGATGAGGGTCATTATAGGTATTTAACTACGCTTTTAAAGCGATAAAAACAACACCTTCGGATTAGTTTTGGTAATGAATTAAAAAGTTAGATACTGTTATCATTTTTAATGTTTACCAGGAATTATCGCCATAAAAAAAGGTCGCTATTTGCGACCTTCTAAAGGCGTAATTCTAAGCTAAAGCCTCATTCTACCCAAGTAACGCATTGGCATTATTAACAATATTTTCAACGGTAAAGCCAAACATGGTAAACAACTCATCAGCAGGTGCTGACTCACCAAAGGTTGTCATACCAATAATGCGACCATTAAGACCAACATACTTGTACCAGTAATCAGCAATACCCGCTTCAATCGCGATACGTGCAGTCACATTTGCAGGTAATACACTTTCACGGTAAGCGGCAGTTTGCTTATCAAATAAGTCAGTGGCTGGCATTGAAACCAAACGTACTTGGCGACCCGCAGCGGTTAGTTCAGCATACGCTTGCGCCGCAATACCTACTTCAGAACCTGTTGCAATTAAAATAAGCTCAGGTGTAGCGGCACAATCTTTAAGAATGTAACCACCTTTAGTAATGTTAGCGACTTGCTCTGGATTACGATCCTGCTGATCAAGATTTTGACGCGAGAAGATCAATGCTGTTGGGCCATCTTTGCGCTCAATAGCGTATTTCCATGCCACTGCTGACTCAACCTGATCACACGGACGCCATGTACTCATGTTCGGGGTTAAACGCAGTGATGCAACTTGTTCGACAGGCTGATGAGTTGGGCCATCTTCACCTAGACCAATTGAATCGTGAGTATAAACCTGAATGTTCTGAATTTTCATCAGAGCAGCCATACGCAATGCATTACGAGCGTATTCCATAAACATTAGGAACGTCGCACCGTAAGGAATAAAACCACCATGCAACGCAATACCGTTGATAATGGCAGTCATACCAAACTCACGCACACCGTAATGAATGTAGTTACCTGATGCATCCGTTGGGGTTAGTGATTTAGAACCTGACCACATGGTTAAATTAGATGGTGCTAAATCGGCAGAACCGCCCATAAACTCAGGTAAGAACTGACCATACGCTTCTAGGGCATTTTGTGAGGCTTTACGTGATGCGATATTAGCCGGATTCGCTTGTAGATCAGCGATGATCTTTGAGGTTTTAACTTCCCAGTTAGCAGGTAAATCACCCTTCATACGGCGGGTAAACTCAGCCGCTAATTCAGGGTAAGCCGCGCTATAAGCAGCAAACTTTTGATTCCATTCGGTTTCTTTAGCGTTACCTGCTTCAATTGCATTCCAATTTGCCGCAATGTCAGCTGGAATTTTAAATGGGCCGTGGTTCCAACCTAAGAATTCACGTGCAGCAGCAATTTCTTCAGCACCCAGTGGTGCACCGTGGCAATCATGTGAACCGGCTTTATTTGGCGCACCAAAACCAATGATAGTTTGGCAACAAATAAGTGTCGGCTTGGTTGTTTGTGCTTTTGCAGCTTCAATCGCAGTATGAATAGCATCGGCATCATGACCATCAACCATTGAAATCACATGCCAGCCGTAAGCTTCAAAACGTTTAGCGGTATCGTCTGAGAACCAACCTTCTACTTCACCATCAATCGAAATACCATTGTCATCCCAGAAAGTAATCAGCTTACCTAAGCCTAATGTCCCCGCCAGTGAACACGCTTCATGAGAAATACCTTCCATCATGCAACCATCACCCATAAAGGCGTAGGTATAGTGATCGACAATGTCGTGCCCTTGCTGGTTAAATTGTTCAGCCATCGATTTTTCAGCCAACGCCATACCGACCGCATTGGTAATACCTTGGCCTAAAGGACCTGTTGTGGTTTCAATCCCTGGCGCGTAACCATATTCAGGGTGACCCGGTGTTTTTGAATGTAATTGACGGAAGTTTTTAAGATCATCAATCGATAAATCATAACCTGTTAAATGAAGCAGAGAATAAATCAGCATTGAGCCATGGCCGTTCGATAATATAAAACGATCACGATCAACCCAATTTGGATTACGTGGATTATGGTTTAAATGCCCACGCCATAATACTTCAGCAATATCTGCCATTCCCATTGGCGCACCCGGGTGACCTGAGTTAGCTTGTTGCACACCATCCATACTAAGTGCACGAATTGCATTGGCTAGTTCTTTACGAGACACCGCATTGCTAGAAGACATATCTGCTCCAAATAGTCATAAAATAATAAATTACGTTTCAATAATGCCGCCTTTACCAGCGGGCAATTACTTTCGCGGTAATATTGTCTCAAATAGATGCCGCTGATAGCAATCGTTTTCTTTTTTAAAAAATCCAATTTATTCAATGATATGCAATCACTCTAATTTTAAGGTTTTAGCTTCAAAAGAGTAATAATAAAAATCTTAATATTTAATAAGTTAAGGTTTTGACTAAATCCTTACAGATTACATTGTTGATTTTATAATTGGTCAGGGTATTATAGACGTCTAGACGGAGGTAGCTCTATACATATAAACGTATAGAATGCAGTATCAGTATTACCGCTACCGTTCTACCAAATTTATGAATATAAGTGAGACCATCAATGGCTAAACATCTGTTCACTTCCGAATCAGTATCAGAAGGACATCCAGATAAAATTGCAGATCAAATTTCAGACGCAGTCTTGGATGCAATTTTAGAACAAGATCCTAAAGCACGTGTTGCTTGTGAAACTTACGTAAAAACTGGCATGGTAATGGTCGGTGGCGAAGTCACAACATCAGCTTGGGTTGATATCGAAGAAATCACTCGTGAAACAGTGCGCGAAATCGGTTATGTTCACTCTGACATGGGCTTTGATGCTAATTCTTGTGCAGTATTAAATACCATTGGTAAGCAATCACCAGACATCAACCAAGGCGTTGATAAAGCAGACCCTAAAGAGCAGGGCGCTGGTGACCAAGGTATTATGTTTGGTTATGCAACCAACGAAACTAAAGAGTTAATGCCTGCACCGATTACTTACGCTCACCGCCTGGTTCAACGTCAAGCACACGTACGTAAGAATGGCAGCCTACCTTGGTTACGTCCTGATGCGAAATCTCAAGTAACATTTGAATACGATCAAGGTAAAATTGTTGGTATTGATGCGGTTGTATTATCAACTCAGCACAGTGATTCAATTTCAACAGCCGATCTACGTGAAGCTGTAATGGAAGAAATCATCAAGCCAGTATTACCTGAAGAGTGGTTACGTAAAGATACTAAATTCTTTATTAACCCAACCGGTCGTTTTGTTATCGGTGGCCCAATGGGTGACTGTGGCTTAACAGGTCGTAAAATTATTGTTGATACCTACGGCGGCGCAGCGCGTCACGGTGGTGGTGCATTCTCTGGTAAAGATCCATCAAAAGTTGACCGTTCAGCAGCATACGCAGCACGTTATGTAGCGAAAAATATCGTTGCCGCAGGTATGGCTGATCGTTGTGAAATTCAACTTTCATATGCTATCGGCATTGCAGATCCAACGTCTATCATGATTGAAACGTTTGGTACTGAGAAAGTACATCAAGATATTATTATTGAAGCGGTTCGTCAGCACTTCGACCTACGCCCATATGGCCTACAAGAAATGCTAAACTTACTTCAGCCTATCTACAAAAAGACGGCTGCATACGGTCACTTTGGTCGTGAAGAATTCCCTTGGGAAAAAACAGACAAAGTAGACGCACTACGCGACTTCGCTAAACTTAAATAATAATAAATTTAAGTTTATCAAACACTAAGGGACGATTATTCGTCCCTTTTTTATATCTAAAATAAAATAATCGTCAATATTTATCTTGCGGTGTATAGTCAGCAACGTTAATTACCTACCAATATAGATTTTAACCGAGGATATTTAAGGCTATGACCCCGCTACAAAAGCAAGTGCTTACTCACGTAACGTTGTGTATTCAACATGCCAATCAACGCCTCAATAAACGCTTAACTATACCCACCGTTAATTTCAATCAGCGTGGCAAAATTGCCGGTACTGCCCATCTGCAAAAATGGGAATTACGCTTTAATCCGGTCTTACTGGCTGAAAACCCTGACGCTTTTATTAACGAAGTGGTTGCTCATGAAGTCGCCCATTTAGTGGTGTTTAAATTATTTGGTCGTGTTCGTCCCCATGGTCGTGAATGGCAACTTATCATGACCGAAGTGTTTAAGGTTACGCCGAGAACAACCCACAACTTTAATGTCAGTTCTGTGGCAGGAACGACTTATCTTTATCACTGTCCATGTAGTGAATACCCACTAACAATTCGTCGTCATAATAAAGTCAACCGCGGCCAAGCAAGCTACCACTGTCGCAAATGCAAACAACCGTTACAATTTAAGACTGACACGCAATAATTAGAATAATGTTGAATTACAGTAATAACGTGAATTAACAGTTACAACATTGCCCCATCGACATCTCAAAAAGATAAATATCAGTAAGCTAAAACTACTGTTTATTTTTATTGGGATATTCAATGAAATTTCCATCTAAATGGCTCATGTTGGTGGTGTTCATACCAACGGTTACTATTGCTACCCCCTCTTCTTCAACCTCTTTTGCTAAATCAAAAAAAATTGCGGTCGAAATCTATCAAACACATCCCGTCAGTTTTTATTGTGGTTGCCCGATTAAATGGATCAATAAAAAAGGTGTACCAGAATTAGCACAATGTGGTTACCAAGTCAGAAAGCAGCAACGGCGGGCTAATCGTATTGAGTGGGAGCATGTTGTTCCAGCATGGCAATTTGGACATCAACTCCAATGCTGGCAAGATGGTGGCCGCAAAACCTGTAAGAAAGTGCAAAAATTTAGAATCATGGAAGCCGATCTCCACAATTTAACCCCCGCTATCGGTGAGGTAAATGGCGACCGTTCTAACTTTAAATTTAGACCTTGGAATGACGATAGTGGTGTCACCTATGGTCAATGTAAAATGCGAATAGATTTTAAAAACAAACGCGCCAACCCACCAGAAATAGCACGTGGAGCAATAGCGCGTACTTACTTATATATGAACCAACAATATGATTTTTCACTATCAAAACAGCAACGACAATTAATGGAAGCATGGCATAAACAATACCCCGTGACGCAATGGGAATGCCAACGTGATCAGCTTATCGCCACCAAACAAGGCAATCACAATCCTTTCGTTGTTGAGGCATGTGAAAAAGCCAATTTATAAGCCAAATATTCACTGACAATAATGGTCGTGATTAAACGCGGCTATTATTGTTTATGCGGCTCTATTTAGGCACTTTCAGTCATTAACTTTTGCCCTCCCTCTGCGGCTAACCGTGGTAATATCAGGTATTACTTAATCATTACGACAGATGACCGCATCATGAGAATTCCACGAATTTACCACCCACAACCTTTACCAAGCCAAGGTACGGTTATGCTTAGCGACGATGCGGCTAACCATGTTGGCCGCGTAATGCGGATGCAAGTTGGGCAACAAGTATTACTGTTTGATGGCAGTAACGCTGAATTCCCCGCAGTGATTAGCAACGCCAGTAAAAAAAGTGTTGAAGTTGAGATTCAGGCGCGGGTTGAGAATAGTATTGAATCGCCATTAGATATCCACTTAGGCCAAGTGATTTCACGTGGCGATAAAATGGAATTCACTATTCAAAAATCTGTTGAGTTGGGTGTTAATACTATTACACCACTTATTTCTGAGCGTTGTGGCGTTAAACTTAATGCTGAACGATTTGAGAAAAAACTTGAGCAGTGGCAAAAGATTGCAATTGCAGCCTGTGAACAATGTGGCCGTAATGTCGTGCCTACCATTCGCCCAGTAATGAAACTAGAGCAATGGTGCGCTGAAGAATATGATGGTTTAAAACTAAATTTACACCCTCGTGCACATTATTCTATTAACACCCTCCCTACCCCAGTAACCAAAGTACGATTATTGATAGGTCCTGAGGGCGGCTTGTCTGCTGAAGAAATTAGCATGACTGAGCAATATAAATTTGACGAAATTCTATTAGGCCCACGTGTATTACGCACTGAGACTACCGCAATGACAGCCATTACCGCACTGCAAGTTCGCTTTGGTGATCTAGGCTAAGTAATCAGGAGAAAACAATGATCAAGCTAGGTATTGTGATGGACCCTATCCAGTCTATCAATATCAAAAAAGATTCGACCTTTGCCATGATGATGGAAGCACAGCGTCGTGGTTGGGAATTACACTACATGGAAATGAGCGATCTTTCTTTAGAGCAAGGTGTCGCGATTGCACGTACTCGCACAGTCACTGTAAAAAAAGATCCCAACGACTGGTTTGAATTCCATAATGAGCAAGAGATCCCATTAGCAGATCTTGATGCTGTATTAATGCGTAAAGATCCTCCGTTTGATACTGAATACATTTATGCGACTTACATTCTTGAGCGTGCAGAAGATAACGGTGCTTTGATCGTTAATAAACCGCAAAGCCTACGTGATTGTAATGAAAAATTGTTTACCGCATGGTTTCCAGAACTAACGCCAACCACGATTGTTACTCGTCGTGCTGACAAGCTAAAAGCATTCCACAAAGAACACGGTGATGTGATCCTAAAACCGCTTGATGGTATGGGTGGTTCATCTATCTTTCGTGTGATGAAAAATGATCCTAACGTATCAGTGATCATTGAAACGCTAACCGCAATGGGCGAAAACTACTGTATGGCGCAAACCTTCGTGCCTGATATCAGTAATGGTGATAAGCGTATTTTAGTGGTTGATGGCGAACCAATGCCATACTGCCTAGCGCGTATTCCAGCTAAAGGCGAAACTCGCGGTAATCTTGCTGCTGGCGGTCGTGGTGAAGCACGTCCAATTAGCGACACTGATCGTAAAATTGCCGAAACAGTCGCGCCAATTTTAAAACAGAAAGGCTTAATCTTTGTTGGCCTTGATGTGATTGGTGACAAGCTCACTGAAATTAACGTGACCAGCCCAACCTGTATCTGTGAAATTGAAGCTGCGTTTGATATTTCAATCACAGGAAAATTAATGGATGCGATTGAGCGCCGAATTAACGCTAACTAAGATCACCTAAGCGCTAAACATCAGCCATAATCAAACCAAGAACGCAGCGATTATATATGATCGCTGCTTTTTACTATCAACACCATCATCGGTGCTGATGTGTATTTAATGGTGCTGTAAATGAATCTGACCAATCATTTCTTAGTGGCAATGCCCACGATGGAAGATCCAAATTTCAAGCATAGTGTTATTTATGTTTGCGAGCATAATGATGAAGGTGCTATGGGCATCATCATTAATCAACCGATTGAGATCTCAATTACTGACATGCTCGATCAAATTGATATCGAACGAACCTTGCCTTTAGTTGATCCATTAAGTCTTGAATATCCAGTGCTCAATGGGGGTCCCGTTGCCGAAGATCGCGGCTTTGTACTCCATACTATTCAAGCTGATTATACCTCTAGTATTGTTATCACCCCACAACTGGCAGTCACCACTTCTTTAGATATTTTAGCTCAACTCGGCACCGATAAAGCACCACAACAATTTATTGTGGCACTCGGTTATGCTGGTTGGGATGATGGTCAACTGGAACAAGAATTAGCCAATAATAATTGGCTCACTATTGAAGCCGATAGCAACATTATTTTTTCCACTCCGATAGATCAGCGCTGGCAACAAGCTCTCGCAAAATTGGGGATTAGCCCCGCGAATCTGTCATCAGATATAGGTCATGCATGAGTCAAACTCGTAGCGTATTAAGCTTTGATTACGGCACCAAAAGTATTGGTGTTGCTATCGGTCAAGAACTCACAGGGACAGCGAGTCCACTGGCTGCTTTAAAAGCCAAAGATGGCATTCCTAATTGGGATGACATTGAAAAAATTCTTAAAGAATGGCAACCGGATTTAATCGTTGTTGGGCTGCCATTAGATCTTGCAGGTAAAGAACTTGAAACCATCGCGCCACGGGCAAAGAAATTTGCTAACCGTATCCATGGTCGATTTGGTTTCGCCGTTGAATTACACGATGAACGTTTAAGTACCGTTGAAGCGAAAGCTGAGTTATTTGAACGCGGTGGTTATCGCTCATTAAGTAAAGGCAACATCGATTCACAATCTGCGGTAGTGATTTTAGAAAGCTGGTTTGAACGTCAATACGGCGCTTAATCGACAGCGATTATTCATACTTCATTCCGCTTTAAACAATAAAAAAAAGACAAGCTTCCCTCTCTGGGCTTGTCTTTTTTTTTACGGTACAGCTTCAACACATAAGATCATCACAAAGCTGACAGCTATTTTCGATCAGGCTGTCAGTCTGTTCTCAAGCCGCATTATCACTCACTTGATCAGCTTGTACAGCTTTTGGATCACTTAAACCCAAAAGCTCATTCACTGAATTGACGATCTTTTCCTTTAAAATAAAAACAATAAAAATCAGTGTCTTAATTAAAATTAGCTCGTTAGATAAAATTAAAGGCTATTTTATCATGATGATCTTTTAGCAAAAGGATCATCATAGGCTTTATTCTTATTATTTATTTTCTAATATTACGCCCGATAAACTATTTAACGGTTTAGCGGTTGGATCACCCACTTTGATCATCAACCGTAAATCGTTAGCAGAATCGGCATGATGAAGCGCATCTTGTTCACTGATTTTACCTTCCTTAAATAAGGCATACAGTGATTGGTCAAAGGTTATCATTCCGGCTTCGGTCGACTTAGCCATCACATCTTTAATTTCATACAGTTCACCACGACGAATAAGATCAGCCACTCGTGGTGTATTCAGTAATAATTCATACACCCCATGACGACCAACACCATTAGCGTCAGCCACTAACTGCTGCGCTAAAATACATTTAAGGTTGAGAGATAAATCAAATAAAAATTGATCACGCCGCTCTTTAGGGACCAAATGTAAAATACGCTCTAATGCCTGATTAGCATTATTGGCATGTAAAGTAGCCATGCATAAATGCCCAGTCTCTGCAAAATTTAACGCGTATTCCATCGTTTCACGGCTGCGAATTTCACCGATTAAAATCATGTCTGGTGCTTGGCGTAAGGAGTTTTTTAACGCCACTTCATAACTGGCAGTATCCAGTCCAACTTCGCGCTGAGTGATAATGCATTTGTTATGTTTATGGACAAATTCAATCGGATCTTCAACCGTTAAAATATGACCACTGCGATGCTGATTACGGTAACCTGTCATTGCAGCCATTGAGGTTGATTTACCCGATCCCGTTGCACCGACAATTAACACTAAACCGCGTTTTGATAATGCCAACCGCTCCATATCAATCGGTAACTGTAAATCATCCATTTGTGGAATTTGGGTTTCAATTCGACGGATCACCATCCCTGGTAATTCTCGTTGCCAAAACGCACTAACTCGAAATCGTAAATCATTTCTCACTAACGCAAAGTTAGCTTCTTTGGTGCTGATAAATTCTTGGCGCAGGTTGGCATCCATGGCTTGATCAAACAAACTATCAACCCTACTGCGAGTGAGCATTTCGCCAACATCATGCAAATTGCCATCAATTTTTAATAAACACGCTGAATCAACCGTGATATATAAATCGGAGGCTTTTTTAGCCACCATCTGCTCAAGGATGTCATCTAAGGTCATGCGGTTATTCCTTTATTTAAAAACCACGTTTACTGCTATCAAGAATACGACGCCCTTCTTCAGCTTCGACCATTCCTTGTGCCACCAGCATTTTTACGCTTTGCTCCATAGTTTGCATGCCAAGCGATGAACCGGTTTGGATCATTGAATACATCTGGGCAATTTTATCTTCGCGGATCAAGTTACGGATCGCTGGCGTTGCCATCATTACTTCATGACAAGCTACTCGCCCACCAGTAGTACATTTCAATAAGTGCTGTGCTACGACTGCGCGTAATGATTCAGATAACATTGAGCGCACCATCGATTTATCACTACCGGGAAAAACATCGATAATACGGTCAACAGTTTTAGCGGCTGAACTGGTGTGCAATGTCCCTAACACTAAGTGACCTGTTTCTGCGGCGGTTAACGCTAAACTAATGGTTTCTTGATCGCGTAATTCCCCGACCACAATCACATCGGGATCTTCACGTAATGATGAACGTAGCGCATTTTGAAAACTTAGCGTATCGCGATGGACTTCCCGTTGGTTGATCAAACAGCTTTTACTTGTATGAACAAATTCAATCGGATCTTCAATGGTCAAAATATGGCGTTGATAATTACTATTGATATAATCTACTAAGGCTGCAATCGTGGTTGATTTACCAGAGCCTGTTGCACCTGTTACCAGTACCAGCCCACGGTTGAGCTGAGCAATATCATAAAAAACCTCTGGCACATTAAGAGAGGCTAACGTAGGAATGTGAATCGGGATGGTTCGCAACACAGCTGAACAGCCACGCGACTGATGAAAAGCATTAACCCTGAAGCGACCAATGTCGGGTAATTCAAAAGAAAAATCGACTTCTAATTTTTCTTCATATTCACGACGCTGAGCATCATTCATAATGTCAAATATCAGACGATGGACTTCGCTATGATCTAAAGCTGGTAAACTGAGCTTTCTCACATCACCATCAACTCTTATCATTGGTGGAACGCCCGCAGAAAGATGCAGATCTGATGCGTTATGCTTTACACTAAAATCGAGTAATTCGGTGATATCCATATATTTTCCTCAAGAATAAATTATGAACAGTATTAAGCAAAATATTACACAGGTCATCAAAGAGATGGCATTAGCAACTGAAAAATGCGGCAGAGCTACTGATTCGGTGCAACTGTTAGCGGTAAGTAAAACCAAGCCCGTTGCCGCGATCGAGCAAGCGATTGATGCCGGCCTCGTTGCTTTTGGTGAAAACTATGTTCAGGAAGGGGTCGATAAAGTTAATTATTTTGCGGGTCATCCGGCAGCAGACCAATTAGTATGGCACTTTATTGGCCCGATCCAGTCGAATAAAACCCGCCCAATTGCCGAGCATTTTGATTGGGTACATTCGATTGATCGCCTTAAAACAGCAACCCGTTTAAATGAACAACGCCCAGCAACCATGGTACCATTAAATGTGCTGTTGCAAGTTAACACCAGTGGTGAAGCGAGCAAATCTGGCATTAACGAAGATGAAGTAATTGCACTAGCGGCAGAGATTGCCACCATGCCGCAATTAGTTTTACGCGGATTAATGTCGATTCCACAACCCGAAACCGATTATGATAGCCAATTCGCTGCTTTTAAAAAGCTCGCTGATTTATTGGCACGACTAAAACCTCATCATCCACAACTTGATACCCTATCAATGGGCATGAGTGGTGATATGGAAGCCGCGATTGCTGCAGGTAGTACCATGGTGCGTATTGGTACTGCTTTGTTTGGTGCTCGCGACTATGGCAGCCAGGCCTAAATCCTAACACTTGTTTTTCAATAACGGTTAACGACTCAGCCTACTTGTTTGCGTGTCGTACCAATACAAAGGATATTACATGGAACAGCGTTCTATCGCCTTTATCGGTGCCGGAAACATGGCACGTTCAATTATCGCCGGCTTAATTGCCAGTGGTTACGATGCTAAGAAAATCACGGCGACAGCGCCAAGTGAAACTCGCCTTGCACCGTTAAAGGATGATTTTGGTATTAATATCGACAGTGATAACCTGCGCGCAGCGCAACAAGCTGACGTGGTGGTACTGGCGGTAAAGCCCCAATTAATGGCTGATGTATGTTTGCCATTGCAAGCGGTCGATTTCAGTAATAAATTAGTGATCTCGATTGCTGCTGGTATCAGTTGTGCGCGATTAGCAACCCTGCTTGATAGCCAACTGCAATTAGTGCGCGTAATGCCAAACACACCAGCATTAATTGGTAGAGGCATGAGTGGCTTGTATGCAGATTCGACATTAGCACCGCAAGATCATCAGTTTTCAAGCCAGTTATTACAAGCCGTTGGTGAAATTTGCTGGGTTAAACAAGAAGCAGATATCAATGGTATCATTGCCGCAGCTGGCAGTGCGCCCGCTTACTTCTTCTTATTTATGGAAGCAATTCAACAACAAGCAATGGCACAAGGGTTTGATGAACAAACCGCACGCTTGTTAGTTCAACAAACAGCATTAGGCGCGGCGGAAATGGTGCAAGCAAATCCTGACACGGATCTGGCTACACTGCGTCAGCAAGTGACTTCTAAAGGCGGCACGACAGCAGAAGCAATTAATACGTTCAATCAACACCATCTAACAGAAATAGTGGCTAAAGCAATGCAATCTGCAGTTGCTCGTGCTCAAGAAATGGAACAATTGTTTTAAGGTTTAATTATGAATTCACTCGCTTTTTTAATCACCACAGTTTTTGATTTATATATCATGATTGTGCTGTTACGTGTTTGGCTACAATGGTCACGCGCAGATTTTTACAACCCGTTTTCACAGTTTATTGTTAAAGCAACCCAACCGGTTGTGGCGCCATTACGCCGTGTGATCCCATCCATTGGCTCTATCGATATGGCGACCATTTTATTCGGTTACATATTGTGTGTGGCTAAATTTATTCTGTTGCAACTGGCGTTAACGGGTGGCGCATCAGCCTTTAGTCCAATGTTCTTATTCTTTGGTCTATTAGCACTGATTAAAGCCGCGGGCGGATTATTATTCTGGGTACTATTGATCCGTGCGATTTTAAGTTGGGTCAGCCAAGGTCGTAGCCCAATGGAATATGTTATGAATCAACTTACTGAACCCCTAATGGCACCGATTCGTCGTGTTTTACCAGCAATGGGTGGTTTAGATTTAAGTATTCTAGTGATCTTCTTAGGATTGCAGTTTGCTAACTATTTAATGGGTGATTTAATTGGGCCGATTTGGTTCCAATTATGAGTGCTGTCGCTGTCTGTCGCCAAGGGGATGATGTCGTTATTCGACTTTACATTCAACCCAAAGCCAGCCGCGATCAAATTGTTGGTCTGCATGGTGGTGAAGTAAAAATTGCCATTACAGCGCCTCCCGTTGACGGTAAAGCGAATGCGCATTTAGCCAAATACTTAGCTAAGCAATTTAAAGTAGCAAAAGGATTAGTACACGTGGAAAAAGGCTTTCAAGGTCGCCATAAACAAATTCGAATCGAAGATCCCAAGCAGATCCCAGAAACAATCGCTAATCTAATGCAATAGTTTTGCTGTCAGTTGCTATCATAAAAAAGCGAATATCATTCCGATGTTCGCTTTTTTTATATCCAATAATCCCCCACAAAATAGCCTTGCGGAGTACGCGACTTTGTTATTATTCCCACAACGGCTATCATAGCGCTCATTAGTGAATTAACGTTTTCAAAAGGCATTCAATATGAGCAAACTGGTACTGGCAACAGGCAATCAAGGAAAAGTAAAAGAAATGGCTGATCTTCTGGCTGATTTTGGTTTTGATGTTGTCGCTCAAAGCGATTTTAACGTTTCAGAAGTGGCGGAAACAGGTACCACTTTTATTGAAAATGCAATTATCAAAGCACGTCATGCTGCCAAAGAAACCGGTTGTGCAGCGATTGCTGATGATTCAGGTCTTGAAGTTGATTTCCTTAACGGTGCACCGGGTATTTACTCAGCTCGCTTTGCCGGAGAAGGCGCAACAGATGCGGAAAACATTGATAAACTACTAGCAGCAATGGATGGTGTACCTGAAGCACAACGCAGTGCACGTTTTCATTGTGTATTAGTGATGATGCGTCACGAAAATGATCCAACCCCGTTAGTGTGTCATGGCTCATGGGAAGGTAGCATTTTAACACAACGTCATGGTGACAATGGCTTTGGCTACGATCCTATTTTCTGGGTACCTGAAGATCAGTGTGCTTCAGCGCAATTAGATCCAAGCCGTAAAAAACAATTGTCACACCGTGGTAAAGCGCTTCAACAACTTTTCAGTGTACTAAAGGCGAACTAATGCTTGTTCCTCCACCACTCAGCTTATATGTTCACATTCCTTGGTGTGTCCAAAAGTGCCCCTATTGCGACTTTAATTCGCACGCGCTAAAAACTGAACTGCCAGAACTTGATTACATTGATGCGTTAATTGACGATCTGGAAACGGATCTGATGGCGTATCAATTAATGAATGGTCAACGACCACTGCATTCAATTTTTATTGGTGGTGGTACGCCAAGTTTAATTTCTCCGACTGAAATTGGCCGTTTACTGGCCGCCATTGAAACCCGCATTCCCTTTAGTGACAATATTGAAATCACTATGGAAGCCAATCCTGGCACCGTTGAAGCTGGTCGTTTTGAAGGTTATCGCCACGCAGGGGTCAACCGCATTTCAATTGGTATTCAAAGTTTCCAAGATGACAAATTACAGCGTTTAGGCCGTATTCATGGCAGCCAAGAAGCGATTAAAGCAATTGAACTGGCAAAATCTGCCGGATTAAACAGTTTTAATACTGATCTGATGCACGGCTTACCTGATCAATCGATTGCTGATGCGATCAGTGACCTCAAACAAGCGATCGCACTTGATCCACCGCATTTATCTTGGTATCAGCTGACGATTGAACCCAATACACTGTATTACTCAAAACCACCGACATTGCCTGATGACGATGATTTATGGGATATTTTTGAGCAAGGCCATGCGCTGTTAACCGCAGCAGGTTATCAGCAATATGAAATTTCGGGCTACAGTAAAGTCGGCAAACAATGCCAGCATAATTTAAATTATTGGCGCTTTGGTGATTACTTAGGCATTGGCTGCGGTGCACATGGCAAGATAAGTTTTGATGATGGGCGTATTATTCGTACCGTGAAAGTCAAACATCCACGTGGATACTTACACGCAGATAAGCCTTATTTAAGCGAGCAAATCTCCGTTGCTGATAGCGAGCGTCCATTTGAATTTTTCATGAACAGATTTCGATTATTAGAAGCCTGTCCAAAGCAAGATTTCATTGATCGTACTGGTTTACCGTTAACGACCATTGAAGCCAACATCGATTGGGCAATCGAACAAAAATATTTGCAAGACAATGGCGATCATTGGCAGATCACTGAACACGGCAAGCTATTTTTAAATGATTTATTGGCCGCTTTTGTTGAAGATGATGACTAGTTAAACCCTATCATCCGTTATTAAAAATAACGTTAAAAACTGTCATAAAAACAGCCACAAAAAAGCGATCTCACCTCTGTGAATCGCTTTTTTTGTTATCAACACATTTCATCAAAACATGCTAATCCCATCAAAGAGTAACCGCATTATTTCAAGCTAACGCTATGCCAATTTTTCAACGCTGGAATATGTTGTCGAATTTTATTTTCTTGATTAATACGTACTGCTGCAAAATCACATAACTGAGTATCAATACGCTGGCCATGAGATAAAACATACGGTAAATCAGTCGCTATCATTTGGTAATATTTAGCCAGCATTTGACTCTGCTTAGGGTCTAATTTTACTTTATGAATATCAAAATAAAGCTGACCATTATTTTTGATCGTGAAAGTCTGCGTTTCGTGCTCTAGAATTAATTTTTCATCCGTAAAACTGACATTATTTTGCCACAATGGCTGACACTCGACAGCCATAACGGATGAGCTGATGCTTAATCCAAGTAATAACCCACAGCCATTTTTTATATAAGACCTAATATTCATAAACAATACTCGCTTCCCTGAAAAAGTGGGTTGCGACATATCATTGATGACATATACCCACTAAAAAATAGAACGTCCAATCCGTGCTGATAACTTTTCTAATGCTGCGGTACCCACCAAGGAATTCCCTGATTGATCCAATTCTGGCGACCATACTGCAATGGTCATTTCCCCTGGTACAATCGCCACAATACCGCCACCAACACCTGATTTACCCGGCATACCAACACGGTAAGCAAATTCTCCCGCGCCATCATATAGCCCGCATGTCGCAAGCAATGCATTTATATGCTTACTTTGAGTTTGGCTAATAATTGGCGTTTTTGCACCTAAAGGCTGACCTTTATTTGCTAAATAAGAAAATGTACGCGCTAAATCGACACAACTCATTTTTAATGCGCAATAACTAAAGTAGTTATTAAGTACTGGCATTACTTCGTTATTGAAATTACCAAATGACCGCATTAAATAGGCAATCGAGGCATTGCGATCACTGTGCTGCATCTCAGAATTAGCCACAATTTTGTCGTATACAATCTGTGGGTTACAAGATAATTCCCGCACTAATTCAAGCATGCGATATTGCGGTGCACACAAGCGGCTATAAAGCATGTCAGAAATAACAATTGCACCGGGATTAATAAATGGATTACGCGGAATGCCATTTTCTAATTCTAGCTGGATCATTGAATTAAATGCCTGACCCGATGGCTCTTTACCGACACGCGCCCATAATTCATCGGGTTCATAGAGTGCCATTGCCAACGTTAGCGATAATACTTTGGAGATCGATTGAATAGAAAAGCTTTCTTGGCTATCACCGGCTTGAATAATTTCACCATCGTTATAACACACAGCGATGCCTAATTTATTCGCAGGAACCTCAGCTAAAGCAGGAATATAGTTAGCTACTTTTCCTTGACCAATCAAAGGTCTAACTTCATCTAAAATGCCTTTAAGCAAAGTTTCTGTCGGCTTCATTTACTTCATCTCCAATAACAAAAAAGCCAACAAAAGTTGGCTTTCTAAATAAATAATGCAATAACTGCTGACACCCTAATCGATTGGCACAGCAATGTCTGCAATTATTCAGTACGCATATACTTCATGTCCCATACGCCATGACCTAGGCGATGACCACGAGCTTCAAACTTTGTTAAAGGACGATCTTGTGGGCGATCAATGTAAGCGCCATCTGTAGCCGTGTTTTTGTAACCCGGTGCAGCATCCATCACTTCTACCATGTGCTCTGCGTAGTTTTCCCAGTCAGTTGCCATATGGAAAACACCGCCAATTTTAAGCTTCTTACGTAGCATCTCAGCAAATTCAGGCTGAACAATACGACGCTTATGGTGACGGGCTTTGTGCCATGGGTCAGGGAAGAACAACTGCACCATATCTAGGCTACCATCAGGGATCATGTGTTCAAACACTTCAACACCGTCATGACACATTACGCGTAGGTTGGTTAAATTAGCCGCTTCTGCGCCCATTAAACAGTGACCAACACCTGGACTATGTACTTCAATACCAACATAGTTTTTCTCTGGCGCAGTTTGTGCCATTTCAACTAATGATGCACCCATGCCAAAGCCAATTTCTAATACAACTGGCGCTTCACGGTTAAAGACTTGTGTCCAGTCCAGCATTTCAGTGGCGAAATCAATACCCATAGCTGGCCAGTTTTTTTCCATCGCATGCTCTTGGCCCTTGGTTAAACGGCCTTCACGACGAACAAAACTGCGGATCTTACGAACCATTTTGCCTTCATCGGTAAATTCAGTCAGAGTTACGTCACCTGACTTTTTTGAAACTTCGCTCATGCTAACTATCCAAACAAAAAAAGAAACGGAACGGCATTATCCAAACTTATAGGCTCAATTCAAGTCTATCAATTGTGATAATCACCAGTTTATGATGCAATCTTAGTCAATAACGTCATTATAGACGCCATTACATTAATGAGTTGCAGTATAAGGGATCGTCTCCATGGACTCCAACTTTCCGCAAGCTCATTCCATAATAAAGCGCAACATGACATTGCTAATATCCATTAAGTAAAGTGAGCCCACCGTGAGTACAGCTTTTTCCGACGCTATTTTAGCGTGGTATGATAAATTCGGCCGTAAAACCCTGCCATGGCAACACCAAAAGACCCCCTATAAAGTATGGTTATCTGAAATTATGTTGCAACAAACCCAAGTTGCCACCGTGATCCCTTACTTTGAACGCTTTATGGCGCGCTTCCCAACAGTGGTCGATCTCGCAGCCGCTGAACAAGATGAAGTACTGCATTTATGGACCGGCTTAGGCTATTACGCCCGCGCCCGTAATCTTCATAAAGCGGCACAGTTAATTGTCTCAAAGCACAATGGTGAGTTTCCCACCACCATTGAAGAAGTTGAAGCCCTGCCGGGTATCGGACGTTCAACAGCAGGGGCAGTATTATCGCTATCGTTAAAACATCACCATCCTATTTTAGACGGTAATGTTAAACGTACCCTTGCCCGTTGCTATGCGATTGAAGGCTGGCCGGGGAAAAAACCGGTAGAAAATGCGTTATGGGAAATTGCAACTGAAAATACACCGGCGATGGGTGTCGAACGCTACAACCAAGCAATGATGGACATGGGGGCAATGATTTGTACCCGTAGCAAACCTAAATGCGATTTATGCCCAATAGAAGCCCAATGTATTGCCAAAGCCCAACAGCGCCAAACTGAATTCCCGGGTAAAAAACCTAAAAAAGTGATGCCAGAAAAACAAACTTGGTTCGCGATTTTACGTTATGGCGACAAAGTGTGGCTTGAGCAGCGGCCACAAGTGGGTATTTGGGGCGGCTTATGGTGTTTCCCGCAGCATGACAATGACGATCTTGATGATTTGCTGTTACAGCAGCTCGGTCAACCGCAAACAATGATCGCTAACCAACAGCAGTTAATCGCATTTAGACACACATTTAGTCATTATCACCTTGATATTGTGCCTATTTTATTCACATTGAATAAGATGCCTGATGTGATCCATGAGTGCCAAGGGCAATGGTATGATCTTCATGATCCTGCCAAAATTGGTCTCGCAGCCCCAGTACAAAAGATCCTTGATGGGCTGCTATATCCACAGTAATTGAGCGGTTGTTATTCATAGATCGTGCCTAGCCGCTATCAGCCGACTCTGGTATAACTATTGTTATAAATACAGCAGTTATAAATACAGCCACTGGCGCTGTCACTTAATTATCAATGCATGAAGGAATATTCCATGAGCCGTACTGTTTTTTGTGTCCATCTACAACAAGATGCTGAAGGTTTAGATTTTCAATTGTACCCAGGAGAGCTTGGCCAACGCATTTTTGATAGTATTTCCAAACAAGCATGGGCACAGTGGCAAGCGAAGCAAACCATGCTGATTAATGAAAAAAAACTTAACATGATGAATGTTGAACATCGCCAATTACTTGAGACAGAAATGGTCAATTTTTTGTTTGAAGGTAAAGATGTAGTAATTGAAGGTTATACACCACCAGCAAAATAATATTGAGATCAAAGAGATATTCCGCCGTAACTCAAACGGCGGAAAACATTAAAAAAAGCGAAAAATAACGCCACAACGAACAAAAAGCCAACACTTACACTTAAATAATCATTTTTTATAAAAAAAAGGTTGACGAAAAGGCTCAAAACCCTTTTAATGACGCCCCGTTGCCTCGATAGCTCAGTCGGTAGAGCAGAGGATTGAAAATCCTCGTGTCGGTGGTTCGATTCCGCCTCGAGGCACCATTTCTTCTATTTTGAAGTATGGTGTCAAGCAACGACAAAATCTGTTCCCTCTTAGTTCAGTTGGTAGAACGCCGGACTGTTAATCCGTATGTCACTGGTTCAAGTCCAGTAGAGGGAGCCACTATTTATTTCTTGGCTCAATAGAGCGGAGAGATTACAGAATTGA
>NZ_MSCQ01000001.1:2335951-2337652 GCF_002954725.1 Photobacterium phosphoreum
CCAGTAGAGTGAAGCCAAATAAGAAAGCCCGCAAGCAATTGCGGGCTTTTTTACATCTGTACTTTGGTGAAATTCCCTCTTAGTTCAGTTGGCGACACTTTATGAGAAGCTTGGTGGACTGCTAATCCATATGTCACTGGTTCAAGTCCAGTAGAGTGAAGCCAAACAAAAATAACACTGGCTATTATTCACATCTTGAAAGCTAAGGTACGAGGGCTATCCGCGATCTATTCACAGCGTTATTGAGCCTAAAAGACACCAGTCAAAACAATTAATCTACAACGCGTGAATAGTAGATTCCCTATCGCCCTCGCGGGCATTCACTGTAGGGAATGACGATAAATTAGACTTGTATGCCACAACAAAAATAACACTGGCTATTATTCACATCTTGAAAGCTAAGGTACGAGGGCTATCCGCGATCTATTCACAGCGTCATTGAGCCAAAAAGACACCAGCTAAAACAATAAATCTACAACGCGCAAATAGTAGATTCCCTATCGCCCTCGCGGGCATTCACTGTAGGGAATGACGATAAATTAGACTTATATGTCACAACAAAAATAACACTGGCTATTATTCACATCTCGAAAGCTGAGGTACGGGCTATCCGCGATCTATTCACAGCGTTATTGAACCAAAAAGACATTAGTCAAAACAATTAATCTACAACGCGTGAATAGTAGATTCCCTATCGCCCTCGCGGGCATTCACTGTAGGGAATGACGATAAATTAGACTTGTATGCCACAACAAAAATAACACTGGCTATTATTCACATCTCGAAAGCTGAGGTACGGGCTATCCGCGATCTATTCACAACATCATTGAGCCTAAAAGACATTAGCTAAAACAATTAATCTACAACGCGCGAATAGTAGATTCCCTATCGCCCTCGCGGGCATTCACTGTAGGGAATGACGATAAATTAGACTTATATGTCACAACAAAAATAACACTACCTATTATTCACATCTTGAAAGCTGAGCTACGAAGGCTATCCGTGATCTATTCACAGCGTTATTGAGCTTAAAAGATGCCAGCTAAAACAATTAACCTACAACGCGCAAATAGTAGATTCCCTATCGCCCTCGCAAGCATTCACTGTAGGGAATGACGATAAATTAGACTTGTATGCCACCACTCATTTTCTTCTATTCACTTTTTTTACAACGCTGACGCCATCAAACGCTTTTCCCCACCAAGACTGACAAACACCAAAAAACCCAACATTCACGTGCAAAATAACAGCAATCAGCGCAAAAAAGATAATGTTGGTAACTATTTAAAAAAAAACCATTGACGAAAAGGTCAAAAACCTTTTTAATGCGCTCCGTTGCCTCGATAGCTCAGTCGGTAGAGCAGAGGATTGAAAATCCTCGTGTCGGTGGTTCGATTCCGCCTCGAGGCACCATTTCTTCTCTTTTGAAGAATGGTGTCAAGCAACGATAAAATCTGTTCCCTCTTAGTTCAGTTGGTAGAACGCCGGACTGTTAATCCGTATGTCACTGGTTCAAGTCCAGTAGAGGGAGCCACTATTTATTTCTTGGCTCAATAGAGCGGAGAGATTACAGAATTAATGTGCCGACTTAGCTCAGTAGGTAGAGCAACTGACTTGTAATCAGTAGGTCACCAGTTCGACTCCGGTAGTCGGCACCATTTATTCTCTTACTTCGGTAAGAAATGCAACAATAGCAATTTG
>NZ_MSCQ01000001.1:2337721-2482787 GCF_002954725.1 Photobacterium phosphoreum
TTACATTGCTGTGTTTGCCTTGATAGCTCAGTCGGTAGAGCAGAGGATTGAAAATCCTCGTGTCGGTGGTTCGATTCCGCCTCGAGGCACCATATTAAAGATAATGAGTTCTCTCATTATTTAAAAAAGAATTTAGTGTGCCGACTTAGCTCAGTAGGTAGAGCAACTGACTTGTAATCAGTAGGTCACCAGTTCGACTCCGGTAGTCGGCACCATCTTTTGAAAGCCTCATCTTTGATGAGGCTTTTTTTTCGTCTGGAGAAAAGGAACGAGGGTTCGATGGTTCGATGGTTCGATGGTTCGATGGTTCGATGGTTCGATGGTTCGATGGTTCGATGGTTCGATGGTTCGATGGTTCGATGGTTCGATGGTTCGATGGTTCGATGGTTCGAAATTTTCAGCACCAGCAACATCATTGTCAACAATAATCTTGCCGCTGCCCTTACTCGTCTCTAAAAAACTCGTCCCTGCTATTACACCTATCTTCAGCTCTTCCTCGCCCCTAGAAACCTCGTCCCTGCTGTTACACCTATCTTCAGCTCTTCCTCGCCCCTAAAAACCTCGTCCCTGCTGTTACACCTATCTTCAGCTCTTCCTCGCCCCTAAAAACCTCGTCCCTGCTGTTACACCTATCTTCAGCTCTTCCTCGCCCCTAGAAACCTCGTCCCTGCTATTTTACCTACCTTCTACCCTTTATCCCGCAAACATATGCTTAATCCACGTTGCAGGCTGGCTATCATTACACTGCACTTTTAAATCACCATTTTTATCCCAAGCAGGTAACGAAACATTACCGTTACAGTCAAACTGTAAACTGCCATTCGCTGCCCGTTGATACTTAACAGTAGTGATATAAGGCGGCCAGCCGATATTTAACGGCAATGGTTGACGACGAGTAAGATAATCAGCATAAACCCGTAGCGCACCGCTAGAGCCCGTTAATCGCACTGGAGTGTTATCATCACGGCCAACCCATACCACGCCAACCTCGCGTCCATCAGCGCCAGCAAACCAACTGTCACGGTTGTTATCAGTTGTACCTGTTTTCCCTGCGAGCTTAGCTGAACTAAATTTCGTGTGTAGAAAACGTGCCGTACCTTGGCTAACGACTTTTTTCATATCATAGGTTGTTAACCAAGCGGCTTGCTCTGGTACCACCTGTTCGATATGAGACTGATGTTGGTATAGCACCCGCCCTCGACTATCAACAACCGCATCAAGGCTATATAACGGCGCTTTACGGCCATTGTTAGTAATACTCTGGAACATCTGTGCCACTTCAAACGGTGATAAATTAAATGCCCCTAATAATATCGACGGTAAACGTGGTACTTCATCGCGGTTAACGCCAAGCTTAGCCAGAGTATTAATCACTGTACCCAGCCCAACTTTTAGCCCTAAATTCACTGTCGGCACATTTAGCGAATGTGCTAGGGCATAATATAACGGTACTTGACCACGGAACTTACGATCGTAGTTTCTTGGCCGCCAGGAGGTGCCTTTATTGCCTTTTAAAACAATTGCCTGATCACTAAGCGTGGTCGCTAAGCTAAATTTATGGGGTTGGCTCAATGCCGCCAGATAAACCGCGGGCTTAGCTAACGAACCAATTTGACGACTGGCATCTAAAGCACGATTAAAGCCCGCATACCCGGGACGACTACCACCAATAAGTGCTCGTACTGCACCATCTTGACGATCAACCACCACCATCGCAGTTTCTACTTTAACACCGGCTTTTTTATTCAACCGTGGCACCATCACCGCAATGGTTTTTTCAGCCGCTTGTTGAGAGACAGGATCAAGGGTACTGAAAATACGCAGCCCTTTACCTGATTTGTAAATATCGCCAACATCTTGTTCTAGTTCACGTTGCAATTGCTGAAAATAAGCCGGTTGACGACTGGCTATCTTGGGTGTTTTTTGAATCCCTAATGGTTCTGAAACCGCTTTCTCATATTCAGCACCCGTGAGATAATTATTTTTAAGTAATAACATCAACACCAAATCACGACGCTTAATGGTGCGATCAGGATGACGCCATGGATTAAATTGTGACGGTCCTTTTACCATACCGACTAACATTGCCAATTGATCAGCCCGCAGTTCTTCTAATGGACGTCCAAAATAAAATCGTGCTGCCAATGGAAAACCATGCACTTCTTTAGCGCCATTTTGACCAAGATAAATTTCATTTAAATACGCTTCTAAGATGCGGTCTTTACTGTATCGATGATCAATAATCACCGCGATATACGCTTCACGCACTTTGCGCCATAAACTGCGTTCACGGCTTAAAAATAAATTTTTTGCAAGTTGCTGGGTCAACGTACTGCCCCCTTGCACTGTGTGTCCTGCTTTAAGATTTACCACCATCGCTCGTAAAATCGCTAATGGCGACACGCCATCATGCTGATAAAAATCACGATCCTCAGTGGTTAATAGTGCATCAATTAATAACGGTGGAAATTGATCCCGCGCCATAAAGATCCGCTGTTCATTACCTGTTAGCCCAAGCATACCTAGCAACTTCGGTTCAATTTTTAGGGTTTTTAAGGGGTGCTTGGTGGTGACATCAACAATCGAGGTTAGCTTAGTACCTGCAAAAGTGAGCATCACATGCTGTTGTGGTTGCGGATCATCGACAAACTTAAATGGGCGTCGAATTAACTCGATTCGAGTTGAAGAGGCAGAATATTCCCCCATTCGTTGTGGACTACGTACTTTATGATATTGCAGTACATCTAATTCACGTCGCACATCACTGATTGTAATCGCTTGATCAGGATGTAATGTTAATACACGGCCATAGACAACCGAGGGTAAATCCCAAATCGGTCCATCCATTTTATTGCGTACCACGGTATCTAAATAAATACCGATCACCAATAAAATAGCCACCACCACTAAGGTCACTTTAAACACGAATCCAGCGATTTTTCGTACCCACGGATGAGGGCTATTATTATTTTTGCTGGTGTTTTTTTTGGTGGTCACTTTTTTAACTGCACTTTTTTTAGGAACGGCTTTTTTTACCGCAGGTTTTATAACGGCCTTTTTTTTTGTCGGTGCTGGCTTTTTCTGCTGTGGTTTAGGGGGCTGTGGCAACTTACTCATAATGCATCAACTACCGTCATTCCTGTGTGTAAGCAGAGACTATCATTAGGCTCTGCTTTATGATTCAGTGTTAAGATCCTAACAACTATGACTGATTATATATACAGGTATCTAACTTGTTTAGCATCACTAAAGGTATTTTTTGATTTTGCGGGTTGGAAGATGATTTGCAGGATCATCAGGCCAAGGATGTTTGGGATAACGGCCTTTCATTTCTTTTTGTACATCTTTGTATGAACCTTGCCAGAAACCCGCTAAATCTTGGGTGATTTGCAATGGTCGCTGCGCAGGCGATAACAATTCCAGTACTAAAGCAACCTTACCGTTGGCGATCGTTGGCGTGGTTGGCTCACCAAACATTTCTTGTAACTTCACCGCTAACACGGGTTGCTGCTGTTGTTGATAACGAATAGTTATCTTTGATCCTGTCGGTACTTGATAATGGATTGGCAATAGTTGATCGAGCTGTTGTTTTTTATTCCAACCGAGATACGCCTCTAACGCTGCCACCAAGTTAACTCTTTGAAGCCCTTTTAAGGTGGTTATTCCATTGAGATACGGCAGTAGCCAGCGTTCGGCATTGGCTAATAGACTTGCCTCATCCAGCGCAGGAAAATTCACGTCAGGTAACCACTCACAACCACAACGTCCGCGAATCAACAGCATTGTTGCCGCAGGTGTCCAATTTAATACTGCAAGCCCTTTACGTTTAACCGCATTAAGTAATGCTTCACTGGCTAATGCTGGATCTGGGGTTGCAGCAAGGCTACGAGCAACAATCAGTTTGCCACAATAGACTCGATGCTCAGCACTTAAACGGCCTTTTTTATCATCCCAATCAAGCCACTCACATTCACTGAACAATAATGGCAATGCCTGTTGTAACCCACTTAAATCCGCACCAATAGCAGAAAATATTCGACTATCGCCTTGACGAGTTTTAACCACATCAGCGACCACTAACAAAGGCTGATTTGCTAAGCCTTGGCTGCCATCAAGCATGACGCCTTGACCATTGGCTAATTGATAACGACCATCATCAGTGCGAGATTGGGCAATGCGATCAGGATAACCGACAGCTAATACAATCGCTGCCCAATGATTGTTAACTCTTAACACACTATTTTTAGCTGCGCCTAAAGTCGCAAGATGTTGCTGAACACGTTGAATGTAAGCATGACTTTTAGGCAGTTTTTTGGTTTCTAGTAAATGTAATTGAAACGCTAAATCTGGATTATCGATACCACGTGGTGGATCTTCCAGTAATGCCACTAACATCGCGGCGGTAGTCAATATGGTAGGATCAGCTTGCTGGTGTGAAATCTGTTTTGCAAACGCTAACATTGCACCATGACGCGGATCAGCACCTACGGTTTGCATCAATTGACCGCGTGACGTTTGTTGCCCGCGTTCATCAATCGCACCGAGTTGTTGCAATAGCTGTCGCGCTTGCTGTAACGCAATCGCTGGCGGTATATCTAGCCATTGTAAATCTTGCGGATCATGACAGCCCCATTGGACTAAATCCATCGCGAGGGCAGTTAGATCACTGCGAAGAATTTCAGGCTGTGGTGTCGCGGGTTGGCGTTGTAATAATTCTTCACTGTACATCCGTAAACAAATACCCGCCTCTAAGCGTCCAGCACGCCCTGCTCGCTGCTCAGCAGAAGATTGGGCTATACGTACTTGCTGTAAGCGACTAATCCCTGTTTTAGGCTCCCACAATGCGATTCTCTCAAAGCCACTATCAACCACTAATCGAATTCCCTCAATGGTTAAACTGGTTTCAGCAATATTGGTCGCTAACACGACTTTGCGTTGTCCAGCGGGGGCAGGATTAATCGCTTGTTGTTGTTGCTCAATCGGTAACTGACCATACAACGGGCAAATATTGATATTGGTCGCGGTTGCAGGTAAACGGGCTGCTAATGCTTGAGCAAGACGTTTGATTTCCCCAACCCCAGGCAAAAAGGCTAATACTGAACCAGATTCTTGGGTTAGCAACTGACTGATCGCGACAGCCATGTGGTCAATCACATCCCGAGGATCATTAACATGTTGATAGCGATACTCAACCGGAAAACACCGCCCCTGAGATTCAACATAAGCCGCATCAGGTAGCAACTGTGCCAATGCCGTGTGATCAAGCGTGGCCGACATCACTAACAACTGCAGATCGTCACGTAGCGCTTGCTGAACTTCAATCGCTAATGCTAGTGCGGTATCAGCATGAATACTGCGCTCGTGAAATTCATCAAAAATAATCAGTCCGATCCCAGCAAGTTCAGGATCGTGCTGCAACATTCGCGTCATCACGCCTTCGGTGACAATCTCTAATCGCGTTTGCGCACTGACTTTGGTTTCACCTCGCACCCGTAAACCAACGGTTTGTCCGACACGCTCACCCAATTGCTGCGCCAGATATCCAGCAATATTTCTTGCCGCTAACCGTCGCGGTTCAAGCATGATAATTCGACCTTGGATGACGGCTTTATCTAACAACGCCAACGGCAAACGGGTTGATTTACCCGCCCCAGGTGGCGCCTTTAAAATCACTTGAGTATGGCAAGTTAACGCTGTAAATAAGGTCGCTAAAACCTCGTCAATCGGGAGTTGTGACAATCGCGCCACCTTATGTCATGATCAAAACGAACTCACAGTGTAACGAAAGCCGCCCCTCAACTAAAAATAATAATCACTTCACGAGGCCATTAATGAAATTTGTGCCACCACTTCAAGCAGCCATATTGATCAAACGCTACAAACGTTTCTTAGCTGACATTGAGCTGAGTAATAATGAAATCCGCACCATTCACTGTGCCAATACTGGCGCAATGACAGGATGTGCCGATTCAGGAACCACAGTGTGGTATTCCACTTCTGATAATAAAAAACGGAAATACCCTAATAGCTGGGAATTAGCACACACAGAAGCTAACGATTGGATTTGTGTAAATACTATTCAAGCCAACCACCTCGTTAAAGAAGCCATTGAACAACAACGGATACCAGAACTCAGTGGCTATGATAATTTACGCACTGAAGTAAAATACGGCACTGAAAATAGCCGTATTGATCTATTACTTGAATCACAACAGCGCCAGCCCTGCTATATTGAAGTAAAAAGCGTGACTTTATTGGCGAATAATGGTCAAGGTTACTTTCCTGATGCAGTGACGACTCGAGGTCAAAAACACCTACGAGAATTAACCCAAATGGCACAGCAAGGATCGCGGGCAGTGCTCTTTTTTGCAGTGTTACATACGGGTATCAATAAAGTTAATGTTGCGCAGCATATCGATGCTGAATATGCGCAATTATTACAGCAAGCAGTCAGCGCTGGGGTCGAAATAATTTGCTACCGTGCTACGATTAACGCGACTGAAATAAAACTCGAAGACTGTATACAATTTCAGCATTCGACACAAAAAATGCCGTTTTCTTCACATTGACGTAGAATTGAAGTTATACAATAATTGCCACATCGTAACCTTTCTGGTATAGATACCGCCCAAAATTAACCAGTGACGGTTATTAGGTACATTAGGAGATGCTATATGCCAGAGACCATTGTTAAAAAATCACTAGGCATCCTGGCTATTGCTGGGGTTGAACCTTATCAGGAAAAAGCTGGCGAAGAATACATGGGAGAAGCTCAATTAGAGCATTTCCATAAAATTCTATCAGCATGGCGAAACCAACTTCGTGTTGAAGTTGATCGCACCGTAAACCACATGCAAGATGAAGCCGCTAACTTCCCCGATCCAGTGGATCGTGCCGCACAAGAAGAAGAGTTCAGCCTTGAACTTCGTAATCGTGACCGCGAACGAAAACTGATCAAGAAAATTGACAAAACACTTAAACGTATCGAAGAAGACGATTTCGGTTTCTGCGACTCTTGTGGTGTTGAGATTGGTACTCGCCGTCTTGAAGCTCGTCCAACGGCAGATCTTTGCATCGACTGTAAAACACTTGCAGAGATCAAAGAAAAGCAAATGGCTGGCTAATTACGCCTTTATCAGGTTAAAGCTAATTTTAGAGGGAGCGTAAGCTCCCTCTTTCGTTTACACTAGCGCTCGAAATAACACGCAGTAACTAACTTAATGGTTGCTTACTTACCGATGTCGCACGAGCTCTGCCTGTTCAGTCATAACATTACGTTATAGATAAATAGGCACCAAACTGAATAGTGTTCTCATCTCAGAGAGCCTTATTCAGTTTGGAGGGAATATATCTTGTCATATTTACCCCTGACTCTGGGCGACATTTACATTGCCGTACCAAGTTAGATAATAATCAACTTGGATTTTATAACCGTTCATTAATGTATGACTAACACGAATCAATATGTCGGTCGTTTTGCACCATCGCCTTCAGGGCCATTGCATTTCGGATCGTTAATTGCTGCTCTTGGTAGCTACCTACAAGCAAAATCTCAGCAAGGAAAATGGATCGTTAGGATCGAAGATCTTGATCCACCTCGTGAAATGCTAGGTGCTGCTAATGATATTCTGCGCACATTAGAAGCTTTTGGCTTCATGTGGGATGGCGATATCATGTATCAGAGTTTACGCCATGATGCCTACCACGCTCAAATTGACGCTTGGTTAGCACAAGGTAATGCCTACTATTGTCAGTGCAGTCGAAAAGACATTAAACAAACGGGCGGCTTTTACCCTGGTACCTGTCGTACCCTCAATCAACGGCACAGCAATGGTGCGGTTCGATTACAAGTAGACACACCAATAACCCATTTCGATGACCTATTACATGGTCATATCGAATTGCCGTTTGCATTAGCGCGCGAAGATTTTATCATTCGTCGCCGCGATGGCTTATTTGCTTATAATCTTGCTGTAGTGCTAGATGATATCGAACAAGGGATCACCGAAGTGGTACGTGGTGCCGACTTAATTGAGCCTACTGGGCGTCAAATAGGTCTTTACCGTCAGCTTGGGCATCCTGAAGTGAGTTATTTGCACTTACCGCTCGCCATTACGGACAATGGTAATAAATTGTCGAAACAAAACCATGCTCCAGCGATTGATAAACACAATCCTCGGCCAGCATTAATGGCAGCGCTACGCTTTCTCGGCTTTTCGCCACCGACAGAACTTGTCACTGAAAGCGTAGAACAAATATTACAGTGGGGCATCACTCATTGGCAGCTCAAGCAGCTACCAAAGACAACTGCTATCACACTAGCATTCTAAAATAGTCTGCCGTGATATATTATACACGGCTGTTTGTTGAACCAAGTGCACAAAATGGGGTGTATTATCTTTAATCGAGTAGCCAACTTTTGCCGTAAAGTATTGAATCGCGACAGTAGTACTCGCGTTCCAGAGGAACAAACTTTGCAAGTTTACCAACGTCCAGAACACGGCATTTCACGAAAAGATATCAGCGAAAATGCGCTGAAAGTACTATATCGTCTAAACAAAGCTGGTTACGACGCTTACCTTGTTGGTGGCGGCGTCCGCGATTTATTGCTCCACAAACAGCCGAAAGACTTCGATATTGCAACCAATGCAACTCCCGAAGAAATCAAAAAACTGTTTCGTAACTGTCGTCTAATCGGCCGTCGCTTTCGTCTCGCGCACATTCTTTTTGGGCGTGACATTATTGAAGTAGCGACTTTCCGAGGTCACCACTCAGACGCACCAACACAAGTCGTTGCACCAAAAGACAATAAGCAAAAACCACAAATCTCGTCTCGCAGCGAAGAAGGTATGTTGCTACGTGATAACGTTTACGGCACCATCGAAGAAGATGCAGAGCGCCGTGACTTTACCATTAATGCGTTGTATTACAGTGTAAAAGATTTCACCGTAACGGATTACGCGCAAGGCATTGAAGACCTTAATAATCGTGTCGTTCGCCTAATGGGTGATCCTGAAACACGTTACCGTGAAGATCCTGTTCGTATGCTACGAGCGGTACGCTTTGCGGTCAAACTGGATATGGATATTGAACCCGTAACAGCAGCGCCAATTCGTGAACTTGCGTCATTGATGCAAGATATTCCTTCTGCGCGCCTGTTTGAAGAAAGTCTCAAGTTATTGCAATCAGGCCAAGGTTTAGAAACCTACCGCATGCTACGTGAGTACAATTTATTCCAGCAGTTATTCCCAATTTTATCTGACCATTTTACCGAGAATAACAGCAGTAAAACGGAAAAAATGATCGAGCATATCCTGGCCTCGACTGACAAACGAATTGCTGAAGATAAGCGTGTTAATCCCGCCTTCATTTATGCCGCTATGTTGTGGTATCCAATGATGATTCGCGCTGAGGAAGTTTCTTTTGCGAGTGGCTTATCGTTCTATGATGCCTTTATGGTGGCGAGTAACGATATTCTTGATGAACAAGTGCGCTCAATTGCCATTCCACGTCGTCACACCACCACAGTACGTGACATCTGGCAGCAACAATTACGCTTTAGTCGTCGTAGTGGCAAACGTGCCTTTAAGACCATGGAACACCCTAAGTTCCGTGCCGCTTATGATTTCTTAGAAATGCGCAGTTTGTTTGAAGGCAGCGATATCAAAGAACTTGCTCAGTGGTGGAATGAATTCCAAGACGCGGATTACAACCAACGCGGTCAAATGGCCACCCACATAAATGATGGTGGTGTTCGCCGTCCACGTCGTCGTCGCCCACAGCAACAACGCCGTAAAAAACCGCCAGTTAATTCATGATTCGCGCTTATATTGCGATAGGCAGTAACTTGGGCGATCCTGTCGCCCAAGCTCAAACTGCGATTGAAGCACTGCACCATCTACCACATAGCCAGGTTGTTAGCGTGTCCTCGCTGTACAGCAGTACCCCAATGGGGCCACAAAACCAACCTGATTATATTAATGCAGTTGTCGCTATCGACACTGCATTAGCTCCACTTGAGTTACTCAACCATACTCAAGCGATAGAGCTCGAACAAGGACGTGTTCGCAAAGATGAACGCTGGGGTCCAAGGACGTTAGATCTCGATATTATTTTATATGGTGATCTGCAACACCACTGCGAGCGCTTAACTGTGCCGCATTATGGAATGCAAGTACGGGAGTTCGTACTGTATCCACTTGCCGAAATTAACCCTGATTTAGTTCTACCTGATCACACTTCTTTACGCACGTTATTGACTCAGGTTAACCGTAATGGCTTAGCTATTTGGCAAGCATAAATTCATCAGGGCGAGGAACAAGCTATGAAAAAAATCACCATCAACGATCTACTGACATGGAAGCAAGAAGGTCGTAAATTTGCATCAGTAACAGCATATGACGCTAGTTTTGCACAATTATTTGAGCAACAGAATATGCCGGTTATGTTAGTAGGTGATTCGTTGGGCATGGTACTCCAAGGCCGAAACGACACTCTACCAGTAACCATTGATGACATCGCCTACCATACGCGTAGTGTTCGTGCAGGCAGCCCTAACTCGCTGCTAATGGCTGACATGCCATTCATGACCTTCGCAACCCCAGCACAAGCTTGTGAAAATGCCGCTAAATTAATGCGCGCAGGGGCTAACATGGTAAAAATCGAAGGTGGCGCTTGGGTTGCTGAAACAATCTCAACCCTCACAGAACGTGCAGTTCCTGTGTGTGCTCACCTTGGTTTAACACCCCAGTCTGTCAATATTTTTGGCGGCTATAAAGTTCAAGGCCGCAGTTTGGATCAAGCTGAGACAATGGTTAAAGATGCCATTATTCTCGCTAAAGCTGGTGCCCAAATCATCGTATTGGAATGTGTTCCGGCAAGCCTTGCTGAACGTATTACCAAAGCGGTGGATGTGCCTGTAATTGGTATCGGTGCGGGTAATGCGACTGATGGCCAAATACTGGTTATGCACGACATGTTTGGTATTTCTGCAAACTATATGCCGAGGTTCTCTAAGAACTTCCTTGCAGAAACCGGTGATATGCGTGCTGCGGTTACTAAATACATTGAAGATGTTGAGTCTGGTGCATTCCCAGGGTCTCAGCATACCTTTGAATAAGGAATAATAGATGCAAACATTCGCCGAGATTGCCCAATTAAGAGAGCAAATTACGACGTGGCGCCGCGCAGGCCGTCGAATTGCCTTTGTTCCAACCATGGGTAATTTACATGAAGGCCATCTTACGTTAATGCGTAAAGCACGTAAGCATGCTGATGTTGTTGTTGCGAGTATTTTTGTTAATCCAATGCAGTTTGAAAAAACTGAGGATTTAACCAATTATCCACGCACACTTGAACAAGATATTGCCAAGCTACAACAACAAAATATGGTGGATGTGGTCTTTACCCCAACCCCAGAAATCATGTATCCAGCCGGTGTTAATAATCAAACGTTCATCGACGTTCCAGGATTATCTACCATTTTAGAAGGTGAATTACGTCCGGGTCATTTCCGTGGCGTAGCAACCATCGTCAATAAACTGTTTAATATCGTCCAACCTGATGTAGCTTGTTTTGGCGAAAAAGACTATCAACAATTGGCGCTTATCCGCCAAATGGTGATTGATCTAGCGATGGATATTCACATTGTTGGGGTACCAACTGTACGTGAAATGGATGGCCTAGCCATGAGCTCACGTAATGGTAATCTAACCGTTGATGAACGCCAACGTGCACCTGTTTTAGCCCGTACAATGCGTTGGATCAATAATCAAATGCGTGGTGGTCGTACTGACTATGACGAATTAATTGTTGATGCTAACGATCAATTACGTGCAGCAGGCCTGCAACCAGACAAAAGCTTTATTCGTGATGCAGTGACCTTATTACCCATTACTGACACAACCCAACAAGCGGTTATTTTAATGTCAGCACAATTAGGTAAGGCACGCTTAATCGACAACCAAGTAGTCGACTTATCCCCTGCTGTCGCTGTCGAAGAAGAAGTCGCTGAAGCAAATTAATTGCTGATCGCTGACTAAAAAAATACCGCTCGTTAACCATAACGCGCGGTATTTTTTTAACTATAGATTGTGGCTATGTGTTTTTAGCTACCGGTTAGTAAAAATGATCAGCGCTTATGAACGTAAACCAATACCGCGTGAAATTAAGTAATAGGCAACACCATACAAGGCAATAACAAATAAACTTAATACCGCAAACGATGTGCCAATACCGACATCAGACACCCCTAAAAAACCATATCTAAAGGCATTAACCATATACACAATCGGGTTAATCTTTGACACAATTTGCCACCCTTCTGGCAGCAAATTAATCGAATAGAACACTCCACCAAGATACGTCAGCGGCGTTAACACAAAGGTCGGAATAATACTGATATCATCAAACGTGCGCGCAAAAATGGCGTTAATTAATCCACCAAGAGAGAACACGATTGAAGTCATCACTACTGTGGCAATAATTACCCCTAAATGGGCGATATTAAGTGACACAAACAACAATGACACCACCGATACAATCAGACCAACCCCTAATCCTCGCAGTACACCACCACCAACATAGCCGGCAATAATAATATAATTAGGCACCGGAGCGACCAATAACTCTTCAATATTGTGTTGAAATTTGGCACTAAAAAATGAAGACGCAACATTAGAATAAGAGTTAGTGATCACCGACATCATGATCAATCCTGGCACTATGTATTCCATGTAGCTAAAGCCTTCCATGTCACCAATACGCTTACCAATAAGATTTCCAAAGATAATAAAATACAGCGTCATCGTAATCGCTGGCGGCACCAGAGTTTGTACCCAGATACGAGTAAAACGATGAATTTCTTTGGTAATTAAACTTTTGAATGCAATCCAATATTGTTTTTTCATTGACGATTACCTGTCGCATTAGCGGTTTGAGCTTTATTGACTAAATTCACAAATAGCTCTTCTAAACGGTTACTCTTATTACGCATTGAACGTACCACTACACCTTGCGTGGTAAGGGCACTAAAGACGCTATTTAAATCATCACCTTTATTGAGATCCACTTCGAGGGTAGTGGCATCAATTAATCGACACTCGCCAACCATTAATGTAGGAATATCCATCACGGGATCAATATCAAAAATAAAGGTTTCTAGTTCTAATTGACTCAATAATGCTTTCATTGAGGTATGCTCAACAAGTTCGCCATCATTAATAATACCAATATTACGACACAACATTTCTGCCTCTTCAAGATAATGCGTTGTCAGGATAATGGTCACTCCTTCACGGTTTAACTGCTGTAAGAAAACCCACATTGAACGACGTAATTCAATATCAACCCCAGCGGTTGGCTCATCTAAAATCAACAATTTTGGCTCATGCATTAACGCGCGCGCAATCATCAAGCGGCGTTTCATCCCTCCTGAAAGGTTACGAGCACGATCATGACGTTTACCCCATAAATCTAATTGGGTTAAATATTTTTGCGCTCGTTGTTTGGCCAGTGTTCGTTCAACCCCATAAAAACCCGCTTGGTTAACAACAATCTGTTCTACAGTTTCAAAGGGGTTAAAGTTAAATTCTTGCGGCACTAAACCGAGCTGATTTTTAGCATCGACTTTTTGAGTATCTAAGTCATAGCCAAAAATGCTGACCGAGCCGGAGGTTTTATTAACCAGTGAGCTAATAATACCAATGGTGGTCGACTTACCCGCCCCATTTGGCCCTAGCAACGCAAAAAAATCCCCTTGCTCTACATTGAGACTCATATTTTTCAGCGCCTTGACGCCGCCTTTGTAAGTTTTGCTTACATTTTTTATTTCTAAAGCATTCATTATATGCAATCTTTCTGTTAAATATTTATAGGCTAGTGACAAAACGCTAACAACTAATCCGATTTGCTATCAGCGCAGCTTGTGTATAGTAAGGAACATATTAATATAAGGCATTATCATGGCAGATATAAAGCAGCTCTTTGCAAACAACCTTTCGTGGTCAGAAAACATTAAGGATGAAGATCCTGAGTTTTTTTCTCACCTCGCAGAAGCACAACACCCACAATACCTCTGGATAGGCTGTTCTGACAGTCGCGTACCCGCAGAGCGCCTGACCGGTTTAACTTCTGGTGAATTGTTTGTGCACCGTAATGTTGCCAACCAAGTTATTCATACCGACTTAAACTGTTTATCTGTAGTTCAATATGCAGTTGACGTTCTTAAGGTTAAACACGTTATCATTTGTGGTCACTATGGCTGTGGTGGTGTGACAGCGGCGATAGAAAACCCACCATTAGGACTTATTAATAACTGGCTACTGCACATTCGCGACCTGTATCTTAAACATCGCTCAGATCTTGGTAGCCTACCGCGTGACAAGTGGGATGACAAATTGTGTGAAATTAATGTCGCCTCTCAAGTTTATCATCTCGGTAATTCCACCATCATGCAACAGGCATGGGAACGCGGCCAAGATGTTAAAATCCACGGTTGGATTTACGGTACCAGTAACGGCATTCTAAAAGATTTAGGTGTTACCGCGACTAGTCGTGAAGGGCTTGAGATTGCTTATCAAGCAGCAATGTCATCATTATTGCCGCCGCTTGAAGCACAATTAAAGCAGCTAGAAAATAATAAATAGCAGTCATAAAAAAAGCGACCTTCTTGTGAGGTCGCTTTTTGTTTTTATTCTGCGTCTGGAATAACTTTACCAATGAACGGTAAGTGACGGTATTTTTGTGCGTAGTCGATACCAACACCAACCACAAATTCATCTGGAATAATAAAGCCGTACCAATCAACCTTCACATCCACTTCACGACGTTCAGGCTTATCAAGTAGCGTACAGATGCTGATTGAATTAGGGCCGCGTAACGATAAAATCTCACACACTTTACTTAGCGTATTACCGGTATCGATAATATCTTCCACCAATAACACATCTTTGCCTTTGATGTCGTCATCTAAGTCTTTCAAAATACGTACATCACGGCTGCTATGCATAGTATTGCCGTAGCTTGATGCGGTCATGAAATCAACTTCATGGGGGATCTCAATCGCACGCGCTAAATCTGCCATAAAGACAAATGAGCCACGCAGTAAACCGACCATTACTAAGTCTGTAGAGTCTTTATAATGTTCAGTGATCTGCTTTCCTAGCTCTTTGATGCGTTCCTGAACGTCCTGCTCAGAAATCATTACTTCGATAGTGTGCTTCATTTTATTCTCCATCAACGCGACTGCGTTAGCCGACTGAGGCTATATATTCTAAAGGTCGTTATTGTAGCATTCATTCATGTTAAGCGTTATTTAATCAATAGTGTCCAAAATCCGAAACACTTATTGATAGTTCAGTTTGAATCAACCCAGTTGCTGTTGTAGTGTTTATGCATAAAAAATAAACATAATCGCTGCGAATATATATAGGGTTAGGGAGTTAATAATTATGGATACGATTACTAAAAAACCACGCACACGTTTATCACCAGAAAAAAGAAAGCAGCAACTGCTCGATTACTCAATTGATGTTTTTTCTCGACGTGGCATTGGTCGCGCAGGTCATGCTGATATTGCTGAAATGGCAAATGTTTCTGTTGCCACTGTTTTTAATTACTTTCCAACGCGTGAAGCATTAGTTGAACAAGTATTAATGGAAGTCGCGACCCAATTTAATGATCTGCTGACTGAATGCATTGGTGCGCCAAATAAAGCATTACATACACGCTTAACCTGTATCAGTAATAACTTAATTGATACCGTATTAGAGCAACAAGATTGGATCAAAGTGTGGTTTGAATGGAGTACATCGGTTCGTGAAGATGTCTGGCCTCAGTTCATAGAAAGCAACCAGAAAAACCTTAAGCAAGTGCAGAAAGCATTTACTCAAGCAATTGATAATGGTGAGATTAATTCAAATCAAACCCCTGAGAACTTAGCTAAAATGTTACATGGCATGTGTTATGTGATTTACATGCAAGCCAACCAACATCCTGATCAAGATATTTTGCGTGAACAAGCGCAAATTTACCTGCAAGTGTTGATGCAAAAAAACTAATTTAACGCAGGTTTACACGATTAAGGCTTGTATTAACAAGCCTTAATTATATTTACACGTTCGCGAAAATAACCGGCTGATGAGGCGTAACATTGACCGTCACTCGCTGACCGACATTCAATAATAAATTAGAATTAATCACTAATTTATGCCCTTCAAATTCAACGATATAACGACAACTATCACCCATAAACTGCTGTTCAACAATAACCGCCAAACCGTCATCCTCAGACATTACAGTTAAGTGCTGTGGGCGTAATAACCAATCAACATCCGTGGTCGCAGCCAATTTTTGCTGAGCAGCTAATGCTAACGCACCAAATGGGGTCTTTAATTGCTGATCAGCGGTGACAGTGGCCGGTAAATACGAACCCACCCCTAAAAATTCAGCCACAAAACGAGTGCAGGGGTGATAATAAAGCTCAGTCGCTGTGCCAAATTGTTCAATCACACCGTTATTCATCACCGCCATTTTATCGGCAAAAGCAAACGCTTCTTCACGACTGTGAGTCACGAAAATCGCGGTCACACCTTGATCTTTAAATATTTGGCGAATATCACGGATCAAACTATGGCGCACTTGGGTATCAATATTAGAAAACGGCTCATCCAATAAAATCAAATCCGGCTCATTGGCTAACGCACGTGCAATCGCTACTCGTTGCTGCTGACCACCAGATAATTGATGTGGATAACGATCATCAAGTTCAGTTAAATGAACCAATGCTAACATTTGCTTAATTTTGGCAGCGATGCGGGGCTTATCCCAATGACGCAGGCCAAAAGCAATATTATCAGCCACCGTTAAATGCGGAAAGAGCGCGTAATCTTGAAATATCATTCCGATATTACGTTGCTCAGGCGGCAGACATAATTGTTGATCAACAATGGTACGATCATTAATCGCTATTGTACCTTGCGCTAGCGGTAATAATCCTGCAACCGCTTTGAGTAACGTGGTTTTGCCACAGCCACTGGCGCCAAGCAAACACACAATCTCACCCCGCTCTACCGCCAACGACAAATCTTGTAAGATCGGCTGTCCATGGTAACAACAACTAAGATCAGTGACGGATAATGCATGTTTCATCAGTGTTTTTGCTCCAAAGAACGGTTAACGATAACCAACGGAATCAAGCCAACGACGACCAATAAAATAGCAGGGAATGCTGCGACTTCTAACTGCTCATCAGAGGCGAAGTTAAACACATAAGTGGCTAAGGTTTCAAAATTAAACGGGCGGAGTAATATCGCTGCATTGAGTTCTTTCATGGATTCGATAAACACCAGTAAGCCAGCAATTAAGCACCCGCGACGGATCAACGGCAAATGCACTTTACGTAGCATGGCAGTCGATGCATAGCCCATCGTTTTAGCTGCCATGTCGAGTGATGGTGGTATTTTCACTAAACTACTTTCGATACTGCCAATCGCCACAGCGGCAAACCGCACCACAAACGCAAAAATAATCGCAAACATTGAACCAGAAAAAATAAGCCCTGGACGACCTAAATCTAAACTACGAGCAATATCATTCACCATATGATCAGCGCTAGTTAAAGGGATCATCACCCCAATTGCTAATACCGTTCCCGGCACTGCGTAGCCTAAGGATGCTAATCGCATCGGCACAGTGCTGATACCTCGACCATCTAAACGCTGATAGAAATTGACCATCAACGCTAATAACACCGCAAATATTGCCGCGGCCAATGACACCATTAAACTATTAAAACTGTAGGTCTGAAATTGCTCAGTCCAACTTTGCTCAAAATAATCAATCGCGTAATAGCCTAATTGCAACATCGGTAATATAAACGCACAACCGACCAACCCCCAACACCAGCTCACTGCAAGCCATTTTTTCCAGCCTATCAGTTGGTATTTAGTATGGTTATCATTACCACATTGCTGCTGAAACATTTTTTGCTTGCGACGACTAAAACGCTCGCTGCTGATCAGTAAGAAAATCACCATCAGCATGATCGCAGAAATTTTAGCGGCAGCATTGAGATTAGAATATCCCAGCCACGTATCGTAGACCGCTGTCGTTAGTGTATTTAAAGCAAAGTAACTGACCGTACCAAAATCACCTAACGCTTCCATCGCCACTAATGATACTCCAACTGCAATCGCTGGACGGGCTAACGGCAATGAAATACGTTTGAAACTTTGCCATGGCGAACAGCCTAATAACCGCGCCGATTGGAGCAAATTATTACTCTGTTCCATAAAGGCGGCACGGACTAATAAATACACATAAGGATAAAGCACTAAGGCTAAGACAAAACATGCGCCCCATAATGAGCGTAAATCAGGAAACCAGTAATCGCTAACATGCTGCCAGCCAAACAGTTCACGCAGCCAAATTTGAATCGGGCCCGCGTAATCAAACCAATGAGTATAAAGGTAACCAACAATATAGCCGGGCATCGCAAGAGGTAAGATAAGTGCCCATTGAAGTATTTTTTCACCGGGTAAACGGCACATCGCCATTAACCATGCGCAAGGAAGCCCAAACACTAGCGTCAGTAATACCGTACCAACCACCAGCCCGAGGGTATTTAACGCGTAGGTCGACATCACTGTATTCATCAAGTGTGAGAATACCTGATCAGAATTTCCCATCGCGGTAATAAATATAGCGATAATAGGCAACACTAACAACGTTCCAAATAACCAGCTGTTAATCCGCCAAAATAAAAACTTTTCTTTCATTTACTACTACTTAGTACGTTTTTCAATATATTTAAGCCTGCAAAATCAGGCCACTTTGTCAGTAAATACATTCACTGTAAGCAAGCATGAGAAGCTACCACAACTTATTGCAAAAGAGGCTAAGTTAAACGAATAAATGGGGCTTAACACCCCATTTATTTTGTAACTAATTACAGATCAAACTTCACTTCATCCAGTAATTTAATCGCAGCTTGGTGGTATTGTGCAACTTGATCAAGTGAAACATCATCGGCTTTGAACTCACCCCATGATGCCACTAACTCTGAACGCTTAACGCCTTCTTTAACCGGGTATTCGTAGTTCACTTCTGCATACATTTGCTGAGCAGTCGTCGCCGTTAAGAATTCCATTAATTTAAGTGCGTTATCTTTGTTTGGGGCGTATTTCGCCATTGCCATACCACTGACGTTAACATGAGTACCGTTACCTTGCTGGCCTGGGAAATTAATCTCAACCGCTTCAGCCCATGCTTTTTGGTTGGGATCGTTAACCATTTTGCCAAGGTAGTAACTGTTACCAATCGCAATATCACATAAGCCTTCTTTCACCGCTTGTACTTGACCGCGATCATTACCTTGAGGCTTACGGGCTAAGTTAGCTTTTACGCCTTCTAGCCATGTTTTAGTTTCAGCTTCACCATTGTGAGCAATCATTGCTGAGACCAGTGATACATTGTATGGATGCTTACCTGAACGCGTACAAAGTTTACCTTTCCACTCAGGTTTAGCTAAATCACTGTAATCAAATGCTGCTGGTAATTTACCAACACGATCTTTTGATGAATAGACATTACGAGAACGCAGTGTTAGTGCAAACCACTCATCTTCATTATCACGAAATTGTGCAGGAATGTTAGCGTCAATGACTTTGCTATCAACCGGCTGCACCAGCTTCTTATTCGACAACTCAACTAAGCGGCTAATATCGGTCGTTAATACTACGTCAGCTGGGCTGTATTCACCTTCTTGCTGTAGTTTTTCAGCAATGCCTTCTTTAGCAAACTTAACGTTAACCTTAATACCTGTTTCTTTGGTGAACTCATTAAACATCGGTTCAACAAGGAAAGGTTGACGGTATGAGTAGACATTGACTTCTTCAGCAGCGGTAGCGATTTGAGGCGCAGACAAACCCAATAAAACGGCGGTAGCTAAAAGTTTCTTCATTGCTAAATCCCTTAATGCAAAATGTAATGATAATGTTTCTCAATTAGATTAATGCAAATTATACGGTTTTCATCTTCGAACACAATCGACCAGTAACACTTCATTACAAAAAAACGTCATCGCAAGCGATGACGTTTTTTTACACTTTAATAGCAATTAAATACCGCTATTATTGCTATTTTGCGCTAACAAACTCAGGGTAAGCATCAACACCACAGTCATGTGAGTCCATCCCTTCAAGCTCTTCATCTTCACTAACACGAATACCGATAGTAAGTTTCAGAATGCCCCAGACTGCTAAACTTGCACCAAATACCCATCCAAAAATAACCGCGGCACCAAATAACTGGGTCATAAATGAAGCATCTGGATTACTCAATGGCACCATCATTAAACCAAATAAACCACATACACCGTGAACTGAAATCGCACCAACAGGATCATCAATCTTGATTTTATCAAAGCCAATAATACTAAACACCACTATCGCACCAGCAGCACCACCAATAGCAACAGCGGCTAATGGTGACGGTGATAATGGATCGGCGGTAATCGCAACTAAACCAGCCAATGCACCGTTAAGAATCATCGTCAGATCAGCCTTACCCCACATAATTTTACAGACAAGCAGAGCAACAATCGCGCCAGCAGCAGCTGCGGCATTGGTGTTAAGGAATATTTGTCCAACAGCGGTCGCATTCTCAAAATCTGACAACATTAATTGTGAACCACCGTTAAAACCAAACCAACCGAACCACAGAATAAACGTACCCACAGTGGCTAATGGCATATTTGAACCAGGGATAGGATGAACCTCTCCATTTTTACCGTACTTACCTTTTCGTGCGCCTAATAGTAATACTCCAGCAAACGCAGCAGCAGCACCCGCCATATGAACAATACCAGAACCTGCAAAGTCACTAAAACCGGCTTCAGCTAGAAAACCACCACCCCATGTCCAATACCCTTCAATCGGATAAATCACACCGGTTAATACCACTGAAAATAATAAAAATGACCATAGTTTCATTCGCTCAGCAACTGCACCTGATACTACTGACATTGCTGTCGCTACGAAGACTACCTGAAAAAAGAAATCTGATTCTAAAGAGTGGTCAGCACCTTCGGCTTGAGTGCCAATCAGTGCACCAAACGATGGCAACCAACCACCCGCACTGTTATCGACATACATAATGTTATAGCCAACTAATAAAAACGTGGTACAGGCTATCGCATATAAACAAAAATTCTTGGTTAATATCTCAGTAGTGTTCTTTGAGCGCACTAAGCCTGCTTCTAACATCGCAAAACCTGCTGCCATCCACATCACTAATGCACCAGAGATCAAAAAGAAAAATGTATCGAGTGCATAGCGTAATTCAATTACTGTTATTGATAATTCCATGGTTATCTTCCTCTAATACCTAATATTTATCATCCTAATCACATGCTGCGGCTAAAGTGCTTCCCTGTCTACTTCTCCTGTTCGAATACGTACAGCATGTTCAAGATCGTAAACAAATATCTTGCCATCTCCGATTTTTCCTGTTTGAGCGGCCTTACTGATAGCATCAACAATGTTGTCAATATTTTCTGCTTGAGTTGCGATTTCTAGTTTCACTTTCGGTAAAAAATCGACTTGATATTCAGCACCGCGATAGAGTTCGGTATGACCCTTTTGACGTCCAAATCCTTTGACTTCAGATACCGTCATCCCTTCAACGCCGACATCTGCTAATGCTTCACGTACGTCATCTAATTTAAATGGTTTAATAATCGCATTAATTATTTTCATGATTTGCTCCTTAACCCAACATATTTTCCCGTTATGGTTAAACAACAAACAATCATCATGCCAACTATTTAACATGCTGTTTAATAAAGAAATATAAAAAATATCATGTAAAAACAAAAAAAGGCCGCACCATATAGGTGCAGCCTTTTCACTATCATGTAGCACTTAATCGCTACTGATAAATAACTGATTTAAAAACGGATCACAAATGATCGCCAAGCGGCTAATGCTTGGGCTAAATCCTCAAAGCCACATACCGACATACATTCATCATCATAAAAATGTAGATCCTCTTCAAAATCTTCATCTTCTTCTGAAAACAAGCAGTTATCTTGGACTAAAGCTTCATTATCTTGTAAGCATAATGTTAATTCTTCACCCGTTAACCGCCATTCTTTCGTGCTATGTTTCAATGCACTAAGTTGATTCATTACCAGATCAATTTTATCGACATCCTTGCCTAGCTCGTCAATGATCCAACGGCCTAATACTTCATGGCCCATTGAAAAAATGGCATGATAACTACCGTCCAAGGTATTTTTTTTAAATTCGTAATCCATACCTTTAGTACCCCATCTCTGATCATCTTAGTTGTTAACTGCTACACTGCCAGCAGAATGCGCTTGGCGCCCATTGTCAGGATCTATCACTAAAATGCAACTCATCTCTAGCAACTAAATTGTTATATGCCTTTATTTAACGGACTCCCACATTTAACAAGGCTGATTGATTATGAAAATTATTATTGCTCCTGACTCATACAAAGAAAGCCTGACTGCAATGGAAGTGGCGACGGCTATTGAAGCGGGTTTCTGTCAAGTGATGCCTGATACCGAATACATTAAACTGCCGATGGCTGATGGCGGTGAAGGCACCGTACAATCATTAGTTGACGCCAGTAACGGCACTATTATTGAGCACTCAGTTACTGGTCCTTTGGGTAAATCAGTACCCGCCTTTTTCGGCATCATGGGTGACGGTAAAACTGCTGTTATTGAAATGGCGGCAGCATCTGGCTTACACCTTGTTAGCCCAGATCTACGCAATCCAATGCTCACGACGAGTTATGGTACTGGTGAGTTGATTCTAGCGGCACTGGATCACGGGGTTAAACATATTATTATTGGTATTGGTGGCAGTGCCACTAATGACGGCGGTAGCGGTATGGCGCAAGCGCTTGGAGTGCAACTATTAGATAGCAACGCTCAGCCTTTAGGATTGGGGGGTCAGGCATTAGCACAACTGGCGACAATAGATGTCAGTCACATTGATCCCCGTCTAGCCCATATAAAACTAGAAGTTGCGTGTGATGTTGATAATCCCCTTTGTGGTGAAAAAGGCGCATCACAGGTGTTTGGACCTCAAAAAGGCGCAACTCCAATAATGGTTGCCGAGCTTGATCAAAACCTCACTCACTATGCCGACATTATTAAACGTGACTTAGGCACAGATATTAAGAATACAGCAGGGGCTGGTGCCGCAGGCGGTATGGGCGCAGCGTTATTAGGCTTATTTAATGCCCAATTACGATCAGGGATTGAGATTGTGATTGATGCGGTTAACTTCAACGAGATTGTTAAAGATGCCGATCTGGTGATCACTGGCGAAGGTCGAATTGATAGCCAAACCATTCACGGTAAAACCCCGATTGGTGTTGCACGTGCTGCCAAGAAATTTAATAAACCGGTGATTGGTATCGCAGGTTGCCTAAGCCAAGATTGCGGCGTGGTTTATGGGCATGGTATTGATGCGGTATTTAGTGTTGTTCCTGCTGCGATGAGCCTTGAACAAGCTTTTAAGAATGCTGCTATTAATGTCGAACTAACCGCCCGTAATGTCGCGGCTATTTATAGCTTAAACTCATCACATTAATGTAAGCGGGCATTTCCCAAAGCAGTTAATTCCCCCAATAAAAACGCCGCGATTATTCGCGGCGTTTTTTCTATCTGTTTTATGATTTATTTTTATCTCACCAATAATGACGAAGATTAAACAGCTTGCTGAATAATCACTTCATCGGCTTTATTGGTGTATTCAGCCATACGATCAAAGTTGAGGTAACGATAAGTATCAGCCGCCGTCGCATCGATTTGCTGCGCATAGGTTAGGTATTCATCCATGGTTGGAATACGACCTAGAATTGCACCCACCGCAGCTAACTCAGCCGAGGATAAGTACACGTTAGCACCATTACCTAAACGGTTGGGGAAGTTACGGGTCGAGGTCGACATCACCGTTGAGTTATCTTTTACTCGTGCTTGGTTACCCATACACAATGAGCATCCCGGTGTTTCAATACGTACCCCAGCGCGACCAAAGATACCGTAATAGCCTTCTTCGGTTAGCTGATCTTTATCCATCTTCGTTGGCGGTGCAACCCATAAACGAGTATCTAATTGGCCACCAAATTTCTCAAGCAATTTACCTGCGGCACGGAAGTGACCAATGTTAGTCATGCATGAACCGATAAACACTTCATCAATCGCTGTACCTGCAACCTCTGACAGTAAACGTGCATCATCAGGATCATTAGGCGCACATAAAATTGGCTCTTTAATATCCGCCAGATCAATGTCGATCACATGCGCATATTCCGCGTCTTTATCTGCGGTCATTAACTCAGGATTGGCTAACCACTCTTGCATCGCAGTAACACGACGTTCAATGGTACGACGATCGCCATAACCTTCAGCGATCATCCATTTCAGCATCACGATATTGGAGTTTAAATATTCAGTGATTGATTCTGGCGACAGTTTCACGGTACAACCCGCAGCACTACGCTCAGCCGAGGCATCAGAAAGCTCAAACGCTTGCTCAACCGATAAATGCTCAACCCCTTCAATCTCAAGTACACGGCCTGAGAATTCATTGATCTTGCCCGATTTTTCAACCGTTAATAGCCCTTGCTGAATCGCAAAATAAGGAATTGCATGGACTAAATCACGTAGGGTGATCCCTGCTTGCATCTCGCCTTTAAAGCGCACCAAAATAGATTCTGGCATATCCAGTGGCATCACTCCGGTTGCCGCAGCAAATGCCACTAAACCTGAACCGGCTGGGAATGAAATACCTAATGGGAAACGGGTATGTGAATCGCCCCCAGTACCTACCGTATCAGGCAGCAACATTCGGTTAAGCCATGAGTGAATAACACCATCTTTAGGACGTAACGCCACTCCACCACGATTCATAATAAAATCAGGCAGAGTATGGTGAGTATTAACATCAATTGGTTTTGGATACGCCGAAGTATGACAGAAAGACTGCATCGTCAGATCCGCCGAGAAGCCTAAACAGGCTAAGTCTTTCAGTTCATCACGAGTCATAGGGCCGGTGGTATCTTGCGAACCAACAGTGGTCATTTTGGGCTCACAATAAGTGCCCGGACGAACGCCCTCAACACCACATGCTTTACCGACCATCTTCTGCGCTAAAGTATAACCTTTATCACTTTCAGCAACGGCGACAGGACGACGGAATACCTCAGATGCAGGTAGGTTCAATGCTTGACGCGCACGATCGGTTAAACCACGACCGATGATCAATGGAATTCGACCACCCGCACGCACTTCATCAATCAGGACATCGGTTTTTAATTTAAAGGTTGAGACTAATTCATCGTTATCATGACGACGGACTTCTCCTTTAAATGGGTAAACATCAATTACATCGCCCATGGCTAACTTAGTCACATCAACTTCAATCGGCAATGCGCCTGCATCTTCCATGGTATTAAAGAAGATCGGCGCGATCTTACCGCCAAGCACATAACCACCGGCGCGTTTATTGGGTACATAAGGAATATCATCCCCCATAAACCACAGCACAGAGTTAGTGGCAGACTTACGTGAAGAGCCTGTTCCTACAACATCACCGACATAGACTAATTGATGGCCTTGTTGCTTTAGCGCTTCAATTTGAGTGATCGGGCCAATAGTGCCCGCTTGATCAGGAGTGATCCCTTCACGCTCAATTTTTAGCATTGCTAACGCGTGCAGTGGAATATCAGGCCGTGACCATGCATCAGGGGCTGGCGATAAGTCATCGGTATTGGTTTCACCAGTGACTTTAAAAACAGTAAGGGTGATTTTTTCAGCAAGAGCAGGTTTAGATAGAAACCACTCAGCAGCAGCCCAAGATTGCATCACTTGCTCAGCAAACGCATTACCTGCTTTGGCTTTTTGCTCGACATCATAAAATGAATCAAACATCAGTAATGTATGTGATAACGCAGTCACTGCAATTGGCGCAAGCTCAGCATCATCAAGTAATGATACTAATGGCTCAATATTATAACCGCCTTGCATAGTCCCTAATAATTGTGCAGCTTTGGCTTTGCTAACCAATGGCGATTGGGCTTCGCCGGTGGTGATCGCTGCCAGAAAACCTGCCTTTACATAAGCCGCTTCATCCACACCCGGTGGAATACGATTTTCTAGTAGATCGAGTAGGACTGCTTCCTCACCTTGTGGTGGGGTTTTTAATTGCTCAATCAGAGCAGCAACCTGTTCAGCATTTAGCGGCTGGGCAACAACCCCTTCGGCCGCACGTTCTTCGACGTGTTTACGGTAGGCTTCAAGCACGACATATTCCTCTTATATTGGCTCGACTATAGCGTCGAACATCCTTGGAAGTTAAATGATCTCTCGCTGATCAGTGATTGACGTGTAATCCATACCTTACGTCTTCGCTATTAATCAGGGATCAAAACTGTTAAATACCATATCACTTTTAACCTAATTTTAAAATAAATCGATGTTTTACAACATTCACAGTTTTGGAAAATTATTGCGTCTTAATCACAAAATAATGTACTGCTAGTGAAAATATACCGTTGGTGAAATAGCAGCCACAAAAAAAGCGCCAATCAGGCGCTTTTTAGTTAACTGAGCAAGTTAAGCGAGAATTACTTCTTACGCTTTACTGCTTTTGCATTTGGCAGGTCAGTGATTGAACCTTCAAATACTTCTGCTGCAAGACCAATTGATTCATGCAATGTTGGGTGAGCGTGGATAGTTAATGCGATATCTTCTGCATCACAACCCATCTCGATCGCTAGACCGATTTCACCTAGCAATTCACCACCGTTAGTACCAACGATTGCACCACCGATAACGCGGTGAGTGTCTTTGTCGAAGATCATCTTGGTCATACCATCAGCACAATCAGATGCGATAGCACGGCCTGATGCCGCCCATGGGAACGTAGCAACTTCGTAGTTGATACCTTCTGCTTTCGCTTCTTTCTCAGTCTTACCTACCCACGCAACTTCTGGCTCAGTGTAGGCAATTGAAGGAATTACTTTAGGATCGAAGTAGTGCTTCTTACCAGAAATAACTTCTGCTGCTACGTGACCTTCATGCACACCTTTGTGAGCAAGCATAGGTTGACCAACAACGTCACCAATCGCGTGAATGTGCGCTACGTTAGTACGTAGTTGCTTATCTACATTGATAAAGCCGCGCTCATCAACATTGATACCCGCTTTTTCAGCGTCGATCAATTTACCGTTTGGTACACGGCCGATAGCCACTAACACTGCATCATAACGTACAGGTTCAGCAGGGGCTTTCTTGCCTTCCATTGATACGTAGATACCGTCTTCTTTAGCTTCAACTGCTGTCACTTTCGTTTCAAGCATTAGGTTGAATTTCTTAGAAATACGCTTAGTGAAGACTTTAATGATATCTTTATCAGCAGCAGGAATCACTTGATCGAACATTTCAACAACGTCGACATCAGAACCTAGGGCGTGGTAAACCGTACCCATTTCAAGACCGATGATACCGCCGCCCATAACAAGTAACTTTTTAGGTACTTCTTTAAGCTCTAGCGCATCTGTTGAATCCCAAATACGTGGGTCTTCATGCGGAATGAAAGGTAACTTAATTGGGCGTGAACCCGCAGCGATAATTGCATTGTCAAATGTTACTGTCGTTTGACCGTCAGCACCTTCAACAACGATTGAATTAGGACCTGTGAACTTACCGTAACCGTTAACCACGTTAACTTTACGCATCTTAGCCATACCGCCAAGACCGCCAGTAAGTTGGGTAATTACTTTATCTTTCCATAGACGGATTTTATTAATATCGGTTTGTGGCTCGCCGAAAATCACGCCGTGTTCTGCCATTGCTTTTGCTTCTTCAATAACTTTCGCTACGTGAAGCAGAGCTTTTGATGGGATACAACCCACGTTAAGACACACACCGCCTAGGGTACTATATTTTTCGATTAAAACCGTATCCAAACCTAAGTCTGCACAACGGAATGCCGCAGAATAACCAGCAGGGCCTGAACCGACTACTACTACCTGGGCTTTAATTTCTTTGCTCATCATGACCTCGTTGTAAGTCTTTTATCCCTAACAGGCTATCAGCTATGCTGTAATATTCATTCAGAATTTACGTTCAAACTGAGCAACAAGTTTACAGACCTGTTAACAAGATGAAAAATAAATTACTGTAGCCTGTGAGCTAAACAACAATTCCATGCCTACTCAACGTAGGCATGGCGTTGTGGATGTGAAACCTTATAGTACCAAACGACGGATGTCAGATAGACAACCATTTAGGTAAGTAATGAAACGTGCACCTTCAGCACCATCAATCACACGGTGATCGTATGACAGTGATAATGGAAGTTGTAGACGCGGTTCAAACTCTTTACCGTTCCATACTGGTTTCATTTCAGACTTAGATACACCAAGGATACCTACTTCTGGTGCATTCACGATTGGTGTGAACGCAGTACCACCTAAGCCACCAAGGCTTGAGATAGTGAAACAGCCACCTTGCATATCTGATGCCGTTAGCTTACCAGCACGTGCTTTCTTAGAGATAGTCATTAGCTCTTCAGACAGCTCGTAAATACCCTTCTTGTTCACGTCTTTAAATACAGGAACAACCAAGCCATTCGGGGTATCTACCGCGATGCCGATGTTGATGTATTTCTTCAAAATCAAGCTCGCGCCATCATCAGATAGTGAAGAGTTGAATGAAGGGAACGCTTCTAGTGCTTTCGCTACTGCTTTAAGAATGAACACTAATGGCGTGATTTTCATGCCAGTGTCTTTCTTCGCTTCGATAGCGTTTTGGTCTTTACGGAATGCTTCAAGCTCAGTGATATCTGCATTATCCCACTGAGTAACGTGTGGGATCATTACCCAGTTACGGTGCAGGTTAGCGCCAGAAATCTTCTTAATGCGAGAAAGCGGTTTAACTTCTGTCTCACCAAACTTGCTGAAGTCAATCTTCGGCCAAGGTAGCAGACCTAATGCAGCGCCATCGCCTTTACCTGAAGCCGATGCTGCTGCACCAGACTCAAGACGCTTAAGTGCATCTTTAACGAAGCTTTGAACGTCTTCTTTAAGAACGCGGTTCTTACGGCCAGTACCTTTAACTTTCGCAAGGTTAACGCCAAACTCACGTGCTAGACGACGAACAACAGGTGATGCGTGTGCATAATCGTTGTTTTCTTCAAAGTCGCCCGTTGTTGCTGCCGGAGCAGATGCAATAGGTGCCGCTGCAGGTGCCGGAGCTTCTGCTTGAGCAGGTGCTGCAACCGCTACCGCTACCGCTACAGGTGCTGCGCCAACAACGTCAAAGATCATGATCAATGAACCAGTAGAAACCTTGTCGCCAGCAGCGATTTTGATTTCTTTGATAGTACCAGCGAACGGTGCAGGTACTTCCATTGATGCTTTGTCGCCTTCAACAGTAATTAAAGATTGCTCTTCTTCTACTGTATCGCCAACTGCAACCATGATTTCAGTTACTTCAACTTCATCACCGCCGATATCTGGAACATGAACTTCTTTCGCTGCTGCAACGGCTGGAGCTGCTGCTACAGGTGCTGCTGCTTGAGCAGGAGCCGCTACTGGCGCAGAGCCAGCAACTTCAAAAATCATTACCAGTGAGCCAGTTGATACTTTATCGCCAGCTGCAATTTTGATTTCTTTTAATACGCCAGCAAACGGTGCTGGTACTTCCATTGACGCTTTATCGCCTTCAACAGTAAGTAGTGACTGCTCTTCTTCGATGCTGTCGCCGATAGCAACCATAATTTCAGTTACTTCAACTTCATCACCGCCGATATCAGGCACGTGTACTTCTTTCAGTTCAGCTACCGTTGCTGCTACAGGCGCGGCAACAGCTGCTGCTTCAGCTACAGGGGCAGCAACGACTGCGCCTTCAGCTTCAAAGATCATGATCAATGAACCAGTAGAAACTGTGTCACCAACAACGATTTTAATTTCTTTCACGATACCCGCTTGAGAAGCAGGCACTTCCATTGATGCTTTATCGCCTTCAACAGTGATCAGTGATTGATCTTCTTCAACCTTGTCGCCAACGCTAACAAGAATCTCAGTTACTTCAACCTCATCCGCACCGATATCAGGTACATTAATTTCGATTGCCATTATATTTGCCTCTTACGCGTATAGCGGGTTGATCTTGTCTGCGTCAATGTTGAATTTAGCAATTGCATCTACAACTACAGAATTCTCGATGTCACCACGTTTTGCCAATTCAGAAAGTGCAGCAACAACAACGTAGCCTGCATTAACTTCAAAGTGACGACGTAGGTTAGCACGGCTATCTGAACGACCGAAGCCATCAGTACCCAGTACTTTAAATGACTCAGAAGGCATGAACGCGCGAACTTGTTCTGCGTAGTTCTTCATGTAGTCAGTCGCAGCGATTGCAGGCTCAGAACCCATAACCGTTGTGATGTAAGGAACTTTCTGCTCAGCTTGTGGGTGAAGCATGTTGTAACGCTCAACATCTTGACCGTCACGAGTCAATTCGTTGAATGATGTTACCGAGTAAACATCAGATGCTACGCCGTAGTCTTCACTTAGAATTTGAGCCGCTGCGCGTACTTCATTCATGATCGTACCAGAGCTCATTAACTGAACTTTAGACTTCTCACCCGCGTAAGACTCAAGCTTGTAGATACCCTTACGAATACCTTCTTCTGCGCCTTCTGGCATACCAGGCATGGCGTAGTTTTCATTCATTACTGTTAGGTAGTAATAAATGTTCTCTTGCTCTTCACCGTACATGCGACGAATACCGTCTTGCATGATAACCGCTAGCTCGTAAGCAAACGTTGGGTCGTAAGAGATACAGTTAGGCACTGTGTTAGCCATGATGTGTGAATGGCCATCTTCGTGCTGAAGACCTTCACCGTTCAAGGTTGTACGACCTGCAGTAGCACCTAATAGGAAGCCACGTGCTTGTTGGTCACCTGCCATCCACGCCATGTCGCCAACACGTTGGAAGCCGAACATTGAGTAGTAGATGTAGAACGGAATCATTGGTAAATCGTTGGTGCTGTATGATGTTGCAGCAGCGACCCAAGATGCCATTGAACCTAGTTCGTTGATACCTTCTTGCAGAACCTGACCTGAGTTTGCTTCTTTGTAGTAAGAAACAATGCCCTTGTCTTCTGGGGTGTAAGTTTGACCCGCTGGGTTGTAGATACCCACTTGACGGAACAGACCTTCCATACCAAAGGTACGCGCTTCATCACAGATGATAGGCACGATGTTCTTACCAATATTCTTATTTTTTAATAGAATATTTAGGGTACGAACGTAAGCCATTGTGGTTGAGATTTCACGCTTTTGCTCAACAAGCAACGGAGTGAACTCTTCAAGCTCAGGCACTTTAAATTCTTGAGTAAACTTAGGGCTACGCTTAGGTGTGTAACCTAATAGTGCCTCACGACGAGCGTGTAGGTAGTTATACTCAGCAGAGCCTTTTTCAAGCTCTAGATAAGGCAATGATTTGATTGCTTCATCAGAGATAAGGTCTTGTAGGCCTAAACGGTCACGTAGGTATTGAACATGAGTCATGTCCATTTTCTTCACACCGTGAGCGATGTTTTTACCTTCAGCGGCTTCACCCATGCCGTAACCTTTAACAGTTTTAGCAAGAATAACCGTTGGTTTACCTTGAGTGTCTTTTGCATTAGTAAATGCAGCAAATAGTTTTGATGAATCGTGACCACCACGTTTCAGTTCAAAGATTTGCTCATCTGTCATGTCAGCAACCAGTGCTGCAGTCTCAGGGTACTTACCAAAGAAGTTCTCACGTACGTAAGCGCCATCTTTAGATTTAAATGTCTGGTAGTCACCATCGATAGTTTCGTTCATTAACTGAAGAAGCTTACCAGTAGTGTCTTTTGCTAGTAGTGAATCCCAGTTGTTACCCCAGATCACTTTAACCACATTCCAGCCAGCGCCTTTAAATAGGCCTTCTAGCTCTTGAATGATCTTACCGTTACCCATAACCGGGCCATCTAGGCGCTGTAGGTTACAGTTGATAAGGAAACATAGGTTATCTAGCTTCTCACGTGCTGCAAAAGAAATCGCACCGCGTGATTCTGGCTCATCCATCTCGCCGTCACCTAGGAACGCGTAAACACGTTGCGCTGATGTGTCTTTAAGACCACGACCATTTAGGTATTTAAGGAAACGTGCTTGGTAGATCGCAGAGATAGGACCTAGACCCATAGATACCGTTGGGAACTGCCAGAATTCAGGCATTAACTTAGGGTGTGGGTATGAAGGAATACCTTTGCCATCAACTTCTTGACGGAAGTTATCAAGCTGATCTGCTGTTAAACGGCCTTCAACGAATGCACGTGAGTAGATCCCTGGAGAGATGTGACCTTGGTAATAAACCAAATCGCCGCCATCAACGTCATTAGGTGCACGGAAGAAGTGGTTAAAACATACTTCGTAGAAAGCAGAAGCAGACTGGTAAGACGCCATGTGGCCGCCTAAGTCTAAATCTTTCTTCGAGGCACGCAATACGATCATGATTGCGTTCCAACGAATGACAGAACGGATACGACGCTCTAGCGTAGTATCACCTGGGTACGCAGGTTGTTGCGCCGCAGGAATCGTATTAATGTAATTAGTGTTGATGCCTGTTGCCATATCAACACCATCTAAACGTGCTTTATCCAATACTTGCTCTAGTAAGTACTGGGCGCGTTCAACACCTTCTTCACGGACTACTGATTCAAGAGCTTCTAACCAATCTTGAGTTTCCAGTACATCCACGTCACTCTTCATGACTTCAGACATGCGATCTATCCTTTCGTTATAATTTACTAAACTAACAATGTCGCGACTTGCAGATGGCCTTTGGCTGATAAAGAACCCTAGTCAAGCCCGTCCTTGCGTTGTTGAATTCGACGGAGAGAGCGTTGACGTCTGCTATCTTCTCGCGATAAATCCAACAAAGTCTCCTCGATGTAAGCCAAATGTGCGTGGGATGCTTCTCGTGCCTTTCCCGGCTGCTTAGAAACAATCGCTTCAACAATATTGGCTCGATGCTTACTAACCTTATTCACCACCTCTTGGTGACGATTAAGGTGTTCAAAATTCTGTAATACATTTTGTTCTAACAACGGCGCTAAACTGCGAATAATGTGTAATAACACCACATTATGGGCTGACTCTGTAACCGCAATAAGGCATTGCATTACCGCAGTTGCTTCAGCGGCTAAATCGCCTTGCTGTTGTGCTTGCTGAATTCGCGTATGACAATCTTTAATACGATCAAAATCATCATCATTACCACGCAGGGCCGCATAATATGCCGCTAATCCCTCTAACGCATGGCGTGCTTCAACTAAATCTAATTGTGTTTCTGGGTGTGCGGCTAATAAATCAAGTAATGGATCAGAAAAACCTTTCCATAAATTCTCGGTCACAAAGGTGCCGCCACCTTGACGACGAGTCAGTAAATGTTTGGCTTCTAAACGTTGAATTGCCTCACGAACAGAAGGGCGAGAAACATCAAATTGCTTTGCTAGTTCACGCTCAGGAGGCAATTGTTGCCCCGGAGATAATGTTCCCTCAACAATCAAACACTCAAGCTCTTGCTCGATAGCGTCACAAAGTTTAGGTTGGCGAATACGTTTATACGTCATTATGATGAATGCTTCTTATAATCAATCTGCTTCATAACAAAACTAACAATACGGGTAATTGGTATTACCAATTTGCTGACGTGCAAAGTTTACAGAAATAATCGTAAAAGTCCACACTCGACTTGATTGAAATCATAGAATCCGCTTTGTTTAACAAAAAATACACATCAACACTAATAACAACCAACAAACACAATCACGTTAAGATACAGACCGCACTAAAAATCAAGGCGTACAAAGCATTAATAAGCAATTTGTTTGCTTTCTTATCAATAACATAGTCAGTAACTATCAAGAAATAATCGCTTACAACTGGCTTTTATAGCATTGCCAATCAAACACTAATCCAGGGTCAGTTTTACGCCCAGGTGCAATGAATTCATGGCCAGTTACCCGCTGGCGAGTGATGGCAGGATAGCGCTGCATGATTTTCTGGGTGAGTGTGGCTAGGGTTTCATACTGATAAGCGGTGAAGGGTAAATAATCACAGCCCTCAAGTTCAATTCCAATCGAATAATCATTACATTTGTCGCGCCCTTCAAAGCAAGAAACCCCTGCATGCCATGCGCGAGCATTAAAGGGTACGAACTGAATAATACTGCCATCACGACGGATCAAACAGTGAGCCGAAACGCGAAACTGATGAATTAATGCGAAATAAGCATGTTCGTTAGGATCAAGTTGACCAGTAAATAATTGTTCAATATAAGGACCGCCAAACTCCCCCGGCGGTAAACTGATGTTGTGCACCACCAGCAATGAAATATCATCATCAGGGCGAGAATCAAAAAATGGCGATGGCACTTGTTTGACGTTATCAAGCCAATGATGACTGTTAATGGTTAGGGTCATATAAACCTCAAGTGGAAGTATTCAAGTAAATAATTAATAAATAGCTTTCGAGTATCAAGTATCGAAACCAAAATTAAAACCTCTATCCCTCGCCTCTGTCTTTCCTCGTACCTTTTTCCTCCCTCCTACTTTTCCTCCCCCCTAACAACCTCTCCTCCTTGCCCCTTTCTCCTCTCGAAAACTGGATCTATTCCCTGTATGCTTTCTGTATCATTCGCGGTAATTCGATTACCGGCAAACTCATGCAATGGATACGACATGACAGCTATGGAACATAAACACGACAGCACCGCCCGCCTCGCTTACCTTAAACAACAATTGCCGCTGGAAATCACTCGCGCAGTTGCTGATGCCCTGCGTGAAGATTTAGGCGGTGAGATTGATGCCAGTCGTGACATTACCGCTAATTTAATTGCCGCTGATAGTTACAGCACCGCCACTATTATCACCCGTGAATATGGCGTTTTTTGTGGGCAGCTGTGGGCGGATGAAGTATTTGTTCAATTAGGTGGCGAAGTGGTAATTGATTGGCATGTCGCTGATGGTGAAGTGGTTAAACCCAACCAAGTGTTATGTACCCTTAAAGGTCCTTCACGGGTATTGCTCACTGGCGAGCGTAATGCGATGAACTTTATTCAAACGTTATCAGGTTGCGCCACCCTTACTGCGGAATATGTTAACCAACTCCAAGGCACTAATACTCGTCTATTAGATACCCGTAAAACCGTTCCCGGTCTGCGCAGCGCACTTAAATATGCGGTTAGTTGTGGTGGCGGTTTTAACCATCGTATTGGGGTGTTTGATGCCTATTTGATCAAAGAAAATCATATCATGGCGTGTGGTGGGATTGATAAAGCGATCGCCACTGCCAAGCAGCTCAACCCCGGCAAACCAGTAGAAATAGAAACTGAATCGCTAGCCGAATTAGAACAAGCGATTACCGCCGGCGCAGATATTATTATGCTGGATAATTTCAGCCTAGAGATGATGCGTGAAGCGGTAGCTATTAATGCCGGTCGCGCGGCACTGGAAAACTCAGGTGACATTACTCTCGCTAATATTCGTCAGTGTGCGCTAACGGGGGTGGATTATATTTCGGTAGGTGCGCTAACCAAGCATGTACGGGCAATGGATTTGTCGATGAGGTTTAGGTAGGAGATAGGTTTCGAGGGGCGAGGTTACTAGTTTTCGAGGAAGAGCTGTTTTTATCTCGCCCCTAACTAGTAACCGTCATTCCCTACAGTGAATGCCCGCGAGGGCGATAGGGAATCTACTGTCCGCACGTTGTAGAGTCATTATTTTCACTGGCGTCTTTAAGGCTCAATCACGCGGTGAGTAGATCGCGGATAGTTTCGTACCCCAGTTTCCGAGATGACGAATAATAACCTCACCCGCACAACTATCTTTTCCTGCTCTCCTCGTCCCTTATTCACCTCGCAACCTGCTCCTTTTCTGCGCCCTAACTCCAACCCTATTTTGCAACTGCTGCAACAGCACAATAAATAATTCAAACTGTGCCGAGCAATCTTTCACCTCTTATTCAATCAAACGCGTAAGCCTTTTATCCTATTGCCAATTGCACTATCCCTTTTGATTCGCGCTGTGCGAATTACACTTTCAAGGAATGGAATATGAAAAAGCAACAAGGCTTTACCCTTATTGAATTGATGATCGTAGTGGCGATCATTGGTGTGTTATCAGCAATTGCAATTCCAGCTTATAAAAACTACGTAACTAAAAGTGAAGTAGCATCAGGACTAGCCACGTTAAAGGCTTTAATTACTCCCGCAGAAATGATTTATCAAGAAAAAGGAACACTTGTAAAAGCTACAGCGTTGACTGATCTTGGTATAACCGATACTGCAAATAATTTAGGCGCTATATCTTTACCTGAAGATAATCAAATCCAACTACTATTTGGCACAGATAGTTCAATCAATGGAGCTAAATTAGTATTTGTTCGAGGAACTGATGGATGGGCCTGTACTCGAACACCTGCAGCAGGTGGTGCTTTACCAGAAATTGATGGTTGCAAGTAGTGAAATGCAAACCAACCTCGCCTCGATCCTGTTCCAAGCTGAGTTAATCAGCCGCGAACAGGAACAACAAATAGTCGAGTCAGTACAGGCGGAAGGGATCAATGTCCCAACCGCCATTACTCGCTTGGGCATCATGGCGGATGATGAACTGGCGCGTTCATTGTCGCACCTGTTCACACTTGATCGGGTTGATGTTCACCACTATGACTTTCAAGGTTGTTGCCAAAGTGTCTACCAACGTGAACTGGTATTACAGCATCGCGTGCTGCCGCTGGCGCAAGACAATAACACCCTCTTTGTTGGCCTGAGCGATCCTACCAATGTCGATGCGCAAGATGAATTTCGCTTCGCTATTGGTAAGAACGTTGAACCGTTATTATTAGATAATAAACAACTTGAATCCGCTATTCGACGGGTTTATGGCAGTGATATTGGCGATGTCGGTAATAGTCGCCAAATCAGCGATGAAGATCTCGGTAACTTAATTGATATTAACGATCTTGAAATTGATGATGCTACCGATTTAAGCCAAGACAGCGCCCCTGTTACTCGTTATATCAACCAAGTATTAATGGATGCACTGCGTCGCAAAGCATCAGATATTCACTTTGAACCCTATGAAACCAGCTATCGAATTCGGTTTCGCTGTGACGGTATTTTACATCAACATTTAACCCCACCGTCAAGTTTGTCACGGCGGTTATCGACCCGTTTAAAAGTAATGTCAAAGCTCAATATTGCCGAGCGTCGCCAACCGCAAGATGGACGGATCAAACTTAAATTATCTGATTCAGTGGCAATTGATCTGCGAGTTTCGACCCTACCGACCTTGTGGGGTGAAAAAGTGGTGCTGCGGATTTTAGACAGTTCCAGTTCGAGCTTAAACATTGATATTTTAGGTTACAGCGAGGCCCAAAAACAGGCCTATTTAACCGCATTACAACGCCCGCAAGGGATGATTTTAATGACAGGTCCAACAGGCAGTGGCAAAACCGTGTCGTTGTATACCGGATTAAGTATTTTAAACACTGACGAGCGTAATATTTCTACCGCCGAAGATCCGGTTGAAATTAACCTCCAAGGCATTAACCAAGTTCAGATCAATAATCTCGCCGGACTTGGGTTTGCGGAAGCATTACGATCGTTTTTACGTCAAGATCCTGATGTGGTGATGGTCGGTGAAATTCGTGATCTAGAAACCGCAGAGATTGCAGTAAAAGCAGCCCAAACCGGGCACTTGGTGTTATCAACCCTGCATACTAACTCTGCCGCCGAAACCATTACCCGTTTAACTAACATGGGCGTCGAAGATTTTAACCTCGCCTCATCGCTCAGTTTAATCATTGCTCAACGGCTGGCGCGGCGGTTATGTAGCCACTGTAAACAACCGCACTTACTGGATGATTTGACCTGTGAGCGCTTAAAGCTGCCACTTAATAGCAGTGTATTTCAAGCCAATAAAGAAGGCTGTGATGATTGCAACAAAGGCTATGTTGGGCGCGTCGGTATTTATGAAGTAATGCAATTTAGCCGTGAAATCGCCGAAGCATTAATGCAAAACGCCACCAGCTTACAATTAGAAGATATTGCCGCTAGCCAAGGCATGCAACGGCTGCGAGAATCTGGAATAGATAAATTGGTTGCTGGCATCACCAGCCTCGTCGAATTACAACGGGTACTGCAACTTTAACGGCACTCACGATGCTATAGATAACAACCACTGACGTTAACTAACAAGGATCTATTATGGTTGCTGCCACTAAAATTCGTTACTACCAATGGCGTGGCGTCAATCAAGCCGGACGTAAAGTCTCTGGCGTCACCATGGGGTATCAAGAACAGGAAGTACGTCTTCAGCTCACCGAGCAAATGATCAATATTAAAAAGATCAAGCGTACTTCCCCTGGAACATTAAGCCGCCTTCGCAACCAAATGAAGCCTGAAGATGTCACCATGGTCACCCGTCAATTATCAACCATGGTTGAATCAGGGGTGCCTGTAGTACAAGCCTTAACACTGATGGCAAACAGTCATCATAAAGGCGAAATGCGCGCTACTCTAAAACAAGTCACTACCCAAGTCGAAGCGGGAGCATCACTGTCAAAAGCGATGCGTTCCAGTTCACCGTTGTTTGATAAATTCTATTGCGACTTGGTCGATACTGGCGAACAAACAGGTCACTTAGGTGAAGTGTTTGCACGAATTGCCATTTACCGTGAAAAAGCGGAAGCGATGCGAAAAAAGATCATCAAAGCGATGATCTACCCGTCAATGGTGTCGATCACCGCGGTATTAGTGACAGTATTAATGCTGGTGTTTGTTATTCCCCAATTCGCGGCGATTTTTAGTGGTTTTGGCGCTGAACTGCCGTGGTTTACTCGCCAAGTCATGAAAGCCTCGGACTTTCTGGTTAACTACGGCACTTATCTAGGTGGCGTCATTGTGATGGCAGTGTTGCTATTCCGCTACTGTTATAAAAACTATTACCGCTTCCATTATCGCGTTGACAAACTGAGCCTAAAGTTACCCATCGTTGGTGGAGTATTACTTAAAGCCACTATTTCCCGTTTTGCACGAACGCTAGCAACCACTTTTAATGCGGGTATTCCGTTACTGACCGGTATTCAATCGGCGGCAAAAACCAGTAATAACCTTTATATCGAACAAGCGATTGATGAAGTGTATAACAATACCGCAGCAGGAATGCCATTATACTTATCCTTGCGTCAAGCTGATGTTTTCCCAGAATTAATGCTGCAAATGGTAATGATTGGTGAAGAATCTGGCGCACTTGATGATATGCTCAACAAAATGGCACAATTGTACGAAGATGATGTCGATAATACCGTCGATAACCTTGGTCAAATTTTAGAGCCGTTTATTATTATCATTCTTGGTACCATTATCGGTGGTTTATTAGTCGCGATGTACATGCCTATCTTTACGCTCATGAGCGTGATGGGATAATCACAACTCAATCAATAACCATGACGTTAAGGTAAATAGATTTCTTTTTTTAGAGAGTAATTGATGGCTGTATTGAGTTATTACCCGTGGCTGTACCCGTTATTTGCAACCCTGTTTGGTTTATTAATCGGCAGCTTTCTTAATGTGGTGATTTATCGATTACCGATCATGATGGAGCGTCAATGGCGTCAAGAATGCCATGATTGTTTTCCAGAGCTGGATCACCCTCAACCTAATGATACCGATACCCCCTTTAATTTAAGTGTGCCCCGTTCGCGCTGCCCCCATTGCAATCATGCCATTAGTGCACTGGAAAACATTCCTGTCATTAGCTGGCTAGTGTTAAAAGGCAAATGTCGCGCGTGTCAGGCATCAATCAGTAAACGCTATCCTGCGATAGAATTACTCACCGCCATTATTAGCTTAACCGTCGCGTTAGTATTACCACCAACATGGTGGGCAGTTGCCGTACTCGGCTGTAGCTTTGCATTGATCGCGCTAACCTTTATCGACATCGACAAAATGCTACTGCCCGATCAAATCACGCTGCCATTAATGTGGGGCGGTATTTTATTCGCTTTACTCGGCATCAGCCCTATTTCATTAACTGATTCCATTATTGGCGCAATGGCAGGTTATTTATCGCTGTGGTCAATATTCTGGGCATTTAAACTGCTGACCAAAAAAGATGGCATGGGTTACGGTGATTTTAAACTGTTAGCGGCTATTGGCGCTTGGGTTGGGTGGTCATTATTACCCTTCGTGGTGTTACTGTCGTCTCTTGTCGGTGCGATATGCGGCATTATCATGCTACGAATCAAGCATCAAGATCAACAAACCCCGTTCTCTTTTGGACCCTACCTTGCTGTCGCTGGCTGGATTGCTATGCTATGGGGCCAACCCATTTTAGATTGGTATGTTAGTTCATATTTAGGATTTTAATTAATGACAGTTGTGATTGGCTTAACCGGCGGTATTGGCAGTGGTAAAACCACGGTGGCTAATTTATTTGGCGATTATGGCATTGATTTGATCGATGCCGATATTATTGCCCGTGATGTAGTGGCTATTGGCAGTCGCGGTTTATGCCGTATTATTAAAAAATTCGGTAATAGCATATTGTTAAATGACGGCAATCTTGATCGTAGCCAACTAAGAGCAGCCATATTTAGTGATCCACACCTTAAGAACTGGCTTAATCAACTGCTGCATCCATTGATTCGTGAACAAATGTTAGCCGACATAGATCGTGCTACATCACCGTATTGCCTACTGATCGTACCGTTAATGGTCGAAAATAACCTTCAAACCCTAACCGATCGGTTACTGGTGGTTGACGTTGACCAACAAACACAGATAATGCGTACCCAACAGCGGGATAATGTATCGCTTGAGCAAATAAAAAATATTCTTGCAGCGCAAGCATCACGCCAACAACGACTGGATGCTGCCGATGATATCATTTGTAATAATGGTGATAATCAGGCACTGTTGACTCAAGTTGCTCAGCTACACCAACATTATCTCGCACTCGCACAAGCCGCGAAATAACGCTCAGCGTGCATTCACATTATTCTTTTTTGGCTTCCACTGGTTTCCGTTATGCAAATACATCGCTATGAACATCCACTGAATGAAAAGGTGCGTATTTATCTGCGCCTAGAACACTTACTTAAACAGTTACATCACAGCAGCGAACTTAGCGACCCATGGCAATATACGATTTTCTTTAATGCCTTATTCGATCTGCTAGAACTGATTGAGCAAATCCCCGTTAAAACTGACCTTGCTAAAGCACTTGATAAGCAAAGTACTAAATTAAAAGCATGGTTAGATTACGACGGCGTTGATCCCACCGCCATTCAGTCGTTACTTGACAGTATGAGTCATGCTCAGAAAAACCTATTAGCAGCACCACGCTTGGGACAAAGCCTGCGTGAAGATCGTTTTCTAAGCTCGATTCGCCAACGGTTCTCAATCCCTGGCGGCACTTGTAGTTTTGATCTCCCAGCACTGCATTACTGGCGTCAACAGCCGCTTGAAGAGCGTCAACAAACCACCCAAGCATGGATCGATCAACTGGCAGAAATCGATCAAGCATTAAACCTATGGCTTCATTTGATCCGTCAATCCGCACAATACCAACCACAATCGGCACATAATGGTTTTTTCCAAAATGATGCCAGCTTATCGTGTTTACTTCGCATTGAAATCGATGCAAGCTATGGCGTTTATCCTGTTGTATCAGGTCATCGTAGCCACTTCTCTATTCGGTTTTCACCTTATGAAGATGGCTCGACAGTGGCAACTAATATCGACTTTAAATTAGCTATTTGCTGAGGTAACTATGTCACAAGCTCAACCAACCGTGGTGAAATGCCCAACCTGTAAAACTGATGTGGTCTGGGGCGAACAAAGCCCATACCGTCCTTTCTGCTGTAAACGCTGCCAGTTGATTGATCTTGGTGAGTGGGCAGATGAAGAGAAAGCCATTGCTGGTGCGCCAGACATGTCTGATACCGATGTATGGTCAGAAGATAGCTACTAACGCTTCACATTGCTCTATAGCAACCGATTACTGATTAAGGGCGAGTCAATGTTCACATTAGCTCGCCCTTTTTAATGGCTAGATATTTAATCACTCAATGTTATTCAAGGACTGAGTTATGACTAAAAAACGAATTTGGATCGCAGCAGGGATCATTTTAAGCCCCGCCCAAGATCGAGTTTTTATTACTCGTCGTCATGCTAATGCGCATCAAGGTGGGCTATGGGAATTTGCCGGCGGTAAAGTAGAAACCAATGAAACCGCTGAACAAGCGGTTATTCGTGAGCTTGACGAAGAAGTTGGGATTCAAGTAACTGCACTCGTGCCATTAATCAGCCTTGCGCATGACTACCCGGATAAAGCGTTACAGTTTGATTTCTTTGCGATCACCGCATTTACTGGTGAAGCACGGGGTAATGAAGGTCAGGCAGGATTATGGGTAGCTATTAATGAGCTTGAGCAATACCCATTCCCTGAGGCGAATGCGGCGGTATTGGCGAAGATCATTGAGGTTTATGGGGGATAATTTATTCCGTCATCCCGGAAATTGAGGTACGAAATTATCCGGGATCTACTCACAATGAGCTTGAGCCTAACAGATACCAAAAATAATATTAACGCTACGGCGTATGAATAGTAGATTCCCTATCTCGTTCGTAACCTCACTGTAGGGAATGACGGTAGGTTTCTTACACTGAAAATAACAGCCATAAAAAAAGGTCGCTCGAAGGCGACCTTTTTTATAACAGTTTAACGGTGATCTTAATCGATCTTGCCGTGACACTGCTTGTATTTCTTACCTGAACCACATGGACAAGGCTCATTACGGCCGATCTTACGCTCTTCGCGCTCAAACGTACCTTGATGGCTATCGTCTTCTATTTGAGGTGCTTCATCGACAATTTGATTGTCAGCATCTTGATGTTGGAACTGCTGACGACGTGCTAGCATTTCTGCCATTTGACGACGCTCTTCTTCCATACGATCAACTTCTTCCTGCTGCTGTACTCGTACCTTACTTAAGATAGAAACAACATCACTCTTTAAGTTATCTAACATCTCTTCAAACAGTTCAAACGACTCGCGCTTGTACTCTTGTTTAGGGTTCTTTTGTGCGTAACCACGAAGGTGAATACCTTGACGAAGATGATCCATCGCCGCTAGGTGTTCTTTCCATAGCGTATCTAGGTTTTGCAACATTACCGTTTTTTCAAAGTTACGCAGCACTTCTGCGCCAACAACTTGTTCTTTCTCACGGTAAAGCTCAAACGCTTTCTCAATGATACGTTCACGTAGTGCTTCTTCGTAAAGCTTATCTTCAGTGTCTAACCATTGTTTAATCGGTAGCTCTAAATCAAAGTCTTCTTTTAGACGCGCTTCTAGGCCTTTGATATCCCACATTTCTTCTAGCGATTGCTGTGGAATGTAGTTATCAATAATTGCGTTCAACACGTCTTCACGGTTGTGCTCAATCATTTCACTGATATCGTTCGCATTCATTAGCTCATCACGTAGTTCATACACTACCTGACGTTGATCGTTAGCAACATCATCAAACTCAAGCAATTGCTTACGGATATCAAAGTTACGCCCTTCAACTTTACGTTGTGCGTTCTCGATAGCTTTTGATACCCATGGGTGTTCAATCGCTTCGCCTTCATCCATACCGAGCTTCTTCATCATGCCAGAAACACGATCAGAGGCGAAGATACGCATTAGGCCATCTTCCATTGAAAGATAGAAGCGTGAAGAACCTGCATCACCCTGACGGCCCGCACGACCACGTAACTGGTTATCGATACGACGCGATTCATGACGCTCAGTACCAAGAATGTGCAAACCACCCGATGCTAATACTGCATCATGCTTAATTTGCCAATCAGCACGAATTTTTGCGATTTGCTCATCAGTTGGATTGTTAAGTTTTTCAACATCCGCCTTCCATGAACCACCTAACATGATATCGGTACCACGACCGGCCATGTTAGTTGCGATAGTGACTGAAGCAGGTGCACCCGCTTCAGCGATAATATCCGCTTCTTTTTCGTGGAACTTCGCATTCAGTACGTTGTGCTTGATACCGGCTTTTTTAAGCGCGTTTGATAGCATCTCAGATTTTTCAATCGAAACCGTACCCACAAGACATGGCTGACCGTTTTTAACACGCTCAGAAATATCTTCACTGATAGCAACGAATTTCTCAGCTTCAGTCATGTAGACTAAATCGCCGTTATCAATACGTGCCATTGGACGGTTAGTCGGTAGCACTACCGTATCTAAATTATAAATAGATTGGAATTCAAACGCTTCAGTATCAGCAGTACCTGTCATACCAGATAACTTCTCGTATAAACGGAAGTAGTTCTGGAAAGTAATCGATGCCAAGGTTTGGTTTTCGTTCTGAATCTTAACGCCTTCTTTCGCTTCAACAGCTTGGTGAAGACCTTCAGACCAACGACGACCCGGCATAGTACGGCCAGTGTGCTCATCAACAATGATAACTTCATCATCTTGAACAATATAATCGACGTCTTTTTCAAACAACACGTGCGCACGTAAACCGGCATTAACGTGGTGTAATAAACTGATATTAGCCGGAGAATACAGGGTATCGTTCTCTGCCATAATGTCATTTTTAATCAACAATTCTTCAATGAATTCTTGACCTGTTTCGGTAAAATGCGCTTGCTTAGATTTTTCATCAACGGTGTAGTGACCGTCACCACGATAATCAGCGCTATCTTCTTTATCTTGACGCACTAGCAATGGAATTAGCAGGTTCACCTTAATGTACATTTCTGAGCTATCTTCAGCAGGGCCAGAGATAATCAGCGGTGTACGCGCTTCATCAATTAGAATGGAGTCAACTTCATCGACAACCGCAAAGAAACGCTCACGCTGGACGCGATCTTCAGGTCGGAACGCCATGTTATCGCGCAGGTAATCAAAACCAAATTCGTTGTTAGTACCGTAAAGAATATCCGCCGCGTAAGCGTCTTTCTTCGCTGGCGGTGACATATTCGGCACGTTAACACCGACAGTCATACCGAGGAATTCAAATAACTCGCGGTTAGTTTCAGCATCACGCGCGGCTAGGTAGTCGTTCACAGTAACAATGTGAACACCTTTACCGGTTAAAGCATTTAGGTATGACGGCAATGTTGCGGTAAGAGTTTTACCCTCACCAGTACGCATCTCGGCAATTTTACAGTCATTTAAAACCATACCGCCAAGTAGCTGGACGTCAAAGTGACGCATGCCATAAACACGTTTTGATGCTTCACGAACTGTCGCGAAGGCTTCTGGTAGTAGTTGATCTAGCGCTTCGCCTTGCTCTAAACGCTCACGAAATTCAGCTGTTTTTGCTTGCAGCTCATGATCTTGTAGGCTTTCAAACTGAGGTTCTAGCTTATTGATTTGATCAACAATTTTGCGCATACGACGCAGAGTGCGGTCGTTACGGCTACCGATAACTTTAGTCAGTAGTTTTGATAACATGGTGATGCCGGTTTCTCTTTGTTATATCAGCGTTTCTATTGCTGAATCGCTTAATTCGGGTTTCATTCCTTGGGGGACCTAAGCCATCCTTATCCCACTGGAATCGCCACAACGGTGACTAAGAGGTTAATCCTAAAACATGTAATATCTGATATTGTGTCGTGATCGTCGATTTTCAAGGGCTAACATTACTATCCTAACAAAAAGCACCTTGCTCAATGCTAAACTAATTGCCTTTATTGCCATCTCAGCACAAAAAACACCATGGTCACTGACGCTTGGCAGACATATCACTCAACATATATTAACCTATATGTCTGATATGATAAGTCATATTAATGTCATCGCCTATGATAAAAGCCACAGCAATGGTGTTTATCTGTGAAAAATTAAGATCATATTCGCAAAAGTAACATTTTTATTCTGTTGAATATTCAGGAACTAAAATAATGAGAGATCATCGTCCACAAACCCCTGCTCACCTGCTCGACTGTGATGGTCTAACGTCGATTCAACAACGAGCAGCAGCATTGAGCCAGCTTGATACGGCGGTAAAAGCGCATTTAAATTGTGCCGAACATTGTCGAGTCAGTAATTATCGCCAAGGGGTGCTGATCATTGAAACTGCATCGGCAGCATGGTCAATGCGACTTAACTATGAACGCTACCAGTTAATAGTTAAATTACGCGAGAAATTATTGCCAAAATTGCAGGAGATTGAAGTCAAAGTAAACCCTGTTATGGCGGCAGTGACGATTCGTAAACAAGATAAAATTCCCGATATTATTCAAAAGCCGATCAGTAATGTGGCAGCTCAACATCTATTAGCAACAGCAGCCAATGCGCCCGATAAAGTCAAAGCCTGTTTAGAGCGATTAGCTAAGCTGGCACAAAAGAGCACTCGTTGATCACAACCAACAGATACAAAAACGCCGAACATAAATGCTCGGCGTTTTTTAATACAAGGCAATTGCGTGATTTACGCCAATACCATACCCGGTTGAGCAAAAGTGACAGGCACTTCACGCTCATCTTCAAAGGTTGACCACTCATAGGCTTCTTGGTCAGCCAATACTGCACGCAGTAGTTGGTTGTTCAGCGCATGACCTGATTTATAAGCGCGCATTTCACCAATGATATTATGACCACACATGTAAAGGTCGCCAATGGCATCCAATACTTTGTGCGTTACAAGTTCATTGTCAAAACGCAAACCGTCATCGTTCAGGATACGGTAGTCATCCAGTACAATTGCGTTATCAAAGCTACCACCAAGACACAAGTTTTGTGATTGAAGGTATTCGATATCGCGCATGAAACCGAAAGTACGTGCACGGCTAATCTTTTTAACAAAAGACTGGCTTGAAAAATCTAACACTAGACGCTGCTGATCTGAATCAATCGCAGGGTGGTTAAAGTCGATAGCAAAATCGAGACGGAAACCGTTATAAGGCACGAGTTCCGCCCACTTGTCGCCATCTTCAATGCGAACAGGCTTTTTAATACGTAAAAAACGCTTTGGCGAATTTAAGGTATCAATACCTGCTGATTGAAGCAGGTAAATAAATGGGCTTGCGCTACCATCCATAATTGGAATTTCAGGCGCATCAACTTCGATAATCACGTTATCGATACCCATACCGGCTAGTGCAGCATTCAAGTGTTCAACAGTTGAAATGCGCACGCCTTGTTCATTAACAAGAGCGGTACATAACATGGTATCGCGCACTGAATCTGCATTTGCAGGGAAATCCACAGGTGGATTAAGGTCAGTACGGCGATAAATCACGCCAGTATTTGCGGCTGCAGGACGCAGGATAAGCGTCACTTTACGTCCAGAGTGGAGGCCCACACCAGTCGTCTGCACAATGCTTTTAAGTGTACGTTGTCTGATCATCTGCTTTATATCTCAACGGTTAAACAAACTTTTGCTTGCAAACTTATTAGGTGAATAGAAACTATTCGCAACACCAACATGGCGAATTGAACATTTATCATACCATAACCTAAAAAATATCCAAAATAATTCACTGCAGATGTAAAAGAGCACCTTTTGTGGTGAAACAAAAGATGCAACTCTTACTTAACTAAAATAGCTCTACAATCAATATGTTGGCTATTTTAGTCCGCTTGCTTACGCAAGAATGCAGGGATATCTAAGTAGTCATGATCCGCACCCTGAGCTTTAGCTTGTTGAGTTTCAACAGGCTTCTCTTCAGCGATTGCAGCAGGTTTTTCCTGTGCAACAACGGGTGCTGGCTTTGATGACGTTACTAATGTGATATCAGGCTTACACTCTTTACCAATGCCTGTTGCCACTACGGTTACACGTAGTTCATCAGTCATATCTGGGTCAAGTGAAGTACCAATAACCACGGTAGCGTTATCAGAAGCGAATGCTTTAACTGTGTTACCCACAGTTTCGAATTCGTCAAGACGCATATCCATACCAGCAGTAATGTTAACTAAAACACCACGCGCGCCAGCTAGATCGATATCTTCTAGTAATGGGCTAGAAATTGCCATTTCAGCAGCTTCTTCAGCACGATCATCACCAGCAGCAACACCGCTACCCATCATTGCATGACCCATCTCCGACATTACGGTACGTACGTCCGCAAAGTCGACGTTGATCATGCCAGGGCGAGTAATTAGCTCAGCAATACCTTGAACTGCATTCTTAAGTACATCGTTTGCTTTCGCAAAGGCATCAAGTAATGTGATACCACGACCAAGTACTTTAAGTAGCTTTTCGTTAGGAATAGTAATTAATGAATCAACATGCTTAGAAAGCTCATCAATACCTTGCTCTGCAAATGCCATACGCTTCTTACCTTCGAAGCTAAATGGTTTAGTCACAACAGCAACAGTAAGAATACCAAGCTCTTTCGCTACTTCAGCAATGATTGGCGCAGCACCAGTACCGGTACCACCACCCATGCCCGCTGCAATGAAGATCATGTCAGAGCCTTCTAGCTCTTTCTTGATTGCTTCACGATCTTCTAACGCTGAATCACGGCCCACTTGTGGGTTAGCACCCGCACCCAAACCTTTAGTGATATCACCACCGATTTGAATAACAGTACTTACGCTTGTTTTACGAAGAGCTTGTGCATCAGTATTAACACTAATGAACTGCACGCCTTCAATAGACTCACGTACCATGTGATCGACTGCATTACCGCCGCCGCCGCCAACGCCAATGACCTTAATTACAGCTTCATCAGACATTTCCATCATCGGTTCAAACATTTGTTCTCTCCGTTATCCTGTTCGCATCAGGTTTAAAAATTCTTTTCGAACCAACCACTGATTCGTGAAAATATACCAGTTACCGAGCGTTTCGGCTCTGGTGCATGATCATCAAATGATTGACTATCCTTTCCGTAATGCAGTAATCCTACTGCAGTAGCATAGGGTGGAGCCTGAACATAGTCAGTCAATCCACTCAGATCAAGAGGCTGACCAATACGTACTTGATTGCGGAAAACCCGCTCAGCACATTCAGTTAAACCTTCCATTTGCGCAGCGCCCCCGGTAAGGACGATGCCCGCTGCTAGGTGGTGTTTAACACCAGCCTCTCGCAATTGATCTTGTACGGTTAGTAATTTTTGATTTACTAACCCTAGCAATTCACTATATCGAGGCTCTATTACTTCTGCGAGTGTTTGACTTTGCAAGCTCCTCGATGGACGACCACCCACACTGGGTACATCTACCTTAGCATCTTTGCTCACCAATTCACTCAGTGCACAACCGTATTTCACTTTAATATCTTCAGCGTCACCCGGCGGTGTACCAAATGCATAAGCAATATCACTAGTAACTGCATTACCTGCATAGGGAATCACTTCCGCATGACGTAATGCACCACCAGACCAAATGGCAAGATCCATTGTACCGCCGCCAATATCGACTACGCATACGCCGAGCTCACGCTCATCTGGGGTCAGTACAGCATGGCTTGCTGCTAATCCTGAAAAAATCAAATGATCAACAGTTAAACCACAACGCTCTACTGCTTTAACGATGTTGCGCGCCATGTCGTTATGACAAGTGATCAAGTGAACACTTGCTTCCATACGAACACCTGATAAACCAACTGGGTTTTTAATCCCTTCTTGGTAATCAATCGCAAATTCTTGTGGAATCACATGCAACGTACGTTGCTCATCGCTTATTTTTACTGATTTCGCCGTATGAATAACATTATCGACGTCATCTTGAGTCACTTCTTTATCAGAAATTGGCACCATGCCTTTTTCTGTTTGGCAACTAATATGTTTACCTGATAGCGACAAACACACGGAACCAATTTGGCAGTCAGCCATGAGTTCAGCTTGATCAACAGCACGCTGAACTGATTTCACTACTGATTCAAGGTCATTAACCCCACCTTTATCCATTCCGCGTGACGGGCTGCTCCCTACGCCGATAACATTAACATTGCCATCAGGTAGGACCTCCCCAACCAAAGCACAAACTTTGGAAGTGCCGATATCAAGACCAACTATGAGTTTTTTATCTGCAGCCTTAGTCATCAGTGCACGCTCTTATTTTTTACCCGGCACATGGTTATCATGCTCCGGTTTTGTTTTCCAACCCACAGCTGCGCCAGTATCATAACGCAAATCTACATAATCAATCGGCTTATCCTGCTTTAAGAGCTCAGGATAAATCTCGATAAAACGCTTTATACGCTGCATTCGAGCTTCATGCCCTAATTCAAGTATAATCCCGTTTGTTAATATTACGCGCCAAGCACGACGTTCATTAAAGGCTAATGACGCAATCCCAAAACCCGCTTTTTTCAGTACCGGACGCATTTCCTTGAGTCCAGCTAAAACTTCTTGGCTACTGCCTGTTGGGCCAATCAGGTCAGTTAATCCTAACCCTGCCACTTGTAATGCAGGCGCCTTAAAAACATTGCCAGCACGGTTAACTAAATAGGTTCCATTCCATTCAGCGATCGGTTGATTTTCAACCAAAAACACTTTAATGGTATTCGGCCATTGTTTACGTACTGCCGCTTGAGCAACCCAAGGCAATGCCTCAACGGAGGCTTGAATACTATCTACATCTTGGGTCATAAAAGTGCCAAGATGATGAAGATGTAAAATTGACTGTCGAACATCATCTTTAGTCAGATAATGTAACTGCCCCTGAATCACTAAATTTGACAACGGTAATCGGTTTGCATCGGTCATCCAGTCTTTGGTAGCACTGACAAGCCAAACCGTAAAACCAATGACAAAGAGAAAAAACGCCAATCCACCCCAACGTTTTAAACCACGAGGAGAGGATGATATATGCTCTTTATTTACGACTTGTTCAGTCATCGCGTGTCTATTTACCTTACCATTTGAGCCAAACCATTCCATAAAGGTATTTTATGATGGTGCGCTCAGTCAGGTATAACGAGCAAAGTTGAACGATTATACCGAGCAACTCGACCCACTCCAACACTCATGAGGCGTTTTCCGAGCATAACCTGACAATAAATTTATCTATTTGTCGAGAAATCGCAAAAAATAGCGATCACTGGCGATGGAATATCCAATTTACAACCAGTAATCTATATTTACGATACCATCAGTAACAAACAATACCTATTAAGCATTACTCTGCATAGCAGCAATATTCAACTGCAGCTCAGCTAACTGGCGAGCTATTTTGCCAACATCACCCGCACCTTGTGTCAGAACCAAATCATCATTTTTGATAATATTGGCTAGAATTGCAGGCAAATTCTCGGCTTGGGGCACAAAAATAGGATCGATTTTAGCGCGAGATCGAATTGTGCGACACAATGAACGGCTATCAGCACCTGCAATTGGGGTTTCACCTGCAGAATAAACATCAAGCATCACTAACACATCAACTTGTTCCAACACATTAGCAAAATCATCATATAAATCACGGGTGCGGCTATAGCGGTGTGGTTGGAATATCATCACTAACCGTTTATCAGGCCAGCCTGCACGTGCCGCTTGAATAGTGACATCCACTTCGCTTGGGTGATGACCGTAATCATCCACCAGCATCACATTACCATTACCCGTATCAAATTCACCTAAGTGATCAAAACGACGACCCGTACCTTCAAATTCAACTAACGCACGCATGATAGCGTCATCACTGACGCCTTCTTCGGTTGCTACCGCAATCGCAGCAGTCGCATTTAATGCGTTGTGTTTACCGGGAATATTAAGGGTAATATTCAGTGCCTGTTTATCATTACGTAACACCGTAAAATGACCTTGTTGACCGGTTTGGGTATAATTCACTAACCGTACATCAGCATCTTCTGCAAACCCATAAGTCAACATTGGACGACCAACACGCGGTAATAATTCACGTACCACAGGATCATCAATACACATTACTGCTAATCCATAAAAAGGCAGATTATGAATAAAATCAATAAAGGTCTGCTTTAGTACTTCAAAGTCGCCACCATAGGTATCCATATGATCAGCTTCAATGTTAGTGACCACACATACCATTGGCTGTAAGTGTAAAAACGACGCATCACTTTCATCGGCTTCAGCGATTAAATAGCGGCTACAGCCTAAACGGGCATTAGTACCCGCACTTTTCACTAAACCACCATTAACAAACGTTGGATCAAGTCCCGCTTCAGAGTAAATCTGAGTTGCTAATGCGGTTGTAGTAGTTTTACCGTGGGTCCCCGCAATCGCAATACCGTGACGATAGCGCATTAATTCCGCTAACATTTCAGCGCGACGTACTACAGGAATACGTAATTCTGTTGCTGCTAATAACTCTGGGTTTTGTTTGTTAATCGCCGTTGATGCGACCACCACACTCGCGCCATTAACATTTTCAGCTGCATGACCAAAAAAGATTTCTGCACCTTTCTCGGTCAAACGATCAGTAACGGCATTTGGTGCAATATCAGAACCACTGATACGATAACCTTCATTGACTAATACTTCTGCGATGCCGCTCATGCCAGCACCACCAATACCAACAAAGTGAATACGTTCGACTCGGCGCATCTCGGGCACCATAGTTCGAATCTTTGCTAATTGCTGGTTATCCAGTTTACTCATCACTTGGTTCCTGTTTAATTCTTTGCTAGTGATTTGATCACATCAGCAACACGTTGGTCTGCGTCAATGATTGCAGCATTACGCGCCGCACAAGCCATATGCTCAAGCGCAATACGATTTAATAAATTAATTTGTTGGGCTAGACCATCAACCGTTAGTTGCGGTTGCTCGATCATTTTTGCCGCACCACATGCGACTAAATGTTCTGCATTTAATGCTTGTTGGCGATCTTTGTGCATAAAGGGAATAAAAATAGCACCCACACCAGCTGCCGATAATTCTGACACGGTTAACGCACCTGAACGGCAAACCACCAAATCAGCCCAACCATAAGCGGCGGCAACATCATCAATAAACTCGGTCACTTTATGCGGTGTTTGGGTTTCTTTAGCATAAGCTTGTTCCGTCGATTGCTGATTACCTTTACCCGCCTGATGCCAAATCGTCACGTGCTCACCAAGGATAGCGGCGACCTCTGGCATGGTCTGATTTAAAATACGCGCCCCTTGACTGCCCCCCATGACCAATACCCGAATCGGACCACTTCGTTCAGTAAAGCGTTGCTTTGGCGCGGGCAGTAACGTCACATCTTCACGGACGGGATTACCGACCACTTGCTTGTCTTTAAATGCACCAGGAAAAGCTTGCAGCACTTTAGTGGCTATTTTTGCTAACCATTGATTGGTTAAACCAGCGACAGCATTTTGTTCATGCAATACCACCGGAATGCCTAATGACCACGCAGCAACACCACCGGGACCACTGACATAGCCCCCCATGCCAAGTACTACATCCGGTTGCCATGCTTTAATGTATTTACGCGCTTGAATAATAGAGCCAACAATTTTAAACGGTGCGCCGAGTAAAGACACAATACCGCTACCACGTAGGCCTTTGACTTTAATAAAATCGATATCAATACCATGTTTCGGTACTAATTCCGCTTCCATGCGATCGGCGGTACCTAACCAGCGGATTTCCCACCCTTGTTGTTGTAATTTACGCGCAACGGCAAGCCCTGGGAAAACGTGACCACCAGTACCACCAGCCATCACCAATAAACGTTTATTGTTTGTCATTAGAATGCTTTTTATCTTGTTCTAGTTGTAAATTAGCAGCGGTTGCCAGTACTTGAGAACCCAAGCCGACTTGTTCAACCGCGACGTCCATATTATCTAATGCTTCATCATCAACATCAGCAGGATGCTCTGATGAAAATTTAGCCGCAACCCGTTGTTCAAAATCAATTCGAATCAAAATCGCCACCGCAGCAGCCATAATAAATAAACTCGAACCACCATAACTGATCAAGGGCAAGGTTAAGCCTTTAGTGGGTACAATACCCGCGGCCGCGCCAACGTTAACCAAGGTTTGGAAGGCAAACCAAATACCAAACCCAATCGCGAGATAACCGCCAAATAATAATCCGCCCTCAAGACATTTACGTCCGATAATGATCGCTTTAAACACTAAAGCAAACAGCAGTGTTAAAACGATAATAACGCCAATTAATCCTAATTCTTCAGCTAAGACAGCAAATACAAAGTCGGTATGGGCTTCTGGAAGATAGGCTAATTTTTGAATCGAATTACCCAGCCCTTGACCAAACCATTCACCACGACCAAATGCCATCAGTGATTGAGTTAACTGATAGCCACTGCCATAAGGATCTTGCCATGGGTTTAAAAATGAGGTGACGCGTCGCAGACGATAAGGTTCAAAGATGATCAACATCGCAATGCCAACAAATGCCGCGGCCAACATCACTAAGAACTGCCACAAACGCGCGCCAGCAATAAAGAGCATTCCGATGGTACCGACAAACATTACTACAAACGATCCTAAGTCAGGCTGTTGCAGCAAAAGAAACCCCATAATACCGAGAACGCCAAGAGGTTTTAGGAAACCGACAACATTGTCTCTCACTTCATTATTTTTACGGACTAAATAACCGGCGAGGAACACAAATAACGACAGTTTAGCCACTTCCGCAGGTTGAAGGTTAAACACCCCTAGCGGGATCCAGCGCGCGGCACCATTGACCGAATGACCAATAGCTAATACGACGATCAACAAGAAGATCGAAATTAACAACATCGGAACGCTATACTTTTCCCATTTCGATAATGGGATCCGCATAACAATCGCAGCAATCACTAGCGAACAGGCTAAAAAGAACGCATGTCGTAGCGCAAAGAAGAAAGGCATACCAGTAAGACGAGTAGCGACAGGTATGGATGCTGACGTTACCATCACTAAACCAGTAATCATCAAGGCGATTGCGATCCACACTAATTGGCGATCATACAGAATCGGTTTGGCGGGTTTTAAAAACCAGCCAGAGATTACCGATAATCCGTTACGGGCCATTTTAAACATTACATATTTCCTGAGACTGAATCTTGAAGCCGAATGGCTTGTTCAACAAAAGCATCACCGCGTGCCATAAAGTTGGCAAATTGATCCCAACTCGCACACGCCGGTGATAATAAAACCATATCGCCAGCTTGTGCCGTAGCAGCTGCGCGATCCATTGCTTCACTCATGGTGTCGACATTTATCGCGTTCTCTACGAGTTCGCTAAATAAATGACCATCACGCCCAAAACAATAAAGTTGTACATTTAAGCCAGCCAGAACCGGTTTAAGTTCACTGAAATCAGCGCCTTTACCATCACCACCCATTAATAAATGCAGTTTGCCAGCTAATTGCAAACCGGTTAATGCTGCCACAGTGCTGGCAAGGTTGGTCGCTTTAGAATCATTAACCCATTTAACACCATGGCGATTAACGGCTAATTGACAGCGATGGGCTAAACCTGTGTAACGACGCATTGTTTGACAAGCTGCGACGCGATCAATGCCAACCGCATCGGCTAACGCTAATGCAGCTAAACAGTTGGCGACGTTATGACGGCCAACTAACGCAATCTCACTGACAGCCATTAATGGTTCGCCACTAATCGCTAACCATTCCGCGCCATCAACCATCACCAAACCATAATCAGCATTATCAAAACCAAAACTGGTCATATTACCGTTAAAATCAGGCTTAGTAGCGAGATCGTCACGATTATAGACAGCTAATTTAGCATGCTCAAAAATACGCATTTTGGCATTACTGTAATCGGCTAAACCACCGGGATAGCGATCCATATGATCTTCTGACAGATTTAAATATACTGCAGCTTCAAGCGCTAACGATGAAGTGGTTTCTAACTGAAAACTTGATAGTTCTAACACATAAAGATCATGATCTTGTGCCAACATATCTAGCGCTGCAAAACCAATATTACCGCCGACACCGACATTAACACCGGCTTCTTTAGCCATTTCACCGACAAGACTGGTGACCGTACTTTTGCCATTAGAACCGGTGATCGCGATCACCGGTTTGTTAACGGCACGAGCAAATAACTCAATATCTCCCACCAGCTCAACCCCAGATTGAGCCGCTAAAAATAACTCAGGGGTTGCTAATGCAATGCCAGGGCTGGCAACAATCAAGTCAGCATCGAGTAACCATTGCAGATTCCACAGCCCGGCACATAAATCAACGCCAGCGGGCAATTGGTCTTGGCCTGGCGGGTTATCACGGGTATCAATCACTTTAATGTCCAGTGATTGCGGTAATCGTACTAAATGGTTAACCACCGATAGACCTGTCATACCAAGTCCAATCACAACAACCTTGTTTATCCCTGCCAAGCCATTCATGTTAACGTACCTTCAATGTTGCTAATGCAATCAATACCAGCATCAACGTGATGATCCAAAAACGAACGATAACACGTGGTTCTGGCCAGCCTTTTAATTCGTAGTGATGGTGAATCGGCGCCATACGAAAAATACGTTGACCACGCAGTTTAAACGAGCCGACTTGCAAAATAACCGATACGGTTTCCATCACGAACACACCGCCCATGATCACCAATAAGAACTCTTGACGAACTAATACCGCAATCGTACCTAATGCACCACCCAATGCTAATGAGCCTACATCGCCCATAAATACTTGCGCTGGATAAGTGTTAAACCATAAGAAACCTAAGCCTGCACCAACAATTGCGGTACATAAAATAACTAACTCACCCGCATTACTTAAGTAAGGGATATGCAGATATTCAGCATAGTTGTAGTTACCTGTTGCCCATGCAATAAAGGCAAAACCCCCAGCAACCATTACTGTTGGCATAATAGCTAAACCATCTAAACCATCGGTTAAGTTAACCGCGTTACTGGTACCGACAATCACAAAATAAGTCAGCACGATGTAAGACAGACCTAACTGTGGCATTACATCTTTAAAGAACGGCACCACTAATTGGGTTGCTGCAGTATCTTTGCCGTAGGCATAAAGCACAAAAGCCACCACAAGTGCGATGGCTGATTGCCAAAAATATTTCCAACGCGCAATTAAGCCATCGGTATTTTTACGCACCACTTTACGGTAATCATCGACAAAACCAACCGCGCCATAACCCAACATCACAGCCAATACAGCCCAAACATAAGGGTTACTAAGATCACACCATAACAGTACAGTTAACGTAATCGCGGCTAAAATCATCAGCCCGCCCATGGTGGGCGTACCACGCTTACTAAAATGTGATTCAGGGCCATCGTTACGTACAATTTGACCAATCTGCAGCATCTGCAAACGAGCAATCATGCGTGGACCTAACCACAATGAGAACAATAAAGCTGTTAAAATACTCATAATGGCGCGGAACGTCAGGTATTCAAACAGACGGAAAAAGGGGATTGAGGACTGAAAGTGGTCAGCTAACCAGTAAATCATTATTTATCTTCCTGCAAGGCAATAATAACATCTTCCATCTGTGAGCTACGCGCGCCTTTGGCAAGTACAGTCACTTGTGAAGTTGGATGTTGACTAAATTGTTGGTGTAATTGTTGTTTAAGTTCATCGATCAACGCAGTTTTATTGCTAAAATGCTGACCATTATTCAAATCACTGACAACAGCACTGGCACGACCAAATGTCATCACGCAGTCAAACTGTTTATCACGTGCATATTCACCGACTTCACGGTGTAAGCTATCACTTTCTTCGCCCAACTCAGCCATGTCACCTAAAATAAAGTAACGCTGACCGCTGAAACTATGCAGTACATCAATTGCTGCTTTCACAGAAGCAACGCTAGCATTGTAAGTATCATCAATTAACCGTAGCCCTGAATGAGGCTCAGTGATCGCTAATCGACCTTTAACGTTAGTAACTGTCTCTAATCCTTGTTTTACATCAACAAGAGTTGCCCCTAATGCCATAGTTAACGCTGCAGCTGCTAAGGCATTACTGACATTGTGAGTGCCCGCTAACGTTAACTGGATATCAATCGCGCCAACAGGGGTTTGCATTGTAAAACACGCTAACCCTTGAGCGTTAATCTTTATCTCTGACGCAAAATAATCCGCATTATTGGTGGTAGCAGAAAAGCTCACAACGGTATGCGCTGTAAGTGACGGTTGCCACATTGTAAGACGATTAGAATCAAGATTAATCACCGCCTGCCCTTGCGCGGCTAATCCGGCAAAAATTTCACCTTTCGCTTTAGCAACACCTTCTAATGAGCCAAACCCTTCCAGATGCGCTGCCGCAAGGTTATTGATCAATGCCACGTCAGGTTTAACTAATGCAGTAGTGTAAGCAATCTCGCCTAAATGATTAGCACCGAGCTCAATCACAGCATAGTTATCAGCAGGGGTTAAACGCAATAATGTTAAAGGCACACCAATATCATTATTAAAATTACCTGCGGTGGCTAGCACTTTACCTTTGGTGGCTAAAATCGCTGCCGCCATTTCTTTGACGGTGGTTTTACCACAACTACCTGTTAACGCGAGGGTTTTTAAACCATGCTCCGCCGTCATTTTGGCTTTTAACCATGCCCCTAATTGACCAAGGGCTTGATGGGTATCAGCAACAACCAATTGTGGAATATCTAACGCTAACGGCTTACTGACCAACAAGGCTTTTGCCCCATTATCAACCGCAGTTTGACAAAAATCATGACCATCAAACCGCTCACCAATTAAGGCAATAAAAAGGGTGTTATTATCAATTGCTCGCGTATCGGTTGATACTGCTGCAATCTCAGCATCCGCGCCAATAAGTTCAGCATTGAGTACTGACTGTAAATGACTTAGTTGAACCTTTATCATGCCTGTTCTCTAAATAATGCGGCCACAGTTTCGCGGTCTGAATAGTGGATCGTACGATCAGCTAGAATTTGGTAATCTTCATGACCTTTTCCGGCAACCAGAATGATGTCATTTGAGTTTGCCTGTGAGATTGCATAAGCACACGCTTGAGCGCGATCATGAATCACGGTTGCAGTCGCAGCAGCCGTTAATCCTGCTTGCATGTCCAGCATGATTTGCTGTGGATCTTCACTACGCGGATTGTCATCGACTAAAATAATATGATCAGCATATTGTTCAGCAACCGCCGCCATCATTGGTCGTTTACCTGTATCACGATCACCGCCACAACCAAATAAACACCACAATTTGCCTTCACAATGAACCCGTAAGGCTTGCAAGGCTTTTTCTAATGCATCAGGCGTATGGGCATAATCAACCACCATCATCGCTTTATCGCTCAGAGGTGATTGAAACACTTCCATGCGCCCGATCACGGCTTGTAAACGTGGTGCTACCGCTAACAACTCAGGCAATGAATGACCACTAACAAGTAAAGTTGCTAATGCCAGTAACAAATTTGTTGCATTAAATGAACCGACTAATGGTGCGGTAAAGGTACCGTTACCCCAGCTGGACTCAAAACTAATAGTGACACCTTGAGTGCTAAAATCGACCGCTGTTGCCCATAGCTTTGATCCGGCATGGGTGGCAACAGCTTCAGTATTCATCGCCACCGCAACCGCTTGAGGTAAATCGACTAGCCATTGCAGACCGACTGCATCATCGGCATTAATAACCGCGATACCACTGTCATGCTCGGTGAATAAACTTTTTTTAGCTGCGGCGTAATGTGCCATATCACCATGATAATCAAGATGATCTCGACTAAGGTTGGTAAAGATACTGGCGACAAAATGCAACGCACTAACTCGCCCTTGAACTAAACCGTGAGATGACACTTCCATCGCAGCAAAGTTAGCCCCTTGCGCGACTAACTCAGCTAAAGTCTGTTGAATTTCAATCGCACTACCCGTGGTATTCGCTGCTGGCTGTAGATCCGTTAACAAACCATTACCCGTGGTGCCCATCACACCAGCGCGATAGCCAATTAAATCAGCCCATTGTGCCAATAATTGACTAATGGTGGTTTTGCCATTGGTGCCAGTTACAGCATACAATTTAAGCTTACTATCAGGTTCAGCATAAAAGCGCCCAGCAATAGCAGATAACTTATGACCGAGATTGTGCAAATAGATAATAATGATCCCATTCTTAAATAGGATCTCACCGTCAGCAGCAATATCGTCAGCTTCTGCAACAATCGCGCTCGCACCTGCCGCAATCGCATTATCAATAAAACGACGACCATCAACGGCATGACCATTAACCGCAGCAAATAAACACCCAGGGGTTACCTGACGGCTATCTAATGTCATCGCAGTTAACGCCAACTGTAGATATTCAGCTGGTACATTGCTGGCTGTTAACCAAGGCGCCAACAAAGCGCCTAATTGTACTTCCTGTGTAACCGATGCCATGTTCATACTCATTTATCTATTTTTAGCGTATCAGCATCTGGCGGCACGTTCAGGATCTGTAATGCTCCACCAAGTACTTTTGATAAAATTGGCGCAGCAACTGCACCGCCATAGAATTTATCGCCTTTAGGCTCATTGACCATCACTACAATCGCTAACCGTGGATGACTAATTGGCGCTACACCTACAGTATAAGAGAAGTAATCATTACCATAACCACCCGCAATCGCTTTTTTCGCAGTACCGGTTTTAACACCAACGCGGTAACCTGGAATGGCTGCTCGCCAACCACCACCACCACCTGCTTTATCGGTTACAGATTCAATCATCAACAGAATTTTCTTAGCAATTTTAGGATCAAGTACTTGCTCTCCCGGTACCACTTTTTCTGTTTTTAGAATTGATAACGGACGTTTAATACCATAAGCACCTAAGGTGGTGTAGGCATGCAGTAATTGAATCGGCGTTAATGAAATACCATAACCATACGCTAAAGTGGCACGACCAATGTCAGACCAACGATAACGATTCGGGAAGTGACCGGTTGTTTCACCAATCAAGTTGATCCCTGATGGCTCATCAAAACCGACTTTACGGTAGGTATCTAAAATATCTTCCACTGGCATCGCTAGCGATAGTTTACTCACACCGATGTTACTCGATTTTTGTAAAATACGTTGAACGGTCGCTAATGGTTCAATGCGTGATACGTCAGTGATCACCTTGCTACCAACGCGGAAATGCTTACTCTGCGGAATATTAATCAGCGTATGTTCATTAACGACACCAGTTTTAAGCGCGGTATACACTACAAATGGTTTCACTGTTGAGCCGGGCTCAAAAGTATCTGTGATCACGCGGTTACGCATTTTATACGGCTGACGATCATTACGATCATTAGGGTTAAATGACGGCGCATTGACCATTGCTAGAATTTCACCAGTGCGAACATCGGAAATCGCAATGCTGACCGAAGTGGCGGGAATATCCATCACCCCTTCTTTGGCGGCACGATAAGCGATGGCTTGAATCCGTTGATCAATACTGAGTTCTAACGGTTTGCCTGGTTGACGGCTTTGCTGGGAAATATTTTCAACCACACGGCCATAACGATCTTTACGTACGGTGCGGCGTCCAGGTTCTCCCGTTAGCCAACCATCATAGGTTTTTTCGATACCATCAAGTCCATGGCCATCAATACCCGTAAAACCAATTAACTGCGCACTGACTTCACCGGAAGGATAGAAACGACGAGATTCTGCTCTTAAACCAATACCGGGTAATTTAAGTTTCTGAACGTAATTTGCCATTGGTGGGCTAACTTGACGCGCGAGATAAATGAACTTGCGGTTTTTGTTTTTTTCGAGGCGTTTCAGTAGTTTTGCACGGTCAAGATCGAGGACATCAGCAAGTGCATTCCAGCGGTTAGTTTCACTTAAACCACCGTGTTTAAATATCTCAACCGGGTTAGCAAATACGGCTTGTACTGGCACACTAACAGCAAGTTGCTCACCGTTACGATCGGAAATAATACCGCGTGCGGAGGGCATTAACTGCACACGCAACGAACGAGCATCACCTTCTTGAATAAGTCGACCAGGTTCAAGTACCTGAATATAGGCAGCGCGGGCAATTAGGCCAAAGAAACCTAATAAAATAAAACCACAGACGATGGCAAAACGCCATTTTAGAAATGGAGTACCCTGACGACTAACCTGAGTCTTTTTATTTGAACGATTAAATAATTTCATCTTTTAATGTATAACAATTTCATTATCGACAGATGGACGTTGCATTTTGAGTTCAGTTTCAGCTAATCGTTCAATACGACTGTGCTCTGCAAGTGAATTTTCTTCAAGAATTTGATTTCGCCACTCAACATCATAGTTCTCACGTTGCATAAGCAACTTTTCTTGCTGAGCAATTAATTGACGAGATTCATGAGTAACATAAACAACAGATAAGGCAGAAAGAAGGATAGCGAAGGCTAAAATCAGCGGCACCAACCCGACCGTGACGAGGTCTCGTCCGATCAGGCTAGCCAGATTCATTGAAGATTCTGTTGGTTTCATAGACGCTCGGCCAAACGTAATACTGAACTACGAGCGCGAGTGTTATAACCGAGTTCATTTTGTGACGGTTTAATTGCTTTACCGATAGGTTTCATATCAGCACTGCCTAGCGCTTTAATTTGATCTTCGGTTAGAGGTAAGCCAGCGAGTACATCAGGCCCTTTACTTTGCTTACGAATAAAGCGCTTTACCATCCGATCTTCCAATGAATGGAAACTGATCACCGATAAACGACCACCGGATGCAAGGGTATTCATTGCGCCATGCAAAGCAGTATCAATCTCTTCTAATTCACTGTTGATGTAAATACGAATAGCTTGGAAACTACGGGTTGCTGGGTGCTTATGCTTATCTCTAAACGGTGACACTTCAGCAATAAGACTGGCTAATTCACGGGTACGCGTTAGCGGTTCTTTATCAGGGTTTTCACGATGATCAACAATACCGCGGGCAATACGTTTAGCGAAACGTTCTTCACCAAACTCTTTTAATACCCATGCAATATCATCAGCATCCGCTTCTGCTAGCCATTCGGCAGCAGACATACCTGATGTCGGATCCATACGCATATCCAGTGGACCGTCACGCATGAAACTAAAACCGCGTTCAGCATCATCAAGTTGTGGTGACGAAACACCTAAATCAAGTAATACGCCATCAACACGACCAATCAGATCACGTTCTTGCATGTATTTTTCCATGCCAGAGAATGGACCATGGATAATCTCAAAACGTGGATCATCAATTTTTTGTGCTTCAGCAATCGCTTGTGGATCGCGATCAATACCATAAAGGCGACCGTTATCACCTAATTTTGAAAGAATTAAACGGCTATGGCCGCCGCGGCCGAAAGTACCATCGATATAGATACCGTCGGGTTTAATCGCTAACCCGTCTACTGATTCATTAAGTAAAACGGAAACGTGCTCAAATTGCTCAGACATAAATATAATTTCAGCTAAAGTGAAAGCTCACTAAGGCGCGGGGAATATTCCGACGCATCCTTAGCCTGAAGGTCGATATCATGTTCAATTTGCTGTTGCCATAAAGGCGCAGACCAGATTTCAAATTTATTTAACTGGCCAACGACCATTATTTTATTCGCTAATTGAGCATATTGTCTTAACGTCGGTGGAATTAATATCCTTCCCTGCGCATCCAATTCACACTCGCAAGCATGCCCAAGCAATAATCGTTGCAAGCGGCGTTCTGCGGGGTGAAAGCTGGATAGACATACTAATTTAGCTTCAATTCGTTCCCATTCATCGATGGGATATAGCAACAAGCAACAAAACTGGTGATCGATAGTACAAACAAAGCGTCCCTGACATTGTTCGATTAATGATACTCGATAACGCTTAGGCATTGCCCAGCGACCTTTATCATCAATAACAACGCTAGTGGCACCTCTTAACATTGGGGGATCTCGGTTAAATTACACAATAAAAGAGTACGTTAATCACTCATTTTAGCAGCATAACAACAAAGATAATGAGACAACACCACTTTTCCCCACAAATTCCCACCACAAAGTGTACGTATGAGACAAAAACGATGTCAAGCAATTGGCAGTAATTCAGACACACTTCTAACAGTGGCCTAATTAACCTGATTGCGAAATGTAATTTTGGCGGAAAATAAAACGAAAAAAAGGTGGTGCTTGTAATCAAACACCACCTTCTCTAAATGTAGGGAGTCGGTCGATAAGCCGGGTTTTGTTCCGCTTTCGCGGCGGCAATCATTCGTCTAGGTCTGCAATCGCTCACAGACTCAAGCAACCTACCCGTCCCCAACGCGGGCCGCGCCATTAGGGACCTATTTGGTCTTGCTCCGGGTGGAGTTTACCCTGCCACAAACTATTACTAGCCGCGCGGTGCGCTCTTACCGCACCCTTTCACCCTTACCTGTGCACCATTGCAAGCAATGGGCCATCGGCGGTTTGCTCTCTGCTGCACTTGTCGTGGGCTTGCGCCCCCCAGACGTTATCTGGCACCCTGCCCTGTGGAGCCCGGACTTTCCTCCCCTCCATTGATTTCCCGAAGGTTACCAACGAAGCAGCGATTACCTGACCAACTCCGACACGAATTGTATAAGACTACGCTCACAGTTACCAGTGAAAAAATCACCAAAATTACAGCTTGAACAAAAAACCAGCGCCTGATTTTAATTCGTTGATAAAAACCACGCTATACGACTCTGTAAGCAAATAGAAGCCATCAAATATACTGCTTATTCTAGATTCTCAAGGCCCCACTTATACAATGCATTTTTCTTGGCCCCATGAATCTCAGCGGTTAGCGCCGCTGCTTTTTTAAGTGGTAACTCTTTAGCGAGTAGGGTTAGCGTGCGCAGAACCTCAACTGATAACTCATCTTTCTGAGCGCGGTGGCCCGCAACTAAGATCACCATCTCACCACGGACACGATTACTGTCTTCCGCTAGCCAATCAATTAGCTCGCCAAGTGGTGCACCATGGATAGTTTCATAAGTTTTTGTTAACTCACGCGCCAATACTACTTGGCGATCAGGGCCAAGCACAGCTAACATATCACTTAGGGAATCATTAATACGATGTGGCGATTCATAAAAGATCAATGTGCGCGCATCGTCGGCTAATGCTTGAAAACAATCGCGGCGACCTTTGCTTTTTGGAGGAAGAAAACCTTCAAAGCTAAAACGGTCAGACGGTAAACCTGAACCACTCAAGGCTGTAATTACAGCACATGGACCTGGTAAAGGCACAACTTTAACACCCGCATGACGACAGCGATTAACAAGATGATACCCTGGATCACTGATCAGCGGCGTACCAGCGTCGGACACAAGCGCAATGCTGGTACCTGCCTGAAGTTTCTCAATCAAATAGTCAGCTTTTTGCTGTTCATTATGATCGTGAAGCGCAAAGGTGCGGGTCGAGATAGAGAAATGGGACAACAATCGCGATGTATGACGTGTATCTTCAGCAGCAATTAAATCTACGTTTGCTAATACGTCTAGTGCGCGCTGCGTTATATCAGCAAGATTACCGATAGGTGTCGGTACGATGTACAAAGTTGCGACATCTACCATGCCTGAATTGCTCTCACTCATTTGTCTAAGATCTCATCTGCAATTAATATCAAGAGTAATTTGTCACAGTTGAATAAATTCAATGCCCAATTTTACCCATAAGCGTAAAAGTGTATCACGACTAATGGCCCCTGTAGCCCTTGCTGTTGCTTTAGCAGGATGTAGTACGCCAAACCTGTACAATAATCAGGTGCCATTAACCGATATCACTGCGGTAGCCGCTCAAAGCTCAGCCGCCTATTTAAGTAAAGCCAATATCAGTGATGGCGCAGAGCGCATTAACTGGGAGATCATGGCTGTAAAAGCGATGATCCTCGAAAATAAATGGCAACAAGCCGATCAATGGATTGCTAAATTATCACAACAATCTATGAGCCCAACCCAAATTGCGGAGTGGCAACTCGCACGCGCAATGGTACGTGAGCATCAGGGTCAACCACAAGCAGCACTTAATAGTTTAAACTTTCAGCCATCGTGGCAACTGACTAAGAGTCAATATCAGCGTTATTACACACTGCGTGCGAATCTATTAGAACAGTTAAACCATCCGTTCCAAGCTGCACGTGAACGGACTAAGCTTGATTTCTATTTAGATCAAACTCAAAAAGCGGCTAACTGGCAACAGCTGTGGCATGATCTATCGGGTTATACCAATACGCAATTAGCCAGTGTTAAACTCACCGATAACGATAATGTCCTTAAAGGTTGGGTTGAACTCGCAATGTTGAAAAACAATGCAACGATGCAGCCAATGCAACTTAAACAAGCGCTTGAACAATGGCTACATAGCCACCCTTATCATCCTGCAAATCAATTTTTACCGGCAACTCTACAAGCATTAATCGATATGAAAGCGGTTAAACTTGATAATATTGCCTTGTTGTTACCACTTTCTGGTCGTTTTGCCGCACAAGGTAAAGCGGTTCGTGATGGTTTCATTAATGCGATGATGGATGATAAAGGCCGCGATGCTGATAATGAGCTCAATATCTATGATACCGAAGCTCAATCAATGCCAGATATCATGACCCAACTACAACATAACGGTACTCAGTTTGTTGTTGGTCCACTGCGTAAAAATATTATTACTGAATTTCAGCAGGATAACACCAGCCATATCAATATGCTGGCGCTAAATATGCCACCACAAATCAGTAATAATAAGCCTAATGCTTGTTATTTTGCATTATCGCCAGAGCAGGAAGCACAACAAGCGGCACAACGCATTTATGCCCAAGGCCATCGTAACCCAGCAATATTAGTGCCATCAAATGGCTTTGGCCAACGGGTAGCACAAGCGTTTAATCAGCAATGGTTACAGCTTGATAACCAACCAGCCCTTATCGTTAATTTTGGTAGCCGTGCTGAAATACCTCAGCAAATTAAAGCGGCTTTTACTAGCGGTCGAGGCAGCCAGGTTGATGCGATTTATATGGTCGCTAGCCGTAACGAAGTGATGATGCTAAAACCTTTCATTGAAGCATCAATGCCTCCGAGTGGTGATCCTGCCCAGATCTACGCTAGCTCACGCAGTAATCCTGATAATCACAATACTAACCGTGAATTACGCGGTATCGAAGTGAGTGATATTCCATTACTGATCAACCCTCAAGCGGGTTATATGGAGCGCTTTAATCAATTGTGGCCACATCAAGGTAACACCAGTATCCGTTTACATGCTTTTGGTATGGATGCTTACTTGATCGCCAAAAAACTACCTGAAATGCGCGCTAATAATCATTACAGTGTACAAGGGGAAACAGGTCAATTGTCAGTGAATAATCATTGTGTTGTTCAACGTGAAATGGATTGGGGCAAGTTTAGCAGTCAAGGCATAACACCATTGACGGCAACACATACCCCAACAGCACCACTTTCTAGTACAACGAATGCAGCCGATAATATTAACCTAATCAACGGTGAGAGTTCTGCCCAATAAACGTCAAATTGGCCAAGTCTATGAACAAATGGCGGAACAATATCTGTGCCGCCATCATTTGACGCCTATTGCACGAAATTTTAGCTGTCGCAGTGGTGAAATTGATTTAATCATGCGACAAGGTAAGTGTTTGGTGTTTATTGAAGTAAAATACCGAACCCAAGCTCACTATGGATCAGCCGTTGAAGCGGTAAATTGGCGCAAACAACAAAAACTCAAACGAGCCGCTTTTTTTTGGTTACAGAAAAACGGCTTCGCGATTGAGCATTGCCAATTTCGCTTTGATGTTATTGCTATCCAAGGTAATCACCACCACATTGAGTGGTTTACTAACATATTAGTTGAAGGTTAGTCATGCTAGATAGCATTCGAGAAAGTTTCACCGAAAGTATTCAAACCCAAATAGCGGCAGCTGAAGCATTACCTGATGCAATTTCAAAAGCAGCTCAAGTGATGGTTCAAAGCCTATTAAATGGCAATAAAATTTTAAGTTGTGGCAATGGCGGCTCAGCAGCCAATGCCCAACAACTCGCTTCATGCTTAATTAACCGTTTTGAAATTGAACGTCCAAGCCTACCTGCACTCGCCTTAACTGCCGATACTACCGTGTTAAGCGCTATTGCTAACGATTACCACCATGATGAAGTTTTTTCAAAGCAAGTCCGTGCCTTAGGACAAGCTGGTGATATTTTATTGGTACTGTCCACCAGTGGTAACAGTAAAAATATTATTAAAGCCATGGAAGCCGCACTGACGCGTGATATGACTATTATTGCTTTAACGGGCAAAGATGGTGGAGAAATGGCAGGATTATTAGGTGTGCAAGATGTTGAAATTCGTATTCCATCCCAACGTACTGTTCGTATTCAAGAAGGTCACTTACTCACGGTGCATTGCTTGTGTGATTTAATTGACCAAGTTTTATTTCCGCATCACGAAGGCTAATTGATGAAGTGGTTATTAGCGTTACTCGTTATATCGAGTTTATCACTGTCTGGCTGCTCTGTTTTTTCAACCCAAGATCCGCGTGACAATACTCAACATTGGCAAGATCAAAAAATAGAAATGGATATTGCGGGTATTGCCCATACGCGTAAATATACTAAAAAGTTGAGTATCGATAGTGTGGCATTAGACGGTAGGATATTACTAGTCGGCCAAGCAGCATCACCACAGCTAAAACAAGCATTTGTTAATCAAGTCCGCGGTATCACTGATGTCGATCATATTTATGATCAAATTCAAGTGCGACCGTTATTAGCGATGACGAGTATTAGTAACGATGCGTGGTTAACCACTAAAGTAAAATCGCAGCTGATTGCCAGTAAACAACTCACCAATGTGGTTATCAAAGTGATCACCGAAAATAAACGGGTATTTTTATTGGGTTATGTCGCACCAGAGCAAGCTGCAGTAGCAACGAATATTGCCCGTAATGTTTCAGGGGTTGAGCACGTTGTTACGCTGTTTGAAAAACCACAACGCTCTTAATCAATAGCGTTATTACCGCCATAAAAAAACGCAGCCACTGGCTGCGTTTTTATTTTAGCTGATTGCCAATGTTATTTGACAACGCGTAAGCTTGGACGACCACGTGGACGTGGTGGCTCATCATCAGGCTCATCACCTTCAGCCGCTTCAGTAACGACTGCAAATGGCGAAACTGCAGGAGACACAACATCATCACTGATATCGTCTTCTAACGCATGCTCATCATCATAGATAGCGGTTTCAGTATCATATGCGGCTTCTGGCTCGAACATCGTTCCTGCACCGTTTTCACGTGCATAAATAGCCAATACCGCATACATAGGTACGATAACTGAATGTGGACGACCACTAAAACGGGCACTAAAGCTGACTGCTTCATTGCTCAATTCAAGGTTACCCACTGCCATAGGCGCTGTGTTAAGAATGATTTGACCATCACTAACAAATTCCATAGGCACCTTTACACCAGGTAAAGTCGCATCAACGACTAAATGTGGCGTAAGGTCATTATCAACCAACCAATCATAAAACGCGCGCAACAAATAAGGGCGACGCGGCGTCATATTTTCCATATCCATAATTACTGGCCAGTTAAACGCATTTCACGTTCAGCTTCAGTTAAAGAAGCAAGGAATGAATCACGTTCAAATACACGTGTCATATATGCCTTCACTTCTTTAGCACCAGTACCACTTAGCTCAATACCCATTTCAGGTAAACGCCATAGCAGTGGAGCTAGGTAGCAATCAACTAGGCTAAATTCGTCACTCATAAAGAATGGGTATTCAGCAAATACAGGTGCCAGCGCTAATAGCTCTTCACGTAATTGCTTACGTGCTTTATCAGCTTCATCAGCAGTACCTGAGTTAATCTTGTCAGCCAGTGAGTACCAGTTACGCTCAACACGGTACATCATCAAACGACTATTACCACGGGCAACAGGATAAACAGGCATTAGAGGTGGGTGAGGGAAACGCTCATCCAAGTACTCCATAATAATGTTAGCTTGGTATAACGCTAATTCGCGATCAACCAATGTTGGAACTGAACTGTATGGGTTCAGTTCTAACAGATCTTCCGGCAGGTTCATTGGATCAACCAGCTCAATTTCAACACTAACGCCTTTTTCGGCTAGTACGATACGCACCTGATGGCTGTAGATGTCTGAAGCATCAGAATACAGAGTCATCACAGAGCGTTTATTGGCAGCAACAGCCATCAACCCCTCCAGTATATTTCAATACACAAAAAGCAATGGAGGCTCAAGCCCCCATTGCGAGATTCTTAACCCACTAGATTACCTTATCAGTGGACATCACGCCAATATTCTTTCTTCAACAACACTGTTAATACTAAGAATATGGCAATAAACCCCATTACCCACAATCCTAACCGTTGTCGTTCAAGCTTCATTGGCTCAGCGGAATAATCTAAAAAGTTAACGATGTCGCGCACAGCGTTATCATACTGCTGTGGGTTTAGCTCACCACTACCATCAGATTCAATGCCCATTAACACTTGAGTCGGACTGCCATCAATCATTTGAGTCTCGTAAATCTTACGAGGGACACCTTGAAGTTCTTCCAATACATGGGGCATACCAACACTTGGGAAAAGGGTGTTATTAACCCCAAATGGACGACTCGGATCAGCATAAAATGAACGTAAATAAGTATATAACCAATCGGTGCCACGCACTCGAGCAACCATCGTTAAATCAGGTGTAGGGGCACCAAATGACGTTGCAGCGTATTGTTCTGACATTGAATTTGTCATTAAGTCGCCAATTTTAGCATTTGGATCAAACATCAAATGCTGCTGCATGAGTTCTCGCGGAATACCTAAATCAGTCGCAACCCGTTCATAGCGCTGATATTGGGTTGAGTGGCAACCCGCACAATAATTAGCGAACAATTGGGCCCCCCGTTGTAAAGAGGCTTTATCTGTTAAATCATTATTAGCCGCTTGCAAACTTATATTTCCACCACCAGCAAATGCCAATGTCGGCAGCCAAATAAGCAGTGCTACAATCCATTGTTTCATTTGAAGTTCACCCTCTTCGGTAGCGGTTTAGTCGCTTCATTTTTACTGTAAAAAAACAACACAATAAAAAACATAAAATAGGTAAAACTAAATATTTGTGCCAGCACGGTAAACAAAGGGGTGACAGGCAACGATCCTAATATACCCAACGCGATAAAACTCACCGTAAATTGAGCCAGATTCACTAAATGCCACCGGCTACGATAACGGAACGAACGCACATTACAGCGATCAAACCACGGTAATAAGAATAAAAATACAATTGCAGCTCCCATTGCGGCAACCCCGAGCAATTTATCGGGTACCGCGCGCAAAATGGCATAAAAGGGGGTGAAGTACCAAACAGGGGCAATATGTTCAGGGGTTTTCATTGGATTAGCGGCTTCAAAGTTTGGCGCTTCTAAAAAATAACCGCCCATTTCAGGGGCAAAAAAGATCACATAACTGAAGAAAAGTGCAAATACTGCCACCCCAATTAGATCTTTAACCGTGCCATAAGGATGAAACGGGATCGAATCAATAATGTCGTATTTTTTGGTGTAATCTTCATGAAAAGTGAACTGGGTTTGATAGTCATCCCCTTTGCTGCCTTTTGGCAACTTGGTATCAATACCATCGGGATTATTTGACCCGACCTCATGCAGCGCCAACACATGTAATACCACTAATAATAATAATACTAACGGTAACGCTATTACGTGTAAGGCAAAGAAACGGTTTAAGGTTGCGCCAGAAATGACATAATCGCCACGGATCCATAACGTTAGATCATCACCGATCACTGGGATCGCACCAAATAAGGAAATGATAACCTGTGCGCCCCAATAAGACATTTGTCCCCACGGTAACAAATACCCCATAAAGGCTTCAGCCATCAATATCAAAAAGATCAGCATCCCAAATAACCACAGCAACTCACGCGGTTTTTGATAAGAGCCATAGATTAGGCCACGGAACATGTGTAAATATATCACCACAAAAAATGCTGATGCGCCGGTCGAATGCATATACCGCAATAACCATCCATACTCAACATCTCGCATGATGTATTCGATTGAAGCAAACGCACCATCGGCTGATGGCACATAATTCATGGTTAACCAAATTCCTGTCAGAATCTGATTCACCAGTACTAACATCGCTAACGAACCAAATACATACCAAAAATTAAAGTTCTTAGGCATTGGGTATTGGGACAAATGCTTACGGTATGCATTTGTTACTGGTAGACGTTTATCTACCCAATCAAGTAAACCGGCCATTATACCGTCTCCTTATCAAGCCCAACCAAAATGGTGTCATCGTCTAAGAATTGATGCGGTGGAACCACCAAATTAAGCGGTGCGGGGACGCCTGCAAACACTCGCCCAGCCATATCAAAGGTTGAACCGTGACATGGACAAAAAAAGCCAGCGGCAACACCACTGACTTGATCACTAAAACTATTGGGTAAATACGTTGGCGAGCAGCCTAGATGAGTACAAATACCCACAGCTAAAAAAATTTCAGGCTTTAATGAACGATGTAAATTTTGCGCATAAGCCGGTTGTTGCGGTTCTTCAGAGGCGGGATCACGAAGTTGATCATCGTGAGTGACAAGTTGCTGTAATACTGCTTTACTGCGACGAACAATCCATACCGGTTTACCTCGCCATTCAACGCGGATCATCTGTCCGTCAGCGAGTTTACTGATATTAACTTCAACGGGCGCCCCCGCAGCTTTCGCTTTCTCGCTCGGATTCCAATATTTAATAAACGGCACTGCAATTGCCATCGCCCCTATACCACCGACGATTGAAGTTGTTGCCGTTAGAAAGCGACGTCTTCCATTACTTATTCGCACATTGCTCATCCCTTTTCTCCGATAGCTCCTGCTTGGATTTTTATTGTTATATATCCCTAGCGCTTAGATGCAAACTTACCTAAACATGCTGCAGCAACAATATTGCTACAGTTTTAAATTATCGCCAACATTTAAAGAATAAGTAAAGGTCAATACATTCACAAGTTAACACCATTGTTTAGTCGCAAATATTGGAGATGTGTTATTTTTCGTTATTATGCATTGAAGTTTATAGAAAAACAGGTGCGAGGTGCGAGGTGCGAGGTGCGAGGTGCGAGGTGCGAGGTGCGAGGTGCGAGGTGCGAGGTGCGAGGTGCGAGGTGCGAGGTGCGAGGTGCGAGGTGCGAAAATATTCTATTGAGGATAATAAACAATACTTTCATAGAAAATAATCAAAAAAAAGCCCAACCCGAGGGCTGAGCTTTTCTGTACACAGTATCCAGATATAAAAATCTGGAAGCGTAAAATTAACGCTTAGAGAACTGTGGTTTCTTACGTGCTTTACGTAGACCAACTTTCTTACGCTCAACGCAACGAGCGTCGCGAGTAACGTAGCCAGCTGCACGTAGAGCAGGACGTAGAGTTTCATCGTATTCCATAAGAGCACGAGTGATACCGTGACGGATAGCACCAGATTGACCAGTAATACCACCACCTTTAACAGTGATGTATAGGTCAAAATTCTCAGTCATACCAACAAGCTCAAGAGGCTGAAGAACTACCATGCGCGCTGTTGGGCGGCTGAAGTACTCTTCGATGCTACGCTTGTTGATTACGATGTTACCAGTACCCGGTTTGATGAAAACGCGAGCTGCTGAGCTTTTACGGCGACCAGTGCCGTAGTATTGATTCTCTGCCATTGTCATAATTCCCAATTAGATGTCTAGTACTTTAGGCTGTTGTGCAGCATGGTTGTGCTCAGTACCCGCGTAAACTTTAAGCTTACGGAACATAGCACGGCCTAGAGGACCTTTTGGAAGCATGCCTTTAACAGCAGTTTCAATAACCATTTCTGGTTTCTTAGCAATTAGCTTATCAAAGCTGATTGACTTAAGGCCGCCGATGAAGCCAGTGTGGTGATGGTACATTTTATCTGTACGCTTCTTACCAGTTACTGCTACTTTCTCAGCATTGATAACTACAATGTAGTCACCAGTGTCAACGTGTGGAGTGTACTCCGGCTTATGCTTGCCACGTAGACGAGAAGCGATTTCAGTTGAAAGACGACCTAGAGTTTTACCTTCAGCGTCAACAACATACCAGTCACGTTTTACAGTTTCTGGTTTAGCAACGAAAGTTTTCATGCTAATTAATACCCATTATTTAAATAGTTTCACTTACTAGAACCATCGAATGATGATTCCTCTGTTAAGAGCCCAGTCATCACCCCTTCGAGTGGGTGGTACTCCTGGCTTTCGCCATACAGGTACGGTGGGTCGCAAGATTATAGAGAAGGGTGCGGAAAAAATCACCTTTTTTCCCAAAATAAATGGTTTTTTTTCATATCAACGGCCATTAATTGCTAATTAGGCCAATAAATCACAACTTAAAGTGTGCTAATCATACTAAAAATGCTGATCTTCCTAATCACTCAACAGCTGTAATTAATCAATTAAATGGGGTTTTGCTAAATATTGCTCACTTTGCATTTCAATTAAGCGCGAACAACAGCGCTCAAATTCAAATAATAACCGTCCTTTGATATAAAGCTCAGTTACAGGTGCTGCGGCAGAGATAATTAAAGTGACATTACGCTCATAAAATTCATCTACCATCGCAATAAAGCGGCGCGCGGCATCTTGATGTTGCTCTTCCATCACCATCACATCAGCCACGAGTACAGTATGATAGAGCTGTGCAATTTCAATATAGTCATTTTGACTACGTGCTGTTTGACATAGCTGCTGAAAACTAAACTGTATCACTCCCCTCGCTTCACGTTGAGCGGTGACTGGACGGCGATTGATCATAATATCTTTAGTGGCATAACGAGGTTCAAAAGTCAGCTGCTCAAAATAACGGGCTAAATTATCATCCGCTTGCTGACCTAAAGGTGAATAATAGATTTTAGCTTGTGCCAATGCTCGTAGCCGGTAATCAATCCCAGCATCCACATTAACCACCTGACAATATTGTTCAATCAGCGCAATAGCAGGTAAGAAACGTGCACGTTGCAAACCATTTCGATATAAACCACTCGGGGCGATATTCGATGTTGCTACCAAAGTAATACCACGCTTAAACAGGGCATCAAGCAAGGTTGCTAAAATCATCGCATCGGTAATATCACTAACAAAAAACTCATCGAAACAAATAATATCAGTTTGTTGTTTAAAATTATCCGCTACATGCTCTAACGGATCTTCAACGCCATCAAGCTGTTGCAACTGTTGATGAACCCGATGCATAAAACGATGAAAATGTATCCGCATTTTCCTCTCAATCGGCAAACAGTCATAAAATGTATCAACTAAATAGGTTTTCCCACGTCCAACACCCCCCCAAAAATAGAGTCCGGTAACTGGCACGATATCTGCTTGAACATCGTCGGTAAGCAATAATGCTTTTGTTGCTGTCCATAATCGATGCCATCCAGTCGTGGCAGGTAGTGGGGCTATTGGCGTTATCAATCGATGGTATAAATCATCTAAATGAGCAACCGCTTGAGCTTGAGCAGGATCTGAAAAAAAATCAATACGTTGCAGATCGGTATTATATTTATCTAACGGTGTCATTTGCAGTCATCCTTTTTCATCTTACTGCCATAGAATTAGAGCATAAATAGTCACAATATATGATTGAATCAGTTTCCAGTGCAACCCACTCAAGGTATAGTAATAATGTTATTACCTATTAATAAGCAGCACGCTGACTAGCAATACACGTATTAACACTAAAATCACAAGGAATTATCATGGCTATGAGTTGGATTATTGCAATTTCTATATTTATTGCTGGGATCTTTATTGGTTACATCGTCAGTCGCTTAACCAATAAAACCCAAAATCAGCAAATCTCATTAAAAAAAGATCTCGATAAATCAAAATACGAGCTGGAACAATATCGCCAAGAATTAGTCGACCATTTTGCTCGCAGCGCTGAATTATTAGATAACATTTCAAAAGATTACAGTAAGCTCTATGAACACATGGCAAAGACATCGGCAGAACTGATGCCTAATTTACCGACCCAAGATAACCCGTTCGCACAACGAATAACCACCTTAGAACAGGTAAAGAATAACGAACCAATTGAAGACGAAGTCATGGATCATCAACCTCGAGACTACGCCAATGGCGCGACAGGGCTATTTAGTGATAAAGCCGCCACCGTTCGCGACACTGAAATTGTAATGCCAGAGCCGCAAGTTAAAGCAAGCTAACGTTTAATCTCAATTCTAAGACTTCTACTGAAAAATACCGTGGTGGGGAACTTAATTCCGGTTAACAAGTCATACTTTAACTTGTTAACTCGGAGTTAAATTATGCTTAAGAAAAACCTTTTTGTTATTAGTGCATTAGCTTTAACTGTCAGTACTCTTATATCGCCTATCACGGCTAATGCCGCATTACCTATTGCGGTAAATAATCAATCTATTCCCAGCCTTGCTCCTATGCTTGAACATGTAACACCTGCAGTTGTTAGCATTGCTATTGAAGGGAAACAGATTTCAAAGCAACGGCTCCCCGAAGCTTATCAATTTTTCTTTGGTCCGAACTTTCCAAGCGAACAAGTGCAAGAGCGTCCTTTTCGAGGTTTAGGCTCTGGGGTTATTATTGATGCTGACAAAGGCTATATTGTAACCAATCAGCATGTGATCAATAACGCTGATAAAATTATGGTTCAGCTTTATGATGGTCACGAAGTCACTGCGAAGCTAATTGGTAGTGATAAATCATCTGATATAGCTTTACTACAAATCAATACCCCACAAAAATTAACCGCGATTAAATTAGCCAACTCCGACAAGTTACGAGTCGGTGATTTTGCGATTGCGATTGGTAACCCTTTTGGTCTCGGACAAACCGTGACTTCAGGTATTGTATCGGCTTTAGGCCGTAGTGGTTTAAATCTTGAAAATATTGAAAATTTCATTCAAACCGACGCTGCCATTAATAGTGGTAATTCAGGTGGCGCACTGATTAACCTCAATGGTGAGCTGATCGGTATTAATACCGCGATCCTAGCACCAGATAGGGGTAACGTCGGAATTGGCTTTGCTATTCCATCTAATATGGTTAATAACCTTGCGGCACAAATTATTAAATTTGGTCATGTCCAACGGGGAACATTAGGCATACAAGGGCGTGAACTGACTGCAGAATTAGCGAAAACATTTGGTTATGACACTAATCAAGGCGCGTTTGTAAACCAAGTCATGCCAAATTCAGCCGCCCAAAAAGCGGGGCTAAAAGCAGGCGACATCATTACCACCGTAAATGGCAGCCCTATTCGTTCATTCAGTGAATTACGCGCTAAAGTAGCAACCTTGGGAGCAGGGAAAACTTTAACCCTACAAGCAATGCGTAATGGTAAATTACAACAATTTACCGTTACTCTTGGTGCTAGTAGCGATAATAGCGTCCAAGCTGATGATCTTCACTCTAGCTTAATGGGTGCCAAACTCACTAATACTATGTTTAATGGTAAAGCTCATGGCGTTAAAGTTAGCCAACTTATGAAAGGATCACTCGCGGCACGTTCTGGATTACTTAAGGGTGATATTATTATTGGTCTTAATCGCACCACAATTAATAATCTGGGTCAACTGCGTAAAGCGCTGGAACATCCACCCAAAGTCATCGCGCTTGAAATTCAACGTGGCAATAATGTGTTGTATATCATTATTCGCTAGCCATAACCGAACCAATAATAGCAGCACTGATAAGGTTGCTTTAATCTAACTACGACAATCACGCCAAAAGTTGGTCTCACTCCTGATGGGTGCTATTCTGTTAGCACCTTTTTATTACCCATTTTATAAGGACAGTTAATGCTGGCATTTCTTGGCCGTTCAATTCTTCTCGGCCTTATCACCGCTATTGTTGTGCTAATTGCCGTTCCTGATTTACGCCCAACGACGCCAGTGTCCTTATCATTACCCGATAGCGGTCCAACCCCGCTTTCTTTTAATTATGCCGTTCGCCGTGCATCGCCAGCAGTCGTGAATATTTATAACCGCCGTTATGACAACAGTAATAGCGAAGAACGTGAGTTACGTACTCAAGGGTTAGGATCCGGCGTTATCATGAGTGATAAAGGCTATATCGTCACTAACTACCATGTGGTTGCTCATGCTGATCAAATCATTGTAGCCCTTCAAGATGGTCGCGTACTCAATGCGCAATTGATCGGTTTAGATCAATTAACCGATCTCGCAGTATTGAAAATCAATGCCGATAACTTACCCGTAATCCCTGTGAATCCACAATATAAAGCTGCGGTGGGTGATGTGGTACTGGCGATAGGCAACCCTTATAATCTCGGTCAAACCACGACTTTTGGCATCATCTCGGCAACAGGACGATCGGGGATGAGTTTTTATGGTCCGCAAGATTTCCTTCAAACAGATGCTGCAATTAATAAAGGCAATTCTGGTGGTGCATTAGTCAATACGCGTGGTGAATTAGTCGGGATAAATACCGCTTCTTTCCAGCAAGCAACCAATATTGAAACCTATGGCATTTCATTTGCGATCCCCTATCAGCTAACAATTAAAATCATGCAAAAACTGATTTCTGATGGGCGGGTTATTCGAGGTTGGATAGGTATTCAAGGCCGTGAAATCAATCCTTTAATGGCGCGACTTTATGATGTCGCCAAGGTCAATGGTATCATCGTTGATGGTATGGATCCGACCGGCCCCGCATCAAAAGCCGGATTTAAGAAAAATGATATTGTGATTGAAATTGCCGGTAAAGAAGTCAGTAATGTTCAAAGTGTGCGAGATATAGTGACCGATATTCGCCCTGGCACCCATATTCAAGTCAAGATTTTACGTGATGGTAAACCAATGATGATTCCAGTGACAGTTGCTAATCGGCCACCCATGACGAATCCACCGAAATAGGCACCTATCACGGTAACGATTAACAAAAAATCATAGCAAACCAGCAATAAAAAAGCCTCGCACAGTGCGAGGCTTTTTTTGCTTGAAACTATTACAGCTTACTCAGAGATACGCTCGATGTTCATTCCTAGCGCACTGAATTTTTGCTCAATAAATTCGTAACCGCGATCGATATGGTAAATACGATCGACAATGGTTTCGCCTTTCGCAATGCTGCCTGCAATCACTAAGCTAGCTGATGCACGTAGATCCGTCGCCATTACTTGTGCGCCACTTAAACCATCGGTATCACCACAAATCACAGTATTACCTTCGATTTCAGCGTGGGCACCCATACGGATCAATTCAGGAATATGCATAAAACGGTTTTCAAAAATCGTTTCAGTAATAATACCTGTGCCTTTCGCGATTAAGTTCAATAGCGAAAATTGTGCTTGCATGTCGGTTGGAAAACCTGGATGCGGCGCAGTACGAATATTCACGGCTTTAAGCTCACGATCGGTCATATCAAGACTGATCCAATCAGATCCTGTTTCAACCAATGCGCCCGCTTCTTCTAGCTTAGCAAGTACAGCTTCAAGTAGTTCAGGCTTAGTATTGCGACATACGATCTTACCGCCAGAAACTGCAGCTGCCACTAAGAACGTACCGGTTTCAATACGGTCAGCAACCACTTCATGGTTACCACCAGCAAGACGTTCAACACCTTCAATCGTGATGGTTGCCGTGCCTGCGCCAGTGATTTTAGCGCCAATCGCATTTAAGAATGCGGCAGTATCTTCAATCTCTGGTTCACGAGCAGCATTTTCAATGACGGTTGTGCCTTCAGCAAGTGTTGCTGCAGACATAATAGTAACGGTTGCGCCAACACTGACTTTATCCATTACGATATGTGCGCCTTTAAGACGACCATCGACAGAGGCTTTAACATAACCTTCATCTAAGGTGATCGTTGCGCCAAGCTGCTCAAGACCCACAATGTGTAAATCAACCGGACGTGCACCAATTGCACAACCACCGGGTAATGACACTTGACCTTGACCAAAACGTGCCACTAATGGACCTAATGCCCAAATAGATGCACGCATGGTTTTTACAAGATCATACGGTGCACAAAACTCATTCACATCACTAGCATCAATGTGTACAGATGAACCATTACGAGACACTTTCACGCCTAAACGTGATAGTAATTCCATAGTGGTATCAATATCACGTAACTGAGGCACATTGGCAATTTCTACCGGACCTTCAGCAAGTAACGCTGCAAATAAAATCGGTAGTGCTGCATTCTTAGCACCAGAAATAGCCACTTCACCACTTAATGGGCCACTGCCCTGAATACGAAACTTTTGCATCATTTAGCTCTCTATAACGACATTAATTTTTTATCACGCGCCCATTCTTCAGGCGTATATGTTTTAATACTTAACGCGTGAATGTCGTTTGCTGCAATACGATCCATTAATGGACCATAAATTGTTTGTTGTTTTTTAACACGGCTCATGCCGTCAAATAATGTACCCACTGCGATCACTTGATAGTGGCTACCTTCACCTTTTACGATGATTTCATCAACGTCTAAAGCGCTTTCTAGAATTTGTTTAATTTCAGAGATTTCCACAAGCTATCCTCTCTACAGCTTACTCCATGCAAGCTGCTAACATTGGTTCGATATGGCTTAAGCGAAACAGCGTCTTAAGCTGCTTAGGGACATTGTGTAATATCACACGGCTCCCCGTTTGCTTAAGGTACTGGCATAAATGCAGCAACATTACCATGCCTGCAGAGTCTACTCGAGACAAGTCAGCAAGATCGAGTGTTAACTGCTTATTATGTGGCATCCATTGTTTTTTTTGGCGCCAAAAATCAGGCACTGTGTCACGATCTAACGACCCTGACAAGCGGTATTGCCCTTCCGCAATCATCTGCCAACTTATCTTATCCACAGCCATGGTTAGTTGGTCTCTATTTGAATCGGTTTTGCCGCCAAATCACGTAAACTTTGTGTTACCGCATCAATACCTTTGGTACGTAGCTGACCACTCCATTCACTTTGTTTAGTTGAAAGCATACTGACACCTTCAGCTACCATGTCAAATCCCTGCCATTCTTTGGTTTTTTTATTTAAACGTAATTTAAAATCAAGACGAATTGGCGGGCGTTGCGGATCAACAATATCCACTCGAACCGAAATTATACTGCGATCAGCAGGAACAGCTTTTGGTGACTCTAATTCGATTTTTTGACCTGTGTATTGCGTTAATACTTGTGCATACGATGCCACTAAATAATCCGTAAATGCCGCTGTAAATGCATCACGTTGCGCTGCAGTTGTATTACGTAAATTAGATCCTAAAACTTTGTAAGCGGCATAACGAGCATTAATATAAGGCAATAACTCTTGCTTAACGATCACTCTTAGCTCTTCGGGGTTAGCTTTAATTTTTGCTTGTTCCGCTTTTAACGTACCAAACAAATGCGCAGATACTTTATCCATCATTTTATAAGGGTTAGTTTGATCGACTGTCGTTGCTTGAGCCAACATTGGTACGGCCAATAAACACAGCATTAAGCCTCGTATAAATTTCATGGTGGTTCTCCTCATTATTTCTTATCGCCGCCAAGGCTATACAGCACTTGACCAATCATATCTTCTAATACTAACGCAGATTTAGTGTCTTCAATTAAATCCCCGTTATGTAGCATCTCGGTATCAGTATCAATAAATCCCGGACGAATACCTAAGTACTGCTCACCCAATAACCCTGATGTTAAAATCGAGGCTGAGCTGGTTTCTGGGAAATAACCATACTTTTTATTAATCTCTACAGTAACAATCGGTACATACGTTTGTTTATCTAACGTAATAGACGTTACCTCACCGACAGTAACACCACCGACTTTAACCGGTGAACGTACTTTTAAACCGCCAATATTGTCAAAATGTGCTTTAAGAGTATAGGTTTCAGTACTGCCAAAACTTTGTATGTTAGCCACTTTAAACGCTAACACTAAGAAGGCACAAATGCCGGCTAGCACAAACACACCAACCCACAATTCTAATCGTTTATTTTGTTGCATTGTCTTTATCCATGTAATTTATGCCGTCGTATGCATGCGGCTAAGTGAATGTTTAGCTACCAAACATTAATGCTGTTAACACAAAATCAAGTCCGAGTACCGCCAATGATGAATTAACAACAGTACGGGTTGTCGCACGGCTGATACCTTCTGAAGTTGGTACGGCATCATAACCATTAAAGACGGCGATCCAAGTAATCACAATCGCAAACACTACCGACTTAATAATGCTATTACCAATATCAGTACTAAAATCAACTGATGATTGCATTACCGACCAGAAACTACCGTAATCAATTCCTTTCCAATCAACACCGACTAATTGTGCGCCCCAAAGTCCCACTAAAGAAAACATTAACGCTAACAATGGCATCGAAATTACCCCCGCCCAAAATCGTGGGGCAATCACGCGACGTAGTGGATCAACCGCCATCATTTCCATGCTAGATAATTGTTCGGTGGTTTTCATTAATCCTATTTCAGCGGTTAACGCTGAGCCAGCACGCCCGGCAAACAATAATGCAGTAACCACAGGCCCCAATTCACGCAATAATGATAATGCCACCATTTGTCCAAGACTGGTTTCAGCGCCATATCCGGCTAAGACCAAATAGCCTTGAAGGCTTAACACCATGCCGATAAATAATCCCGATACCAAAATAATCGCCATTGATAACACCCCAACTGAATACAGTTGTTTGATCAATAATGGCAACATTTTTCTCGGTTGCGGCTTACACACTAACGCCCCATATAACATCAAACTAGCGCGACCACTGGCCTGACATTTTTCGATGGTCGCTCGTCCCAATCGGGAAATAGCATCAATTATCATTTTTTGCTCATATTCTCTGTTGTCATACACTGATGCCATCACAGCAATCAATGCTACACATTAACCAAACAAATCATCATTTAATGGTTGTGCTGGAAATTGAAACGGTACCGGACCATCCGCATCACCATCTAAAAATTGGCGAACTTGAGGATTGGTATCTGCCCATAATTGTTCTGGCGTACCACTACCAATGATTTTAGCACCAGAGAGAATATAGACATGGTCGGCAATACTCATCACCTCAGGTACATCGTGCGATACAATCACAGAAGTAATATTTAATGCTTGGTTAAGATCGCGGATTAATTTGACTAACACCCCCATGGTGATTGGATCTTGACCCACAAAGGGCTCATCGTACATCATCAAATCAGGATCAAGAGCAATCGCACGCGCCAAGGCTGCTCGACGCGCCATACCACCGGACAATTCATTGGGCATCAATTGTGCCGCCCCACGTAAACCGACGGCTTCTAACTTCAATAGCACTAAAGTACGCAGTAAATCTTCAGGTAATTGAGTATGTTCTCGTAATGGAAAAGCCACATTATCGAACACCGTCATATCGGTAAATAATGCCCCTGATTGAAACAACATGCTCATCCGCTTACGCGCTTGATAAAGTTCATGCCGACGCAAGGTGGGAATATTCCATTGATCAAACCAGACCTCACCACTATCGGGTGCTATCTGACCGCCAATTAAACGTAATAAGGTGGTTTTGCCGATCCCTGACGGCCCCATAATAGCGGTGATTTTTCCACGAGGAATATCAAGGCTAATATCATCAAAAATAGGCCGTTCACTACGAGAAAAGCTCATATTTTTAATCGAAACAAGTACATCGTCATTGAGCATTATGTTTACGTTACCTCTAGCTAACTAGCTTGCGTAAGCGATGAATATTGATGTTATTTGACACCATAGCGCGTCATGCCTCTTGATAATAAATAACTTAAAAACAATCAGTAGACATTATAGAAATAGAGCGCCGATGATAGGAGGAATTAGCTATCAACTCAACCTAAGCGCAGTATTATCACGCTTTAATGGTGGATTTTTATTAAAAATAATACATTTCCCCTAAAAGCTGCACTAACGGCACTATTTTAGTATTAAACAAATCAAAGTAATTCTAACGCCAACACAATAAAACATCGTTTTAATCGTGTAAATAGCCAACGCCTGATTTCAAGTACCGATCTGTTCTGATTCAGCGGTGGTTAATCAACTTCGTTACAATAAAACCGCCTCAAGATAATAATTAGTCTTGGCTTATGCTTCCCTTTTGCATGAGTTAACGTCAAAATTAGCAACTCAAATTGGAAATTTTTCATCAATTGACTAAAAATCGCTTTTTTGCGAGTCGTACTGAAAAGGAATTAACATGCTAGAAGCCATTGTGTTGCTCTGTGTCGGGTTATCTTTACTGGTTTGGAGTGCCGATAGATTGGTATATGGTGCGGCAGCATTAGCGAAAAACTTTGGTGTTGCACCATTGGTTATCGGTATGACTATTCTCGCAATGGGCTCATCCGCACCAGAAATGATGGTTTCAGCCACAGCAGCATTAGCCGATAAAACCGATACAGCCGTCGGTAACGTACTTGGTTCAAACATTGCCAATATTGCATTGATTTTAGGCATTACAGCAATAATCAAACCACTGTGCATTAGTTCGACCATCATTCGACGTGAATTACCCATCATGCTTGGTGTTACGGTTATCGCCGGAGCCGTTCTATGGGATAATTATTTAAGCCGACATGAAGGTATTATCTTAGCGGTATTATTTGGTATTTTCTTAATCGTAATGCTAAAAATTAGCCGTGACAGTAAAACTGATCCCTTAATTGAAGAACAACAAGCAGAAATCCCAACGGGCGTGACTAATACCAAGGCGATTATTTGGGTATTGATCGGATTAGGTCTGCTTTTATATTCTTCTGACATGGTAGTAGGATCAGCAGTGACTATCGCTAAATACTACGGTATGAGTGATTTAGTGATTGGTTTAACCATTATTGCGGTCGGCACTAGCTTGCCAGAACTCGCAGCATCCATCGCCAGTGTCTTTAAAGGCGAAGATGATATGGCGGTCGGTAATATTATCGGTTCTAATATCTTTAATATTTTAGCAGTAATGGGCATACCTGGATTATTGAATCCATCCGCATTAAGTCCACTGGCAATGAGCCGTGACTTTTATGTTATGTTGGCAATTTCAATCCTGCTACTGGTAATGGCTCTCGGTAAACGCCGCCAAATTAACCGTATTGAAGGTGGAATATTAGTCATTTGCTTTATTGCTTATCAAGCTTTCTTATTTCTTAATGTTGCCGCATAAAAAGGAGTACTCTCTGATGTCTGGTCAATTTGATTTTTGTAGTCATGGTAAAAAAGTACTCGATACTGAATTACAAGCGCTTGAAAAAATTCGTCATTATATTGATAACAGCTTTACCCTTGCGTGTGAGTTAATCTTACATTGCCAAGGTAAAGTGATCGTCATGGGAATGGGAAAATCAGGTCACATTGGCCGCAAAATAGCAGCAACATTGGCCAGCACAGGAACCCCTGCTTTTTTTGTTCACCCTGGAGAAGCTAGCCATGGCGATCTTGGTATGATCAAAAAAAGTGATGTCGTGATTGCGATATCAAACTCAGGTGAAGCCACTGAAATTCTCGCGTTATTGCCAGTAATTAAACGCCTTGGCATTGCGATGATCAGCATGACAGGTAAACCTGAATCAAGCATGGCAAAAATGGCGCAAGTACATCTTCAAGTCACCGTTGATAAAGAAGCTTGCCCATTAAATCTTGCGCCAACATCGAGTACTACCGCCACGCTTGTTATGGGTGATGCGGTTGCGATTGCAGTGATGGAAGCACGCGGTTTTACCGCTGATGATTTTGCACTTTCTCATCCAGGAGGCGCATTAGGTCGCAAGTTATTACTTCGCATTGCTGATGTAATGCATAGTGGTGAGTTGCTGCCTATGATTGAAGAACACGCAAGTATCAAAGATGCACTGTTAGAAATATCACACAAAGGCCTAGGAATGACGGCAATTGTTGATCATAACCAACAATTACGTGGTATTTTTACAGATGGTGATTTACGGCGCTTACTGGATAATCATATTGATATTCACAACACTAGCATTGGCGAAGTCATGTCAAGTAACCCACAAACTATTTCACCCCAACTATTAGCCGCAGAAGGGCTAAAATTAATGGAAGATAACAAAATTAATGGCTTATTGGTGACCGAAAACAACCAATTGGTCGGAGCGCTAAATATGCATGATTTGCTTAAAGCCGGAGTCATGTAACGCTATTATATACCGTATATCTATCTGGAAAATATCGGAAAAACCCAGACAATAAAGGCTTAAGTCTATGACTTTTAAAAAGCTATTCTATGTACTAGTAGTGATTATATGTGCATGGCTCAGCTACTATCTACTTGAACAACATTGGCGACAAGATGTCCAAGTAACACCTAATGATGAAAAACCGATGTTTATTGGTAATAACGTCAGTAACACCAGTTTTGATTTGAAAGGCACCCGTCAATATCAACTTGATGCTGACCACCTTGAACACTTCAATGTCAGTGGTCTCACAACATTTACTAAACCGGTGCTATGGGTATTTAAACAAGGTCAGAATGCAGAATGGCGAATCAGCGCTAACAGTGCCAAATTAGAGCAAGATAAAATCTTACACCTTCAAGGTAATGTGCGTATTTTCAACCTGTTACCTGATTCTGATATTCAGGTTATTAAAACAAATAATCTGCGCTTAAATTTGGTGAATAAGAATTTTGATACCGATGATCATGTCACTATCAATGGCCCTGCTTTTCAAAATCAAGGCGATGGCATGAAAGGCAATATGTCCCGTAATGTGGCAACTCTATTAAAAAATGTAAAAGGTAGATATGAACCGACTAAAAATTAGTACTCTACTATGCTTGTTGTGTATCAGTGCACCAACATGGGCAATGAACAGTGACACCAAGCAACCTATTTATATTAATTCAGACAGTCAACAAGTTGATATGCCGAATAATATTGTTACTTTCATCGGTAATGTTACGTTGCGCCAAGGTACGATTGATATTCGCGCCAATAAAGTTGTCGTTACTCGACCAAACGCTAAGTCTCAGCAACAAACCATCATGGCCTATGGCAAACCCGCGACATTCCATCAAATAATGGAAAATGGTAAACCACTCGATGGTAATGCGCTTAAAATGCGTTATGAAACGTCGACTGAACGCTTAAAAATGACAGGTAAAGCAGAACTGAATCAAGACGGTAGCAACATCAAAGGTAATATTATTACCTACGATATTCGCGACCAACGTCTCGTGGCAGAAAGCGGCAATAAAGAGCGTGTCACCACTGTGATACTACCAAGTCAATTAAACAATAATAAGAAATAAACAGTATTTATGGCTATTCTAAAAGCTGAACACCTTGCAAAAAGTTACAACGGACGCAAAGTCGTTTCCGATGTCAGCCTTGAGGTCGAATCAGGAAAAATTGTTGGTTTACTTGGTCCTAATGGTGCGGGTAAAACCACCTCGTTTTATATGATCGTGGGTTTAGTTAGCCGCGATGAAGGCACAATTACCATTGATGGTGAAGATATTAGCTTGCAGCCCATGCATAATCGTTCTCGAATGGGTATTGGCTATTTACCACAAGAAGCCTCAATTTTTCGTCGTCTAACGGTTTATGACAACTTAATGGCGGTACTAGAAACACGTAAAGAGCTCACCAAAGAAGGTCGTCAAGACAAAGCAGAAGAGTTATTGGATGAGTTTAATATTCAACACATTAGGGATAGCTTAGGGCAAGCATTATCAGGTGGTGAGCGACGTCGAGTTGAAATTGCGCGCGCCTTGGCGGCCAATCCTAAATTTATTTTGCTTGATGAACCGTTTGCAGGTGTTGACCCTATTTCAGTTATCGATATCAAAAAGATCATTAAACATTTACGAGATCGAGGGTTAGGGGTATTAATTACTGACCATAACGTCCGTGAAACACTGGATGTCTGTGAGCATGCTTATATTGTAAGCCAAGGCCATCTGATTGCTAACGGTACTCCAGATCATGTTCTCAACCATGAACATGTTAAGCGAGTTTATCTAGGTGATCAGTTCCGTCTCTAGCATTCACCATTGGCTATTGATTACAGATAATAACAACAATAACAATAAGGTGTATCAACGTTAATGAAAACTTCGCTCCAACTTAAGCTCGGTCAACAGTTAGCAATGACGCCTCAGCTACAACAAGCTATTCGCTTGTTGCAGCTATCTACATTGGAACTCCAACAAGAGATCCAAGAAGCGCTTGATGGTAACCCTCTCCTAGAGCTTGATGAAACACTCGATGCAGATGAAGTAAGCACTAACAATGAAATCTCAACCGCAGAAACTACCACTAACGACACTAGCGAGAACCTCGACGACATTGAGAGCTTTGATACTGTAGAAGCACTTGAGACGCGTGAACTACCCACCGAACTTCCCGTTGATAGCACTTGGGATGATGTTTACAGTGCCGGAACAGGCAGTGCGGGGATTGCTATTGATGATGACATGCCTGTCTATCAAGGTGAAACCACCGAGTCATTACAAGATTACTTGATGTGGCAAGTGCACCTGACCCCATTTAGTGAAACAGATTTAGCCATTGCAATAGCTATTATTGATGCTGTTAATGAAAAAGGCTATCTCAGTTGTACTACCACCGAAATTCTAGAAAACTTCGAAGATGAAGAACTGGAAGTGGAACTTGATGAAGTAGAGGCGGTACTAAAACGGGTGCAACAATTTGACCCATTAGGGGTTGCTTCTCGTGACCTAAAAGAATGTTTATTACTCCAGCTAGCGACTTATCCAGAACAAACCCAATGGCTTACCGAAGCAAAAACCCTGTTACGCGAACACATTAATTTATTAGGCAATCGTGATTACCGCCAATTAATGCGCGAAACCAAACTCAAAGAGCCGGAACTTAAAGCGGTCATGGATTTGATTCACAGTTTAAATCCTCGACCCGGTAACTATGTTGTATCCACCGAAACCGAATACGTTATCCCTGATGTCTCGGTGTTTAAAGATAACGGTAAATGGGTCGTTAACATCAATCCTGACAGTATTCCACGCATCAAAGTTAATCAGCAGTACGCCGCATTAAGTAACAATTCTCGCAATAGTGCTGATGGTCAGTTTATTCGCACTCACCTACAAGATGCCAAATGGCTGATTAAAAGCCTTGAAAGCCGCAATGAAACCTTGCTGAAGGTTGCTCGCTGTATTGTCGAACAACAGCAAGATTTTTTTGAATTTGGCGAAGAAGCCATGAAGCCGATGGTTCTTAACGACATCGCGCTCGCGGTTGAGATGCACGAATCCACCATATCCCGAGTCACTACCCAAAAATATATGCATACACCTCGGGGTATTTTTGAATTGAAATACTTCTTCTCAAGTCATGTCAGTACGGATAATGGCGGTGAATGTTCATCGACAGCTATTCGCGCACTGGTGAAGAAACTTGTTGCTGCTGAAAATCAGGCTAAACCCCTGAGCGACAGCAAAATTGCGACTTTATTGGCAGAACAAGGGATCATGGTTGCGCGACGAACTATCGCTAAATACCGTGAATCTTTAGGAATTCCGCCATCAAATCAGCGAAAATGTCTGATCTAACTCGGATCAGCGCCAACAAAAGGAAGATGTCTATGCAAATCAATATTACCGGACACCATGTTGATGTAACCGATTCTTTACGTGAGTATGTGAGTACCAAATTTGACAAATTAGAGCGTTTCTTCGACAAAATTAATAACGTTCAAGTGATCTTAAATGTCGAAAAGCTCCAACAAATTGCCGAAGCAACACTGCATATTAATTCAGGAGAAATCCACGCTAAGGCTGATTCTGAAAATATGTATGCCGCGATTGACGAATTGACTGATAAACTGGTCCGTCAATTAAATAAACATAAAGATAAACTCAATAGTCACTAATCATGCAACTGAGTAACGTATTGAGCTTGGACTGTACTAAAAGTGCAGTCCCTTGCTCCAGCAAAAAACGCGCGCTAGAGCTCATCAGTGAGATCGCCGCAACACATCTTGATCAAAATCCGCAGCCATTATTTGAATGTATGCTCAATCGTGAAAAATTGGGTACCACAGGTATTGGTAACGGCATTGCGATCCCTCACGGCCGAATCAGTAACAGTGATCACGCGATTGCTGTGCTTATTCAATGCCAACAACCGATCGATTTTGACGCTATAGATGGTCAACCTATTGACCTGTTATTTGCGCTTCTGGTACCAGAAGAGCAATGTAAAGAGCATTTATCGACCCTTGCTAGCATGGCTGAAAAATTGGGCAATAAGAAAATTTGCAAGCAATTACGCAATGCAAAAACAGATCAAGAATTATATAACATACTGATTGATGAAGAATAAATCAGTGCCTTCTCACTACAAAAAAGGTAGCTAAACCATGAGGTTAATGGTTGTTAGTGGCCGTTCAGGTTCTGGTAAATCCGTCGCATTACGCGTACTAGAAGATTTAGGTTATTACTGTGTTGATAACCTTCCAGTACACCTGCTGCCACAATTTGTAAATGATATCGCAGATAGCGAACAAGATATTGCCGTTAGTATTGATATTCGTAACATGCCCCCCCATCAGGGTGAACTAGAAGCCATTTTTAAAAATTTAGCCAGTGATGTTGATATCAACGTTATTTTTCTCGATGCTGATGATAAAGAACTGGTTAAACGCTACAGTGAAACCCGTCGTTTACACCCACTTTCTCGCCACAATATGAGCTTAGAGCAGGCTATTCAATCAGAAAGCCTGTTGCTTAGCGATCTTAAAGAACATGCCGATCTTGTCATTGATACGACTAACCGTTCAATTCATGACTTAAGTGAAACCGTGCGTGCTCGAGTGCTTGGTCGAGAAGCGCGTGAACTAATCTTAGTATTTGAATCATTTGGTTTTAAACATGGTCTTCCTTCTGATGCTGACTATGTGTTTGATGTCCGTTTCTTACCTAATCCACATTGGGTACCAGAGCTCAAGCCTCAAACTGGCCTTGATCAGCCCGTCAAAGATTTTTTAGCCGCTCACGCTGAAGTAAATAAACTTAACTATCAATTGCGTAATTTTCTTGAAACTTGGCTGCCGATGCTAGAAAAGAATAATCGCAGTTATGTTACTGTCGCGATTGGTTGTACCGGTGGACAACACCGTTCAGTCTACATTGCCCAGCAACTGGCCGATTATTTTACCCAGCAAGGTCAACAAGTGCAGATACGTCACCGCACGCTGGAAAATTATAAATGACCACCCAACGCGAGTTATTTATTCGTAATCGGCTCGGGCTTCATGCTCGAGCTGCCATTAAATTGGTCGAGTTAGCGCAAAGCTTTAACGCTGTTATTACCATTACTAATGGTGATAACAGCGCAACAGCTGATAGCGTAATGGGGTTACTGATGCTTGATTCAGCACAAGGACAAAAAATCATGGTCAGTGCTCAAGGCCAAGATGCTCAATCTGCATTAATGGCCGTTGCAAACTTAATTGAAGCAGGGTTTGATGAAGACAATTAATCGACTACATATAATCGGCTATATATCTGACCATCGACTCTTTGTTGTAAATTAGGTGTTATTTCTCACTATAATCAGTGTTATCGAATAGACTCATTTGTCATTAAATACGCTTTTTAGGCGTTATTCGATAGAGAAAAAGCCTAAAATCTAAATAGATAATCATAGTGATCATGCGTATCGCCCATACTTAACCGCTTTATAAACGAATTAAATCGCAATCAGCAGGAGACAAAGGCTAACTGATTACGTTAAAATTCAGCTTATTGCGCCATCAAATATAAGTGGGCCTAATACCTATGGCGGATGTATTAGAACAAGATCAAACCCATCACACACTCCAAGAAGTCAACAAAGCGCTTGAAAATGGCATGTTTGTCCATGTTCGCCGGTTACTCCAAGATATGGAGCCGGAGGATATTGCTCATCTGTTAGAAGCCTCACCCCCGAAAGAACGTCAAGTCTTATGGCAATTGACGGATCCGGAAGAACAAGGTGAAATTCTTGATGAACTTTCTGAAGATGTAAAAGATGGCATCGTCTCGCAAATGGAGCCAGAAAAACTGGCGGCCGTTACCGAAGGCATGGAAAGCGATGATGTCGCGTACGTACTTCGTAGCCTCTCTGATGAGCGTTACCAAGAAGTATTGGCACAAATGGATGCCAACGATCGTCATCGTATCGAAGAAGCACTCGCCTATCCGGAAGATACTGCCGGTGGCATGATGAGTACCGATTTTATCACTATTCGTGGTGACGTAACTGCCGATGTGGTATTACGTTATTTACGCATGCGTGGTGAACTTCCAGAAGCAACCGATTCACTATATGTTGTTGATAATGAACAAATTTTAATTGGTCACTTATCACTATCAACCTTGATCACCACTCAACCTGATATCGAAATTAAAGATGTCATGCAAGATGCTGATGAAGCGATTGCCGTTGATATGGCAGACAGTGAAATAGCCAATATCTTTGAACGTCGAAATTGGATATCAGCCCCTGTTGTTGATACTAATAATCACCTTGTCGGTCGTATTACTATCGATGACGTGGTTGACTTGATCCGTGAAGAAGCAGAACACTCGATGATGTCCATGGCAGGTATGGATGATGACGAAGATACTTTTGCACCCGTATTAAAATCAGCCAAAAGCCGAAGTATTTGGCTTGGGGTTAATGTCCTGACAGCTTTAGCTGCAGCATCTGTTTCCAATATGTTTGAACACACTTTACAACAGATGGCGACCGTCGCGGTATTAATGACAATCGTGCCCTCAATGGGTGGTGTTGCGGGTAACCAAACCGTTGCACTGGTTATTCGTGGTCTGGCTGTCGGCCATATCGGTGAGAGCAACACCCGCTGGCTACTGAGCAAAGAAGCCCGCGTCGGTTTAATTAACGGCGTAGTTTGGGCGTTAATTATCGGTCTGGTGGTCTTTATTTGGAAAGGCAGCTTGATACTTAGCGTGATTATGGCAGGAGCGATGTTAGCTAACCTGTTTATTGCGGGTGTCGCTGGAGTATTAATTCCAATTGGACTTAAAAAACTCAAGATAGACCCAGCACTTGCAGGCGGTATGGCACTCACAACCTGTACTGATATTGTCGGTTTAATGGTGTTCTTAGGTCTAGCAACGATCTTTATCACACCTTAATAAATACTAATTGCACCGTTTAAAAAAGCCCGAATCAAACGCTTGATTCGGGCTTTTTATTGCGTATAAATAGCAGTGTTAAAAATAATTATTCGCCAGCAATTTTCATTGAATCTAACAACATTGATCCAGTTAGGATCTGACTGCGAGTTTCAGTATCACTACCAATCGCAACAATGTTTTGCATCATATCTTTAAGATTACCTGCAATGGTAATTTCAGAAACAGGGTATTGAATTTGACCATTCTCAACCCAGAAGCCAGCAGCACCACGCGAGTAATCGCCAGTGATAATGTTAACCCCTTGACCCATCAATTCAGTCACCAACAACCCACGATCCATCTTTTTCAGCATTTGCTCAAAGCTTTCGCCAGTTGATGACACCATCCAGTTGTGAATACCACCAGCATGACCCGTTGGCTGCATCTTCATCTTACGCGCGGCATAACTGGTTAATAGATATGTTTGCAGTGCACCGCCAGTGATGATCTCACGATCAAAGGTCGCTAAACCTTCACTATCAAACGGTGTACTTGCCATACCCCGTAAAATATGTGGACGCTCACTGATGTTTAACCACTCAGGGAAAATTTGTTCGCCAAGCTTATCAAGTAAGAACGACGATTTACGGTATAAGTTAGCACCGCTGATCCCCATCACTAAATGACCAAACAATCCAGTCGCAACATCCGCTGCAAACATCACTGGTGCTTCACGGGTAGTAAGTTTTTGCGGATCAATACGGCTAACGGTACGCTCTGCCGCATGGCGACCGACACGTTCAGGGGTCCACATATCAGACGCTAAACGTGACGTCGTATAACTATAATCACGTTCCATATTGCCGTTTTTGCCTTCACTGATCACACAGCAACTGATGCTATGACGACTAGAAGCATAACTGGCTAGCATACCGTGACTATTACCGTAAACACGTACACCATAGTGACTGTCGTAACTCGCACCGTCACTTTGTTTCACGCGCGGATCAAACGCCAGTGCCGCTTCTTCAGCAGCAATTGCAATGGCGGCAGCACGATCAGGTTCAGGCTCATCAGGATGAAATAAGTCTAAATCAGGAATATTACGCGCCATCAACTCCGCTGGGCCGGGGCCAGCAAACGGATCTTCAGAGGTGTAATTTGCAATGTCTAAAGCGGCAGCAACCGTTTGGGCAATCGCCGCTTCGCTTAAATCTGATGTCGATGCACTGCCTTTACGATTACCGCGATACACAGTAATGCCTAATGCACCATCGCTATTAAATTCAACATTTTCAACTTCACACATGCGAGTTGAAACACTGATACCTGTTGTTTTGTTAATGGCTACTTCGGCTGCATCAGCCTGTTTACCAGCAACTTCAAGCGCTTTTGCTACTGCAGCTTCAAGTTCAACGCGCTGATGAGCAACCTGTTCTCTTACGTCCATACAATCACTTAAGGTTAGGGTTTAGCTTATTAGTTATAGAATAATGTAATTTACGCCCAAAATCGTTATTAAACTGATAAAATAGAACTATTGATACAATGAGTGAGCCCATTTATGAGCCGTAAAAACAAGAAAGCCCCTTGGGATGAAGAAGAAGAAATCATCTGGGTAAGTAAGTCCGAGATGAAACGTGACATGGAAGAGTTGCAAAAAATTGGCGAAGCGTTAGTTGAATTAACACCCAACGCACTCGCAAAAGTGCCATTAGATGAAGAAATGATGGCCGCAATTAAAGACGCGCAACGCTTTAGTAAAGAAGCGCGTCGTCGTCAATTGCAGTTTATTGGTAAGCAGATGCGTCATATGGATCTCGACCCAATTCAAGCCGCACTCGACAAATTAAATAATAAGCACTCCCAACATACTGTTGCCCTTAAGAAGCTTGAAATTAAACGTGACAAGCTCGTTGAGAATGGTGACAGCATGCTAAATGCTATTTTGGTTGATCATCCTGATGCTGATCGCCAACACCTACGCCAATTGATGCGTCAAGCAGCAAAAGAAAAGGCGCAGGAAAAACCAGGCAAGGCCAACCGTGAGATTTTTCAATATTTGAAATCTCTTTACCTTGCTGATTAATCGCTTCGATTAATGTACATACGAACAAAAAATGCCAGCATCTCTGCTGGCATTTTTATTTAAACAACGGCGGTAATCGCTACAGTGACAGAGTCACTGATAGTTATTCCGTACCACCAACGGTCATTGAATCAATCTTCAGTGTCGGTTGACCCACGCCTACAGGCACGCTCTGACCCGCTTTACCACACACACCAACCCCACGGTCGATATCAAGATCATTACCGACCATAGACACCTGCTGCATCGCTTCAATACCGCTACCGATTAAGGTCGCACCTTTAATTGGACGGGTTACTTTACCGTTCTCAATTAAATAAGCTTCTGAGGCAGAGAACACAAATTTACCCGAGGTAATATCAACCTGACCACCACCAAAGTTTGGCGCATAGATACCATTTTTAACACTAGCAATGATTTCTTCAGGAGTATGTTCACCCGGTAACATGTATGTATTGGTCATACGTGGCATCGGTAAATGGGCATAAGATTCACGACGACCATTACCTGTCGGTGCCACACCCATTAAACGTGCATTGAGCTTATCTTGCATATAGCCTTTAAGCTTACCACCTTCAACCAGTACATTGTGCTGACCCGGAGTGCCTTCATCATCAATGTTAATTGAACCACGACGATTAATCAGCGTTCCATCATCAACAATAGTACACAGTGAAGATGTAACCTGCTGCCCAATTTGTCCGGCAAACATTGATGAACCTTTACGGTTAAAATCACCTTCTAAACCGTGACCAACCGCTTCATGTAATAATACACCCGGCCAACCAGCACCCAATACAATCGGCATAGTGCCAGCAGGTGCAGCATCCGCTTCAAGGTTAACTAATGCTTGGCGAATGGCTTCATCAGCAAAAAAGATCGCTTGGCTTTTACCGCTTGAATCTTCCGTTAAAAACGTTTCATAACCATAACGACCACCGCCGCCAGCACTACCACGCTCACGCTTATCGCCTTTCTCAACCAAGACCGTAACCGACAACCGCACTAATGGGCGTATATCTGCCGCATAGGTGCCGTCTAATGCCGCCACTAATACTTCTTCGTAAACACCATTAATACTGGCAGACACTTCAGTAACCAGTGGCTCTTTAGTACGAATGTAGCGATCGATTTCTTCAAGCAAGGCAATCTTTTGGTATTTATCAAAACTACCTAATGGATTGCTCGGTGAATAAATGCCAGACGATGCCATCGGTGCAAATGTCTGAACCTTACCATTACCACCTTGACGTACAATCCCGCGTGCCGCTTTCGCACTTTGGGTTAATGCTAATAAGTTAATTTGATCCGAGTAAGCAAAACCGGTTTTCTCACCCGCAACAGCACGAACACCAACACCGCGATCAATGTTAAACGAGCCATCTTTAATAATGCTATCTTCTAACACTAACGACTCATGCCAGCATGATTGAAAATAGATATCAGCATAATCAACATCACGAGTAGCAATTAAGCCAAGGATCTTATGCAATTCATCACGACCAAGACCGGACTGGTCTAGCATGGTACTTTCTACTGTGTTAAGGGTCATTAATTTGCTCTTAATTATTGAATATGACTGAATACCAATCGGGCATGATCAGCCACTGGCATATTGGTGCGAATCTTATGTGCTAATTGTAAATCAACATTCGCTGTCAGAACACCCGTTCCTTGTTGTTGGCAAGCAACCACTTGCCCCCATGGATCAACGATCATTGAGTGACCCCAGGTTTCTCGAGTTTCATTGTGCTCGCCCCACTGGGCAGCTGCAACCACCCAACACTGAGTTTCAATAGCGCGGGCACGAACGAGTACTTCCCAATGAGCTCGTCCAGTTAACTTGGTAAATGCTGCAGGAATCACTATTATATCAGCACCTTGCTGACGTAACTCGCCATAAAGTTGCGGAAAACGAATGTCATAACAAATTGATAATCCAAGTTTACCAAAAGGTGTCTCTATCACTTTTATGTCATCGCCAGCTTTAAAGGTATCAGATTCTCGGTAACTCTGATGTTTATCCGCGACATTAACATCAAACATATGCATTTTATTATAATGCGCTTGAATTTTACCCTGATCATCAAATAACACCGCCGTGGTGGTGATGCTACCATCAGCATGTAGGATTGGCATTGAGCCTATCAATAACCACACCCCTAATTGTTGCGAATACTGGGATAATTGTTGCTGTAATGGGCCATCACCGAGAGGTTCAGCCCAACGTTGGTAATCGACTTTACTGCCAAAAACGATCGTATTTTCAGGGGTCACAATTAATTTCGCCCCTTGTAGCTGTAACCCTTGCATAAACTTTTTTAATTGGTTCAGGTTACGCTCAGGATCAGTGCCTGAGTTCATTTGTACTACACCAATCTTGCTCATGGCTATCTCCCTGAACTATATATGAAATAAATCACATTCATTGCGATACCACCAAAGTGACAGCTTAAAACTTACTGTTCTCTGGTATTTTATATTCGCCTTCTAAGCGTGAGCGCTCAACCACTTTTGGCGAGTCTATCGGCCCCGTCACTTGATAATTCACCTGCGTAATCACATCAAGCACGGGTGATAATACGGTTGAGATCGCCAACACATACAATGCAACTTGCGGGGCCACGGCAAAGGCCGTCATCACGGGCAATCCTGAAGTAAAATCAGGAATAAATTTAACGTTAGCATTAATTTTTTCGTCAATCAGATTCACTTTACCGTTGATGAACATATCACCGGCTAACGCTTGCATTTTAATATTATTACTATCAAAAATACCGTCTTTGATAGTGCCGTTACCACGAATATAATTAAAGGCTAAACCGTTATCAAATATTCCAGAAAAATCGAGTTTCATTTTTCGAATAATAGAATCGAGACTAAATAAACCTAATAATCGCCCTGCACCACCGACACCACTGACAACCCCTTTACCAATATCTGTCGTCACTTTGCCATTTAATGTCGTGCGATCAATATTCCAAGGGCTACCTTGCCAATCAATCATGACATGAGTATTAAACGGTGCATCTTGAACACCACCTGAGATCCCAAACCGATCGAGTAAATCAGTACTATTAGTACCACTGATCATAACATCGAGCTTAGTGTGATTACGCGGTTGACGCAGACTCCAGTCACCTGATGCCGTTAACTTCACATTACCAGATTTGATTTTAAACTGCTGCAACTGCAAACGCTGATTATTCTTCGTTAACGTTGCTGTTACCGCCCCTAAGCGATAACCTTGTAACCATGCATCTGCAATCGATAAGTCAATCGCAGGTATCGCTGCCATGATGCTGCGATCGTTTGCGGTAACTAAGGTTGATGGCGGTTGGGTGGTTAATATTGGGGTTAATAATGCGCTAGGTGGCTGCGGCTCTAATTGCGGTAAATTAAGATGTAATGATTTTAAAATGACATTCAATGGCTGATTCTTAACCCATGAAATATAGCCACTCGCCTCACGTGATGCCAATTTTATCGACCAGCCTAATCCGCGTGTTGCTACCGTATCAACTTGATGCCAAGTAAGACCGCCTAAGGTTAACTTACCAATCTTCGCTATCACGCGGGTTGGTAAAGGTAATGAAAATGCCGCTGTCTGAGTCGTTGTCCCTGACGATAATGAAGCATGGTTATCCGTTAATTGTTTTACTACTGCCAGCCATTGATCAGCATTAAATTGACGACTATTAATCTGTACTTGTTGACCTTGTAACGGCTGGGCTAATAATCTCCTTTCACCTATCGTAAGGTTACTGGCGATAATTTTAGGTGTTTTTGTCAGCAATGATACCTGTGCTTGATAACTAACATCAGGTAATAAAGCTTGAGCATACAACTGGGTTTTATTGCCATTAACGCTGACTGTTAGCGCTGTAGCAGTATCTTGAGGTTGCTGCAATGGATAAGGTAATTGAGTACTGATATGGGTTAATGGGATTGTAACTCCAACGTTATAATCAAACCTACTCGGTTTAATATTAACCCCAACATGAGCCTTCCAATCACTGCTTCCACTAATATTTGTTAATAATGCTGGCGGTAAAAAAGCGTTTAATTTAGCTAATTGCCATTGTCCACCAACACTGACATTGACTTTATAATCGGCTGACTTGTTAACGTTGTTACCATCAAATCCAAACTGAATGGGCTGTTGATATAACAATCCTGTTAGCCCTTGGGCGTTAATCTTATTATTATGAAAACCTAAGCTACCGTTGACATTATCTATCGCTAAATGTGGCGTTGTCAGTGTGATTGGGGTGTGTTTGAAATACACCTTACCGCTAGCATCAACCTCAGTACCATCAAACGGAATATCCAAATTAAGCCTTGCGGTAACAGGTCCAGCGACATTGATGGTCGTCAAGGCACTCCCCACCGAGCTTGCCAATGGACTATTAAGCATGTAATGACGAACTTGATCTCCCGTAGCCGCAAGATCGATGGCAAGTTTAAGGCGACCATGGGGCGTTAAGTCAGCCTCACCGACCACGTGAGAACTACGCGCACCTAATGTTTTAACATGATCAGCATCAAGGTACATTTTGTCATTTTCAAATAACAAATTGAGCTTCATATCTTGTAATAATGGCCATTTAGGATCAAAACTAAATTTTGCCTGTGTTAATGGCACAAAGGCTTGAAACACACCATCATGGTGCTGATAGGGAAAGGTATTTAATGCGCCATACCACAGAATACGCGCAGACTTAACTTTACCGCCTTTAATCGCCTTCGCTAAATAATCCGTCAAGCGATCTCCCAGCGCGGGTCGCGGTAAATAACGCCAAGTTTGACCAGCATCTACCACGTCAGCTTCACCATATAATGACAACCAAGGCGATCCCTCTCGCGGTATATCAACCCGAGCTTGTCCAGCAAAGCTTAAATCTGGTGTTGCCAGCGCAAGTTGATCACTCCATAAGGTGGTGGTTTGAGCATCCCGATGCCAATAAGCCTGAATTTGAGCTTGGTTTATTTTGAGTGGTTTAGCAAACACACGCTCATAGGCAAAACTATCGGCTGCGACATTGAGGGTGACTTTACCTTGCAGACCATCCCCTGCAACAGTGGCATTTAAATGATTGATCCCCGGGATCCATTGCCACGGTTTAACACTTAACTGTTGTACCTTAAATGAAAATCGAGGCACTTTATTGGGCTCACCAGCAACTCGAATCTGGGTCAATAACCCACTTGGCTTAAGATGCTGCACCGCATTAACCAGCGAATTGGTTGACGGCAAAAAATCAATTAATGGCAATAACCGTTGCAAAGCAATATTACTTAATGCCAGTTTCCATTGCTTTAATTGATCGTGATCCGTAAAGCTTAATTGGCCCGCGATATCAAAGGTTGGCCACGCAATATCATCGGTATAAATAGCAAATTTTTCAGTATCAATCCGCCATGTTCGTGAACCATCTGCTAATCGAATCGGTCTTAATGCCACCAGCCCCTGTTGAATATTAATTTGATGCTGCTGATTATTTTCTTGCCAGTCAATAATACTGTTATTGATCTTCGCTTTACCATTCTCAATCTGACCTTGTTTTAGTGTCAACCACGCTTCGACTCCAATCTCGCTATGGGTAATATTTGCCATTCCAGCGAGTTGTTTATTGAGCCATGGTGTGACAGAAACATGTTCACCTTTAATATACAAAGAGCCGGACAAACTATTCAGTCCGCCTTGTTCAGATATATTGGCTTTAACCGCTAATTGTCCAAGATCCGTATTAGTAAAATTAATACTTCCCTGCGCTAAATGACGCCCGTTAACATTGGCCCAATCAAGCTGTTTAATATTAAGTTGTTGCTGAAGACCTGACGGTGCAATAAAAGACACCGATGAATCGAGGAGTTGAAACTGCCCTAAGCGGGTAAAAAACAGCTGCTCTAAACGTTGGGCGACACTGGCATCAGCCCTATTTGACGCTGATGAAGACGGTTTTATTTTAGTAAGATCAAGATCAACCTGCCGAATGGTCACTTGTTTGAAAATAGGACGTAAATGCAGTGCAGACTGCCAAATATCAAAATAAAATCCAATCTGGCCAATTTCAGCCAATGGTTGCGAATGATGTGGCGCAGAGAGGGTAATACCAGATAACGTTAAAGCAGGCCCTGCAGCTTGCCAGCGTCCTTCAATATCGGTTAATTTTAAAGAAATATCCGCCTGCTGAGACACCCATTGTGCTATCGGCTGGCGGTAATCATTGAGGTGAGGAAGCAGTATCCTTAATCCGGTGATTACTGAGGCTAAGAGTAACGATATAATTACTACCAACCATAAACCACCGCGTACAAGGCGTACGAGTATCTTGGGCACTGTTACTTCCTCACTGAGTACATTACATCATTACCACATCAAATTGCTCTTGATTATAAAGAGGCTCTGGTTTGATTTTTACTTGCTTACCGATAAACACTTCTAGCTCTGCTAACGCATGATATTCATCACCCGCTAAAGCATCACCAACGGCCGATGACACATAGACCACAAACCGATCGGCATCATAGGCGCGGTTAACACGGGTGATTTCACGTAGAATTTCGTAACACACGCTCTCAACCGTTTTGACCGTACCGCGACCTTCACAAGAGGGGCAAGTGTTACATAACACATGCTCAATACTCTCACGGGTACGCTTACGGGTCATTTCAACTAACCCAAGCTGAGTAAAACCATTAACATTGGTTTTCACCCGATCAAACGACAATGCTTGCTCTAAAGCCTGTAATACGCGGCGTTGATGCTCTTCCAATGCCATATCAATAAAATCAATAATAATAATACCACCAAGGTTACGTAATCGTAATTGGCGTGCAATGACTTTAGTGGCTTCAATATTGGTATTGAAAATAGTCTCATCAAGATTACGACGACCAACAAACGCACCAGTATTAATATCAATGGTGGTCATGGCTTCGGTCTGATCAATGATTAAATAACCACCCGATTTCATTTCGACTTTACGATCAAGCGAACGCTGAATTTCAGCTTCAGTATCATAAAGATCAAAAATAGGCTGATCACCAGAATAATATTCAATATTCTCGGTAACTTCAGGCACGAACTCATCGGTAAATTCTTTGAGTTTATCAAACGCAACCCGTGAATCGACCTGAATATGGTTAATTTGAGTACCAACAAAATCACGTAAAATGCGCTGCGCTAAGCCTAACTCACCATATAACATTGAACGCGGCTTATATTTGGCACGACGTTCAATGACTTTGCGCCATAAATGCTTTAAAAATGCCGCATCTTGTGCCACTTCATCTGGATCCGTACCTTCAGCCGCAGTACGAATAATAAAGCCGCCAAGATGATCACAATGCTGCGCTACCGCTTTCTTTAATCGATCACGTTCTTTATCACATTCAATCCGCTGTGATACGCCAACATGGCTCGCACCAGGCATAAACACTAAATAACGCGATGGTAGGGTAATATCGGTGGTTAAACGTGCTCCTTTAGTGCCCAATGGATCTTTAACCACCTGCACCACGATATCTTGCCCTTGACGGACTAACTCTGAAATATCACGGACTTTAAATTGTTTCTTTTCATTTTCAGCCACACATTCCGTATGAGGAACAATGTCTGACGCATGTAAAAATGCCGCTTTATCTAAACCGATATCAACAAATGCAGCCTGCATTCCCGGTAAGACACGGCTTACACGTCCTTTATAAATATTGCCGACGATGCCTCGCTTTGATTCACGTTCAATGTGGATCTCTTGCAAAACACCTCCGTCAATCATTGCGACGCGCGTTTCACTCGGCGTCACATTTATTAGCAGCTCAGTGCCCATGGTTGCCTCTACTTATAACTTTAAAAAATCTTGTACCATGATGTCGGTTTCCACTAACGGTAACCCCATCACAGCGTAATAGCTGCCGTCGATACGGGTAACAAATTTGCCGCCTATCCCCTGAATGCCATAGCTTCCGGCTTTGTCTTGCGGTTCACCACTTTGCCAGTATTTTTTAATATCGTTATCGGACAAAGTTTTAAACCACACTTGGGTGGTGACTAAACAGGTTTGGTTGTGTGATGATGTCGCTAAGGTGACAGCGGTCATCACTTGATGTTGCCGTCCTGATAATAACCTCAGCATACGCGCAGCATCGGCAAAATCGACTGGTTTTTCTAGAATTTGTTGATCTACCACAACAATAGTATCAGCACCGAGTACTGGGATATCATTATCGGCGGCTTTTACACCCGCAAAGGCTTTATCACGTGACAAACGTTGCACATATTGCGCGGCTGTTTCTTGGGCTTGATGACATTCTTCAACATCTACCACTATACGCTCAAAGTTATAACCCAGTTGGGCCAAAAGCTCCATTCGACGTGGCGAACCAGAGGCAAGGTAAAGTTGAATAGATGACATAATTATCCTTTGTTAACTAATGCGGGATTCAAGCAATAAGCTATACCGCATTAAATAGTCGTTTATTAAATGATTTGGTAATTTTTGCACCAAAAGCACAAAGGGGGAATACCGATTGGCTTCCCCCTATAATGTTAATTGTGGCTAACGAATCGCTAATTTACGTCTAATTCGGCGCAATAATAAAAATAACCACGGCCACAAGATAAAGTTTAGTAATACCGCCCACAACTGCTGCGGATAAAAACTAATATTTGAGACTAAATATTCAGCCCAGAATTCAATTAACTTACCGGCCAAGGATAATAACGCTATCACAATTGCCTGCTGCCATAACGATAAATTACGTAAAACCCTAAAGTTAAGCGCAATAATATAGGCGATCACTGACAACATTAATCCACGCACACCTAAGGTCGAACCTAAAATCAAATCCCATAATAGACCAACCACTAATGCCGTACCGACATTAACCCGATGCGGTAACGCTAATACCCAGTAACATGTCACCAGCACTACCCATGATGGTCGAAAGGGTTCTAACTCCCCCGGCCAAGGGACGGCTTGTAACACTAACGCAAATAAAAATGATAGCCAAATCCAGATTCGACCCTGTGCTTTATTGGTTGGCATGATTCACCTTCTTCGGTGCAGGCACTACTGCATCTGTTGCTGTGGCAGAGACTGGCGGAACCAAAGGCTCAACAACAGTTGCAGGTGTTGTCTCGGCACCCGCGGGTTGAGGGCTCACTTTATTTCGATCTGTTGGCCATACTAATAACAGATAACGCAAGCGATCAAACTGTACTGTCGCCTTAGCGGTAATTTGGGCAAACGGACGTTTATTATCAAACGAGAATGATGTTACTCGCGCCACAGGATAGCCTTCAGGATAGCGACCGCCTAAGCCTGAACTGACCAATAGATCACCCTTTTTAATATCGGTGCTACTGGGTACATGTTCTAATAAAATCTGATGGTTACGCCCACCACCAGTGGCAATAACACGAATATCATTACGTACAACCTGTACTGGAATCGCATTGGTAGGATCAATTAATAATAATACGCGACTATTATGTGCCCCGACATAAGAGACCTGACCGACAATGCCTTTATCATTTATCACCGGCTGACCTTCATAAACACCATCAATACGGCCTTTATTTATCATCACTTGATAACTGTAAGGATCAGAATCAACCGCCATTACTTCTGCCACCATTTTGCGTTCATCGCGAACAAATGGAGATCCAAGTAAACTTCTTAAACGCTGGTTTTCTTGCTGTAATTGATCAAGTAATAGCATATTACTTTTCATGACTAATAAATCACGTTTTAATGCTGTATTTTCTGTCAATAAACGTTGATGAGAACTGAGTTGACCACGCAAAACATCTAACATTTCACGCGGTAAATTTGCAGCATATTGCAACGGCGCAACCGCCGAATTCAATAAATAACGAATATTGGCAAAAGCACCAAGACGACTATCGGCTAGCATTAAGCTAGCCGATAATAATATTGCAAGAAACAGGCGTAATTGCAGAGATGGACCTCTGCTAAATATAGGTTTCATATAACGCTATAACCTGTTTAGTTGGAAGCCTATGACAGTATTATTCTTCGCTGAAGAGATCACCACCATGCATATCAATCATTTCAAGCGCTTTACCGCCACCACGAGCCACACATGTTAATGGATCTTCAGCCACTACCACAGGAATGCCCGTTTCTTCAGTAAGGAGACGATCAAGATCGCGTAATAATGCACCACCGCCGGTTAACACCATGCCGCGTTCCGAAATATCAGACGCTAATTCAGGTGGACATTGCTCAAGAGCAACCATAACCGCAGATACAATCCCCGTTAACGGCTCTTGGAGTGCTTCTAAAATTTCATTGGAGTTCAGTATAAAACTACGCGGTACGCCTTCTGCAAGGTTACGACCACGAACTTCAATTTCAAGGACTTCATCGCCAGGATAAGCCGATCCAATTTCGTGCTTAATACGTTCAGCTGTTGCTTCACCAATCAAGCTGCCGTAATTACGACGCACATAGTTAATAATCGCTTCATCAAAGCGATCACCACCGATACGTACTGATGATGAGTAAACCACACCATTTAATGAGATCACCGCAACTTCAGTAGTACCACCACCGATATCGATCACCATCGAACCAGTTGCTTCTGATACTGGCATTCCAGCACCAATTGCTGCCGCCATTGGCTCATCAATTAAATACACTTCACGTGCACCCGCACCTTGAGCAGACTCTCGAATAGCACGACGCTCAACTTGAGTCGATCCACAAGGTACAGCCACTAACACACGAGGGCTTGGACGTAAGAAACTATTATCATGCACTTGCTTAATAAAGTGTTGTAACATTTTTTCTGTAACGTAAAAATCGGCAATAACGCCATCTTTCATTGGACGAATTGCGGCAATATTACCTGGCGTACGGCCAAGCATTAATTTAGCGTCATGGCCGACAGCAGCAACACTTTTGGTTGCCCCCGAGCGATCTTGACGAATAGCCACAACAGAAGGTTCATCAAGAACAATTCCTTGTCCTTTGACATAAATAAGGGTGTTGGCTGTGCCCAAGTCAATAGACAAGTCATTGGAAAACATGCCACGAAGCTTCTTAAACATAGTCTTCAGCTATTCCTGCAAGCGTTAAAAAATCGTAAATTGCGCTCAATGTATCAAGTGCTACCAAGTGAAACAAGATATGGATCGCTAAACCGCGTCTAGACACGCAATTTATTTACTCTATGGGTTGATTGAGGCATTTTCCGAACGATAAATGATTCTATCATTACCACGGTAATTACCAAAGGTTACCAAGCCTGACGGATCCTCGTCACCAATTCCACGCCAGTTAAATGTCAGCCATGGTTGATTAACATTTTCATTCTCAGTGCAACCAATATTAGTCGCAGGCTGAGCCGCTATTCGTAGCCAAAACCGCAATTGTTGTTTGATATAAGCTTCATTTTCATCAATACCGGGTAATACCTGTAACGAATAATTCTTACCTTGTAATACGTTATTGGTGATTGCGCTTAAACTGGCTTTAGCGTGAGGTTTAGAGGTATAGATAATTTGCTTACATGACCACTGACTATTAAAGTGTGAACGACTGTCATCAGTATTAATCGTAAACTGATCACTATTCCAATATTCAACTTTTAGCGGCATGGTTAACGGTTGATCAAATACGCCACTGGCATCATCTAACACCATCCTCCCATAACGACTATCAACCCAACCATTAAGTGGTGCAGTTAATACCTGTGATTGATTATAGCGTTGCAATGGCTGAGTTTTATTCGCAAAATCAGTACACCCTAACTTTGAACACTGAGATCGAGACTCGACTGATAGCCCTAAGCCAATCTTAAATGGACCATCAGCAGTGGTCACAGTTGCAACTAATTGATTATTTTGTTTCGGTAAGCGTGTAAATGCTAGTTTACCATCACGAAGAGTAAGCTGTGCTTGTTGCCAATCGTGCTGCCAGCCAGCAACTAAATTAGATTGATCAAGCCGCGCACTGACATCATTTAATTGTCTATTTTGATTAAGATCGACCGCGGTTAATAGCAAACTCTCTTTTAACTGAGGGGCAAATTTACCGTAATTTAGCGTTGCTTCACCAGCCGCATTTTGCGCTTCAATTATCGCATTAGCAGTAAAGGTTTGATCCATATAAGTGAATGGGGATGATTCAGTATGGGCATTGATGATAGCACTGTCTTTAATAACAAACTGTTTTGGATAAAAACGCCCAATGGCGCGCTGACTCGGGTTTATCTTCATACCGAGATAACTATCAGCTGTAATTGCTAACTTGACACTACCAACCTCACTCCAACGCAAATCATCAAAAATCATTGCCGTATTATCATGAGAATCACTATTTTGTTGACGAGTAATACCACTTAACTCACCACTGTGACCATTTTGGGGCGTATCAATGCCAACAACAGAGGCCGTTACTGTTGCAACTGGCGCGTCTTTAGCAAGAAAGTTGGGCGTAATCGGTCGCTGACAATATTTATCATTGCTAACATCAATAGCATTATTTACCTTATCACCCGGCTGCCATTGCAGCGGCTTAGCTCGCATAATAAAAGCATCCCCAGCAGCGACTAAACCATCACCACTATTTGCCGTTCCAGTAAAACTATCGTTAGCTTGAGGACACATCGCAAATGTCCATGGGCGCGAATGTACACTCGCTTCGCCCACCAACCCTTGCGGAAGATCTGTGGTTTTAAGTTGATTAGTTTTAGTTGTTATAAGCTCACAGTAGTCACTGGTACAGGTTTTATCTTTGACCACTAAATTAACACTTCCGGCGTCACGATAACGCATTCGAATAGCATCAGAGATACCGTTGGTAAAATTGACCTTTAATGACGATAACTCATCGCCCCCCCTCACCGCACCAACATGATATTGACTTTGAGACGGTGCTAGATAACGAGTATCAAACTCAAGTTGCTTGACACCACTATATTGAGTAATAACAGCATCATTAATATTGGGTTGATTAGCACAAGCAACCGCTTTAACCGTTACAGAAAATGGCTGACCAGCAATAATATTGTTGTTATTAGGAGTTACGCTGAACCCACCCGGAATGAAACTGTATTCCCCGACCGGCTTATCACCTGCCATATCAGCAATCGATGCAGTAACAGTTACCGTTTCTGCACCATTGGGTTGTAACCAAATAACACTCCTTGAGTCACTATTTTTCAGCACAAAAGTTGAGGTTCCAACACCAAATGAGGTCGCATTATTAAGCCCAACATTACGCGCCCATTTACCGCCAGTAGAAGAGCTAATACTAAATGAGATATCGCCGTTAAAATCAGAATCAGCAGCGCCAACTTTCGAGACTAAAAAGGTTATTTCCTGAGGTTCACACAAGGTTGAGGTTGCAACAATAGGGGTAATTGCTAATTGATATTCAGGCTGGGCTTCAAAGCACGTACTTTGACCAATAATTTCAGTTTGAATATAATTAACATCCCCTGTCATAATCAAGTTAGGTGCTGTTACTGCACCAGTAACTCGCGTTATTTTTGTATTATTACCAATTTTTGTATTATTACCATTAGACAAGAATAAATTACGTTCTGAATAGATTAACGCCGTAACTTGAGTACCTGCATTTAAATCAACCCACTCATGCAGAATATCTTGGCTAGGTTTTAAATCATGAACAAATATTAATAAATCATCGGCTTTTTTAGATTCTGAAGATAATGACGAATTATTCAGCGTCATCGTTTTCACATGTACAACAGATCCTGAAGGGAATACAATATTTTTATTACTTAAATTAATGGTATTAAACCAAAATATTTGTTTACTACCAAAGTCACGTTGTTCAGATAAATTGCCATCATCCACTTGAGGCCATAAATCTAATTTTAATTTCGAAGCATAAAGATTTTCATTTTCACCTATAGGCTGACAAGATTTACCATTACAAAAATCATTTATATTACTGTAAAAGCCACTCGTATTTTTAACTGTTTCAAAACCAATATAACGTTTACTATTTATAAGTGCAGCGCCTGTTATATTAAGTTTATGACTCCCCTCAAACTTACCTTTAGAATCTTGCCACGTTTGTACTGGCCCTGGAAATACGTCACACACTTCTTCAGCAACACGGCGTTGAAAAGCCATAAAGCCCACTTCTTCATTGGCATGCGCACGTTCAGGCTGGTTATTTTCATTAAGATCTTCATCATTAACAAAACTGACTTTCAACCGCTGAGCTGCTGCATCAGTTTCTACCTGACACAAACGCACCCAACCGCCATTGGAGCCAAAACGCGAATTTTTAGACGCCATAAATAAAATTGGATTCTGACTCTGATCAGAAAAATCGAAATTGGTATTATTTAGTGTAGTAAATCCCTTACATTGTTCTAATACAGGCTGAGTAATTAGCGCATTGCCACTATAATCATCTTTTAATGTATTTGGGGTTTCAGCGGAGCCCAATGCGAATTGTAATCCACGATGAAAGCCGCTCCCTTCAACCAATAAATAAGCCACAGTTACTTTTTTATGCAGTACCGCACCAGTTTCTGAACTATCAACACCTAAATAAAAATCACCAAAATTATTATTACTATGATTGTTATTACGTATCATTAATGGCGTAAACCAATTTTTTTCAACATCGTCATCAGTTGGAATTGCAGCAGTAGTCGGCTGAATTTCCGCCATAGCCCCTGGGCTCTTAAATTGTGGTGGCAAAGGAATTGAAATCAGTTTGCCACTTTTCACTAACTGTTCCGCACTATTTTTTTGTAATTTTTGATTTTTATAAAGGCTTTTAATACCGCCCTCAAGATTATGACGGATCTCTTTTTTACCCGCGAGAATTCGACCTTTATGACCTAAAGCTATTTCGCCTTCTTCCATAGCGAAGTAAGCGATCTTCATCATTGGTATTTTATATAGCTCAAGCTCTATTTTATCGCTAATAACTGGATATATCTGCCGTACTTTAAAAGCATATTTTTCCGCTGTTTTTTTATAGATTGCAGTTACTTTTAGTGTTGATGGCGCGTCTAATCCATTATTAGTAATGGTAGGCATTAAAAAAACTAACGGTTTACGGGTAAAGTTTTTTTCTAAAATGATTTCACAGTCACTCTCAATGCAGCCATTTTTATTAGTGACCTGATACTGACCAAAATCAAATACTGGCTCGCTAGCGACATTAAAGCTCACTAACAACAAATAACAGCTTAGAATAATTGCAAATTTCATTGTACCAATCCCTTAACCCATACTTGTTGTTGGCGAGTGACTTGATATTGCCCACTGCCACAACGTCCTGTACTACGCAGTTGAATTCTACGCTTTGCATCATCGTTAGCCACAAACTCATCACATTCCACGCTGACCTTACAGCCATCAAAATCCACCAGCGGGATCTGATGAGAAATAACATCACAAGTTAACATTTGATTAGGATCACCAATTGGAAATAATTTATTAAGACTGATCTCAATCCCACTGTGAGCCGCAAACCATGCTCGGGTACCTAATATTTCTTGAGTAGTTGTAACGGTTTGAGATGCGTTAATTTTGATCATCGCGGCAGCCATCATCGACATCACCGTAATAATAAAAATAGCCACCACTAAGGCGCTGCCTGTTTGTGAACGTAATGAAACAGCAGAATTACGGCGCATTCATCACCTGTACAGTATGGTTATAACGGCTCGACTCACCATTGCGAGTAAAAGTGAACTGCCAAGCCACTAATGCACTACGCGCAAGAGCAGCATTATCAAGTTCAAACGTAGACAGACTAGTATCTAGATATTGGGCAAGTAATACAGGGGGTGATTGAGTGCCCATATTATCAATTGTGGTGCGGGTCAGACTATTATCCTCAATGCAAAACTTAACACTGTGGGTATAGGTGTAAAAACGCTGTGCTAATGAACCACTTCTAAAGCTATGTTGACCATCAAGTTCAAACTGCCACTGATTAGCGGCTATTCCTTTATTTATTGCCGTCACTTTAGCAACTTGATCACTAATAACATCAAAATCTTGCGGTTTATGGGGGTTAATCACTACCATCATATTAGTTTCAAATATTGGCGCTGAGGTCTGAGTAAGAAACCCCGAAATAACATCAATATGAGTTAAGCTTGGATTAACATAATCACCACTGTATTGAATCGGTCGAAAAGCTAAACAATGACCATTTTCATCATCTGTCACCTCAAGACTGTTTGGCACTGCATCACGTAATTCACGCGCAACTCGCTCAACCGCAAATCGGGCTTGGGATTGTAATTGTTCCCGGTCGCGAGTTTGCAAATAACCCTCAGTACCAAGACTGACAAAGCGACCAATACCGATAGTAATAAATGCCATCACCACGATCACCATGATCAATTCGATCAATGTAAATCCTTGCGAGTGCCGCGATAACATTAATAGTTGCCTCGATACGCTGCAAATTGATAACGTCCATAGCGACCGCTATCAATCACCATATTGATCCGTTTATAATTATGCGGGGCTACCACCGCCGTTGTTGGATTGGGGAAATTAGTTAAATTATTATCGTAAAAAACAGTAACCGTTACCGTAAAATGACTGTAGTCATCAGCAATGACATCACCCACTGCATTACTTAGTTCACGTCCATTACCATTTTTACAATTAGCACTCTTTCCTTGCCAACAACCAATATAATCATCAACCGTTGCAAACTGTTGTCTATCTATAGGTGACGTTAAACTTATAGAACAAGGATTACGGATCACCTTACCTTGTAAGTCTTGGGTATCATCACAGCGGATCTGCTCACCATTATCATCACTGTTAGCATCAAATTTTCGCGCTAAAATTTCAGTCATCATCGCATTGGCTAATGCCGCAGCACGGGCTTGATAATGCGGCTCAGCTGATAATGCAATTTGGGGCAATAAAAAACGGCTTAAAATAACCATCGCCACCGCAAAAATGACAATCGTAATAATCATTTCAATCAGCGTAAATCCACGCTGAACATGATGAACCAAGCACTTCATAAACAAGCCCCAGTATGAATATAACCCTGCTGATTAATACACATTTTTGCCTGATTGTTATTATTAGCAGTAAAGGTGATCTCACAGCCTGATCCCGTCATACACTGACGTTCACCTTGTGGATTAAATGGCTGACCGAGTAAATTAAAACCAAGAAAATGATTCGGGGTAATAGTGACCTGATCGTTTGCTGTCGTAAGATAATTGGTGGGATTTTGCTGGGTAGCACAACCAAATAACGATTCGGTGATGGTTAAAGTGGCACAGGCTAACTGTTGCTGCTGCATCGCGCTAATTTGAATTTGACGGGCAATTGAGATTGCTTGATCACGCATAAGCTCAGCACTAAAGCTTGAGCGAGAGGCATAGCGACTGGCGGCAGTGACAGAGATAATTGCCAATACAATGATCACCATCACCAATTCAATTAAGGTGAATCCCTGTTGTCGCGCCACAGCGTTAACCTTTAGTGATGATTATTTAATGATGCTATTTCGAATAAAAACAGCATCATTAATGATCGCTATTTCGTCAATGATTGAACTGAAGACTCACAACCTTTGCCTAGTTTAACAACCGTTGTCGCCGCCGCGGTACTTGTTGCTTGAGTATAAGTTACAACACATATAGTCGCATCATTAGCATTACTTTGATAGGTGTATGAAATTTTGTTGTTCGCTGGTGTTCCTGCTACTTTCCAGTCATTCTTAAGACCAGAAACCACAGCCGATAATGCTGCTGATGTTGCAACAGGGTAACCATATGCAGTCGGAATATCATCAACACCTACACCAGCCGCAGCGTCTTTATTCTCAATCCCCTTAATCGCAGCCTTGCCATACGTAATACCAGCGGCACCTTCGATTGCCCCCTTTAAGCCTTTCAATGATGACGCGCGCGCATCATCTTGTAAATTCAAAAATTTAGGGGCAGCTGTCACAGCTAAAATACCCAAAATAACAATCACTACCACTAATTCAATTAATGTAAAACCATTTTGACGTTGCATAACTTAGTCCTTTTTCCTATGTAGATTCACTTCAACACGACTTTAAGTCGGAATGTAAATAAATAATTAATTAGATGGAGAAGTACATCCATTACCAAGCTTAACAACTGTTGTTGCTGCAGCTTTACTCGTTGCTTGAGTGTAAGTCACAATACACTCACTCATATTTAAATTACCTTTATATGTATAAGTAACTAAATCATCGTTTTTTATCTCAACTTGCTGCCAATCATTATCTAAACCCATAACTATAGATTCTAGATTCCCCTCAAGTACCCTCGGGTAACCATAAGATGTATAAACATTATCGATAGAACTCTGCGGTGCTAATTCGGCTCCCGCAATTGCAGCTTTACCGTAGACAATACCTGCTGCACCATCAATCGCGCCTTTTAAGCCTTGCAGTGATGACGCACGCGCATCGTCTTGCAAGTTCAAAAACTTAGGGGCTGCTGTAACGGCAAGAATACCCAAAATAACAATCACCACCACCAATTCAATTAATGTAAAACCGGTTTGACGTTGCATAATTTAGTCCTTTTTCTTATGTAGATTCACTTCAACCCGGCCTTGAGCCGGGATGTAAGTAAATGAATGCCCGGCAGTCACATTAATTGCGCCTGAGCGATTGCTGTTAGCTGATGCTAACTGATAATATCGACACAATTTATCAGTCTGCTGACCTTCAACTGTGGCGAAAAAAACATACTTCCCCGTTGCAGCATCAGCCATTAATGCCGTTACCGATGGTGGGATTTGTAATAAGTTAACCATTAAATCAACACAATCTTGAACCGTTAACTGCTCAACATCAGAAGTGGTACTTACTAACAATCCAAATGGATACCCTATTACCCCCGAGCGTTGAGTTATTGCTGGGGTTAATTTAAAAACGCTACCATCATAATTAACAATATTATTATCAGCCGTTCTCGGTCGACCATCAGCTTCCCATTGTGATCGCGCAGAAATAACCGCCGTCGCGAAATTACCACTAATTGTTTCAATAGCGGCTTGTTTAGCTTGGTGGATAATATTAATAAATAACGGTAAAGCAGTAGCTGTTAATAGTCCGATAACGACAATAACAATAACCAATTCAATAAATGAGAAACCTTTAGGTCGGATTGACACTGGTTATTCCTAACAATATAAACTGTCAAAAAACTATCGTCATATTTTCTCATTTCGTCAAAAAAACACCAGCAATATTTTGTAACTAATTAATAATAAAAAAGATTAATACCAATTAAGATTGATATAATTCTTTTAGGGTATTTCACAGGTAATGTAATTAACAATAATAAAGAGATCGTTAATATAACTATTAATATCAATGGTCTTTAAATATATTGATTGTAATTTATAAATATCACCCAGAATTGGCGACATCTAACATCCCCCACATCGGTAAAAATATACCAAGAGCCAGTAATAACACCATTGCCGATACCACTAATAATAATATCGGTTCAATGCGTGCGGTTAAGGTTGTTAAGTCATAATCAACTTCACGATCATAAAAATCAGCCGCTTCTAATAATAAATCATCAATCTGACCGGTTTCTTCACCCACCGCGATCATCTGCAATACTAACGGTGTAAAAATTTCTGTCGCCGCAGCTGTGGTAGTAATGCTACTGCCACTTTCAATTCCTAGTTTCATTTCCAGCAACCGTTGCTCTAAAAATTGATTATCCAGTGCTTCTGCGGCCATTTTTAACGCTTGATTTAACGGTAAACCAGCACGTACCATTAAGGCAAAAGTACGAGAAAAACGCGCCATTAGAGCTCGATTGATAATGCTACCCACAATCGGTACGCGTAATCGCCATAAATCCCACCGCAATTGTCCAGTGGCAGTATTGCGCCACAGACGAACCCCAACCCAAGTTGCTATGCCAAAAATAATCATTAGTGGCCAATAATCAACAAACACGTTTGAGGTTGTAATTAACACTTTGGTTGGCCATGGTAAATCCACGCCAAACCGAGCAAACATGCCTGAAAACTGAGGGATCACTTGGGTATTTAGCACCACCATAGCGAGTCCAATCGCAATCATGACAAACATCGGGTAACGCATTGCCGATTTAATCTGGCGGCGAGTATCCATTTCTTGCTGATAGTAATTCGCCAGCTGCAATAGCGTTTGATCCAAACGACCGGTATTTTCACCAACATGGATCATTGATACAAATAAATCAGAAAAAACCCGCGGATGCTGCTTCATTGCTGTTGATAACGAGTGCCCATTAGTTAACTCAATGGCAACTATCGCTAAGGTTGAGCGTAATAATGGATGACTAGCACTTTGTTCTAACCCCTTAAATGCGCGTAATAATGGTACTCCCGCTTTTGTGAGGCTATATAACTGCCGACAAAAAATCACCAACACTTCAAGTGGTAACGGTTGTTGCCATAAGGAATTAAATGATAATGATGAGCCGTTATCTGTCACCAGTTTAATCTCTAATGGGATAATACCTTGGCGTAATAATTGATCTGTCGCCGCTGATTGCGTTACGGCTTCCAGCTGACCCCGTTGAATATGACCTTGTGCGCTTCGACCGCGATAATTAAAGCGTTTCATTAGTCGCTAACCCAACCCGATAATCATCAAAATCACCTTCAGCTAAGATCATCACTTCATCTAAACTGGTGATCCCCGCTAAAGCCAGTGCTAACGCTGATTCAACTAATGGCTTGTAACCTTTACTTTCGCGTGCTATTTGACTAAATAACACCGCATTATTATTGCGTAATGCGTCCATCATCGGTTGATCAATCTCTAATAACTCAAATACTCCAACACGCCCTTTATAACCCGTGAAGTTACAACTTTGACAACCTTGCCCACATTTAAAAACACTATAATCATCACCCAGATGACGAGCACGTAACCAAAGTTGTTGTTCATCTTCTAATACTGCAACACTTGAGCAATCACGGCACACACGACGAACTAATCGCTGCGCTAATACAGCTCTTACAGCACTTGCTACTAAGTAGCCTGGCGCTTGCATATCGATCATACGTAACGCACTATCAATCGCATTATTGGTATGTAATGTAGAGAGAACTAGATGTCCGGTTAAGGCTGCCCGTAATCCAATCTCGACTGTTTCTTGATCTCGCATTTCACCAACCAAAATCACATCGGGATCTTGACGCAAAAAAGTCCGTAAAATAGATGAAAAGTTCAGCCCAATTTTATTATTCACCTGTACCTGATTCACTCGAGGTAAGCGATATTCAACCGGATCTTCTGCGGTAATTAACTTTTTACCCGGCTTATTTAGCTCATTAAGTGCGCCATACAATGTGGTGGTTTTCCCCGAGCCTGTCGGTCCGGTTACTAAAATCATCCCATGTGGGCGTTTTAATTGTCGTCGCACTCGCAATAAAAGATCCGCAGGCATTCCAACATGATCTAAATCGAGAATGCCTGCTGATTGATCCAACAATCGCATTACCACCGATTCGCCATATTGCACCGGCATTGTCGAGACACGAATATCGACCGAATGATCGCGAACCTTAATATTAAAACGTCCATCTTGAGGCAGGCGTTTTTCTGAAATATCTAGCTCACTCATTAGTTTAAGACGTAATACTAATGCTGCCGCGACACTTTTTTCATTGAGTAATGTTTCATGAAGAACGCCATCAATACGTTGTCGAATCCGCAATACATCTTCATCGGGTTCAATATGAATATCAGATGCCCCCACTTGCAACGCATCTTCAAACAATGAATTGATCAGCTTTACCACTGTCATTTCATCATTATCCTGATCATCAAACCCAAACCCATAATGTTGTTGAGTTTGATGCTCTGCGTTAAGTTGTTCAGCAAACGAGGCTATTTCTTTGGTGCGACGATAATAACGATCAAAAGCGGTGATCAACTGCCGCTCTGGTGCAATCACAAACTCGACTTGATAGTTATGTAATTGGTTAAGCAGCGCTTCTTGCATCGCCAAATCGGCAGGATCACTCATGGCAACCCGTATTACCTCACCGCGGCGGCTAATCACTAAAGCGCGTAACCGGCGCGCGTGAACTTCTGATAGTAAGTTCACTACGTCACTATCAACCACAATTCGCGTCAAATCGACCAACGGAATCGCTAATTGTTGCGCTAAAAATTGCAACAACTGCTGTTCACTAAGAAATCCCATTCCAATCAGCGTATCACCTAATTTACGTCCCGTAATTTGCTGCTGATGAAGGGCTTGATCCAACTGCTGCTGCGCAATAACATGATCATCAACCAACAGATCACCTAAACGTTTACGTAATCGAATTTGCATCTGTTAGCTCCTTTGAGGTTGTAATGCCGTTATGCGTTGTTGAATAAATTGTTGTGATGCCACCGATATCCCACCATGCATGAGCCCATTACGATAAGAAACTAATGCTGACGTCAATTGCTGACTCCGTTCTTGAGCAATGGCTAATCCTAACCACCAGCGACCATCAGTTGCATCTTGTTGTAATAATTGTTGATAGCTTATCAGTGCTAAAGCTGTGTTATTTAACTGCTGAGCAAGTGCTGCCCGCATTGCTAGAAAGGCCACTGAATCAACCTTTAATGGCTGTTCTAATACCGTTAATGCTGCTTGAGGTTGATTTTCATTAACTAATAATTTGGCTAACGTTAATCGCAATTCGGCATCGTGTGGTTGTTGCTGTAACCCTTGCTGTAACATCGCTACTGCTTGGCGGTTATCACCACGACCATAATATAATGCGGCCAGTTTTTGACGAGCAACAATCCACTGAGGACGATATTTTAATGCGGCTTCAAGATGAATAATCGCTTGGCGGCTATTGGCTTGACGCAATGCTTTTTCAGCTTTATGGTATTCAACCTCAGCCAATTGCGATGGTGTTAACGCCACCGTTTGAATAGATAAACGGCTTGGTAATGGCTTGAGATCGACAGTAGCTTTCACCTTTTTTGGCTGCTCAACAGCCACATTTTTCACTTGTTGCTGTTCGATTAATGCTTGTTGATAGCCACTGTCATAACCTTGTTCATAGGAACTGGCGAGTTCTTGTTCCATCTCAACCGTTTCAATCGCTGCTTCAGCAACGGGCATTGCAGCCAAATCTACTGGCTCAGAATCAATTAACGGTGAACTAGCCGCTACGGGTATTACAACAGGAGGTAACACTACCTTTTTTACTGGAGGCGTTTCTTTGGGTACAACTATGACGGGTAATGAACTCTTGGCTGGCAAGGTTACCGTTGATGATGAGATTGACGTTATAGCAGCAAGCGCCACAGTAGATTGACGCCAATAATGCCCCCCAACCACCAAGCCAATAAGCAGCAAGATTATCATCACAACAACACTGTAGTTACCGCGCTTGTTCGGTAACGGTGTGATTGTCGCAGCTTGTAATACTGTTGTGGCATCATCGGGTTGCTGCTGTGCTAAAGCACTCAAACGGCGATTTAACTCACTCATAAATATCTCCATCCCAACCATCGCCACCACAACCGACTTGATTGTCGAGCCGCAACAGTATCAGCAATCGCTATATTAATGTCTTGCTGATAAATACAATCACGCTGTTGGCTACAGGCCACTAATAATGCTTTATGTGCTAATTGATTAATCAATCTTGGAATGCCACCACTCGCAAACCAAATAGCCCGCGCTTGTGCAATGGAAAATAGCGCAGAACAACGTCCCGCTAATAACATTCGATGCTCAATATAAGCCACAGCTTCGGCCTCCGTTAACGGTAATAAAATCGCTCGTAACGTTATTCGCTGTTGCAATTGACGTAACTGATAATGTGCTAAGCGTTGATCTAATTCGGGTTGACCAATTAATACAATGTGGAGTAATTTTTCAGATTCAGTCTCAAGGTTACCTAACAAACGAATCATTTCTAATGCATCATCGGCTAATGCTTGCGCCTCATCAATCACCACCACTACTGCGCGTCCATTGGCTTTACGCTGCAATAATTGTTCATGAATATCAACCGTAAGTCGATATCGATCAACTGCGATCTGGATCCCTAATTCATACGCTAACGCCACCTGCAATGTTATTCCGCATTGGGCTGGTGTCGGTAAATACACTAAATCATATTGTGGTGGTAACCGATTGATTAACATTCGACAAATGAGGGTTTTCCCCGTACCAACCTCACCTGACAGCTGCATAATACCATCGCCCATTGCTAGCCCTGCCAATAGCGTATCAATGGCTGTGATGTGAGTTGGTAAGGCATGAAATAAGGCGGTATTCGGTGTTAATGAAAACGGCGCTGAATGGAGCCCAAAATGTGATAAATACATCCGTTACTTATCTTCTGGAAACCATTCATCAACCAGTGCCCGTGAGCGTTCGATCTCTTTTTGCCAGGTTTGATCACTGATCACGGTTGGCTTTAATAAAATCACCAATTCAGTTTTTTGCTTCACTTTATTAATATTGCGAAACAAATTTCCCACCACCGGAATATCACCCAGCAAGGGTACTTTAGATACTTGATCTGTCATCACGGTTTTCATCAAACCACCAATCACCACCACATCACCACTACGAGCATGAATAATTGAATCCGATTCACGAATGGTACTTTTAGCTAATGGCAATTGATAAATACCAAATTTTTCACCCAGATCAACACTCTTGACCTCGTTTTTAATATCAACAACGGCAGGATGGACATGTAATAACACTCCGCCTTGATCATCAATTTGCGGTGTCACATCCAATGAGATCCCTGAAAAGAATGGCGTTAACTCAATATCAGGAGCAGCTGTACTGTTATCACCTGAAACATTACTACTGGATACATTAGTTACAAAATATTCATCGCCACCAACTTTGATCACTGCTTTTTGATTATTAGCGGCGGTTACACGAGGACTTGAGAGTACATTAAGATCACCTTGGGTTTCCAGAAAACTTAACACCGAAGTGAAATTACCATCACTAATGGTAATATTGGTTTGACCGCCTAACAGGTCTGAAATAGCGTTTCCACCGGGTAAAGCAGCAATTGCCGCAGTATTGACGATGGGGGTTGTTCCCACCACAATATCGGTGCCACCAATACTACGGGTGATATTTTGCCAGTTAATACCCTGCTGATAGCTATCATTAAGCGTCACTTCCATGATCTTGGCTTCTAATATCACCTGACGTACTAACCGCTGCTGTGAAATCCCCAAAAATTGTTTTACTTCACGCAATTCATTGGGAAAGGCACGCACAGAAATCAAACCCGCTTGCGGTGATATCATCACATTACGGCCTTCACCGTGACCGATCATGCCGCGAACCACTTTTTCTAGCTGTTGCCAAAAGTCACTTTCCGAACTGGTTTTAATCGTCGTACCGCCGGTTGTGGTACTGACATCCTCAGAAACATTGACCTCATCATTTGCAGATGTTGAATTATTAGTATTGGCAATTGAACCGGTTGTAATTGATGTTAATGACACCCCTTGACGCTGAAGGTGCAAATAATCAACAGGAATAATATCGGTGCGTAAAGTGGCGGGAAACACCTGAATAATATTACCTTTACGAGTGGTGCTATAACCATAAACATCATCAACAACATCCAACACGTCATCAAGAGTGACATCTTTTAACTGTAAGCTAATTAAGCCACTCACATTAGGATGGATCACGATATTAAAAGGCGTTCCTTGAACTAAACTCGAAAAGAAGGCATTGGCATCAACATTACGGGCATTAACTCGAAACCGTTTCTCTAACGTTTGAGATGACTGGAAATCATTACTGTTCAATGCTGGCATCAAATCAGCATTAACCGCAGCAGGTAATTCAAATACAGGTCGACTAACCGCATCATTAGCAGCTTGGTTAAGCGCTTGTTTAATTGCAACAGGCGACTGATGCCCCATTTGAGTTGAACAGCCGACTAACGAAGTAATCATTGCACCAAGTATGATTCGTTGCATATTTTTACGTACCTTCACTGCTTAATATCTGCGGTAAATAGCGACAATTGCCACTGTTTTTGATTGCGAGTTAATATTACTGAGCTGTCATTTATCTGACTGACTCTATAACCTTTTATATGACTACCCACCGTCACCGTATGACCATTTAAGGTGGCACGACAACGATGATTATCACAAATAACACTTTGTAACTGCGGTAATCTCGGTGTTGAAATGATTGCTGGCGATGTTTTTTTTTGCCATCCTAAAGGAGCAGTAGGATCTTGCTGTGCCTGTACAGTTACAGCAAAAAATAAACAACTAAGCACTGATCCTGCCACAATATATTTAACCACCAATGAAGTCCTTACTTTCACTTAACGTATATAACTCAAGCTCAATTTTTGCCCATGGATATTGCATCACTTGATAGTTCAAATTGCGCCAATAATAATTAACAGGTAACGCCTCAAGCTGAGTTAAATAACGAATAACATCAAAATATTGTCCTTCAAATATCATCCGTACAGGGTGAATATAATAGCCTTGCTCATTGCCACTCATTAGTTGAGCTGCGGGCAACGACACAATACTTTGTAAGCGTAACGTTTTGCTATGACGTAATACTTGCTCAAGAATATGTGGCATTTGTGTCGGCGAAATTAAGCGGCCTATTTTTTGTTGAAGCAGTTGTACTAATAGGGCATTTTTCTCGGTCAATTGAGCAATTTTAACTTCAACCTCTTTATTGGGATCTTGGGCTAATTGACGTTGTAAGACAGTAATTTTATTACGCGTAGCAACCACATCATTATTAAGCGTCTGCACCTGATTAGTTTGGCTTTGCAAATATAACCATTGAGGTTCAAGCACCATAAATACCCCGATAAAGCTAATCGCAATCCAACCTGAAACAGTAATTAGCCATTGTTCTCGCACTGACAAATTAGCAAATTTTTGCTGACATTCAAGCCACGTTATCTTCATTAATTTGCCTCTTGCATACGTTGAGCTTGCAATGTGAACGTGATTTGATTGCTGTCGTTTCGATCAATATCAAGTAACTGAAATCGGCGCTCTGCTAAGGTAGAATAACGATTAAAGGTACCTAACCAACGTGGGACCGCATCAGGAGAACGAGCAACACCGTTAAGATCCATCGCATGGCCTGAAATTGAAATACGTTCAATCGCAATATTGTTTGAGGCTGCGGTAGCAAGTTGCGTTAATACCTGACCATAACCCACCATTAAACTTGCGTCATGATTAGCAACGGCCTTTAATGTCGCTTGTTTAGCGATAATTTCTTGTTCTAATGTACTAACTTGCTGTTGTTTTATCGGACTAACAATATGGAGTAATAATTGTTTTTGAGTCAGTGTTAATTGACTTTGTGCCGTAGTTAACTGTGCTTTATTGGTCACTAATTCAGGCACTAACTGACGTGATTTAAAAGAATAAACACCACTGATTACGCCAATTAATACCACTAATACCAACCAACTCGCGACCATGTTATTAAGGCTTAGCCATTGTCGTTTGGGTTGCAGATGTTGTGAATAAAGATTAATTGCAGACGAAAACCCTTGCTTAAGCCCAGCCCAAGCAACACGTGTTCCCGTAGATGTTAATAAGCTCAATGAAGGTTCAACCGCCTGAACCATAACAGTTAGCCGTTCATTTAATGCCAATGCTAATTGTTGGTTATTGTCATTATCACAACTAATTAATAGCTGACTAATTGGATCATCACGTAATTGCGCACTCAGAAAATCTAACGACCGTTGCAGTTCTAACGCTAAACTATCAAGCTGCAAGGCTTGAATATTAGAGCTTGGTTCTGAAACTAAAGGGACATCAAACCCTCGCAATTGACGTTGAAAAAAGAGTTTATTCTGACTAAATGCGGTTAATTGTAAATTACCATTACCATAGCGATGAACCACTAATTGACTGCGATTTTCAACCGTGAATTCACTCCAAACAACACTTTCAACAGTCATGCAACCAACAATGCACCCTGCAGTTTGGCAAGCTGATACAATTTTATTTAGTTGTTGACGAGTGCTAACAAACACCTGTAACCGATCGTTATGTAAACTACTAAAACCATCTGCAACAATATCTTCAGGCGCTTCATTGACTAAATCTTTAACCAGATAAGGTAAAGCGAGTGTCAGCTCATCGCCACTTAACTCTGGTTTATCAATCAATAAACTTTGGTATAAACCCTGCCCTAAAACAACCGCAAGTTGACTACCAGTAAGTTGATGCTTGGCGATCAACATTTCAATGACACTTGGCCACTCAGAGGTCGAGGTGATTGACACAGAATCAACAATAACATCAGCTTCATTTTCAACAGCTACAACAACCGCATCAGAAAATAGACTAATAGCAGCATTCAATGAAGGATTTTTACGTAATAAAAACGAAGAAAATACGCGTTGGATCATGAGCAAACAAACCAAAAGTAAGAGCAAAATAACAACGCGCACTTTAGGTAAAGTATTCCTACTTCACAATATTAATGTATTAAATGTCAGATCCACATCACTTTAAATGATAACTATCATATTAATATGTTCAACATAATCTCTTTTAAGGATTGTGATCGTGTATTATTGGCAGCTCAGCAACAAACAAACGCCCTTGCGCCGCAACCACCCCAAGCTGTTGTAACACCCGCCATTCCTTGTTAGTTTCTACTCCAACCGCAATCACTTGAGCATCGCTATTCGCACACGCACCGAGCATACTTCTAACAAATAATTGATTTTCTTGGCGCTGATGAATATCCCGTACTAAACCACGATGTAATTTAATATAATCCGCTTTAATGTCTTTAATGTAGTAAGTACTAACAATCGTCCTGCCCGCTTTTGAAACAACAAGCTTGCAACCAAGACCGCTTAACATTCGTAATACTGGTCGTATCGCATCCAGATGTTTAACCAACATACTTTCTAATACTTCAAACAATAACCGATTTAATACCGGACGCGGTAATTGCAATAACTCATATCGAAGCCATTTAACAAATTTTTTATCACGTAAACTAATGGTCGTAATATTAACCGCATAACTATTATCAGCAGATTGCTGTTTAAGTAATACTAGAGTTTGACTAATCACAGCCCGATCAAAACGTACCGAATAACCCACTTGCTCTACCGCTGACATAAAATTAGAGGCTTTAATAATGTCACCATTATCATCCCTAATACGCGCCAATAAGGCATAACTCATTATTTGTTCATCGGCCGCCATAATAATAGGCTGTTGATATAATAGTGGCCCACCTTGCGTTAACGTTTTATCAATCAAGGTCCGCCAGCGTACATTTCCGCGTGATTTGTCCCATTGATGATCTTTGTTAAAGCTATTCCAATTATTAGCCCCTTGTAACTGTGAGCTACGCAAAGCAGTATCGACTTCATCCATAATGCGCCCACGGCGATCACCACCATGAAAATAAGTTACGCCAATATGACACCAATTATCTTTTTCCATCGGTGGCGGAGGCGATAAACGCTCAACGGCATTCAATAATTGATGAGTAAACAGTTTAATTTCTTTGGCTGGTTGTTGCGGAATGAGAATGGCGAATTCAGCATCAAAATAACGCGCTAATACAGTATCAGGGAAACGCTGAATAAAATTAGAGAGGATCACACTAATGTCTTGTAACAATTCATCAGCAATACTTCTTCCTTGCTGAGCACACATTTCATCCCAATCACTTAAACGTAATAAGATCACCGCGCCGTGACTGTCTTGATCTTGCACCATCGACTGCAACCGACTATCAAATAAGACTCTATTTGCCGTGCCTGTGAGTTGATCTAAGAAAGTGTGCGTACGAATAAAAGTATCAAACCGACTGCGTTCTTGGCGAGCATCTTTAAGTTCGCTAATCAATTGATCAAGGGCTAAACTCGCCGTTGCAGGCCACTCATAATCATTGCCTTCAGCGTATTGTTCAACCCGACCCGCTAAAATCATTCGCCCACGCTCTTCTAATAATTCAGAGCCATATAATTGCGTACGTAACCAATGCACACCACGAATTAAGCCCAAGATGACAATCAATATCGCCAATGTAATTGAAGACATCGCACCAAGAGAGTAGGTAAATTCACTATAAAGAGGAATGGCTGCAATCGTTACTTGGTAGCCTGAGTGTGTCGGCAGTAAATATTGATGATGATAGATAATATTAGGATCAGGAACGATTTGGTTACCTTTAAAACCAAATAGTTGCTTATCACCATCTTTAATCGTTAATGTCACCACATTACTCGCTTTGAGTAACGTCGGCAGCCAACGAGATAACGCTTGAGATCCTTGAGGCTCGGAGAGTTCTTGATCAATAACACTAACAACACCATCAAGATAATGCACTAATGAGTCTTGACCGAGTTTACGAAAACTCAATGCACCACCAATAAAAATTACTAAAATTGCGCAAATCACGATAATCGTTACAAAGGCAACTAAGCGATTTGTTAACTTCATCCTTGAGGCTTTTCTCATATCATCCTTACTTCATATAAGCCATTAATAGTAATACTTAAATCATCAAAACGATCTTAATCATTTTTTCCTCACTAAGCATACGCTACATTAGACCAGTTAATCGATTATTAATATTGTAATAAAGGAATAATATATTATGGATTGGATCACCTGTGCTAATAGCTTTATTACCGTGGTCGAACATGGATCATTAGCGCAAGCTGCAAACAAACTCAACACGTCCAGTTCGGCATTATCAAAACGATTATCTTGGTTAGAAAAACAGCTTGGAGTCCAACTTTTAAAACGCACTACCCGTCACTTAACCGTGACAGATGCAGGACAATTATTTTATCAACGCAGCGTATTATTAGTGACTGATTGGCAGCAAATGCTCGCAGAAACAACAGCAACCTATGGTGATGTTGGCGGTATATTGCGTTTGGGCGCACCGCTCGCAACCGGAAGTCGATTATTAGTAAATTATTTAGCTGAGTTTAGCCAATGCTACCCAAAAATAAAGATTGAGCTCCATACCGTAACACCAGGTCAGGTACCCAATCTTAATCTTGATGTTTTTATCAGTAGCGAAATCACTGAATTTAATTCTTGTAGTTATATCGCTACTAAACTTTTAAGTTACTGCAATGGTTTTTATGCGGCCCCCACCTATCTTGAAAACAATCCCCCCATCACCACTGCCGAACAATTATGCCAGCATAATTACCTCTTATTTGGCGATCAAGATCATCAACAAGATCATATCTTTGAGCATAATCAACGGCTCCAATTACAGGGCAATTTCATTACCTCTAATCCAGAAGCTCTAGTTGCAGGTGCCGTTGCTGGAATGGGATTAATTTTAACCAGTAGCCAAACCATAAAACGAGAATTAGATAATGGCTTGCTGGTACCCGTGCTACCAACATTGAAGCAACCGACCAATGCCATTTATGCTTATTACCCTAAATTAAATTATCACCATGTTAAAACAAAATTATTCATTGATTTCATTAAACAAAAATCGGCGCTGTCGATACCAACAACGCCCTTATTCAACCCTAAAAAATAACATTAAATAATCATAATTACTGTGGTTCAATAATTTCATCAGGATCATTTTTCAGTGAATTAAAAGGCACCATTTGATTACCACTTAATACTTGAATATTTTTCACTAGTGGTGCTTGGTAAACACTAAATGCTGGTAACTGGGTCGTTTTAACACCAATCCAGTGAGAGAAAATAGACATAAAATCAAACGCACTTATATGTTTATTCAACTGAATATGCTGCTTAATATCACTGGCTATTTCAATCAGTGGTACTTCATAATTTTGTTTATATAAATCACCATGCACTAATTGTGTTTGTCCTTTAACACGACTGACATTATCAAGCCCATGATCAGAAAAATAAAATAATGAATAACTTTCGTTGGTTGCTTTTAAATCATTAACTACCATTTTAATAATGGTATCTGTTTGATTATAAGTAGATAAATAACAAGATAAATCTTTATCTTTTAACCCATAAATATCTTTTTTAATTCGATCACAAAAATTCTCATGTGATCCCATAATATGCAACACAATTAATTTGGAACCATTATAAGGCTGCGCGAGTGCCTGTTTAAATAAAGGTAATAATGCATAATCACTGGTGTTATTAGTTAGGAAATTACCTTTTTTCAAAAATTGTTTTTCTGTTGCATGAACTGCTATTGCTGACACAGCGGTATCATATTTCCCAATAAAACCTTGATTTGATAGCCATATTGTTTTCATCTTCGCTGCGTTAGCTAAAGTAATAATATTATTAACTGGATGTAAATCTAAGCCATGACTCATACCTAGCGTTCTCGGTAATGACACGGCGGTATGGGAGGCTGTCGACAAATAACCATTAACCAATATTGCTGGGGTTTTGGCTAAGAAAGGCGTGGTATCTATTGGATAACCGTAAGCTGACATATAGTCTTTACGCATGCTTTCGCCAACAATTAAGACATAGTTTTTATATTTAGGTTTAGCACTTAAAATTGTCCAATCCGCAGTCTGATGAATACTGTTTTTAATCGCTTTCATTTGAACAAGGTAATGTTCAGTACTACTATAAATATGATTGATAAACAAACTTAAAGATGAAAAGTAAAAGCAAATACCTCCCACTAAAATAGCAGATTTATGCCATTGAAATACAAACTGAATGCGAGCTAAATAATAACAAAACAACATGGCTAAAAGAATGTTAAGTAACCATACTTTAATTGGGACAGCTAATAAAAATTCAATACTTTCACGTTTATTGGTTTCAACTAATGATGCAATAATACCTATATTAGGATGCCCATAAATATAACCAGACTGAAAGTATAATACCGCCACCAAACCAATAGGGAATATAACTAACCATTTCAACCAACGTTTAGATGATAAAAAAATTAATGCAAAAAATAAGCACCCAGTCACTATGATCATTTTATTACCATTATAACCAACGCCAATGGTTAGTAATAAAGACAATAAAAGGCTAATAACGATATCTAAACGTTTCATAAATATAATAAGACAAAAAATAACAATAATATTAATAGTCTAGCTTAGGCGTGATCTTTTTGATACACAAAAAAAACCCAGCAATAATGCTGGGTTAATACATTTTAGTAAGCTAAATATAATTACTTATTATTTTTTAGGAGCTAGAACGGAATATCGTCGTCAAAATCCATTGGTGGCTCATTATATTGTTGCTGCGGTTGCTGTGGAGCAGACTGCTGCGGTGCTTGCTGATGTTGCTGTGGCTGTTGTGGTGCATAGTTTTGCTGTGGCGCAGCAGCAGGTTGTTGAGGTTGACCCCAATTACCTTGATTCTGCTGTTGTTGTTGACCACCCATAGGCGCACCTTGGCCACCATTACGGCCACCTAGCATTTGCATCACACCGTTAAAACCTTGCACAACCACTTCCGTAGTGTATTGATCTTGGCCTTGCTGGTTTTGCCACTTACGTGTTTGTAATTGACCTTCAATGTACACTTGTGAACCTTTACGTAGGTACTCACCAGCGACTTCTGCCAATTTCCCAAACAATGCTACACGATGCCATTCCGTTTTTTCACGTTGCTCACCGGTAGCTTTATCACGCCAAGACTCAGAGGTTGCAATAGTAATGTTAGCTACTGCACCACCGCTCGGCATGTAACGAATTTCTGGATCATTTCCTAAGTTACCGATTAGAATAACTTTATTTACGCCACGACTGGCCATAGTTCACTCCAAAGCTGATAGCGACGGTATTGGGTGTTAATAGCCGCTTAGTCAAAGTTTATACTTAATCATACAGTTTATCATGCCAGCAAGGTCAAGGCATAGCGTCAAAGTAGGTTACAACCCGCAATTATCCATACCAGATACCACTAACTCGACATCAAAACATAAGTAATATCTATATAAAAATTCAATGACAATCATTACCGCACCAAAACTGTCATTTTTATGACACTTCAATGGTTGAAATATATAGACTATAAAAAAACAAGTAATATAATCTACATTGATTATATTATTATTCGCTAAGATCTTTTAATAAATCGGTTACTTATTGATAAAAAATATTGAAGATAATAGTAAGCATATTAAAAACAAATAAATAACATCAGATAATAAATAATATTATTTTCAGGTTACCGTTATAAAAAACAACCTTTAATAAAAATATAATTTTTATCATTAGAGGTAATAATTAAAGGTTATACATCTTTAATTTATTGTTATTTTTTGCGAGAACAACGATGATATTCAGTTGATTTATTGTTTAAAATCTCTACCATTACAAAGCGATTAAGCGTTAACAAAACAATAATGACTATTGTTTTGTTAATTCCCATAATGAAATTAGCAGCAAGATTTCAATCTGTGCTCAACACATAATCAATTACATAAAATCTAGGAAACACTATGATCAAGAAATGTCTATTTCCAGCAGCAGGCTACGGCACTCGTTTTCTTCCAGCAACAAAATCAATGCCAAAAGAGATGATGCCAATCGTAAACAAACCTTTGATTGAATATGGTGTTGAGGAAGCGATTCAAGCTGGCATGAATGGTATGTGTATTGTTACTGGTCGTGGTAAAAATACCTTGATGGATCACTTTGATAAAAACTACGAGCTAGAACACCAAATCAGCGGTACTAACAAAGAAGATCTATTGTTTGATATCCGTCGCGTAATTGATTCAGCTCACTTCACTTACATCCGTCAAGGTGAAATGAAAGGCCTAGGTCACGCTATCCTTATGGGACGTGAGCTTGTTGGTAACGAACCGTTCGCAGTCGTACTTGCCGATGACCTTTGTGTTAACGAAGAGCAAGGCGTATTAGCTCAAATGGCGGCACTTTATAAGCAATTCCGTTGTTCAATCGTAGCGGTTGAGGAAGTACCAGAAGAAGATACCCATAAATACGGTGTGATCGCAGGTCAAATGATCCGTGATGATCTATTCCGTGTTGATAACATGGTAGAGAAACCAGAACCAGGCACAGCACCAAGCAACCTTGCTATTATCGGTCGTTACATTCTAACGCCTGATATTTTTGATATCATCGAACAAACAGAACCTGGTAAAGGCGGTGAAATCCAAATCACTGATGCTCTACTAAAACAAGCACAATCTGGTTGTGTTCTAGCATTCAAATTTAAAGGTAAGCGTTTTGACTGTGGTAGCGTTGATGGCTACATTGAAGCAACAAACTACTGCTACGAAAACATCTATAAGAAAGACCAATCTTCTACACTAGCTAAGCAACAAACTAGCAAGAAGTAAGTAAACCAAACATTAAACAATCCCGCTTTTTATAGCGGGATTTTTTTTATTCCGCCACTGTGTTTTTATTTAGTATCTTTTGCTCATTAAAAGCGGCTATGAAATACTACTCACTTACAATCTAGCAAAAGAATAGTGATTGGTATGGATTACATCGAAGTACAGGGTGCCCGCACCCATAATCTCAAAAACATCAATATTTCCATTCCTCGCGACAAGCTCGTTGTTATCACCGGCTTATCGGGGTCAGGAAAATCATCTTTAGCCTTTGATACGTTATATGCCGAAGGTCAACGCCGCTATGTCGAATCACTATCGGCTTATGCTCGTCAATTTCTATCATTAATGGAAAAGCCCGATGTTGACCATATTGAAGGCTTATCTCCTGCCATTTCAATTGAACAAAAATCAACCTCGCATAATCCTCGATCTACAGTTGGCACCATCACTGAAATTTATGACTATTTACGCTTACTCTATGCGCGTGTAGGTGAACCTCGTTGCCCGACTCATAACGCGCCTCTTGCAGCCCAAACTGTTAGTCAAATGGTTGATCAAGTACTCGCCATGGATGAAGGCAGCAAATTAATGTTGCTCGCGCCAATAGTCAAAGAGCGCAAAGGTGAACATGTAAAAACCCTCGCCAACCTTGCCGCTCAAGGTTACATTCGCGCTCGTATTGACGGTGAAGTGTGTGATCTTTCCGATCCACCAACATTAGAACTCCATAAGAAACACACCATTGAAGTGGTCGTTGATCGTATTAAAGTCCGCAATGATCTCCAGCTACGCTTAGCTGAATCATTTGAAACTGCGCTTGAGTTATCCGGTGGTACGGTGATTATTGCCCCAATGATAGCTGATGAATTACCAGAGCAGGTCTTTTCAGCTAACTTTGCTTGCCCGCAGTGTGGCTATAGCATGCAAGAGCTTGAGCCGCGATTGTTCTCATTCAATAACCCTGCTGGCGCATGTGGCACCTGTGATGGGTTAGGGGTTCAGCAATATTTTGATTCTGAACGTGTGCTACAAAATGGCGAACTTAGTTTAGCCGGTGGTGCTATTCGCGGCTGGGATAAACGTAACTTTTATTACTTTCAAATGCTCAAGTCACTGGCAGAGCATTTTAAATTTGATATTGAAGCCCCTTTCGATACGCTACCTAAAAAAATTAAAACTGTGATCCTCAGTGGCTCTGGCACCACAGATATAGAATTTAAATATATTAATGATCGCGGTGATATTACCGTTCGTCGGCATCCCTTCGAAGGTATTTTAAATAATATGGAGCGCCGTTATCACGAAACTGAATCGAATTCTGTTCGTGAAGAATTAGCTAAATTTGTCTCAACCAAACCTTGTGCTAGTTGCCATGGGTCACGGTTACGCCAAGAAGCACGCCATGTCTTTATCGGTGAAACGAATCTGCCTCACATCTGTGAGATGAGTATCAATGAAGCATTTACTTTCTTTGATAAGTTGGCATTAACGGGTCAACGGGCGCAAATTGCCGCCAAAATATTAAAAGAAATTAATGAGCGCTTAAGTTTCTTAGTCAATGTTGGGCTCAATTACCTCAGCCTATCTCGCAGTGCCGATACTCTCTCCGGTGGTGAAGCGCAGCGTATTCGACTTGCTAGCCAAATTGGTGCTGGTTTAATGGGGGTGATGTATGTGCTTGATGAACCTTCGATTGGCCTCCATCAGCGTGATAACGAACGCTTACTCAAAACCCTGATCCACCTGCGTGATCTGGGAAATACAGTGATTGTGGTGGAACATGATGAAGACGCAATTCGCGCTGCTGATTATGTAATCGATATCGGCCCAGGTGCAGGTGTCCATGGCGGTGAAATTATTGCAGAGGGCACGATTAAAGATATTTTAAAGTCCAAAAAATCGTTAACTGGTCAATATCTTAGCGGTAAAAAATCAATCGCTATTCCTGCGCAACGCGTCCCGTTTGATGCAGCCAAAACCGTCAAACTTTTAGGTGCTAGCGGCAATAATCTTAAAGACGTTAATGTCGAAATTCCAGTCGGGTTACTTACCTGTATTACCGGTGTTTCTGGATCAGGTAAATCGACCTTGATCAATGACACTTTCTTTAAGATCGCCCACCAGCGACTCAATGGTGCAACCACCGGTACCCCAGCGCCTTATAAAGAAATTCAGAATTTAGAACATTTTGATAAAGTGATCGATATTGATCAAAGCCCGATAGGCCGTACTCCTCGTTCAAATCCTGCCACTTATACGGGTATTTTTACGCCTATTCGTGAATTATTTGCAGGTACTCAAGAGTCTCGATCTCGAGGTTATAAACCGGGTCGTTTTAGCTTTAACGTTCGTGGCGGTCGATGTGAAGCCTGCCAAGGAGATGGGGTGATTAAAGTTGAAATGCACTTTTTACCTGACGTTTATGTGCCCTGTGATGCCTGTAAAGGAAAGCGTTATAATCGTGAAACATTAGAAGTGCGCTATAAAGGCAAAAGTATTGATGAAGTTTTACAGCTTACTGTTGAAGATGCCCATCAATTTTTTGAACCTGTTCCAGCAATTGCAAGAAAGTTGCAGACATTAATCGATGTCGGCTTATCGTATATTCGCCTTGGTCAAGCAGCGACAACCTTATCCGGCGGTGAAGCACAACGGGTAAAACTCGCTAAAGAATTATCTAAACGTGATACGGGTAAAACCTTATATATTTTAGATGAGCCAACCACAGGCTTACATTTTCACGATATTCAGCAATTGTTAACGGTATTGCATAAGCTACGCGATCGCGGCAATACCATTGTGGTTATCGAACATAATCTCGATGTCATTAAAACCGCTGATTGGGTGATTGATCTTGGCCCTGAAGGCGGTAATGGTGGTGGTGAAATTATCGCGACAGGTACCCCAGAGCAAGTAGCACTGATCGCGGGTTCCCATACAGCAAGATTTCTTAAACCATTACTCAACATTTAATTGTAAGCCTAATCAAGCAGGTTGACATTGGTCAGCCTGTTTGCTTTTTCACTCAGGACTCACCATGACAGTGTTACAACTTCAAGGTACAAAATTAGAACAGAAACGGATTTCTAAGCCTTTACCTTTAGTGCGTTTTTTCTTAGCCAGTGTTGGCGTATTTTTTATCGTTGCAATGCATTATTTTCAGCATAATCCTGGCGGTTCAGGGCTTGAATTATCTTTTAATGCCAGTGCATGGATCCCCTTTAGTTTTGCGATCAGTTGTGGTCTATTAGAAATTTGTCGTCAAAAAGTATGGCGTTATTCTCGTATGACGCTAATTTTATTTAGCAGCTGTGTCTTATTATCGTTACCGGTGTTTTACGCTGACGCTGATGGCTTTGCTGTTTTAAACCGCTTGCTTACTCTCTGGGCTGGGTTTTTATTTTTCATCAGCTTACAACAATTTGTTTTTACTCATAGCCAACGCCAACGATTACTGTGGTTTATTACCATCGCGGTATTAATTGAAGCGATATTTGGCTGGTATCAATTTTTATGCTTACCAACCAATAATAGTTTTGGTTATGACACTATTGCCAACCGCCCCTATGGTATTTTCCAACAACCGAATGTAATGGCGAGTTTCTTAGCAACAGGGCTGGTTATCGCCGCTTATCTATTAGCTCGCTTACCGCGTTATCGTGGTAAATGGGCATGGCAACACCTGATCTTACTCGCGGTTCCGATATTAACCATTCCACTACTGGTGGTACTTAACTCGCGCACGGGTTGGTTGGGCGCAAGCATTGGCTCATTATTAATGCTGCCTTATTTGTATCGCTTTGCGGCTAAATATCAACAGCGAATGTGGGGCCTGATGCTGCTATTAGCCCTTGCATTAGCGTGGCAAGTCAGTAGCACCACCGACAGCTCATTTTCACAAGATGTTCGTGTCACATTAGATAGTCCGCGAGAAATACATATACCACAAGCTTATGACATGTTTACCACTAAACCATTAACCGGTTATGGTTATGGCAAATTTGAAGTGACCTATATTACTCAAACCGCACTGTGGCACCAGCAGAATCCGCAACAATACCCAGCAGGTGTTGCGAGTTTAGATCATCCCCATAATGAATTACTTTATTGGGCTGCAGAAGGTGGAGTGATACCATTACTCGGGTTAATGTTGGCAGCTTTGATTGTACTGATTAGTATTAAAAAAGCCCCCAATGGTACTCAATTAGCCTTAGTAGGATTATTTTTTCCAATAGTGTTACATACTCAACTTGAATACCCGTTTTATCACTCACTAGCGCATTGGATCATATTTATTATTCTGATCTTTTGGGTTGATAACCTCACCACCAAGTATCATCGTTACCAAAATCAGTATGTACTTGCCCTTAAAGTTAGCGCGATCGCACTACCAATTATGATCAGCAGTTTTATGATCACCACTTTATATTCAGGTTGGTTACTGACTAAATTTGAAACAACCCGTCCAGTGAATATCAACTATTTAGTCAAAGTGAATAATCCATGGGCATGGCAACATCGGTTTGAATGGGATTTGCATCTCACTCAACTACAACTTGGCATCGCCACCGATAAACCACAACTGGTTGCTGATTATATTCGTTGGGCTAACCAAAAAGCACAAACATGGCCACGACCGGCGTTATATCAAAACTTAGTCTTAGCATATAACGATCAAGGTAACACAGCCCAAGCTGAGCAAGTAGCCGCAGAAGCACAACAATTATTTCCGGGGATTACAACCTCAAGCGCGACAACAGCGGCAGTCTCTGCTGCGAAATAATGACTAATAACCATCAATGGTGAACGATCACCATTGATGGTTATCATCAGGTTTATTTTAACGTACTTTCAAGGGCTTTAAGACACAAAGCAACATTTTCACTACGGGCAGCATAACCCATCAATCCAATCCGCCATGCTTTACCTGCGAGTGTCCCCAGCCCAGCACCGATCTCAAGATTATAGCGTTCTAATAAGGTTGATCTTACTGCAGCATCATCGACACCATCAGGAATATAAACCGCATTAAGCTGTGGTAAGCGATACGCCTCTTCAACCACAAAGCTAATTCCTAGCGCTTCAAGTCCAGTTTTTAATTCAAGATGGGCCCGCTGATGACGCTGCCATGCTTGCTCTAAACCTTCATTGTGTAACAACACTAATGCTTCATGTAATGCATATAAACTGTTCACTGGCGCGGTATGATGATAGCTACGCTTACCTTCACCGCTCCAATAACCCAGCACTAAACTTTGATCTAAAAACCAACTTTGCACTGGCGTTTTACGTTGCTGAATTTTAGCAATTGCTTGCTCGGAAAACGTTAGTGGAGACAATCCTGGCACACAAGATAAGCATTTTTGACTGCCCGAATAAACCGCATCCAATTGCCATTCATCCACCAGCAAAGGTACACCACCCAATGAAGTCACGGCATCGACAATGGTTAAACAGCCATATCTACGCGCAATTTCAGCCAAGGTTTTAGCATCAGATAGCGCCCCTGTTGAGGTTTCTGCATGTACAAACGCGACAATTTTAATTTCAGGATCGGCATGCAATGCCTGCTCAACTAAAACTGGCGAGACGGGCTCCCCCCATGCATTATCAACCATGATTGCAATGCCACCACAGCGTTCAACGTTCTCTCGCATGCGGTCACCAAAAACACCATTACGGCAAACTAATACCTTGTCACCCGTTTCAACCAAATTAACAAAACACGCTTCCATTCCCGCACTACCCGGCGCTGATACTGCAATGGTAAATGCATTATTAGTTTGAAAAGCGTATTGCAGCAACTGTTTAAGTTCATCCATCATTTTAATAAATAACGGATCAAGATGACCAATTGTCGGACGGCTTAGCGCTTGCAATACTTGCGGATAGATATCAGAAGGTCCTGGTCCCATAAGTGTTCTTTGAGGGGGTATAAAACTGGTGATAGGCATAGATTCAACTCCATTAAATCATGATTATTATCAATACGTGATGGACAGTTAATTGTTATTACAGAGTATTAGAGCAACGCTAAAGCTGCAAGTAACCAACCAAAATCCTGCTAGTTATGCATACTTTTTATTAACTATTGAGAAATCATCATTTAACAATTGACAACTAAGGGCGATTTCCTATTCAATAACAACAGTGTTTATTCACTACAGAAGAGGTGCGTTACTGCCTATTACCTCCTCGACAATGGACGTCGGGAATTCTTCCGAAGCAAAGCATTTACCTTGCACTATTTACAAGAAAGGGAGAACACCGTAATGAGCATGATTCCACCCCCTACAGTAACCCCATTGGTTGTGGCTAAATTCGGCGGCACCAGTGTCGCTGACTATCCAGCAATGTGCCGCAGTGCCGAGATCGTTATCGCAAATCCAAACACCAAAATAGTGCTTATTAGTGCCTGTTCTGGGGTGACTAATTTACTGGTCGCATTATCCAATGGCATCACCGATACCACCTCACGCCAGCAACATTTACAGCAATTAACCGATACTCACCAACAAATACTGAATCAACTACAGCACCCACACACAGTTAGTGGTGCTATTTACGCATTATTCGATGATATTGCATCAGCTGCTGCACAAGCAGCAATTGCATCATCACCCCAACTCACCGATCAACTGGTCAGTCATGGCGAGCTATTATCAACCTATCTGTTTAATCAAATTTTAATCGAAATGAATGCCGCCGCGATTCGGTTTGATATTCGTGAGGTTATGCGTACAGATGATCAATTTGGCAAAGCGATTCCACAGCCAAAGCTTATCCGTCAATTAGCTCAACAACATTTAATTCCACAACTGACAACCCATATTTTGGTCTCACAAGGTTTTATCGGCAGAGATGGCCAAGGCAATACCACCACTCTAGGTCGAGGAGGAAGTGATTACAGCGCCGCATTAATTGCAGAAGCCGTTGATGCGACCACGTTAGAGATCTGGACTGATGTCCCCGGCATGTACACCACCGATCCACGTATTACCGCCGCCGCTAAACCAATTAAAGAAATCAGCTTTAGTGAGGCCTCTGAAATGGCTAACTTTGGTGCCAAAATCCTCCATCCATCAACATTGGTACCTGCGGTTCGCCACCAAATTCCAGTCTTTGTTGGCTCATCAAAAGATCCCCAACAAGGCGGAACTTGGATTCGAAAAACCGTTGATCAAGCGCCACTATTTCGAGCATTGGCACTGCGTGGTAACCAAACTATGGTGACCTTAACCAGTCTCAATATGTTTCAGGCTTATGGATTTTTAGCTGAAGTGTTTCGTATTTTGGCTGAACATAAAATCTCGGTCGATTTAATTACCACCTCCGAAGTCAGCGTTTCATTAACCCTTGATCAAACCGATACTGGCGGCGGTGCACCGACATTACCCTTAGCCGCCGTTGAACAACTCAATCAATTATGCCGCGTCGATATTGAACAAGGTTTGTCGTTAGTGGCATTGATTGGGAATCATATGAGTGACAGTAAAGGCTCAGCCAAACATATCTTTGGTGCGCTTGATGCATATAATTTACGTCTCATTTGCTATGGTGCTAGTCCGCATAATCTGTGCTTCTTAGTCAATGAAGCCGATGCAAAATCAGTGGTTACAACACTTCATCAGCAACTATTAGAATAATCACTATCAGCACCAACAAGAAAAAAAGACCCAAAAAAGGCGCAATATTTGCGCCTTTTTTATTTCAACCCAATATTTTTATGACAAATTAGGCCCTAACCACTTTTCAGCTTCAGTCAAATCCCAACCTTTGCGATCAGCATAACTTTCCAACTGATCTTGTTGGATCTGCGCTACCGCAAAATAGCGCGCATCTGGATGTGAAAAATACCACCCCGATACCGCTGCACCCGGCCACATCGCATAGCTCTCGGTCAGTACCATCCCTGTATTGGCTTCAGCATCCAATAACTGCCAAATAGCCCCTTTTTCAGTATGTTCAGGACAAGCAGCATAACCAGGAGCCGGACGAATACCCTGATATTTTTCACGGATCAAATCATCATTACTGAGATCTTCATCCGCTGCATAGCCCCAAATTTGTTTACGTACCATTTGGTGCATGCATTCAGCAAACGCTTCTGCTAATCGATCCGCCACCGCTTGAACCATGATCGCGTTATAATCATCACCCTGCGCTTTAAACTGATCAGCAATGTCATATTCACCAATACCACCAGTTACAGCGAACGCACCAATCCAGTCGGCTTTACCACTTTCTTTAGGGGCTATGTAATCAGACAAACAATAATTAGGGCCCTTCGGCTTCTTGGTTTGTTGACGTAAGCCATGCAGTACCGTTAATACTTCTGTGCGGGTTTCATCAGTGTAAACCTCAATATCATCACCAATATTATTAGCAGGGAATAAGCCACACACTCCATTGGCTTTGATCATCCCTGTCAGTTCAATATCATCGAGGATCTGATTTGCATCTGCAAACAACTTAGTCGCTTCAACCCCCACCACTTCATGGCGTAAAATCGTTGGATATTTCCCACTTAATGACCAAGTCATGAAAAATGGCGTCCAATCGATATATTGGCGTAATTTAGCAACCGGAAAATCAGTAAAAGTATGTACACCTGCTTTTCTAGGGGCTGGCGGCGTGTAATTATCCCAATCAAGGACAACAGCATTCGCTCGAGCCTGATCAAGAGAGACTGGAGGCGTTCGTGGCTTTTTACGCGCATGTTGTTCACGCACAATGTCATACTCTGCCGCTAACCGCTCGACAAAGGCCGGTTTTTGTTGTTCAGACAATAACGCGGAACAGACACCTACCGCCCGTGAGGCATTGGATACATACACCACTGGCTGTTGATAGTTTTGTTCAATTTTAACCGCGGTATGTGCTTTTGAGGTAGTAGCACCACCAATCAATAATGGCACCTCAAAACCTCGGCGCTGCATTTCTTTAGCGACATATACCATTTCATCAAGCGAAGGGGTGATCAAACCACTCAAACCAATAATATCGACATTCTGTTCTTGAGCGACCTGCAAAATTTTATCGCATGACACCATTACACCAAGATCAATAATTTCATAGTTATTACATTGAAGTACCACCCCAACAATATTCTTACCAATATCGTGTACATCACCTTTTACCGTGGCTAATAAAATCTTACCGTTGGTATACCCTGCTTGTTTTTCGGCATTAATGTACGGCTCTAAATGAGCAACGGCTTGTTTCATAACCCGTGCAGATTTAACGACTTGGGGTAAAAACATCTTACCTTCACCGAACAAGTCACCAACGACATTCATCCCTGCCATCAATGGGCCTTCAATCACTTCTAATGGCTTATCCGCATTCACTCGTGCAAGTTCAGTATCCTCGACAATGAACTCAGTGATGCCTTTAACAAGTGCATGTTCTAACCGTTTTTCAACTGACCAACTGCGCCATTCTTGTAAAGTGCGATCTTCTTCAACCGCACCACTATCACGATAATTCGCAGCAATATCGAGTAGGCGATCAGTACTATCATCACGACGATTAAGTACGACATCTTCAACGGCATTACGTAATTCATCAGACAGATCATCATAAATCGCTAACTGACCGGCATTGACGATCCCCATATCCATGCCATTTTTAAAACAGTAATATAGAAACACCGCATGGATCGCTTCTCGAACAGGGTTATTACCTCGAAATGAAAACGACACATTAGACACGCCGCCAGAAATCATCGCATGGGGTAAGGTACGTTTAATATCAGCAACCGCTTCAATAAAATCAACCGCATAATTATTGTGCTCTTCGATGCCAGTGGCGATAGCAAAAATATTAGGATCGAAAATAATATCTTCCGCTGGAAAACCTACTTCATCGACCAATATATGATAAGCATTAGTACATATTTCAATTTTACGCTCGCGAGTATCAGCCTGACCCACTTCATCAAATGCCATTACAATCACCGCTGCGCCATAACGACGTAACAGCTTAGCTTGAGCAATAAAGTTCTCTTTGCCTTCTTTAAGTGAAATAGAGTTAACAATCGGTTTACCCTGAACACATTTGAGTCCAGCTTCAATAATTTCCCACTTCGATGAATCAACCATGATCGGCACTTTGGCAATATCTGGCTCTGTTGCGCACAAATTAAGAAAACGCACCATTGCAGCCTGCGCATCCAACATGCCTTCATCCATGTTGATATCGATAATTTGCGCACCCGATTCTACTTGCTGACGGGCAACGTCTAATGCTTCATCATAAAGTTCATCTTTAATTAAGCGCTTAAAACGTGCCGAGCCGGTAACATTGGTCCGCTCACCCACATTAACAAATAAACTTTCAGCCTCAATAGTTAGCGGTTCTAACCCCGATAATCGACACGCAATTTTAATCTCAGGTAACACTCGAGGTTTAATATTTTTGGTAACTTGATACATCTGTCGAATATGTTCAGGCGTCGTACCACAACATCCGCCAACTAAATTTAAAAAGCCTTGCTGAGCCCATTCTTTAATATGCTCAGCCATTTCATCGGCTTCAAGATCATACTCACCAAATGCGTTAGGCAAACCCGCATTCGGGTGGGCTGATACTGCACATTCAGAAATGTGCGATAATTCAGCCACATATTGACGTAATTCATCTGGCCCTAAAGCACAATTTAAGCCAAAGGAAATCGGCTTTACATGACGTAAAGAATTATAAAAAGCCTCGGTCGTTTGACCTGAAAGCGTACGACCTGAAGCATCTGTAATCGTGCCTGAAATCATCACGGGCAATTCATAGCCAAGCTCTTCAAATACTCCCGTTACCGCAAAAGCACAGGCTTTGGCATTCAACGTATCAAAAATAGTTTCGATCAAAATAATATCGACACCACCTTTGATTAACGCGTGGGTAGACTCGCTATAAGCAATCACCAACTCATCAAAAGTGACATTTCGAAACCCAGGATCATTAACATCAGGAGAGATTGAGCAAGTGCGATTAGTTGGGCCTAAAACGCCGGCTACAAAACGGGGTTTATTCGGTGTTTGTGCCGTCCATTCATCTGCAGCTTCACGGGCAAGCGTGGCAGCAGCAAAATTAATTTCGGCACTGAGGCTTTCCATATCATAATCAGCCATCGCAATGGTGGTCGCATTAAAAGTATTGGTTTCTAAAATATCAGCGCCAGCTTCAAGGTACTCAAGATGAATATCTTTAATTAATTGCGGCTGAGTTAAAACTAATAGATCGTTATTACCTTTAAGATCAGCATGCCAGTCACTAAAACGTTGGCCTCGATAATCTTGCTCATCCAGTTTATAACCTTGGATCATGGTGCCCATGCCACCATCGATGATCAAAATTTGCTGTTCGAGTCGCTTATGCAGTACATCCTTATCTTTTAACACTACATTATATCCTTATAATCCATTACATCCTGATAACATCCTATCACAATTCAAATAGGAATCTAGACGTCTAAATAGAGACAATGGCAAAATAAGTTAATTAACGGTAGCCATTGCGAACTGATGGTTTTACTATTTCAAATAATTAAATTTAATCAATAACTTAATCTAGAGGTTTTGCATGTCGGTTTACAACACCCTCTGCTTCCTAGCTGCAGCAGCAATGCTAATAGCTTTTATTAACAGTAAGATAGGTAAGATGCAAACCACCATTGCCATTACGGCAGGTTCGCTCATCTTATCGCTACTGATTATTTTTGCAGGGCATAATGGTTGGTTTCATCTCGAAGATATTGCCTCAACTCAAATGGGAAAAATCAACTTTGAAGACTTTTTGTTAAAAGGGATTTTAGGATTTTTGCTCTTTGCAGGTGGCCTTGGCATTAAACTGCCACACCTCAAAGAGCAAAAATGGGAAATCACCACATTAGCCTTAGGTTCAACCCTGTTTTCAACCTTTTTTATTGGCTTTAGCTTATGGGGTATTTGTCAATTAATTGGGATCCAACTTGATCTTATTTACTGCTTACTGTTTGGTTCGCTGATCTCGCCAACCGATCCAATTGCAGTACTTGCTATCGTAAAAAAAATGAATGCTCCTCGTCGAATCTCGACGCAAATAGAAGGGGAATCACTCTTTAATGATGGTTTTGGTTTAGTTATTTTTGTGACTTTATTTACCATCGCTTTTGGCAATCAAAGTCCAACCGTTTTAAGCGTAAGCCAATTATTTCTACAAGAAGCGATTGGCGGTATTGTTTACGGTTTTATTCTAGGTTTAATTTTCCATTACCTCATCTGCTCAACCGATGATCACTCAATGGAATTATTATTAACCATCGGTATACCAACGGCAGGTTATGCTTTTGCCGAAATTATCCATGTATCTGGTCCACTTGCCATGGTTGTCTCTGGCATAATGATCGGTAACTGGACCCGCTATATTGGTTTCTCAAAAGAAAGTGAAGAGCACCTTGATCACTTCTGGGAATTGGTCGATGAATTCCTTAACGGCTTATTATTCTTGTTAATTGGTATGACAATGCTTGAATTCAGTTTCCACCAAGAAGACTGGATCCTAATGGCGATTGCTATTCCACTGGTATTGTTAAGTCGTTACTTAAGCGTCAAATTACCTTACCTTGGTTTTAGCCGTTATCGTCAATATAACCCGATGTCAGTTAAAATTCTTACTTGGGGCGGGTTACGTGGTGGTCTTGCACTAGCAATGGCGATGGCAGTACCCGCTGGCGTGATCGTGATTCCAGCCAAAGACATTGATGTTAGGGAAATAATCCTCGTCATGACTTATTCAGTAGTGGTGTTTTCAATCTTGATTCAAGGTTCAACCATCACTTCATTAATTGAAAAAGCCAAACGATGGGAAAACCAAAATAAACATTAATATCTATCTAACCCACAAATAACAACAAGGCCTGCTAACTAAACAGGCCTTTTTATTAATTATCTTTAGTAAAGCTAGCTTCTGAAAAATGCGCCAAGTCATAAGGCGTCTGTTGATAGACACAATAATTAAGCCAATTACTGAATAATAAATGACCATGACTACGCCAACTAGCAACAGGATCACAGTTAACATCATCATTGGGATAATAATTAACAGGAATTATTGGTTCCATTCCTTGTTCACGATCTCGCAAAAATTCATTGTGCAATGTATCGACATCATATTCAGGATGACCAGTAACAAACACATTACGCTTATCTTTAGTTGCGGCTAAATAAACCCCAGCTTGATCAGATGTCGCCAAAATATCTAAGTCAGTATGTTTATTAAGATAATCAGCAGAAAAATCAGCGTAACGGGAATGGGGTGCAAAGAAGGTATCATCAAAACCACGTAAAACAGGGTGATGACAATCATGAATACGATGGTGGTAAACCCCAGAAAGCTTTTCTTTACGTGTACGTTTAGGTAAATCATACAGTAACTTCAAACCAGCTTGGGCAGCCCAGCAAACAAATAATGTCGACGTCACATGATCCTTAGCCCAATTCATGATTAACTGAATTTCTTCCCAATACAGCACATCTTCAAATTGCACTAATCCTAGTGGCGCTCCCGTCACAATCAAACCATCAAAATTACGATCTTTAACCATTTCAAATTGACGATAAAAGGTATCTAGGTGTTCTTGAGGGGTATTTTTTGTAGGTCGGTTATCAATCCGTAATAACTCAACATCCACTTGTAATGGGCTATTAGAAAGCAAGCGTAGAAACTGAGTCTCAGTTTCAATTTTCTTTGGCATTAAGTTCAGTAACAGCACTTTAAGCGGCCGAATTCCCTGACTGGCAGCACGTGCCTCTGTCATTACGAAGATATTCTCACTTCTTAAAATATCTGTTGCCGGTAAACGATCCGGTATTTTAATTGGCACTTTGGTTTTCTCCTTACCCCAAAATAGCTTTAGCCGTCTAGATATCTAGTTAAAACTATAGAAAAAACAATAATGGTGCAAGTAAAATTAAACCACATCAACCGATACTATATTGTGATTGTAATAAAAAATGAAGAAATGAAGAAAAACGCAGGACAATAGAGAGGAATACAAAATATTAAGAGGCTGAAATGAAAAAACCCAGCCGAAGGCTGGGTTTTAAAGAGGTATTTAGCAATGTCCTACTCTCACATGGGGAGACCCCACACTACCATCGGCGCTACAACGTTTCACTTCTGAGTTCGGCATGGGATCAGGTGGTACCGCTGCGCTATGGTTGCTAAAAAAATGAATGGTGCTAGTACCCAGAGTCGAACTGGGGACCTCACCCTTACCAAGGGTGCGCTCTACCAACTGAGCCATACCAGCACACAAAGCTGTTATGAATCTGCAAGTGCAAATTCTAAATCTTTTTATTTCCACTTTTAAAAAGTGAAAAAAAATTTTGAGCCTGGCGATGTCCTACTCTCACATGGGGAGACCCCACACTACCATCGGCGCTATTACGTTTCACTACTGAGTTCGACATGGGATCAGGTGGGTCCATAACGCTATGGTCGCCAAGCAAATTCTTTTTTATTTAT
>NZ_MSCQ01000001.1:2489027-2503673 GCF_002954725.1 Photobacterium phosphoreum
GAGTTATTTGTATTGGTCACTCAGTTTATTGATAAATCTTTCGACTTAACTATTCAGTGAGTACCCACACAGATTGCATGGTCAAATTGTTAAAGAACGATACTGACTTTCGGTAACCGCTTGCGCCGTTGTCCGTGTCAGTGAGGTCGTATTATAGAGAGATTTTTAATACTGACAAGCATAATTTAAACAAAAAAAAGCGAATGCTCATTTAACTAACACAATAATCACCATTTGATTAATTTACGCGCAATTAAGTGCTAATGCCAAATTTTATTATCGTAATAATCCATCAATAGATTCATTTTTTAATCATCTTCAATAAAGAAAAGATTAGATCCGCTATATACCGTTGTTAGCATTCATTATCGATAGCAACGAAATAAGACTGCTCATCAAATCAGAAACTTATGTTAATCAATATATAGGGTATAAAGCTGATGGGGTTTTTAGAGAAGAAGAGTGAGGCTGAGTTTTCAGAAAACAGATAACAAGAAAAACAAAAAAAAAGCCGAGTCTTAAAGACTCGGCTTTTCTTCTTATTTAACGGCTAGTGCTTATTCAGCAGTAGCTTCTTCCTTTGCAGGACGGTCAAGTAACTCGATGTAAGCCATAGGAGCTTTATCACCAGTACGGAAACCGCACTTCATGATACGAGTATAACCACCAGGACGCGCTGCGAAGCGTGGACCTAGTTCGTTAAATAATTTCGCAACAACTTCGTTATCACGAGTACGAGCGAATGCAAGACGACGGTTAGCAACACTGTCGGTCTTAGCTAGGGTAATCAAAGGCTCAATTACGCGACGTAGCTCTTTTGCTTTTGGCAAGGTAGTCTTGATTAATTCGTGACGTACCAGAGAGCTAGCCATGTTGCTGAACATCGCTTTACGATGACTGCTGTTGCGGTTGAGTTGACGACCACTCTTACGATGGCGCATGACCTAATCCTTCTAACTAGATATCAGTAAACTGTTAATCTTCAGCGATTGATGCAGGTGGCCAATTTTCTAGGCGCATACCTAGAGACAGACCACGTGAAGCCAATACATCTTTAATTTCTGTTAAAGACTTCTTACCAAGGTTTGGCGTTTTAAGTAGCTCAACCTCAGTACGCTGAACAAGATCACCGATGTAATGGATCGCTTCTGCTTTCAGACAGTTAGCAGAGCGAACAGTTAGTTCAAGATCGTCTACAGGACGCAGTAGGATCGGATCGAACTCCGGCTTCTCTTCTTTCTCTTCAGGAACTCGTACATCGCGAAGATCTACAAATGCATCCAATTGTTCAGCAAGAATTGTTGCTGCACGACGGATAGCTTCCTCAGGATCAAGTGTACCGTTAGTCTCCATATCGATTACTAGCTTGTCTAGGTCAGTACGTTGTTCTACACGTGCTGCCTCTACCGCGTAAGCGATACGGTCCACTGGGCTGTAAGTAGCATCTACTAACAAACGACCAATTGGACGCTCATCTTCTTCAGTGTGAATACGAGCTGATGCTGGTACGTAGCCACGACCACGTTCTACCTTGATGCGCATGCTTAATTCAGCATTGTCATCAGTTAGATGGCAGATTACGTGTTCTGGGTTCGCAATCTCAACATCACCATCATGGGTGATGTCACCTGCAACAACAGGGCCTGCACCAGATTTGTTCAGAGTAAGAATAACTTCATCTTTACCCTCAACCTTAACGGCTAGACCTTTAAGGTTAAGAAGAATTTCAAGGATATCCTCCTGAACGCCTTCTTTGGTGCTGTACTCATGTAACACACCGTCGATTTCTACTTCAGTTACAGCACAACCTGGCATTGAAGATAGCAAAATACGACGAAGAGCGTTTCCTAGAGTGTGGCCGAAACCACGCTCCAACGGCTCTAGAGTTACTTTTGCGTGCGTAGAGCTAACTTGTTCGATGTCAACTAGACGCGGCTTAAGAAATTCTGTTACAGAACCCTGCATTGTGTCCTCTCTTAACTGTAGCCTTACTTAGAGTAAAGCTCGACGATCAGGTGTTCGTTGATGTCGGCAGACAAATCAGAACGTTCTGGAAGACGCTTAAACGTACCTTCCAACTTGCTGCTGTCTACTTCGACCCAAGTCGGTAGTTCACGCTGTGTAGCAACTTCAAGAGCTGCTTTAATGCGTGCTTGGTTCTTAGCTTTCTCACGAATGCTAACAACGTCGTTTGCCGCTACCTTGAAAGAAGGAACGTTTACGACTTGACCATTAACTAGAATCGCTTTGTGGCTTACCAATTGACGAGATTCAGCGCGAGTTGCACCAAAGCCCATACGGTAAACTACGTTATCTAAACGACCTTCAAGAAGCTGAAGCAGGTTTTCACCTGTGTTACCCTTAATACGGGCAGCTGTCTTGTAGTAGTTACGGAATTGTTTTTCTAGTACGCCATATGTACGACGAACTTTCTGCTTCTCACGAAGCTGAACGCCGTAATCAGATAGACGACCGCGACGAGCACCATGTTGGCCCGGAGCGTTATCAATCTTACACTTGGTATCAATCGCACGTACACCAGACTTAAGGAATAAGTCAGTGCCTTCGCGACGGCTAAGCTTTAGCTTAGGACCCAAATATCTTGCCATTTTTCTTTCTCCAATTTCCTAGAAACGAAACGTTATACGCGACGTTTCTTAGGTGGACGACAACCGTTATGAGGGATCGGAGTCGCATCAACAATGTTAGTGATACGGAAACCCGCTGCGTTTAAAGCACGGATTGTAGACTCACGACCAGGACCAGGGCCCTTAACCATAACTTCTAGGTTCTTAACGCCATATTCTTTGGCCATTTCACCACAACGCTCAGCAGCAACCTGTGCAGCGAACGGAGTAGATTTACGAGAACCACGGAAACCTGAACCACCTGCAGTTGCCCATGAAAGAGCATTACCTTGACGGTCAGTAATGGTTACGATTGTGTTGTTGAAAGAAGCATGGATGTGCGCAACGCCATCGGCTACTTGCTTGCGTACGCGCTTACGAGCGCGAGTTGGTTGTTTTGCCATTGTACTCTACCTTATCCGACTATTTTTTGATCGGCTTGCGCGGACCCTTGCGGGTACGTGCGTTGGTTTTAGTACGCTGTCCACGAAGAGGTAGACTGCGACGGTGACGAAGACCACGGTAACAACCAAGGTCCATAAGACGCTTGATGTTCATGGAAATTTCACGACGAAGATCACCTTCTACAGTGTACTTAGCTACACCATCACGCAGTAGATCGATCTGTTCTTCAGTTAGTTCACTGATCTTAACATCTTCAGCAATACCCGTCTCAGCTAGGATAGCTTGAGAACGTGTCTTACCGATGCCGTAGATCGCAGTTAATGCGATTACAGCGTGTTTCTGATCAGGAATGTTAATGCCTGCAATACGGGCCACTATTCACTCCTAGTACTTTACAAGAATAACCGCTGCAGAGCCCGTTCAGGATACGCAGCGGTGGTACAATTCTTTTGCACATAACAAAAGATGGTTGACTAATTTAGCCAACCTATCTTCAATTTGCAAGAAATATTTCTGCTAATTAACCTTGGCGTTGTTTATGCTTTGGTTCACTGCAAATTACACGCACAACACCGTTGCGCTTGATAACTTTACAGTTACGGCAGATTTTCTTAACGGAAGCACGAACTTTCATTGCTAAACTCCGTAAATATGGAAAACTAAACTTAACGGCCGTAGCCTTTTAGATTAGCTTTTTTCAATACTGACTCATACTGTTGAGACATCAAATGTGTCTGAACTTGAGCCATGAAATCCATGATAACAACAACTACGATTAGTAGGGAAGTGCCGCCAAAATAAAAGCGTACGTTCCATGCAATCATCATGAACTCGGGGATCAGACAGATAAAGGTGATATACAACGCGCCCGCTAAGGTTAGTCGAGTCATTACTTTATCAATGTACATTGCGGTCTGTTCACCCGGGCGAATACCAGGTATGAATGCTCCAGACTTCTTCAAGTTATCTGCTGTCTCGCGAGGGTTAAACACCAACGCGGTATACGCGGTATAGAAGAAACAGAAGAATATAATTGCAGCAGCGTAAAGCATTACATAAAGTGGCTGCCCTGGACTAAGTGCAAGTGAAATATCACTTAACCAGCCAAGACCTTCACTTTGTCCAAACCACTGAGCCAGTGTGCCTGGAAACAAAATAATACTCGATGCAAAAATTGCTGGAATTACACCTGCCATGTTGATTTTCAACGGCAAGTGTGTGCTCTGCGCAGCAAAGACACGACGGCCTTGTTGACGCTTGGCGTAGTTAACGACGATACGACGTTGACCACGTTCCATGAACACTACAAAGTAAATTACAGCAAAAGATATAACCACAATTAACAGTAGAAGAAGTACGTGCAATTCACCTTGACGCGCTTGCTCTACGGTCTGTCCAATAGCTGGCGGCAAACCAGCAACGATACCAGTGAAAATAATCACAGATATACCATTACCAATGCCACGCTCGGTAACTTGCTCACCTAACCACATTAAAAACATGGTACCAGTAACCAAACTAACCACGGCAACAAAATAGAAACTAGGACCTGGATTGTGTACCAGGCCTGGAATCATACTTGGTAACCCCGTTGCAATACCAATTGCTTGGAAGGTTGCCAATACAAGCGTACCGTATCGGGTGTACTGACTAATCTTACGACGGCCAGCTTCACCTTCTTTCTTCAACTCAGCCAAGGCTGGATGAACTACTGTTAGCAACTGGACAATAATGGACGCAGAAATATACGGCATTATGCCCAGAGCTAAAATAGAAGCACGCGAGAGTGCACCACCAGAGAACATGTTAAACATCTCAATGATGGTACCCTTTTGCTGCTCGAACAGACTGGCAAGTACAGTAGCGTCAATACCAGGAATAGGCACAAAGGATCCAGCTCGGAATATTAATATCGCACCTAATACAAAGAGAAGGCGTGACTTAAGCTCTGCTAGGCCACCTTGTCCACTACGAAAATCTTGTCCTGGTTGTTTAGCCATCTGTACCTCATCCTCGAGTTAATTATTCCTCGATTTTACCGCCAGCAGCTTCGATAGCAGCTAAAGCGCCTTTAGTAACGCGTAGGCCTTTCACTGTTACTGAACGAGCGATATCACCAGAAAGTACAACTTTCACGAACTTAATGTCCTTAGTGATAACATTCGCAGCTTTTAGTGTTTCAAGGCTTACAACATCACCTTCAACTTTCGCTAGCTCTGCTAGACGAACTTCAGCTGTTACTAGGCTCTTACGAGACGTAAAACCGAATTTTGGTAGACGCTGTTTCAAAGGCATTTGACCGCCTTCAAAACCTGGGCGAACAGAACCACCTGAACGTGATTTCTGACCTTTAACACCACGGCCACAAGTTTTACCTAGACCTGAACCGATACCACGGCCTACGCGCTTCGCAGAAGGCTTAGAACCAGCGGCCGGTGATAGAGTATTCAAACGCATAGTGATTACTCCTCAACTTTAACCATATAGTGAACTTTATTGATCATGCCGCGTACGCAAGCAGTATCTTCAAGTTCAACAGTATGGTTGATGCGACGAAGGCCTAGGCCGCGCAAAGTAGCTTTATGCTTCGGTAAACGACCGATAGAGCTCTTTGTTTGGGTTACTTTAATAGTCTTAGCCATGTCGATTACTCCAGAATTTCTTTAACAGAAAGACCACGTTTTGCAGCGATCATTTCTGGAGAGTTCATTCCACTTAGACCCAAAATTGTTGCGCGAACAACGTTAATTGGATTAGTAGAACCGTATGTTTTAGCTAGTACGTTACGGATACCCGCAACCTCTAGCACTGCACGCATAGCGCCACCGGCGATGATACCAGTACCTTCTGATGCAGGCTGCATGTACACTTGAGAACCAGTGTGACGGCCTTTAACAGCGTGGTGAAGAGTACCTTCGTTGATTGCGATCGTAACCATGTTACGACGTGCTTTTTCCATCGCTTTCTGGATTGCAGCTGGCACTTCACGTGCTTTACCGTAACCAAAACCGATGCGACCGTTACCGTCACCAACTACTGTTAGTGCAGTAAAGCTGAAAATACGACCACCTTTAACCGTTTTTGAAACACGGTTAACAGCGATCAGTTTTTCATTCAAATCTGATTGTGTCTTTTCGTTAGCCATCTTCCGCCTACCTTAGAATTTCAGACCAGCTTCACGAGCAGCTTCTGCTAGTGTCGCGATACGGCCGTGGTATTGGAAACCAGAGCGATCAAATGCAACGTTAGAGATGCCTTTTTCAATCGCGCGCTCAGCAATAGTTTTACCTACAACTGCAGCAGCGTCTTTGTTTCCGGTACTCTTAACTTGCTCACGGATCGCTTTTTCTAAAGTAGAAGCGGCTGCGATAACCTCAGAGCCGTTCGGTGCAATTACCTGAGCGTACACGTGACGTGGAGTACGGTGTACAACTAGGCGAGTTGCGCCCAGTTCAGAAATCTTACGACGTGCTCGGGTCGCACGACGGATACGAGATGCTTTCTTATCCATAGTGTTACCTTACTTCTTCTTAGCTTCTTTAGTACGCACAACTTCGTCGGCGTAACGAACACCTTTGCCTTTATAAGGCTCAGGGCTACGGTAAGCGCGAATATCAGCAGCTACCTGACCAACTAACTGCTTATCAGTACCCGTAAGTATGATTTCAGTTTGTGATGGACATTCAGCTTTGATACCTGCTGGAAGTTCGTGCTCAACTGGATGAGAGAAACCTAGAGTTAAGCCTACAGCGTTGCCTTTGATAGCAGCACGGTAACCTACACCCTTAAGAGTCAGCTTCTTAGTGAAGCCTTCGGTAACACCAACAACCATGTTGTTAACTAGTGCACGAGCAGTACCTGCTTGTGCCCAAGCCTTATCGAACCCTTCACGAGGACCGAAAGTAACTTTGTTCTCTTCCAATGTTAGAACTACTGCTGGATTCATAACGCGAACTAGTTCGCCTTTAGAACCTTTTACAGTAATTTCCTGACCGTTAAGATTAACTTCTACGCCGGCAGGGAAAACTACTGGTGCTTTTGCAACACGAGACATGTTCTACTCCTATTATGCTACGTAGCAGATAATCTCACCGCCAAGACCCGCTTTGCGTGCAGCGCGGTCGGTCATAAGACCCTTGGAAGTGGAAACGATAGCAATACCAAGGCCACCCATCACTGATGGTAGCGCACCTTTTTTCTTGTAGATGCGTAGACCAGGACGTGATACACGTTGGATTTGCTCAATAACTGGGTTAGCTTCGAAGTACTTAAGTGTAACTTCTAGCTCTGGCTTAACTTCACCTGTTACAGTGTAGTCTGCCACGAAACCTTCTTCTTGTAATAATGCTGCAATTGCAACTTTAAGCTTAGAAGATGGCATTTTAACAGCAACTTTTTTCGCTGCCTGACCGTTACGAAGACGGGTCAGCATATCCGAAATCGGATCTTGCATGCTCATAAGTTAATACTCCGTGATTCTGAATTGCTTACTGGTATTACCAGCTTGCTTTACGTAGACCCGGAATCTCGCCTTTCATGCAAGCTTCACGAACCTTGATACGGCTAAGACCGAACTTACGTAGGTAGCCGTGTGGACGTCCAGTCTGGTTACAGCGGTTACGCTGACGAGACTTCGCAGAATCACGTGGTAGTGACTGAAGTTTAAGCACTGCATTCCAGCGATCTTCTTCAGACGCATTCACGTCGCTAATTAGAGCTTTTAGCGCTGCACGCTTTTCAGCGAACTTAGCTACTAGCTTGGCACGTTTAGCTTCACGTGCCTTCATTGATTCTTTAGCCATTAGTAACCCTTACTTTTACTTACGGAATGGGAAGTTAAAAGCAGACAGTAGAGCTAGAGCTTCTTCATCAGATTTAGCAGAAGTTGTGATTGTGATATCTAAACCACGCACACGATCCACTTTATCGAAATCGATTTCTGGGAAGATGATCTGCTCACGAACGCCCATGCTGTAGTTACCACGACCATCGAATGATTTCGGGTTTAAACCACGGAAATCTCGAATACGAGGTACAGCAATTGTAATTAGACGCTCGAAAAAGTCCCACATACGTTCGCCACGTAAGGTTACTTTACAGCCAATAGGGTAGCCCTCACGGATCTTAAAGCCTGCAACTGACTTGCGTGCTACTGTGATTAGCGGCTTCTGACCTGCAATTGCAGTCATGTCAGCAGCAGCGTTTTCTAGCAGCTTCTTGTCGTTGATAGCTTCGCCCACACCCATATTAAGTGTGATCTTTTCGATCCTTGGGACTTGCATGATACTCTTGTATTCGAACTTGCCAGCAAGGTCTTTTACAACAGTCTCTTTGTAGTAATCATGCAGTTTCGCCATAGTACTACTCCAAACTTACTTGATAGTTTCGCCAGTCGATTTAAAGAAACGAACTTTTTTGTCGTCTTCAAATCGGAAGCCTACACGGTCCGCTTTACCTTGACCGTTAACGATAGCAACATTAGACGCATCGATCGCAGCTTCCTGCTCAACGATACCGCCTTGAACACCCATTGCCGGAACCGGCTTCTGGTGTTTCTTAACCATGTTGATACCTTCAACGATAACTTTACCGGTTGCTAGAACCTTAGTTACTTTACCAGTCTTGCCTTTATCTTTACCAGCAAGAATGATAACTTCGTCGTTACGACGGATTTTAGCTGCCATTATAATCGCTCCTTAAAGTACTTCTGGCGCTAGTGATACAATCTTCATGAATTTCGTATTACGAAGTTCACGAGTCACAGGGCCAAAGATACGGGTACCGATAGGTTGCTCAGTGTTGTCGTTCAACAATACGCAAGCATTACGGTCAAAGCGAATGACAGAGCCATCTTGACGACGAACGCCTTTACGGGTGCGTACAACCACCGCTTTCAGTACATCACCTTTCTTAACTTTACCGCGTGGAATTGCTTCCTTTACAGTAATCTTGATGATGTCACCGATATGTGCATAGCGACGGTGAGAACCACCCAGAACCTTAATACACATTACGCTACGTGCGCCGGAGTTATCCGCAGCATCAAGCATACTTTGCATTTGGATCATGTTAGTGCTCCGCTAATTTAAAACATCTAGACCCAAATCGAGTCGATATGCCTTTTCTTCAAAGGCGGCGAATAATAACACCATTTTCGACCGATGGGTAGATAAAAAAATGAACGGCCCTAAGTTTTTCAGGGCCGCTTACTTAAGTAGTTGTTAAGTACGTATTAAATACGAGCTTTTTCAACTACACGTACCAAAGCCCAAGATTTAGTCTTTGACATTGGACGACACTCGCGAACTTCAACCATATCACCTAGGTGACATTCGTTGTTTTCATCGTGTGCATGAAGCTTAGTCGTGCGTGTGATGTACTTACCGTAAATCGGGTGCTTCACTTTACGCTCGATAGCAACAACAATTGACTTATCGCCTTTGTCGCTAACTACTCGACCAAGCTGAGTACGGATTTGATCGCTCATTATGCGCCAGCCTTCTCAGTCAGTACAGTTTTAACACGTGCGATATCACGACGTACAGTTTTAAGATTATGAGTCTGCTGTAGTTGACCAGTCGCAGCTTGCATACGCAAGTTAAACTGTTCACGAAGCAAATTCACAAGCTCTGCATTAAGCTCTTCAACGCTTTTAGCGCGTAGATCTAGTGCATTCATCACATCACCGCCTTAATTACGAATGTTGTCTTGATTGGTAGCTTACGTGCAGCAAGATTAAATGCTTCACGAGCTATTGTTTCAGGAACACCACCCATTTCGTATAGAACCTTACCTGGTTGTACTTGTGCAACCCAGTACTCCACACTACCTTTACCTTTACCTTGACGAACTTCAAGAGGCTTAGATGTGATTGGTTTGTCTGGGAATACACGAATCCAGATTTGGCCCTGACGTTTTACATGACGAGTCATAGCACGACGTGCAGCTTCGATCTGACGAGCAGTTAGACGACCACGGCCGACTGCTTTAAGACCAAATGTACCAAAGCTTACATCAGTACCGTTCGCTAAACCGCGGTTACGGCCTTTAAAGGCCTTGCGGAATTTAGTGCGTTTAGGTTGCAGCATCAATAAACTCCTTATTTACGGCTTTTGCGCTGCTTCTTAGGCTTGTCAGCCTTTGGCTCTTCAACCGGCATGCCGCCTAGAACTTCACCTTTGAAGATCCAAACTTTAACGCCGATAACACCGTATTGGGTGTGAGCCGAAGAAGTTGCGTAGTCAATGTCAGCACGAAGAGTGTGTAGAGGCACACGGCCTTCACGGTACCACTCAGTACGTGCAATTTCAGCACCGCCTAGACGGCCGCTTACTTCAACTTTGATACCTTTAGCGCCAAGACGCATGGCGTTCTGAACTGCACGCTTCATCGCGCGACGGAACATTACACGACGCTCTAGCTGAGACGAAATACTGTCTGCTACTAGTTGACCATCTAGTTCTGGTTTACGTACTTCAGCGATGTTGATCTGAGCTGGAACGCCCGCGATCTTCGCTACTGCTGCACGTAGTTTCTCTACATCTTCGCCTTTCTTACCGATTACTACGCCTGGACGAGCAGTGTGAATAGTCACACGGATACTCTTTGCAGGACGCTCGATAACGATGCGTGATAGAGATGCTTTAGCTAGTTCCTTTTTCAGGAACTGGCGTACCTTGAAATCGCCGTCTAGGTTGTCAGCGAATTCTTGGCTGTTAGCAAACCAAGTGGTATTCCAAGGCTTACAGATGCCTAAACGAATACCATTAGGATGTACTTTCTGACCCATTGCTTTCTCTCCTAGTCTCTTAGCGGTCTGCTACAACAACAGTGATGTGGCTAGAACGCTTCAAGATGCGATCGGCACGGCCTTTAGCACGAGGCATAATACGCTTCATGGTAGGACCTTCGTCAACGAAGATTTTAGCAACATTAAGATTATCAATGTCTGCGCCTTCGTTGTGTTCTGCGTTAGCGATAGCTGACTCTAGAACTTTCTTGATTAATTCAGCAGCTTTTTTGTTGCTGAAATGAAGAATTTCTAAAGCTTGAGCAACTGGCTTACCGCGCAGTTGATCTGCAACCAAACGAGCTTTTTGCGGCGAAATGCGAGCAAAGCGATGTTTAGCGATAGCTTCCATTACCTACTCCTTAGCGCTTTTTAGCTTTCTTATCCGCAGCATGACCGCGGTAAGTACGTGTTGGTGCAAATTCGCCTAGCTTGTGACCGATCATTTCTTCAGAAACGAAAACAGGAACGTGCTGACGACCATTATGGACAGCGATGGTCAAACCGATCATCTGTGGGATGATCATTGAGCGACGGGACCAAGTCTTTACAGGCTTTTTGTCACCGCTTTCCAACGCTTTCTCTACCTTCTTCAGCAAGTGTAGGTCAATGAATGGACCTTTCTTGAGAGAACGTGGCATGGCGTATCCTCTTTATAATTACTTATTACGACGACGTACGATGTACTTGTCAGTGCGCTTATTACTACGAGTCTTATAACCCTTAGTTGGAACGCCCCAAGGTGTTACTGGATGACGACCGCCTGATGTACGACCTTCACCACCACCATGTGGGTGATCCACTGGGTTCATTACAACACCACGTACAGTTGGACGAACACCGCGCCAGCGTGAAGCACCAGCTTTACCTAGCTCACGTAGCATGTGTTCTGCGTTACCAACTTCACCTAGAGTCGCACGACCGTCAGCAAGAACTTTACGCATTTCGCCAGAACGTAGACGTAGAGTCACATAAGTGCCTGCACGTGCAATGATCTGAGCGTATGCGCCAGCTGAACGAGCCAGCTGTGCACCTTTACCAGGCTTAAGTTCAACACAGTGTACTGTTGAACCTACAGGGATGTTGCGCATTGGTAATGTATTACCAACTTTGATAGCAGCATCTTCGCCAGACTGGATCATATCACCAGCTTGAAGACCTTTTGGTGCAATAATGTAGCGGCGCTCACCGTCTGCGTACAGAACTAGAGCAATGTTTGCGCTACGGTTTGGATCGTATTCTAGACGTTCAACTTTCGCTGGAATGCCATCTTTAGTACGTTTAAAGTCAATTAGGCGGTAGTGTTGTTTGTGACCACCACCAATGTGACGTACTGTGATACGACCGTTATTGTTACGACCACCGCTCTTAGAGTTTTTCTCTAAAAGAGGTGCGTACGGCTTACCCTTATGCAGGTCAGAGTTAACCACTTTAACTACGTGGCGACGACCTGGGGAAGTCGGCTTACATTTTACAATAGCCATTCTTCTTTGCTCCTAGCCTACTCTGCACTACCAGCGAAGTCGATGTCTTGACCTTCTTTCAAGATAACATACGCTTTCTTCACGTCTGAACGACGGCCTTGGCGCATACCTTGACGTTTGGTCTTACCCTTAGTAATAAGAGTATTTACAGACTTAACTTCAACCTCAAACAGTTTTTCAACTGCTGCTTTGATCTCTCTCTTCGTCGCAGTAATAGCAACTTTAAACACGATAGTATTCGCGTTTTCAGCAGCCATTGATGCTTTTTCAGAGATGTGCGGAGCACGTAGAACTTTTAAAATACGCTCTTCAGTGATCATGCTAACATCTCCTCGATTGCTTTAACTGCAGCTGCAGTCATTACAATTTTATCGAAAGCGATTAAGCTAACTGGATCGATTGCCGCTGCATCACGTACGTCTACTTTATATAGGTTACGTGCTGCAAGGAATAGATTTTCATCTAACTCGCCAGTTACGATAAGTGCATCAGTAAGCTCAAGCTCTTTAAGCTTAGCAACTAGTGCTTTTGTCTTTGGTGCTTCTAAAGTAAAGTTTTCAACAACGATTAAACGCTCTTGACGAACTAACTCAGAAAGAATGCTCTTCATAGCACCGCGGTACATTTTCTTGTTTACTTTTTGGCTGTGATCCTGAGGACGAGCAGCGAAAGTAACACCACCAGAACGCCATAGCGGACTGCGGATTGTACCTGCACGAGCGCGACCAGTACCTTTCTGGCGCCATGGCTTAGCGCCACCACCAGAAACGTCTGAACGAGTCTTCTGAGCACGTGTACCCTGACGAGCACCTGCTGCAAATGCAACAACTACTTGGTGTACAAGCGCTTCATTGAAATCACGCCCAAAAGTAGTTTCGGAGACAGTTAGCGCGTTAGCGCCTTTGACTACCAATTCCATTACTAACTCCTCGACGTTACGCTTTAACAGCTGGTTTAACGATCACGTTGCCGCCTGTAGCACCAGGGACTGCACCTTTAATAAGTAGCAGATTGCGCTCAGCGTCAACACGTACGATCTCTAGGTTTTGAGTCGTTACACGCTCAGCTCCCATGTGACCAGCCATTTTCTTGCCTTTAAATACGCGACCTGGAGTTTGACATTGGCCAATTGAACCCGGAGCACGGTGAGACAAGGAGTTACCATGGGTCATATCTTGAGTACTGAAATTCCAGCGCTTAATAGCACCCTGGAAGCCCTTACCTTTAGATGTACCAGTAACGTCTACTTTTTTAATTTCGTTAAAGATCTCAACACTTAGCTCAGCGCCAACTGCGAATTCTTCATTATTTTCTAGACGGAATTCCCAAAGACCGCGACCAGCTTCAACACCTGCTTTCGCAAAGTGACCAGCTTCTGGCTTAGATACGCGGCTAGCTTTTTTAGTTCCAGCTGTTACTTGAATAGCGTTGTAACCGTCAGTTTCTACAGATTTAACCTGAGTAACGCGGTTGTTTTCAACTTCAACAACAGTAACTGGAATAGAAATGCCATCTTCGGTAAAGATGCGGGTCATGCCCACTTTACGACCGATTAGACCAATCATTCTCTTATCTCCCCTTAACCTAGGCTGATCTGAACGTCAACGCCAGCTGCTAGATCTAGACGCATCAGAGCATCAACAGTTTTATCTGTAGGCTCAACGATGTCGATAAGGCGCTTGTGCGTACGAATTTCGTACTGGTCACGTGCGTCCTTATTAACGTGAGGAGAAGTAAGAACAGTAAAACGTTCTTTGCGAGTAGGAAGAGGGATTGGACCCTTAACCTGTGCGCCAGTACGTTTAGCTGTTTCAACGATTTCCGCAGTTGACTGATCGATCAAACGGTGATCAAACGCCTTTAGACGGATACGAATACGTTGGTTCTGCATTAGACAGAGCTCCAAATAAAAATTACACAAACAATATCGCCACTCACGTTCGTAAAGACGAAGGAATGTCGATTGATTTATGTGAACGTAGCATCCCTATCGGATGCATTGTCAGCCAATTTAATGACTGCGAACATAAGTCAGAGTATTCATTATGAAACATACTCGGCATAGCCTGCAGTAAGTTTCTCCTCAATGCTTATTGGTTCACAACAGCGCTTACGAGACATTGTCTCAGGCAGTGTCGAGCATTATACAGATCACACTTTTGAAAGCAAGCTTTGATCGATAAATAAGCAAAACGTCAGTCATTCATCATTATTATCAATAGCTTAAATTCAATATGTACTGGTTAAGTCACTGCTATTGATTAAAAAATCGCAGATATAAAAAAAGGAAGCCGAAGCTTCCTTTTTATTCAGTACTTAGTGGTGCACTAATTGCTATTAA
>NZ_MSCQ01000001.1:2504073-2629924 GCF_002954725.1 Photobacterium phosphoreum
AGTTGTAATAGTGTCTACGATACCGATGATAGCAACTTCGTCACCAACACGTACGATACCTTGCTCAATACGACCAGTTACAACAGTACCACGGCCTTGAATTGAGAAAACATCTTCGATTGGAAGGATGAATGGTAGATCGATAGCACGCTCTGGCTCTGGGATGTAAGTATCTAGAGCTTCAGCTAGTTCAACAATCTTAGCTTCCCACTCAGCTTCGCCGTTTAGCGCGCCTAGTGCAGAACCCATGATTACTGGGCAATCATCACCTGGGAAATCGTACTCAGAAAGAAGTTCACGAACTTCCATCTCTACTAGTTCAAGTAGTTCTTCATCATCAACCATGTCACACTTGTTCATGAATACGATGATGTAAGGAATACCAACTTGACGACCAAGTAGGATGTGCTCACGTGTTTGAGGCATAGGACCGTCAGTTGCAGCAACAACTAGGATACCACCATCCATTTGAGCAGCACCAGTGATCATGTTTTTAACATAATCGGCGTGTCCAGGACAGTCTACGTGTGCGTAGTGACGAGAAGGAGTATCGTATTCTACGTGAGAAGTAGAGATAGTGATACCGCGCTCGCGCTCTTCAGGAGCGTTATCGATAGATGCGAAGTCTTTAGCAACACCACCGTACACTTTTGCAAGTGTAGTACAGATAGCAGCTGTTAGAGTTGTTTTACCGTGGTCAACGTGACCGATTGTACCAACGTTAACATGCGGTTTTAGACGTTCAAATTTTTCTTTAGACACAATTGTGTTCCTTCCTAGTTAAGATACGCCCCCTACTAGGTCGGGGACGGCTCTGAAGTTTGTATTTTATGCGCCAATAGCCATTGACGCAATAATGAAATTAAATACGTTCAGCAATAATTTTATCAGTAACGTTCTTTGGCATTTCAGCGTACTCGCTAAACTCCATAGAATAAGACGCGCGGCCTTGTGTTGCTGATCGTAAATCAGTTGCGTATCCGAACATTGCTGATAGTGGAACTTGCGCACGAATAATTTTAATACCCGCATTGCCTTCTTCCATACCTTCGATCATGCCGCGACGACGGTTAAGGTCACCAACGACATCACCCATCCAATCTTCTGGCGTGGTAATTTCAACTTTCATCATCGGTTCAAGCAAAATTGGAGTTGCATCAAGTGCACCTTGTCGTAATGCCATTGAACCTGCGATTTTAAATGCAATTTCGCTTGAATCAGTGTCGTGGTAAGAACCATCAACTAACGTCGCTTTAACGTCAATCATAGGATAGCCTGCTAGCACGCCACTCTTCATTTGCTCTTCAATACCCGTTGCAACGGCACTAATGTATTCTTTAGGTACGCTGCCACCGACAATCTCATCAACAAAAACGAAACCTTCGCCCGGCTCAGAAGGTTCAAGATTCAACCATACATGGCCATATTGACCACGGCCGCCAGTTTCACCAGCTTGACGAATAAATTTACCTTCAACTTTCGTTTTACCACGAATGGTTTCACGATAAGCAACCTGAGGTTTACCCACGTTACAGTTGACGTTAAATTCGCGCTTCATACGATCGACGATGATATCTAGGTGAAGCTCACCCATGCCAGAAATTAAAATCTGACCTGATTCAACATCGGTTTCAACGCGGAAAGATGGATCTTCTGCTGCTAGTTTATCTAGCGCGATTGTCATCTTATCTTGATCTGCTACAGAGCGTGGTTCAACCACAATCTGAATAACCGGTTCAGGGAAATCCATACGTTCTAGAATCACTTTATGATTCTGATCACACAGAGTGTCACCTGTTGTTGCGAATTTAAGACCAATCGCTGCTGCAATATCGCCAGCACGAATTTCTTTGATCTCTTCACGTTTATTGGCATGCATCTGAACGATACGGCCTAAACGTTCGCGTTTTTCTTTAATCGTGTTGTAAACAGTATCACCTGAATTAACAACACCTGAGTATACGCGCATGAAAGTCAATGTACCTACGAACGGGTCGGTTGCGATTTTGAACGCTAGTGCTGAGAATGGTTCGTCATCGCTTGAATGACGCTCAACAGGGTTACCTTGCTCGTCTTCACCAGTAATTGCTTTTACTTCAGTTGGTGAAGGTAGATAATCAACAACGGCATCTAATACGGCTTGAACACCTTTGTTCTTAAATGCAGAACCACAAGTTGCCAGTACGATTTCGTTGTTTAGGGTACGTTGACGAAGACCTGCCTTAATTTCAACATCAGACAGTTCACCTTCTTCAAGGTATTTATCCATTAGTTCATCATTAGCTTCAGCTGCTGATTCAACTAAGTTCATACGCCACTCATCTGCTAACTCTTGCATGTCAGCAGGAATATCTTCATAGGTAAAACTGGTACCTTGATCAGTATCAGACCAATTGATGGCCTTCATTTTGATCAGGTCAATTACACCTTTAAATTCATCTTCAGTACCAATATTTAACTGCAGTGGTACTGGTGTTGCTCCAAGACGGTGTTTGATCTGCTCGATAACGCGGAAGAAATCTGCGCCCGTGCGATCCATCTTGTTAATAAATACGATACGAGGAACTTCATATCGGTCGGCTTGACGCCATACAGTCTCAGACTGAGGCTCTACACCTGAAGCACCACAGAAAACAACAACAGCACCATCTAGTACGCGCAATGAACGTTCAACTTCAATGGTGAAGTCTACGTGTCCAGGAGTATCAATGATGTTGATTCGGTGCTCGTCGAACTGCTTATCCATACCGCGCCAAAAGGTAGTCGTTGCAGCAGAGGTGATCGTGATACCACGTTCCTGCTCCTGCTCCATCCAATCCATAGTAGCAGCGCCGTCGTGTACTTCACCAATCTTATGAGATAGGCCTGTATAAAACAGGATGCGCTCGGTAGTCGTTGTTTTACCGGCGTCAACGTGAGCACAGATACCAATATTACGGTAGCGCTCGATGGGCGTTTTGCGAGCCACGGTTGTATCCTCTTACTAAGGTGAACCTTAGAAAATGGTTTAGGCACAGCAGGAAAACCTGCTGTGCCCAAGCGGTATTACCAGCTATATTACCAGCGGTAATGTGCGAACGCTTTGTTCGCATCTGCCATACGGTGAACGTCTTCACGTTTCTTAACAGCAGAACCTTTGTTGTCAGCCGCATCAAGCATTTCGCCTGCAAGACGCTGAGCCATAGATTTTTCACCACGCTTACGCGCAGCTTCAACTAACCAACGCATAGCTAGTGCATTACGACGTACTGGACGTACTTCTACAGGCACCTGGTAAGTTGAACCACCCACACGGCGAGATTTAACTTCTACCGCTGGACGAATGTTTTCAAGAGCTTTTTCGAATACAGATAAGTGTTCTTCACCAGAACGCTCAGCTACAGTGTCGAGTGCAGAATAAATGATTTTTTCTGCAGTAGATTTCTTTCCGTCAACCATTAGGATGTTAACGAATTTTGCCAGCAATTCTGATTTGAATTTAGGATCTGGAAGGATCTTACGCTGACCGATTACGCGACGACGTGGCATGGATTATCTCCGTTGTCTTCTTCAGGTTATCCAAAACTTTTCAGTTTCTTCAAAATTAAATAATTTTAGTGTTTGGCCTTACTTAACGGAATCCATTAAGACTTAGGACGCTTCACACCGTACTTAGAACGACCTTGTTTACGGTCATTAACGCCTGCACAGTCAAGTGCACCACGAACAGTGTGGTAACGAACACCCGGAAGGTCTTTAACACGACCACCGCGGATAAGAACAACTGAGTGCTCCTGAAGGTTGTGACCTTCACCGCCGATGTATGATGTTACTTCAAAACCGTTTGTTAAACGAACACGACAAACTTTACGTAATGCTGAGTTCGGTTTTTTAGGTGTAGTAGTGTAAACACGAGTACATACACCACGTTTCTGTGGGCACGCTTCTAGTGCAGGCACGTTGCTTTTTACAACTTGCTTAGCACGTGGCTTACGTACCAACTGGTTAATAGTTGCCATTAAATAGCTCCTGATTGTTACTTTCGTAAGGTGAAAAATCTGCCTCCCAACAACAGGAGGACGCGAAATTTTAGGCATCGCACCCAAAGGTGTCAAGATCTAACCAACGATCAATTAAGTGATCATTTCTTAAACAATCACTTTTTTGTTCATATATCGTTACTAATAATGGCTTATTATGCCCATTTCATGTGCTGGGCATGTTGTTCAGTCAACAAAACAAAGCCTTTATAATCAATAACATCTAGACATTTGTCACATTTACCTTGCAAACCGCGCGCAATAATGTCGGCTTCCAGTAAATAAATTTTTACGCCAATATTTTTTATTAAATCAAAGTAAATATTTTTGCTTACGGCGACAATTACAGCATCTTCGAGCAATAAGATCTCATCACCAGGGCAAATAAACTGTAAACATTGTGCCAAAGAGTGGCTTTGAAATGGTGAGCGGGTCACAGTATGTAACATCGGCACCTCAAAAAGTAAGAATTTGACGACAGCAATGTAACCTTGTCACCAATTCGATATGGGGGCAGATAATTGCATCGATTAATAAGTCTTCGACGCTTAATCCGCGTTCGGATAATGACTGCTGGCAGACATAAATATTTTCGATGTCATACAACGGTAGCATTTTAAAGGTCGCTATATAATTACGACTTAAAATAGCATTCGGCTGCTGGTGTTTCAGTAATTGTAAAACACCATCACCAATAAAAAATACGCTTAATGCTTCGGTATAAGCAGAAGCGGCTAATAATGCATCGAGCCCTTCACGGCCACTAGTTGTGCCATGAGGCGGTTGACGAAAAACAAACCCTAAGTCACTCACTCATAACCCTCAAAATTGAATAACGCGATCAGCACTGAGTAAAACTTCAGTTAGACCACCAAGCCCTGCTTGCTCAAACCCTGACGCTAAATTATGGCTTGGTAATTGATTTTGTTGTGCTTCTTGTTCACCAATAATGCCACGCCGTAACGCTGCTGCAACGCAAGTGTGTAATTCAACATTATGAGTTTGGGCTAATTGCTGCCATGCGCCAACTAAATCAAATTCATCAGATGCTGGCGCGGTAAGTGCATTACCATTTAACACTCCGTCTTGATAGAAGAACACGCGCGTTAAAGTATGACCGAGCTCAATAAGTGTACATGAAAATTGATAAGCAGATCGTGCGGCTTGAGTACCATAAGCGGGGCCATTAATCACAATGGCGTAAGTTAAACTCACTTGTCACCATCCTCGGTTTTGCGCTGGCGAATATAAAGATACACAGTGTGCTTAGAAATATTTAATCGATCAGCAACCCGATTAATCGCATCTTTAATGTCAAAAATACCTTTATCAAACAGCTCCATTACTATTTGGCGGTTTTTGGCATTGTTGGACACATTCTTATCGGCATTAATTTCTTCAATGGTACGTTCAACGGTTTGATCAACCAATTCATCAACATCACTGGCAAAGTTAACTTTTGATGCCGCTTGTTTAGCCTCATCTGTTGGCATAAACGATTGCAGGATTTGCGTAAATGGCACATCAAGATTAACGTTAATACACAACAAACCAATCACTTTATTATCACCATTACGAATGGCGATAGTGATCGATTTCATTAAATCACCGCCTTTGGCTCGAGTGAAATAAGGGCGTGAAAAGTTATGCTCTGAGTTTTGAATATCACGCAACGAGCGTAATGCAAGATCAGTAATAGGCGATCCTACTTTACGACCGGTATTTTGGCCATTGGCTATTTTGATTGCCGAGGTATTTAAATCGGCTAAGGAATGCAGAACAATTTCACAAAATGGCCCAATCAATGCGGCTAAGCCATCAACAACAGCTTCATATGCCTGCAGAATATTATTATCGTGTTCAGAAAAAATTCGTCTGTCAACGATATCACTATCAACAATTATCTCTGTTCCAAAATTATCTACTGAAATCACGATATCACCTTCCATTTTGCTGCTTATCTACAATGCGATCGCCCTGATCTATCACCACAAGCATTCAATATAATTGATAAAATTTAAAATCTTCTCAGTAAGTTTATCAGATAATTGAACAAAAAAGACCCGACATATGCCGGGTCTGGATCAACAGTTACACTTTTTTATCATCAACAAATGACAATTTATTGCGCTTTAGTCGCTGTTGTTGTTGTTTTTGCTGCTTCAACTACTGGTTGTTGAGCTTGCTTGTCGCCTTTAATGCTCAATAATTCAACTTGGAAAACTAACGTAGAGTTTGCAGGAATACTTGGGTTCGCTTGTGCACCATAAGCAAGTTGTGGCGGAATAACGAATTCAAATTTAGAACCCACTGGCATTAATTGCACGCCTTCAGTCCAACCAGGGATCACTTGGTTTAGTGGGAAGGTTGCTGGTTGATTACGCTGGTATGAGCTATCAAATACAGTGCCGTCTGTTAGCATGCCTTTGTACTGTACTTCAACAGTATCGGTTGCTGCTGGTTTTGCGCCTGTACCTTCTTTCTCAACTTTGTACATTAAGCCAGATTTAGTGGTGACAACACCGGCTTCTTTCGCAAATTTAGCGCGGTACTCATCGCCAACTTTAATGTTCTTTTCAGCTTCAGTTTTTGCTTTCTGCTCAACAATCTTAGCAACACGTTGATCCAGTGATTGCAGTGCTTGCTGAGTTTGCTCTTGTGTCATGCGGCTTTTACCAGCAAACACATCTTCAACACCTGCAAGTACATCTTGGCGATTAAGATTTAGGCCTAACTCTTTTTGTTGATCAAGGTTAGCAGATAAGTATTGTGCCAATGATGCGCCAATTGCATACGCTGCTTTTTGATCTTCAGTTTTAAATTCAACTTTAGCAGCATCTGTTGTTGCAACAGCCGCAGAAGCCGTTGTTTGTTCAACTTTTGCAGGTTCAACCGGTTTATTGGTGTCTGCTTTATTATCGTCCTGACAACCCACAACAAGGAAGATTGTTGCTGCTAATACAGACATCTTTAAAATAGGCTTCATGTATTTCTCCATCAGTCATTGAGGCCATGCCTCACTTTTAAACTGTGTTTATTAGTATGTGTATGAAAAAAAAATTATATCAATATACTACTACCACTCTGATTAAGTAACTGTAAATACTTAGCGCTGCAGTTATTTAATCAGATTCATTGCTTCTATCTAGTTACCCTAAGCAAGCGGAACCAGAGCTTAATGTACAAGAAATTTTTGTCAGTTAGTCTATTTTTCTCTACCTTTGTTTTAAGCGGTTGCTTTTTCTTTGATACAGAAATTCAACGTTGGCATCTTGCTCCACAAGGTAGTACTAATTTAAGTCTTAGCCGCGATGGCCGTTTTGCACTTGTTAGCACAAATACACAAGGTATCGTGCTATGGGATTTACAGCAAAACAAAACGTTAGCTGATTTTGGTTCTCAAGATCAATATCACAATAGTGTGATAACGAGTCATATATCTGATAACAGTCGCTATGCAATAACGGCAACATCTCAAAATTTCACGGTCTGGGATCTTGGATGGTCACAATCCTACGGCTTATGGTCAATTAATGACGCGATAATCCAAGATGTCGCTATTGCCAATAATGGTACTGAAGTCCTATTAGCATTAAATAATGGTAAGGCGCTATTTATTGATCTCATCGATGGTCGACGGCTGGAGTTTTTAGCTCACCGTGACAAAGTAAATAGTGTCGCATTATCTGCCAATGGTCGTTATGCACTTTCTGGCGGTAATGATCATCACGCTTATTTATGGGATACCCATAGTGGTCAGATTATTTATTCATTTAAGCATAGCAGTCGCGTCAACCAAGTTGCACTTCAGCGAGACGGAAAATTCGCCTTTTCCGCCGCCGCGAATAATGACGCTATTATTTGGGATTTAACCACCGGTAATAAAATCACCCAATTAGCGATAACATTACGCCACCAAACATTATCCAGTGTGCGCTTTTCAGATGATGGTCAATTTTTAGTGACGGGAACGCCCTCACGCCGAGTGGAATTATGGCGCACAGATAATGGTAAAAATATAGGTCGCTGGCGAGCGGAAGTACAACCGGGGGCTCGACCTGCCACAGCGGTGGTGTATGATGTCGCTATTAGCCCTACAGGTAATGTCGTTGCTGGCTCATCAGCTGGTTACGCTCAAACCTGGTCAACCGACTGAAGATATCCCATGAATGAGATACAACAACTGCAAAGCCGTCTTGATGAACTTGAGATGAAACTCGCTTTCCAAGAACAAACCATTGATGAATTAAATGATGCGCTCACTAAGCAGCAATTTATGATTGATCGAATGGAAGTACAACTTAAGTTTATGGTCGGTAAAGTTAAAGGTATGCAAACCTCTAATATGGCAAGCGAATCAGAAGAAACACCACCGCCACATTATTAAATAGAGGTTCGAGGTTCAAGGTTCAAGGTTCAAGGTTCAAGGTTCGACAAGATAAAAACAAAAAAGGAAGCCGAGGCTTCCTTTTTTATGACCGCAATAAATGCGATTAGTGAGAACAGCCGCAGCCGCCCTTACCTTCACCACCGCAACAACCTTCGTCGTTACCGTGATCATGGTCGCCGCCACAGCAATCATCATCACCGTGATCGCCACAACCGCCTTCACCACCACAACAACCGCCACCTTGGTGTAGGTGACCGTGTTCGATTTCTTCTTCAGTTGCAGCACGTACAGCAACAACTTCAACGTCAAAACCTAGTGTTTGACCTGCAAGCATATGGTTACCATCAACAACAACTTCGTCGCCGTCAACTTCAGTTACTTCTACAGGGATTGGACCTTGATCAGTATCTGCTAGGAAACGCATACCAACAGTGATTTCATCAACACCTTGGAATACATTTGCAGGAACACGCTGAACCATTTCGTCCATGTGCTCACCGTAAGCTTCTTCAGGAGCAACAGTGATTTCAAACTTGTCACCTGCCACGTGGCCTTCAAGCGCTTTTTCCAGACCAGGAATAAGGTTGTTATGACCGTGTAGGTAATCAAGAGGAACTTCAACTGTTGATTGATCGACAACGATACCTTCTTCAGTTTTCACTTGGTAAGCTAAGCTTACTACTGTGTCTTTAGCGACTTTCATGTTAACTCCAAAATTTAAGCTTGGGGTGATAGTTTTTGTTCCCATATCATACAGGATAATACCATTGAGATGCCATTATCACATTAGTCTGGTTTAAAAATCCCTATCACTTGTTGTTTGGTTGTCGAAGAAAGCTGTTCGCTCTCTGTCACTGATTGCGGTAAACGTGTATCAAGATGCTGGCATTCGACACATTCGATATGCTCAACATCATTTTGCTGCCACCAGCGTAACGTATCTAGTGCTTGGCAGTTAGGACAGATTGCCCCTGCAATAAATCGTTTTTTGACCATCCTTAATCGCTCCTTGATTAATCCCAACCTTGATGGCGTTGTTGTTCACCACGCATTTCACGATCAAAAATATCTTCCAGCTCTTTACGGGCTTCTTTTTGTCGTGAGGCTAAATTAACCTCTTCACTATGTTGGGGTAGCAGATCCCGCAATGCTTGGCTGTCTATTTTACGAAAATGCGCCTGAGCACGATTCGCTTTATAGGGATGCATGCCTAAAGATATGAGGGCTTGGCGACCTAAATCAAGGGCACCTTCAAATGTTTCACGTGAAAAACATTCCACCCCATGGCTCAATAACTGGTGTGCTTCAACCCGACTTCGCGCGCGCGCCATTAATTTCAATTGCGGAAAATGTTGTTGGCAAAGGGTCACCACTTCCATCACTTCAGTGGGATCATCGGTACAGATAATCAAGGCCTCGGCATTATCAGCCCCAGCGGAACGTAATAGATCCAGTTGGGTCGCATCGCCGTAATACACTTTATAGCCAAATTTACGTAAAAATCGAATCTGGCTCGGATCGCGCTCTAATACTGTCACCCTAATTTTATTGGCGAACAGTAACCGCCCAACGACCTGCCCAAAGCGTCCAAAGCCAGTAATAATTACTCGTGGTTGGCGATCAATCACATCCGATGGCGGTTGATGCTCATCTTCCGCTTTAAAACTACGCACGTACCAACGTTTTTGTAATTGTAAAATTAATGGCGTGGTCATCATCGATAAACTCACCACCACTAATAATAGCGGTGCGAGTTCCTCAGCTAATAATCCCCCCGCCTTGGCCGCAGTAAACAATACAAACGCAAACTCACCACCTTGGCTTAAAATTGCCGCCATCTGGCTGCGTGATTTTGCACCCACACCAAATAAGCGAGCTAACAGATACAACACCCCAGCTTTAATCGCCACCAACGCAATTACAACCGTTAAAATTTGGAGAGGGTATTGCCATAACAATCCCAGATTGACCGCCATTCCCACCGAGATAAAAAACAATCCCAGTAATAAGCCTTTAAACGGTTCAATTGCGATTTCAAGCTCATGCCGATATTCACTTTCTGCCAATAATACCCCAGCGAGAAAAGCACCTAATGCCATTGATAAACCAATCATCTGCATGATTAAGGCAATACCAACCACCAGCAATAATGCCGCGACATTAAACAGTTCACGGACACCACTCATCACCACATAACGAAACAGCGGCCGTAATAAAAAATGTCCTGCCGCTAAGAACGTCACAATACCGCCCAGCATCCATACACCATCAAGCCAACTACCGCCGGCATTACCGGCTAATAATGGCAACAGTGCTAACATCGGGATCACCGCAATATCTTGAAACAGCAACACCGCAAAGCTCGATTGACCGGTTTCACTGCCACTTAATTGCTGCTCGTCTATTACCCGTAATGCAATCGCGGTTGACGATAACGCCAACCCCATGCCGATAACAATCGCATCCCGCCAACCAAGCGCGGGGAAAAATCGGCTACAGCCAACAGCAATAATCGCGATAACAATGCTAGTGATCACCACTTGGCTACCACCTAACCCTAAAATCGGTTTTCGCATTTGCCACAATTTTTTCGGGTTCAGTTCCAAACCTATAAGGAACAGCAACAACACCACGCCAAATTCAGAGAAGTGTAAAATGGCATCCACATCGGATATTAGCCCCAGTCCCCATGGACCAATACCTATCCCTGCAATTAAATACCCTAGCACCGATCCTAATCCCAATCGCTGTGCTAACGGTACTGCAATGATGGCTGCGCCTAAAAACACCACCATCACCAGTAAAAAGTCATTATTCATACTTATCTCCTGCGACTAAGGGTAATAGCGGTTCACATTGATGCGGAGAAACTAACCACTCATGGTATTTTTTCGCATGCTGTTGCCGTTCGACAGCAGGAATACGTCGCGCCCAATGTAGCACTAATGGCGGCAACCATTGCATACGACAAAGATCGGCACACAATTCAAACGGTTTTAAAATGTCATCAATACTGCAACGGTTATAACCATCAACACTATAAGCCTCTGCCGCACCACCGGTGGTGATCACTGAACGCCAATACTTACCTTCAGTTGCCTTCCCCTCCCCATGCGCAAAGCCTTTACTTAATACCCTATCAAGCCACTCTTTGAGTAATGCCGGACAAGAATACATATACAATGGGTGCTGAAAGATAATCACATCATGCGCAACCACTAATGCCCGTTCTGCGACTTCATCAATAAAAAAATCAGGATAGGTGGCATACAGATCGTGGATAGTGACATGAGATAAATGTTTTATTTCGCTTAATAATGCCAGATTAGCTACTGACTCTTGAGGATCAGGATGCGCAAAGATAATTAATATTTTCAAATCGGTCATACTGCCCTTTGCACGTCATCTAATGAACTTAATAACGCAATGACAAACTATTGCGCCACTCAATTGTTAACCATCATACCTAATTGTTACTTAATATGATCGTTTAGTTGGTATTTCTATTTTAATCAGACTGATATCACGGCAGTGCTAGCGCAAGGTTAACTGGGTGTCAGGTTAGCCACTGGTTCAAGTTTGAGTTAGACTCCGACCATGATTCCAGTTTAATTTTGTGGAGCGGGCACGTCCCCGGCGCTATCGATGATTATCTTTTCAGATATCCAACTTCTACGTGGTGGTAAAGTTCTGCTTGAAAATGCCACTGCCACCATTAACCCAGGGGACAAAGTCGGTCTGGTGGGTAAAAATGGATGTGGTAAATCCACCCTATTTGCCTTACTCAAAAATGAACTCAGCTTAGATGGTGGTAATTGTCAGTTTCCAAGTAATTGGGAATTAGCCTGGGTTGCCCAAGAAACACCGGCACTAGAACGTGCCGCTATTGAATATGTGATTGATGGCGATCGCGAGTACCGCGAACTTGAACGTCAATTAATTGCAGCAGAACTGGCTGATAACGGCAATAAAGTTGCTGAACTGCATGGCAAGATAGATACCATTGGCGGCTATAGCATTAATGCTCGTGCAGCGGAATTACTCAATGGTTTAGGCTTTTCACAACATCAAATGCAGTGGAATTTAACTCAGTTCTCTGGTGGTTGGCGGATGCGTTTAAACCTTGCCCAAGCATTGCTATGCCGTTCTGATCTGTTATTACTCGATGAGCCAACCAACCACTTAGATCTTGATGCGGTGATGTGGCTTGAAAAATGGCTACAAAGCTATCGTGGCACTCTCGTACTGATTTCTCATGACCGTGATTTCTTAGATCCTGTCATCAATCGCATTATTCACGTTGAAAACCAAACCATGAACAGTTACACCGGTAACTACTCATCATTTGAAGTTCAACGTGCAGAGAAATTAGTTCTTCAACAAGCAATGTTTCAAAAGCAGCAGAAACAAGTGACGCACATGCAGTCATATATCGAACGCTTTCGTTACAAAGCCAGTAAAGCACGCCAAGCTCAAAGTCGTATTAAAGCCTTAGAACGAATGGAAAAAGTACTGCCAGCACAGCTGGATAATCCTTTTACGTTTGAATTCCGTGAGCCAAGTGCGCTACCTAATCCTATTTTAATGATGGATCATGTTGCCGCTGGTTATGATGATTTACTGATTTTAGAAAAGATCCGCTTAAACCTCGTTCCTGGGAGTCGAATTGGCTTACTGGGCCGTAATGGTGCAGGTAAATCAACCTTGATTAAAATGCTTGCTGGCGACTTACCTGCCAAAGCGGGTGAAATGGCGTTCTCACAAGGGGTTAAAATTGGTTACTTTGCTCAACACCAATTAGAAACGTTATACCTTGATGACACCCCAATTCAACACATGGCACGCATTGCACCTAATTCGACCGAGCAACAGTTACGTGATTACCTAGGTAGCTTTGGCTTTCTTGGCGATAAAGCGTTAGAAAAAGTCGGTCCGTTTTCTGGCGGTGAAAAAGCACGATTAGTGCTAGCGTTAATTGTTTGGCAACGCCCTAACCTATTGTTACTCGATGAGCCAACTAACCACCTTGATTTGGATATGCGTCAAGCGCTGACCTTTGCATTACAATCTTATGAAGGTGCAATGGTTATTGTTAGTCACGACCGTTACTTACTCCGTGCGACCACCGATGATTTATATTTGGTTCATGATCGCCAAGTGGTGCCTTTTGATAGTGACTTAGATGATTACCACAAGTGGCTAACTGAGCAACAGCGTAATGAGCGCCGTGAACAACAAGCAGCAAAACCAGACACCAATAAAGATAACAGTGCAGCTTCACGTAAAGAACAAAAGCGGTTAGATGCTGAATTCCGTAAATTAACCGCACCGATTCGTAAAGAGATCACTAAGCTTGAAAAACAAATGGATAAGCTTAATGACATTATTACCGCTGCAGAAACTGCATTAAGTGATAGCAGCATTTACGAACCAGAAAATAAAACGCAGATGAATGAACAGCTCAAACTTCAAGGTAACGCTAAATCCGATCTTGAAGACATTGAAGTGGCGTGGATGGAACTGCAAGAACAGTTAGAAGAAATGGAAAGCCAGCTTAACGCTGAGTGATCATTTAACGCCGTAGTGATATTTTTTATGACTACGGCGTTATTGTTTCTACGTATTGCTTCGACGTTTTTATTTGAATCAAGGACATCATATGCAGCCATTCACTGCCGCGAACGGATTAGGTAACCCCCACCTGCAAACCTTATTACCACGATTTATTCGCCGCCAACCTCTCTTTACCCCCATCACTCAACGTCTTGAAATGCCTGATGGCGATTTTATTGATCTTGCATGGACAGAGCAGCCCGACCTAACTAACCATCACCAACCATTGATGATTTTATTACATGGCTTAGAAGGCAGCTTTAATAGCCCGTATGCTAATGGCTTATTAATGGCGGCCAAACAGCAAGGCTGGCTGGGGGTGATGATGCATTTTCGAGGCTGCAGCGGTGAATTAAATCGCCATCCGCAAAGCTATCATTCTGGTGAAACCAATGATGTGCGCTTTTTTATTCAGTGGCTACGCCAACAATTTCCACAGCGACCATTTATGGCGGTTGGTGTCTCTCTGGGTGGTAATGTTTTAATTAATTACTTAGCTAACTACCCTGATAATAGCGAACTCATTGCCGCTCAAGCTATTTCACCGCCACTTAATTTAGCCTCATGCTCTGATCGTATTCAGCAAGGGTTCTCACGCGTTTATCAGCATTATTTACTGACATCACTCAAACGCACCATTGCTCAAAAAATTGACCGTCAGCCACATACTATGCCAATTAACCACCAGCAATTAGCGTCAATTAGCGTCAATTAGCGTCAATTAGCAGTGTCTGGCAATTTGACCAAGCGGTAACCGCACCACTGCATGGTTTTAAGGATGCAGATGATTACTACCACCACTGTAGTGGCTTACTGCAACTAACAAAGATCACGCAACCCTTGCGGATAATTCATGCTCAAGATGATCCCTTTATGTGTCGTGATGTCATTCCTCAGCAGCCCTTACCCACTAACATTCGTTATGATTTATCTGCGACAGGGGGGCATGTTGGTTTTATTAATGGCAGTTTACTCAAACCACAATTTTGGTTAGAACACACTGTGCCAATGTGGTTTCAGCAGCAATTACAACGGTAGCCATTAATGGCATTGTCTAATGACGACGTTTCTTTTCGATCACGTTTAAGAATATACTGCGACTATTGTTTTATTAGTCATTTAAGAAGTTGTAATGATTATTCCTTGGCAAGACATCGCCCCAGAAACACTAACCAACCTTATTGAACAGTTTATTTTGCGCGAAGGCACCGATTATGGCGAAGTAGAAATCAGCCTTAGTGATAAAGTTGCTTATGTTCGTCGTCAACTGCAAACTGGTGATGCGGTAATTGTTTTCTCTGAATTACATGAATCAGTCGATATTAAACTGCGTAATCAGTTATAAAAAACCAGCGCCAATATTTATCACCACCAAAATTCGCCTTCGCTAGCACTTTTATCACTCAAAACCGACATTTACGCAAACTTGTAGTAACATTTATTACTGTTATTTTTTGTTATTAAACATCTAGTCATCACTACAAGGTGAGTTATGTCGGTCAAACACCCTATTATTGCAGTCACTGGTTCATCAGGTGCAGGAACTACCACCACCTCTGAAGCCTTTCGCAAGATGTTTAACATGATGGACATCAACGCCGCATGGCTAGAGGGTGATAGCTTCCACCGCTTTACCCGCCCCGAAATGGATTGTGAAATCCGTAAAGCCAAAGAGCAAGGTCGCCATATCAGCTATTTTGGCGCTGAAGCCAATGACTTTGAACAACTAGCCCACTTTTTCAATCAATATGCACAAGATGGCAGCGGTAAGTTTCGCCGTTATCTGCACACCTTTGATGAAGCAGTACCTTATAATCAAATGCCCGGCACCTTTACCCCTTGGCAACAATTAGCTGAAAATACCGATGTATTATTTTATGAGGGGTTACATGGCGGAGTGGTTGATGGTGAAACCAATGCTGCGCAACATGTTGATTTACTTATCGGCATGGTACCGATTGTTAACTTAGAATGGATCCAAAAGATTATTCGCGACACTCGCGACCGCGGCCATTCTCGAGAAGCGGTAATGGAGTCGATTGTACGTTCAATGGATGACTACCTAAATTACATCACCCCACAGTTTTCTCGAACCCATATTAACTTTCAACGCGTCCCTACCGTTGATACCTCAAACCCTGTTAGCGCCAAAGGTATTCCAAGTTTAGATGAAAGCTTTGTCGTGATCCGCTTTCGAGGGTTAAAAAATGTCGACTTCCCTCATCTACTGGCAATGATTCAAGGTTCATTTATGTCACGCCATAATACTCTTGTTGTTCCTGGCGGAAAAATGAGTTTTGCAATGGAGTTAATTATGCGGCCGCTACTCGAACAATTGATTGAAAATGGCAAAATAGCTTAATGCTTACTGCTTACTGCTTACTGCTTACTAGATAAATTTACGGTTACTGGTGTAATTAACGGTCGCTAATATCAGCAACCGTTAGTGATAATTATATTATGCCGCCACAATTTCATAGCTGTGACTAAGCTCAACCCCTTTACCCAGCATTAAACATACTGAACAGTATTTTTCAAGAGAATCAACGACTACCTTACTCACCAACTCATCATCTAAAGCATGACCGGTAACGACAAAGTGTAAATTTGCACTGGTGAAGATTCGTGGTGCCTGTTCACGACGCTCAGCAGAGATATTGACCTCACAAGCAGTGATCTGCTGCTGTAAATCCTGCAATCCACTGACAACATCAACCGAACTACACCCCCCCGCAGCCATTAACACCAATTCCATTGGGCTCGGCGCTTTTTCACCACCATTACCATCTAAAACAATACTATGACCAGATGATGACTGACCCACAAAGGTCATATTTTCAACCCACTTTACGCGTGACTGCATGTTTATCTCCTTGAGCTATATTATTCAGACATTAACACTATTTTTGTTGATAATCTCATCAATGTAAACGTTATTTATTCTGCACAATGCTAATTATGTTGCATATTTAAAGAGGTGAAATTGCCTAACTAAACCTTACTGAAATGCGACTTTTGGTAACTAAGTCACAACGATGTGATCATGTGCACACTTATCTCTCATAAATGAGCAAGTCAGCGAGATCAATATCAAGAAAAAACCGCAAAAAAAGGATACACTCTTAGGTAAGTTCAAGTTAGCTTGCAGCCCAGCAGCTGAGTGAATAACCCTGCCAGCAAACAGTTTTGTTGAGTTATCGCCACAAAACATATTGTTGGGCAACACATGCAGAGGAAGTTAGTAATATGGTTCCAGGTAAACCGCAAACAGATCCAACTTTAGAGTGGTTTCTTTCCCATTGTCACATTCACAAATATCCATCAAAGAGCACGTTAATTCACGCAGGTGAAAAAGCAGAAACTTTGTATTACATCGTGAAGGGTTCTGTTGCTGTATTAATCAAGGATGAAGAAGGTAAGGAGATGATCCTTTCTTACCTAAACCAGGGTGACTTTATTGGTGAACTCGGCTTGTTCGAAGAAGACCAAGAACGTACAGCTTGGGTTCGAGCAAAAAGCCCTTGTGAAGTTGCAGAGATTTCATTTAAGAAATTCCGTCAGTTAATTCAAGTTAACCCAGATATTCTAATGCGTCTATCTGCTCAAATGGCATGTCGTTTACAAGTGACAAGTCAAAAAGTAGGTGATCTTGCATTCCTTGACGTAACTGGTCGTATTGCACAGACATTACTTAATCTTGCAAAACAACCCGATGCAATGACACACCCAGACGGTATGCAAATTAAGATCACTCGTCAAGAAATTGGCCAGATCGTAGGTTGTTCTCGCGAAACTGTGGGTCGTATTTTGAAAATGCTGGAAGAGCAAAATCTTATTTCTGCTCACGGCAAAACTATTGTGGTTTACGGCACTCGCTAATTATTTAGCCTCCCGTCAATCACCGATGAAACCGCAGCTTATGCCTGCGGTTTTTTTTGATCTTAATCTTCTCAAACTATCATCGCGGGCAAGCATTGATGGCGTTAGTATTACTGTTAAATTTTGATTTGTAATCGCCTCTATTCATGCTACATTTTGCTCACAAATGGATTTCTACCTCAATGATGGTCAATATGGATATTGAACGCTTTTCCGCTAATAGTTATACCACCGTACCTGGAGTGTTAACTAACCAACCAACAACCATTGAAATGACAGGGTTCAGTGATAGCCGTTGCTACCTTGAACAACAAACTGGCTTACGTCGCTGTCCAGCCGACGAATCTGGTGTTTGGGCTTCACCATTAGATAATTAATCAGCCAGACCAACAGCACTTATTACTAGGTGCTGTTTTTATTACTTCATTGATCGCCACCAAAAAACCTCGTTAGCGATACGTACTTTCAAATATTTTATCTGCGGATGCGGTAACGAACCCAGTATATAATTCACCGTTTGATTGTGGATAGCGTTTAGCAAACTCATAAAATCCCCCCGGAACATTATGGACACCATCACGAAAACTCACCCCAACCTCATCCGCCATAGTGGCTGATTGTTCCAACATCACCGCCGAATCACCTTTTATTTCCCCACCAGCTTGATTGATCACAAACTGATTATGGCGTAATAAATGGTTTACCTCCTCTAGACAAGTAAATTGTTCTAACTGATTAATACTGACCGTAAAATGATTAGCACCAAAGCCATGGGCTGCTACCCATGCCGCATACTCTTTTTCAGCGACTAAAAATTGATAGGTTGCAAAATCAAGTTCCCATGGTCGACCGCCATGAATAAAACCAGGCTGGCGAAAATAATCATCATCAACCTGATCCAACAAGCTACGCACAACAAGTTGTAATTCAGCCGAACAGCCACCTAACTGTAATTCACTAATAAAGACTTTAGGTAGCAAAGGATTAGGATGCATAAAATATTCAGCATACAATTTTTTAGCACTAAAATGATATTTGTCTTGCGGTTGATACCCCAATGCAATAAACGGTGCGGCAACAACCGCAAGCCCACACTTTGGCAACCCGAAAGTCCGTAGTGCAATATGATCATTTAATAAGGTGGCATCTTCGGTTAATAATCGCTGAATTTGCGCTGCTGAAGGGCATAATCGCTGACTATAATCGTGCCATAAACCATCAAAAAGTTGTGTAATAGATTCCATAACCGACCTACTAATTTAAAGCATAATTACTTTATAGATCTTAGTTCAAGCTCACACCTGGCGCTAATTGAAACGGTAATTGTAATTGCTCTGCCTCAATCGATGCCATTGGATAGGCACAATAATCAGCCGCATAATAAGCACTCGGGCGAAGATTACCGGAGGCACCAGGACCACCAAACGGCGCATCACCACTAGCCCCAGTTAAAGGCCGATTACGATTCACTATCCCAGCTTGAATATGGTCAATAAAATACTGCCATTGCTGGCTATCGGTTGAGATTAACCCTGCAGCCAATCCATAACGGGTTTGATTAGCACTCTCGACAGCTTGCATAAAATTATCATAACGACTGACCTGTAATAATGGCCCAAAATATTCTTCATCGGCGAGGTCTGTAATGGCACTAACATTGATAATCGCAGGCGTAACAATGGCGCCTTGGCCTCTTGTCGCCATTAACAACGCAACCCCACCAGCCTCCAATAACTGCTGTTGATGTAACATGATTTGATCCGCTGCCGCATTCGATATCAATGACCCCATGAAAGGTGCTGGGATTGCTAACGGATCGCCAACCAGCAAGTGCGAAGCGACCGCCACTAAGCGCGCGAGCAGTAGATCCCCAGCTTCCCCAGTAGCAATATATAATCGTCGCGCGCACGTACAACGCTGTCCCGCACTTAAAAACGCCGATTGAATAATGGTGTAGACCGCCGCATCCATTGCGCCATACTCTTGCCCTACAACCAACGGATTATTGCCACCCATCTCTAAGGCGAGCATTTTTTGAGGTTGGCCTGCAAATTGCTGATGTAATAAATGTCCTGTTTGCGCACTACCGGTAAATAAGACGCCATCAACCCCTGCTGCCATGGCTAAAGCCGCCCCCGTTGTTCGTCCTCCTTGAAGTAAATTAATTACCCCATCTGCAATACCCGCTTGTTGCCACAACTCACACATTCGTTGCGCCGTATTCGGGGTCTGCTCTGAGGGTTTAAATACAATCGTATTCCCCGCCAGCAATGCTGGAATAATATGGCCATTAGGTAAATGCGCAGGAAAATTATACGGTCCAAACACCGCCATCACGCCCAATGGACGATGGCGAACAATCATGGTGGTATCTGCCTGCTGACGCTGTCGAATCCCCGTACGCTCATGATAAGCATTAAGTGATAATGCAACTTTGCCAATCATCGCCGCGACCTCGGTGGTACTTTCCCATAACGGTTTACCCGTTTCAGTCGCAATAATATGCGCCAGTTGTGATTGATGTTGTTGCACCAATTGTGCAAATCGTTCAATCACAGCTAACCGCTCAGTTAGTGTGGTATTACGCCAGTCTAAAAACGCACGACTGGCCGCAGTAACCGCAGCTTCAACTTGGGCGGTGGTTGCAGCATTACCCTGCCAAACCACATCACCATCATAAGGATTGAGTGATTGAAAGGGTTCTCCGTCACCAGCTACCCAATGATTATTAATCCATAAACTCATTCGTCTCTCCTTTTATGACTGAGCAACCAACCGTACTTCATCACCAATACTGACATTAAGCGCAGCAGCAACATCGGCGGTCATCATTGCTTGCCCTAGAGCATTAATCGCCACTGGCGCGGCAACGGCACGAAACCCCGCTAACTCACAATTGGAAACTAAATAACAGTGCTGACTGGAATGTTCGCCAATATCAACCCGACACAACTGCGAGTGACGCACGGTTTCAATATTACGCACATCACACTCAACGCTTGGACCTGCATCAAAAATATCGACATAACCACGACAGCTAAACCCTTCTTGCTCTAATAGTTGTAATGCTGGCCGAGTATCAACATGGACTTGGCCGATCACCGCTTGCGCCTCTTTACTGAGTAAATTGACGTAAATTGGTAATTTAGGCATTAAATCGGCAATAAAACCTTTCACTCCAATACCGGTAAGATAATCGGCATAAGTAAAATCAATCGAAAAAAAATGCTCTTTCAGCCATTGCCAAAAAGGCGAATTCCCCTGCTCATCAGACACACCGCGCATTTCAGCAAAGGCAATCTCAGCAAAACGCTGCCGATGCTGTGCCATTAATAAAAAACGTGATTTAGACAGCAAGCGTCCATTAATACCTTGACGCCATTCAGGCAATAAGAACAAGCTACACAGCTCTGTTTCTCCGGTATATTGACTACCAAAGGTCAGGACTTTTACGGTGTTATGTACCCCTAATCGTCGCGATGCATGGGTAACCGTACTTAAGTGATAATTATAAAACGGGGCATCAAGACCGACAGCAGCTTCAATCGCTGTTGTACCGACTATTTGCCCACTGTCACTGTCAACAGCCACCAATAAATAGCTCTCGAGTCCAGGTGTCGTGACGGTAGCGTTAAAACTAGCTTGAGAATGAGTGATACGATTACGAAGAATAGTTTCGTTAATTGGAAGAGAGGTAAACCCATGACCTGATGCTTCAGCACATTGCATCAGTGCAGGATAATCTGTGCGAGTAATAGGACGAATAATGAGCATGACATTTCCCCCTGATGCAGGCAATGACGGCTGTCACTGCCTAGGTATAAACCAACATTAGGGCTGCTCTTGATCATAACGAGCAACCCCATAACCACTACGCTGTAGCGTGATATAAGGTCGCGATTGCAGTTTCTAAACGTTGCATACCTTCATCAATATCGGCTTTATCAATCACTAGCGAGGGGGTAAAGCGCACCACATCAACGCCAGCCACTAACACCATCAAGCCTTCATTGCCTGCTGCAACCAAAATATCTCGCGCTCGCCCTTGCCATTCAGGACGTAATACTGCGCCGAGTAACAAGCCTTTACCGCGAATTTCACGGAATATTGGATAACGGCTGTTAATCTGCATCAGTGCGTCACGGAACCACTGTTCGCGCTGCTTAACACCGGCTAATACTGCAGGTTGACTGATCTCATTAATCACCGCTTCCGCAACGGCGCACGCAAGAGGATTACCACCATAGGTCGAACCATGAGTTCCGACTTTTAAATGGGATCCAAGCTCGGCAGTCGTCAACATTGCTGCAATAGGAAAGCCACCCCCTAACGATTTAGCCGTGGTGAGAATATCCGGTGTAACGCCTAAGCCTTGATAAGCAAACAATTCCCCCGTACGACCATTACCGGTTTGGACTTCATCAAAAATAAGCAGCGCGTGGTGTTGATCACACAGATCTCGAACTTGCTGCATAAACTCAAGATTTGGGCTAATAACCCCCCCTTCACCTTGCAGCGGCTCCATCATTACCGCACAAGTTTTATCAGAGATTAATGCTGTTATTGCGGCGATATCATTATAGGGAATATGGGTAATCGCTTGCGGTTTAGGACCAAAGCCATCGGAATAACTGCTTTGACCACCAACAGTCACTGTAAAAAAGGTGCGACCATGAAAGCCATGATCAAAAGCGATAATTTGATCTTTATCAGCACTAAAATTATCAACCGCATAACGACGGGCTAATTTTAATGCGGCTTCATTAGCTTCTGCGCCAGAGTTGGCAAAAAAGACTTTATCGGCAAAGGTTAATTGCGTCAGTTTATGCGCTAAACGTAATGCAGGCTCATTGGTCATCACATTACTCAAGTGCCATAATTGCTGCGCTTGCTCAGTCAATGCTGCCACCATTACCGGATGGCAATGCCCTAAACAACTGACCGCAATACCTCCCGCAAAATCAATATACTCACGTTGCTGTTGATCCCACAGCCGCGAACCTTGGCCTCGAACAGGAATAATATCCATTGGCGCATAGCAAGGTACCATCACTTCATCAAACAACGATCGTTGTAGTTTATCTCCAGTTGCCATCACACTATCCTTCTGTGCTTTATGCCTTATTATTAGTATTTACACTTTATTAACCTTTGCCAACAATGACAGCTATTTTTATTCAATCCAAGGTGTTAACTAATAAATACACTAAAATAGTTATGCACTTTTTGCGAGCTATTATTTACACCCACTACGAGTTAACACGCTTTCCTTGGCGTAAACACCATAATAAAACGCATAAAGTTGCATTGAAGATAATTGCGCCAAGGACTGACAATGAGAAATGTTGATAATAAGACGTTTGATAACAAGAGGAGTAACGCACTTACTACCGCAGCGATAAGTACGTCAACAACAGCAGTAACAGCAGTAACAGCAGTAACAGCAGTATTAGCGTTGGAGAAAGTTAGCCAGTAACGCATGACCTTGTTCGGTCAAAATACTTTCAGGGTGAAATTGCACCCCTTCTAAATCCAAGCTTTTATGACGAATACCCATAATTTCATCGAATTCACCGTTTAATTCAGTCCATGCGGTGATCTCAAAACAATCAGGTAAGGTTGCGGTTTTAACGACCAAAGAATGATAGCGAGTAACCGTTAACGGATTATTCAGCCCTTTAAATACCCCGATATCAGTATGCCAAATCGGTGACGTTTTACCGTGCATCACTTGCCGTGCTCGCACCACATCGCCACCAAAGACTTGCGCTAACGATTGATGCCCAAGACAAACCCCAAGGATCGGTAATTTACCGGCAAAATATTCAATCGCTTGTAATGAAATACCTGCTTCATTGGGTGTACAAGGACCGGGAGAGATCACCAAATGGGTCGGCGCTAACGCTTCAATGGCCGCAATATCAATCTCATCATTGCGAACAACAACGACTTCAGCCCCTAATTCACAAAAATATTGATAGAGGTTGTAAGTAAATGAATCGTAGTTATCAATAATTAACAGCATATTACAACTAAGCTCTTATTTTTAACTGTCGATGACAGCGACTAACTAGCAACAAAAAAGCAGAGCCTAAGCCCTGCTTTTTTTATGATAATAATTGCCAACGCTTATGGGCGCGCAACAAAACCCACCGCATGGTAGGCTTTTTTCAATACTTCAGCAGCGCGAGCTGATGCTTTATCAGCACCTGCTTTCATCACGCTATCAAGATAAGCACGATCATGACGAATACGTTGGTATTCAGCCTGTACAGGTTCTAGCATTGCCACTAATGCTTCACCAACATCTTTCTTAAACGGGCCATACATCTCAACGCCAGCATACTGGGCTTCAATCTCAGCAAATGTTTTGCCCGTTGCGCCAGAATACAATCCCATTAGATTTGAGATCCCTGCTTTTTGCTCAATATCATGTGCAATGCGAGGTGGCATTTCTGCGTCAGTTTGCGCTTTATTGATTTTCTTTAGAATCGACTTTGGATCTTCAAGCAGCGTAATAACGTTCTTACGGTTATCATCTGACTTCGACATTTTCTTGGTCGCATCTTGTAAGCTCATTACCCGTGCACCTACCGCTGGAATATACGGTTCAGGAACTTGGAAAATTGGGCTTTGCTCTGTGCCATAAAGGTTATTAAAGCGGGTGGCGATATCACGCGCTAACTCTAAATGTTGCTTTTGATCGCTACCTACAGGCACTTGATGCGCACCATATAATAAGATATCGGCCGCCATCAGTACTGGGTAGCCAAATAAACCCGCGTTAACGTCATTTGCATGGCGAGCTGATTTATCTTTAAACTGGGTCATACGGCTAAGCTCACCCATTTGGGTATAGCAATTTAATAGCCAGCCCAGTTGTGCATGCTCTGGTACATGAGATTGGACAAACAAAGTACTTTTCTTTGGATCGACACCCACAGCTAAACAAATTGCTAATGCATCTAAGGTTGCTTCATGGAGTGCTTTAGGATCTTGACGGACAGTGATGGCATGTAAATCAACCACACAATACTGACAATCGTAATCATCCTGCATCTGTTCCCACTGACGCAGCGCACCAAGGTAGTTGCCGATACTCAATTCACCAGAAGGCTGTACGCCACTTAATACAATGGGTTTACTCATGATCAGGTTGTCCTGTTAATATCTTTAATTGTATTGACGAAAGGTACTCATAACGCGGTTATCAGTACCTAAAGTTATTGGTTTTTTAGTGTACACCGTAATGTACTAGCAGCCTAGTTTAACCACATCAAGTAATTGCTTGAAGTGTTCACAAACTACATCAGGATTACTGTCACTGATTGGCTGACCATAGTTATAGCCATAAGTCAGCCCTAATGAACGACACTCTGCAGCTTGAGCGGCAACAATATCATTACGCGAATCACCTACCATTAGCAATTCGGTAGCTGCAATATGGTGTTTTTCCATCAGCCAATGCAATGCGAATGGATCCGGTTTTTTCAATGGAAACGTATCACCGCCAATCACATCAACAAAATAAGCACTCAAACCATGCTCTTCAAGCAAATGAGGCACAAATTGTGACGGTTTATTGGTAACAATCGCCATGAGTACACCGGCTTGATGTAAGCTGGCTAATGTCGTTTTTACATCCGCATATAAGGCACTTTTTTGATGACCACCCGCGGCATAATAATGATCAAATAGCTCACGCGCTTGACGCTGTAATTGCGGATCAATATCAGGATCAATATCGATACTACGACTTAATGCGCGACCAATTAAAATGTCAGCGCCATTACCAATCCAAGTCGTTACTTGCTCAACCGTTACCCCTTCACGACCAAGATGACGCATGGTCAAATCAGCCGCATCGGCTAAATCAGGGACGCTATCAAGTAAAGTACCGTCTAGGTCAAACGCGATAAATTTAATATTTTCAATCAGGTTTTCAGAGCTCATTAACGCTTGGCCTCAGCTAACTGTGCACGCATCTTATCAATCGCGACTTTATAATCAGGCTCATTAAAAATAGCTGAACCCGCAACAAACATATCCGCACCCGCTGCTGCAATTTCAGCAATATTATTGACGTTAACACCGCCATCAACTTCCAGACGAATATCACGCCCTGAAGCATCAATGCGCTGACGTACTTGGCGTAATTTATCGAGTGTAGTCGGGATAAAAGATTGACCACCAAAGCCTGGGTTTACTGACATGATCAAAATCATATCAACTTTATCCATGATGTAATCAAGGTGATGTAATGGCGTTGCTGGGTTAAATACCACGCCTGCTTGACAACCGTGTTCTTTAATCAGCTGTAAAGTACGATCAATATGGTCAGTCGCTTCAACATGAAACGTGATCATGCTTGCACCCGCTTTGGCGAAATCAGGAATAATACGATCGACAGGTTTCACCATCAGATGGACATCAATCGGTGCGGTAATACCGTAGTCGCGTAATGCTTGACAGATCGGCGCACCAAACGTCAGGTTAGGGACAAAGTGATTATCCATAACATCAAAATGGACCACATCAGCACCTGCTGCCAATACCTTTGCTACATCTTCACCTAAACGGGCAAAATCAGCAGACAAAATAGATGGAGCAATCAAAAAGTCCTTCATGTTTAGCCTCTCTACACTAGCGATAAAAACAATAAGCTCGGCTTACCAAGCGTTTAAATTGCTGTCAGTCTACCCGATCCCCTAAGTGTTGTCTTACTCGATTTATTTATTGCTGCAGTTAGCCATAATTATCAATGCGACCAATGACAAAGGCACTACAATCAACAATAACCTCACTAAAGAAACGAGGAAGGGATATTTATGGGTGCAAGTATTAGCGCAGTATGGAGAATAATAAAGAGTGTGTTAGCGGCATTATTTGGGGTGCAGTCACAACAACAGCATCATCAAGACTTCAAGCATTCAAGTCCATGGCCGTTTATCATTATTGGGGGGATTATTATCGGGGTATTGGTGATCACTTTGATTGCTATCACCCAGCAGGCAACAGCAATCTATGTATGATGATTATTCACTATCAGTCGCGGCAGGTATCTTAAATAACGCCAGCAGTTCATCGACCTTATTACGTCCACTGCCATTACGACTAATGGTACGTTTAACCCTGACCACCGATAAATCAGCACCAGTATATAAACGGCGGGTTAATGGCGTATCATGATTGGATATTAACACCGCAATATCACGCTCCGTGGCAGCCTTCTCAGCGATATTCGCTAATGTCGCTTGATCATCTAAACTAAAACCATTACCTGAGTAAGAGGTAAAATTAGCCGTAGTGGATAATGGCGCATACGGTGGATCACAATAAATCACACTGCCTTTACGAGCACGTGAAAATGTTTGGCTATAACCTTCACACACAAACGTCGCACGCTTAGCTTTTTCAGAAAAATAATACATTTCTGCTTCAGGGAAATACGGTTTTTTATACGAACCAAAAGGTACATTAAAACCGCCTTTTTTATTATAGCGACACAAACCATTAAAACCGTGACGATTTAAATAGAGAAAATAAATCGAGCGCTGATAAGTATCAGTGCTGTGATTAAATTCTTCTCTGATACTCAAATACGCGGCTTTAGTATTATATTCAGGCGTGAATAATCGACGAACATCTTCAATGTAACGCTCAGGCTCTTGCTTAATAATATTATATAAATTAATCAGATCTGGGTTGATATCGGCTAATAGGTAATGCTCATAATCAGTATTTAAAAATACCGATCCCGCGCCCACAAAAGGCTCAACCAATTTACGCGCTGGCGGTAGGTGTCGTTTGATATCCTCGACCAGAGAGTACTTACCCCCAGCCCATTTCAGGAATGCACGATGCTTTTTCATTAAGCTGACCCACCACCACTTACAAGAATGTCACGAAAGGTCGCGGATTGTACCTCATTTACCCCCAGTGCTGATACCAATTAGCATAAATAACTATGATTAATGGCTTTATTTTAAGCGATTCATTTCTTGTTGAATATGTCGGTAAGGTTTCAACCATGGTTTTAGCTGTTGCAGTGACGCTGATAATTGACTTTTTGCAGTACGTGCTTGATCAGCCGTTGAATAATTACCACTAACCACAATAAACCATTGCTGCTTCTTACGATCCGTTTGGTAGATCATAGCCTCTACCACATGATGAGTCGTCATAAACTCGGCCGCCGCGGCAAGGCTTTGAGTAGCGGCTAGTTGTAATGCGTAATGACTGGATTTTATCGCTGCCAATTTTTGCTCATCAGTGGCTAACTTAAGCGACCAATCAAGTTTAGACGCTGGCGCGGGTATGATTGCGCCGGCCGAAGGCAATGATGGTATTGCTGTTGTATCAGAGGCAGCGACTATTGGCGCTATAACGGGAGTCGTCGTAGCTTCTGTAGCTTCTGTAGCTTCTGTAGCTTCTGTAGCTTCTGTAGCGATAGAATGACCTTTTAAAGCTTGGTCATCCATCATGGCATCAATTTGTTGTTCAGAAATGACAATCCGTTCATGACTGCTATCTTCTTTACGCCCAACCGTTAAACCTTGGGCATGCACTTGCGGTGGTAGCGGCACATCATCAAATGTTACCGTGGCGGTTACAGCAGGTATTGTGGCTGGAGGTTGAGTATCCGTTGCAGTGTGAGAACGAATGGTCATTAAACCATATCCTGCAATCGCTAAAGCAATCACAGCTAATATAATTACTGCCACTAATAATGGTCGTTTAGATGCCTTTGAGGTCATATTCACACCTTCAGATTGAGGAAAGTCATACAGCACACCAGGCCGCGCAATGACGGTAAGCAAACGCTGCTTTAACGTTCGTCGAGAAGCCGTGGTTAATTGATCGCTACCAATTAACATTTCAGTAAATAAAATGGCTTCTTGCTGACTCAAATCATCAATATCTAACGCTAGCGGCACAATACCGGAACCATGGGCAACGTGCGTTAAAGTTTGGTGTAACTCGCCACGATTAGCAAATAAGACAATATTAAGTTGGAGAGTAGAGTGTTGAGCGGCGTACAACGATAATGCCCATAATTCAGCAACGAGACAGGGGCTCAATAAATGCGCGTCATCAATCACCACCATCAATTTATCATGCTGGTGTGCCAATAAATGTTCCACGCTTTGACATAAAGAATCATGTTCGTTAAACATGGCTTGGCTAACAAATTGTTGTAACAATAAGGTTCGATGTTGAGCGTCAGTTTGCCCTGATTGGCACATCAATAAGACTTGCCGGCAGTCAGTGGCGTAATGCTCGAGGAAAGAGTGGGCGAGCCAAGTTTTACCTGAGCCAGCTGCACCAGAGAGGTGGATAAGGTGAGAGCCAAACCGAGTAATAAACCGTACTCGAGTCAGCAACTGGATCTGACTTTCCAGATCCAGATTTTTTGCTTTCGTCATGCTGGTCATCAATGTGCTACAACTTAGCGGCCAATAACATCCTTAAGCACATCAAAAGGTACATCAGCCACAACCTTAGCACTACCAATTGCAGTGGGTAATACTAAGCGTAGCTGACCTGACAATACTTTTTTATCACGCATCATATGCTTAATAAAATCGTCAAAAACCATAGTTTCAGGTGCAACAACGGGCAAATTTGCGCGTTGATGTAATGTGATAATTCGCACTACATCGGCATCACTGATTAATCCCTGCTTTGCGGCAGTATGTGCTGCGAGAACTGTACCTGCTGACACCGCTTCGCCATGCAGCCAGTTTCCATAGCCCATTTCTGCTTCAATAGCGTGACCAAAAGTATGGCCAAGATTGAGTAACGCCCTTACCCCTGATTCTTTTTCATCGGCAGCAACAACATCGGCTTTAATTTGACAGCAACGACTAATGGCGTAACACAACGCATCATTATCCAATGCCTGCAATCGCTCAATGTTATTTTCTAACCAAACAAAAAAATCATAATCGGCAATAATGCCGTATTTGATCACTTCCGCCAACCCTGCAGCGAACTCTCGTTGCGGCAATGTTTGTAAACAATGATTATCAATAATCACTGCTTTAGGTTGATGGAAGGCACCAATCATGTTTTTACCCAGACGGTGATTGACCGCAGTTTTTCCACCTACTGATGAATCAACTTGTGCTAACAACGTGGTTGGCACCTGAATAAAATCAACCCCTCGTTGATAACTTGCAGCCGCAAAGCCAACAATGTCACCAATTACGCCGCCACCTAAAGCAACTAAAATCACATCGCGGCCATAATTACCTTCCAGTAAAAATGTCATGATGTGATTAAACGTATCCAGGGTTTTATACTGTTCGCCATCAGGCAGAGAAAGTAATGCCACTTGGCACGACAATGAACTGATGGTCGCTATTACCTGATCCGCATATAACGGGGCAATAGTCTCATTGCTGACCACAACTACTCGTTTACCTGCAGATATCGCAGATGCAAACAACGCCGAGTTGTCGAACAACTCGGCGCCAATTGAAATAGGGTAGCTTCTGTCATCTAAATTGACATTGATCCGTTCCATGGTCAGCTTCTCTTTTTAATTAATTAACGCTCTTCCAGCATCTTGATGATTTGGTTAGCAACTACTTTCGCACTTTGATCATCAGTACGAACAACGTAGTCAGCAACCTCTTCATACAATGGGTTACGTTCTGCTGCTAATTCTTCAAGCACTTCACGAGGTGTGTCAGTTTGAAGTAATGGGCGTTTTTTATCACGTTGAGTACGAGCTAATTGCTTTTCAATAGTCGTCTCTAGATAAACAACGATACCACGAGCAGACAGGCGATTACGGTTCTCTTTATTAATAACAGAGCCGCCACCCGTTGCAAGAACAATACCTTGTTCTTGGGTTAGATCATCAATTACAGTTTCTTCGCGAACACGGAAGCCGTCTTCACCTTCAACATCAAACACCCAACTAATATCAGCGCCAGTACGTTCTTCGATCACAGTATCTGAATCAAAGAATTCCATATGCAGCTGTTGTGCAAGGTGTCTACCAATTGTGCTTTTGCCGGCACCCATAGGGCCAACCAAGAAAATATTTCGTTTTTCAGCCATTTTAGCAATTTACGCGCGGTTAATAAAACGACACCACCCGCAGGCTCTATTAAAATAAGCCCGAGGCGCCAAGTTCCTCACATATAATTCGTGATAAGACAGAAAATTATCTCAGGACTGACTACTATTTTGCAATAGCTAGTCGACATCAATCGATATTTTATTGAGCCTGTCTTACCCACAGAGGTTGCCATAATGGCTTACCAGAGGTCTGAGGTCAATCGTATTAAGCTCGTAAATATCTTGATAACGGCTCAAGAACACTCTCAACGCCCAACCACCTAACCAATATAACTATATAAAACAAAACAACTTTAGCTCACAACCACCCTACTGCAATATTGATTATAACTATTGTCAGCAAGATGGTTAGCAAAGTGAAAAATTATTGCATCACAATTTTTGGCGTCACAAAAATTAATAATTCACGTTTTCCAAGCTCTTCCATTTTATGCCTAAATAATGCACCAAGTACGGGAATATCACCAAGAATAGGTACTTTACGAACCGTATTGTTGACTTGATTTTGATAAATACCACCTAATACGACAGTTTCACCATTGTTGACTAACACTTGAGTACCAATCCGCTGGGTCTTAATCGCCACCGCTGTACCTACCCCAGTGGGTACCTCTTCGCCTTTACTGTCTTGGGTCACTTCCAAGTCTAATACTAACTTATTATCAGGGGTAATTTGAGGCGTCACCATCAGGCTTAATACTGCCTTTTTAAAATCAACTGACACCGCACCACTTGATGATGCTTCTAGGTATGGAATTTCAGTACCTTGTTCAATATAAGCGGTTTTTTTGTTGGTCGTCATAAGACGTGGGCTTGAGATAATTTCTGCTTTACGCTCTGACTGCAACGCTGACAATTCAAGATCTAATAATACATTACCTAACTTGGCCACTTGAAACGCAATACTAGAAGCCCCAGCTTGAGTCGCCCCTAAATTGACATTAAGAAAATCATCGACACTGGTGTCATCTAGCAATCCAGAACTGCCAAGGTTACCTTCAATTGACCCACCAATAGTGGTATCACCATCGATACTCGATACTCCCCAGCGCACGCCAAGTTCATCGATATTACCTTCATCTATAGTGACAATACGTGCTTCAATTTGCACCTGCTTTACCGGAATATCTAATGCCAACACAATATCTTTAATGCTGGCGATATTATCTGGTGTATCTTTAATTATCAATGCGTTAGTTCGTTCATCAACATGCAGAGAGCCACGCTCAGACAACATTCCAACACCATCTGTTGAGCCACTTAGTAATGTTGAGATATCAGTGGCTTTAGCGTAATTAATTTGTATCAGTTCTGAACGTAAACTGGCTAATTCTTGCTGTTTACGCGCAGTTTCCATCACTTGATGCTCATTGGCAGCTAATTCAGCCTTAGGAGCAACCAATAATACCGACCCTCGTACCCGTTTATCCAACCCTTTGGCTTGTAAGATAATGTCCAAGACTTGTGGCCATGGCACGTTATCTAATCGTAGCGTCACATTACCGCTGACAGTATCAGCGACCACTAAGTTAAAGTCATTATAGTCTGCGATTAACTGCAATACGTTACGGACGGGAATGTCTTGAAAATTGATTGAGATCGGCTTGCCCTTATAAGAAACATTGCTCTTATTGGTCGCAGAGGTTGCTTTAGGTTGCACCCGTTTAATTAACGTAACCTCAAGATTATTACCTCGAATACGATAATCATAGTCATAGTCCCCACTCAGCTTAAACATAAACCGCGCCCCACTCGCTACATTACTGGTATCAATACTGTTAACGACTGTCGAAAAATCAACGACGTCTAGCGTGTATACTTGCTCATTGGTTAATTGAGTATCAAAGATATCTAGCTGTAACTGCTTGCCTTGGCGACGAAAATCGACCAATGATTGAGGCTGTTGTAACTTTATCGTTACCACTCCTCGGCCTTTACTATCACGACGAAACTCAATGTCTTGAACTTGATTAGTGACCCCACTCACTGGCGCAGCTGTGACGTTGGTTACGGTCAGTAAACCCCAACACATTAACCATACACTGGCGAAAATCTGGCGGCTAAGCCCCCACGTATTCCCTTTCATAACTCATCCTTGATTAATGCTGAACTAAAGCCAGCTTTGCAGGCCGTGTTAGCCAACAACCTTTGCCATCGGGTAATGTTTCTTCTATTTCAATGAGCTTATCACTCACCTTTGTTACTTTGCCGCGATTAAGTCCGACAAACTGTCCCGGCTTAATTCTGACTAACTCACCTTTTGGGGTATAAACCAATCCCCATAATTGACGCTGATGGCCAATCGCTCCCTTCATTGTCAATTGCTCTAACGGAAAGGTTTCGAGCGCAGTTGGTTGATGAGCACTTGTTGGTTGCCAGCAACTAATATCGGCTTGCTTAGCGAGTAGTAATTCTGGTTTAGGACGTAAAAATGGTACCCGTTTACTGGTCATCACAAACGACTCAGCAACAAAAATATAAGGATCAGCCAATGGTTTTACTTTTGCTTTGGCATTGGTGTGGGTTTTAGCTATAAACTGCTCAACCGAATCGGTATTGGCCTGACACCCCATTAATCCGAATCCTAACGGTAACAGCCATAAAAGTGTTCTCATAAGATCCTCATTATTGCGGGGTTTTAAAACGATAAGTGATTGCCGATACCGTCAACGACAATAACTCATCAAAGCCTTGGTTATCGACCCGCGCTAACTCAACATTGCGTAAATTAACAATTCGAGGCAGTCTTGCAATCGCTTCGGCAAACTGACCAATTTGTTGGTAAGAACCGGTTAATTGCATATTCAGCGGTAATTCATAATAAAGATCATGCTCTATTCGTGAAGCCCACTTAATCGACTGAAAAATCAACCCATTTTGAACACCGATATCATTAATACTGGCTAATAGGCTTGCCAATTCTTGCTCTTCAGGTAACTGCTCAACCACTTCTTGATAACGGCGGTTAAGCTCAACCACTTGTTCTTTCACCCGTGGTAAGGCAGCAACTTGGGCCGCTCGAGTCACTAACTGAGCCCGCAAGGTTATTTCTTGTTGTTTTTGCTGCTCGAGTTCTGCCGTTAAAGGGGTTAACCAATACCAATAACCTAATGCTGATAACAATAACGTCACCAACAACGCAATTAAACCTTGCGGCAATAATGGCCATTCAGTGATTTCATCAAGCTCTAATTCGCGCCAATCAATCATTGTTTTTCTCCACTACGGCAGTAGGAAAGGTCGCTTTTAGCGGCTTGTTATCAATAGCTGGCGTTGTTAAATCAAAAGAAGCATTAAACTGTGATGTTTGTTGTTTATCTGCTCTTTTTGTTGTGACTAAAGAGTGCATTTCAATATTATTAAACCACGGCGATTGTTCTGCTTTACCTAACAATGCCGCTAAGTGACCGTTAGTATCGCCAAAACCATCAACTTTAACCCGTTGCCTAGCTAAATTGACCCCATCAAGATACACCCCTGCTGGCACCACTTCAGGTAACTGATTAAGCAGTTGAGTGACTCGATTACGTGATAGCTGAATATCCACAATCACTTTTAATCGCAATTCAATCGCATCACGTTGTTTATCTAATTGAGGTAGAAACGCCAACCGCTGCTGCAAGCTGGTTAATTCTTGCTGTAATTGCTGATTACGACTCTGTTGCTGGCGTTGCTGGTTTTCAATGTATTCACCAATCGCGCCATTACCCACAACAGCCAGTGCAACACTCGCTACCAGCAACCCAACAAAACGCTGTTTATGTTGTTTACGTCGCTGCTCACGCCACGGCAATAAATTGAGTTTATCGATCATGCTAGCCCCCGCAATGCTAACCCCGTCGCGACAGCATACTGACTCGACATTGAGTGAGGTAATTCAACATTCTTGGCACAACTAAAATGCTGAAATGGGCTCACCCATACCACATCAAGACCAATTAAACGCTGCAACAATGATGCCGACACTGAATCTTGCCCACCACCGCATAACCATAACCCTTTGATGCCACTACGCGGGTGAGTCGAGTTATACAATTGAATTTGGCGCTTTAGTTGCTCAGCTAACTGTTTGGTAAATTGCTCGGCATTATTACTGCTAAGCAACGTCGTACCGTCTTGGTTGTCAAACATACCAATCCCAAACCGAATTTCACGGTGATAGGCAGCACTACCTTGTGGCTTCATACAAAATTCTGTATGCCGTTTACCCACATCAACCACCGCCCATTGATTATAATGGCTACCCATCTCAGCAAGATGTTCAGTCAACCATAATAAAGCATGGGTCTGTAACTCCATGATCTTAGGTTTAAAGCCCAATTTAAGCAGCACATTGACCCGGTTATCGATCGTTTCTTTACGTGAAGCAAACACTTGGAAGGGTGTGGTTGCTACATCACTAAAACGATCGCTAATTAAAGGAAAATAATCAAACCACAGTTCTTCGACAGGAAACGGCGAGGCCGCGCCTAATGCTTGCACTATCGCGAACTCAGCTTCTTCTTCACTGAGGTTTGTACCTAATTGAACAACTTTGCTGATTACCGCACTATCGGGTAAGGCTAAGGTCACGGTTTTGGCTTGCCATGGTAATTGCTTTTTAATTTGACGCATTGCTGACAACAACTCAGCATTATTCACGCTATGCTGATCGTTTATCATGGTTTTATTCAACTCAACCTCAACAAACGCAGCCAACTCAAACAGCTCTTTTTTTTGTTGCAGAACCACAGCCTTTATACTGTGGTTACCTATATCTACCCCAACACTTAATGGGTTCCGAAACATCCGTGTTATGCTCCCATGTGGCGAAAAAACAAACTATTTCGAATAAACATCATCAACGGCATTAATTATTTTTTTGTTATCTTTATACTTGAAGGTAAAAGATAATAGATAATGACCGCCAGAACGATGGCGTAACGGGAAATCTCAAGTGAAGTTCATAAAGCGATTACTAATACTTGCAATAATTTGCATCATTCTTGGAGTGGGTACAATTTTTGGTTTTTATTTATACCTAAAACCAGACCTTCCTGATGTTGCTAAATTAAAAAATGTCGAGCTACAAACACCGCTAAGGGTGTACAGTGCCGATGGCGAACTGATCTCACAATTTGGTGAGAAACGCCGCATTCCATTAACACTCAAGCAAATGCCTCCTTTGTTGATCGATGGTTTTATTGCGACCGAAGACAGTCGTTTTTATGAACATCATGGCGTTGATCCAATTGGTATCGCACGAGCCGCTTTTGTGATGATAACCACAGGTCACGCACGTCAAGGTGCGAGTACTATCACGCAGCAACTTGCACGAAACTTCTTCCTGTCCAATAAAAGAACTTTCTCACGTAAAATTAGAGAAGCCTTTATTGCGATTCATATCGAGCAAATTTTAACTAAAGATCAAATTCTTGACCTTTATCTAAATAAAATTTACCTCGGCTACCGTGCTTACGGTGTCGGTGCTGCTGCACAAGTTTACTTCGGTAAAAGTGTTGATCAGCTGACGTTAAGTGAAATGGCAGTGATTGCAGGTTTGCCGAAAGCGCCTTCAACCATGAATCCGATTTACTCAATCGATCGCGCGACAACTCGTCGTAATGTGGTACTTGATCGAATGTATAAAGAAGGCTACATCACTCAAGCACAAATGGATCAAGCACGTTCAGAGCCGATTGTTTCCCATTACCACCGCGCTGAAATTCAACTGTATGCACCATATGTTGCAGAACGAGCACGTGCGTGGATGGTTAATCGCTATGGTGAAGATGCTTACACCAAAGGGATGGATGTTTACACCACCATTAATGCTAAATTACAGCATGCCGCTCAGCAATCCGCGGTTGATAACCTGTTAAATTACGATGAACGACATGGGTATCGTGGTGCAACAGCGGTGTTATGGAAACCGGGACAAACGCCACTGAATGCTAACCAAATCGTTGAGAAGTTAAGTAGCCAACCAACTTATGGTGAATTGGTGCCAGCCGTGGTTACCAAGGTGAATCCGCAAACAGCGATTGTGGTTACCAAGCCAGGCGAAACCGTGACCCTCAACTGGGATGGTATGAAATGGGCGCGTAAATTCCTTACCGATAAAGCCCAAGGCCCTGCTCCAACAACAGCGGCTCAAATTTTAACGGCAGGTCAACAGATTTGGGTTCAAAATAAAGCCACAACTGTCGCAGCAACAGCGGATGCCGCAGCAGTAACCACAAACCATTGGGTATTAAGCCAAGTACCAGGTGCCAATACCTCGTTTGTCGCAATGTCACCGAATAATGGTGCGATATTGGCAATGGTCGGCGGTTTTAACTATACCCAAAGTAAATTTAACCGTGCCACTCAATCAATTCGTCAGGTAGGTTCAGGCATTAAGCCGTTTATTTACTCAGCAGCGATTCAAAAAGGGATGACATTAGCCACCCTGATTAATGATGCGCCGATTACCAAATGGGATAAGTGGCAAGGCACTGCATGGCGACCAAAGAATGCTGATGGCCGTTACGGTGGCCCAACCCGTGCACGTATTGGTCTGGCGCGTTCAATCAACGTCATGGCGATTCGCGTATTACGACTGGCTGGTTTAGATTACACCATTAACTACCTGACTCGATTTGGCTTTAAACGCTCAGATCTGCCTCACGCAGAACCATTAGCGTTAGGTGCGGGTAGTTTAACTCCACTGGAATTAGCCCAAGGTTATTCTGTGTTTGCCAATGGTGGTTATGCGGTGAAACCGTTCTTAATCGGTAAAGTGGATAATAGTAATGGTGAATTGATCTACAGCGCCAATCCAAAAATTGTCTGTAATGATGTTTGTCAAAGCCAAAATCCACAAGCAAAAATGCAAGTAGCATTGGCGACAGCAGCAGCTACCACAGCTGAAAATACACCAGCAGATCAAAAACCAGTTGCACCTGTAACGGAAAAGCCAACATTAGCGCAACTAGAACAAGTGATCACACCACCAGCGGTACGTTATGCACCAGCAGTGATCAGCGAGCAAAATGCGTTCCTTGTTCGTCAAATGTTAACCAGTAATATTTGGGGTGAACCGGGTCATCTTTATGGCACAGGCTTTAGAGCTCGCGTGCTAGGTCGTCATGATATAGGCGGTAAAACAGGTACAACCAATGACTCAAAAGATGCTTGGTACACCGGCTTTGGTCCTAATATGGTTGCCACTACCTGGGTAGGTTTTGATGACCACCGTCATGCTCTTGGGCGGACGAGTTTTAATAAAAACTTAGGTAAAAACCAAACTACAGGTGGTGAATACGGTGGCAATGCTGCCCAACCAGCATGGATTGATTTCATGCGTACCGCACTGAAAAACACCCCAGAACAGCCATTGCAAATTCCAGCAGATATCGTCAAAGTACGTATCGACCGTGCAACGGGTAAACTGTCAGATCGTGATGATGCCAGTTCAATGTATGAATACTTCATCAAGGGTACAGAGCCAACGCAATCAGCAAGCCAAGTCAATTCAGAACAGAAATTTGATGCGGAAACAGCAGAAGAGTTGTTCTAATTATCACCCCTAAATAAAAAAGAGCGCTAATCAGCGCTCTTTTTTTTGTTTGAAATTTCATAGCCCTTACAGCACGAAAAACTATTTCTGAATATGATTGGCAAAAATTTGTGGCATTTTAGACTTAATCACTTCAGCCAATTTTTCATAACGCGACTTTAATGGTGAGCCAGGACGGTAGGCTAACGTAATCAACCGAGTGGGTTGCGGATGCTCAGCTGCAATATAACAAACCCCATCACGGCAATGTTCTTTCGGCGTTGCTAATTGTGGCAATAACGTGATCCCACTGCCTGCGGCAACCATATTGCGTAGTGTTTCAAGGCTAGTGGCTTTAAAACGCCCATCATCACGCGCGCCTGCTGCAAAACAAAACCCTAATGCTTGATTACGCAAACAGTGACCATCTTCCAACATCAGTAAGGTTTCACCGTGTAAGCGTGACATATCAATTTCTTGCTCTTGTGCCCACGGGTGAGTTTCTGGCACCGCTAACATCATCGGCTCGTCATACAATGGCAATTCGATAAAAGGTTCACTTTCTTTGACTGCGGCTAAAATCATGCAATCTAGTTTGCCTTCTTCTAACTGCTGTACTAATTGATGGGTTTGCGCTTCATGTAAAAATAATTCTAGTTCAGGAAACGCTTCTTTTAAGGTCGGAATAATTTGCGGCAATAAATATGGACCTACGGTTGGAATAAAGCCAATATGTAACGGCCCAGCCATGCTTTCTCCTTGCAAACTAGCAAGTTCGGTCAATATTTTGACCTCAAGCAACACTTTTTGAGCTTGGGCGACTAAACTCAATCCCGCATCGGTAAAAAGCACGCGACGACTGGTTCGTTCTAACAGCGATACCCCAAGTTCATCTTCTAATTTACGAATTTGACCACTTAAGGTTGGCTGACTGACATAACAGGCTTCAGCAGCTTTGCGAAAATGTTTATGTTCAGACAGGGCGACAAGGTACTCAAGATCTCGAATATTCATTAGCTAAGGTTACCAATAGGAATTAACTATCAAAACCATAGCAGTAAACGATTAGAACTATCAAGAGTAAAATCGCATAATTACTTCATCAATATGGAGAACATATTTACGAAGCTCCGATTGCATTAAATTAATTTATATTTTTTAAGGAATCACATTATGTTCGCATCTAAAGAAGGTCAGCCAGTACCTCAAGTTACTTTCCACACTCGCAAAGGCGATCAGTGGATTGATGTAACAACTAATGAGTTATTTGCTAATAAAACAGTGGTTGTATTTAGCCTACCAGGCGCATTTACACCAACATGTTCTTCTAGCCACCTACCTCGTTATAACGAGTTAGCATCAGTATTTGCTGATAACGGCGTTGACGACATTCTATGTGTATCGGTTAACGATACGTTCGTAATGAATGCATGGAAAGCAGATCAAGAAGCAGCAAACATCACTTTTATCCCTGATGGTAACGGTGAATTCACTAACGGCATGGGCATGTTAGTTGAAAAAGATGACATCGGTTTTGGTGCGCGTTCATGGCGTTACAGCATGCTAGTGAAAAACGGCATCGTTGAAAAAATGTTTGTTGAAAACGAAGAACCAGGCGACCCGTTCAAAGTATCTGACGCAGATACGATGCTGAACTACATTGCACCAGAACAAAAACTACAAGAATCAATCACTGTATTCTCTAAGCCAGGTTGTCCTTTCTGTGTGAAAGCCAAACAGAATCTGATCGACAAAGGTCTACAGTATGAAGAAATTATTTTAGGTAAAGATGCGACCACAGTTTCTTTACGTGCCATTACTGGTCGTAGTACTGTTCCTCAAGTATTCATTGGCGGTAAACACATTGGTGGCAGCGAAGATCTAGAAATTTTCTTAGGCTAATCTTCCACTAGTAGACCGTTACTAAAAAGCCCTCACTTCAGCTTGAAGTGAGGGCTTTTTGCCATTGTTGTTACTATTAAGAGCTAATTACGATTAAGAGCTGAAAGCAGCCATAACGATCCGTTAGGCGACATTAATCGTCGCTATCCGCTGCACCTGATCGAGCCACACTTCTAATGCAACCTCATCACAAGCATGCTGACGCGGACAACGTTCACAATCTTTCATGACTTTTTCTGGCAGTAATGCTTTTGAGGTCGGAGTAAAACCGCGCTTCATAAAGAACTCCGGCACACGGGTTAACACAAATACTTTTTTAATCGCCATTTGTGCCGCTTTCTCAAGCAAATGATCGACAATCGCTTTGCCCTGCCCTTGCTGTTGCCAACCCGCTTCTACTCCTAACGAACGAATTTCTGCCAATCCAGAATCATAAACATACAGTGACGCACACCCTGTGACCACACCATGATTTTCAGCCACTGCAAATGAACCGATATCACGTACTAACTCATTACGATTTCGCGGTAAATTCTCACCAAGCCCAGCCCAATACACCACCATCCCTTCGATAGCATCGAGATCAGTGAGTCGCGCCCCGCGCACTTTCACGTCAGGCGAATAACGTTTATCAAGCCGCTTTTCAGCCTGACCAATCGCATAATCGACTTGATTAGGCGCGACACCACCAAGGGCACAGCGCTTATCTAGACACGACTCGATAGTAAGAATCGGATAAACATCAGCTTCAATCACTGCTGAAAATTGTTTCATTTCATCCAACGATAATTCTTCTAATGCGCAGCCTTTAGCAATCGCGGCTACCACCGCGACCCCAACAATATGGTGTGCTTCACGGAAAGGTATCCCTTTAGCAACCAAATAATCCGCTAACTCAGTTGCATTTGAATAGCCTTGCATTGCCGCTTCTAACGTTCGCTCTTGATTAACCTTGATCCCATCAAAACATAACGCTGCCATTTCCATACAATCATGCCAGCTGTCTAAGGCATCAAATAACCCTTCTTTGTCTTCTTGCATGTCTTTATTGTAAGCCAACGGTAACGCTTTAACGGTCATCATCATTGCAGCCATGGCGCCGTAAACCCGACCACATTTACCACGAATCAATTCGAGCGCATCAGGGTTTTTCTTCTGTGGCATCAACGATGAGCCAGAAGTGACCGCATCATCCAGTTCGATAAAGTTGGACTCACCTGAGTTATAGAAAATTAAATCTTCCGCCATCCGCGATAAATGCAGCATTGAAATTGAGGCAGTTGATAATAGCTCCATCACGTGATCACGATCTGACACTGAATCAAGACTGTTACGGGTTGCACGCTGAAAACCAAGGCTATGTGCTAACACTTCACGATCAATCGGATAAGCGGTACCTGCAAGGGCACCAGAGCCTAACGGACAAGTATCTAAACGTGTCATAGCATCATTTAAGCGTGAATGATCACGCTCAAGCATTTCAACATAGGCTAAACACCAATGAGCAAATGTAACTGGCTGCGCCCGTTGTAAGTGCGTATACCCAGGCAGCACCGTCGCTTGATGCTGACGTGCAACAGTAACTAACTGTTGCTGTAATTTATCCAACATCAATAATAATTGCTGACCTTGTTGACGGCACCACAACTTAAGATCGGTAGCGACTTGATCATTCCGCGATCGACCGGTATGAAGTTTTTTACCAAGATCGCCAACTTTAGCAATCAGCTGTTGTTCAACCCAACTATGAATATCTTCAGCATCTGAGGTTAGAATTTGTTCCGGATCTTCCATTACCGCTAACTTGAGTTCATTTAACGCTAACTCAAGTTGTTGTTGCTCTGGTTCGGTCAGCACATTCACTTGACGCAGGGCTTTTGACCAAGCTATTGAACCGACAATATCTTGTTCTGCGAGTCGATAGTCAAAACGCAGCGAATCATTAAATTGTTTGAATCTGATGTCAGCTGCCTGACTAAACCGTCCGCCCCATAATGCCATGGTGAATCTCCTTTGCTGTCCAAGTCTAATGATATTGATAAGCTTAACGTTGCAACAAGTACCGCACTCGCTGCAACTTAGTACCACAATTGAGTTAATTATTTTTGATTGTTAAGCGCACGAATTCGACTCGCCAAAGAATACAAACGAATAAAACCACCAGCATGACTGTGATCATAAACATCATCTTCACCAAACGTTGCAAACTCTTCTGAATACAAACTATTAAGTGAACGCTTCTGAGTAACGGTCGCTTGGCCTTTATAAAGTTGAATCACCACTTCACCGGTCACATCTTGCGCCAGCGTATTCGCCGCGGCTAACAGTGATTGGCACAATGGTGTAAACCAACGACCATCATAAATAAGGTGCGACGCTTTAAGGCCAATAGTTTGACGGAATTCAAACGATTCTTTATCTAACACCAGTTGCTCTACTGCGCGCAGTGCTTCCATCATGATGGTGCCGCCTGGGGTTTCATAACACCCACGCGATTTAATCCCCACTAAACGGTTTTCAACAATATCAATCCGTCCGACGCCATGCGCTGCGCCTTTTTGATTGAGATAATTCAGGGCGTTGTAAGGCGTCATCGGTTCACCATTCACCGCGACCACTTCGCCCTTTTCAACGAGCACAGAGACAGTTTCGGCTTCATCAGGTGCTTGTTGTGGATCTGTGGTCCACACCCAACATAAATCATTCGGTGCATTCCAGGTATTTTCAAGCACCCCACCTTCAGTTGATACATGCCATGCATTGGCATCACGTGAGTAAATTTTTTCTAACGATGCGGTACAAGGAATATTACGCTCAGCCAAATAATCAAGCAGCGCTTCACGGCTACGTAAATCCCACTCACGCCATGGCGCAATCACGGTCAATTGTGGCGCAAGAGCGGCAAATGCACCTTCAAAACGCACCTGATCATTACCTTTACCGGTACAACCGTGACATAAAGCATCGGCACCCACTTCAAGTGCACACTCAACTTGTGCTTTGGCAATAATTGGGCGCGCCATTGAGGTACCCAACAAGTATTTACCTTCGTAAATAGCCCCTGTTTTCAGCGATGGATAAATATAATCTTTCACCATCTCTTCTTTTAAATCGGCGATGTAACATGAAGAAGCACCAGATGCGATGGCTTTTTCTTCAATACCAATCAGCTCTTCTTCACCTTGACCGACATCTGCCACAAACGCGACCACTTCACAGTCATAGTTTTCTTTTAGCCATGGAATAATAGCTGATGTATCTAAACCACCTGAATAGGCCAATACCACTTTATTAATCTTACTCATCTGCCGCTCTCCTTATCAGCCTTGTCGCGGTTATCCCGTTGAGGCACTTTTTTCAAAAATAATCATTAATCACAATAATTCAATTCGCCTTCGCAAATATCGTTTAATGAGCATCCCGTTATGGGGTAAATTTAGTCCCGATACTGTCGCCTGCTAATAATGCATTCAACTTTTCAGGATAACGCCAACTCGCCACTTCAATCGAACGTCCTAGTGCTTTAGCCGCGGTAAATGCCGCCCGCACTTTAACAATCATGCCATCGGTGATCACCGCTTGAGCAATTAACGCTTCCGCCTCAGTTTCGGTAAGTTGCTTAATCAAATTACCTTTACCATCAAGCACTCCGCTAACATCTGACAGTAATACCAACTCACCATCTACAGCTGCAGCAACCGCCACTGCCGCTTGATCAGCATTAACGTTCATCATTCCGCCATTACTATCGAGCCCAATTGAGCTGATAATTGGCACAAATCCAAGTTGCATAATTTGACAGATTAAAGCGCTGTTATTTGGCTCTGCATGACCAACAGCCCCTAACGCTGGATCTAATTGGCTAACAGTACATAAACCACCATCGGCTAAACTTAACCCTACAGCAGCGACACCCGCTTTAACGGCTTGTCCTTGCAGCATTTTATTAGCCGTGCCTGCTAGCGCGCCGGTAATCAAACCAATTTGATCACTCGGTGTGACGCGCAAACCTTGTTTTTTGATGGTCGGTAATTGCAGTTTTGTCATCAACTCATCAACCAAATAACCACCACCATGAACAAACAATATTGGTCGCTGTGAACGCGCTTGATAGACGTTAATGGTCGAAAACAACCGCTCTAAGGTGGCATTACATTCCAATGCTGCGCCACCAAGTTTGATCACTAAAGGGACTTGATTCATCGTGTTACTCCTACACCAATGCGGTTAATTGAGGAAAGCCGTTGCGAATATTTATGCATTGCATTGCTTGCGAGGAAGCGCCTTTCAATAAATTATCAATCGCGGCGGTTAAAATAATATGCTCACCTTGCACCTGCCAGCCGATATCACAAAAGCAACTTCCAACAACATCATCAAGTTGCGCGGTTTTATTCCCCAGTAGACGCACCGCATGTTGATCTGTGGTCTGTAAATAAGCGGATTCCATTGCAGCAGTAACATCTTCCACGGTCACGCCAACAGCTAATTTAGCGGTAATGGTGGCTAAAATTCCACGCTTAAAATTACCGAGATGAGGCGTGAAAATAACATTGCAGTTAAGGTGATGGGCTATTTCGGGTTGGTGGCGATGGGTAAACAAACCATAAGCTTGTAAACTCACTTCACAAAAACTATTAATCATAGAGGCTTTACGACCAGCGCCAGAAACACCGCTGACAGCATTAATAACCGGCCACTGTTGGTGATCAAGCAACTCAGCAACCACTAATGGTTTTAAGGCTAATTGCGATGCGGTGGGATAACACCCAGGAACGGCAATTAATTGCGCTTGATGAATAGCATCAGCATTCCATTCAGCTAAACCATAAACTGCGCTATCTAACCACTCACTGTACTGATGTTCAAATCCGTAATATTGACGATAAAAATCATCAGCTTTAACTCTAAACGCACCTGACAAGTCAAACACCTGACAACCCGCAGTAAGAAATACCGCTGCAATATCATGACTCACTTCATGGGCTGTTGCTAACAACACAATATCGGCACTTGCTGCGGTTGCTTTGATATCCGTTAATGGCAACAAAGGTAAATCAACCACCCCTTTTAATTGGCCATGAAGATCACTCAATAATTTCCCCGCATCAACGCTCGCAGCTGAAACATACAAACCACGAAGTAATAACTGTGGATGACGGCTAACCATTTTTGCCAGTTCTGCGCCGGTATAACCACTAGCGCCAATAATAACAGTGTTTAACATTGCTAATTCCATTTGTAGTGATTGTCCTCAAGCCGTAATGAAAACAATCGGGACTATGGTATAAAAAATATGATGTCATAACGGCTAATAAAGATGTGCTGTAACCAGCCAGAGAAGAGGCACAAAAAAGTACCTAAGGCAAAAGACTTAGCGTCGTCGAAGGGGGGTAACGAGAGATGTGAGTGTTTGGTTCATGATAATAACTTCCTGCATTTAACTATTAACCCTGAGCTTTCCTTGCGCAGAGATAAATAAACAACCGCAGCTGTTTATTCACTAATCTGAATGAATATGTTTACTGGTTAAATTACACACTGTCAATAGTATACTGATAAATAAATATTACTTATTATCTTTTCATTAACCTTTATGGCGCTTAATCATAACATAACCACACGCCTGAGAGGTGGTATTTTTATTCTATCTTACTAATAACAAACAAAAATGTGCACTAACGATGGCAATAATGAAACAAAATTACCAAAATACAATCAATAGTATGACCAGAATCAATATCAACCTTTTTTATTGGCGATAACAGTAATCTCTGTTGACCTATTACTAGATTCACGGCTAGATTGTGGGGTAAAGGTTAAATTGGATGTAACAAAATTACGGAATGGATACGATATGAACGAGAAATACAGCGCGTTAACGAGTAATGTCAGTATGCTTGGCCATTTGCTGGGTAATACCATCAAAACAGCCTGCGGTGATGAGCTATTAGAAAAAGTAGAAACAATTCGTAAACTTTCTAAATCAGCGGGTACAGGCAATCAAGATGATCGCGAAAATCTAATTGCTGAATTACAAAATCTACCTGACGATCAATTGCTTCCTGTTGCTCGAGCTTTTAGCCAATTCCTTAATCTCACTAATATTGCTGAGCAATACCATACCATTTCACGCCAATGCGAAACCACCTTATGTAGCCCAGGTGCACTCGATGACTTATTTACTAAATTAGTTAAAAATGACGTTAACCCTGCCGACTCTTTAGCAGCCGTCAATGAACTAAACATTGATCTGGTGTTAACAGCACACCCGACTGAGATTGCCCGTCGTACCATGATCCACAAGTTGGTACAGATCAATAAATGTCTGTCACAATTAGAATTAAGTGAACTGTCAACCGCAGAGCGTGCTCGCGTTGAGCAACGATTAGAACAGCTGATTGCTCAAGCATGGTATTCCGATGTTATTCGTCAACAGCGTCCAACCCCTATTGATGAAGCCAAATGGGGTTATGCGGTCGTTGAGAATTCACTGTGGCAAGCCGTCCCTGAATTCGTACGTCTGTTTGATGAAAAGCTACAACAGCATTTAGATCAAAAATTACCTCTCGATGCAACGCCAGTTACCTTCTCTTCATGGATGGGTGGTGACCGTGACGGTAACCCATTTGTGACCTCAACAATCACTCGTGAAGTATTACGTCTTTCACGTTGGAAAGCGGCAGAACTGTACCTTGGTGATGTTCAAGAGTTGATCAATGAATTATCAATGATCCAATGTAATGATGAGCTGCGTGAACTTGCTGGTGAAGAACACGAACCTTACCGTGCTATTTTAAAGCAACTACGCACAAAACTTATTACTACCCGTGATAGTTTAGAAGCGCAAATTAACGGTCAGGCTCCACTCTCTAACGATATTATTACTGATGTTGCTGAGCTATGGGATCCACTGTTTGCGTGTTACCAATCTCTGCACCAATGTGGCATGGCTATCATTGCTGATGGCTTATTACTTGATACCCTACGCCGCGTAAAATGTTTCGGCGTTCACTTAGTACGACTTGATATTCGTCAAGAAAGTACCCGCCATGAAAATGTTATTTCAGAGCTTACCCGTCACCTTGGTTTAGGCGATTACAGCCAATGGTGTGAACAAGACAAGATTGCATTCTTAGTCCGCGAATTATCATCTAAGCGTCCATTACTACCGCGTAATTGGGAGCCATCGGCAGAAGTCCAAGAGGTCTTAGAAACCTGTCAAGCCATTGCCGAACAGCCCCGTGAAGCATTAGGCGCTTATGTCATCTCAATGGCACGTACTGCTTCTGATGTGTTAGCGGTACACCTATTACTGCAAGAAGCAGGTTGCCCATTCCGCATGGATGTTTGTCCATTATTTGAAACGCTAGACGATTTAAATAATGGTGCAGATGTTATTGAGCAATTGCTTAATATTGATTGGTACCGTGGCTTTATTCAAAACCATCAAATGGTGATGATTGGCTATTCTGATTCAGCCAAAGATGCCGGTGTAATGTCGGCAGGTTGGGCACAATACAGCGCGATGGAAAAACTGGTTGCAGTGTGTGAGCAAGCTGAGGTTGAGATTACCTTATTCCATGGTCGTGGTGGCAGTATTGGTCGTGGTGGTGCGCCAGCGCACGCAGCATTACTTTCTCAACCGCCACGAAGCCTAAAAGGTGGCTTGCGTGTTACCGAGCAAGGCGAAATGATCCGCTTCAAACTCGGCTTACCTGAAGTTGCAGTGAATAACTTAAGTCTGTACGCGAGTGCAACATTAGAAGCCAACTTATTACCACCACCAGCACCGAAACAAGAATGGCGCGATGTAATGGACGAGCTGTCTAATGTTTCATGTGAGTCATACCGTAATGTGGTGCGTAATAACCCTGACTTCGTGCCTTATTTCCGTGCTGCAACACCAGAATTAGAACTCGGTAAATTACCATTAGGTTCTCGTCCAGCAAAACGTAATCCTAACGGTGGCGTTGAAAGTCTGCGTGCTATTCCATGGATTTTTGCATGGAGTCAAAATCGTCTTTTATTACCTGCATGGCTAGGCGCAGGTGAAGCAATTCAATATTCAATCGATAACGGTAATGCCGTATTACTTGAGGACATGTGTCGTGAATGGCCATTCTTCTCAACCCGCTTGGGTATGCTTGAAATGGTCTACAGCAAAACCAACCTTGGCATTGCTGAATACTATGACCAACGCTTAACAGATGAAAGGCTATGGCCGCTAGGCAAACAATTACGTTCTCAATTGCAGCAAGACATTAAAGCGGTACTGACAGTGGAAAATAATGACCACTTAATGCAGCAAGACCCATGGGGTGCTGAGTCTATTCGCTTACGTAATATCTATGTTGAACCCCTAAATATGCTGCAAGCTGAATTACTTTACCGTACTCGCCAACAACAAGAGTTACCTAAAGAGCTTGAAGAAGCACTAATGGTCACAATTGCTGGTATTGCAACAGGTATGCGTAACACTGGTTAATCGACTAATCCTCCTAATAAGGCTATCTTTTGATAGCCTTTTTTTTTGGTCACTATTTACAACTTTGTTATAAAAGATCGAAAAATCTCACTTTTGACACAGCACTATATTGCTTATAAGGTCTAAGATAGAAAAGTGCTAATATGATAAAAGATGAATATATTTCGATCAGATTGTTATTTTTTAGCGCTAAATTAACGTAGCTAACGCTCACAAGATAATAAATTGAAACGCCTCAGTAACAGATAATTGAACTAGAAGTATCGATATTGAGTCAATTAATGATATTCTATGCGACCATAATTAGGCAGTGCAATTGCACGATTATCAATTAAAAACGTCACTTGAAGCGTTACATAATCTAAGCCCTATTGTGTTTTTTATTTTATATATTTAACGGATAGAAGAGATGTCACTACCACACGTAATTTTAACAGTGCTTAGCACTCGTGAAGCAACAGGTTATGATATAACCAAAGAATTTTCACACAGTATTGGTTATTTTTGGAAAGCGAGCCACCAGCAGGTGTATCGTGAACTCAATAAAATGGCAACTAACGATCAAGTCACTTGCCGTCTAGAACCTCAAGATGGCAAGCCGGATCGTAAAGTATATTCAATCACAGATCTTGGCCGACAGGCATTATTTGAGTGGTTCCAAGAGCCAGCACGTAATCCCACCACCCGCGATGAGTTTTCTGCGAAGTTACTGATTTGTGGTGTTCACAATTCATTGCCAATGCAACAACAACTTGAAGCTTTAATTGATGAATCACATATTCTGATTGGTCATTATCAAGAGTTAGAGCAAATTCATTTTGGTGATTATAAAAACATGGACCGCCAACAACGTCTCGACCGTTTAACCTTGCGCCGTGGTCTACATAACCGCCAAGCTTGGATTCTATGGGCCGAAGAAGTATTGGCTGAGTTGAAAGATATGGACGCTGAAAATAGCGCTGTCGCTATCAACTAGATCTATTTAAATGATAAAACCGCACATTACAGTGCGGTTTTTTTTTATGGCAACGACTGAACACTCATCTAGCACTATAGCATCGTCGCTAAGCGGTTAATGTCTGATATTAGCGCCCCCGCAGTAACATCTCGACCAGCACCAGGACCTCGAATTACCAGTGGATTTTCACGATACCATTGGCTTTCAATCGCAAAAATATTATCACACGGCAATAAATTCGCTAATGCATGCTCACAGGGCAATGCTTCCAGTCCCACCGATGCCTTACCATGACGATCTAAGCGCGCCACATAACGTAATACTTTATCTTCCCCGACTGCACGCGCTAACTTTTCAGCCAAGGATAGATCGAGCTCTGCGGTCTGTTCAAAAAAGTCATCAACACTTAAAGACTGCAAGCTTGGCGGCACTAATGACTCCACCTGTACCTGCTGCGGTTCAATCTCAAACCCAGATTCACGCGCGAGAATGATCAGCTTACGCATCACATCACTACCATCAAGATCGTGGCGAGGATCAGGCTCCGTTAACCCTTGCTGCCATGCTTGCTCTAGTAACTCAGAAAATTGTTGGCTACCATCAAACTGCTGAAATAACCACGATAAAGTACCAGAAAAAATCCCCGAGATAGCTAAAATACAATCACCACTTTCACGTAGATCGCGGACAGTGTGGTTGATTGGTAAACCTGCGCCAACAGTGGCGTTATATAACCAATATCGACTACTTTTGGCAAAGGCATCGACCACTGTTTGATAGTCTATTGTCGCCGCAGAGCCTGCAATTTTATTGGCTGAGATCAGATGCAATCCACTTGCCGCAATATGAGGATATAACGCTGCCAGCTGATGACTTGCAGTAACATCAACCACCACCACATCATCATAATCAACCCCTGCAAGTTGCGATAATAACTGCGGCAATTGATAATCTACCGCATGGGACTGAAACTGTTCTAGTGCAGTTTGAGGCTCAATACCCTGACTATCAAGCCAGCACTGTTGTTGCCCAACAATACCAATTAAATTAAAACGCATTCCATGTCGTAGCTCTAGCGCCGCTTTTTCACGACTAAACAGACTCAACCAATGACTGCCAATGTTGCCTTTGCCACACAACACAATCCCAACACTTTTTTGCGCTTGAAATAACGCTTGATGGATATCATTCACTAGCGCTTCGGTGTCAACATCACGTAATACCGCCACTAAACTTAGACCAGAATCAGACTCCGTCATAAATTCTACCGGCAATCCTTTTAATTGCTGGTAAAAGCCGTGACAATGATTAGGATTATTCAACACTCCCGCCCCGACAGCAGCCACCATCGAAAAACCTTCACGTAGGCGCAATTCAGCCGCAACGCCACTGTCTTGCAATAGATTGAGGACACTGTTAACCACTTCTTGGGTATAAGCTAAAACAATCTGTCGTTTACCTTGATCGACGGTTTGAGCCAATGGCTGTAATTGAGCACGGTCTAATAACTGCTGCACATCATGTTGGATCTGTGCCAACACCATTCCTTGCGGCACACCAAGTTCAATTAAACACACATCATTTAATGACGAAATAATTTTAGCACCACGGCCTGATGCCAATACCCGCTCAACCCGAGTCGAACCTAATTCAGGCTGATGGCTACAACGTAAAGTGAGATCAATCGTACTTTGGGCGACAGGTTGTAGCGTACGGCTATGCAATACTGGCGCGGCAAGGCGAGCCAGTTCATTGGCTTCATCTAAGCGTAATAAAGGTAATAAACATGCCGTGGTTACTTTACGAGGATCAGCGCTATACACGCCAGCAACATCACTCCAAATCGTCACCCGTTCAACTGCAGCTAAAGCACCGATCATCGTGGCAGAATAATCAGAACCATTACGCCCAAGTAACACCGTTTTTTGGTGCTGATTGGCAGCCATAAAACCGGTGATCACTAGTCGTTGTTGCGGGTACTGAACCAATAATTGCTGCAATAGCGGTTGCGATAACGTCTTATTAATTTCAGGTTGAACAGCATGCTCTGCACGTAAGAATAATCGCGAATCAATGGCCACTGCGGCTAAATGATGTTGATTAAGTAACGCGGCTAATAAGCGTGCTGACCATAATTCCCCATGCCCTAAAACCGCATTTTTGACCTCGACTGTTAAGGGCTGCTCGCCCCACTTCGCAATTGAGGCTAATTCAGCATATAACGGTTGTAGTAATAATTCGGCTTGAGCTGGATCTAACAATTCACAGATCAATTGCTGCTGAAAGGTACGAATGGATAATAACGTGGCATGAGCTAAGCGGCCATCAGTGATCAATTGCTCCAGCCATAACAATAATTGGTTGGTGGTTTTACCTGCGGCAGAGACCACCACTAAATCATTACAGTCAGAATACGATCCTAAAATATCAGCCACTCGCTGATAGCACTGTGAATCAGCAAGGCTACTACCACCAAATTTATGTAGCTGGCGCAGATTTTTTGTCATTAACACGCCTCCTGTGCAACCGCAAATGCTTGAGTGAGATCAGCAATTAAATCACGAGGATCTTCCAAACCAACCGATAACCGTAATAAAGCAGTTGAAATCCCCGCTGCGCGTTGTGCTTCATCGGTCATCGCTCGATGGGTCATTGAAGCCGGATGAGCAATTAAACTCTCGGTACCGCCTAATGATTCTGCCAACGAAAACAATTGCAACGTTTTAACAAACAGTTCCAATTGCTGATAACTGCCGTTAAATTCAAAACTCATCATCGAGCCAAAACCACGTTGCTGACGCTTGGCAATCTCATGTCCCGGATGGGTCGGTAAACTTGGGTGATAAATAGTGCCAACTAAGGGTTGTTGCTGTAAATAAGCCAGTACTGCCGCACCATTTTCTTCATGCATTCTCATACGAGGCGCCAGTGTACGTAGACCACGCAAAGTTAAATACGCATCAAAAGGTGCCCCTGTCGCCCCAATACAGTTCGCCCACCAGCTTAAATTTTCAGCCGCAGATTGCTCCTTCGCAATTAAAACACCACCGACGACATCAGAATGACCATTAATGTATTTAGTGGTGGAATGCACTACAAAATCAGCGCCAAGCGATAACGGCTGTTGTAATAATGGCGATAGAAAAGTGTTATCAACCGCAACTTGGCAGCCAACAGCCTGTGCTTGCTGGCTAATTGCAGCAATATCAATCACTCGCACTAACGGGTTCGAAGGCGTTTCAAGCCAGAGTAAGGTCGGTTTTTGTGCTAAAGCGGTTGCCAACGCATCGGGATCAGATTGGTCAATAAACAGGACTTTAAAATCGCCTTTTTGAGCACGAGTATTAAATAATCGATAACTTCCGCCATAACAATCATGCGGTGCAATCAGCAGATCATTCGGCCCCAGTAACGCTGAGACTAATAAATTCATTGCCGAGGTGCCACAACTGGTCACCACCCCACCAGCGCCACCTTCCATATCACTCAAAGCATCAGCCAATGTATTACGAGTTGGGTTGCCTGAGCGGGAATAATCGTATTGCGGTAATTCACCTAACGCGGGAAAACTGTAGGTCGAGGTTAAATAGATGGGTGGAACAACAGCGTTGTATTGTGAGTCAACATCAATACCGGTACGGACTGCAATGGTTGCAAGTTGCTTGTCACTCATAATAACGTTCCTTGTTATAAGGGGGTGAGCCCTGAAAGTAAATAATGGTCGCTGTGATAACCTTAACCACACCAAAACAAGACGTCAACACTTCTAGACGTCTACATCTCTTTGCTTATAGCAGTAAATCCCGCTAAAATTCAGTTATTGAAAAAAATAGTCGTGATCTAACAACGGTTGTATACCGCGATAGAGGACAAACTAACAATGTTCACGTAATATCGCCGCCTATCATGACTATGTACTAACAACCGTCATCGCGACATTGTTATCATCATTAATTAAACATCGCTGAGAAGGTAAAACATGGCAAAGTGGAATGGCGAATATATTAGCCCTTATGCAGAACACGGTAAGAAAAATGAACAAGTAAAAAAAATTACAGTGTCTATTCCATTAAAGGTTCTCAAGATTCTTACTGATGAACGTACTCGTCGTCAGGTCAATAACCTGCGCCACGCTACCAACAGTGAACTATTATGTGAAGCTTTCTTGCATGCCTATACAGGCCAACCGCTACCCACTGATGATGATATTCGTAAAGATCACCCCGACGATCTCCCTGCAGAAGCAAAAGCATTGATGGAAGCGATGGGCATCAGTTACGAAGACATTAATGAATAATACGTATATCAGATAACAAAAAACCAGCTTTTATGCTGGTTTTTTTTCATCTATCAAATTTATGTCATAAAAAAAGGGATGCTTGCGCATCCCTCTTCTTTAAATTCAATGGGCAAGTAATTACTTGCTACCAAGCGCACCAAAACGCTTGTTGAATTTGTCCACACGACCGCCTGAGCTAACTTGACGTTGCTTACCAGTGTAGAATGGGTGACACTTATCGCATACATCAAGGTTGATGTCTTTGCTCATAGTAGAGTTAAATACGAAAGTGTTGCCGCAAGAACAACGTGCGTTTACTGCTTTATATTCTGGGTGGATACCTTGTTTCATGGGGAAACCTCAAGTTAAGGCCGTGTCGCTCTCCCGATCCAAAGCCGGGCACCACACGTGGTTAATAAAATAGTCTGTCGTAAATTTACAACAAATCAGGCGGCGTATAGTAATCAATCATCCTCAATAGATCAACTCAGACGCTGTTTTTTATCGCTCTTTTATTCTCAACTGAAACAGTAAATAATAATCGTCAAATAGCAGCACTTATTCCAGATCATTCGATCTGTTACTATTTAGTACAAGCTCAATGAAAGCGATAAAATATGACCCACCTAATAGCACGCGTTGCTTTACCTGTCCCATTAGACAAAAACTTTGATTATTTAATCAAGCCTAACATGCCTCCGGTTATTGGTGGACGGGTGCTAGTCCCTTTTGGTCGACAGCGATTGGTGGGGATCGTGGTTGCTATCGGTCATGATTCTGATTTTCCAACCCAACAATTAAAACCGATTCAACAAGTATTGGATAATCAGCCATTATGGCAACCTGCATTATTTGGGCTGTTAAAATGGGCCAGCAGTTATTATCAATACCCATTAGGTGATGCATTAGCTAATGCGATGCCAGCATTATTACGTAAAGGTCGAGAAGCCTCTGCGGCAACATTAAAGTATTGGCAGCTAACGGATGCTGGACGAGAACAACCCCTTAATGGTTTAAAGCGCGCCCCTAAACAAGCCCAAATTCTTAATTTATTACGCAGTGGTCCCCTCAGTCACGATAGCCTACTCACTCACGATGTGAGCAGTACAACCTTAAAAGCGGTAATGCAAAAAGGTTGGATCACCGAGCAGCAACAGCAACCAAAGCAACTGCAATGGCAACCGCAATTTGCTATCACTGAACAAAAACCACGTTTAAATGAAGAACAAGCCTTGGCCATTGCCACCGTTAACAGTAATCCTGATTTTGGTTGTTATCTGTTAGATGGTGTAACGGGCTCTGGCAAAACTGAAGTTTATCTGAATCTACTTGAGCCTATTTTAGCCGCGGGTAAACAAGCACTGATTTTAGTGCCTGAAATCGGCTTAACCCCGCAAACTATTAATCGCTTTAAACGCCGCTTTAATGTGCCTTTAGAAACCGTACATTCAGGTTTAAACGATAGTGAGCGCATGACAGCATGGCTTGCAGGGCGCGATAACCAAGCGGGGATAATTATAGGTACTCGTTCGGCATTATTTACCCCCTTTGCAAATCTAGGAATTATTATTGTTGATGAAGAGCATGATGCCTCTTATAAACAACAAGATAGCCTGCGTTACCATGCCCGCGATCTGGCGGTTATGCGAGCCAATAAAGAAAACATTCCGATAGTGTTAGGCTCTGCTACTCCAGCACTTGAGACGTTACATAACGCTCAAGCAGGTAAATACCATTACTTAACCCTTTCAAAACGAGCCGGTAATGCTAGTGCTGCACGTCACGGAGTGATTGATGTTAAAGGCTTGTATTTAAACGCTGGTTTATCTGCTCCACTGATTGCCGAGATGCGTAAACACCTCAATGCTGGCAACCAAGTGATGTTGTTTCTTAATCGACGCGGTTTTTCACCGGCGATGATGTGTCATGAGTGCGGCTGGATTGCAGAATGTGACCGTTGTGATGCTTATTACACGCTGCACCAACAATCAGGTGAATTACGCTGCCATCACTGTGCAACTCAAAGACCAATAATGCACCAATGCCTACAATGTGGATCAACGCAATTATCACCAGTGGGTGTCGGTACCGAGCAGCTTGAAGCGCAACTTGCAGAGCTGTTCCCTGAATTTAAAACAGTGCGTATTGACCGTGATAGCACCCGCCGTAAAGGCGCATTAGAAAACTATTTAGAAGCAATTAAAAACAATGAATATCAAATTTTAATCGGTACTCAAATGCTCGCCAAAGGGCATCACTTCCCTAATGTGACCTTAGTGGCTCTGATTGATGTTGATAGTGCATTATTCAGTAATGATTTCCGTGCTTCAGAACGATTGGCACAACTGTTTATTCAAGTTGCAGGCCGAGCAGGACGTGCCAGTAAACCCGGCTCAGTGTTATTACAAACCCATCATCCTGAACATCAACTGTTACAATCACTGCTACATAAAGGTTATGGTGTCTTCTCTAAAGCAGCATTAACAGAACGTCGCCAAGCATTATTACCACCGTTTACCCATTTGGTATTATTACGCGCTGAAGCCAATGACAGTGATTTAGTGTGTCAGTTCTTACAACAAATTCGGGCTATTTTTGAAGCCAGTCCAGTTTACGATCAGGATTGTTGTGTCTTAGGCCCTAACCCTGCGCCCCTTGCTCGACGTGCAGGACGGTTTCGATGGCAATTAATTTTACAAATACCCAACCGTAATAAGCTGCAACAAATGCTAAGTATTGCCAAGCCAGCGATCCAGTTATTGCCGCTCGCTAAAAAAATCAGGTGGTCAATTGATGTTGAACCGCAAGATTTAACTTAAACTACACAATGCGATGCAGTTCACATAGCGAATGTAATTTATGCTATTGAAAGCAAGTTTCAGCTTATGCATCCATTCTACAATATGCTTATGAATTGACTTTTTTCAGTCGGTTACGATTAGCTGGTGAACACATCTAAACATATTTTTTGTTTCAGACAACCAGCTGCACACTAAAGATATAGCAAAAGAGGAAAGCACTATGGCGACAATGAAGGACGTTGCCCAGCTAGCCGGGGTATCAACTGCGACGGTTTCGCGCGCACTAATGAACCCGGAAAAAGTATCGGCATCAACAAGGAAAAAAGTTGAGCAAGCCGTAATGGAAGCTGGATATTCACCAAACTCACTGGCACGTAACCTACGCCGCAATGAATCAAAAACCATCGTAACTATTGTTCCGGATATCTGTGATCCTTATTTCACTGAAATTATTCGTGGCATTGAAGAAGCGGCGATGGAAAATGGTTATTTAGTGTTACTCGGTGACAGCGGCCAACAACAACGTCGGGAAAACTCCTTTGCGAATTTAGTGTTTACTAAGCAAGCTGATGGCATGTTGTTATTAGGTAATAATTTACCGTTTGACGTCAGTAAACCAGAACAAAAGAATCTACCACCGCTAGTGATGGCGTGTGAATATGCACCAGAACTTGAATTACCAACGGTACATATTGATAACTTAACCGCTGCCTTTGATGCGGTTAATTATCTCACTCAAATGGGTCATAAACGTATTGCTCAAATTACGGGTCCAGATAAAGCAGCCCTGTCGCAGTTCCGCCAACAAGGCTATCAACAAGCACTGCGTCGAGCAGGTATTACTCTAAACCCAGCTTATACCATTAAAGGTGATTTCAGCTTTGCCGCGGGCGCGCGTGCTATAACAGCACTACTTGCATTACCTGAACCACCAACGGCCTTATTTTGTCATTCTGATGTGATGGCCATCGGTGCTATGCAACAAGCTAAACGTCTTGGTTTACGGGTACCGCACGATATTTCTATTGTCGGTTTTGATGATATTCAATTTGCAGAATATTGCGATCCACCATTAACGACGGTATCACAGCCTCGTTATGAAATCGGTCGCCAAGCAATGCAAATGCTACTTGAATTACTTAAAGGTAAAGATGTTCAGGCAGGCTCGCGATTATTGGATGCAAAACTGGTCATTCGTGAAAGTGCTGCGCCACCAAGTCGCTAATTGATATTTGCCCCATATTTGACGTGTTACCGTACGAAGATCATAAAACTGATCATCATTGTTGTAATATGGGGTTAATTATCAACGAAACCGCGATAATCACTGGTCAGGATCAATCCAACTTTGTAACATAGCGTTCTGTCTATCTTCCCAACTAATTTGTCGATATTGTGGCTACTAAAGATTATGTAAAACGTGGGCGCTCACCGAAACCAGCGCCAATAAAGGCAAAAGCCAGCCCTAGAAAAGGCAAAAAAGCACCAACAACAGGTTTTCCAACCTCGTGGGCAGCATTGGCTGTTATATTGGTGTGCGGACTGATTGCGAGTTTATTTTTCCTTTCTGGGACTGACGTGCCAGAAACTGCACCAGTCACTCCTGCAGCCATTGTTGTAAAACCGCAACCGGCTAAAACCAATACCAACGCTTTACCGCCAAAACCTGAAGAAAAATGGCGTTATATCCAAGAGCTCGAAAATAAAAAAGTGATTGTGCCAGTATTAACCCCCAAACAAGTTATTGCTAAAGATAAGCCAACTCAACCTTATCTCTTACAATGTGGTGCTTACCATAGCCAAGCTCAAGCCGATGAACGTAAAGCAACCATTGCGTTTCAAGGTTTAAACAGTCAAATAAAAGTATCAACTAATGATAAAGGAACGTGGTACCGCGTGGTATTGGGTCCTTACAAAGATAAACGCTTAGCGATGGATGATCAGAATAAATTACAACAGCACGGCATTAGCCCTTGTGCTATTTGGTTCTGGGAATAATCCTTCCCACGATAGATCACACCTAAGGATGTCCCAGTGGCATCCTTTTTTATCACTGTCATTACTCCAACCACAGCAAGCTATTGTCACACCACACCTTGAAAACCCACCCTGTTATCCCCAGATCTAATACCATTAACGATGCCGGCTAACGTCGGAGCTGAATCAAAGAGGGTTTAACGTGACAACTATTGTATCTGTTCGTCGTAACGACAAAGTCGTAATTGCTGGTGATGGTCAAGTGTCACTTGGCAATACCGTAATGAAAGGCAACGCTCGCAAAGTTCGTCGTCTCTATAACGATAAAGTACTCGCTGGTTTTGCTGGCGGCACCGCTGATGCCTTTACTTTATTTGAGCGTTTCGAGCGTAAGTTAGAAATGCACCAAGGGCACTTATTAAAATCTGCCGTTGAGTTAGCCAAAGACTGGCGCACCGATCGTGCGCTACGTAAGCTAGAAGCATTATTAGTGGTAGCCGATGAAACAGGTTCATTAATCATTACCGGTAATGGTGATGTAGTGCAGCCTGAACATGATTTAGTTGCTATTGGTTCTGGCGGTAACTTCGCCCAAGCCGCAGCAATTGCATTATTAGAAAATACCGATCTTAGCGCGCGTGAAATTGCAGAAAAAGCGCTAAATATTGCCGGTGATATTTGTGTGTTTACCAACCACAATCACACTATTGAAGAACTAGAAACTAAATCTAAGTAAGGAAGTTGCAATGTCTGAGATGACTCCTCGCGAAATCGTTCACGAGCTTGACCGCCATATTATCGGTCAAGACAAAGCCAAGCGAGCGGTTGCGATTGCACTGCGTAACCGCTGGCGTCGTATGCAGCTTCCTGAAGAGCTGCGGGTTGAAGTAACCCCTAAAAACATTTTAATGATTGGTCCAACAGGCGTAGGTAAAACTGAAATAGCGCGTCGTTTAGCTAAACTGGCAAATGCACCGTTCATTAAAGTTGAAGCGACTAAATTTACTGAAGTCGGTTATGTCGGTAAAGAAGTCGAAACCATTATTCGTGATCTGACTGATGTCGCTGTCAAAATGGTGCATCAACAAGCAACAGAAAAAGTACGTGTCCATGCGGAAGAATTAGCAGAAGAACGTATTCTTGATGTGCTATTACCACCAGCACGTGATGCTTGGGGACAAAACGAAGAAGCACCAACAGAATCAACGACGCGTCAATCTTTCCGTAAGAAATTACGTGAAGGGAAACTTGATGATAAAGAAATCGAGATTGATGTTGCCGCACCACAAATGGGCGTTGAAATTATGGCGCCTCCTGGTATGGAAGAAATGACCAACCAGTTACAAGGTATGTTCCAAAACCTTGCAGGCAACACCAGCAAAAAACGCAAAATGAAAATTAAAGATGCGTTAAAAGCAGCAACTGAAGAAGAAGCCGCTAAACTGGTAAACCAAGAAGAACTTAAAGAACAAGCTATTTTTGCGGTTGAAAATAATGGTATCGTCTTTATTGATGAAATCGATAAGATCTGTAAGCGTGGCGAATCATCTGGCCCTGACGTTTCTCGTGAAGGTGTACAGCGCGACCTACTACCATTGGTTGAAGGCAGCACAGTATCAACTAAACACGGTATGGTTAAAACAGACCACATCCTATTTATTGCTTCTGGTGCATTCCAAGTCGCTAAACCATCAGACTTAATCCCTGAATTGCAAGGTCGTCTACCTATTCGTGTTGAGCTAGAAGCATTAACAAGTCACGACTTTAAACGTATTCTTACGGAGCCAAAAGCATCATTAACGCAACAATACGTGGCGCTAATGGCGACAGAATCGGTTGATATCGAATTCAACGCAGAGGGTGTTAATAGCTTGGCTGAAGCAGCATGGCAGGTAAATGAGCGCACAGAAAATATTGGTGCCCGCCGTTTATACACTGTTATGGAACGCCTAATGGAAGAAATTTCTTATGATGCTAGCGAAAAAGCAGGTGAGAAATTCCTGATCGATGATGCTTATGTACAAGCTCGTCTAGGTGAATTTGTTGCCGATGAAGATCTTAGTCGCTTCATTCTATAATCGGCGCTAAAGACAACAATTAATTCTAAAAACGGTGCGTTCTATCGCACCGTTTTTTTTTGTTCTTTAACAAACATTGATGGGATAAATTTGCGCATGAACAAATTTACGCCATAATACCTTTTCAATATCCACTTTAAGTATCTAATTTATGAACTCACCCTCTTCACTGACAATTTGGTTAGATGCCGCAAGACCAAAAACGTTACCCCTCGCCATCGCATCGATTGTGTGCGGTAGTGCTGTGGCAAAATGGCATGGCAGTTTTTCTGCTAGCATTGCCGCGCTCGCTTTATTAACGGCCTTGTTGTTACAAATCCTATCTAACCTTGCCAATGATTATGGCGATGCTGTTAAAGGCACGGACAATGATGACCGCTTAGGCCCTCAACGTGCAATGCAATCAGGTTTAGTGACCGCAGCGACAATGCGTAAGGCGATGATTATTAATATTATCCTTACCGCTATCAGTGGCTTAACCTTAATTTTAATTGCGTGTAAAAACCCCCATGATATTGTCGGCTTTTTAGTGCTGGGATTACTGGCAATTGCCGCTTCCATTGCCTATACCGTCGGTAATAAGCCTTATGGCTATCGTGGCCTTGGGGATTTATCCGTACTGATATTTTTTGGCTGGTTAGGCGTTGCTGGGACCTATTATTTACAAGCAGGTCAAATTGATTCATTGATCATGCTACCTGCAACCGCGTGTGGTTTATTAGCTGTTGGCGTGCTCAATATTAATAATCTGCGTGATATTGATAACGACAAAGCATGCGGCAAACAAACTTTAGTGGTACGAATGGGTCCACGCTGGGGGCGTAAATACCACCTTATCTTACTTTCCACGAGTGTGATATTTTTTAGTTTATTTGCGCTATTAGAAGTGAAGTCACTGTTTGGATGGTTATTTATTCTAAGTCTGCCACTACTGATTAATCATGGCCGTCAGGTATACCGTTCTACTGATGGCGCAGCCCTGAGACCGATGATGGCAACCATGGTTAAGTGTGCATTAATCACCAATCTTTTATTTGCGGTTGGGATGATGCTAGCATAAATAAAACATCGGCTCGGTATCGCATCCTTTCAGGACATGATACCGAGCCGATAATCGTATTCAATTAAAGATGCGATTATTCTACGCTATCCATTTTACCTAGTAGCGTACGTACGCGATCTTGCCATACATTATGCTCGCCACGTAGTGCTTCGTTATCTTGAACAAGACTCTCACGACCAGAGCGTAGTTCTTGTGCTTCCATAGCTAGGCTATCATTTTTTTCTTTTAGTTCATCAATTTCCATTTGTAGCAAAGAAATTGAATCCACAGCCATTTGAACTTTGGCTTCCAATTTTTCCAACATTTCTAGAGACATATTGTTCACCTGATCTATGCCCATATATTTACCTTAACAATTGAAGGTAATCTCTACGGGCAGGGTTATATATATTTAACAGCTATTCTAGCGAGGCAATGGCTCGCTGACATCTACATTTCCATTGCATTGGTGCAAATGAATAAAAATCATACAAGTATGATGTAATTTTTGCAAAGTAAGCCACTTTAGCCCTTTTAAACAGCCAAATTCAACAATCTTAACTCTACTTTACACCACGTTAATGCCCTCGATACCTCACTTCACACCTAGCCATCAATAATGTGATATCTGCGAACTTTCTCAAATTCTATACCACATTACCATGATAATTTAACGCCACGATTTTATATTCCATAACCGTCATTAATGACGACGGAACTAGCGCCTTGTTAAAGTCACAATCAATGATCTCACCCTTCCAATACAACAATAAAAACCCATCAAGCGCTCACTTTAGAAAACAATTAATGCTCGAACGCACATTTTTGCGCCATTATTATTTTAAAAAAAAAGTAATTATTGTAAATTACCGAGCATAAAAATAACCAAATACCCTACATTACCCATCAAAAGGACTGACAATATGACAAGTTCCAAACCTAATGCACTCATCGGAGAATGTTTAGCGGAATTTATTGGTACTGGGCTACTGATATTTTTTGGTGTTGGCTGTGTCGCGGCAATGAAACTAACTGGCGCCGATTTTGGTCAATGGGAAATAAGTATCATGTGGGGGCTTGGCGTTGCCATTGCGATTTATGTGACTGCTGGGGTTTCTGGCGCCCATTTAAATCCAGCAGTGACCATTGCGTTAGCCAGTTTCCATGGTTTTAATAAACGTAAAGTTTTACCGTATATTATGGCGCAGGTATTAGGTGCTTTTGCCGCGGCAGCATTAATTTATGGCTTATACAGCAACTTATTTACAGATTATGAGACCAGCCATAACATTATTCGAGGCACAGTAGCCAGCCTTGATACTGCCTCCATTTTTTCAACGTTCCCGCATCCATCATTAAGTTTTAGCGGTGCATTCGCGGTTGAATTTACCATTACCGCAGTCTTAATGTTCGCTATCTTAGCCATTGGCGACGATAAAAATGGTGCTCCTCGTGGCGCAATGGGTCCATTACTGATTGGTTTATTGATTGCCGTAATTGGCGGATCACTTGGGCCACTAACAGGCTTTGCTATGAATCCTGCGCGTGATTTTGGTCCAAAACTACTGACCTTCTTTGCGGGTTGGGACAGCGTTGCACTAACAGGTGCTAAAGATATTCCTTACTTTATCGTTCCTATCCTAGCCCCAATTTGCGGCGCTCTATTTGGTGGCTGGGCATACCCTAAATTGATGGGAATTTATCTACCAGGTAATAAATGTACTCTGCCTAATAAATGTGAAACCAATACTGATACACCAAAGGTTGAAGCGTAATATTTTATCTAATAACAAAGCCTGAATATCATTAATTACATAATTATCAGGCTTTCCCCTACTCTAATATAAGAAAGACAACGAGGAACGCATCATGACTACTGAACGGAAATATATTGTGGCACTCGATCAAGGAACTACCAGCTCTCGAGCAGTGGTGCTCGATCACAATGCTAATATCGTTTGTTCGTCACAACGTGAATTTACGCAAATCTACCCTAAAGCGGGCTGGGTTGAGCATGATCCTCTGGAAATTTACGCCACCCAAAGTTCGACCATGGTTGAAGCCTTAGCCAAAGCGGGTATTCGCAGTGATCAAGTGGCCGCGATTGGTATTACCAACCAACGTGAAACCACCATTGTTTGGAATAAAAAAACTGGCAAACCGGTTTATAACGCTATCGTATGGCAATGTCGTCGCACCGCTGACATGTGTGAAGAATTAAAGCAACAAGGTTTAACCGATTATATCCGTGAAGCCACAGGGTTAGTGGTTGATCCGTACTTCTCAGGCACCAAAGTTAAATGGATCCTTGATAACGTTGAAGGCGCACGTGAGCAAGCTGAAGCGGGTGAATTATTATTTGGCACTGTAGACACTTGGCTAATTTGGAAAATGACCCAAGGTCGAGTATTTGTTACTGACTACACCAATGCTTCCCGCACCATGTTATTTAATATCAACACCTTGCAATGGGATGAAAAACTACTTACAGCACTGAATATTCCCCTGTCAATGATGCCAGAAGTAAGATCTACATCTGAAGTCTATGGCCAAACCAACATCGGTGGTAAAGGCGGTACCCGTATTCCTATCGCGGGTATTCCTATCGCGGGTATTGCAGGAGACCAGCAAGCGGCTCTCTTTGGTCAAATGTGTGTCTCGGCAGGACAAGCTAAAAACACCTATGGTACTGGTTGCTTCTTACTAATGAACACCGGTAAAGAAAAAGTCACCTCCCATAATGGCCTGTTAACCACCCTTGCTTGTGGCCCGAAAGGCGATGTTGCTTACGCCCTTGAAGGTGCGGTATTTATGGGGGGCGCTTCGATTCAATGGCTGCGTGATGAAGTAAAACTGCTCAGTGATGCTAACGACTCCGAATACTTTGCAGAAAAAGTCGGCAGTGCTAACGGGGTGTATGTAGTTCCTGCCTTTACTGGTTTAGGCGCACCTTATTGGGACCCGTATGCCCGCGGCGCGATTGTCGGTTTAACTCGTGGGGTTAATTCAAATCATATTATTCGCGCCACCCTTGAAAGTGTCGCTTACCAAACCCGCGATGTGCTTGATGCAATGCAAGCTGATTCAGGGATTAAGCTCGATATATTACGTGTCGATGGTGGCGCAGTTGCCAATAACTTCTTAATGCAATTCCAATCTGATATTTTAGCGACGGAAGTTCACCGCCCAGTCGTTACTGAAGTTACGGCACTGGGTGCGGCTTACCTTGCTGGTCTGGCGATTGGTTTTTGGGACAGCATTGATGAACTTAAACATAAATCGCAATTAGATCGTAGTTTCACCCCTTGTAGCGACGACAAAAAACGTAACCGTCGTTACCGCGGCTGGCAACGTGCGGTTGAGTGCGCTAAAGGTTGGGCATTTAATGAAGAAGATGACGACGAGTAATCGTATTTAATAACGCTTCAGGCCTGCTCAAAATAGCAGGCCTTTTTTATTAGCTCGCCACGATATAATGCTGATTGTGTTGCGTTAGATCATCAACCCATGGCGTTGACAATCTAATTTCCCACCGTGTTCACAAGCCAATTATGCTAGAATTTACGCTGAATTTTTACACCCTTGCACCCACCCATTTCTATATTTGGAGTTATCATGAAAGGCGATTTAGCAATAGCATTTGCTCGTGTTACCGAAGGCGCAGCCCTTGCAGGTCACAAATGGTTAGGCCGTGGCGATAAAATTGCGGCTGACAATGCGGCGGTAGAAGTGATGCGTACCCTGCTTAACCACACCAATATTAATGGCGAGATTGTTATTGGTGAAGGTGAAATCGACGAAGCACCGATGCTTTATATTGGTGAGCACGTTGGTTGTGGTGGTTGTGCGGTTGATATTGCTGTCGATCCAATTGAAGGCACACGCATGACCGCGATGGGACAAAATAATGCCCTTGCGGTACTGGCTGCAGGCGAAAAAGGTAGCTTGCTAAAAGCCCCTGATATGTACATGGAAAAATTGGTGGTAGGCCCGCAAGCAAAAGGCGTTATCGATCTTGATAAACCATTAGCAGATAACTTTGCGGCTATTGCTAACGCGCTTAACAAGCCAGTAAGTGAGCTTGTCGTTACTATTCTCGCGAAGCCTCGTCATGATCAATTAATCACTGAAATGCATGCCATGGGTGTACGCGTATTTGCTTTCCCTGATGGTGATGTTGCTGCTTCTATTCTTACTTGCATGCCTGAAAGTGATGTTGATGTGATGTATTGCATTGGTGGCGCACCTGAAGGGGTTGTTTCTGCTGCCGCTATTCGCGCATTAGGTGGCGACATGCAAGGCCGCTTATTACCTCGTCATCATGTAAAAGGTGATACTGAAGAAAATCGCCGTTTAGGTGAGATGGAAATCCGTCGTTGTGCAGAAATGGGCATTGAACCAAACAAATTATTGCGCCTTGAAGACATGGCGCGCAGTAATGATGTCATCTTTGCAGGTACAGGTATCACCAAGGGTGATCTCGTTGAAGGTATTCAGCGTCAAGGTAATATGGCGACCACTGAAACGCTATTGATCAGCGGTAAATGCGGCACCATGCGTCGTATAACCTCAAGCTACGACTTAACCCGTCAGAATGATGCTGTTAAGCAACACACGCTATAACCCCTCTGCGTTATCAATAAAAAAATGCACTTCGGTGCATTTTTTATGCCTACTGCCAACGGTTGTTATTGCCACAATCTTAACCGCCATTATTTCATTCTTATACCTAAGAAGTCCTACTTTTAACTCACTATTATATTGTAAAGATATTGCTTTATTTAATAAGCTGATCCCATAATATAATAAGAGCAGCAATGATAACTGATTATGAAAACTATCGAAAAAATTCTCTATCACATCAAATGTGATGGCCCTGTTACCGCCAAAGTATTAGCCGACAAATTCCAATTAACCACTATGGGGATCCGTCAGCATTTACAGGCGATGGAAGAGCAAGGGCTCGTCGATTCTTATGACGTAAAAGTAAAAGTCGGTCGTCCAACACGCCATTGGCAACTGACATCACAAGGCCACCGTCGTTTTAGTGATCACCATGGTGAACTTGCAGTACAAACCCTAGAGGCGGTGAGTGATTTATTTGGTCAGCAAGGACTACAAGCGATCATCGCTCAACGTGAACAACAAACCTTAACTCACTATCAAGTTGCCATTGCTGATTGCCATGATTTAAAAAGCAAACTCGTCACACTGACCGAGTTACGCCAGCATGATGGTTATATGGCCGAACTTATTTGCGATGATAATGGCTTTTTATTAGTTGAAAATCATTGCCCTATCTGTCTTGCTGCCAGTCATTGCCCATCACTTTGTCACTCTGAGCTGGCTATTTTTCAACAATTATTAGGCGAGAGCACACGCATCCAACGTCAAGAACACATTATTACAGGTCAAAGACGCTGTGCTTATCGAATAACATCCAAATAACAAGGAGGCCACTATGGCTGATTGGATCCCTGCACAAGTTATTGCGAACCGTCACTGGAACCAAGATTTATTCAGTTTATCGCTACGAGCGAACATTGAACCGTTTAAAGCGGGACAATTTACTAAACTCGGAATTATGATCGGTGATAACTTGATCCAACGAGCCTACTCGTTTGTTAATTCGCCCCAACACACTGATATCGAGATCTATGCGACTCGCGTTGCTGACGGCTTACTGTCACCACGCCTACATGCCTTACAAGAAGGTGATACTGTTCAAATATCAGCGCGAGCGAGCGGATTTTTCACCCTCGATGAAGTCGCTACCAGTCAACACTTGTGGCTGTTTGCGACAGGCACTGCCATTGGACCGTATCTGTCGATCTTAGGTCAAAAAGAGGTGTGGCATAAATACCGCAAAATTATTCTTATTCATGCGGTGCGCTATGCGGCAGATCTAAGCTATCAAGCTGAAATCAGTGCCCTTAAGCAACAATATGGCGATCAGCTTATCGTACAGCCATTTGTGAGTCGCGAACCAGCACCACTATGTTTAACCGGGCGCATTCCACTGGCGATTGCAGATGGTTTATTAGAACGTCATGTCGGCTTATCTTTAAGTGCTGAACATAGCCAAGTGATGCTGTGTGGTAATCCACAAATGGTACGGGATACCAAAGCGGTACTTGAGGTAAAAGGCCTAGCTAAAAATCTGCGCCGTAAACCCGGTCAAATTACCATGGAGCATTACTGGTAATTGAATCTTGAATAATAATAATCAGCATTGACCGTTAACATTATTGAGCCTGAGCAAGCGGGCTCAATCGCAACCATAATATCAACCCCACCACCGCTATCGACTATCATTATAGTAGGAATTAAACCAAGGAATAGCGGATGCAATCACTGCCTGATTTTGACCAACTGGTGCAACTCGCCGCCACCCATCCCCAACAATTCGCCTTGCTACGCCAGCAATTAATTCAACAAACCATTGCTCAAGCCAGCCCAAGTATGCAACTGCGATTACAAGCTCAACAAAGTCATATTGATCGACTTATTAGCCACGCTAAAAACCCACTTCACGCCAATATTCTGTTACAACAAGAATTACAACGTCAATTACAACGTTTCAACCAAGCACTCCAATCACAATCTCCACCACGACAGGCAAAAATACTGCCCTTAAAATGACAAATTTTTGGTTTACCCTCAGCAGCATATTCCGCCCAAACGTTACAAAAAAGCGACAAAAAACTGCATATATTGAAATATTTTTCTATTTGTAGTTCACTTTTTATCTCGAAAAGGGTACAACCAAACACATTAATGATTTTGAACAGTAAAAATTCAGTTCCGACTGGTATATTTTTACGTAGTTAAATTAATTACGTCATTTAAATTTGGAGAAAAACTATGCGCCATCCTGTAGTTATGGGTAACTGGAAATTAAACGGCAGCAAAGAAATGGTTGTTGCTCTACTGAACGGTCTTAACGCTGAACTTGAAGGCGTTACAGGCGTAGACGTTGCAGTTGCTCCACCAGCACTTTTCATTGATCTTACTGAGCGTACGCTTACTGACGCTGGCAGCGCGATCATTCTAGGTGCTCAAAACTCTGACCTACACAACAGCGGTGCATTCACTGGCGACATGTCTCCAGCTATGCTTAAAGAATTTGGTGCTACTCACATCATCATTGGTCACTCTGAGCGTCGTGAATACCACCACGAATCAGACGAGTTTGTTGCTGAGAAATTCGCTTTCCTAAAAGAAAATGGCCTAACGCCAGTTCTTTGTATCGGTGAATCTGATGCGCAAAACGAAGCTGGCGAAACAGTAGCAGTTTGTGCTCGTCAACTTGACGCAGTTATCAACACTCAAGGCGTTGAAGCACTAAACGGTGCTATCATTGCTTATGAACCAATCTGGGCTATCGGTACTGGTAAAGCGGCTACAGCTGAAGATGCACAACGCATTCACGCTCAAATCCGTGCTCACATTGCTGAGAAATCTGAAGAAGTTGCTAAGAACGTTGTTATTCAATACGGCGGTTCTGTTAAGCCTGAAAACGCTGCAGCTTACTTCGCACAACCAGACATCGATGGTGCTCTAGTTGGCGGCGCAGCACTTGACGCGAAAAGCTTTGCAGCTATCGCTAAAGCAGCAGCTGAAGCAAAAAAATAATCACTCTTAAAGATTGATGAAATCAAGGTCACTTTCGAGTGGCCTTTTTATTACCACAAATATCAGCCGCTCTTAAAACAGCCCCATAAAAACAGTATAAAAAAAAGGCCGATATAATTATCGACCTCATTATTTCAGTATCTTAATAACGTAATTTTAGAACAGCTTCTCAGCCAGTTCATATAAATCGTTACGTACTGGACGACGCATATTTTCAATCGCATCGATAATGTCATGGTGCACCAGTTTTTCACACTGAATACCCACACAACGACCGCCTTCACCTTGCTGTAGAAGATCAACTGCATAAGCACCCATACGAGATGCTAATACACGGTCAAACGCTGTTGGCTGACCACCACGTTGAATATGACCCAATACAGTCGCACGTGTTTCACGGCCTGTTTCAACTTCAATGAACTTAGCCAATGCGTTAACATCTGTCATTAATTCAGTGATAGCGATAATTGCGTGCTTTTTACCTTTGGCGATACCTTCATTGATATGAGTAATTAATTTCTCTTTATCAAGGCCAGTCTCTGGTGTGATGATGTACTCACAACCGCCTGCAATTGCTGACATTAGAGTTAAATCACCACAGTGACGACCCATAACTTCAACAATAGAAATACGCTGATGAGAAGATGACGTATCACGTAAACGGTCAATCGCATCAATTACAGTGTTCATTGCTGTCATGTAACCGATAGTGTAATCAGTACCTGCAACATCGTTATCAATTGTGCCTGGAATACCAATACAAGGGTAACCCATTTCAGTAAGCTTCTTCGCACCCATGTATGAGCCGTCACCACCGATAACAACCAATGCATCAATGCCGTGTAGCTTTAGGTTTTCAATCGCTTTTTCACGTACTTCCACTTCGCGGAACTCAGGAAAACGTGCTGAACCTAAAAACGTACCGCCTTTGTTAATTACATCGGAGACACTTTGACGATCAAGCTTTTTAATACAGTTATTATATAGGCCTTGGTAGCCATCAAAAATACCGTAAACTTCTAGATCTTCTGTCAACGCTGCACGAACTACGCCGCGAACCGCTGCATTCATACCAGGTGCGTCACCACCACTGGTCAAAACACCAATCTTCTTAATCATGGTTACCCTCTGACTTTGGGAATTGAAAAATCAAATCCAACACGATATACCAAGGTTCCCCCACTCGGTATCACAGTTGATAATCATCATCCTGTGTTCGTGAAAACTGAAACTTTCCTACTTATGTAGAAGTATTACAATTTTAATGAAATAGTTTGTTGATTCATATCACGCTAGCTCGTCACTTCCCTGTCGGCCAAAACTTATCATCTGCTTATTATGATTATTTTTATAATCTTTCGAATAAATCTATAATAACTAATAATAGGTGACACCATTAATGATAGAGGAAATGATGGCGATAGTTAATATCACGCAGTATAGCTGTTTTATGATAAAAATTAATAACAAAACCTACCATAAAAATACAATCATCGCCTTGTTCTGATTCAATTTCAAAGCAAAGATTCTAAAAAAAATGCCAAAAGAAGACACTTAATATCAAAAACAAAAAAAGCCATAGTAAAGACTATGGCTAATGAACACTATTTGACACTTAACTCACCATAATTAGTGGTGACTTTTTTCCTGTAAGCGCATCACGTGTTTTTCTGATTGCTGTTGCTTAAGTTCAACATACTTTTGTTTTTGTTCTGGGGTTAGAATATTCAGCATTTTATGACGCTGTTCTAGCATCGCTACTCGACGCTCAACCTGCTGCTGTGACATTTTCTCAGCCACGGCACGTACCGCAGACTCATCAAAGTTACTCGCTAACACTAATTTTTCAAGTTGCTGCTGATCGGCTTGCATCGCTTGACGATTTTCTACGCGTTGAGCTTTATGTTCAGTGCGGTTAGCTTGGCGTAACGTTTTCATTTCTTGTTTTTGAGTCGCCGTAAGATCTAACTGGCTAAAAATCTTGCCGCCATGATGACCTTTCTTCATGCCACCATTGTGATCTTGGCTAGCAAAAGCTGACATTGAACCGAGAGCTAATGGCAATGCCATCGCGATAATAAGCGTTTTATTAAATATTTTCATGGTTATTTCTCCAGCATTATCATGTGATGAGTCGCCGTTTTCTATGGCTTGGTCACTATCATAACCGATGGAAAGTAAACCGCTGTCTAGCAAACGTAAACTAGCGTAAAGCTAATACAGAGTAACTTGGCGTATCAGCAAAGATTAGCGATACTAGCACTACTTGATTGAGTGTTCACATTACATTTTAGGACTTCACCATGGCAAAAATCCTTTTAGTCGATGACGATATAGAACTGACCGCACTCCTCAAAGATATTCTTGAATTAGAAGGATTTGAGGTTGAAGAGGCCAACAATGGCATTAAAGGCTTAGAAAAAGTCGACACCAGTATTGATTTGATTTTACTTGATGTAATGATGCCGAAAATGAATGGCACCGAAATGTTACGCCGCTTACGCGAAAAACACACTACGCCTGTAATGATGCTCACCGCTAAAGGTGATGAAATAGATCGTGTGCTCGGGCTTGAGCTCGGTGCTGATGACTATTTACCCAAACCGTTTAGCGATCGGGAGTTGCTCGCTCGTATGCGCGCTGTACTGCGACGCACCCAAGTAAATACCGACACTAAAGCCAGGAATAGTGAGTGTCTCGTTTATCAAGATCTGATTATTTACCCAGGTCGACAAGAGGTATTGTGTAATCAGCAGCCGATTGAAATGACCGCTACCGAACTAGCACTACTGAGTTATTTTGTGCAACATCCAGGCAAAATTATTGCCAAAGAAGAACTCAGTCTTGAAGTGCTCGGAAAACGCTTAGCGCAATTTGATCGTGCAATTGATATGCATGTCTCAAACTTACGCAAAAAACTGCCAGTACGTAGTGACGGTAAACCACTGATAAAAACGCTGCGTGGTAAAGGCTATTTATTGGTTGAGGCTCAATAATGCGAGTACCTGGTTTTACGCACCTTTACGGGCGTATCTTTGCCATTTTCTGGGCCACGCTATTAGTGGTAGTCGTCGCATTGGTACTGATGTTTCAATATGACCCACGATCGATACAACCGATTCCCGAACATCCATTAAAACAACTTCAATCCCAAGCAATAAAAATTAATAAACGTTTAAATCATCACCCAGCATCAAGCAACGATATCAACCTTAATACACGAATAAAAGCACTCACTAAACGGCAAGACAGTCATAATAACCAATTGTATTTCACGACCATAGATGGCGATATTATTGCCCCGAGAAAACACACTAAAGCGCTACGTAATTTTATCACCATCGCCGATAACCCTGATACCCCCAAACAGCGTTTGTATGGTCGCTGGTTAATGGCAGGGCCTTTTATTATTACCACTGAACAGCAACAGTTGTTTATGTATAGCGGTAAAGTGTGGCGGGGTGCTCCACCTTTTTTTGTTCAAATAATGGATAAACCGTTTAAATTACTATTAGTTACTATGCTTGTCAGCACGCCATTTTTATTATGGTTAGCATGGGCGGTAACCCGTCCAGCGCGACGGTTGCAACAAGCAGCTGAACGGGTTGCTCGAGGCGAATTTGAAGCTGACCCAAGTTTAGAACAAGGGCCTGAAGAGTTTAAACAAGCCGGGGCCAGTTTTAATCAAATGGTCGATGCTTTAAATAACATCATTAGTGGTCAGCAACGGTTATTATCTGATATTTCACATGAATTACGCTCGCCTTTAACGCGACTACGTATGGCAACAGCGCTGGCACAGCGAAAACAAGGCCAAAGTAGTGAATTATCACGGATTGATACCGAAGCAGAACGCTTAGAAAAAATGATCAGTGAGCTCTTGGAATTATCACGAATGCAGGTCAATAGTCACCAGCAACAGCAAATCGTTGATGGCCATAGCCTTTGGTATGAAATGTTAGAAGATGCCCGTTTTGAAGCAGAACAACACCATAAGACCTTAACCTATAATCAACTTCAAGCTTGGCCAATAAAAGGTAACCCGAACTTATTGATCAGTGCACTCGAAAACGTAATTCGCAATGCGATTAAATACGGTAATGATGTGATTGAGATTACGTTTACCCACCAGGCACAGCAATTACTGATCACAATTGATGATAATGGCGAGGGCGTACCCGATGATGAACTTGATGATATTTTTCGTCCATTTTATCGCGTTTCAACCGCCCGTGATCGCAGTAGTGGTGGCACGGGGTTAGGGCTGGCAATAACGGAAAGCGCCCTTCGTCAACACAGTGGTAGTATCAAAGCAACCACAAGCCCACTGGGTGGTTTGCGGATCAGTATGATATTGCCTTTAGCCCGTTAACCATCAAGGTTAACCTCGCGCATTAAAGATGATTGCTTGTTGACGTTACGCTTGTCACAATACGGTTTCTTTTTGCACCAAATAAAGCTGAATAACTATGTTTGATATTGCGTTATACGAACCTGAAATCGCCCCCAACACAGGCAATATTATTCGCCTTAGTGCTAATTGTGGTGCCAATTTACATTTAATTGAGCCACTAGGGTTTGATTTAGAAGAAAAAAAACTGCGTCGTGCGGGTTTAGATTATCACGACCTCACCCATGTTTATCGTCATAAAAACTTTGAAGCCTTTATGGAAGCGATGGCGGGACGCCGTATTTTTGCTTGTACCACCAAAACCACTAACTATCACGTTAATGCGAAATTTGGTGAAGGTGATGTGTTGTTATTTGGTCCAGAAACACGCGGCTTACCGGCTGAATTTATTACGAGCTTACCATTAGAACAACGTTTACGGATCCCAATGCAACCGGACAGCCGTAGCTTAAATTTATCCAATGCAGTCGCAATCATTGCCTTTGAAGCTTGGCGTCAGTTAGATTTTAATGGTGCTATCTAAAATTCTTGATCGAGAAAAACAATCAAGGCGATCATTTGATCGCCTTGATGCGTTATAACGCCAGTACTGTTACTCAATCAATATGAGTGAAAGCATCGTTACTGCCATTAAATTGCTGATCCATTTCAGTAGCGGGTTTGGCGGTTTTAGGACGACCAATAATAACCGCAGGCACACCAGCAACAGTCGTATGCGGAGGCACCGGTTCTAAAACGACGGAGCAAGCACCAATTTTGGCCCCAACACCCACTTCAATATTACCCAGTACCTTGGCACCGGCACCAATCATTACCCCTTGACGAATCTTAGGGTGGCGATCACCACTTTCTTTACCGGTACCGCCTAAGGTAACATCTTGTAAAATTGACACTTCATCTTCAATTACTGCGGTTTCACCAATCACGATCCCTGTCGCATGGTCAAACATAATGCCACAACCAATCTGTGCCGCAGGGTGAACATCAACCTGACATGCCACCGATATTTGATTCTGTAAATACACCGCTAACGCTTTGCGGTTTTGTTTCCACAGCCAATTCGCGACCCGATACCCTTGCAGGGCATGACAGCCTTTAAGGTAAAGTAATGGAATCGAGTAAGCATCAATCGCCGGATCGCGCTCGACAACGGCACGAATATCACAAGCTGCCGCTTCAACAATATTGCTATCACTCACGAACGCTTCTTCGATGACTTCACGCACAGCCATTGCTGGCATTGACGGGGTCGCTAGTTTATTGGCTAAGATGTAACTCAATGCTGATGCTAAATTTTCATGCTTAATAATGGTGGCATGATAAAAACTGGCAAGCATAGGTTCTTGTTCAGCTTGCAATCGTGCTTCCTGCTCAATCGCGCGCCATAGTTGATATTGTTGACATTCCTTCACAAGTTCCTCGGCTTTATTACTTATTAGGTTAATCATACCCATAGCATCATTAAATCAATGGGTTAATAGGTCACATCAATGGCATAACGTTACACAGTCAGAATACTGATCGTTATTGTATTTTAGTACAGTTATAAAAAATAACGCGAGCCTAAGCTCGCGTTATTTAATAGATACCAGTTATCGCCCTAAACAAGCAACTTTATTCGTACTTTTTCTCACGTGCGAGTAAGTCTTTCGCCGCTTCGCGAGCATCTTTACCAAGATAAAGCACTTGATAAATCTGTTCAGTGATCGGCATTTCAACTTGATGACGTTGCGCCAATAACCACACTTCTTTAGTATTACGATAACCTTCTACTACTTGACCAATATCCTGTTGCGCTTGCTCGACACTACAACCATGACCGAGAGCTAATCCAAAGCGACGATTTCGCGATTGATTATCAGTGCATGTCAGTACCAAATCACCTAAACCTGCCATTCCCATAAAGGTTTCTGGTTGCGCACCAAGTGCAGCGCCCAGACGGCACATTTCAGCTAAGCCTCGAGTAATAAGTGCCGTACGTGCATTGGCACCAAAGCCAATACCATCCGACATACCCGCACCAATCGCAATCACGTTTTTCACTGCGCCGCCCAACTGCATCCCAATAAAATCACTGTTGCTATAAACACGGAATGTTTTATCACAATGAATTTTTTGTTGTAGATCAGTCACAAAATCAGCATCAGGCGAAGAAACAGCAATCGCAGTTGGCATACCCGCTGCTAATTCTTTCGCAAACGTAGGGCCAGATAACACCGCTAATGGGATGTGTTCACCCAACACCTCAACCGCCACATCTTTAAGTAAACGCCCGGTGTCAGGTTCTAATCCCTTTGTTGCCCAACAGATACGAGAATCTGGGCGCAAGAAAGGTTTCATTTGTGCTAATACCCCACCAAATACATGGCTAGGTACGACCACTAACACATCACGGCTACCTTCAACAGCAGCTTGTAAATCTGAGGTTAATATCAGTGAATCAGGAAATTTCACCCCAGGCAGAAACGCTTCATTGGCACGATCGATTTCCAATTGCGCCATATGGTGTGGCTCATGGCCCCACAAAATGACATTGGCACCATTTCTGGCTAATGCAATTGCTAATGCTGTCCCGTAAGATCCAGCCCCTAACACTGCCATCGAAATCGTATTATTAACGTTCATCATATTGGTCACTTTTACAAATTAAGCTTCTGAACTTGCAGTATTTGCTTCAGCTTGGTTTTCTAGGTAGTTCATGAATAAAGCATCAAAGTTTACTGGTGCTAGGTTCAATTGTGGGAACGTACCTTTAACCACTAGGCTAGAAATTGTTTCACGTGCGTATGGGAACAAAATGTTAGGGCAGAATGCGCCAAGACAATGTGCAAGTTGTGGTGCTTCCATTCCAGCAACAGTGAAAATACCACCTTGCTGTACTTCACATAGGAATGCATTCTCTTCTTCGTTCTTAACCGTTACGGTTAGGCGAAGTACAACTTCATATACACCTTCAGCTAATTCACGGCTTTGAGTATCAAGATCCAATTTCACATCTGGGTTCCATTCTTTTTGGAATACGTCAGGTGAGTTTGGCGCTTCAAAAGACACATCTTTTAGGAATACGCGTTGAATTTGGAAGTTTTGTTGTGCTTCGGTATTTGCTGCTTCAGCCATTTTTGGAGTCCTTTATAAATACTCGCTACCACGAGCTATTAATTATACTAGCAACTGTGCATTCCACAGGCTGCATCAATTTATATCGTCATTTCACACCCAAGCGGTTGCAAAATCACATCGAATAAAATTATTTTTTCTTACTTGCAACAAGCGGTAAGTTAGCTTCATTCCAAGCAATAAGACCGTCTTTTAAAACGTTAACGTTAGTAAAACCATCTTTACTAAGCTGGTTTGCAGTCTCTTGTGCCGTCTGACCCGTCTTACATATAACAATAATTGGGGCTGCTTTGTGTTTTTCAAGCTCTGGCGTGTTTTGACGTTGAATTTGGCTTGGTAAAATGTGAACTGAGCCTACAATATGACCTTTACGGAATTCATCACGATTACGGATGTCAAGAAAAACACCCTCTTCGTTATTCACTAACGTGGTCGCTTCATTAATACTAATTGTTTTATATTTGGCGTTTTTCTCTTTTACCATCATGCTAATTAGCGCAATCACGATACCAATCCAAGCCAATGATAAAACAGGGTTACTAGTTAGAAATTCAATATATTGATGCATTTAATTTACTCTGTTGTCATGGTTCGCTATTGCAAGCCATGCTATTGCGGTCTAAAAAAATGACTGTGAGTATACCTAGGTTGCTGATCTTGTAACAGCGTCCTTGAGTATAAAAGCTTATTGACCGATGACCTATCAGTGAAATAGAAAAAAACTGTGACCTAGGACTTACACTTTAATCAATAAATGCCTATATTCGACACAGACTATAAACAAGCAGTCCATGATTTAGTTGCATCTACCGCTACTGCTTTAATGTGCTTTTGTAGTAAAATCATGATAATTATTATCGCAATTACCTTAAACAGCGCTTAGTTCACCAAGCCGCTTAAGGTAATTGATGTATTTTTATTAATTCGAAGAGGGACTGAATATGTCTGCGAAGAAACCACTTGCACTTGTTATTTTAGATGGCTGGGGCTACCGCGAAGATAACGCTGATAACGCGATTGCGAACGCTAACACACCCGTAATGGATGCGTTAATGGCGAACAATCCTAATACGCTTATCGCAGCGTCAGGCCTAGAAGTAGGTCTACCTGAAGGCCAAATGGGTAACTCTGAAGTAGGTCATACTAATATCGGCGCTGGCCGAGTAGTATATCAAGATCTTACTCGTATCACGAAAGCAATTGGCGATGGCGAGTTCTTTGAAAATGAAGCACTGGTAAATGCAATTGATAAAGCTGTAACTACAGGCAAAGCCGTTCATATTCTTGGCTTAGTTTCTCCAGGTGGCGTACACAGCCACGAAGACCACATTGCAGCCGCGATTGAAATGGCCGCTAACCGTGGCGCCGAGAAAATCTACCTACACGCATTCCTTGATGGCCGTGATACACCACCACGTAGCGCACAGCACTCTCTTGAGCGTTTCGATGCCTTATTTGCAAAACTAGGTAAAGGCCGTACCGCTTCTCTAGTCGGTCGTTACTACGCAATGGATCGTGATAATAACTGGGATCGCGTCGAAGTTGCTTATAACCTACTTACTGCTGCAAAAGGTGAATATACTTTCGCTAATGCAACTGAAGGTCTAGCTGCCGCTTACGAGCGTGGCGAAAACGACGAGTTCGTTAAAGCAACCGAACTACGTACCGAAAACCAAGAAGCGGCATTCATTGCTGATGGCGATAGCGTTATCTTCATGAACTACCGTGCTGACCGTGCACGTGAAATCACTCGTACTTTCGAGCCTAACTTCACTAGTTTTAAGCGTGCGCAGTTCCCACAATTAGCTGACTTTGTGATGCTAACCCAATATGCAGCAGACATTGCACTGACCACTGCGTTTGCACCTGCAAGCCTAGAGAATACCTTAGGTGAGTGGCTATCGAAAAAAGGTAAAAAGCAGCTACGTATTTCTGAAACAGAAAAATACGCGCACGTTACTTTCTTCTTTAACGGTGGCAAAGAAGATGAGTTTGAGGGCGAATCTCGCTCACTAGTTGCTTCACCAAAAGTAGCCACTTACGATCTTCAACCTGAGATGAGCTCACCTGAGTTAACTGAAAAACTAGTTGCTGCCATTAAGAGCGGCGAGTTTGACGTTATTATCTGTAACTACCCTAACGGTGACATGGTTGGTCACACTGGCGTTTACGATGCTGCAGTTAAAGCATGTGAAGCACTAGACAGCTGTATCGGTCAAGTTGTTGCTGCAATCAAAGAAATGGATGGTCAGTTATTAATTACTGCCGACCACGGTAACGCTGAAATGATGGTTAACCCTGAAACAGGTGGTATCCATACAGCACACACTAACTTACCAGTACCATTAATTTACATCGGTAATAAAGACCTCGATCTTAAGCCAAACGGTAAACTATCTGATCTAGCCCCAACTATGCTATCGCTAACAGATATCGAAATCCCTGCAGAGATGTCTGGTCAGGTGCTATACAATCTGAAATAATTATCCCATGCGGGATATTATCAATAGACACCTCAACCTAAAAATCCGCGCCAGTGCTTTATGCACTGGCGCTTTTCTATGCGTGGTATTTGCAGCCCCATGTGCAGCATCCAGTCAAAAACAGCTTGATGGCGTAAAACAGGAAATATCACGCCAAAAAAATCAGCTCGACAGTAAACAGCAAAACTATGCTGTCTTACAAAAACAACTTAAACAACACGAACTGGATATCGCTCAAACTGCCAATAAAATCCACCAAACTAATGACTTGTTAACCCAAATAACACAGTCAATCACTAGGCTCGAACAGCAACAACAGCATCTACAACAACAGCAACAGCAGCAACTTGGCGTACTAAAAACCTTAATTAATGCACAATATCGTCAAGGTAATAACAGTGATATCGCCAATCTTCTCAGTGGCGAAAACTCGGCTAAATTAGATCGTATGACAACCTATGCCGAGTATGTTAGCAAAGCACGTGCTACTGCCATTGATGCACTCGATGCGACGCAAACAGAACTACAACTAAAAATTCATACCCTTGCTGAGCAAAAAAATGAACACCAACAAGTACTCGCCGAGCTTAATCAGCAAAAGCAGCAACTTGATGGTCAACAGCAATCACGTCAACTAACGCTCAATAAAATCAAATCGCAAATTCACACCAGCACTGAAGCATTAGCAGACTTACGCTCTGATGAACAAGACATGTTGGCAGCGATTGCAAAAGCAAAAGCACAAGCCATCGCACGCGCAAAAGCAGAAGCCGAAGCACGTGCTAAAGCAGAAGCAGAAGCTCAAGCCCGAATTGTCGCCGCCAAAGAAGCCAAAGCGAAAGCGATTGCAGAGGCGCAAGCGAAACAACTCAATGCTCGTTACGCTAAAATGCAAGTTCCTATGGATGGCTTATCCAGCCACAAAGGTAAGCTAGTATGGCCGTTGCGAGGTCCTATCCTGCACAACTATGGTGCGCCATTACAGCGTGAACTACATTGGAAAGGGATGGTGATCAGTCAACCGATTGGTAGCCAAGTAAAAGCGATTTACTCAGGTAAAGTAGTATTTGCTGATTGGCTACGGGGTTACGGCTTAATGATCGCGATTGATCATGGTAAAGGTGATATGAGTTTCTATGGCTATAACCAAACCTTACTCAAAAAGATTGGTGATACCGTTCAAGCGGGCGAACCGATAGCCTTAGTGGGTGACAGTGGTGGCCAAGAACAACCAGGATTGTACTTCCAGATCCGCCGTAAAGGCACCCCGGTTGATCCGCGTCCATGGTTAACACGCTAAATTAACCTCTAAAACAAAAAGGTTGGTCATCAGACCAACCTTTTTAAATTACAATTCACTGGTAGTGATCTTTTGTTGTTGTTCTAAATACTGTTGTTCTTGTTCTAAATAATAGTGCTGCAATGTTGTTACCCGCTGCTGACCAAGCTCGGTCGCCAATGGTCGCACAATATTCAACATCTGTTGTACACCATGATAAATCACGGTTTGGGTAATTTTAGCACCTGCTACCTGAGTGGTTTGATAACTGATCCATGATGAAGCCACCAGTTTTAACGTATCTGCCAATACTTTCAGATCAACATCCGCTAATGCCAACAGACCTGCATCACGAAAATTGATCATTATTTGACTGATATTCACTTGCAGCTGAGTTTGCACCGCCAAATATTTATTTTGTAACGCCGCATCTCGACGTAAAATATCGGGTAAATTGGCATAGAAAAAACGGTAACGCCACATCAATAGAAACACTGCATCAAGATAGCGCAATAAACTGTCTTCGATGGTTTCAACGACATCCAGTGGCTCAAAACTAACTTTTAAATCAATGGCGTACTGATCAAAAATACAATGAATAATTTGCTCTTTATTACGAAAGTGATAATACAAATTACCGGGACTAATCCCTAAATCAGCAGCAATATGATTGGTGGTCACATTAGGCTCACCGTGTTCATTAAACAACGCCAATGCTGCATGAATAATTCGATCGCGGGTTTTCATTTTATTATCATCCTTCGCCCTTGCATTGAATATAATGTTATCATAATTTGATGTTTATCATCTTAGTGAGGCAATAAAATACATGCCTTTATTTAATCCTAGAAATAGCAATCATCTTCATCAAATGAATAACTTATCAATATTGATACATAAGACAAATAGTTAGGTAGGTTGTCATTTTCTCTACTGTTTAATAAAGGTAGAATATATGTTGATAACCGCAATAATAACTAAGTCATAAGCACTCAAATACATTGTGGCATCATCTTCGCCAACACTATAACTTCGTGAGATAGACGTAATTTATATGACTAAAAACCATTACGACAAGCAAGCCTACAACCCTCAGTTTGAGTGGTCTTTTGTGCATCCGCGTTATTGGGGAACATGGCTCGCAGTTATGATTGCCTCACTATTGAGCTTACTGCCTCATGGTGCGCGACGCTCACTAGCGACTATTTTTGCAAAGCAAGCTATCAAACTTAAAAGTGGTGCTAATCATCGTGCACGCGTGAACCTTAAAATGTGCTTCCCTGAAAAATCAGATGCTGAACGCGAACACATTTTACTGCAAAATTTAATCACCGCGGGCAGTTTTCTATCGGGCTTCGCCTCACTCTCGGTCCGTAATAAAACATGGCTTGAGCAACATACGGTTATTCGCGGTATGGACAACCTCACCAGCCTCACTGAGCAACAACAAAGTGTAATTTTATTAGTACCGCATACATGGGCAATTGATATTCCAGCAGTACTACTTGCTTCGCGTGGGTTACCTGTATCGGCGATGGCAAAAAAACAAAAAAACCCCGTTTCAGATTGGCTAATGCATCGCCAACGAGTGCAATACGGCGGCCGTGTTTATGAACGCAGTGGTGGTATTAAACCGTTTATTAAATCAGTGCGTGAAGGCTATTTAGGGTATTACCTACCCGATGAAGATTTAGGCCCAGAACACAGCGTATTTGTGGATTTCTTTGGCACCACCAAAGCAACCATGGCTGGATTGGGGCGATTATCAAAATTAAGCCGCGCTAAAATTGTGCCGCTATTTGCAATGTACAACAGTGAAACGGGTATGTATGAGTTGGATTTTTATCCTGCCCTGCCCTTCCCTGCAGAAACCGAAGAACAAGATGCAAGGATGATGAATCAATGTATTGAACAGTATGTTAATCAACGTCCAGAACAATACATGTGGATTTTACGTTTATTGAAGACACGTCAAAATAATGATGAGAACCCTTATGCTAAAAGGTAAATTAACGCTATTATTAACTATTCTTCCATTTACTTGGATGGTCAGTGGACAATTCGTATTTAATAATGGTGATAAAATATTAGTTATTTTAACTCTCATTTCTCTTTTTACAATATTATTCAATTATGGTTTAGAACCATTTAAAAAAAACATTAAAAATAACAACTACATATATATGCTAATAATTTTGTTATTTATCTCTGTTATTTATAATGCTATATACCACTCTGACATTATTAATGTCCGCTCTACTTCATGTATTATTCTTTATTTTCTTTTTATTCCATCTGATTTTATTACAAATAAAATATTAGCATATAGCACATTAATTGGCAGTATTTGTGCAGCAAGCTTTGCATTTTGGCAAAAGAATGTTTTGCATTTAGACCGAGCTGCATGGCAATTAAACGCAATTCCGTATGCTACCTGCTGTTTAATATTAATGATAGCAGCTATCATGATTGGTATTATATATAAAGAAAAAAAAGAAATTCTCTTTACTTCTATATTATCAAGTTTGATATCTTTTTATGCTCTTATTTTATGTGATACACGAGGTGTTTTAGTTGCTGTCTTCGTCATTTTTTTATATTTACTTTTCTATGTTTTATCCACAAAAACATCTGTAAATATAAAAATAACGATTATTACCGTTTTAGTTGTTATAACAACCATTGGGGTATATTCAACAAGAGAGCGTCTTATCCATGATACGATTCAAGGATTCACTCAATATGAACAAGGTAATGATATCTCAAACACTGGCTCTAGAATAACCATGTGGAAAGCAGGTCTCTTACTTATCCCTCAGAAGCCAATAACTGGTTTTGGTAATAACTTTGAACCAGCGATGACAAAACTATACCAAGAGAAAAAAATAGGCGCTCAAATTTACAACTTAAAGCTACTACATTTTCACAATCAATTTATTGATATAACAGTAAAATATGGCGTTATAGGTCTATTATTATTAGTACTATTTCTGTTGTTTCCTTTTTACCTTATATCTCAGAAACAATACTCAAAAGAAAGTAAATTAGCGATACTTCTATTAACACTTGGTGTCGTCATTAGTGGATTAACCGATGTACCACTTGAGCACAAGCAAGTTTTTGTCTTATATGTGGTTTTCATTTATATGTTTTTAAAGAAACCATACCAAATAAAAGCATAAATAATAAAGGCACCGATTATAACTATGGTGCCTTTCTCTTAATTAAAGCTAGAAAACAATCGTATATATTGTTTAGCAATTTTGGTCGACTCAAATTTAATATATACCTTTTCAAAATCTAATGCTGCGTCACCTAATAATAACTCATCAATTTTATTAGCAATATTTTTAGGTTCCGCTTCCTTAACTAAATAGTTTCTCAGTTGACCAGTCATAATTTCAGCTGGCCCTGAGTAGCAATCAACACTTACGATTGGTGTGTGACAAATTAATGCCTCCACTAATACGTTACCAAATCCTTCTGTTTCTGAGGTCAGTATTAACGCCTTAGCTTTTTTTATTATAGCGAATGGGTTATTATAAAATGGCAATATAAAAACTTTATTACTAACGCCTAATTTATTAATCAACCTTAATAAAGAATCTTTATACTCAGCACAACCATCACCAATAATTAATAGCTTTACTTCTTTATTAATTAAAGCATAGGCATTAATTAATAGTTCTAGCCTTTTTTCTGTTGCTAGTCGTCCAACATAGCAAATATAATCATTTTTTAAAAAAAACTCATCTAGTGGTTTTTCTGATAAGCTCTTTATTTCATCAATCGCAAATGGATTATAAATAGTTGTAATACTCAGGTAAGAGCTTGTAATTGATGAAATAAAATCAGCCATGCCTTTAGAAACACAAATGATATGCTTTTTATTGACCTTTTTTGATAGCTTTAAACGATATTTTATTTTTTTAAGATAATTTTTACTTTCATAACTTGTTTTATCACAACTATGCTGTTGAATAATAAAACGAGGATCATCAAGCACAGAAACTATATTAATAGTATCACCATGAGCACATAAAATAGCATCAAACCTATGCTTTAAATCTTCTTTATACAACCACTTTGAAAAAATTGGCGCATATTTTATTATTTTCTTATATTTTATTTCTTTAGGGATATTAAGTACATGAACATTTATATCAGTTCCTATTTCCAACTCTTTTTCTGCATCTAAACAAATAAAGTCACATTGATGCCCTAAGGTAATAAATTCTTTAGCTAATCGTAAGGCGACAACTTGCACGCCTTCGATTTTCAAATCCCGTAAAAAAAAACCAATTCTCATGCTAATGCCTTTAAGATAGTTGCGCGGGCCAAAACTAAATCCGACCAGTCAAACTCATGTACATGGACACAATCATTATCGCTGAAAGGTTTACGATTAAGCAAACGCTGCGAATACTTCCCTAAAGGCTTCCATTCTTCATAATTTTGCATATTGTGACGATAAACACCAATCACTGGCTTATTGAGTGCCGATGCCATATGTACCACAGCTGTGTCTGGAGTAAAGGTAAAATCAGCAATATCAATAATAGCCAATGACACCTCAAAACTTGCAGAAAAATCAGGTGACAAAACCATATCATCTTTTACTGACGCGACTAAACGCGCAATAAATTTATCTTCTCCAGGCGTTGGTATAATAACCAATAAATCATCAGGAAACTGCCGCCGCCATTTACAGATCAACGTCTTCGCATGCTCAAATGAAAAACGACGATATTTACTTGAGCCAAAAAAATTAATACCAACCACATGTTTAAACTTTTGTTGTGATTGATTAATCAATTGCTGTAAAGCAACTAGCTGCTGACTAAATTCAGCAATAGGTAACTGGCATTGCTCATCAATAGGTTGAGATATAAGTAGTTTGGCGGCGGCAATATATCGATCTTTAAAATGGACATATTGTGATGCAACTTCAACATCAAATAAATGATATTGTTGTTTATTAAAGCCAAGATAATGCTTTGCTTTAAACTGAGAAGATAGGCACAAATCTTTATGGCTACAATTCGTACCAAGATCGACAAATAAATCAAACTTACCTATATTATTGGCAATTATTTTCTTTCTCTGTACTTTACTATAAAGAATATAGTCATCAACAGGAGCGGCTTTCTCTAACCATAACTTTGTCGTGGCACCAGTTAAAACGGTAATATGAATATCAGGACGATATTGACGTAAGGCCTTAATGAAGCCACCGCACATAATGGCATCACCTAACTTATTATCCCAACGCAAGAGCAAGACGGATTTGATCTTCGATGATTCAAAATCTATCTCTTGTACGCGCTTATCGTATACCACTCGATAAATATCAAGTTTTAATGCTTTCACTTTATTACGGATTAAACGCCATCCCGCCTTTATTTTTTTTACACCATTCATATAACAGTTCAGCCGTCGCAAATATATAAATATAAATTATGAATAACAACACTAAAAATCAGTTTGAATCATAATAGCTATCGAGACGTTATATTAACTAACGCACATCAGAAACTAGAATATAATCGTGTATTAATTTTTTCATTCTTACTTGTGGCTGCATCATTTTTTTGCTTACGGCAACCTATCGTAGAATGTTTATCACCACCAGGTTTTACTGGTGCCGAATCAAGTCCATAAATCGCTTGTTGATGCAAATATGTATTACGAATAAACACATCTACAGGTAAGACCATTTTATTGCTTGCTGACAAAAATTCATGCGCATATTATGGTATAATAAAATAGCAGGTTATACATTGAGGTACCTTTAAAAACTTAACTAACTTGACCTCATTCTGCTAGGCAACTGAATAAAAAAATTTTGTTTTCCATGGCTCAGTCGAATAGAATGGTGCTTATTTGTCCATAATTCAGCCGCTTCAATTAACGCACAAAAATCATATCGAAGAATAAAATCATCTTCAAGAACAACAGGCTGATCAAATTTAATAACTTGTTGCCAAGCTAAAATATGACTCGCGTAACGGCCTAACTCTCCAGCCAAAGCTTTACGGCCCCGATGACGAATAAAGCCATTTTCATCATAACTCTGCAACAAAGGGATCAAGCCCTAACCGACCATCAACAGCATCAATAATATCATAGCTAATCCCATATCTCTTGAGTATCGCCTCTGCATTATTTCTTCTAGTTATTGAAGAAGCGAGACTAATAAGAAGTACTTTCATCATATCCTTTTAAATCACTCATTGTACTTATCAATAGTAAAAAATAGTGGTGACTTTACTATCTGTAATAACTAACTGTTACTTAAAAAAGTAATTATCTACACTATAAAAATTCAAACCAATATTTCATAATGTTTTCGTGTATTGTAACCTATAAAAAATGTCTACAAGCGCTTATCAACTTCTTCTTACTAAATATTGAGATCTACAATGAAAATAATGGTATTCAGTTCATACATGGATGCATGGAACAGCGTTAGACCTGAAGCTGAAATGATCATTGCAATGGCACAACAAGGCCATCAAGTGACAGTTGTAACTCAAGGTAATGCTGATTATGTAGCCCGCTTTCACGAACAAGGCATTAAAGTTATTGATGGATACCCAACCAAAAAAATATGCTGTGACACCATTAAACTTCTTCGCCATGAGCTTAAACAAAACCAATACGATATCGTTTATGCGACCAATTCACGGACCATTCCAAATGCAGCCTTTGCTTGTATCGGTTTTCCTGCCACAAAACTCGTGACTTACCGAGGAACCGTTGGCGGTTTATATCGCCATGATCCTAGCGCGTATTTAACCCACCTTCATCCACGCGTGAATGGTATTTCATGTGTGGCAGATAAAGTACGAGAGGATGTCGTTAAACAGGTGTGGTCCAATAAAAATAATGTTGTTGCTATTCACAAAGGCCATAATCTGTCCTGGTACCAAACTCAAGCAGCCGATTTAAGCGCCCTAAATATTGCCGCCGATGACTTCGTTATTATTTGTGTTGCTAATGCACGTCCAAGTAAAGGTGTACATATACTATTAGAAGCAATGCAGTACTTAGAGAAAAAACCTAATATTCATTTATTACTGGCAGGGCGTGGTATTGATACTGCCGCAAATCAACAATTAGCCCAACAAGCGCCTTACCCTAATAATATTCACTTTCTTGGCTACCGCACGGATGTACCGGAATTAATGGCAGCAGCTAATGTACAAATTCAACCCTCCGTCAGTGGTGAAGGTCTACCGAAAACTGTCATTGAAGCAATGGCAATGGCTGTACCTTCAATTGTTACAACTACGGGTGGTAATGCTGAAATAGTAAAGGATGGTGTCAGTGGATTTGTGGTTGAAACTAATAATGCTCACGTGATTGCCGATAAGATTCACTATATTTATCACCATGCTACAGAAGCAAAGATCATGGGATTAAAAGCGCAACACTATATAACCACTACGCTTTCTGTTGAAAATACAGCACAGCAACATCTGGCATTTTTTGAACGCTTATTAAAACAATAAATTATGGTAAAAATCCTATTATGATCCTGTCACGATTACTGGCAGGATCATTTATTATTAAGTACCACTTTTTTCTGTCGTTGTTGTAATCGACGTTTGTTTTCAATACGTGCTGGAAAAACATATAAGCAGCGTTGTAAAAATAATTTACATTGAGAAAATACAGAATATTGAAGTTCAAAACTAGGATCACAATATTTTTTATAAAGTTGCTGCCACTCTTTAAATTGCCAATGCGCCACTTTACCTTTTGTTCTTGATACCCGTGCTTTTTCAGCAAATTTACGACATAAACCTATGCCAACTTGCTGTGGATCTGCGATAACAAAATTATTAGCAAAACAACGATCAGAAAAAAGTTGTTTTTCTAAGTTATTATCAAGCAATCCATTTAAAGAAAAACTCGGATCAAATTTTTGCATTGCTCGAATAAATAACATCTGGGTACAATCAATTGAATAATCAGGAAAACCCATATTATAAGGACAGTCCTTGGTCGCAATAAAATCCTCAATTAAGGGCATATTCCAACAAGCAATAACATCCTCTGTTCGACCAAAATAGAAAAAATCACTCATATGAAAAACGACGGGTGATCCCTTTGCATAACGTCGAGTAAAGGTATTAATCACTACAACTTTTTCATTGAAAAAACGAGCTTGCTCACATCGCTTTGGAAAATCTTGCTGCAAATCAAGAAACGTATCAGAAATCAAATAATTGTCACTACGTAACTTCATCGTATAAGGTGTTGTAACATGATGTAACCCACTCAGAGTTGAGATGATTTGACGATTATTATTAAACGTTTGTGGTGTACCATCTACATTATAAGCACGTATATTGGTTCCAGGATCATCACATAATACTAACTGGTCATAATCTAAATCGGTAAGATCTTGATTGTGCCAAGTCGATAGGATTATCTTTGCTCCCGGTAAAAATTGACGTACAGAGCTCAAGCACTTTTGGGTGATCCCTAACTCTTGCTCTCTATCACTAAAAGTTTGAACTGGCCCTTGAACCACAACAGTTACATCTTTAGGGCTTATCTCTTGTTTGTTATTCATTACCAATCCACTGTTTAATACTCTTTAATTAATCACCACATATCACTACGTATTAAATACCTCGCTCAAGAGTGAATTATATTTTAACTGATAACAACTAGGTATCCTAGTTAACATTGGTATCTTTAGTTATTATAATTTGCATCTATTTAAATGATGATAAAATTAAAAAATTACCAACATAATTGTGTTGAAGTTTTACTGTTGCCGTTAATAATACGGAAAATAAACTTATAAAAAGGTACATAACACATCATGAAAAAACTGGTTATCGATCTAGATGGAACACTAACAACAGCAAATACCACTGATTATCGACTTGTTTCACCTAACATGGATGTCATAAAAAAACTAAGAGAATACCAACAGCAAGGATTTAGTATTACTATTTTCACAGCTCGTAATATGCGTACTTATGAAGGCAATATTGGAAAAATAAACATTCATACCTTACCAATTATTGTAGAATGGCTCGAGAAACATAGCGTACCTTATGATGAAATCATCGTTGGTAAGCCTTGGTGTGGCCATGACGGTTTCTACATTGACGATCGTGCGATTCGCCCTTCTGAATTTGCCTCACTTTCAGTGGATGAAATCAACAGCTTACTTGATAAGGAAAAAATAAAGTGTTCTTGATTATGTCAGCAGCCTATGTTGATCAGGATTTAAAATCTGAATTTGGCAATATACCACCCAGTTTATTACCACTTGGAAACCGCCGCTTATTTCAACATCAAATCGCTGCGGCACCTAAAGGAAAAGCACTTTACCTTAGCTTACCTGAATCTTATGATTTACCAGAAATCGATGCCAAATGGCTTCAGCAACACAAAGTTACTGTACTCTCGATTCCAGATAATATATCGCTAGGGGCTTCACTGGTTATTGCATTAAATCTTATCGACAAACCAATCAATACCAGCCTTGAAGTATTGTTTGGCGATACGCTAATTTCACCGCTACCTACCATTGAAAACTCAATTACGGTCTCTCAAGTAGAAGATAGCTACAATTGGTCAGCTGTAACAAATAACAAACATCATTGGATTCAGAACGTTGATAACGATCTTGATCATACTAAAAATAATGTTGTTAGTGGCCATTTTCACTTCAGTCAACCACGCCAACTTCTTCGTTGTATAACCCAAAGCCATTGGGACTTTCTTGAAGGCTTAAATCGCTACAACCAACAGATAGGTTTAACCACTGTTCGTACTACTAACTGGCTCGATTTTGGCCATGTAAACACTTATTATCGTTCAAAAGCGAAGTTCACTACCCAACGCGCTTTTAACCAATTAAAAATATCACCCGAATGGTGTGAAAAAAGCAGTATCAATGAATTAAAAATTCAGGCTGAAGCGAATTGGTTTGAGCATTTACCACCAATGATGCGTAATTATATTCCTCAATATATGGGTCACTATGAGGAACAAGGTATTTTCAGCTATCGTCTTGAGTACCTTCACCACACAGCTCTGAATGAACTGTTCGTTTTTGCTAATTTACCTTCTGTTATATGGTATCAAATCATTAATAGTAGTTTATCTTTTTTAACTACATGCCAGCAGCATTTACAGCCGAATGATCAACCAGCGGCATCATTGCAACAATTATTTGGTGAAAAAACATCACAACGTCTCAATGATTTTTGCCAAGAACGTGATTTTTGTTTAACGACAACGTGGTGTTATAACAATCAAGACCATATTTCATTACAACAATTGGTCACTGACAGTCATCAATACCTCCCCAAGCCTGCGGCGGTTGCAACTATCATGCATGGTGATTTTTGTTTTAGTAATATTTTATATGACTTTAGAACCAATCGTATAAAAACCATTGATCCTCGCGGAATGACACCTGATGGCACAATGACATTATTTGGTGATATTCGTTATGATTTAGCCAAATTAAGTCACTCAATTCTAGGGTTATATGACTGGATTATTGCGGGCTATTATCATGTTGACATTACCGATAACACGATAAACTTTAGCGTTGCTGGTTTCGAACAACATCAAGAAAATCAACAAATTTTCATTGATTTAGTAAATGATAAATTTCACCTATCAGCAGTGAATTTATATGCAATGCAAATTCAATTATTCTTATCAATGTTGCCTCTCCATGCCGATGACCCTCGTCGTCAAGATGCTTTGATGGCTAATGCATTCCGCCTTCACCAACTAATGGTAGAACATACTTTATGATCGTTATTCCAATGGCAGGATTAAGCTCGCGTTTTTTTAATGCTGGCTATACTCAACCCAAATACATGCTAGAAGCTCACAATCAAAGTTTATTTGATCATGCAGTAAAAAGCTTTGAGGCGTTATTTGAAATAGAGTTATTTGTGTTTATTATTCGAGATGTTTACCACACTCGTCAATTTGTTGAAGCACGTATTGCAGCTCTTGGTATCAAGCAGTTTCATATTACTGTTCTTACTCAAGAAACTCGCGGTCAGGCGGAAACTGTAGCCCTTGGCCTTGCTGACATTGACTATCAAGGTCCAATTACTATTTTTAATATTGATACCTTCCGCCCACATTTTAACTATCCCGATCTGACGTTATTAGGTGATGGTTACTTAGAAGTATTTGAAGGTAGTGGTGATAATTGGTCATTTGCTAAACCGGCACAAGTAGGCTCGACACAAGTTATAGAAACAGCAGAAAAAAGATCAATATCAAACCTTTGCTGCACTGGTCTTTATTATTTTACAGATATCAATGACTTCCATTATGCCTATAATAACTATATTTCTCGGCCAATAACTGAATGGGAAAAAGGCGAACTTTATGTCGCCCCACTGTACAATCTTCTGATCCACGAAGGTAAAGAAATCCATTATCATCAGATAGATCGCGAGCAAGTGATTTTTTGTGGTGTTCCCCAAGAGTATCTCGATTTTTTAAATCAGTAATTAACTCACACCCATCACACAGCCTGAAAACCTTAATCCGGTAAATTATTTATGACTAAAATTTTAATCATCGGTCCATCATGGATTGGCGACATGGTAATGTCGCAATGCCTCTATATTGAATTAAAAAAACAGCACCCTGACTGTATCATTGATGTAATGGCACCTGGCTGGTGTAAAACCGTATTGGCTCGCATGCCTGAAATAAACAAAGTCATTGAAATGCCTCTTGGCCATGGTGATTTCAATTTTTTTGCTCGCTACCAACTAGGTAAAATATTACGTGATGATAACTACGATCACGCTTATATTTTACCAAACTCAGCCAAATCAGCACTTATTCCCTTTTTCGCAAATATCCCAACTCGTACCGGGTGGAAAGGTGAAATGCGTTATGGTCTACTTAATGATTTACGTAACAACAAAAAATCATTTAATTTAATGATTGAACGTTATATTGCTTTAGCTCACCCAAGTTCAGCGATGACAGGTTCAGGTTGCCTAACTGACATGCCTTTCCCTACGCTGACTATTGACACTCAAAATCAACAGCAAGTGCTTGAAAAATTCAACATTAACCAAACCCGCACCTCAATTGCACTCTGTCCTGGCGCGGCTTACGGTTCAGCCAAATGCTGGCCTATTGATCATTACGCATCAGTGGCTAAAACGCTTATAGAAGCTGGTTGTAATATTCTATTATTTGGCTCAGACAATGAAAAAACATTGACCGTTCAAATCGAACAATCTTTATCAACTAGTGCCCAACAATACTGTCATAATTTAGCTGGTAAGACGTCACTCACTGATGTTATCGATCTGCTAGCATCATGTTCAACGGTTATCGGTAATGATTCAGGCTTAATGCATGTTGCAGCTGCTGTGCAATGTAATGTTGTTGCTCTTTATGGCCCAACGACACCAAATTACACCCCACCACTCACCGACAAAAAAGCCATTTTGCACACCGATATTGAATGTCGACCTTGCTTTAAGCGTGAATGTCCTTTGAAGCATAATAAATGCATGACAGAAATATCACCACAACAGGTCATTACTGCAATTAATCGTTTGCAAGCATCATGATTCGAACGCTATATACCCTACTATTAACTTTAGCAGCTCCCATATTATTGTGGGGGCTTTACCGTACCAAACCAGGAAAGCCTGCTTTTGGTTCACGCTGGAAAGAGCATTTTGGTTGCACACCACCATTACTCGCAACTGGGCAGCCAATTTGGATTCATGCCGCATCAGTCGGAGAAGCAATTGCGATCGTGCCCGTTATTAAGGCACTAAAACAAGCTTATCCTGAACAAGCCATTATAGTAACGACCACCACTAGCACTGGCGCTGAACAAGTGGCTAAATTGGGTGAATTAGTTGAGCATCGTTATATGCCGATTGATTTTGGATGGTGCGTGCGTGGGTTTATAAAATCTATTAAGCCAAAATTATTTCTTATCGTTGAAAAAGAATTATGGCTCAATACCTTAACGTGTATTCACCACCAAAAAATTCCAACAGTCATTGTTAATGCCCGCTTATCTGAGCGCTCTGCCAAACGCTATCAATCGTTTAGTTTCTTTACTCATCAATTGCTCAATAAAATAGATAAAATATTGTGTTTACATAATGATGATGCTCAACGCTTTATAGACATTGGTGCGCAACAACATCAAATTGCAGTTACCGGCTCAATCAAATACGACATTACGATTGCGGATACCGTTTTTGAGCAAGCACATCACTTACGTAAACAACTTGGCATAGAGCGCCCGATTTTTGTTGCTGCTAGTACCCATCAAGGGGAAGATGAGCAAGTACTCGATGCTTATCAAGCAGTGCTTCAACAGTATCCTGATGCGATGGTAATTATTGTGCCTCGCCACCCGCAACGGTTTGATAGCGTTGCCAAACTAGCAATAGAACGTGGATTAACGGTCCATCGCCGTACAACCTCTAGCCCAATCAAAGCGAACACTCAGCTATATCTCGCTGATACAATGGGAGAGATGTTAGTCATGCTAGCGACAGCTGATGTGACGTTTATGGGGGGAAGTTTAGTCGGAGAAAAGGTCGGGGGGCATAACCTATTAGAGCCAGCCGCGGTTGTAAAACCCGCAATTACAGGCCCTAGTTTTTATAATTTTGAAGATATCACTCAACAACTATTAGCCGCAGGTGCGATTGAAATTTGTCAAAATAGCCACCAGCTCGCACAGCAACTGGTGACATTATTTAATGATCCCGAGCATCAACAATACATGGGTGCACAAGGACAAAAGATAGTGATTGAAAACCAAGGCGCAGTGAATAAAACCATCGCTAACATTCATTGTTACTTAGCTAATGATTAATTAACCACTAATTATCATTAACCGATAGTAATACGAAGCTGACTTTTGTGCGCATAACCATCACACAAAGCACTCCAATCATCTTCACCCCATTTAATCGCACGTTTATCGACTTCTTTGAGAAAAGAGCGCTTTAAACGTGTCAGATTATCCACTTTCCAATCATCGCCCTCACGACAATCACACTTATCAAAATCAATCAGCCACGGTTGCTGACCTTCATCTAATAAAATATTGTGGGCATTTAAATCAGTGTGACACACTTGCAAATCATGCATCTTACCGATCATTTCACCAATATCACGCCACACTGTCGCGGCTAATGTTTGGCTTTGTAGCAGTGCGACTAAATCATGACTGTTGGCTATTTTCTCAACCAAAATATCGGCTTTATAGACCATGCCTTTTTTAATGGCTCTCGCTGCAATAGGACGCGGTACATTCACCCCACCATCACGTAATAATTTTAACAATGCTAATTCAGCACCGCTGCGGGTTGTATTCCAATCCGTAAACCAATAACTATCATTGTTCACTTTAGCAAACAGCCCACCACGGTGATAATGCCGTAACGCCATTTCCAATTTTTCATCGGCAACAAACCACGTTGTGCCACGCCCTTTGGCAGAACCAATAACTGCATCACGCTGACGCCAATACTCAATATCAAAGCAACCATGCGGATCTGCACTTAGATAATCGCTATCAAACCAAATGGCCTGGTTGTTACTGATAATTTCCTGCACTACAGCCTCTCTCGCATTTATTGTTGAATATTTTACAATTTCAATGGCTAGCGGCATAATTCACTAACCACTTTTAATAAGGTAACCCCATGGCTCTGTTCTCAACGCCACCACGTTCAATTTGTATCTTACGCTTGTCTGCTATTGGTGACGTTTGCCATGCGATTGCTGTCGTCCAAGCTATCCAACGCCAGTGGCCAACCACTGAAATCACTTGGGTTGTCGGTAAAGTTGAAGCACAATTAGTCAATGCATTACCCAATATTAAGGTGATCAGTTTTGATAAAAAAGCCGGTTGGCATGGCATTAAACAGGTTTGGCAACAACTGAAATCACAACGTTTTGATGCGCTATTGGATATGCAAGTCGCTCTACGTGCAAGTGTACTATCTTTAGGTATTAAAGCTAAGTACCGTGTCGGGTTTAGTAAAAACCGCACCAAAGAAGGCCAATGGCTGTTTACTAATAAACACTTACCTAATACTAACAGTGTCCATGTGCTCGATAATATGGCGGACTTTGCACGTTATATTGGGGTGCCATTCACCACCCCAGAATGGAACATTCCACTAACTGTTGCAGATAACAGTGTTGCTGAGCAATATATCCACCAACCAACATTAGTGATCTCACCCGCCGCCAGTAAAGATGAACGTAATTGGCTTCCTGATCGTTATGCGGCTATTGCTGATTATGCAGCAACCAAAGACTTAGCAATTATACTTTGTGGCTCACCCAGTGATCGTGAACAGCAATTAGGCCAACACATTATTAGCCTCAGTAACGCACCAATTATCAATTTAATTGGCAAAACAACATTATTACAACTTACTGCGTTATTACGTGCTGCAACCATTGTGTTAGCACCAGATTCAGGCCCAGCCCATTTAGCTACCACCCAAAATACGCCTGTCATTGGCCTCTATGGTCATAGTAATCCAGCTCGTACTGGGCCATATTTATCACTGCCATATACTGTCAGTGTTTACCAGCAAGTCGCTGAACAACATTACGGCAAACCATTAGACGAGTTACCATGGGGAGCACGAGTAAAGGGCAGTGATATTATGCCTAAAATTAGTGTTGCGATGGTAAGAGAAAAACTTGATCTCATTCTATCTTCAGCAATGCCATTAGCTTCCAAGGAAAATATATGAATATATCAGCAAACAAACCAACACTTGGGGTTGCATTGATTGTTAAGAATGAAGCTAAGCATCTTGCTGCGTGTCTAGATACGATTAAAGACTGGGTAGATGAAATTATTATTCTCGATTCAGGCAGTACTGATGCAACAGAAACCATTGCCCGTCACTATACTGACAAATTTTATGTCAACACACAGTGGCCGGGGTTTGGCCAACAACGCCAACTAGCGCAACAATACATCAACAGTGATTATGTGTTATGGCTCGATGCCGATGAACGAGTTACACCTGAACTAAAACAATCTATTCTAAATGTATTGCAAGATAATCAACATAATGTGGTTTATAGCGTTAATCGTCTCAGTACTGCATTCGGTAAATTCATCCGCCACTCTGGCTGGCATCCTGATTGGATCGTGCGTTTATACCGCCTACAAGACACCCACTATAATGATGTCCAAGTACATGAATCTGTTATTGTTCCTCCTAACTGCCAAATTATAAAAATAGCGGGAAATTTAGAACATTATACCTTTGAAAATTTCTTTGAGTTTCAAAAGAAACAATCTCAATATGCTGAATTATGGGCAAAAGAAAAACATCTACAAGGAAAAAAAACCTCTGTAGCCTCAGCAATTGGACATGCATTGTTTAGCTTTATACGTACCTATTTTATTAAATGCGGCTTTCTTGATGGCAAGCATGGCTTTATTATTGCCTGTATTAATATGCAATATGTACTCAATAAGTATCTTGGCCTTTATCTTAAACAAAATAAGTAACCCATTATGACAACTCGTGTTATCTATCCCGGCACTTTTGATCCAATCACTAACGGTCATCTTGATCTCATCGAGCGTGCTGCTGCAATGTTTGATCATGTTATCGTTGGCGTGGCTTTTAATCCCAGCAAAAAACCATTATTCACTTTAGAGGAACGGGTTGAACTGGCTCAACAAATTACAGTCCATTTATCTAATGTTGAGATTGTTGGCTTTTCAGGATTATTAGTCAATTTTGCCAAAGAGCACAATGCTAATATTTTAGTACGAGGCTTACGTGCGGTGTCCGATTTTGAATATGAATTTCAACTGGCAAATATGAATCGCCGCTTGATGCCTGAGCTCGAAACGGTATTTTTAACACCTGCAGAAGAAAATTCTTTTATTTCTTCGACCATTGTCAAAGAAGTGGCGTTACATAAAGGGGATGTGAGTCAGTTTGTTGATCCTCTGATCACCAAAGCATTACTTGCTAAATTTAAAGTCTAACTAATAAAAAGGCGCTAAATGCGCCTTTTTATTACAATCACCATGAATTCGTTTTTGCTTGTTCTAATAACTCAAAATGTCGTAAATACATCTGTGTTGCAGAAAAATACTTAATTGCATGCTCACGACACTTAATAGGGCTAATTTGATCTAGCTTTTTTATTGCATTAATCATCTCAACTTCATTTTCACAGAGAAAACCAGTTTCTCCATCAATAATAAGCTCAGGCATTGCACCTCGATTAAAAGCAATAACCGGAGTGCCTGATAGCATAGCTTCTACTATCGTTAGTCCAAAAGGCTCTTCCCATTGAATAGGGACAAGTAAAGCCTTTGCCTTACTAATTAATTCAAATTTATCAGTACCATTAATATACCCTACTGGTTTGATTATAGGATGCCAGTTAAACCACGTTTCAGGGTTGGCTAATCTACGTCCACCAGCGACAATTAACGGTATGTTAACTTTTTTAGCCACTTTTATCGCAGTATCCACACCTTTTTTACTGCGTTTAACTTTAGCAAGAAAAAGTAGGTAGCTGTCTTTATCTTTACTAAAAATATAATCGTCTACAGGTACTCCGTTATAAGCAACAACTTCACCACCCTGACATTTAGCATGATTTTTTGAGATGAATACATTATTTTTCCCCTCATGCTTGCCAGCATGGCATACTTGAATAGTGCCAGGATACCGCCTGAACATCTTCTCAATAACAGAACCGTCAATCCCACCATGATGTTCAATATATTCAACATCATCAGGAATTACAGCACATAATTCTTCAAATGTGCATGGCAATGACAACTTAATATGTTTATAAAATTCGGTATCAGAACCAATAGGAGACATCGTATACACTTTGTGTCCTTGTTTAGCTTGCTCAACCGCAAGCCAATCAATTAATCGATTTGAACCACCACTAGAATTTACAGGAGGAAGGGATTGGTCATGAATATGTAAAATAACGCTCATTTGGCACTACATTTCCACATACAAATAAAGCATAATAATACAGTCAATTTTCTATTTAAGTAATAACTATTATATAAATACATAATAAAATAACATTTATTTAAGGTATATAATCCTTACTGTATACTGATTATTTTGTTAGAATTTCAGATCAAACCCAATAAAACAAGCAATAACCACCCAATAGGCTGTTGATATTAAACATAAAAATAGAATTCATCATAAGTACATACAATAATGTACGTGATCTAGAACTAGTTTTAGAGGGCTATCTATATCAAATTAATCATAACTTTTCATTATGTATAGCTGATGATGGTTCTACACATGAAGTGGCTGGCTTAATTAAAAAATTCCAACAGAAGAACTTAGCTATTCGACATATTTGGCATGAATATAAGGGTTTTATAAAAGCTAAAATTCTTAATCGAGCAATAGAAACAAGTATTGATGATTACATCATTTTACAGATAGCGACTGTATTCCAGTACCAAATTTCAGATCATAAAAATGTAGCTTCAGAAACTACAGTTATTATTGGCGTCAGAGCTTATATAAAGAAAGATCTGTCAGAAGAGTTCCGTCAACGTATTTTATCTATAACTAAATTATCCAATATTCTTTGGCTATTACTTAAGTCTATAACAGGTGATATTTCAAAAGTTGAGCAAGTTATTAATTATCCAAATCTAATCCTGAAGCCTATAACTCAAGCCAAACCAATCCTTTCTCAATTTGGCTCAAATATGGCAATATCAGAAAAAGCATTATTTAAGATAAATAGCTTTGATAAAGATTTTGAAGGTTGGGGATATGAAAATACAGATCTTTTATATCGCCTAGATAAATTAGGCTTAACCGCTATGGGTACTATCGGTCGATGCCGACAATTTCACATTGATCACCAAATGAATAAACGCAACCCTAACGGTGAAAAACCATTCAAACAAAAACAATAAACAGAAAAGGTTTTTTTGTGACAATGGAATAAATAAAAAGACCTAATTAAGGTCTTTTTACAATTACTGATTATAGTACTCACGGTACCAGTCAACAAAAGCCTGCACACCTTGTTTTACTTCAACCGCAGGCTTATAACCAGTAGCGGCAAATAAATCATCAGTATCGGCATACGTCATGTAAACATCACCCGGCTGCATTGGCATAAAGTTTTTCTTCGCTTCAATGCCTAATGCTTCTTCCAAGGCTTCAACATAATCCATTAATTTAACAGGGCTACCATGACCAATATTATAAATACGGTATGGCGCAGAGCTGGTTGCTGGTGAGCCGGTTTCTACTGTCCACTCAGGATTAGGTTGTGGGATCACATCCTGAATCCGCATCACACCTTCAACAATATCATCGATATAGGTGAAATCACGGCTCATATCGCCATTGTTATAAATATCAATTTCTTTGCCTTCCATGATGGCATTAGTAAATTTAAACAATGCCATATCAGGACGCCCCCACGGACCATATACCGTAAAGAAACGTAGGCCTGTGGTTGGAATACCGTAAAGGTGTGAATAGCTGTGCGCCATCAATTCATTGGCTTTTTTGGCCGCAGCATACAATGATACTGGGTGATCAACACTATCAGCAGTATCAAATGGCATTTTTTGATTTAAGCCGTACACAGAACTTGATGACGCATAAACCAGGTGCTCAACTTTGTTATGACGACAACCTTCAAGAATAGTCAAATAGCCAATTAAGTTACTATCACCATAAGCCATTGGATTATCAATTGAATAACGTACGCCTGCTTGACCACCTAAATGGATCACGCGATTAAATTTTTGTTCAGCAAACAAATTCGCAATCGCATCTCTATCCGCAAGATCCATTTCAATAAATGTAAAATCAGGATGACTAATACGCTTTAAACGTGCATGTTTAAGTGCGACCTCATAATAATCATTAAGGTTATCGATACCCACCACTTGATGGCCTTGAGCACATAAACGCTCCGTAACCGCACTACCGATAAAGCCAGCAACCCCTGTTACTAAATATTTCATTTTTCAGCCCTTAATGTATTTATAAAATACTGTTTATTTTTATAAAAATTATGCTTCATAGTAACAATATATCTAAGGGTTGTTGCTCAAAAAAAATGAACCCGCTATTAATCAAAATCGAATAAATAACTCACTCAACGCTGACACTTATCACAAAAAACAGTGGTGCGTTGACCGAGCTTAATATCCGTTAAAATTTCACCACAGCGCGGGCACGGTTGACCGCCTTTGCCGTAAACTTGTAATTCTTGCGCAAAATACCCCGGTTTACCGTCAGCATTTTTAAAGTCTTTTAAGGTTGTCCCACCTTGAGCAATCGCTTTTTTGAGTACTACTTTAATTTCATCGACCAATAACTGTAATTTTTGTGGTAAGACCTTACCTGCAGGACATTGGGGATCAATTCCTGCGGTAAATAACGATTCATTGGCATAAATATTACCGACCCCGACCACAACATGATTATCCATAATCAATAATTTAATCGCTTTACGCTTACCTTTAGCCTTTGCAACCAAATAATCCGCATCAAAATCGTCGCTCAATGGCTCTGGTCCCATTTTATCGAGAACAGCATGGCTTTCACCTGCCTGCTGCCATAACCATGCCCCAAAGCGCCGAGGATCGTTATAACGCAGTATTTCTCCACTGGCTAATACCACATCAACGTGATCATGCTTCTCTACCACAGAGCCTGCGGGCAAAATACGTAAACTGCCTGACATACCAAGATGAACAATGGCGTAGCCGATATCAGTTTCTAATAATAAATATTTGGCGCGGCGGACAACCTTGCGGATCACCTGCCCTTCAATATTTTTAATCGCATCAGGAATTGGCCAGCGTAATCTTGCATTACGAATAATGATTTTAGTCACTGTTTGTCCAACAACGTGCGGTGTGATCCCCATGCGAGTCACTTCAACTTCCGGTAATTCAGGCATCTTTATCTTGCTCCAATAATTATTATCGTTTTGAAGATAATGGCGGAAAGAGAAAATCAGAGTCAACAGTTACAGCGAGCCATTGTCCAGCGCCATTATTCAATAACCAAAAATGCGCTAATTGATACGCAGTGATCCGTTGCGGTTGCGAATAACCAACCAACCACGCTTCAATAGTATATGGAATTAATAACTGTTTTTTTAATGCTAATAGCTGCTTCGCCGTGACTTTCGTGCCCTGCAATGTTTGCCAGTGAGCAATAAAAGTAGCGATATCAACCGCTATCGGTGGTTGACTCTGCCAACCAGCCTCTGAGTGCTGTAACGTCACCTGAGGTAAAATCAGCTGCAGGAGAACGCGATCTGAGGTAAATAAGGGGATGACGGTTGACGATACTATCGATGGTGCTGTCGTTGCTAACCGAGTACGAAGAAGCTCTGGTAGTTGTATGACGGCGATAAAAGCCAAAACCCCAATGATGATAACGTTATTCCATCCTCGTCGCGTTAACCGCATTCTCTGGCGCTCCTATGCGCACTTATCAATACAGATTAAGATAGCACTGCCACTATTAACAACCATAGCCAATTTAATTTATTGTTTGATAGTGATGATTAAAAGTATCGAGGAAAGCAGGAAAGCAGGAAAGCAGGAAAGCAGGAAAGCAGGAAAGCAGGAAAGCAGGAAAGCAGGAAAGCAGGAAGATTATGCGGAATTTTAAATATAAAAAAACCCAGCTAGGCTGGGTTTTTATCAAAAAATTTAAAATCAATTACTTGATTTTAGCTTCTTTGTAAAGCACGTGCTGGCGAACTACTGGATCAAATTTCTTGATCTCAAATTTGCCTGGCATGTTGCGCTTGTTCTTGTCGGTAGTGTAGAAGTGGCCTGTACCAGCTGATGATACTAGACGGATCTTCTCACGAATGCCTTTTGCCATTGTTCAAATTCCTCTAAACGTTCTCGCCGCGAACACGCATCTCTGCAAGAACGATATCAATACCTTTCTTATCAATGATACGCATACCTTTAGCAGTAAGACGTAGTTTAACGAAGCGTTTTTCGCTTTCTACCCAGAAACGATGAGTTTGCAGGTTCGGCAGAAAACGACGCTTGGTGGCATTACGTGCGTGTGAACGGTTGTTACCCGTTACAGGACGCTTACCAGTTACTTGGCATACTCGGGACATTACTGTCTTCTCCAAATCGTTTCGCTCGATATCTACCATGGAAATTTAATGTAAAATTCAATTTTACATATAACCACAGCTATCAAAGGTCGCGCATTATACTAAGTCAAAACCAGTTGCTCAAGTCCCGAGCAGATCCTTTCTCACTTTTTTTACCGAAAATTGTCTATTTTATAGCCAACCGCGCTCAGCAAAGGAAATTATATCTCCCTCGCCGACAATAAAATGATCCAGAACACGAATATCAACTAGAGCCAGCGAATCGCTGATCTTGCGGGTTATTCGATGGTCAGCCTGACTAGGTTCAGCAACGCCTGATGGGTGATTATGCGCTAAAATTAACGCTGCTGCATTAAGTTCTAGCGATCTTTTTACAACTTCACGTGGATAAACACTCGCACAATCGAGTGTTCCTTCAAATAATACCTCTCCGGTAATGACCCGGTGCTGGTTGTCTAGGAATAGGATATAAAAGGCTTCGCGCTGTTTATGGCGTAATTTTTTCACCAAATATTGACGGGTATTTTGTGGGTTTGTGAGCGCGTTATCTTTTTTTAAAATTTCTTCTAAATATCGCTCTCCCAGTGCCAAAACAGCCTGCAAAAGTGCAAATTTTGCCGGACCCAAGCCTTTTACCTGACAAAAAGTTTCTTTATCTGCACCAAGCAAGGCTCGTAATGAGCCAAATTCTTGCAATAAATACGTCGCCAGTTCCAACGCATTCATGCCTTTTATTCCCGTTCGTAAAAAAATGGCTAATAATTCAGCATCTGTGAGCGCATCACAACCATGAGATAATAGTTTTTCTCGTGGACGCGACGCTAATGGCAATTGCTTAAGCGACATATTCTCTCCTATATTGGTATGTCACTAGCAAAACAGGCTATCGCTTTTATACAACCCAACAACCAATGTTCCTTGAAAGCGTCTCCAAAGTTTATGCTTTATCCCCTGCCTTGCAGCACCAAAACCTCGGAATGATCACCGCTAAAGATTAAACTATGAATTGCAGCCAATGACCGTTTATACGTTTGATGCTATCGTGTCAGCAAAATTTATTGGCTTCTACACACAGGCAAAACCATGCAAACACTGGCAGGAAAAAAAATCCTTCTCGGCATTAGTGGCGGTATCGCTGCCTATAAATGCGCAGAACTAACGCGTCGTTTAATTGAACGCGGTGCACAAGTCCAAGTCGTAATGACCCAAGCAGCACAAGAATTCATTACCCCATTAACCATGCAGGCTGTATCGGGCAATCCCGTTTCAAGTAGCCTTTTAGACCCTTCTGCCGAAGCATCAATGGGTCATATTGAATTAGCAAAATGGGCAGACTTGGTTTTATTAGCACCTGCCACTGCAGATTTGATTGCCCGTATTAGTGCCGGCATGGGCAATGATTTACTATCAACGCTCTGTTTAGCAACGGATGCACCCATTGCTGTCGCACCCGCCATGAATCAACAGATGTACCGCAATATTGCCACCCAAGAAAATCTTGCCACACTACAACGTCGTGGCTTTACTTTATGGGGACCTGCCAGCGGTGAACAAGCGTGTGGCGATGTCGGCCCGGGACGAATGCTGGAACCGATGCAATTAGTTCACCACTGTGAAGATTTCTTTCAACAACCCGATCTTAGTGAACTAAACATTGTTATCACCGCAGGCCCTACTCGTGAGGCGATTGATCCGGTGCGTTATTTAAGTAATTACAGTTCAGGCAAGATGGGCTTTGCGATTGCCGCCGCCGCCGCTAAACGTGGGGCTAATGTGACCTTAATCAGTGGGCCAGTTAACCTTACGACACCAGCTGGCGTAACTCGAATTAATATTAATAGCGCCGTTGAGATGCAGCAGGCAGCATTAGCTTGCGCAGTAAAGAATGAAATATTTATTGCCTGTGCCGCCGTTGCTGATTTCCGTCCAGCACAGGTTGCAGAACAAAAGATGAAAAAGCAGCCTGGTAATGAAGAGATGGTGATTCAACTAGTAAAGAACCCCGATATCGTTGCCTCTATTGCAGCGCTAACAGAACAACGTCCCTTTACTGTTGGCTTTGCTGCTGAAACCCAAAATGTAGAGCATTATGCTCGTGGTAAACTGGCGGCTAAAAATCTTGATCTTATTTGTGCGAATGATGTCTCCATACAAGGACAAGGCTTTAATAGCGACACTAACGCACTCCATTTATACTGGCCTAACGGTGATAAAACATTACCATTAGCTACTAAAGCCGATCTTGGTCAGCAATTAATTGCCGAAATTGTTGCCCTTTATCAACACGCCACGCACTAGAGCATTATTATGAATACTATCGATCTTAAAATTCTTGACCCCCGTGTTGGAACTGAGTTTCCATTACCCGCTTATGCCACCACAGGTTCTGCTGGGCTTGATTTACGTGCGTGCCTTGATCAACCATTAACCGTTGCACCGGGTGAAACCCATTTAGTGCCAACCGGTTTAGCGATCCATATTGGCAACCCAAATCTAGCGGCAACGATTTTACCGCGATCAGGTTTGGGGCATAAACATGGCATCGTCTTAGGTAATCTTGTCGGTCTGATTGATTCTGACTATCAAGGTCAGTTAATGGTGTCAGTCTGGAACCGCGGTGATACTACTTTTACTATCGAACCGGGCGATCGTATTGCGCAATTAGTTTTTCTGCCTGTGGTACAAGCACAATTTAATATTGTGACTGATTTTGACGATATGAGTCATCGTGGTGAAGGTGGTTTTGGTCACTCAGGTCGTCAATAGATTTATTGTCATTAATAAACACAGATTATACTTTTGACGTATGATTTTGTTTTGATGCTAAAATAACCGATAACGATCAAACACAAAGCGCAACTATTGACGGTGGCGCTTTTTTTACTGATAAACTGCATACATTTACCATCCTGCGCTTTTCACGACGCAATGGCATCGCTAAGATAGGCGGGTTTCATGCTGTCCATGGACAGTCTCATTTTGCAAAGGAACGATAATTCATGGCTGGCACCAAAAAAAGCAATCGCCGCGAAGAGATACTTCAGTGTCTTGCTCATATGTTGGAATCAAATCAAGGAAGCCAACGTATCACCACCAAAATGCTGGCGGCTAATGTTGGGGTCTCGGAGGCTGCACTCTATCGTCACTTCCCAAGTAAAGCACGGATGTTTGAAGGCCTGATTGAATTTATCGAAGATTCAATTACTACCCGTATTAACCGCATTCTTGATGATGAAAAAGATACCCTTACGCGTCTGCGTATGGTGCTACAACTGATATTAATGTTTGGTGAACGTAATCCGGGTCTTAGTCGTATTATGACCGGTCACGCACTGATGTTTGAACAAGATCGCTTACAGTCACGCATTAATCAGTTATTTGAACGCATTGAATCACAATTACGTCAAATTCTTAAAGAGCGTAAATTGCGTGAAGGCAAAGGCTTTCCTGTTGATGAATCCATTTTAGCGGCACAGTTACTCGGTCAAGTGGAAGGCAGCCTAAGTCGTTATGTTCGCTCAAGCTTTAAATACAAGCCAACTGAAAATTTTGATGATTACTGGCAACTGCTTAGTGGTCAGTTAGGTTAACCAAACCACCAACTGATACATAGCAGCATATTTAAGCTAAAAAAAAGCGAGGGTCAATTCACATTGACCCTCGCTTTTCTAGTATCTCTTACCTATTTAAACGACAATTACACGCCGTATTGAGTACGGTACGCAGTAACAGCGGCTAAATGCTGCTCCATACCCGTTTGCTCGCTTAAATAAGTCACCACATCGCCTAGCGATACAATTGAAATCACCGCACAACCAAAGTCACGCTCAACTTCTTGAATCGCAGACAGTTCGCTTTGACCTTTTTCTTGACGATCAATCGCCACTAACACGCCCGCTAAATCAGCACCGTTGGCTTTAATGATTTCCATTGATTCACGAATCGCCGTACCAGCGGTGATCACATCATCAACTAACATGATGCGACCTTCTAGTTCACAACCGACTAAGTTGCCGCCTTCACCGTGATTTTTAGCTTCTTTACGGTTAAAGCAATATGGCGTATCAATATCATGGTGATCGGCCAATGCTACCGCGGTGGTGGTTGCAATTGGGATCCCTTTATAAGCAGGGCCAAATAACACATCAAATTCAATCTTAGCGTCAACCAATGCTGCAGCATAAAAGCGACCTAGACGCGCAAGATCGCGACCAGTATTAAATAATCCCGCGTTAAAGAAATACGGACTGTTACGACCCGATTTCAATGTAAACTCACCAAATTTTAATACCCCTTTCTCTAGGGCAAATTCGATAAACTGACGCTGATATGCTTTCATTGTGGCTCCTTAAACGACTTTCGTGTTTTACAATGTTGAAATGGAAGCAACCTTTACCAAAAAACGGTAAAACTGTTGCGGCTAAACATTATGACTATTCCTCTAGCCTATAAAATTTAGATAAAAAAAAGCGGCTCCAATTAGGAACCGCTAATAATCAATTTTCTAAGACTTGTTTCTGCATCGAAATAATATCGGTTATGCCGTCTTTCGCCAGCGCGAGCATTGCCAGCAACTCTTCATGGCTGAACGCCTCGCCCTCGGCAGTGCCTTGAATTTCAATCATCTTACCGTCTTCGGTCATGACCACATTCATATCAGTTTCAGCCGCTGAATCTTCAAGGTACTCAAGATCGCAAATTGGCTCACCTTTATAGATACCAACCGAAACTGCAGCAACCATCCCTTTAAGTGGGCTTTTCTTAATCATGCCTTTTTCAAGCATATAATTAATCGCATCCACTAAAGCAACCATTGCACCTGTGATAGACGCGGTACGTGTACCACCGTCAGCTTGAATCACATCACAGTCAACGGTGATCATTTGCTCACCAAGCACTTTTAAATCAACCGCTGCGCGTAAACTACGTGCAATCAGACGTTGAATTTCCATAGTGCGACCGCCTTGCTTACCACTTGCGGCTTCACGACGGTTACGGGTATGCGTTGCGCGCGGCAACATACCATATTCTGCAGTCACCCAACCTTGGCCTTTACCTTTAAGCCAACGCGGCACATTTTCTTCAACACTGGCAGTACAAATTACTTTGGTGTTGCCAAATTCAACCAAGACTGAACCTTCAGCATGGGCTGTGTAGTTACGAGTAATGGTGATTGGACGTACCTGAGTGGCACTTCTTCCGCTTGGACGCATCGGGATTTCCCTTTGGCTGGATGATATTAACCGGCGATTATAACGACATCTCAATCCCAGTGCACGAGAAAACCGCCGCTTACGCGATAGATTCAACCTTGTTTTGCATTTACAGCAGTAGCCCACAACGCGTGATCTCGCATATAATGGTAGAACTCGGTTACGACGCACCTCTATCGTTATTAAAAGACCAGACTTACCGTTGAATACGCTAAGTTTAGCCGTCGCAACCATCATAACCAAAGGGCCACAAGCCAATGATCCATAGTATGACTGCCTATGCCCGTCGCGAAATAAAAGGCGACTGGGGCACTGCTGTGTGGGAGATCCGCTCAGTAAACCAACGTTATCTTGAAACTTACATTCGCATGCCAGAACAATTTCGTAGCCTTGAGCCGGTATTGCGTGAGCGTTTTCGTAAACGTCTAGCACGCGGTAAAGTTGAATGTAATCTTCGCTATGAAGCTAACACTGCAACGAATACTGAACTGACCATCAATGAAGCATTAGCAAAACAAGTGATTCATGCAGCGCGTTGGGTAACAGAAACGGCAGGTGAAGGTAACATTGGTCCATTCCAAGTGCTTAATTGGCCCGGTGTGATGGAAGCGCCGGAACAAGACCTTGATGCAATAAATAAAGATTTGCTTATTGGCTTTGAATTAGCAATGGATGACTTTATTGCTGCACGTGCAAGCGAAGGCGACAACATGAAACAGTTGATCGACCAACGTTTAGCGGCAATTTCAACAGAAGCGATCAAAGTACGCACCCTAATGCCACAAATTATGGTGTGGCAACGTGAGCGTATTATGTCACGTCTTGATGAAGCGAAGGTCGATCTTGATAGCAACCGCCTTGAGCAAGAGCTGATCATGCTGGCGCAAAAAAGTGATGTTGCCGAAGAGCTTGATCGCCTTGACTCACATGTAAAAGAGACCAACAAAATTCTTGCTAAAGGTGGCGCATGTGGTCGACGTCTTGATTTTATGATGCAAGAATTTAACCGTGAATCAAATACATTGGCATCAAAATCAATCAATACTGACGTCACAGCCTCTGCGGTTGAACTGAAAGTATTAATTGAACAAATGCGCGAGCAAATCCAGAACATCGAGTAAATATTCCTTACTCACGCTTTCCAAGCTGATGCTATTCAGTTTGGAAAGTTGTTTAAAAATGTCACCTGATTATGAAATATCATCAATGGCAGCTAGGCTTAAGTTATATTGGCACAGTAAAAAAGATGAATTTTCAAGCAATCAGCTAATTTCAATTATGCGCAGATCGTGATAATCTTCGCGCCCTTCTATCACTGAGTGAAAATAGGCAATGAGCAAAGGTACTCTATACATCGTGTCGGCCCCAAGTGGTGCTGGTAAATCAAGTTTGATTAATGCCCTTCTTGAAACTAACCCGACCTATGACATGAAAGTATCCGTGTCCCATACGACTCGTGGCATGCGCCCGGGCGAGGAAAACGGCGTTCATTACAATTTCGTTAGCGTAGAAGAATTTACCGACTTGGTAGAACAAGGTGCTTTCCTTGAGCATGCCGAAGTGTTTAGCAATTACTATGGTACTTCTCGTCCATGGATTGAACAGCAATTGAATAAAGGCATTGATGTCTTTTTAGATATTGATTGGCAAGGTGCGCGTCAAATTCGCAAACTGATGCCAGCCGCTAAGAGCTTGTTTATCCTGCCTCCGTCAAAAGAGGAACTGGAGCGTCGACTTAATACCCGCGGTCAAGACAGCGAAGCTGTTATTGCTCGTCGTATGGAAGAAGCACGTTCAGAAATCTCACACTATAACGAATACGATTATGTGATCGTTAATGACGATTTCGATGTCGCATTAATTGACTTTAAAGCAATTATTCGTGCAGAACGATTGAAGCAAGACAAGCAAACTGCTAAATATAGAAGCATGTTGACTGCGCTACTAGCAGATCAGTAAGTTATTTCGTACAATTTTCTATCCCTAATTTAATAACCACTGGAGCCCTCCATGGCACGCGTAACCGTTCAAGACGCTGTTGATAAAATTGGCAATCGTTTCGATCTGATCCAAATTGCTGCTCGCCGCGCACGTCAAATGCAAACTGGCGGTAAGGATCCATTGGTTCCTGAAGAAAACGACAAATACACAGTAATTGCCCTTCGTGAAATCGAAGAAGGCCTAATTACTAAAGATATCCTTGATGCAAAAGAGCGTCAGGAACTGCAAGAGCAAGAAGCAGCTGAATTAGCTGCGGTAAGTGCTATTGCTGGCGACCATCACCGTTAATCAGGAAACCAGGCATTGTATCTTTTTGATAGCCTGAAAGAAGTCGCAACCAAGTACCTGTCGGAGTCTCAAATTGAGGTGCTTCGACAGGCTTATCTTGTTGCTCGCGACGCCCATGAAGGCCAAACTCGTTCAACAGGCGAGCCTTATATTATCCATCCGGTTGCGGTTGCCCGTATCCTGGCGGAAATGCGTCTTGATATTGAGACACTGATGGCAGCTTTGCTGCATGATGTGATTGAAGATACCGAGGTCACTAAAGAGGATCTAGCCTGCCGTTTTGGCGATACTGTTGCCGAATTGGTTGATGGCGTCTCTAAACTCGATAAACTAAAATTCCGCGATCGCAAAGAAGCACAAGCTGAGAATTTCCGTAAAATGATCATGGCAATGGCGCACGATATTCGCGTTATTCTGATCAAACTTGCCGATCGTACTCATAATATGCGCACGTTAGGGGCTTTACGTCCTGATAAACGCCGCCGCATTGCTCGTGAAACCCTTGAAATATTCTCTCCGCTTGCCCACCGTCTTGGTATCCATAACATCAAATCTGAACTTGAAGAGCTCGGCTTTGAAGCGTTATATCCCAACCGCTACCGCGTCCTAAAACAAGTCGTCGCAGCAGCCCGTGGCAATCGCAAAGAAATGATTAATAAAATTCACGCTGAAATTGAGGGTCGCCTTAATGATGCGGGAATAGCAGCATCGGTATCAGGTCGCGAAAAGAATTTATACTCCATCTATAACAAGATGAAGAATAAAGAACAGCGTTTCCATTCGATCATGGATATCTACGCTTTCCGCGTCTTAGTCAATGATCTTGATACTTGCTATCGCGTATTGGGCCAGGTACATAACCTGTATAAACCACGCCCAAGCCGCATGAAAGATTATATCGCCATTCCCAAAGCCAATGGCTATCAGTCGCTGCATACTTCACTTGTCGGCCCCCACGGCGTGCCGGTTGAAGTTCAGATCCGTACTGAAGACATGGATCAAATGGCAGATAAAGGTGTTGCCGCCCATTGGACTTACAAAGACGGTGAAACCCCAGGTACCACCGCCCAAGTTAAAGCCCAACGTTGGATGCAAAGCCTACTTGAACTACAACAAAGCGCAGGCAGCTCATTTGAGTTCATTGAAAACGTAAAATCTGATCTTTTCCCTGATGAAATTTACGTTTTTACACCGAAAGGCCGCATTGTAGAATTACCCGTCGGTGCTACCGCGGTTGATTTTGCCTATGCCGTGCATACTGATATTGGTAATACTTGCGTCGGCTCTCGTGTCGATCGTCAACCTTATCCATTAAGTAAGCCGCTGAAAAATGGTCAAACCATTGATATTATCAGCGCCCCAGGTGCTCGACCTAATGCCGCATGGCTTAATTATGTGGTCACTTCACGTGCCCGTACTAAAATTCGTCAAGTCTTAAAAACTATGCGCCGTGATGAATCGATTACCCTTGGTCGTCGGTTACTTAATCATGCCTTAGGTGGCGTGAGTATGCAGACTATCGCTGCTGAAAATATCACTAAAGTATTGAGCGATCTTAAACTAGAAACCGTCGATGATTTATTGACTGAAATTGGTTCAGGCGAACTGATGAGTGTAGTGATTGCACGCCGATTATTGGGTAACGCCGACGAACTGTCATCGAAAAACAGCGATCGTCGATTACCAATTCAAGGTGCTGATGGTATTCTGCTGACCTTTGCTAATTGTTGTCATCCGATCCATGGTGATCCTATTGTTGCCCATGTGAGTCCGGGTAAAGGTTTGGTTATTCACCGTGAAGAATGTGCCAATATTCGTGGTTATCGTAAAGAGCCCGATAAATACATGGCGGTTGAATGGAGTGAAGATTTTGAGCAAGAATTTATCACAAACCTCAAAGTCGACATGCAAAATCACCAAGGCGCATTAGCTGATTTAACCAACACTATTGCAGCGACAGGCTCGAACATTCAAGGTTTAGCAACCGAAGAAAAAGATGGCCGCCTCTATACGATCACCGTACGCCTGACCACCAAGAGCCGTGTGCACTTGGCGAATATCATGCGTCGTATTCGTATCATGCCAGATGTCGTACGGGTTGCCCGTCAAAAGAATTAACACTATCGGTTTGATATGCTGTTGATGATATGAATAAAACGCCCGCTTACGGGCGTTTTGTGTATTTGGCTGCCAATCCATATTATTATGGGGTTATTCTTATTTTCGCAAATAGCATAACAGTATGACTCCTGATCGCTTTCAACGTATTCATCAAGTATTAGCCACTCGCCAGCCCGATCTCACTGTCTGTATGGAAGAAGTTCACAAGCCGAATAATGTCTCGGCCATTATTCGAACCGCCGACGCAGTAGGTGTCCATAAAGTCCATGCAGTGTGGCCCAAAGAAGCCATGAAAGTACTAAGCCATACCTCAGCAGGCGCGCGAAACTGGGTCGAACTTGAAACCCACGACACTATGATTAATGCGATCAGTGCGCTTAAAGCACAAGGCATGCAGGTACTCGCTACCAATTTATCCACTACTGCGGTTGATTTTCGTGACGTTGATTACACTAAGCCGACTGCGATTATTCTCGGTGGCGAAAAAAATGGGATCACCGCTGAAGCATTAGCACTGGCAGATCAAGACATCATTATTCCGATGGTTGGCATGGTACAGTCACTCAATGTCTCCGTCGCCAGTGCATTAATTCTCTATGAAGCACAACGCCAACGTCAAAATGCCGGCATGTACGATCGCACCACCACCTTACTTGATGATAGTGTAGTGAATCGAATCCTATTTGAACGGGGGCATCCGGTATTGGCAAATGTGGCTAAACAGAAAAAATTACCGTACCCACAATTAGATGATCAAGGCCAAATTATTGCCGACGAACAATGGTGGGCAGCAATGCAGGCGAAAAAAATCAAACGCCCAGTAGTAACAAGTGAAATAAAAAAGGACTAACTATGAGCGGACAACTCCTCAATACAGTCGCCCTCACCGAACTGGCTGGTGTCGGCGCAAAAATGGCAGAAAAACTGCATAAAATTGGGCTTAATAACGTCCAAGATGTACTGTTTCATTTGCCACTTCGTTATGAGGATCGCACCCGTATTTGGCCGATTAATCGCGTTGCGCCTGGGCAATATCTAACAGTTCAAGGTGAAGTCAGCCATTGCAGCATTCAATTTGGTAAGCGCAAAATGCTGACGGTAAAAATTGGCGATGGTACTGGCTCGGTGACATTAAAGTTTTTTAATTTTAATGCGTCGATGAAGAACAGTTTTAGCGATGGTAAACAAGTTAAAGCCTATGGTGAAATCAAAGGTAGCCAGTTTGGGCTTGAAATCATTCATCCTGATTACCACCTTTTTTCAGAACCAACAGCACTCAGTGCCGAAGAAACGCTAACTCCGGTTTATCCCACCACAGATGGGTTACGCCAAACGACATTGCGTAATTTAACCGATCAAGCTTTGAGCTTACTTGAAAAATCTGCCGTAACAGAGTTACTTCCCGCTGGGCTATATGACCAACAAATGACCCTTGCGCAAGCATTGCAAGTAATGCATCGTCCCACACCCGACATTTCATTAGAACAATTTGATGCAGGTAAACATCCGGCTCAAAAGCGACTAATTTTAGAAGAATTGTTAGCGCAAAACTTATCAATGCTAGCGCTGCGCAGCAAAGGTCAACAGCATCAAAGTTGGTCATTTACACCACAAGATACCCTCAAGCAACAACTATTAGCGAGCTTACCGTTTACCCCAACGGGCGCGCAACAACGAGTAGTGGCTGATATTGAAGCTGATCTTGGTAAATCTCAACCTATGATGCGCCTAGTACAAGGGGATGTAGGCTCAGGTAAAACCTTGGTCGCTGCGCTTGCTGCTTTACGTGCGATTGAACACGGTTATCAAGTCGCGTTAATGGCACCGACTGAATTGTTAGCCGAACAACATGCGTTGAACTTTACCCAATGGCTCAACCCGATGGGGATTGAAGTCGGTTGGATGGCTGGCAAACTAAAAGGCAAAGCGCGTGAAAAAGAATTAGTCCGTATTGCCAGTGGTGACGCCAAAATGGTAGTGGGAACTCATGCTTTATTTCAAGACCAAGTGGTATTTAATAACCTCGCGCTGATTATTATTGACGAACAACACCGCTTTGGTGTCCATCAGCGACTCGATCTTCGAGAAAAAGGCGCTGCCAGTGGTTATTACCCACATCAATTAGTGATGACGGCTACCCCAATCCCACGCACTTTAGCCATGACGGCTTATGCTGATATGGATACCTCAGTGATCGATGAATTACCCCCAGGGCGAACCCCAATTCAAACAGTGGCGTTGCCGGATAGTCGGCGTCCACAAATTATTGAACGCATTCGCGCCGCATGCCAGCAAGAAGGTCGCCAAACTTACTGGGTTTGTACCCTGATTGATGAATCGGAAGTGCTAGAAGCGCAAGCAGCATCAGATACTGCTGATGAACTGACCCGTTTACTACCTGAACTCAAGGTCGGTTTGGTCCACGGCCGAATGAAACCCAAAGAGAAACAAGCGATAATGGCAAGTTTCAAAGCGGGAGAAATTGATTTACTGGTAGCAACTACGGTAATAGAAGTTGGGGTTGATGTGCCTAATGCCAGTTTAATGGTAATTGAAAACCCCGAACGACTTGGATTAGCGCAATTACACCAGTTACGAGGCCGGGTTGGTCGCGGTGAGATCGCCAGTCATTGTGTGTTGCTCTATCATGCACCGCTGGCCAAAACCGCCCAGAAACGATTAGCCGTATTACGTGAAAGCAGTGATGGGTTTGTGATTGCGCAGCGCGATCTTGAAATTCGTGGTCCTGGTGAATTACTGGGCACTAAACAAACCGGTATTGCTGATTTTAAAGTGGCTGATTTGATTCGCGATCAATACCTCATCCCCCAAGTCCAAAAACTCGCCCGTTATATTCATGATCAATACCCAGATAACGCCATCGCGATTATCGATCGCTGGATAGGCCAACGAGAAAATTACTCTAACGCTTAGGTCATATTTGATCACGGTGATAATAAACAACCTCTATTCGCCGTGATCCATCCCCCTTCAAATCGAGATGTCACCCGCTTAATAATTAAAATAAGCAAACGATTGCTATTTTCGCAAAGATAATTACAATAGCGGCAAATTTTCGCCACTTTAATCTCTGCCAGTGTTGATTCGGTTCTGAGTAACAGCAATCACAGATCACCACCAATCACACAATCATTCGCCCACTCAGCGCGAATAATGGATTCCAGAGAGCCTGTTAGGATCATCTATGACCCAGCACCACACTAGCGCAACGCCAAGAAATTCTGACCTTATTTACCGCTTAGATGATAGACCACCGCTGCCACAAACCTTATTTGCAGCAACCCAACATTTATTGGCGATGTTTGTCGCGGTCATTACTCCATCATTGATCATTTGCCAATCGCTGGGTTTACCCGCAAGTGATACCAACACCATTGTCAGCATGTCATTACTGGCATCAGGGATTGCTTCTTTTATTCAAATTAAAACCTTTGGTCCGATTGGCTCCGGTTTACTGTCGATTCAAGGCACCAGTTTTAATTTCTTAGGTCCAATTATTGGCGCAGGCTTAGCACTCAAAGCTGGCGGCGCTGATACTCAAACCATGATGGCGGCTATTTTTGGTACTATCATTTTTGCCGCTTTCACTGAAGTGTTTATTTCACGTATTTTGCAGCATGCACAACGGATCATTACCCCATTAGTATCGGGCATTGTGGTGACATTAATCGGTTTAACCTTAATTCAGATCGGCCTAACCTCCATTGGTGGTGGTTATAGTGCGATTGCTGACGGTAGCTTTGGTAGCCTTGATAATCTAATGCTAGCAGGCACAGTATTAGGGTTTATTGTATTGCTTAACCGAGTTAAAAATCCTTACTTACGGGTATCATCGATTGTTATTGCAATGGCAGCAGGGACATTATTGGCGTGGATGTTAGGGATGCTAAAAACCGACATCACCAGCACCAATCCATTAATTGCGATTCCAATGCCAATGCAATATGGGCTCAGTTTTGATTGGGGATTATTAGTACCCTTGATGATTGTATTTGCCGTAACATCATTGGAAGCAATCGGTGATATTACTGCAACCTCAGAGACATCAGAACAGCCGGTCAAAGGACCGTTGTACATGAAACGTATCAAAGGTGGTGTGCTTGCAGACGGTCTAAATTCAGCAATGGCAGCAGTATTTAACAGTTTTCCCAATTCAACCTTTAGTCAAAACAACGGCATTATCCAACTAACGGGTGTCGCTAGTCGTTATATCGGTTATTTTGTCGCTGGCATGCTGGTGTTATTAGGCTTATTTCCTGATGTCGCTAACTTGGTGCAATTAATTCCAGAGCCAGTATTAGGCGGTGCAACTATTGTGATGTTTGGCACTATTGCCGCTTCTGGGATTCGAATCATTTCTCGCTGTCATCTCGATCGTCGTGCGATTTTAATCATGGCGTTGTCTTTTTCGATGGGATTAGGCATTGCGCAAAAACCTGAAATTTTGCAATTCTTGCCTGAGATTGTAAAAAGTATTTTGTCTTCTGGTATGGCAGCTGGCGGTATTACTGCGATTTTATTAAATATCATTTTGCCTGATGATAATGCCGACTCAGTTGATCTGATTGATGAAGCAAAAGCAACCGAACATTAATCATCACTACCATTAAAAAAGCCCGCCTCATCAACTGAGAGCGGGCTTTTTATTCAACGCTATAATACGGCGAATGCTAGTTTAAACCATCATTGTTTTACTTTATGTAATGGCAAACTAATCTCAACTCTTAAGCCACCTTCACTGCGATTACGCACCGAGATAGCCCCTTCGTTTTGATCAATGATCCGCTTTACAATTGCCAATCCAAGTCCAGTTCCTTCCGTTTCATTCCCTCGAGCAGAATCACCGCGGGTAAGAGGTTGAAACATTTTAGTGACTTGGTTGGGTTCAATACCCGGTCCATCATCTTCAACACAAAACCATGCTGATTTACGATCAACCGATGCACCACTGGAAATTTTAACCCAGCCATTACCGTACCGTTGCGCATTAATGACTAGATTGGCAACCGCACGTTTAAGGGCTACCGCATTGGCTGACACCGAGCCTGGAATTGGGGTTAATTGCTGTTCAATAACATTGCCATAGCTACCTTCAGTATAAGCGACATCTTCTAACAACATATTAAGATCAATATCTTCTTCATCTTGTTTTTTAGTCGATTTTAAATAGTCCATAAACTGACTAATTATCGCATTACATTCTTCGGTATCAATGATCATCGATTCAGCTAAATAACTGTCCTCCGGTGACATCATTTCCGTCGCTAAGCGAATCCGCGTTAATGGCGTTCGCAAGTCATGGCTGACTCCTGCCATTAATAAAGCACGATCATCTTCAAGCTGTTTTATACCTTGTGACATCTGGTTAAACGCTTTGGTTACTGAGCGAATTTCAGATGCACCTTGTTCCGGTAATTGTGGCGGGGTTTCACCGCGCCCTACCAGCAATGCCGCTTGCTCCAATTCAACTAACGGTCGATTTTGAATGCGAATAAATAACCATCCACCAGCAATGACTAAAAAGGCAATAATTAAGCTATAACGAAATAAAGGAGAAAAGTCATCTTCTTGCAGTTCAGACAACGGGATCCGCATCAGAAAGTTTGGCATCGCATCGGTTTTCATCCACAGCACATAACTATGAGTACCAAGCAATAGCCGTACATCCGTTGGAGAGTGCAATTCACGTGACATTTCTTCACTCAAATAACTAATATGAGTGGCGTCATTAAATTCTTCTGCACCTGGAGAATTAGGCGCATGTAAAGTCACGCCCAACTCTTCGAGTAATTTACGTCGAATCGGTCGATCAAGATGGACAGTTTGGCCGTCGGCCATTTTAATATTTTCTTTCAGCATCAATTTTACTTCGTAAGCTAAAATACGATTAAATTGCTGAATACTAGGAAGGAGCGCGTAATTTACTATGGTTAGATATGAAAAAATCTGGCTTGATATTAACAAGCCAGCTAACAATATCAGTGTTCGCGCAAAAGTACTTTTGGGCGATAACCGCATGGCTTACGCCTCACGACCATCAGGGACAAACACATACCCTAAACCCCATACCGTTTGAATATAACGTGGGCGACTAGGATCTTCTTCTACCATACGGCGTAAACGTGAAATCTGAACATCAATCGAACGTTCCATCGCTGAATATTCACGACCACGGGCCATATTCATTAGTTTGTCACGAGACATTGGCTCGCGCGCATTGGTCACTAATGCTTTTAATACCGCAAATTCACCGGATGTCAGTGGCATTGGAGCATCGCCACGGAACATTTCACGCGTACCAAGATTAAGGCGGAATTCACCAAACTCAATCACTTTATTTGAAACACTTGGCGCACCCGGTGCTTCAATGGTTTGGCGGCGTAATACTGCGCGAATACGGGCAAGTAGTTCACGCGGATTAAATGGCTTTGGCAGATAATCATCTGCACCGACTTCAAGCCCCACAATACGATCAACTTCATCGCCTTTTGCGGTTAGCATTAAAATAGGCAGCATGTTGTTAGCATTACGTAAACGACGACAAATAGATAAGCCATCTTCACCTGGTAACATTAAATCTAATACCATCAGGTGAAACGTTTCACGTGCAAGTAAACGATCCATTTGCTCGCCATTAGCAACGCTACGTACCTGAAATCCTTGCTCAGAAAGATAACGTTCAAGCAACGCACGCAAACGCATGTCGTCATCGACCACTAATATCTTATAATTTTCCTGCATTTTTCACCTTCATCGATCACGATAGCATAGTGTTACTAAATGTACGCGAGTCGTAATAACTAACGCTTAATTTGATTGTAGAGTAGCAATAATCACCAACACACAATAATCACTGCCTGTTATAAATTATAACATGCTAATTACTATCATGATTGTGTTATTAAGATTACAACAATATTCAACAATTCCCTTTTTGTATGTCTTTATAGCATGACACCTCACCGCTGAATACCACTTTACTTAAGAGATTAATTTACTATCCAGACAAGATTACATTTCACCACTATTGTTCTTTTTTACAATTAATTCGCTTAACGGATACGAGCATTTTTACGCCACGCAATTTATGGTTATGCTACTTCCTATTTCTCGCCAGCAATGATAGAACAATGCCAAACTATCGTTGGAGAATAATAATGAGAACCAATTTAATTACCCGTGAAGGGTTGAATAAATTAGAACAAGAATTGGATTTTTTATGGCGTGAAGACCGTCCTGAAGTGACTAAAAAAGTCACCTGGGCTGCGAGTCTAGGCGATCGGAGCGAAAATGCTGATTATCAATACAACAAGAAACGGCTGCGTGAAATTGATCGCAGAGTGCGTTTTTTACGTAAACGCTTAGAAGCGGTAAAAGTCATTGATTATTCACCACAACAAGATGGCAAAGTATTCTTTGGAGCGTGGGTTGAGATTGAAAATGAAGCCGGAGAACAAAAAACATTTCGCATCGTTGGCCCTGATGAAATCTATGGCCGTAACGATTACATCTCCATCGACTCACCAATGGCACGGGCATTACTCAGTAAACAAGTTGACGATGATACTGTTGTAACGACCCCATTAGGTAAAAAAACATGGTTTATTAATAACATTCGCTATCATGACTAAATCACGACTAACGCTAAAACAACACTAAACCATTATCCCAACCCCAATCCAACGAACAGCAATCCATGGCTGATATATAGCCTGACACACTCTTCACCGCGGTTGACTTGCCAGATCAAGATTCAGCCGTAGAATGGAAGCTTAACGATCAACAAGAGATATCAACGGATGAGCAACGCTATCAACCACCAGATCGCCACCGAACTGAATGTGCGCCCAGAACAAGTCAATGCCGCAGTCACCTTACTTGATGACGGTAATACGGTACCCTTTATTGCCCGTTACCGTAAAGAAGTCACGGGCGAATTGGATGACACCCAACTACGTAATTTAGAATCACGCTTAGGCTACTTGCGTGAACTCGATAGCCGTCGTCAGGTCATTCTAAAATCAATCACAGACCAAGGTAAACTGACACCAGCATTGGCTGCTGAAATTAATAGTGCTGACAGTAAAACCCGCCTTGAAGATCTCTACCTGCCTTATAAACAAAAACGCCGTACCAAAGGTCAGATTGCGATTGAAGCCGGCATTGCGCCCCTCGCTGAATTGTTATGGAGCCAACCGCAACACTCACCAGAAACCGCCGCAGAGCAATACCTTAATCCTGAACAAGGGTTTGCAGATAGCAAAGCGGTACTGGATGGTGCCCGTGCTATTCTGATGGAACAATTTGCTGAAGATGCAGCATTACTTGAAAAAATTCGTCGCCAGCTCAATACTCATGCTGAAATCACCTCGCGCATTATTGAAGGCAAAGAGCATGATGGGGCTAAGTTTAAAGATTACTTTGACTATAACGAGCCGATCAAAAATGTACCTTCCCACCGCGCGTTAGCATTATTCCGCGGTAGAAATGAAGGCTTCTTACAATTATCACTCGATGCCGATCCCAATAAAGACCAAGCAGTACGTAGTTCATATTGTGAAGTGATTATTGCAGAACATTATAACGTAACCCTCGGCACCCAAGCTGCTGACACATGGCGTAAACAAGTGATCAGTTGGGCATGGCGCATTAAGATTTTAATGCACATGGAAACAGAATTAATGGGCATTTTGCGTGAAAAAGCCGAAGACGGTGCGATTCAGGTTTTTGCTGATAACCTCCATGACTTATTGATGGCTGCACCCGCTGGCCCACGAATCACACTCGCACTCGATCCCGGTTTACGTACTGGTAGTAAGATTGCTGTGGTCGATGAAACCGGTAAAGTATTAGACACCGCCACTATTTACCCTCACCAACCGCACAACAAAATTGCTGAATCAACCAAAGTGGTTGTAGCGCTAATTAATAAGCATAACGTTAACTTAATTGCGATTGGTAATGGCACTGCTTCACGTGAAACAGATGCATTTGTCGCAACGCTAATTAAAGACAATCAACTCAAAGTACAAAGCGTAATGGTCAGTGAAGCGGGAGCATCAGTTTACTCTGCATCCGAACTGGCAGCGAAAGAATTCCCTAATATGGATGTGTCGATTCGTGGTGCAGTATCGATTGGTCGTCGCTTGCAAGACCCATTGGCAGAGCTGGTTAAAATCGATCCGAAATCAATCGGTGTCGGCCAATACCAACATGATGTAAGCCAAAGCATGCTCGCTAAACGCTTGGATGTGGTGGTTGAAGACTGTGTAAATGCCGTCGGTGTGGATGTAAACACCGCGTCAGCTGCACTGTTAACCCGTGTTGCTGGTTTAAATGCCACCATTGCACAGAACATTGTTAATTATCGTGATGAAAATGGCCGCTTTGATGCCCGTACCGCCCTTAAAAAAGTCGCACGATTAGGGCCAAAAGCGTTTGAACAATGTGCGGGTTTCTTACGGATCATGAACGGTAAAAACCCACTTGATAGCTCTGCTGTTCACCCTGAGTCTTATGTTGTGGTCAAAGCGATTTCAGCAGCTAACAACAAACCCGTCGATGCCATTATTGGTAATAGTGACTTTTTGCGTAACCTTAAAGCGATTGATTATACCGATGCACATTTCGGTTTACCGACGGTCACAGACATCATTAGCGAGCTTGATAAACCCGGCCGCGATCCGCGTCCTGAGTTTAAAACTGCGACTTTTGCCGAGGGCGTTAACGAAGTAAAAGACTTAATACCAGGCATGGTATTGGAAGGCGTGATCACCAACGTGACTAACTTTGGTGCTTTCGTTGATGTCGGTGTCCATCAAGATGGTTTGATTCATATCTCTGCCCTGTCTGATAAATTCATTTCAGATCCACGTGAAGTGGTTAAAGCCGGCGATGTAGTCAAAGTGAAAGTGATGGAAGTGGATATTCAACGTAAACGTATTGCGATGACGATGCGTTTAAGCGATGAGCCAGGTCAAGAAAAACCAAGCCGCCAATCAACTAGCGCCGCAGTACCGCGCCAGCAACCGGCTCGTCAACAACCACGTCAAAATAGCGCCCCTGCTCCACAAAAAAACACCCCACCGATGGGCGGTGCTTTTGCCGCTGCGTTTGCCAATGCTAAGAAAAAATAGCCGTTCTTAACCGGCCCAGAAATATCAACAGTCAGACAGAACGTCTGGCTGTTGGTTTAGATAACCTGTAAATATTGTGTTGGCGGATTCGGCAATGTGGCTTGAGCGTAATGGTGGCTCACAACCCCTTTGGTTCGTTCACTGGCACTGATGAGCGCTAATTGTTGTAATAATTCTCGTGGAAGTTCAATGTGCATCGAATAACCTAATGGCTGATCTGGTGTCACATAATTCCCCAATGAAAGAACCGCCACTAGCTGTGCTAACTGCTGCTGATAACCTTTAAAAGTCGTCGCTTGTGGTTGCGCATAATCAGGATGTTCACTTGGGTCCCAACTCGGTTTCTTACGCTGTCTTTCTTCTGCACTCAAGCCGTTTTCAGCGGTCGCGGCACTACTTTCAACCACAGCAACAATCTTTTCACGGACACGATTATCCCGCGCAACTTGATCCGTTAGTGGATTGCTTGTTGTCGCCAATACTGGTGTCGTTGATTGTAATGGAGCAATCACCATGTTTGAAAACCCACCATTGTCATGCCAAAAATAACGCTATAACGCCTTCGTGATTATATCGACCACCTGCAGTAATTATTAACCTAAAACACCCCTTATTAATGCCACCATCTGACGCAAAGCACAAAAGTAGCTCAATCAATGAAATCTGTCACCACCGTAATAAACTCATTCAAATGAGAAATAAACGGTGCATGAGATGCATCGGCAAAAATATAACTCTGTGATTGTGGATATTGCGCGCTTAATACGGGTTCCGTTTTAATCGGTACTAATGCATCTAAGCGACCATATAAACGTAACCATGGTTGTGATAACGCATTTAATGATGGCCGTAAATCTACATTTTCAAGTAACGTGAGTCCGAGTGTTAAGGCGGCTAATTGCGGTTGCGGCCGTGATAGCACTGCTGCTTTCAATTGTCGAATATCCTCTTTTGCGGTTCGACTTCCCAAGGCTTGCAATGTTAAAAACCGTTCAATAGTGATAGCAAAATCAGCCACCAATTGCGTTTGAAAGTTAGCCAGCACTCGAGGCTGTATTCCAACCCATTCACTTCGGGCCATAAAACATGGCGAGCTTGCAACGGTAATCAATTGTGTTACTCGCTGTGGTGCAATCAAGGCCGCTTGCGTTGCAATGATCCCGCCTAATGACCACCCGAGCCAGATAGCTTCCGCTGGCGCTTGAACCAATAATTGCGCAACAATCTCATTCAACGACGTCGCAATAATGGCACCGCTATCACCATAACCGGGCAGATCACACCAATGTACACGATAGTGTTGACTCAACATCGGGATCACATCTTGCCATACGCCGACATTCATTCCCCATCCATGAATGAGAACCAGATCAGGTCCCTGCCCTTCACTGTGCCAATCAAGCTGTGCTGTCATTTATACTTCCTTTCATCGATTGTTTGCGAGTAATAATGATGCCAAACAGAGTGCCATCATGGCGAGATAATTTATACCAACAATTACTGTTTCGACATTGCGCCCTATGCCAACTTCCTCTCACTCAAACAGAACAATATTGGTGCAACCATTGTATAACCCTTTTTCCGAACCACCCTTATTGTCACCATTGTGGCACCACGACCTTGATCAACGTTGAAGATTGTGGTCGTTGCTTAAGCTCCCCACCGCGATGGCAGCGCCTCTACCGCTTAGGTGAATATCGGCCACCTTTACAACAATTGGTACATCAGTTGAAATTTTACGGTAAATTTTGGTTAGCGCAGCCACTGGCACAACAACTCGCGCGTCAAATTACCCATCCTGCACCGCTACTCTTACCGGTTCCTTTACATTGGCGACGTTACTGCCAACGCGGTTTTAATCAGAGCCATCAGTTAGCATTGGCACTGGGTACTATTTTTAAGAGCCGCGTTGATCCTCATGCTTTTCAACGAGTACGTCATACGCCATCACAACAACAACTAACCAAAGTCCAACGCCAGCATAATCTGCACCATGCGTTCAAATTACGGCGACAAACATTACCCGACCATGTCGCGATTATTGATGATGTCATCACTACCGGCGCTACTGTCCATCAGTTAACCCAACTGCTGATTCAACACGGCGTTAAACAAATAGATATTTATACGCTCTGTCATACTGAGTCATCCGTTAATTAATACAGCACAAAAAAGACGCGCATTTATTAATAAAACGTGGTCAAATAAAAATGTCGTTTTAAAGATGCGGCAATGACTCACAAAGAGTAGAATAAATAAAACTTACTAAATCAGTCAGGTATTACATCGTGTCTATGATCACTATTACTGAAAACGCTCAGCAGCACTTTGGCAAACTTCTTGCCCAGCAGCCTGAGGGTACTAATATCCGTGTTTTTGTTGTCAACCCTGGCACTCAAAGTGCTGAATGTGGCGTATCCTACTGCCCACCTGAAGCGGTTGAAGCAAGTGACACAGAAATGAAGCTTGAGCTATTTTCTGCTTTTATCGACGAACTAAGTTATCCTTTCCTTGATGATGCTGAAATCGATTTTGTTACCGACAAAATGGGTTCACAGTTAACATTAAAAGCACCTAACGCGAAAGTGCGTAAAGTGGCTGATGATGCATCATTGATTGAGCGTGTTGATTACGTACTTCAAACTCAAATCAACCCACAACTTGCTGGCCATGGCGGTAATGTATCATTATCTGAAATCACTGAAGATGGCGTTGCTATTTTACAATTCGGTGGTGGTTGTAATGGTTGTTCAATGGTTGATGTGACGCTAAAAGAAGGCATCGAGAAAGAGCTATTAGCGCAATTTGAAGGCGAGTTAACTGGTGCACGTGATATTACCGATCACGCCCGTGGCGATCACTCTTACTATTAATCGTTTCAAGTCACTATTGCAGCAACAAGCAAATAGCAAAAAGCCGCATCAAAATGT
>NZ_MSCQ01000001.1:2631769-2674277 GCF_002954725.1 Photobacterium phosphoreum
AGCATCAAAATGCGGCTTTTTTTATTAACCTATTTTAGGACGAGACATTAAGCATCAATCAAGGACGGTAATAGTTACAGTCCGCTTACCCCATTTCCGCGCAGCTTTTATATCGTTACCCATATAAATATCAATCTTATTACGCCAACGACGATGCATTTTATCTAATACAACATATTCCCCAGAGAGTCCTTGAATAGTAATTCGAGAACCCTTTTTAAGTCCCTTGTGGAGTAAATCACGCGATATAGCAACCGCTTTCATGCCAGGCTTTAAACGCACTCCCCACGCAGTAAGATTAGGGTGATGATTAGTTTGTGCCGCTACCGAGTTATAAGCACTCGCGGTAACGCGTAATGTTTTGACTGTATGAGCTGAGCTCTGAAAGCTAAAAAACAATGACAATAACAGAATAAAATACGTCGACTTTTTCATTGTCTACAACGCCTTGAGAATCAAAGCACCGTATTAAACCAAAAATAGTTAACCAAGAACATGTTTACCTATCAATACCAACAATAAAAAATACTGATAATAAAACGTCTTACGTCTTAACAACGGTAATGGTTACCCGTCGTTTACCCCAGTTTTTAGCGGCTCGAACATTTTTACCCATATAGATATCAATTTTACGACTCCAACGATGATGCATTTTATCAAGTACGACATACTCACCAGGTAAACCTGAAATCTTCACTTTAGAACCACGCTTTAGACCCATTTTAAGTAAATCACGAGAAACGGCGATGGCTTTCATTCCAGGCTTTAGACGATCGCCCCAAGCGGCAATATTTGGCGTAGAATCTGTTTGCGCTGATACTGAATTATATGCTGTTGCCGTGACATTCAATTTTTTAAAACTGCTAGCATAACTGTGAACACTGAAGGTTAAACTCAGTACCAGCAATAAATAACCTATAATCTTGTTTATCATTCGCACCACCTGGATAATAAGTGAACGCATTTAAGCAAATCGAAGTCATGATTGAAAGCCCTTTTTGTACAAAAAAGCACCAACAAAACTCACAGTGATGATAAGTATTTGTTTATTAAGTGTGCGGTAAAAAAATATTTTTTCGCCACTGATAAATAAATAGTACTGCTAATATCAACCCTCGTAACGCCATAAAACCAACCATTGCTGCCCACAAGGCATGATTACCGTAACTGCTCATCGACCACCAAATCACAAAAAATCCGCAGGTGGCTAAAAACATACTATTACGCATATCTTTGCCGCGTGTAGCACCAATAAAAACCCCATCTAATAAAAAACACCACATCGCCACTAAAGGCACTGCGGTTAACCACGGTAAATACTGATCAGCTTGCTGCTGCACCGCTGGAATATCAGAAATAACCCCAATAATTTGAGTACCAAACAGAGCAAATATAGCGGTTAAGGCGAGGGATATCAGTAAACTCCAAAAAGTTGTTCCAACTAAATAACGCTCAAGTTGACCTTTATTTCCAGCGCCAACAGCTTTCCCCACTAACGCTTCCATTGCATAAGCAAAACCGTCCATCGCATAAGACACCAGCATTAAAAAACTCATCAATACTGCATTAGCCGCTACTACGTTATCGCCTAAATGTGCCCCTTGAAAGGTCATAAACGTAAACGTCGCCTGTAAACATAAACTGCGTAAAAAAATATCGCGATTAAGTTTTAATAGCCGTTCCATACCATGACAGACACTGGTGAGTTTTTGTTTCAGTGGCGGTAAACCTAACCGTAACCATTGTTGAGCAACAAACCATAAACCCAATATCATGCCACTGTAATCGGCAATGACAGACGCAGCTGCCGCACCTTGTACTTTCCACCCCAAACCAAGTACAAACAGTAAATCTAGCGTTATATTGACGACGTTAGTTACAATTAATAGCCACATCGGTAATTTGGCATTCTGCATTCCTAGCAGCCAGCCCATAATCACAAAATTAGCTAAGGCGGCGGGAGCGCCCCAAATACGAATTGAAAAATATTGCGCGGCATACAATTTCACTTCACTGCCAGCACTACTAAAGTGAAAAATAGCGTGGCTCACAGGTTGGTGTAATGCCACTAACACCCCCCCAAATAACCATGCAAGCGCCATGCCTTGAACAAAAATCACCGCTTGCGCATCTTTGTTGGCACTGCCTTGCGCTTGTGCGGTAATGCCTGTAGTTGCCATCCGTAAAAAGCCAAGTAACCAAAAAGTCACGTTGATCATGGTGCCACCGACAGCGACACCGCCTAAATACCATGATTGATCAAGATGACCGATAACAGCAGCATCGACCAACCCCAGTAAGGGGACGGTAATATTAGACAACACCATTGGCAGTGCTAATGCAAAAACTTGATAGTGTAGTGATTTATCTTTTAAGGCAGCAAGCACACTCATTCCTTATCTAATATATAAATAAGCGCGCAGTTTACCATTTGAGGAGAGAGACAATAGACAGATAGCGATACAAAATATCAGCCAATAACATTAATACTGAGCTAGCACCCACGTTAACCACCAGTGATCGACTAACAACACCACAAACAAGGCTAATAAATGCCAGATTGAATATTTAAATGTCGCCCATGCATGACCTGTGGTATCAAAAAATTTCAGCTTGATGGCATAACCAATAAATCCGAGGTTCAACACACTGCTACCAATAAGGTATATGCCGCCACTCATCCCTGTTAACCACGGTAATCCCCCGACGGCCAACAGTAAGAAAGTATAAAACAACACCATGGTTTTAGTGTATTCAATCCCATGTGTCACAGGCAGCATCGGTATTCCTGCTTTGGCATAATCATCACGACGATGGATCGCTAATGCCCAAAAATGAGGAGGGGTCCATGCAAACACTAGCATTACCAATAACAGCGCATGAGGATCTAAACTGCCCGTTACTGCCGTCCAACCTAATAAAGGTGGCGCAGCCCCCGCTAAACCACCAATCACAATATTTTGAGGAGTCGCATGTTTTAACCACACAGTATAAACCACCGCATAACCGACTAAACTCGCCATCGTTAACCATGCGGTTAATGGATTCAGCTGCCACAGTAAAATAAACCCCGATACCATTAATGCACACGCGAACAGCACCGCTTTTGAGGTTGCTATCCGCCCTTTTGCTAACGGTCGATGATAAGTCCGCGTCATTTGAGCATCAAAACGACGATCAAGCACATGGTTAAACACCGCTGCTGCTGCTGATTGCAAACCAATCCCTGCTAGCCCAATGATAACAACATGAGCAGCAGGCACTGTGGGTACAGCAAGACACATACCCACTAAGGCGGTGAGCAATAACATCGCCACCACTTTAGGCTTAGTCATGGTGAGGTAATCTCGCCATACTGCCGTGGTTACAATAGCGGTGTTAATGCGATCGATCCCTTGTAATTTATCCATATGATTGCTCCTCCCTTAATGGTTGTTCGGCTTCTCGTGAATGACGTGAGCCAACTCCCACTCGATAACTAATGGTCACCATCGCCACCAATAATCCTAAGCCAGTAACATTATGTGCTACTGCAACCGCAAGCGGTAAACTTGCAACTACGTTTGTCACCCCTAATGCAATTTGCAGCGTCAGTAACAACACTAATCCCCAGCTATAACGCCGTAATACTGGTTGTCGCCAACATAACCATGCCATTGCTAACACCACCACCGTGGTTATCATCGCACCGATACGATGTACAACATGAATCGAAACCCGTTGCCCATAATCGAGCACCCCATATTGATAACTATCATGCTGAGGTTGGATTAACAAAAAGGCTTTAACGTCAAATAACTGTTGCCAATTAGCCTCACAGAGAGGTAATTGACTACACACTAAGGCGGCATAATTGGCTGCCGTCCAACCGCCTAATGCAATTTGCAAGATAACCACAATCACACTGATAATGGCCGCTACTCGCAACCGAGATAGTGTTTTTATGCCAATCTGCGTCATGTCTACGGGTGTAGCTTGAAGCTGTAACCGTAATAACCACAATAAACTTACAATGGTAAAGCCGCCTAATAAATGCGCCATCACCACCACGGGCATAAGGACTAAGGTCACCGTCCACATACCTAATAGCGCTTGAATAGTCACCATGATTAACAGCAATATCGGAATTAATTTAGGTCGTGATACTTGTCGCCACGCCATCAGATTGATAGCCAATACAAACAAACCAAGCGTACCCGCAATGTAGCGATGCAGCATTTCATTCCATGCTTTTTGTGGCTCTAATGGGGTGAGAGGGAAAAATTCTGCGGCAGTTTGTTGCTCAAGGGCGGTTTGAGGAACGGTTAAAAAACCATAACAACCCGGCCAATCAGGACAGCCAAGACCCGCTTCAGTCAAACGTGTAAAAGCCCCTAATGCCACAACAGCCAGCGATAATACAAAACTAAAACTGACTAAATAAAAGAAGTATCGATCATTATTATTATTGATAATCATTCGTTATCCTCCCTAATAACAGCAATGACTTAGCCAATTTTTGAGACTTTTAATAACCTTTTTAAATCACGTAAAACATCTTTACCTTGCATTAAGATAGCCTGCTCCCCCGCAACCAATGGGTAAGCCATTAGCATGTTACCGTGAGGATCGGCGATATAAATAGTTGCTAAACCATACTCTAACTGTGCCAATTGTTGCTGTAGCGGAGCATCTATTTGGCGCTGTTCTAAACCCTGTAGCAATGATGTTGTTGCAACCGTATTATCACCAGCAACCAATACTAAACTCTGTAATCGATTGTTATCAGCGCCAGCAGCTTGGGGCACTTGCCGTAAATTAAACAATGCCCCTTGGCAACGTTCATCACAGCGCGTTGGTAGTCGATAAACTAACTGCCACGTCTGTGGTATCGCAAACTCAGTAACGGTAACCGCTGGCTGCAATAATTGGCCACGATTGGTTACTCCACCCTGATACCATTGCTGTTGTAACATCAACTTAGCCACAATCATTGGCACCGCAAACACCACCATAACCACAAATAACACTTGATATTTTTTCATACAGCTTGCTCCCTGCGTAGCCATAGTAAAGACATAAAAACCACCGCGATGGCTAATAAAAACCACTGCATCGCATAACCATAATGTTTTTTCGGCCCCATAACGACTGGCTGCCATGTTTGCGTTAAGGCAAGCGGACTTGAGGCTGAAATCTGAATAACCCACGGTAAGAGTGGCCGTTGTAATTGCTGAGTCAGCCAAATTAACTCGATGTTTTGCACCCGCAATGGCCATTGATCATCACTATTATCTGGCTTAAATTGTAATAACTGCTGCGCCGGAGCAACCACTCCAGAGATAATTTGGCGGCCATTAAAGGTGGGTAAGGTCGGTAGCATATTTCGATATGGCGGAGCGGCAATCCAGCCAAGGTTAACTAGCACTCGCTGTCGCTGACTCACAAAAGGCAAATAAAGATGGTAGCCAGGACGACCACGATAAAGCTGGTTATCTAATAAGATTGGGTGTTGGTTATCAAATTCACCTTCAATGGTAATGCTATGCCATAGCGGTTGCATCGGCAGATTAGCTAAATCAACCAACATTGTTTGTTGCCGAGTCGTGACTTGTGATTGTAACTGCTGCTTTTCATTTGCGCGGCTCATTTGCCACCAGCCAAGTTTTAATAACAAAGCAACAACTGCAATGGTAAAGATAATAAAAGCGACAGATCGCATCATTAAGTATCCTTTTATCGCTAACAGTTAAAACCCGCTATGCTTTAAATAGCCACTTGAGGAGCGTCTAACATGCTAATTAAATTGTTATTTATCGTATTATTGCTACTAATGATTATTTATCTATTTCGCGCTCTACCACAGATGCTAAAAGGTCAATCATCACTACCATTATCGCATTACCTTGGGCGTCGCCTGCTGATTGCGGTGATTCTATTTGGGCTACTCGTTATCGCATTAGTGACCGGTATGATTCAACCCAACCCCAGCCCTTATAAGCTTTAAATTCTCTTTTTTAAGCTCTCTTTTTAACCACTAACAGTCGCACTTAATTGCTTATAAAATATAAACAAAAACAAACAAGCATAACCACACCACATCCACAAAATGCCAATACCAGGCTCCGGCTTGAAAAGCAAAATGGTGCTGAGGGGTAAAATGACCTTTTAACACTCGACACCAAACAATGAATAATAAAATCGCACCTAAGGTGACATGCACACCGTGAAATCCCGTTAACATAAAAAAGGTATTACCATAAACGCCACTCTCTAACCGTAAGTTAAGATCATGGTAAGCATGGATATATTCCACCGCTTGTAGATAAACAAACACCCCACCGAGTAATACCGTGACTAACAAAAACAGGCTTAATCGACGCCGTTGATTATTTTCTAACGCTAGGTGGGCAACATGGAGGGTTATCGATGAGGTCAGCAGAATAATAGTGTTATATAACGGTAATCCAATCGGCCCCATGGCTTGCGTTTCTGTACCATCAGGCGTAACAACCAACGGCCAATCCGCGACAAAATTAGGCCATAATACAATGTTGGTCATTGCATTATTACTGGCACCGCCTAACCAAGGAACAGCAATCATTCGAATATAAAATAACGCCCCAAAAAAAGCCCCAAAGAACATCACTTCAGAAAAAATAAACCAACTCATGCCTTGTCGAAACGAACGATCCATCTGCGTACTGTACAAACCACCCATAGACTCGTTAATAACATCTCTAAACCACCCCGTTAGCATCAATAAAATTAACCCAACTCCAGTTAATAAAATCCATGGTCCTTGACCTGCGAGTAAATCACCAACCGTAGCCCCCGCACCTAAGGCGATTAAAAATAATGCCACCGCCCCTAAAATCGGCCAACCGCTAGCAGCAGGAACATAATATTCCTCAGTGCTTGCGACTACCGACGGCTTGGGATCATCATAAGAGTTCGACATTTATCACCTCATTCTCTTGCTCATTAGATTGAGTAAGGGGTTGTACATCAGGGGTCACGTCATAAAGTGTATAAGCTAATGTCAGTACCTTAATATCACGCGGTAAATCAGGATCGACATAAAAAACCAACGGTAATTCAGCTTGTTCACCCGCCGCTAATGGCTGATGGTTAAAACAAAAACATTCAATTTTATTAAAATATTGTGCCGCAATCCCTGGCGTTACTGAAGGTACTGCTTGACCAATAGAAGCCTGTGAGTTGAGATTTTTAGCATCATATTTAATGATTTTGGTCTCACCTGGGTGAACATTTACTTGGGTCACCTGTGGCGTAAATTGCCACTTCACATCAGGGTTAATATAAGCAACAAATTCAACGGTTACGGTACGACTGCGATCAACCCTATCGCTAGCCGCGGTTGGCTCTGTCGCCGTTTTGCCATTGATGCCGGTAATATCACAAAACACGTCATATAACGGTACTAATGCAAACGCAAAGCCAAACATTCCAACGGCTGCTAACACCAATGCAATCACCGAACGTTTTGATTGCGGTTCCATATCAACCTCCGCTAATCAATCTTGGGTGGGGTTGAGAAGGTGTGATATGGCGCCGGAGAAGGCACTGTCCATTCTAGACCTTCCGCCCCTTCCCACGGTTTTGATGCGGCTTTTTCACCACCGCGAATACATTTCACCACCACCGCAACAAATAACAATTGTGAGAAGCCGAATAAAAAGCCACCAACACTCACCACCGCATTAATATCAGCAAACTGCAACGCATAATCAGGAATACGACGTGGCATCCCTGCTAGACCAAGAAAGTGCATCGGGAAAAATAAAATATTGACTGAAATTAATGAACACCAAAAATGCCACTGAGCTAGCCGTTCATTGAACATATGCCCCGTCCATTTCGGTAACCAATAATACGCCGCCGCCATAATCGAAAAAATCGCTCCAGACACCAGCACATAATGAAAGTGTGCCACCACAAAATAGGTATCATGATATTGGAAGTCAGCCGGTGTGATCGCCAACATCAATCCCGAAAAACCACCAATGGTAAATAACACAATAAACGCAATCGCAAACAACATCGGCGCTTCAAAGGTCAATGAACCGCGCCACATAGTGGCCACCCAGTTAAACACTTTGACCCCAGTGGGAACTGAGATCAGCATGGTGCAATACATGAAAAACAGCTCGGCAGCGACAGGCATACCAGTGGTAAACATATGGTGCGCCCACACTAAGAAGCTTAACCCCGCAATCGAAGCGGTGGCATACACCATTGAGCTATAACCAAAGAGCTTTTTACGCGAAAATGCAGGGATAATTGCCGAAATGATACCAAAACTCGGCAAAATCATAATATAAACTTCAGGGTGACCAAAAAACCAAAATATGTGCTGGAACATCACCGGATCGCCACCACCAGCGGCATCAAAAAAACTGGTCCCGAAATATTTATCGGTTAAGACCATGGTTACTGCGCCCGCTAACACTGGCATTACCGCTATCAATAAAAAAGCCGTGATTAACCATGTCCATACAAACAATGGCATCTTCATGTAAGTCATGCCGGGGGCGCGCATATTAATAATGGTCACGACCACATTGATTGCGCCCATGATTGAACTGATCCCCATAATATGAATCGCAAACACAAACAGTCCAGTACTGGCTGGGCTATAGGTGGTTGATAAAGGGGCATAGAATGTCCAACCAAAATTAGGGCCACCCCCTTCCATAAATAGTGACGACAATAACAAACTAAACGCAAATGGTAGGATCCAAAAACTCCAGTTATTCATTCGTGGCAGCGCCATATCTGGCGCGCCAATCATCAATGGAATCATCCAATTCGCGAGCCCTGTAAAGGCGGGCATTACTGCACCAAACACCATGATCAAACCATGAACAGTGGTCATTTGATTAAAAAAATTCGGTTCAACCAATTGTAATCCTGGCTGAAATAACTCAGCACGAATCACCATAGCCATCGCACCGCCAATAAAAAACATCGACAAGCTAAACAACAAATACAGCGTACCAATATCTTTATGATTGGTGGTAAATAGCCACCGCTTAATCCCCGCTGGGGGATGATGCTCATGGTGATCAACGATCGGTTGTTGGCGCACTATCTCCGTCATGCTGATAATTCCTTATTGCTACTGTCCATTTTTAATCGCTTGAACATCCGCGGCTTGCACGGTTTCTCCGGTATGATTTCCCCAAGCATTACGCTCATAGGTGATCACGGCAGCTAATTCTTTAAGGCTGAGTTGCGGACCAAAAGCCTGCATCGCCGTGCCAGTACTGCCATGTACCACAATCTTGATATGCTCAATTCGACGCTTTGGATCAATCGACATTCCTTCAGCAGCTAAGGCAGGGAAAGCCCCCGGAATACCCTCGCCATTGGCTTGATGACACATAGCACAACGGCTGTTATAGGTTTTCTCACCGAGGGTCATTAGTTCATCCATCGGCATAGTCATATCGAGTAATTGCTGTTCTTGCTCTCGCGCTTGACGCTGACTGGCTTGGGTTTGTTGCAACCATTGGTCGTATTCAACTTGTGTTTTTGCAATCACGACAATCGGCATAAAGCCATGATCTTTACCGCATAACTCAGCACATTGACCACGGTAAATACCCGGTTTATCAATGCGGGTCCATGCTTCATTAATAAAACCAGGGTTAGCATCTTTTTTAACGGCAAATGCAGGTACCCACCAAGAATGGATAACGTCTTGCGAGGTAATTAAAAAGCGGATTTTCTTGTCGATAGGCACCACTAATGGGTAATCGACTTCTAATAAATAATTGGCCCGTTTAGGACGGAGGTTGTCAATTTGAGCGGCACTGGTGGCGAGGTGTGAATAAAACTCAACCTCTTGATCAAAATAACGATAATGCCATTTCCACTGGGATCCCGTGACTTGAATAGTAAGATCAGATTTAGACGGATCTTCCATGGCTATTAGAGTTTTAGTGGCAGGGATCGCCATCACAATCAAAATAATGAACGGGATCAGGGTCCAAATAATTTCAACTTTAGTACTTTCATGAAAAGAAGCAGCAATCGCACCTTTAGACTTTCGATGATGGAAAATAGACCAAAACATGGCCCCAAACACCACCACACCGATAGCAATGCAAATATAAAGAATCGTCATATGTAAACCAAACACATCTTGGCTTATTGCGGTGACGCCAGGCGTCATATTCAATTGTATCGTCTCACCTTGCAATGATGATGAGAATATAATTAATCCACTACTACCGATCAGCTTACGTATCATCGTTCTGACCTCCTTGTCGGCTACATTCCACCTTACACAGCACATGCAGCGACAAATTCACCTACCCGCAGCAAAGCTAAAATAACATTCCTCTATGTTTAACTTAGGTACAAAATGGTAATAGTGCAAAAAAATACCAACAAAAAATTACTAACAGATCACTAGATAAGCCTATGATATTCGAGATAAAATAATACAAATCATTTTACGAGGCACAAAAAAAGCGCAGCTTATGCGCTACGCTTATTAAATATTCAACTCAATCTGTCGTTTACTGATATTTACATCCAATCAGCGTTACGGATCACGCCAACGGCAATACCTTCAATGGTTAAACTTTGATGTTCTAAATCCACTTCAATCGGTGAAAATTCTTCATTTTCAGCATGAAGCAACACTTTTACACCTTGTTTATCCAATCGTTTAACCGTAACTTCGTCATCCACACGCGCAACAACCACTTGGCCATTATGCACATCTTGGGTTTTATGTACTGCGAGTAAATCACCGTCCATAATACCGATGTTTTTCATGCTCATACCATTAACACGCAATAAAAAATCGGCACGAGGCTTAAACAAGGTTGGATCAACCTCATAATGAGCTTCAACATGCTCTTGCGCTAAAATGGGTTCACCAGCAGCAACGCGGCCAATTAACGGTAAGCCTTTTTCTTCTGTTGCATCATCCGCAATTAATAAACGGATCCCTCGTGATGCACCAGGAATAATTTCTAACACACCTTTACGGGCTAAGGCTTTTAAATGTTCTTCTGCGGCATTAGCAGAACGGAAACCAAGTTCACGCGCAATTTCTGCACGTGTTGGTGGCATTCCACAATCATCAATCTTTGTTTTGATTAAATCAAAGACTTGTTGTTGTCGCGGCGTTAACGGCTTCATGAGTCACCTGTCTTTTTATACAGTTGCTGTAAGTATATCCAGTGTTCAGAGACAATAAAAGCCAATTGTTTACGAAAACAGCAATTTGAGTAGGAATTCAATGCCATTCAGTAACTTGGCTAAAAAAAATATAATGCTATTGTTTATCGCAATAATTTCAACAGAATCAATCATCTTTCATTAACTGGTCATGCCAGATCGATTTTCAATCCAAAAGTTGTCATAAAAATAAACCATGACTGAGTCAAAAAAGTGGTATTTTAACGGTTATTTACCGCATATCTTCTGCATGAAAGCTGCATTTTTCTGCTATTGTGCGGCGTATTAGAGTTCAGAGGCTAATTATATCTATGTCAAGCGGGCAGAAAATCTATCAACAATTATTAAAATTGCCACTTTCTTTGTTGGTAAAACCTCATTCGATTCCATCTGATCCAGTTGCTGACTTAGAACTCGATTTAGCACGCCCAATCGTCTATATATTGCCGTACCGTTCTAATACTGATCTATTAACTCTACGTAGCAGTGCGCTAGCATCAGGATTACCTGATCCATTATCGACATTAGAGATTAATGGCCAATCATTTCCGCGCTTTGTTTGTGTCGCTGAAAGCCCAAGTGTATTCGGTCATAAAAGCGGCCTTCCGCAAGACTCAATCACACTATTTTGTGATCTATTAGAACTGCATAAGCAAGACAGTGAATTAAATATTCAATTAATTCCTGCTTCTATTTTATGGGGTCGAGCACCGGGTAAAGAGTCAAAAACTAAGCCTATTTTACGCCCTTTAAATGGCCCCAAAAAAACCTGGGCTATTTTAGGTCATGGTCGAGATTGCTTAGTCCGTTTGAGTACCCCGGTGTCTTTACGCTATATGGCGGATAATCATGGCACTGATGATGCCATTGCACAAAAGTTAGCGCGCGTCGCTAAAATCCACTTCTCACGTCAGCTGTTAGCAACATCTGGACCTCGACTGCCTGATCGCAAACAATTATTCAAACGCCTGTTAGCATCAAAAGCAATTGATAAAGTGGTACAAGAAGAAGCGTTAAGCCGTCAGGTTCCGGTAGAAAAAGTCCGCCGTGAAGCGATTGCAATGATGGAAGAAATTGCTGCTGATTTTTCTTACCCATTAATTAAACATGGTGAGCGTTTCTTAGGTTGGTTGTGGAACAAACTTTACCAAGGATTAAGTATCACTAATGCGCAGCGAATTCGTCGCTTGGCGCAAGATGGTCATGAAATTGTCTATGTCCCTTGTCACCGCAGTCATATGGACTATTTATTACTGTCTTATGTCTTGTATCAAGAGGGCTTAGTACCACCGCATATTGCCGCTGGTATTAACCTCAATTTCTTCCCCGCAGGTCCGATCTTCCGTCGCGGTGGGGCGTTCTTTATTCGTCGCAGTTTCAAAGGTGACCGCCTTTATTCGACGGTTTTCCGTGAATATTTAGCTGAATTGTTTGCCAAAGGCTACTCGGTTGAGTATTTCAGTGAAGGTGGACGTTCACGCACTGGACGCTTACTGCCAGCAAAAACCGGCATGTTATCGATGACCATCCAAGCGATGTTACGCGGCTTAAATCGTCCTGTAACCTTGGTACCTGTCTACATTGGTTATGAGCATGTGATGGAAGTCGGCACTTATGCCAAAGAGCTGCAAGGCAAGCGTAAAGAAAAAGAAAATGTCGGCCAAGTACTGCGTACCCTACGTAAATTACGTAATTTCGGCAAAGGCTACGTTAACTTTGGTGAGCCGTTATCACTCAATCAATATTTAAATGATAACGTGCCTAATTGGCACCAAGATATCAACCCAATCGAACCCCAACGTCCAAATTGGCTGTCACCAGTGGTGAATGATTTAGCGGTTAAGATGATGACTCACATTAATGATGCCGCCGCGACCAATGCCCTTACTTTATGTGCACTGGCGCTGTTGTCATCTCGCCAGCGAGCGCTAAGTCGAAGCTCATTAGAACAGCAAATTGAATGTTACCTTGAACTGCTGCGCAATGCACCGTATTCAAACCATTGCACCACCCCAAAAGACAATGCGACTCAAATGGTCGATCATGCAATTACCATGGATAAATTCTTGGTTGAGCGTGACGTATTAGGTGAAATCATCTCGCTTGATCGTGAACAATCCATCTTGATGACTTACTACCGTAACAATATTATTCACTTGTTTGCGCTACCGTCATTAATTGCCCATATCGTGGTGCAGCAACAGTGCTTAACCCGCACTGATATTCATCAACAAGTTGAGTTATTGTATCCATTCTTGAAAGCTGAATTGTTCTTACGCTTTGATAAACAACAGTTACCGCAAGAAATTGATCGTTTAATTGCTGAGCTAGTACGCCAACGGTTATTGCTGATTAATGATGAAACCATTGCGATTAATAATGCTCGCATTGGTCCATTACAGCTGTTAGCACGTACCATTACTGAAACACTACAGCGTTACGCGATTGCACTGACATTGCTCAATGCCGATCCGCAACTACCGAAAACTGACTTGGAACAACAGAGCCAAGTACTTGCTCAACGTTTAAGTCGTTTACATGGCATTAATGCGCCGGAGTTTTTCGATAAAGGGGTGTTTAGTACGCTGGTGAAAACCCTCCGCAGTGAAGGCTACCTTAACGCTGAATGCCATGCAGTAACGGCTCCAGTAGAGCAATTAGCAGGCTTGTTAACCTCATTAATTTCATCCGAAGTGAGATTGACTATTCAAGCGGTAATGCACCCAGATGAAGTGCCAAATAACGACTAATTCTGAGTCACAAAAAAAGCGCCTTGCGGCGCTTTTTTTATAATTTAAATTTTTATACTTGTGTATCAATCAGTTAAAGATAACAGCTTATTGCCACAATACACTTAAACTAATACCGATAAAGATCACCATGCCAACGTAATTATTATTTAAAAACGCTTTAAAGCATTGCTCTCGCTGCCGACCTTGAATCAACATTTGTTGATAAACAAACAATGCTGCCGCCAGCAATAACGCCCAATAATAACCCTGACTAAGATCTAAAATACCACCGATAGCAATCAATAACATGATTGTCGCTAACTGCAATATTCCAATGATTAATTTATCAAACCGACCAAAAAGAATTGCTGTCGATTTAATCCCCACCTTGAGGTCATCATCACGATCGACCATCGCATACAGCGTATCGTAAGCAATGGTCCACAAAATATTAGCCGCAAATAATAGCCATGCTACCGTCGGTAACGTCCCTGATTGTGCGGCATAAGCCATTGGAATTGACCAGCCAAAAGCTGCCCCCAAGACCAATTGTGGTAAATGGGTATAACGCTTCATAAACGGATAAGCCGCAGCCAGTATTACCGCCACCACCGATAACATAATGGTGAGATTATTCATGGTCAGTACTAATAAAAACGACACTAATACTAATAAACTGAATAACCCTAACGCTTCGCGTTCAGAGACTTTTCCCGATGGCATTGGTCGATTAGCAGTGCGCTTAACATGACCATCAACATTGCGATCAGCAAAATCATTGATCACACACCCTGCGGCACGCATAAATACCACCCCAAGTACAAACACCACCAACACATCTAATTTAGGGAAACCATCTGCCGCTAAAAATAGTGCCCATAACGTTGGCCATAATAATAATAAACTGCCAATTGGGCGATCAAAGCGGGCTAACTGCCAAAAAGCTCTAGCCTTGGTAATTGCTAACATCCATTTTCCTTAGCATACACTGGTGATTGGGTTAAAAAATATTCTGCCACCAGCATTGGCTTTTCATTGATCCATAATCGCGACCGACGTGCCCATCGAGGCTGCTGCTGAGTGCCAAGATTGGCAATTTCTAATGCATCTCGGCGTGAATTTTTATCATTAAAAACTCGATACCCTAACGGACGATTACCAAGATCAACAAGATCTTGCTCCTTACCACTTAAGGTTGTCACCGGAATCAATGTTCGCGCAAATACCCATGGCTGTTGATCACCATAAAGTATCACTTCTCGTTCTAAACAATCACTCTCACCAACAAGCTGCCGTTCCATTACTGACAAATTATCATTGCTGATAATCGTTTGTGCCAATACCGTCACGGTAAAATGTTGGCAATATTGTGCCAATCGGCGTGACAATGATTCTGACTCGAGCAACCAGGCTCCATGTGACGTTTGTTCTAATGCCCATGATTGCACCGGGTACCATTTAGCACTCCGAATCAAGGGACTGTACAACTGCTTGAATTCCGACATTTTTTATACTACAAAATTAACAAACACGTGATCAAAACACTTGGTTGAAAGCGGTTAATTTATTACCATATTGATCTGCTATTGTAGCAAGAGGTAACGAATTCTAATATCGTTAACCGTGGTAGATTACACCTTGTTAAGCCTAAATGTCCCTAACTGCATGAGTATAATGATGAAAAAAACTGTTTTTGTAGCGAGTTTATTGATGGCGATAACATTACTCTCACCCTTCAGTTATGCAAAACCGCCACAGGATAGCGCAACGCAGTCAAATATTACCTATTACACCTTAACGCCTGATATCACCACCAACTATATTATTAATGGTTCGCACTTAGGATATATTCGACTACAAGTTGACTTAATGCTCACAGATAGCAGTCAGATCATCAATATTGAGCATCATGCACCATTAATTCGCGATACTATTATTAGCATCATTGGCCAACAATCAGCCCAACAAATAAAGTCATTGGCTGGGCGTGAAAAAATTCGCCAATTAAGTAAACAAAAAATCAACCAACTGTTACTTGCAGAAACGGGGCATACGGCAATCAATGAGCTGTTATTTACTCAATATCTATACCAATAAGCGCCCACAAAAAAAGCGCCCATCGGCGCTTTTCTATTAAATATAAACCACGACTATTATTATGCTGCGGCAATAGCCGGTTGCAATGGATGCTCGGTAATATAATCCCCGATTAACTGCTGCTGAGATGGCGTTAAATACAAGCCTAATTTACTTCGTCGCCATAAGGCATCGGTTGCAGTTTGGACAAATTCATGGGCAATTAAGTAATCAAGTTCACACTGATACACCCCTTCACCAAAGTGCTGCCCCATCTCAACTTCGGTTGTTATGCCATTAAATAACACTTCAACCCTTGAGCCATAATTATGTGCCATACGCTGACACGTAAATGCATTTAACCACGGATATTGTTGCTGCAACTGTGTTGCCAACTTATCACCATCAAAATCAGCACTACCACCGGGTAAATAACTGTCTTTGGTCCAAGCAGGCCCCATTTGAGAATAAAATGGCGCTAATTTCACTAACGCAGATTCGGCTAATTTACGGTAGGTCGTCAGCTTACCACCGAAAACCGATAATAATGGCGCTTCATCTGCTTGCTGCTCTAACTCTAAGGTGTAATCACGCGTTACTGCCTGCGGTGAATCTGATTCATCATCACATAGTGGTCTTACGCCACTCCAATTCCACACCACATCGGAACGCTGACATTGATGCACAAAATGGTTGTTATACACCTCCAGTAAATAATCAATTTCCTGCTCATCAATCGCAACATCACGCGGATCGCCATGATATTCAACATCGGTAGTGCCAATCACAGAGAAACGATCCAAATAAGGGATCACAAATACAATTCGATTATCTTCGTTTTGAAGAATATAGGCTTGCGGTTGATCATGCACCCGCGGCACCACAATATGAGAACCTTTAATTAATCGTATATTACGTGGCGATGTTAAATCGGTACTGTGATCATAAAATGACTTCACCCATGGGCCCGTAGCATTAACCAGACCATGCGCACTGCGTTGAAAGGTTATCCCTGTCTGCATATCTTTAATGGTAACCCGCCAAATATCGCCTTCACGCACCGCTTTCTCAACTCGGCAACGATTACGTACTTCAGCGCCATGTTGCACCGCTTCCATCGCATTTAAAATCACCAACCGCGCATCATCAACCCAACAATCAGAATATTCAAACCCTTGTTTAATTTCAGGCACCAATACCGAATCAGCACCAAATGACAAGCTTTTACTGGCGGGAAGTGTGGTCCGTTTACCTAAATGGTCATATAAAAATAAGCCCGCACGAATCATCCACGCGGGACGTAAATGGGGCTGATGCGGCAATCGAAAACGCATTGGTTTTGCAATATGAGGCGCTTTTTTTAATAACACTTCACGCTCAGCTAAGGCTTCAGCCACCAATCTAAATTCGTAATGTTCTAAATAACGTAATCCACCGTGTATCAACTTAGAACTTGCTGATGAAGTGGCCGAAGCAAAGTCATCCGCTTCATAAAGACCGACACTCAAACCGCGACCCGCGGCATCAGCAGCAATGCCAGTACCATTAATACCGCCACCAATCACAATGAGATCCAGCAGTTGATTATTTTCGAGGCCGCTTAATGCTACTGTCATAATGTTCACATCCATCCAAATATACACAACAAAACGAACCAAAAATGTTCGTTCGAAACTAACGAGTTAATAATAGCGTATATATTGATCTAATCCAGCCTTGGTTAAGATTGTTGTGACATAAGTTTGATCATTAGCGCAAATTTGATTTTTATGGCGATTATCAGTAAAAAAAATGGGCTTCTATGAAAGAAGCCCATCGATATAACCATATGCTGTCACGAGAGGGTTATTCCACCACCTCAAAATGAATTTCATTGCCTTGTAAGCACTCAACAAGACTTGCTGGCGGTAGCTGATCGGTAAATAGCATATTAATTTGACTAATGTCGCCTAGATTCACCATCGCATTGCGACCAAACTTAGTATGGTCGACTCCCAACATCACACAACGACTGTTTTCAATTATCGCTTGTTTAACTCGCACTTCATGGTAATCAAAATCTAATAATGAACCATCAAGATCAATGCCACTAATACCTAGAATGCCGAAATCTAATCGAAACTGGGACACAAAATCGAGGGTTGCTTCACCAACAATACCACCGTCACGATTACGTACTTCACCACCGGCTAAAATCACGCGGAAATCTTCTTTCGCCATTAATAAACTGGCGACATTGAGATTGTTAGTCACAATACGGAGATCGTTATGATTCATTAAAGCGCGCGCCACCGCTTCTGGGGTGGTACCAATATCAATAAATAATGTCGCACCATCAGGAATATGGCGCACTAAGGCTTGAGCGATACGATCTTTTTGTTCTAATTGTAATACTTGGCGAGTGCTGTAAGCGGTATTAACCGAACTAGAAGGAATGGTTGCACCACCATGATGGCGACGAATTTTATTTTCATCAGCCAACTCATTAAGATCACGGCGAATCGTTTGCGGACTAACATTGAAACGTGCCACAAGATCGTCAGTACTGACGTATCCCTGACTCATGACTAAATCAATAATTTCTTGATGACGTTTACTTTGCTTCACGGCTGGAAAGCTCCTATCTATACCTGCCATATTCAGCAATGAAAGGTAATAAAAACAAGGCTTCGCCAATGCGAAGCCTTTTTATATTACTCACAGCGCTACCAAGAAGCCAAACTTAATCAACCATTTTGTTGCTGTAACTCAAGTTGCTGTTGTTGATAGGCCTTCTTTTCACCAACCATTGTGATAATAAAGAAGAAAATCGCCATTACACATGATCCGGTTAGCACAATAAAACCACCATCCCAACCAAAATGATCCACCGTATAACCCAATAATGCATTTGCCGCGACAGCGCCACCTAAATAACCAAATAACCCCGTCAGCCCAGCCGCAGTACCTGCTGCTTTTTTAGGTGCAAGCTCTAATGCATACAAGCCAATCAACATTACTGGGCCATAGATTAAGAAACCGATCGAGATCAGTGCCATCATATCAACAGTCGGATTACCAGGAGGATTAAGCCAGTACACCAATACTGCGACCGTCACTAGCAGCATAAATAGAATCCCTGCTGGTGCACGACGACCTTTAAATAGCTTATCGGATATCCAACCACATAATAATGTACCGGGGATCCCTGCCCACTCATAAAGGAAATAAGCCCATGATGATTTATCGACCGTAAAGCCTTTTGCTTCCCCTAAATACACTGGTGCCCAATCTAATACACCATAGCGAATCAAATAAACAAACGCATTGGCAATCGCAATGAACCACAATAATTTATTATTAAAAATGTATTTAAAGAAAATTTCTTTAGCCGTCATCTCTTTTTCAAATGATTTATCATAGCTTTCAGGATAATCATCTTTATATTCTTCAATCGGTGGTAAGCCACAAGATTGCGGCGTATCACGCATCACTAACAACGTGAAACCTGCCACTAATAATGCAAAAAAAGCGGGCACATAAAACGCGGAACGCCAATCATCATTAAACGCCCACAGGCCAAATAAGAACAAGGGACCGATTAAACCACCGCCAACGTTATGGGCCACGTTCCACACCGAAACCAATCCGCCCCTTTCTTTATGCGACCACCAATGCACCATGGTTCGTCCGCAAGCTGGCCATCCCATCCCTTGAAACCAACCGTTTAAAAATAGCAGTATAAACATCGCAGTAATGCTGCCCGTTGCCCATGGCATAAACCCAAAACACAACATCACTATCGATGACAATATCAATCCCGAGGCTAAAAAGAAGCGAGGATTGGATCGATCCGATACATTCCCCATTAAAAATTTAGATAAGCCATAAGCAATTGATACAGCGGCTAACGCAACGCCTAACTCACCGCGACTATAGCCATATTCTTCAATCAAATACGGCAATCAAATACGGCATCGCTAATGAAAAATTCTTACGTACCAGATAATAGCCAGCATAACCAAAAAAAATACCAACAAACAATTGCCACCGCAATCGCTTATAAACCGGATCGATACTGCCATCAGGTAAACGCTGTTTATGCGCTACGGGGTTAAATAAACCAAACATAGATGTTCCTTTCTGTTATCACATTACTGTAGTGCCATTGATGTCTATCAATACGTTTATGGCATCTTATGGGTGCTAACTTTTCGTTATTTACTCAAAAAATCACTATTATTTCGATATCGCTCAAAGTCGCGTAGATTATTGCTCGAATGAGTAATTAAAAATGTGAAAACAGTCAAAGTCAGACAGATAAATATGAATAGATATGAAAATAGGCAGGATTTATATCAACATTGGACTCACTATCAACTAATCAACAGCTTTAGTTAATATCAATAGTGCATTCACGACCGTAATGATGCCGTCAAGCTAAACATCATTACGGGTAGTAGAGGATTTAGAGGATGTAAAGGCAGGAAACTAAGCTTTAGGTTTAATTAACTTGGCGTCAATTAACGCAATCGCACAACCGGTTAATAACCCCATTAAGTGCGCCATATTAGCAATTGCAATACCCGCAGGTTCAGCAAAACCAATGATCAACCACACCAACATAAACACCACATAAGAACGGGCAATCACTAAACCACGCTGGGGAGCTAGCCATCCCATCCACCAGATATACCCTAGTAACGCATAAACCACGCCAGATAAACCACCAAAATTAGGGCCATCAAGCCAGAATTGACCAAAGCCTGAGATTAGCGATGAAATAAGGAATAATTGTACTAATTTAGCGGAGCCACTATGACGTTCAATTTGGCCGCCTAATAGCCACCACCACAAGCAGTTAAAAATCACATGCAGTGCTGAAAAATGAAGTAATGCATGACTGAAATAACGCCATAACTGCCATTGATCACCATTCATAAACGGAAAATGGAACCAATCAAACAAGAGTGATTCAAATCCTAACAACCACAACCCATAAATTACCAGCGATGCCACCATCACCACCAGTGTAAACGGGCCCGCTTGAGCTTTTACTAACGAGACTAAACTGGGGCTGGAGTAATCAAATTTTGCAGTACGACTCTCCGCCACTTGCCATGATGCTTCTTGGTATTTGCTATTATTAGGATTTGCAATAAACGCATTCAATTCAGCTTCGGCTTCAATCAGGTGTTGGCTATCTTGCAGCCATAGCGCAAATTTACCCTCGGGCTCTGGTGCTAAAGTCAGTTCAATACCCCGTGAAGCCATATAATCAATAAATGCTTGCGCATGACGAGGGTTATAAAATTCAGCTAAGCGATGCATAGTTATCACTCTAATGGATAGGAGATTATCAGTACTAAAGATCAAAGGTGGCTACATTCAAAGTAAGTAACACGCCCTCTTGTTAGTCATGTTATCAAGGACAAACTTAACTAAGCTTGTACCATTGGTAATGCTTCACGACGCCAAGCTTCAAAGCCACCATCAATACTATACACTTGCTCATAACCTTGATTAGCCAAGTATTGAGCCGCACCTTGGCTACTGACACCGTGATAACACATCACTAATACGGGCTGTTCAAAATCAACTTCATCCATCAATGTCACCATGGTGTCATTAGTTAAATGAAATGCTGCTGGGGCATGAGCAAGACGATAAGATTGAAGATCCCGAATATCAACTAAAACGGTATTCGGTTGTTGTAGTAACTGCTGGGCATCAAGTACTGATAGGTGTTGAAACTGTTCCATAATTTTTCCTTCTTATTTATACAGATAAAAACTGGGACACAAGGTTATGACGTTAGTAACCGTCACGATCAATCACTGTATAAGATCATCATTAATGATCTTGACACTGACTCGACCCAAACAATGCATTACAGATCATTGTACCTCAGCTTAACGCGGCTATCTCCCACCAAAAAATAAGGCTTTATCCACAATATAATGACCATTCGTAAACGCAACTCTTCAATAGCCGCAAGGGGTTATCGTTGATAACACTTCCATAGCGAACATAAATTAACCAGTTGTGGAAAAGCCTGTGGATTGCGTTGATAATGTGGTTGCTAATAAAAAGATCCACTACATGTAGATCAGATCCTACTATAAGCTGTGGATAAGTTACCGAAGCATACACACAACTATTCACAAATGTGACTTATCACACATAAAATCAGCGAGATAAGTTATTAACAGATAATGGCAGTTACCCACTGCGGATTAAGGCGATCAATAGCTATAAAAAAACCGACACTGAGGTCGGTTTTTAGATCTTTCATGGCAACTGATGAATCAATAAAAATCACCCACCGCATCTTTCAGCTTCTTCATGGCATTTTTTTCTAACTGACGAATACGTTCAGCTGAGACACCATAATTATCGGCTAAATCTTGCAAGGTGGATTTCTGATCATCTAACCACCGTGAACGAACAATATGCTGACTGCGCTCATCAAGACTGGCTAATGCTTGTGATAAGCGATTATTAGCATGACTTTCCCAATTACTTTCTTCATAACTCAAGGCAACATCAGAGCCTTTATCTTCAAGGAAATAAGCGGGGGCCATCGGTGTTGAATCACGTTCATCATCATCATTTTGCATTTCAAACGTGGGATCTTGAGCCGCTAAACGTGATTCCATCTCGCGTACTTCAGCAGGTTCAACCCCTAACTGTTGAGCGACCATGTTCACTTCATCATTATTAAACCAACCTAGGCGCTTCTTTGATTTACGTAAATTAAAAAATAATTTCCGTTGGGCTTTGGTGGTTGCCACTTTCACTATTCGCCAATTGCGTAATACATATTCATGGATCTCAGCTTTGATCCAATGGACGGCAAAAGACACTAATCGCACACCAACTTCAGGATTAAAGCGCTTAACCGCCTTCATCAAGCCGATATTGCCTTCTTGAATTAAATCAGCAATCGGTAAACCATAGCCAGAGTAACCACGAGCAATGTGCACTACAAACCGTAAATGGGACATCACTAACGCTTTAGCAGCATTAATGTCACCCTCATAGTGCAGCGCTTCAGCAAGTTCTTTCTCACGCTCAGGCGTTAGCATTGGATAACGGTTTACAGTCTGAATATAACTTTCAAGACTATCCGCCGAAACTAGAACTAATTTCGACATCTCATTTGACATTCGAAAACCTCGTGTAATTTTTGTGCGATCACAACGGTTATTAAGCATAGGCTATCGTTGTGTGAACCGACTATGATGCCTGTAAACATAGTTCAAATGCAAGTCGAAGCGCAAATATATATGATTATAAGCATCACTTTTTCTTATCGTGTTGTTTCAAAACTATTAACAATCACGATTATACTGGGTTAATTTCACGCAAATGGCGTCCTGCAGCAAGACGAGCCGCCATCAAGCCAAGGAATGTCGCGATCATTATCATGATCAGACTTTCATCCCAACTTAAACCTAGCATTCTAAAATGGCTACCGTACAAGTCTGACAGTTTTGCGACCGCATCACCTAGTAATAGCGTGACACCTTGAGTTAACCCCCATGCAATAAGCGCAGCAATCAAGCCATACCAAACCCCGACATAAAGATAAGGTCGAAGAATATAGCTATTGGTCGCCCCCACCATTTTCATCACTTGGATTTCATCTTTATGGCTTAACACCTGTAAACGTAAGGTGTTACCGACAATTAAGAACACCGCAAACAACATTAAGCCTGACATTAATAACGCCAATGCTATCGCTAATTGCTGAATAGCGGCTAAACGTTGTAGCCAATCACTGTCTAAGCGTACTTCAGCAACTTGGTCTTGTTGACCCAATTTTTGAGCCAACTCATTGGCTTTAGCTGTCGTTTGCCAATCACTACTCGGTTCAACAATCACCACTGCAGGTAACGGGTTATTTTGTTCATCAAACAAACTCAGTGCTTTCTCAAAGCCACCATTTTGACGTAACTGCTCTAAACCTTGCGTCGCAGTAATATATTTAACACTATTAACTTGTGACCAATTTTTAAGTTTATCTGCTAATGCCTGACCATCATCATTGCTGACATCATGTTTTAAATACAAGGTGATTTGGCTTGGGTTTTGCCATGCATCAGCCACTGCAGTAATATTTTTGGCCATTAAATAAAATGTACATGGCAAAGTTAATGCGACGGCCAATACTGCTAGGGTTAAAAAATTACCCAATGGATGGCGAAACATATCTTTTAATGCAGAACGTGCTTGTTGGCGATGAATTGCAAAAAAACCAATCGATTTACGCGCCATGTGCCAGCTCCCTTAAATTACCTTTATGTAAATCTAAACGACGATAATCACGACTGGCCAGCAATGACGTATCATGAGTTGCCATTAATACTGCAACACCAACTCGGTTAAACTCTTCAAATAAGCGTAATACTTGTTGTGATAATTCAGCATCAAGGTTACCGGTTGGCTCATCAGCCAACAGCACCATTGGCTTATTAACAATCGCGCGGGCAATGCCTACGCGTTGTTGTTCGCCGCCAGATAATTGGATAGGCAAACATTTTGCCTTATCCAATAATCCGACTTTATCCAATGCTGCGCTCACTCGACGTTTGATATCATGTTCCGTCATTTGCTCAACCCGTAATGGCAATGCAATATTATCGAAAACACTGCGATCCATTAACAGCTTATGATCTTGAAAAATAATACCAATATTACGGCGCAAAAATGGAATTTGCTTATTAGGTAATCGAGTAATATCGTGACCATTGAACCAAATCTTGCCGTCACTTGGACGTTCAAGGGCGCAAATTAATTTCAGCAGAGTACTTTTACCGGCCCCAGAGTGACCCGTTAAAAAAGCCATATCTGCTGGTTTTAGGTGAAAATCTACTTTTTGTAGGGCTTGCCTACCACCACGATAAGCCTTACTTACCTGCTGAAATCGAATCACTTTTATTATTCCTCGTTGCTAAATAATGCTTCTATAAACTCATCGGCCGCAAACGGTCGTAAATCATCAATGCCTTCGCCAATACCAATATAACGAATTGGAATATTGAATTGATCCGCAATGGCAAAAATAACCCCACCTTTAGCGGTACCATCTAATTTGGTAATGGTGATCCCTGATACGGGTGCCACTTCACTAAATAGCTTTGCCTGGCTAATGGCATTTTGGCCCGTACCTGCATCCAGTGTTAACATAATTTCATGCGGTGCTTCAATATCAACTTTCTGCATCACTCGCACAATCTTACGCAACTCTTCCATCAAGTGACCTTTGTTTTGCAAACGCCCTGCGGTATCAGCAATAACAACATCAACATTTTTCGCTTTGGCAGATTCAATCGCATCAAAAATCACCGATGCGCTATCGGCACCTGTATGCTGAGCGATCACAGGGACATTATTACGCTCGCCCCAAACTTGTAATTGCTCAACAGCTGCAGCACGGAAAGTATCACCCGCCGCTAACATTACCGATTTACCTTCTGCTTGGAATTGTTTGGCTAATTTACCAATAGTGGTGGTTTTACCCACACCATTCACGCCAACCATTAAAATAACATACGGCTTTTTAGTCATATCAACCACTAACGGTTGTTCAACTTTAGCCAACATTCCACCCAGTTCATCTTTTAATAAACCATAGAGTGCTTCACCGTCATGTAAATCACTGCGTGATGCTTTGTCGGTAAGGTTCTTAATGATTTTTAATGTGGTATCCATCCCCACATCAGCAATCAACAGTTGCTCTTCTAGCTCTTCAAATAAATCATCATCAATTTGCTTGCCACGGAACAAACCAAAGAAACCAGCACCAAAGTTGGTTTTAGTACGTTTTAAACCACGCATTAAACGGCTAAAGAAGCCTTCTAATTTTGGTTTTTCTTGTTCAACAACTGCCATTACCTGCGGGGAATTTACATCACCATCAGCAGCATTTGTATCACTAACGCTCGTCTCATCAACAATCTCTTTCATCGATGTTAGTGATAACTCACTTTCATCATTATGCTTATCAACTAAAGGTTGTTGACTATTATCTTCGGCTACATTTTCATCATCAACGACACTATCAGTAACTATCGTGTCTTTTTGATGATCATTTTCTTGCAACGTTGCAGCCAATTGGCGATCATTTGTTTTAGCAATTAATTCTGGTTCAATGGGTGTTTCTAGCTCAAGGTCATGATTATGACTGGCTTTTTGCCCCTCATCGTCAGAGGAATGTGTTGATTTTTGGCTATCAACCGAGCCATCAACTACTGATTGATCAGTAGCTTGTTCCTTTGATGCGTCGTTATCTTCAGAGCTAAATCCTAGCCATGAAAATAATCCGCGTTTCTTTTTTTCTGCCATTGGCAAATCCTAGCGCTTGATTGGTACAATTTACGGCCTAAAAACAGGTGTATACTATCATTTTCTTAACGGTCAAAAAAATCTATGACGCAGCGAAGACAGCAAACAACTCGCAAAACACAAAATAATCGTCCTGGTGGGTTCGTTAGAATCATCAGCGGACAATGGCGTGGACGCAAATTACCCGTTCATGATGTCGAAGGACTCCGTCCAACCACTGACCGTGTCAAAGAAACACTTTTCAACTGGTTAGCGCAAGACATTTATCAATCTAAATGCCTTGACCTTTTTACTGGTAGCGGTGGCTTAAGTTTTGAAGCACTTTCACGCGGTGCTGAAAGTGTCACTATGCTTGAACTTGATAAAAAAGCAGCCGCACAACTCGAAATAAACCTCAACACAGTAAAAGCGACCAATGCCACTGTGATCAATAGCGATAGTTTACGCTTTTTGTCACAAACAGGTACGCCGCACGATATTGTTTTTATCGATCCTCCGTTTCGCAAAGATCTTATTCAAGATGTTATCACAGCGTTAGAAAATAATGGCTGGTTAACACCACATGCAATGATTTATATTGAAGCAGAAAAGGAATTAGGTCAGTTGGCAATCCCTAGCCACTGGCACTTACATCGCGAAAAAAGTGCTGGCCAAGTCTGCTACCGCTTATTTTCCAGAGAGGAACCATGAAAGCACTGATCATTACTGCCAAAATAGCGATAGCCTTAGTCTGGCTAATATTGTTCATTAATATCGTTCACCCTTTTCCGGGAGTGTCGGCGATAGCGCTGTATATCATGACCGCGTTTTTGTTCATGATGCACGGCTTACAAATGCTGATTTTCGTTGGCGCGTTTGGTGATAAAATCAATATGTCGCGTTGGGAGCATTGGTCAATTTTAATTTTTGGTATCTTCGCGCTGCTTGATATTCGTCGCAAACACATGATGTAACACCAATAGAGCGGGCAACATCATTGATGCTCGCTTTGTTATCTTGTGTTTAATACCCTACTCATCTCTATCCTGCTGACACTGCCAACACAATTCAAATTGCCCCTGATTAACTTCACCACAATGGTCGCAATACCAATCACGATAATCAGTACGTAAATAACCATCAATGACGGTCAACGCTTGTTGGCGTTGATTATCCGTTACCCATAACTGCACTTCTACCACGCTCATGGGTAATTCACCGGCCGCTGCTGCTAATGCTTCTCCCGTTAAACGTACATCTACTCCCATACTTTCTAGTAAGCCTTTAATACTATGGGCTTCTAAACTATTACCAGCACGATACAAACACTGCCATTGTTGATCCACCATCCCGCTTCCCATCATGTAAATTATCATTAATTAAAGATAGCAACAGTGGCTCAAACGAATGTCTTTAATATTAAACGCATATTGTATGAGGTTGAGTCTCACAGCATGAGAAAGAGTGCTAACAATAACAACTCGCATAGAAAAACAACCACTAATAACAATAAAAAATAGACATAACAACATAAAAAAAAGCATAAAAACAATGAATTAGTTAAAATAAAACCAAAAAAAACAACTAAGAACCATAATTATCACCAACAACACATTTAACAACAATGAACCACAATCAAACCACGTTAATGTAATGAAAAACCAACACTTTAGCTATTTTATGTACACCGACCATTGGCCACATAAATACAACCATTAAAATATAACAACTAAATAGGGTTACTGCTAAATATTGCTTCTTTTATGTCATTTTTAACAAAAAACATCACCACTGCCATCAACAAGCTAGACATTTAAAAAATAAAACAATAAAAACATTGATTTAAAATCAAAAAAAGCAAAAACCATAAAACAAACATTAAATTTACATTAAGAAAAACATTGTTTTAATAGTGATTATTAGCTTTTATTGATAATGAAAAATGTTTTTATGAAAGATACACCATGACTTCATTGCCAGTATTGGCAAAAACGTGTTATCCTTATTGTCAAGAGAAAAAGATACTCACCATGAAGGATTAAAAAATATGCTTACACACTCACAAAAACAAGGTCTTGTAATGATTGCTGTTGTTGTTGGTCTAATGACACTACCTATTATTTACTAAGATCAATTCAAGAAACAAAAAAATAGCGCCTAATGGCGCCATTTTTTTATCTGGGTTATTAATATACTTAATTATCATAATGTGATGTGTTGCCAATGATAAAGATAGAATCCTAATGCTGCCAAGGTAATACCACCAAGAAGTACCACCGCCACCCCCCATACTAAGCGACTACTACGCGGCATTAATTCCTGCTCACACTCTGCACATAAATCGATAAAATGCTGATAGTCATTCGATGCTGACATCGACGTATCTGTCATCATTATTTGCTGACGTATAGTAGCAATTTTGTTTAATTTATTAACAATATCATCAGGAAAGCGATTATCACAACTGTGAACTAATTGCGTAAAATCAGTGCCTTTAGCATGATAATGTTGGCGCAGTAAATCTTCTAGTCGACGAGATTTATCAATAACTTGATCAATGTCCATCGTCACCTCCCTAAATTTTCAATTATGATTACCTTACCTAAGCTATCAATCCAATATAGTGTTTTAGTAAAATAATTGTATTTAGATCACGATTTTATTATCCATAGCTAGGGATGTAGAAATTTGCTGTGAATAATAGCGCGGTATTTATCTAATATAGCTTATTAACCACCAAGGAGTTTGGGAATGCCAATATGGATTATTGTCGTACTGTGCCTGCTATTACTATTGGCATTATCTTATTTTATCTATAACTATCGCCGCCATACCTTAGGTATAGATGCACCAGAGAAAAAAATTGAAGTACAAATACTTGATAAACAAAGTAACCGTATTATTGGTGCGCAGCCTGGAGAGGAAGATGAAGAGTATTGGTTTTATGTTCAACCACTAACGGGTGGCCCTAAACGTGAATTCATGATTGGTATTCATTATTACCATGCTTTACATCCAGGTGATATTGGCACCATGACCTACCGCGGTCAGCAATTTGTTCATTTTGCACTAAAACGTCAATAAGCCACAACGCTGTTTGCTCACACCTTTGTGAGCAAACAGACAGCCACTCGGTTATGGCACTAACCAAGCCGTATAACGACTACGCCCTAATAGCCAGCTAGTTGCTAATGCTAAACTAGCAGCAATCGCGGTCCAGACAGGAATCGCAATTAACGGATTGGCGAAATAGAGATCATATTCCCGTAGCGGCCATAAAAAGATCGGATGAATCAAATACACTCCAAGGCTATATTTGCTCAACCAGGCTAATTTATTTTGGGTTGCCAAACTTAGCTTATCGCTAATCATTCGACATCCAACAAAAATAGCGGCAGCCACCAACACCGTATTCAAGGTTTTATACGACATCCAACGGCCGACTTTATATTCATCGGCTGCAAAACTATGACTGATCACGCTATAGTCCGTCGCCACAATGGCAATCACCGCCAGCGGTAACAACACCATCAAACTTGGCCAGCGATATTGATACAAGCAATACCCTAACAATAAATAGCCGCTATAAAGTAAATAAGTTTCGCTCCACAAACCATCAATATAAAACAGATATAAGCCCGTGATCAGCAGCCACACCATCAGGACACCTTTCACTTGCCCAGGCTCTGCTTTTTGAACCCACCATTGAATAATCGGAACAACCAAATAAAGAGGAATAAAGTAATAGAAAAAACCGAGATGGTAATAGGTTTCGTGCATCGGCAGTTTTTTCAATACTGACCAACTAACAGCGCTATCAAAACCGCTAACCGTTAAGCCAGAGAAAAATGCATAAAACACTGACCACACTAAAAAGGGGACCAAGACTTTGCCTAAACGACGCTTAATATAATAGACGGGCTCAAAAGGACGCTGGTCACTGAGCATTAAGGCACCAGTGATCATAATAAAGACAGGGACAGCCCACCGACTTAAGCTATTGATCGTAATGGCGCTGATCCACTGCCAATCAGGTAATTGACCAATTTGGTCACGATAAGGCCCTAGAACATGGATCACCACGACCGCGATGGCAGCACTCACCCGCAGTAAATCAAAAAAACCTATTTTTTCTCTCACCAACGGCTCCTTATATAAGCAAAAGCAGAGCCATAATAATTTAGGGCTCTGCTTTGAATATAGCAGTCGTTGAGTGGCAAGTATCTAATACTTCAATCAATTAGAGATTAATTAACCCTCGCATGACAGTAACAGATTTATTTATCTAATTATGGTTGCTGGCGCGTTGCTGCAAGTACAATTTCACGCACACAAAGGTTTTGTGGTTGGTTGTAAGCATAACTGATCGCATTGGCAATATCTTGTGGTGCAATCACGCCCCCCATACCTTGCTTCCACTCTTCATAACCCGCTTTAATTGCATCACTGCTGGTGTGAGTCAATAATTCAGTTTCTACCGCACCAGGAGCAATAGTAATAAAGCGCACATTATCATCAGCCACTTCTTCACGAATATTTTCAGTGATCGCATGAACAGCAAACTTAGTACCACAATAAGCAGCATGGTTAGGGAAAGTTTTACGACCAGCTATTGAACTGATATTAATAACAGTCCCGGTTTTACGTGCTTTCATGCCCGCAAGCACCACATGAATACCGTTCAGCATCCCCATCACATTGACATTGAACATAGTTTGCCATTCAACAGGATCTTGCTCATCGGCAAGCCCTAGTAACATCATACCGGCGTTATTGATCAAACAATCGACTGGGCCAAATTGTTGCTCAGCTTCAGCGACTGCAGCAGCAATCGCTTTTACATCGGTCACATCCACTTGACGGCATAATGTGTTGGGTAGATTAAGTGCTTCCATCGCCTCAACACGACGCGCCAATAATAATAATGGATAGCCTTCTGCTGATAATTTACGTGCCGTAGCTTCACCAATACCTGAACTTGCACCCGTGATCACAACTAAAGATTTCGACATATTTTTGTTCCTCTAGAATAAACCGCACACTCGATGCAGCCAGCTAAGATGCTGTTGATGGCAATAACTATAGAACGAATATGCGACACTGAAAAATATCTATTTCCTTGGTTTATCATCAAAAAAAACTATGGATAACTCACTGTCGTCATAAGTTTCAACAATGTGGTAGGCTAATAGGGTCTTTTTTTAAGTGAGTATCAGTTGATGGATTTACGCTTATTACGGTTTTTTATTGCGGTTTATGAAGAAAAAAATATCACTTTAGCCGCCCTGAGATGCTGTGTCTCTCAACCGTCAATATCAAGTGGTATCAAACAATTAGAACAAGAGCTCGCCACTCAGCTGTTTATTCGCCACAAAAAAGGGGTCAACCTCACCGATGAAGCACACTACCTCTACCCATTAGCGATTCGGTTATTAAATGACGTTAATACGCTACCACAGCTATTTCAGCAGCGAACAGAAAGATTACCACTGACTTTGGCTAACTTTGCCGATCTTAGCCAAACCCAATTAGCCGCAATATTTAGCCAACTGCAACAGCAGATCCCAACGGTTTTATTAGAATTAGTTGATCACGATCGCCCTGCTGATGCGCGTATTACACTTGATATGTTTAAAGCTGAAGATGAGATATTTTTGCCATTATGGGAAGAAGATTATGTACTGTGTATGTTACCTAATCACCCTTTAGCCAAGTTAACCAGCGTGTCACCACAACAATTACACCAGCACGATTTTATTGAATGTCCACCGTGTGAAGCTCATCAACAAACGATTGGTTTATTAGCCTGTGATGGTTTATCGGTTAATTTAGTTGCCAAAGCTGAGCATAAAACCCAAGTGATGCATTTAGTTCAAGCGGGATTAGGGATCTCTTTTCTGCCAACGGGGGTATTAGAAAGTGCCACCCAATTAGTCACGGTTCCGCTTGAAGGACCACGGATGTTCCGTCGCTTAGGATTATGCTACCCCGCCACTAAAACCCTTAATCCAGCCTTAGCTGCTTGTATTAAAGTGTTAAGTCAACCCGCGATCGTTGCCCAGTAATAAACGGTTAAGTTTTACCTATTACAGCAATAAGAAAAATCGAATTTTTTATTGCTGCCAATCTGTTTATGCTGCGCCTTCAGTTAAGGATCGTTAAAAGATAGGTTGCACAATGAATACAATTCAAGCCACTCCCCATGCACTGGTTGTCGAAGGCGGTGCAATGCGCGGCATTTTTGCCAGTGGTGTACTGGATGCATTCCTTGAAAATAGCTATCTTCCGTTTGATTTTGCGATTGGCGTCTCAGCTGGGGCAACCAATCTCATTGGTTATTTAAGCGGTAATTATGGCCGTAGTCATAAAATTATTACCCAATACTCTCGCGATCCACACTTCATCAATTTCTCGCGTTTTACCCACGGTGGTCACTTAACCGATATTGATTGGTTATGGCGTACAACCGCACGTTATTTACCGCTGAACCTATTAAAGTACGAACAACGTCAGATCCCGCTTTACGCCACCACGACTAATTTAGAAACCGGTAAAGCTGAATATATCAAGGTCACCCGCAATAATATTATGCCATTGATGGAAGCGACCTGCGCCCTCCCGATTGCCTATCGCCATAACCCGACCATTCAAGGCGTCGCAATGAGTGACGGTGGTATTGCTGATTCAATTCCAGTGCTTGAAGCTTATCGTCGCGGAGCGCGTAATATTACGGTTATTTTATCAAAACCACTTGGTTTTCATAAATCTGACACTAAATTACCATGGCTCATTAAGTCGATGTTTCACGATCATCCTGCATTTGCCGATGCAGTAATGACCCGCGCTAATCGTTATAACGATGCACTTGATTTCATTAACAATCCACCTTCTGATTGTACTATTACCGTTATTGCCCCCAATGAGCAATTTCAGGTTGGTCGTTTAACGCGTAACCTTAACAAATTAGAACAAGGTTATTTGCAAGGTAAACAAGCGGGTCATCGTGTCTGCGGTATTATTCCTTGTGAAGGCGAGCATTGTGGTTCAACGTCATTAGTCGCTTAGTCATCGATTGCTTAGCCATCATAGATTAAAGCTATCGTTATAATAGATAACAACCGTTATACCTATTAATAGCATTTATCTATACTGGCTTCATCAAAACGAAATCTACTTTTGTTTTTAACCATTTTATGAGGAATATACCATGGCTCACCAAACCAATTTAATCGGTCTTGACAGTGATAAAGCCCAAGCGCTGGCCACTGACCTCAACCAACTTTTAGCTAACTACCAAGTCTTTTATATGAATACCCGTGGTTACCATTGGAATATCAAAGGTCACCAATTTTTCGAATTACATTTGAAATTTGAAGAAATTTATACCGATCTTCAAATCAAAGTAGACGAGTTAGCTGAACGTATTCTTACCTTAGGCTATACCCCAGATCACAGCTTCAGCCGTTATTTAGCAGCGAGTGACATCAAAGAACAACAAAATGTCAGTGATGGTCTGCAAGGGGTGCAAGGCTTAGTGGATGGCTTTAGTATTTTACTCGGCCAACAGCGTCGTATTCTTCTTACTGCAGGTGATGCGAATGACGAAGGTACTGCTGCATTAATGGGCGATTATATTCGCGAACAAGAAAAGTTATTGTGGATGCTTAACGCTTATTTACAATAATAATAACGACACAATGTTAGTGAATTAGTCGCTCATTAACATTTTAAAATGTACTTATGTAAAATAAGTATATTAATACTCAAGGCGACCCGCCTGACTACAGCAATACATTATATGGTTCTTTTGGGGTCTTTATGGCCCCGTTTTTTTTACGATAGATTATCAATTTGGGCACATTTATCAGCCCATGTCACTGCTCGTAAGTAGCTATCTTGCACCTGCTGTTCTGATAACCCTAATCGACAACACTCTCTCGCAACTTGTCGCCAATCTGCTTTATCAAAGGCATCAACTAAATTTAATACTTGTCCAAGTTCTCCTTGTCGGTGTAATAACGCCGCTTGAATATTAGGTTGTAACTTTAATAACCCCAATAATTCAGCTAACGAACTGTCTAATAGCGCATCCAATAATGAAAACATACCCGCCAAAAAAGCCTGCTGGGACAGTATCTCTAACGGACTGTAATCAACTAATATTTCACACATTTTTGCACGTTGTAATGACAGCGCATACAGCGCTTTAGGTTTATCCAATGCGGCATGAGCGGTAGCTACAACGCCAACAAACATGCGTAATTTTTCTTCGCCTAAATACACTAACGCCTGATGAAAAGAACTGATCGGCTCAACCAATCTTTGATTGGTCTGGTTCACATAACGCAGCAATAAATAAGACAGCGAAACATCACTGCTAATAATCGTTTCAATATCAGTAAAATTAACCGGCTCAGCACTAACAGCTTGTAATAATTGAATCGTCGTTAACTCAGAAGGGGCAACTTTTCGGCGTTTAAGCAATTCAGGTCGACTAAAATAGTAGCCTTGAAAAAGATCAAACCCAGCCGCAAGTGAAACCTGAAAATCATCATAGGTTTCGACCTTTTCAGCTAAAAACTTTACTTTCATATGGCGGTTATTACGCACAAAATCACACGCATTGTTCAAACCAAGCATCAGTAAATCAAGTTTAATAATATGCACAAAACGAAAAAAACGGTGCCACCGGACATCATATTCAAAATCATCAAGCGCAATGATATAACCCTTGTGATGCAAATGCTTAATCGCTAAAAAAAGCTCATCATCTGGAGTGCAGGTCTCTAAAATTTCAATCACAACCTTATTTTTTGGCAACAGCAGTGGGATTAAATTAACTAAACAACTGTGCGGGAAATTAATGAAATTTCGCTGACCTTTATAAGCCAAATCATCACCAATCGCCATGTAGTTTTCAAGCACTAACCGACAGGTTGCTTCATTCGCATCAATAGCAGGAAAGGCATTACACTCACCGTCACGAAATAACAATTCATGACCTATCGTTTGCTGACGACGATTAAAAATAGGCTGGCGAGCAACATAAGCAAACATTGTAATAATACCTTTCTAGTACAGTAATGAACGACATCAGTCAGTTAAAATAAACCATATAAGAGTATTCGTTTACGCCTATTATCTCAGTTTATGCACGCGCCAAAGCAAGTAATGCACCACAACCAATAAACATCGAGCCAAATATTCGATTAAGTCTTGTCATTACGGTTGCAGAGCGAATATAGCCAGTAAATCGCGACGCTAAGCAGACATAAAACAACATCACACTGGCATCAATGACCAATGTCGTTACCCCTAAAATAAATAATTGTGGCAATTGCGGTTGAGTAGCATTAATAAATTGGGGAAATAACGCCACTAAAAAAACAATCGTTTTAGGATTAGTTAAATTAACCAGTATTGCCCGTCGAAATAAACAGCCCGCAGTGACAGACTCATCGACATTCTCAATCGCTAATGCGCTATGTTCGCGCCATTTTTGAATCCCCAACCACACCAGATATGCCGCACCAGTCCATTTTATCAGCGTAAAAGCCACAGCTGATTGCGCTACTAATGCGCCTAATCCAACCCCAACCAATACAATATGAACCATCATCCCTAATTGTAAACCAATGATCGATGCAAGCGACTTACGCCAACCATATACCATGCCATTACTGATTGAATTCACGGTACCAGACCCAGGTGCAAAGCTAAATACGATGGCAGCAACAACGTAGGCAAGCCAGATCTCAACAGTCATTAGTATTCCTTTTTGATTATATTAAGCAGTAAAAAAACGCTTTATACCTTGAAGCTGGATCAACAATCAACCTCTTGCTTAATTACGTTGCTAGCAATAAATAAGGTATACTGGTAAAGATGATAATAAGCAACGGGATAGGTTATCGGTGCCACTATCATTCAATAGTTTGCCTCGTAGTTCACAACTTTCGGAAACGTTATGACCATTTCTACCTTGCCTTTTTCACAAGAAGCTAGCTTCAACAATATAATGGCAGGTCCAATCACCGCACTGTGGCAACAACGCCACCAAGGCACGCTTGAAGGTGTCAATCAGTGCCAATTGAGCTGGGTCAGTTTAACGCCCGGCCAAAGTAATAAAGTCATTGTGATTGCTAATGGTCGTATTGAAAGTTACTGCAAATACCAAGAGCTATTTTTTGATTTAATCAATCAAGGCTATCATATCTATGCGCTTGATCACCGTGGTCAAGGCTTGTCACAACGATTAAATACCGATTTAGAAATGGGTTATGTCGATCACTTTAATAACTACGTTACTGACCTCCACCGCTTTATTACTGAAATAGTGAAACCGCAAGGCTACCAACAACAGTTCCTATTAGGTCACTCTATGGGCGGGACGATCAGTAGTTTATTGCTTGCACGTCATCCAACCCTATTTGATCGTGCGGTATTAAGTGCGCCAATGCATGGTATTCATTTCAAACCCATCTTACGCTTTTTGGCCGAGCCCTTGGCGCGCTTTAATGACTATATTCATCGTCAGCCAACGTATGCGCCTGGGCAAGGATGTTATTACCCTAAACCATTTGCTAATAATCCACTGACGCACAGTAAAATACGCTTTCAATGGACTAAAATGCTCTATCAACAGCAGCCTCAATTGCGCTTAGGTGGAGCCAGTAATCGCTGGGTATGGCAAAGTATTGCTGCTGCGCGGGCGAGTATTATTGAGGCGAAAAATATCACCACTCCAACCTTAGTGTTACAAGGCAGCGCTGATCATATTGTTGATAATCAAGCCCATCGCCATTTTTGCCAACAGATACCGCAATATAGTCGATTAGTCACGATTACTGACGCCCGTCACGAATTATTATTTGAAAGCGATCAATATCGAAATATTGCGTTAACGGAAATTTGCAACCACTTTGCCTCACCATAACTGTAATTTGCCCCAAAAAGACTACGCCATCACAAAAATAAAAACGGAAATATTTATTACTAACATTAACCCCTTTTTATCTCTCATAGTGGTTTAAGATTAGCGACTCACATTAGATCTCGTTATCTTTCTTTTCGCTACATTTCTATTTATTGAGAGCCTTCATGTATCAAATTGTTGCTTCAGATTTAGATGGCACATTACTAAATCCCGAACATAAAATTGCCCCGTTTACGCGTGATGTATTACAGCGCCTTGCCCAACAAAAAATAAACTTCGTGTTTGCAACGGGTCGTCACCATATTGATGTTGCAGAGATACGTGAAAAATTAGCGATTCCTGCTTATATGATCACCTCAAATGGTGCTCGCGTACATAACAGTCAAGGCGAACTGGTCTTTCAACAGAATCTCAGTGCTGAGGTTATTCGAGGTGTGATTGCACTCGCCAAAGATGATCCAGCCTTACATATACATATGTACCGTGGCGATCAATGGTTACTCAATCACGAAAATGAACAATTAAAAGAATTCCATGACAGTTTTAGTTATCACTTGTTTGATGCGAACAATCCACCAGTCGATGACGTTGCTAAAGTTTTCTTTACCCGTGATGACGGCGATCATGAAGCACTCGTAAAATGGGAACAATCTTTTAATGCCCATTTTGGTGACAAAGCTAACATTGCGTTTTCTACACCATGGTGTCTTGAAGTGATGGCATGAATGATGCTGAAATGTTGGCAATGGCAGGTAAAGGGCTAGTAATGAGCACTTCCCATGAAAAGGTCAAATTAGCCTTACCTAATAATGAGGTTATTGGCTCAAATGCTGATGAAGCAGTGGCGCATTATTTAGAAAAACACTTATTATCCCGTTAATTTTATTGGTTATTTAATCAATAAAAACAACCTAGCTCAGTGATATTCATAGCGTACTATGGTGTCACTGCTGCTGTTCAAAATTGACCTGTCATCGCCAAAATATGCTGCCACTGCGCGGATGTTACGGGCATCACGCTCAGTCGGTTACCCCGTTTAACTAATGGCATCTCCGCTAATTCAGCCACTTTTTTCATTCGTGCTAAACTAACTAACCGTAGATGCTGCTGATATTCAATATCAACCATTACCCACGGTGGATTTTCAAGGGTTGCTTTAGGATCAAAATAGCCACTTGTTGGTTCAAATTGAAAATGATCGGGGTAAGCCTCTTTAACGACTTTCGCGATGCCAACCACACCAATGTCTTTACAAGAAGAATGATAAATCAGCACCTGATCACCACATTTAATTTCATCCCGTAGCATATTTCGTGCCTGATAATTACGAACGCCTTCCCATGGTGAAACTTTTTGTTGTTTTAAAGTGTCTATTGAAAAGGTATCTGGTTCGGTTTTAAATAACCAATACGCCATTGATTTCCCCTAATTGCGCTAATTTCAATGTTGAAATTGAGCCTACCATAGAGAGTACAAAATGACATACCCACGCTTATCAGTTGCATTACTGTTAGCAGCAACTACCTTATCAGGCTGTGCCAGCTGGATGCCTGCAGCTTTTAAAAGCGATCCCGCAGAGTCACAATGGGTGGGGAATTATAAAAGTGATACCGAAATGGGGCTAACCACACATCTTCATTTAGCTGATGATCATGCGGCAACAACGACTTACACTTACACTAATGGCGATCCTGATTTGTTAGAAACCGGCCATTGGCAAGCCATTAATCCCACCAGTGTTAAAGTCACCATGACCACCCATCAAGGGCGACCATTAAATAGCGAACGTGTTTATAGTTATGATCCTCATAGCGAGCAATTAAGCACCCAACAAGAAACCGTTGATGGTCAAACATATGAACTTGGGGTTGAGGGGTTAATTCTACAACGCCAATAACCGCCAATATTATTCTCTATCGTGACTCAAAGGTGGCGTTATGCCACACTGCCACCTTTATTATTGATCACGAGAAAAACATGGCTTGTCAGCGTTGCGGTTTTCAATTTAATTGTATTTGTGCCGTCGAACCGCAATTACAATCAGTGGCCGATTTTGTCCTCCTTACCCACCCTCGTGAATGTAATAAAGACACCAACACCGGAGTATTGATGACCCGTACTTTACCCAGCTGTCGGGTCGAAATGTGGCATCGTACACAACCGCCACAAGCATTATTAGATCAATTAAAAAACCCGCACTATCAAGCGTGGTTAGTTTTTCCGAGCGATGAACAACACCCTGCACTACCTTTAACGCTGCCGACAGCAACCGATACCAAAATATTATTGATTATTCTCGATGCGACATGGCAAGAAGCACGCAAAATAGTGCGTAAAAGCCCATGGCTAAACCAACTCCCTCGTATTGCCATCACGCCACAACACACATCAAGCTATGCGTTACGTCGCAATCAACAACCCGGACACCTTTGCACTTGCGAAGTTGGCATTGAGTTATTAAACCTAACGCATGAGCCTCAAGCCGCACAACAATTACAAACCTATTTTGAGCATTTTATCCATACTTATCACGCCGACAAAAGTGGTCATGCAAAATAAGCTCACTAGTGCTTAAATCGTGCTAATAGTTGTTTTGGTAATATCAGATTTACTGCTTTATTTTCTAAATAAAAAGGCTCAAATTAGCAACAACCATTTTATACACTGTATTTTTAGCGAAGACATACCATGAAAACCAAACTACTTGCTGTTGTCATCATTGCCTCGACCTTAGGGCTTGCCGGCTGTGCTACAAATCCTTATGGCAATGCCTACAATGTAAATGATGCCCGTCAAATGCAACAGGTTTACTACGGTACAGTTGTTCGTACTCAAGCGGTTACTCTAAATGGTAATGGTAATGGTATCGGCACCTTAGCTGGCGGCGCGATTGGTGGTATTCTTGGTTCTGGTGTTGGCGGCGGAACAGGCTCTGAAATTGCCTCGATTGGCGGTGCGTTACTCGGTGGTTATTTAGGTAATGCCGCAGGTAATCAGGCAACTAAACGTAATGGGGTTAACTTAACTATAAAGATGGACAGTGGTCGTACGGTGTCTATCGTGCAACAAGTGAATCCTCAAGTGATGTTCAGTACAGGTGAGCGTGTACAAGTCAATGAAAGTGCTGACGGTACTTCTCGCGTAACGCCCGCGGCGTAACCCCATTGTTTTCTATAAAAAAGGAGCTGATGCTCCTTTTTTATTATCCGCATTATAGCTTTGCTATCCACCTTCTCTTTATCCATCTTGCTACCCCGTTTTTAGTGGCTTACTCTCCTTTATAAAAAAGAATGTACATAACTTATGGGCTTAGGTAGGCGTTATTTGACTCTAAACGACCATCATCCGTTATTATTTATTATTATTTTCAAAAAAAACTTCATTAAATACAAAACATGTAACATCACAATTAATGCATAACTATTTTATGCTCATAGCTAAGCAACCCTAATTTGTATGATAAATATCATTAACTGACAATCCCAAGCTGCTGTTATTAATAATAATTTAATTTTTCATTATTATTATTTATTCATCAAATGTTCATTTTGACGAAATTAAGCGATCGAATAACGATACTCTTTCTTTATTTACTCTCTAAATCTGCAACGTTTCTTTGCGCTTTTACGGTTTTTTTTTTATCAAAATAGCAGCATCATAGCACTCGTCAAATAACTAAACGGTGATGTAATTAAGTAATAACAACAAAGGAAATATATCTTTAATCTATTTTTTTGGTTACGTAAGACAATCAAAAAAATAATTTAATGATTAGTTGTTCTTTATATTATTTAATCAGCATGACTTTATTTTCATTACGATAAATAAACTATATATATAGCGTTTATATCCCTTTTTACCATAGGTGAATATAATGTCATCAGATACTGGCACTAAAAAAATGGGTCTTGTCGGCTTAACTGTACTTGTTGCAGTTAACATGATGGGTTCCGGTATTATTATGTTACCAGCAAGCTTGGCGCAAGTTGGTGCAATTTCAATGTTGTCTTGGATTGTGACTGCGTTAGGCGCAATGTGTATTGCTTACACTTTCGCTAAATGTGGTGCGTTTTGTAAACGCTCTGGCGGTATGTCAGCTTACGCAGAAGAAGCACACGGAAAATCATCTTTCTTTATCTCTTCTTACACTTACTACGTGTGTTTAGTTATTAGTTGTGTGGCTATTGCTGTTTCTGCTTTAGGCTACATCAAACCATTTATGCCTTGGCTTGATACCCCTATCCACACTTTCTTCGGTGTAGTAGCGATCCTTATCTTCACTATGGTAGCCAACTTTGGCGGTGCGAAAATCACTGGTCAAATCTCAGCATTCACTGTTTGGGGTATTATTATTCCTGTAGCTGGTCTATCTATCATCGGTTGGTGGTGGTTCGATCCACAAACATTCATGAGCGCATGGAACCCACACCACGACACAACAATGCACTCTGTATCTTCTGGTATCGCACTGACTTTATGGGCATTCCTAGGTATTGAATCTGCGGGCGCTAACTCTGATGCAGTTGAAAACCCAGAGCGTAACGTACCATTAGCAGTATTATTCGGTACTGGTTTTGCAGCGATCATCTACATTGCGTCAACGGGTGTTATTCAAGGTATTATTCCTAACGCTGAACTATCTGCATCAACGGCTCCATTTGGTTTAGTATTCAGCCACATGTTTAACCCTATGGTAGGTAACATCGTTACTCTTGCAGCGGTTATCGCATGTATCGGCTCACTACTTGGCTGGCAGTTCACTAACGCACAGGTTTCTAAAGCAGCAGCAGATGAAGGTTTGTTCCCTAAAATCTTTGCTAAAACTAACAAAGCAGGCGTGCCAATTGCAGGTATGTTAATCATGTTAACGGCTGAGATTATCCTTGCGGTAATGACTATCTCTCCTAACTTGATCAGCCAGTTCAACGCGCTATTGAACCTTGCAGTATTTATTAACATGGTACCTTACATCCTATCGATGACAGGTCTTGAAGTACTACTTCGCAAGAACATGGTGTCTAAAAAGCAATACCGTCTTGGTGCAACTGTGGGTACATTAGCTGTTCTTTACAGTATCTATGGTGTGTATGCTTGTGGTGCAACCGCAGTATTTGGCGGTACCATCTTGACACTACTTGGTTATATCTTCTACGGCTTCATCGCCGCTCGTGATACTAAACCAGAAGTAAAAGCAAACTAATTTAAAGATTTAATAAATTCGATATTAAAGAAATTTATTAATAACTCGCTAGAACAG
>NZ_MSCQ01000001.1:2676439-2678980 GCF_002954725.1 Photobacterium phosphoreum
CGCTTCTGCTCCAGAAGTTTACCGCGGTCTTGGTCTTAAAGATCTTGGTAACAAGATGTTTGAATACCTAGTACGTCATAACCCAAGCCAAGTACTGAACCACGCTTACTCAAGCCTTCCAGTAATGGAAGTGAAACCACGTACTGCTTACCAGTTCGTAGTATCTGATGACGTTGAGTTAGTGGCTTCTGATAAACTTGTTGGCCGCGTTGCAGCGAACTCTGTTATCCCTTACCCACCAGGCATCCCAATGCTAATGGGTGGCGAAAACTTCGGTGATGATACAAGTCCTCAAATCCAGTACTTGAAAGCACTAGAAGCATGGGATGCTGAATTCCCTGGTTTCGAACACGAAACTGAAGGCGCAGAAATCGAAGACGGTAAATACCACGTTCTTTGTATCAAAAAAGAAGCACTATAATCGCCTAACGCGATAATGTGACTCTCTTATCAATCCCTCGCTACTATAGCGGGGGATTTTTTTATCCCCAACGTTATAGCCTTTCTTCAATATTACCGCTCAATGTATACGTAAAAAGCATAGGCAACCAAGCGACTCAGTAATCAATACAATAACCACACAGCAACATACCTAACAAGCATATTTTAATGCATTAAAGCTACATAAAAAATAATACAAGTTAAGTATTTCTTAAATACAAGTTAAAAAAATATATTCATTATATCGAGTGAATATAGTTCCACATTTAATGAATAGTTATATTTAATGGTTTAATTGTTTTGTGTGATGATTACCACCCAGTGAGAATTTTAACTCATTGTAAACAATCACTTTTAGATTTTAATATTTTTCTTAATATCATTATTTTATCAAAAACATCAAAAAAATGGTCGAATAATGATACTAAATACAAATTTGATCACTAAAAATGCAATGCTTTATTCCGTTTTTACGGTTTTATTTTTACGAAAACAGCGCATTATATGTCTCGTAAAGGGGATTAATCATTCGCTTTAAAATATAGTTCTTAATTGCTAAGAGTTATATTTTAATTATTTTATAATAAATAAAATAAAATAATTAAACTTCCTTACTTATATAATAAATAATTCACCATGGATGTGGTTTTATTTAAATTAAGATAAACCCTATTTTTAATTATGGTTTATATCCCTTCCTAATAACAGGTGAATATAATGTCATCAGATACTGGCACTAAAAAAATGGGCCTTGTCGGCTTAACTGTACTTGTTGCAGTTAACATGATGGGTTCCGGTATTATCATGCTACCAGCAAGCTTGGCGCAAGTTGGTGCAATCTCAATGTTGTCTTGGGTTGTTACTGCGTTAGGCGCAATGTGTATTGCTTATACATTCGCTAAATGTGGTGCATTTTGTAAACGCTCTGGCGGTATGTCAGCTTACGCAGAAGAAGCACACGGTAAATCATCTTTCTTTATCTCTTCTTACACTTACTACGTGTGTTTGGTCATTAGCTGTGTTGCTATTGCCGTTTCTGCTTTAGGCTACATCAAACCGTTTATGCCTTGGCTTGATACGCCGATGCACACTTTTTACGGTGTTGTGGCTATTCTTATCTTCACAATGGTGGCTAACTTTGGCGGTGCGAAAATCACTGGTCAAATCTCAGCATTCACTGTTTGGGGTATTATTATTCCTGTAGCTGGTCTATCTATCATCGGTTGGTGGTGGTTCGATCCACAAACATTCATGAGCGCATGGAACCCACACCACGACACAACAATGCACTCAGTATCTTCTGGTGTTGCACTGACTTTATGGGCTTTCCTAGGTATTGAATCTGCGGGCGCTAACTCTGATGCAGTTGAAAACCCAGAGCGTAACGTACCATTAGCAGTATTGTTCGGTACTGGTTTCGCAGCCATTGTTTACATTGCTTCTACTGGTGTTATCCAAGGTATTATTCCAAACTCAGAACTTGCAGCATCAACGGCTCCATTTGGTTTAGTATTCAGCCACATGTTTAACCCTACTGTTGGTAACATCGTTACTATTGCAGCGGTTATCGCATGTATCGGCTCACTACTTGGCTGGCAGTTCACTAACGCACAGGTTTCTAAAGCAGCAGCAGATGAAGGTCTATTCCCTCAAATCTTTGCTAAAACCAACAAAGCAGGCGTGCCCGTTGCAGGTATGTTAATCATGTTAGCAGCTGAAATTATCCTTGCGGTAATGACTATCTCTCCTAACTTGATCAGCCAGTTCAACGCGCTATTGAACCTTGCAGTATTTATTAACATGGTACCTTACATCCTATCGATGACAGGTCTTGAAGTACTACTTCGCAAGAACATGGTATCTAAAAAGCAATACCGTCTTGGTGCAACTGTGGGTACATTAGCTGTTCTTTACAGTATCTATGGTGTGTATGCTTGTGGTGCAACCGCAGTATTTGGCGGTACCATCTTGACACTACTTGGTTATATCTTCTACGGCTTCATCGCCGCTCGTGATACTAAACCAGAAGTAAAAGCAAACTAATTTAAAGATTTAATAAATTCGATATTAAAGAAATTTATTAATAACTCGCTAGAACGG
>NZ_MSCQ01000001.1:2679265-2680333 GCF_002954725.1 Photobacterium phosphoreum
GATCCTAACGGGCGCACGTCCAATCTACATGGTACCTAGCCGTAACTGTTACGGTATCATCGGTCCGATCAGCAAAGTTCAAATGAGCAAAGAAGGCATCGCGCTTAAAGCTAAAAATGCGGGCATTCCTTTCAACGCTGATGAGAAAAAAGCCAGCTACGCTGTAGTAACTAACTGTACTTACGACGGTTTATGTTACCACTCAGAAGTGACTGAAGCGCTACTAGGCGAAAGCTCTAGCCGTATTCACATGGATGAAGCATGGTTTGGTTACGCACGTTTTAACCCTATCTACCAGGGTCACTACGCAATGCGTGGCGATGCTAAAGACCACACAGGTCCAACAGTATTTGCAACTCACTCAACGCACAAGTTATTGAATGCATTGTCTCAAGCATCATACATTCACGTACGTAACGGTGAAAACGCGATTAACTTCGATCGTTTCAACCAAGCTTACATGATGCACACTTCAACATCGCCACTATACGCAATCTGTGCGTCTAACGATGTTGCTGCGAACATGATGAAAGGCGAAAGTGGTCTGTCGCTAACTAACGAAGTTAACCGCGAAGCGATCATCTTCCGTCAGAACATGCGTCAACTATTCAACGATTACACGGCTGAAAACGATTGGTTCTTCAAGCCTTGGAACGCTGAAACTGTTACAGAAATGAACGGTGACAAGGTTAAGTTTGAAGATGCTTCTGTTGAGTCACTAATGACTATCCAACAGAACTGGAAACTGACTCCTGGCGACAAGTGGCACGGCTTTGACGAAATCGACAATGACTGGTGTATGCTTGATCCAATCAAAGTTAGCTTGCTAACTCCGGGTCTTGACGACAACGGTAACTTCCTAGAAACAGGTGTTCCAGCAGCACTTGTAACTGCATACCTAGGTCGTTTCGGTATCGTACCAACACGTACAACTGACTTCCAAGTAATGTTCCTATTCTCAATGGGTATTACTAAAGGTAAGCGTGACACCTTGATCAACACCTTGTTGTCATTCAAGCGTCACTACGATGCAAACGCAGATATCGAAACATTACTGCCTGAGCTAGT
>NZ_MSCQ01000001.1:2682851-2685636 GCF_002954725.1 Photobacterium phosphoreum
AGCTTCTGCTCCAGAAGTTTACCGCGGTCTTGGTCTTAAAGATCTTGGTAACAAGATGTTTGAATACCTAGTACGTCATAACCCAAGCCAAGTACTGAACCACGCTTACTCAAGCCTTCCAGTAATGGAAGTGAAACCACGTACTGCTTACCAGTTCGTAGTATCTGATGACGTTGAGTTAGTGGCTTCTGATAAACTTGTTGGCCGCGTTGCAGCGAACTCTGTTATCCCTTACCCACCAGGCATCCCAATGCTTATGGGTGGCGAAAACTTCGGTGATGATACAAGTCCTCAAATCCAGTACTTGAAAGCACTAGAAGCATGGGATGCTGAATTCCCTGGTTTCGAACACGAAACTGAAGGCGCAGAAATCGAAGACGGTAAATACCACGTTCTTTGTATCAAAAAAGAAGCACTATAATCGTCTAACGCGATAATGTGACTCTCTTATCAATCCCTCGCTACTATAGCGGGGGATTTTTTTTGCCTGCAAATTACATTACTCTCCAATTCAACGGCCTTACTTAGATTAAATTACTTGAAATACAAATTTAATTTTTAAAATCTGCCAATTAATAATATTTTCCACTTTTTTTAATACGCTATTTTTGAATAATTATGCTTTCACGCTGCGTTTTAATCCATCATAACCAAAACAAAACAACCCCTTGTAAATAAATAACTTTTAATAAGAAAAAACCAAAAAATCACACAGAAAAAACCAATAATAAAACAAAATGAACGAATAATGATATCAACAGGCCTTGTTAAATCAAAAATGAAATCTATTATTCCACTGATAAAGTTTTGTTTTTATCAAAATACCCACCTATATTGGGTCAAGCAAAAGGTTAATTATCTACGCTAAAGATATTCAATCATAAATAGTTATATTGTGATTACGTAGGTAATGAATAGTTAATATTAAACAATTAAACATTCATCACTTAAATAATAAATAACTCACCATGGAACTGATTTATTCAAATACAGACAAATCCTTTTTTAAATAGGTTTATCTCCCTTCTAATCATAGGTGAATATAATGTCATCAGATACTGGCACTAAAAAAATGGGGCTTGTCGGCTTAACTGTACTTGTTGCAGTTAACATGATGGGTTCCGGTATTATTATGTTACCAGCAAGCTTGGCGCAAGTTGGTGCCATTTCAATGTTGTCTTGGGTTGTTACTGCACTAGGCGCAATGTGTATTGCTTACACTTTCGCTAAATGTGGTGCGTTTTGTAAACGCTCTGGCGGTATGTCAGCTTACGCAGAAGAAGCACACGGAAAATCCTCTTTCTTCATCTCCTCTTACACTTATTACGTGTGTTTGGTCATTAGCTGTGTTGCTATTGCCGTTTCTTGTTTAGGTTACATCAAACCGTTTATGCCTTGGCTTGATACGCCGATGCACACTTTTTACGGTGTCGTCGCGATCCTTATCTTCACCATGGTGGCTAACTTTGGTGGCGCAAAAATCACGGGGCAAATCTCCGCATTCACTGTTTGGGGTATTATTATTCCAGTTGCGGGTCTATCTATCATCGGGTGGTGGTGGTTCGATCCGCAAACATTCATGAACGCATGGAACCCACACAACGACACCACTATGCACTCAGTATCTTCTGGTATCGCACTGACTTTATGGGCATTCCTAGGTATTGAGTCTGCAGGTGCTAACTCTGATGCGGTTGAAAACCCAGAGCGTAACGTCCCTCTTGCGGTACTGTTTGGTACCGGTTTCGCAGCCATTGTTTACATTGCTTCAACCGGTGTTATTCAAGGTATTATTCCAAACTCAGAACTTGCAGCATCAACGGCACCGTTTGGTCTCGTGTTCAGCCACATGTTCAATCCAATGGTAGGTAACATTGTTACTCTTGCAGCGGTTATCGCATGTATCGGCTCACTACTTGGCTGGCAGTTCACTAACGCACAAGTTTCTAAAGCAGCAGCAGATGAAGGCTTATTCCCTAAAATCTTTGCTAAAACCAATAAAGCAGGCGTACCCGTTGCCGGTATGTTAATCATGTTAGCAGCTGAAATCTTACTGGCAGTAATGACTATCTCGCCTAACCTAATCAGTCAATTTAACGCGCTATTGAACCTTGCAGTATTTATTAACATGGTACCGTATATCCTATCAATGACAGGGTTAGAAGTGCTGCTTCGCAAGAATGCAGTGTCTAAAAAACAATACCGAATTGGTGCAACTGTGGGTACGTTAGCTGTGCTTTACAGTATTTATGGCGTGTATGCTTGTGGTGAAACCGCAGTATTTGGCGGTACCATCTTGACGCTACTGGGTTATATCTTCTACGGCTTCATTGCTGCCAGAGATACGAAACCAGAAGCTAAAGCAAGTTAATTTATTAATAACCAACTAGAACGAAATGGGAGTAAATAATAAGTACGCTTACTATTAATGTTGATATTAATAAGCGCATTATTTATTCCCTACTTATAAATTCGATCGGTGTTTCATGTCGTCATATTCATACTGGCGACATAAAACATGTCAGCCACTCATCATTTTATTCAGGCGTTATTATGAACAACAACTATATAACCAACAAAATGCGTGCTCTCGTTATTGAACACCAAAATATTACTCCCAACAGCTTTGCAGATCGTGCAACTAAATCATTAATTGCTGAACTACAAAACCGCTCTATCGAAATCATCACTGCTACTTCTTACGAAGATGCGCGTGCGGTTATTCTATCAACACAAATTGATAGCCTAGTATTAGCACTTGAAAAAACTGAAGAGCAAATCGTTA
>NZ_MSCQ01000001.1:2688496-2689196 GCF_002954725.1 Photobacterium phosphoreum
GCTCAAACGAAGAAGTTGAACTACTTAGCGCACTACAAGCTCGCCAATCTGAAGTGCCGGTCTTCCTACTAGCAGAACGAGCACGTACCTCGATCCTTAACAACCGCCAGTTAATGGAACGGGTTGATGAGTGTTACTCAGTATTAGAAGACACCGCCGATTTCGTTGCTGGCCGTATCGTTGCTTCAATGCGTCGTTACCGTGCACAAGTGTTACCACCGTTCATGAAAGCGATGATGCACTACAACAATATCCATGAGTACTCATGGTCTGCACCAGGTCACCAAGGTGGGATTGGTTTTACTAAGACGCCTGCGGGTAACCAGTTCTTTGAGTTCTTCGGCGAAAACTTGTTCCGTACCGATATGGGTATCGAACGTGCTGCACTAGGTTCATTACTTGACCACAGTGGCGCATTTAAAGATTCAGAAGTTGAAGCAGCTAAGATCTTCGGTGCTCACCAGTCTTACTCTGGTATCGTAGGTACATCTGGTTCAAACCGTACTATCATGCAAGCCTGTATGAAAGATGACGACATTGCTATTTGTGACCGTAACTGTCACAAATCAATTGAACAAGGTCTGATCCTAACGGGCGCACGTCCAATCTACATGGTACCTAGCCGTAACTGTTACGGTATCATCGGTCCAATCAGCAAAGTTCAAATGAGCAAAGAAGGCATCGCGCTTAAAGCAAAAAA
>NZ_MSCQ01000001.1:2689221-2721169 GCF_002954725.1 Photobacterium phosphoreum
TGCGGGCATTCCTTTCAACGCTGATGAGAAAAAAGCCAGCTACGCTGTAGTAACTAACTGTACTTACGACGGTTTATGTTACCACTCAGAAGTGACTGAAGCGCTACTAGGCGAAAGCTCTAGCCGTATTCACATGGACGAAGCATGGTTTGGTTACGCACGTTTTAACCCTATCTATAAGGGTCACTACGCAATGCGTGGCGATGCTAAAGACCACACAGGTCCTACAGTATTTGCAACTCACTCAACGCACAAGTTATTGAATGCATTATCTCAAGCATCATACATTCACGTACGTAACGGTGAAAATGCGATTAACTTCGATCGTTTCAACCAAGCTTACATGATGCACACTTCAACATCACCGCTGTACGCAATCTGTGCATCTAACGATGTTGCAGCGAACATGATGAAAGGCGAAAGTGGTCTATCACTCACTAACGAAGTGAACCGCGAAGCAATTGTGTTCCGTCAAAGCATGCGCCAACTATTTAACGATTACACAGCTGAAAACGATTGGTTCTTCAAGCCTTGGAACGCTGAAACTGTTACAGAAATGAACGGCGACAAGGTTAATTTCGAAGATGCTTCTGTTGAGGCACTAATGACTATCCAACAAAACTGGAAACTGACGCCTGGTGACAAGTGGCACGGTTTTGACGAAATCGACAATGACTGGTGTATGCTTGATCCAATCAAAGTTAGCTTGTTAACTCCGGGTCTTGACGACAATGGCAAGTTTCTAGAAACAGGTGTTCCAGCTGCCCTTGTAACTGCATACCTAGGTCGTTTCGGTATCGTACCAACCCGTACAACTGACTTCCAAGTAATGTTCCTATTCTCAATGGGTATTACTAAAGGTAAGCGTGACACCTTGATCAACACCTTGTTGTCATTCAAGCGCCATTACGATGCTAACTCTCCGCTAGAGACTATTTTACCTGAACTGGTTGCATCTTCACCTGCAACTTACTCTGGCCTTGGGTTGCGTGATCTTGGTGAGCGTATGTTCAAATACCTCGTCCGTCATAACCCAAGCCAAGTACTGAACCACGCTTACTCAAGCCTTCCAGTAATGGAAGTGAAACCACGTACTGCTTACCAGTTCGTAGTATCTGATGACGTTGAGTTAGTTGCTTCTAATAAGCTTGTTGGCCGCGTTGCAGCGAACTCGGTTATCCCTTACCCACCAGGTATTCCAATGCTTATGGGTGGCGAAAACTTCGGTGATGATACAAGTCCTCAAATCCAGTACTTGAAAGCACTAGAAGCATGGGATGCTGAATTCCCTGGTTTCGAACACGAAACTGAAGGCGCAGAAATCGAAGACGGTAAATACCACGTTCTTTGTATCAAAAAAGACGCACTATAATCGCCTAACGCGCTGACATGCCGACTTTACTAATCCCTTGCTGTTTACAGTGAGGGATTTTTTTATATTAAGAAGTGCAGGAAGTGCAGGAAGTGCAGGAAGTGCAGGAAGTGCAGGAAGTGCAGGAAGTGCAGGAAGTGCAGGATATTATTAGAAAAAATATGAGTACTAGCAATGTATAGATATAAAAAATGCCGGCCTTAGCCAGCATTTTTATTATTTATCAACGAGGATAAATTAGATAGCTACAACATTTGCAGCTTGTAGGCCTTTTTGGCCTTGTTCTACTTCGAAAGACACTTTTTGACCTTCAGCCAATGTCTTGAAGCCTTCAGAAGCGATAGCACGGAAGTGAACGAATACGTCAGCACCGCCGTTGTCTTGAGTAAGAAAACCAAAACCTTTCTCTTCGTTAAACCATTTTACTAGACCAGTTGTTGTATTAGACATGATGTGTCCCTTATATTTTATTTCATTAAGTTGCCGCAACACGCGACAGGCTGAAATGAGAATGTTTGAACTATCGATAAAGCAAAGGGAAACACGGATACAACAACATAAAATGTAGCGATAAACAGTTTTCTTTTTGATAAAGATGACAAATAATATTTTCAGCAGTGTAAGACATTTAACTAATATCTTCGTTAGTTAAACACCCTATTGGATGTTTAGGTAGCGGCAATACCGCTACCTAACTGTTAGTCTTATAGACCAACAACATTTGCCGCTTGCAGACCTTTTTGGCCTTGCTCAACATCAAATGATACTTTCTGGCCTTCAGCTAATGTCTTGAAGCCTTCAGAAGCGATGGCACGGAAGTGAACGAATACGTCAGCACCGCCGTTGTCTTGAGTAAGAAAACCAAAACCTTTCTCTTCGTTAAACCACTTAACTGTACCCATTGTTTTTGATAATGACATTTGGTGTTCCTTAATTTGAATCTGATTGAACTATCGCGTAGTGCAATAATTTGAAATGATAATATTTACAAGTAATAATGCGAACATCATCATTATAATAATACCGAATTATTATAATGTGTCGTTAATACTTATAGAGTAATTAAATAATGTCATTTGGCGAGATAAGACATTTAATTAAAATCATTTCTTAATTAAATCCCCTGAGGTATTAATAAGAAATATAGAAATTACCAATCACTTTATTGCTGCTATTAGTTATATTGCCTGCGGCTGTTTTTTCGCAGTAACTGAATGATATATCTAGATTATCAACATTACCGTTAATAAGAATATGACGTTTTAACACATCGCTATTTAACTGGTGAATATTGGCAGTCCAAGCACGTTGATCTTTTACTAAATTAAAGTTTACTATCATTGTTTAACCTCTTGGTTTTCATTTAAATTTACAGGGGTTTCTGGGCGAGTTTGTTGGAACCAAAACCGCTTACGGCCTAATGAACGAGACATAAGTATCCTCAATTGTTTATTCGTAATAAAAATATTAAGACGATAAAATTCATCTAAATCTTTTATACGGATTAAGTATTAAAATGCTATTTATAATAAAGTAACGAAGAAAATAAGGAACGTAACGACAAATACAGATGCAGATGTTGGAAGTGTTTTATATTTCGATGATATTGTATAAATAATTTTTTAGTTAAAAATAATGTAAGTTAAAAGTAACGTCAATGGCACTACGACCACTGACGTCGACTTAAAATATTATAAAGCTACAACGTTTGCAGCTTGAAGACCTTTTTGGCCTTGCTCTACTTCAAAAGACACTTTTTGGCCTTCAGCAAGAGTTTTGAAACCTTCAGAAGCGATTGCACGGAAATGAACGAATACGTCAGCACCGCCATTGTCCTGAGTAATGAAACCGAAACCTTTCTCTTCGTTGAACCACTTAACGATACCAGTAGACATAATGTGTCCCTTATTTGATTAAAATTCATAATATTTATCGCGATTATATCACGATGCACTGAAAGCTTGAATTATTGAATGTGACTATGAAGCTAAGGGAAACACTAAGGAATGCAACACTAACGAAGATATTCTGAGGGTTTTTCTTTTACTTGACGTTTTCATTAATAACTCCGAACAACAGAGCGACATCATTATTATGTGGTTAGCAATCATTGTAAAGATTTATTTTCAGATAAAAACCAAAATAAAACATAACACATTGATATTGCTTGTTAATAAATTAACCGTTACCAAGCAATATCGACAAAAAAACACCACTTTGAATGAATTTCGAATCTTTTGAAGACTTACAACATCAAATTTAGCGCTTAAAAATCACACATTTTGACCAGCAACATAGCCAGAACTCCACGCCCACTGGAAGTTATAACCACCGAGCCAACCACTAACATCCATCACTTCACCAGCAAAAAACAGCCCGTTGATTTTTTTAGATTCCATGGTTTTAGATGACAGTTCATCAGTATCAACCCCACCTAACGTCACTTCAGCAGTGCGGTAGCCTTCGGTGCCATTAGGCGCAATGTTCCATTGGTGGAAATAGGTTCCTAGCTGCTCAAATTCTTTATGATTAAGTTGCTTTAACGGTTTATCGGTAATGTCACCACGGGTGATTAAGACTTCAATTAAACGCTTAGGTAACAAGCGCGATAAGGTGTTTTTTAAACTCTGATTTGGATGCAGTTCACGTAATTCAATTAACGTTTCAGTCAAATTCAGCATCGGTAACAAATCAATACTCACCTTTTGGCCTGGCAACCAATACGATGAAATTTGCAGTACCACAGGGCCTGATAAACCACGGTGAGTAAATAATAAATTTTCTTTAAAGCTGGTACCGTCTGCGGTCGTGATCACCGCAGGGACAGCAATACCTGATAGTTCTTCAAAAGCGTCTTTATCTTGCTTATGGAGTGTAAATGGCACTAAACCTGCGGTGGTTGGCACCATTGTCAGCCCAAACTGCTCAGCAATTTGATAGCCAAACGGGGTCGCACCCAATTTAGGCATCGATAACCCACCCGTTGCAACCACCAGCGATTCACAGCTGATCGTTTCACCATTAACACTCAAACTAAAACCGGTCTCTAGTTGTGTGATTGAGGTGATATCGGTCTGATAACGTAAACTGATATTAGGCAAATCACATTCTGCCACCAACATTTTGACAATGTCTTTGGCGGAATCAACACAAAATAACTGCCCATGATCGCGCTCTTCATAGTCAATTTCATGCTGACACACCAAGCCAATAAAATCCCATTGACTGTATTGTGACAATGCTGATTTAACAAAATGGGGATTACGGCAAACATAATTATTAGCAGCGACATCATTGTTAGTGAAGTTACAACGACCACCACCTGAAATTAAAATTTTACGACCAGGTTTCTTGCCATGATCAAGCACTAACACTGAGCGTCCACGCTTACCTGCGGTGGCAGCACACATTAAGCCTGCAGCACCTGCACCAATAATTACTACATCATATTTGTTTGCCATGGATTTCAATCAGCCTTAAATGTCACTAAATAAACGCAAAAAGGATGCTAACGATTAGCATCCTTTTTCTATTGTTGTTGCTATTTTACCTGCCTCTTAGCCCAATACCAACTGCTATCCAACCACAGTGATTTATTCGATTAAAATCAAGCTTGTTGACGACTCTCAATCGCCGTTAATGCGGTAATTGCAGCTGTTGGCATATCTAAAGTGGTGGTTGGGAACGCAAAATCGGCTCCACGGGCATGTACAATCGCGACAATTTGCAGCATCACATCTTGCTGAACCGCTTTGTATTTGACCCAATCAACGGTTTTGGTAAAGGTATACACTAAAATATTGAGTGACGATGGTCCGTAAGTATCAAAGCTCACAATCAAGGTTTGGCGCGTTTCAATATCAGCATGATTTTGGAGCATGGTTTTAATATCATCGACCACCAGCCCCACGACAGCAGCATCGCAATAACGTAAACCAACACTTTGTTTAATACGTCGATTCTGCATCCGTGAGGCATTTTCCACCACCACCGAACTGAAGACCGAATTCGGCACATACAGTGGGCGCTTATCAAAAGTACGGATCACTGTCATACGAAACCCAATCCGTTCAATAGTGCCTTCTATTTGTCGATCTGGACTTCGAATCCAATCGCCCACTTTAAAGGGACGATCAAAATAAATCATCATGCCACCAAAGAAGTTCGCCAGTAAATCCTTAGCAGCCATACCGACCACTAAACCACCGACACCACCAAACGTTAACAGACCCGACAAGCTTAAGCCGAAATTCTGCATTACAATTAAACTACTTAACACCATTACCAGTAAGCGCAATATTTTTGAAATAGCGGTTACTGTGGTGGCATCACGATGGGGGCGATTATCTAAGATGGTTTGTTCAATATTGGTGATCAACCGCATCACGATCCAAATAAAGACCCCAACCAATAATAGATGGCGTAACAATGCTAAGAAACCACTGGAATAGGTCGTAATATTATCGACCATGATCCCTAATGCCATCAGCCCTGGCCACACCCAAATACATAACGAAACAGGCGCTCGAACAGCATCAATTAAAGCATCATCCCAAATTAAATGGGTTTTACTCGCCATGGTCGCTAAACGGCGCGAAAGTAATAACCATCCACCCCACAATAACGCGCTCAACAGTAGCAATAAGCCAATATTATATATCCAATTAACGGACGCACCTTTTTCAAGTGATGCCCACCAAAGTAAAAATTGATCCATAGCGACTTAGTTTCCGATACTGAATGGGTAAAAATGAGGGTGATTGGTAAGTTATTCGTATATCAATACCAATGATATAACACTGAGCGAGGATACAGCAAAGAAAGTGTCACCAGAGCAGTGACACCTCAGAAAGAGATGTGAGATTAGAGCCCGAGGAAAGCGACGGCAAAAATAGCCACAAAGAAAGTGATCATAAAGGTACTTGCTAATACAAATAGCTTGCGCACTTTCATGCATTTCGCCATAAAAAGCGGATCGTGATGTTTTTTATACTGTTGACTGCGAATGTAATGAAATAAGCGAATCTGTTTACTAACGTTACCTTGCGATGAAAAAAAACCGCGTCCGTCGACCTGCTGATACAGCAACGGATCACAATCTCGCATCACCACCAACAAAGAACGTAATGTACTGATGTATCTACATGTATTAACAGTTGCTACCACAAAAATCGCAACTAAAAGTGCATCACCACTGATCATAGTTATCCCCTTTATATATCACTGGCTTACAGGGATAAAAGGGGCAGTGTATTACCACTCCCCCTTCGAACCACTTTAAGCTTGTGAATCCATTACTGATGTTGGTGCTGACTCGCCTTTAGCCATCGCAGCTAAGTCTTTATCAATAAAGAATAGCGCTTTGCCATCTTCACCAACTAACTCAATTTTATCTAAAATACCTTTGAATAATTTTTCTTCTTCATGTTGCTCTGATACATACCACTGTAAGAAATTAAAGGTTGAGTAATCTTGAGTCGAAAATGCAACATGAGCTAATTCATTAATTTTCTTAGTGATAAGTTGCTCATGCTCGTAAGTTTCACGGAACACTGCGCCTAAAGAAGCAAACTCATGCTTAGGTGCTTCAATGGTACCTAAAATAGGTAACGCGCCCGTTTCACTCACATAAGTAAACAAACGTTGCATATGTTGCATTTCTTCAGCAGCATGTACACGTAAGAACGCAGCAGCGCCTTCAAAGCCTTTATCTTCACACCATGCGCTCATTTGCAGGTATAAATTTGAAGAAAAGAACTCTAAATTAATTTGCTCATTAAGATTTTCAACCATTGCCTTGGCTAACATTGCACTACTCCTGTTTGTTTAAGTGTAATCAAGACATTGTCACTGTGCACTGTTAAGAATGCAACAAATGAACAAAACGTCCTTATCAAAGGACACTACTGTTAGTATAAACCACTAAAATAACAATAAAAATGAATCAACGATTACGGAAAATAATTAACCATTTCGTAACCTATAGATGCGACCTAATCGATATTTTTAAGTGTAGACCAGTGCTAACATACATCATTATTATTATATTGCCATGGAGTGTAAGTGATGGTTTATAAACATATTATCGCTGCTATCGATCTTTCTGAAGACAGCGCCTATCTCGTTGCTAAAGCAGCCAAATTAGCGCAATCATTGGATGCTAAACTATCACTGGTCCATATTGATGTAGACTATGCCGATCTTTACACTGGCTTGATTGATATTAATCTTGCAGAGATGCATGAACGTGCTGAAAGTGATGCTCAAAATAGATTACACGAGCTTGCCAACCATGCAGGCTACCCTGTAGCCCATACCTTAGTCGGTAGTGGTGATTTAAGTGAAGAAATTTGTAACGCTATCAAAGATCTTAATGTCGATTTAGTGATTTGTGGTCATCATCAAGATTTCTGGAGCAAAATTTTATCATCAACGCGTCAACTTATTAGCCGTACCCCGGTTGATTTATTGATCGTCCCGCTAAAATAATCCGCCATAAAGACAGCAGTCGTTAGCATAACGGCTGCTAACATCGTTATATTCTAGACCGTAATTCTCATACTCCTGCTGCCGCAATTTCGTTACACTGCTGTTACCCTCTATCAACACACCTTTTTTTAACGATGAAATACTTATCTGTAATAACCCTGTTGTGGGCTTTTTCTTTTAGCTTAATCGGCGTTTATCTTGCAGGCCAAGTGGATGCTTGGTTTTCGGTGTTAACCCGCGTTTGTTTGGCGGCGGTGGTTTTTTTACCGTTTTTACGCACTAAATACTTACACCCCAAGCTTGCGCTAAAGTTAATGGTTGTTGGCGCATTCCAGCTAGGGTTAATGTATTGTTTTTATTATCAATCGTTTCTATATTTAACCGTTCCTGAAGTACTGCTATTTACTATTTTCACCCCGATTTACGTTACCCTTATCTACGATGCACTTCATAAACAATTCTCGCCATGGTATTTACTCAGTGCCGTGATCGCCGTATTAGGTGCCGCGGTGATTAAGTTTGAAGGCATTAATCAGCACTTTATTATTGGTTTTTTCGTCGTTCAAGCGGCTAACCTTTGCTTTGCGATTGGTCAGGTTGGCTACAAACGCATTATGGAGCAAGAGCACGCTGATATTCCACAGCACACCGTCTTTGGTTGGTTTTATTTAGGCGCAGTTTGCGTGGCGGTGCCGATGTATTTATTGTTTGGTAATAGTGCCAAATTGCCAACAACAACGTTGCAATGGAGTATTTTAGTCTATCTTGGCGTGATTGCTTCTGGGGTGGGATATTTCATTTGGAACAAAGGCGCAACGCTAGTCAATGCTGGCGCGTTAGCGATCATGAATAATGCCTTGGTGCCTGCAGGGTTAATCGTCAACATTGTCATCTGGAACCATGATGTGGATTACCTACGATTAATTATCGGCGGCGGAATTATTTTATTGTCATTATGGTTTAACGAAACTTGGGTTAAACAAAAAATCGCCTCTCAAAGAGCATTATCCGTCAAAAAATAGACACAAAAAAGGCGCGAAATTCGCGCCTTTTTCATGGGTTTACTAACTTAAATAAATGCAAACGCATCGGCAAACATATGCTCGCGTAGCGCCCCTTTTTCAGTACAGAAACGCTCACGCGCTGCACCCGCCATTTCAAAGCGACCACAAACATAAATATCATAAGCCGATAAACTGACAAAATCTTCAGCAACGGCATCAAGTACATTACCCACTTTGCCCTGCCAACCTTCAGCCGCCGTTTCAACGACAGGTACATAGCTAATATTGGGGTACTGCAGGGCTAATGCCTGCATTTCTGCGTTAGCGTATAACTGACATAAATCACGTCCGCCCCAATAAATAAATATCGGCTGTGTTAAACCACGGCTAATACAATTATCAACCATACTGCGAATATAAGAAAAACCGGTACCACCAGCGATCATCAATAATGGTCGCTGACTTTCATGACGCAACCATGCTTCACCATGCGCGGCTTCAATCGTGACCGCGTGATGATCACTTAATGCGCTTTTCATGGTCTCAACCACCTCTAACGCATACGCATTATGCTCCGCAGCACCAATATGAAGTTCAAGCTCGTCTTGACGGCAAGGGCTGCTAGCAATCGAGAATGGGCGTTTATCTTTTTCACCCATCACGGCTAATAAGTATTGGCCCGCTTTAAAATCGAGGGCTTGTAATGGCTTTAATAAAATACGGTATGTATTACATGCCAACGGTTCAACTGACTTTACTTCACATTGGATAGACATGGTTTTCCTCTAGTCTAACGATAACACCAAGTCACTTTCCACTCTCGCTTGGCAAGCAAAAATCCAGCCTTGTGCTTGCTCTTGTGGCGTCAACATCGGCGCTAACTTATAGCTTATCTCACCATGTTGTTTACGACACATACACATTGCACAAGCACCTACTTGGCAGCGATTAGGAAAAGCGATGCCTGCGTTGAGCGCTGCTTGTAATACGGTTTGCTGCGCGTTGGCAGTAAACGTAATGTTATTAGGCAACAGGCGTACTTGGTACATAAAAAACTCTCAATTCAATGACGGATATCATCATTGAAACATAAAAACATCAAGCTAATGAGTGTGACTCAAGCTCATATTTGGCGATTAGTTATTGATTGCTAATTGCGCCCACATTGCATCAACCTGTGCCACAATCTGGGGATCTTTAATAATGGGTGTTCCCCATTCACGGTCGGTTTCTACACCGATTTTATTAGTCGCATCAAAGCCAATTTTCGAACAGCGAGTCGATGTGGCAGCTATTGATACCGTATCACGGCTTGGATCCATCCGCGTCGTCACCGCCCAAATAATATCATTCCAGTCGCGTACATTGACGTCACCATCACACACAATCACAAATTTAGCATCGGTAAATTGATTTAAGAATGCCCATACCGCGACCATCACTTGCTCGGCTTCACCTGCCACCGTTTTATTGATACTCACCATCGCCATACTGTAATCAGCGGCTTCAGGTGGTAGATAGCAATCAATAATAGCGGGCAATTGTAACTTCAGCGCTGCCAATCCCGCTTCAATATCAAACTCAGTCTTAACAGGTGATGATTCTGTGAGTGTAGTTGCCAATTCAGCCGGCCATTTAATAGTGGCATCAATCCCCATTTTCGACCCTAAACCCACCACGGGCGAAGCGAAATCCAGCGAATCAATCGGGGTATTATCAATAAATAAACTATCTCGCACCGGATCCATGCGCGTGGTCATGGCATTAATCACACTCTGCCAATCACGTGCATTGACATCATCATCACACACAATCACAAATTTAGTGTACATAAACTGGCGTAAAAATGACCACACCCCCATCATCACCCGTTTGGCATGGCCTGGATACTGTTTCTTCATCGTCACCACCGCCATGCGGTAAGAACACCCTTCTGGCGGCAGATAAAAATCAACAATCTCAGGGAACTGTTTATGCAAGATAGGCACGAACACTTCGTTTAACGCTACGCCAAGTACTGCAGGTTCATCAGGTGGACGCCCTGTATAGGTACTATGGTAAATCGGATCGTTACGCATCGTGACATGAGTAATAGTGAACACATGATGACGCTCAACCTCATTGTAATAGCCGGTATGATCGCCATAAGGACCTTCATCAGCATATTCTTCAGGGTCGATATAGCCTTCCATGACAATTTCAGCACTGGCTGGCACTTGTAAGTCGTTACTGATGCTTTTAACCACCTCAGTACGACTGCCACGCAACAAACCAGCAAACGCATATTCAGATAAAGTATCAGGTACCGGTGTTACCGCGCCTAATACCGTCGCAGGATCTGCACCAAACGCAACCGTGACAGGAAATTTTTCACCCGGATGGGCTTCACACCATTCACGCAGATCTAACGCACCACCACGGTGCGCTAACCAACGCATAATGACTTTATTTTTAGCAATCTTCTGTTGGCGATAAATGCCTAAATTTTGACGTTTTTTATTCGGGCCGCGAGTTATGGTTAAGCCCCATGTTAACAACGGTGCGACATCACCAGACCAGCAACTCATCACTGGAATTTTATCTAAGTCAACCTCATCACCTTGCCAGATTATTTGTTGGCAAGGCGCTTTACGCAATACTTTAGTGGGCATATTAAGCACTTGCTTAAATACGGGGATTTTATTAATCGCATCCCGTAACCCTTGCGGTGGCTCTGGCTCTTTTAAATACGCTAACCATTCGCCAACTTCGCGTAACTGTTTAACATTGTCACGCCCCATTCCCATTGCAACTCGCTCTGGCGTACCAAACAAGTTAGCCAGTACAGGCATGTCGTAACCGACAGGATTTTCAAACAACAATGCCGGACCACCCGCACGCAAGGTACGATCGCAAATCTCAGTCATTTCCTGATTAGGATCAACCGGCTGTTGAATACGCTGTAATTGCCCTTGTTGCTCTAAATAGGCAATAAAGTCACGTAGATCCTTGTATTTCATAGCGGCTACCTGTAGCTAAATTAAGTCAAACCAGCCTTGCTGCTATTAACTTAATGAGAATGATTTTTGCTAGTATAACCAGTTGTGAAGCGGAAAACACCCGTCGACCACAAAAAGAAAATACCCGTTTAAATTCTGTGGGTTAACCTCTTTTAGTTAGCTGTGATATTTACCTTTCAGCCATAAAAAAACGCCACCCTAGAGTGACGTTTTTAATTCAATAACCGCTTAAATTAATTATGATTTCTGACGACGCATTGCGTCAAAGAACTCTTCATTAGTTTTGGTCATTGATAATTTGTCGATCAAGAATTCCATGCTGTCCGATTCACTCATTGGGTGAACGATCTTACGCAGGATCCACATTTTCTGTAGCTCATCAGCTTTCGCCAATAACTCTTCACGACGGGTACCAGAACGATTAATGTCAATCGCAGGGAAAATACGTTTCTCAGCAATTTTGCGAGAAAGATGCAATTCCATGTTACCTGTACCTTTAAATTCTTCGTAGATAACTTCATCCATTTTAGAGCCAGTATCTACTAGCGCTGTTGCGATGATAGTTAAGCTACCGCCTTCTTCGACATTACGTGCCGCACCAAAGAAGCGCTTAGGACGGTGAAGAGCGTTAGCATCCACACCACCTGTTAATACTTTACCTGAAGAAGGAATAACGGTGTTGTAAGCACGAGCTAGACGGGTAATTGAGTCAAGTAAGATAACCACATCTTTCTTATGCTCAACTAAACGTTTTGCTTTTTCGATAACCATTTCTGCCACTTGTACGTGACGTGAAGCTGGCTCATCAAATGTTGATGCAATCACTTCGCCTTTTACAAGACGTTGCATCTCAGTTACTTCTTCCGGACGCTCATCGATAAGCAATACCATCAACACACACTCAGGGTGGTTGTGAGAAATACTTTGAGCGATATTTTGCAGTAACATTGTTTTACCGGCTTTTGGCGGTGCAACAATCAAACCACGTTGGCCTTTACCGATTGGTGAGGCTAAATCGAGAACACGTGCAGTAATATCTTCAGTTGAGCCATTACCACGTTCCATACGCATACGATCGTTTGCGTGCAGTGGAGTAAGGTTTTCAAAAAGGATTTTATTGCGAGCGTTGTCAGGTTTGTCGTAGTTTACTTCGTTAACTTTTAGTAGAGCAAAGTAACGTTCACCGTCTTTCGGTGGACGAATCTTTCCGGCAATGGTGTCGCCAGTACGAAGGTTAAAACGACGAATTTGGCTTGGTGATACATAAATATCATCAGGGCCTGCAAGGTAAGAACTGTCTGCGCTACGCAGAAAGCCGAAGCCATCTTGCAAAATCTCTAGAACACCGTCGCCAAAAATATCCTCACCACTTTTAGCATGTTGCTTAAGAATGGAGAAGATGATGTCCTGCTTACGTAAGCGGGCCAGGTTTTCCAATCCTAAACTTTCGCTAAGTGATACCAACTTAGGAATAGGTTGGCTCTTGAGTTCTGTAAGATTCATAGTGGTGGGTTTCTTGTCTGTCAAAATCGGGGTTCTATATTAGTTGAGATAAGGATGACCAATAGGGTTTGGTCAAGAATTGAACGGAAATGCAATTTCTGTGCATTACGTTAACACTAAACGTTCTACCAGTCTAGCATAGTCGCTAGACCAACCATGCACAACTTAGAAATCGTGCATGGCTCGTATTATATCACTTATAAGTTCGCTTCAAGGAACTCTTTCAGCTGAGTTTTTGATAACGCGCCAACTTTAGTTGCTGCCACTGCGCCATCTTTAAACAGTAATAACGTTGGAATACCACGAATACCAAACTTTGGCGGCGTCGCCGCGTTTTGGTCGATATTTAATTTACCAATCGTTAATTTGCCTTCGTATTCATCAGCGATTTCATCAAGAATCGGGGCAATCATTTTACATGGACCACACCATTCAGCCCAAAAATCGACTAATACCGGGCCCGCAGCATTGACAACATCAGTATCAAAACTTTCATCGGTAAGCTGCACAATCTTATCGCTCATCTTCCACTCCAACAGTGATTTTGTTAGCTGATATTGAATTAACCAGCAAATCGTTATCCTATTTGAATGGAATACGTTTCGTATTGCAACCCTAAGCTGATATTCTATAGCAATGAAAACGACACATATCACAGAGCAGAAATTTGCCGAACTAGGGTTAAACCCCCTAGTGCTAAAAGGATTGGAAGAGAAAGGGTTTCATTATTGTACCCCGATCCAGGCCTTGGCATTGCCAGTTGTGCTCACTGGCCATGATATCGCGGGACAGGCTCAAACAGGTACGGGTAAAACCCTAGCCTTTCTGACCGCTACTTTTAACTATCTATTGGAGACTCCTGCACCAGCAGAGCGTAAAACCAATCAACCGCGGGCGATCATTATGGCGCCAACGCGAGAATTGGCGATCCAAATTTTCAATGATGCGTCATCGCTACTTGCGAGCACCGGCCTTAAAGCGGGTCTTGCTTACGGTGGTGAACCTTATGAAAAACAAAAACAAGTGTTTGATGAAGGTGTTGATATCCTGATCGGTACTTGTGGTCGTATTATCGATTTCTACAAACAACGTGTTATCGACCTTGCCAGCATTCAAGTCGTGGTATTAGATGAAGCCGATCGCATGTTCGATTTGGGCTTTATTAAAGATATCCGTTTCTTGTTCCGCCGTATGCCAGAGCCAAAAGCGCGTCTAAACATGCTGTTCTCAGCAACGTTATCATACCGCGTTAAAGAACTTGCATTTGAGCACATGAATAGCCCAGAAAGCGTTGTGGTTGAACCTGCACAAAAAACAGGCCACCGCATTCAAGAAGAGTTATTTTACCCATCTAACCAAGAAAAAATGCGTTTATTACAAACGTTAATTGAAGAAGAATGGCCAGATCGTGCGATTATTTTCGCTAACACCAAGCACCGTTGTGAAGATGTTTGGGGTCATTTAGCCGCTGATGGTCATCGCGTAGGTTTACTTAATGGCGATGTACCACAGAAAAAACGTGAACGTATTCTAGAAGAATTCACCAAAGGCGATATTGATATCCTTGTGGCAACAGATGTTGCGGCACGTGGTTTACATATCCCAATGGTTACACACGTATTCAACTACGATCTGCCTGATGATGCCGAAGATTATGTTCACCGTATCGGTCGTACTGGTCGTGCTGGTGAAAGCGGTCATTCAATCAGCTTTGCTTGTGAAGAATACGCGATTAACTTACCGGCAATCGAAACCTATATCGAACATGGTATTCCACAATCAAAATATGATTCTGATGCCCTGTTAGATGATTTACCTGCGCCGATTCGCTTACAGCGTACTCCTCGTCAAGGTGGTCGTCGTAATAACCAGCGTCAAGGTCAAGGCCAGGGGCAGTCTCGTCAGCGTAATAATCGCCGTCGTCCGCCACAAAACAAACCAGCATAAAATAAGTTAAAGTATCTCTATGGAAAGAAATTCAGTATCACCGCTTTATGCCGCGATTGATTTAGGTTCTAACAGCTTTCATATGTGGGTTGTTCGTGAAGTCAATGGCAGTGTTCAAACGCTAGCTAAAATTAAACGAAAAGTACGTTTAGCTGCGGGTTTGAATAATCATAACAAACTCAGCCAAGACGCCATTCAACGTGGCCTTGACTGTTTGGCAATTTTTGCCGAACGTTTGCAGGATATCAAACCTGATCATATTCGCATTGTCGGTACTGCCGCTTTGCGTACAGCGGTCAATGCTAACGAATTTCTTTCCCAAGCTCACAGTATTCTTGGCTATCCTGTGAGCGTAATTGCGGGTAAAGAAGAAGCACGCATTATCTACCAAGGGGTTGCACATACCTCCGGTGGCAGTGATAAACGCCTAGTGGTTGATATCGGTGGCGCCAGTACCGAAGTCATTATTGGTGAAGGTTTTGATGCCAGCGCATTGACGAGCCTAAAAATTGGTTGTGTCACATGGCTGGAACGCTATTTTAAAGATCGTTACCTCACCTCAGTCAACTTTGATGCCGCCATTAATGGCGCTAAAGAAGCGATTGAAGCCATTATTGAGCGTTACACTCAGCAAGGCTGGGAAACCTGTGTTGGCGCCAGTGGCACCGTGCAAGCATTACAAGAAATTATGCTGGCACAAGGCATGGATGAAATTATTACCCTGCCGAAACTTAAACGCCTTCAACGCCAAGCGATGCAATATGAGCGTTTGGAAGATCTTGATATTGAAGGCTTAACATTAGAACGTGCGCTGGTTTTCCCTAGCGGCCTATCGATTCTAATTGCCCTATTTGAATCATTACAGATTGAATCAATGACCCTTGCTGGCGGTGCGCTACGTGAAGGCTTGGTGTATGAAATGATGGATCAAATGCGTCATCACGATGTGTGCTCTCGTACCATTATAAGCATGCAACAACGGTTTCAATTAGATCATCACCACGCAGACAGCGTCAGTGATATGGCACTGGCGTTGTTAGCTCAGTGCCCAAATTGGCAGTTGGAACCACCCGCTGAAAACTTACTTCAAGCGGCAGCCAAATTACATGAAATTGGCGCTAGCATTGAATTTAAAAAAAGTGGTGAACATGCGGCTTACTTAATTAAGCACATGGACTTACCCGGCTTTACCCGTGCCCAAAAAAATCTTATCGCTGAGCTACTGCGCCGTCATAATGGCCCATTAACCAGCTTACCAGAGCAACATGCGTTATCAGCGCCAAGTGCTGCTCGTTTACTACGCTTGCTACGACTAGCGATTATTTTATGCCATCGCCGAGATCAAACGTGTTTGCCGCCTTTTAGCTTACGCATGGAAGATAACAAATTAACGATCTTATTATCGGCAAAATGGTTGATCAATAATCCCCTAACTCGCAGTGAGTTGACCCAAGAAGCCACCCGCCAAACCGATATGGGCTGGCCAATGGTAGTAACGACACAAGACTGATTAACCGCACAATTATTTAGCGACGAGATTAATTCTCTTAGCGTTACGATCAAAAAAGGCTCCCTAAGGAGCCTTTTTTATTCATCATTACTTTGCTATTGATGTAACTTAGCCAGTAATACCACTGTGACGCAGCATTGCATCCAGTTGTGGTTCACGGCCACGGAAACGCTTAAACAATTCCATTGGCTCTTCACTGCCACCTTTTTCTAATACACAAGTCAGGAAGTCATTACCTGTTTGGGTATTAAAAATGCCTTCTTCTTCAAAGCGTGAGAACGCATCAGCTGACAATAATTCTGCCCACAAGTAACTGTAATAACCTGCGCTATAACCACCCGCAAAGATATGACTAAAGCTATGTGGAAAGCGTCCCCACTCAGGGCTGGGTACGACTGAAACTTTATCTTTAACGTCAAACAAGGTTTCTAATACCTGTGCGCCGACCTCTGGATCGTAGTTAGAGTACAAGCTGAAATCAAACAGACCAAACTCAAGCTGACGTAAAATAAACATCGCTGATTGGAAATTTTTAGCGGCAAGCATTTTATCTAGCATCACTTTTGGCAATGGCTCACCGGTTTTATAATGACTTGAAATAAACGCTAACGCTTCTTCCTGCCAGCACCAGTTTTCAAGGAATTGACTTGGTAATTCAACCGCATCCCACGGCACACCATTAATACCAGACACTGCCGCCACATCAATTTGGGTTAGCATGTGGTGAATACCATGCCCCGTTTCATGGAACAAGGTAGTAACTTCGTTATGGGTAAATAACGCTGGTTGGTCGCCAATAGGACGATTAAAGTTACAAGTTAAATAGGCTACGGGTGTTTGGAGGCTACCGTCGATGCGAGTACGGCGTACCATGCACTCATCCATCCATGCTCCACCACGTTTATGTTCACGAGCATATAGATCTAAATAGAAGCTACCACGCAACGTGCCTTGAGCATCAAAGATGTCATAGAAGGTCACTGACTCATGCCATACTTCAACCCCTAAGCGCTGTTTAATTTCAAGTCCAAACACACGCTTTAGCACTTCAAATAAACCCGCAACAACTTTTTGCTCAGGAAAATAGGGACGTAATTCTTCATCTGAAATACTGTAACGGTGCTGCTTTAATTTTTCAGAATAGAACGCAAAATCCCACGGCTCTAATTGCTCGACGCCAAATTCATTGCGGGCATACTCGCGCAACTCTGCCACTTCACGTTCACCTTGCGGCTTAGCGCGATCGGCTAAATTATTTAAAAAGCCCAATACTTGGTCGGTAGATTCAGCCATTTTGGTCGCGAGTGATTTCTCACCATAATTACTGAACCCTAATAAACACGCAATTTCATGACTGAGTTTTAGTTTTTCAGCAATAATTTCTGAGTTATCAAATTCACCAGCATTAGGACCACGATCAGAAGCTCGGGTACTAAAGGCTTGATACATTTCAGCACGTAACTCACGGTTATCACAGTAAGTCATCACCGGTAAATACGATGGAATATCTAAAGTAAATAAATAGCCTTGTTGATCTTTAGCTTGTGCATTCGCTTGTGCCGCTTGTAATGCCGACTCAGGTAAACCACTAAGTTGCTCAACATCAGTGATCACTTTGCTCCATGCCATCGTCGCATCGAGTACGTTGTTACTAAAAGTTGAAGCTAATTCAGACAGACGCTTACTGATATCACCAAAGCGTTGTTGCTGCTCGGCAGGTAAGCCAATTCCTGATAACTCAAACGCTTTCAGGGCATCATTCACTGCTTTTTGTTGAGCCTGACCCAAATCAGTAAAATCTTCACTGGCTCGAATCATCTTATACGCATCATAAAGGCCTTTATGTTGTCCAACCCACGTGCCGTAATCTGATAATAACGGTAAGCAGCTTTCATACGCTTGGCGTAACTCGGGGCTATTTTTTACCCCGTTAAGATGGCCAACAGGTGACCAGATACGTCCAAGACGATCATCTAATTCAGCCAATGGACGACAAATTGTGTCCCAAGTCGGCATTGCTAATTGAGATAGCACTGATTCAACGTTGTTACGGCAATCAGTGATCGCTTGTTCAACCGCAGGTTTAATGTGCTCAGGCTTAATATGAGCAAACGGTGGCAAATCAGTCATCGTCAATAATGGGTTAGACATACGCTTTTCCTTTATTTTTATCTTATTATTAACATGCGCCCGCGATAGATAAATTTCAATCCTTTGCTCAGTTTAGAGTATAAAAAGGCACAAATAGCGCATTTCCTTAATCTTGATAGTAGCAAAGGTTGGCACCATGGTTGGATATTGATGAATAATTGACGATAATAGTCACTAGCATCCCTGCTTTAGATACCGATAGAGACTAATTTCATGCTGAGTTATCGCCACAGCTTTCACGCTGGCAACCACGCAGATGTGGTTAAACACATTGTTCAAAGCCTAATTCTGGATGCACTCAAGCAAAAAGATAAACCGTTCGTGTATCACGATACTCACTCAGGTGTTGGTCGTTATGATCTCCAAGATGAGCGCAGCGAAAAAACCGGGGAGTTTAAGCAAGGTATCGCCCGTATTTGGTCTCGCGATGATATACCCCATGATATTGCCGCTTATATTGATGCCATTAAAGCGCTTAATAATAATGATGAACTGCGTTACTACCCGGGCTCACCTAAAGTCGCACGCGCACAAATTCGCGCGCAAGATCGAATGGTATTAACCGAATTACACCCAAGCGATTTCCCATTATTACTGCAAGAATTCCGTGGTGATCGCCAAGTAAAGATGTATCAAGAAGATGCTTTTGCGCGTCTAAAAGCAAGCTTACCGCCCAAAGAACGTCGTGGGGTGGTATTGATTGATCCGCCTTATGAGCTAAAACACGAATACCAAGATGTGGTAAAAGCGATTAAACAAAGTTATCAACGCTGGGCAACGGGTACTTATGCCATCTGGTATCCAGTGGTTTACCGCGAAACGATTGATAATATGATTGCCGGCCTTAAAGATTTAGACATTCGCAATATTCTTCAAATTGAGCTTGGGGTTGAACCAGACACTGAAGAACGCGGCATGACCGCTTCTGGCATGATTGTGATTAACCCACCGTGGAAACTAGCCAGCCAAATGGAACAAATTCTGCCATGGTTGCAACAAGCGATTGCGCCAAATCATGGCCATCATAAGGTTGAGTGGATCGTTCCCGAGTAACCTTGCTGGGTTATATTGACGCTCAATAAACAGCCACATTTGCTTGTGGCTGTTACATTTCTTGGGTGATAATCATCATTTCCGATGGTAAAACACAGTACTAATCGATTTTTCCGATTTTAAATCCTCGTCACTCAGCCCAATCTTGATTACACTAGGTGACAGTGAATATTCATAACATCTATTGGAGTAAAGTCATGGCGAAGCATTTTGATTACATCTGTATCGGTGGCGGTAGCGGTGGTATTGCATCAGCAAACCGTGCAGCAATGTATGGCGCTAAAGTAGCAATCATTGAAGCAAAAGCCCTCGGTGGCACTTGCGTTAACGTCGGTTGTGTACCAAAGAAAGTCATGTGGCATGGTGCCCAAATCGCAGAAGCTATGCACCTTTACGCTAAAGATTATGGCTTTGACGTTGATGTGAAAAGTTTTAACTGGGGCAAACTGGTTGAAAACCGCGAAGCGTACATCAGCCGCATTCACGCTTCTTACGACAATGTACTTGGCAATAACAATGTTGAAGTGATCAATGGTTTTGCTACCTTTGTTGATGCAAAAACAATTGAAGTTAATGGTGAGCATTACACTGCCGATCATATTTTGATTGCCGTTGGTGGTGAACCGACTATCCCTAATGTTCCTGGTGCTGAATACGGTATTGATTCAAACGGTTTCTTTGAACTTAATGAGCAACCTAAACGTACTGCTATTGTCGGCGCAGGTTACATTGCCGTTGAAATCGCAGGTGTATTAAGTGCTTTTGGTACTGATACTCACCTGTTCGTTCGTAAAGAATCACCACTGCGTAGCTTTGATCCGATGATTGTTGATACGTTAGTAGAAGTAATGGCAGCAGAAGGTCCAACCCTGCACACCCATTCAATTCCTAAACAAGTGGTTAAAGAAGCTGATGGCTCGATTACACTGCATTTTGAAAACGGTGAATCACACAATACTGATTTACTGATTTGGGCGATTGGTCGTCACCCAACTACCGACAAAATCAACCTTCAAGCAACGGGCGTTGAAACCAATAGCCGCGGTTACATTAAGGTTGATCAATACCAACAAACCAATGTTGCTGGCATTTATTGTGTTGGCGACATCATGGAAGGTGGTATCGAACTAACACCGATTGCTGTTAAGGCCGGTCGTCAGTTGTCTGAGCGTTTGTTTAACAACAAGCCCGACGCCAAAATGGACTACAAATTAGTACCAACGGTTGTCTTTAGTCACCCACCAATCGGTACTATTGGTCTGACAACCCAAGAAGCGATTGATCAATACGGCGAAGACAACGTAAAAGTCTACCAATCAGGCTTTACAGCGATGTATACCGCAGTAACGACTCACCGTCAGCCATGCAAAATGAAGCTGGTTTGTGCGGGCGCAGATGAGAAAGTAGTTGGTCTACACGGTATCGGTTATACCGTTGATGAAATGATTCAAGGTTTTGGCGTAGCAATCAAGATGGGCGCAACTAAAGCTGATTTCGATAGCGTCGTAGCTATCCACCCAACGGGTTCTGAGGAATTTGTTACCATGCGTTGATCGCACTAACAATTTCAATTAAAGCTGGTTTATCCTTTTTATAAATTGGATAACCAGCTTTTTTTTCATCTATCAAACGAGATAAACGAGGTTAACCGCTTAACGATAGCCCCGCTAATTTTCATTTAACCGTGGTGATGATGACCATCTTCATGATTATGCCCACAGCCACAACTTGGTGCGATCACAGTTTGAATCGGCGTTAAAGTTAGCTTAGCTAATAACTCTTCAGTGCTAACGGTATTTAATAAATGCATATTCTCAGCATTCACTGCCATTGGATCTTCAATTGCACGTTGAGCTTGCATGACATCAATCATTTGTTGAGTCACCGCTTCTGGTAACGACAACTCACGGATCACTTTAAGCTCATTATTAGCCGTATCAAGTGCCATCATTGATAATGCCAGTGTTGATGTTGTTGGTTGTTGAAAATATTCACTTGGAATAGCCGCTGCATTAAACTGAATATCAAATGCCAATTCTGCTAATTTAAACACCACCAAACAACCGCCATTATCGGTTTTCATCAAACCAAACTCTGCCGTGGCTTCTGCCATCATTTGTTGTTCTTCTGCCGTGATGCCGTTTAAACCGATAAAAACAATATTGCTCATATCATTGCGGAACATTTCAATAACGGCGCCATCGCCGGCAACAAACGGATGTTCATCAATGATCTGACCGACATGAAATTGCTGATTTGAATGTGCTGCCATGGTGTACCTCATCGTTATTTAAGCTCAATCATTTCAGTTTACACGAAATCACAAGCATTTATGGTATTGCTCTATTGTTAATCATTACCTTATAACTAACAATACAGCCAATGACTAAAACACTATTACCCATCGGTAATAATTATGCTTTTCAATCATCAAAAAAAAGCCTTAACAAAAAGTTAAGGCTTTAATTTATAACAACTAAATTTTATATTTTATTGTGCAGGTGCAAAATCTGCTGCTGCTGCACGGTGAGCAGTATAGATAGCTTCACCGTCACTCTCAGCATCAAAGATAACTTTAACATCAGGGCTAAATAAAATAACATCGCCAACTTCAGCAACATATTTAGTGCCCGCTTCATCACGAACAACAATTTTGCCTTTGGTGATCACTTTGTACTCTACAGAATCATAAAAATATTCAAATTCAACCCCAGGTGCCATCGTGAAATGACCAATCGTTAATGCATTGCTGTTAGTCGTTACAGCAACCTCAGCCATATCACTTTTTAAGCCTTCAACTTCAAGTAACTTACTTAGATCATTCAGTTTAAAAGAACCTGATTTGATCAGTGTGATGCCTGGCTTAGTGGTTAATGTTGTCATGGGTAGATCCTTATTTTCAGATTAAGACCAAAGTGAATACTTTCATCTTATTGATTATTTGTGATCGTCTTACTTTGATAGTAATACAATCTATTATTGGATTTAGAAGTCACACAAATAAATGTCGGTACTCGCTAAGTTATTCTCATAACCGCAACCGAATATTTATTTAATTACTTAAGCATCATCTAGGTGATGTTTTTTGATGTAATGAAGTCTAACGGATCATAAAAAATCAACAATAGCTTAAAAATATAAAGACTATTACCATACAGTAACAATAATCCTGCTAATGTCGATAAATAGCCTGTTTATTTTTAATGACATAGCATTATTTACATTGCAATTAACTGCCTCTAACCACAAAACAACCCAAACTTCGAATAATAAACCTTAATAATCGCATAAATAACCATTTTTTTGCTTGCGAACTATTCCATCTATTCGATAAAAAATGTAATCTTCTGTTCCTTATTTATGGGATGGTTATAACTAATTATTCCGCAAAACCTCGGGGACACCCCCATTAATTCGGCCGTATCTACCAGTAGGTTATAGACAAATATGCATCAACAAGCAGCAGCACCACCCAAAAACCTCAACAATTGGTTAATGTTTATCATTCCATCATTAATTGGGGTGTTTTTATTCATGGCACCGATTAACTTTGGTGGTGATATCACCATCCCCATTGCAATCTTAGCCAAAACAATTCAAAGCCATTTTGAAAATTCGCTAACATCGATTGTGACAGCTGTTATCAGTTTTACCGCTGTGATGTCTATTATCACCAAACTGTTTAAACCCGAATTTATCCTGCGTAATAGCTTTATTAATGGCTTACTCAACCCATCGCTAATGTGGTTTATCGTGCAACAGCTGGGTGCTGCTTTTGCGGTGATGACCTACTTTAATATCGGCCCAATGATGTTTCGTAACGACGCCACTGGTGGCTTAGTGCTCAATGATTTATTGCCGGTATTATTTTCAGTATTTATTTTTGCGGGTTTATTATTACCGTTACTGCTCAATTTTGGCTTACTGGAATTTTTTGGCACTTTATTTACACGCATCATGCGACCTATTTTTGGTTTGCCTGGTCGCTCATCCGTAAACTGTATTGCATCATGGCTAGGTGATGGTTCAGTTGGCGTACTACTGACCAGTAAGCAGTATGAGTCAGGCATGTATACTCAACGTGAAGCGGCAGTTATTGGCACCACGTTCTCAGCGGTATCTATTACCTTTAGCTTAGTGGTTATTGCACAAGTAAATTTAGAGCATATGTTTGCCCCGTTTTACTTAACCATATGTTTAGCGGGTTTAGTGGCGGCGATAATTGTGCCGCGTTTACCACCATTATCGCGTAAGAAAAATATCTATATTAATGGCACCACTGAATCATCGCATGATGAAACCGTTCCTGAAGGTCATAACGTTTTTTCTTATGGACTTGAGCAAGCGCTTAAAAAAGCCGCTGAAGTAAAAAGCCTACCAACGATTGCACTTGATGGCCTTAAAAACGCCGTTGATATGGTGTTTGGCGTGCTGCCAGTAGTAATGGCGATTGGTACTGTGGCATTAGTGGTCGCCGAAAATACGCCCATTTTCGATTACCTTGGCATGCCATTTATTCCGTTCCTAGAATTGCTGCGTATTCCTGAAGCAGAAGCGGCTTCTAAAACTATAGTGGTCGGGTTTGCTGATATGTTCTTGCCATCAATTTTGGCATCAACCATTCAAAGTGATATGACCCGCTTTATTATCGCAGCGATGTCAGTTACTCAGTTGATTTACATGTCTGAAATTGGCGCGCTATTAATTGGTAGTAAAGTGCCGGTTAAAGCATGGGAATTATTTGTGATCTTTATTCTGCGTACTTTAGTCACTTTGCCAGTGATTGCGTTAATGGCACATTTGATTTTCTAATTTATACGGTTAATAAATATCAAAAAGGCGACCACACGGTCGCCTTTATTGATTTACTCTCTAGATAACAAACCCAAGCTAGCCTTTATATATCTTTGGATTAAACACATCCCGTAGCCAATCACCAAGCAAGTTAATCACTAATACTAAGGTAATTAATACTATTCCAGGGAAAGCGGTGATCCACCATGAGCCCGAGAAAATATAGTTAAAACCAATGCTAATCAGTGAACCCAATGACGGCTGATCAACCGGTAAACCTAAACCTAAAAATGACAGCGCCGCTTCCGACATGATCGCGTTGGCAACCTGTACCGTGGAAATCACTAAAATCGGTGACAAACAGTTAGGCAAAATATGACGGAACATGATCCGTGGTGCTCGAAAGCCCATCACCTTAGCGGCTTCGACATATTCTTTATTTTTCTCTGCCAAAACAGAGGCGCGTACCGTTCGTGCATACTGCGGCCACTCCGCAAAACCGATAATCACCACCAACATAATCACCGCATATTGGGCATAGGTTTCAGCCCCTAACGCGGTCCGGAAAATAGCTGACACAATGATCGCTACCATCATGGTTGAAAATGACAATTGCACATCCGCAATACGCATTAATAAACTGTCAATCCGCCCACCAAAATAACCCGCGGTTAAGCCGACAATGACGCCAATGGTTAATTGCAATGCCACTGCTAACAAACCAATCGTCAGTGATAATCGCATCCCATATAAAATGGTCGAATAAATATCACGTCCTTGATCGTCTGTGCCTAAAGCAAAGCTTTGATCGCCATTCTCCATCCACGCTGGCGGTAACTCAGAGTCCATAATATCAATTGACGATAGATCATAAGGATTGGTTGGCGCGATAAAAGGGGCAAATAATGCCGCAGTGGCAAAACTTAGAAAAATCGCAAAACACACCATCGCCACTTTATCTTTAAGAAAATAATAAACGATATCGGAATCTTTAAAACGCTGCCAACGACTCGGCACAACAGTGCTAATACTTTCCATGACTTATGCTCCCTTGCCCGTTAAATCTACTGTTGGATTAACCAAGCCATAAAGCAGGTCAACAATGGTATTAGTCACCACAAAAATCAGTCCTACAAATATCACATAGGCGGTGATCAATGGGGTATCAACTCGATTAATGGCATCTAAAAATAACAGCCCTGTACCAGGCCACTGAAACACACTTTCAGTCAAAATAGTGTAGGCAATCATGGTTCCGATTTGCACTCCACCGACGGTTAATACCGGCAACATGGTATTTTTTAGCGCGTGCTGGTAATAGACCTTATTCATTGGCAAACCTTTTGCCTTGGCGAACTTAATGTATTCAGAACTTAATACTTCCAACATTTCAGATCGAACCAATCGAATAAACAATGGCAACATAATCGAGGCTAATGCCACACATGGCAGCACTAAATGTTTTAAGCCATCAATAGTGAAAAAGCCAGATTCCCAACCAAGATAATTAGCTGTTTCGCCACGTCCAAATGACGGTAACCAACCAAGTTCAATCGAGAACACATACATCAGCATGATCGCGGTTAAGAACACCGGAATAGAAATACCAATACTGCTAAATGCCATCACCGCTTTCGTCACCACACTGCGAGGATGAATCGCGGAATACACTCCCAATGGAATCGAGACTAAAATAATGATCACTGTCGCCCCAAACACCAGTTCAAAGGTTGCGACTAATTTATCTAAAATGACCTCGATCGCTGGGCGCTTAAAAGTATATGACGTCCCTAAATCACCTTGGACGGCATTACCGAGAAAACGACTATATTTGGTGATAAACGGATCATTAAGGCCCAAATCATCACGCAATTGTTGCCGTTCAGCCTCTGATACCGACTGCCCAACCAGTTCACGCAACGGATCACCAAGGTTATCTTGAATGGCAAAAGCCACCAGACTGATCACAAACATCACTATCAGTGCCTGAAATAGGCGTTTGACCAGAAAAGAAAACATTCCCTGCCCCTTTTAATTCATCCTGAAAAAAATGCCGGAGCAAGCCCCGGCACTCATACTTCACTATTGGCTAATTAATGCTTATTTTTCATCAACCACAAGATCGCCAAAGTATGGCTGTTCCATTGAGTTAACCACCGCAGCAGCATGAACATTACTGCGGGCTCCCCATGCAGTACTCTGCCAATGTAATGGTACAAATGCAGCATCGTTATAAAGCGTCGCTTCTACTTGTTTTAGCATGACTGCACGCTTAGCTGGATTAGTTTCAACATTGGCAGCCGTGACCAATTGATCAACCTCTGGGTTAGAGTAAAAACCACAGTTATACTGACCTTTACCGGTTTTTTCATTACGGGTCATGGTCAAAAATTCAGTTAAATTAGCCGAATCTTCAGTATCTGCATGCCAGCCAATCATCAACATATCGGCAGCACATTTATCGAACTCAGGCCAATATTGCGCTTTAGGTAAGGTTTTTAAATCAACTTTAATCCCAATTTTCGATAACATCGCGGCTGTTGCTTGGGCAATTTTGGCATCATTCACATAGCGGTTATTAGGCGCTAACATGGTAAGACTAAAGCCCTTTTCGTAACCCGCTTCTTTCATTAGTTGCTTGGCTTTCTTCACATCGTAACGCGGTACAAGCTCACTATCATGGCCTTGATAACCGACAGGACTTTGTTGATCTGCGGCAGTTGCAAACCCTTTCATAATTTTCTTCACGATGCCTTGATTATTAATCGCATGCACAATCGCTTGACGAACACGAACATCTTTTAGTGCTTCATTACGATTTTGGTTCATTTGAAATGAGATCAAACGGGTGCCGGGTAGCGTGACTAAATCAACCCCGTCCGCACTTTTTAGACGCTGATGATCATTAGGTGCAACATGGTCAATCATATCAACACCGCCAGACAATAACGCTGCAACACGGGTCGCATCTTCTTTGATTGGCAATAACGTGATGGTATCAACATTGCCTTTTGAGGCTGTATCCCAATAACCCGCAAAACGAGTAAACTCGACTTTTACCCCTTGCTCACGTTGGGTTACCGTAAATGGACCTGTACCTGACATGTGGGTTGAAGCAAATGAATTACCATGCTTAGCAACTTCTGCTTTATCTTTACCGTCTGCGGTTTTACCGCTGTAAAACTTGCTATCCATTGGGAAAATGTAGGTTGCAGTTTGAAGTACCAATGGATAAGCGCCTTTTGAAATAATATCGACGGTATAATCATCAACTTTTTTCATTTCAGAATACGGTTCAAAAATGGCTTTAAAATCAGGGGATGCTTGCAAACGATTAAATGTCCAAATTACATCATCAGCCGTCAGTGGATTACCCGAGTGAAATTTCACCCCTTGACGTAATGTAAATCGAAAAGTATTGGCATCAATACGCTCCCAGCTTTGCGCCAAACGCGGTTCAAAATCCATTTTTTGAGTAAACCGAACGAGCGGATCAAATACCATGTGCGATAACTGTAAAGTACCGCCAGACAGTTGCTCATGAGGATCAAGTGATACCGGATCTGAGGCATAACCTAACTTTAGATCTGCAGCCGTAACACTAAAACTCAACCCTGCTGCAATCAATGCTAGCGCTAATTTGTTCTTGATGGTTTTCATTGCATAACTCCTTTATGCCTGAGCACTATCGCCCAGTATTTATTTTATTGATGACTCATAACAACAAATTAAGCGCGCTGTTGCCGTTTAATATCGAGACCTTTAAATTCAGGCATCAATGAAATCAAATGCTTGCTGTATTGATGTTGAGGTGCGGTAAATAACTGTTCTGTCGGTGCAACTTCTAACAATGTTCCTTGTTGCATCACTCCGATACGATCACACATTTGACGAATAACCGGTAAATCATGACTAATAAATAACATCGTCAGATTCAGTTCATCTTGTAAGTCTTTTAATAAGTTTAATATTTGTGCTTGAACCGAAACATCCAGTGCCGAGGTTGGCTCATCACAAATTAATAATCGAGGCCGTGTTGCCAGTGCGCGTGCAATTGAAATCCGCTGGCGTTGACCGCCCGAGAATTCATGTGGAAATTTAATCCCTGCCACAGAGCCTAAGCCAACATGATCCAATAGATCATTCACTATCTGGCGGGTTTGAGCTTCATTTTTAGTTAATTTATGAAATCGAATCGGTTCGGCAATAATGTCAAAAACACGCATTCGAGGATTCATTGAGGTATAAGGATTTTGAAACACCATCTGCATTTGACGGCGTAAAGGACGGCGTTCAGACTCACTTTTAAGTGCGGTCAGATCGATACCTTCAAAACGCACCGTGCCACTATTCGGCGGATATAAACCGGTAATCACACGTGCAATGGTTGATTTACCTGAACCCGATTCACCCACTAAACCAAAGGTTTCACCTTCTGCAATATGGAAACTAACATCATTATTGGCTTGGACATATTCGCGCCGACTTTCAAATAATGAATCTTTGGTCACAAACCGTAAATTAACATTTTCAATCTCAAGCAACGCCCCGTCATAAGCACGCTGATCTTGGCTTTGTCCTAACCAATGATTTTTGACATCCAAGCTTGGTGTCTGTTGGACATCTTCAATGTAAGTCACTAATGGAAATCGTTTCAGCTTAATGTCTGAACGAGGCACAGCAGAAATCAAACTCTGGGTATAAGGATGTTGTGGTCGTTGTAGCACTTGTTCAGTGGTGCCAATTTCAACTAAATCACCACGATACATAACCGCAACGCGATCTGTCACATTTGAAACGACGCCCATATCATGGGTTACTAACATACAGCCGACATTTTTCTGAACACACAAATCACGGATCAAGGTTAATATTTGATCTTGAATCGAGACGTCCAGTGCCGTGGTTGGCTCATCGGCAATAATTAAATCGGGCTCACCAGCAAGTGCAATTGCTATCACGACTCGTTGGCGCATTCCACCTGAAAACTGATGCGGATATTGTTTAATTCGTAGCTGAGGCTCTGGAATACCCACTTGTTCCATCAATGCTAATGCACGCTTCACGGCTTCAGCTTGTGATACCTTTAAATTGGTAATGATAGTTTCAGTGAGTTGCTGCTCCACGGTGAATAATGGGTTTAATGACGTCATTGGATCTTGGAAAATAAACCCAATTTTTGACCCACGAACATTGCGCATTTTCTCCGGCGTTAACCCTGAGATCTTGTTACCATCAAGAAAAACCTCACCACTGGCGATCTGTCCAGGGGGACTTAATAGGTCAATAACAGCATTACCCACCGTCGATTTACCCGCTCCAGACTCACCAACAACACCCACAATTTCACCACGCTCAATGGTGAATGACAGTGATTTCACCGCTGCATGTACGCCATGTCGTGAGGGGTATTCTATACGAAGATTTTTTACTTCTAATAATGCCATTATCAGACTCCACTACTGGCAGCATCCTGCCATTCTGAAAAATTGAATCCTTTCCATGCCAATACTATTGTCTGATTGCATGTCTCCATTCAATCTGTCAAAAATATTACAAAAAAGCAACAACTCAAAGTAAAAAACTATCATTATTTATATATTGCGCATATTTATTTCATATACACGCATAATAAAACAACAGTACACTAAACTAAACAAAACCAACAACCATTTGAATAACAACAAAAGCAATGGTAAAAACCGTACAATAAACCAAACACCTATAAACACTTAAAAACACCATCATGAATAAAAAATCACTAACCACCGCCAATTAAATTAACATTAATTAAACAAAATATCGTTTAGATTAAAATAAATAGCGACAATAACTACTAAAAACATAAACATCAGTGGATATAGCTATTACAACCAGCAATGGTGAAATTTACAGCACACATCTGCGCAGCATATTCGAACTGTTTTCTCATCATTTAAGACAGACGAAAAAAAACCTCAATCTTTCGATACGGTTTTCTTAATGGTGATAGGTGAAGAGCAAGATTCTAATATCAGGGAACCCCCGCCCCTCTGGTCCGCTATTACTAACATCAGAGATGCACTACCAAACTACGCACTTCACCATTTTCTATAGACGAAAAAAAACCTCAATCTTTCGATTCAGGTTTCTTAATGGTGGTCGGTGAAGAGCCAAGGTTCTAATATCGGTGAACCCCCGACCCTCTAGCTTTAAACCAATGATACAGATTTACTTTTCTACAGATGAAAAAAAACCTGAATCTTTCGATTCAGGTTTCTTAATGGCGGTAGCTGAAGAGCAAGGTTCTAATATCAGGGAACCCCCGACCCTCTGGTCCGCTATTCCTAACATCAGAGATGCGCCCCCAAACTACGCGCTTCACCATTTTCTACAGACGAAAAAAAACCGTATCTTTCGATTCAAGTTTCTTAATGGCGGTCGGTGAAGAGCCAAGGTTCTAATATCAGGGAACCCCCGACCCTCTGGTCCGCTATTCCTAACATCAGAGATGCGCCCCCAAACTACGCGCTTCACCATTTTCTATAGATGAAAAAAAACCGTATCTTTCGATACGGTTTTCTTAATGGCGGTCGGTGAAGAGCCAAGATTCTAATATCGGTGAACCCCCGACCCTCTAGCTTTAAACCAATGATACAGATTTACTTTTCTACAGATGAAAAAAAACCTGAATCTTTCGATTCAGGTTTCTTAATGGTGGTCGGTGAAGAGCAAGGTTCTAATATCAGGGAACCCCCGACCCTCTGGTCCGCTATTCCTAACATCAGAGATGCGCCCCCAAACTACGCGCTTCACCATTTTCTACAGACGAAAAAAAACCTCAATCTTTCAATTCAGGTTTCTTAATGGTGGTCGGTGAAGAGCAAGATTCTAATATCAGTGAACCCCCGACCCTCTGGCTTTAAACCAACGACCCCTATTTACTTTTATACAGACGAAAAAAAACCTCAATCTTTCGATTCAGGTTTCTTAATGGTGGTCGGTGAAGAGCAAGGTTCTAATATCAGGGAACCCCCGACCCTCTGGTCCGCTATTCCTAACATCAGAGATGCGCCCCCAAACTACGCGCTTCACCATTTTCTACAGACGAAAAAAAACCGTATCTTTCGATACGGTTTTCTTAATG
>NZ_MSCQ01000001.1:2721741-2738378 GCF_002954725.1 Photobacterium phosphoreum
TAAATCGTTACTAAGAAAACAAACCATCTGGTCCGCTAATCCTAGAAGCCTGAGATACGCTATAAAACTACGTTATCACTGACTAAATTCTGTGTGCTTGTAAAACAAGCGGGCTTTAAAAAGCCAACATGCTGACTGGGAGATCAACACATTATAATATGGGGTGGCTAACGAGGCTTGAACTCGCGACAACCGGAATCACAATCCGGGACTCTACCAACTGAGCTATAGCCACCATTGTTTGTAACCTTTGCCAATACGACCGGATGATGGTGCGCCCGAAAGGATTCGAACCTTCGGCCTTTGGCTCCGGAGGCCAACGCTCTATCCAGCTGAGCTACGGGCGCCTTGCCCTATCGACGGGGTGAATATTACGGATCAGAACGCGACTCGGCAAGTGTTTTTTTTTGTTTTTATCCTGCTCGCTGATTTTATCAACAAATCGATGTTGATTCGTATCATACACAGCACAACATCAACGTTGAACATTCATCATTATTGCTATACTTACAACATTGCAACATTTGCTGTAGGTTTAAATCAACACACACTGAAGCCGTATTTTATTATTCTCCCTTAATAACTGGATGTATAAAGGTGCCCAAAATGGATTTATGTTTACGACCATGGCTAATCGCTATTTGTAGCAGTCTTTGTTTATCAACCGCAGCAATAGCCGCTGACCTATCAACCACCGCCATCAATGATCGAATAAAACCTATCGGTAATGTACATATTGAAGGGGCTACACCACCAGCCGCTGCAGTAACAACGTCATCGCGAACGGGCCAAGCAGTTTATGACCGATATTGTGGTTCTTGTCATAACAGTGGCTTAATGGGTGCGCCAAAAAAAGGCGATGCGGATGACTGGGCTGTCAGAGTCAGCCAAGGTGATGCGGTGCTCGCCAAGCATGCTATTGAAGGCTTTAATGCCATGCCCGCAAAAGGGACCTGTATGGATTGCAGCGATGATGAAATTGTGGCGGCAATTAACTATATGATCAAACCGAACTAAAACGCCCAGATATCGCTAAAGTGACTTTTTTGATTATCTTTAATCTCAGTAAGAGGGGGGATCGCCCCCCCCCTTGTGTCATAAATATCTCTAATATCACTGTTGCTGCTACCCGCTACTTTTTAAATAAATTACGAATATTGGCAATATGGGCTTGGCCTTTTTGCATCCGCTCTTCAGCAGTAACAGGTTTACGCTCGCTTTCCCATTCCAAATCATCTTGCGGTAATTCATACAAGAAACGGCTTGGCTCTGGTTTGATTAACTCACCATATTGACGACGTTCTTTACACAGCGTAAACGTCAGTTCTCGTTGCGCGCGGGTGATCCCAACATAAGCCAGTCGTCGTTCTTCATCGACATTATCTTCATCGATACTGGTTTGATGTGGCAAAATCCCTTCTTCTGCGCCGATTAAGAACACATAAGGAAATTCCAATCCTTTTGATGCGTGTAACGTCATTAGCTGTACTTGATCAGCATCACTATCATCTTCACCACGCTCCATCATGTCGCGTAAGGTTAATCGCTGTACCACTTCTTTAAGGGTTTTCACTTCGTTATCGTAGTTATCCCCTTCTAAATCAGCCGTGATCCAACTGTAGAGATCTGAGACATTTTTCATTCTCATTTCAGCCGCTTTAGGGCTAGCTGATGTTTCGTAGAGCCAATCTTCATAATGAATATCACGCACTAATTGGCGCACAGCGGCAACGGTATCACCACGTTCAGCGTTATCTGTCAGCTGATTAATCCAATGAGTAAAGCGCTGTAATGACTCCAAACCTCGTCCAGAAAGATGGTGTTCAAGCCCCATTTCAAAACTGGCAGCAAATAAGCTTTTTCCGCGCATATTGGCGTACGTTCCCAACTTTTCGAGGGTAACTGGCCCAATTTCACGTCGAGGTGTATTCACGATTCGCAAGAAAGCATTATCATCATCAGGGTTAGTTAATACTCGTAGATAGGCCATCATATCTTTAATTTCAACCCGCGAGAAAAACGAGGTGCCACCTGAAATTTTATACGGAATTCGGTTTTGCATCAGCGCTTTTTCAAATAATCGCGACTGGTGATTACCACGATATAAAATCGCATAATCTTTATAAGCGGTATTGTTCATAAACCGATGCGCAATTAATTCACCAACCACTTTTTCTGCTTCATGCTCTTCATTTTTAGCGGTCAACACTTTCAACATCGCACCATCAGGGATCGCTGAAAACAGTGCTTTTTCAAATAAGTGTGGGTTATTAGCAATAAGAATATTTGCCGTTCGCAGAATACGACTGGTTGAACGGTAATTTTGCTCAAGTTTAACCACTTTAAGATTGGGAAAATCTTTATTGAGTAAGGCTAAGTTTTCTGGCTGCGCGCCACGCCACGAATAAATGGACTGATCGTCATCACCAACTACAGTAAATCGCGCCCGTTCGCCAACCAACAACTTGACGAACAAATATTGGCTGGTGTTGGTATCTTGGTATTCATCCACCAGCAAATAGCGAATACGATTTTGCCAGCGTTGACGCACATCTTGATTATCACGCAGTAATAGCACTGGCATTAAGATCAAGTCATCAAAATCAAGGGCATTATAGGCTTTCATTTGACGTTGATACATTTCATAACAATGGGCAAATAGTTGATCACGTTCAGTTTGAGCACGGCCTGCGGCATCAACTGGCGATAACATGTCATTTTTCCAATTAGAGATCGTTGACTGTAGTTGCTTCAATAAATCTTTATCGCCGTCGAGTTCTTCTTCAGTCAATTCTTTTAATAACGCCATCTGATCTTGATCGTCAAACAATGAAAAATTGGCTTTTAAGCCTAAATATTTACATTCTCGACGCACAATATTCAGTCCCAAAGTATGAAAGGTTGACACCATTAACCCTTTGGATTCTTGACGACTTAATGTTTGACCGACACGTTCTTTCATTTCACGTGCCGCTTTATTAGTAAAGGTTAATGCTGCAATGTTGCGCGCTTTATAATCACACTGCTGAACCAAGTAAGCGATTTTATTGGTAATAACACGTGTTTTGCCTGATCCGGCACCGGCCAACACTAAGCACGGTCCGGAAACGTATTTAACTGCTTCTGTTTGCCTTGGGTTCAGTTTCATTCGTTATCCTGACGTCATTAAAAATAGGCGCATTTTAACGCGCTTTAATTACAATTATATTCACTTTAGACAGTGTGACATTGTTACAACCCATCACTATTTGTTCCAATTTCATCACTTAAAACAACTTAATTAGCAAATTTATGCTAGACATATTGAATAACAGTCAGACAAAAACAAAATAAATTGCACTAAATTCTACACCGGATTAAATATTAATTACTAAAAAGTAAATAACCGTTACTCTATTGTTAAATAATGAAATAATATTCAACAATACTTATATTGCTTAAATTTAGGAGATTTCATGCGAAAAATCGCAGCCATTGCTACTATTGTCAGCTTAGCACTAGGGATATCCGCTTGTGACCAGAGCGCATCCAAAAAACCAACCCAACAAGCAGCAAAAAGTGTGGCTGTCGGTACGCTTACGGTTACTTCTCACCCTCAAGCTATTCATGTCGAGCTTCCTGGTCGTAGTAAAGCTTACCTTGAAGCAGAAGTTCGCCCTCAAGTCTCTGGTATTATTACAGAGCGTAGCTTCAAAGAAGGCAGTAGCGTCAGTAAAGGCCAATCATTATATAGCATCGACTCAGCACCTTATAACGCTGCATACCTCAGTGCCAAAGCCAGTTTAGCTCAAGCACAAGCCAATCTAGATTCAGCAAAGGCACTGGCTCAACGCAGTGAAACCTTGGTTAACCGCGGCGCTATCAGTAAACAAACTTATGATGATAATAAAGCAAAATATAAAGTTGCTCTCGCAGGCATTGAAGTTGCAAAAGCCAGTGTTAACAAAGCGAAAATAGATCTTAATTATACCAAAGTTAAAGCCCCTATCGCGGGTCGCATTGGTCAATCATCAGTAACACCTGGTGCGCTAGTCAGCGCGGGGCAGGCACAAGTCTTGGCCACCATCCAGCAACTGGATCCAATCAATATCGATATAGCTCAATCAAGCACGCAATTATTGCGCCTAAAATCAGCCCTTAAACAAGGCCAACTTCAAGCCAGTGACAATGCTGATGTCGAATTGATCCTTGAAGACGGCAGTGTTTACTCACATCACGGCACACTCCAGTTTGCTGAAGTAAATGTAGATCCTAACACTGGCTCGGTCACGTTACGTGCTGAATTCCCAAATCCTGAGGGGATCTTATTACCAGGAATGTATGTTCGTGCCGTCCTTAATACCGGTACCGATCCTAAAGCTATCATGATCCCCCAAAAAGCCATTACTCGCAACAGTAAAGGCCAAGCGATTGCGATGGTTGTTGGTGCTGATAACAAAGTGGAATCACGCACAGTTACCACCGCAGAAGCAATTAATAATCAATGGCGGATCACGAGCGGTCTTAAAGATGGCGATCAAGTTATTGTCGATGGCTTACAAAAAATCCGGCCTGGTGTAGTGGTTGAACCGACACTAATAACAGTCACTCAATCACAATAATAGGGAAGTAAACTATGGCTCGTTTCTTTATCGATCGCCCTATTTTCGCATGGGTGATCGCGATTATCGTTATGCTGGCTGGCGTACTGTCCATTCTTAAATTACCTGTTTCTCAGTACCCTAGCATTGCACCACCAACCGTTGTTATTAGTGCCAGTTACCCCGGTGCTAACGCCAAAACCATGGAAGATACCGTTACTCAAGTTATCGAACAACGGATGACGGGTATTGATAACCTGCGCTACTTATCATCAACCAGTGACAGTTTTGGTAATACCCAAATAACGCTGACTTTTAATGCTGAAGCCGATCCAGATATTGCACAAGTTCAGGTTCAGAATAAGTTACAATCAGCACTGCCATTACTGCCGATGGAAGTGCAACAACAAGGGGTTAAGGTTAATAAAGCCAGCTCAAGTTTCTTGATGGTGGTCGGATTCTATTCCGAAGATGGTTCAATGGATAAAAACGACATTTCGGACTATATCAGTTCCAATGTTGCCGATCCGATGAGTCGTGTGCCTGGCGTAGGTGAGATTCAAACCTTTGGTGCCCAGTATGCAATGCGTATTTGGCTTGATCCTCTCAAGCTAACAAAATACAACCTCACTAGTATCGATGTTATTGCGGCCATTAAAGAGCAAAATGCTCAAGTATCTGCCGGTCAACTAGGTGCCTCACCATCGCTACCAGGCCAAGAGCTTAATGCGACGGTCTCGGCGCAAAGCCGTTTAAAAACGCCGGCTCAGTTTGAACAAATCATTCTAAAATCCGATCCATCGGGCGCTAAAGTGCTATTAAAAGACGTGGCTCGAGTTGAGCTTGGCGCTGAAAGTTATGCCGTACAAGTGTTTTATAATGGTAAGCAAGCCAGTGGTATTGGTATTAAACTCGCTACCGGTGCTAATGCTTTAGCCACCGCAGAAGCGGTTAAAGCAAAAATTGATGAGCTGAAACCATTCTTCCCTGAAGGATTACAAGCGGTTTATCCCTACGACACCACGCCTTTTGTCGAGAAATCAATTGAGGGCGTAGTCCATACTTTGTTTGAAGCAGTGGCATTGGTATTTATTATCATGTTCCTGTTCCTACAAAACTTCCGTGCCACACTGATCCCAACCATTGCGGTTCCAGTGGTATTACTCGGTACTTTCGCAGTGCTTTCTATTGCTGGCTATTCAATCAATACCCTTACCATGTTTGCGATGGTACTGGCGATTGGTTTATTGGTGGATGATGCAATCGTAGTGGTCGAAAACGTCGAACGGGTAATGCATGAAGAGGGACTCAGCCCGGTTGAAGCGACCCGTAAATCGATGGATCAAATTACTGGCGCGCTGGTTGGTATCGCACTAACCCTATCAGCTGTATTTGTTCCAATGGCATTTATGTCAGGCTCTACCGGCGTTATTTATCGTCAGTTCTCGATTACTATCGTTACCGCGATGTCACTATCAGTGATGGTAGCGGTGATCCTCACCCCTGCCTTGTGTGCAACGATGCTTAAACCTGTGGCTCATGGTAGCAATGACAAAGGCTTCTTTGGCTGGTTTAACCGCACCTTTGATAACTTAACCAAACGTTACGAATCAAGCGTTGCGGCAATGATTAAACGCTCTATTCGAGTTATGTTTATCTTCCTTGGCTTAACCGTTGCTGTTGGTTGGATCTTTATGCGCATGCCAACCTCGTTCTTACCTGATGAAGATCAAGGTATCTTATTTAGTCAGGCGATATTGCCGGTTAACTCAACCCAAGAACAAACCCAAAAAGTGATGGACCAAGTGTCTGATTACTATTTAACCCAAGAAGCTGACAGTGTTGCGAGTGTGTTCAGTGTTTCAGGCTTTAGCTTTGCAGGTAACGGTCAGAACATGGGCATGGCCTTTGTCGGTTTAAAAGATTGGTCTGATCGCCAATTGCCGGGAATGGATGTTAAATCGATCGTGAATCGCTCAATGGGTTACTTCCAAAAAATCAAAAATGCGATGGTATTCTCGTTTGCTCCCCCTGCGGTGATCGAGCTCGGTACTGCCAGTGGTTTTGATTTCTACCTCCAAGATCGTAGTGGTCAAGGGCATGAAAAACTCATCGCTGCACGTAATCAATTACTGCAATTAGCCGCTGAAAACCCTAATTTGGTCGGAGTACGACCGAATGGTCAAGAAGATGCGCCGATGTATCAAATTAATATTGATCAAGCCAAAATACGTGCACTGGGAATTGATATTAATTCTGTCAACAAAGTACTCGGTACCGCATGGGGTAGCTCTTATGTTAACGACTTTATTGATCGCGGCCGAGTCAAGAAAGTCTTTGTCCAAGGTGATGCTCAATACCGCATGAAACCCGGTGATCTAGATACATGGTATGTGCGTAATAATCTCGGTGAAATGGTGCCGTTCTCGGCCTTTGCAACTGGTGAATGGCAATATGCCTCACCACGACTAGAGCGTTTCAATGCCACGCCAGCAGTGAACATTCAAGGCAGTGTGGTGAATGGTTACAGTACAGGTCAAGCAATGCTGGATATTGAAGCAATGGTCAAAAAATTACCGCCAGGCTATGGGGTTGAATGGAATGGGCTTTCATATGAAGAGCGTCTCTCTGGCAACCAAGCACCGATGCTATATGCACTCTCTATTTTAGTGGTGTTCTTAGTGCTTGCTGCCCTGTATGAAAGCTGGTCAGTACCATTCGCGGTGGTGTTAGTAGTGCCATTAGGGATCATCGGTGCACTAGTGGCGATGAATGCTCGTGGGATGCCTAACGATGTATTCTTCCAAGTCGGCTTATTAACTACTGTTGGTTTAGCCACCAAAAATGCCATTCTGATTGTGGAATTTGCCAAAGAATACTACGAAAAAGGGGCGGGATTAGTTGAAGCTACCTTACATGCAGTACGTGTTCGTCTACGCCCCATCATCATGACCTCACTTGCGTTTGGTTTAGGTGTTGTACCGCTGGCGATCAGTACTGGTGTTGGTTCAGGGGGTAAAAATGCTATCGGTACTGCGGTACTCGGTGGAATGTTAAGCTCAACATTCTTAGGTATCTTCTTTATTCCAATTTTCTTTGTGGTCGTGGAGCGCATCTTTAGTCGCGGCAAAGATAAGTCCGCAGCGGAGAGTAAGCCACCACAACATTAAAGACTGATGTTCTAAACGGCATAAAAACCCGTATCTACTTTGATACGGGCTTTTTATTGCTTTTTTAGTACCAACACAACCAATACCATCAATGAATAAGCATATTGGCACCTATGCGATCGTTGTAATATTCTTATTAATGATACAAAAGCTCAAATAAGGCTTGCGAATCAATTATCAAATCCTACAATAGCCCAATGAATGAACATTCATTCACACCACTTGTATTAAATCTAAGCTGTTATGACTGATAAAAAAGAGCGCATATTAACTGCCACTGAAAAACTTTTAGCCACCCATGGTTTTCATGGTCTATCTATGCAAATGGTCGCTAAAGAAGCTCAAGTTGCAACGGGCACTATTTATCGCTATTTCAACGATAAAGATGACTTACTGTATCAACTCCATGAACATATTTTAGGGTATATCGCACAACAAATTAGCCATAATATTAGCGCTAGCATGCCACTTAAACAGCGCTACCGTATTATGTGGTTAAATCTATGGCATATGTCGGTTAATGGTAATGCACCATTAATCAATCAAGGGCAATTTCAAAATCTGCCCCGTAAAAATGCACATGAAAGAAAAGCGCTTAATAAACAACTTTTTAGCTGCGTCAACCAAATGTTTGACGAAGGTAAAGCCTGCCACCTGTTTAAACCGCTTGATAATGAAATTTTAAGTACACTTAGTCTTGAGACGAGTTGTTATTTAGCCCGTCGAAAAATCAATGGTGGCTTAGAGATCACTGATAACGAACTTGATGTCGTTATTAATGCTTCTTGGGACGCCATTATTCAGCATTAACATTGTAATTCCGGAGCAAACCTTATAATGAAAAAATGGATCGTGATGTTACTTCTTGCTCTTCTGTTATTTGGAAGCGTAATTGGTTTCAATCTTTTTAAAGAACATAAAATAGCTGAATATATGGCTAATATGCCGGAAGCAAATTATCCGGTTACAGCCACTACAACCCAAGCTGAAAATTGGTACCCTGCACTACAAGCAATTGGTTTTATTGAACCCATGCAAGGTGTCACTCTAACCTCAGAAGCTGCTGGTGTGATCAGTAAAATTAATTTTGAATCAGGTCAAAAGGTAAAAGCAGGTCAACTACTGGTTTCTATTAACTCCAATGTTGAACAATCAAGCTTACAAAGTACTGAAGCAAAATTACCGTCAGTAGAAGCCTCTTACCAACGCTATAAAGATCTTTACCGTAAAGGTTCCGTATCAAAATCTAGCCTTGATGAAGCAAAAGCTAACTATTTGGCGTTAGTGGCTCAAATCAAATCATTAAAAGAATCTATTCAACGTCGTAATATCAGCGCACCTTTTGCCGGTGAAATTGGTCTACGTAATGTTTATTTAGGTCAATACATTCAGCCTGGTACTAAAATTATTCGTTTAGAAGACACGACGACGATGCGTTTCCGCTTCACCGTACCACAAACGGATATATCTAAAATCAAAATTGGCCAAACCGTTGATATAAATATTGACGCTTATAAAAATACCAATTTTAAAGGGCTTATTACTGCGATTGAACCTGCGGTTAACGCTCAAACAGGTTTGATTCAGGTACAAGCTGATATTCCTAACAGCGGTGGCATGTTACGTAGTGGTATGTTTGCCCGTGCTCGAGTAATTCAACCCACCATTGCAGATCAAATTGTAGTCCCTCAAACCGCGATTACTTACACCCTTTATGGTGATACGGTATACGTACTGCGCAACGTTGATGGCAAATTACGTGCGATGCAAACAGTCGTAACCACAGGCCTAAACAAAGGCAACCAAGTACGCATTCTTTCAGGCTTAAAAGCTGGAGAGCAGATCGTTACTAGTGGTCAAATTCGTCTTAGCAACAAGTCATTAGTGCACGTCGTTGAAAATGACGCACTGAAGGCTCCAGCTGAAATCCCATTGCTGTAACTGGAGAACGCTCAGGATGCGCTTTACTGATATATTCATCAGACGCCCGGTATTAGCAATTTCGATCAGTTTAATGATCGCATTGCTTGGCCTACAGGCAATTTTCAAAATGCAGGTTCGGCAATATCCGGACATGACTAACACTGTAGTAACCGTGAGTACGGCTTACTACGGTGCCAGTGCTGATCTTATTCAAGGGTTTATTACCCAACCATTAGAACAGGCCATTGCTCAAGCCGATAATATCGACTACATCACCGCCCAAAGTACCATGGGTATGTCGACCATTACCGTACAAATGAAATTGAACACCAACCCGAACGCAGCTTTAGCGGATATTCTTGCCAAAGTTAACTCGGTGCGGGCTCAGCTACCCAAAGAAACGCAAGATCCAACTATATCGCTCTCTACTGGTGGCGGTACTGGTGTGCTCTATCTTGGTTTTACCAGTAAAACATTAAGCTCTAGCCAAATCACTGACTACATCGAACGTGTAGTAAAACCGCAATTATTTACGGTGGGTGGTGTGGCAAAAGTAGACATGTACGGTGGTGTACCATTTGCATTACGTGTATGGCTTGATCCACAAAAAATGGCAGCGTTTAATTTATCTGCCAGTGATGTGACTCAAGTACTACAAGCGAACAACTACCAATCTGCTGTTGGCCAAGTTAACAATGATTTTGTGTTGTACAACGGTAGTGCTAATACCCAAGCCAATAGCCCTGAATCACTAGAGAAACTGGTCGTATCAAGCACCAATGGTCAAGTGATCCGATTAGGTGATATTGCTAAGGTAACCTTATCACGTAGCAGCGATAGCTACCGCGCAACAGCCAATGGTCAAGAAGCGGTAGTCGGTGCGATTGAAGCGGCACCAAGTGCCAATCCAATCAACATTGCTAAAGACGTTCGTGAGTTATTACCAACCATTGAACGTAACATGCCAAGTACCATCAAAATGACGGTAATGTATGACTCAACGATTGCGATTAATGACTCAATTAATGAAGTAATTAAAACCATCCTTGAAGCGGCATTGATCGTATTAATCGTTATTGCACTGTTTATCGGTTCTCTACGTTCAGTAATTATTCCAATTATTACTATTCCACTATCATTGATTGGTGTGGCACTAGTAATGCAATTATTTGGGTTCTCATGGAACCTAATGACATTGCTAGCTCTGGTACTGGCTATCGGCCTAGTGGTCGATGATGCTATCGTGGTACTGGAAAACGTTGAACGGCATATAAAACTGGGACAAACGCCATTTAGAGCCGCCATTATTGGTACTCGTGAAATCGCAGTACCTGTTATTTCAATGACAATTGCCTTAGGTGCGGTATACGCCCCGATTGCATTAATGGGTGGTTTAACCGGTTCATTATTTAAAGAGTTCGCACTAACCCTTGCGGGTGCGGTATTTATTTCAGGTATTATTGCCTTAACATTATCACCAGTAATGTGTGCAACCTTCCTCAAAGAAAATGAAGCACCAAATAAATTTGAATTAATGGTTCACGGCTTTCTTGATCGTTTAACATTACGTTATGAGAAAATGCTAGCCGGCATCATGCAAATGCGTGCAGTCGTAATCGTATTTGCATTATGTGCATGTGCGAGCTTGCCGTTGTTATTTAAGTTCATTCCAAGTGAATTGGCACCCGCTGAAGATAATGGCGTGGTGGTGTTTATGGGTACAGCCCCTGCAAACGCTAACCTTGATTTCATTCAAGACACCATGGATCAAGTCAACAAAGTATTAACAGCACAAAAAAGTGTTGAATATGCACAGATTTTCTCGGGTATTCCATCAGCGAACCAAGCTTTCGGTCTAGCAACATTGAAACCGTGGAGCCAACGTGATCAGAGTCAAACTGAAGTCGCGAATGAAGTCACTGAGAAAATTAAAAACATTCCACAAATGGCAGTAACTGCGTTCCAAATGCCAAGCCTTCCAGGTGCCGGTTCTGGTTTGCCAGTACAGTTTGTTATCACCACCCCCAACAACTTTAAGAGCCTCTACCAAGTGGCCGCTGAAATGTTGACGAAGGTGAAAGATAACCCAATGTTCGTCTACTCAGATTTAGACTTAAAGTATGACTCTGCGACAATGAACATTGATATCGATAAAGATAAAGCCGGTGCTTATGGCGTTACTATGCAAGCAATTGGTAATACGTTAAGTACGATGTTAGCCGGTGGTGATATTAACCGTGTTGATATTTTGGGTCGTTCTTACAAAGTTATTCCACAAGTTGAGCGTAAAGATCGTTTCAATCCTAAAGATTTAAATAATTACTACGTCAAAACTAACAGTGGTGACTTGATTCCACTTGGTAGCTTAGTGACTATCAAAGTCACTCCAGCGCCACCAACATTACCAAGCTTTAACCAACAAAATGCGGCAACCATCGGTGCAGTATTAGCCCCTGGTACCTCAATTGGTGAAGCCGTAAATTGGTTAAATACCGAGTCAGCTAAAGTATTACCAAAAGGCTATGGCCATGACTACTTAGGTGAAAGCCGTCAGTACGTCACTGAAGGTAATGCGCTATACGCTACATTTGGTCTAGCACTAGCGATTATTTTCTTGGTGCTTGCGATTCAATTTGAATCGCTACGCGATCCATTGGTTATCCTAGTTTCTGTACCACTTGCTATTTGTGGTGCACTGATTGCCCTAGCGTGGGGTGCGACGACACTGAATATCTACTCACAAATAGGTTTGATAACCCTCATAGGCTTGATAACCAAACACGGTATATTAATTTGTGAAGTCGCCAAAGAAGAGCAGCTCTACCACGGTAAGAACCGTATGGAAGCCGTTATGGAAGCAGCGAAGATCCGTCTTCGTCCAATCCTAATGACAACCTGTGCGATGATTGCTGGTCTAGTACCGCTACTCTATGCATCAGGTGCAGGTGCGGCATCGCGCTTCAGTATTGGTATAGTTATCGTTGCCGGCTTATCTATCGGTACGTTATTTACTCTGTTTGTATTGCCAGTAATTTATACGTTCTTGGCAAGTGAACACAAACCGTTACCTGTGTTTGTTGAAGAAGATGATGGTTTAGACAACCACTTCTGATTAATCAATACAAAAAAGGGCGCTGAATCATCAGCGCCCTTTTATTTTCACTGCAGCGCCGATTACAATAACTAATAACGATTTTCGCAACGGAGTAAGCGGATCATGTTTGATTCAAAGAAACTTGAGCAAGTAGCTAAACAAATTCAAGACGCAATGCCAAAACCTGTTAAAGATCTTGGCAATGACGTTGAACAAAAAGTACGTCAAGTGATCCAAGCGCAATTGGGTAAACTGGATGTTGTCACTCGTGAAGAGTTTGATGTTCAAACTCAAGTATTATTACGTACTCGCCAGAAACTGACCGAGCTTGAGCAGAAGATGACAGCATTTGAAGCTAAACTGAATGCTGATGATAACAATACTAACGCTTAATTAGCGATACCAACTAAAAAGCCCAGTTCTCATCAAACTGGGCTTTATTTTTAATTAGTCTTTCTGTTAAAACTTAACCGCCAACAGCAATATGCTTCATGTCTTTCATATAACCACGTAGTTGCTTGCCAATCACTTCAACTGGATGATTACGTAGTGCTTCATTCACTTCAATCAGCTTTTGGTTATCAACAAAGTTAGTGGTTGCGGGTAGCCCTTTACCAATAACATCCGTTGTTACTGTTGCCATGAAATGATCACGTAATAGTGGTGTCGCCACATTAGCAAATAAATAATTACCGTACTCAGCAGTATCAGAAATAACCACGTTCATCTCATACAAACGCTTACGCGCAACCGTATTGGCAATAAGCGGTAACTCATGCAATGACTCATAATACGCTGACTCATCAATGATGCCTGATGCTGTCATCGCTTCAAAAGCTAATTCAACCCCAGCACGTACCATTGCGACCATTAAAATGCCGTTATCAAAGTATTCTTGCTCTGAGATTTGAAGATCTGATGTTGGGTAGTTTTCAAATTGTGTTTCAGCAGTTTCCCCGCGCCAGCCTAGCAACTCCGTATCATCACTGGCCCAGTCAGCCATCATGGTCGTTGAGAAATGGCCTGAAATAATGTCATCCATATGTTTGTTATATAACGGGCGCATCAAGTCTTTTAGCTGCTCAGATAAATCAAATGCTTTTACTTTGGCTGGGTTTGAAAGACGATCCATCATATGGGTCACGCCACCAAACTTCAGCGCTTCAGTGATCGTTTCCCAACCAAATTGTAGCAACTTACCGGCATAGTCTGGCGCAATACCATCAGCCAGCATTTTCTCATAACAAACAATTGAGCCTGCTTGAAGCATGCCACAGAGGATCGTTTGCTCACCCATTAAGTCAGATTTAACTTCGGCCACAAATGATGACTCAAGTACACCCGCGCGATGCCCCCCTGTTGCTGCTGCCCATGCTTTTGCAATTTCAAGACCATCAGCTTGAGGGTCATTTTCAGGGTGAACCGCAATCAAAGTCGGCACACCAAAGCCACGCTTATATTCTTCACGCACTTCCGTACCAGGGCACTTAGGGGCAACCATCACCACGGTTAAATCTTTACGGATTTGCATCCCTTCTTCAACGATATTAAATCCATGAGAATAACCTAATGCCGCACCGTGTTTCATCAGTGGCATCACCGTTTCAACTACATTGGTATGTTGCTTGTCAGGTGTAAGATTTACCACTAAATCAGCTTGTAGAATCAGCTGTTCATAACTACCAACCTCAAAACCGTTATCACGCGCATTTTTAAAAGATGGACGCTGCTCATCAATCGCAGTTTGGCGTAAGGCATAAGACACATCCAATCCAGAGTCACGCATGTTAAGACCTTGGTTTAAGCCTTGCGCACCACATCCGACAATAACCACCTTCTTACCTTTAAGATAATCAGCTTCAGTTGCAAACTCTGCACGATCCATAAAACGACAACGCCCCAGCTGATCCAACTGCTGACGTAAATTTAAGGTATTGAAATAATTAGCCATAACAACAAACTCCGTGAAATATATTTATCCTTGGTTCGATATTTATTTATCGAATAGATTGATAGTAGATCAGGTAACTTGTTGCGCAAAGTGCTATATTCACAACAATCAATTGCAAATTATGCAACATAATCGATGAACATTAAAAACTTGCAACTTTTTATTCACCTTAGTGATTCACTCAGTTTTCATCAAACAGCACAGTCAATGCATATCAGTCCATCGGCCCTTAGCCGTGTTATTCAACGTCTTGAGCAAGAGTTAGGGCAAAGCTTATTCCAGCGTGATAATCGCAGCGTTGAGCTCACCATGGCAGGTAAAAAACTGATCCCTGTCGCCAGTAATATTATTTCTAATTGGCTGTCACTGAAAACGGAATTAAACAGTGATAGTTCATTACTTCAAGGCAAGCTAAAAATATTTTGCTCGGTCACAGCAAGTTATAGCCATTTACCCGCAATATTGACCGCCTTTCGACACCGTTATCCACAAATCGAAATTCAATTATTAACGGGAGATTCTGCATTAGCGATTGATAAGGTACTGAATAATGACGTTGATGTGGCGATTACCGCCAAACCCGATCAGCTTTCAGCTAAATTAACTTATATCGAATTAGATCATATTCCTATGTCAGTGATCGCACCAACAATTGCCCCGCCAGCCATTCAACCACTATTGAGTAATGAACCAAACTGGCAAGCACTACCTTTTATTATTGCCGAATCCGGCCCAGCAAGATCACGCGCAACAACTTGGTTTAAAGAAAAGAAAATCTCACCCCCCATTTACGCTCAAATTTCAGGTCACGAAGCCATCGTAAGCATGGTTGCTTTAGGGTGTGGCATTGGTATTGCCCCCGATGTTGTTATCAATAACAGCCCTATGAGTGATAAAGTGCAGCGTTTTCCGACCGAACTGATTGCACCATTAAGTTTAGGCCTCTGTTGTAAACAATCACGCCATCAAGAAAATGTATTAAAAGCGTTACTTCAATTATTTTAACATTGTTATATCAATGCGTTGTATCCGCTAACGCTGTTAGTAAGAAGACATCTAATAAACCACAATTATACCGATGTAAAAAAGTCCCGACATTGCTGTCGAGGCTTTCTTGAATATGGCAGGAGTGGAGAGATTCTAACACCCAACACGCGCTTATTTTCGGTATGGAGGAATCCGCTGCTCTGCCAGTTGGAGCTACACCTAAATTATATAGACGTAAAAAAGCCCCGACATTGCTGTCGAGGCTTTCTTGAATATAGCAGGGGTGGAGAGATTCGAACTCCCAACACGCGCTTATTTTCGGTATGGCGAATCCGCTGCTCTACCAGTTGAAGCGACACCTAAATTATATAGACGTAAAAAAGCCCCGACATTACTGTCGAGGCTTTCTTGAATATGGCAGGGGTGGAGAGATTCGAACTCCCAACACGCGCTTATTTTCGGTATGGCGGAATCCGCTGTTCTACCAGTTGAAGCGACACCTAAATTATATAGACGTAAAAAAGCCCCGACAGCAATGTCGAGGCTTTCTTGAATATAGCAGGGGTGGAGAGATTCGAACTCCCAACACGCGCTGATTTTCGGTATGGCGAATCCGCTGCTCTACCAGTTGAAGCGACACCTAAATTATATAGACGTAAAAAAGCCCCGACATTGCTGTCGAGGCTTTCTTGAATATGGCAGGGGTGGAGAGATTCGAACTCCCAACACGCGGATTTGGAATCCGCTGCTCTGCCAGTTGGAGCTACACCCCTGTAGTTATTTTAAAGACTTAACTATGTCTTAAATAATGGCGGAGTGGACGGGACTCGAACCCGCGACCCCCGGCGTGACAGGCCGGTATTCTAACCAACTGAACTACCACTCCGCAGTGTCTATTCAGCATAAATGCAACTTGTTGTCTCTACCTTTAT
>NZ_MSCQ01000002.1:0-171934 GCF_002954725.1 Photobacterium phosphoreum
TCTACTATCCGTGAGTTGTAGAATTAAATAGCTAGATAGGGGCTTGTCTCGTGTCCACGCCTCATTCGACAACAAGTAGATTAATAGCGTTAGTTGTATGTTTTAAGTTATTGTTATTTATAGATCAAATGACTTTGTTGCGAATGGGGGATTTAGGGGTAAATTTGACACAATGGCGTGTGTTGGCAATGGTGAAAAGGAGTAAGATTAGCGCCAAACTTACTATTCTGGAGTTACAATGAAACACATTCTACTTTTAGTACTTGCCGTTATTTCTTTTCAAACCTACGCTCAAAGTAAATACGTGTGTACCAAAGGCCATGCTGAGCGTGATGTTGAAGTGATTTATCATGCCCCAAACAGTAATACCTTATGTGAAGTTAAATATACCAAAAATCATCACAGTGAAATTTTATGGAGCGCTCAGCATAAAGTGGGTTATTGCGAAACGAAAGCGCAGCAATTTACTCAAAAACTGGCTGGATTTGGCTGGTCTTGTTATGCGGTGAATGATCAAGTAACAGGATAATTATTGGGTTTTTAACACCTCTATTGTTGGTATTCTCCCCCTTTTGGCTATAACAATCATAGAAGCAAAAATACGGTTATTTACCGCCATGTTTTTGCTTCTAAGTATCTTTTTGTGTGCAATATCCCCCTTCAAATCTTCGCATTTATTATTTATAAGCATGTTCTTACATTCTAAATCGCACTTTCAAACTATATTAATAATTAACATATAACGATGTCATATGTTGATTGGCTTGTTTTATTTGAGGGCGTTGAACATGCGACAAAACATTGATGCAGATTACATTCATAAGTTAAACAAAAAATTTCATGATCAAGAGGAGGCATATAATTATGATTCTCGCATGGGAGCAACGTATGACTATGAATCACAACAACAAACGATTAAAGAATTAGAGTCGGTATTAGGGCATGCACTCCCTAAAGGCGGAACTGTGGTTGATGTGGCATCAGGGACGGGTAATTTAGCGGTTAAGCTCGCGGCAACCAATTGGTATAAGCAAGTGATAGCGGTTGATATTAGTGAGCGTAGTTTAGATGTTGCTCATCAAAACGCACACAAAATGCAGACAACGATTAAAACGATTACTTCAGATATGACCATATTACCTTTTGATGATAACAGTGTTGATCTGGTAGTCGGCTGTGCTTTTCTGCATCATCTTCCTGATCCTAAAACCTTTATGCAGGAAGTGTTACGTATTTTAAAACCGGGTGGTGAGTTTATTATTATTGGTGAGCCAACAACACATGGTGGACAATTAATTGAGATTATCAAAGCGCCATTAGTGTGGATCAATAACCTGCGACGTTATTTTTTTAATCAGCGCCAGCAGCAAATGCGTTGGGATCATGCCAATATTGATGTCCATGACTTTAATCAACAAGATGCAGAACAATTATTACGGGGTTTTAATACACCGAAGATCATTACTGAAGGTTTTTTGTCACCCATTGTTGACCAAGGCTTGATGACCCCCATTCGAAGTATATTGAGTGAAAAATCAAGAATAAAACCCATATTCGTATCGATTAATCGTGGTCTTGCTTGGTGTGATGCCACGATTTTCAATGCTATCATTCCTAAATTTTGGCGAGTGTCATTGAAACTTAGTGGTGAAAAGCCATAGCGTATACTTAGCCTTATGAGTACTCTTTCACGTATTATCGTGGCTAGTATCACAAAATTTAACTGTATTTATACACAGTGATTGGTGTTGACCTATGATGATGTATCAGAATTATTATTTACTCATTAGGGTGTTATGGCATGGCTGATTCAAAAGCGAGTTGTTTGTGTGGTGCGGTGAAGATTGTTGCTGCAGAGATCAATCCTAAGTTTACTGTATGTCATTGCCAATCATGCCGAACGTGGGGTGGTGCGCCATTTTTTGCAGTGCAATGTGGCACTAACGTAACCTTTGAAGGTGAAGAGAACATCAAAATATATCCATCATCTTCTTGGGCATCACGTGGGTTTTGTTCTGAATGTGGTACGCATTTGTTTTATAAAGTGAAAGCAAGTGGTGAATATAATATGCCCGTTGGCTTGTTCCCTGATGTGGAAGGGCTAACAATGAATATGCAGTATTTTAGCGATGCCCGTCCTAGTTATTATTGCTTTACTAATCAAACGCAAGAAATGACCACCGCTGAAATCATGGCTTATTTTGCCGATAAAATGTAAGTGTGAGATGGGCTGAAAAGAATCAGCCCATGATCATTCAATCGTTTCAAAATAGAACTTATAGTCACGTACTCCGTCTATCTGAACACCTTTTTCTCTTAACTCAATGAATTGCTGGAGCTTAACGGTTCTAAAATCCATCGCCTTCAGTGCCAGTATTATGCGTAGTTCATCCATTGAACGTGATTTAGCGTCAGAACTACAACTGTTGCAGACAACATGTGTTTTTTGCTTAAAACCAATCTGATTGAGCCAATTGAGATCTTTGGTGTCTTTACGTAAGCCACAAAAATAGCAGCGATTGTCTTGTTTCAATACCGCCTGCTCCCGTAATGCTTTCGGGGAGGGTGATTGGGTTGCAGGGGGCGTTTTTTTATTGCCACTAAACGCAGACAACTGAACGACATTAGACATGTGAAATTACTCTTATTTATTAAGAACTATAGTATATAACTGAACATTATTGCGGTGTGGTTTTATATGGTATTTCTTACATTCGATTAGTCCAATTATCATTTTTTTGCGGATAAATGTGAGTCTGATGACTGGGGATATTGCACACTATCGTCATTCCCTACAGTGAATGCCCGCGAGGGCGATAGAGAATCTACTATCCGCGTGTTGTCGAATTAAATATTTCGCTGGTGTCTTTTAGGCTTAATGACGTGGTAAATAGATCACGGATAGTTCGTGCCTTACTTTCGAGATGACGGATAATAACTTCTCGTTATTCCCAACAGTGAGTAATACGACAAATTGCACGATTATCACCTCGATAGTTACTGAAGGTTTAGCTTAGCTGCAATTAAGCATCACTGCCATTGCAACAATGATGCTTAAAAGACAAGATAATAACATTGAGCCGATTATGCTTTATCTTGTGCTAACCACTCAGCCACTTGCTTGGTGTAGTAGCTTACAATAAGATCAGCACCTGCACGTTTAAAGCCAGTTAATATTTCATAGACCACACGTTTTTCATCTAATGCGCCCGCTAATGCTGCGAACTTGATCCCCGCGTATTCGCCACCGACTTGATAGACTGCCAACGGTAGGTTGGTTTTACGGCGAAGATTGGCAACCACATCAAGGTAGGGTGTGCCTGGTTTCACCATCAAAATATCTGCACCTTCTTCTTCATCAAGTAAGGCCTCAACTAAGGCTTGACGACCGTTGGCACAATCCATTTGGTAGGCTTTGCGATCACCACTTAATTCACAGTCAACCGCGGTGCGGAATGGGCCATAGAAAGCCGACGCAAATTTTACCGCATGAGCAAGAATCGCTACATGTTCAAAACCTGCCGCATCTAATCCTTCACGAATGGCTTTTACCTGGCCGTCCATCATTGCTGATGGGGCTAGCATATCTGCACCTGCTTTAGCCGCAGTCACACTTTGCTTAACCAGTAGTTCTAATGTTTCGTCATTAAGGACATGTTCATCATGGTAGACACCGCAATGGCCGTGAGTGGTGTATTCACAAAAACAAATATCGGGGATCACCATCATATCTGGGCAAGCGGCTTTGATGGTTTTAACCATACGGGCCAATAAGCCATTATCGTTCCATGTGTCACTGCCGATTTCATCTTTAGTATGCGAAATACCAAATGGCATTACATAACGCACACCAAGCTCATAAAGTGTGTGTATTTCATCTGCCAGCATGGTTTCTGGAATACGTGAAATGCCCGGCATGGTGCTAATAGGCACTTCTTCAGTTAAGGTTTCTTCAATGAAGATAGGGTGAATAAGATCGGCTAATTTAAAGTCATGTTCACGCACAAGATCACGCATATTAGCAGTGCGACGCATACGACGAATACGTTTAACAGGAACAGAGATAGGGTTTGTCATTGGATGTATTCTATTTTTTATGTTAATCAGACATACATCATACAAATGTTATTGTTCACGATGCAAGTAATTGTGTTGTCTATCATCAATCCGACTAAACTTAATGCGAAAGCAAATATCCAGAGGTTATTATGAGAGTTATTTTATTATTAATGGTGACTATTTTTTCTTTTCAGGCCTACGCACAAGATCAGTATGTTTGTAAAAATGGTAATACTGAGCGCAGTGTTGAGGTTGTTTATAGCCAACCGGGTAGCAAAGTGCCTTGCGAGGTTAAATATACGAAACCGAGTGGTAGTCAAATATTATGGAGCGCAAACCATGAAGTTGGCTATTGTGAAAGTAAAGCTACAGCGTTTGCTGCTAAGTTAGATACCTTGGGCTGGTCGTGTTCTAAAGTAAATAACACGATGACAGAGTAGCTATTGAGTCAATAAAGCTGTTGTCAGGCGGCCATTAAACGGATTAAAAGACGTTGGGTTTTTTAATCCGTTTGATGTTCGAGTGAGCTTATTTTAATGAGGTAAGTAAATATCCTCTAAGTGTCGCTTATAAAACCCGCAGCCAAAGCATTTAAGTGTCATTAATCAACAATACAGATCCATCGGTTTTCCCTATCAACTTAATCAGTTAAAACTGCTTTTGTTCTGATAAAGAAGGGGATAGATTAAAAGCAATTAATTTAGAATTAGATCTGGAATATCATTATGACAACCATGACAACGCGTTGCCCACATTGTAAAGCATTGAACCGTTTACCCCTTGAGCGTGTTAACGACGAAGCAACATGTGGTACTTGCAAAGAGAAATTACTTGATGGCATGCCAATTGAAGGTACAGCTGATAACTTTGCAAATTTAATCAATGGTGATAAACCTGTTGTTGTCGATTTCTGGGCCCCGTGGTGTAGTCCATGCGTAGGTTTTGCGCCTGTTTTTGCTGATGTTGCTAATGAGCGTAATGGCGCTGCGCGTTTCGTTAAAATTGATACTGAAGCCCAACAAGCATTAGCGGGTCAATATCGTATTCGTAGCATCCCAACCATTATGGTTTTTAAAGGTGGTAAAATGGTTGATATGCTAAATGGTGCGATGCCTAAAACTGCCTTTAATGAGTGGTTAAATAACGCATTAACAAAATAATCATCAGTATTCTGTGGTATTAGTAACAGATATTTGCTGGTGGTATATAAATATAAGAGCCTAGTTATTTAAAAAATAGCTGGGCTTTTTTGTACGATTTTTTTGACTAAATACCCAAAAATACGACTATTTAGCATATTATTTATGCTAATTATGTGTAAATGTAAAAAAACACTATGCTAAATTTTTAATGTGATCAAGATCTCTATATACTCTCGCCTCGGCCAGAACAGTTACGTTCAGCCACCTTATTACAAGCTGTCACTAGGATATGTGAACGACCCACGGAGTTGGACCGGCGTTAACTTTAGCTTGTTAATTTAGGTGACTTGTATGTTGTACCATTGGACGAACACCCCTTTAGTTGTTTACGTATATAAGCGTAATACCCATCTTTTGTTGATTCTTCAGCAAATGTTTTTCCGATGCAGCAGCACAATCAATACCTTCATTATTCGACACCCATTTATAAACACAGCAGGACGAAATAATGCAGTTGTTAATTAGTTTGGCCGGTATTGCAGTACTGGTTTTATTCGCAATTTTACTTTCAGATAACCGTAAAGCGATCAATTGGCGTACCGTGATTGGTGCTTTGGTATTGCAAGCAAGTTTTGCTGCATTGGTATTGTATATTCCACTTGGCCAGAAAATGCTGGGCGCAATGAGTAATGGTGTTGCGGGTTTATTGAGCTTTGCTGATGTCGGTATTCACTTTGTTTTTGGTGATTTAGCTAATATTGAAAAAAGTGGGTTTGTGTTTGCAATCCGTGTGCTGCCATTGGTGATTTTTATCAGTGCGTTAATTTCTTTACTGTATTACTTCGGTATTATGCAATGGGTTATTAAAGTGCTAGGTGGTGGTATTCAAAAATTATTAGGTACGAGTCGTGCGGAATCATTAGTCGCTACGGGTAATATCTTTTTGTCACAAGGTGAATCTCCGCTACTTATTCGTCCATTTTTAGCCAAAATGACCCGTTCTGAACTATTTGTGGTGATGACATGTGGCATGGCATCCGTTGCGGGTTCGGTGTTGGGTGGATATGCAGGGTTAGGGGTTGATCTTAAATTTTTGATTGCGGCTAGTTTTATGGCTGCTCCTGGTGGTTTGCTAATGGCTAAAATTTTGGTACCTGAGCAACAAATACCAGAAGAACAAGTTGAAATAGAAATGGCAACCAGTGAGCACAGTAATGCGATTGATGCATTGGCTGCTGGTGCTATGAACGGTATGAAAGTATCGGTGGCGATTGGTACGATGCTAATTGCGTTTGTAAGTGTTATTGCAATGGCAAATGCAGGTCTAGAGCAAGTTGGCTATGGTTTAGCAAGTGTGACTTCAGCGGTTGGATTGGACTCTGTATCACAGTGGTTTACGACGACACCACTTAGTATGCAGCTTATTTTAGGTTATATTTTTTCACCACTTGCGTTTGTTATTGGTGTGCCAGCCCATGAAATGATGGCGGCAGGTACATTCATTGGTGAAAAGCTAATCCTTAATGAATTTGTTGCTTTTATGGATTTTGCATCCGTAAAACAAACTTTATCAGCGCATACACAAGTGATCATTACTTTTGCGTTGTGTGGTTTTGCGAATATTGGGTCAATCGCGATTCAGATTGGTTCGATTGGTGTAATGGCACCTGAGCGCCGTAGTGATGTGGCACGATTAGGCTTTAAAGCGGTAATGGCGGCGACATTAGCTAACTTAATGAGTGCAACTTTAGCGGGTATTTTTGTCGGACTATAATCAATAGCATTATTGGCAGATAAATGAATGATCAAGCCGTAGCAATGGTTGTTGCTACGGCTTCGTTGTTATTATCGTTGAGCGTTTTTTTAATAACTATTTATCAAATTGTTTAATTAAGACGGAGGTATCAGCGCGACTAAATCCACGTTGTTGTAACTGTTCATAATTAGCATCAACTTGCTTTGCTAGCGGTAAATCAATGTTAAGTTTCTCAGCAGCATCAAAACAAATCGCTAAGTCTTTACGCATCCAATCAACCGCAAAGCCGAAATCAAACTGATCATCAGCCATCGTTTGAGCACGATTTTCTAATTGCCATGAACCCGCAGCACCGTGTTTTAGCACTTCAGTCATGGTGTGAATATCTAATCCTGATGCTTTAGCTAGTGTTATTGCTTCGGAGAGTCCTTGTAATACACCCGCTATGCATAACTGGTTGGCCATTTTTGTTATTTGACCATAGCCTGTTTCACCCATCAGTGTGCTTGCTTTAGCATATTGATCAATGGCATGTTTAGCTTTATTAAACACCGCTTCATTACCGCCAACCATTACCGTTAAGCAACCATTAATGGCACCGGCTTCTCCGCCTGATACTGGTGCATCTAAAAAGTCACAACCAACAGCATGGGCAGCATCCGCAATTTCTCGTGCAACGTCAGCAGAGGCGGTAGTATGGTCGACCAAAATAGCGCCAGGTTTAGCTGTCACTAAGATACCTTGTTGACCTTTATAGATCTCACGCACATCATTATCATTACCGACACAGGTAAAAACAATATCAGCATCTTTCACTGCATCGCAAGGCGTAAGGGCAATGGTGCCATTATATTCTTGAATCCAAGCGTCTGCTTTTGTTTGGGTGCGGTTATAAACTGTTACGTGATAGCCTGCTTTGGCAAGGTGACCTGCCATTGGGTAACCCATTGTTCCTAGACCTAAAAAAGCAACATTTGCTGTCATGATTAATACTTCCTTGGTTTCAATTGTAAGCAATATGTAACATTATAACAGACTCTACTATTGCGTAAATGGGGGGAGTTGTATGTGTTTTGTTTAAATAACTGATGATTATCAACAGGATTAATTATTCGAGATTAATCGCTTGTAACAACTTGTGTTGCCAATTATCATAACACTCACTTTTGTTTTATGGATTGGTTTAGTTAAATCTAATGTTGTCAGCTGTATTGCGTATGATGTTATTGGTATTATGTTTAGGAGCAAGTTCATTTGCTTCCGCATCGTCACATGCAAATATTATTCAGTTTACTTCGACCAGTCCTGTTTATACGGATGTTATTGAAGCGCCTGTGCTTAACACGAAAACGGTTAACACTGCTGCAGTTACTCTCGATATAGCAACGCATCCTGCTCCTGCTCTTACTCATCAACATAAGACAGATCAAACGCCGCCCCAAAAAAAACACCCCACTGATCGCTATGTTAGTAATAATGGCTTGCCGGTTTCCTTTTATAACACCAAGTTAGTATGGAACTTTCCATCGCCAGCCAATATGAAGTTTCCACTTCACAGTGGTAAACATCATCGTTCAGAAGTGCTTAATTTAAAAAATATTATTAATACATCTAATCGATCGTTGAAGAATTTTCACCACAGTGCAGATGAAATAACGCCGATATTTGAACTGGCGTTTGAACTCCCTTTACTCCCTATACCGATGCTCGCCATTGGATATGAAGAACCCCTCAGCCCACAAAGTGATTGGATATTAACCATCAAATCCACATCATCACGTATATCTGGCTGGAAAGAATCTAATCTACTCTATTCACATTACGAGCATTCGTTCGTTACTGCGTAAGACATTACTAGCGCTTGTGTCATTTATGGCATGGTGTGCTTTACTTAGTGATGTTGCTTTCATCAACACATAAAACGTTTTATCAATTTATGTATTAAATCTATCAATAGCTATTATTAATACCAACTGTTATCGGCTGTGAATATGATAACAAGCGGTAATGTTTCTTTTTAAAGAGAAACGTTAATAATTATTATTGATGTGTTATCGGTCGCAACAAGATGGCTTGTTGCTAGATATATGGCTTAAAATAATGAGAAAAAAGAATAATAAACAGATTCTGAATCATTACTCAGCATGGAAATATGTTGTATTAATTGTGACAGTCTCGATTATGTTGCTCAGTGCTATTCCAACTTGGTATGGCGAAAATGCAGCAGTACAAATCAGTGCGAAAGGCGGCGTAATGCCAACACCTTTTGAGATTCAACGTGTTCTAAAAGACCATGGCATAGATGCCAAAACTATTGAACAGCAGCCAACTCGCACTATAGTGGTAGTTAATTCAACCAAAGAACAGACCAATACTAAAGAAGCGTTAAACAGCATTATTCATAATGAAGACCGCTTAACGTTAGCATTAGAACCTGCAGCACCTAAGTGGCTATTAGGCTTAGGTTTTGAACCTATTAAGTTAGGTCTTGATTTACGTGGTGGTGTGCAGTTCTTACTTGATGTCGATATGAAAGAAGTTTATAAGCAGCATGCACAGCAGCTGACTGATGATCTTCGTGGCGATTTCCGTAAGCAAGATATTCGTGCTGCACGCTCAGAAATGACCAATAACAATCAAGTTATTGTACGTCTGCCAAGTGAAGATGCGAATGATAAAATACGTGCATACATTCGTACTCAATACCCACAATGGCAAGCGAAGAATGGCGAAGGCAATAACTTAGTCTTGTCTATGAATGAAGATGAGCAAACCAATCTGCGTAACCTAACGGTACAGCAGAACTTGCAAACAATGCGTGGTCGTATTGAGCAGTTAGGTATTACTGAAGCATCTGTTCAGCGTCAAGGTGAAAACCGTATTCGTATCGAACTTCCTGGCGTACAAGATCCTGCTGCAGCGAAGAACGTTATTGGTGCCACAGCAAGTCTGGCTTTCTATGCGGTTAAGCAAGAAGGCACAGGTAGCACCATGATCATTGACGACAAAGAAGGTCGTCCAGTACGTGTTAGCCGTAAGCCTGTATTAACGGGTGATCATATTATCGATGCGCGTGCGAGCATGGGTGAAATGGGTTCTCCTGAGGTTAATATTACCTTAGATAGCGCGGGTGGTAGCATGATGTCAGATTTCTCACGTAATAACGTGGGTCAGCCAATGGCAACATCGTACAGCGAATATACCCGTAATGCGAAAGGTCAAACAGTACAAACCAATAAGATCATCAGTGTTGCAACTATTCAAACTCAGTTAGGTAGCCGTTTCCGTATTACGGGTGCAGGTTCACTTGCTGATGCACAACAATTGGCGTTATTACTACGTGCAGGTTCATTAACTGCGCCAGTAACTATTGTTGAAGAGCGCACAATTGGTCCAACATTGGGTGCTGAAAATATTAAGAATGGTTTCGCTGCTCTAGCATTAGGTTTAGGTGTGACATTAGTCTTTATGGCATTGTGGTACCGTCGCTTAGGTTGGGTGGCAAACATTGCGTTGATCACTAACATGATCATGCTTTTCGGTTTAATTGCCTTAATTCCTGGGGCGGTATTAACTTTACCGGGTATTGCCGGTTTAGTATTAACTGTGGGTATGGCAGTTGATACCAACGTACTTATTTTTGAACGTATTCGCGATATGGTTCGAGAAGGGCGCAGTTTTGCTCAAGCCATTGATCGTGGTTTCAGTAGCGCATTTGGTACTATTTTCGATGCCAACTTTACAACAATGATCACCGCAGTGGTTCTTTACTCTATCGGTAATGGTCCAATTCAAGGCTTTGCATTGACGTTAGGTCTAGGCCTTCTAACCAGTATGTTCACTGGTATATTTACTTCCCGTGCCATTATTAACTTGGTTTGGGGTCGTGATTCTCGTCGAGATGTAAGGGTTTAACGCAATGAAAAATTGGATTATTACAAACTTAACGAAATTGCGTTATATGACAGGTATTGTGTCAATTGCGCTAATGGTTATCTCGATCAGCTTCATCTGCATTCGTGGTTTAAACTGGGGTCTTGATTTTACTGGCGGTGTTGTTAGTGAAATTCAGATGAACAGTCAAATCACTAGCAGTGAAATTGAACCATTGATGGATGCTGGTTTTAAGCAAGATGTTGTGGCAATTGCGGCAGATGAACCTGGTCGTTGGATTCTACGCTACGCCGTACCACCTAAAGGGGTAACTTACCCAGACATCATTCAAGTACTTGAGCCGCTACATGCACAAGTACAAGTATTAAATACCAGTATTGTTGGACCGCAAGTGGGTGCTGAAATGGCATCACAAGGTGGCTTAGCATTACTTGTTACTATGCTTTGTATCCTGGGTTACCTAAGTTACCGTTTTGAATGGCGTCTTGCTGCGGGTGCACTACTTGCACTAATGCACGATGTTATTTTAGCCGTTGGTTTCTTTGCAATGACTCAGATGGAGTTTAACCTAACCGTATTAGCGGCAATTTTGGCTATCTTAGGTTACTCACTGAATGACTCGATTGTTATTGCCGACCGTATTCGTGAGTTACTGATTGCGAAACCGAAACAAGACATTGAAGCGACGAACAACGAAGCTATCATTGCAACGTTTTCACGTACGATGGTGACGTCTGGTACAACCTTGATGACGATCAGTTCATTATGGCTATTAGGTGGTTCATCATTGCAAGGTTTCTCTATTGCGATGTTTATTGGTGTATTAACCGGTACATGGTCATCGATTTCAGTAGGTACTCTACTTCCTGAATTCTTAGGCTTAAAACCTGATCATTACTTACCAAAACCTGAGTCACAAGATCCTTAATCGTTAATGATTAATTATTAATAAACAAACCGCTAACAGCAATGTTGGCGGTTTTTTTTTTGCGGTAACGTCAATATATGTATTTATTTTCAGTGCTAAATACAAATTATTGCTAAGCTGATAAGAGTAGAACAAAGCATGAGATAAGGAGATAACATGCAACGAAGAATGATAGTGATGTGTGGTGTGGCATTGTTAGTAGCTGGATGTACTTATACCAATGATGGCGATATGCGTTTTTTACCAGATAAACATATAAATAATATTGAATATAATAGCATTTATCATTATGGCTATAATCAAGGTTGTGAATCGGCATTAGCTACAGCAAAAGTGGTTGGACATACATATGCCCAAGATATGACCCTAAAAGAGAGATCAATACGTTTTAATCAAGGTTGGGAGCAAGGTTATTCAGCTTGTGAAGTAGGAAAAGAGAAGTTGCTATATAACTTGACTAAAACAGACTAAATATTTGAGATAGCTCACTTTTTTATAAATTAATTATTGTTTTATAATTCTTTGGCGGCTATTATAACCAACAAAGGGCATATGCAATTGGTGGTTTTAATTACTCGTTACAAGATATGTGTCTTTATTGTTATGAAAAAAAACAGATCCGAAGATCTGTTTTTTATGAATTTAAAACTAGCCTAAGTTTTAATTTGGATATTATTTTTATGCAGCAATTGCTGTTATTTTTTGAGCGTCAAATGCGATATGTGTAGCAACATTTATTTCCGATAATAATAAATAATTGTCTAATTTATTATTATTGTTTACTTCAAGTACAATTTGTAAATGGTATTCAATCATATCTCTAAGGTATGAATAACAATTAGTAGTGTTACTAATATTTAATTGTTTATAGCATCCTTCTTTTGCATATACCCAAGCATTGTACGTACACTTCTCGCTTTCCAGCTGTGCAATAAATTCCGCAATATTTTTCATCTTTAGTCCTTTAATGAAATTATCTATGCTATAGACATAACTAGTATGCAGTAAAAATTACAAACTAAAACGATTATCTATAGTTAATATAAATAATGTGATATTGATAAGTTTTTTTTTGTAAAAATGATGTTTGCAAATAATGAGTATTAGAATAATTTAGAATTCATAGGGTATAGTGTTAGATATATTTATTAATGCTATAAATTTATCGGATAAAATTAAATAGTTTTAGTTATTACTATTATGGTTGGTATTGTTATTAAATATTTAAATAACCTCTGTTCTTGGGCTCTTCACTCTGATTTAGAGCGTCAATATCACGATAATGAGTGGGGTGTACCTCATAAAAATGATGATTATTTGTTTGAATTTTTAACATTGGAAGGCGCTCAAGCAGGGCTTAATTGGTATACTATTTTAAAAAAGCGTGCGAGTTATAGTGATGCTTTTGAAAGTTATAATATTGATAAACTTGCAGCTTATAATGAACAAGAAATAGAACTACGCATAACAGAAATTATTGAACATTATGATGTCGTGAGGCATCGAGGTAAATTACGCTCGGTATTTACTAATGCGCGGGCTGCTAAAGCATTGCAAATCCAGTATGGGAGTTTAGCCACACCATTGTGGCAGTTTGTGAATAATGAGCCCCAGATCAATCATTGGTTATCAAAAGATCAGGTACCAGTAACAACTTCGGTGTCACTCGCATTGAGTCAATATCTAAAGCAACAAGGGTTTAAATTTATTGGTAATATAACTTGTTATGCGTTTATGCAAGCAGTAGGAATGGTGAATGATCATACGATTAATTGTCATTGTTATCATAGTATTGCAAACAACAAGATAAAATAGTTATAAATGTAAAAAAGATCACATTTAAGAAGTTAAATTCGTTATTATATCGCATCCATTTTTCATGTTTTATGGGGCGTTATGTCTAAAACGGCAGTTAAATTAATTCAGAAAGTAACCTGGGTTGGATCTATTGCAAACATTGCTTTAGCATTTATAAAAATTACTATAGGTAAACTTACTGGCAGTCAGGCGCTTATTGCCGATGGTGTACACAGTTTTTCTGACTTGGTAACCGATACGGCTATTTTAATAGGCTCTCGTTATTGGACGGCACCTGCGGATAAAGAGCATCCCTATGGGCATGGGCGTTTTGAAACGTTAACCAATATCTTTATTGGTTTTATCTTAGCCATTGTGGGTATTGGAATCGGTTGGGATTCATTACATTCAATCAGTAGCGAATCACATTCAGAACCGGGCATGTTAGCGTTTAGTGCCGCCGTGGTGTCTATTGTTGTTAAAGAGGTGCTTTACCGCTGGACAGCAATTCAAGCTAAAAGTATTAATAGTCGCGCATTGTATGCGAATGCTTGGCATCATCGTTCTGATGCATTAAGTTCATTGCCTGTTGCTATTGCTGTGATCGCAAATTACTTTTTTCCTTCTTTCCATTATTTAGATCAAATTGCAGCATTAATTGTAACGGTAATGATTTTAAAAGCAGCCTTTGAAATTTTATGGCCTGCAATTTTAGAATTAACTGAAGCAAAAGCTGATTCAGATATTGAAAAACAAATTCAGGCATATGCAGCTGAAGATAAAGATATTAAAGAAGTTCATGCGATAAGGAGTCGTCGTACTGGCAGTACCATTCTATTAGATTTTCATCTATTGGTTGATCCTGAAATGAGTGTTGAGCGTGCACATAATATTACTGAAAATTTCAAAACACATTTGTTAAATAAATTAGATGAAGTTGTTGATATTATCATTCATATTGAGCCTTATAATTGCCAAGAGCGAATAATAAATAGGTGTTGTGATGATTGTGATGGTAAAAAAGAATAAATAGTGATTATTTAATGAATAACAAGACCGATAATTAAACGGTCTTGTTATTATTTTAATTATTGAAATAACGTTAATTAATCGTATTTTGTAACCAATGATTAATATCCATTAAAACATCATTATAATATGGGTATTCGATAGTTAAATTATTAATAGCGGTACTAATCGCGGTACTATTATAAGGTAAGTTAATTAATCGTTGCTCTAATAATTCTAACGGTGCAGGATCAAGACTGTCAGTAAAGAGTTTTACTTCAGTGATATTACCCTTATTGACATCAAGATGCAGTTCAATACCACCCCAGCTAAAGCGCTCATCTAGGCTATGTGTAAACTGAGGCGTATTGCCAAAATTCCAATCCCAGCGACTAAATTTTGCAAAGGTTTCATTAAAGCTAGCTAACTCGGGTAATGCCTGTGGTGAGATATGCTCGGCTTCAACATGATCGTTATAATAATCACAAAATGTATCAATGATGGCATCACATACCATTTTATGATCAATATTAGTGACTATTTGGTTGAGGTTCGTCACTCGCGAACGGACGGAAGTGATCCCTTTTGCTGCTAGTTTCTTTTTATCTGGATTAAGGTAATGTGCTAACTGTGTTAAATCGGCACTCAGTAATAAAGTACCATGATGAAACCCGCGATCCATTGTTTCACGGTATGCTGAGCCTGAAAACTTACGCTCTCCCTCGGCATCTTCAACGACTAAATCATTACGACCTGTCGCTTTACCATTAATCCCTAGTTTTTTTAGTGCTGTAAGTACTATATCGGTTGATATTGTTTTGTTGTAATCAGGTTTACCCGCCATAAAGGTAAAATTGGTATTACCTAGATCATGAAAGACTGCACCACCGCCACTTTGACGACGAGCAAGAGTAATACCATCTTGTTCCATTTTAAGCGTATTACATTCTTTCCATGGGTTTTGTGCCCGTCCGATGACAACCGTATTGTCATTTCGCCATAAAAATAATACTCGTTGCTGGGGCGACATTGTACGGAAAATAGCATCTTCAACAGCAAGATTGAACCATGGATTGGTTGAGTCTGAAATCAGCACTCTAATTTTTGAAGACATCACGCATACCTGACTAAATGTGGATGCAATGAATTTACCCTGTGATTCGAAAGAGGTAAAGCAGGGAGAGACAGAAGAGGGTCTTTTGTTTGAGGGCTATAAATAAAAAAACCAAATCACATCCTATAAACTGGAACAAATGTGATTTGGTAACATGTTTTTAATTATGGCTTGTCTAGAGAATCTTGGTGTTTTCTAGATCATAAAATAAGAATAGCATCACATTTTTAAGATGAAAATAACGATAATTGCAAGGTAAGGTTACTTTTGTTATGCATTACAATGAAAAATGTAATAGTTGAGTAAATAGAAATGTGTGAGTAATAGATATGGGGGGGAGTAAATAGATATGGGGGGGAGTAAATAGATATGGCTGCACATGATAAGAATAACAATAAGGCGTTGGAGTGATGAAGGAAGCGTAGGGTATAAAGCGTCTCAATCAGTAAGAGCATGGAATAATCACCATGCTACCTCTAATCTATTGATGATATAAGAATCTTATTGCTAGTAGATTAGTTACTGGTTGTTCGTTGTTTGTTCTGTTGGTGTTGGTTGACTTACTTGGTTAAAGACATCATACGTGATGAAATAGCCAATCAATAAAATGAGGGGGATGAATTTTATCCACTTGTTCATAATGATACCTAGCCCAAAAATGTTCGGCTACCATACCAGTCTTCTTCTTTGGGTAAATGACTATTAATGAAAAGTTAGGTTTATATTATAAGATCATCAAGATATGAAAAGAATAAACAGAAATAACATAATGAATTAAATGCTTTTTTTTTCTTCTTTAGCTCGGCAGTTGTAACGAATGCTTGCAAATAGATAAAAAGCCGACGTATCGGCTTTTTGGAAAGAGGATGATTGTACTCACAGTCAGATTAGAAATAAAGGCGCATGACTGATTCAGCAACACAAGCAGGACGACGACAGCCTTCGATTTCAACCGTAATTTCTTGCACTATTTCTAAACCGCGCTTAATCGGTGTTACCGACTGAATTTTTGTTCTTGCACGAATATTAACGCCAGTTTTAACAGGGTAAGGGAATCGAACTTGGTTTAGACCATAATTGACGGTCATTTTTGCAGATGGAAATTTTGGGCTAGCAGGATCGACACTGTCAGTTAATACTGATAGGAGTGAAAGCGTTAAAAAACCATGCGCGATGGTTGTTTTAAATGGAGATTCTGCTGCTGCTTTTTGTGGATCGGTATGGATCCATTGATGATCGTCAGTAACGTTAGCAAAGTTATTGATACGTAGCTGATCGACGGTTAACCATTCGCCAACATGAATTTCTTCACCTAATGATGCAGTAAGCTCAGCCATTACTTTAGTGGCTTCTGGATGCATCTCAATAACAATAGGATCAGAGATTACTTCACCGCTAGATATAGATACGAGGTTATGATCTTTTACCCAAGTTGCAAAATGGCTGCTATTGGCTTTATTGAGGAATTCAATCCAATAGTCACGGATTGATGGTGATAGCCAGTCTTTAAATTCAAACGGGTGATGTGATAACACTTCACGTTTACGTTTGATAAAATCGACTACTTTTACTTTCATAGAGCATAACCTTAGTTTGAAATGCCACATTTGGGTTTGGGGCTGGGCATTGTAGCTATTATTGACAGTAGCACAACTGGTATTTTTTATAACAAATACTTATAAAACTCATCGGATGAGTTGATTTTAAAGGATGTTGATGCCTTTACGCAATAATTAAATGGCGTTTTTTAACGATTTTTTATAAATCACCGCAGTGAGTCTCTCTAATAATATTAAATATTACTTATGGGTATGATAAACGATCAGTTCTTAACCATGGCTGAAATCATATAAAGGATAGATGGCTATAATAATAAAGGTATATGACTTATATCATGGAGGAACTGATGATTGCATATGAAGCTAATTTTGATGGTTTAGTCGGGCTAACACATAATTATAGTGGTTTATCGGCAGGAAATATTGCTTCACAAAAATATAGCCAGCAAATATCAAATCCTAAAAGTGCCGCATTACAAGGCCTAGATAAAATGAAAGCATTGGCTAATTTAGGATTGGTACAAGGTGTTATTGCTCCTCAAATGCGGCCAGATACAACTATGCTAAGACGGCTTGGTTTTAGTGGTAGTGATCATCGAGTGTTACAACAAGCAGCCCAGCAGGCGCCTAAACTATTAACGAGTTGTTGTTCAGCATCAAGTATGTGGGCTGCTAATGCTGCAACAGTATCCCCATCCGCTGATACCTATGATCGACGTATACACTTCACGCCGGCGAATTTAGTGAATAATTTTCATCGTGCTATTGAACCTCAAACAACAGCCCGTATTTTGACGGCGATGTTTAATGATGAGAATCATTTTTGTCATCATCAGCCATTACCTGCATCTGAACAATTAGGTGATGAAGGTGCTGCTAACCATAGCCGTTTTTGTGGACAGTATGGTGATCAAGGTGTCGAAATGTTTGTTTTTGGACGTTATGGTTTCGATCAGCATCAACAAGCCCCTACACGTTATCCTGCTCGACAAACCTATGAAGCCAGTGCGGCTATTGCTCGTTTACATCAACTCGATCCACAACAGGTTGTGATGGCTCAACAAAATCCATTATTGATAGATCAAGGTGTATTTCACAATGATGTCATTGCGGTGGGGAATCAACAAACCTTGTTTTGTCATCAATATGCTTTTTTAAATCAAGTGGATGTTTATCAACAGTTACAGCAAAAAATGGGAGCGGACTTTTCTATTATAGAAGTGCCTAATGATGTAGTTAGTGTTGATAACGCAGTAAGTAGTTATTTATTTAATTCGCAATTAGTCACATTACCTGATGGTGATAGTAGTTTGATTTTACCGCAACAGTGCCAACAGAATCCTCAGATATGGCAATATATACAACAGTTATTGCAAGCGCGGGTCGGCATTAATCGGGTTGATTTTTTTGATTTAAGCCAGAGTATGCACAACGGTGGTGGGCCAGCATGTTTACGTTTAAGAGTAGTATTAACCGAACAAGAACGGCAAGCGGTGAACCCTGCGGTATTATTAACGGATACATTATTTAAACGCTTACGAGAATGGATTAATTTACATTATCGAGATCGGTTACGAGAAGCTGATTTAGCTGATCCAGCATTAGGATTGGAATCACAAATGGCATTAGACGAGCTGACTTATATTCTAAAATTAGGCTCAGTGTATGATTTTCAGCGAGTATAATCCGCAGATACGTGAGTAGATATCGACTACAGATTATAATAGTAACATCGCTATTTTTTACCAAAAAAGGTTGAGGCAAAACTCTTCAGATTATTTATATCCATTAAATCATCAATACCATGAATTTCACCGGAAGGCTGAATAAGTAAGTTATGATCAATATCACCCCCAGGGCTTGCTTGATCAATCATCGTTGGTAATGCATCTTGTAGGCCGAGAATGACATCTTGCTCTGGCATTTTGAGTTCAGCCGCGAATGTGGCAAGTTTCTCGGTACTAAAAATAGTAGTAATGTTGGTCGCTGAAATATTAGCATTAACTTCGTTACCGAGCCAAGAGTTAGCAATATTGGATAAGTCAGCTTGATTGAGCGTTTTAATCACAGTTTGGAGATTCACATTTTGAGCTTGAGCGTTACCGTCTAATAAATGAGAGAGCGCTGAAAAAATACTATTTTCATCGACAGCTTGAGTATTTGCAGGCGATTGATTAAAAAATTGTGCACCAAGACTAACTATTTCTACCATATCCATGTCGAAGACTCCTTACTTGATAAGCTTATTATGCGGTGACTAAAAAACGTAATACTGATGTTACGCATAAAACTTAATAAGCTCATGTTATATTCCCTGCTGAGTATATTACTGATAACAATTAATAAGTATGTTGTTAATAATAATACAAAAAATAGATTTAATTATCAGCATTTTCTGACATTTTAGTGCTAAAAATGTATTTTATATTTATTTTCGATCGGGTTGCTTATGAGGCGGTATTTTCACTTTACCGTAATATTGATTTAAATAATTATTACATCTATGTGCAGCAATGCTTGACCTGTTTTAGACCAAACATGGATAATAGTATTCATAAATCTATGAGTGAAATAATCACTTATCGTTACGAATAATTGATGGAGTTTTAATGGCAAAGCTAAGCCTACAAGAGCAAATGCTAAAAGCGGGTCTTATTGATAAGAAAAAGCTAAAAAAAGCCGGTAAGACCACTAAAAAATCACGTACTCAAGCGAAAGAAGCCAAAGCGGCTGTTGAGGAAAATCGTGTCTCTCAGCTGGAGAAAGATAAAACGCTTAACCGTCAGCGAGATGAAGAAGCGCAACAAAAAGCATTTATCTCACAAGTGAAACAATTAATTGAGATGAACCGTTTAGATCGTAATCACGGTGATATTGGTTATAACTTTACCGATGGTACCACGGTGAAGAAAATTTATGTTGATAAGATAATCCAAACTCAACTTGTCAATGGCCGTCTTGCGATTGCACGTTACCTTGATGGTTATGAAGTTATTCCTGCCGCTGTCGCTGATAAGATTGCTTTACGTGATCAAGAATCGATTGTACTGAACAATGTGGTAGATGAAAGTATTGTTGATGAAGATGATCCGTATGCTGATTTTGTTATCCCAGATGACCTAATGTGGTAAATACGACGAAATAAAGAAAGCCTCGAAAGAGGCTTTTTTTATGTCTAAATATTTGCCTAGAGGATGTTTTAGGTATTACTGTTTTAAATAAACGCCCAAGAAATGGTAAATAGGCATTGATAACCGTAATCGTTTGCTAAAAAAATGTTACTTAACGGTAGTTGTAATTCAATGAAATAGGGAATATTTTAATGAGAGTATTTATCATTTGCATTACTGGTGCAATGGTAATGATAAATACATGTACGATGGTGATAACCCTGTCAGCATAATGGCTCAGTTGTGACCATTGCGTTGTGATGATGATAAATGAACTAGGATAACAATAATGAATAATGAAATTACGCGTTGGTTACAACGAGACCCTGACTCTAAATCACGTCAAGAATTACAACAATTAGTGGCTGATAATGCGACTGTTGAATTAGCTGATCGTTTTAATGGACGCTTAGAATTTGGTACCGCAGGTTTGCGTGGTGTTGTTGGTGCTGGGCCTAATCGAATGAATCGACTCGTCATTCAAGAAACAGCAACAGGGCTTGGCCAGTACTTATTACGCACAGACAGTACTGCAGCGCATAAAGGCGTCGTTATTGGTTATGATGGTCGTCCTGACTCACGTCAATTTGCTCACGATACGGCAGCAGCTTTAGCGGCACAAGGTATTAAGGTTTATCTCACTACTAAAGTTGCCGCAACCCCGATTGTTGCTTTTGGCGTTAAACATTTACACACTGCAGCTGCTGTTGTCGTTACTGCTAGCCATAACCCGCCGGCTTATAATGGCTTTAAAGTTTATTGGAATAACGGTGCTCAGATCATTCCGCCTCATGATGCTGGTATTGCTACTGAAATAGATAAAGCTACCCAATCTGAATTACACCTTATGGATCTAGCTGAAGCCGAAGAAAAAGGGTTATTAGTGTGGTTAGATGATGCTTATTATCAAGATTATCGTCAGGCAATAAATACTAACCCATTATTAAATAATCATCATAATCCACAAGATATAAGTATTGCTTATACTGCGATGCATGGTGTCGGTGCTGATATGGCAGAAACATTATTAACAGATGCCGGTTTTAAGCATGTCTATAGTGTTGCAGCTCAACGTGAACCTGATGGCGCTTTCCCAACGGTGAAGTTTCCAAATCCTGAAGAGTCAGGTGCCATGGATCTTGTTATTGCTGAAGCAAAACAACATGGAGCAATGTTAGCATGTGCTAATGATCCGGATGCTGATCGTTTTGCTGTGGCTGTACGCCGTAATGATGGCGAGTATCAGATGCTAACGGGTGATCAAGTGGGTACATTGTTTGGTTATTATTTACTTAATCATGTGCAAGCTTCAACCCGTTTAGTGGGTAATACCATAGTTTCATCAACATTATTAGGCAAAATTGCAACGGCACTCGGTGCGCAATATTATCAAACACTGACTGGCTTTAAATGGTTAACCAATGTCGCAATGGAGCGTCAAACCGTTGATCATCAATTCTTGTTTGCCTATGAAGAAGCGTTAGGTTACACCATTGGTAATACGGTATGGGATAAAGACGGATTATCTGCGTTAGTGGCATTTGCTCAGCTGACGGCAGAACTATCAGCAAGCGGTAAGACGGTTTGGGATCAACTTGAAGCGATTTACCGTGAGTACGGCTTATATATTAATGCTCAACGCAGTATTGCACTTGATCCAACCGCTGCACCTATTGGTGATTTACTCCGTGCAACGCCACCACAAGCGATTGCAGGATTAGCTATTCACAGTACTGAGGATTTTAAAACGTCATTACGTATTTTTGCTGATGGATCGGTTGAGGCGATTGACTTACCTGTTAGTGATGTATTGATTTATCACCTTGAAGATGGTGCTCGAGTGGTTGTGCGACCATCTGGTACTGAGCCTAAATTGAAATGTTACTATGAAGTGGTTGAACCAATGAGCCAAGACGATATATTTGAACATGCTCAACTACGCGCACGAGAAGCAATGGATCGATTAATTACTCAGCATCAAGCATCACTGTAATTCCGATTACCGTTATGTGGTAAAGCTGAACTCTGATCAATTTTCAGTGTATAATCATGAAAATTAGAATTTGTTTAAATAACCAAGGGTTTACCATGCACGATCTTAATTTATCGTTACCTGATGATTATGAAAAAGAGCCAGAATTACCGATTCCATCAATTGATGATCAAAAGAAAATTGTGGCAGAGCTTAAACGTTTAGAAGCTGCGGGTGAGTTAACACCTGAAATTTTACATGCGTTCATGACAGGTGAGCGTTTACCTGAATAAGGTAATGTGATCAGACGTAATAAAAAGCCTCTTACTGTACTTCAAGCTGAAGTTGTAAGAGGCTTTTTTATGTGTCATAGAGAATAACAATCGTGATATATACGTGTATCGATAACCCCAATTATCTTTACGCGATAATATTATTGATTTTTAGCCGTTGAATTTAAACGGTAATCCACCATATTAAACTTACGCGCTACGATAGGTAGTCGTGCCATGATAGTCGTAACAAATAAGATCAATAGCGTTGGTAATAACCAGCTAGCATGGGCTTGGTATAGCGGTAATGTTTTATTAAAAAACTGGTTAAGATCGACAGGCATTTTACCGAGAATACTCACGGCATCAACAGTACCAAATACCACAGCTGTCACTAATACTGAGGTATGCGTTAGTGTTGAAACATGAATGGTCGAAGCCGTTAAAGAAGCAAACACTAATGCAATCGCAACAGGGCATAATACTAAAATAGCCGGTAAGCTGACTTTGAGAATATCATTAAGACCAAAGTTAGCAATCATGCCTGTTAGCACCACAATAATTGTCGCGGTAAAACCAAACGATGCTTTGAATGTTTGTTGATAATATTCAGCGCAGGCATTGGTTAAACCAACGGTAGTGGTTAAACATGCCATGATGATAATCGCCGCCAGTAACCATTGACCATAGACCCCAAATTCACCCGCAACATAACGAGTAAGGATCACACTGCCGTTCATGCCATGAGTGGCAATAGAGGTTGAGGTTGCGCCAACATACCCCATAGCAATATAACAACTGCCCATTAATACAAAATAGATCATTGCGACTTTAAATGAGACGCTAGCGATTCCTTTTTGTGATACTACGCCTTTTGCTTTAATTGCTTGAATGATAACCCAACCAAAACCAACCGCTGCGATAGCATCCATGGTCATGTAACCTTGGATTAAGCCACTGGTGACAGCACTATGCTGATAATCGCCATAAGGTGCAGCAGGTACACCTAGCGGTGAAATAAATGCCGCTAGCCCTAATCCTGCTAATAAGAAAATCAGCGCAGGTGTCATGATCTTACCGATGTAATTAACCAGATTACCGGGTTTAAACGCTAAAATTAATGTTAAAGCAGAGAATACAATCGAGAAAGCAACCAGATGATCTGATTTGAAAAAAGGTTTTAATCCCATTTCATAAGCAACAGTAACTGCACGAGGCATGCCAAAAGCAGGACCAATCGCAGTAAATAATAAAATCCAGAATGTCGTTGCTAACCATTTCGGTAATGCTTTAGTGAGGTTGTTTGTGCTGCCTATGCGGCCCAGAACAATAATAGTAAAAGCAGGTAGACCCACAGCGGTGACTAAAAAACCACTCATTGCTGATGATAATGATGTACCTGCATCTAACCCCATCGCGGGAGGAAAGATCAAGTTACCAGCACCTAAAAATAGGGCGAAGGTCATAAGACCGATAGCGAGTAAATCTTGTGTTTTCAAATGTTGTACCTGCATTATGGTAAGTGTTGAACAGTAATTAATAACGTAATAGTGTAAGTGTTATCGCACTGTCACTTCGTTAATAATGGTTCCGCAGGTTTGCTGAAAGATGGTATGAAGAGTTGAAGCTTATCCTCCATCAGCAACGGCTGACGGAAACTTGCCCGCCAGCCTAGCGAATAATCACTAGAATAAAAGCGGAAATAATTCGAGATATTTTTATTATCGTCATAGAAGTCACTTCAACCCAAGCATTAGTCGCTTTCGTTGAAGCTAAGTGTTTGTGTGCTCTATGTTCAAACGCAGTTGAATGCATAAATTAACAACTTCTATTAGTGAATAAGTGAATTACACGTTAAAAGTATAAAGAAAAGTTAGTGTTGTAAATAACTTTCTTCAACTTTTTATTAATGATTGTGAAAAAAATTTAATTTAAGCGTTTAATGTTAACCAATTAGCGAGATTTTAAAGGTTTACTGTTGATCAATAGTGGTGGTGCTAATTTATTGTGTTGTTAGAGTGTGCTGTTTTTTGAAAAAGTGATGAGAGTGAAGGGCTAGATATCATCTAGCCCTACGATAATGAACCGTACACTTTATTAATTTACAGCGACGCTATCGTGATTTTTATAGCCATAACTGCATAATTTACTGATTAAAATAGTGATGCTAACGGGGACTAACCAAGAGGCATGAGATGCAAATAATGGTAGCCAATGTTCAGCAATGGTTGTGATGGTTGTGGGTAATTTATCTAAAATATTTAAGGCATCAATGCTGCCAAAAATTGTTGCAACGATCACCACAATAGTTTGGCTAGTGGAAATAATACGTTTTGTTGGTGTTGAGTGATTACGGATGAAAAATGTTGAAATAATTAGCGAAATAGAAATCGGACATAAAATTAAAATTGCAGGCAGACTCACTTTAATAATGGTTTCTAAACCGACGTTAGAAATAATTGCTGTTAACACCATAATTACGGTAGCACTGAGTTTGAATTTTACACCGTAGGTGTTTTTATAATACTCACCGTTAGCATTGGTTAGGCCTACCGTTGTCGTTAAACAAGCCATTAAGGTTATCGTGGCTAACAACAGTTGTCCAAGCGTACCAAATTCACCGGCCGCATAACGGGTAAGGATTTCACCGCCATTGGTTGCTTGTGGCGCAATACCAGAAGACGTCGCACCTAAATACCCCATAGCAAGGTAACAAAGTGACATTAGAACCGCGTAAATAAGTGCGATGCGAAGAGTATAGTAAGAAATTGCTTTATTAGATTCGACACCAGTATTACGGATTGTTTGAATAATAACCCAACCAAAAGCAACCGCTGCAATCGCATCTAATGTCATGTAGCCCTGAATCAAGCCATTAACAGTAGGTGCTTTTTGGTAGATTTCAATTGCTGTGGTTGGTGAGCCTAAAGGATTAATAACCGCTGAAATTGCCAGTAGTGCCAACATTGCAATCAATGCGGGTGTCATGACTTTACCAATATAATCCACTAATTTTCCTGGTTTAAGTGCTAACACTAATGTTAGTGCACAGAAAACAGCAGAAAAGACCATTAAACCATTGCCAGAATAGAAAGGCTTTATACCCATCTCATAAGCAACGGTAACCGCTCGCGGTAAAACAAACGCAGGGCCGAGTGTTGTTAGCACTAAGAACCAAAAAGAACGATCCATCCATTTTGGTAATGCAGCAGTTAATTTTTCAGCAGAAGATAGCCGTCCCAGAACAACCAGTGTTAATGCAGGTAAACCAACAGCTGTTAGCAAAAATCCAGCAATAGCAATTAACCAGTTTTCACCAGCTTGTTGTGCCATAAGAGGGGGGAATATTAAGTTACCAGCACCAAGAAATAGTGCAAAGGTCATAAAACCAATGGCTGCAAGTTCTTTTTTTTTCAAATGACATACCTTATTCAAAAACGAACAATATGAGTCAGTATGCTGGAAGAGATAATAAGAAGTGAAATTCATATCCGCCAGCGTTACTGACGAATAAATTACCCGTCAGCGTCAGAAAGTGACGACGACGACAGATTTTAGCGTACAAGCAATCTGTATGGTTGCTGTAATGGTAGCATCCTGATTGTTGTTAATGTTCTGAGACATAACTTATACGCTCTAAGAAAAATGAGCTCCAAACTTAATCGGTATTCGTGTGATTGTAAAGCTCGACAAAGAAATAATTACTGTTTTTTTTATGTTTACTCACTAGATACCATATAAGTAACTGAATAATAATCGTTATATAATGGTATCTGGTTTTTTATACAATCTAATGAGTCTTTAAGGCAGTAACAGAGCTTGTAGTTCAGCGAGCGATGATACGGTATAAGTGGGTCTAATACCGATAGGTTGCGGCAGGTGATCACTATTAAGCCAACACGTATCCATGCCTGCATTGATCCCACCTAAAATATCAGAGTGTGGGTTATCACCAACCATTAAGATTTGCTGGCGTTGAGTCATATTCATCTTTTGACAAGCATAATCAAAAATCTGAGTATCAGGTTTTGCTACACCGACTTGTTCTGAGATAATAAGTACATCAAAAAAATCTGTAAACCCTGTGCGTTGTAAACGAATTTCCTGCAATGCGGTAAAACCATTAGTAATAATACCTAATTTTGCATGTGGACTTAATGATTCAAGCAGTAATTTCGCCCCAGTTAATGGCGTACAAATATCAGCCATTGCCATTAAGAAATCGTGATTTAATTGCTCTGTTGATAGCGAAAGTTTGGTTGCCCATGCTTCAAAGCGAATGTTTTGTAATTCAGTCGCTGAAATTATACCGTTCTGATAATCAACCCATAATGGTTTATTAATCGCTTCATATTGTTCGAAATCAGCATCAGTAAAGGTAATGTTATGACGAGAAAACATCAGTTGAAGGCCGTGAAATGCATCAAAGTGAAACAAGGTTTCATCAGCATCAAATAAAATCCATTGGTATTTCATTACGTGTAATTCTCTATTTTTGTGAGTGAAAATGCGACTAGATGAACGCTCGCAAGCGGAGGGTATTTTACTTGAAGTCAGGAAGCTCACGCTAGTCAATCGCAGTAAATAATTGTGACCAGTGCGACTATTTTTATCGTGATGTAATTTTTATTGAACTCAATAGTGTGATATATGTCTACTTATACCATAATCACATTATCTCTATTGAGAGTGAAAAATCAGCCAATTGAGGAAAGAGAATGGGCATTTTATCTTGGATTATTTTAGGTTTAATCGCAGGTGCATTAGCAAAATGGCTAATGCCTGGTAAAGATGGCGGCGGCTGGATTGTGACAATGGCGCTAGGTATTGGTGGTGCTTTTGTTGGTGGCTTTGTTGGTAAATTTATTGGTTTAGGCCACGCAACAGGCGTTAACATTGGCAGTATTATCACTGCAACATTAGGCGCTTTCATTCTACTATTTGTTTATAACCGATTTATTCGTTAATAATCATAATATTAGAAGTGTTTGTAATAAAAAAGCGAATCGATTTATTCGATTCGCTTTTTTTGTTTTTATTTGAGGACATATTTTCCCTAAAAACGCCTTCCTCCGCTTTAGAATGATATTTTTATATAAATATTATCTCTTCCACATCTTTATTTTTACATGTATAAAAGTGCTTTTTTTTGAATGCTGTGGCTAAAAAAAGATGTTATCTGACTATCTTGTTGCATTAATGTTAGTTATTGAGCCTAAATTTGTGATTATTTTTCGCTAAATTAAAAAAGTTACTTCACACTATGTTTAGATTTTTAATGACCAAAAGCATTACTAATCGTTATAAAAAATCAGTTGTATTTATAAAAGCTGATATAGCAATTAGCTATTAATCATAACGTGGAGCACAAAATGGAAAAGGGATTTAATAAAACCCAAGTTGCGGGCATTATTGCAGGTTTTTTATTCGCAAGTACGGCCGCTCAAGTACAAGCCGCGCCAACACATGATAAGAACGTAATAGGTTACCTAACGCAATGGGAAGCATGGAAAGGTACTAATGCTGGATTTACTGTAAAAGGTGAAGCGACGCATTTGAACGTAGATATGGATATTTACTCCATTCTTAATTTCTCATTTTTTGGCGTAGCAAAAGACGGTACCTTACACAGTGGTGATTTACGTAATAAACAAATTTATAAGCCAGGTAGCGTGCAGGAGCCAGGGCCGTTACTCCACCCAGATGTGTATTCAAGCTGGGATTTCCATATTCTGTGGGGAGAATTGGAATATATTCACCAATACCCTGTTAATGAGCCGTGGGATGCCGAAAATTTAGAGAAAGTAAAAGCACAAGGTTTTGTTAAAAGTGGTAAAGGCTGGCGTCATAAGCCAACAGGTATCGAAGGCAATATGCCGATTCCACTTAAAAAAGAAGGTGGCGCTCCAGGTTTGATTGATCTTGCAAACCAAAAAGGCGTTAAAGTTATGGCATCACTCGGTGGCTGGAGTATGTCTAAGCACTTTCCTGAAATGGCCGCTGATCCCGTTAAAAAAGCCCGTTTCCTTAAAGATTTAGATAAGTTAATGGCATTAGGTTTCCACGGTATTGATATTGATTGGGAATATCCAGGCTTTGGCGGTATGAACTTCGCAGGCGATCCTGCTGATTTTGCTAACTTTGAACAGTTAATGGAAGACATCCGCAAGCGTATTGGTCCTGACAAATTGCTTACTGCTGCATTCTCAGCATCAACCGCTAAACTCGAAGGATTTAATTGGCCACGTCTTGTTAAATCAATGGATTACTTCAACATGATGACCTACGACCTTAACGGTGCGTGGTCAAATGTTACTGGGCATAACGCGCCATTGTATCCATACCCAGAAGAAGAATTTAAAGGTCTTGATTTAGATACGCTACGTATTTGGATGGCAGAGAAAGGCATCCCATCTAAAAAAATCAACTTTGGAGCAGCGTTCTATGGCCGTGGTGTTCAAACGACCGAAGCAGAGGCTTACTTAGGTGCGCCAACAGATAAGCGTATTTATAATATGTCGGTTGATGGGCCATTATTAACGGCAGTTGATGTTGATAACTGGAAAGAGTTCGAAGGTTCACCAAATTATAACTATATCGTTAAAACTTCCGGCTGGGAGCATAAGTGGGATGCGAATGCGGAAGTGCCTTATGCAGTTAAAGGTAAATACTTCTTAAGTTATGATGATGTTCCTTCGATAAAGAAAAAAGCACAATACATTGTTGATAATGATTTAGGTGGTGTGATTGTATGGCAAGTACACGGTGATATTCAATGTGAAGGCACCTTTATCAATCATGGTAGTAAGCTCAAAGAATGTACGAAATTAAGTTCACCACTTGCAGAAGCGATTGATGATGTCTTTAGTGCTGATACCACGCCAAATGCAGTACCTGAATTAACCGTACCAAGTGCACAAGCTGCTGCTGCGGGTGAGACAATTAGTTTTAATGTTTCAGCAACGGATGCCGATGGCGATAGTTTAAGCTTTAGCTCTGCAGAAGCGCAAATAATCGAAAATGGTGATGGTACTGCAACGGTAACTTATACAGCACCAAACTCAGCAACAGATATAGTGACATCAGTAACAATTAAAGTTACTGATGGCCGTAAGAGTGCAACTAAGTCTGTTGTTGTTAATGTGAAAGGTTCGGGTGTGGTTGAAAATACCGCGCCAGAATTAACCGCGCCAGCAACGGTTGATGTTGATAGCGGTCAGAATGTTGTTATTACAGTGACCGCGACAGATGTTGATGGTGATACATTAACTTACTCTGCATCAACGGGTCAGGTTACAGTGACTGCAACAGGTGCTGATGTTACCGTTACAGCGCCAACAACAGCCACAGATACAACCGTAAATGTTGTGATTACTGTTTCTGATGGTCAAGCATCAGCACAACAAACAGTGATTGTTAACGTGAAAGCTGAAAGTGGTACGGTTGGCGATACGTGGGATACAAATACTATCTATAACTCAGGTGATACCGTCGTTTATAACGGCATTACTTATACTGCTCAATGGTGGACCAAAGGTGAAATGCCTGGCGCTTCATCAGTATGGGTAGAAGAAGAGACGGGTGAAGTTGGTGGGTGGTCAGCATCTAAAACCTACAATAGTAGTGATGAAGTTATATTTGACGGTAATAACTACCAAGCAAAATGGTGGACCAAAGGTGATCAACCTGGCAATGCCAATGGCCCTTGGAAGCGTATCTAAATTGATCCGTTAGTATAAATAACTACGAATAAAACCCCGTTATAGTTATGCATTAACATGATAACTAACGGGGTTTTCTTTTTGGTTAGTCGATGGGATTACAACCCTAAAAGTAATGACATCGTTGTTGAAACAATTAACGCCCCGATCATTGGAATAGCGGTACGTTTTACTAATTCAAACGGAGATACATCAGCAACGCCTGCTACCGCTACAATAGCACCTGTAATTGGTGACATTGAGCGTGCAATACCTGATGCTAATTGCATTGGCATTAACATAACAATGGCATTAATACCGACCTTATCGGCAATATCTGGCACCATCGCTGCAAATGAGAAGAACGGTGCATTGCCTGATCCCATTAAAATTGCTGCAAAGGTAATAATAATAACCATTAGGATAATCATTAATGCTGGGGATACTGAAGCATTAATCGCAAAGTTAATCACCGTATCAAGTAAACCAATGACTTTCATACCGTGCGCAAACGCTTGGCCTGCAATAACAAGGGTGACGACGCGTGCAAATTGCTTACCCATACTGTCGAAATAAACCAAAATATCTTTAAAGATAGGTTTTGCACCATGGCGAATACCTTCACAAACCATCGCGACAGCAATCGAAATAAACATTGCGGTAACGACATCAATTTTCACGGTTGCGATAGCCATTGGGCTAAAGATCATGATCAGTGCCAGTGGAATGATGGGTAATAAAGCGTACCAAGCTGGTGGTGCAACTTGGGCTTCTTCAGTTTGAAGTTCAACGTCAGTAGTGGTTGCTGCACGACGGTCAAACCATTGTTGTACAAAAAAGTGCAATGTGGCAATCGTTATCATCGTTACGATCGCTACCGGCAATTGGTAGGTGATAAAATATTCAGTAACGGGAATATCAGCAGTACGAGCAGCAAGGTTTACGTTACCAGAGGCTGGACCTAAATCTAAACAAGCTGCGGTTGCAATAACGGCAACCCCTGACATTTTACTGACCCCAAGACGTACTAATATAGGGTAAAGCGTTACCATCAATAATAGCCCAAGCCCTGATGCACTTGGAATAAAGATATTCAGTATTTGGCCCATGATATAACCTAGCGCCATAACTAGATAAGGTGCTTTAAAATAGCCTAATGGTTTTATCGCAATATTGACCAACGCTCGTGAGGCACCAATATGATCCATATACTTAGCAAAACCGCCAACAGCCATGATGATAAGACCGAGCGTACCCACTGTTTTTGCCGTGGTATTTTTTAGAAAGGTAAAGATATCAAGCCACTGATTACCACTTGATATGTTTTCTGGAAGCGGTGTACCAGTATTAAAAATAATAGCCGCCGCCATCATTATAATACCGCCAAGCAGTAATGTTGTTTGTGGGTTGTACTTCTTGTAAATCAGTAAGCCTACAAGGAATATAATAACGAGGCTAAAAATTGTAACCATAATCCATCTCTATATCGGAATATATTCTATTAATATGGTGCTAGATTTTATGGGATTGAAAACGTTTACACGATAAAAAAACACGCCAATTAAAAGCAAATAAATGTAATTATGATATTGCTCAAATAAACACTTTTATTAATATCGGAATAATGCTAATCAAGCCACATAATTTGTTATGTTGCTATACAAATAAATAACATTATGTTTTTAAATGATATTTTATAAAAAATACAATCTTGTCTGTAAGGGGAGTCGGTTTGAATACTGGAGGTGTTTTTATCGGTAAATGGAATTATGGAGAGGCATAGCAAAGCCCGTTAGCTTTTTCGTGATAACGATTGGGAGCTCGGGCTTTATTATTTCAATTTACATGTTAGGCCGCTTGAGGTTGTAGGTAACCTAACCATGCCGTTTGGTAAAGCTGGTGAGATTGCTGACGTAACTTCTGAATTTGTGCTGTTTCAAATTCAGATAATGGACGCAGCTGTTGCTGCGCTAAACGCTCGATATGTTGAATTTTTTCATAGAGGTCATGTTCTGGACCATTTTTAATAGTTGATATTTCGTCTAAGTGTAGCTGAACTTCCGTAATGATTTGACTATGGGGTAAGCGAACTAACACATTTAAATCACGGTACCCTGATGGGGTTGGGTTTTTAAAACGATTTTTTACACTTACGATTGTTGCTTCTTTTGCTAGTAATTCATAAGCCTGAACTAATGCTGGAATGTTTTTAGCAACAATAGAACCGCGCGCAATATCGGTGATTTTGTTTGTCTCACCTTGTAATTCAGTGGTGATTTTTTGTTGTGAACGCTGTGCGGATTTAATATCAGGAATGATGATATTTGTCGCTGATGCAAGGCTGACAGTTTGAAGTAATGTCTGTAATTCGATTTGTGCGCTAGTCGCGGCTAAATAAAGAGCATCAAAATGGTTAAATGGTTGACGTAAATTATCATCTTTCCATGATTGAATACTGTATAAGCCACTCAAATCACGTTGAAATGCTTTACGACTAGCTTGGGTCTGGCGTGTTTGTGATTGGTCATGGGTATTAAAAGCGGGAGTAATAGCTGGCGCAGCCACAACAGAGCGGCTGAGCATGCAAAAAAGAACAAAACTTGTACGTAAAACAGATTTTATGTTCATTAAACAACTCCTGAGAATACTGCAATGCAATATCGAAACATACTAAAACGGGTATAACTAAAAAGACGTATGTTGGCTGTAATGTATTATCTGTTTACATGTTAATAACTTTACCTTGAATGGAACTTGAATACTGTGCTGATATTCATATTTTTGAATTATTTATTACAGTACATTTACACTATTCATAACCACACACAACTGCCACGTTGATGGTTAACTCGCCAAACGGTTATTACCCATATAATGTTGCCATACTCGATGATAAAGATGTTGTGAGTGTTGGCGTAATTTTTGAATTTTCCTTTGTTCTAGCTCATGCAGTAATCGTGATTCAATCACTGCTTGACGTTCGATTTTTTGAATTTGCTCATAAATTGAATGTTCAGCCCCATTTTTTATCGAAGCGATTTTTTTAAGATGCAATTGTATCTCAACAATAAAATGGCTATTTGGTAAGCGTATTAATAGTTTTATATCACGGTAGCCAGAAGCTGTTGGTCGACTAAAGCGATTTTTAACCCCGCGAACATCGGTATATTGTATTAAGTAATCATAGGCTGAAATTAAATCATCAATATTAGAAGCAATTATTGAGCCACGAGCGAGATCAGTTAAGGCATTAGCGTTACCATTGAGCTCTGTCATGATCTTTTGTTGGGCGCGGATTCGTGATTTGTGGGTGGGAAGAATTGCGTGACAATCAGTACGTAATGCCGCTTTTTTGATTAGTTGATTAAGCTCTATTTGCGCGAATTTTGCGTGTTTATATAATGTTTCAAATTGGTGGTAAGGCTGCTGGAGGTTATCATAGCGCCAATCATTAATAATGTTCAAACGCGTTGTTGCCGTATAGCTATTTAGGGTAGATCGTACATGATGCATCGGTATTTGCGAATATAAAGCCGTAACCATTTTTACTCCTTAATCCGTCTTTAGCAAATGGTAGCTAAATCGGTATTTTCAATGAACATCCTGTTCTGGCGCTAAATATAATACTTTTTTTAATATAAGCAACAATATTTAGCATCATAATTGTAACTTATTTGTCACATGTTGTTTTTGTCTTAAATGTTGTTACCAAAGGAGAGAAAAATGCGGCATAGTAACGAGAATGCTATCAATATTCGACGTCATGATCAGAGATTGATATGATTGATTTAACTCAGTAATTGTATGATCTTTAACCAATAAATATTGTACTTAGAAAATACTATTTTAAGGAAAAAAAATGCAGGAAAATCTATTAATTGGTTTCGTTGTGATTTGGTTAGGTTTAACTGTGGGGAGTGTAATGTTATTCCAACGTGGTAATGATGTGGCTAAAAAACGTCGTTTATGGCCAATTTATACTGTGTTTAGTAATGTTGTGATTGGTGGCTTTATTATCTTTATGCAACCACCAGTAGTATGGATGATTTCGATATTGATTTTATTAGTACCTGTGACATTGCTTACTATTCGATCCACAAAGTTTTGTGATAGTTGTGGTCAGGCGAGCCGTTCTCCTTTTTTTATGAAGCCACCACAAGCGTGTAGTCATTGTAAGAAACCTTTGTAGTTACCCCATATTTATATAAAGCCACTCGGTGAGACCTAACTTAATGGCTTTTATATTGTTGTTTTAAGTGTTAATGGAGAACGATCAAAAGTGATACCATTCCAACCTGATAGCATGAATTGACGAATATTTTGATGATTATTTTCTTGTGGATGCTCAAGTACATCATGGCGATAAAAGGCACCAAAACAGGCTAGGGTTTCATCTTTAGACAGTTGATGTAATTGTGCAAACGCAAATATTTTACATGATCCTTCATTAGTCCCTGCTTGATTGATGATCATATTATCTACATTACCATTAGTAAAACGTGTAGGTTGATAGTGATAATAGTGACAAATAGCTGTAATAATGTCGTTAAAATCAATCTTATTGGGTGTTTGTTTAATGTGTTCGAGCACTGTATTCAAAATAGACCCTATTATATGGGAAGCGTTAAAAATAAGGCTAGCTTTACGCTAGCCTATTGAAGAAGCATTGATTTAATTAGCGACGTTTATTGGCTAATGTTTTTAATTCATAATCAAGTTCATCTGGGTAGATAACAAGACCTTCTTGTTCGGGAATTGGGAAGACAACTAATGCAAGTTCGTCATCTTCTAAACCATGGGTCCAGCGGCTATGCCATTTATTTAATGAAATAGCTTCTGCTTTACATGTTTCCCATTCGCCCGTTGCCCATGCTTCTGCAAATTCTTTATTTGGCCATACAGGTACGCAATCTTCATCGTCTGTGTTGAGCATAACGCAACCATGTTCATCGGTAAGAATCCAAATTTCACGGTTGGCAACCACTTCTTTTACTAAGTGTTTGTAACGTTTCTCAGCATCAAAACTCTGAATTGTTTCAATCATTGCAGCATCTAATGGAGTAGACATACTGTCGTCCTATTTATTACACATTATTATGTCAGCAAGGATAAAACAAAAGTAGGGTAACGTCTCGTATTATCATTGCTTTTTTCTTTATAATTATTGCTTAATTTATTCAGTCAGTGTCTATATTATCGTATTTTAATGTATATTTTGATGTATAAAAAAAGCAATTAAATTCAATGTTTTCTTTTGTGTTTTTTTTTAAAGATAAATTAATTATATGATTAATTTTCGGTTACAGATATTTAATCCCATGAAAGATAACAATAATATAAGTATTTATATTATTGATGGTTTTTTATTGGTATATTTTTATTACTATTCTTATCGTTGATACAATGCAAAATACATTGTTGTTACCTATATTTTTTAATACACATCTAGAATAGCTATTTTCTTAAAGGGTGGCTCTAATGGTAGCTGTAAATGATAAAAAAAAGAATAATGGACGCTTGGTTGCCATGGGGTGCACTTATGAACCGTGGATTGCATTGTTAGAACAAGCGGGTTGGAAAACACATTGCTGTTATGATTTGCGAACTGCGGATGCAATATTAGAAGAATATAGCCCATGTGTTTGTATCGTAGATTTAAGTAATAATGATTTCAGTCTAAATAGTATTTCGCAACGCGCAAATAAAACCAAGCAGGTTAAATGGATCGCGATAATAAAAAAAGAGCAATTAAAGATTGACTCTATCTGTCAATTTATTAATAACTTCTGTGTTGATTTTTTTTCTACGCCAATACCATCAAGTCAATTATTAGATACAGCGGGCCATCAATTAGGGATGTTAGAAATTGAATCCACTTCGTTGAGTGATGTTAGTCAGCAATGCGAAATTGGATTGTATGGCGAATCTAAATCGATTAAGCATCTCAGAGATATGGTAAAAAGAGTGGCGATTACTGATGTTAATGTATTGCTGACTGGTGAGCAAGGTGTAGGTAAAGAGCTGATTGCTAAGACTATCCATAATCTGAGTAAACGGCGTAATGATGATATAACCGTCATTAATTGTTCTGCATTGGTTGAAGGTGATGAACGTATCTCTTTTTTAGACCCGACCCAGTGTGCCAGCTCGGGTAATATTATTAAAAATGGAACGGTATTACTGAATGGTGTAGAAGAGCTTTCTAAGTCGTTACAGCTAAAGTTACTCAATTATTTGCAGCAACCAGAAAATGAAAAATTAAATGAACATGATTTATTTGATGTTCGTATTATTACATCATCAAGTATTGATTTAGAACTGGCAGTAAAAAATGAAATTTTTAATAAAGAGCTTTATTATCGCTTGAACGTATTTCATGTTGTCGTTCCTACATTAAGAGAACGTGGTGCAGATATTATATTATTAGCTGAATATTATTTACAACAATTTGCGAAAGAATATAACACGCTAGCAATGCATTATAGCGAAGATGCTAAACAGTTATTATTGCGATATAACTGGCCTGGTAATGTACGTGAGCTTATTAATCAAGTTAAGCGGGTTTCATTATTAAATGATAGTAATGAAGTTAGCCTCGACCATTTTGATTTACCTAAAAAAACCAATGTGAGACAAAGTCTACGTACAATAAAAGATGAAGCTGAAAAAGATGTCCTTGTGACGATGCTTGAAGCGCACAAAGGGCAGGTTGCATCGGCAGCGAAAGATCTTGGTGTTTCACGTGCGACGATGTATCGGCTCTTGAATAAGCATAATATTATTCCAGATGTACGTTATTGTAATGGCGGCTATGCAGCGGATTAATGGTGTAGCAAAGGTTTAATTTAGCACTAACTTAAACAACAATGGGCAGTGATCGCTGAGTGTAAACTGTGACAGTTGTTGTTTATTATAGTTAATTTGACGCTGTTTAATGGCTGTTATGTTTTTAGTTGTAAAAAGATGATCAATGAGCTTTTTATAAGTGCGATAACGAATGACTTTATTTGTTAACTTTACTGTGCAATTGGCGTTAATAGTGGTTGATAGTGAATTAATTAATGCAGGTTCATTGGTTATTTGATTGAGAAAGTACTGATTATTACTAATGCGATGATTAAAATCACCCACAATAATCACTGATTGTGATTGTTGGAGCTGAGTATTAAGCCATTGTTTTATTAATTGAAGTTGTTGGGCTAGGGTTTTACATGCCTTCGTTTTTTGTTTCGATAGCTGCTTGGCAGTAAAACAACCTGATTTAAGATGAAGGTTGAGTAATACAACAGATTGTTGATTTATATTAATACGAATTATACTGCCATAACGCAATTTGTTTTTAAAAGGCATCATGATACCTGTGGCAATAGCAGGTGAACTTAATTGTGATAGATCCGTCGTATCATCGACAATAATATCGCGTTTAACTGCAAATCCTGTGTATTGATTGTTTGTATTGAAATGATCTTCGGGATTTTTTGCGCGTTCTGAAAGGTAAATATCATAGTGTTGTTGATCGATGACACGATATAGCGCTTCAATACTGTCAACTTCTTGAAATGCTAGAATGTCAGGTGAATAATGGATAAAAAAGTGCTGTAACGCCTGATAATCGGCATCCGATCGCACAATCGGTGAGGTTGGTTTTATCGATAACCATTGCATATTCCAGCTCATCAAAGTAAATGATGGTGTGTCACGGTTACTGTTTGAGTAGCTATTACTTGCTGGGAATACTATTAATAACAGTATCAAAAAACATAAATAAGGCATAGTCATTGTTGCCGTCATTATTATTGGCAGAACAATGACTATGCCTTGAGTACTTTCAAACAGGCATTATTTATGATGTGCTAGTGCGATAGTGCCGCCACCGTTATAGTTGAGTGTAATCATGGCATAACATGTTTCATTGAGGTGTGGCGCAGTATTGGTTTCGTCCTGATTCTTTAGCGTTATAAAGATTAGTATCTGCGGCGTTAATCAATTGATTTGGCCATTGATTGGCTTGCCAACTAGCGATACCTTGGCTGACAGTGACGTACTGGCTAATATCAGAACATGGGTGAGGAATAGCTAGAGTGACTAAGTTATTTTGGATACGATTAGCGACCTTACATGCTCCATTGATATCGGTATTGGGTAGTAATACGATAAACTCTTCACCACCATAACGAGACACAGTATCGTTATGTCTTAATAAGCTTTTACAGATCGTTGTTGCCACGGTTTTTAAGCAGATATCACCTTTTACATGGCCTTGAGAGTCATTAAAAAGCTTAAAATAGTCAATATCAATTAAAATGATAGAAAGTGGCTCATGATGATGTTTGGCATTAATGATTTGTTTATTAATAGAAAGGTCAAAAAAACGACGATTATTAATTTGGGTTAATTGATCGGTAAAAGATAATTGTGCCAGTCGTTTGAGTAAGCGTTTATTTTCATGTTCTTGTGTAATACGGGTCGTGAACCATTTAAAAAGCAGTTGTCGGCCTGATTCGATAATAATTATAGTAATAGTGAGTTTTGTGAAAGCAAAGAGAAGATCAAATCTGGGATCTTCAATGCTGTACCAGGTGGTAAAGATTAAGATTGGAAGTATTGCGAGATACACTGCCACGCGGTAGGCATAAAAGCTAAGTAATACGACAAGAAATAAGAGATTACCGACAATTTCGACAATAACATAGGCATGGCCTAGGTTATTAAGGTTGATAATGGCGCTTCCCCATGTTGTTCCGAATAATAATGCATAACAGGATGAGATTATTTTGTAATGCTGAAGTGTCTTCTTATGAGCAAAAAAAAACCAACCGGCAATAAACAGCAGCCCCTGAATACCAAAACTGATGGTGGTTAGTAATAAACGACTATTTTCGGTGTGAATAAAGTCAATCCAAATAATAATGGTTATTAACAGTAGTGTAATTAACGAAACTTTAGATGCCCAGATAAAACCCATGCGAAGATTTTTGTATATTGTGTTGTCAATACGTGTATCTAGTGATGAAAAATCCATTCTGTCACATCCATAATTATTAAGTAGTGATAGTCTCAATTATTGTACGAAAGGCAAGTGATTTTTTTTAAATTTTTGTCGAATGTGATAATAAATTTATTGACAATGAACTTTACAAATAAGCTTACATTCAAAAATTCGGGACGGCTCATAATCATCGTTCACAAGACAAACTGCTCGTTATAAAAATTGATCTCGATCAAGGTTTCTTTGCGCCAGATCGCGCCTAATACACCACATCTTGTTGCCGCTTATAAATAGAACACTATATTTTGTGTTTAAGTGACAGTGTCATTTTTCTGTGATTTTAGGAGCCTTGTGTGAATCCTGTAGTAATAAAGCGTGATGGTTGCCGTGTGTCTTTCGATGTTTTACGCATTAAAGAAGCCGTTATTGGGGCTGCAAATTCCATCAGCGATTCAGAGTGTCATACAATGGATGAGGCTTACGCTGCATCAGTAGCCGAAGCGGTATTAGCACAATTTTCGGGTTCTGATAATGTTGATATCCACGCCATTCAAGAAGCTGTAGAAACGCAGCTTATGGCAGGTCCACACAAGATTGTTGCTCGTGCTTATATTGAATATCGTCATGATCGTGATATTTCTCGTGAGAAGAAAAGTCGTCTAAATAATGAAATTCGTGGCTTAATAGAACAAAGTAATGCTTCATTATTAAATGAAAATGCTAACAAAGACAGTAAAGTGATCCCGACACAACGTGATTTATTGGCTGGTATTGTTGCTAAGCATTATGCAACCCAACATTTGTTACCGCGTGACATTGTTAAAGCACATGAAAGTGGTGAAATTCACTATCATGATTTAGATTACTCACCATTTTTCCCAATGTTCAACTGTATGCTGATTGATCTTAATGGCATGTTGAGTGATGGCTTTAAGATGGGTAATGCAGAAATTGATACGCCTCGATCAATTTCGACGGCGACAGCGGTAACAGCACAAATTATTGCGCAAGTGGCGAGTCATATTTATGGCGGCACAACCATTAACCGTATTGATGAGGTGTTAGCACCTTATGTTACTGTTAGTTATGCCAAGCATTTAGAAGTAGCAACAGAGTGGGGCATTGCAGATCCTATTGCTTTTGCACAAGCGCGTATTGAAAAAGAATGTTACGACGCATTCCAATCATTAGAATATGAAGTAAACACATTACATACTGCGAATGGTCAAACACCTTTTGTAACATTTGGCTTTGGTTTAGGCACATCGTGGGAATCGCGTTTAATTCAACAATCTATTCTTAAAAATCGTATTGCGGGTTTAGGTAAAAACCATAAAACAGCGGTATTCCCTAAACTTGTTTTTGCGATTAAAGACGGCCTTAACCATAAACAAGATGATGCTAACTACGATATTAAGCAATTGGCATTAGAGTGCGCCTCTAAGCGTATGTACCCTGACATTCTAAACTATGACAAATTAGTTGAAGTAACGGGTTCGTTTAAAACACCGATGGGGTGTCGTAGCTTTCTTGGTCCTTATGAAGAAAACGGCGAACTTATTCATGAAGGTCGAAATAACCTTGGTGTCGTAAGTATTAACTTGCCACGTATTGCGCTAGAAGCAAAAGGTGATGAAGCCCGTTTCTTTGAGATCTTAGATGAGCGTTTAGCATTATCTCGTCGTGCGCTAGATACACGTATTACCCGTTTAAATGGCGTAAAAGCCCGTGTTGCTCCTATCCTTTATATGGAAGGCGCGTGTGGCGTACGCTTAAAAGAAGATGATGATGTATCAGAAATCTTCAAACATGGCCGTGCATCGATATCATTAGGCTACATTGGTATTCATGAAACCGTGAATGCATTGTACGGTAATGACACTCACGTTTATGATAGTGAAATGCTACGTGAAAAATCGGTTGCTATTGTTCAGCGTTTACGTGATGCAACGGATGCATGGAAAGAAGAGTCAGGTTATGGCTTCAGTCTTTACAGCACCCCAAGTGAAAATTTATGTAGCCGCTTCTGTGCCATTGATACCAAAGAATTTGGTGTTGTTGCTGGTGTAACTGATCGTGGTTTCTATACCAACAGCTTCCATTTAGATGTTGAGAAAAAAGTGAATCCGTACGACAAGATTGACTTTGAAATGGCATACCCAGATATTGCGAATGGTGGCTTTATTTGCTATGGCGAATACCCAAATATTCAGCATAACCTTGAAGCATTAGAAAACGTGTGGGATTACAGTTATACCCGTGTACCTTATTACGGTACAAATACACCGATTGATGAATGTTATGAGTGTGGCTTTACAGGTGAATTTGACTGTACTAGCAAAGGTTTTACTTGTCCTAAATGTGGTAACCATGAGCCATCAAAAGTATCAGTAACCCGTCGTGTATGTGGTTACTTAGGTAGCCCTGATGCACGTCCGTTTAACTTTGGTAAGCAAGAAGAAGTTAAACGTCGCGTTAAGCACATGTAGCTGTTATCAATAGCATTATTTAGTTGTAAACAAGAAGTGCTTTAGGGCACTTCTTATGTTTTAAGTGTTGGTCGAATAGCCAATGCTAGCTGCAGTTAATCGAGATAGAAAATGAATTACCACAATTACTACCCTGTAGATATCGTTAATGGCCCTGGCACTCGCGTAACCTTATTTGTTTCGGGTTGTATCCATCAGTGTAAAGGGTGTTATAACCAAAGCACATGGCGTTTAGATGCGGGTCATCCATTTACCCAAGAGATGGAAGATAAGATCATTAGCGATCTTAATGATACGCGTATTAAACGGCGTGGTTTGTCATTATCAGGTGGTGATCCTCTCCATCCCCAAAATGTTGCAGCCGTTTTGAAATTGGTGAAGCGAGTACGTCAAGAATGTGTTGGTAAAGATATTTGGCTATGGAGTGGATATTTATTGTCAGAGCTTACGCCAGAGCAACAGCAAGTGGCTAATTTAATCGATGTCATGGTTGATGGAAAATATGAACAAGCCCAACGCAATCCTTCTTTAGTATGGAAAGGCAGTGAAAATCAGGTTATTCATTATTTTAAGCTTGATAGCGATAACTAAGTTGTTAAGTCACTGACTATCATTATAGAGTGGTGTTTTTTTTGTGATCTTTTTGTTTCAATAATGTTTATTTTGGTGTTTTCTTTTGAACTTATCCACTGTTTCTGTGCATAACTATGGGAAAAGTTGGTGAATGTTTGCCTGCTTAGTGTGTGGATCTGAATACTACTTATAAGTCAAAGCGGTATGTTTAAAACATTGAACGTATTCTTACTGCTTATCATTGATTTTTAGATTAAATTTCTTTGCTATTTATTTAATATTGATATTATTAAAGAGAGCAATTTTTACAATATAGTAATGGTTACTAATATTGATTTAGTTTAAGCATTTAGTATAGAAGCAGAAAATATTATGCCAATCTTTAAGACAATGTCTCATTTGTCTGCAAATAAATACCTTGTTGCGGTATCAAATGTTTTTTTAATGGCGTTGCCATTGGTATTAATTTCGACATTTTGTGAGTTGGTTGCTCTTGTTTGTGATCATTTTAATTTTAATGATTTTGGAAAAACAGCCCATTATGTCAGCCAAGTAACAGGGATTATGATCCCTATTCTGGTTAATTTTTATTTATCGACCTATTTATCTGCTGTGAAGCGAATTCCAAAAGGAACAGTAATTGCAACATCATTGACGGTGTTTTTTATTGTTTCTTATCAATGGAATTTAGTCTCTCCATTAATTCCATTGCCGAATAGTTTCCCTTTAGCGTTGCTAACGGCATATATTTCTTGTGAAATTATTGCCAATCTAAAAAAGATAACAATATTTAAAACCAAAACAGGTCATTCTTTTATTGATATATCAATGAGCATGTTAGCTGGTTCAATTGTTACTATTTTAATGGCATTTTCAATAAGCTCATTGGTACGTAAAGTATTCGAAAATTTATCGACATTTGTGTCTTGGTCATTTATTCCTCGCCTCGATCCGACCTCATTTTTAGATGGACTTATTTATGAAGTGTTACGGGGTTTATTATGGTCAGTCGGAGTTAATGGTCATAATATACTCCACTCCTATAAAATGGATCTCTATAATATTACGATGGTAAATATTACTGAGTGGCATAATTTTGGTGTTGATTTAAATATATTAAGTACTAATTTTTATGATTTTTTTACCGGTATTGGTGGTAGCGGTAATATGTTGAGCTTAGTTATTTGTATGTTGTTTTTTGCGAAAAGTAAAGGTTATAAGCTATTAGCGAAGGCGGCATTTATTCTTTGTTTATTTAATGTTAATGAACCTATATTATACGGTATACCGGTTATTTTTAACCCTATCATGCTTGTTCCTTTCTTATTAGTACCCGTAGTGAGCTTTATTATTGCTTATGGTGCTATTTATTTCGGTATAGTCCCCCCATTAAATGAAGTTTATAGTTGGTTAATGCCTCCGTTTGTTAGTGGCTACATGGCAACGGGAGGAGCAATATCAGGGGCGGTATTGCAACTAGTATTAGTTTTGATTGGTGCTGCGATATATTTACCATTTTTTAAGTTAATGGATAAGCGCAGTCTAGGGGTGGGTATTTCAGACATATTCTCTAATCGTTTATTTACCAGTGATGAAATTGAGGTAAAAACGCGTTTAACCAGTTTTATTCCATCACTACATAATAATCTGGCGGCTCAGCGGGAAATTGAAAAATTACAGAATGAAGGTGAGTTCATTCTTTATTTTCAACCCCAAGTTGATATTGAAAATAATAAAGTTGCTGGTTGTGAAGCCTTGCTTCGATTTAAAAATAATCAAGGGAAGGTTCTACCACCGACATTTATTGCTGCTTTTAATCAATTAGGTTTAATGCCTGAACTCGATTTATGGGTATTAGATAAAGCGATCCAAGCGGCAGAAAAATTTATTGTTGTTAACCCTAATTTTAAACTGTCGGTTAATATCTCACCCGATACAGTGCTTTCAAAAAACTTCGTCAAGATTGTTAAAAATCGTATTCTTGATAGTTCATTGTCTTTTTGCCATATAGAATTAGAATTTACCGAAGAATTATTGATTTTAGATGAAGCGAAAGTCGCGCAAGTGATGCTTGAACTACAATGTTTAGGTATATCTGTGGCATTAGATGATTTTGGTACGGGATACTCATCATTAGCGTACTTATCACGGTTTGAATTTAATAAGGTTAAAATTGATCGTTCTTTAGTGTTAAACCTTGACAGTCAACGTGGCCGAGAGTTATTTAAACTTGCGGTTCAACTGGGTAAAATTACGCAGGCAGATATTGTTGTTGAAGGCGTGGAACAGCAATCTGAGTTAAATTTTATTGCTTCACTTGGTGTGCGTTATATTCAAGGGTTTTATTTTTATCAACCTATGGATGAGTCTGAACTATTTAAGCGAGGCTTATTAGCTTTGCCAGTATATGAAGTTGTTGATAATTAATACACTGAAAAGTAAATCGTGATCGTAAAGACGGTTCTACTTCCATATTGGGCCCTTATACGGTAAATTCGCTCTCCTTTATATGCTCTATTGGGGACGTTATGTCACGTACTATTGTTTATACCTACAAAGAAGAAGAAAAGCAGTTAATTTTCTCTTTTGATATACACCGTAACATTCATGAAGCGGTAGCAGCTGCTGAAGGTATCGACTTAACGGCCTTTTTAAAAATGGAACAACAGGTTGAAGCGGTATCAACGTGTAGTAAAGCTGGACGTGAATACCGAGACAGCTATTTCCGCAAGTTAGGCTTTGGTAAAATTGCGCTTGCGAAGAAAGAAAACCGCGGTGTCGGTGAAAAATAAAGTATTTATAAAAAGCTGACTTTAAGTCAGCTTTTTTATTGCTATTTCTTGATGGTTAGTAACGCTAATCTAATTCGTTATATTTTTTAGCAGAGCCATAGCACTTACTAATAGGGTATTTGGCTGCATTTTGTTGGATCTTTTCTTGGCACGCCTGCATTACATCAATATCACATTTATCCGCTAAGCGTAGTAAATACATCATTACATCAGCGATCTCTTCACTGGCATGTTGTTTCTTTTCTGGCGATAACTGCTGGCTTTGTTCTGGCGTTAGCCATTGAAAGATTTCTAGTAATTCACCTACCTCACCACTTAATGCCATCGCTAAATTTTTGGGTGTATGAAATTGTTCCCAATCGCGTTGTTGAGCAAACTCGGTAAGTGTCTGTTGTAATTGTTTGATATCTGAATTGGGGCGGGTTGTGGTCATAATCATAATAAAGACAGTGAGGTTTGTTGTAGCATAAACACAAACACCGTTAAAAACACGATGTTTGCGTTAAAACAGCAGAATACTTAATGACCTGCCATTGGTGCTTTCTTACGGCGTGAGAGTGGTGGCAACGCTTCTAGTGTACAGAAAATCAAACCGAGCCAGATCAGACCAAAACTGATGGCCTTTGTATGATCAAAGACTTCACCGAATAAGAATACCGCTAATAAAAACTGTAAACTGGGTTCAATATATTGCATTAAACCTACCATAGTAAGGCTAGTTCGATTTAACGCTAAGGCAAAAAATATTAATGGTGCCACAGTGACAGGGGCTGCGCCTGCATACAATAAAAAGGTCGTGGTACCAGAGGTGAGAGCAACACTATCACCACTAAAATATAGCCATATCATATAGATGAGGGCAAAAGGAGTCAGGAGGGCAGCTTCTATCGTTACTGAGGTAAGTGCGTCATATTTAATGTATTTTTTGGTTAAACCATAGACGGCAAAAAAACTGCCCATGATTAAAGAAAGCCATGGTAATTGACCGTATTGCCATACCTGATAACCAATGCCTAGAATCGCTAGAATAACCGCGATAACTTGTGCTTTGGTGAGCTTTTCCTTTAAGAAAAACATTGCAAGAGCAATCGCAAATAAAGGGTTAATAAAATAGCCTAAACTTGCTGCTAATACTTGGTCATGGGTAATAGCCCATGTGAAGGCATACCAAGACACGCTCATTATTACGCCTGCAACACCACACATGGCCAATGATTTTTTATCTGCGAGAATATCTTTGATGGCAGGAATAGGCTGGCGTAGTAATACCATGACAATCAGCATGACAGGTACAGAGAATATCAGCCTTAATGCAAGTAGTTCATTGGTATTTGCTTGAGGTAAATATTGGTAATAGAGTGGTAATATTCCCCAAAGAATGAATGAAAATGCAGCAAGCATATTACCTGCACGATGTGATTGCATGTTAGTACCTAAGGTAGAGAGGAGTAATGATCTCAATATCATTGCAATATTAAGAAGCTGTTTTGATGAATGATCAAAAGTGGCACTCAGAGCCTTAGATACCATCCTGGTGTGAAGTGATAACATTCTCCGCTATTTTGTCATTGAATTTCTATAAGTCAATATACGCTGTGCAGAAAAGGCTGTTATTGATGCTGTTCATTTTTTATCGTTGCTGTACAGTGAAGCAGACTAAATAATAATGCTGCTAAGGTGTTTTTTTTGATAAAATATCTAGTAGGGTAAAGGTTGATATATTTAACTGATAAAGCCATATTATGGCATTTTAATTGAGAGAAAATAATGACTAAATTAACTGCAGATATCCAAGCAAATAAAGCTTTGTTCGTAACCGAAACACAAGCAACGCGTGTTGTTTGGAGCCTTCGTAATGAAGAGGGTGATTGGTTATCTGTTGCTTCTTCTGAATTTGAAGACTCTGAAGTGATGCCTTTTTGGTCAACTGAAGCTGATGCTAAAATGCAATGTGCGGATGAGTGGGCTGAGTTCCAGCCAAGTGAACTGCCACTAGATATTTTTCTTGAAGATTGGATGATCACGCTAGTAGAAGACGGCGTTTTAGTTGGTTTGAACTGGAATGAATCACTTGAAGGTGTTGAGTTAGAACCTTCAGATGTGGCTAAGCTTTACCTATAATTGTTTTATTTAATATAAAGCGGACCCTGTGAATAATAACGAAATTTTTATTTCCGTATGTTCATAGGGTTTTTATATTATTGATAATAAAGCTAATTACATGACAATGTGAATTGTCTCTAATCTTAATAGTAAAGAGATCGCATTTAATATTAAAAGATTTACAGTAGAGGCTGATGACATTTCATCATGTTTGTCTCTTCTATTATGTTCATTTTAGCTTGCACTGTTGTGTGAGCTTTTTTTTTATTATTTATTTACCCTTTCATTTATATTACGTGATGATAATAACGGCTTGATAATATCCTTCGATGTACTGGATTAAGGATATATATGGTTGACGTAATAACATGCTATTGTTTAGCTTATATCCTTGAACAGAATAATTCTTCATGTATTATCAGGTTGATTAAATAATAATATAGACAACAATTGAATCAATACCACAGTTATGGGTGACCGTTTTCGCTAAGATAGTAAATGTAGCAATAAGCATTGATTGATTGTATCTAACATATTTATTTCCACTGAAGGATTGCAGGATAAATCGTGAATAATGGATTGATTACAAAAAAAACGATATTAATTTTATTTGTTTTATTATCAAGTGTTGGGTGTTCGTCCACACCAGTGCTGAATGATACTACTGATGCAAAGGTATTAACGCTAACGCCTAAGCTGAAAAAAAACGCTGAATCAGTAGTAGATAGCCGTATCTTTGATGGTGTTTATCATCATTGGAAAGGAACGCCATACCGCTATGGTGGATCGTCTAAAAAAGGCATAGATTGTTCTGCATTTGTGCAGGTTGGTTATTCTAGTGTTTATCAAAAGCAATTACCTCGAACAACATTAGAATTAGTTAAAAAAGGTAAACAAGTTAACCGCAATAAAGCGAAAGAAGGAGATTTAGTCTTTTTTCGTACTGGACGTAACTCACGTCATGTGGGGATTTACTTAGGTAATTTAGAATTTCTACATGCATCACAATCGAAAGGCGTCATTATTTCACGCTTAGATAACCCTTATTGGAAACGCCACTTTTGGCAAATACGCCGTTTAGATAAATACTAAAAATAAACCCAGCTATTTAGCTGGGTTTTTTATTATTTCATATCAACCCAGGCTAAGCGGGCTAATAATCCTGGTGGTGTCACCAAGCCAGCGGTTGTTGCTTGTATTTTACCTTTTTTAATGATCAAAATAGTCGGTGCTCTTGAGAGTTTCCACTGGTGGGTTAATACGTTGCTATTATCATTTACTACTGGAAAATCATAACCTTTCATATTGAGATAAGCATGTAAGCGACGATCATCACCCGATCGCATTGCGATGGTGACTATTTTGGTATTTAACCAGGGTTGGTTATTCAGCCAATTAATCATAGGAGATACTACTTTACAGCTACCACACCATGTCGCCCATACATACACTAGTACGGTTTGATCATAGCTATCTTTAAAGATATTAATCTGTTGTCCATCAATGGTCGTAAAAGCAGGTTGAGTTGCTGATATTTGCATTTGATTTAAATGACGATTGCGCCATGCTTCTAATGCTGTCGTCGCTACCGTAAACATAATCATAAAAATAATAATGCTTTTGAGCCACCCTCGCCATTTTCGGCGAGGGGGTTGATGAGTATTTGATGACATTATTTACCTGCTTTTTTGAGTGCATTAAGCACACTATCGCTGGATAATATAACGGGTAATTCAATGCCTTTTGGTGCATTAGGGCCGTAGACGATATTAAATGGTACACCAAAACGCCCATAAGATTGTAAAAAGCCAGTCACGTAATCTGAAGGTTTTGTCCAATCACCACGCATTAAAACGATATTTTTATTATCTAAAGCTGAATATACCGGCTCTTGTAAAATAATGCCCATTTTGTTGGCTTTACAAGTAATACACCATTGCGCAGTAACATCGACAAATACGGTTTTTCCTTGTGCTACTTCGGTTGCTATTTTCGCAGTATCTAATGGGATCCAATGATGATCGGGCGGTAATGGCGTTGCCCATTTATTGGCAGTTAAGCTACCAGTAAATAAACTAGCAGCTACGCCTAATAACATCACAGCCAGCGTAATAATAACGGTTTTACGTCCTTTCTTACGCCCGATTAGCCATAAAATGATGACTAAGATAACTGCGCCTAGTCCCCATACGACATTACCACTGAAGAAACTGGTCATTAAGCTTAATAGCCACACTGATGTTGCTAGCATCATTAAGCCGAACAGTGTTTTAACCCGATCCATCCATAAACCAGGTTTAGGCATTAATGTTGCTAATTGTGGGAAAAGCGCAATCAGTAACCACGGTGCTGCCATACCAATTGCAAGCGCGGTAAAAATAGCAAACAGAGTCACTAAATTGGCACCTAATGCAAACGCAACGGCAGTGCCTAAGAATGGGGCACTACAAGGCGTTGCCAGTAGAGTCGCAAACATGCCCTGAATGAAATGACCTAAGTGAGAATTATCACCTTTGGTTGCTAACCAAGTATTGGTATTACTTGAAAGACGAATTTCAAACAAGCCCAGCATATTGGCACCAAATAGTACGGTGATAGCAATCATTGCACCAATAAACCATGGGCTTTGGAATTGAATGCCCCATCCAAGTGCTTGACCTGATAATTTCATTGCAGTCAGAAATGCAGCTAATAACCAAAAGGAAACAATGATCCCTGCTGCCGATGCTAAGAACTGGGTTCGAATTTGGCGACGGGCTAATCCTTGGGCAGAAATAACACTGCTTAATTTCATGCCTAATACGGGTAATACGCACGGCATAATATTAAGAATAAGACCGCCAATTAGGGCTAAGCCTATAATTTTCAGTAGATTATTCGTTGTGTTTGGAATACTAACTGGTGTATCTGTTGCTTTTGCCGTTATTTCAACCGCAAGATCATGATCACCAATAGTTACATGTAGTGGTTGGCCAACAAGTTTTGGTGTGCCAAACCAACTTGTTACAGGCAGAGTGGCGTAAAGTGTATTACCTTTTATGATCGTGGTTGGTTTTAAAAATGAGGTATCTTTAGCTGCTTGCGTATCACCATCAAGAATTACATCGGGCTGCTGCCATCCGGTGGTATTGGTTGCAACGACGGTTACTTTTTTTTCTGCTTTATTATAAGAAAGCGTATTTAACGTAACAGTGGGTGATGATTTCGGGACCTGACTTTCACCTTTGTTATACAAAAACATTGCTTCTGTCGATGGCATTAACTTATTTGGAGTGAAATCAAATGAAAGTTCGTAATCGGTAAGAACACAAATACTAGTACATGATGACATAGTTAATTTACCAGAGAGAAATACTGGCTTATTCATGTCTTTTATATGAATAGAAAGTGGGAAAATAACATCATGTTTGTAGCCAAGGGTTTCAACGCCTAAAAAGTCATGACGTTTAGGTAAAGGCCACTGCCAATCAACCTTGGCAATATTAGATGACATGTCCCAATTTATTGAGGGTGCGACACCGCCTTCACCGGGTGAACGCCAATAGGTTTTCCAATTTGTATCAAGTTTTACTTCTAGCAATCCCTGAACTGTGTGTTTAGCCAGATCTTTTTGCCCGGTAAGCATTAGTCTCACTTCAACGGGTGGGTGCTGAGGATTTTGAACCCAACCTGTTGTGTATTGTGGTGAGGCTATTGCTATTGATGCAAAGGTGATGCCAAACAAGGTTGTGAGTAAAGCAACAGTTACATTGAGATATTGGTATAACTTTTTCAATCTAGAGCTCCAAATAAACAACGCATAATGATGACGAATGCGGCAATGTTATACGTTATTCGATATATAATTCTTTGTGTTGAACCACGGTACTATCTGCGTTAAAAATATGGGTCTTTATAGTGTTAAGTATGAGACCGACAAGTAGCAGATGTTATTTCATAAAATAAAATTCTATTACATTGTCGGTAATTTCTGAAGTTAGAACAAGTCAGTAGTACGCTAAAGAACAGGGTTGATGTCATTTTTAAGTTATAAGATATAACACTGTTATAGTTTTCTGAACAGTTGCTTGATGCGAGTGCTGAAATTCACATTACGATGGTTTTTTCCTAAGTAGTATGATTGCATAAATTGGCATCGGAGTGAGTCTACTTTGGTGTTAAGCTGTTAAGCTGTATAGGTGATACGGTATTTTCATTGTTAATGATATTGCGACTTTGGATTTCAGCTTGTTCGTTGCTATAACTGTAATCAATCCCTGAAGCTCCCTGTACCATTAACCATAAATGCGTTAAAGCAAGCAGATAATGTTGATCTTGATGGGTAAAATTGTTGGCATGATCGTCACCAAGCGTAGCGCTAAAAATAGCGTTCATTTTTGTTGCAGCAGCGCGTTGATTTAACCATTGTTGATGTGCTTGTTGGTGGTGTAACGTCATAAAACCAAGTAATAAATTAAGTAATGTACTATTTGGACGTTGTTGGCGTATATGATCAAAATGTGCAGATGACGCGGAAATAAATTGTTCTAATTGCTGCTGGGTTGTTGCATCAATAGGTAAGTTGGCCATGCCAAGTAATAATAATTGCTGTTTTAGTTCTGACATGTTTATAAATTCTTATTGATTAATGATGACAGTGTCGTATAGGTAAAGATTGTAACTGAAACTATTTAAAGAGGATTGACAATCCGTTAATTTTTATCGGGAAGAATCAAAAATTAGCTTTTTATAGACAAGTATTTTGTTGGCATTGAATTTTATGGTACTGAAATTAGAGTAATCACCTTGTTTTTGTGACCTTATTAGGTATAAAGAAGGGTTAACCACTCTTATCATGTTGAAACTTATTGCTTAATGACATGAATAAACAATCTTATATGGCTAATATGTGGTAATATATAGCACGATGATACTAAAAAACAGTCATCTAATGGTGATTTTACCACCGTTATTGGCACTGATTCAGGTCAATTCAGTGCTCAGCTAGTTAATGATTTCCTTATGTATTGATAACAGTTTAATTAAAGTATCACCGCTATTTATAGCCAGAAATCATTGGTTTCAGTTATGTGTACTGTGTTCTATGAATTACCTTCGTTAGCTGTTAAGGAAGTTTGGGTTATTGTAATGATTAATAAAGAAACAATTGTGAATAAAAATAATAAATTTATTGTTGGTTGGCGCGAAGTTGCCGCTTTACCTGATCTTGGTGTCGATGATATCCATGTGAAAATTGATACAGGAGCACGTAGTTCTTGTCTTCATACATTCAAAATTGAAGAGTTTACTCAAAATGATGAATTATGGGTGAAATTTTGGCTGCATCCGATTCACAATAATACTGATATTGAACAGGTTTGTATGGCTAAAGTAGCAGACAAACGTGTTGTGAGAAACTCTGGTGGCGATGAACAATTGCGCTACTTTATTGTTTCAACCATTGATTTTAATGGTCAACGATGGCCAATCGAAATATCGTTAACAAGCCGTGACAATATGGCATTTCGTATGTTGCTTGGACGAACCTCCATGCATGGTCGTATCATTGTTGATCCAGAAGCCTCTTACCTCATTCAAAGCAAGGAAAAGTAATAGTAATGAAAATCGGTATCTTATCTCGTAATCAGTCATTGTATTCAACGTCTCGCCTTATTGAAGCGGCAGAGCAACGTGGCCATGAAATCAAGGTGATTGATGCACTTCGTTGCTATATGAACATTAACTCACAAAAACCATCGATTCACTTTAAAGGTGAAGATTTAGTGGATTTTGATGCGGTTATTCCTCGTATCGGTGCATCTGTAACATTTTATGGTACAGCGGTATTACGCCAATTTGAAATGATGGGTGTTTATGCTGTTAATGAATCTATTGCGATCAGTCGTTCACGCGATAAACTGCGTTCTATGCAGTTGTTATCACGTAAATGTATCGGTATGCCAGTGACTGGTTTTGCAAGCAAGCCTGATGATGTTAAAGATCTACTCGATATGGTGGGTGGTGCACCTGTAGTCATTAAACTGCTTGAAGGCACCCAAGGTATTGGTGTTGTGCTTGCTGAAACGCGTAAAGCGGCTGAAAGTGTTATTGAAGCATTCATGGGCTTAAAAGCGAATATCATGGTGCAAGAATACATTAAAGAAGCAGGTGGTGCGGATATTCGTTGTTTCGTGATCGGTGATAAAGTGATCGCAGCAATGAAACGTCAAGGTGCAGAAGGTGAATTCCGTTCTAACCTTCACCGCGGTGGTAGTGCAGCATTGGTTAAAATTACTCCTGAAGAGCGTAAGACAGCGGTTGCTGCTGCAAAAATCATGGGATTAAGTGTTGCTGGTGTTGATTTATTGCGTTCTGAGCGTGGTCCTCTAGTGATGGAAGTTAACTCATCGCCAGGTCTTGAAGGTATCGAAAAAGCAACTGGCAAAGATATTGCTGGTATGATTATCGAATACATTGAAAAGCATGCATCTAAAAAAACAGCGTTGCGTAGCCAAGGCTAATTAAGTCCTGTTTATGCATAAAAGCCCTTGATGATCATATTTGGTCATCAAGGGCTTTTTTTTAAAGGTGCTTTTCTATTGGTAACGTACCAGCAAGCCATGCGCCCATTTTTAGCATCGTACCGCTATCAGGTTCTGAATGAAATTGTTTACCATTGGTATCATCAGTCCAAACAATGTCATTGTGCTTATCTAATGATAAACGGTAGGCACTTTTTTCTAATAAGTGGTCCAAATCGGCATAAAAAATATCAGAGAATGGTTTCGAATCAACAATGACACCCAGTTCAGTATTCAGGTAGGCTGAACGTGGGTCAAAATTGAAAGAGCCCACAAATACTTTTCTGTGATCAATAATAAATGTTTTAGCGTGTAAACTTGAACGAGAATTGCCCAACCATGAATGCTTTTTCTTTATTTTTGGATCGATCTTGATTTCATACAGCTTGATCCCATTTTCTAGCATTTCTTTGCGGTATTTGGCATACCAGCCATGTACGGCAAATACATCATTAGACGCAAGTGAATTTGTGACGATGGTAATATTTAAGCCACGTTTAGCCGCTTTCACCAGTTCTTTTACGCCAACTTCTGTGGGTACAAAATACGGTGAAATCAATAAAAAATCTGTTTTTGCTTTGTTGATCATGGCTGATAAATGATGCAGCAATAAATCATCTTGGCTATTTTTTACTTTATAAGGCGTATCATAAATTAGCTCGGCATCAGCCCAATAAAACGGCAATGTTTGATTGGATAATTTTTTTGCCAATGGGTGCTGTTTTAATGAACGAGCATAATCAGATTTTAAATATTTTTTTTGTGCTTTTTTCCATTGTTGTAACTGGTCAGCAGTTGGCAAATGAGCTTCAGTGACAAGCGCTTCAATTGGCGTTGCAGGTTTACTGTTCCAATATTCATCAAATTGGCGTGATACTTGAGGAATAATCTTACCCATCATTAACAAGTCAAAATCCCCGAATTCAACATTATCATTCGCTGAGAAATATTCATCACCAATATTACGTCCTCCAGTGATCGCAAAGACGCCATCTGCAATGATCGATTTATTGTGCATACGGCGGTTTAAGCGGTCAAAATCAGTGACAAAACCAAGTGGTTTAAAACTACGATTACCAAAGGTATTAAATAAACGCACTTCTACATAGGGATGAGCAGATAAATTTGCCAATGCTTGGTCATCACGATTTTGCATATCATCTAATAGTAGACGTACTCGAACACCTCGTTTTGCAGCTTGATATAAATACCAAGTCAGTAAGTTACTGGTTGCATCATCACGATAGATATAATATTGCACATCGACCGTTTTTTGAGCGCTTTCAATAATCGCTAAGCGAGCAAGTAGCGCTGCCTGTCCATCACCGAGAGGGTAAAAAGCAGTTTTGTTAGGGTTAGCTTGAGTATAAGGTAATACCTTCTGATGCAAGGTGGTATTGAAGTTATCAACATTACTGTATGTTTCTGTTTTTACTGTTGATAATGGCTGTGCACAGCCAATCAGCGTTAAGGTACTTATGGCAATAAATGAATGGGTGCAAAGTTGCTTAAGACGACTTAAAGTAATCATTAGAAAACATGTTTCTGAAAAAAGTGTGGCGATTCTACCCCCATTTATAAATTTATGCTTGAGATAAATAAGCGAATGATTAATTTTGACCATAAGGGATACCAATTGAGAATTATTAATCAATTAGATGTCATTGTTGACACCTTTGAGGGACAAAAAAACCCAAAATAGCAGCACTATTTTGGGCTTAGTAAGACGCTAAATTAAGCGATTAACTTGCTACTGTATCTACACCATGCCATTGATAATGGTTATTAGGTTTTTTACTTACAATACCTTGATCAAGCAGTTGATGGAAAATAGCATCGACTTCATCGGCTGTTAATTTGAGTAATTGGCTTACGGCGCGCTTACTGCAATTAACCTGATTTTTTGTTAGTGCTTCAAGTGCTTGTTCATAGATTGTCTTCGGTGGCTCTGGTTCAACTTCTTCAATAATAATTTCGTCAGTCTCATCGTTCGTAGTGATTGATGATGTTCCTACCGATGATGGGTCAAAATGGCTTAATAATTGTGGTTGGTCGAGCATATTATAGCCATTTAGGGACAAGTGTTGTTGGCGTTTAAACTGGTAACGGAAACGGTTCTCTTCACCAATCAGACCCACAAAAAAGGCAGCAAAGAAATCCAGTAATACTGACAAGAAAATAACCAAGCCAAGTTGAGCTGATTGGTTACTGACATTGAATGTTGTCGCCAGACTATCAATCAATCCAAGTACTGAACCTTGACCGACAATTGGCGTTGTATCTCGTTCAATCGCGATTTGTTGCTGTTGTTTACGTAGTGCTTCATTTTCTTTCTGGATACGTGTCACACCAGAAGCAATACGCTCCATTTGGATGTATTTTTCGGCGGCAACATTATTGAGATCAATTTGTTTTTCAATAGCTTGAATCTGCATATTAAACGCATTGATTTTGCTTTGCTGCACATTTGCTTCACTGTGTGCTTTATTGGTTGCGCTATTAATACCACCCACGGAGCCACCAATAGAAATAGCGGCTAACACTGCATAAAACGTAAATGCGGTAAAAGTGCCACTATAATTACGGCGCGCTTTGCGTTCTCCAACTTCGTACCATGCAAAGAATTTACCCAATTCAAAAATGACAGCTAAGCCACCAAAGAGAAATTTCATTAGTGGGTCATCATCAATGGATAAAAACAACAACAGTGAAAACACGATTGAAGCAAGAATAGCGGCACCTGTGAAGCTATAAACACTCCACATTGCGAAAATCCCTTTAGGGAAGCGTACTGGTATATTTTGGTTAAAATGCATAAAAATGTCTAAGTAAGGAGCATTTGTTCAGCTGGTCGCATTATAGCGGCAAGCATATAAAAGATTGATAGGATACAGTAAAACGCATGTTAACCCCTTATAAAATGTGACACCTAGAAACCTTGCGGTTGTAAATTGAATAAAAATCACTGTATCGGTCAAATATCGACCTATAAGTGTAAGTTAAAAAACTTTTATTAATAATTGCTAACATATAAATAATTATGCGATTTAGTGTTATTAGTAAAAATGGCTAAATAATGTAAGGCCGCGGTTATTTGAGCTGCAAATTAAGATGTGTTGATAATAATCGTTGAACAGGGTTCTTTTATATGAAGAAGATATCGTCTGTTTTGTGTCTATACTGATTAGTATGATTATTTTTATAGGTGTGCGGTTTATGTTTTATGCGAGCCAACATCAGCTTCTTAACTTGAAACACAACGTGAATGAGATTGCTGTCTTTGAGAGAAATTTACCGAATAAGATGATATTGCATTCAACATTTGTCTATATAGAAGAGGGGTATTTTCAGTGCTTATGGGAAGCGGATACCATTGATATGGTGCAACAGTATATTAGTACTACCGTGGGAGATGAGTGCCAAAGTGATTATTATAATGTTGATCCCATGACGACTATTGCATAAATATCTTATTAATTCACAACGTATCTGAAGATGTTTATTAAGGGAATACATTAGCAATAACCAATTGTTATGTAAGTGTTCTGCTTTGTTGCTATTTTTAGTTGCAGTTACTGTTGTGTGATTGTGGTCACTATGATTGTGTATAAACAGTGACATTAAGCGCAATAAATTATCCTATTAATAATATTATCCATACCATAAATAAATCTTAACAATATGACTTATGGTGTGAGTAATGAATAACAATCCTATCCGTGTTGGTATGCTAATAGCTGGTTTATGTGTGAGTTCGTTAGCTATCGCTGCTGATGATTTACCCAATATTAAAATTTTAGCAACGGGAGGCACAATTGCAGGTGCTGGACAGTCAGCGACTGAATCTTCGTATACGTCGGGTCAAGTTGGGATTGAATCATTAATTCAAGCCGTCCCAGCAATGACTAAAATTGCGGATGTTAGTGGTGAGCAAGTGGTTAATATTGGCTCTCAAGATATGAATGATCAAGTGTGGCTGACTTTATCTAAACGTATCAATGCATTATTAGCCCAAGATGATGTTGATGGTGTGGTGGTAACACATGGTACGGATACCATGGAGGAAACAGCTTATTTTCTTGATCTTACAATTAAAAGTGATAAACCTGTAGTACTTGTTGGCTCAATGCGTCCATCAACAGCAGTCAGTGCTGATGGCCCTGCTAATTTATATAATGCCGTTGTTACTGCTGCTGATGAAGATTCAAAAGGACGCGGAGTATTGTTAGCGATGAACGATACCGTGTTAGATGCCCGTGATGTAACGAAAACCAATACGACGGCTGTTGATACCTTTCAATCCCCGAATTTTGGACCACTAGGTTATATTCATAATAGTGATGTTATTTATCAACGTACTCCGGAACGTCACCATACAACGGCAACCCATTTCGATGTGTCAAAATTAACTAACTTACCTAAAGTAGGGATTGTCTATAACTATTCAAATGCATCAGCATTACCCGTAACAGCGCTAGTTAATGCTAAGTTTGATGGAATCGTCAGTGCAGGAGTGGGCAACGGTAATATGTATAAAGCCATTTTTGATGAGTTAGCAAAGGCAAGTAAAGAAGGGACGATGGTCGTGCGTAGTTCGCGAGTACCTACAGGCTCTACAACACTGGCTGCTGAAATTGATGATGCAAAATATGGTTTTGTAGCTTCAGGCACACTTAATCCACAAAAAGCGCGTATTTTATTAATGCTATCGTTAACACAGACCAAAAATTACAAAGAAGTACAGCAGATGTTTCAGTATTACTAATCGACACTGGTCGATATGTTAACAACACAACAAGACATAATACTAAGTCTTGTTGTGTTTTATTATTTTAGCATGCAGATTACTTAGTGCTGGCTTTTAGATCACTGATTGCTTTCGTAAGCGCTTCAGGATTATAACCATTAATAATAGTTACATTATCTGTTGTGATATTGCTGCTTGGCATCACGATCAATGCAGGTGTTCCTTGGAAGCCTAATTTGCTAAATAATTCAAAATTATTCATAAACGTATTATTAGCATCAAACTTCGAGACATCAATACCAATGCTGGTTGCGATAGTATTAATATCTTTTTTGGTTAACTTACCTTCATCTTTACCGGTTGCAAATACTGCATTATGGTATTTAGCGTAAACTGCTCCACCTTTTTGTTGGTAGATCCAATTACCCATGTCGGCAGCATATTTTGAAGCTTCCCAGCGCGATGCGAAAATTGGTGTTTCTTTAAAGATGAATTTCACATCTGGGTTTTTAGCTTCTAATTGCTTAACGGTATCAGCAATTTTAGAACAGAACACACATTGATAATCAAAGAATTCAATCACATTGACTTTTGCGTCTTTAGGACCAATAAACGGTGTCGTTTTATCGTTTAAAAGTTGATTAGCATTAGTAATAACAGCTTGTTTAGCATCACTTTGTTGTGCTTGCATTTGTTGCTGTTGCAATGTTTGAGAGGCTTTGACTAACACATCAGGATGGCTAATAATATATTGGCTAGCAATTTGTTCAATTTGGGCTTTTTGCTGAGCTGTGAACTCACCACCGCTGTTAACCGTTGCTGTTTCATTACAACCAGTAAGCAATGCACCTAGTATAATAGGTAGGAGTAGTTTTTTCATTGTATTGTTAATCATTATTATTAATCACTATAAATATTTATTGTTTAGAGTAATAGTAGAATAAAATAGTTCAACATGTTTCTGTAAAATGTTAGTTATTAATTATTGTAAGACGTATCGACGGTTATATTATTATAAATGTGTTTAATATTATTGAGTGTTATTTTCTGCGTTTATTTTTTATAGATCTTATATTTCATATAAATAATTATTCAATGTGATAATTGTCACTTTATCTGTAGGGATGAATGGTTAGATTATTCATTCAATTTTTTTGATGATTTATTCTAAAATGAAAAAGACATTTACAGCAATTACTCTCTCTTCTTTACTGGCTTTAAGTCTTGTTTCTAGCTCTGTTATGGCTGAGCCCAAAGTCCCTGCGACAGAGACAGGTTATAGTACAATTCAGTTAACCCAAATGGGCCAACCGAAGAGTGTGCATTGGGTAACCGTTGATCAAATTGCTCAGCAGCTTAAAGGTAAGCCACCAATGGCTGTTGGTTTTGATATTGATGATACGGTATTATTTAGTTCTCCTGGTTTCTATCGTGGCAAACAAGTCTTTTCTCCAAACAGTTTTAGCTATTTAAAAGATCAGAAATTCTGGGATAAAATGAATTGTGATTGGGATAAATTTAGTATGCCGAAACAAATCGGTAAAGAACTAATCGCAATGCACCAAAAGCGCGGTGATGAAATTTACTTTATTACTGGGCGTGATCCATCAAAATGTGAAATTACGACTCAATATTTAAAAGATGTCTTTGGCATTAAAAATATGCACAAAGTTATTTTTGCCGGTTCAAGTAAAACAACCAATACTAAAACGCCGTATATAAAAGCAGATAACATTAAAGTTTACTATGGTGACTCTGATGGTGATATTACCGCTGCACGTGATGCTGGAGCTATTGGTATTCGTGTAATGCGCGCCGCAAACTCAACCAATCGCCCAATTGCTAAAAATGGTATTTATGGTGAAGAAGTTGTGGTTAATTCTCAGTACTAATTATATTAATTTTTAATTATATCTTTAATATTTTAAAGCTCTTTATATTTAAATAGCTTTTTTCTTTTCTATTAATATTTGCTGTTCAGATACGCCTTCTATAATCCCCATATAAAAATATCTATTATTTTTTCTTTATTTAAATAAAATTAACTATTTGTTTTTATTTGTTTTAGTGACTGTTGATTATTTATTTAAGTCAATATTTTTCATTGGAAGATCATATTTACATTGAAAGTTCATATTTGCGTTGTCGAAATAATGAGATCTATGTCTAAGAAATTGGTATATGTAATAGTTAATATTGTGTGATGTTTTTCTTATTATTGTGAAAAATTAAGTATTATTGTTGTCGTGTGGTTTAATTCTAGTCTTAATAAAGATATGGAATATGAGCTTTATAAATACCAGTGATTTTAATCGGTATTGAAATTGATAATGATTATGGGGTTTTGAATGTGAGTAGTTTTAGTCCAGGGCTTATAATCGGTATTTTCACGTTACTCGTTATTGGTGTTATTGGCGCTATCTTAATAGCCAGTAAATTAATTGGTGGATTTAATCGCCATTATGAAAATGAGCAACCTTTTGAGTGTGGTCTTTTTTCTTCAAGTGTGGCGAAGCATAATTTTTCTATTAGTTATTACTTAATTGCTGTTGCGTTTCTTATTTTTGAATTAGAGGCAGCCATTTTATTAGCTTGGGGGGTGGATTATTGGACGTTGGGGATTTCAGGGGTAATTACCGCTGTTTTATTTATAACGATTCTTTTGTTAGGACTTGTATATATGTTGCGTAAGGGAGTATTTAAAGTTGGAGCATTTGAATTATGAGTGACATTATTCCAGTAAATAATCGAGATAATTCTCAAGCGAATAAAAGTAATAATTTGATGACGAATGTTATCGGTAAAGTTGACGAGCTTGTTGCTTATAGTCGTAAGTATTCTCTTTGGCCTTATAACTTTGGTACTTCTTGTTGCTTTGTTGAAATGATGACGGCAGCTACACCACGTTATGATATGGCTCGTTTTGGTTCAGAGGTATTACGTGGCTCACCGCGACAAAGTGATGTCTTGATTACTGCGGGTACTTGTTTTGTGAAAATGGCGCCACTAATGAAGCACATTTATGATCAAATGTTAGAGCCTAAATGGGTGATATCAATGGGGTCGTGTTCTAACTCTGGTGGCATGTACGATATTTATAGTGTTGTGCAAGGTATTGATAAAATTTTACCGGTGGATGTTTACATACCGGGTTGTCCACCTCGACCAGATGCACTGCTCGAAGGTTTGATCATGTTACAAGATTATGTGAAAGCGAATCCCATTTCTATTTTACAGAAAAATCGCCAACCACTAGGCTTGAGGGTTGAATAAATGGACTCACAATTATCTCAAGTATTGGTGTCACGTTTTGGTGTTGATGTTTTACCTCACGCTGTTGTAGGTATTGATAGCTATCATGTTGGTGGTTCTCAGTTAATTGGGTTGTTTAACTATTTAAAAACAGAATCAGCGTTAACGTTTGAAATATTGTTTGATTTATCTGCTATTGATGAAACTGAGCGTGGTGGTGGATTTACGGTTTTTTATCATTTACTGAGTATTTCAACGAATCAGTTTATATCAATACGTACTCATATTGATAATGATTCAATTGCTGTGCCTTCAATTGTAGATATATGGCCAAATGCGAATTGGTATGAACGTGAAGTGTATGACATGTTTGGCATTAAATTTGCGGGTCATCCAGATTTACGCCGTATTCTCACGTTTGATTTTTGGCAAGGTCATCCACTACGGAAAACATACCCTGCATGCGCAACATTAATGGATGAGCCTTTTGATCTTAAAGGTGACGACTTTAATAGGGTGATGCAGTCTTACAATATTCAAGAGCCACAAAATGATGGTGAGATGATCTTGAATATCGGACCTAACCACCCAGGGACTGATGGGGTAATTCGTCTAAAAGTTAAGATGAAGGGAGAACGAATTGTTGAGCTTGATCAAGAGATTGGTTTTCACCATCGAGGCGCAGAAAAGCTAGCTGAGCGACATACTTTTCATAACTATATTCCTTATACCGATCGTATTGATTACCTTGGTGGGGTGGCAGGTGAATTGCCATACTTACTTGGTTTAGAAAATATGACGGGCATTGTGGTGCCTGAGCGCGCGCAAACTATGCGAGTAATGTTGTGTGAACTATTTCGAATTTCTAGTCATTTAGTCTGGTTTGGCAGTATTACGCATAACCTCGGTGGTATGGCACCTGCTTTTTATGCCTTTACTGAGCGTGAAAAAATCTTTGATGTGATTGAACTCATTTGTGGCGGACGTATGCACCCTGCCTTTTTTAGAATTGGTGGTGTCTCTCAAGATTTACCTACGGGCTGGTATGCTGCAGTTATGGTGGCGTGTGATGCAATTGAAAAATTAATGCCAGATTTAGAAAAACTCACCACTAAATCAATGATTTTTAAATTACGTACACAAGGGATTGGGGTTTATAGCCAGACGATGGCGCTTGATTGGGGGTTAACGGGCCCTAATTTACGCGCAACAGGGATTGATTTTGATGCACGTAAGCAATTTCCTTATATGGGGTATGAAAATTACGATTTTGATGTGCCAGTTGGTCAAGATGGTGATGCTTATACTCGAACGGTGTTGCGCATTGCTGAGGTCGTTGAAAGTCTAAAAATTATTCGTCAAGCCGCTAAACGTATGCCTGAGGGGCCGATTCTCGCTGATAATGTGCCTAAATATGGTTTTCCTCGCAAGGCTAATGCACTTAATGACATTGAAACTCTTATCCATAGTTTTGTTGATACAGGGCGTGGCTTTAATTTTCCTATTGCAGAAACGTTTGCCGCGACAGAAACGGCGAAAGGGATCACTGGTTATCATACCGTTAGTATTGGTACCGGATTTCCTTATCGCGTACGTATTCGAACACCTTCTTTTACTCACTTCCAATCAGTGAAAGCCGTCTCTAAGGGTGACTTGCTGAGTAATATTATCTGCTTAATTGGCTCAATTGATTATGTATTAGCAGATATTGATCGCTAGAAAAAATGAACAGTACAAGATACTGATAATAAAAATTAAAAGTCACGTTCTCGTAGACGCAAAAATAGGTCGATGAAAAGTCGCCAATGTGAGGAAGTCATGCTAACTGTTCAAGAAATTGCGCATTTAAATGCGCATATTGCCCATTATCCAGAAAAGCGGGCAGGGGCTATCTATTGTTTGTATTTTGTTCAAGATAAATACGGCTATATCACCAAAGAAGGGTTAGATAGTGTCAGTAAATTAACACATTTATCGGTTACTCAGCTCGATGAAATTATTACGTTTTACACTTTATTACGTCGTCGACCTGTTGGTCGGAATGTCATTCGTGTATGTGACAGTATTTCCTGTCATACACGGGGAGCACAACACGTATTAGCGGCCGCGAGAGATATTACCACCAAAGAACTTGGCGAAATGACCAATGATGGCAGCGTAACGGTATTACCAAGTATTTGTCTTGGTCTTTGTGATCGTGCTCCGGCAGCATTGATCAACGATGATCGTGTTGAAGGTGAGCTTACGCCTGAAAAAATGCGGATATTACTGTCACAGTTAGCTGCTGAAGAAATGGAATTAGCTAAGAAGCCGCATCACCGTAGCATGATTGCGATACTTACTCCTCAAACTGAAACTATCGATAGTTTGTTAGGGGAGGAAGCATAATGGAATTAGTACTTAGTCGTAATTTTCATCACCAAGTTCCTCTTGATCTTAAAGGATATAAAGCCGCAGGGGGCTACCAAAGTTTAACTACAATTATTGGTCAGCCAAGAGAGCCTTTACTCGAAGAAATTAAAAATTCAGGTTTACGTGGCTGTGGCGGGGGTGGCTTTCCAACTGGAATGAAATGGAGCTTTTTAGGTAAGGAGGCTCAGCATCCTGTCTATTTAGTTGTTAACCTTGATGAATCTGAACCCGGTTCGTTTAAAGATCGTCAAGTATTATACCGTGACCCACACACCATTTTAGAAGGTGTTATTGCGAGTAGCTATTTATTAGGTGCAGATAAGGCATTTGTCTTTATTCGTGGTGAATACCGTCAAGGCGCAATGTTGTTGGAGCAAGCTGTAGAGCAAGCCCGCGCGGCAGGTTTAGTTGGTAATAATGTGATGGGCAGTGGTTGGAACTTAGATGTTGATGTTCATTTGAGTGCAGGACGTTATATTTGTGGTGAAGAAACCGCACTATTAAATGCCTTAGAAGGTTATCGCGCTAATCCACGTTCTAAACCGCCATTTCCGATCGTTAAAGGTCTGTGGGGACAACCGACGATAGTTAATAATGTTGAAACGGTTTGCCATATCCCTTGGATAGCACATAAAGGCGCTGAGTGGTTTCAATCACAAGGTAAGGGAAAGGCTGCAGGTAGCCATATTTATCAAGTGTCAGGTGCAGTTAAAAAGCCGGGTTTCTTTGAACTTCCATTAGGAACAACCGCCAGAGAACTGATCTTTGAGCATGCAGGTGGTTTACTTGATGATCGTCAACTCGTGGCTTTTTTACCCGGTGGCGCATCGACACAATTTATGTTGCCAGAACACCTTGATATTGCCCTTGATTGGGATGGTCCAGCCAGTGTGGGATCACGTCTAGGCACCGGCGGTATTATTATTATGGATGATACGATTTGTCCTATTGATTTTATGATTAATCTGACTGAGTTTTTTGCGCGAGAGTCGTGCGGATACTGTACGCCTTGTCGTGATGGTTTACCGTATTTAGTCCATGTTCTTAAAAAATTCGAATTAGGTATCGCTAAAACTGCTGATCTCGATTTACTAAATGAACTGTGTGACACCATCTATCCAAATACTTTCTGTGCATTAGCACCGGGGGCATTAATGCCTATTATGGCGGGTTTAAAGCATTTTAAATCTGTTTTTGAAGCGCATATTCACCAAGGATGTTGTCCTCATCAGCAAGAGCTCAACCTTGAGGAGGCTGGATCATGGGCATAATTTATATTGATGATAAACCGATTGAATATCAGCAAGGTGATAATGTCCTTGAGGCCGCTCGTCGTGCCGGTATTGATATGCCTTATTTTTGTTATCACCCCGCCCTTGGTGCTGCGGGATCATGTCGAATTTGTGCGATGGAAACGGTGCCCCAAAAAGAAGGTGAGCGTCCTCGTACCGTAATGACGTGCACCGTCTCGGCTCAAGACGGTCAACATTACAAATCACAAAGTAGTAAAGCGAAACAAATTCAGAAAGGTGTGATTGAGTTTTATATGACGAATCACCCTAATGATTGTCCAGTATGTGATGAAGGTGGAGATTGTCATCTACAAGACACTACGATTAATGTGGGTCATGCATACCGTCGTTATGATGGGCTAAAGCGTACGATGCCTAATCAAGAGCTTGGTCCTTTAGTATATCAAACCATGAATCGCTGCGTGACCTGCTATCGCTGCGTGCGTTTTTATCAAAATTATGCGCTTGGTGATGATTTCGGGGTAATGGGATCGAGTAGCCATGTGTTATTTCGACGTACTGAAGACGGTGCATTTGATAGTCCATTTTCAGGCAATTTAGTCAGTATTTGTCCAACCGGGGTTTTTACCGATAAGGTTTATCGTCGTAAATATAGCCGTACTTGGATGTTGGATAAGGCGATTTCTATCTGTGCGGGTTGCAGTGTGGGTTGCAGTATTGACGCAGGTGGAAGAGAGGGAACATTACGACGTATACATCCTTCTGAAAAGTCAGAGATTAACCCTTATTTTATCTGTGATCGCGGTCGTTATGGGGCGCATGGCACAGAGGCTGATGATCGACCATTACAAGTATTGCAGGATGGATTACCACTGCCAATAATGTCAGAAGCGACGGTTAATATAGCGCTTGAGCCAACGGCATATCTCGCTGAAGTATTACGCGAAGCACAAGGAAGAGTGGGGATTTTAGGTTCAGTTGAAGAAGATTTACTGACCAATCTTGCTTTACGACAACTTGCTTTACAGCTTGATGCACCATTCTCGCCTTTTATTACTCCAATGCAAGAAGCACAGACCAAAGCTGCCGTTGCTGCTAATACTGCTACTGCTACTGCTAGTGTGGCTGACATTGAAAATGCTGATTTAGTGTTGGTGATAGGTGAGCTTACAGAGCATGCGCCGATGTTGGATTTAGCAGTGAGACAGGTAATAAAGCAACATCGACCGGTCTATATTGCTCATTCTACGCTATCGCATTTAGTTACAGCGTCTAATAAATATCAACAGAATATGAATTATTGTTGTGCGCCTTCTCGCTGGCAGCCGTTATTAGTTTCATTGGCACAAGCATGTAGCGGTCAGGATGTGAATACTATTTGGGCGAATCAGTTTGCATTAGCGGCACAGCAGGCACAAACGATTGTCGTGGTTGGTGTCGCTGAATTACTTGATGTAGGCATGATTGAGGCAATGACAGCATTGGCTGTTGTATTGGGTGATCGCGTTAAAATGACGCTTGCTTTACCTGCTGCGGGTTCAATGGCTGCAGCTATTATGGCGAAAGCGGATTCATGCCAGCAGTTAATACAACAATTAAAAAACGATCAGTTAGATACATTAGTGGTTGTTGGTAGTGATCCTTTTGGGGATGCGCCACATTTATGGTCAAGTTTACGCCATAAAGTGAAGCGTATTGTCGTCGCCGATAAGGTAAACACGACAAGTATTAAGCTTGCACATAGTGTTATTCCTCTTGCCGCATGGCCAGAGCGTAATGGCTTAACGATTAATTATGAGGGGCGATTACAGGCATTTAAACAGGCGTTTAAACGTAAACAGCCATTATTAAGTGCAGAGATGATCATTCAGCATTTGGCTGATTTTGATAGAAGAGAAATTAATGATTTTGTTGAAGCGCTTACTGAGTCTGTGCCTGTTGCGGGTGATATGGGAGTTCGTTTAATAGCACTTAAACGCAATATCGTATTATCAGCTCAAGAGCGAAAACGACGGTTTAGTTTGGCACCATCACAAACGGCGCAAGCAACATTAGTACGTTGGCACGGTGCAGGATATGTTGCCGATCATGCCCATTCATTACAGCTTATTAAACCGGTGACGGGTGTTTATCTTTCGTCGGTATTAGTTGAACAACTTAATGTGGGAAATGGTGATCGTGTTCTTATTAAACATGGAGACAATAGCCTTGATCGTATGGTGATCGTGAATTCACAAGTTGCTGATTATTGTGTTGCTTTGTCACGAACAGATTTATCGGCATTAGCTGCTGATATAGGCGCTGCACTTGAAATAACGAAAGCCCCGAATCTTTTTATTGAGGCCAGTCTGAATGTTGATGAGATCAAACAAGATCAGTTGATTGACGCCATGGTAGGAGAGGCTAATGAGTGAATTTAGCTATTGGATACTAATGATCATTGGCATGATTGTGACGATTTTAGGTTTGATTCTTGTTGCTGGCTATACGGTATTATTTGAACGTCGTTGTTTAGCGTTATTACAAGATCGTTATGGCCCGAATAGAGCTGGCCCGTTAGGGTTATTTCAAGCGATATTTGATGCACTAAAATTATTAACCAAAGAATATTTCCTACCAGGATTTGTAGATAAACGACTTTATATTCTCGCGCCATTATTAGTCGTGGTGGCTATTCTAGTCAGTTTTGCTTTATTGCCTATAGGGCAAGGTATTTCTTGGGCAGCTAACCTTAATATTGGGCTGTTATTCTTACTCGGCTTGAGTTCTATTCATGCTTATGGTGTGTTTCTGGGGGGCTGGGCGTCAAATTCGAAATATACCATGTTAGGTGCCATTCGAACTATTGCACAATTAATTAGTTATGAGTTAGCAATGGGCATTGCCGTATTAGGGGTGGTGATGTTAGCCGGCAGTTTTAGTTTGAGTACTATTGTCGACAACCAAACAATCCCTTATATATTTTTGCAACCCATTGGCTTTATTGTGTTTTTTATTGCTGGGATTGCCGAAACTCATCGCTTACCTTTTGATATGCCAGAAGCTGAAAATGAACTAAATGCGGGATTTAACACTGAGTATGGTGGTATGCCATTTGCGATGTTTTTCCTTGGTGAATATCTTGGCGTAATTTTGGTTGGTGCAATGACGACCACGTTATACCTCGGTGGTTGGCATGGGCCGGGTGCTGAGACTTACCCCTTACTTGGGGTGGGTTGGTTTGTGCTTAAGACTTTTTTATTAGTATTTTTCTTTGTTTGGATGCGTGCGAGTGTGCCTCGAACTCGTTATGACCAACTGATGGTCTTTGGATGGAAATATTTACTCCCAATAGGATTGGTAAATATTTTGCTGACCGCCATTGTTGGTGCATTTTTGATGTGATAAAAACTGAATTTATCGAGATAACACAATGAAAATATTAAAAATACTAAAAGAGGTTACTGGTGCGTTTGGCGCAACAATAAAACACGCATGGGCACCTCGAGATACAGTTTGCTATCCAGAAGTTAAACCTGATCTTCCTGAACGGTGGCGTGGACGTATTGTTTTAACGAAAGATCCACAGGGTGAAGAGCGCTGTGTTGCTTGCTATTTATGCTCGTCTGTTTGTCCATCAAATGCGATCACTATTCAAGGTTCTGAACGTGATGACGAACGTCGTTATGCGAAAACATTTGAATTGGATTTTAGTCGTTGTATTTTTTGTGGCATGTGTGAAGAAGCTTGTCCTACTTTATCCATTCAATGTACGACTGATTTTGAAATGGGTAAATATACCCATGAAAAAATGGTTTATCAAAAAGAAGATTTATTAATTGATGGTCCAGGTAAACATCCTGACTTTGATTATTACCAACGGGCAGGCGTTGCAATTAAAGGAAAGGCAATAGGGGACGGTAAGCAAGAGAAGCCTCCCATTGATGTCTATTCATTATTGCCATAATTAGGCGAGGTAAATCAATGTTAATCTGGAATATTATATTTTATGCTAGCAGTATTATTATGCTGCTGGCGGCTTGTAGCTTATTATTTGTTAAAGAGCCAATGCATGGTGCGGTATATCTCACAACATCTTTGTTAGCACTCGCTGTTATTTTTTACTTACTCGGTGCGCCATTTATGGCAGCGTTGCAATTAATATTATATGTCGGTGCTATTATGGTGCTGTTTGTATTTTTTATTATGCTAAGCCCTGAGAATGAGCGTTTTTCAATTAAAGTAAATAAAAACGTTATTTTACCGTTGATATTAATGGTGGTGATGTTAATTGAAGCTGGAATAATTATTCAACCTTCTATTGCTCTTGTATCTAGCCATAATATTGAAATGATAAGTGCTAAAGCAGTTGGTTCGGCGCTCTTTGGTCATTATAAAATAGCGATTGAAGCTATCTCTACTTTGTTATTAGGTGCACTTGTTGCCGTTATTTATTTAGCTGCCAACATGAAGATGACAGTGGATGATACTGATGCATCTAAGGAGCAAATATGAATGTCTTTGTTATTTTATCGCTTTCAATGTTGATGTTCGTGATTGGACTTTTAATTGTCCTCATTCGTCGGCAATTACTTTTTATTTTAATGGGTATTGAAGTCATGCTTAATGGCGTTGCACTTGCCGCCATTGGTGCTGGTCAATATTGGCATGATCCTGCAGGGCAAATTGTGGTGTTATTTCTAATGATTGCAGCAGGGTGTGAGCTTTCAGTAATATTAATGTTGTCGATGTTGGCCTACCGGCATTTGAAAACAACGCGTGTTGATAATTTAAATTTACTGGGTGATACGTTGATTAAGAAGGGAGAACTATGATGGATAACGTCTTATGGTTAATTCCCACACTACCGCTATTAAGTGCTTTATTATTAACAATACTTGGTGGGCGTATACCCATTCGAGCGAGTGGTATATTAGCGACAATGTCCGTTTTTATTGCGGCGGTTTTAGTCGGGGCTCTGTGGATTAATAGTGATTTTGACCCTTATTATCATCAAGCGCTTTGGACGTGGATGTCAGTAGGGGATTGGCACGTTAATTTGGGCTTAAAAGTTGATAAGCTTTCTTTAGTGATGATGTCAGTAACGACTTGGGTTGGATTTCTTATTCACCTTTTCTCTGTGCCATTTATGCGTAGAGATTTTGGTGAGCGTCGATATTTTTGCTACTTGAATTTATTCGTTGCTGGAATGTTGATGTTTGTGATGGCTGACAATTTGATATTATTGTATGCCGGATGGGAAATAATGGGATTATGTTCATATAGTCTGATTTCGCATTATTATAACAAAGATCAGAATGTTTATAGTGGTCGTAAAGCATTTGTAGTAACACGCATTGGCGATACGTTATTGGCTATCGGGATTATGTTGACTTTTGTCGTTTTTAAAACAGTCAACTTACATCAAATTTTTGCTATAGCACAATCACAACCAATAGACATATGGCTTATTGGTGCGATCTGTTTACTGTATCTAGCCGGTGCAATGGCTAAATCTGCTCAATTCCCATTTCATGTTTGGTTACCTGAATCGATGGCTGGCCCTTCAACCGTATCAGCACTCATTCATGCGGCAACAATGGTAACGGCTGGGGTATATTTAATTGCCCGTAATCATGTTCTTTATAGTCTTATTCCCGATATTAGTTGGTGGGTGGCGTTTATAGGTGCGTTTACTGCATTTTATGGAGCAACGTGTGCGATTGCCCAAAATGATATTAAACGCATTCTAGCGTATTCAACAATTAGTCAAATAGGGTATATGTTTGCAGCACTTGGTGTAGGAGCTTATGACTTAGCGATATTTCATGTAGTGGTTCATGCTTGTTTCAAAGCCTTATTATTTATTAGCGCTGGTGTGATCATTGATATGTACCATCATGATCATGACATTCGTAAAATGGGAGGCTTAGGGAAACGCCTACCGTGGCTTAAGTGGACATATTTAGCAGGTACAGCCAGCCTTGCTGCTTTGCCGATTATTACCGCAAGTTTCTTCTCTAAAGATGCGATTATTGCAGCAACCAGTGGTGGCCATTTAGGTTGGCTTTTAGCTGGGCTGGGTTTAATCGGGGCGTTGTTTACCAGTATTTATAGTTTCCGTATGTACTTTATGATCTTTAATGGCCAGCCTCGAAGCCCATTTAGTCAACCGAGTTACCTTGGTGCTACTGGTCTACCTTGGCAAATGAAATTATCGACAGCAATTTTAGCGATAGGTGCTATTGCAATTGGTTGGATTCAGTTTCCAGCCGACTGGACATTTGGACCACATATATTCTTACCTTGGTTAGATCAATTATTAGGCCATAGCCCAGTAATAAATAGTCGCTTAAGTTTGATTTTAGAAGTGACGGGTTCGGTTATTGCAATTGCTGGTGTTTGGATTGCTTCGGTAATGGTTAACAAAGAAATAAGAACAGGTCGCGGTATTGGGAATAACGCCTTCCTTAATGCAGCTTGGTATATCGATGATGTACTTAAAAGCATTGTTGTAAATGGATTCAAAGGATTGACAAAACTACTTGATATTGTTATCGAGCGCTGGGCACTAAATAAAGTTCTTGTTGGCGGAATATCTTCAACAATATCAAAAGCTAGTGAATTATTTAGTGAAGGGCAAACCCGTCAATTATCACATTATGTCTTATTAATGACGGTAGGCGCAGTGCTGTTACTGTTCTATATAGCTTAAGCAAGGAAGGTTTATGTATGCTTAGTTTTTTGATCTTTTTTCCGCTTGTTGCTGCGTTAATGATCTTTCTTGGTTGTTCTCGGCAGCCGATACTTGCGCGTTCTTTAACGTTAAGTGTAATTATTATTGAAACAATGTGCGTGGGATGGATGTTTACGTCGGGTCATGTGCATGGTTTTTCGATGACAGAGCACTTTAATTGGATACCCGAATTTGGTATTCAATATCTCGTTAGTATTGATGGTATTAGCTTAAGCTTAATAGGTTTAAGTTGTGTATTATTTATAATTTCAACATTAAGTGCTTGGCAACAAGTTAAACAGTGGAATGTGTTTGGTCCTTTATTACTCATGACTCTTAGTGGAATAATGGGGGCCTTTTTAGCTTTAGACTTGTTATTATTTTATGTTTTTTGGGAATTAATGCTAATTCCTATTTATTTCCTACTGAGTTTCTGGGGATGTGCAAGTAATAAAAAAGCAGCGATGAAATTTATATTAGTGACGATTACCGGATCGTTACTAATGCTTATTTCGTTAATATTACTGTACCTATTCCATGGCTCAGAGACAGGAACGTTTACCTTTGATTATTTTGCACTTGCTAGTCACCCACTAGCATCGTCATTGGAAATGCCTATATTGATCGGCTTTTTAATTGCTTTTTTAATTAAAATACCAGGTTTCCCTTTTCATTTTTGGGCGCCAGATATGTACCGTGAGGGAGATCCTGCAGTAATAATGTTGTTATCAGGTGTAATGGCCAATGTAGGGGCTTATGGGATATTGCGTTTTTGTGTGGCTATTTTCCCAAATGCCATGCACCAACTTACCTTTGTTGGGATGGCGTTAGGGGCAACCGGTACATTATACGGTGCATTTTTAGCCTTTAGACAAAAGGATATCCGTAGCGTTATTGCTTATTCAAGTATCAGTCATATGAACCTTGTGGTTATGGCTATTTTTGCTTGGCAATTACAGGCGTTAAATGGGGCCATATTGCAGCTGATTGCTCATGGTCTTTCCGTTGCCGGGCTGTTTGCTGTTGTTGGTATGCTGCAAGCTCGTGGTTATCAAGGTGAGATGAAAGAGATGGGAGGGCTTTACAAAGTTATTCCCAGCATTAGTGTAGTGCTATTTTTTATTATTGCAGCAAGTATTGGTATTCCGGGATTAGCAAACTTTGCTGGTGAGATATTAGTGTTTATTGGGAGTTTTAGCATCAGTCCTTTATGGACAAGTGTGGCAGCCTTCTCGATTTTATTTGGGGTCGTCTATTTCTTAAAGGCTTATGGCCGTATTATGCTGGGGCCGATTTCAACTGAAAATGTATCTCGTAATATTGTTGATTTAACGGTTCGTGAAAAAGCAATAACAGCTATTTTAGTGTTGGGTTTATTTGGTGTTGGCTTAGCACCTAATTATTTACTTCAAATGATGACAGATTCTACGTCACAACTTGTTGCGGCTAATTCAATAGCATTGACAACGACAACTATTTCAACAGGAGTTATTTATGTCACTCCATAACCTAGAATTATTACTGCCCTATGGATTAACCGGAATTGGTGCGTTAATCGTATTGTTGCTCGGTGTACTACCCGGAAATAAAAATAATAAAATACCCTATATTGGATCTGTGGTTATTTTGTTATTAACGATATTTCAAGTAGGGACCTTATTTCATTATAACGCTAGGATTGAAAATTTCGTTGCTATTAATCCGTTAACGTTGGCTACTTTTGAACTTTGTGCTGCTGGTGGATTAGCCACTATTTTAATGGCGCAATATTACCCAAAATTAAATCAGCATGTTGATGAAGCTTTTTATGGGTTAATTATTATCGCAGTTTTAGGTACCTTTTTATTAGTATCAGCGATAAATTTATTAGCGGCTTTTATTGGTATGGAACTGATTGCGATTCCGATGTTTGCATTAATTGCATGGAATCCAAAACGTAAAGGAGCGATAGAAGGTGCAATTAAATATGCAGTGACAGCAACGGTTGCAGCCGCCTTTTTCATCTTTGGGATTGTGTTGATTTATTTCGGTACTGGCACCTTGATAATGAATGAGATTCCACAGGCGTTAATGGGGCCAGATGCGATTCCATCATTGGTCAATATTGGTATTATATTATTGCTTATTGGTGTTGCATTTGAATTAGCATTAGCGCCATTTCATTGCTGGTTAGCCGATGCTTTCCAAAGTGCACCGGCACCAATAATGGCTTTTATAGGAAGTATCGCTAAGATTGCTGTGCTTATTTTTGTTATTCATTTTGCTATGTCTATTGCCCCGATTTGGGGGGATTTTAATAGTGTATTATGGGTGTTAGTTCTTCTTAGTATTTTACTGGGTAATTTACTTGCATTACGACAAACAAATATTAAACGAATGTTAGCCTATTCATCGGTTGCCCAATTTGGTTATATACTGATGGCATTAGCCTGTGTAAGTGATGGCACTTCTATATCAATGGTCGAAGGGCTACGGGCTGCGGCTTATTATGGCTTTAGTTATGCCATTATGAATATGGTGGTATTTGCAGTGATCGCGATGATGAGTAAGTATAACCCAACAGGGGAGTTAGCAGGTTATCGAGGATTAGGACGTCGTTATCCCTTAGCAGGAGGCGCGATGGTAATTGCAGTGTTATCTTTGGCCGGTATTCCACCAACCGCAGGCTTTTTTGCAAAGCTGTTTTTATTTACAGCAGTATTAAATAGCGGTCATATTGGTTTCGTTATTCTTGCTGCCTTGGGATCGGCGATTTCTGTATTTTATTACTTACGCATTCTTTTAGCTTTTTTTGCTAAAGAACCCCAACCGAGTGTAAGTGTATCGACGACTGGTCGTTATAGTGTGACAGAATCGATCGATTTTGGATCGACGTTAGTGATGACCATTTGTGCTGTTGGTACGATTGCTTTTGGTCTCTTTGCGCAAACGGCACTGAATATGATGTTCTGATTAGACGCTATCTTAATATAGGTGTAGTGGTGTAATCACGATTTATATCAATCTATTATAGATAATATAAAGGCTCAACCGGTAATAGGTTGAGCCTTGTTGTTTGTGCTTCTTGGTTTATTAGTACACTTTTGGATGCTTAGGCTTTTTCTTACAAGTACCATTATAAAACTGCTTTAAATCACAGCTTGTGCCTTGCTTATTAAAGTGGCAGTTAGAACCGATGGCTGTCCCTTTATGCTTCACACAGTATTTGATCCACTTATCCTGTTTTGGCTGTGATGATGAACATTGACCTTTTTGAAAGGCCCATTCATCGCACATTTTTCCGCTAGGTAGACGACAATAGCCTTGACCATCAACAAGCACTGATTTACCGCCATGGTTAGCACAGTAAATAGACGCTGGGTTACCGTGAGGCATAGCAAAAGCAGAACTTGAAACGATAAGTGCGACTAGGAGTAATAATTTTTTCATAGAATAACCTCAATGTTCTTTGTAAATAAATTTCAATACACCGATCATAATTAAAAACGCTGTTCAAATGTCAGCAAACTGCAAGGTTTGTAAATAGCATTAATGGGTTGTGATAATTTGTTAATATAACCACTTGTGTATAAAAAGAAATGAAGAAATAGCCATGATGTACAAGTGAGAGTTTACTTGTAGGCTAAACTTACTAGGACAATGAATGTGGTAGTATAGCGTTAATATAAATATAGCGTTGAAGGGGTAAATATCGATGCTAGTGATTTCTAATACTGTCAGTTTGGGTGATTGGGAAATTGAATTAACGGCAATTCGTGCTCAAGGTGCGGGTGGGCAAAATGTTAATAAAGTATCGAGTGCTATTCATTTGCGATTTGATATCAATCGATCATCTTTGCCTGAATTTTACAAAGAACGCTTATTGAAATTATCAGACAGCCGTATAACTAAAGATGGCGTGATTGTCTTAAAAAGCCAGCAACATCGTACACAAGAAATGAACCGTGAAGAAGCATTGTCTCGGTTAAAAGAATTGATTCAAAGTGCGATGGTGATCCAAAAAGCGCGTCGAGCGACGAAGCCAACAAAAGGGTCTAAAGTGCGCCGAATGGATAAGAAAAATCAACGAGGTCAAACGAAGGTTCTACGCGGAAAAGTACAAATGTAGTTAGTATTAAGTGAAATCGCCTGTTTATGACATTGTGGATTAATATTTACTTTTTAGTGACCACTGTTGCTATATTTAAATACCTTATTGCATGATACCGTTAGTAAGATAACGTGTTGTTAACAGTGATATTAGCTAATTAGCAGGTGAACAAGGATGTTTGAAAAAAAAACGCTGCAATTATTACAACTGTTTTATCGTGAAACAGAACGTGTACGTTTATTCGAGATTAATCAGTTACCGCCATTAGATCTTGAATTACAGCCAGCGATGAATCTATGGCTTGAAACAAAACGTAACTTTCAATTTAATGAAATATGGCAACAGAATTGGATTAAGACTTGCAGTGCGGGTTATATCACTGAGTTACGTTTACATGGTGATGGCACTCTAGATGAATATACCTTGTTTACTCGTCTTCATACTCAAGGGTGTTGGCAATTAGTTGATGGCGTTATTGAGATTGAAATAATAAAAGATGATAACTGTTATCGTTGTGCTGTATATGCTAACCGCGACACGAGTATTCATTCCGCTATCGAATATAAAAACGATGAGCTGCATTCCTATTTGAAATTGATTCAGACTCGGTCAAATTAGCGATATCTAATAGCTTCTTTGTCTGATGAATAGACTTCCAATAACTATTTAATTCAGTACACTGAAATCAATAACTGAATATTAGGACACACGGATGAGTAAAATAAAAACAGTAGCAGTTGTCGGTGGTACACACGGGAATGAATTTAGTGGTATCTATCTATTACGTAAATGGCAGCAATCAGCAGCACTCGCGCGTGACAGTTTTCGTGTTGAAACAGTTTTTGCTAACCCTAAAGCGCATGATGATAACAAACGTTATGTTGATCATGATCTTAACCGTCAATTTAGTTTAGTTGATTTAGCTAATAACGACTTAGCGAGTTACGAACAGAGTCGAGCCAAAGCGATTAATCAACAAATTGGACCTAAAGGTGATGCGAAGGTCGATTTTATTATCGATTTACACAATACCACCAGTAACATGGGACCTTCATTAATTTTACTGCAATCTGATCACTTTAACCGCCAGTTGGGTGCTTATGTAAAAATGCATATGCCAGATGCGGTTATTGTTCTAGAAGATCATACGCCTGTTGAACAGCACCATTTTCTGAGTTCAATTGCATCGCAAGGGGTGATTGTTGAAGTCGGGCCACAGCCTCAATCGGTGATCCGCCAAGATATTCTTGATTGGATGGATGAGATGACAAAACATATTCTTGATTTCGTCCATTTACATAACACAGATGAACTCTTACCATTAATTCCTAGTTATGAAGCTTTCCGTTATCATGAAACATTGTCATTGCCTGTTGATGAGCAAGGACAGCGTATCGGTATGGTACACCGTTTTGTGCAAGATAATGATTTTGAGCCTCTACATGCTGGCGATCCGATCTTTACGTTATTTGATGGTAGCGAAATTTTCTGGGAGGGTGATTATGAAGCTTTTCCACATTTCATCAATGAAGCCGCTTATTACGATAATAATTTAGCGATGTCTTTAGCGAAGAAAATAGTGGTAACGACTGACGCGTAAAGTGATTAATATTATTACTGATTAAAGCCGATATTGAGCATGACGCCAATATCGGCTTTTTTGATGTCTAAAGTTGATTAGAATCAGAATGACGGGCAGATCTCACCACTACAATCGGACGCTCATCGATAATAGCGACATGAGAATCAACATCGAAAATAGATGAAATGAGAGGTGGCGTGATAGTCGTTATCGGATCGCCATAAGCAAACAGTTCACCTTGATGCAGAGCGGCAACTTTGGTCGAATATTGAATAGCCAAATTAAGATCATGGATAACCATTAGTACACAAGCTTGGTTTTCTTGGGTATATATTCTAACAAAATCAAGCAACTTCATTTGGTTATGCATATCAAGCGCCGATGTCGGTTCATCAAGGATCAGTACTTGAGGTTGATTGACTACCGCCTGTGCCAATCCTACCATTTGGCTTTCACCGCCAGATAATTCAGTACACACTTTATTAGCTAAATGTAAAATCCCCATCTTTTCTAATAATTGTAAGCTTTTTTCGGCACTGTGCGCTTTAGCAAATAAAGAGTGTGAACCCATATTTAAAGTAGTAATCAATAATTCGACAACCGTAATGGTCGCTGAAATTCGATGGTCTTGAGGTAAATAGCCTATGTTATCTAAGGTTAATGGCTCGCCGTGTAATAAAATTTGCTGTGAATGCTGGCGTAAATTCTGAGTGATATGCCGCAGCAAGGTTGATTTACCTGCGCCATTTTTACCAATAATTGCCACCATTTCACCTGCTGTGATAACAGGCAGTGACAATTTATTCAGAATCGTTTTATCGCCAAATGCGACTGAAATAGCATTAATTGTCAGTGCCATTAAAAACGCCCACCTTTTTTAATGATTAAATAGACAAAGAAAGGAATACCAATGATCGACATCACTACCGTTAGCGGTAAAATAATGCCTGGCATAATGCTTTTACTGGCGATAGAAGCAAGTTCAAGTAATACCGCGCCGACAAGGAATGATGCGGGTAGGAAGTAACGTTGATCTTCACCTAACACCATACGGGCTATATGGGGAGCAACGAGTCCGACAAAGCCAACCGCACCCACAAATGAAACCGCTAGAGATGTGATCACTGATACCAATAATAAGGTTTTAATGCGCAGTCGCTTAACGTTTACTCCCATTGCTTGAGCACGTTCGTGACCGATTTTAAGGGTAGATAACTGCCAAGCATCTTTCATCATAATCAATAATACAATCGGTAACACAATCGCAAGGACGGTGATTTTTGCCCAACTGCCGCGATCCAGTGATCCCATTTGCCAAAATACTAAGGTTTGTAACTGGGTTTCGCTAGCAACGTATTGCATCATCGTTAGTAAACTGTCATAAGCAAACATTAACGCAATACCAAATAACATTACCCCTTCAATTGAGATCCGTTTTACTGATGAAATCGCCGCAATTAAAAATGTGGTTAATAAGCACATAATAAATGCCATTAACGCTATTTGATATTGTGGTGGAATGAAGGGGATCGCAATAGCGTTCGTGATCACGAGTGAAGCACCAAATCCAGCCGCTGCTGAAACACCAAAAGTATAAGGGTCGGCAAGGGGATTGTTCAATGTGGTTTGCATTTGTGCGCCAGCCAATGCCAAGGCTCCTCCTATCAATGGTGCCATTAATGCCATTGGCATACGAATATCCCAGACAATAATTTTACTGGCAATATCACTGGTTTGAGGATGAATCAGTGCTTGGATCACTTGAGAAAAAGTTAGCCCTTGTGAGCCAATGAAAATATCAGCAATAACACAAATAATACTGAGTACAAAGAAAGTAGCTAAGGCCACTTTCTTATTACGATTACGGGTGTTGTGTGTTTTTAACTCCAGTAAGATTGAGGACATTACTGCATAGCCTTAAAATTATTTTGGCCGAAATCGCCACTGACAGTGCGATGACCAAATAGCTTATTCATTTCTTCAAATGTTTTTTCAGGATCTAGGTTTTTAAATACGTTTGGATGGATCCATTTAGCAAAATATTCCATCGCAACTAAGTTATAAGGTGAATTGTAAAACGGCATATAAATCGAATAGACATTTTTAGTTTGATAAGCACTGACAGCTTGTAGCCAATCACGATCCATTAATGCTGATGTTGCGACTTTTATTGCAGTAGGGTTCGGATTGTAACCCAATGGAATACCGTGGGTGGGTTGTCCTTTATCATTAACCCAACCTGTTGTTTGCATAATATAAACATCAGGGTGAGCTGTAATCACGGTTTCTGGTGACATTTGTCCAGTGATCGCTCCTTTAAGCGGTTTATCGGCAATATTAATCGCGTTTAAAAACGGAATATAAGCCCCCATATTACCGCCAGCAAAAGTGCGACAACATGAATCACTGTAACCTGCCGCACGCTCAATAAAGACCCGCTTTGGTTTTAAGTTGGGATATTGGGCAAGGGTTTTTTTAATATCAGCAATATGATCAAGGTAATAGTGAGCAAATGCTTGTCCTTGGGCTGCTCGACCGACGGCTTTAGCCACTGTTTCAACTGAGCGAACTGTATTTTTTATTGGGTTCTCTCTAAAATCAACCGCAATCACTTTAATACCTGCTGCGTCCAATTTTTTTAATAAACCGTTATCTTGGGCTAATTTAATATTAGATAAATCAACGATAAATAAATCAGGTTTAGGTTTTAAATTAATGAACCGTTCAGCATCAAATTCGCCTGATTTTATTAATCCAATTTTGGGTACATGTTGGAGTGAAGGGTACTGTTTTACATAGTTGGCATACATGCTGGGTGCGGAAAATTGCATATCATCACGTGCTGCAACGAGATGTTTGGCTGCATCTTGTTGATAAATAATTTCAAGTAAAGGAAAAATACGGCTTGTTGATAACGCAATATTTTGTGGCTGGTGGTCAAACGTAATGGTGCGTCCGGCTACGTCGGTCACTGTCATAGGGTAAGTGGCTGCAAAAGTGGTGAGTGACCAAAGAGTGCCAGCGCAAAGTGTAAGGACTTTCAGCTTATTTTTCACAATCATACCTACAGAGAATTATAAAAGCGAATACTAATGAGAATAGTTATTATTTTGAACTTAAATAAAAGCAAACTTAGTATGCATTTATGGCGCGGATGATTATCATTTGCTTTTGAGTGTGTAAATTGTTTGAAATAGTGATAAATGATTTGAGATTTAGGTCGCAATATGAAAAAGTCGAGGTGCTTGTTTTGATAAGCAAAAAAACATAACAATACTAATTATAATAAAGTTATTAACCATTATCTGCATTCATGCTCAGCAGTAATGAGAGGTAACAAAGAGGAACGGCTATGTCATTAGTTATACCAATGGTTATCCTTATGCAGCAGCACTTAGCAGCAGAAGGCAGCACACTTGTTGCAAAAAAAATGCAGTATGATCTTAATAGTCGACAACCTTTTTATGGTGTTAGCCCTGAAAAGCGTCACAAAATATTTCAATTAGCGATTGCACATACCAGTATTGATAGCATAGAGAACTATCACCGCTTATTATTGTGGTTATGGTCGGGTGTTTATCGAGAAGAACGTTATTTAGCCTTAGATGCTGGTGAATATTATTCTGAATATCAAACAGCAGCCTCTTTTAATGTTTATCTTGAGATGTTGGAAACCGCAGCTAATGTTGATATTTTAGATCGCCTTGCGACTAATTTGATCGGTAAGGTTATACTTCAAGATAAAGCGTTAGAATGTTATCTGATTCAATGGCGTGAGTCAGACAGTACATGGTTAAAACGTGCTTCAGTATTAGCGCACTTACATCATAAGCAACAGACCAATGTAGTGCTGTTAACGGAAACTATTTTATATCTTGCCGCTGATAAGTCGATGCTCGTACAACAAGCGATGGGGCAAGTGTTAAATGCTTATAGTCAAGTTGACTTTGCTTTTGTCGATAGTTTTATAAAAGACAATATGACCTTATTAACGCCACTGTGCCGACGTGAGGCAAGAAAACTCACAATGATGGTAAATAGCACAGTTGATTAAAATTACCGATGTTTGATGGCTTGTTGCTATCTATATGGTGCTTTTTTTGCTACAACACCTAACGAAATTAACGTCTATTCGATTATGGGTAGGCGTTATTGTTTTTTAATGTTTAGTGTGGGTTTCTCAATGCAATTATATCAACAAGATGCCGTCGAATGGTTGTCTTCATTAGCGGATAATAGTATCGATCTTTTGATTACTGATCCTCCCTATGAATCGTTAGAAAAGCATCGAAAAATAGGTACAACCACGCGTTTAAAAAACAGTAAATCTTCAAGTAATCAGTGGTTTGATATATTTCCTAATCAACGGTTTCAAACCTTGCTTGAGCAGGCATATCGCGTTTTAAAACCCAATAGTCACTTTTATCTTTTCTGCGATCAAGAAACAATGTTTTATATAAAACCCATCGCAGAGCAAGTCGGATTTAAGTTTTGGAAGCCGATAGTGTGGGATAAAGTCGCAATAGGCATGGGCTATCATTATCGCGCCCGTTATGAATTTATTCTTTTCTTTGAAAAAGGCAAACGTAAGTTAGCCAATTTATCTATTCCTGATGTTCTTGAATTTAAACGTGTTTATCGTGGCTACCCGACAGAAAAGCCAGTCCCTTTGATCGCAACCTTAATTGAGCAAAGCTCTGTTGAAGGAGATATTGTTGCTGATCCTTTTTTTGGATCAGGTTCAACTTTAGTTGCAGCGCAACAATTGCAACGTCAAGCATGGGGTAATGATATTTCAGATGCCGCGCACCAACATCTGCGCAGTAGAGTGTTGTCATTGTAAGATTCGGTGCTAGGTGCTAGGTGCTAGGTGCTAGGTGCTAGGTGCTAGGTGTAGATCGTTGATAAGGATGTTGTAAGTGAAGAATTTTGATATAAATTTATTACGTATATTGCATGTACTGCTGGAAGAACAAAGCGTTACTGCCGCCGCCGCACGACTTCACCTAAGTCAATCTGCGGTTAGTAAGCAGTTGGCTAAATTACGTGAAACATTTGCAGATCCTTTATTTGAGCGTACACCTTATGGTTTACGCCCAACACCTAAAGCGCTGTCATTATCTGATTCTGTGTCTGATATTTTGCAGCAGGTAAATCAGCTAACGCGGGCAGAAATATTTGATCCTGCGCAGAGTCAGCGTCAGTTTCATATTGATCTGGTAGAAACCGCTTATTCGTTAACTTATCCACGTTTTATGCCCCAATTGTTGCAGCAAGCGCCTGATATTAGCTTAACCAGTAAAACATGGAATGATGATAGTTTGCAGCGATTAATACGCTGTGAAATTGATTTTGGTATTGGTATTTTTGAATGGGATGAGCGCTCATCAAGTCACTACCGACATGTACCACCGTCATTGAATTATATTGAGTTAGCGCGTGATTATCCGGTGTGTTTAATGCGTAAAGATCATCCCGCATTGAATGAACCTTGGAGTTTGGATGTGTTTTTGAAATACCGCCATTTACAAGTCAGTATTGGTGGGCTTAAGCGATGGCTATTAGATGAAATATTAGCATTAGACCATAAACAGCTTGATAATGCGGTTAATATGACTGATTTCTATGCAGCTATAAAGCTTTGTGAACAAAGTGATTTGTTTATGTGTTATCCCTCAGTTTCAGCATTAGCAATGATTGAATATACCGATCTCGTTAGTCGCCCTATTCCTATTGAATTAGAGCCCGGCGGATATTTATTATTATGGAATAAGCATTTTGATTTAGATCCTAGTCATCAATGGTTACGCCAGTTAATTACTCATGGTATGGATTTAATAAAATAAACGTGCACAAATGAAAAATAATTGCTCATGTTCTACAACATAAGTCACTAGTATCTTAAATGTAATGGCGTATCTTATTTAAATATAGTGTAGTTATTATAATTAAATGATAAGGCTGGTATTTATGTCTCCTGCAGATAAAAAACTCTTAGATCAGATGATGACTCTTGAAGGTAAAGATTTTACGCACCTAACGGTGGCTGAAAAAGCAATATTTACTGCTTTTAAAGCGCGTGAGCATGACTTTGGGGTGAGTATTGATATTGCAACGGAAGCACCTATTGGCGATTTAGGTCAAGGGACTTCTGAGTATGAAATCAATGAGGAAGAAAAAAATTATCCTCGTGAAATTATTATTAAACAAGATTAAAAATAAATTCTGTCGTTATTGTTAACGACAGAATAGTTATTTAAATATTATGACTTATTAATTGTTTTATACATTTAAAATAAAGTAAAAATAAGGAGATAATTGATTTTCAATTAGTTATATTTCATTTTAAGTTTATTAATTATGATAGAAAGGTGACGTCATTCATTTTGGATTCATTTTCAACGCTTAATATAATAAATATTGAATCAGTTTATTTATAGTCACATTTTTCATTTATTTTTAAGTTATGTAAATACGCATAAGAGGTAGATATGAAACGTTTAGCGATGGCAATTACAGGTATTATAGCGGTTACTTGTTTAAGTGCTGCTGCATGGGCTGATACCAGTATTACAACGATTAAGGTATATGAAAATCCAAGCGTTACATCTCCTGTGGTTGAAACAATAAAATCTGAAGTGCCGTTAATTACGATTTATCAAAATAATGGTTGGGAAAAGGTTGGTGATACAACTAATGGTAATACTGGTTGGATCCAAAGTGTTGATCGACAAATGCTAGCTAAAGCCAACACCAAGGTTTTACCTGACCAAACAACGGATACTATAAAAACTAAAGATGGCGAGAAGAGTGTGACTAAAGGTGTCTTGCAAACTCCGCAAGGTCCATTCCATTATGAAATTGTGCAGTTCCAAGGTAGTAATCATAATCAAAAAGTAGATAAGAAGTTTTTTGATGCGATGCAAAAGCAACAACTTGATATGAACCAAGCTTTTGCCAATTCTTGGAATACAATGGGTAGCCCTAGTGATTTTAATGCTATGCAATCTAATATGACGCAGTTAATGCACCAGCAACAACAGCAGATGTTAGTGATGCAGCAACAATTTCAACAAGCAGGGCTAACCTCGCCAACCCAAGTTAAATTAAGTGCTCATGTTACAACCCCAGCAAAAGAGGCGGCATCTACTGCTGCTCCTTCAACTGGTACGGTTACTGCGACTAAATAAACGCATTCTATTATCCAGTAAAAAGAAGTGGATAATATAATGGTACAGCCCCCTATTAATATTTAAATTAATAGAGGGCTTTTTATTATTTAGTTATTATTAGTTGTTGCACAATGTATTGTAGTTTAGATGCTGTTACTTCTTGCGGTGGTACTGGCGTTGATGCGACCACTTCTAATTGTGAACGGAAACGTTTAATTGCCGTTATTACACTAAATTTTCCCTGATAGCTAAAGATAGAACCATATATACCTTTTAATGCCATCGGTACCACAGGAACGGGTGTACGTGTGATAATTACCTCAATACCGCGTTTAAAGTCATTTAACGCACCAGTTCGAGTGATTTTTCCTTCGGGAAAGATACACACCAGATGACCATCCTGTAGTGCTTTTTCTACTTGATTAAACGCATTTCGGTAAATTTTTGGTGACGCTTTTTGAGAACAAATAGGGATTGTTTTAGCCCATTTAAAGAAGTATTTAGCAAGTGGTAAATTGGCGATGCTCCTATCCATAACAAAACGTACTGGACGACGACTGGCTGCACCAATCAATAATGCATCAACAAAACTAACATGATTACAAATTAATACGGCTGGGCCGGTGTCTGGAATATTATTTAATCCGGTTGATTTTATGCGGTATAACACGCGAGTGATCATCCATATTACAAACCGTAATACAAATTCTTGCACTTGGCTAAAGACATAAAGAGCAACAGCTGCATTAATTATTGCGATAATTAATAATAAAGTGGGAATAGAAACATTAAATATGGTGAGCATGACAATAGAAAATACGGCACTCAACACCATAAATAAGGCATTAAGTACGTTATTACCTGCGATAATTTGGGCTCGATGAGTCACATCACTACGTTGTTGAATTAAGGCATTGAGTGGTACAACAAAAATACTGCCCGACATACTTAATAGCATTAAATCTAATAGCATTCGTGTGTTTGCGCTCAAAAATTCCGTCATAGTTATTTGATCATGGGTGACAATGTGTTGGCTAGCAAAATAAAGATCAATACCAAAGATACTAATGCCAAGAGCGCCGAGAGGAATAATTCCCAGTTCAACGTGATCTCCCGATAAGGTTTCACAGACTAATGCGCCAAAGGCAATCCCCACGGAAAATACTGTTAGTAATAAAGTGACATATTGTGGATTATCGTTAATGAGTAATTTAGCAAAATTAGGTAATTGAGTCAGGTAAGTTGCCCCAACAAACCAAAACCAACTAATGGCTAAGATGGATAAATACACAGTCCGGTTTTGTCTTGTGATGCGCACTGTGTGTATTATTTGTGTAATAGGGTTCCAATTAATCTTTAACTGAGGATTATTTGCAGTTGCTTTGGGGATAAATAAACTACTGATGAAACCCGTAAAAGAAATCACGACTACAAGCATAGCGGCAATCATGACACGATTCTCATGACTAAAAATATACCCTGCTGCTAATGTACCACCTAAAATAGCGAGAAACGTTCCCATCTCAACTAATGCATTACCAGCCAGTAATGTTTTTGATGATAAATGTTGTGGCATTAAGGCAAATTTTACGGGTCCAAAGAAAGCAGATTGTGCTCCCATAACAAATAATATGATCAGTAGGGCTGGTATTGATTGCCAATAAATAGCGACAGCACCTGCGAGCATAATGCCAAACTCAATCATTTTTAAGTATTTAATCAAGCGGGATTTTTCATATTTATCCGCTAATTGCCCCCCAATGGGAGACAATAAAAAGAAAGGGAAAATAAATAAAGCAGCGGCAACATTAACCAATACTGTACTGTGCGTTTGACTGTAAACACTAGAAAACACGATAATTAAGAGTAAAAAGTTTTTATACAAATTATCGTTAAATGCCCCTAACGCTTGGGTAATAAAAAAAGGCAGAAAGCGTTGTTGTTTTAATAAAGAAAACTGACTCATGGTTATCCTCATACTTGTTGCATGACTAACGATATTTTTTGAATGTGATAATAGCATAGCACCCAATAAAACATTGTACAATTAGGGTTGTGTTTAATTTTTACATACTGTTCGATATTAAACAAAAATGGCAGCTTGAGATTATTTTGCGTATGGTGTTTATTTTAGTTGATAGATATAAATAATGATCACTGATATTCATTGCCACTTAGAATCAGTCGAGCCTGAAAATATAGCGCTATTTATTGGCGGAGGTAACAAGATAGGTGCAGTATCAATGACACTTGAGAGTGCGCAGCAGTTACTAATATTAAAGCGACAATATCCTGATGCGATTGAACTATTTTTAGGTGTCCACCCCGAAGCGACTACTGATGAAACAATGATAAAAGCGGTTATTGCGTTGATTCATCAACATCGCGATTTGCTCAGTGGTATTGGTGAAATTGGGGTTCCTTTCTTTTATTTAGATGATAAAACGGCGACTGAAAAGCAACAGCTTAAGCGGCAAGGTGCACAGTTAATGGCACGTTTTGTTGCGATTGCCGCGGATTATAATTTACCGGTTAATCTACATGTTGTCGAAGATGATATTGAGTTAGCACTACCTATATTGCAACAATATGGTGTTGAAGGGGCTTTATTTCATTGGTATGAAGGTACTGCGATACAGTTAGCGCGGTTGCATCAACAAGGACATTTTATTTCGGTTAGCCCGTGGATTTTTGTCGATGATCATTATTGGCAATTTGTGCAAACCATACCACTGTCGATGGTGTTGGTTGAGTCTGATGCGCCATGTCAATATAACGGTAAAAAAGGTGATCCAAGTATGATCGTTGATGTTGTTGCCGCGTTAGCTAAACACCATCAAATATCCGTTGATGACTTAACTGCAGTATTAGCGCTTAATACTCGTAAATATCTAAGAAAATAGGCTTAAACTGGCATACGTTTAAGCGATTATCTAAACGATAACCTATTTTTATATAAAGCTGGTTGATAACAGCGTAGGATGAAACAAATATAAAAAATAGGGTGCGCGTATGTGCACGAATAGAAAATTATGCAATTAACAGCAAAAGCCTCACGTGATCGCGCTTTACTTATTTCGGTTCAAACACCGCAGTTTAAAGGTGATGAAGCCAAAGCATCATTGGCTGAATTAGCCCGTCTTGTTACCACGCTTGGTTTTAAAGTCGTTGGTACCCAATCACAAAAGCTAAGTTCAAACCAACGAATGAATGTACTTGGTTCTGGTAAAATGGCTGAAATAGCTCACCTCACTGGTAATCAAGGTGTTGTGGATGATTTCGACGATGACGATGATATTGTTGATGAGATGCTTTTTGGCGAATTACCGTCTGAAGACTTACCTTTTGGTAGTGCTGATGTAGTGGTATTTGATTGTGATTTAAGCCCCTCACAATTGCGTAATGTTGAAAATCAATTAGGTGTCGAGGTCTTTGATCGCACTGGTATTATTATTGAAATTTTTAGTCGTCATGCTCGTACTCGAACCGCACGATTACAAGTTGAAATTGCACGTCTTAATTATCTAGCTCCGCGTTTACGTGAATCTACTATTGGTAATAAAGAACGTCAAATGGGTAAAGGTGCGGGTGAAACTACACTTGAGCTCGATCGCCGTAAAGTCCGCGATCAATTGGCAGAGTTACGACGTGAACTTGCCAGTGTTCAAGATGAACTTAAAGGCCGGCGTACTCAACGTTCAGAATTGTTCTGTGTTGCATTAGTGGGTTATACCAATGCGGGCAAGTCATCAATGATGCGAGCCTTAACGGGTAGTGAAGTATTAGTTGAAAATAAATTGTTTGCGACGCTTGATACCACTGTTCGTGCCTTGCAGCCAATTACTCAGCCTCGTATTTTAGTTTCAGACACGGTGGGTTTTATAAAGAAACTACCGCACGATTTAGTGGCGTCATTCCATTCAACATTAGCAGAAGCACATGATGCTTCTTTATTGCTATATGTGGTTGATGCATCTGATGCTTCTTTCCGTTCGCAGCTTGATGTTGTACATGACGTGCTACATGAAGTCGGTGTCGATGATATTGCCAAGCGATTAGTGTTGAATAAATCGGATCAACTGAGCGATGAAGAACAACGAGCGCTGATGATTGAGTTTCCTGATGCGATCATGACATCAACCCGTAATCCGGCTGATATCACTAAATTACATCAATATATCTTGAGCATTGCTGAACACGAAATGGTTGAAGATGAAATCATCGTGCCATATACCGCTAATGGTATTATCGGTGAAATTCGTTCAAACATGAGTGTAACTAAAGAAGAATATGAATATGAGCATATTACTTTCACTGTTCGCTCTAACCCAATCAACTTAGCCCGTCTGAAAAAGCAAATGCAGAATAAAGACTAATTGATAAATGCTGCCCCTATAAGACAAATAATTGTGATAATGGGAGGCGGTGTATTATAAACAGAATGTGGGTTATTTGCTCTTACACTAAGCAGTAAACAACCCACAATTTAAACCGTCATGCTAACAGTGGATTGATTTTCTGCTGTTGAATAATCCCACATTGTGCTAAGAGCTTTTTCTCATTGGCTGTTAAGCGATGGCGGAAGAACAGCAACGTGGTCAGTATATCGATCACATCATTATATTCTGTTGGATTTAGCTGGCTCAAACTTTGTAATAGCAATGTAGGTGATTCAATATCTGTCAACGTTAATGGTGATTGTTGATAAATCTCATCATAGAAAAATTCCAAATTAACATCACATTCTTGTTTATAGCTTTGACGAACAGCAATACTACGCAGTAGAGCGGTGCGATAAGTCATTGATACCGGTTTCTGCTGGTGGCGAGATATTTGATTAAGTACATAAATCCGCGCTGAAATTCGTAACCTTACCTCTCGCAATGCTTTTTGTTGAACCCATGCATCCCAAAAACCTGTAATTAAGGTTGAAATTAACGGTATATAAACCCGTACGCTACTGCGTGATATTGATTTTTGTAATACCGCTTTAATCAAAAAATTACTCAAAATATCTTTACCAGAATAAAGAGCCACTTTGATATAACGAAATTTACTCAGTTCTTTATAAGGTTTAATGCCGTGAATGTTCTCAATTGGCTCTGATAGTTCCATCACTGCGCGAACTAATGATGCGGTCATTTTGCTACAGAAATGATTTTCGGCACTGGCGCGGTTGATCAGTAGCGCGGTAGTGATAAAGCCGATTTCAAACAACAGCAGCAATTCTAAACCAATAAAGACAATATTGATGCTGAGCAGTTTGATAAGGTTATCCCACGCTAACCAATTTTCACCTAAGAGCTCAAGATAAATTTCAAACGCGACGATAACAAACGTTGTCATAAAGCCAATTAAAAACGATAAGCCAACGCAAAGTTGACAGAGTCTTTTATCTGAAATTCGCGTAAATAGTGGTTGTTTACGGCTGAGGTGTTTTTCAACGCGGCGAATGCCCCATTGCTCAATTTTACGTTCAATCATAAGCGGTACAGGTCAGATTCATAAATTTAATATAGAGATAACGCAGTATAGAAATTACTGCGTATTTTAAATCGAGTTAACTGAAAGGCGTAGTCAATTTTACTGAATTATTATCAGGATCAGAGAAAGTGCTTTTTTTGTTAGTGATTGTGCTATTAACCGAATGAGGATGAGCGATTATTAACTCATTTTTGCTGTTGGTGAGTCCCTTTAAATCCTAAGAATGACAGCTGTTTTTTGGCTGTGGCGGGTGGTGTATCGCTATTGTTAGTATCATTTTCTTCAGTGACAGGGTGCGCAGACACGGGCAGTAATCTAAATATAGCAAATCCACCTTCTTTACGTACAAAAGCAATTTGACGATGGAGAAGGTTATCTTTTTTGTTCGTTGCCGCTAAGGTTTTATCTTTCACTAATGCAAGTGGGGCAATCATTGCTTGGCAGTGATAGATCTTGTAACTGTAATCGGTAAATAAACGACAAGGCTCATCAAGCGTAAAGGTTTCTCCTTCAAGAAGATGACGACTGTTTTCTACCGCACGGTTGATGTCCATAACATTGGCAGCAAATGCACAAGAGGCCGTAAAGCTGATGCCTGTAATCACTAACAAGCTGGTGGTAATGATTTTTTTCAGCATGGTTGTTCCTACTTTTAATCTAAGTTGAATGTAAAAAAGCCAACACCTCCGAATAATAACATTCGTTGATATTGGCTTCATTATAGAATAGCTTTAGTTTAGCGTAGGTTAAGCTGCTGCAAATTCATTCAATAATTCTTTTTGGCGTTCGCTAAGGTTGAGTGGTGTTTCAATGACTAGTTGAACAATTAAATCACCGGTGTTGCCTTTACGATCAGTAACGCCTTTGCCTTTTAGACGGAACTTACGTCCAGTTTGCGTACCTTCTGGTATTTTCAAACTAATAGCGCCACCTAAAGTATTCACTTCCACTTTACCGCCTAATGCTGCGGTGACAAAATCGGTGGTTGCTTTACAAAGAAGATTATTGCCTTCACGGGTGTAGCGTGGGTGAGGGAGAATATTCATTTGAATATAAACATCACCTTGAGCGCCACCGTTAACACCTGGATGACCTTTACCCGTTAAGCGAATGCGACCGCCATCTTCGATACCGGCAGGGATCTTGATGCTAAGCTTTTTATTGGTTTGGGTGCTACCTTCAAACACTGGTAAATCGATAACACGAGATGCGCCACTGATAGCATCTTCTAGATCGACTTCCATGGTGTATTGAAGATCTTCACCTTTTTGAGGGCGGGTTGAATGACGACCACCGAAGCCACCTCGACCACCACGGGCATTGGAGAACATGTCACCGAAAGCCCCGCCAAACATGTCTTCAAAGTCGTTATAGCCACCTTGTTGACCAAAGCCTTGCTGACCGCCGCGATGACCACCACCCATGCCTGGATTTTCAAACGCATTATGACCAAATTGATCGTAAGCAGTGCGTTTTTCTTTATCCATTAGGATCTCATAGGCAGCTTTTACTTCTTTGAATTTATCGGCTGCGGTTGGATCATCTGGGTTTTTATCAGGGTGGAACTTCATTGCTAGCTTTTTGTAAGCTTTCTTAATTTCTTTCTCAGATGCAGTTTTGGCGACACCAAGAACTTCATAAAAATCGCGTTTTGACATTGGTAACACCTCTTATCCCTAGCGGGATAACTATCTGGAACATTCTGAATCATACAATTAAAACATATGATAACGAAAAACAGCATCATACTTAAACAGTTAATGATCTAAAAAGGCACAGATAGTTAGCCTAGTGGGATTATCTCTCTATTGTGATCGTCGAAAAGGGCGAGAGATTAAGATCTCTACGCCCATTGTTATTGTGAAGTCTTGTTATGTGCTGTTGATTATTTATTCAGCAACAATAACGTCTTACTTCATTTCTTCAAACTCAGCATCTACAACATCATCATCTTTCGCGTTTTTTTGTTGGTTCGCGTCAGATTGTCCTTGAGTATTTGCTTGGGTTTGAGCCTGAGCATGTTCCATTATTTTTTGTGCTGCTGTCATTAGCGCCTGAGTTTGAGTATCTATCGCTGTTTTGTCATCGCTAGATTTCACCGCTTCAAGGGCTGTAATAGCTGCTTCAATGTTCGTTTTTTCTGCTTCAGGGAAGCTATCACCTGCTTCAGTCATCTGCTTACGAGTGCTGTGAATCAATTGGTCGGCTTGGTTACGAGCAATCACTAACTCTTCAAACTGTTTGTCTGCGTCTTTGTTAGCTTCTGCTTCTTGTACCATCTTCTCAATTTCAGCTTCTGTTAAACCACCTGATGCCTGAATGGTGATCTTTTGTGCTTTACCTGTTGTTTTGTCTGTGGCTGATACATTTAAAATACCATCCGCATCTAAATCAAATGTCACATCAATTTGTGGCATACCACGTGGTGCAGCTTGAATACCTTCAAGGTTAAACTGACCTAATGATTTATTATGTACCGCTTGTTTACGCTCACCTTGAAGGACATGGATCGTTACTGCATTTTGATTATCTTCAGCAGTCGAGAACACTTGATTCGCTTTTGTCGGAATTGTGGTGTTCTTATCGATCAAGGTTGTCATCACACCACCCATGGTTTCAATACCAAATGATAGTGGGGTTACATCAAGTAATAGCACATCTTTCACATCACCGGCTAACACACCCGCTTGAATGGCTGCACCCATAGCAACAGCTTCATCAGGGTTAACGTCTTTACGTGGTTCTTTGCCAAAGAAATCAGTAACTACTTTTTGTACCATCGGCATACGTGTTTGACCACCCACTAAAATCACATCAGTAATGTCATTTATAGTTAGGTTAGCGTCTTTTAATGCTGATTTTACAGGGTCTAGTGTACCTTGTACTAGGTCTTCAACCAGTGATTCCAATTTTGCACGTGTGATCTTAACATTCAAGTGTTTAGGACCGGTTGCATCGGCTGTGACGTAAGGCAGATTAACATCAGTCTGTTGTGCTGACGATAATTCAATCTTCGCTTTTTCAGCCGCTTCTTTTACACGTTGCATCGCTAATGGATCATTTTTAAGGTCGATACCTTGGTCTTTCTTGAACTCGCTTACAAGGTAGTTAATCAAGCGGGTATCAAAGTCTTCACCACCAAGATGGGTATCACCATTGGTTGCTAGCACTTCAAAGGTTTGCTCGCCATCAACGTTATCAATTTCGATGATAGAAATATCAAACGTACCACCCCCTAAGTCGTAAACGGCAATGACACTGTCACCGGCTTTTTTATCAAGACCATATGCTAATGCTGCCGCTGTTGGTTCATTGATAATACGCTTAACATCCAGACCTGCAATACGACCTGCATCTTTTGTTGCTTGGCGTTGAGCATCGTTAAAGTAAGCGGGAACAGTAATAACTGCACCAGTGACTTTTTCACCTAAGTATTCTTCTGCCGTTTTTTTCATTTTCTTCAATATTTCAGCAGAAACTTGTGGTGCTGCCATTTTTTGGCCTTTCGCTTCAACCCATGCGTCGCCATTATCTGCTTTGATAATTTTGTAAGGCATGATGTCAAGATCACGTTGGATTTCGTCATCTTCAAAACGACGACCGATTAAACGCTTAATTGCAAACAAGGTATTTTCAGGATTAGTCACAGCCTGTCGTTTTGCAGGTTGGCCAACTAAGGTTTCACCATCGGTGTAGGCAATAATCGATGCCGTGGTACGCTCACCTTCCGCATTTTCAATAACACGTGGTGTACCGCCGTCTAAAACAGCAACACAAGAATTCGTTGTACCTAGGTCAATACCGATAATCTTACTCATATTTATTATTTCCTTTGTGCGTTGCATTGATTAGTTTTTCTTATTCGAACGGCGAGTTATAAGTATGCCATTAAGGTCCATGAAAATCGTTCATGTGAGCCTTGGGAATAAGATTAATCAATCCAACTAAATTTTTTGAATAACCCATAATAGGGCTGAATATTGATGGAGCTATTAGCGTATGGCCAATAATGGCATGATTAAAGAGGCTAATAGCTCAACGTTATTACGAGAGGAGCACATACAACTGGTGAGGTTTACTCGGCAGTTGGCGCTACTGATGCTGATTGACCAATTGCAATTTTACGTGGTTGCATCGCTTCTGGTACTTCACGGAAAAGGTCAATATGTAACAGACCATTTTCGAGATTAGCACCCACAACGCTTACGTAATCAGCAAGTTGGAATTTACGTTCAAAGTTACGCTCAGCAATACCCTGGTAAATAAAGTTCTTGTCTTCTTCTGGTGCACGAGTACCAGTAACAACAAGCATATTCTCGTTTTGAGTAAGATCTAAACGCTCTTCAGAGAAACCAGCAACTGCCATAGTAATACGGTAGTTGTTCTCATCCGTTTGTTCGATATTGTACGGTGGGTATCCCGCAGCTTGGGTTTTAGTATTGCTTGCTTCAACAAGGTTAAATAAGCGATCAAAACCAATAGCATGGCGGTATAGGGGAGTGAAATCTACATTACGCATAAAAACTATCCTCAATAATAAGCAATAGTCTTAGTTGATTGTTAAGTGTGTCGTTATCGACAGGGCGACTTAACAGCTAACTAAGTGAATCAAGTCGTTATAGAATCTTGATTCGAGATATAAGTGCTAATAAGGTATTCCCTAATAAGGCGAATCTTAGTAGCGGTTTGAACTCCATCTGGCAGTTCATGTAATTAATATATGCTTCCGGTGATTGTTCGTCAATGATTTTTGATTAGTTTTTCTAATGTTTTTTGGTGGGAATCACTAACGCACTGATTTTAAAAAAGTATATGCACTAAAAAATTGTACTGTGTTTTATTAAGCATAGGTGTGGGTTGATAATCAATCGACATTCCACCGTATTTTAATGCTTCTTTATATCCTTCTTTATTTATAGATGAGGGCAAAAAATGCCTTTTCAAGCGTTAGAAGCATAGAAATTGTGATGCAGAGTGCTGCGATGGCATTTCTGTGGGCTTTGTTACAGTAATAATAATGCAAGCATGATAAAAGCACTTAATAGCAATGTTATCAACTGGTTAATGATGCTTTCTTTAACTTTGCAATGCAGTAATACGAGTGATTAATGATATGTCTGAAACCTTGATTCCTAATATTGTTGAATTTATGGGGGCGGTAGATCCGTTTGATAAGCTCAACCCTAAAACATTACGTGATGTCGCGGGGATGATCACCATTCGCTATTTTGGTAAGGGTGAGGTGATTGATTTACAAGAGTGTGATCAACTGTATTTATTGCGAACCGGGGCTGTTGAGCAACGTAATCTTGATGGTACGTTACGCGCAAAATTAGCCGCAGAAGACTTTTTTGGCTTTTCTCGATTAGCACAAGTTGATACTGAGGCTGCTAGTGATCCTTATACCATTACAGTTATCGAAGATGCCTTGATTTATTGTTTACCGATTAATGCGTTATTACTAAAGTTAAAACATCAACCTGATGCTTTAGCGCATTTTGCATTACATGCGCAAAGTCGACTCCAGAGTGGATTAAATGTGGTGTGGTCACAGCATGAAAAAGGGTTGTTTTTTAAACCGATTATAGACGTGCTTAATCCACAAATAGTGTTAGTTGAAAGTACTCAAACCATTCAAAATGTTGCAACGGCGATGCGGGTGAATGCAAATTCATCTTGTGCCTTTATTATGCATAACAATGATTTTATTGGATTAATTACTGATAAAGACATGACTAAGCGTGTCGTTGCTGATGGTATACCGATTACTGAAATGATCACCTCTGTCATGACTGAAAAGCCTTATACCGTAAACTGTGATGACTTAGTGATCAAAGCCGCTGCATTAATGATGCAACATGGCATCAAAAATATTCCAGTGGTCGATAACGGGGTGCCAATTGGCGTTATTACGCCATCAGATTTAGTCCAAAATCATCGTATTCAAGCGATCTTTTTAATCGATAAAATTAATAAGATTGAACGATTAGAACAGCTCGCTGCATTTACAATTGAACGACAAGCCATTTTTGAAGCATTAGTTGAAGCGAAAGTGGCGATTAACGTGATTGGGCAAGTGATGGCAATGATTATGGATGCTTATAATCGCCGTTTAGTAGTGATAGCTAAAGCTTATTTAGGCACTGTTCCTTGTGATTATTGCTGGATAGTGGCGGGCTCTCATGCTCGGAATGAAGTGCATATGCTTTCTGATCAAGATCATGGCTTGATTTTAGCGGATAACGCTACCGATGCTGATAAGGCCTACTTTCATCATTTAGCGATGTATGTCAGCAAAGGGATGGCGCTGTGTGGCTACGAGTTATGCAGTGGGCGTTTTATGGCGGTAACCCATAAGTGGTGCCAGCCATTAGCGGTGTGGCAAGCGTATTATCAAAAGTGGGCGCTTAATCCTGAATATGATTTATTGCTTGAAATGAGTGTTTTTCTCGATAGTCGCTATATCGCAGGAAACCCACAGTTAGCTAATGAGTTACAAGCATGTATGTGTCAGCAATTGGTTAACAATGCACGGCTAATATCAGCGTTAGCCCGCAATGCATTAGTACAAAAGCCACCGCTGAGTATTTTTAGAAATTGGGTCTTAGTGAAAGAAGGTGAAAATGCCAATACCCTTGATATTAAAACAGCCGCATTGAGTATTATTGTCAACCTAGTTCGCGTGCAATATTTGCAGCTTGCATCACGATTATTTAGCCGCGATGCAACGGTAGTCTATAAAACCAATACCGAAGAAAGATTACAATTACTATTAGATCATAAGGTAATTAACGAAGCGACGTTTAAAGACTTAATCGGGGCGTTTCAATTTATCACTCAGATCCGTTATAGCCATCAACTTCAAGCATTACAGCAAGGTAAAATTCCTAATAATCACATTAATCCTAATGCGTTTAATAGTTTTGAACGAACACATTTGCGTGAAACCTTTAAGCTAATTGCGAGTTATCAAGAAATAATGAAGATGAAGTATTGCTAATGGTGAACAAGAATCCAACTTTTTCTAATTTTCATTGGCGACGGTGGTGGCAACGTTTATGTAAGCGTCATTTATGTGATTTACAGGAACGGAGAATCATTTTATTACAGCAACATCCTGATTTACCACTACCGATTAGAGCCTTATTCAGTGCGCCGCTACCACAGCCGTCAACCTTGATTAACCAATGGCCATTACTCGCGCTTGATTTTGAAACCACCGGCTTTGATGCCCAGCAAGATCAGATATTATCGGTGGGTTATGTTGCTATGACAGCGAATGCGATTGATATGAGTACTTGCGTCAGCGAATTTGTTAACTCTGATGCGATCATTAACCCCAATAGTGCAGTCATTAATCATATTGATCATGCAATGTTATTACAGGGATTAGCTTTAGATGAGGTGATGATACCAATGTTGGTCGCTTTAACGGGAAAAATCGGTGTTGCTCATGGTTGTTTTATGGAGCAAGGTTTTATTGGTGCTTATTTACAGCATAAATATCAACTTAACGATTGTCCTTTGCTGTGGTTAGATACACTACCGTTATATCAGTCTTTATATAGCAACCAAATATCGCCCCATGATGCACGGCTAGGAGCGGCTCGTCAGCGTGTAGGTTTACCTGAATATCAGGCACACCATGCATTATTTGATGCTGTTGCCTGTGGTGAACTGTTAATGGTACTCATCCATAAAATTTATGGTAATAATAAACCTAATGTAGAGCAGCTGCTGAAACGATAATTATGCCATTATCACTTAATTAAATTTATACACCTCACACTTTACATACATGCTCTACACTGAAATTAAAGCGATATTTCGTTTTGGTTTGCTAGTAAGGGATTGGATAGCATGAGTGTTTTTATCCGGCGTTATTTACCGGTGGTGATTTTATTGCTGTTTGCGGGGTTATCAGCAGGATTATTATTAAATCGCCCTCAACCCCAACAAAAAATCGTCGAAACGATGGTGCCAGTGCTTGAAGTCGTGCAGGTTAAAAAGCAGCAGTTAGCGTTTAATGTAAATGCTTATGGCATGGTAAAACCGAAGCATCAGGCAGAGTTAGTCACACAAGTAAGCGGTATTGTTAATCGTTTAGCGCCTGCTTTTGCTGTTGGTCAATTTGTACAAAAAGACGATGTGTTAGCGTACTTAGATGACGATGATTATCATGCTGATCTTGCTCAAGCGCAGGCAACATTAGCGCAAGCGAAAGCATTATTAGAACAAGAAATTGCGCGGGGTATTGTTGCTAAAAAAACCTTACGTCATGTAGCCACTACTAAACAGTCCGCTTTAGGATTACGTATTCCTCAACGCAAACAACAACAAGCAAATGTTAATTTTGCCAAAGCTGCGTTAGCCCGTGCACAACGCAATGTCGATCGTACTATCATTACAGCACCATTTGATGGGTTAATTACCGAAAAACACATTAACGTTGGTAGTCATGTCAATATCGGTGAGCAATTAGGGCATATATACGGTACTGATATTGCTCGTATTCGTCTGCCTGTAACGCCCCGAAGCTTTTCATTTATAGATCAAAATCCGCTTAATACAACCGTCGTTCTATCCAATGAGCGTCATGGTCAAGCTTTACAGCATTGGACGGCACGCTTTATCGGTACAGAAGGGATCATTGACCCGCAAACGCGCATGGTTTATCTCATTGTTGATGTGATTGATCCTTATCAATTGCGATTATCAGAGCAACAACGCACTGATGTATTAAATTTTGGTACTTTTGTCACCGCGAAAATTGCAGCAAAACCCATTGCGAATGCCATTAAGTTACAACGTCATATGGTTAGGGATAATCATGTCGTATTGGTTGATGCCAATGGGGTGACGCAAATGCGCAAAGTGGTGATTGCGCGGATGGATCTTGAGCATGTTTATATTCGCGCGGGTTTAGATGAGGGTGAGTTGGTGTCGTTAACGTGGCCTGATAATCATTTAGAAGGGACTGTAGTAACAACGGTATTAATGTCACCTAAATCAATCGGGCCACCGGTACTCACGGTCATTCCTTCTAAAGTTGCTGATAGCGGAGAGTAATGAATGGAATCATCGGGGATCATTGCTTGGTTTACGCGTAATCATGTTGCCGCTAATTTATTGATGTTGATAGTGATGATTGGAGGGTTATTTTCAGTCAGCCTGATTAATAAAGAGATATTTCCTACCTTTGGTACCAATAAAATCACGATCAGTAGTCAATATACAGGGGCAGCGGCAGCGGATGTTGAACAAGGGATCATTGTTAAGATTGAGCAAGCGGTTGATGATATTGCTGATGTTAAACGCGTTACTGCGATTGCGAATCAAGGTACGGGTATTGTAACGCTTGAACTCAATAATGATGCCGATCTTGATAAGATATTAGATGAAGTAAAACAACGTGTTGATGCGATTACTACCTTTCCTGCTCAAATGGAACCCCCATTGATCCAGCGGGCAGAGTTTATGAGCAACGTGATGTTTTTATCGTTATATGGCGAACTCAGTGATCAGCAACTTAAACGCTATGCTCAAGTTGTTAAAGATGAAATTATTCAGCAAACCAGCGCTACCGCAGTGACTGTGAGTGGGGTTAAAAATGATGAAATTGCGATTGAAATATCATCTCAACAATTACGTAATCATAATTTAACCATTAAGCAAGTTGCACGCGCATTACAGCAACGATCATTAGATTTACCTGCGGGTGCAATAAAAGCTCAAGATGGTGATGTATTAGTACGTACCACAGAACAACTTTATCAAGGCGATCAATTTGCTAATATCGTATTACGCACTAATGCTGATGGGAGCCGACTTCGCTTATCAGATATCGCAACTATAACTGACGGTTTTGTTGAACAATCAGTGCTTAACCGATTTAATCAACAACGTGCAGCCGTTATACGAATCAGTAACCTACCTAATCAAGATGCAACGTTAATATCACAGCAAATCAGTGATTATGTGACGAATAAAAAAGCACAATTGCCTGCTGGAATATATATTGATCAATGGGCTGATATGTCGCATTACCTTGAAGGCCGACTCAATATGATGTTGTCTAATATGGTATATGGCGGGTTGTTAGTCTTTATTATTCTCGCTCTATTTTTAGAAGTCAGATTAGCATTCTGGGTAATACTTGGATTGCCATTTTGTTTTTTAGGCACACTGCTCTTTATGCCATTAGAGATGATCAATATATCCATTAACTTATTGTCGTTATTTGGTTTTATTTTAGTGTTGGGAATTGTGGTTGATGATGCCATCGTTGTTGGCGAAAGTGTGTATTCTGAAGTTGAGCAGCAAGGACAATCCATTAATACTGTTATTCAAGGTGCCAAACGGGTAGCGATCCCTGCAACGTTTGGGGTATTAACCACCATGGCAGCCTTTGTGCCGATGTTATTGTCAGATACCCCTCGAACTGAATTTTTTAAAGCTATTGGTTGGGTAGTTATTCTATGTTTAACCTTTTCATTGATTGAATCTAAACTGATTTTACCTGCGCATTTAGCGCGATCTCGATTAGTACAACCGCGGCAATGGAATAATCCATTAATGCGGGTTAAGTTGCGGTTTAATCAGGCGGTAAATAGATTTATCGATGTCGATTATCGGCGCTTTATTTCGATGGCAATCGTGCATCGATATAACGTCTTAGCAACGTTTATTGGCGTATTGTGTTTAGCGTTGGCATTAGTGTTCAGTGGACAATTGCGATGGGTGTTTTTCCCTAAATTACCTTCGGATTATATCCAAGTATTAGTCGAGATGAATGATTCTAATTCAATTGCAAATAATATTAAGGTTGCTAATCAATTAGAACAGGCATTATATCAAACAGATAATGACATTTATCAGCAACAGGGAGTACATGTCGTCAAGCATAGTTTTGTTAATATGCGAGACAGTAATGACATGTTTGTACTGGTTGAATTGGAGAAAAGTGAAAGTTTACCAATAACGAGTTTTGATATTTTAGCAAAATGGAAAAGCCATATTCCACCATTGATTGGGGTGAAAACGATCGCTTATGAGGCATCCATTGATCGCCAAAAAAGTGATATTCAATATAGTTTACAAGGTGAAAATGGTGAGCAATTAGTGCAAGCGGCTACGCAATTAAAACAACAACTCGGGGGTTATCAAGGAGTATTTAATATTGAAGATGATTTATCGTCTCCCACACAAGAGATCAATATTAAGCTAACGCCAATCGGAAAATTATTGGGTCTATCGGTAGCTGATCTTACTAATCAAGTTCAGCATGCTTTTCAAGGCATCGAAGTTCAACGTATTTTGCGTAATAACGAAGAAGTTAAAGTCATGGTGCGTTATCCACGAGATGAACGGCGCAGTGTCGGTAACTTGCAAAATATGAAAGTGATATTATCTGATGGTAGTTTGGTACCATTTTCAGAAGTGGCAACGATTAATTTTATTTCCGCGTTAAATAGTATTAATCGGGTAGATAAACGCCGCACGCTGGTGGTCAGTGCGAATGTGCACAAAGATAAAGCTTCTCCCTCTGAAATATATACCATTATCAATAATGATTATCTCCCTTTATTACGCCAGCAATATCCGACAGTGAAAATTCAATTAGATGGGCAGGCTAAAGAAGAGCGTGAAACCAAAGGTAGTTTAATTCGTGATGCGGTATTGGCTTTGGTTGCTATTTTTGCATTAATGGCGATTCCACTACGATCATACAGCCAGCCATTGATTATTATGTCGGTGATCCCATTTGGTATTATTGGTGCGATTGCAGGGCATTATTTTGCAGATATTTCGCTTAATCTTTTAAGTGTATTTGGAATATTGGCATTGTCAGGGGTCGTGGTGAATGATTCATTAGTATTAGTTGTGTTTATTAATCGCGCCTTAGCTCAAGGTGTACCACTTTATGAGGCAGTGACGGAAGCAGGGTGTCGTCGTTTTCGGGCGATTGTCTTAACTTCGCTAACGACATTCTTTGGTTTAGCACCTATTTTACTTGAAACGAGTTTGCAGGCACAAATTGTGATCCCGATGGCAACATCGCTTGCGTTTGGGATCTTATTCGCAACCGTTGTTACCTTAATATTAGTGCCTGCATTGTATTTAATCTTGAATGATATTAAACAAGGTTATCGACGTTTCTTTGATTATTGGTGGCGACCACAACGTGATGAATAAAATGTTTAGAAGCCGAAACCAAAACCTGCCGCAATACCAGTGTCATGCTGGCTATCATCAGATGCTGCTAATGTAATAATAGCGTGTTGACCAATGTCGAATTTTCCCCCAATTGCCATTGCTGATTGGTTGCCATAATTAGCAGCACCCATACCAATAGTATAGTGGTAGCCTTGTCGCATAGGGATCGAAGTCATTGCCATTGCACTTGCAATACCAGCATTGGCTTGGCTATGTACTTTTTCAATACTATGAGTAAGTAAATTTACTTTTTGATCAGTGTATTTATTTGCCGATGATAGCGCTGTCATTGATTGGTGATCAGTATACATTTTTGCGCTGTGTAGCGTGGCAGTATTTTGTTGTGCGATGTAAGTTTTTGCTTGAGTGATTGCCGCTTTTTTTTGTTGTTGAGTATAAGTATGTGTTTGATCTATTTGCTGATGTAATTGACTCATGTTAACGGCATCAGTACTTGCTTGACCATTGGCAACATATTCTAAACGGCGTTGAGTTTTCGCATTACCAAAAGATACTTGACCGTCATGTGATTGTGATCCATTACCAATAGCAATTGAGTTTTTACCTGTTGCTTGAGTATGATCACCCAAAGCAATGGTAGTTGCATTTGCTGTCGCAGCACGTCCGATCGCAATAGCATTATCACCCTTCGTTATAGAGCTATCTCCCATAGCAATGGCATTAGAGCCTGTTGCCTTGGACTCTGCTCCTATCGCAATAGAACGGTAACCATTTGCTGTTGCACCAGAGCCAAATGCAGAAGCGGCATGACCATTAGTTTTAGCACGAGAGCCGATTGCAGTACTTTGGATCCCTGCTGCTGATGCGCCAGCGCCAAATACAGCAGCACTGTTACTATTTGCAGCAGCATTAGTACCGATTGCAATAGATTGGTTATGTGTACTTGATGCGGCAGCACCAATGGCAATCGCTGAATCTTTCCCTGAGTCTGTTTTTGCTTGATAGCCAAGAGTAATATTATGAGACAAAATGTTTGATGGGCTATGGGTGTTGATAGGTGACGCGTATGTTATTGTTGATGTGGATAATATTGCAATTATAGCACACGTTTTTTTACAGCTATTCATGATTAATTCCATATGAAACAAATGCCAATGATATTTATTTTGTATGGAAAAGTTAAATGTATAAATAGAATTATATTTACCATTTTTTTGATAATTATAACTATTATCAAGTGGATATTTTTAATATAGAAACTAAGTGAAAAAATGTATTTATTATGAATAAAGTCAAAAAAGATGATTATATTTCATACTCGATATAAATTATTTATCGTAACGATAAATAAAATTAATTTGAGTTTTTAGTTGTTTAGAGTTAAAGATCTAGTTTATAAATTTCAATTATTTTAGTTATCTATTGTACTGGTTATACCTGTATTTGCTTGATCTTGAACTTTTTCAATATCATGGATAAGTAAATTAACTTTTTGAACTGTATATTTATTTGTAGCTAATAGCTGTAATTATTAGAATAAATATTCATTTCTATTTTTTGATTATTTAGCTATCAAAGTAGTTGATTGTTTTGTCTTTGTGGTGGTTTTGTCTATTAGCTTAGTCTTATTTTTATTTGATAAGCACTCACTATAATCGTGAAAGCCTTTCTGTTGGCATTCAATAACGTTTTTTTTCATTTTTTCTAGTTGTTGTCGGTTACGTACAGAATAGATATTTCCATTAGTACAGCTTATTGAAATAATACCATTAGGTTCGAATTTATATCCCTCAACGTCACTACCACAAGGATTAAAGTCAACGCCTGCTTTTACGCTTACTTTGATTGGAATTATTCGTACACTTTCGGTTACGCATCCAACTAATAGCAGTGAAAATAGACATGTGATAATAAATTGTTTCATATAATGAGTGGATATTTAACGTAAGAAAAAAGAGAAATGTATTATAAATGAAAAAAAAAAGGATATCTTGCTGTAAATAAGTATGGCGTTATAAACATGCGAATATAATCATTCGCACGTTTAGATTACAGTAATGGGGATTATTCTTCTTCACCATTGATAATAGTCACAGGACCATAATAGTGGTGGTGGTGGTGAATTGTATGATGATGATGGTGAGTTTCTTTATGTGCAGCACCGACACCGCCATGAATATGATGACCGTGTGATGGCTCGTGATCACGGTATTGTTGATGATCTTTATCATGTTTATGTTTTGGATCATCAGAGTAATGGCGTTCCATTGTCTCGTGTGTTGATTCTTTTGTTTTTTGAGTAGCCATATAATGCCTTTATTTATGATATATCGGGACTCAGTAAGCGTAGTCTATTATTTGAAATAAATGAGAATATAGTGCCATTTTTTATAAAGTAGAGAATTATAGTGATGAGATTATTTTTAACTTTATGATTATATAGGGTTTAATTTTTTATGATGATTATTAAGATAGTTAAATCTATCAATAATTAATATTGTTGCTATATGGAATTAATGTTTTACATTCAAATCGTTCGCAGAGTAATCCCGTAAGTGCTATAAAGTCAGCTGTTTAACGATGCGGAATACAACATGAATCTCGACGAATTTAAAATATTATCAGTAGTGCTTATTTTTGTGACTACTGTTCTTGCTGGCTTGTATCCGTTTATTCGAAAATTTAAAACGACCCGACCTTTAGAATCACCTGCTGCCGAAGCTTTAGCCTCTGGCGTCTTTCTTGGTGCCGGTTTAATTCATATGTTGGGTGACGCCTCACAATCGTTCTTAGATCATGGTATTGAGTATCCTATTGCCTTCGTATTAGCGGGCTGTGTATTTTTACTCTTATTGTGGTTTGAACACCTCGGTCGTCGTTTAGATGAGCATGGTGATAGTAATAGCCCTGCATTTGCTGTTTTAGCGATGATTATTTTATCTATTCATTCATTACTTGCGGGTACGGTATTAGGGTTAAGTGGCTCTATTACTATGATGGTGATGATCCTCATTGCTATTCTAGCGCATAAATGGGCAGCGAGTTTTTCACTGGCAGTGCAATTAAGTAAAAGTCGACTGTCATTACGTCAATCGGTATTAATGTTTGCGCTATTTACCTTGATGTTGCCGCTTGGGGTTGCGTTAGGCTCCGGCGTTTTAGAATACACCAGCAGTTATCCGTTATTAGAACCGATATTTTATTCATTAGCCGCTGGGACATTCTTGTATCTCGGTACATTGCATGGCTTGAAACAATCAACCATGGTCGATAAGTGCTGTGATTTAAAGAACTTTACCTTTGTTGTTATCGGATTTGCGCTAATGGCTGTGGTCGCTATTTGGACTTGATTTTTTCACCACTATAATATCTTATCTTATTGTCCGCGTTAGTTCCTTTTAGCTAACGCGGAACAGCCTTTTCTGAGCAATAATCCTACTGTTATTAAATAATTACGTACTTGAGTGAAAAACTGATGTGCTAATTATTCAAAAGTTGATCCCCCTCACGAGCAATGGGACAAATGTCCTCATCTTAGATAAATATACCTTTTACAATTGCTTCAAATTATTAATAAGAACAAAAGGATTAACGGATGAACTTTCTTGCTTGGTTTGATATCAATAACACCCTTGTTAATTTCCCCATTGGTGACGGCTATGCAATGTCATGGATTGAAGCCATTGGTACTGTCTTTGGTCTGCTATGTATTTGGTTTGCCAGTAAAGAAAAAACCATAAATTTCTTTTTTGGTCTTATTAATGTCACCTTATTTTGTATTATTTTCTTCCAAATTCAATTGTATGGATTGTTGCTACTACAAGTGTTTTTCTTTGTTGCCAATGTTTATGGGTGGTTTGCATGGACAAGACCAACCAGTGAGGGTGATAACTTAGAAGTTCGGTGGTTAAGTAAGCAAAAATTAGCTATGACAGTGACGTTAAGTGTGATTGCTATTGGGTTGCTAACGGTTTATATCAACCCTGTGTTTTTTGCTTTAGCTAATTTAGCGGTAGATGTGTTAAATGTTTTCGGTGCTAATTTAGCGGCTCCAACATTACAACCTGGCGCGTTCCCATTTTGGGATGCAACCATGACCGTACTGTCTATTGTTGCTCAAATTCTGATGACACGTAAGTATGTTGAAAATTGGATTGTGTGGGTGATTATTAACATCATCAGTGTCGGTTTATATGCCGCACAAGGTGTGTATGCACTTTCTATTCAGTATGCGATTCTGCTCTTTGTTGCTGCGAATGGCGCCCGTTGCTGGATTGCAATTGCTAACAGAAATAAACCACAAGCTAAGAAGGTTATCGCATGAATCAGCAACCACACTTATTAATCAGCCACGGTCAGATTGCCACTGGTATTTTAGTCTGCGGTGAGCCAGATAGGGTTAATCGCATTGCAGAACGTTTCTTAACAAATAGTGTGTTAATTGCTGAAAATCGTGAATACCGTATCATTAATGGCGACTATCAGGGTAATCCCGTTACATTGTGTAGTACGGGGATGGGCGCACCATCAATGATTATTGCTTTAGAAGAACTCAAACGCTGTGGCGCTGAATATATTATCCGTGTTGGCTCAGCAGGGGCACTGCAATCAAATATTGGTTTAGGTGAACTCATTGTTGCCGAAGGTGCGGTGAGAGATGAAGGTGGCTCTAAAGCGTATATTCCAAGTGAATTTCCGGCCATTGCTGATCATCAATTGGTTCACTTATTAAAAACAGATTTATCGCAACAGAATATTAACTATCATAGTGGCATTGTACGTTCTCACGATAGTTTTTATACCGATGAAGAAGATAATATTTGTGAATATTGGCATAAAAAAGGCGTATTAGGGGCTGATATGGAGACTTCTGCCTTATTAACTGTGGGTCGTTTACGTCAACTAAAAACAGCCGCAATTTTGAATAACGTGGTGCTTTATCAACAGAATGTAAGTGAAGGGATTAGTGCTTATGTTAATGAAGCTGAAGATATGATTAAAGGGGAACAGTTAGCTGCTCATACTGCGTTGAATGCCCTTATTAAAGTTGTTTAAGTCTATTTAATCACCAAATTAATAGCCCGATTTTTATAAATTGGGCTATTTTAATGCACACTATCAATTCCCCCTATTCAGTACCATAAAAACCCGCTATCTTGAGTTGAAATGAAATAACAGTGATATGTACAATGCAATTGACTCCTTCGCCCTCAAACCGTTTTAGTGATTACCTAACCCAGCATTATGCAAGCTTTCGTCAAGCATTATATAGCTGTCAAATTGGCAGTAAACGCTATCAAATTGGCGATGCTATCATGCAACAAGGGCAAGCGATCACTCAGTTGATGATTGTGCCTGTTGGACGAGTATCGATGTATATCTGTGCCGTTAATGGTCGCCGTTTTCAATTAGGGGAGATGGACTGTAACTATAATATCTTTGGTGAAATGGAGTTCTTTACTAAAACGCCATGCCAATGGTCGGTTGTTGTTGAAGAAGCGATAGAAATTGACATTCTTGATATGAAAAAAGTAGAGAAATTACTGTTAGAACGCCCTGAATTTAGTTTGTTTTTTGCTTCTGCATTGGCACTTGATTACCAAGATTCACTTGATATTTATACCTACCGTTTATTACATCCCATTACTTATAATATTGCGTTTGATTTACTTCAACACGCCCGTAATTCGATGACCCTTGGACGATTTAATAAAGTAGATAAAGAAGCAGAACGGTTTGGTACATCAAGTCGTGTTTATCGACGCGCATTAAAGACATTGATTCAGCAAGGGTTAGTCGAGAAACAAGGTTCTGAGCTTATTATTGTGGATCTGGCTGGGTTACAGAAGTTTGTGGATCATTTTGAAGATTGTGAATTGTCGTAAGCCGTTTATTAGCTTTTAAAATAACAATGGCGACTGATTAAGCCGCCATTGTTTGCTGTTATTACTTGATATTTATGATTACGCATAATGTTATGCGTTGATAACTTATCACGGCTCAGCTAGATTTATTTCTGTTCAGCCAATAGATCAATAAAGAACGCGTATTCAAGTGCATCTTCATGGAGTGCTTTAAAGCGACCCGATGCACCACCATGGCCTGCTTCCATATCCACTTTAAACAACAGACGGTTATTGTTCGTTTTAATATCACGCAACTTAGCAACCCATTTCATCGGCTCGAAATACTGCACTTGTGAGTCATGTAAACCCGTAGTCACTAATAGGTGAGGGTAGTCATGAGCGGTAATATTATCGTAGGGTGAATAGCTCAACATATAGTCGTAGTATTCTTTGTGGTTTGGATTACCCCATTCATCATACTCGTTAGTTGTCAGCGGAATTGATTCATCGAGCATGGTGGTAACAATATCAACAAACGGTACGTGAGCTGCAACGCCACAGTAAAGCTCAGGGGCTTGGTTGATAATTGCGCCCATTAATAAACCGCCCGCAGAGCCACCAACAGCAAAGATCTTGTCTTTCGCGCCATAGCCTTGCTCGACCAATGAACGTGTTACATCGATAAAATCATTAAAGGTGTTTTGCTTCGTCAGTTTCTTACCATCGTCATACCATGGACGCCCCAACATTTCAGAACCACGAATGTGCGCAATCGCATATACAAAACCGCGATCTAACAAGCTTAAACGGGTTGATGAAAAGCTTGGATCAATGATAGCGCCGTATGATCCATAGCCATATTGATACAACGGGTTAGTGCCATCTTTTTTAAAGCAATCTTTACGGTAAACCAATGATACAGGGACAAATTTACCATCTCGCGCAGGCACCATTATGCGCTCAGAACGGTAATTATTCGCATCAAAATCACCGAGGATTTGAGATTGCTTTAATACTACATTGCTACCATCGCTAAGATTGAAATCGTAGTGAGTGCCAGGGGTGGTCATGCTTGAGTAATACAGACGTAATTTGTCAGTATCAATCTCTTTATTACCGTAAAGGTATAGCGTGAAAGCGTCATCATTGAAGTGCAATTGCTGTTGCTGTTGAGTATGAAGATCACGCACTGTTACGCGAGTTAAGCCATTTTCACGCTGTTGATATACCAGATAATCATTAAAGATCTCGTAATCTTCCAGCATTGCGCCTTCTTGAGCAGGGATCACGTCTTGCCAATGATCTTTATTGCCAATATCGGTAATAGCAACTTTCATTAGGCGGAAATTAACCGCTTTATAGTTGGTTAAAATATAGAACCAGTTATCAAGCTTTGAAATGCTGTATTCCAAACCCACTTCACGATCTAAGAATGAGATCGCTTGCGCATTGGCATCGTTAGCATCAATGAAAGAAACTGAGCTTGTTTCAGTGCTTGAATGCCAGATGTAAACCAGAGAGTTGTCTTTGCTTTTACCGATTGAAGTATAAAAAGTTTGATCGTTTTCTTCAAAGATCAACTGATCGTCAGCTTGGGGTGTGCCTAAGCGGTGACGATAAACCTGATAACCGAGTAAGGTTTGAGGATCTTTGTGAATATAGTAAAACGCTTGGTTATCATTTTGCCAAGCAACAGAGCCACTGGTACCTGTGATTTCATCAGCAAGGTACTGACCTGTCGTAAGATCTTTAATCTTAATGGTGTAAATACGGCGGCTAACGGTGTCTTCACCATAAGCTAATAAATTTTCGTTAAGACTAATACTTAAACTAGAGACATCATAGTAATCATGTTCAGACGCCAGCTGGTTAAGATCGAGCAATATTTGTTTATCAGTGCCTGCAAAATCAGTGGCGCGCACTGAAATGGGGTACTCATTATCACCAGAGACTTCGCTTGAATAGTAATAACTGCTTTGCTTTACAGGAACCGTATTATCATCTTTAACAATACGTCCTTTTAGTTCATCAAATAATGTCTGCTGTAATGCATTAGTGTGTGCCATCACTGCATCAGTATAACTATTTTCAGCATTAAGATGCGCGATGATCTCAGGATCAGTGCGGCTGTCATCTCTCATCCAATAGTAGTCATCAATACGCGTATCATTATGGATGCTCATCTCATGAGGTATTTTCTTGGCAACTGGCGCGATAACCGCCAGAGTGCTGTTGTCATCATGAGGTGTCGCTGATGTTGTGTTGTTCACAGTGTTGTCCTTTTGTGGCTACTGGGTGAGATAAAACCACTCAGTAAACCAATAGATACAGCAATATTATTTGCTTTGATGATAATAATCTTGGGGCTATTGATGGCTTTTTCAATCCTTAGTTTTACAAAATAGAAGGGTTAATGGTAACGCGACCTAATGATGATTATTGATAGCAGAGAGTAGAACCGTAATTGATGTTTGCATTATTGATTTATCTAACTTAAATGATTGGTTTTTATATGATTTATAAAAGAGATTTCTATTTCTATTCTTAACATACAAGAATGAATACAAACAGCTAATTAAGTGTGATCTTTATCGCAAAAGTTATGGGGTGATTATTTATGATCAAAGGAAACCATGATCTAGTTAATTATCATTAAATGAAAAAAAGAACTGTTATTGCTATAGGAATAGTTATTTTATTGGGTGTTGCTGGTGGTCGAGATTTATATACCACCTTTTATCCACAACATATGATAAATATTGATGGTAAGAGATTACATTTAGGGCGAGTATATTCTCAACATTTATTGTTCACTGTCGTGATTACAGGTGATGACGAAACATTATTAACGGTTACCGCACCGATCACAGCGGTTGTTAAGCAGGTAACAGTGAAACTTCAAAATGAAGTCAAAGAAGGTAATCAGTCTCTTCCTGATGGTGAAAAAATGCAGTTAGCGACCGCATATTTTAATACTAATATTACTCTTCATTTATCTACCGTGGTGACTTATAACACTCAGCATTATGCGTCAATCTCAATGCCATTAGAGGCCGTGACTGTAAACTATACCGTTAATGATGAACTGCAATTTAATGACATTATCGAGTTAGTGCAACGTTATCAAAATAAGATCCAACAGATTTTTAATAATGATTATAATTTTATAAATTAAGAGGTTAAAAATAGAATGGTGATAATAAAATGCTATTACTAAAAATGATTACAATCAAATCTGTGATGGTAGGTTGATTCTGGAATTTTATGATTGTTTGTTTTTTAAGACCATAGATACTTTCAGTTACTTTTGATTTAAACCTAAAAGAAATAATATGAAAGTAACTAGACGTTCATTTATCCATTATGCCGCTTCAGCGTCAGTATCTGCTGCTGCATTAACCAGTATGGGAGTTATGGGGCAACCTACAGCACCTAAAAAGAATAATGTGTTGTTTATTGCCATTGATGATCTTAATGATTGGATCGGTGCTTTAGGCGCACATCCACAGGCAAAAACACCCAATATTGATCGTTTGTTTCATCGTTCAACGGCGTTTACTAATGCTCATTGCCAAGTGCCTGTGTGTGGACCTTCGCGTACCGCTTTATTAACAGGGATGAGTCCGACCACAACGGGGTTATACACTAATAAAGAGTTAGGTATCAAACCGTTTTCACCTGTTGCTGAATCTGTTTTAGGCAGTTCTCCCGTCTTACCACAACACTTTAAAAGTAACGGTTATTACACCATGGCATCAGGGAAAATATCCCATCATGGAACGGCGGATTTTCGTCATGCAGAACAGTGGCATGAAGAAGTGCCGTTATATGTTATTGGTCCTCGTGATGCGCATATTTTTGCTAATGGGTACGGCTATGGTTCATATGGTAAAGATGATCATAAATATTATCCATTCCCTGTCGGCGGTGGGCAAATTATTCAATCTGAACACTATGGCCCAGGTACACCGGGAATGTCTTTGTGCAGTGGGGCATTAGAACGGCGTGATATTCCTAATGGTGGTGTTATGCCTGATGAATATTTCGCAGATTGGACTGTTGAACGGTTAAAGAAAACCTATGCTAAGCCGTTTTTTATGGCGTGTGGCTTTATTCGCCCGCATGTGCCTTACACTGCCCCGAAAGAGTATTTTGATTTATTCCCACTTGATGATGTGATTATGCCAGAGACAATAAGCAAAGAAATGGCTGATATTCCTTTATACGGTAAAGCGTTAGCATTGGGGATCATTCCGAATGGTGATGCGGCTGCGGTTGAAAAAATCGATATGCGTAAAGAGTTAGTTCAAGCTTATCTCGCCTGTATTGCTTTTGTTGATGCACAAGTGGGTAAGTTGCTTGATACTCTAGAAGCCAGCCCGCATGCAAATAATACCACCGTCATCTTTTGGGGCGATCACGGCCAGAACTTTGGTGAGCACATGAATTATCGCAAGCAAACCTTATGGGGTGAATCAACGCGAGTGCCATTATTAATCAGCGAAGCAGGGCAGAAGCAAGGTCAAATATGTCGTCAAGCGGTAAGTTTACTTGATGTTTATCCAACTCTGGTTGAGATGTGTGGTTTACCTAAAGTCGTCACTAATGAAGGTATTTCACTGGTGCCGTTACTTCGAAATCCAAACTTTGATCGTAAAATTCCCGTCGTCACTACCTATGGTTATCAATGCCATGCGATTCGTGATCAGCGTTACACCTATATTCGTTACCGTGATGGGGGCGAAGAGCTTTATGATCGCAGCGTTGATGCTGACGAACACCATAACTTAGCCACTGATAACCAATATCAAGCAATTAAAACCAAGCTGGCACAGTGGTTACCTAAAAATGAAGCATTACCGTTTGGTATGAAAGATTTTGATAACGAGGGCGGTGATTTTATTACCAAGATCCTTGCCAAGTTTGAAAATAACGGTATTCCAGCGTACTTGCAATAATTCCAAGTTATGAAAAGCTACAGTGTTGTTAATGCTGTGGCTTTTTATATTCGTCAAAAGAACATATTAATCCTTGGGGGCATATCGATGTGGCTGTTTATTTCTGAATTTATAGCTTAAAGTGTAAATTAGTTTAGAACATTAAGTGCAGTACATGTTATAGCGAGGTTATATGCTAATGAAGACTTTAATAATATCGATACTCTTTATTATTATAGCGACCATCGCCTCTTATGAGTATATTTATTCTTTAGAACAACCAAAGTCATATTTTAAGAATTATGTTTCGTTAGAAAAATCAGGCTTAATTAAAAGAGGCTGGGTTCCAAATTTTATACCGAAAAGCGCAACGTGTATCTATGAACAACATAATCTTGATACTAATTGGGTAAAAATGACATTCAAATTTGATCCAAGTGACACATCATCAATGTCAGCAGCTTGTAGTGTTCAAAAAACCCAAGAGGCCATTATTTATTTATGCAACGATTGGGGAAGTAAAATTAAAATAATCACAAAAAATGGTTATGCTCAATATTCAAATCCAGGAGGATCACAATTAAATCATGAAGATTTTTTCGTGCAATCTCTATGGTATAAAAGTTGTGAAACAATTAAAAGAAAGTAATGCGGGAGAGGAGAATAGAGGAGAATAGGACAGCCATAATTTTGCACATCAACCATAGGGCTGGCGTTACACCATCACTCGAACAGTCTGATTTTACTTCAATTCAGCAGCGTATTCGTGAATATCAGCAAGTTAAAGCCTCTAGTTCAAAGAAAGAGCCATCAAGTGTTAACCAATTTCAATTATTACCTTTTGTTGGTGCTGGTGCTGAGCATCAAACTAAAAAAGCAGGTATAAACTTTGCTTTTGCTGATTATCTCGAACTTATTGACTGGACAGGCCGGTGTATTCGCAATGATAAAAAAGGGTTTATTGCATCTAGCCAACCAAAGATTTTGCAACAATTAGGAATAACAGCAGATGCTTGGCTTGAGCATAGTGAACAGTTTATGGAACGCTATGCTAATGTGAGCGGTAAATGGTCACAGATGTGTGCATTCAAACAACGTATTGGTGGGCAGTGGTGTAAAGGAAAGTCGGCAAGTCACCAGTTACATCCTAATTAAATACGCTTTTTATTTATAGATAAACATACAGCAATAACCGTCAGGGTTGTGGGCGTTGTCGATCTTGAAATATGAAAATAGAACGGATTTAACGATGAATGTAAATAATGAGCTGTAAATTATAGAGTAAAAGAGTCTGTTACCGGTAGAATGGTTTGTTTTTTGGAACTCTATTTAATAACCAAATATTTGGCTGTCCAAAACTATTTGTCCAAAACTATTTTCAATATCATTGAGCAGAATTATCGACTAATCAAGAAAAAAATGGTCAAGAATTAGGTTGAAAATAAAAAGTAGGAGCTTTAGCAACTGTGGCCGGTCAATAAACATGGACGATGATTAAGTGCGGGCAGATTATGGAACATGATTCGTTACCAGCGTGGGAGCGTTTTTACGCACTTGTAGCATAATTGTGTCTAAAATTCAGTGCGTTTGTACTTAATTAAAATCCACCTATAAGGTGGATTTTAATTAAATCAATAACGTAATTTAAATATTAGAATGCGTATTGTGCACCAACACCGCCACTGAAATCAGTTGTAGCACCTGTCGTTTGTGCAATTGTTGTAGAAGATGACCAACCATTACCGAATCCATGAGCAAGGCCGATAGAGATAGCTTGTGAACTGCCAGCAAAACCAGCACCAACACCAATTGCAGTTTTATCACCTGTTACCATTGGACGCGCATTGACGACAGCCTGAGTCATTGCTTGTGTTGCATCAATGCGGTTATTCACTTTGCTGAAACGCTGATTAGTGCTATTCGCAAGATTGCTAATGGCGTCAGTATTAGATTTGATATCTTTGGTGTTAGTTGCGATATTGCCTGTGTTAGTTGCGATGTTGCCTGTGTTGGTATCAATAGCGGCTTTTGCTACTACTAGACCCGCATGATTATCTGCTACACCTGCCGCGTTAGTATCTGAACTAGCTTTGTTAGCCGCTGATGCTTTAGCATTGGTATTAATGTCTTTCATGTCTTTTTGAATACTTGCGTGGTCTTCGCCTCGCATTACGTTAAGACTTTTTATAGACTCACTGTTATTATTAATCACTGTTGCGTTACCAGCTGTCGTAGCTGTTGCTGGATTAATCTCACCCGTTGCCGCCATTGCTGCGCTAGAAATTAATAAACCGCTAATTAATACTACTAAATCCTTCATTGTTATTTTTACTCCCCATTTTTGTAATGTAATTAACGGTAACATAAAGATTACAATACCTCTACTTATTATCACCATGGCGAATACTTATTTAAATTTAATACCTTAAGCGTATGACAAAAGGTTAATATACGCATAAAGTCGTCACCAATAGGTTTTGCAAATTCTTTATTGAATTTTTTTGTCGATAATTTGAATGTTTCACCGCGAAAAAACACATAGGATATCCATAACTTTTACTATGAAGTGATAGTGGGTTATTAAGGTAATAAATAGAATAAATAGGACAGCCATAACTTTGCACATCAACCATTAGTCACTACACTTAAGCTTCAAGTTGCTTATGGTGAAGTGAATGACAACCTCAAGACGAAAATTAATAGAGCCTCAAATAACGCCTTTTTATCATGTGATTAACCGCTGTGTACGTCGCGCGTATTTGTGTGGAGACGATCCATATAATGGTAAAAACTATCACCATCGTCGAGGTTGGATAGTAAATAAAATCAAACAATTAGCCGCTGTATTTTGCATTGATGTGTGCGCTTATGCTGTGATGAGTAACCATTATCATTTGGTGCTAAAAATAGATACCGAGCAACAACAAAAGCTAACCCCTGAAGAGGTAATATCGCGTTGGTTACAGTTATTTAATGGTCATCCTATTGCTGTCGATTTTTTAAAAGAGGGTCAAATCGACTCGGATAAACAACAGGCACTATCAAATTTAGTGGCTGAATGGCAACAACGATTAGGTAGCATTAGCTGGTTTATGCGTTGTCTTAATGAAGAAATAGCACGAAAAGCCAATAAAGAAGATCAATGTAAAGGAGCTTTTTGGGAAGGGCGGTTTAAGTCTCAAGCGCTACTGGATGAACAAGCGTTACTATCTTGCATGATGTATGTTGATTTAAATCCTATTAGGGCTGGCGTTACACCATCATTAGAGCAATCAGATTTTACCTCGATCCAGCAACGTATTCGTGAATATCATCAAGTTAAAGCCTCTAGTTCAAAGAAAGAGCCATCAAATGTTAACCCATTTCAATTATTACCTTTTGTTGGTGCTGAGCATCAAACTAAAAAAGCAGGTATAAACTTTGCTTTTGCTGATTATCTCGAACTTATTGACTGGACAGGCCGATGTATTCGAAATGATAAAAAAGGGTTCATTGTATCTAGCCAACCAAAGATTTTGCAACAATTAGGAATAACAGCAGATGCTTGGCTTGAGCATAGTGAACAGTTTATGGAACGCTATGCTAATGTGAGCGGTAAATGGTTACAGATGTGTGCATTCAAACAACGTATTGGTGGACAGTGGTGCAAAGGAAAGTCGGCGAGTCACCAGTTACATCCTAATTAAATACGCTTTTTATTTATAGATAAACATACTGCAATAACCGTCAGGATTGTGGGCATTGTTGATCCTGAAATATAGGGATGTGACAGATTTAGCGAAGAATTTAAATAATAGGGTGTAATTTTTACAGTAAAAGAGTTTGTTACCGGTGGAATGGTTTGTTTTTTAGAGGCTCTATTTAATAATAAAATATTTGGCTGTCCTGTATTCCATGTCTGTATTCCGCTGTATTCCGCTGTATTCCGGTTCACTGGTATTCCCCGCTGTATTCCGCATTCCCTAACATATAAAAAAGACAGCCCCTAAAATAGCTGGCTGTCTAATGTGGTTTAGTGGTTTAGAACCTAAAGCGTACCGTTAACGCTTATAATCCCTGAACATACTGGGCATTGGTTGAAATAGGCACTAAATTATCCAATTCAGCTTTAGCGTCATCATTACCAGCCAGTAGTGCCTCAAAGTGCTTGATTAGCTCTACTTTGTCTTGTTCTTGCTTAGAACCTGCACCGATGTTGGTTAAATCAATAAAGAACTCGTCAAATAAATGCGAGAAATCATTCACTGCATCAAAGTTTAGGAACTGCTCATGATTGTAAATACTTGGGTAACCGCCTTTTTGCTTATCAACCGCAAACGAAATACCTTTCACATTAGTAATGGTTGTTGCTTTTTCACATTTCAGCATACAGCCAGCTTCAATTGCCGGTTTCTTACAGCCAACGGTTTGTTGGAAGAAACATTGACGACTGGTCATCATCAGGATTGGATGATAAATGCTGTAACAGAGCTTAAAGTTTTCTGGACGGGTAATATTTCTGATTTGACCACGATTGATCTCGTTAGAAATAAACGCACCCGCACAGTTTAACTCTTCTTTCAGAGTAAGAAGGGCGTGTGAGTTGGTGGTATTTAAGAACGGTCCTGCCACCCATTCGATACCCATTTCATACGCTTTATAAGCAATACCGGTATTATTAGTCACAATACGCTTAGGTTTTACTTGCTCAAGAATTTTGACGGATTCTAAGTAATCTTTACCAATCAATACAGCAGGGAACCAAGGAATTAAACGTGGATTTTCTTGCAATAACGTAATGTGTTTAAGACAGTTCTTTTTCAAGCTTTCAGGGAGTTTGAAGTAGATATCAGCATCTGTCACATCAGCAAGGTACAAATCTTGTTCATTGGCAATCATCAACGATAATTTAGGTGTCGGTGATACTTTCTCGTGCTTAGGTAATGCGGGTAAATCAACATGTTTAATCACATTACGTGAGCCGTTTAATAAGAACGCAGCTTGATTTTTTAGCTCTGTAATTTCTTTAAACGGTACCGTTAAGTTGGCATCAAAGTTGTCAAAGTTCATTGGCGCAAGATCAAACGTCGCATTACTAAAACTACGGAAGCGTTTATCAATGGTTTCTGGCGTAATTGCAATTTCATCGGCAACGCGTAATAACGAATCAGTTTTTACTTCAAATGAGGTATTACCCGCCATAATATTAAGCGTTAACGGCGTGTTTTCTTTGGCAGTAAAAGCGAACGTTAAGGCGACTTTATCGATGCTTAAGTCTTTTATTTTGTCGGCTAGTTCCGCGCCTAGTGCATTTTTATCATTATAAAGATCTTGTTTTACATCGTGGATTTGAACCACTGAGATAGCATCACTTTTTTCAACTGCATAATTGACACTGTTATCACGAGGGTTATCGGTAAACATTTTCTTGTTTAGATCACCCTGTAAAAATGAGTTAGTGAAGCTACGGTTAAAAACTTTATGTAAGTTGCTGTCGTCAGCTAATAATTTACCTGATTCAATAAAGTTATTGATCTGTTTACGCCATGTATCAACGACAGTGTAAACATAGTGAGCGCCTTTAATACGGCCTTCGACTTTTAACGAATCAACCCCAGCGTCTACCAATTCAGGTAAATCAAAGTAGGCTGAATTATCTTTTAAGTTAAGTGGGAAGCGATGACCTTCAGCGGTCACTTCGTATTCGTCACGACAGGCTTGGCTACAACGACCACGGTTACCTGAGTTGCCGACACTGACTGAGCTTGAGTAACACTGGCCAGAGAAAGCGATACATAGTGCGCCATGGACAAAGACTTCAGTTAATACATCATGATCATGGGCGACAGTTGTTAGTGCTTTAATTTCACCAAGGTTGAGCTCACGAGATAAGTTAACCCGTGTTGCGCCGATTTTATGTAAGAATAAAATCTGACCTTCGTTGTGGGTTGTTAATTGAGTAGAAGCATGGATATGTAATGATGGGAAATGCTTTTTAACAATGTTGAAGATACCTAAATCTTGTACGATGATGCCATCAATACCACTGTTAACCAGCTTATTCAGCAAGCGTACTAAGCTAACAACCTCGTGCTCTAATATCACCACATTGAGGGTTAAGAAGACTTCACAGTTGTGCTCGTGTGCTAGTCGTAATACGCCATTTAGCTCATCATATGAAAGATTGGACGCACGGTTACGGGCATTGAACATATCTAAACCACAGTAGACGGCATTTGCACCAGCAACAATCGCCGCTTTAATTGCTTCTACGTCACCGCCTGGTGCCAATAATTCTATTTTTCTACTCATGCGAATAACCCACTCAATGCTTTATTGTGATTTTTTGAGGGGGCATTCTATCTGCATCTGCAGGTCAATGCTATAAATTAGGCTTTTGTTGATATAAATCAACCAAAGAAATAGAAATGTATGCATGTAAAACAAGGTAAAAGGGTCGTTATAACTTTACATTACAATTATGGGTAACAACAGCAACACCAAGGTTACTTCTAGTGAGCGAATTACAACATATGGGTGTCCAATTATCTTTGATCTTTTGGCTGTCCCATAATAAAAAATATATGGCTGTCCAACCTTCAGTCCAACCTTCACAATGTTAGTGGTGAATGTTGCAAGGACTCAAAAAAGATTAAAGATTGATAATTGGGATCAATGGCTGAAAGATCACCATTTTGATTAATTACCAATATGGATAAAGATCAGCGGTGAAGGGGTAGAAACTGATAGAGTTAAATTAATTGTTGAAATAACCCAAAAGCTATTTCAACAATTAATATGAATAACAGATTGTTTTACACGTTAATCAATAACGACTAAACAATTGGGTAATTCATTTTTTTCTTCCGTGTAAGGTAGGGCATTAGTCAATAATTTACCTGATTGCTGCAAACACTGAATAAAGCCTTCAAATGTTCTGCCTGCTTTAACATCTTTGGTAAAATCGCGTACTAAACGTTGCCATGCTTCATCGCTGATACACTCACTAATACCGTAATCCGTTAGAATTTCGACATAATGCTCCGCTTCACAAACAAAGATCATCACCCCTAAATGCTGTTTAGTACGATGAATACCGTTGGCTAAAAACTGCTCGCGGGCAATAAGACTTGCACGACGATGTTTAACTGCTTTAGGCAATAACCGATACTTAATTGCTGGAATACGAAAGATCAATGTTAGGACAATAAAGGCGCTTAATTGTACCCATAAAATATCGGTTAGCTCTAACCATAATGGGGTAATCGTTAACAGTGCCGGAACAAACAGCGCAATAATGGCCGCCCATAATGTCGGAACAAAGTAATAATCGTCAGCTTTGGTTGCCATCACAGAGATTAACTCAGCGTCAGTGGTTTTTTCCATATCACTGATGGTTTGGCTAATCGTTTGTAGCTGCTCGTTTGTAAATAATTTCATTACCATCCTCCTGATGCACCGCCGCCGCCAAAGCCACCACCGCCACCACTAAAACCACCGTTGTTGTTACCGCCACCACTGCCACCACCGAAGCCACTAGAGCCACCGCGGTTTGATGAACCAAAGCCACCACTGCTGAATACGTCACCATCACGACCATAATAGGTTGAACGATTACGGCGTCGACGGCTAAAAGCGACAATTTGAATAATAACCACAAACAGAATAAACAAATAGAAATCGTAAGGTGGTTTATCCTCAGTAACGACGGGTTTATATTCGCCATGGATCGCAGCAATGATTGCCGTGACACCATTATCAATCCCCGTTGCAAATTGACCCGCTTTGAAAGCCGGTTTAATCTGCTGGTTAATGATATTAATCGCAATCGCATCAGGTAGCGCACCTTCTAAGCCATAACCGACTTCAATACGCATTTTTTTGTCATTTTTAGCGATAATTAACAATACGCCATTGTCATGTTGTTTCTGACCAATTCCCCATGCACGACCTAACTGATAGCCATAATCGGCAATAGGAATGCCATTAGTTGAGGGGACGGTTACTACCACTACTTGATTGGATGATGATTTTTCTTCTGCGATGAGCGTCTGTTCGAGTTGTTGTGTTTGCGTTTGATTGAGCATATGAGCGTCATCAACCACTCTCCCTGTTAATGCAGGAAAAGTGATTGCAGCAAATGCACTCTGACTGATGAACAACAAAAGCCCACAGATAAGTAGGAGTTTTTTCATTTAAAACGTAACCTTAGGTGCAACATCAGCGTTAGGGGTCGTTGCTGTGAAGTTAGGTTTGATTGTTAGATCACTGTACATTGCCCAGTGCCATAAACGACCTGGGAAAGTGCGAATTTCAGTATTAAAGGCTCTCACTGCATTAATGTAATCGCGACGTGCAACAGCGATACGATTCTCTGTACCTTCTAACTGTGCTTGAAGTGCAATAAATTGTTGGTTAGCTTTTAGATCAGGGTAGCGTTCAGACACAACCATTAATCGAGATAACGCGCTGCTTAATTGGCCTTGAGCCGCTTCAAATTTCTTAAAGGCTTGTGGGTTATTGAGTGTTTCTGGCGTGACTTGCATTGAGGATACTTTAGATCGTGCTTCTGTCACCGCAGTTAACGTGTCTTTTTCGTGAGCCGCATAGCCTTTAACCGTTGCGACTAAATTGGGAATTAAGTCCGCTCGACGTTGATAGTTATTTTGTACTTGAGCCCAATCAGCATTGGCTTGTTCATCAAGAGTGGGAATTGTGTTAATACCGCAGCCTGTTAGTTGTGTTAGCAGTAACACGACAAATAGATATTTGATTGATTTGAGATACGTCACCATAAAATTCCTTTATTATGCTTTTAAGTAATTATTATTACTCAAGTAAAGCATAAATTGCATCATAGTTGGTAAATGATCCCTGATAATTATGACAAATTAACGGCTAGTGGTATTTATTTATATGAACTTGGTAGTAAAAAGGGTGCTTAGGTGGGTGATGAATGTTTAATGGCAATAGATGTTAGATTAGCAATAACCCATGCTAATCACTAGCCTAGCATGGGTATTGTGGTGATAAGAAAGGTTAGATATTAATCATGAATAAGACGTACAATTAATGCACCAGCGTCACGTAAAGCATCAGTATTATGGCTTAATACGGTGCCATCACAGGGCGCGGTGTAGTGTTTAATGATATTACCAAATAGATCATATTGAGTGGCAATTACATCATCTTTTTTCACTGACGTTAACATCTCAACATTTGCGAGTGTTAGCCCACCGATATCTGCACGAATAGAGGTGATATTGCTGGCTTCTATCGCACAAGGTTCAATTGTCATCGCTGCTAATGGCTGTTGATGGGTAATAATTTGCATCACACCCGCCACTGCGCGAGTAATGAGTTCAGGCTGGGTGATTTTACCACTGCCAACTTCAACTGTGATCGCACTAACCCCATGTTGATTCCATACTGTCTCTAATACCCCTTGATCACCAGGATCATTTAAGATCGCATCGGGTGCCATTAATCTTGCCATCGTTAGTGCAGACTCAACGCGAAAATCGGCAAATACATACAATGGGTAGCAGGTTCCCGTGGTTTGAGTATGCAAATCTATTGCAATATCAGCATTGGGTAGCAGTAGATGATGCCATAGTTTAGCAAGGTAACGTTCAGCCGCATTTCCTTGATTGTTACCAGGGAAATAGCGATTAAGATTGACGGTTGATAAATCTTGATCCGCGCCATGAAAATCACGATGGTGATGAATAATACCTGATAAATTAATCGCAGGAACAATGATTACACAGCCACAGATCTCAGTGTTTTGTAGCTGACGAGCCAGTTGTTGTGCGGTTAAAATACCATTGAGTTCATCACCATGAATGCCAGCGGTGATCATCACTTTTTTACCTGTTTGCTCGCCTTTAAATACCCACACGGGTAAATGTTGGTCTTGATTGAGTGCATTGCTGGCAACGTTGAACCAAAATTGATGCTGCCCAATGGCGAGATCATCCACATTTAATGCTGAGATCACCGCAATATTATTAATAATGTCGCCTGTGAGTTGGGTCGTTATGATATTGGTATTGGTATTGGTATTGGTATTGGTATTGGTATTGGTATTGGTATTGGTATTGGTATTGGTCATGTGATTAATTAAACCCAGCGAGGTGAGCACCAACAACCGTCACACTTGAAGTGATGAACAATAACAACATAAAACGCCAGCTAAAACGGATCCAATCACCCCAGTCAATACGACAAACCCCTAACGTGCCCATTAATGATGCTGATGTTGGTACTACGATATTGGTAAAGCCATCGCCTAACTGAAACGCAAGTACTGTTACTTGACGAGAAACGCCAGCAATGTCTCCTAAAGGCGCTAATAATGGCATTGTTAGTGCTGCTTGACCTGATCCTGATGTTACAAAGAAATTAAACACCGATTGGAATAGATACATGATCCATACCGCTGCCACATCTGGAATGCCACTGATTGCGCCGCCAGCACTGTTTAAAATACTATTAAGAACAGTAGGTTCATCAGCAGAGCCATCACCGAGAATCAATAATACGCCCTTAGCACAACCGACAAGTAGCGCAGGGGCTAACATTACGCCAGCGCCTTCTTTAAATGAGGTTGCAATGTCGTTGAATGTCATATCGTTGAGTTTGAAAATGACACCAATGATACCGGCGATAAAGCCCATCGTGAAAAATTGTGATGCAATTTCAGGGATATACCATGCATGTGCAACGACTCCCCAAACAACCCAACCTGTTGTGATCGCAACTGTTGCTATTACTAAGGTATAACCGATATTCCATTGTGATGGCTTAACATCAGCGGTTTTTTCACGTAAAAATTGGTCAGTTTTAAAGCTATAAGATAACTCTGGATTGCGTTTGATTTTCGCCGCATAACGCATGGTGAAGATAACACCCATTAAGGTGAAACCGATCCACATTGGAATACGAAGTTCCATCCCTGAAAGTACCGGAATACCCGCAATGCCTTGAGCGATAGCAACTGAAAACGGGTTCATCCACGATGATGCAAAACCGACTTGGGTCGCAACATAAGTGACCATGACGGTAGTAATACCGTCATAACCAAGACGCAGCATAAGAGGGGCGATAATGATCGCAAATGCAATCGCTTCCTCACCCATACCAAATACAGCACCACCTAATGAAAACAAGACAAATAAAGCGGGAATGAATAAAAAGTCATTGCCTTTAGTTTTGTGGATCAGCGCTAAAATACCTGCATCGATGGCACCAGTACGCATCACGACACCAAATGCTCCGCCAATCACCAGCATAAACATAATTACGCCGACGGCTGAACCCCATTTACTGCCTGATACTAAGCCTTCAAACATAAAGTTCATCAAGCCAATGCCACCCCCGGCACTAAAGAAGCCGACAGTGTTATAGATTTTTTCACCATTAGCATCAACGGCATACTTAAAAGATGCAGGATCGATAACGGTACGTGTTTTTTCAACGCCATCGGCAATAAAGCTCACAGCATGTTGCGAAAAACTACCGGCAGGAATGAGATAGGTCAGAATGGTCGCCAATACACCGACCATAAAAATAATGATTAATGTGTCAGGAACTTGCCATGACTTTTTTGAATTCGCCGTTACGGGGTGATCAATTGAACTATGCAAAATAAAATCCGCTATAAAGTGATATTGTATGCATTAAATATCAATTATTATGCGTCGCATATCAATTTAATCTTCTTGTTGTGACCATGAGCGGTATTATATTTTGCATGATAAGGAAGGATATTTATTGGCTGTAAGAATAATACAACGTTTTAATAAGTGTGTTTTTATAAATTGTTGTTTATTAGTCTATTTTTTATTGATCGTGCTGGTTGCTACTTACAAATTTAACTGGAAACTACACATTTATTTTCGTAATCTCCGTCAAATATTAAGATTATTAATAGCGATAGTTGCATGCTCAATGGGCATTGGTTTATTGCATATTATTCAGATAACAGGGGAGACGTACATGGTGGATTTATGGCCATTAATTGGTGTGGTGATTATCACAGCAGGATTAGCATTTAAATTAAATACCTTGCTAGTGATTTTAACCGCAGGTGTTGTTACAGGTTTAGTGGCTCACATTTCATTATTTGAGATCCTATCTATTTTAGGTGAGTCATTTACCAAAAACCGTTACATGTCACTGTTTATTCTTATATTACCTATGATTGGTATTTTAGAGCGTTATGGCTTACGTCAACGGGCTGAAACCTTAATTGGTAGTATGAAAAGTGCTTCAGTAAGTCGCGTATTACTGACCTACCTTGCGCTGCGTAAATTAACCAATGGTATGGGGCTACATTTAGGTGGACACCCATCAATGATCCGTCCGTTAATTGCGCCAATGGCAGAAGCTGCGGCAGAAAAACAAGTCGGTGAGTTAACGGATAAGCAAAGTCAACGTATTCGTTGTTTATCTGCCGTGAGTGAAAACTTTGGTAATTTCTTTAGTCAGCTATTGTTCATTGGTGCGGGTGGATTGTTACTGATCAAAGGTGTGATGGAAGATAACGGTATTGAGGTTGAACTTGATCAAATGTATTTATGGGCACTACCAACAGCGATTGCTTCTTTCGCCGTCTTTGCTGTGTGTTGCAAATTGGAAGATATGCGCTTAGCGCGTCATTTAGCAACAAAATCAGTGCTATTAAAGGAGCAGGATAATGCTTGAGTATGTTTATCAAACCACAGGCTTATTACTGATTGCTTTTGCGATACAAAGTTTTGCCGATAACAACAGTGCTAAATGCTGGGGAACTGGTGCGTTTTGGCTTATTTATGGTATCACTTTCATGTGTGGTCCATTGATGCCTCACTGGGTAACTGGTTTATTAGTGCTGGCGTTAACCTTGCTTGCAACGGGTGGTTTTATGGGAGTCGGTACTTATAACAGTACTGACGACAGCACCAAAGCAAAGAGTGCGATGACACTTAAAAATAAACTGTTTATTCCTGCTGTGTTGATTCCAATTGGTACCATTGTGATTAGTCAATGTACTGATTTAGGAGCGCTTACTGGGCTTGGTATTAGCTCAGTATTGGCAATTGGTGTAGCGTTAATGATCACCAAAGGAACCGCAGCGCAAAGTATTAATGAGGGCCGTCGCTTAATTGATGGCATTGGCTGGGCAGCCATATTGTCACAATTTTTAGCCGCATTGGGCTATTTATTTAGCCAAGCAGGGGTCGGTGATACCGTTTCACAATTAGTTAAGATGATAGTGCCAGATAATAACCTGCAAGTATATGTTGTGGCTTATTGTGTGGGGATGATGTTATTTACGATAGTTATGGGCAATGGTTTTGCTGCGTTTGCAGTGATCACGACCGGTATTGGTATTCCATTATTGATCATTGAACAAGGCGGTAACCCAGCTATCGTGGGTGTATTAGGCATGCTCTCAGGCTATTGCGGTACATTAATGACGCCAATGGCTGCTAACTTCAATGTTGTTCCTGCTGCACTATTAGAACTCAAGAACAAAAACCAGATAATTATGACGCAATTTTTACCAGGCTTAGTGATGCTGGCTTTCAATATTATCCTAATGTACACGTTGGCTTTTTAAAGGACGAATAACCATGAAAAAAATACTAATTACCGGCTTTGAACCTTTTGGTGGTGCAGCAATTAATCCTGCATTAGAAGCCGCTAAACTATTAGATGGTGCGGTACTTAATAATGGTGAAATTGTTATTTGCCAAGTGCCAGTAACACGCTTTAAAGCGATAGATGCTGTGATTAATGCAATTAAGCACCATAAGCCTGATTTTGTTATTACTGTGGGTCAGGCTGGTGGACGAGCAGGGATAACACCTGAGCGTGTTGCGATTAATATAGATGATTTTCGAATTGCAGATAACGAGGGCAATCAGCCGATAGATCAACCCATTGTTATTGATGGTCCTGATGGCTATTTTTCAACGTTGCCTATTAAAGCAATAGCACAAGCATTACAACAAGCTGGGATCCCGTGTCAGGTTTCAAATACGGCGGGTACATTTGTTTGTAACCATCTGTTTTATGGTGTGCAGCATTACTTACGTGATACGGCTATTGGTCATGGTTTTATTCATATTCCATTATTACCTGAGCAAGCAATATCCGCTGATCAACCGAGTATGTCATTAGAGATGATCGCGAAAGGGCTAAAAGTAGCCGCTCAAGCGGTGATTGATAATGAACAAGATATCCAATTAACTGGCGGTACTATTTGTTAGTTATGCTCGACGTATTGATATAAGAGCTACGCTTGTAGCTCTTCTTCAATAACATCAGGATAACGGCTTTGAATCAGTGTAACTTTATCGAGTGAGTGTAAAATGGCATCAATACACAGAGGATCGAATAGCGTCCCTGAGCCATTTATTAAATACAATTCGACATCTTCAATTGACCATGGATTTTTATATGGACGATGACTTAATAGCGCATCAATAACATCCGCAACGGTGACAATACGGGCTTCTAATGGAATCTCGGTGCCTTTTAATTTATCAGGGTAACCCTTACCATCGTATCGTTCATGGTGATGACGAATAATGTTAAGAATAATACTAAGCTCTTTATTATTATCATATTTAAAAGTGGTTAATATATTTGATAACAATTGACAGCCTAAATCTGGATGTTGATTCATCACTGCTCTTTCTTCATCGGTATATATTTCAGTTGAATATAAAATATCTTCTGGAATTAATGATTTACCTATGTCATGCATATCAGAGAAATGATAAACAGAATCAACAAAATCACCGTCACATTTTCTCTTTCGTGCTAAGTAGAGCCCAATTAAACGACTATATTCAGCGACTCTTTTTAAATGATTTTGAGTTTCTGGATCTTTATGATGACTTAATAATAAGACTGTTTTGACAATAGAATGGAAGGCTTTTTTATTATTAAAATCATCACTAATCAGAAGTGTAATAAGAATTGAAAAGGTAGTGAAATAATTGATTTTTTCACTAAAGAAATCTTTTACTTTAGCATTGATAAATAACACCCCAATAAAAGTATCATTGGTATAAATTGGGCATGCCATGCTTGAAATACAGTTACTCTGTAATAAACGAAAATGAATACTTTTAACCGAAGATTGATGAGAAAGCATATTATCAATAATACTTGGTTCTAATGAGGTGCGCATTTTACTCAGTCGAGGTGATTTACTGATCGATGAAATAAAGGTTGGGAAATTATCACCATAGTCGGCACTTCGGTAAACAGAGTATAGATTATCGTGTTCATCCATGCGTGTTACAGCGATGCCAATAATATCAGGGTATATTTTTTGTGCTGAAGTAACAAAGAGATCTAATCGCTCTTTGAGGGAACGTTTTGAGTTTAAGAATGAATACATCGAGAAGTCCTTTTCATCACGATATGCATGTTGATTTATATTCGTTCAAAGATAGTGATTTGTATAGTGATTTATTTATCCTTAGTAGGTTTTTTAATTAATGGTGTCGCATAAATAAAGCAAAGGTGCTAGTACGGTTAGGGTACTAACACTTTTTCTATTGCTCTGTCTTTTTTATTTTAAGATAACTTTACCTGTTGTATTCGTTGACCAACTATAGGTTTTTTTATCTTTACCAGTTAAGAGTGCTTGACCTTCAGTCAGTGCGATAAGTTGAGTATTTTCATCATCAGTGAAAGTAAAAGATTGGTCTTTGATCGACTCAGTGGTCCAAGAACCATTATCAGAGAGACTACCATCAGTATAAAAACCGCGGAAACTGGTGGTGAGTATTTGGTCGTTTTCACCTGATATTTGAACGGTAATACTATTATCGCTACTGAAGCGGTAACTGAGAGTATCGCTACTAATTGTCGGCGCTTTAAACTTCACATCTTCGTCTGTCTTGATAATAAACTGTGCGTTATTTTCACGAGTAATATCAAGCTTTCCATTAGTTAGCGTAATATCTGAATATTCAGTTTTGGCTATATTTGTAAGATGATCGGCAATATTACAGCTTAATGTTGTAAAGTCAGGATTGATATTTTCTTGGTTATCAACACAAACACCTGCAACAAATAAAACCAACGCATTGATATCTGTAGAAATTTGAGCGTAATCTTGTTTTTGTTTATCAGTTAAAGCCGAAATATCTAAGCCAACTTTATCAACAATAACGTCCTCACCATCATTAGAGTTACACCCGAACAATGCGGTAGTAATGAGTGTTGCTAAAATAAATTTATTCATAATACTTCCTTTGTATATTTATGTTGTTGATGAGATTTAAATGTGATTTTTTTAGTTATTTAAAACAACTATATTTAGAGGGTAGGCTATTGATAAATAAATTCTATTAAATGGTGACCATATTTTTTTGTCTTTTAAATCATAGAGTTGATTTTTTAGTGCAGTGTTGTTGTATTAGTCTTTATGTAAGAGCAATAACGGGTTTAATGCTAACTATATGTTGTCACTATATAAATACATTCGAGGGTAGGGAAAGTCTTAAATATGAGAAAATTGTATAAAAAGATAGAAAAGGTTAAAAAGAGAAAAAGCGAACCTTTAGATTCGCTTATTGATTATGTGAATAAATTAGTGATTGAGAAGAATATTACTCATCAATATAACTATTCATCGGCGGGCAAGAACAAATTAAATTTCGATCTCCAAAAACATTATCAACCCGATTAACACTTGGCCAATATTTAGCGTTTTTAGTGTGTATTGATGGGAAGCAAGCAATATCACGGCTATAACAATGCAGCCACTCAGTAGATCGTAGATCTGCTTGAGTATGTGGTGCGTTGACTAATGGATTATCTTCCAAAGACCAGATACCCGTCTGTACTTGATTAATCTCTTCACGGATCGCTATCATTGCGTCACAGAAACGATCAAGTTCGGTGAGATCTTCAGATTCTGTTGGCTCAATCATTAACGTACCCGCAACAGGGAAAGACATGGTTGGCGCATGAAAGCCGTAGTCCATTAAGCGTTTTGCAATATCTTCTTCTGATATGCCTGATGCAGCTTTAATTGGGCGAATATCAATAATGCATTCATGGGCGACGCGACCTTGCGTTCCTCGATATAAAATCGGGTAATGAGGCCGTAAACGCTCCATCACATAGTTGGCATTTAAAATCGCTAACTCGGTGGCTTTTTTCAGTCCGGCTTCACCCATCATCGAAATATAAGCGTATGAAATAGGCAAGATAGATGCAGAACCTAATGCTGCTGCTGATACCGCGAATTGATTGCTTTGTGGTTGTTGGCTATCAATGTGACCGGGTAAGAAAGGACTCAAGTGCGATTTTACACCAATAGGACCGACACCAGGGCCGCCACCGCCATGAGGAATACAGAAGGTTTTATGGAGGTTTAAATGTGATACATCTGAACCGATAAAACCAGGGCTGGTTAATCCGACTTGTGCGTTCATGTTTGCGCCATCAAGATACACTTGACCGCCAGCAGCATGGACACGCTCACAGACTTGCTGAACACCTTCTTCATAAACACCGTGGGTTGAAGGGTAGGTGATCATAATGCAAGATAAATTGTCGCGGTGCAGATCAATTTTCAGTTGTAAATCATTAAGATCAATATTGCCTTGTTCATCACACCCTACCACAACCACTTTCATCGACACCATTGCCGCAGAAGCAGGGTTAGTACCGTGGGCTGAGCTTGGAATTAAGCACACATTACGGTGGTTATCGCCATTAGCTTGATGGTAGCGCTGAATAGCAATTAGGCCAGCATATTCACCCTGTGCACCAGAGTTAGGTTGCAGTGAGACGGCATCGTAACCCGTGATGGTACATAACATGGCGGATAGCTTTTGAGCTAACTCTTGATAGCCTAATGTTTGAGAATTAGGGGCAAACGGATGGAGTTGACCAAACTCAGGCCAAGTGACAGGGATCATTTCAGCGGCAGCATTGAGTTTCATGGTGCAGCTACCGAGGGGGATCATGCCATGGGTGAGTGAATAGTCTTTATTTTCGAGTTGTTTCATGTAACGCATCATGTTGGTTTCGCTATGGTAGCGATTAAAAACGGGATGCGTAAGGTAATCACTCTGTCGCTGACAAGTAATTGGAATAGCAGCAAATTCATCATTGGCAATTGCGTTGCTGTAATGTTCAATCGACAAGGCTTTGCCGGTTAATAAGGTTAACAATAGTTCAATGTCATGCGCTGACGTGGTTTCATCAATACTGATACCGAGCTTGTGCTCATATTTGCGTAGGTTAATCCCAGCATCTAATGCTTGTTGGTACAAGCTGTCAGTATGTTCAGCGGTGATCAATGTCAGCGTATCAAAGAAGGTACTATTTTCAATGATAAAGCCATTATCACGTAAACCTGCGGCTAATATCGCGGTAAGGTGATGTATCCGTCGTCCTATTTTTTTAAGCCCATCGGGACCATGATATAACGCATAAAAAGCCGCCATATTGGCAAGTAAAGCTTGGGCGGTACAAATATTAGAGGTCGCTTTTTCACGACGAATATGTTGTTCACGGGTTTGCATTGCCATACGTAAGGCACGATTGCCTTTAGTATCTTTAGATACGCCAATCACGCGCCCAGGCATGGTACGTTTATATTGATCTTTGGTTGCCATAAAGCCAGCATGAGGACCACCAAAGCCCATTGGTACGCCAAAACGTTGCGCACTGCCAATGACGACATCAGCGCCCATTTCACTAGGTGGAGTGAGCAAGGTGAGTGCTAATAGATCACTGGCTACGGTGACTAAAATCTTGTTGTTGTGTGCGGTGGCGATAATATCAGTTAAATCATTAACCTGACCATTGGTTGCTGGATATTGTAATAATGCGCCAAACACCTCATGTTGATGAAGCTCAGTAGGCTCTCCCATGACGATATCAATACCAATAAATTGGGCGCGGGTTTTAACAACATCAATGGTTTGCGGATGGACATTGGTGGCAATAAAGAACTGTGAGCTTTTGCTTTTTCCTGCACGAAGGCACAATGTCATCGCTTCTGCGGCAGCGGTTGCTTCATCGAGTAACGAAGCATTAGCCAGATCCATGCCTGTCATATCCATGATCAATTGCTGAAAATTAAGCAATGATTCTAAACGACCTTGTGATATTTCAGGCTGATAAGGGGTATAGGCGGTATACCATCCCGGATTTTCTAAAATATTCCGTAAAATTACATTCGGGGTGTGGGTATTATAGTATCCCTGCCCAATATAGCTTTTATTGATAATGTTTTTGGCAGCTATTTGCTTGAGCGATGCGAGCATATTCGCTTCACTTTGTGCTAGCGGTAACGCCATAGGCTCTGGCAAAGCAATAGCCGCTGGAAGGGTTTGTTGGATGAGTTGTTCAATACTCGATGCGCCAATTGTCGCTAACATCTGTTGTTGTTGCGATAAGTTCGGACCATTATGGCGCTGAGCAAAATGAGTATCATCACTGAGATCGCTGAGCAGTGTAGTAGAAGTCATCATTCTTTCCTTGGCGGTGGCATTATTCTTCAGCGATGGAAGCAAGGTAAGTATCACTGTCTATTAATTCAGTAAGTTGTGACATATCGTCTAATTTTATTTTAGCAATCCAGCCACTATCATAAGGGTCTTCATTTATCAGTTCAGGGCTATCATCAAGTGAGCTATTAGTTTCAATGATTTGACCACTCACAGGGGCATAAATGTCAGAGGCGGCTTTCACTGATTCAACTAATGAAAAAGTTGTTCCTGCATCAGCAGCATCTCCAATATCAGGAAGATCAACAAAAACGACATCACCTAATAATTTCTGAGCATGATCTGAAATGCCCATTGTGATGGTGCCGTCACCGTTGTCACGTACCCATTCATGGCTAGCTGTAAATTTTAGTGTCGTTTCCATGTCTATACTCCTTACGTGGAAAATTATGTGAGTAATAATGTTGATTAATAGTGTTGTTGTTTGTTTTTAAACTATGGATGTTAATTTGTTGGTTTAAATTCTACGTAAGCGTTTGCTTGTTGTCATAGCTATTTAACAATATTGCGGATCTGATCAAGATATCAATCATTGGCTTTTCCGTTCCGATGGCACTTTTGATAGGGTGAGGCAATCATTGGATAATGTCTGTTGCTATTGGGAGTAAATCATCATGTCTCAACCTTTATTTCATACCCCGTTATATGATCTGCATGTCAACATGGGCGCTAAGATGGTGCCGTTTGCGGGTTATGATATGCCTGTACAGTATGCGTTGGGTGTAAAAAAAGAGCATCTTCATTGCCGTGATGCCGCTGGGTTATTTGATGTGTCGCATATGGGACAGTTGAGATTACGCGGTGAAAATGCCGCGAAAATGCTCGAAATGTTAGTCCCTGTTGATATTATCGATTTACCTATTGGTAAGCAGCGTTATGCTTTTTTTACCAATGAAGTGGGTGGTATTGAAGATGATTTGATGGTGACAAATTTTGGAGATCATCTGTTTATTGTGGTCAATGCAGCATGTAAAACAGAAGATATTGCCCATTTGCAGGCGTATTTGTTAGCAGATGTTGAGCTTGAAGTGATAGAAGATCGCGCATTATTAGCATTACAAGGGCCAAAAGCGGCTGAAGTGCTGGCTAAATTAAATCCTCAAGTGCGTGAGATGGTATTTATGGATGCTGCTCGCCTCGAATTGTTAGGTCAAGAATGTTATGTCAGTCGTTCGGGGTATACGGGTGAAGATGGCTTTGAAATTTCAGTACCTAATTCACATGCAGTCGCGCTAGCAACAGCATTACTTGAAGATGGTAACGTCGAATGGATAGGACTGGGCGCACGTGATTCTTTGCGTTTAGAATGTGGATTGTGCCTATATGGTCATGATCTTGATAAGAGCACCACGCCAGTAGAAGCGAGTTTATTGTGGGGGATCAGTAAAGTACGTCGTACTGGGGGAGATCGCGCTGGTGGTTTTATTGGGGCTGATGTTATTTTAACTCAGATGGAAACTAAAGCGGTTGATCGTAAGCGAGTCGGTTTAATGGGGCAAACTAAAGCGCCAGTGCGAGAAGGTAGTCCATTATTTGATGCTGATAATCATCAAGTTGGGATTGTGACCAGTGGTACTTTTGGACCTTCAATAGCGATGCCAGTTGCAATGGCATATGTTACAACGAGTTGCAGCCAGCTTGATACGGTTTTATTTGCAGAGGTACGTGGTAAGCGATTACCGATGACTGTCACGAAAATGCCTTTTGTTACTCAACGCTATTTCCGTGGTGAATAGACATATTTATTAAGGCGTATACGTGTACGCCTCTAAGCTTAAACATACAAACAGTAATTACATTTAAGTTATGTTGTTAATATCTTTGTAGACAGATCGAAACATGAGTTGGAACCCTTCTTTTGTGAGTTCCTTTGCTTCGATTTTGGCTGCTTTTAGGCGTCGGTAACATTCAGCTAATGTTTTAATAAATTGATCTTTTTCTTTTGGTGTTAGATGTTGCATTTCCATTGTTAAATCTTCTATTTTAGGGGGGCTGCACTCTATATTTGAAAGTAAGAGATTATGATTGGATATAGGAATTACTCATAGTCTCTTTTTTTTAATAACTACGTCATTATTAACAAGTATATTATATGCCATTTAAATATCTTCTGGTAGTGGCATATTTAAGCAAAATAGAAAAAGGCTTGTTAATAATATTCGTTGGTTATTGAGTTAAGTCGGTATGTTTTTCAATATAACGCCTTACTTATTTTTACAATGAGTAATAACAAGCAAGGCATTGTAAGTGTTTCGTTTTATATTGTTATTTTTGTTTGTTTTGCTAGTTAGTACTACATAAATAGGTATACATGAATTCAGTGATTTTTGTCATATCATCGACAGTAATAAATTCTTCAGTGGTATGAACTTTACTCATTCCTGTGGATAGATTGACTGTTTTTAAACCATTACCATTAAAGACGTTAGCATCGCTGCCACCACCGGTTGATTTGGTAAATGGTGTTAATCCATTAGCACTAAACGCAGCCATGATACTTTGTACATGTGGGTCATTATCTTCAATATGATAAGCATTGTAAGAACGGCTTGATTCGATATTGATTTGAGCACCATGTTTAGCTGCGGCTTGTTCAAATGTCTCAATCATATGTGCAGTTTGGCGTTCAAGTTTAGTGTCATTTAAAGAACGTGCTTCTGCGGCAAGATAAAGTGAAGGCATTACAATATTGGTAACTTGTCCGCCTTGAACAACCCCAATGTTCGCGGTAGTTTCTTCATCAATACGAGATAAACGCATATTAGTGATCGCATCAGCCGCGACGGTTAGCGCATTAATGCCTTCTTCTGGTGCTAAGCCAGCATGAGCCGGCTTACCTGTTATGGTGATTTTCAAACTTTGCTGACCGGGCGCTGTGGTAACGATTGCACCAATGGCACCGCCTGAATCTAACACAATCGCCTTATCGGCTGTAATGTAGCTCATATCAAACAGTTTAGAGCCTTGTAAGCCACCTTCTTCATGCACAGTGAAAGCAAGCTCAATCGTTTTATGCTCGCGATTATCCGCTTGAATACAACGCACTGCTTCCATAATAGCCGCAATACCTGATTTATCATCACCACCGAGAATGGTGTCGCCTTTTGAACGAATCACACCATCTTCAATAATCGGCTCAATATCATTACCTGGGTTAACGGTGTCCATGTGACAACTAATCGCGATAGTGTCATTGATGTTACCGTCTAAGCGCGCATAGATATTAAAACCGTTAGATACTGCTTCAGGTACCGGTAGGCGATGAACACTGAAACCTAACTCACCTAATTGTTCAGCCAGTGTTTCGGCAATGGCTTTTTCATTGCGTGATTCGCTGTTGATTTTGATCAGTTCAATGAAATGGTTAATAAGGCGTTGCTGATTAATAGTAGACATGATTTTAGCTTCAAGTTGTCATTGGATATCATGACTGTAAACGCAAATAGGTGAGTGAGACTTGGGGTTAAATCAAGTTAAGTGAGGATTTATTAATAAAAATGTCAAATTGTGTTAGCGGCATCTTGTTTTAAGAGGAAGGATTTAGGTGCGAGGTGCGAGGTGCGAGGTGCGAGGTGCGAGGTGCGAGGTGCGAGGTGCGAGGTGCGAGAGGTGATTAGATAAAGAATGATGTATGCGCTTGTTATTAGCAATAAAAAAACCACCGTTATTATTAGTAACGGTGGTTTTTATTGCTATCTATAAGCTAGATAACGATTATCAGTTAAGGATTAACCCCAAACGATAAGGCTGTAGTTTTTCTTACCACGGCGGATAAGCGTGTAACGACCAAACAGTTTGTCAGCATCTTGGAAAGCGTAGTAAGCATCACTTACTTTTTCGCCATTAACCATGATTGCATTTGACGAAATGTGTGTTTTCGCTTGGCTACGAGATGTTGCAAGCTCAGCATTAACAAGTACTTGTTGAAGATCATCTTCACCAGAGGCTTGTGCTGTTGGCATACCATCTTGTGCTAGTTGCGCAAAATCAGACTCAGATAAGTGCTCAAGGTCGTTTTCAAATAGGCAGCGAGTAATGTTCTGTGCTGCTGCTAATTGTTCTTCACCGTGTACTAGTGCTGTGGCTTTTTCTGCAAGAATACGTTGTGCTTGAGGCGCTTTACCGCTGTTACGATCATCTTCTTCGATCTGCTGAATTTCAGCTTCAGACATGAAAGTAAAGAAACGTAGGAAACGGTATACGTCAGCATCTGCTGTATTCATCCAGAATTGGTAGAACTTGTATGGGCTCGTTTTGCTTGGGTCTAACCAAACAGCGCCGCCTTCAGTTTTACCAAACTTAGTACCATCAGACTTAGTAATTAGCGGTACAGTCATACCGAATACTTGCTGTTGGTTCATACGGCGAGTTAGGTCGATACCCGCTGTGATGTTACCCCATTGGTCAGAACCACCAATTTGAAGTTCCATACCCATGTCTTTGTTCATGCTTGCGAAGTCATAAGATTGTAGCAAGCTGTAAGCGAACTCAGTAAAAGAGATACCTACTTCGTCACGGTTAATACGTTGCTTAACAGACTCTTTGCTGATCATTTGGTTCACAGAGAAGTGCTTACCAATATCACGTAAGAATGTTAGGACATCCATATTACCGAACCAGTCATGGTTATTTACCATGCGAGCAGGGTTAGTTGCGTTGTCAAAATCTAAGAAAGGAGAAACTTGACGTTGGATTTTAGTTACCCAATCAGCAACAATATCTAAAGTGTTAAGTGAACGCTCAGTCGCTTTGAAGCTTGGATCACCAATCATACCGGTAGCGCCGCCAACCAAGGCTACTGGATTATGACCCGCTTCTTGGAAGCGCTTAAGGCAAAGTAGAGGTACCAGATGACCTAGGTGCAAACTATCTGCCGTTGGATCAAAGCCGCAATATAATGTAATCGGACCTTTCGCTAAACGTTCGCTTAAAGCTTCTTCATCCGTAATTTGAGCGATCAGACCGCGATCTTTCAGCTCTTGAATTAAATTCAAATGATTCATGTGTTCTCCAATAATCATTTTATTTACGTTTAATTAAAAATAGGTACGGCATTATTCAATGTCAGTATCTGGTTTATTATGACTTGTAGACCAATAAATCCTACAACAAATAACGCCATATTATTTGTCGCTACATTATATTCAATTTGATGTTGTTTACCACGAAGTTTTCTAAGGGCAAGCACAGGAAACAGAATTGCTAGGATTGTTAAGAAAATTGCTGCGGCACCTAAAGCAGGAACAAAGCCATCAGGATACACAAGTGTGAAAACTAAAGGTGGCAAGTAGCACAGTACAGCAGTCATTAATCTGTCTACTGTATTATTACCACGTTTAAAGGTACTTGCCAATGAATCAAATAACCCTAATGAAACACATAGATAGGAAGTAAACATGGCAATGGATGAGAAAGCACCAATTAGGTAAATAATGTTGTTATTTTGAATATATATCTGCATTTGTTGAAGCATAACTCCAACACTTGAGCCGTGTTGTGCAACATATTGAAAACTATGGTTACCAAATCGAGGTAATGAACCCAGCATACTAATTTCCCAAATAATATAAACAATTAAAGGGATTAAGCCGCCAGCAATAAAAATATTGCGTAATGTTTTTGGTTTATCTCGGCCAATGTATTTCACCATGCTAGGTACACTGCCATGAAAACCAAATGCGGTTATAAAGACAGGAATGGCAGCAAAGGCATATTTAGCTGAATCATGGTTGTTGACTAAAAAATGACCATGAAGGTATGGAATTATGGTAATAACCAGAATAAAGAAAATAACAATGTTGCTGGTAAATAATACGCGGTTAGCAATATCAACCGCTTTAGTACTAATAAATACAATCGTTGCAATAATTAGAGTGAATATGATTGCTATCGTGTGAGAGGATAACGATATATGAAAATAATCGGTGAAATCACTTTTATATATAGAAGATGCACCCGCGATATAAGCACAAGATAAGGCATAAAGTAAAAGTAATAGCGATATATTAATTACCCATTTTCCTGGTTTTCCAAATAAGTCATAAGCAATAGCTTCAAGACCAGTACCTTCAGGGTAATTGAGACAAATTTCTAATAACATTAATCCGGTATAGGTCATTACTACCCATAAAACGGTTAATAAAAGAATGGTGTTATAGATACCTAACCCTGCAGAAATTAAGGGTAAAGCAAGCATTCCAGCACCCAGCATAGTGCCTGAAATAAGCAGTGTCGCGCCAATAGACTTTACATTCATGACGTTTTTCCTGTAGATAGAACCTAATAGTGACCAAGGTATTAGGCAATAAGAAATTAACCGTCGAGAATAAATAACCGACGGTAATTAATAGCGATATGAATTGATTTCATTGTTATAAAAAAACGCCAGTCATGAGACTGGCGCTGTATTCCTTATTAAGCAGCTGTATGTGCTAATTTTTGTTTGTTTTCTTCATCAATAATTTCACTTAGAAGACTTGTGAATACATCACGAAGGTTATTCCAGTAATTATTAAAGCGAATTTCATCACGTAGGAAGTGAGTCATTACCGCTGAACGAAGAATATAAACAGAACCGACAGTGTTCCACTCATTTTCACTAAAGCCACGGCTTTCAGCATAGATACGTGGTGTCTGACCGTATTCTTCTTCTGATAGTGAAGTTGAAGAGGTTAGGAAGTCTTTAGTGTAAGTACGACCTGTTGCGTAAGAGCATAGTTCGTAAATGCGTTGGTTTAGTTTGTTATGCGCTTCTAAGCTATCGTTACCGATTTCTTTAAACGTAAAGTCAACCATGTGGAAGTCTGGGTGCATAAGAGGGCGAACCTCAAAGCGACGACCATCAACTACAAATGGTTCTGCTGTTGCTAATTTCTTCGCAAACCAATCAGCAGTTACAATACCGCGACCAATAACATGACCGTAACCACTTACGTTTAGTGGTACTAGACGGTGTGCAGCCCAAACAGCAGCCGCCGTTGCACCTGCTTTTGAGCCTTCCATAATAGAAGAACCTAGCACAACTTGTTTGTCTTCTTCGTTATCATCGTCAGCTTCTTCAAAAACATAAGCCGCGTGATAAGAGATCAAATCAACAATACGCTTATCTTTCATTGCAACAGCGCCGGCAGCGTATTGAATGAAACCCACTTTATGTGGATCGACAGTGATAGAATCTGCTTCAGACATTGCCGCAAACGCATCGTATACTGCACGTTTAGGCCATACAACACCTTCAGGAATCACATCATCGTTACGATAACGCTCAATCAGTGCATCGTATTCCATGAATTGGTTGTCATCATCAAGGAACATTGAACGCACGTAACCGCCGTATGCCGCATCAATGTGAACGTAGAAAGAAGCACCGTATTTTTCTTCACATTCTTGACGAAGTTTCATCACTTCATGAACCGAATCAATAGAACCTTCTTCAGTGGTACCGACTACAGATACCATACCAAGAATTGGTGTGCCTTCTTCCATTAGTTTAAAGGTAACTTCACGCATTTTTTCAACGTCAGTACGGTAGTTACCATCAACGTCTAGTGGAACAATGTGTTCTTGACCTAGGCCAAGTACGTCCATTGCTTTCATCCAAGAGTAGTGCTTAGAACGAGGAACTAAGAATTTACCTAGTTTGCCAGCATCAACCCCGACACCACGGGCTGTTAATGCACGCACTTCTTCAAAGATGCCGCGTTTTTTCAATTCATCAGTTAAATCAAGAATATCTTTAGATTTCATGTTAAGTAACTGATGTTCAGTCATACCTTCAACAAGATCTTTTGATTTTTCACAAGCAGCAATCGCTAGAGGCATTGTTTTAAGGTTACGTGCAACCCAAACGCCTTCATAGTTAGCCACTGTACCGCCAGAAGTAATGTGTGCCCAAGATTTATTTACATCATAGCCAAACATACGGCATAGGTCATGACCTGCAGCCAACTCAAGCTCTGTTGTCACAGGAGAAGCCTCATGTGCACAGTTATTTGGGTTGTAAAGCATGGTCATCACGTATGCAAGATTTGACACCATTAATGTATCAGCATTCATGTGGCCTAAATAACGAGGCGAGAACCAAGGCACAGACTTTGTTTTAAGACGTGCTGATAGATCTTGTAGAATGCCTTCAGTGCGGTAAAGCGTATCGCGGAAATCAGGTTGATGTTGTGTAACTGGCGTCATTAATGGCGCATCTTCAGGGTGGAAGTCAGAACGCCAGTGCATGTGTTCACTGATTGCGTAATCCATCATTTCTTTGAAGAATACTTGGTTTTCTGATTTTGGACCTAAAAATAGGGCATCCACGTTCATTTTGTTGCTCATAATAAAACCTATTTACTTATCAATAAACGCAATTCAAAAGACGGTCTGTGAGTCATTGAATATATTGTTTTAGTAGTTAATTTAATAATTTTTGGTCTGAGACCGCTAAATCGATTGTTATATAGAGAGGAAAGCCATTACCGATAAGTCATTAATTGTATTTAACGGCATTAACGGCTTTCTCTCTATTACCTGCGATAGCGTTGATAAACGTTAAGGAGGTTTGTTATTTATTAATGTGCTTTAGTTGCCGCTTTTGCTAGTTCAGCTCGGTTTGAACGTTTACCCCATGCATAGACAATAATTGGGATAATAATCATGACAAGTAAGCCAAAGAACTGGAAGTTGAAGTAACTGCTTGCAGTACCGACGTAGCTTGATGGTGCTTCAAAGCCAAAGTAACCAGCAAGTAGACATGTTGCGATACCTAAGCCTGAACAAATCCAGATACCAATGTTGCCACCAGGAACGGTAAAGCTACGTTTAACATCAGGACGCTTGTAGCGTAGGTAGATTGCAGCAGAGAACATCAGTAAGTAAGCAACGATATAAACAAGAGACGTTAAACCTAGAAGCATAAAGTAGAATGAATCCACGTTAGGCATTACACAGATAAGCACACCCACAATTGAGATTAGGATAGCTTGTAGGTAAATAAGGTTAACAGGTACGCCTTCTTTGTTTGTTTTTTGAAGTACTTTAGGTAGTGCGCCAGCGTTAGCTGTTGCTTGTAGACCACGTACTGGACCTAGTACCCAAGAGTTAACTTGACCCGCAAGACCGATAGCCATACAAACTGCCATGATAGGTGTTAACCAGCCTAGACCCCACATATCGAAGTATGTTTGGAATGCTTGGATAAGACCGGCAGTCATTGAGATGTGTTTAGTTGGAATACCAATGAAGATTGCGAATGAACCTGCAACCGACACAATCACAACAAATAATGCTACTAGGAATACTGCGATTGGGTAGTTACGTTCAGCATTTTTAACGTGAGATACGTTAGAAGCTGATACTTCCATACCCATTACAACGAATACGAAGCCGATGAACAGTGCCCAAGTGCCTCTATCTGAAAAATCAGGAATAAGGTTTGCTGTAGTGAATGAAAGGTCAGTAACAATAGGGTGGCCACCTGCAAGGTAAGCAATCGCACATGCTACAAGAACAAAGAATGGTAAGAACACACCCAAGATTACACAAAGAGTGGATACCCAACCTAGTGTTTTAACACCACGCATATTACCTAGCGTACATGCCCAATAAACCACTAAGATCACGGCAAGAATGTACATCTTGTTTTGTGCTAATGCAGGATCAAAAGCATAAGCGAATATTGCACCGACAATCATCAGAATTGATGTCATGCCGAAAACCATTTGAATCCACTGCATCCATACCGCAATGAAACCCATACGTTCGCCAAATGCTTCACGAACCCAGATAAAGATACCACCATCTTCAGGCCAAGCTGTTGCTAGCTCTGCTGAAACAAGTGCTGTTGGAATCATGAAGCAAATTGCTGCTGCTAGTGTTAAGAATATCGTCATCATTCCCGGCTGCGCTGTCATTGGGAGTGTACGAACACTCATAACAACCGCCGCGGTAATCATAACGAAACTAAATACGCCAATCTTAGCGGATTTAGCGGGTGCAGAATTGGAGCTTGCCATTGTAAACCTCAAAATCTATCTGTTAAGCAGTAAAGACTTAAAGAACGATACTCTATGATTTATTTTAAAATATCGATATTTAAACTGTCTGTCCGTAAAAATCGATTTTATAATAATGATCGATTTTACTTTTGTGAAGCGAATTTAGCTGTCAAATTTCGATAGTTTAATTTGCATTTTTAAGCAATTGTCGTTTTGGCGGGAGTTGTATATTACGAGGGATTTTTACTAATCATTATGCATATTGTAATAAAAGGGGGTTGTTAACGTACTAAACGAGCAACAATAACCGTTACTAAACTTGCGATAAGTGCCGTAATAGCTGCGATGAATAAGGTAACTGCCGGAGATAAAATATACAGTGAAATATAATGGTCACTGGTTTTACTGATAACATTTACAGCGTAAGGCATTGTAATAGAAAAACATATACAGGTTACCCAAGCAAAAAATAATACCCATGCCGAATATGATTGGATGGTGGTGAGGGTTTTGTTATGGAAATATTCATATTGGTTAATAATATAATGTAAGCTAAAAAGAGGGACTAATGACCACAGAATAATTGCGAGACTAAAGACGCTGTGTTGGTTATGCCAATTGAACATAATTATATGAATGATAAATATGCTAACAATCGAATAAATACGGTAAGTCATAGTAATAAAAGCTAAATTAGGCAGTAATGACGAACATTATATTTTTTATCGGGCATAAATATCGCTACATTGCTCATAAAAAAGCACAAGAGCGGCTATTTCTAAATATTATGATTATAAATGTGACATTTAGAGGATTTATCGGTAGTTATAAGATGTTGAAATGCCATAATGGGATAAAACATTGTTAGTGTTAGTCGGTTAAGCTATTAATTCTAAAGGGATGTATTCAAGTTTGCGTTAGAAACGATCATTTTTAGGATAAAAAGCCGATTGTGATAGATAATACGCTATCTTATTTAAGAGCTTATTATTGTGTTATCACTATGGTTATATAATGACTTATGGTTAATTAATCATTTTTGTTGCATAAAATCAGCGGTGACATTACGCGTAAATAGTCAGCTTTTTATAATGTGTAAGCGTAAAAAAGTCGGTGATGATAAGTATGTGTGCTTAGCGAACACCGAGTTTTATATTTTATAGTATGAGAATGAAGGCGAGATGGTTGGTATGAAATGGGTGGTATGAACAAAAATAACTTTGCAACCATAAGCGATAGAGTGATGTGTCAAATTCGGCATGATATCTTATGTGGTGAATTTGAAGCAGGTCAGAAGCTTATTCTTAGTGATTTAAAAGAACGCTATCAAGTTGGCGGTACACCATTACGAGAAGCGATGGTGCAATTGTCATGGCAAAAATATGTCACCATGAAACCACAAAAAGGTTTTTGGGTGGCTGATGTGTCACTGGATGAATTACGTGGAATTTTAAAAACACGGTTAGCGTTAGGTCATGTAGCACTGCAAGATGCGATTAAAAAGGGTGATGAGGCATGGGAATTACAGATCCTAACCGCTTTTCATAAACTCAATCGTCTTGATCCTGAATCAGTAGTTTTTGATTATGATGAATGGGAATTGCGCCATAAAGAATTTCATTTATCGCTCGTGTCATGTGAAGGATCTGAATTTATTCGAGGCATGATCTCGCATATTTACGATCAACAAGAACGTTACCGACATTTCTTATTGAATGCACGTTTATCGCCAGACAAACAATACCATGACAATGGTGAGCATGAAGCACTAATGAAAGCAGTATTAGCCCGTAATGCTGAATTAGCCTGTCAGTTATTAGAAGAACATAGTGAGCGTTTATATTCTTTACTTGAAGCCGCCCCGTCGTTAAAAGCGTTATTGAATCTACCCGGTGATGAGACCATTTGGTAACAACGGCCATTAATGGGTTAAACATAAAACCTTTTATAAATATGATGCTAAATTTCAAATCAATGAGTTGTATTGCTTGTCAATACGACTTTTTTTGAGATTAGGCAACGTTGAATAAGGTTAGATTTTTCATATCACAACACATCACGAATTGTACCTAAGCGAAAGATCTCTTTGTCATTGATGGTAACCAGCATATTTTATTCAACTCATATTGATTAGCAGATACTGATCACTATAGAAAAACAGGACATTTTAGCTTTGCAGAAAAGAGACACTTTACCTTGGGGGCTACAAAAAGAACGCCAACAATTATTGGCGCAACAAGGACAGACTGACAATGACTATTAAACAATAAGATTAAAGGTATTACTAAAACTAATCCAAAATCACGTTAATACGATATGAAAAAGAAATATAGGACAGCCATATCTTTTCTTTAAAAACTCAACGTACTGCAAGTAAATATTCTATCTCCCTCGCGGGAATTTACTTCAACGGTAGGGAATGACGAGGTTGGGCTTGTCATTTATTGTAAATAATCACGATCGTTAGGTGTGGCATTCACTCAGCCCAATATCCGTCATCTCGGAAGTCGAGAAACGAGGCTATCCGTGATCTACTCAACGCGTGATTGAGCCTAAAAGACACCAGTGAAACATGTTAAATTTTACGGAGAAACATAAACTCTACAACACGTGGACAGTAGATTCCCTATCGCCCTCGCGGGCATTCACTGTAGGGAATGACGATAATCAGCGCTGACAATAGCGTTAATTCTTATCTACTTTCTAAAGGGAAAATTATGGATGTCCTATATTTTCAGATCACTATAGAAAAACAGGACATTTTAGCTTTGGAGGAAAGAGACACTTTACCTTGGGACCTACACAGTTGGGACATATAACAGATGTTATGTGGAATGGGTGGGGACTTTCGTTGATGTGTGATGATATTGGTGAAGTTGGTTGTGACAGAATTGCTTGGTGATCACACATAAGCGATTCAGAAGAAAACTAACTATTGGACAGAAATGAGTTACGAATAATTGAATACTCTGACTTTTCGGATTTATATTGTATGTAATAAACTTATTGATAATTTTATTTATAAAACATTAACTAGTAAGTTCAGGAATATCATGTAGTTGTGGCATGAATTCATGCTGACCAAACTTCATCTGTAATAGAGTATCTCTATATATTTTACCATTTATAGAATCTTCTCTTGCCCCAAGAATAAACGAGTTAACGAATTTAGAAAAATCGCCAATATTTTTATATCTCACTTCATCATCCTTGAAATACACTAATGTATCACTTGTTATTTTATATTCAACTTTGCTTGGCGTAGACTTAAAAAAAAGTATATTTGTATTAGCAAACTGACGCATAACATTTTCGATAAACTCTCTTTCTGCACGAAATCCAAATATGATCTTCTCAACGGAATTAATATTTATCGGCACATCAAGGAACTTTCTATCTTCATGATTAGGGTCTCCTAATACAAGACGAAATTCTTCTTCGTATTGCCATGATTTTTCTTTTCGGAATTGATATTTTACCATATGCGGCAAAGTAATTGGATTACATTTAGGGTTGTCTATGTCTTGTGGAAGTATCATTCCTCCATATAAACTGTCAATATCATCACCTAAGGGTGAATCAGTGTACTTAATGGAGTCGGCCCATGATGTATTTGTATCTATTAGAAGTGATCTAGGGTTGTATGCTATACAAAAACCTTTGTGATTTTCCGCATAATTACCCCACATTACATTGTTATGACAACTTTTAGATGTGCAGTATATAAATTGTCTCTTTAAATCTTGTATACCTTCAACGGATTCAGCGCCAGGATAAATCTCACCATCATAAATATCATTAAAGGTTTCTCCGATGGAGAATCGAATTGAACCGCCAAGATACTCGTAAAGATGAGGCTCTTGGTATTTATATATAAATGTTGGTAGTGGGCCAAAATACATTATTATCTTAAAAATCCAATCTTTTATATGGTTTTAAATATATAATTTAATTATATATTTAAGTGTACAGTAAAACTATTTTATATGAAAGGAAATAGTTTAAACCTATTTCGGTGTACAAGTTCATTAAGCCACAACAATTCGCAATATTTACTTATATAAGGTGGCTTGGGTTTGTTAAACACGTCGGATATGTGTTTAACTGAAGTTTACGCTATTTCTCTCGTATCTTTCGTATTGAAATACCTGCTATTCCAACAAATGCCCAACCAGCAGAATTGAGAAACAGGCAAGTAAGGCTTTTGCCGGAATCCAAAGTAGACGTCACTAAGAAAATACATATGGAAGATAAAAGAATAAACACCCACCAAAAACCTTTTGGTTTAAATACTTTATCTAACAAAACTATAACAATAAAACAGACAGATAATCCTATTAGCATACTAACCCCAAAGTTCAGCCAGCCTTTCTCAAGTAGTATTTCCATTGTTCCTCCATGAACACATAACATTATATTAGTGCGAATACGTATTGATACTCTTTAGAACGTGACAAAATAATAACAATTAACTAATTGTATTTAAATCACTTCACACGAAAATTCGCGATGAATCTTAGCGGTAAAGTACGCACAATTAAAAGCAAAAAAATGTGACTTTAGAGCCACTTCCCAATATCACTGCAAAAGAAACCAGTTTATTGGATAGTGTGATAAATGACGCGAAGTGAATTGTGGGAGGTTATTAAGATAAGTTTTATTAGGGAAAAATCAACGTAGGATAAGAGCCAGTAGTATTGACTGAAACAAACAATGGGGCAAAAATTAGTTATATACTTAGATTTGTTATTGCCACTGCCATTTTAGGTATACCCAAACGAAACCATCTCACAGTACCCCTCAACCCGCATTGCAGCATTTGAGAAACTACCTATAAGAAACCAACTTAAATTAAACCAGTAGGTGATGATAATGCTGATCCGTGTTTACCTTCTTGAAATGATTTTGGATGGCGAGCAGATAACAGAAGTAAATTAACCTCAATCCATTGAATCGTAATGTAAAATGGTTATCTACCTAAAATAACACAATGACGTTTACCGTAATCAATTCATTACCGTAACAATAAATCTGTGTGATGTGATTATTTCTAATGACGCCATGAAATTGAAATGCTAGTTTGAATTCATGCTTGTTAAAAGGAATTTAAAATATGTTCGCACAACTTTCTCCCGCGCAACCAGATCCAATATTGTCATTATCATTAATTTACAACGCAGATCTACGTGATCATAAAATGGATCTAGGGATTGGCGTTTACCGTAATAATCATGGTCAGACACCGATCATGACTGCTATCTCACAGGCAGAACAACGCTTAATTCAAACTCAAACCACTAAATCTTATGTGGGACTTGCGGGCAGTGAAGTGTTTAATCAATGTATGATTGATCTACTGCTGGCAGATACATCAGCACATAATCGTACTGTTGGCGTTCAAACCCCTGGCGCCAGTGGTGCATTGCGAATGCTGGCTGATCTGATTCATGTCGCTAATGCTGATACCACGGTTTGGCTGACAGATCCAAGTTATGTTAACCATAAACCAGTGATGGAAGCAGCAGGATTAAAAGTTAAATTTTATCCTTATTTTGATCGTGTAACCAAGCGCGTAAATACTGATGCAATGTTGTCGGCATTAGCGCAAGCGGGTCGCAATGATGTGGTATTACTGCATGGTTGCTGTCATAACCCAACCGGTGCCGATATTAGCTTTGATGATTGGCAAGCGATCACCGCATTAGCCAATAAAAATGGTTTTATGCCGTTTGTTGATATGGCATACCTTGGTTTTGGTGAGGGTCTTGAACAAGATGGCGCAGGCTTGAAGTTCATGGCTGATAATATTGAAGAAATGGTGATCGCAACCTCATGCTCTAAGAACTTTGGTTTGTACCGTGAGCGTACTGGAGCAGCGTTATTAGTCGGTAATACGGTTAATGATGCCCAAAAAGCAAAAGGGCGACTGCTTACTTTAGCTCGTGCAAGTTATACCATGCCACCTGATCATGGTGCGGCATTGGTGGCTGATATTTTAACTGATACCGCATTAACAGCAGTATGGAAACAAGAATTGGTGGTGATGCAGCAACGTATTATTGGGTTACGTCAGTGCTTAGTGAAAACGTTGGCGGCTAAAGGGTGTGACCAATTTACGTTTATTGCCGATCATAAAGGTATGTTCTCAATGACAGGGCTATCACCTGAGCAGATTATGCGTTTACGTGATGAGTTTGCGATTTATGCGGTGGGTGATGGTCGAGTGAATATTGCTGGTTTACAAGAACAACAGATTGATTACCTTGCGGATGCATTGATTGCGGTTACTCAGTAATTGTTGTTTTTTAAGGTGTTAATAGTAAAAAGGTTCGCTAGTTGGCGAACCTTTTTACTTATGGTTGTATCAAAAAATATATCAATCTATTAGATAATGGCTTTATCGTTATTTTCCAGCAATTTTTGCAGCTAGTAGGCCTTGTAAGGCGTAGACATTAGTTGAACCGTTAAATTCAAGTGCAATTGGGTCGTGTTGACCTGAGATCCACAGCTTTAATTCTGCATCTAAATCAAAGTGTCCCGTGGTTTCAACGGTGTACATCGTAATTGATTTATAGGGTAAAGAGCGATATTCCACTTTACGGCCAGTTAGGCCTTGCTTATCAATTAAAATTAAACGGCGATCTGTTAGGATGATCATATCGCGAATTAATTTATAGGCTAATTCGATGTGCTCACCTTGACCAAGAATCGTTGCTAATTCTTCGGTAGCATCGTCAAGATCCATTTCACCCGCATTACCTAAGACTGCATTAAAAAATCCCATGAATTATTCCTTATTAAAATAACAAAATCAGCACTTATTGAATCATGAGAGTGTAATCGAATTGTGTTTTTTATACTAGTAATTAGCAACCACGACGTTTCCAAAATTGGTTTTCATCATGGCTATAAACGTTAAAGGTTTTCTCTGCGATAATAGTATTGTTTATTTCTAGTGTCATTCGCCAAGCCCCGATTTTAGTATCAATAGGAGCCCAGATAGTATCGCCTAAGTAAAAATCCCAATCGTTGTTACGTACATGCAATTCGCCATCAAAAGGGGGCATGATCTCACCGTCAGCATCAATAATATTAGGGTGGTAAATGCAATAGCGTATTTTTTCACCTTTGGCTTTTTTAATATTGACGCTAAAACCAAATTCCATATCTATTTCTGCAGGAATATCTAACGTGAATTGTTGAATTTTAGGTAACTTTTTTGATTCAGAATCCCAGATAGAATAAATGCCGTATGAATCGATGCGAATAATAGCTTTTGATTTTGCCATATTTGAGTCGCTATTGCTGGTGGATGAATGGCTAGTATAGCGGCAAATGTAAACTGACCATATAGGCTCAAGTATGTTAATAGTAAGAGAGGGTAGCTATAAGATTATGTTTTAGTTGATGTTGTAGTTTGCTTTGAGTATCAAAGTTTTTATTAATAATTGTGTTTATTATTGAAACCATTATTTATATGTATATTGGTGCTTATGAAGTTGTCATATCTAAATGCTTTTCGGGCTGTTGTTGAATGCCAAACAGTAACCGCAGCCGCAGAATTATTGAATATTAGCCAACCCGCAGTGAGCCGTTTATTATCCAGTTTAGAAGAACAACTAAAATTTAAGCTGTTTATACGACAGCGTAACCGTTTAGTGTTAAGTGATGAGGGGCAAGCTTTTTATCTAGAGGTCGCCAAAGTTTTTGAGGCGGTTAATGGGCTTGATAGTGCAGCTGAAGCGATTAGAACCCACCATCTAGGATCATTAACTATTGCTGCAATGCCAGTACTCTCTCACGCTTTTTTACCACGAATTTTAGCCAATTTTTTACAGCATAATTGTCAAACTAAAATAGGATTAAAAACCTATCGTTCTGAAGATGTCCTACGCCAAATTCAAGCCCAAACGACGGACATAGGTTTTGCTTTTACTGCAGAAGATATTGCTGGTGTTAATAGTCAAACGGTGACATGCCAGTGTGTTGCATTAATTCCAGCATCATCACAATTAGCACGAAAATCAACAATATCAGTGGCAGATTTAAGTAATGAATGTGTGATACGGCATGAAAAGGACATGATCCAACGCTGTATTGATACTTTGTTACGGCGTAATGAGATCAAAATTAATAAACAAATTGAAGTTTCACTAGCCAGTACGGCGGCTGCGTTAGTTGCTGAAGGGGTAGGTATTGCGATCACCGATCCTTTTACGGCGTATTTAGCCAATGAAACTCGTGATGTAGTGATGCGACCATTGGCATTTAATTTACCGTTTGAGTTTACGATCTTATATCCCGGATTAAGGCCAATACATCGACATGCTGAACGGTTTATTGAGCAATTTATGTTAACCGCAGACAGTATGGATATTTATTTAAAAATAGGCCCAATGCATAGCTTGTCATAACTCGAAATCGTAAGAGATCACATTATAAAGATGAAAGTGCTATCAATTTAATGTGTTTTATCTTGTTGTATTTTATGGTTTTATATTGTTTTTTTATTCCTAGCTATAACTTAAAGACATAGTGTATTTAGGTTATAGCATTATTGTTCGTTAGTGATTTTTCTTAATGTGATTTACATCTTATGTCATCATATCAAGGAATAATTATGACAACGCATGTTTCTATTATTGGTTCAGGTAACGCAGGGTTAACAGCGGCATACCATCTTACATTACAAGGTGCGGATGTATGTTTATATGGTGCAAAAGGGTTTGATCAACCGTTAGCAGATATAGAGGCCAATGGAGGGATCACTGCATTAGCAACGAGTAACAACGTCGAATTATCCTTTGCTGGTTTTCAAGCTATTGATACGGTAACGCGAGATTTAAAACAAGCCGTTGATTATGCTGACGTGCTGATATTACCTGTGCCTTCTTTTGCTCAAGAACCGTTATTTCGTGCCATGTTACCGCATTTAAAAAATGGGCAATTAATTATGTTAATGCCCGGTAATTATGGCTCGTTAGTGTTAAATAAAATTAAGCATGATGAAGGGTATCATGATTTAGATATAACCTTTGTTGATGCTATTTCTATTCCATGGGCAACACGTATTGTCGGCCCTGCGGAATTAGCCATTTTAGGCATGAAAAACTACCTTCCTGTTGCAGCCTTGCCTGCTTGTCGAACACAAGCGGCAATTGCACGTTTACAACCATTGATGCCTTTACCGTTAACCGCATTGGATAACGTTATTATGGCAGGGTTAGAAAATATTAATTTTGGCGGCCATCCATTACTGACAACCTTAAATATGGGCCTGTTAGAGAATTTTGATGGCCAGTTTAATTATTATAAAGATTGCTGTTCAGTATCAACGGCACGTGCTGCTGCGGTAATGGAAAAAGAGCGTTTAGCCATTGGGCAAGCACTTGGGTTGTGTTTAACCACTGAGCTTGATGCGATGAACGCGTTATATAGTATGGATTGTAAAACGGTTTATGATACCAATCGCACTTCAGAAACTCATGGTAAATTAAACAGTGCGCCTAATTCTGCGAGTAACCGTTATATCACTGAAGATGCTGCTTATTTACTCGTTCCATGTTATGAATTTGCTCAATTAACAGGGGTGGAAACTCCGATTATAACTGCATGTCTCCATATTGATAATGCCTATAACGATACCGATTATTTTAAAAATGGCCGTACACTAAAACAAATGGGATTAGAAGGAATGCTTGTTAGTGACATCATGGCGTATGTTGCGTAGCGCTCAAATAGCATAAGTCTCTAAAGAGGCTCGTAGATAGAGCCTCTATTTTCAAGGATCGCGTTATGAAAACACTTAAATTTCCTTCAGCTTATACGATTTTAATGTTACTTACGGTGTTAATGGCAGCCTTAACATGGTTGATCCCTGCTGGTCAGTATCAAATGGTTAATAATGAAACCTTGGGGAAAATGGTGCCGTTAGTCGGTTCCTATCAAACGGTTGAAGCTAACCCGCAAGGATTTCTTGATATATTAATGGCGCCAATTCAAGGTTTTTATGATCCTGCGAATTATATGGCCCGCGCTGTTGATGTGGCGTTGTTTGTCCTCGTTATCGGTGGTTATCTTGCCGTTGTAACCCAAACCGGTGCGATTGATGCTGGTATTGCTAAAATCATGGTTTATTTAAAAGGAAAAGAGCGCTGGATGATCCCTATCTTAATGGGATTATTTGCATTAGGTGGCACTGTCTATGGGATGGCAGAAGAAACAATTCCATTTTATGCCTTACTTATTCCAGTAATGATTGCAGCAGGTTATGACTCTGTGGTTGGTGTCGCAATTATTATGGTGGGAGCAGGTATTGGCTGTTTGGGCTCAACGATTAACCCTTTTGCGACCGTTATTGCATCAAATGCAGCGGAAATTAATTTTGTTGATGGCATTGGACTACGATTAGCTATTCTAATCATCGGCTGGTTAGCGTGTGTTATTTATGTGATGCGTTACGCTGATAAAGTAAAACGTGATCCATCATTGTCTTTGGTGGCAACACAACGTGAAGCTAATACTGCATATTTCCTACATGGGAGTAATGAAACTGCGCCTGAATTAACACTTACGCGTAAAATTGTGCTGGCTATTTTTGGTTTAACCTTTGCGATTATGATGTGGGGTGTTGCATCTGAAGGATGGTGGATGGCAGAGTTGTCAGCCTTATTTATTGGCTCTAGCATTGTTGCAGGTTTAGTCGGTAAATTATCTGAAGTTGAAATAACAGACAGTTTTATTAATGGAGCTCGAGATTTACTGGGTGTGGCATTAATTATTGCGATTGCGCGGGGACTCGTCGTCGTGATGGATGACGGTAATATTACTCATACCATTTTAAATTTTGCGGAAGGCTTATTAGTGGGTCTGCCACAAGTGTTATTTATTAATGCTATTTATTGGATCGAAGCAGTATTATGTTTAGTTATACCGTCGTCATCAGGATTAGCCGTGTTATCAATGCCAATTTTAGCCCCATTAGCTGATTTTGCTGGTGTTGGTCGTGAGTTAGTTGTAACAGCGTTTCAATCTGCGTCTGGTTTACCTAATTTAGTGACACCGACATCGGGTGTTGTGATGGGAGGCTTAGCCATTGGTAGAATTGGATATTCGACATGGTTACGCTTTATTGGTCCATTATTGGCATTTTTAACCACAATGGTAATGATATTACTGAGTCTTGGTGTGGTGTTAAGCTGATTTATATTGGTATTCATTTAATAGAGTAGGGGCGATGCTATCGCCCCTAGCGTTGTTACTTTAATTACGCATCATGATGATTTTTTTCGTGTAATCCAGTACAAATTGCTGACAATCAACCGCAGTCTGAGGATCAAAATCTTGGTTGTGCAGATCAGTATTAGACAAAATACGGATACCAATAAAAGGGACTTTATAAGCTTGAGCCACTAACGCTGCTGATGAAGTTTCCATTTCCTCAACAGCAGTATTGAAATTACTGTGTAGCCAATTAATACGATCAACTTCGCGGTTCCACTCATCTGCGGTGCCGATAATACCGGTCACTACCTTGCCTTTTTTGTAACTGCTTGCCATCGATTGGGCGATATTCACTAAACCTTGATCGGCATAGAAAGCATCATGGTCAACTAATTTCCCTTGATCACGCAATCGCATCGTAACGCTGAAATTCTGCCATTGAGTAGGGTCAATACCTTGGCCTTTTTCAGTAAATTCTGATTTATATGCGCCCATATTAAAACTGGTTTTGCCAATAACAATATCGCCACGTTTTAATTTTGGATCATGCCCGCCCGATGTGCCTTGGTTAATAATCAATGCAGGTTTAAAACGCTCTATCGCTAGGGTCGTTGCTGCTGCGGCATTGGCGATACCGACCTCTGTACGGGAAATCACTACTGGATAATCATTAATTGTTCCTTGCCAAAATGTCCATGCACCCACCGTTATTTGTGATTGGTTTTTAAGTGCGTTGATTAAGGTGGTTGTTTCTATGTCCATTGCGCCCTGAATTAAGATTGGGTTAGATGTTGGTGTAGCAGCAATGCTCATTGGTGACAGAATAAGGCAGCAAAGAATGAAACCACGTTTAAGTAAAGACATTAAGATTCCTAAGGAATTGAAAGATAAAAGCAGCGGCTAATGTAATTAAAGCAAACGTTTGCGTCAATTGTTTTTGAGTAACCGATCAGTAATAATTTTTATACTTATCATAAAAATAACTTGTATGTATTGATGATGTCATTTATTTTGGTGGCAGCGAAATAATGCTCGCTTTAGATTAGAGGAATTATGCGATGAAAATTAAACTGTTATCCGTACTTATTGCTGGAAGTTTATTCAGCTCTGGTGTTTTGGCAACTGAAAATACGTTGACAAAAATGGCAGAAAATACCTTTGAAACACTCAATAATATGCAAGCATTAGCTCAACAACCGAGCAATGTTATTGATCGTGATGGGCAACGATATTTGCAATATAAAGGTAAAGAGTACCGGTTGAATCATGACCAATCACCGATTTTTCCTCTAAGTGATGCTAAAGGTGAATATAGCGCAGCCTTCCCATTTGTTGGTCCGGAATGGGAATATGTTGCCTACAATGGCGGTTTTTATCTTCTTCATCGTCAATTTGGCATTATGAACCCTGACGATAGTGGGTGTTTTGTTGAATATATTCCAGCCGCGCGTGGCTCTCAACGTGATGACGGTAGTTATATTTGGGAAAGTGAATTAGTACAGCAAACAGTGACTTCTGACTGTGGTGACTTAGCCATGCCTACTATCTCTGGGTTTAAGACTGGCTCAGTGTCTGATATCGGTGTTGAACTGGTTTGGGATGATACGGTAGAAGGTAATAAATACACGATTGAATTGACTTCAAGTAAAGTCGGCGAGTCATCAATTACTTATCAATACCCAGCAAGTGATTCTGGTTTCTATATTGGTGATCTTGAGCCTGAAACACAATATGGTGTGAAGCTTATTGAATGTAATCAACTTGGATGTGATGAAAAAACCTTTTCTTTTAATACCTTATCATCACGTTTAAGTTATAACGATAGCCGTAAAGCGGTTAATCATTTAGTGGGCAATTTAAAGGCAAATATTGCATTAGCACAAACCCATACCAGTGTTGCCCCCTATGGTAATGATGAACTTAACCACCCTAATTTGGTGATGGATCGTGAAGCATTGTTACTTGTAACGCCTAAAGGTCAAAATATTAACCAATTATGGGTTGATGTTGAGCTAGATGGCGTTAGCGTGGGCCGTTTCCTTATGCATCCGCCAAGTGCATTACCCGATACAGATCAACTCGATAATGGCAAAAGTAAAGTGATGTTCTCTCATCACGCATGGAATTTACCATTAAGTTGGGAATGGATGAAGCCGGGGTTAGCACTACGTTTTAGTGATAATCGCAATCGTGAAGGTGAACTGAGTCAAGATATGTTTGTCTTTGGCGGTGCACCAGAGTTGGTTATTCAAAATATTGATATCGGTATGCTTGTTGAGCCGCGTAATCAATATGACATGATCAATAATATGGAACAGTTAGCTACTGATTATTTCCAGAAAATTCCTGTCTCTAAAATGGTAGTGGCTGATTATACGCCATTGCACCTTCGCAAAGTAACGCTGCCAAATGGTAAGGTTTACACCAAAGCCAGTGAATATGAAACGCCGGGAATTTATGCTGGTGATATGCGTGAATCTATCGGTAAGAATTTAATATCTATTGGTATAAATAATGCAAATTTCGGTATTGTTGATACTGCAGGTAATAATTCTAGTTGGCCGCGCCCATTTAGTCATATTACTGCCCATAATAACCGCGGTCGTTATTTAGCTAAAGATAAAGATGGGGTTGTTACGTCTACTGTTGTTAACCATGGTTTAAGCGGTGGCGGTGGTATTGTCACGCTAAGTTCTACCCGTGGTAATGAGTGGTCACATGAACTTGGGCATAATTTTGGCCGTGGTCATCATCCTCAAAATTCTTCTATTCATGATATGGAATCTGGCTGGGGTTGGGATGCGCGTTATCAACGTTTCATTGGTAACCTTCATTGGTCGGATGCTGCAATCACCATGACCAACGATAATAGTGGTGAAACTGTGCCACCATTTGCGAATGAATTCCGTTTTATGCGTGAAGCAATGGGCGGCGGTGAAAATGCATTAACAGGTTTGATCAGTAATTATACTTTAGAGCACCCAATGGCAACGCGAGTGACTCAAGATTGGTTTAATCGCTCTAATAATCTTGATATGGATAGCTCAACAGGTTTTGTGAAATGGGATCAAACAAGCCAACGTTATGTTGAATCAGAAACAGGTTTTGCGGCGGCTACACAACAAGGCGTACCCGTGATCACTGTGCTTGGAATTTATGATCCAACTGAAACAAACTCGAGCCAGATATACCCTTTAACGTATTCAAATTATGGTAACTTATTTGATCTACCAGCGCCGAGTACCACAACTCCGCAACGTGAAGGTTGGGTATCAGTCGCTGATATGAGTGACACTGAACGTTACGATACCGAATGGCAACAGATCAAAATAGACAATCAATGGCTGCCGTTATGTCAGTTTAGCTATACCAATAGTAATGGCGAGAACGCAAATTTTGTCGGTTTTGAAAATGCTGAAGCAGCGACATGTCAAGTATCAGCAGATATGTTCTGGTCGGTTAATAATCAACGTGAAGTACCTGTTTCTAGCGTTAATGATTACCAATTGTTAGCATCTAAAGGTGACAAACTAGGTAATGTTACTTATACGCCAACAGTTGAATTAGGTGAAAAGACCTTGTGTTCATTGGATAAATCAGGCACATCGCATGATGGCGCTGGATTTATTGAGAATAATAAGTGTACACAAATTGCCAATATTAAGCATACCAACGGCGCTACTTGGGCCTATGCAACTCACCAAGGTGGCATCAAGCAATATAGTTTTGCTTCACAAAAGCAGTGTCAGCTAGTGGTTGAAGGTGAAAATGGTGACATTACGAATATCGCGCTAAGTGGCTCTCGCCATAACAGTAATGAAAGTAATAAATTACACCTTAATTTACCTGCGGATAACCACCCAGCTCGTATTACAATTCAATGTTCGTCAGCGACAGGCTCTGAATCGGTGTTAGATACCGTGGCGACACCGCGTAATCCTGCTGTTGCTAATCTGAGAGGGCCAGTAATTGTAGGTCAAGAACATGGTTATAAAGTACTTGAGTCTGCAATTCCTGCGGGTTGGTTTGCACATACTGAAGGATTTGATCCTAAGACATTATCAAATCGAGATCGTAGCTCATTAGCCACGTTGAGCATGGGAAGTGAAAGACCCAATGTTTGTCGATTCCCATTAACGATTAATGGCGTAGAGCAAACTGTTCATGGTTACGTTGAAGATTTTGGTAACGGTGATTTCCAATGTACTGGCGGTACAGAAATAACGGTAGCAGATAGCCAAGGTGAACAGCCTTTATTATCGGTTGTTAATCAATTTGAGTGGATGTCTTTAAATGATCCTAAACACGTTGGCCAACGTGTGAAAGCGGTTGAAGGCAGTGATGCTAATTTATGTAGCGTAACCCGCGGCGGTTTTTATGGTGCCGGCTTTGTAAATGCTGGTGGGCAATGTACTCAAGTTCCTGGTATTAAATGGTCAAATGGCAACCATTGGACATTCTCTAGCGGTTATGGGCAATACAGTTACCGTTAATTAAAGATGAGAGTAAAGAACGGCTAATGTAACGTCGTTATTGAACATCAGGTTTATGGTACTTTAAATTAATCCCTCAACGCATTAGGTTGAGGGATTTTTTATTTTTGGACGATTAATAATTATTACAAAGTTGAATAGTGATTAAAAGATGAATTGATACAGATATCCCGCACTGATAGCCATGCCAAGAATTACGACTAAGAATGCAATAATCATTTGATTTTTAAAAATTGATTTGAGTAAGATCACTTCGGTTAAACTCGCTCCTGCACTACCAATGATCAATGCCATCACTGCGCCTAAGCCCATGCCTTTTGCGGCTAATGCAGCACTTAATGGAATAACGGCTTCTGCACGAATATAAAGTGGAATACCAATGATGGCTGCAACAGGGATCGCAAAAGGATTATTATCACTGGCGACTTTTGCTACAAATTCCGTCGGCATAAAACCATAAATCATCGAGCCTAGCGCGATACCACCAATCAAATAGGGCAATACTTTTTTAAAATCTGTCCATGTGGTTTGCCAAATTTGAAGCCACTTATTAGTCGGTTTTGGGCTTGAATTACAGCTTGATCCACAGCACGATGGCTTAGGCTCGCTATAAGCTTCGGCTTTAATGTATTTTTCAAAGCCTAATTTTTCTAATAAATACCCTGCAATAATAGAAACACCCATTGCGATCACAAAATAAAATACCGTTACTTTTATGCCAAAGGTAACCGCAAATAAACCAATAATAATCGGGTTAAGCAGTGGGCTTGCAAATAGAAACACCATCATGGTGCCAAACCCGGCTTTTGCTCGTAGTAATCCTTTTAAAAATGGAATAGTTGAACATGAACAAAAGGGAGTAATAGCACCGAGTAATCCTGCAATAAAGTAGCCTTTACCATTTTTGCCACTAAGAATCGTTTGAATCTTTGCTGGTGGAATATACAGTTGTAGTACTCCGACTAAGTAGCTAATCGCAATAAAGAGTACGGTCAGTTCAATCGCAAGAAAACCAAACATATGGAGGGTATTCATTATCATTTCTGAAGTAATGGTGAACATATCAATTATCTCTGCATTTCTAGTATTATCGAAATATAAGGTCAAAAAAGATCTTTGTCAAAACTATATTTCGATATTTATGGAATTATTTAAGGCTAGAAAAAGTGACTTTGTTTAATATATTGAATAATAAAGAGATTGTTTGTTACTGTTCGTCAATACAACATTCATCTTGTAAAAAATGGATCACATCAGTTAAAGCATCATATTGAGCCACACAAAAAAGGGTACGTCCTTCACGACGTTGAGTCAGTAACCCTGCAGAGGCGAGGCTAGAGATATGGTGTGATAGGGTAGAACCTGGGATATTTAGTTGCTGCTGAATATCGCCAACTGCAATCCCTTGATAACCAGCTTTAATGACGCGTTTAAAAATAGTTAAACGGGTTGGATGACCTAATTCTTTAAATGATTTAGCAATGTGGTTAATGTCTATTGAATGCGTTGTCATTATTAAAGTGACCTTCTATCGTAATATTTATTTCTGTTATTATCGAAATATAACCAACTGTAGCCCAAAAAGAAAGTTAACAGCATCACTTATTTATCTACAACTATCACAGTAACGGTGTTGTCTGTCCTTTATTCTATTTTGATTCCACTAAAAATATCGATACAGCGGTATCTAAATAAGGGCTATAGAACAAATCATGACCAAGAAAATTATATTAGATACAGATCCAGGTATTGATGATGCGATGGCGATTTTATTTGCAGAAGCCCATCCTGATATTGAATTGCTTGCCCTTACCACTGTATTTGGCAATGCAACCATTGATAATGGCACCCGTAATGCTTTGTATCTTAAAGATCGTTTTAAGATGAAAGCTGTCATTGCAAAAGGAGCCAGTCAACCATTGGTTCGCGCGCCTGTTGGGCCGACAGAAATTGTTCATGGTGTGACAGGATTAGGCGATGTTCAGATCCCAGATTCATTTGTTGGTCATCATGATTCGCGTCCAGCCTATCAATATATTATTGATACTGTAAAAGCGTACCCTCACGAAATTACGTTGGTGGCTGTTGGACCGTTAACTAATCTTGCGTTAGCATTACAAGCAGCCCCTGAAATCGCCGACTTAGTGGCAGAGGTTGTGGTAATGGGCGGTGCATTTGGAGTTAATGATCACCGTGGCAATGTTACCCCTTATGCAGAAGCCAATATTCATGATGATCCTCACGCTGCGGATATTGTATTTTGTGCGCCTTGGTCTGTGACGATAATAGGGTTAGATGTTACTGAGGAAAGTTTTTTTAGTGCGACTTATCTTGAACAATTACGTCATGATGCTGGCGATGTCGGTGAGTTTATTTTTGATATTAGTCGTTATTATTTACGCTTTTATTCACAAAAAGTCGGTCTGGATGGTTGTCATGTTCATGATCCATCAGCAATTGCTTATGTGATTGATCCAACGTTATTCACCACACGAAAAGGCGCTGTGCGGGTTGTGTGTGATGGCCCAGCTTCGGGAATGACCTTACAAAAACTGGATAATAGACGGTATCAAACCGATGAATGGTCATCGATGCCAGCCCAACAGGTTGGCGTGACAGTAAATGCCAGCCGATTATTAGATTTATACCGTCAAACTATTATTGAATATCAGCACTCATAAATAGATAACATTGCGGCTACGTTAATTAAGTAGCCGCTTGATGTTTTATCGCTAGGTTACTGGCGTTTTATATAGACAATAGATTATAAACTGTCGTCTTTTTCGTAAACAAACACAGTGGCTGGTGGAATATTAAGCCAGACTTTTTTTATCTTAGTCAGAATAAGTTTATTGTTGTGTAAATTTTCTGCTCCAAATGGGCATCGATTTAAATAAGTATATTGGATCAACTTGCCACCATGATCTAATACCGCACTTATATCATGCAAGGCTTTGGTTCTAGTGTCGGTACTAAAGTTCACGAAAGGAATGCTAGAAATGATAGTTTTCACTTTTTGATGTTGATGCCTTTCTTTCATTGTAAAAAGGTCTGATACGCAAATCGTTTTATTTATTTTCGTTAGGGATTTATAAAAAATAGAATTATTTTCATAGGCATAAATAGTATCGACTGATTGAACGGTAGCAAGTTTACGCGTGATCACACCAGAACCTGCACCTAATTCAATAACAGTGCCTTCTGGTGATATGTGTGAAATCATCTCTTGAACTAAAAATTGACTGCTCGATATGATAGAGCCGGTATTTTTAGGATTTCTTAAAAATTCAATTATCACGATAGATAGACATCATAAAAAAAACATAAAGCATAATTACACTATAAATGAGGAAAAACCGCCAACAAATGTGATGTTTTGTGAAATAGGCAATGAAATATCTATTGTTCATTACATTAAATGGGTGAAGTAGGTATAACTTTATTCGTTATAGGATGTATTTTTAAGAATAGCCAACTTGAAGTGATTGTTTCAATCTGTTGCGCTTGAATAAGTATTAGATAATGACTGTATTCTTATTGTATAAGATATAGGCATGATTAACTGCGTTATTATTCGTTTTACCGCATAATCATATTGACCTTCCAGTAAGAGGAAGGTCTATGCTTTAAACATATTCAATCATTCTTTAGGTCGCAGTATGTTTAAAGACAATATAAGTACAGGTAATGTAGTAAAAGCGTTAGTTGGTGGTTTTTTAGGAACACTCGCTTTTACTTTAATGGGTAAATTTCTAGCACCGCATCTTATTGGTCATTCAATGGATGTTGCTGCGATTATTGCTCATATGCTGGGAACATCTGAAAGCATCGGTCTTATGATGCACTTTATGGTAGGTACAATTGTATTTCCTATTGGTTATTTATTGATTGGGTATAGTCGATTACCAGGTTCTGGCTGGCTGCGCGGTCTACTCTTTTTAATTCCTATTTATCTTATTGCGATGACGGTTGTGATACCAATGGCAGGCAAAGGATTATTTTTCCATAGTATGCCAATGTCAATGGTCGCTTTAATGGGACATATGGTTTACGGTATTATTCTTGGTGCTATTGTTGGTACACCGAAAAAGAATAACGCATAAATTAGAATAGTTATTACTTTTTTATTATCACCAAAATTCAATTTTTAATGAATAAGAGTATGGGTTTTGGTGATGATTTTATTTAACGTTATATCAATATATACCGTCCTCATTGGTTATTTTTAATGATGTCTTTGTTATTACAGCTATTAATTACTTGACCACTTCACTATAATAATACTGATAATATAGAGCATTATATAACCTAAAATACCGCTTTATAAAGTCTTAACTGTTTCCCTTCAAGAGTATGAATACGTAACTAATAGTGGTGTATTACCCTTATTATTTAAGAGATTGAGTTATATTTTTAACTAATGTTAATTGAAAGTGTAATATGTTAATTTTACTATCACCAGTAATGGGGTGATAACTGTTGTTGATATAAGAAATAAATGAGTAATATAATAATTTATTATGTTAACTGCAATAAAAGTATATATAACATTATATTTATTTTCTTGTAGTATGATTCGTTTTTGGTATATATTACAGTAATATTATATCTTTAATAGATGGAATCAGTAAATGTATGCATAGTAATGTATTTTTTATGTATCAGCCTAAGTACCACAATGATTTATTATTTGGTTATGAAGCCTTATTAAGGAGTGATAATAATGGAGGTTTAGTTTGTCCTTTTTTAATCGTAGATAAGAATAGTGGTGATAATAAGTTTGATTATTTTATTATTAACAGTGTTATTGATAGCTTGTCGAAAATATCTGATAAAGAAGTCATAGATAAAGTAATATCGATTAATGTCAGTGCTAGATTTATGTCAACTATTATAATATTGAGTAATATCAACATTGAAACTATAAGTGAATTAAACTTACATATTGAATTTGAAATATTAGAGGGCGATAAAATAATAAATTTTAATATTTGTAATGAAAATATTAATTTATTAAAAATGATTGGAATTAGCGTCAGTATCGATGACTTTGGCAGTGATTATTCTTCAATAAGACGATTAATCAATCTTAAAAATGTTAATTTTATCAAATTGGATAGAATATTAGTTCGAGATATTGAAAATCACCCAGAATTAATTAAATCAATAAAGATTCTGTTTGAATTTATTTGGAGCATGAATTTTAATATTATTGCTGAAGGCGTTGAAAAGGAAGCAACGTTGACATTGCTCAAATCGATCGGTATTGAATACTTTCAGGGTTTTTATTTTTCTAAGCCATTGCGCTTGGAGAATGAAGTCTATCCGCTAGAATTTGATTGATTGCTGTGAAAAGATGATTTTTTAGATTTAAGCCTCTAAAGTGGGTTTTTTTTAGGCTTTAAGGTATAATATGCATCAATAAGATATCTTTATGGTATAAATCGATTGATAAAAAATACAACTAATCGATAATGGTATACTTAGTGTACCACAAAAGAATTAACAGTATGATAAAGTTAAATACTTCTCTTAATAACCATGCAAAAATTATTTATCCTGATAGTCAAGCTGCTAAATATTCACCGTTATGGCGTTATCGAGTAAAATTTATTCTTCGTGCAATGTACTATCATAAAGCATTTGAGCATATCACTTCTGGAATTGACCCTTTTTTGCTCGATACTTTATGCCAGCGTAATTCTCGTTTTTTAGAGAAGTCATTTCGTCCTTATGTGATTTATGGCACAAGTGCTATTGAACGCGCACAATTTGTCGTACAGCACTTTGATTTTGTGTCTAAATTACCGCCACATATTAGCGATGCTATATATAAAGATAGTAATGGATTAACATTATGTGACTTTACAGTTGATGATGTTGATTACTCTTTTAAATTGACTTATTACTCTCGTTATCAAAAAGAGGGTGATATGAGTTTAACTCTCTTTAATGATGTCGATGAAAACTTTTATACTCTTACATTTGCCATTCGGAATGTAGAAGGGAAGCGTCAATTAATCATTGGTGGTTTACAAGGTCCGGCTAGTAGCCCTGAAAATAATCAAAAAATCAAATTACTGACTAAAGCGTTATTTGGGCAGCGTCCAAAAGATTTAATGATTAAAATGATCACACTTATCGCTAATACTTGGGATGTTGATACGTTACTTGCTATTAAAAACAGTTCGCATACTTATTCAGCTAAGCGTTATGCTACTGGTAAAATTAAGATGGATTATGATAAACATTGGTTAGCATTAGGTGGTACTGAATTTGATCAACATTTATATCAGTTAACCCTTGATGATATTCGCCGTAATCCTGAAGATATTTCACGCCCTAAACGTGCAATGTATCGTCGACGCTATGAGTGGCTAGATAATACCAAAATGCTTATTGAACAGAAGCTAAAATAATTAAAGAGTCGAGTGAGTAGATTTATCGCTGATCCCCTCTTTTATTGAAAAGTACGAAACAAGCGGCGACCTAATTAGGTCGCCGTTATTTTTATGTTATTCATCTTCCTGCCTAATATGTATTATTTAACCAATGATAGCGTCAGTTGTTGTTGTCATCTTCACGCCTAAATTTGTCATATTATCAATAAAGGTTTTTGCTTGTTGCTCAAAGCCAGCGACAGGGCTGGTCGTATCAATCAGGATTATTAATTTATTTATATCGTTAGGTGATAGCTTTGCGACAATTTGCTCGACAGTGCTTGCGACACAATGTGATAGGGCTTGCCCTGAAATAAAGACGTGATCACTACTTTTAACAAGATCAACTAATTGTGGATCAAATTGAGTCTTTGCATCATCGATAAACGGGTATTCAGCTTCGCAACCACCATAGTGTTCTGTATGTGGATTTTCACCTTTTGAAATGATCTGATGGTGAATTGCGGTCTGTATTTCCCATGCATTAATTGCAGCCTCAATAGGGGCAACAATACTGTGTCCTATTGAATCTATAACACAGTGAGTTGGCCAGATAATAAGGCAGTATTTACCTGTTTGTTCTAATGATTGAGTATAGCCAAGCACATGGTTAAGCATTTTTAATTCAGTGGGTTGCCATATACCCTCAACAATATCTTGGTGGCTAATTAGCGTAAAGGGGGCGGGATGCTCACCTTGTTTATTTTGCCAATAAATGGAATGAGCAATATCGTATTCATGATGGCTATCGAGCGTCACAACGATATTGTTAATGTGGCTTTGTTGATTATGAATAAATGTAGCCAGTCTATTGGCATCTTCCCATGAATGAGGAACAGGAAGTGCGGGGGAAATCGTCTGTTGTTCTAAGTCAGAATTGACAGTGAACTGTTCGTTTTGTGGAACATTATAAAAGTCATATTGAGGATCAATAATGAGTAATGACGTTATTTTTTGATGCATTGCATACTCCTTTATGCCTTGAGAAGGTGATATGGATTGGGTTTGTTAAAATTAACAAACTGAGCAGAATATACGTGGGTGAACGTTAATTGCAAAGAAATAACAGTGTTGTCTTAACGCTGCTCTGTTTTTATGCATTATTGTGAATAAAAAGAGTGACTTCGCGCTATATCGTCATTTCAATTATCCACAGTAATCTAGTCTTCAATGCCTATTGAGGTAGTATTTTGTGAGAAAACGCTCATAATCGTGCCATATAACATTTAAAGAAGAAATTACCTATGACTAACTTTCAATACTACTTTCATAAACTTCCTTGTTTCAACTGTCAAAAAAACACAGTAAGCATTGATCTTGGTTGGTTAACGGCAGCGATGAAAGATGATGTTCTAGCGCAAGTGAGTGCGATTATCGCACAAGGCAATGTTGAACAAGAGTTTTCAGTCAACGTTACTTGTACCAAAGACGAAGCACGTGATTATTTATTACTGAATTTCTACGGTTATTCAGAAGAAGCACTAGCGAATCACATTAAAGCTGAAGATGATCAAGAAGTCGCAGATGAAATCGCAGAGCTATTAGCTGGCGGTAGCGATAAAGCCGTCTTTGAACACGAAATCGTACTGCAAAGTTGTACTGATTGCGGTATTGATGAATAGTCAAACCAAGCGTAATCATTAAACGTAAATATGTGCGTCATACGTAATATGATGTTCTATTTATTTAAGGCGTTAGCAGAGTAAAGTTTGCTAACGCCTTTTTTGTTGCTGCGGTTTTTCATACGAGCGTGATATATTTCGCATTAATAGGTACATTGAAACCACACTTTACTCATTAAATAGGTTTATAACAGAATGAACAATCCAACGGATTTTTACACACTAAAGCCAGAAATTATTTCGCGTCCAGAGTCTGAGGGTTCATTAGCCACTAAATCATCGATGTTTATTAAACAGACTCGCGTGTATATCCAAAATGTTCAGGAATTCGTTGATAATGAAGATAACGATGATAACGAAAATAAGAACAATAACCCATTTGGGGTTGAACGCTATGCACTTTGGCCTCGTTTACAAAAAAGCAAAAAACGTTTAGAAGAGCGCGGTTATATATTTAATTTTTAAATCCACTATTTGTCATAGTAACGAGAAAAACATAGGACAGCCATAAAATTGGATTAGATGTGACGGTTAAAATTACCGTCATTTCCTTCGGTGAATGGCTGCGAGTGCGATAGGAAATCTATTTACAGTATGTTGAAATTTTAAAGAGTATAGTTATGGGTGTCCTATATTTTTTCCTGTTTTTTTATTAAATATTAGCATTCATAAATAGATAACATTGCGGCTACGTTAATTAAGTAGCTATTTGAATTTATTTAAATCTGATTGCGGCATAATAGCTTTTTATTGTGTGTGATTTAATATGAAACTCAATGTTATTAATATTCGGAAGATATAATGTAAAATATAAGATACTGAAAAAGTATGGATAATTCTCTTGAGCATGAATATAAATGCTGTATATATATTCATAGTTAAGCTGTATTTAAGGGATTAAATGCAAAATTCTAACATTATTATTCATATGGAGTCGCCATGCAAATTACCTCGCAGCCTAAAGGGCTTTTTCACCTAATTGCTATTCAAATGTGGGAATATTTTAGTTATTACGGCATGCGATCGTTACTTATTTTATTTTTAACCCAAAAACTTTTAATGTCAGATGAACATGCTTATGCGTTATATGGTGCGTATACGTCTTTAGTTTATGTGACACCCATTTTAGGGGGTTATTTAGCAGATCGCTATTTAGGTAATTATTGGTCTGTTGTTATTGGTGCACTATTAATGGTTGCCGGTCATGCTGTACTCAGCATTCCAAGTGATGATCATATTACACTTTACTCAGCACTAACATTAATTATTTGTGGGTATGGTTTTTTTAAAACGAATTCAAGTTGTTTATTGGGTGAGTTATATAAAGGCCATGAAAGTGCGCGTGATTCAGGTTTCTCTATTTCTTATATTGGCGGTAATATTGGTGCAGCATTGGCTCCAATGCTTTGTGGTTACGCTGCGAGCCGTTGGGGATGGCATATCGGCTTTGGTTTAGCGGGTATTGGTATGTTCCTTGGCCTTATCATTTTTAGTTTTGGTCGTCATAATTTTGCTCACGTACAAAAAGTAAATAAAGAAGCGTTAACACGTAAAACGGCAGGGATCAGTCACTGGCTATTGATTCTAATTGCTTTTATTGCAACAGCGGTTGGCTTAGTCTTTGTATTAAAAGACGCGTTAGCAGGTTATATTTTAGCAACAATAATTGCGTTCTCAGTCTTTCAAATGATTGGCTTATACCGTAAGAGCAGCAGTGATGATCGTAAGAAATTACATTCTATTATGTATTTTATGATATTTGGTATGGTATTTTGGGCCTTTGATCAGCAGGGTGGTAGCTCAATTAGTCTGTTTATTGAACGTAATATTAATACTGATTTCTTGGGTTATCATATTCCGACGGCTTTCTTTCAATCCGTAAATCCTATTGCCGTTATTATCGGTGGTGCTGCAATAACATGGCTATGGAAAGTGCTGGCTTCACGTCAAATATCAGTACGTACGCTAACAAAATTGAACATGGGCTTATTATTGTTAACTGCTGGGTTTAGTTTAATTACACTATCATCAAAATTAGCGATGGTCAGTGGACAAACAACCTTCCTATGGTTATTTATAGGACTGTTCTGTATTGGTATTGCAGAGTTATTTATTGATCCCGTCGCGCTTGCTGCAATTACTCGTATGAACCCACGTGGTGCAACAGGTACGATGGCTGGTATCTACATGCTAATCAGTGGCTCTATTGCTAATTATTTAGCGGCAAACATTGCAGAGCTAACAGCAACCAATACTCCTCAAGGAACAACACTCGATCTCATTGCTTCTGCTGCACAATATCATCACGTATTCCAATCTATTTTATTGGTGAGTGTTGTTGTGTTAGTAATGGGTGTCTTGATTGATTTTAAAAATCGTAAAAATCCAGAACTTAGTTAACGCTCATTGTTTCATTCGATCAGGGGAAATATATAGAAGCGGTCACCTAATTAGGTGACCGTTGGCTTAGTGTCATTTGACCTTATTAGCAATGAGAATAGTGCCTTTCTCTCGTATTTGCGTGGTGTATCCTTGTTATAAATATCTTTCTTAAATAGAATGCTCGCGCTCAGCAAAACGTCTAATAATATAATAAAAAAGAAAGTAAGGAATAATAGCAATGAAACTAGAAGCTGTAGATTACACCGCAGAGAATGCGAAACAGTTATTTGTTGAATCTCTGCGTAATACAGGATTTGGTGTACTTAAAAATCACCCGATTCAGCAAAAATTAGTCCAAAATATTTATGATAATTGGTATAAGTTTTTCAATAGTGTAGAAAAATCTGATTTTCATTTTAATGTTGAAACGCAAGACGGTTTTTTTTCAAGTGAGGTGTCAGAAACGGCAAAAGGACACACTCAAAAAGACATTAAAGAATATTTTCATTACTACCCTTGGGGTCAATGTCCGACTGAGCTCAAGCAAGAAATACAGCAGTATTATCAAGAAGCTAACGAGCTTGCAACCGAACTATTGGCTTGGGTTGAAGAATATTCACCTAACGCCATTTCCGCAAAATATTCTCAATCACTTTCAAGCATGATCGATGGAAGTAACAAGACGTTGTTGCGGGTGCTTCATTACCCACCATTAGACGGTGATGAACAATTAGGGGCGATTCGAGCGGGTGCGCATGAAGATATAAACCTACTGACTATTTTACCTGCAGCAAATGAACCGGGGCTACAAGTACTTGCTAAAGATGGTACTTGGATGGATGTTCCTTGTGATTTTGGTAATTTAATCATTAATATTGGTGATATGTTACAAGAAGCATCAGATGGCTACTTTCCATCCACGACTCACCGCGTTATCAATCCAGAAGGTGCAGATAAAGCGAAATCACGTATATCATTACCACTGTTCCTTCATCCAAAACCTGACGTTGTTCTCTCTGAAAAATACACGGCACATAGCTATTTAATGGAACGCTTGCGTGAGCTTGGTTTGATCTAAACCATGATTAAAAATCCAATGTTGTGATTACAGCCTTATTCTGATTAGTTATAGAATGAGGCTTATTAAATTTTAGATATTTATATAAAAAACAATTGATAAATGTAATCCCAATGTAAAATATTAACTATGATACATTTAATTACTAGAGGTAATAATGTTAAAAAATATCGCTACACCTACTATTCTGATGACTATATTTTTACTTTCAACGACAGTTCAAGCTACTGAAATCACTGGTTGTTCGGTTAAAAAGCAAGAAATTAAGACTCAAATTAGCTACGCCAAAGAATATAACAATACCTACCAGCTTAAGGGCTTACAAAAAGCATTAGCAGAGGTTGATGATAACTGTACAGATGAATCACTAAAAGCTGAACAATTAAAAAAAGTAGCGAATAAAGAGAAAAAAGTAGAAGAGAGAAAACAAGAATTAATAGAAGCAAAAGAGAGTGGAAAAGAAAATAAAATCAATAAGAAAGAGAGGAAACTACAAGAAGCGATAGATGAACTTCAAGATGCGAAAAACACCTATTTGCATTATTTTAAATAAGATAATTCAGTGGTATAAAATAATTAACTATTTTGTACCTATACGTGTAAATATTATAGATAAAAAGGTCACGAGTGTGGCCTATTAGATAAACAATAATAAAACGGTTACATATAAATAATGTATTAATTAACTTTTCCAACCCTGTCCAAATATATGTGTAATTGCCAATTATTAACTTAATCATATTAAGAATAGGTAATTAAGACCAAGCAAGAACTTGAATCTTTTGTGAAGGAAGCTGCAAAAGGTTTAAATCTTCATCAATATTTCCTCGATTTCAGCAAAAAAAACATCAAAAAAACATAGGACAGCCATAAAATCACACTAGATATGACGGATAATAATACCGTCATTATTTGCCGTGAATGCCTGCGAGGGCAATAAGGAATCAACTCACAGCGTGTTGAATTTTCGAAGTAAAGATATGGGTGTACTGTGTTTCTATAATCCGTAAAAAAACATAGAAAAAACATAGGACAGCCATAAAATCACACTAGATTTGACTGATAATAATACCGTCATTATTTGCCGTGAATGCCTGCGAGGGCAATAAGGAATCAACTCACAGCGCGTTGAGTTTTCGAAGCAAAGATATGGCTGTCCCTATGTCTGTCCTATGCTACATCATAAAATTTAATGTGCTTCACTGGCGTCTTTAAGGCTCAATCACGCATTGAGTAGATCACGGATAGCCTCGTTTCTCGACTTTCGAGATGACGGATATTGGGCTGAGTGAATGCCAATTATTGCTGAATGCGAAGAAATGCAAAAAATATAGAACAGCCATAAAATTTGTAAAGATATGGCTGTCCTGTATTTTAGTCCTATTTTACTGTGTGTCTAAAGTAGATAGCCCTTACAGGACAAGGCCTAGCGCTGTTTTAGGTGGTGGGAATTCGTTTTTTCAAAATAGTGCATTCAATTGTCATAGTATTAAAAGCGTTTACATTAGTCCCTGCATGGACAAAAGATAGGACACCCATAAATTCCATTCAATAGTTGTCCTATGCTACATCATAAAATTTAATGTGCTTCACTGGTGTCTTTAAGGCTCAATCATGCGTTGAGTAGATCACGGATAGCCTCGTTTCTC
>NZ_MSCQ01000002.1:171959-231197 GCF_002954725.1 Photobacterium phosphoreum
ACCGTTTCTCGACTTCCGAGATGACGGATATTGGGCTGAATGAATGCTAAGCTCAACGATCGCAAAAAAACATAGGACAGCCATAAAATCACACTAGATTTGACGGATAATAATACCGTCATTATTTTCCGTGAATGCCTGCGAGGGCAATAGGGAATCAATTCACAGCGATATGGGTGTCCAATGTTTAGCCATCCAATGTTTATCGAGTAACATCATAAAATTTGACGTGCTTCACTGGTGTCTTTAAGGCTCAATCACGCATTGAGTAGATCACGGATAGCCTCGTTTCTCGACTTCCGAGATGACGGATATTGGGCTGAGTGAATGCCAAGCTCAACGATCGAAAAAAGATAAGACAGCCATAAAATTTGTAAAGATATGGCTGCCCTGTGTTTTACTGTGTGTCTAAAGTAGATAGCTCTTACAGGACAAGGCTAGCGCTGTTTTAGGTGGTGGGAATTCGTTTTTTCAAAATAGTGTATTCAATTGTCATGGTATTAAAAGCGTTTACATTAGTCCTTGTGTGGACTAAATAAAACTCCATTTGAGGATTTTATTATGAGTTTAGCAAAAGAGAGTGGTTTTGATGCTAAGGCATTATCAAGGACAGGTTTTAAAGCTGCCGATAATATTTTATCGTCATGGGGATGTACTGCCCAACAAAGCCAGAATATTTTAAAGTTGTCAAAATCGTCGTACCATAAATTTAAAGCGACGCCTGAAACAACTAAGTTAAGTGATGATCAATTAGAACGTGTCAGTTATATATTAAATATGCATCAAGCATTACGTATTGTATTTAGTAACCCTGTCAATATCAGTAATTTTATGGGTATGAAAAATAACAATGATTATTTTGCAGGTCGTTCACCGTTGGAAATTATTGAATCAGGAAAGTTTGGTGATTTATATGAAGTTGCACGATGTGTAGATGCACTACGGGGATAGAAGATAGGTGAAATAAATAGGATTAATCATATGAATATTTAGCTGTCGCCACTTGCTAGTTTTTCTCTAAAGACGTTTTATAGTACCAATTTAATACTTTTATTTTGTTATTTATATGAGCAAATAAAAAACGGCCACCTAAAAAGGCAGCCGTTAATATTATACGTAGAAATAATCAGTATTAACGAAGATCATTAGTAACAGCAAGTACTGCTGCTAGGGTGTCGTGACCAAAGCCAACACTACGCTCTGGAGACCAGCCGTATAGGCTATCTGGATGTTTATTATGATCTTTAAATGGCATTTCAACAGTGTAAGACAAGCACTTAAATTGCTCACCCACCCAGTTTGATGCCACTGTTAGGTTCGCTTCGCCTGGCTTATCTTTGCCGTAGCCGTGTTCATCTTGGAATTCTGGCGTTACTGTTAATAGCGCTTGTTTGAATTTATTTTCAAGATTTTCAAGGCGCGCATCGTATGATGGAATACCTTCAGAACCTGCAACGAAGTTAAATGGAATTGCTTCATCGCCGTGGATATCAAGGAACATATCCACGCCAGTCGCTAGCATTTTCTCACGTACATAGAACACTTCAGGGCTGTTTTCTAGTGACGGTGTTTGCCACTCGCGGTTAAGGTTCACACCAATTGCATTTAAGCGTAGGTGACCACGTGCGCTGCCATCTGGGTTCATGTTAGGCACAACATAGAATACGGCTTTGTTCAGTAGAGCACGACCAACAGTGTCGGTTTCATCTAATAAGCGTTGTACTAGGCCTTCAACAAACCATTCTGCCATGGTTTCACCTGGGTGCTGACGTGCAATAACCCAGATTTTTTTCTTTGGTACTTCTTCGCTTTCAGTTGCTTGCTCATCACCGATCACTAATAGGCTTACATCACGGTTATCTAATGTATGGCCTAGTGTTTCTAAGCGACAGTTGTAATGGCTTTGTGCAAGGTGTAATAGATCTTGATGACGATCGTAGCTGTACGGGGCAAAGTAAGCGAAGTACATTGATTGATTTTCAGGAATAACAGTAAACGTTAATGTGTCACCATCAAACTCTGAAGGAACACGGAACCATTCTTCACGATCATAAGAAGCAACAACATCGTAGCCGTTCCAACCTTCAGGGTAGGCTGAGTTAGCAAGATCTAAGAGCTTAATAGTATGTGGCTGTTGAGCCTCAGATTCTAAACGAAAGTGAAACCATTGATGTAATTCAGATTGGTTATCGTTAGGAATGCTAAGTTGAATGTCGTCTTTGCTGTCTGCTTTAACAACATTGATGCTACCGCTTTCGAAGTTACTGAAAATTTTCATGGTGGTTACTCGTTATCGTTATAAGTATTGAATTAGGCTATCACAAACAATAGCAATCGATAATGATTTTTGTTCATCAAAATAAGGTTTCATTGTTAGGTTGAGTGATTAATCATCAACGATGCTGCTTAACTAACAATGTATAGCTCTTATTAAAACAGCGATTAAACAATGTTGATGTGATTAAGTTGGCTTTTAGAGTGATAATTTATGCACAGTGGCTGTGATGACATATTTTATGTGGCTGGTTATCTTGAAAATGGTGTGTTATTGGTAGTACTTAAATTGCGTCTTTGTGTGGTTACAGAACCGAATGAAAACCTTACACCAACAAATTATTAAGTACATGCGCTTATTTCATGTACTGCGTATTATTATCGCCTGCATTGTTGCTTTCTCTGTTGATATTATTTTTAAACTTCCCTATGGCACCTGGGCTCCGATTACAATTATTGTGGTGATGTCAGCCAAGTATTCAGGCGAAGTGTCAGATAAAGCCAGCCAACGGATTTTAGGTACAACAATCGGAGCAATATTAGGATTATCACTGTATTTTTTCCCGATTGATAATGTCTATTGGCACTATGGTTTATTGCTAGCAATGCTGAGTGTGTCACTTTATTTTACGCTTGGTAAATATTCATATAGCGCTATTTTAACCTCAGTAACATTAGTATTAGTGGCTGGTAGTGGTCCGGGGGATTTACATATCGCATTATGGCGTACAACCAATGTGCTATGGGGTGGGTTAGTGGCAATTATGGCGAGCCAATATTTATTTCCGGCTAAAGCGACGGATCATTTTAAATTAGCTTGTGGTGATTTCTTACGCTTATTTCATCAAAACTATTCAGAGCACAATGCACTCGTAAACAGTGATGACGATTATCGTGAAATTCAATTAAGTAAATTACGCCAAACATTAAATAAGATCACTGCGTTAGAATCGAGTATTGGTCATGAAACGCCTGAAATGAAGCTGTCGGTGAAAAAAGCGATTGCGTGTCAGGTGAGAATGTTTAACTTGCTGGAAAATATCATCCAAACTCAGTGGCGGCATCAATACAGTAAAGAAAAAGTGCAGGAAATACGGGCATTGTCACAAGCAAAAGAGCAATTATCACTGATGTGCGAATCATTAGGCGAAGATCTGCTTGCTCCTGAAAAACCACTAATGGTACTCAATAAGAAGCAGTTAGATATTTTAGCGTTATACCCTAAGTTGGCATCAAGTGTAGATAGCCGAACCGATATTAGTTATTACGGTTACTTGTGGCTAAATCGAGAATTGGCACGTCAGGTGGCAGAGCTTTCTGAGTGGTTGTGCCAATTTGAAACAATCAAAACAGACGTACTTTAATGTGAACGGCTATTTCATTGCTGAATAGTAAGCTGCGATATCAGCAAGATCTTGGGCGTTAAGGTTTTGTAATTGTCCTTTCATCATCGTTGCCATTGGGCCTATACGGGTATCATTGGTATAAGCGAGCATAGCGTCATAAAGGTATGCTTGCTGTTGCCCTGCTAGATTAGGATAACTGGGTTGTGGCGCAATACCATTACTGCCATGACAAAAACGGCAACTTGGGGTTTTTATTTCACCTTTGCTTGCATCGCCTTTTGGCATCGCATAAGCGTTACTGCTGATACCAACAATAAGCAGTATCGCTGTTGTTAGGGTGCGAAAACCGTTAAATATATCTGTCATTGTAAGCCATTATGTTGTGTGGAATAAGAAAGTTATAGTAAAGAGATACTATAACTAATCAATGACTTAATCTGTGTTTAGCCTGTAAATTATGTAACAATCAATGTCATAATAAATGCCGCAATAAATGACATTTAGGGCTATTTGTTATGCGTAATATTAGCTATCAGGATTGTTACGAACGCGAATAAATCGGGCGAAACGAGGAATGCCATTGTTAGTATAACCGTTATAACGATATTGAATGGTGGAACCAATAGCGGGTGGAACTTGTCGTTGTTGATCGTTAAAACCCGATCCTATTTTGAAGGTGTCATTGGTTGCGGTTCTCACCCAGACCGATCCCATCATGCCTTGGTATTTCCCATTACCTTCCTCATAGCCAATGATAATCGCTTCAGCATCCTGATGATTCTTTAGCTTTAATAAGTGTTCAGTGCGGCCTGCTGTGTAATTATTCGATTTGTGATGCAGCATTAAACCTTCGCCATTATGGCTACTAACAATATCTAACCATTGCTCTAATATGGCCAGATTATCAAGTGACTTATGTTCAACCCACTGCAAGTGATTAAGGGGTTGGTTATTTTGATCTCGCTGCTGCTGAATTAAGGTTTGTAATTGCTGGTAGCGGTCACTGAAAGGTGCGTTGTTATGAGGAAGATCAAACACCATATAATTGACACTTCTCCATGCTTTATCATTAGGCTCACTATCAAGCACAATGCGTGTTAGTGCTTGAAACTGACCCCGTTCTATCCACAGTTCGCCATCTAACGGAGTCGCTGGAAAGTTAGCGTAAAACCAGTTTGGTGCATGAATGATATTACCGGTTTTAGTGAGCAATTGCTGACCGTTCCAATAAGCTCGAATACCGTCTAATTTTTCACTGACTAAATAATCAGCTACGGTAAAAGTATCGTGAATTTGATTGTCATCACTATAGTGTGCTGGATTTAATCGATCATTAGGTAAGCTTTTAGCCAGCATTAATGGTGACTGTGCCGCGGTAATAGGAAAACTGATAGAGAGAGTAATTAATGCTGCAATAGGGGCTAAATGCTTATTAAAACGTTGAAAATTAGAACTATCATGACAATGTGACAGCGGCTGATATTGTAGTAAAGGCATGATATGTATTCCTAGTAAGCACAAGAGGTATAACTGTAAATAAATGCCATTAATGGGTAAATTATAATGATCTACTTTTGGCGATGTTTGTGTTGATGTTGGAGTTACTCAATGTGAATCAAGTTACAGTTACATAATTAATGTGTTGGAGGTGCTAAATAGGAATTAACTATGTTGAGTATTAATATAGCCAAAATGATAAAAAAAGTAACTAATTTGACTGTATTTATAAGCGGGCTAAGGTAAAATTCTGCCATTATTGAGTTCTTCATATGGTCTTTGCTGTTATGCCGCCTCCTTTGTCGCGTTTTTTTCTTGGTGTTAATCGTTTCCTCGTGTCTAAAAATATCAATATCTCTTTCCATTGTTATTTTATTCATGCAATGAGTTTTATGGCACTTGGGTTGTTTTCCTCGCTACTAATTGGCTCAATTCTAAACACGATTGGTATCAAATTTTCGATACCTTTATTGAGTGACGTACTGTGGCCTATCGCGAAGCAAATGACAGGGCCAGCCATTGGTGTTGCGATTGCTTATGCATTAAAAGCACCGCCTTTAGTTTTGTTTTCCTCAACGATTGCAGGTGCTGCGGGCGCGGCAATGGGTGGGCCTGTAGGTGCTTATGTCGCCAGTATTTGTGCGGTAGAGTGCGGTAAATTGGTTGCAGGAGAAACTAAAGTCGATATTTTAGTGACGCCAGCAGTAACGGTATTAGTTGGAGTGATGGTCGGCAGTTGGATCGGGCCTTTAGTGGGCGCGGTGATGACCCAATTTGGGCAGTTAATAATGTCGACCACACAATTACAACCGTTATTAATGGGGGCATTAGTGGCGGTCTTAATGGGGATGGCGTTAACCTTACCGATCAGCAGTGCAGCCATTGCGATTATGTTGAGCCTAAATGGTTTGGCTGCTGGTGCTGCAACCGTTGGGTGTGCGGCACAAATGGTGGGTTTTGCTGTAATGAGTTATCGTGTTAATGGCTGGGCGGGTATTTTTGCGCAAGGGTTGGGAACCTCGATGTTACAAATGCCGAATATCGTTAAGAATTACAAGATTTGGATCCCACCGATTGTTGCATCTGCAATCCTTGGACCTATAGCGACCGTTGTATTTCATATGGAAAATACACCACTTGGCGCAGGTATGGGAACATCGGGATTAGTTGGACAGATTCAAACATTGATTGCGATGGAGCAACCTGGGGTGAGTAGCGGTTATATTTATGGATTAATCGTCCTTATGCACTTTATCTTACCTGCGGTAATTACACTGATTATTGCATATATTATGCGTCGCCAAGGTTGGATTCAAGACAGTGATTTAGAGCTAAAACTAGGTTAATAACGTTAGGTGTTAGATGTTAGATGTTAGGTGCTAGGTGCTAGGTGCTAGGTGCTAGGTGTTAGATGCTAGGTGCTAGGTACTAGGTACTAGGTACTAGGTGCTAGGTGCTAGGTATTAGATGCTAGGTGCTAACGATTGGCTATAGTCGTTATTGATTGTTGTCCTACGCAGCGAAAAAAGGCGTCTGCTTGGCGTTGGCTGGCAATAAAAGCCAAAGGATTAAGCCCTTCAATGTACAATCTGGTTCGGTATCCGTGCAATTTAAACGCCTCTGTAAATTGTTGAGGACTGATATTATCATTAGCAATCGTGGTGGTATAAATAGCGGTTTGGTTATCTAAGCGTTTAAATAAGTTGTGGTCAACGACATAGTTAAGTTTTTGATCTTGTTCAGCATTATCAATTGAGTGTTGTAATAGCTTACCTCGAGAAGGTGCTTGAAGATCGTTTAGGTGATAGATTTTAACGTCGTAGTGATGTTGTCTGTCCGTTGACATTGTTAGCACGATATCATCTTGCAGACGTTCCTCTTTGACAGTGAGCGTACAGTTAGTCTCTGTTTGGCTATAGGTCGAATTTTCAAGTAAAGGGATTGAAAATGCTGAAACAGTTAAAACAAACAGTGGTGTGATCATAAATGTACCATTAGTTATACAGTGTATTGAAAGCTGTTAAATTAATCCTAGTTTGGTTGGATTGTATTTATTGGCTAATCTCACAATATATTATGGCTGAAACACATTATTAAAATTGAGAATTAAACGGTAATTTCCTCGAATTTATTCATTATTAAGGTTTTTTCCCAGAGATATAACATTATTTGATACAGAATTAACAATTTATCACAAGCAAAGTGTTAATCTCGTCAATAGTTAAATGTATTAGTTGTTCTTAATCCGAAAAATAAAATGGAGAAAGTGATTATGTCTACTATGGCGACACGTAAAACCCCTTTGTTATTCTCTCTTTTCGCGCTCGTTGTTGGCGGGGCAATTGGTTACGGGATTGGTGTGAAAGCGGAACAAAGCACGAGTGCACCGAATCTGCAAGCTTGTCAGCAGCATCTTCAGTCTCAAACAGAACGACTTGATCAACGTGCTGAACAATATCAAGCATTGGTGACCAGTAATGAGCAGCAAAGCCAGCAGTTAGCGCAAACAACGAAAGATTTAACAGCGATAACTGAGCAAATGGAGAAACAAAAAGCGGATTTTGCCGAACAATTAGCGTTGTTGGATCAGAAGAAGCAACAGTTATCGGTCAATCAAAAAAAATTAGAAGTGACTAAAAAGAAATTAGACACTGAAGTGGTAAAATTAAAAACCACCACCACTAAACAACAAGTGGTTATTGATAAATCACAACAGTATTTTAAGCGTCAAGCTGAGATGCAGGCGAATGTAAAAGAAACCCAAGCGAGTGTGACAGAATTAAACCAAGCTGCTAAAGGTTTTAAGAAAGCGTGTGATGAGTTTAAATCGGGTAATAGCTGGAATTGGGTATCAAAAAAAGATTGTGATAATTATGATCAGCAAATGAAATTATTAAAAGAAAAGCAAGCGGTTTTAGTGACTCAGCAACAAGCATTAGCGGCGATTAATGTTGAAATTGGTAAGAAATAACGTTCAATCTATTGAGACTGTATTGAAAGATAAAAATAGCTGCATTGGCAGCTATTTTTATATCTGCTGTGGTAACATTTTACTTAGTGGCCAATAGGACGCGCGAGGGAGGTTGGAAAACCACGCTCTGCTGCTAATTGTTCAGCATAACTGACAATATCGTTGAGGCTTAACTGTTGAGCAACAGGAAATTCATCTTCACGGGTTTGCGGTATGGGTTTTGAAATTAAATCCAATACGGCAAGTTGATCAAGGATTGCATCAGCGACAGATAACGCTGATGAGGCTTTTACAATTTCAGATCGTGCATAGCGTTGATGAGAATAAGAAACATCAGCCGCTCGCAATGTAGGATCACTGCCGGGAATTTGCTGGGCACCAAATAACGGCTTGCCACCGACAGTGGCTTGTTCAAACTTTTCAACAAACTGCGCCATGTGGTTAATTGCCCGCTGTGTGCGTTGTTCTATCTCTGGCTGTGTCCAATGCTGTTGTAATTTGGCTTTAAAAGAAGCATCTAATTGTGGCTGAGCACTGTTTGCATTTGATGACACTAACCCATTTTTAAATAGCGTAATATCTTGTGTCATGCCATGGAGTTGGAAAAATCCATCAGGGTAAGGGGTTAGTTGCGCCATACCATTTGGTGTACCTCGTTCACCGTGAAAAATTACTTCAGGCCATTGTGCATCACACTGCGCCCAATGAGTGATATAAGCCGCTTTAAACTCCACCATTCGTTGACGTGGAATATGCGCTAAGTCATCAATTGTCCCCGTTCGATAACCGCCAGCATTAACTAAATAGTCAACATTAATCTGATGTTGATCGCCCGTTAAATCTTGGTAGCTTATTTTCCAACCGGTGTTTTGTTCAGCTAAAGATGTCACTTTAGTATTGGTATGAACATGACACGCTGTCAGCTTTTGTAATGCGAGGGTTAAGGTTGCTGCAATTCTAAACACACTTAAACCATATTCTTGCACCATCACTAATGGGTATTTGAATTGATCTAAATTGATTGATTTAGCAACAGGGATCATCCATTGATCAGGTGTTAGCGGATGGCGAGGATTATCTTGTAATGCTAAGCGTTCCATATCATTACGCTGATACAGCTTAAAGTAATCGTTAGGCTCACCCAGCACTTTATTTTTAGGATCGTTTTCGACCAGTGCTTGGTATGTCTGTTGTAATAACGTTAAGCGGGGGAGTAAATCATTAGGATCACCTGCATCATTGCAAGGGATCGCAATAACTGTCGGTCTAATATTTGAGGTGTGTTGATAGACACGTAGCGTATCAATAGATTGCTTGAGTAGTGTCACACATTGTTGATCTGAGATCTCGCGATACAGATTTCCACCTGCATGTAAGTGACAAATTGGGGGGCCATTAACTAAGCTTTTCCCTTCTTCAAATAACTGAACATTAATACCTTGTTCTGCTAATCGAAGTGCAATGGTTGATCCAGCGATACCGCCACCAATAATACCAACCGTGATTGGTGAATTAGAGAGGGGAAACGATGTCGTTTTACTTTCAATTAAATTCATAAGGTTTGAACACGTAAATCAGTTAAAAACAACCAAAGGGTTTATTTGACAGAGGAATACTCAATAAATCCCTTGAATGTATGAATGGAACTATTTTACGTTGTAATGGGGTAAAGAGAAATAGCAGGATATTAAAATACTATTAAAAGCGTATTAGTATTATTCACTACGTCAATAATTTCTGTTAGCTATATGGGTAATATCTTCTAGGTATGTATTGGTTGTTTTACTCCTTTGTTAGTTTTTAGTTATCCCGTATTACGATATTTAAGGCATCATTCAGTCGTAAATGTAATGTTTTAAATACTTTTTAATAATAAATGATATGTTTTTTCGAATAAATACAGCAAAGTGACTTTCCATTAAGTTGTTTTTTATCAATACCTTATGATTTTAATGTGGCATTGGTATTTATTTATTCTGGATTTTTATTTTCCCTTTTGATAAATTAAATCCTGTTTTTTTGAACTTAAATATAAAAATGTGGTCGTGAATTATCTTTTTATATCGAAATGACGAGAAAACAGCAGTAGTGGTAATAATTATAATAAAGGATAAATAATGTCTAAAATGAATCTAGTGGTTTTACCTCTTGCACTTCTTGTTTCTGGTGCAGTAAACGCAGCCACTGTTAATCCATTCTATGTGGGTGCGCGTGCTGGTGGTGTTCATTACGCTGATTTCGATGCGAAAACAGGCAATGATCATTGGAACCCAAGTCACTCAACATCAATCGATAAAGATGATTTTGCTGGCGGTATCTTCATGGGTTACAACGTAACTCCTTGGTTTGCTGTTGAGACAGGCTATACTTGGTTAGGTGAAGTAAAGCTGAAAGAAGCGAATGCAAAAATAAAGCAACAAGCAATTGATTTTGTGGGTAAGTTTACTTATCAAGCAACCGATTCTTTAGATTTATACACTAAAGTGGGTGGCGCATGGCAGTTTTCTCATATTAAAGCTGAAGGCCTATCTGATCGTGACGATAGCTTAGTGGCGACTGCGGGTCTTGGTGCTGAATATCACTTCACAAATAACCTTTCTGTACGTGCTGAATACCAGTACTACCACGATATGGAAGTGAAACCAACTGGCGAGAACACTAAACTTAACTGGGATGCGCATTACTACGGTGTGAGCCTTGTTTACGGTTGGGGTGCACCAGCAGCCGTTGTTCCTGTTGTAGCGGAAGTGGTTGAAGCAACAACCGTTCAACTTGAGCCTATTTCGGTTGAAATGCCATTCTCATTTGATAGTAATGAACTATCAGCACAAGATAAGCAACGTTTAGAACCAATTGCACAGCGTCTTGTAAACTTCCCTGAAGCCCAACTTGTTGTTATTGGTCACTCTGATAGCACTGGCGCAGAAGCTTACAATCAAAAACTCTCTGAAGAGCGCGCATTAACAGTGGCAACGTACTTAACTAAGCAATTCAACATTGATCCTAGTCGTGTCTCTGCTGAAGGTCGTGGTGAACTCGATCCAGCAGCAACAAACGATACCACTGAAGGTCGTGCTGAAAACCGTCGTGCAGATGTAACAACCCCTGGTTTTGAAATCGAACAAGCGGCTGTAGAAGCTATTGCTCAATAACGATGAGTAAAACATAGTCTTGTTAAAAAGCGCCTGATTGGCGCTTTTTTTATGCCTGTCAAACTTCGGCATGCTGAATGTATCGTTTCATGGTGGCTATTGCCGTTAATAATGTGAATATTATTTTTTCTGACTTATCTTGAGAGTGATATTATAGCGAAATCACGTAAGAATAGATGTTATACCTAACCAATAAGCAGAGCATATTATGGCGATTTGGCAACGACCGTTTACGTTAGCACTTTTTAATCAGACCTCTAAAAATACCTTAGTTGAACATTTAGGCATTGAATATGTTGCGTTTGATGATTCTTCATTATCAGCGACGATGCCGGTAGATTGTCGTACCCATCAACCACTAGGCATGTTACATGGTGGGGCATCCGTTGTATTAGCAGAAACACTCGGTTCACTGGCCGCAAATTTTGCGGTAACTGACGATTATTATTGTGTTGGTTTAGATATTAATGCCAACCATATTCGCGCGGTTCGTAGTGGTTTTGTGACAGGAAAGGCGACACCATTACATCTTGGTGCAACTACCCAAGTATGGCAGATTGAAATTCGCGATGAGCGTCAGCGTTTGGTGTGTACCAGTCGTTTGACAATGGCCGTTTTGAAACATAAAAAGCAGTAAATACAATGATCATTACTTTTTCTCAAGGCAAAATTATTGCAACGCAACATGAAGTTGTTATCCGTATTGATGGCGACTGTCGAATAATGATGCAAGCGCAAGTGGACGAACTGACATTAATTGGTGGTGCGAATGTGATCACCGCTGTGGGCAGTGGTTTGAATTGGTCGGTTAAATTAGATACTGATGAACAGTTACAGCAATTAGCGACTGAAATAGGTATCGCTATCACCCAATATTAAGGTGTTGGTCTATTGTTTATACTAAGTGAGCGAATGGTGATATTTATCGTGATGGAATGATTTTATTTCTATTTACGTATGACAATGAAATGCTATTTTGGCATTATTAACTAAGTTTGCAGACCATTGCATTCAGAACTTATTTAATATTAATCACTATAAAGTAAATAGCATGTCTAATAAATATTTTGCACTGTTACCTCTCGCTGTTCTTATTTCTGGTGTTGCTCATGCAGCACCTGCTAATCCTTATTATGTTGGTGTGCGTCTAGGTGATGCTAACTATTCTCATTTTGAACAAAATAACCATGCTTCTAACCTTGGCCTAAAACAAAATGATCTTGGTGCGGGTATCTTTGCTGGTTATAACATCACTCCATGGTTTGCGGTTGAGACGGGTTATACGTGGTTGGGTGATGCACAAATTAATCATCAAAATATTAAACAACACGCGTTTGATTTAACCGGTAAGGCAACATGGCACGTTAATGATAGCTGGGGCCTATTTGCTAAAGCGGGTGGCAGTTACATGCTAACGGCTTACCATGGCAACGGTATTAGTGATACTGATGACCATCTTGTGGGTACTGTTGGCGCGGGTGTTGAATATCAATTAACCGACCACCTTTCAACCCGTGCTGAATATCAATATTATCATGACTTATCATCAAAACCTCGTGGTACTGATTTAAGCTACAAGTTTGATACTAATTTCTATGGCTTAAGCTTGGTTTATAACTGGGGTGCAGCACCGGTTGTGGTTGATACTATTGCTCCAGCAGTAGCGCAAACAGTGACAATTGAGCCATCGACATTATCATTAGGCTACGGGGTTAATCAGTATAAACTCACCACAGCAAATGAAAACGCACTACAGCCAATGATGAAGCGTTTAACTCGTTACCCAAGCGCTAAAATTGTGGTTACTGGTTATACTTCAAATACTGGTACTGCTGCTTATAATCAAACATTGTCTGAAAAACGTGCTCATGCTGTTGCTTCTGAGTTAGCAAAATATGTGGTTAATCCTGCACAAGTGACTGCGCAAGGTATGGGTGAACAACATCCTATCGCAACCAATGACACTACTGAAGGTCGTGCGCAAAATCGCCGTGTAGAAATTACTTCTCCTGCGTTAAAAATTGCAACAGAAGCTGCCTCTGAGCGTTAAGCTACAATTTATTCATTGAATGGTTGCTGCAGCATTGTGTCGTCAGAAGTGAATAAACAGAATTAAGCAATAGCATCATAAAAAGCCAGCCATGTGATTATTTTCTTCGTAATTAAAGAATAAACATGACTGGCTTTTTTTAGCGCTTATTTAAGGCGTAGCGCGTTATTTCTCTGGAGCACAAATAGACTTCTTGCGAAGGCACAGTGACATGATCATGCCAAATATTGCCCCCTGAGTAATAATGGCAGAACCACCATAACTAAAGAACGGTAACGGACTTCCCATAACAGGTAATACGCCACTCACCATACCGATATTAATAAAGCTATAAAGAAAGAAGCTTAATGCAAACGAGGCGCTGACTAAGCGTGCAAACGGTGATTTTGATTGATTGGCTAGCCAAATTACTCGAAACGTCATAAAGCCATAAATCCCAAGTAAGAATACACTGCCCCAATAGCCCCATTCTTCTGCGAAGGTTGAGAAAATAAAGTCAGTATGGCTTTCTGGAATAAACCCTAAGTTACCTTGGGTTGCATCTGTCCAACCTTTACCGCGTATACCTCCTGAACCAATGGCAATTTTTGATTGAATAATTTGATAACCCGAACCAAGAGGATCAGATTCAGGATCAAGAAATTGTAATACCCGTTTTTTCTGGTAGGTTTCCATTACAAAATACCAGGCTAAGGGTATTGTGACACCAATGATACCTAAAACAGTCGAAATTAACGTCCAGCTCATTCCCGCATAATAAAGTACAAATAGCGCATACAGAATGGTAAAAATAGCACCATCAAGATCGGGCTGAATAAAAATAAGTCCGGCTGGAATCGCTGTGATCATCAAACAAATCAGGACTTTTTTAAGTGTCGGACGTCCAGCTTCAGCAATCAGTATCCATGCCATCATTAACGGCACTGCGATTTTAACCAGCTCAGACGGCTGAAAACGAATCGGCCCAAGGGCTAACCAACGTCGTGAACCGTTAGTACTGTCACCAATGACAAATACGCCTAGAAGCAAAATAACGGTCACTATAAATAAATAAGGTGTATAGCGTTGGTAAGTCGTGGGAGAAATGGCTGACATGACAATTAATGCGCCAATGGCTAACAGACCACGAATAAGATGACGCTCAATGATGGGGACGCTAAAGCTACTTGCGCTCCATACAGTTAATGAACTAAATGTGATTAAAAGAAGAATTGATATACAAAGTGGCATATCAAGATAAGGACGGTATTTATTCATTAAGTACTACTGCAAACCACGCGTAATTGCGCACCGGTGAAAAGTACCGCTACTTTAAAATATTCTTGTTTCTCTACAAGGAATATTTTGCAAGAAAATGTATTTCTGTTGCATTAGCCGAATAAATGTACAAATTATTCGTTTAAATAGTCTTAATAAGAGACATTATCGTGTGAATTTTCGGCAATGTCGCAGTATTTAATACTATGCATCAAGTATAATTATCGAAAATAATAAAATAACAATGGAGTGGAAATGGATCGTTATTACTGGGGTGTTGATTTAGGCGGTACTAAAATTGAGTGTGCAGTTATTGAACGTAGCACTGATATGTGTGTTGTCAGGGAGCGGATCGCAACAGACAGCGATCAAGGCTATGCTCATATTTTAAATCAGATTACATTGCTGATTGACCGTTGTGCAGAACAATTAGGTCAGCGGCCTCTAGCGATTGGTTTTGGTACTCCCGGTACATTAGATCCTCATTATGGTGTGATGAAAAATTGTAATTCAACTGCGCTTAATGGCAAGCCACTTGATAAAGATCTGACAGAATTGCTGGGTGCAAAAGTTGTATTAGCCAATGATGCGAATTGCTTTGCTCTCGCTGAAGCACATTTTGGTGCAGCAAAGCGAGTAAAGCCTAATGCTGAAGTCGTGTTTGGCATCATCATGGGCACTGGCGTTGGTTCTGGTGTGGTCGTTAATGGTAAATGTCTATATGGTTGTCATGGCATTGCCGGAGAGTGGGGGCATAATGTTATAGAGCCTGATGGTGCACCTTGTTATTGCGGTCAATCTGGTTGTTTAGAAACCGTGATCTCAGGCAAAGGCTTGGAACGATTTTATGCTGAGCAGTCAGGACAAACATTATCATTACCTGAAATCGTCACTCGAGCGGCTGATAATGATCTTCATGCTCAAGCTACGATGGCAAGAATGTCACATTATTTTGGTATTGCTGCCGCACAAATTATCAATGTACTTGATCCTGATGTGATCGTTATTGGTGGTGGGGTGGGTAATATCGATGCTTTATACCAACAAGCAGAACAAGCGATTTTACCGCATCTATTTAACGGTGAATTAAACACTCAGATTGTGAAGCCTGATTTAGGTGATAGTGCTGGTGTCTTTGGCGCTGCTGCATTGGTAAAATAAGAACAAACTAACAAACTAACAAAAAGGGCACAACGGTATTAACCATTGTGCCCTTTTTTACGCATACTGTGTATTAGCTCGCCAATACTTGTGGCTTACGGTGTAAGCTTGCAATTAGCATATAAATGGCTGTTGCCAGTAGTACGATAAAGAAGAAGTCCATCAAACCATTCTGTTCAGCCATAAAGCTATTAGCACCAATAGGGCCAAGTGCTGAACCAATGCTGTAGCTAAAGAGCATCACTTGTGTTGCTGCTACAATGTAAGATGAATCTAAATTATCACACGCTAATGTAATAGCAATCGGATAAAGTGCAAATGCCGACATACCTAATAATGCTAATGCGCTGACTAGCATAATGTAATCTGACGATAAATACGTTAAACCCATTGCAAACACACCCAGTAATGACATTAACGCAAGTAATAACGTTTTGCTCATTACAATAGAAAGCTTGCTAATAATTGGCTGAATAACCATACCGCCAAGAATAACTGCTGCCATCAATACACCAACTTGATTGGTAGAAAGTGAACTGGCTTTAAGCGCTAATGGCATCAAACCATAAATACTTCCCATCACCACACCTGATGTGATGCAACCAATAATTGCTGGCTTACTTAAACGTGAAATTTGTTTAAGTGAAAGCACTTGGTGACCATGGCTGTTTGGCTGACCTTGCTTAACAAACAATGGTGGCAAAATGGCAATTAATAATAGTACTAAGATCACGATAAAAGGTACAAAACCTTGTACACCAAAGTAACCCACAGCAAGCTGACCGATAGTCGTACCGCCGTACAATGACGTCATGTAAAATCCAAGACGCTTAGCTCGCTCTTTTGCACTATCGCCAATCAATAACCATGATTCAACAACAACAAAAATACCGGCTACAGCCATACCTGCAATTAAACGTGAAAATAGCCATAGTTCTTTATGTGGAAACAAAGGTAATACAGCAACCGTTGACGCTAATAATGTAAGAAAGCTAATAAAGGCAATGCGGTGACCTATTTTAGCAATAATAGGTTCGATCATTAATGACCCTATTAATAAACCAAGATAATAGATACTCGCTAACCAACTGGCATAACTACTATCAATATTAAAATTTGCTAATGATAGTGGGATCAAGCTCATTAAGTAGCCTGAAGCGATTGCAAATACAGTTAGTCCTGCAACTGGCACGAACATGCCGCTGCTTTTTTGACAAGTAGTGGTTTGTTGCACTACCGTACTCTCCACATTAAATTCGGTTTAGATAATCTGTCTCTTTATAAAGGAGTAACCCTGAAAGAGTAGTCAAAAACCCGTCGACCGAAAAAGGCAGAAGGGAGGAAGAGACAGTGCTGTTTAAGTTTACTTCCGATTGAAAGCGGAGCGATTATTCACGCAACTGAGGTGGGAGTAAAATGAGAAAAACTAATCCGAAACTGTATTTTTATTTATAATATTGTTGATACTAAAAAAATGATTAGTGTTATGTTTAATCAAATATATTCAATAGCGTAGGTGCGGGGTAAAATTACAAGTTATTTAATGGGTTATAATCATTAAACGGGTGAATCAATCAACTAATTACCACAAAATCATTAGTGTTGTAATTGAGTTGATAAGTAATTATTTTCAAATTTTATACGAAAATAATTAATCATCGCCAATAAAAATTTTTCTTAGGAGAGAAAATTATCGAAGGCATAAAAAAAGTCACTCCATCAAGTATAAATTAATAAACAGATAGCAGTGACTATTAAATATTATGTAAAAAAATATTGTTTTATTACTTAGCGTTTATTTTTAAGGTAACGCTTACGACGCTCTTCTTTCTTCTTGATTTTTTCTTCAGTTTTACGCTCAGATGCAATCGCAACATTGATCAATTCTTCAGTGATCATATCTGGATGTTCAAGAGTGATGTTACCCAAGGTGCCATTACGTAATTCATTGATCAAAATAACAGAGGCCTTGTGTAAATCAACACGACCACCACTTTTTAAACAACCACGTTTACGACCGATCTCTTCGATTAATTCAATTGCAGACTCAGGCAAATCATCATCAAGGTTGTAACGGGTTTTGATCATTTCAGGATAGGCTTTGATCAGGTATTCAATAGTAAAGAAACCCACATCAATGTAATCCATGGCGGTATCTTTAATCGCACCCGTTGCCGCTAAACGAAAACCACTGTGAGGGTTTTCTACTTTAGGCCATAAAATTCCCGGAGTATCAGACAGTAAAATACCATTATCTAAATTAATCCGTTGCTGCTGACGAGTAACGGCAGGTTGGTTACCCGTGATCGCAACTGTACGGCCAGCAAGGGCATTGATAATGGTTGATTTACCTACGTTAGGAATACCCATGATCATGGTACGAATTTTCTTACCCGCTTCTTCACGCTGTGGCGCAAGCTTACGGCAGAGATCCATGATCTGGTTTACTTCGTTTAAGTTCTCAGTCGTAATAGCAATTGCCTTTACGCCTTGTTCTTTTTCAAGGTGATCAATCCATAATTGGGTCATTTCAGGATCAGCTAAATCACGCTTGTTCAGTACTTTAACAACAGGCTTTCCATCATTCGTTTCACGGAAAGACTTGATCAGCGGATTTTCACTACTAAAAGGAATACGGGCATCTAACACTTCGATGATCACATCGACTTTTGGCATTGCCTCTTCAATTTCTTTACGGGCTTTATGCATATGGCCCGGGAACCACTGAATTGTTTGACTAGTCATTTGATTTTTATACTCTTTATTTTTGCTAGTAGCCCCATGGGGTACATCAGGGGGTACTAAAAACTTTTGTAAAAGATAGCAGTGGACATTATTTTCTATCCACACTGGTAATGCTGCTATCGCTTACATACAAATACTTATCACTGAGTTTACCATAACTGCTAGGGGATGCTTGCCCGTTAATGTATTTAGACGTTACAGCGTAGTATGCATGGTTAGTTATTGTGCGGTTAGCTATTACCCTGTAGTTATTGTTCAAGCGCTATTACTCAGTCGCAGCTAAGGCCTGTTGCCAGATATTAACTAAGCTTTGATCAAATAAGTAAAAGCTAATATATAGGTTAACCTCTAAAATTACAGCCAGTATTTATTGACTATTACAATATTGAGTAATGATTTATTTGGTGTAATACCACCATATTCATCGCTGCAGAGTAGACTTGATCTAAAACGAATTGCTCGGATTCCAATTGAAATTCAGGGCATTCTTTTAGTCATCGTGTCAACCATTAAATTATAATGTGATGATATCATTTCTAACGAGCTAGCTAAATTAACTATGCTTTTTCCATCAGAGGTTTATATATAAAAATAGCCTTGATTTTTAAAAGGATAATTACATTGTACTTATAGGTATAAATAAAATATTGAACTTAATCATATGTAAAAAATAAAATAGTAGAAAGTTATATGTATATTTTGTTAAGTTATGGTTTGATCTGTTATAAATCTAAGTATTAACCTTATAATATGGCAAAGTAAGTCATGTTTTTAGCAAGTTAAATTTAGTGTAATAATATGGTTAAATTGTAAATTATAAAAAATAAATGCGAATATACTCACACTTTTAAAATAGCTTAATATTATAGTGTGGGTATGAATGTTAAAAAATATCATCACTTACTTATATTGAATTATATAATTTAAGTAGTTAATGATATTAATTAATAGAGTTATTTTTAAAGTTACTCATGGACGCTTTTATAATGATTTTAGATAAGTCAAATCTCTCGGTTAGCACTAAAAACTCTTTATTTATGGAGAGGGAACAATCAGGTAAAACTAAGAGTAATATATTACAAGAGATTGGGTTGTTATTAGAAGTAACAGTTAAAGATGGCAGTCATAAAAATGTAAATATTAATTCATTTTTATATTGGGTGAAGCCTGCTATATTACACGACCAATATATATTAATTAAAGGGAAAGGTGATATTAATCCAATCGGTTATGTTTTTTGGGCTTGGGTTGATAATAAAACACTTACTGAATATCTATATAATAATAAATTTATTCTTCATCCAATGTGTTGGAATGATGGTGATAATTTAATTATTGTTGACTTCATATGTGCAGAAAAACAATATTCTTCATCTGTAATTAAGAAGTTATATCGAAATGCAAGGCATAAAGCATTTATATCATGTAAAGATGTAAATATATGTATTCGAGATAAATCAGGTTTAGTAATTAAACACAATAGGAAATAACTTATGAGTGTTAACAAAATATCTGTGGAAAAAATAAGGCAGTTAAATGTTCTTGAAACAGGTTTACCTGATATAGCCTTTTCTTCTTTTGATACATTTCGATTAAAAGGAACAGAACTTATTTGGGTTAATAACGATTTGTTGAAAAAATATAATATTAATGGTTCAAAAGAAGAGATAGAAGAATTTTTATTAAATGAATATTCTTATGTGACATCAAATTATTTAAATTCTAATCGGTTAATTATTAATAATGTTAAAACTTTTTGGGCGGATCGCTATGGTTCTAGACATGAAGTTTGCAATGGGGGCAGTGCGCGTTGTGGATTTGATGGTGTTTTTCAAGTTAAGGGGATAGGTATAACACCGTTAGTTGCACAAAATATGAGTAAATCACATTCTCATGGAAAATTATTTTTAGATGAAGCAATTTCTGAAGCTATTTGGGGGGAAATTTGTCATCAACATTTACCTTTTGGATCAATTAGAACTTTAGCTATTATCAAAACAAATGTTCAAGAAGAGTTTTCATATTTAGATAATTGTCCTAAGAAACCATGTGCTTTAGCGATAAGGGAGTTTTCTATTCGTCCAGCACACTTTGAAAGAGCAACATTTTTTTGGCCCTTTCCTGAATATATTTCTTTAAGAAATGATGATACAGCTCGGGTGAAAGAGTGTATTAATTATTTACCGAGATCATTAGGTCTGAGTGATTCAATATTATCATCAAAAAAAGAGTTATTTGATTGTTTAAAAAACCTTGTACTTCGTATAGCAAAACAAATTGCATATTCTAGAGTAAAGGGAATACCACATGGATCTTTGACTAGTTCAAATATAGGCATTGATGGTCGTTTTCTTGATTTTGGAACTATTACTGCTGTTCCTGATTTTGGTAACTATGTTATTGCTGATGGTGTCGGTGCTGTTTGGGATGATCATTTATTAATTACACAGTGGTTGAAAAATTTATTTTTTAACATAAAAAAGTATTCATGTTTGAAAGATGATTTATCACGAAATGATATTAATACGTTAATTGATAATTTTATCAATGAATTGGATTATCAAGAAAATTATGCGATTTTAGAAGAGCTTGATGTTAAGAATAAAAGTGAAGATAACTTAATATTAGCAGATGAGGTGAAAAGAAGTTTGATATCTCGACATAGAAAAAATATTGGTGATTTTTGTGTGGATAAATTTAAAAGTAATATTATTAAACTAGCAAAAGAAAAAAAGTTGAAAATTGGTAATGTTAAGTTTGAACTTAGAAATTTTAAATACTCATCATTTACTATTTTGAATGATGAGTACTTAAGTAAGACAAAATACTCTAATGAATCAATTAAAATATTAATTGCCAAGTATTGTTAAGGTATCGTATCGTGTTTTATTTTATTGAGTTAACTTTAATAGTAATATCATCAATAACGTTGTTTACTACAATTGTATTATTCGTATTTTATAAGTATGGAAAAGAAAAAGAAAACTTAAATTTATTATCTTCAGTATCCATTTTTGTTCCTTATTATAACGAAGAAGCGGATATTTTATTGAGAACATTATCATATATAGAAAATCAAACATACCCATTGCTACTTGAGGTTTTAATAATAGATGATGGTTCAACGAATAATAGTACAAAAGTTATTGAACAATGGTTAAAAGCACCAAGGAATCAAAAATATTTGTTAATAAAAAAGAAAAATAATAATGGCCGTAAAGGTTTTGCGTTGGATTATGCTCTTAATTTAAATATAGCTACAGGAGATACTTATGTCATTGTTGATAGTGATACATTTATTGAACCAAATGGCATTAAAGCGTTAGTTAGTAAGTTATGGTCTGATGATAGATATGCAGCGGTATGCGGATATATTACTCCGAGCAATTATAAGGACAATTTTATTGGATTATTACAGCATTATGAGCATATCAGTTTTTATGGTGCGATAAGAGCCGCACAGGATAAATTAGGTTGCGTCCCTGTTTTAGCTGGCGCTTTTGTTGCTCATCGCGCATCAGTAGTTAAAGATCTTGGCGGTTGGAGTGAATGGTTGGTTGAGGATATTGCTTGGTGTTGGAAAGCAATATCGAATGGATATAAAACAGGGTATGCGCCAAAAGCAAAAGCTTCAACACAATGTCCAACTGATTCAAAAAGTTTATTTAATCAAAGACGAAGATGGGCAAGAGGGCGAGTAGAAGCGTATGTTGTCGCGTGGGAAACGCATTGGTTTGCTGGTTTTTGTTCAACCCCTTGGTTTGTTATTACAGCGTTACAATATATTTTTCCATCGAGTATGATTTTATTAGGGGTAATGGTGATATTTCATATTTGGATCCCTCTCCTTTTAGGTGGAATAAATATGATCTTTTATTTAATGCTTGTTCATTTATATATCAAAGAAAACAATTTACAACAGGAATTAACGACGAGTCAAATATTAAAGGCACCTTTGTTTTCATTAGTATTAGAGTCGATTACTTGGTTACCAAACCTTTTGGGATATATGGATGAAATATTAGGGAAAAAGAAAACATGGCTAACAAGGTAAATGATATTTTAGCCTTAAATGAGTGCAGTACTCTTTTACTGTAAAAATAAAAAGGAAACTATTATGTATAATTTAAATACAAATGAGATATTGCTGGTCGATGGTGGCGGTGATGGAGGTTCTTTAAAAGGGAAGATAGCTAAAGAGGTAATAAAATCTATCGGTAGCGATTATTTAATTAATAGCTTCGGTCGAGGTAATTATAATAATCATTCTGGTATTGGAATAGGTACAAGTCAAACTTATGGCAGAAATGGACTTTCTGTTGGTGGTCAGATGATGGGGGCTGGCCGTAGTTTTTAAAATTAAAACATATAAGGTAGGTGTATTTTACCTACCTTATAATATAAGGGTTGTTTTATGTTTATCTTAAACTGTAACTCTAACATCATGGTTTATATGGTTAAATCAATATTTTTGTGTGTTTTGACTGCATTTTTAATTGGTTTTATAACGTATTGTTTTTTTTATCCCATTATTGGTGAGGTAAGCTTAGAACGAGGTGATGGATATGTTGATTTCTTTGGTTCAATTATTTTGGCTCCTTTTTTTGAAACGCTGTTGCTCGTATTTTTTGTTTTTTTAACAAAAAAGCTAATATCAAATATGATGTTTGTTTCTTTGTTTGTTGCGCTTTTGTTTTCTATTATGCATTCAACAATATCTATATTATGGGGGGTGGTTGTTTTTTTTCCATTTTGTATTTATGTATTGTCGTATCAAGTTTGGTTATTTAAAAGTAACAAATATGGTTTTTTTACTAGTGCATCTATTCATGCAGGCGTGAATGCTACCTCTGTATTATTAAGTTCATTACTATTTAGTTGATTTTTTAATATTACACCTTGATTATGGTAAGTATATGTTTTTTAGTCTAAAAAATAAGTGTAACTATTTTTCAGTGAATTGGGCTTTAATGAATAACTGTAATTATAAATGCAGCTATTGTCATCCAGACTTAAATAGTGGATCAATTAAAGCGCCATCGTATGAAGTTGTGGTTCAGTTTGTAGAAAATATTAGTTCTCATGCCAAAAAGCTTGGTTTAACGCCTTATTTTGAGTTTGGAGGAGGGGAAGTAACTCTTTTACGTTATTTTAGTAAATTAATACAACTGATACATAAAAATGGTGGTTTAGTTTGTATTGTTTCAAATGGTTCAAAGTCTTTGTTATGGTGGCGAGAGAATGCTGAATATTTGAATGGTGTGAGTTTGAGTTACCATGTAAATGATATTAAGGATGAAGTTCATTTTTTGAAAGTTGCCAAAATATTAGAAAATTCGAATAATACTCGATTGCATATCAATGTGATGATGGATCCACATAAATTTAATGATTGTAATTCATTTGCTGAACGCTTAAAAAACAGGTTAAATGTTCAATTGCATTGCAACCTTTATTTGAAGGGTTTGGCAATGGTGCTATCACAAAAAAATATCAATACACCGATGTTCAAGAGTTATTGATGCAAAGTTTTAGAGGGCGACCAGACGGAAAAAATCTTCCAGAATCTAGTTCTTCTTTAGACATAGAATATACGGATGGCTCGAAAAAGACTGTTTCGACTTTTGATTTACTTATTAATGATCAAGTAAATTTCATTGGTTGGGATTGCTATGCAGGGGTTGAAAGCATAGTTATTACGTTTGCTGGTGAAATATATCGTGCATGGTGTATGCAAGATGGAACAATTGGTTCTATATATGATAAAGAAGTTATTTTACCGATAAAACCAACTCGTTGTCGTACTAAAATTTGTCAGTGTGGCGCAGATCTTTCTTCAACCAAAATTAATAAAAGTTTAGTTGAACAATTAAATAATCCTATTGCCGTAACGCAACTTCTTTAAGGGATTATAGCTATGGTTGCACGAGGGAAACATCTTTATCGACCAGAATATTTTGAAGCACAAAAAATAAGTAATGAAGGTCGTATTTTACTTAATACTTCCTTTAATCAAAATATTTATTTTGTGCTATCAATATTGGTATTGATAGCTGTTATTATTTTTATCTCTTTTGCCGAATATATAAGGCGAGAAACGTTAGTCGGTATTGTTAGTCCTATAGGTGGTATGGTTAAAGTTCAAGCTAATGATTCTGGCTTTGTAGAACAATTATTTGTCAAAGAAGGGGATCGTGTTGAAAGTATGACACCTCTTTATGAAATAAAAACAGAGAGGTTTGATGATACAGGTGTTGGTGTCAAAAAACGTATACTAGTATCTATTGAAAAGCAATATCAGCTTTTATTTGAACGTAAGAAACAAGAAATACAAAAGGCAGATTTTGAGCGAGAAGCGTTGACTGATGATATTAATAGATTAGATGACGAAGTTAGTATTTTACACAATGTATTAAAACTTTCAAATAGTGAACTTGAGCTTACCCGATCGTTATTTAATAAACAAAAACCATTATTTAATAAAAAATTCATATCAGAAGTTGAGTATCAAAAAAAACAACTTGAATTGTATTCTAAAGAGTCCCAAGTACAAATTCATAAATTAAATATTCAAAAATTAATAAGAGAAAAAGAAAAGCTCATATTTACGCTTAAAAGTACTGATATTAACTTGAGTCTTATGTTGAAAGATATTGATAAGCAACTTGAGGTTATTACACAGAATAAAGTGGAATTTATATCTCAGAGTGATAGTCAAGTTCTTTCTCCTATTAAAGGTGTAATAGCCTCAATACTTGCGGTTGAAGGACATTCTGTGAGTAATGGTCAGACTTTATTAGTTATTTCGCCTGACAGTGAAAAAGCATTTATCGAACTGTATGCCCCAAGTAGAAGTATTGGTTTTATAAAGGTTGGACAGAAAGTTAGATTGAGATTTGATGCATTTCCTTATGAAAAATTTGGGGTGCAGGCAGGGATTATTACTAGCATATCTAAATCAGCAATTGCAGCCGATATGATTTCAAATCACGGTTTGGTAAATAACACTGAAGTTGGAGGATTGTATCAAGTAAGGGTTGAACTATTGAAGCCAACAATAACGGTTTATGGGCGTGAAGAGCGTTTTGTTTCTGGTATGACTGTTATCGCTGATGTTGAACTTGATACTCGTAAAATATACGAATGGATGCTTGAGCCATTATATACAATCAAAGGGAAAGTTTAGTTCATGGAAATAAGAAATGAATTGGATTGGGGATGGGGAAATAAACTTTCTTTAGTGCGCCAAACTGAAAGCGCAGAATGTGGTGTTGCTTGTCTGGCAATGATCGCTGATTGGCATGGTTATAAAATAAGTTTAAGGAATTTGAGATCAAAGTTTGGTATTACACAGCATGGAATGTCATTTACTCGTCTTATTGAGTGTGCTGAGCTTTTAAAACTTTCAGGTAGAGCGGTGAGACTTGATTTAGATGAATTGCATCAGTTGAGTACACCTTGTATTTTGCACTGGAATTTAAATCATTTTGTTGTTCTTAAATCTGTAAAAGGAAATAAGGCTGTTATTCATGATCCTGCAAATGGTGCCGTTAATTTAACGCTTGCTGATGTGAACAAGCATTTTACTGGTATTGCTCTTGAGTTAACACCTACACATGAGTTTAAAAAAACAGATGAGAAAGAAAAAATAAGGCTATTCGAGCTTATTGGTAAAACAGTAGGTTTAAAATCTTCATTAATAAATATTTTTGGATTTGCTTTAGTGTTAGAAGTTCTTTCTCTATTACTTCCGATGCTAAATCAAATCGTTATTGATGAGGTCTTAGTAGGTTATGATGAAAATTTATTGGTATTGATTATACTCGCTATACTTCTTATTACAGCAACTCAAACATTAATAGGTTTAGCGAAGGAGTGGGCAACGATAACACTGTCAGTTAATTTTAATATGCAATGGACAGCAAATGTTTTTCATCATCTATTTCGTTTACCTATAGATTGGTTTGAAAAACGTGATATTGGTAGTATTAGTGCAAAATTTTCAGCTGTGAATGTTATTCAAAATACGTTAACAACCAGTCTCATTCAAGCATTGCTTGATGTTGTTTTGGTCGTAGGTACATTAACAGTGATGTTTTTATATAGTCCATTACTTTCGGTGATAGCGATTATTGCTGCTGGTATTTATGTGATATTACGTTTTGCATGGTTTGATACATTTAAAAGAGCAGAAGAAAATACGTGGGAAGCCAATACTAAAGAGGAAAGTTACTTTATAGAAACAGTACGTGGAGTATTAAGTCTTCGAGTTAATGGAACATTACCATGGCGAGAATCAGCATGGAAAAATTTAAATATTAATAGACGAAATGCACAGTTATATGAATTAAAGTTAGGGATGATATATAACACGATAAATATAACTACTATTAGTTTGGTTTCAGCAGCAGTGCTTTGGTTTGGTGCAAAGTTGGTTCTAAGCGGACAATTTACAATTGGGATGCTTGTTGCTTTTCTATCATATCAAGGACGTTTTTCAGGAAGTATTAGTTCATTAATAGATAAATATTTTGAATATAAAATGCTTTCTGTTTATAACGAGAGACTGGCAGATATTGTTCTTAATCAGAAAGAAGTAAACAATGATGATATAATTGCATCAACTAAATATAAACCAGACGGTGATGATATTTATTTGATTGATTTTTGTGACGTTTCATTTTCTTATGGCATAAATGAACCACTTTTATTGAATAACGCTTCATTTAACGTAAAGCATGGGGAGATCGTTGCTTTGATCGGCTCCTCTGGATGTGGAAAATCGACAATATCTAAATTATTACTTGGTATTTATAAACCGACAAAAGGTTGTATCCGTTTTTTTGGAAATTCCAATTTATCAATAAAAGAGATCCGAGGACGTATTGGTGCTGTACTTCAAGATGATCAATTATTTAGCGGTTCAATAATTGAAAATATTACTTTTTTTGGTTCGGAATTAGATGAAGAATGGTTAGTTGAATGCGCTCGAAAAGCAGGTGTACATGATGATATTGATCGATTGAACATGGGATATCATACTTTAATTGGCGAAATGGGGGCGAGTTTATCTGGAGGTCAAAAACAAAGAATACTCATTGCCCGAGCATTATATAAAAAACCAGAATTATTGATATTAGATGAAGCAACAAGTAGTTTAGATATTTATACAGAATCACTTGTTTGTCAGACTTTCAGAGATATAGGGATCCCTATTATTATGATTGCTCACCGACCAGAAACTATTGCATCTGCTGATAGAGTATTTTTATTACATGATGGTTCAATAAAGGAAGTACCTAATACATTTAGAGTAGGGTGACTTTATGTATATTTCAAAGAGAATACTGTGTTCAAAAAATGATTCAAAATTAACAGATATACAAGTGATGGAACGATATGCTCAATATTTTAACGCTAACTTTTGGGTTAGTTTTTCGGGTTGTCCATCTATTACGATGACACAAGTAAATGGCTCTGGTGTGATTTCAAATTTAGATATCAAAACAAATACAATAGATATTGATTCTGGTTGTTATATTGAATCAACAGAGCTTCCAGCCTTTCCTTCTGGTCCAACTAAATTGACATGTGTTGCATTAAGAGATGAAAAGTTTGGTCGAATTAGAATAGGGAAAAAATGCGTTCTCCAAGGAACATCTATCTGTTCATATAATTTAGTCGATATTGGTGACAGAGTTATCTTTGGTCCTAATGTGGTTATTATGGATTGTAGTGGACATGCAATTGAACGACGGGGGGATTCTGATGAATGGGAACGATTAAAAATATCACCTGTTTATATTGGGGATGATGCATGGTTAGGTTATGGCGTTATTGTATTACCAGGTGTTTCTATAGGTAAAAGATCTGTAATTGGTGCAGGTAGTGTAGTAAGTAAAGATATTCCTGATGACTGTGTAGCTGTGGGGAATCCTTGTATAGTTAAGCGTTTATTGATCCAATAGTGAATTTGACTCTGGAAATACTTTTCTGTTTTTAATCGCTTTATGAATAACACTATTCAGTGACTCAATAGCGTTCGTTGTATAAATTGCTTTTTTGATATCCTTTAGGTGTCTGAAAAACGTATTTAAATTCTCCCAATTATTTATCCATGACCTTGATATTTGAGGATATGAAGTGGTCAAGGAAATGGTTGGCAGTCTGGTGGGCAATATTACAGACAGACAAGACAATATGTAGGTGTGCTGTAATTGGTTTTGGTACTGGCTGGGGTGCTGCAGCTGGTTTAGGCTACTCTAAGTTGTAATAAATAATAAGACGAGATAAAAACGGAGGAAGAATATGATATGTCACAATGTCATATTCATTTAAAATGATGGAAATATGTCCTGTTTGTAAAAATAAAACAATTTCTTTATCAATGCGTTTAAAATCAATTAATGGGAAAATAAAGTGTCCATACTGTAAAAACAATTTTAATATTAAAATGAATTTTTTAGGAATTATTACACTTCCTTTATCAATTATTCTCTCGAGTGTTTTCATTAGAGAAAATAAGAATGATTTTAATTATGTTTATTTAATATCATTTTGGTTGATATATTTTATTATTTATAATTGTTTTTTTTGAAAGTTAGTATTAGGAAAAATAGTTAATCTAACTACTTTTTATTAAATGTTTTATTTGATACTGATTGGGTTATCATAAATGATGAGAATAGATCTGTTTCCAATATTATTAGATGTAGGGGATTTAAGGGTTAAAACTGTATTATAACTTGAATGCAAATGAGATATTGATGGTTGATGGTTGATGGTTGCGGAGATGGTGCGGGAACAAGTTACTTGTATTTAGTATTATAGAAGAGTATTGAAATTTTGGTGTTAGATCACGAACACTATGTTATGTGTTCGCGTAAATGTATAAGAATTAGTAGCATCATTATCTCTTCGAAATGATGGATAATTAGTATGAGGCTAAATCAATATTTACAAAAAATTGAACAAGGAAAGGTAATAAAGTTAGAGTGCTTTATTACTTATTTGCCTTTTTCAGATCCTCAACAATGGCGCGATATTTATCAGGCTGAGCGAGTTCGTGGTGGTTATCTTTTAGATATTATTGATGCCGAGAAACATCAAGCACTTTATAAAACGATTGCACAAGATCGAGTTGAGGCAGCCTATCAAGGTTCATCGCATGATTTCACGACCAGTTTTTCACATATTTTAGTGCTAAATCAATACTGTGAATCTCAAATTCCTTTTGTTGTTCTATCAACTCACTCTGGATTTAAATGTGCAGGAGAACTGATAGGTAAACAGGCTGTTATTATTGAAAATCAGGAAAATTTCTATCGCTATCAGGATTTTTTAGCTGCTATTGGTGTGCCTAACTATGCTGATGACTGTGATATATTATTGGGTGCCGGCAATCAGATTTGTCATGGGTTAAATAGGAATTTTCTTGCAACTTATGATGTTATTTATTGCGCTCAAGATCTTGACCTTGGCGGTTTAACTATTTTTCAAACTTTAAGAAAAACACTTCCTCAATGTTCTTGGTTAGCACCTAATGATTGGGCTACTTATAGACAACAATTTAAGTTACCCCCTAAAAATGCAGCTCAATTAGCTAAAGCAATTCAGCTTGCTCGTGATTTGGGTCTATCTCAAGAAGCAGACATTATGAATCAAACCCGTGCTTTTTTAGAACAAGAAGCGTTACTTCCGGTATTTTTTCAGGATTAAATTATGCAAAATGATGCTATTGATAATTTGTTGATCAGTATTTCTCGTTTCGTCGCGGTGGATTCTGCTGGTGTTGCTATTACTGAGATAGATCTTCGAGATGGGGGCATACTCATTGGAGGTGGTAATATTGGCAAAACATCGTTGTTGAATGCTATTCGGTTATTTTTATTGCCAGAAGAAAATTTTAAAAATTCCAAAAAGAAATTTGGCTTTGCTGATAAAGAAGGAAAATTCTATTCTGATGATGAAAGTTTTGAACATTATTTTCCTAGTAATAGCAGCTTTTTAATTCTTGAGTGTGATAACTATTTAGGGGGGCCTTTACCTCACTGTCAGATCCTCTATCGCGGTAGTTCTGAAAAGTTTGATTATCGACGGATGTTTACTTCTTTACGTTATGGCCAAATTCGTCATTTATTTTGGAATGATAATAGTGGCGATGATGGTATTGGTGGGCGCGTCGATGGTTTAAGCCCAGCAAAAGTACAAGCATTCCTTAAGCGTGAGGACAAATATTTTAAGACATTGATGCGCGCAACAGCGATTAAAGAAGTGATATACGCTAATCAATTGCTTGATATTGATGCTATGCGCTTTTGTTTATTTCCACTAAAAGAAACTGATGATGCTAATGTTGGTGCATTTCGAGCGCTGGTTCGATTATTGTTTGATATGAAAACCGGATCTGACACGGTTAGATTGGCTGTTGCCAATATTATTGAATCACAGAAAAAAGAACGCAAAGATACACTTAATTTCGATATTGATGCTTTTATTGAGCATAATAATAATTTATCTCGCAGTGAACGTTTACTTAAACATATTCATAGCTTAAAGCCTAATTTTGATAAATTGGTAGCCAGTTATGAATCGCTCATTTTAAATAAAAGTGCTGAAGATGATCTTATGCAGTATGCGATGATGCTACAAGATCGTATTAGTAAAGAACATGTTGATCTTGGTATTGAAGATACATTACGGCAATCGATAGAAGGTCGTGTTAAAACGCTTAACCATGATATTTTGCAAACCCAAAAACAACAACAAGAGCTTCATGGTTCGAGGAATCAATTAGAACGCCTGCAAAAGCAGCTTGATGATAAATTACAGAAAACTCAACTTGTTATTAACCAATATAATGAAAGTGAAACTATTGAGTCTATTATAGTTGGGCATCGAGAGCATCTAGCGGATAAACAGCAGGAATTAGAATTCAAGCAAGATGTACAGAAACGTCAAGATGAGTTATTAAACCTCAATAAAGAAATAGCGCAGCTTAAAGAGCGAGAGTTGTGTTATCAAACGTCGATAGATAATCAACAATATAAGCTTTTTAATCAATTAGCTGAACCGGTATGGTTAAAATTTTCCGCTATAAATATAGAAGTTGCAGAAGCTAATCCAAATCGAGAATTAACATCATCTGAGATTGAAAAGATCATTGCTTTTACTGATCTTATGGTTTCTCATCAAGATGGTTTTGATCTCTTTGGTGTAAAACTTAATGCTATTACGGTTGATCAACGTGAATCTGATCAAATACGGTTAAATAAAGTACGCGAACAATTACAAATTAAACAACGGCAAGCAAATAATATTATCGCGATAGATAAAGAAAGTCGTATTGAACAGATTCGCACAATTTCTACATTGACAACTGAAATTAAACGTACTGAAGCTGACATTGAGTTATTGATGGCATTTACGTCATGTCGTCAGCAGTTAAAAGAAGTGTGTAGCGAGCTAGAAATATTAGAAAATAAGCAACAAAAATTAATACAGCAACAGCAAAGTCAACAGCAAGTAGTTAATGAAGAAAAACAGAAACTCGCGTTACAACAAGAAAAAGTAACGCAATTAAATATGCATTTTTCCCAATTAAAAGAGTACCAATCTTCCGCTCATTCATTGCTTGAAGCACATAATTTACCTACTCGAAATTTTTCAGTAATGCCAAATCTAACTTTAGCGTTAACGGAAGAGGTATTGCATAAGTATAGTGATAATTTACGTAAAAAATATGCAGCTAGAACAGAGGTTACTGAGAGAATCCATGATTTTGTTCGCGAACAAGTCTTAGAAAATGACGATAAGATTATGCATTCTTTTGTTGCTGAGGATGTATTAGCTCATGCTTTTGGACAATTGCAATCTCGATATCAAGGTTTGGATGATGAATTTGATATTTTGCGTAAACACTTTATAGAGCATAAACATTCTATTCATAGCATCATTAATGAGTTGAAAAATAATCGCGAAATGGTACGACAGTTTGAGCAAAGTATTAATCGCGCATTTTCTGGCGTGTCTATTAATGATCTGATTCAGGTTGAAGCATCAATTAAAGTAGAGCCAAGATTTAATGATCTTGTTGCTGAAATAGAACATTTGGATACGCATTCAGATCAAAAAGCATCTGAACAATTTATTGAGCGCTTAAAAGCGTTTAGTCAAAAATTCTTTCCTGATGGTAAAGCGGCGTTATTAACAATGGAGCAGATCGTGTCAGGCGTTGCTTATCGTGTGATAAAGCAGGGGCAAAATGGATGGGAAAGTAAATCACAATCGACTTCTACCATTATGCTGATAAATCTTAAATTAGTTGAAATTTTATTAGGAAGATTGCGAAATAGTGCCTGTATGACGCATTTCCCATTAATTATCGACGAAGGGGCTTCTGTTGATAGTTCGCAGTTTGATTGGTTATTGCCTAATTTGAAGCTGGCTGGATTTCGAGTATTAAGTGCATCGACCAACTCAGCATCAAGTGAGATTATTTTCAAATTTGGTCAACATTTTCGTTTAGATGCTATGCGTACTGCAACACCTTATCACCCAGCTCGAACGATTGCTTTTACTGGTATGCCAGATTGTTTTTACTCAAAAGGGAGCTTACTTGATAGAGAACAGTTAGATATGTTTGGAGAGGCTGATGAGTGATCAAAGATTACTGACGATTCCAACATTTTCTATTATGTTAGAACACCATACGATCATGCGCGATGTGATTCGCGAGATGGATGAAGAGGGTGAACCTTATATTCGAGAAGCGAGATTTATAAGTTGTCTTCATCGTCATATACAAAATGTTGGGAAAGATAAGCGTAAACAGCTTAGTACTGCATTCTCAACAGAGAATTTATTAGCTGCTCATATTTTAGTAGATAAAGATGAGTTTGGTGGTGAAAGCCGATTGATTTTTGATCGTTCTGTTATTGGTGTTTTTCGACTTTTTGATCGAAGTTTATTTCAAGATCTAACTGATGTAGCGCTTAAGGTCCAATTAGTCGGGGTAAGGCTTTTACTTTCTCAATTAGAATCAGAGGCTCTATTATTTAGTGATACTGATCTAGATTATAAAGAACTGATGGATGAGCTATTTCGTCGTTTAAGTGAGTTACTTAATAGTATTCGTCTCAATTTAGTGAAAATGCAAGAAATTAATCAAGAGCTTAGTGATGCAAGTGAGCATGCTGCAAAAACGGATAATCCTCACGTTTTTGCCTTACTACAACAAGAATCAATCGGTAAGATATCTCGTTTATTATCGCGACATATATTACCAACTCGACAGTTTTTAGATGAAAAAAGTCGGCTACAAGATGGGCGAAATCTATTTGAATGCTTACAAATGTTTCGTCGGCTGTTTGAACGGCATCAAGATCATCAACGTGCGTTGGCAATGTTGAGGTATGAGATAACGTTTAATAGTTTTCATTCACAAATGAGTAAAGTTTCCCATTCTGTTGATCAATTTTTAGCGCGATCTAAAAAGCGCCTTAGACAGTTTAATGCTATTGAGGCTGCATTTGGTGAATTAACATGCGCTCTTGATGCCACCCAACAAAATCTTAAGCGTAGTTTAATTGATAGCGAATTTGCTCGAAATAATGGCTCATTTATGGGGTTAATGCAGCAAGCAAGGCCAAAAGTTTTACGTATTAGCCGCTCAGAGGCTTATTTAAATAACGTTATTAGTGATATTGAGGCTCGAGTAGCTGATCTGGGCGTACTTAAACAACATCGTTACGCTCAGTTAGTAAGTTCAAAAGATGATTCAACAGAATGTCGACTCGCTCGTGCGGAGCAAATCTTTGATTTAGTTAAACAGATGAAAATGTCTGAATATCAAGATCTAACGTTTGCTTTACATCGAAGATTAAGTGACAACATAACAGATTATCACTTCATTGATTTGCTCGAGGGCCTTAATTTTTTACTATGTAATCATGACATGTTAGATGGCCATAAGTTAAAAACAACCAATATGCGAAATCGTCTTGCACAAGATGAAATCATCTATTTATATAGAAAAATCAGAACCGAGAGAGTAATTTTATGACTGTTTCTTTTTCACAAATTAATATGCTAAAAAGCCAGAAGATTTATGCTACTTTTGTCAATGGCAAGGTTATTACTAAGCAATTTTATGATATTTATCAGCAGTCGTTTATTGAAAATACGCTTTATACTGAATTGTTTAATAATTTAGACCATTTTACTCAATTATATCAACATATTGGTTATTATCTGAATTTTAATGTTGAGGGTGAGTTTTTCTATATTAGTCGTAGTGAAGTAGAAGAGGATGCTGATACGAACGCGACTAAAATCCAAGCTATTCTGCTTATGATTGCTCGATATTGGGTAGATAAAGGTTTTGATCTTGATGATTTGGCAACGCCAGTTATTGGCCTGAATCGATCGGCGTTAGATGATATTGCAGATCAAGCGATTTATAACGATATAAGAAAAGCATTAGGAATCGAAACGTGGGATAAAGCGATGACGTATTTAATGGATCGTAACTTTCTTTATCTTTGTGGTGATAAACATTACATTTTAAGTTCTGCTGGCGTGTATTTCTTAAATCGACATGTTGAAAAATATTCAGAAGAATCATTATAAAAACAATCAAAAAGCTAACATCGCTGTTAGCTTTTTAGATTCATCCCATTTAACCTGACTTAAAAATCGGCATCAACTTCAAACACCATTGGCTCGCCAGTGACAGGGTGGGTTAGGCCAAGATATTGGGCATGCAGATGTAAGCGGTTTGATTTTTGACCGTATAAGTCATCACCGACAATCGGCATATTCATACCGTTTTGGTGGGCTGAGTGAATGCGTAGTTGGTGAGTTCGGCCTGTTTTCGGGTAATAATAAACCTTGGTTTTACCGTCTTTACGTTCGAGAACCTGCCATTTTGTGAGTGCGGGTTTGCCGTATTCGTAACAGACTAACTGGCGTGGGCGATCGTCTAAATCAACCCGCATTGGTAAGTTAATCTCACCGTGATCTTGCTCCGCAATACCATCGAGTAATGCCACGTAACGCTTTTCTGCGGTGCGGTTAATAAACTGTTTTTGCAAGGCTTTGTGAGCGTCTTTGGTTAATGCAATTACGATCAATCCTGATGTCGACATATCTAAACGATGTACGATCAGAGGGCTATCACTGTCAGGGAACATCGTTTGCATACGGCTGTAAACTGAATCGGTGATGGTTTTGCCTGGGACTGATAGAAACTCTGCGGGTTTATTGATAACAATCATCGCATCATCTTGATAAACAATTTCTAGTTCTTTGCCTTCGGCTGGGTTTTGTAATAACGGGTTAGCATCAATGTCTAGTCCAGCTAGCATATGCTGTAAAATCGGTTCGCATTTGTTTTTGCACGCTTCATAAAAGTATTTATGTTTGCGAATGTGTGCTGGTGGAGATGCTCCCCACCAAAATTTAGCCATCGCTAACGGTGTTAGATCCTGCTTAAAAGCATACTGTAGCAATTTGACTGCTGCACAATCTCCAGCACCTTGTGGTGGCGTTTGATCAATAAACAACGCATTGAGATCTTTTGTTTCACCAGCTTGATTTAAGAATTGATATTGCGCGTAACGGTGTTGTTGTAATAATGCCGTAACGGTTTTATATTCTGCTTTTAGTAGGGTAAGCGCATCGGTATCAGCTTGTAATTGCTCGCTAATATCGGTGAGTGTTTGTGTCCATTGCTGGCGAATTGCTTTTTGTTGATGCTTATCAAATGCACTTTCACGGGCTAAACGATGGAATTCTTGGGTCATAAATTCGCTATCGTTACTTTGCTCGGCAGCTGTGCGTTGTAATTTACGCTGTTTACGTTGCTCTATCATTTGTAACCGAAATGATTCAGAGGCTAACTCTGCTTGATCTTGGGCTGTCTGGTATTGATGTTGCAATATAATGTAGCTTGGCTTGGATTCAATCGCGGTTATTTTAGTGCTAACGTCATCAATCAATGCTTGATGACCCTTGATCGCAGGATCGATATTTTGATCATCAAACACGGGGGGAACAAAATGCGCTAGGTGTGCAAGATTGGCAATCTTTCCTGAAAATGCAGATAAATAACCGATCTCACCCTGCTGGTTTTGAACTAATAAAACCCCAAACATATGACCAATCGCATCATCATTGTCCAAACCAAAATTATGCTGCCACTGATTTTGGGTTGCGATATGTTGTTGTAATTCTTGAGCGGCTAACACACATAATGGATGTGGTGTGTAGCAAAATGGAAAAGTAAAGCGCTCAGGTAATGGTAGCGTATCAATCGCAGTGATGAAGCGGGTAAAGGTGTTGTTAGATGAATGCATGATGTTATCTATTGCGAACAGGGGCAGTGATTCTAGCATTTCCAATACGTAAATTCGAGTAAGCTAACGGTAACTGTTTTGGAAGGCATTTAAGGAAAATAGGTTAGATACTTTTTATATTTAAAAGGGACATGTTTTAGTTAATTATGATAAGTATCAAATTTTGAGTATTAATATTACTTTTTTATGATAGAGACATTGTTACGTTTTAGGATTATTGTTTGTTACAGATATTTAAGATAATTACTGAGGTGTATCATGAGCTTAAAAATCAAATGTGAACATATGGAATTAACTGATTCAATTAAATCATTAGTTGCAGATTATATTGAAAAAATGATGGTTATTGATCCTGAATTTAAACATATTCATGTTGATATCATTAAAGAAGATACAGGTTATGCTGTTGATTTAAAAATGGATACAGAAGAATTTAATAAAGTAAGTGCTAAAGCTCATAATGTAAATATTGATGAGTGTATTAAAGAAGCATTCTTCCATTTTGAAAAAGTAATTGAAAAGAAAGCAGCACATCAATAATAGAGTATTGTTTATTGTTGTAATGAGAAGGCTCTTATTTAGAGCCTTTTTTATTTGCTGTTGTTTATAATACGAGATTGTTTTTATTGATGAGAAATAAAAAAGGGTAGAGTAACAATTGTGACTATACCCATTAATAATAACAATAATATTAATTGCTGATCACTTGTCGGGTGGTGATTAAACAAATATTCGGCAATTGATCGGTTAAAAAAGCTTGTTTGCCTTTAATTCGTTTACTGTTGAGCACATAGGTTCGTTCATTCAATTTACCTTGAAAATCCCACTTACTGAATGCTTCGTGACGAGCATCAGAACACGATGTTTGTAATACATAACTTTCAGTGACTGAAGTATCACAGCGACCTGCGGTATTTTTTACACCATGAAAGCTAACATGGCTATCACGATCTCGATAACTGGTTACTGCGAGTGCATTGAAAAGATGAATCTCATCAGACTTATCGTTGTAAGACAATATACGGTGTGGGTTGGTTTTCAATGTTACCTCAGCAAGTTGTATTAATTCGCTTGAACAAGGGATCGATTGACTCTTTAGTATACTGTCCATTGATGTTTTTGCTGTTGCTGGTGCAATAAACATACTTGGTAATAGACAGGCTCCAATAATAAAAAGCGGTGCACATTTCATGTGAGTTCTCCGATCAATGCTTTTTCAGTGGCATCACTAACAACTGCACATCAAAGTGTTCACCATTAGCTTGCTGCATGCTAACAGTAATTACTTGATCAGCTTTAAGGGCACTTTTAACCCCCATAAACATTAGGTGATAGCCATTGCTTGCAAGCGTAACACTGTCTTTTGCGGGAATTTCAAGAGCATCTACTTTACGCATCGCCATTTGACTATCACGCATAAACATACGATGAAACTCGGTATGCTTAGCAATAACGCTGGTTGCGCCGGTGAGGGTGATCGCTTTATCACTCTTATTGATGATTTTCATGTAACCAGAGCTGACTTTAGTTCCGGGAATCGTGGCTTTCGCAGTGGCATTTTCAATGGTTAATTCAGCGTTTATTTTCTGAATATTACTATAACCATGTTGGGTTGATGGTTGATGGTCGCCATGATCCATATCTGTTGCAAAAGCCGCTGATTGAAAACAGCTAAGTAATAATGCTAACCACAAAGAATTTTTTTTCATTGTTTATATCTCCTATTGTTTAGCAATTGATTTGGCGTAGATACGCTCAATACCAGCAGCAAGCTCAATCGGGGTTGTGTTATGGCTCATCGCACCAACTAATGTGCCTGTTTCATCAATAATGTAGAAACGTGAAGAGTGATCAACGGTGTAGCTTAATTCCGATGATTCCATATCAACAATGTCAAAATAGACCCCATATTGTTTGGTGAGTGCATCAATTTGTTGTTTTGTACCTGTTATGCCAACAACGTGGTCATCAAAATATTTGGCGAATTGATTTAAGGATTCTAAATCATCACGTTCAGGATCAACACTAATGAACAACCCGCGTACATGGTTATAAGTTTGTGGTGATAAGCGCGACAAAGCTGTCGATAACACTCCCATTGATGAAGGACAGACTTCAGCGCAGTTAAGAAAGCCAAAATAAAGCACAACGATATTGCCTTTATATTGCTCAAGGCTGACAGTGCCATTTAAACTATTAAGCTCAAATGGGCCCCCAAGATCTTTAAGTGGCTTAACGTTTTCGCCTATTGGTGTGGTGGTGTTGTAGATATAGCCGCCCATTAATGTGGCAAGAAACAGTGCTCCAAACAGAAGCACTATTTTAGTTGGATTTTTGGTCATGAATGCGGCTCCATTATTACAGCTGGAAGTGCATTAACTTGATAGTTTTCGTCAAGACTTTCAGATGAAAAATCCAGTGATATCAAGGTGCAAAATACCATGATGTTAAAAATAGAGCTTAACAGCATTTTCTTACCCCATTGTGCATCTGGGACTTTTTGATAACCGACTTTCGCAATATAAAGCCAGTGTAAGCTGACTAATCCCATCCCTAATGCATACCAACTGCCAGCGTAACCGAGATAAGTTAAAGTGAGTGCTGCCATTGCAAAGGCAATGATGTAACCGATGATATGGTAACGTGCACGCGCAATACCGATCTCAACAGGTAAGACTGGAATCGATGCTGATTTATAATCTTCGAAACGGTAGATCGCAATCGCATAAGAGTGTGGAATTTGCCATAAACAAAAAGTGATGAACAATATCGCAGCGCCTGTATCAAACTGACCAGTAACCGCACAATAACCAATAACAGGTGGACATGCGCCAGATAAGCCACCGATTAAAGTGCCGTGAACAGATTTACGTTTGAAGTACAGGCTGTAAAAACCAACATAAACCACAAATCCAAGCACACCAAATTGAAAAGCAACTAAAGATGTATATTGATAAAGGGTAAAAAATCCCGCAAGGCATAATGTGCTCGCCCACATTAATGCATGTGATACAGGTACGACTTTTTTGACCAACTCACGTTCACAGGTACGTTTCATTAACTTGTCGATATCAATATCGATGACATTATTGAACACACAACCAGAGGCTACAATTAAGGTTGTACCAACGCATACCGCGAGTAGTAGTAACCAATTAATATTGCCTTGAGAAGCAAGCAGTACGCCACCCACGGCGGCAACTAAGTTGCCACCGATGATGCCCGGTTTAGTAAGTTTCAGATAAGGTTTAATCATAGAACATCCCTGATCAATGACCCATTAGCATGTTGTGGTTTAAGTGATCCATGATCCACAACGAACCAATAAGAATAATAGAAACAATGACGACCACGAATACGGCAGATGACGTATTCCACATTTGTTCTGATGAGGTGTTCATGTGTAGGAAGAACACCAGCTGTACTAGGATCTGTGCTACGGCAAAGACCATGATCACACCAATAATGAATTGGGTTGAACCGACACCTGCCATAACCATAGCGAAAGGAACAATGGTCAAAATAATTGAGAACACTAGCCCTCGAACATATTCTTTTACACTGCCGTGTGCTTGACCACCTTGACCATGTTCAGCTAAATGTTGGTCAGTTGAGTGTTGGTTAGTTGAATTGCCCATTACAATACTCCCATTAAGTAAACAACACTGAACACACAGATCCAAATAATATCGAGGAAGTGCCAGAACAGGCTTAAACAGGCTAAGCGTGTTTTGTTTTCTGCTGAAAATCCATCACGTTTAAAGTGGAAGAACAACACGATCATCCATACCAAACCTGCAAATACGTGCAGTCCGTGAGTCGCCACCAGACCATAAAATGCTGACCAGTATGCGCTGCTATGGAACGTTGCTCCTTCATTACTGAAATGATAGAACTCATACAGTTCCATGATTAAGAAAGAGAATCCAAGCATGAAGGTAATGCCTAACCACTTGAGCATGCCTTTCATGTCTTCATGATTAGCCTTTAACATTGCCATGCCAAAGGTAAAACTACTGAACAGTAGTAACGCCGTTTCTGCTAATACAAAGCTTAAATTAAATAGCTCTTTAGGCTCAATTAAGCCAGCAAAGCTGTTGGAGTAAACGGCATAAACGGCAAATAATGTACCGAATAATAAACAGTCACTGAGGATATAAATCCAAAAGCCAAAAATGGTATCACCAGCATAGTCGTGATGGTCATGATCATCGAGATCATGACCGTCATTAGACTGAGCAGGGACAGTAAGGTTAAGTGTATCTTTTACGTCTGTAGTCATAACTGCTCTCGTCCCTTATGCCATTGAGTCTGCTGGTTTTAGACCTGATGGATCGAAATCATCATCATCTTCACCATCTTCGTTTTCAAATGTCTTCTCACCACGTGCTTTTGTAAGATGTTTACTTTCAATGGCTTCAACTTCAGATACTTCAACGTAGTAATCTTTATTGCGTTGGAAGCTGTAAACGATCCAAGATGCAATCATGCCGACTGCACCAGCAATCACCATCCACCAAATATGCCAGATGAAAGCAAAGCCAAACATTAATGAGAACATACTGATAACCACACCTGCCCACGTATTTTTTGGCATATGAATGCGCTTATAACGTTCAGGCTTTTGGTAAGCTAAACCATGCTCTTTCGCATAATGATGTTCATCACGATCATGAATCTCTGGTAACAAAGCAAAGTTATAGAATGGAGGAGGTGACGATGTTGCCCATTCCAGAGTACGGCCATTCCATGGGTCGCCAGTAAGATCTACATTTTTCTTACGATCACGAATACTGACGTAAATTTGGTAGAACTGAACCGCAATACCCGCAGCAACAATGCATACACCAAATGCAGCCACCCATAAGTAAGGTGCCCATTCTGGATTATCTGCCACATTAAGACGACGTGTCATGCCGTTAAAACCAAGAACATAGACAGGCATAAAGGCGACGAAGAAACCGACAGTCCAAAGCGCACATGAGATCTTGCCTAGGCGTTCATCAAGGGTGAATCCTGTTGCTTTAGGGAACCAATAAGTCAGGCCAGCAAAGTAACCAAATAGTGCACCACCAATAATCACGTTATGGAAGTGGGCAATAACGAAGAGGCTGTTATGCAGCACAAAGTTAGCCGCAGGTATCGCCAGCATTACGCCAGTCATACCACCAATCGTAAATGTGATCAGAAATGCAATCGTCCACCACATACTGGCACTGAACTCGACTCGGCCTTTATACATGGTAAATAACCAGTTGAAGATCTTAACCCCAGTTGGAATTGAGATAATCATGGTTGCAATACCGAAGAAGGCGTTGACACTTGCACCTGCCCCCATGGTAAAGAAGTGATGCAACCATACGATAAATGACAACACCATAATCACCATTGTTGCCCACACTAATGAGGTGTAACCAAATAAACGTTTACGTGAGAACGTAGCGGTGATTTCGGAAAAAATACCAAAAGCAGGTAATACTAGAATATAAACTTCAGGGTGACCCCATGCCCAAATCAGGTTGACGTACATCATTTGGTTACCACCCATATCAGTGGTAAAGAAATGGGTACCGACGTAACGATCGAGAGTCAGCAGCGTCAGAGTGACTGTCAAAATAGGGAAGGCAAGAACAATCAGTGCGTTGGCACACAGTGATGTCCATGTAAATACCGGCATTTGCATCATTTTCATGCCAGGTGCGCGCATACGAAGGATGGTAACAACAAAGTTAATGCCCGTTAGTAGTGTACCAATACCTGATATTTGCAGTGACCATAACCAATAATCAACCCCAACCCAAGGATTGGCATCCATACCTGAAAGTGGTGGGTAGGCTAACCAACCAGTGGCAGCAAATTCACCAACAAAAAGGGACATGTTAATAAGAATAACGCCGACAACGAAGAGCCAAAAACTCAGGGAGTTTAAAAAAGGGAAGGCAACATCACGAGCACCTATCTGCAACGGCACAATAATATTCATTAAACCTACCACGAATGGCATCGCAACGAAGAAAATCATGATCACGCCATGGGCAGTAAAGACTTGGTCGTAGTGTTCTGGTGGCAGATAGCTGGCATCAATAGTTGAAGCCGCTTGTTGAGAACGCATTAATATCGCATCAGAAAAACCACGTACTAGCATCACCATTGATACGATGATGTACATAATACCTATTTTTTTATGATCGACAGAAGTAAACCATTCGCTCCATAAGTAATGCCATTTCTTTTGATAAGTAATCAAACCAAACAGTGCTAATCCACCCAGCACAACCGCCATCATAACGGGGAAAACAACGGGATCGGTAAAAGGGATAACATCCCAATTTAATTTGCCGAAAATTGGATCCACTTCGGCGTATACATCTCCTTTATAGGCCATTTTGGACTCCTGCGTGCTTCTCAATAATGTCTTTAAATTTCAGCGGTGCGACAGAGGCAAAATAGGTTACTGGATGTGGTGCAGTAATTTGCTCTTTAGCATTAGCTGTCAATTGATCGTAAGTGTTGTTATTTAGAACTTGCTCAGAGGCTTTGACTTTTTTGATCCATTGGTCAAAATCAACATCGTTCACTGCGTGGGCCTTAAATCGCATGTTGGCGAAGCCGTAGCCACTGTAATTGGCTGAAATCCCTCGATAAGATCCTTCTTCTTGTGCCATGAGGTTTAAACGGTTTTCCATACCAGCCATTGCATAGACTTGGCTACCTAGCTGTGGAATAAAAAATGAATTCATGGCGGTATCTGAAGTGACTAAGAATTTAACGGGGCGGTTAACGGGTAGAGCAATTTCATTGACTGTCGCGATCTGTTGTTCTGGGTAAATAAACAGCCATTTCCAATTCATTGCGACGACTTGAATGATTAATGGTTCTTTATCGGAAACAATCTCTTTTCTTGGATCGAGTGAGTAAGAAGTTTGATAGGTGATCCAACCTAATGCGAGAACGATCAGGCAAGGTACTGTCCACACAATGATTTCTATTTTGGTCGAATGTTCCCATTCTGGTGCGTATTCAGCTTTCTTGTTGCTATGACGGTATTTATACGGGAAATAAATGGTCATGAACAAAACAGGTACGATGATGATAGCCATCAAGAGTACTGATGTAATGATTAATGATGACTGGGCTTCACCAATGACGCCTTTAGAGTCAAAGAGCACCATGTTGCTACTGGCGAATAGAGCCACCAAAAGTAATGTTGAAAGTAGTGTAAGGAGAATGATTATCTTCTTCTTACTGCGGATTATTTTCATTTTTCCTCCTTGAACTTGATTACTCATAACAAATCAAAGTAGTAACTGTTACTGGATAAGAATTATTTTGTTATCTAATGTTTGTAAGTTTGTTGTTATCGTATCATTTCAAATAATGAAAAATAACACTCTGAGATATAATATTTAATTGTATTTAAGTAATAAAAAGCATCGAAAAGCTATTTTATTGTTATCTTTTGTATGTTAAATGGCTAATTTGCTACTGTATTGTAAATTTTATTACTCTATTCTTGATCAATTTAAGCAAGTAATAAAATGCTTATTTTACTTAAATGTATTAAAAATGTTAAAAACTGAACGTAGGTTATACTTTTAAGAATAAATTTTATGATTATGAGCGAAGTTGTTTTTTGAGCGGTTAAAAAGCAATCAAAAATTAAAGAGACAACCTAAAATGAACTGTTTAGTTTAAATTTATTGACGGGGAGTCGTTTTAGGTTTAAATTACACTGAACTGTTTAGTTCAATTTATCGAAAAGGTTAAATAGAGTAGAGAATAGAATAGATGTAGATCTATTATAGTCAAAATTGGCTGTGCTAATCGATGTTGGGGTCTTATTCAAAATACAAATCATGATAATCATATGACGAATGTAACGGTATTTGATCTGGATGTTGTTATTAAGGATGGCTGCCAATGAATATTTCCAGCTAACTAATCAGAAATAATAAAGAATAATTGTGGTGTTATTAAACCATTAACTTATTTATTAATATATTAATAAGTGAAGTTTAAGAGGTAGCTAATAAATAGAGATGACGTTGTATATTTTACATTGATAGATTTTTAGAGATTAAACGTTTATATTTGTTTTTCAAAATCCTATTTATGAAATCTTATCAATCAAATTAGTGTTATTTTTATGCCTGATTTAATAGAGCTTCAATTTAAATAAATCATTATACTCATCGAGTCAGATGACAATTAACATAATAGTGGAGTCAATATGTCTAATAATATTTTTAGTGCAAGTAATGTAATTAAAGCTTTTATTGGTGGTTTCCTTGGTACGTTAGCTTTTACTTTAATGGGTAAATTTATTGCACCACACCTTATTGGACATTCGATGAATGTTGCCGCTATTATTGCTAATATGCTGGGTACATCTGATAGTGTCGGTTTGATGATGCACTTCATGGTCGGTTCAATTATATTCCCTATTGGTTATTTACTTGTTGGGTATAAATATCTACCAGGCCCAGGTTGGTTACGTGGTATTATATTTTTAATTCCAATTTACCTTATTGCGATGACCGTTGTTATGCCAATGGCGGGTAAAGGCTTGTTTTTTAATAGCGTTCCTATGTCAATGGTTGCTTTGATGGGGCATATGGTTTTCGGTCTTATTCTAGGATTGGTTGTTGGTACGCCTAAAAAAGCAATTAAATAATAACTATAATTGTTATTAATACTATATCTTTTATTAATAACAATTTATCTAGTTATTCCTTTTTTCTTATAAACATTAAAGTGTTCTTTTTGTTCTTAGTACTCATGTTTAATAAAATCGAGCTTTATTTTACATAGATAAACATGTTTATTAAAAAGAAATAGTGTATATATTAATGATCTCTAACGAGGGTTCAATATGACAACTTCAATAAAACTTAATGCGGGTGATCTATTCCCAGCAACACAAGTAACATTACTTGATGGTACTTCTGTTGCTTTAGGCAAGCCACAAAGTAATGCAACATGGCAGGCTGTATTTGTTTATCGAGGTAAACATTGTCCATTGTGTACAAAATACCTTAATGAATTAGAAAGCTATAAACAAAAGTTGTTAGATTCGGGTGTTGAAATTATTGCTGTTTCTGCGGACTCAAAACAACAGTTAGAAGAACATATTGAAAAATTAACGATCAGTTTCCCTATTGCTTATGGTTTAACTGAACAACAAATGCAAACATTGGGATTATATATTTCGATTCCACGTTCAGAGCAAGAAACAGATCATAATTTCGCTGAGCCAGCATTATTTGTCATTAATGAAAACGGTGGCTTACAAATTGTTGATCTATCAAATAATCCATTTGTTCGACCAGAATTAGAATCATTAGTAAATGGTATTGGATGGATTCGTAATCCAGACAATAACTATCCTATTCGTGGTACGTTTAAGTACTAAGAATAAAAAACACCAGCCCAGCAAAGGCTGGTGTTTTTCTATTGGTAGCAAAAGAAGGGGATAGATATATTACTAAATCTTGATAATTTTACTGTTGTTATTGAATGGAACTCAGCATAGTTTTATTACTTTTCAATAGATTAACGTTAGTGCTGTATTCTTTGTCAATATATTGGGTACTATAGCGATAATATTGATTATTGTAGTGAAAGTGTTATGGCTCAGAAAATGACGATGGCTGATATTTCAAAACAGCTTGGAATCTCTAAAATGACAGTGTCACGTTATTTTAATGGTGGCTATGTGTCAGAAGAAAATCGGATTAAAATTGATACGATCGTAAAAGAAAATCACTATACACCCAATAAATTTGCGCGATCTATTCGTAGTCAATCTAATATTATTGGTTTTATTGCACCACGAATTGAGTCTTACACGACTAGCTTAGTGATTAAAGGTGCTTTAGCAGCAGCAAATGAGTCTAATGCCCGTATGTTATTTCATGCGACAGGATTTAGCCATGAATCTGAGCGCCAAGCAGTAAGTGAGTTCAACGGCCTTAATGCATTAGGTACTATTGTTATTGCTTCAAAGCACAGTATTGAAGAACCTTTTTATAAGGGGCTAGAAAATTTAATCTTTATTGGAAAACAAATTTCTGATCATTGTTGCTTATATTATCCCGAACAAGCGGCAATAACGGCACTTGTCTCTCACACCATTCATCAGTTACAACAACAGCAAGCCCCATTTTCAGCTATTCATTATATCTATGATGCGCGTATGCTTTCATCGCGAACTCAGCTGATGCAAACCACGCTGGCTCATATTGCACCGACCTTACCGCATTCATTACAAGCATTAGCTGATTCTGAACAAAAAGAAGCTTATCAATCAATTACATTGAAATCTAACCATGTTTACTTTTGTGCTACTGATAATATTGCGATACGGTTATACCGTCGAGCCAAAGAACAGCATCTCAAAATAGGGCATGATATTTGGGTGATAGGTATTGGCGATTATGATTATAGCGACTTGTTAGTACCTAGTTTAACAACGGTGGCATTTAATTATTATCAAATGGGTTATCAAGCAGTGAAGAAGCTAATCAAGCGCGATTCAAGTTCTTGTGAAGGCCAATTTGAATTAAAAATTAGAGAAAGCTCTCAGTTCATTTAAAAACCTTTTGCATATCACTACATTCGATCTTACCGTGTGTGTTATCGGTAACACATACGAATATGTAGTATACGTTTAGTAAGGTTAAATGGATGAATCACCCTAATAATACGTCAGCAACATCGCTTGCATGGTGGAAAACTGCCACTGCTTATCAAATATACCCACGCAGTTTTTTTGACAGCAACCAAGATGGTATTGGTGATATTGCTGGAATTATTGCCAAGCTTGATTACTTAGTTGAACTTGGTATTGATTTGGTATGGATTTGTCCATTTTATCAATCACCTAATGATGATAATGGTTACGATATTAGTGACTACCAAGCCATTCACCCAGATTTCGGCAGCCTTGCCGATGTTGATCGCTTAATCAATGCCGCACATCAACGCGGTATTCGTATCATTATGGATTTAGTGATTAACCATACTAGCGATGAGCATCCATGGTTTATTGAATCACGCCACAATAAAACTAACTCTAAACGTGATTGGTATATTTGGCGCGATGGCAGTGAAGCAACGGCTGAAAAACCAACCTTTGAGCCGAATAACTGGGAAAGTATTTTTCATGGTAGTGCGTGGCAATATGATGCTGATACTGCGCAATATTACCTACATCTATTCTCTAAAAAACAGCCCGATCTTAATTGGCAGAATCCAGAAGTAAAACAAGCGTTATTTAGCATGATCCATTGGTGGTTAGCACGTGGTATTGATGGTTTTAGAGTGGATGCGATCAGCCATATACAAAAACAACCTTGTTTACCCTCATTACCAAATCCAAATGGTGATAATTATGTGTCTTCGTTTGACTATCACATGAATGTTGATGGCATTGAACAGCATTTATATGAATTGCGTGATCAGGCATTTGCACCATTTGATATTGTCACTGTTGGTGAAGCTAATGGGGTTGAAGCACAAGATGCATTAACGTGGGTGGCTGAGCCCACTGACAACGATAAAGGTGGCGTCTTTAATATGATTTTCCAATTTGAACACATGAAGTTGTGGTCAGAAGAGCAAAATCGTGAACAGTTTGATTTGGTGGAATTTAAGCAAATTTTAACCCGTTGGCAAAATGCGTTAGAAGGTAAAGGGTGGAATGCTTTATACCTCGAAAATCACGACCAAGCTCGTAGTATTAATACGTTTGCAAATGCCAATTATTGGTATGGCAGCGCCACCGCATTAGCTGCCTGTTATTTCCTAATGAAAGGTACGCCATTTATTTATCAAGGCCAAGAAATCGGTATGGTTAATCATACGTTTATCGCGTTAGATGATTTTAATGATGTATCAGCTAAAAACTTAATCATTAAATTACAACAGCAAGGAAAAACGGAGCAACAGATATTAGAGTTGCTAAACCAAGTCTCGCGTGATCATAGCCGCTTACCTATGCAGTGGAATAAACAGGCATTTGGTGGTTTTTCAACAGTGACACCTTGGCTGGTCGTTAATCCTAATTACACCGATATTAATGTTGAACAACAACAGCGCGATCCGCACTCGATTTTACAGTTTTATAAACAGTTAATCGCCCTTCGAAAAAATAATCCAAGTTTGATTACGGGGCGCTATCAATTATTACTAGAAAATGATGCCCATATTTATGCTTATCAACGGATTGAATCAGATCTGACGTGGACAGTTATTACGAATTTAAGTGATCACGAGACCAAGGTTGATCTGGATGTGGCTCAGCTAGGGGAGTTAGTGCTCGATAATCAAACGCCAAATAATAATAACACTCGTAGCGACTTTATGGCGACACAATTAGCACCAGCTTATGCGGCTTATGTGTTTGTGAAAAAACAATAGTTATATTTATGGCAGGTCAGTGATGACGTAAACCTGCCTTCTCAATCAAGGACATCGTTATGAGTAAATTACTTTCGTTTGATTTTTGGCAACGGTTCGGTAAATCACTGATCGTTGTGATCGCCGTAATGCCTGCTGCTGGTATTATGATTTCGTTAGGTAAAGTTGTCGCTATGTATGCAGGTGGCATTGGCGCTATCGAAACTCTTGGCCATATTATGGAAAATATTGGCTGGGGTGTGATTGTTAACTTACATCTATTGTTCGCCGTTGCAATTGGTGGTTCATGGGCTAAAGAACGTGCAGGCGGTGCATTTGCCGCCGTGATTGCTTTTATACTGATCAACCGTACCACTGGGGTTATTTTCGGGGTTAATGGCGGCATGATGAGTGATCCTCATGCGACTGTTATGAGTCTGTTTGGTTCTGAGTTGCCTGTATCTCAATTTTTTACCACTATCTTAGGCGCTCCAGCACTGAATATGGGCGTATTTATTGGCATTATCTCTGGTTATTTAGGGGCTAATTTATATAACCGTTATTATGACTTTTCTCGATTACCTGAAGCGTTAGCGTTCTTTAACGGCAAACGTTTTGTTCCTTTCATGGTGATTTTCTATTCAGTGATCATTGCGTTTGTATTAGCGGTTGTTTGGCCATTAGTACAAGGTGCATTAAATGAATTTGGTCAATGGATTGCAAGCTCAAAAGATAGTGCGCCTATTATAGCTCCGTTTGTCTACGGTACCTTAGAGCGTTTATTACTGCCATTTGGTTTACACCATACGCTAACTATTCCAATGAATTATACCGAACTGGGTGGGGCATATCAGTTATTAACCGGACCAAGTGCAGGTTCAAGTGTTTATGGCCAAGATCCATTATGGCTTGCATGGGTGAGTGATTTAAATAATCTTAAATTAACCGATCCTGCGGCTTACCAGCATCTATTGGCGACTGTTCACCCTGCACGCTTTAAAGCAGGTCAAGTGATTATTGCAGCATCTTCTTTAATTGGTATTGGTCTTGCCATGTACCATTGTGTTGATAACGATAAGCGTCTGCAATATAAGCCAATGTTCTTTTCAGCATGTTTAGCTGTATTACTAACAGGTGTGACTGAGCCAATTGAATTTATGTTCATGTTTGTTGCGCCTGTTCTCTATGTTGCCCATGCAATATTAACCGGATTGGCTTTTGCGCTGGTGGATCTGATTGATTTACGCGTGCATGCTTTTGGTCTGATTGAACTGATTACACGCGTTCCAATGATGATTTCGGCGGGCATTGGTGGGGACTTAATTAGCTTTGTGATGGTGTGTATTGCCTTCTTTGCGATTAATTATGCTTTATTCCGCTTGCTTATTATTAAATTTAATCTACCAACCCCTGGGCGTGCAGGTAATTATATTGATGAGAAAGCCGAAGGGATGTCACAAGACGATAAGCTTGAAATTATTATTCAAAACCTTGGTGGTCGTAGCAATATCGCAGAGATTGATGCCTGCATGACACGTCTACGTATTACGGTTAAAGATCCTGCATTAGTGGCTGATTATACCTTATGGAAGTCAACGGGGGCGTTAGGATTGGTCATTAAAGATCAAGGGGTACAAGCTATTTATGGTCCGGGTGTTGATGTTATTAAATCTGCATTAATAGATAAGTTTGCGATGGCTTAACGAGTTGTTGTAACAAATGACATTATTGATAAGCGTAGTTGAAATGCTACGCTTTTTTATCTTAATACATCATTAGTAAGTGAATGATTTATGAAGTTATTGACATTAAATACTCACAGTTGGCAAGAATCAGATCAATTACAAAAGTTAGCCATAGTTGCTCAAGCTATTATTGATCAAGATTGTGATGTGATTGCATTACAAGAGGTTAACCAACACCATCTTAGCGCTGTTGTAAATGAACAGATATGCAGTAATCATCCCGTACACAGCGATAATTATGGCTATTTATTACAGCAAAAATTAGCCGAATTGGGGCATGATTATCAGCTAACATGGGATTTTGTTCATCAAAGTTATGACGTTTATCAAGAAGGATTGGCTTTTTTAACCCGCTTACCTATTATCGAGCATCAAGTGATCGATTTAAGTGATCATTATGATGTCAGTAATTGGAAACATCGTCGCGCTGTACGTATTAAAGTGGTTTATCAACAACAAGAGTTGGATTTTTATAATTGCCATTGTGGTTGGTGGAATGATGAACAAGGTTCGTTTGCTGATCATTTAAATCGAATTACAGCGACATTATCACCGCGATTGAGCTTCTTATTAGGTGATTTTAATAACCCTAGTCATATTCGCGATCAAGGTTATGATTATGCGTTACAATGTCACTTATTTGATTGTTATGCCATGGCAGAAACGAAAGATACAGGGATAACAGTTGTTAAAAATATTGATGGTTGGCAGCAAAATAGCCAGTCATTGCGTTTAGATTATATTTTTAGTAATCAGCAACTGTCTGTAATAAATCATCAGGTTATTTTTAATTGTGATTTTTATGACGTGGTGTCAGATCACTTTGGCATTATTACTGAAATTAGCATTAGCAGTAAATAGATTGTCAGCTATATCATAATTAGTGACTAAAAAGCTCAAATTTAAACCATGATTTGAGCTTTTTATTGTAATTTTATGGTTATCTCATATCAACATCAGTGATTTCAGCATCAATAAAGTAACGCTCAGCTTTTGGTGCATCAAAGATAATTGGTTTACCTTGATGCTGTGTTTTTGGACGGAAATAGGTGTCTGGCATACGGTTAATTGAGCGCCATACGGTGAACTCGTCCGTGGCTATTGTTTGACCGTCACTATTACTTAAACGCACTTTCATGGTGACATTGACTACTGATTTCGAACTTTGGTTTGTCATCATGGTTGGAATAATCAGTGTACCATTTTCGTAATGTGCAGCCGTTAATAGTACGTCTATACCGCTATTACTTAGCTGTTGAATTGCTTTTTTCGACCCTATTTCAACGGCAACACCTTTTGATGCACTAATAACAGGAATAGCCATAGCTGATGTGGCGATAACGGGAATTGCCGTTGTTGTTTTGAGAGTAGGGCTGGTGGTTGGATGATTGGTTTGTGCTTTATATTGCCAAGTAAAGTTATCATGCAGAATAACTTGGCGTCCGTCTTTAAGTGTGATGGTTTGATCCGCTGCCCATGCTGAACTTGAAGCGATTAAAGTAATAACAATACCGCACAGTTGCGTTTTTTTTAGCATTATTCTGTCCTTAACTTCTGATGCTTTTAGGGATGCAATTCTAGCAGTTTTATAGCTAAATAACGCTAATTCAGTTATTGATAATTGTTATTAAATAGTATGGTTAACCCGTATTTAAAAAAGCCAGCATGATAACTGGCTTATAGAGAAACAACGTACTGTTATTATAAACAATGAAGTCGTAATTATTCTTGTGCTTGATGGTCGATAGCACTAAGAAAAAATGCAATTTCTTTTGCCAGTAACGCGATTAACTGATTGTTATCAAGACGATATATTTCATCTTCAATATAAGTAAAAGATTGATAAATTAACTGCTCTTGTTTCGAAATATGTTTGAATAACTCAGTATGATTTAAGGTTTGTTGCAACAGTTGTTGAAGTTGTATTAATGAATGGGTTGCACTTTTTATCTCTGATTCTATTTGATTGCTGAGTATTATTTGTTCTTTATTTTCATTGATTTGCGTTAATATGCGTAAAATAATATTAGAGCTACGACTACAAAGAAGAATGTGTTCACTGGTTTGTGAATTACGTTGTGGTTCGCCTAAATATCCCATCCAGTGATCAAATAAGTTGGTATCGTAGACTACACAATCTTGGAAGTGGCGTTGTAATTTTTCGATGTGTTGTGGATCTTTATTTGCTAAGTAAAGATGAAAGCTAATCAAGTAGTCAGTATAACCTTTGATAGTGGTTGATAGTTGGGTTGGAAATGATTTCTTTTGCCAGCCAGGAGTGAGAATAAACACAAAAATAAGAGGAATAAATACTCCTAATACGGTGTTATCTAACCGTGGAAGCATGATGTTGTCTCCCTGACCATTGAGTGAGAAGCCAGCAAAAACAAATAAAGTAACGAAGAAGACTGCAAACCCATAATGACGCGCAGAAGTATGAAAAAACAGTACAGCAGCAATACAGAAGACAAAAGGTAAAATGTCGGTTGATACTTGAAAGTGCAGTAAACCACCGACCACAATCAATCCACAAACCGTACCTGTAAGACGCTGTAACAGCCGTGTCCATGTCATGGATAAATTCGGACGCAATATCAATAAGCTGGTCATTAATGTCCAAAATCCAAAATCGAGATTCAACGAACGAACAACGATAAGGCCAGTGGTAAGACTCAATGTTCCACGAAGTGCGTGACGGAAATAACTTGATTTCAGTGTCATTTGACTAATGAGTTTTGAAACAAGATCTTTCCATTTCCATGTTAGAACAATAGGTTTAGCTATAATTTGAGGGGTGATTGTAACCGTGGTTGCTTTGTTTTTAAGTTCTTGTAATAAAAGATAAATAATATCTAATTTATTAATAAACGAATGTGCTGTTATTGCTTCATTTTGCGCTTCTTCTGCTACCTGATATTGACGTAAGGTTTTGAAATCGATCTCAGGTAGAGCTAAATGGTGTACGTTATTAACACTGACTTGCGCTAAATATTGGCTAATCTGTTGGTTTGCATAATGAATATTTTCTAACCATTGTGGGTTATATTGCTTTAATAATGGTGTTGACGTGAAATACATTAAGCGTGTTTGCTCGTTAATACGTTCTGCAATTTTTAAAAAACGATAAATGTCCTGTAATTTGGCGCTGTCTTCACCACAACAAAATTGCTGATGAATGCGGTATTCAAGGGTATGTGACAAAGTTGCTATTTGAGATCGGAATTGGGCAGATTTAATAAAGATCTGGTTTTTATCTGTTGCAAGTACAAACCCTTGATCGTGAAGCATGAGTTTCTTCGCTAATACTTGATAAAGATCCGATAAAATATCTTTTGATTCCTGATTTGGAAGGAAGTTAATTGCTAATGCTTGCCAAAAAATGTACCACACCGCGCCACCAGTAAGCCATGTGGGTATCATCCATACCGGACGGCCATCAAGGTGTAATAACATCGCGTAAATGGCTAAGAGAATCGCTGCAAAACCAATTGCACCTAAACGTGGCGTTAATACTGCTAGCATAAAAAGAGCAAAGCTAACAATGGCTAATGAGCCTGCAAATAGCCATGAGTGTGGGAAAACGAGCTCAATACCTAAACTGATCAAGAAAAATAGCGGTAGGGCAATCGCAAAATCGTAGATGCGGTATTTAGTCACACTTGAGGTATCGGCAAAACCACAACTAATACTGCCGAGTGAAAAAGCAATGCCCATAGTGACATGACCCATTAAAAACAATGGAATAGAACTGCTCACAAAGCTAAGGGCGGCGATATTAGTTCTTAGATTAAAGAAAGTTCGCAGTGATGGGTAACGAAGTAAAATATTTGACTGAATCATTATCGGCACGGTAGTTAATAAAAAATACGTATCTCTATAATTTATCGCTTGTTGGTATGTTTAGCCAGTGTAGTAGCTGATTTTAGTGATAAATTTATTGGATTAAAGGATTGTTTGTTGTTTTCTCGTTTTTAATTGATATTTTTGATTATGGCTAAAATCGCCATAATCATTGGAAGAAAATGCTATTTATTGTCATTGGTTTTCTCATTACTATTGCTCCATCAATAAGTTAAGAGCGATATTATTATGCAACATCAAATTATTACTGATCTAAATAGCCGCTATACTACAAAGCAATACGATAAAACTAAAAAAATTAGTGCTGAAAATATAGATGTCATTAAAGAAGCAATTCGTTTATCTGCTTCATCAATTAATTCTCAACCATGGAAGTTTATTGTTCTTGAAAGTGATGAGGCAAAACAGCGTTTTCATCAAACAGTTGAAAATAAATTCCAATTTAACCAACATCATGCAATAGAAGCATCACATATTGTTTTGTTTGCATATAACCCTTCTTATACTAAAGATGACTACCGTCATGTAGTTGATGTTGAGGTGTCATCGGGACATTTACCTGCAGAAAAATATAATGATATGTTAGATGGTGCTTATGGTTTTGCTGAATTAAATACCGATGAAAATGGATTTAATGGCCATTGGACAAAAGCGCAAAGTTATATCGCATTAGGAAATGTATTGCATGTTCTTGCTCGTTTGGGTATTGCATCAACAACAATGGAAGGGATTGATTCACAATTGATTGGTTCAGTTTTTAAAGATGAACTTGATGGTTATGTTTGTGATGTTGCTCTTGCTATGGGATATCCTCTAGAAGAACAAGATTATAACTTTGGTTTACCAAAAGCGCGTCTAGCTGTTGATGACATTATTACTGTACTGTAATTAATTGATAAATAAGTATCATACAGTTTTTTGTTTAGAGAGGTACATTTCCCAGCGTGGTGGTGTACCGATATGATCTTGTACTTCTCGAATAAACTCTTTTACCAGCATGGTATGTTTTCGATGAGGACAGATTGCATAAATAGCCGTATCTACACGAGAGATAATCATAGTTGGTAAGAGCTGTATTAATCCTTGTTGTTCTAGTGAACCCTCTAGATTAGATAAATCAATAAGCGCATAGCCTATACCATCTTTGGCTGCGTTTATCATGGTCTTTACATCACTGACTTTGTATTTAGCTTGCATTTTATAGTGGCAAAATCGCTTACTTTTATCGGTGCTTTTAATCTGTAATTGATCAATCGTTAAGTCGACATTACTGTATACAATAGCTGGAAGTTCAGATAGTTGTTGTGGTGTATTAGGCATTCCATAACGTTGAATAAAGGCGTTTGAAGCAATTAATATAAAATGAGTATCGGCGATTTTTTTCGCAATTAAGTTTGATTCAGTCAATTTTCCAAGTCGAAATGCAATATCAAATTGTTCTGAAATAATGTCAGACTTTCTATCATCGAGTGAATGTACAATTTGGATATCAGGATATTGTGTCATAAAGCGTGAAATGACGGGTTGCAAGTAGTTTTGACCAAAATAAATGGGTGACGTGATCCGTAAAATGCCTTTAGGGTGTGATTGGTATGAGTTAGCAATGAGTTGGATATCATTTAAAGCATCGCTGAGTCTGGCTGTGTGTTTGAGAATATCCTCACCAGCAGACGTTAAAGAAAATGAACGTGTCGAACGGTTTAATAGCTGAACACCTAATTCTGTTTCTAATTTTTTGATTTTTTTTGATAATGATGAATTATCCATATCATGCAATGCTGCTGCTTTTGAAAAAGAACCTTGATGAACAACATCAGCAAAAAGTAATAATTGGGTAGTAAGAGACATAAAATAATCCTTTAATATTATTGTAATAATGAATCAGCAAATTTAGGTATTATAATAACTGAAAGTTAGACACGATAGATGAATTATTAACGCTATCTGTTGAAAAATAATAATCAAAGTAAAAATAGTAAGTGAATTTTTTCATTTTGCAATTTTTAAAATAAATACATTTCCATTTTTAATCAGCCTATTGGTGATTTCTCATTTTTGATGCTTTGTTGGTTTAATATATGCATATTTATTTTACCTCTCTAAATTAGCTAGATGATAAGATATGATATTAAAGCAAGATAACAAATATCGACAAATAACATTTAGCATACTCACTATGCTAATTATCTTTTGTATCATATTTTCTACAGCGATTCATGCTGCACACTGGCGTGGTGGTGGCATAACATGGTCACCGGTAGCCTTAGATGCTGATGGTATTAAAAATGATGTGATTATTTCATTAAAAACCGCATGTCATGTTAACCGATCAGATTGTAATGGTAACCGTGTGACTGTTTCTGGAGGAACAAAAACATATCTTGGTATAATTACAAATCAGATTATTAATGGCGAATATAAATTAGAAGTATCAGAAACTCAAATTAAAGATGTTGATGTCAATACAACTTACTTTGCTAATTATGGTAGTTGTTGTCGAATTAGTTTGAAGAATAATTCTGGTGGTTCTTGGAATATTCAATCAACAATACTAGTACAAGGCGGAAATAGAGCACCGTTAATTGATTTTCCAATTTTATATCAAGTACCTCAAAAAAATAATGATGGCTCAGTATTAACAAATTATACGATGAAAATTCCAGCATTAGATCCTGATGGTGACAATATTAAATTTCGTGTCGGTAATACGAGTGAAATGGGAGGGGGTGGTAACCCTCCAGGTTTGACGATTGATGAAAGTACGGGTGTTTTAACATGGAATAATTCTGGTACATTAGCTCCTGGCTTATACAGTGCCGGTATTGTTGTAGAAGATGTTGACAATAATGGGGTTATTAAATCTAAAACCCATTTCGATGTGTTATTTAACTTAGTTGATAAACCCGTCGTTAATTTCATGGCTTTTACTGATAGTGAAGTGATTGTTAAAAAAGGAGATAGTTATACTTTTAATGTTACAGGAACTAATATTAATGTTATGAGTTTAGGTGATATTTCTGGTGCTTTGGTTGAAACTGGCGTTGATGAATTTACCTTTACTCCCGGGCCTGTTGGCACAGGATTAGATCCTGGTATTTACCCAATGACATATCAAGTTGTTGATACTACAAATAATTACGTTCATGGTTACTTTACTGTTACCTATATTGTCCCCGATCCTAATGCCCCTGAAATTCTAAATATTAATGGCGATAAATCTTTATATATTATGGGGCTTATTGCTTCTCTAGATGTTAACTCAGATGCAGTATCAACAGATATTGATAGTGTTACCCTTAATGGCGGCCAGCTTAAAATTAATGTGGCCTATAAAGATGCTGCAAATGAAATTACCTTTATTGAATCCGTTGGTGATGGTGTCGGTGAAATTCGTGTTGATGCTCTAAATCAAGTCTACTATGAAGGGGTGCTATTTGGTGAAATTGATATAATTAACAATGGTGTTGGAAAGCCATTACAGATTAATTTTATTGATGATGCAGCAACAACAACAACAGCCGCTGGATTAATGAAAGCAATTCGCTATCAGAATAATAGTAGCATTGTTGGTAATAGAGATATCAGTATATATATTGAGGATGATACAGGATTAAGTAATATCTATGCGATGTCGACAGATGTGTTACAAGGTGATATGGGTGATGCATTATTAGCCGGTAACGATGCCTTCCATGGTGAAGCTGATAGTGACGGTAATTATATTATGGACCTTCGTTTAGGTACGTTGTGGGATCCTAATATAAATGAACAAGATAAACTGGCATTAGCTGATGATAACGATAATTTGGCTGATGATGATGGTGTGACATATTCTTTACCCTTTATCGATATTAATAATAATCTTGATTTAACCATTGAAATTCAAGAAGAAGTCGATAATGGACGTCAACTTCACGCTTGGGTTGATTTTAATCAAAATGGTGTATGGGAAGTCTCTGAAAAAGTCATTAATGATAATACTGCGATCGTTGGTAGTAAGTTATATTCAATTACAATGCCTAATAATGTGTTATTGGGTTATAGCTTTTTACGTGTTCGCCTATGTAGCATGAATACAACCTGTGATACACCTAATAGTATTGCTTATGATGGTGAGGTTGAAGATTATCGGTTATATTTCTCAGACTTAACTGCGAATACGACTTGTGATGTAGTGCTTCAAACGGATGCAACAGCAGGCAGTAACTACGCATTATCGCAATTAGATCCAGCCTCAAATCCAATGGCATTTTCATCATTATCGTCGCCAATTTCTATTTCTGGTCATCCTACCATTTCTGATATTAGTAGCCTTGGTTTCAATCGCATACTAGGGTTATTTTATGGTACTTTTTACAGCGGCGGTAATGCCTACCTGTTTAATACTGATCGCAATGGTAATTCATTTATTGGTCTGGATTCAA
>NZ_MSCQ01000002.1:231222-245247 GCF_002954725.1 Photobacterium phosphoreum
CACTGTGTTTATGATGGTGAGGTTGAAGATTATCGGTTATATTTCTCAGACTTAACTGCGAATACGACTTGTGATGTAGTGCTTCAAACGGATGCAACAGCAGGCAGTAACTACGCATTATCGCAATTAGATCCAGCCTCAAATCCAATGGCATTTTCATCATTATCGTCGCCAATTTCTATTTCTGGTCATCCTACCATTTCTGATATTAGTAGCCTTGGTTTCAATCGCATACTAGGGTTATTTTATGGTACTTTTTACAGCGGCGGTAATGCCTACCTGTTTAATACTGATCGCAATGGTAATTCATTTATTGGTCTGGATTCAATAACAGCTAATGGCGCACAATCAATAACGCATTCCACCCATGGTGCGATTGCCTTTGCTGATGGTGAGGCTCTGGCATCAACGGTTGGAGGTAACGTCATTGGTAGCGTGACAATGGGAGATATTTCAACGGATGGATTATATCTTTACGCATCTTCACCAACCTTAAAAGGGCTGATAAAAATAGCATTAGCATCGGGTAAGTTTGATGTTATTCCATTGTCTCAATATCTACATGATGGTGATATTGCTGTTAATACTGAAATAGATACGATTTATAGTACAAAAATGACTACGGGTAAGTTATCGTCGATTACAACCCAAGGTATTGTTACTGAATATAACATTAATTATAGTGGTGGTTTATTCCCACAAGATAATAGCGGAGCAGCAATTTCGGGCGGCTTGATCGCTGATAAAAGTTATAATATTTACGCATTTGTTAATAATGGTGATCATGATACTAACCAAGATGGCAGTTATGATTTAATGAATAAGTCGGCTGTGTATAAAATAAATGTATTAACCAAAAAAATGACCTTTTTTGCCGAAGGGCAAGATATTAATATTGTTGATCAAGATATTGCGGGTTGTTATTACTCACAAGATTATGGTGATGCGATTATCTCTTATGGTATTGCAGGACATGGTTATAACGATATAGCCAGTAATGGTAATCAAGACCTCGCTTTAGGTAGTTCATGGGACAGTGAATTAAGCACGAAAGAAAGTATTGCCGCAGATACCGATCCTGAAGATGATGGAGTTAATGTTCCTGCATCAATTACCGTGGGTATTCCTGCTCAGATTGCCGTGACAGTGCCTGCTAGAACAGGTTTCTTAAATGTCTTTGTTGATCTTAATGGTGATGGTGACTTTAATGATAATGATGAACATATTGAGAACGATAAAGCCATTAGTTTACTGACAACAAACCTTGAAATAACTATTGATCCGGTACAAACAGATTCTTATAACGGTGATAGTATAATGCGTTTCCGTATTTGTAGCGCGGCTGGTGAGTGTAATAGTGCTGCTAGTATCGCTGCTGATGGTGAGGTCGAAGATTATCAATTTAGATTGATTAATCAGATTGTATTAAACGGTACTGTATTTGAAGACAATGCTCTCGGGACAGCTCTTGCAGCACATGATGGTGTTATGGATGGTAATGAAACTGGCATTGCAGGCTTTACTGTAAAGGCTCTGTTTAATGGTTCTGTCGCCGCTGCTGGCTTTAATCCTGGTGATGTTGTTGCAACTGATATTAGTAGTGGTTCAGGGCTATATAGTCTGATTATTCCTGTTATTCTTGCCGGTGAAAATCTTATGCTTGATGTGGTTTCTCAAGCAAAATGGATTGATATTAGTGAAAATAACGGTGGTCATGCACAAGTTACAGGTGGTGCAGTAACAGATAGCCAGATGATCGTGATTGCATCAGCAGGTGATAATCTTAAAAATATCAACTTTGGTAAAGTGCAACAACCAGTAATGAATCCCGATAATTACTCCGAAGTTGAACCAGGTAAAAAGATTGTTTTCCATCATAATTTTAAAGTCAATACGAGTGGTAGTGTGACATTTTCTATTGTAGATAAGGTTGTGGCCCCTGCAAATAGTAATTGGAGTACAGTGCTGAAGCATAATATAGATTGTGATGATCAATTAAATAACGATCAGACTATTCTTAATAGTATTAATGTTGATGCTGATACTAATAAAGAAGTTTGCTTAGTTGCACACGTTTTTATTCCCGCAAATGCATCATTAAATAGTTTATTTAATTACAATATTAAAGCGGTAATGGTGTTTGACGATACTGCCTCAACAGGTCATGGTATTGTCAACACGGTGATTGATTCAGATACAGTACGTGCTGTTTTCTCTGGCGCAGGAACACTGAAACTAGAGAAAAAAGTCGCGAATATAACCAATGCTAATGGCAATGACATTAGTAACAGTGCTAAACCTGGTGAAGTTATTGAATATACTGTTATTTTTACCAATACAGGTAGTGGTGATATTAAAGAAGTCATGATTTTAGATACCGTACCACAACATACTTCACTCAGTAGCGCGATTAATTGTAGCAGTGGTACTATTCCATCAGGGTTATCGTGTAGCTTTATACCTGTTGCACCGTTGAATGCTATTGGTTATCAAGGCGGTGTTAAATGGATCTTAACCGGAACGTTAAGGCCCGGTGAAAGTGGCAATGTTGTATATAGAGTCAATATTGACTAAGTAATAATTGTTTTTAAAGTAGGAGAGTTTTTTCTCTCCTACTTTTTATTAAGATATTACTTAATTCATACTTTTATATACCGCAATAGCCCCACAAATAAAGCACAGCGTTAATGCGCCATAGCGAATGGTTTCTTTTGGCAGTGATTGTGTGGTTTTTAGTGCCAACCAATATCCTGCCCATGCTGCAGGCAATAAAGGTAATGTTAGCCATAGCTTTTCAATATTTAAAAAGCCAACAGGTATCAATGTGATAAGGGAGATTATGGAGCTAAAAACAAAAAATGCAGATAAATTAGCACGTAACTGATTCGCTTCTTGATGTTGTAACAAAATAGCCATTGGCGGCCCACCAATAGCTGAACTGGTACCAAATAATCCAGAGAAAAACCCCGCAAAAACCATTCTTATCGGTGTAGGTTCAATTCTAAAAGGCATAATGCTAATAAAAACGGCCAGTAATACTAATAAGCCGACCCATAACGATAATGTCTGTGCTGATACAAAAACAAGTAATGTCGCTCCTGCAATAGAACCTGGAATACGGCCAATGATTGCCATTTTTAATCCTCCGAGCTCAATAGACGAACGATATTTTCGGCTATTGAGTAATGAGATGAATAAGGCAACAAGGCAGATAGGTGCCGGTACATACTGAGGTGCAATAATAATAAGAATAGGAGCCGAAATAATCGCAAGTCCAAACCCGATTGCTGTCTGAACAAAAGATCCTAAAAAGATCATAATAATGGCAAGCAACGTCGTTGATTCGATGATCATGGTAGTATTCTTATTAAAGGAGTAATAAAGTGATCGCAAAGTAATATTATTGGCGGGAAATGTAAATGATGATGTACTTTAAAAGTTAATTGTCTGCCATTAAAGTGAGTTGGGAACGTTTATTGCTAAGCCACAAAATTGAGCTTTATTGATACAACCAACTTGTAATTGAATATTACTCAGCCATTGTTGTTGATTAATTGCAGGCCATGCCACTGATACTTGCCGCTCATCTGCTTGATAGGTGATAGTGTAATCTGCTGCGGTAAGCCCTTCAATCATGAAAAAACCATCGGCATCTATTTTATAAGTCAGCTGATGTTGAGTGCTATTGTTGAGAAAAGTAATAGTGGCATTTGTATGGCCATCAAAATTTGTAATATAGCCATCAACGCCAAAAACGCGATCTAAACTAACAATAACATTGGTGATACCTCCTTTTTGAGTATTAATTAACAACGGGTTATATTGTGGCTGCAAATTAATATCAATGGTTGCTGGGTTTAATGTTAATGCGACATTATCAGCAATAGCCACACCTTCTAATTCAAACATACCATCAGCATTAGATGTTGCCTGTTTACGATAGACACTAAGATTAACATTTGGAATTGGAGTCCCAGTATGGTCGACAATTTGTCCTCTAATGGTCGCATAACCATAATCATTGGGATTTATCGACGAGAGTTGCCAGTTTTTTGTTTTTGAAAGCTTTAATCCATAACTATAACGGGCTAATAGCGATATTGAGTTAAGTGTGACATTTGTTGTTAGTTTTAAGGCTGGGTTTACTTCAAGCGCAAAAGAGGCTGATGCCGTCAGATTTTTTCTATAAGACGCATTGAGGCTATAACTACTTTGATTTGAAGTAATAATGGATGGGAAAAAGCAATTATTACATTGGTAACGATAGTTAGCGTTATAAGAAAGTGTATTATTTTGAGGTGATCTTAATAGGTTTAACTCTAATGCTTCAGACGCATTTTTTATGTAATTAACCGTCAGCGCATATTCCGTATAAGGGACTTTACTCGCACGACTATCATTGACCGAAAATGCCGCAGATAACATTGAATTGAGTTGAGAGCGAATAGTCGCATTAGTATTAAGATGCTCATTATTGTAAATAGCATTAATCGTTAATGATGCCAAACTATTATAATATCGATATTCGAGCTGGCTAAATTGTTCATTATTATTGGTAGTAAATAAATTAGAGCGATTATAATTAAATTTCAAATAGTGATTAGCATTAAGATTGAAGTCTATTTCAGCTAAAATGTCATTTCGAGGAGTTATCCAAGCGAGAGTCATACCGATATTAGGAGTTGGGATGGCGCGAAAACCGACAGTAAAATCTGTTGTTAAATCTGAGTGGAAAGCACTGATCCCTAAAGTAAGATTGTCTTGTATACCATAACTAAAACGCGCTCGTTTACGTTGTATGTTGTCGATTTCTCCTTGAATTGAATACGCAAAACGACCTTGTTTTAAAACAGATTCTGATGTGTTAGCAATATGAATTTGGGTATCAACTATTTGACCAATACCAATCCGTTCTTTAAAATTTACCATATCACCGGGCATTACTGAAAAACCATCAACAATATATCGGCCTGAATTATTTGCTTGAACGGTTTTAATAAAAATACCATTAACATATATATCAACATATGCATCAGCGAGTGTGTTTCTTTCATCATAAAAATGACCTTCACCGTCACTTTCATAATTGGTCAGGCTATAGCCATTTTTAGTGTGATAAATGCTATTGGTCATTGATTCAGAAATGACAATATCGCCAATGGTTAAACTGGCATCTGTAATCAGGTTTTCATAGAAGTAGCGATAATAGGTGAGGATATCATCTGTATTTGATTGCATTGATATATCGATAAATTGGTGGTTGCTACGAAAAAAAAATCGCTAGCTACCTCTGCGTGTAATTGTTGTGCAAGATATTGAGTCGTTAGTGATAATCGACTTTGGATCATTGTCGTATTGGTGGGTTGGGTTCGTGGTTGAGCATTTTGGCTTTTTATTTTCTCCGCTTTTTCTATTGAAAGAGTACGAGCGAGATCGATACTTTTTTGAATATCTGTAGGTGAAAGATGGTGTGTTTGTATTTTTAATATATAGCTATCAGCGTCCCAATAAACATTTGCGTTAAAACAAGCGGCAATATCTTGCCAATGTAACCAATATTGATTCTCTATATGTTGAAGAGTTATTGGATGTTTCTTTTTATTCGATGTTGTATAGCAAATACGTTGTTTGAAGTTAATCGTAGTTTGATGATCATCTGGTTTTAAAGTAACAAAATAATGGCAGCGTGTATCATTACATTTCTCTTCAAGTCCATAAAGTAACGGTAATAAAGTTGATATGTTTAAATAAGGTGTTTCATTTTCAACAAAGACCCTAAAAAATGAGTCATAGCGCTCATTAGTTTGAATTTCAATAAATACTTCTGATAATTTTTCTGCGTATAATGATGAAGAGAAAATAATCAGAAATAGGAGGCTATAAACAGATTTTTTGTTGTTCATCATTAATCTTAATGGTTGTTTTTCCATTATAAGCAATATCGAGATTGGATTGACGAAGAAGAATTAATTGTTTATATACACTATCATTCAATAATTCTATTTTCTGCTGGTAGCGTGAGTTATTAATGATTTTAAGTTTATTTTTGCTACATTGAATAATAGGTTTTGGCGGTGAGTTTCGACCTTTCTTTTGATAATAAATAGGCACTGATGAATTAACGAGCATAGTAAGGTCAAATGATATTGATTCACTATTATTTTCAGTGGAATTTACTTTTTTTATGACTTCTTGCGTGAATTTTAAATGTGTACGATATTCACCTTTTTCATAATTAGTTGGTAAGTCAGCAATACGTAATCTGACAATTTTCCGTTCATTCGGCATTAGTTTACTAATAACGGGAGGAGAAACACGAAGAAAAGGCGTAAGATCTTCCATTTTCTGACTAATACTACTATGTCGCGTTTGATATTTCGCCATCGGAGATGCAATAAAAGAGGGTGAAATTCGCACTCGAATAGGTTTTTTCCCCGTATTTGAGACGAGAAATTTTTGAGTGGTATTTGCTTCTGCTGTAATCACTCTTAATGGCGCTATTTTCATATTGGCCATTGAGTGGTGGGAGAAAAACAGAATGAGTATTAATAATTTATACATTGTCACTCCTTTTTATTTTATATACTCCGCATGTAATGTTAGTGAAGTAATAAACTCTCCACTTTTCATACTTGCTGGTATACTAATTGTTCCATCAATACTTAGTTTTTTTGAGTAGCCTTTAGCGTTGATAAAAACTAATCCCTTAGAATTAAAACCATCTCTATATGTTATATTTTTAATGAAAATATTATTTTTAGTGTTTTTTAGTGTGTCAATTTTAACGTGAGAATTTGGTTTCCCTTTTAATTTAAAACTAAAGCTTCCACTCTCAATATTATTTTTAGAAAATTTGACCTGTTGTAAGTACTGACTTTCCACAACCGTAATTATAATATTTTCTTGTTCAATAAATTCAAGAGCAAAAACATTGGTACTTATAAAAAGAAAAACAAATAAAGATCTACTGATAGACAACGGTAACATTAAACGACCCTGTGTAATTACCATCGGTGAGTGCACCTGTCGCATTATCAATATCTGCAGTACCACCGGCTTTCACTTCTGTAGCACCGTTTAAAACGATTGATGCGTTGTTGAGGTTAATACCGATAACAGGGATCGTTTTTGTTCCATCAACTGTATGAGTTAACGTTGTTGTTGCTTCTGTTGAAACATCAGCAGTTAAACCATCATGACCTGTTACTGTAAACGCTGCTGCACCGCCATCAGTTGTGGCGATAATCACATCTGTTGTTCGATCTGAGAATATAGTACCAAAATCTAATGAGCTGGTTTGTGAAATAGATAGCGGTGGAATTATCTCAATGGTTGCTTGAATACTTCCTATTTCAGCTTGTGCTAATGATGGCATTATTGCTAATGTAACAAAAGCTAATTTCCTGATCGATTTATGCATAATATATCCTCTTGTTTAATTTTTTACCCTATTTAAAGTTAGTCGATGAAATTATGAAACTCAATGAATTGGCCGTGATATGAAAGAATAAAAATAGTGCATGATGGGAATTAAAACTTCTTTTTTTTCAAATATTTATTTTATTGGTGGGTTTTATTAAGTGAAATAAATAGAATATTCTTATCTTTGAGAAAATAGTTATTGTAACGTTATCGGCGAAACAATAATCATTAAGCAATAAAAACAGTGAAAACATTATTTATATTGCTTATCTTATGACTAATAGCAGCGTTATTTTTCTATTATTTTTTCTATGAAATGAATGTAGATTATTAATATCATGTTGATACTAAATAAATGTAATAAATATTCTGCATCTTTAGTGTTTGATAATGTTTCACTAAACAGCATAATGGCTGTGACGACAAATGATGAAATGGTAGCTCTTATTAGCCATGGTCGATGTTTATTGATAAGAGATTCTTTATTAATAATCGATATGATTATCAATAGAAAGGGTAGGCACTGTAATACTATAATAATTGGAAATAGAATATTAAAAAAAGGCGTGAAAAATAGATGACCTATTCGACTATTATCCCAATGACCAACAATGTGATCATGCCAACCATTCCAAGTTAAACCGTAATAGGCTGTTTTAGGGTGAATTATACCTAAAAAAATACCAACTATTTTATCAAGAAAACCATTTTTTAACCAATATGCAGCCAGAAATAACTGTACAGGAATTATATATAAAGAAAGTTTTTTCATACATTGTTACCATAAAAATAATATAATCTGAATGATAATGAATTATTTGATTGAATATTAATTTAAATACAATGTAAATTGGAATCAATATCACAAAAATGATATTTACGACAAGAGTGGTTTTTTGAGTGAATATGATGCCACTGTATTATTAAGTTTAATTATTTAATTCGTGAATATAATAATTTATACTTTTGTCTTTGATCTGTATTTTCACAAAATAAGATAATAACAAGTGATTACATTTATCGTTGGTAATGGATTCATGAAGCTCTTTCATCCATAAAATTGTGACAATATTGGTAATGTACCTCTGCATATCAACGAATGTTGAAGTCTTGGTTATATTGATACCTTTGATGTAAGGTTAGGTAGGTTAACGGACTCTCAGTTATGGTTACAAAAGTAGGATATACAATATGTCAACTTTAGTGACTTAAAATAGTCAGTAGAGAATATGTATTTGCCACAAGTGAGTGAAAATCACATATTCTCTTTTTATTGTATGTGTTATTTGGATAGTTGGTCTAGAAAAACCAACCCCTGTTTTAAGCCATTAGTGGTTAAGGTGTTATAAAAGCTATCGATATCTGCTAAATATTGGCTTATTGCTAGTTTTTCTTCGCTGTTTTTCGTCATATTTAAAAAGATGAGACATACTGTACCTGTTCGAGAATGGATCACTTGTTCTAGTAATAAAGTCCCGGCTTTTGATGATAATTTGATACCTAAATCTAATGTGTTGTTCGTCATGGCGTGGCTAAAAACAGATAGAAGTTCATTATCAATATCTTCTGCTTGTGAAAATAATGAAGCGAGAAACTTGACGTGCTTAGTTGCGAGTGCTGCGACCATATTCTCCATATTTTCAGCTATCGGGGATTTCTGCCATTGCAACATATCATTCGATGATACGGTTGTTATTTGATTACACGTATTTGCTTTATCTATTGCAGTATCATGATTTGAAATATAAAACATATTAAAGCAATGTTGAATTACCCATTCAAAATTAATTTCAGGTGTAATGATATTCTGCTGTGAAAGAATATTGGCAGTGTCATTTTTGGCTTCACAGTGCAGTGATTGCACCATCAGATACAGTGTAAAAAATATTTTTCCTTGATGAATAGCCTCATGCATACGATCATCGAGTGATGATGACCGTGCTGTTAACTCCGTAAATGTTGCAATTTCTCTCACGGCAGCCTGTATGTGCAGTTCGATACTAATCGTATTATTTAGTCTTGTACTCATTAGCGTATTCCTTTTTCGCTGGTACAGTCTAATTGTGGTACAGATTATTGATTTATGCACATTGGAAACGGTGAACTGTGAATAATGTTCATCTTTTCTTAACGGGGATTTAAGGTAATTGAGCTACAACATTAGTATTTGTAAGGATATACTACAACAAAAATTACAATAATAAGATGTATTGATAATGAATATTACTTATAGCGAAAATCGGCATTTACGGAAATTTTTTCATTTACATGAGCAATATCAATCTGTTATTTACCAAGATGTACGCGAACGTTTACCTCAATTAATCGCGATTCAATCTGCAAAAATAAAGACAGCAAGACAATTACGAAATGATGGTTTGAAAATTTATGAATATAAGATTATTGCAGCTAAAGATGCTGTATTTCGATTAGCTTATACATATTTTAACGATACTATTAACGTTATTTATATTAGTCAAACCATCATTAAGCATCAGTTTTGTAAGTTATTAGAGAAAACAGAACTTGTTGATTAAATTATCCAATGAAATAACGAAGAGGGAATAATAAGCCGTTAAGTCATGTTAACGGCTTATAGATTTATCTCATTGAGTTATCGACGGGTTCAACCCAGAAAACCCCAACTTCTTTTTTGACGACTTTAACCGTCACATCTTTGGCTATTGTTGTATCTGCTTTTATTAACCATTGAATACCGGAATAATTAAAGGTATAGCGTTCTGACGGTAATAAATCTTTTTCTAGTTTAAATGTTATAACGGCAAAATCAGTATTTACATCCGTTTTAGCTGGTTTGTTTTGTAATTTTTTGAATGGCTTCCAGAGTGCAATAGTTAACAGTAACGTTATAATTGCTAACGTTGAAAGTGTACTTATCCAATTAGCATCAATGATGCCTATATAAATTAACCCACTTGTGAGTAGCATAGCAATGCCGAAAAACAGCAATACTAATGTACTGCAACCGAGTATTAGTACTTCAATGATAAGAGCAAGTAAGCCCAATACCAGTAATGTTTGTGAGATATTGCTAAACATACAACACCTTAGTTCTAAGAGTGGTTTTTCTGAGCTTTGTTGATCGAATTAATAATGGATAAACCTTGCGCTACCATCGAGCTTGCATTTGTCGCATCTTCACTTAAAAGTACAACCGATGATTCTTTAGCAATGGCTTTCTTTGCCTCAATCGCTTTAGTGGCTAATTCAAGTTGAATCGCTTTTTGGCCTTGCTCTGTATCAGCAGCTTCACCGATTTTACGTAATGCCTGTGCTTGAGCATCTGCAACGGCTAAAATTGCTGCTGCTTCACCTTCTGCTCTAAGAATTTGTTCTTGTTTATCGGCTTCTGCGGCTAACACTTGCGCTTGTTTTTTACCTTCAGCGACATTGATAGCTGATTGACGATCGCCTTCTGACTCCAGAATTTGTGCTCTTTTTTCACGTTCAGCTTTCATTTGCGCTTCCATTGCTTCCATTACAGAGCTAGGCGGCACAATGTCTTTAATTTCGTATCGTAAAACTTGCACTCCCCAAGGGTCAGAAGCGGTATTAATAGCAGCAACAATATTTGCATTCAACAGATCGCGCTCTTCAAATGTCTTATCTAATTCCATTTTACCTAATTCAGAACGCATGGTAGTTTGCGCGAGTTGAGTGACGGCAAATCTATAATCATCAACACCATAGGTAGCTTTGTAAGGTTCTAGAACTCGAAAATACAGCACGCCATCGACAACAAGGCTAATATTGTCTTTTGTGATAGCAGATTGTGAAGGAACATCGACTGCAGTTTCTTTTAGGCTTCGTTTAGCACCAATACTATCAATAAACGGAATAATGAAATTTAAACCAGCTTCCTTTGTCGATCGGTATTTACCAAACCGTTCAACGAGCCATGCTTCGTTTTGTGGGACAAAGATAATGCTTAATTTAAGCGTAACCACAATAAATATCAGTAGGTATAATTGTGGACTTGTAAGTAAGTTGGTGATGAGATCGAGTGGCATTTATACATTCCTTATGTGTATTCGTTATGATTTTAGTTTATATAATGAACGATGGAAATGCTATCACACTTGTTTCTTATGCTCATCATACGCCGCTGAATTCGTGATCTATAGCTATTGGAAATGTAATTATTGATCTAAATTATAAAAAGAAGAGATATAAATTTGTAATGCTCATATGTGTGTAATTCACAGTATAAACATTACATAAAGGATTTCTGATATGTTTATACTGCTTGTTGCAGAGGCGTGAGAATAAAGTGTTAGCGGTGTTCTAACGGGTATGAACGATAACTCCACATACCATAAATACGAAGCGCATCACGGTATATAGCAAGTAGTTCCTCATCTGAAGGGATGACCAGTTTTGATAAAGGCTTATCGGTAACACTGACACTATCAAAGGTGATACCTCGTGGTCCTATTTTCCAACTAGCAATATCAAACAGTGTTTGACCTCGTCGTACATGGCTACCAGAGCTGACAATCGTTGCATGATCAATTTTATGACGGGCTAACGCATAACTGGTATATAAAGTATTTTCAACCATATTACGCGCATAATTATCTTCAATAATACGTCGCTGAGGGATGCCATTCTTAATAAGCCAATCAGCCATTAATTTGCCTTCAGTTTGATGATTTTTAGGCATACCACCAGTGACAATAATTAATGCTTTCGGTGATTGTTTTGCTAGGGTTAATGTCTTTTTAAGTCGCTGAATAAGAATATTATTCATCGTACCATCAGGATTTAAAGCATAACCTAACGTGATGATAGCGGTATTACCACTATAGGTTTTTTGCGTGGTAGTTTTCAGTGGTATCGCAACAACATGATCAACCGTGTTAATAATATGCTCTATATCAGCCTGACGACCAGGATTGAGTGATGCTAGCTTGGTCATTTGTTCAATTGATGCATCATTATTACCCTTGAAATTGTGCCACACAGCAAGATACGACAGAATATCAATGTCATTAGAAGTAACCGTTTGTGCTTGCGTAAAGAGTGTAATAGCGCGATCAATATTACCATTATATATTTGAGCATTGGCTGCCGATATAAGTAAATCGGTACGGTAGGGTTCAAATTTATAGGCTTGTAATAGACGGGATGTAATAAAATCAAGATTATTTGGTATGTTGGCCGTAAATCCGGTCTGAGATATGCGAGAAGGTGATTGAAAGGCGATAAGAGCATCAGTTAATAATTGATTTACGACTTGGCGTTTAGTTATATATTGATCGATGTCTGTTGATGATGTAATACTTTGTAAGGGAGCCGAAGGATTAGCAAAGGCAACGGTATAGCTCAAGCAAAGTAAGCTACCAATTAAAGTTGAAATTATATTATTCTTCATCGTCATTTAGGCGTTATTGTTTTAATAAAGAATATACTGAATTGAGATGTTCAAGAATGTGATCATTACGTGATATTTATTGTGAAATAATTGTATGTTTTTATGATGTGACCATGATCTCATAAATATTTACATTCGTTTATGCATATGTTTTTCTATCATCATACGGTAACAGCAAGTGCTTATGGATGGGTTGTCGTTGGCAATAATGTTAGCGGATTATTTTTGCCACTATGTAACCAGTAAAGCCCTGTGCTTTCATTTAAGATAAGTTGTAATTGTTTTTGACCTGCAACGACGTAGTCATAACGAATCGCATTATAGCCATATGATTTTGATTTGTTATCGTCATCTAAGAAAGTAAGTGCTTTATTTTTACTTAAATTAGCATTGTCTTGATAAGCCCAATGAAAGGCTTTAGGTGTGATTTTTAATGTGGAAATAAATTGGGATTTTTTATTCATTATCGTTAATGATTCTGCTGAGAGTGATAAAGCTTGATAATGACCTGTTTTTTTACTTGTAATAAAGCTTACTTTTGAATAGTCAAAAACATTTTTTTTATCTGTTGGAGAAATATAAAAATTTGATATTTTAGAGATAATGCCGTAATTACTAATATATGAACGGTAAACAATCGATAAAGGTTCATAGACAGAATCTGAGATCAGACTAACTTTTTCACGAAATATTTTTTTATTATCGATAATGAGATGAGTAAATTTAGTCCATTCATCAGGGGACACTTTATAACTGAAATCAGTCATTGGCTTACATTGATTAGTCCCAGGTGTTACTTGACACCAAGCAATAGAATAAAAGTCATCTGATTTATAAAAATATATTCTTTTATCGGTTATTGTCATTTTTCCATATTTATTTAGTTGTTGTGAGAATATTTTTTTAGTTTTATTTCTTAAATCAAGTTGCTGCTCTAAAGTTTGGCTAATGAAGGTAATGCTATTATTACCAATATTGTCATGTTCAATTAAAAAATGCGTAGGTTCTGTTTGAGGAGGGTACATGTACCATGCACCACTACCCAATAATGTAGACGTAAGGATAATGGCAGAAATAATGGTTTTTTTATTGATCTTACTGATAGTGCTGTTTGATTTTTGTTCGCTTAGGTCAACATGTTCGCGTGTAAATTCACGAATCTGATAGCCAACACGAGGTAATGTTTCAATAACATCGCCTTTAGTTGT
>NZ_MSCQ01000002.1:248105-318273 GCF_002954725.1 Photobacterium phosphoreum
CCTTTAGTTTTCTCATTAAGTTTGACTCGTAATGCACGAATCACCTGAAATAATGAGGCTTCGGTAACAATACGATCAGGCCAACCAACTTTGAGTAAGTCATCTTTGGTTACAGGAGTACTATGATTTTCAATAAGATAGCTAAGAATATATTGTTCTGACAAATTTAACTTGAGCGTAGATTCGGGTGTTTTAAGTACTCCTTGGCTTGCGATAAAGCATACTTTTGTCCGAAATCTTATTTGCTCAATATTTGACATTTATAATCCTCGAGTATTATTTATTAGTTTGTCAATTTTATCATGAAAAAGATATAAAATAACTTATCGGTGTTAGAAATAAGCTCTAATACTATTTACATTATGAATTTTTGACATAAAAGACAATATATTCGGTGATGATTAACCGATTACAGATAAAACAATATGCTAATAAATGATTTTTCATATTATTAGATATTGTATTTATCAAGAAAGGATGATATTTACATTTATATATGTTAATACGGAACTTATAAATAAAAGAAAGAGTGTGAATGCTCTTTCTTTAAATTTAAATATTATCGTGACAATAAGAGATATTACTTTTGAAAAATCTCAGTAAACTCACGCTTCATTGGTGGGTTACGACGAGCTTTTTTCAATTGCTTACACATGTCTTTAACACAGTTAACCAGTACTTTATCAAGCATTGATGCTTTATATTCTGCTTGCTCTTCAGCACCCATGTCTTCTGGGAATTTTGTATCTTGCATCTCACCAAGGAAGTCAACGCCAGAGTAGCTTTGGCTTAATGCAACTAAAGAGTGAAATTGCTCAAAATTATCCAAAACATTTTGTGCGCTAGCAGGTAATGCGTTCCATGCCTCACGTGAAGTTGGCTCTGATACCTTATAAACGTTGACAAGCATATCAATCAACTCTGCTGGCACTTCTTCAAATTTTACGACTTGACGAAGTTCTGGAGAACAGTCATCTAATGTGTACACTGTTTCTTCGATGATTTGATCTTCGTTGCTATTAATTTCAGACATAGTTTTTCCTAACACATTATGTTTTTAGAAGAGGAATCCTATATTCCTACTGATAAATGTCAATATATGATTATAAAAGTCATAATAAAATTTATTTTAGTAAATAGTCATGATGTAATCACGTTGTTAAGGTTTTTTTTTTCAAAGAGGCATGTATGGCACGAACAATGCAATGTGTTTTATATTATATGCTTGCTATCATAAAGGATTTAATATGGGCGTGATGCGGATTTTAATTGCCGATGATGTCGTCAGTGAGCGATTATATTTAACGGCGTGTTTAACAAACCTTGGCCATCATGTTAAGTCAGTATCATCAGCGGCTGAACTTTTAAAATGTTACTCAGAATTTCAGCCGGATCTGTTATTAGTTGATATTGAAATGCCAGAACAAAATGGAATTGAATTGGTTCATACTATTCGACATCGATACCCAGAGTGGGTACCAATTATCTTTTTAAGTGGTCTTAATGATCCTCATATTATAGCCAAAGCTATTGATGTTGGCGGCGATGATTATTTAGTTAAGCCGATTAATCCGATTATTTTAGCAGCAAAAATGCAAGCAATGAGTCGTATTTCAATTATGCGACAACGGTTAGAACACACCACTGCACAATTACAAAAAGTAAATAAGTTGCTATTAGAGCAAGCAAATGAAGACCCATTGACCAAACTCGCTAATCGTCGTTATCTTGATCAAAAGTTGAAGGAGTTTATCGCGTTACATGGACGTAATAATTTACCATTAACAATTATCCTCCTTGATGTTGATTTCTTTAAATTATTTAATGATTTCAAAGGGCATATTGAAGGGGATAATTGCCTTAAATTATTGTCATCAAATTTGAAAAATATCTTTAATCGAGCGGGTGAGGTTTGTGGCCGTTATGGCGGTGAGGAGTTTATTGTATTAATTTGTAATTGTGATGAAAAACAAGTAATTAAAGAATGTCAGCGCTTAAAGGATGCGATCCAACGGTTAGCCATACCGCATGAAAATTCATTAATTAGTGATCAACTAACCGTGAGTCAAGGTGCTATTTCATGGGTACCGACAGGATTGGAATTGGTTGAAAATTTATATCAGGCGGTTGATACTTTATTATATCAAGCAAAAGAAAATGGCCGCGACCAATTTGTAACAGCAGAATATCCACATTCTTTAGTAAGCCATAATGAAAACTAACTTTTACTTGTCCATGGTCATAATTTGCGCATTTGAGCAGCTAACTACTTGCTGGTAAAGATAAACGTGCTAGTCTGGATAGAGCATTTTGACACTGTCTTGTATTAATGGTTTTTTGATTGATAAGTGTCGAGATCTTACGTTTACAAGAAAGCCATTGGGTGAGATGAATAGGATGATCATGGATATGCAATTAACAGAACAACAGGCTCGAGTAATTGGTTGCTTACTTGAGAAAGAAATTACTACTCCAGATCAATACCCTTTAACGCTTAATCTATTGACGACAGCATGTAATCAAAAATCAAGTCGTGAACCTGTTATGGCGCTAGATGAAGCAACGGTACTTGATACAATTGAAGAGCTTAAAGAAAAACGTATGGTGAGCGATGTATCCAGTTTTGGTAGTCGCGTTTCTAAGTTTCAGCATCGTTTTTGTAATACTGAATTTGGCTCATTACAATTTACTAAGCAAGAGCTTGCTGCAATGATTGTATTGTTATTACGAGGCCCACAAAGTGCAGGTGAAATTCGTACTCGCACTAACCGTCTTTGTGATTTTGCTGATACACAAGAAGCGGAAGCCGTACTTGAACAATTAGCCTCTGCCGAAAAAGGGCCTTATGTTGTTAAGTTGCCAAAAGAATCAGGAAAACGTGATTGTCGTTATATGCATTTACTGAGTGGTGAGATCGATCTTGATAATTATGTTCCCGTTAAGTCTGCTACTACGAGTAGTACAATTAATGAAGAGCGAATCATTGCGTTAGAGCAAGACGTTGAGCAATTAAAGTTACAACTGACTGAATTACAAGCAATGCTAGAATCATTGACAGAATAGTTTCTATTATTTACGAATACTGGTAGATTACTCAACCTGTATTCGTACAGCATTATCGTTTATATAGGCTCAGCATTATATGTTGAGCCTGTTTGTTTTATGGCTTGTTATCATGTCTACCATACCTTGGTTTGTTTATCTTATACGTACTCGTCAAGGGACACTCTATTGTGGTGTTACCACAGATGTTGGTCGTCGTTTTGAAGAACATCAACACAGTAAAAAAGGGTCTAAATATCTTAAAGGTAAAGGCCCTTTAACGTTAATGTGGTCACAACAGGTAAAATCTAAACGCGATGCAATGCAGTTTGAGTATCGAATTAAAAAACGTTTAACCAAAGCGCAAAAAGAAGATCTGATTCAGCAGAATACTTCTTTATATATGCTGTTTAGTGATTAAAACGTCAGCAGTATTTTTGTGTTTGTGTGTGCCATAAATAATCTATGGCCTGCGAACATTATTATTTAGAAATGATCACATTCATTAAGGTTTTTCCATGGCGATCAGTGCCACTATATATAAAGTAAACATGAACGTAGCAGACATGGATCGTCATGTTTATCTTGATGGTCAGCATACCGTTGCTTGTCATCCATCAGAAACATTACAGCGCTTTATGCTGCGTGTGCTTGCTTGGGGATTAAATGCAGACACCGACTTACAATTTACTAAAGGTGTAAGCTCTGCAGAAGAACCTGATTTATGGGCTAAAAATTTAGTTGATGAAATTGAATTATGGGTTGAGTTGGGTTTACCTGATGAAAAACGTATCCGTAAAGCATCACATCGCGCTAAGAAAGTGATTGTTTATGCTTATGGCGATCATGCTGCTCCAGTATGGTGGCAGGCGAATAAAACCAAAATCAGTGCATTAAAGAATGTTTCAGTGGTCTTTATTCGTGATGAAGAATTAAAAAGCCTAGAGCAATTAGTTGAGCGTTCAATGCAGCTACAGCTAACCATTGAAAGTGAGCAAGCATGGCTAAGTGATCAACATGGAACGAGTATTGCGATTTTACCTGAATGGTGGCAACGTTAACGAATACTCAATATAGTTTGGGTTATTAAAAATGATGGAATAAGTGCAGGCTTGTTCCATTTTTTTATGCTTATTTTAAGCGACTAGGCTTAATGAGTATTGTTATTATTCATTTATAGTCTGTTGAGTTAGCTCATGGTAGCGTGAGTATGACGCTGGTGATCAGAGAGAGAAGTAAAATACTACTTATTATGGGAGTTGGACGTTGAATATTAGCAATATACAACTATACGCTTTTGTCAGTAGGTATTTCTGACTATATGTTGGTGCATGATATTGTTAATAAGTGTCACGATTATTGAGATAAAATTGATATTACAAAAGGACTGTTTATGCCATCAGGAATTTATCGTTCAGCTAAAATTGTTTGGGATTATCATTTACTGCATCAGCCATTAGTTAAAAGTGATTGCTTGTTCGTACTGTGTAGCAATGACATTCGTGTCGCAGAACATGCCGCGCAACTTTTTTTACAAGGTTATGCGCCCTATATTGTCTTCTCTGGTAATGTCGGTGATATCACACAAGGATTATTTCCGTGCTCTGAAGCAGAACATTTTGCCAATATTGCTCGTGGAATGGGTGTGCCTAATGATTGTATTTATATTGAGCCTTTAGCAACCAATACTGGTGATAATATAATAAAAACTCGATTATTATTGGATGCAAAGCAACTAAATCCACAGCGATTTATTTTGGTACAAAAAACGTTTATGGAACGTCGTACATTAGCGACATTTGAAAAGCAATGGCCGAATAAGTCGGCGTTGGTTACCTCTCCACCGTTAATGTTTGATGAGTTTGCGAATGATGTCATTAGTTATGGAGATCTGGTGAATGTGATGGTAGGGGATTTACAGCGAATTCGTTATTATCCAGCATTAGGTTTTTCAACGGAGCAAACTATGCCTCAATCAGTGTGGCAAGCATATCAACATTTAGTTGCAGTAGGGTTTGATGATCATTTATCACCAGATCTTCCAAGAGATTAATCGCAAGTTAATAAAAAGGTGTGCTTCTTCATATTAAGAAACACACCTTTTTTATACGTTATAATCAGAGTTTATCTTAACCTGCAGCAACATTATCTTCTGGGTAACTTAATAAGGTTGGTTTTGGACGAGCCAACATATAAGCCAATGTTAATGGACCAAGACGACCAATGATCATCACGACAATTAATATGTATTTACCCGGTTCTGAGAGGGTAGCCGTTAAGCCAGCTGTAACACCCACAGTTGCAAAGGCTGAAATGGTTTCAAACATTACCTCATAGAACGGTGCTTTTTCCGTTAGCATTAAAGCAAACATTGCGATCAATAATACAATGCCACTCACCACAATAATCGCTAATGATTTAGTGACGGTTTGATTTGAAATGGTGCGCTTAAAAAGTACCACTCGGTCACGTTGTTTTAAGAATGACCATGTTGCTAAAATAGCCACAACAAAGGTCGAGACTTTAATACCACCACCGGTTGAGGTTGAGCCCGCACCAATCAGCATTAATAACATCAGCACTAATAACCCAGGTTCTGTGAAAGCACCAATGTTGACGCTATTAAAACCAGCAGTACGTACTGTCGCTGATTGGAAAAATGCAGCAAGCCATTGACCTGACGTATTTAAGCTTCCCAGCGTTTGCATATTATTGTGCTCAAGGAGCCAGATCATCACAGTACCGACAAATAATAATATCGGTGTTGCTATGATCATTATTTTTGAATGCAGTGATAAAAAATGAAAACCACGATGTATATTGCGTTGTAAATCGGAAATAACCGTAAAGCCTAAACCACCTAAAATAAACAACATCGCAATAGTAATGATCACCAAAGGATCATCTACATATTGGGTTAAATTATTCGAAAACAGCGAAAAACCGGCATTATTAAAGGCTGATATTGAGTGGAAAACAGCAGTAAAAAGCCCTTTATCCCATCCCATCATGGGTACCCAGCGTAGGGATAAGAAAAAGGTGCCGATGACTTCACATACAATCACAAAAATAATAATGTGCTTAACCAGTAAACGGATATTGGTGAATTTTTCTTGCCCGAGTTGCTCTTTTGTTAGCGATTGTTGGCGTAGACTAACGCGTAAGCCAAACATATATAACAAAACAGCAGATAAGGTCATTTGTCCAAGACCACCAATCTGCATCAGAATCATTAATAACACTTTACCACTGGTGGAAAAGTGGGTGCCAGTATCGACAACCCCAAGCCCTGTTACACTAATCGCAGACGTTGCGGTAAAAAGGGCATCAACAAAACTTAAACCTGAGACAGAAAAAACGGGAAGTGTTAATAAAATAGCACCAGGGATCAAAATTGCCAAAAAACTAAAAATAATGATTTTTGGTTCAGACCACCGCTTATTACGTTTGTCTGTTTTTATTGGGACATACATTGCTCGGTTAGGGATAAAACTCATAACTTTCTTAATGTTTCTGATAATACGTTTTCAGGGCCAGTAATAATTAAAATATCACCAACTTGCATTTCCATATCCATATCAGGCGCTTTACGTACCTCTGGGCCACGTTTAAGTGCTAACACTTGGGTTTCATCATTACTTGCACACGGATGTTGAGAGATAGGTTTACCCATATTGCGTGCTGATACAACGACTTCAGCTAATGAGATACCACTCCCAAGCTCTGAAAATTCAAATACGCGTTTATCTAACATGTTACGAGCAATACGAATACCCATATCACGTTCTGGTCTTATGATTTTATCTGCGCCAATTTTTGAAAGGATTTTACAATGGGGAGTATCTTTGGCCTTGACCCAGACCGTTTTTACACCAGCATCTTTTAATAATAATGTGGTTAATATATTAGCATTGATATTATCACCGATAGCAACCATAACGAGATCGTAGTCATCCAGTTTAAGTTCTGCAATAGTAGCCTCGTTTGAACAGTCAGCAACGACAGCCTGAGTGGCGATATTTGCGGCTTGACGGACACACGTTTCATTAACATCAATAGCCAAGACTTGCGCGCCTTGTTCGCTAAGTTCTTCACACAGAGCCATACCAAAGCGACCGAGACCAATAACAGCAAACTGTTTATCTTCAGGATTCATTCTTTTTCCCCACATTGCTTTCGTATAGTTTTTGAGTTGTTTTGTTGTCGATTGTAAAAACATGAAATTAACAAATTAGTCATTACTATGTTATCTGCGAATTATTGTCGCATTGTCATTGTGTACCATGATGACGATAGACATAGAAAATTCAAATTCCGGTTAGGTATGATTTTCGGATATTGCTCGTATTTTTTATGTAATTCAAGTTAATGAATTATAGCTGCTGTGTTTCTCTTTCTATCACAGAATGAGAAAGAAGTTATAACTCATTGATTAAAATTGTTTTTACATTGTTTTAATAAATTATTATTAATAATAGCATTGAAAATAGTAATCTTATATTTAGATCTGATTATGTTATTCACTCAATAGTTGCTGAATAATTAGTCGATATTGGCAGCTTTTACTCTTTTGAGGATCTTAAAAGCAGCATTATTAAGATATACATTTAGGTATAGGTAAAATAAATTCAAACCACCATCTTTTTTGATAAAAATTAACGTTATAAGGTATTTAGATGTATCTTTAGGTTCAAAGGACTAAGGTTTTTTTTTGCAAATATAAGCCATTATTCGAGCAATAATAAAACCACTGATTAATCCTCCCGTATTTGCTGCAAGATCCAACCATTCACCATAGCGATTAACGTAAGGTTGAATTAATTCAATTGCACCACTCCAGCAAAAGAAAAAAACAGCAATCCATAACCATTTTTTAGGTTTAACAAAAGCAACTGCAAATATTAACGTGGCATAAGCAATAAAGTGATGCGTTTTATCTGTTCCGGCGACTACTGGTAAATCGGCTTGAGGTGTTAAGGATAAGAAGGTGATTAGAACGAGTATTAGTAGGCTGATTATTTTCCAGTAGGCATGAAAAAATTGGCTAAAACGTGACATTATCAGTGAGTCTCTTAACTAAAGGTAGCCATAAATTATATCTGTGTCGATCAATGATAACAACAGTAATACAAACAGATAATTGCTTGGTGGAAAATTGGATAATGATAATGTCAGCCTTATTGATACAGGCGTTAATTATAATTGAATAGAGAGTCGTGAGAATAACATTCTATGATAGGTTATTGTCTTTAATATTATTAATTATTAGTAAAACTGGAACAGTAATGGCCAAAGTTCATATATCTCAATTGCACCATACCTTTCAGAGAGCACTGACTGATATGGTTGCAGGTGAGGCGATAGAAGCAAGAACATATAAAAAAGACCGTGGTATTGTGGTTTTAAAGCAAGATGCTGATCATTTTATCTTTAAGCAGTTTGGCTTTGATAGTAAAACACTTACTTTAGATAATACAAGTGTATTAAAGCAACTAAAAAAGTCTATTCCAAAAGAGTTCCCTCGTAGCAATATGGCGTGGATTGTTCATTTCGAGAGAATATCATCAATAGAGGCTTTGAGTGCAGATCATCATTCACAGCCAAGTTTGTTTTAGTTAAATGGCACTTAGTTGCTTGAACTAAGTGCCTTTATTTACTTAGCTGTAAATACAAACGATCTTATAAAGTCGCTTTTATCCATACCATACGGTGATCTGATGATACGTCTTTTCCAGCCCCTTTCTTGCCAATGCGGACATCATTAACAAGCAATCGACCTTGCTCATCATTTGCTGGCCAATATACGCCAGAAGCGGTGACATTAAGGTTATTTGATGGAATAACATGGTCGACTTGTAAACCGAAGTTACTGGTTAATCGGTTTGGATAAGGGTTATCTTGACGACATTCGCCATCACTGAAGCAGGTTTCAGCACCTAAACTAATAGGAGTCAGTTCACCATCCGTTGCTGTTTGGTTAACACGATGATGGTTTAGCAAACTTTCAATTGTTTGGCGGTAACCGTCACCTGCATAAGGATCTGCATTTAAATCACCCACAATCACAAACTTTTCACTTTCTGCAAGGCCACCCGTTGCGCCTTTATCATCGTAAATGAAATCGCCATTGGTAATGTAGTTATTCCAAAATTGAATTTCATCACGGTTTTGCATCTTATTTTTTTGAGTTACCGTATCAAATACCGGTGGTGTTGGATGCGACATCAAAATATGAATGGTCTGTTCACCATTAGCCGTTGGAATAATAATGGGAGCATCAACATGATTTTTTGATGATAAACGCAGATTTTCCCATTCGGTTGGGGTATACCAGTCTTCACCACACGCCATACCGTCAGGAATTGGATTTTTCGTATCATTGCAATTGGTGATTTTGGGCATTTCTGCTGAAGGCAGATCTTTCCACTTAAAGGTTTGGAAGGTACGAGTGTTAGCAGTGTCAATCTTATATTGTGACATGAGGGAGAAGCCATATTGGCCGTGATACACACCAAATCCCCATGCGTCATTTGGGCCTGAATTTATTTTCCCATCGTTATTAAGATCTAATCCACTCATTAAGCCGGTATTAGTAGCATAGCTCTCAAAGAAAGGGTATTTAATCGGCTCTAGCGTATCGCCACCATCAATACTATTTAGACTTTGACCAATAGAGAGATAATTATTCTGGAAACCTACTAGTGCAGCAGTGTTTTCACCACTACCATCATTATTAAACTCGGCCAATAAAATCACGTTAGGACGCTTTGTTTGAATAATTGCAGCAACATTACGGATTTGAATAATTTTAAGGGCTTTTTCTTTTTCAGTCGGAGTAAGAGTCTGGTTATTGAAGCCATTAATTAATGCTTGTTGCTCAGCGGGAGAAGTTTGCATTTCCTCTACGAGTTGTTCAAAACTGCTGCGATCAAACGAAAGGTTAAATGTAGCGATAGTGACATCATTTGTCGTGGGTTTAATGTCATTCGTATTATGACTATTACATCCGCTTAATAGTGCTGAAGTAATGGCAATAGCAGCAAGACTTTTAATTAATTTCATCCGTAATCTCAGTAAATTAGCAACAACGATCATTAGTTGACTCGAATTATACTGATAGATGTATTATTAATGGTGATCTCGGCAGCGTTTCTCTGCAACTAATACTGCTACTGCATCATGTTATTTGTCATTTTGGAACTAGGATCTATTATTGATTGATGGCTGTTTATTCTAGGTTAAGCTATTAACCGTAGCAATTAATGCGGTTAATAGTTTCGCATTTGTTACTTTTCCTGTAACAACGTCAAAATTATCATAAAAGCTAGGTATTGAGAGCGAGGCTTTTACATTTCCAGCAAAGTAAGGGGCAGAGTTAACTGCTGCTGTTAATACCGTATTTGCGCCACCAGGACCTGGTGACGTTGCGAGTAATACCATTGGTTTGTTTTGATAAACTTTAGGGTTAATGCGTGATGCCCAATCAAATAGGTTTTTATATGCGGCAGTATATGAACCATTATGTTCTGCAAAAGAGATGATTATTGCATCAGCTTGAGCGATACGATCTAAAAATTCTTGTGCTAATGATGGAATACCTGATTCGTTTTCACGATCACTACTATAAAGTGGCATCTCAAAATCATTAATATCTAAAACGTCAATATCAGCATAAGTTACCAATGATGCGGCATATGTTGCAAGGTGCTTATTAATTGATTGGCTGCTACTGCTTGCTGCAAAAGTAAGTAATTTCATGCTTTATTCCTAATTATAATGAATGTGTCATTATTTCGATGGTTAATAACGATACCTTGTTAATGTCGTTCCAGTGTATATTGATAGTTAAGATTAATTAATAGGATGAAAGTGTTTTAACTATTTCCATATGACTAATAATAAATTATTTGATGGCATCATCATTTTTGTTCAGGTTGTTAAAAGTGGTGCTTTTAGCTCAGCAGCTGAAGTGCTTGGGCATTCAAATTCACACATCAGTAAAGAAATTAATAAATTAGAAGCACGCTTGGGTGTACGGTTACTCAATCGCACTACGCGCTCGTTAGCATTAACTCCTGAAGGGGAGGCCTATTACCAAGAATGTACTCAATTAATTATAGATGCAGAACAGGCGTTAGGACTGATTTCACAAGATACTTTGAACCCCAAAGGAACGCTTAAAATAAGTTGCCCAGTATGGTTAGGTTCTCAATATTTACAGCAAGTCTTTAGTGAATATTTAACGTGTTACCCAGACATGCAATTAGATATTGATTTAAGTGATAAAACCGTAGATGTTGTTGCTGATGGGTACGATCTTGTTATTCGAGCTTCCGCAACGTTAGCGGAATCGAGCTTGATTTGTAAGCGGTTATTTAGCTGTAAAATTCATACTGTAGCTGCGCCTAAGTATTTACAACAGCATGGAACACCACAGCATCCTTCTGACTTACATCAACATAATTGTCTTTGTTATAGTAACTTAAAACATGCTAATCGGTGGCAATACACAGATGTTGAAGGTAAAGCATTTAATGTTGAGGTACAGCAAAAGTTACGATGTAATAATACACCAATGACAGTCGCTATGGCTGTTAATGGGATGGGGATTTGTCATGTCCCTGCATTTTATATCGAACCACAATTGCAAAGTGGAGAGTTGACAGTATTGCTATCAGAGTTTGATAGTACGATGGTGAATGTGTACGTTGTATATCCAAGTCGAAAACATTTATCCGCAAAAGTAAGGCGATTCATTGACTTATTAGAACTCAGAATAAACAAGTAGATGTTTTTTAAATCTATTGTCGTAAAGTTTTACATTTTTAGTCTTTTGTTTTTACGTTTTAGTGATATTTTCTAGAAGAATAATTTTTAGGAAAGGGATAACCACTATGAATAATGAAATTCGTCTTCGTGCTTTAGAGCAAACTGATTTACGTTTTATTCACCAGCTAAACAATAACCGCGCTATTATGTCATATTGGTTTGAAGAACCGTATGAGTCATTTTACGAGCTTGAAGAACTATACCGCAAGCATATCCATGACAGCACTGAGCGACGTTTTATTGCTGAAAATAATGATAAAGAATCAATTGGTCTTGTAGAACTGGTTGAGATAAATAGCATTCACCGGAGTGCTGAGTTCCAGATTATCATTGCGCCTGATTTCCAAGGTTGCGGATATGCTCGCGCATTAATTAACCGCGCATTGAATTATGCTTTTACGATATTGAACCTACATAAAGTGTATTTGCATGTTGCAACGGCAAACGAAAAAGCGATTCACTTATATGAAGAGTGTGGCTTTATTGAAGAAGGTCATTTAGTGAAGGAAATCTTCATTAATGGTCAATACACTGACGTTAAGCGAATGTATATGCTGCAAGACGAGTACCTTACGAGTCGCAGTAAGTAATTTTGATCACCCTGACAGTGCAATACTGTCAGGGTGATGACTGTTAACCAATATTGTATAAAACCACGTTACTTCCACTTATTATTATACGATTTCTTTGTGATGACTCTTAATCAATGATGAAGGTTGCCAAAAAGGTCTTTTTTCCATGACTTTTGAAAAAATAGGATCTTGATAATGCTGTTCTAGCCAAGCCTGTAATCGAGGGTAGGGAGCATGACGAAACCATTGGCGTTCAACATGAGAAAATTGACGAATAAAAGGTAAAATAGCATAGTCAGCGACACTGGGGCTATCACACATAAAAAAGCGGTGTTTGTTAAGACGAGCTTCTAGATCATCGAGAAAAGAACGACATAAATTACGATAAATAGCGACGTCAGGGTTGTGGTAACGGGTATTGGCTTTGTAGTGCTCGAGGGCTGCAATATACTTACAGTCATTACGAGCAATAAGGTTGATCATATCGGTAAATAAATGACAATTATCCGATAAGAGTAGGTTTTGTGGATCATGCTGACTAAGTGCCCAAATCATAATGTTGAGGCTTTCATCAATATAATCGCCATTATTTAAAACTAAAAGAGGGACGGTACCTTTTGGAGTAACCGTAAGCATTTCTGCAGGCTTATCTTTTAGTGAAATATCACGTATTTCTACATCTAACTCTGCCAAACGCAAACCTAAACGTGCTCGAATAGCATAGGGGCACTGACGCAGAGTGTAGAGTATTGGTAGTGTCATCTTGTCCCTCCTAAAAATGCTGTCCTTTAATGTAGCTAAGTTTAGTACAGATTCTTAATAATAAGATACCCTCCTCGATATTAACGCTACAGCGATCAAAAATAATGAAAAATAATCCTGTTAGAGACAGTAATGCTATGAGTATATTAACCATATAGTTTGATTACATATTATAACGGAATATAACAATGACAATAGTTGCTACGTTGGAACACTATCGATTACGTCAATACAATGCTTTCATGCAACAGCCCATGCCTACAGCAGAAGAACGTATTGCGGTTCTAAATCAATTAAAACAATTAATTACTCAGCATCAGTCACAAATTTGCCAAGCGATTGCCGCTGATTTTGGCTGTCGCTCTGCGAGTGAAACGGCACTATTAGAAATATTTACCTCTTTAGAATCTATTCATGATGCCATCAAGCGGTTGAAAGGGTGGATGAAACCTCAGCATCGACATACTTCTTTATGGTTTAAACCCGCTAAAAATACGGTAACTCCGCAGCCGTTAGGGGTTGTGGGTATTATTGTGCCGTGGAATTATCCGTTATTTTTAACTATTGCACCTATGGTTGCTGCGCTTGCTGCCGGTAATAGAGTGATGGTCAAAATGTCAGAAAATTCTCAACATTTATGCCAATTATTACAGTTATTATTTAAAGATGTATTTAGTGACGATCAGATTTGTATTATTGCTGAAGAGGGGCAAACGGGGATCGCTTTTTCACAGTTAAGGTTCGATCACCTAATTTTTACTGGCTCGACCACCACAGGTAAAGCGGTAATGGCTGTGGCTGCAACGAACTTAGTTCCTGTTACGCTAGAATTAGGCGGTAAATCACCCGTTATCTTGGCGGATGATTATGATGTGAATACAGCTTTATCGCGTATCTTAGGCGGTAAAATGTATAACAGCGGCCAAACGTGTGTTGCTCCTGATTATCTGTTGATTCCAGAAGCGTTAGAAAGTGAGGTTATTCGCCAAGCTCAAGCGATTATGGCGCAGCGGTTTACTGATATTGCCCACCCTGATTATACCTCGATTATTGATGACGGTTCTTTTACGCGTTTATGTAACACTGCTCAAGATGCTGTTCAACTAGGGGCAAAGGTAGTCAATTTGATTCCTAATTCGGTACCAGACCCACAACAACGTAAATTTCCATTACAGCTTATCTGTCAAACTACTGATTCAATGGTTGCCATGCAACGTGAAATCTTTGGGCCATTACTGCCAATAGTGACTTATAAAACACTTCAGCAAGCCTTGGATTATATTAATGCTAGAGAGCGACCACTGGCATTGTATTTATTCAGTAATGATAAAACAGTGCAGCAGCAAGTATTAGACCAAACACGTTCAGGTGGGGTTGCAATCAATGATGTTATGTTACATGTCGCGCAGGATGATTTACCTTTCGGTGGTATTGGCCACAGTGGTATGGGGCATTATCACGGTCGTGAAGGTTTTGAGCGTTTATCAATAATGCGTCCGGTGATGCATCAAGCCGCTTTAAGTTCAACTAAGTACCTTTATGCGCCTTATGGAAAAATCGGTAAACGATTAATTAACTTTATTATAAATAGAAAGCTGTCTCGTTATGAATAATGAAATAACAATAGCGTATGTTGGGTTTTGGCAACGAGTATTAGCCAGTTTGGTGGATACTGCACTTGTCGTTTTGATAACAGTACCACTTATGTATTTCGCTTATGGTGAAATATATCCACAAACTGATACCTTTGTGATGGGGCCGATGGATGTGTTGATTAATTACGCATTGCCCTTTATTGGCGTGATTTTATTTTGGGTATATAAGTCAGCGACTCCCGGGAAAATGGTGATTAAGGCGCAGATAGTGGATGCGCAAACAGGGTGTAAGCCTAGTGCGAAACAATCGGTGATACGTTATTTAGGCTATTTTGTGTCAACTATTCCATTGGGGTTAGGCTTAATGTGGGTTGGGTGGGACAAGAGAAAGCAAGGTTGGCACGATAAACTGGCTGGAACCGTTGTTATAAAAAAGAATGTTAATGTTTGAACAAGAAAGCCCCTGTTGATGTGATCAACAGGGGCTTTCTTTATTCGGATTTACAATAAAAAATTACTTCTTAGTGTAAGCCGAGATAATAACCATTTGCACACCGTCAGCACGGCCTTGGATGTGAAGTGGGTTATCCGTTAAGCTAATGTTACGTACAGGCGTACCACGCTTGATGATCATGCTTGAACCTTTAACTGGAAGATCTTTAATGATAGTTACACTATCGCCAGCTTGAAGGATTGCACCATTCGCATCACGGGTAGGGATTGAAGCTTGTTCTTCTTCAACAAGACCTTTTTCAGCCCACTCTTTAACATCATCTTCTACGTACATCATGTCAACGAGATCCATTGCCCAATCAGTTTTAGTGGAAAGACGTTTAAGTTGACGATACACCATAACTTGAACAGCAGGAACTTGACTCCACATGGTGTCGTTCAGACAACGCCAATGGTTTTCGTCAGTTGTTTCTGGATTCTCAAGCTGACCACGGCAAGTATCACAAAGTAGTACGCAACAACCTGCACTCTTGTCTTCAGAAGCAGGAACAGCGTATACCGCTAGATTATTTTCAGAAGAACATAGCTCACATTTTGATTCACTACGCGTTTTTAATGCTTGTTCGATAGTCATGGGAATTGTCCATTGATTTATTGTGCCGATATTATGCCGCTCTATTGTACAGAAGAAAAGCAAACATGTCCCTGATCACGAAATTTATAGTACAACAGACTGTTTAATATCCAGTGGGCTTTATTTCATTAACGCTGCAGTATCAGTTAATCATCACTTTTAACGATTGAGTTACGTATGTTGTGATTATTGAGATGATTTTCGGTGTAATAACGGTAATTTAAAACTGCTTATTATGCTGGTGGCGTTTTCATTTACATAAAAAAATGAAGCTTATCGCAGTGTGCTAGTTTCGATCAGCACATAAACAATGATAAAGGTAAGCTATAGCGATTATTATTAAGTCAAAGGAAAACAAGGATGTTTCAATATAAATACAGTGCGTTAATGTTAGCCATTACGGCAAGTGTCACTGCGCCCGTCTATGCATCCACCGATGCAGTAATATCGTCAAATATCGTTTCACCGTATGTTATCGGTGGCGATGATGTTGATAGTAATACTCCCGCCACTGAAAATTTTATGGCGTCACTGCGCAATAATAAGGCGGGTGAAACCCCTTTTTGTGGTGCGACTATCATTAGTGATCAATGGGTATTAACCGCCGCTCACTGTGTGGTAAAGGGAAGTGATAAAAATGCTGAGGTAATACCACCCTCTGATATTACGATTACCGCAGGATTAATAGATAATAGTGAGCCATTAGAAGATCATATTTTTTCTGCAACGCATGTAGTAGTTCATCCTGATTTTAGTCCTGTGGCTGTAGTAAAAAAAGATTCAGTTAGAGCCGAAGTTATAAGTACCGAATTAGATAATGATGTAGCACTGATTCGTGTTAATCGTAAATTTAAAGATGTTGCTCAAGTTAATTTACCAACACGGGAACAGTCTAGTGATATAGAAACCGAGTTAAAAAAACAATGGAATGATAGTGATTATCAAGGTTCGACAAGACATGATAAAAATCTCAAAGTACTCGGTTGGGGAGTCACCGATCCGTCTGGAGGTAGTGACTCAGGCTCTGATAATTTGCAGCAAGCGATGTTGAGTTTATTCCCGATAGATTTATGTTATAAGCGTATTGAATCGAATGATAATCCAGGATTAATTATTGATAGCCCTGCTAACACAACTAAATTATGTGCATTACCGTCTGAAATTACAGATCATATAGACGGTACTCCTTATGGTGTAGATGCTTGTTTTGGAGATAGCGGTGGTCCTATTTTAGCTCAAGATGATAATGATGAATGGTTACAAGTGGGTATTGTCAGTGGTGGTACTGTTGGAGATCTTGCTTGTGGTTCAATGACACGTCCTGGTTTTTACGCTCGTGTCGGTAATTATACTGATTGGATTGTTGAGAACAGCAGTAAAAAACCAATGCATCCAATTACCCCACCTGATTTTCTTTCGGATAAGTATAACGATCAAGATGGTGATGGCTGCAATGACAGCATTTCAGCGAACAATTGCAATATAGGTAAAGATCGCGACGGTGGCGGTAGTTTTGGATTTATTGGCTTATTATTACTTTGTAGCGGTGCGTTTTTTAGACGTTTAAAAGTTTAAATAACATAAAAACAGATACAGAAATACAATTAAATACTTATTAATGCTTCATATTATGATGATTTAAGTGGAAGTTAGCTTTATAAGCAAGCTTCCATTTTTTTTGGCTATTAAACATGAGCTTATTTTAAAAATATTGTATTTATAATACTTAGTAAATTGATTGTTATATTTTTCAAAAAGATGAGATTTATTACTGATGTGTTTATTCGTTATATAATAATCCAATGTATAAGTAGCATTTATTTAACAAAGAAAGTGTTTTGAATAGTGAAATAAACTAATAAACGTATTGATTGTTCTCGTGTTTATATTTTTAAAACACAAGGAGTTGGGGTGTTTTTGATATTTATCAATTGGTTATATTTATTTGTTATTGTTAAAAAAATATTATTAATTAATGATATGGTGTTTTATTATTTTACCCACAAAAATAGGGTTATCCACAGAAGCTGTGCATAACTCTGTGGGAAATGCGTTAAAGCTAGATTTGGTGCTGTCTCTGGCAAAGTCAATAGATAGTTAATTGAAATTTATTAATAACTATAAATTTATTGATTTAGTTCAATGATTAAACAGAAAGCTTGTTTTATGTTTCTTGTCTTAAAAAAAAGTTTAATATTTAAAATTTGAAATAATCATTTAACGGTTATTTATATTTAAATGTTGATATTGTGTTTCTCATTCTATAACACCAACATTTGTTAATGGAATGAATGTTTATTGAGTAAGTAATGATATTCCACATTGGAATTTAGAAGTAAAATAATGTGATCTATGTATTGAAATGGCGGATATTTTTTTATTTTGAGTGCTGAAATAATTATATTGAGCAGCTATCCATTATTGATGTAGTTATTGGTAATGGTTTTATTTCTTTACAATAGAGCGCGGTATGTCATTCTCAATTGTTCAACGTACTATTGCCGGATTTACGTTAATGCTGGCGCTTATTCTCATTATTGGTGGAATAAGTTACGGTAATACCAATAGAATCCATAGTCGATTACAACATGTTACTGAAGTATCAACACCGATGGTTATCTCTGCAAGCCAGTTATTAGCCAGTTTGCGAGAAAATCAATTAAAGGTGATTGATTATCAAACAACCACTAATCTGCACTTATTAGCCTTAAAAAAGGTTGATGTTAAAAAAGCAGAACACCGTTTTCGAGTCCTTGAACAACAAGCTCAGATCTATGCTGTTGATGCGAGAGCACAAACTGAATTAGCAACGGCATTATTAGCAGCCAATACTTTTTTTGCTTCATCAAATACAGCGATGGAACGTTATAACCAATGGCTTACTGTTAAAGCCCAGCATCAACGATTAAACCTTGAATTTATTCATCTTGAAGATACCTATCAATCAGCCGCTAATTTACTTATTCAAAGTGCCTCGCATAAGCGATCTTTACGCAACCGTGCCGAGTTAATTACTAGTGGCATCAGTCGTGATTTAAAAAATGTTCGTCGTGCAACGCCACAAACAGATCTCAAGATATTATCCGCAGTGTTAACCAAAGACATTGAAATGGCAAAACAAGGAATCGCACGAATTGACGTGGCTAAAGATGTTAAGGCACGTTACAGCAAAAACTTAAACCGTGTTTACGAACTCACGCTAGGGGCAAATAGTATGCTGGTCGTAATGGAAAAACAGCATCGTTTAGGTTCTCAATTGGTGGCGTTAAATGAAAAATCAAATCAACAAGTAACAGCGACTCAGCAAGCGTTAACAGCTTATATGGAATATGCTCAAGCGAATGCTAAAGCAAGTCAACAAGCAGCGGATGAAGCTGCAAATCAAGCAACATTGAGTATTATTCTTGCCGCCATTATTTCAGCTGTCATTGCTTTATTTGTTGCAGTGACGACGGCAAAAAGTATTCATACGCCATTAGCACGTATTAATTCAGTGCTCAAGAAAATGACTGCTGGTGATATGACCGAACGTACTAATTATCGTTCACGGTGTGAGTTTGGAGCGTTATCTGGTTCAATTGATCAGCTTTCAGCAAGCATGGCTGATATTTTAACTCAGATAAACGTTGGCTCAGCGCATTTAGTCTCAGAAGCAACAAAAACAGCAACGACCAGCGAAAAAGCCATGAATCGGGTTGAAGATCAAAAATCCCGAACAGATCAAGTTGCAGCTGCAATCTTCGAATTAGAAGTGAGCGCCAAAGAAATTTCACGTTCGTCAGAACAGACCGTTGAAGAAGTTAATGAGGTTAATCAAGCCGCGCAGCAAGGGCGAGAATTGGTATTAACCAGCCGTATGATCACCGAACAACTTGCCGTGGAAATGACAGAAGCCGTCGCCATTACTCAAAAGTTATCTGAATTTTCTAACAATATAGGCAGTATCTTAGGTGTTATTCGTAGTATTGCAGAACAAACTAATTTATTAGCCCTTAATGCCGCGATTGAAGCGGCACGTGCAGGCGATCAAGGACGTGGTTTTGCTGTTGTTGCCGATGAAGTGAGAGCGCTTGCTAATCGCACCCAGCAATCAACGGAAGAAATTCAGCAAATGATCACTAATTTGCAGCAAAACACCTTACAAGTATCGCAAGTGATGACACGTTCACAAACACAAACCGAACAATGTGTAGAACAAGCCCGTTCTACTGATGTTGCTTTACAAACTATCGTTGAACGGATGCATCTTATTTTAGAGATGGCCATTCAAGTTGCTCATGCGACTGAAGAACAAATCTCTGTGAGCCAAGATGTGTCGGAACACATTAATGGCATCGCTGCCGTGGCCTATAACGCTGAAAATGAAGCCAGAGAGTCCGCACAAAGCAGTGAAGTATTATCGCAACTTGCAGCTCAACAACGTCATTTAATTAAACGTTTTAAGGTCTAATTATGCAACTTTCATCAATGTCTCAACGTCCTCGTTTTTTGCTTAATACCTTAGCGAAAGTGATGTGTAGCGCGTTACTATTCATGCCAACGCTTGCGATCGCAGCGGTATCATCTACATCTACATCTACATCTACATCTACATCTACATCTACATCTACATCTACATCTACATCTACATCTACATCTACATCTACATCTACATCTACATCTACATCTACATCTACATCTACATCTACATCTACATCTATACGTGGTGAAGTGGTTATTGATTCATGGCGCAATGATGATGCCATTTGGAATGAAACGATTATTCCTGAGTTTAATAAACATTACCCCAATATTAAGGTGACATACCGATCACCTACCGACCCCTCGACATTTAATCAACAGTTAGATAACGATCTTGCTCAAGGTACGGCGGGTGATTTGATTGCGTGTCGTCCCTTTGATGGCTCATTGGCGTTATTTAAACAAGGTCATTTTAGTGATATCACCGAAATGCAAGGGATGGAAAATTTCCCCAGTTTTGCGTTAGGTCCATGGCAAACGGATTCTGGTGCTCAGACCTTTTGCTTACCAATGGCATCGGTTATTCATGGCTTTTTTTATAACAAAACCATTTTTTCAGATTTAAACTTATCGGTTCCAACAACAACGACTGAATTTAATCAGGTACTTAAAAAGATAAAAGCCAGTCAACGTTATGTACCGATAGCATTAGGCACGAAAGACAAGTGGGAAGCTGCAACAATGGGGTTTCAAAATATCGGCCCTAATTATTGGCAAGGTGAAGATGGGCGGTTAGGGCTAATTCAAGCACAAGATCGTTTTACTGATGTGCCATATCTTAATGTGTATCGTGCCTTGGCGAGCTGGAGACCTTATTTAGGGGATAATTACCGCCAACGCAGTTACGCTGATGCCATTGAGTTGTTTAAAAAAGGTAAAGCGGCTATTTATCCTACGGGATCATGGGATATTTCTACCTTTGCAAATAGTGTTGATTTTGGTGTTTTTCCTCCGCCAGTCGTTAATAAAAGTGATGAATGTTACATCAGCGATCATACCGATTTAGGCATGGGGTTGAATACTCAATCAGAAAAAAATCCTGCTGCGATAGCATTTTTGCAATGGATGACTACCGCTGAATTTGCAGAGCTACTCACCAATGGTATTCCGGGATTTTTCTCATTATCGAATCACTTTTTTGATGTTAACCATCCTATCGCCAATGAAATGATGACGTGGAGAAATAATTGCGATTCGACGATTCGTAATTCAGCCCAAATTCTTTCGCGCGGTAAGCCTGATTTTGAAGTTCAGCTATGGGAAACCAGTGTCGAAGTATTAAATGGCACCATGACACCAGAAGAAGCGGTTACCGCAGTACAAATGGGATTAAGTAGTTGGTATCAACCGCAGCAAGATGCTAAAACCTTGGCTGAAATGTGCCAAGTGATAACTTCTCGATCATCTTCAGATCAACAATCACTAGGTGCTAACAACACTTTATAGTTAAGATGCGTTTAATTGTGTCAACAGTCACTTATTCAATCAGGCTAACAGTGTGAATGATAAGGTAATTGTTAATACATGGTTGATATCTACAGGTTAGGCATATTACCATGCCGATATTTTCTTTTTGGATGATTTATCGTGTCAAAAATATTAGTTGTTGATGATGATGTACAGTTGTGTGAATTACTGACTGAAGTGCTAGAAGATGAAGGCCATGATGTCAGTTGTGTTCATTGTGGTGAATCGGCGATTGAGTATCTACAGAATAAAGGTGTCGATTTAGTATTACTTGATGTCATGCTACCGAATTTAGATGGAATGCAAGTTGCGCGGCGTATTTGCCAACGGTTTGCGACGCCTATTTTAATGTTAACGGCGCTAGGCGATGAAGCAACCATGCTTGATGGCTTGCAAGCTGGCGCTGATCATTTCATTACTAAACCATTTAAAGTGCCAGAATTATTGACACGCATTAGTGCTATTTTACGTCGCGTTGGTCTTGAGCGTCAACGACATCAGATCCGTTCGGGTGAGGAAAAGATGGCCGCTGAAATGTCACGCTTGCCATTAACCAGTACTGAATCTGAACTGTTAGAATATTTAATTAAGCATGATGGGATCGTAGTATCAAAAGCCGAATTACAAAAACAAGTGCTTAAAAAAGAACTGAGTCCCTTTGATCGTAATCTGGATATGCATATCAGTAATATACGCCGCAAAATTGTGTTAGCTGGAATGTCTAAATTACACATAAAAACCATTCGTGGCAGAGGGTATAGTTATACCGAAACAGTTAATTATTAAGTTAATAAAAGGATCGTGTTGTGGAAAGCCTCTGTCAGCGTAAAACATGGTATAAACCGCATCAAAAGCATGGTCTGGTTGTACGCCTTTTCTCATATTTTACGGTTAGCTTGTTATTAATATTATTACTGCAAAATTTAGCTGAAATTGCGTTAGTTAAAACGATGTTGCAGGTGCCAAAGAAAGTCCAACAAAATATGCTCGTTATGGCAGAGCAAGCCCAGCAACTTATTGATACGGGTAATAAGCAACAGCTAGGGCAGTGGGAACAACAACAGCCTTATTACTTGTTTGTACTTGATAAAGAACAACATGAAATGGGGGATAGAAAAATGCACCCTCATTTTGCGTTTAAACTTAACTATGCTCGCGGCATTAATACCCTGTTAGATTCACGTGTTAATCAACCTATCTTTGCGATTCCATTAAAAGACGGCAATCAACTGATGGTGCAATTGCCCTCTCAATTGCATCCGGCTAAATATTTTTCATTTTATTTTGGGTTGATTCAAGTTGTGATCGCAGTATTAATTTTGCTGATGTTTTCATTTCTTATTGCTCGTTATTTACAGCGTCCATTAAATACATTGCGAGAGGCGAGTCGCAGCCTTGCTAATGGTGATTTTTCCGTAAGAGTTGCTAATGCAGTGAGTGATAGTACGGTAGAGTTTAAATCACTCGCGACCGATTTTGATGAAATGGCGGAACAAATTCAGATGCTGTCTGAACGTCAGCGCCGCTTAATTCGAGATGTATCACATGAACTGCGGACACCGTTGGCTCGCCACAACTTATCATTACATTTAATGAGAAAACGGGTTGCACCTGAACATCAGCATCTTGTTGATCGCTTAGAACGCGAATCAGAGGAAATGAATCAACTGGTGAATGAAATTTTAGAATTTAACCAGTTACAAAATACAACGGAAAATGTCAATTTAATCCCGCTTGATGTTGAGAGTTTATGTTTAGCCACGGTGCCTGATATTGAAACGTTGCTTGGAAAACAACAAACATTAACGACAGCGATTGATAATAATATGCCATTAGTAATGGGTGATAGTCGTTTAATTGTGCGGGCTGTAAACAACTTACTGGGCAACGCGATGAAATATGCAGGTGAGCAGGCTCATATCCAGTTAATTTCAGCGCTGGTGGTCATTGAAGGGCAAGCATTTGTGCAGTTAAGTGTAGAAGATGATGGACATGGTATTGCTGAGCAACATCTCAAGCGTATTTTTGATCCATTTACTCGTATTGAAGGCGCACGTGATAAACAATCAGGTGGGTATGGGCTTGGCTTAGCTATTGTTAAAGAAGCAATGGCAGTAATGCATGGTGCGGTAAATGCCGAAAATCGTCAGCCGCAAGGGTTATCTATTCAGCTCTTGTTACCAGTCATGAATAAATAATAAAAATTATTAAATGATTACTATTTATAAAAGCTCACGAATTTATTAATTTTTTAGATAAAGTAGATTAAAGATGTCGATATTAATCTACTTTATCGATTTACTGTTTGATTATTATTCGATTTTAGATGGCTGTATGATTGAAGATTATGAATTTTTTCTTTTTAGGTGTTTTTTACTATAAATAAAGTGTTACATATTTATATATCACATTGATTTAAATCAACTAATAGTTCGTTTTATGATTTAACTGTTTGGATTATTCCATAAGCGTATATATTTGCGCTCGGAAGTTTTCAAAAGAGTAATATCATGATTAATAAGAAATATATAAAAAAAGCAATTGTGAGTGCTATCGCGCTAGGTATCGTTGGTTATGGTGCTATTGTGTACACTGTACATAAAGAAGATGTCACTTTAGCCAATAAACGCTTAGATGCCTTACCACTGCATAATATTGATGATCTCTCAGCACAAGCGATGCGATTATTAGCTGAAAAGGGCTGTGCAGATTGCCATACGCTCAATAGCCCATTGCCATTTTATGCTAAAGTGCCTGGCGTGAAGCAAACAATGCAAGTTGATATCGACAAAGCTAATCAATCCTTTGAGCTTGCACCTGTTGAACAAGCTGTTGAGCATCATCATGCGGTGAGTCAAGTTGCTCTTGCCAAATTAGAGTTTGTTCTTAACAACAATTCAATGCCAATTCCTAAATATCTCGCCATACACTGGCCATCAGCATACCTCAACAGTGCTGATAGACAGTTACTACTCGATTGGATCAAGCATCAACGCCAGCAATACTATCCAAACCCAACTGCCGCACCACAATTTAAGAATTTGGCTGTTCAGCCTATTCATACCGTATTTAAAACAGATCCTGCTAAAGTTGCGTTAGGTTTATCGCTGTACAACAACATTCACTTATCAGCCAACAATAAGTATGCCTGTTCGAGTTGTCACTCTATTCATACTGGCGGTACGGATAACTTACCGACCAGTTTAGGCATTAATAATCTTGATGATCCAATGAATGCGCCAACGGTGTATGACTCTGCATTTAATATGAGTCAGTTCTGGAATGGTCGTGCTGCTGATTTAGCGGCTCAAGCGGCGGGCCCTATTTTTAACCCCGTTGAAATGGGATCAAAAAACTGGGGTAATATCGTTGCTAAACTTAAACAAGATCCTCAATTAGTTAAATTATTTGATGCTTCTTATAAAGACGGTATGAACGGGGCAAATATCACCAATGCTATTGCTGAATATGAGAAAACATTAATCACCACCAATAGCCGTTTTGACCAATATTTAGAAGGTAATTTAAGTGCATTAACGCCTGAAGAAATCGAAGGCTTTAAATTGTTCTTAAAAACAGGCTGTCAAACTTGTCATGTCGGTCAAAGTATGGGCGGACAGTCATACGAGAAGATGGGTGTTTATAGTAGCTTCTTTGGTAACCTTAAAGGCAAACATATTGAGGGTGATAAAGGTCGTTATTTAGTTACCCACGATAAAAAGCAAATGCATTACTTTAAAGTCCCTAACCTGCGTAATATCGCGGTGACAGGGCCTTATTTCTCTGGTGGTCGCGCAGCAACTTTATCTGAAGCGGTCAATGCGATGGCGAAATACCAATGTAATACTGATTTTTCACCTAAAGAAACCAAAGCCATGGTCGCTTATTTAAAAACGCTAACAGGTGAATATAAGGGTAAGACATTAACCAACCCTAATTGCCATGATGTGAATGGTCAGCAAGTGTGTAGCAGTGCTAAAGATCAAGTCTGGAAACAAGTAACAGGGCGTAAATTACCAACTGAAACACAAGCTTAATTAAACCTCGCCTTTAGAGATCACAATAGCCGTCATTATTGGCGGCTTTTTTATGTTTGTAGGCCAGTTATCTAAAAAGGCAAAGGACAGCCATATCCTTGAACATTAACCATAAGTAATTACACTAAAGCATCGAGTTGTTTATAGTGAGGCGAATAGCAGTCTCAAGACAAAAACAGATATGGAAAAGGAACTCCTAGCGATGAAGATTTTTTGGTGTAAATTGAATAACGAAGAGAAAGCGCGGAGGTCATTTATTATGATTCCATTTATGTTTCTTATATTATTATTCCCTGATTCAACGACATTTTTTATGTTGAGTAAGTGGGAATTTACTGTATTAAGTGTAGTTGGAATGATTATTCAAGGTGGTTATTACAAATATAAAGTGCGAAAAGAGAATAAATCAAAGAAATAAAAAAAACAACAGGATGGCTATAAGATGGTACATCTAAAATTAGCAGCCTATAGGCGATTATAGTCTGCTAATTTGTGATTATTTCTCAGGTGTTTCAAGTGCTTTAACTGCGATGCTTAAAGTGTTGTGAATATCTGCATTGTTCTCAAGCATTCCTGAGCTTGCAGGTCCAAGCGCATTTGAATATAAGTCTCTTTGCTTTGTTAATGGTAGATCTAATTGGTCATATAAGGCTTGGCGAATTTTTGCATGCTGTTCTGGTGCATTATTCGATAGATCTACGAGGGTGTCATAAATGAGATGTTCGATTTGATTCATAGTAATTCCTTCATTACATAATGGCTAGTATATGCGTTATATCTCTTAAATGGCTAAACGTCCGAGATATTAATCACATAACGAATAAGGAGCTGTGCAGTTAATGCTTTCAGGCTATTTCTATATTGTTTAATGTGTTTCTATTCTTATAATTTGTCGTTTATTATCAGAATAACGATATTTGTTACTTCATTATATTAGTTCATTATTTGAAATTTTCGAATGTAACTTGTTAAAGTGTTTAATGATTATTAGTAAAAAAGCAGGTGCATGATCGGGACATGAAGAAAGTGAATGTTATTTTTGACGTAGCTCATTGTCATCGAGGTGGGAAGAGCAAATGCTAGTTATTTAACGAAAGACGTTGTCGTAAATAGGTAGCTTCTTCGTTATCGGTATACAATAGCCAATCAAAGGCACTTTGCCTCAAAGGGATTGACTATGTTGTGGTTTTTAATGGTAACGTTGCCGCTAGTGTTAGCAGGCATTCATAAATTGTTGTTGATGATTGGTATCTATCCTAAAAATAACAGCGTATTTATTATTCCCGCTATTATCATTTGTTACTGTATTTTCGCGGTCAGTTCAGCGTTTGATCGTGATGCTTTACCCGCAGTTTTAATCGCAATCTATTATATAGCGTTAACGGTAATTACAGTAAGAGCGACTATCCGTCGTTAATGTGATGATCGAATAAAATTCGCGTTTGTTTTATAACTCAATAGTAAAGGCAATTAAAATGAAGAAGCCATATCCTGCAAAAACCATTCAAAATGTTATTAACAGCGCTATTTATCACTTAAATTTACGTGATCATACTGAATATGAATTGCGTAAAAAATTAGAAGCGAAAACAGAACAGCAGGACTGGATTGAGACTGTATTACAACAAATGAAAGACTTCGGTTATGTAAAAGAAGATCTTCAGTTCGCGTTGCATTTTTGTGAGACAGCGTTTTCTAATGAACATGGGCAGCAATATATTAAGCAGAAACTAAAAACCAAAGGTATTCCTGCAACAATCATTGAAGAAGCATTAGTTGATATTATGGAGAAAAAACAAGTGTCTGAACTTGATATGATCAAAAGTCGTTTAGATAGTTATGATGATTTTAGTCAAACCACCAAAGAGAAAATAACCAACGATCTCACTAAGCGAGGATACAGTTTTCAAGATATTTCAAGAGCGATTGCGGAACATGATGCTGCCGATACGCTATTAACCAAAGCAAAAATCAAAGGCATGAATGCTGATCTTGAAACAGAAGTATTGAAGTTAGTCCGTAAGCTCAAAGGCAAAACAGTGATTAAGCAAGAGCTTAAAATGAAGCATGTTGATATTACTAACCTTGAGCAAGTCTTCTATGATTTAGAGGAAGCGGGTGAGGTCGATTTTTATGAAAATTGCCAATTAGTGTTAGCGAAAAAGCGGTTTGACCTGTCGAATTTTAAAGATAAAAGTAAAGCCTATGCTTATCTTTCATCAAAAGGTTATGGTTCAGATGAAATAAAAGAAGCCATGGCTGCTGCCAGTAATTAAACCTGCCGCACAGGCAGCTTAGAAATAACTAAAGTACACCGCGAACGTATTCTGCTTATTCACTGCCATATAGGTAGACATATGCGTTAGCCGCATGTTTATTCAATCTGACAAACACAAAACATTTCGCTAATAAACCATATTATTAATATTGTTAATAACTGTTTTCTAAATCGTTGTAGGTTGGGGCAGCGATGTTTACTATGTGCTACAAAGGATTTGTTGTTCGGTAAAATAAATGAAGAAAGATAAATACAATAATATTGCGGATCATATTTTTAAAGTAGATGCAGTAAAAATAGCGGTTTATGAGGTTATTACGCATAAGATGACAGCGTACAGAGCTGAGATTGTGTATGGCGTCACACCGAATACGTTGAATCGTTACGTTAAAAAATTCAATGCCGAGTTAACTTATTTACAAGCTTTAGGTTTAAAAGAAAAATAAATTATGTAAAGTCCAGTACCTACTGGACTTTACATCAGTGTGATAATGCTGCTTCATTATTCTCTCGTTCAAATGCAATCCAAGCTTCTTCTAAAGCGATTAGAGCTGCATTAATTTCTACTTGTTCTTTTTTTTGAATAATTAATTGTCTAACTTGTTTTTGCAGTGACAAAATATGCTGGCGTTTATCATTCATAAAGTAACTTCTTAATCCTTTTGCTTGATCCATACGCTAAACATCCGATCAAAATGTGATGGATAAAATAGTACATTTATTGTGGTTATTCTCAAGCGCTAGAAAGGGGGGATTAGCCGTGGTTATCAGTCAAATGATATGAAATGCATCAATTATGGTACAGGTTTGTTAATTATATAAATAACAATAGAACCAATAAATTATTGTCAGTTTTATTAATAAAAAAGAATGGTGTAAGGAAGAAGTACCCGTTATTAGTTAATGCTAATAACGGGTAGGGGGATCTTTATCGCATCACGTTTTTGAAGTGCTTCTTGCGTGTATATAAGAAGTCTACATCTGGTGGAAAGTCTTTATTATTTTTAGCATGCGTCATCATGTCAAAGACTTTAAATTCTGCTAATACAGCAAATGGGTAAGATTTAAATTCACCTTCACCATTGGCTTGTAAAGTAGGATCGTAATATTTACCATCTTTAAAAATAATCGCTTGGTCAATGATAGTTGCTTCATTGCAGCGATAACCTAAAACATAGCGATCACCTCGGCAATAAATCACATTCATATAGCTGTTATAGAATGTTTCATTTTCCGTTGTGGTACAGGCTGCTAATACCTCAGGATCCATTGCCTCTACCGTTACAATACGGACTTTCTCGGCAATAAAATTGCGTTCTTCTAGTTGTTGATGAATAGCTTCAAGACTTAATTGAGTCACTTTTAATACCGCAGAAATCAATAAAAACGGCCGAATTATACGCCCGTTTGTTGTGAATGTCTTTGAAAAAACAGTATTGAGTACGGAATAATCCACTATTGCGGTTACGTTAATCGCTTATTTTTATTGATTCATTAGTATAAAAATATTGAATTGATTATCAATTGTATTTGTTGACAAAAAATTTACGAATGCAAAGAATGTAAATTTAATGCAAATGGTAATGGTTATCACTTATATTCTTATTCTGAGTTTGGCGGCATCATTTGATGGTGACAAACAATCAAGACTACTTGAACAGCGAGTCGGTGCTGATATTGAGTATCTTTAAAAGCCTACAGAGGTTCGTTTTTAAAGATGCGGTATTAAGTCACAACGTCATTCAGTTGGTTTTATTCTCAAAGATACGGTAAGTGGAGATAACGGAATATGTTTTCTAAAAGTCAGCTAACACTATTGATTGGTGCAGTATTATCAGCACCGATTGCTCATGCAGAAATTACAAATACAGATGAGCATATGGTGGTCACTGGACGTGATTATGGCTATAAGGCTGACACGAATTCGACAGCAATGCGTATGGAGATGACTCAATTAGAAACGCCAGGACAAGTTGCTGTTATTGATGAGAAGCTAATTGATGAACAGCGTGCAAGTACATTAGGTGAAGTGTTACAAAACGATGCCAGCATTTCTGCGGGCGGCACCAGTCGTAACCGTGAACGTTTTTCTCTACGTGGTTTTGAATTAGGCAGTAGTAGTGGTTTCTTACGCGATGGTCACCAGCATTGGTCGCATTACCGTCAGCCTGTTGAATTATTAGAGCGTGTAGAAGTGATGAAAGGCCCTGCAGGTTTGCTTTATGGGCAATCAGCGCCGGGCGGCTTGGTTAACATGGTATCTAAAAAGCCAACTTACGACACTCAAATGAATTTTAGCCAAGATATTGGTTCAAATAACCATACTCGTAGTGTGCTTGATGTAAGTGGTTCGCTAAATGCAGATCAAACATTACGTGGACGCGTGGTATTAGCGAAAGAAGATTACGATTCATGGCGTAAATTCAGTGATGGCTCAACACCGTCAACCGATCGCTTTGTTGGTGGGATGTTCCTTGATTATGATGTCAATGATAACGTGACGGTGTCACTACATTATGATCGTACTCAAGATAACGGCAGCGTTGATTCAGGTGCTTACATTGTAGATGGCAAGCCAGTGATGGGTCGTGATCATGTGTGGGATGCACAGTGGTCTAAAATTGATAATGATGTTCAGAATATGGGCTTTGATGTTAAAGCACAATTAACTGATACATGGGCATTAAATACTGGTTTTAACTACCAAGATTTCGTACGTAACGATAAAGAAAGTTACCCAGATTTTAGTAACTTTGATCAAAATGGCACTATTAAACAAGGTGGTAGTGATCGCCATGATGAGTGGGCATTTAAAACCGCGTATACAGATTTTGTTGGTGAGTTCGATACATTAGGCGTGCAGCATCAGTTATTAATTGGCGCAAACTGGTTAGGGTATAGTTACGATCGTTTCCAGCGTTCATTTAATTCAGTGGATGTAAAACCCGGTGATACAGCTCCAACACCAACGTTTTCTAACGGTAAGCCAAAACAATCACATTCATCATACGATGCTTGGGGTTTCTATGCACAAGATATGATCACTGTGAATGATTATTGGCAAGTGTTAGCAGGGGTGCGTTTTGATCGCCAAGTGAAAGATGGATTAGCGGAAGAAGCAGTATCGCCTAAGTTGGCGGCAATTTTCCACCCAGCCGAAAATGGTTCTATTTACTTAGCATATTCTGAAAGCTTTGAGCCTCAAGGTGCGGTGTCGTCTAGTTCTAAAAACTATATCAATGATGGTTCTCAGTTAGATCCGTTACGTGGTAAACAATATGAATTAGGTACTAAGTGGGAATTATTTGATAATCGTTTATTCGCATCTGCTGCAGTGTTTAATATTACTCAAGAAAATACCGCTATTGATGTTGAAGTGGGTAATGGCTGGTATGAAAAAACGCAAGCTGGTGAGCGTGTTCATAATGGTGTAGAGGTTGCTCTGCAAGGTAAGATCACCGATAAATTAAGTATGAACGCATCAGCGATGTACCTTGATGCTAAATACACTAAAGATCAAAACTACCAAGGTAATCGTCCGGCAGATGTGCCAGAGTTTGCTGCAAGCGTATGGTCAACATATAACGTAACTGAGGCAACTGATGTTAACCTTGGTGTGATTTATGAAGGTTCTCGCTTCGGTGATGCAGCGAATACCTTTAAGAAAGACGGTTACACACGTGTTGATGTTGGTGTCGCGCACACTTACAAGTATGACGATAAACTGGATATCGTTGGTCGTGTAAATGTAGAGAACCTATTTGATACAGATTACATGGCCGGTGGCGGCTCAACTAGCAAAGACTATGTAGGTGCTACTGGTGTAACACTAGGCGAAGGCCGTAACTTCATGGCAACCATTGAGTTTAAATACTAAGGTTTACGCCAAATAAACAAGGGGAAGTATTAACTTCCCCTTGTTGTGATCTGAATGTAGCGGCTTATAAACTGTTAATCACAATTGTTATTGTTTATAGTTCGCGACCTTTGCAGTACTTTTTATTTTTAACATTCCCTTTTTTGTTTTTTTGGTTATTACAGATAACGATTGATTAAATATTATGAATTTTATTAAAACTAGCCTTGCTATTGTTATTCTCAGCGTCACCACTGGCGCTCATGCTTCTAATCTCGATAACGCACGTTCGATTGAGAACAAGACCAATACAGCATCTGCTGTGAGTCAGGATCACATTGATAAAAGTGCTGATTCTGTGTTGTCAATGAAAGCCAACATCGAGCAGTTACAAGAAGAAGTAAAAAACTTAACTATCTATCATGATCATTTAGCGCGATTGGTTCAAAATCAGGCGCAAGAAGTGGCTTCTATCGATCAACAAATTGCAGATATTAAACAGACTCGTCAGGGCGTAGTACCACTGATGTACCAAATGATTGATGGTTTAAAGACGATTGTTGAAAACGACAAACCGATTAAACATCAAGCCCGTTTAGCGCGAGTGAATAAACTTGAAACCATGATGTCACAAGCTGATATTAGTGATGCCGAGAAATTCCGTCGTATTTTAGAAGCCTACCAAATTGAAATGGATTACGGCACTAAACTCGCCGCTTACCAAGCGAAAATCACTCTTGCTGATAATAAAACGATTGAAGTGAATGTACTCCATTTAGGGCGTATTGCTTTGGTTGCGCGCAGTTTAAATGGTAGCCATTACTGGAGCTGGAATACAGCGGCTAAACAGTGGCAAGTGATTGATGCGAGCGAAGGTGCAAATATCGATAAGGCGTTTGCGATTGCTGATAACCAAGTTGCCCCAAGTTTGATTACTTTACCTGTTTCAGGTTTTACAACTAACGTAGAGAGTAAATAACATGAAACTAAAAGCGTTAGTTGCCGCCTTATGTGTCGCAAATATGCCATTTGCGGTTAATGCCGAATCGGTAGTGAAACAAGCACAACAAGAGCAAAGCCAACAAACTCAGCATAATATTCAACGTGAAGTGGGCTTTAACCACACTCAGCAAGATGTGAAAACACAATACAATGCGTTACTTGCTGAGCGTAATAAATTAAAAGCCGCTACAGAAGTATTAAGCACAACCTTTAGTGCCAATGAACAACACTTATCGACCTTAGAGCAACAATTACGTTTAGAAAGTGGCAGTTTAGGTGAGCTATTTGGGGTAGTGCGTCAAACGGCAAAAGACGTTCAAGCTGAACAACAACATGCAGTAACCGCTATTGATAACAGCCAAGATAACGCAGTTGTTAACGAGATAGTCGCCGCAAAAGTTTTACCGTCAATGGCTCAACTACACGGCTTATGGCAAGCAATGACTGATCAGATTGTTGCTAGCGGACAAATTGCTAAAGTGACCGTACCGTATATTAATGGTGATGGTGAGCAAAGTGATATTCAGGCATTGCGTTTAGGCAGTATTGGCTTAGTCGGCGACAACGGTTATTTACGTTGGGATGGCAGCCAACATGTAGCAATGGCGTATTTACAGCAACCTGAACATGCACCGACATTGGCTGATTACAATCAACTAATATCAACAGGCAATGACATGCTGGTGGTTGATCCTTCACGTGGGGTGATGCTAGAGCAATTAGCCCAAGCACCGACATTAATGGATCGTCTGCAAGCAGGTGGCGCGGTTGGTAAAATTATTTTATTGCTACTTGCTATTGGTGCCGGTATTGCGATTTTCCGCGGCACAAAATTGGCGATGATTCGTCAACAAATTAAAGCACAACTTAAACAACCGTCTAAGCCGGGTAATAATCCATTAGGTCATATTTTAGCGGTATACAACAAAGAACAAAGCCGCAGTGTTGAAGCATTAGAATTACGTTTATTAGAAGCGATTGTTGATGAACAGCAAGGATTAGAGAAAGGCTTATCAATGCTGAAACTGTTTGCTGCTTTAGCACCGATGTTAGGTTTGCTAGGTACAGTAACAGGTATGATTGAAACCTTCCAAGTGATCACCCAGTTTGGTAATGGCGATCCAAAAGTAATGGCGGGGGGTATTTCAATGGCACTGGTGACCACTGTTCTTGGCTTGGTTGCGGCAATGCCGTTGTTACTGGCACATAATGTTTTAAGCTCGCAAGCTGAGAACATTCGTATGATTTTAGAAAAGCAGGGTATTAGCCTTGTGGCGGAACAAGCCGAGAAAAACGATCAAAATGGTATTAAAAATTCTGGCATGACAACTGAACAGGCCGCCTAATGGATAGCAGCGTATTACAAAGCTGGTGGTTATCGCTGTCGCACTTTATGGCGCAAGGCGGTGTGATTCTATGGTGGTTAGCCGCTGTGGTTGCGGTGTTGTGGTTATTAGTGTTTGAACGGGTTATTTACCTTGTGTTTTACTTTCCACAACAACGACAGCAATGGATAGCATTATGGGCAGCACGTGCTGATCATCAATCTTGGTATGCACATGCAATTCGAGATGGTTGGTTGGCGGATGCTAAAATAGCGTTAAATAAAAACCTTAATTTTATTAAAGTGTTAGTCGCTATTTGTCCCATGCTTGGTTTGCTTGGTACTGTGACTGGGATGATTTCAGTGTTTGATGTAATGGCTACTCAAGGCAGTAGCCAACCTCGATTGATGGCATCAGGGATCTCACTGGCTACACTGCCAACAATGGCGGGCATGGTGGCAGCATTAGCGGGAATGTTTATTCATGCCCGCTTGGCAAAAGCATGCCAAATGCGTGAATTGAAATTAGAAAAATCATTAAGGAGTCAACAATGAGACTCAGTCGTCGCTCGTCAGTGCGTGAAGATGCACAAATAGATTTAACCTCGATGTTAGATATCGTTTTCATCATGTTGATTTTCTTTATTGTTACCAGTTCTTTTGTACGTGAATCTGGGGTTGAAGTGAATCGACCTCAAGCAAGCCATGTTGTTAGCCAAAAAGATGCGGGTATTTTTGTTGCTATTACCGCAGCCAATGATATTTACATAGATAAGCGCGTCGTTGATCCTGAACGAGTTCAAGCAACATTAGAACATATGTTAACTGAACAGCCAGATGCTGCATTAGTGATCCAAGCGGATGAACATGCTTATAACGGTACGGTCGTTAAGGTAATGGATGCTGCGAAAGGCGCAGGGGTGAAGAATATTGCTTTGGCGGCGGAGAAAAACTAATGATGCGCATATTGATGGCACTGCCATTGGCGCTGGCGATGGCTTTAGGTTTGTTTACACTAATGGCATGGATGGTGGATAACGGTAACCATCAACGTCAAGATAATTCACCGCCTTTAGCGTTTAACATGGTGATGGTAGAACACGAGCAAGCGGCACAACGTCGTCAGCGTGTTGCACCGCCGCCACCAGAGACACCTACGCCACCACCAGAAGCCCAACCATCGCAGTCACAAGCAGCAACATCAACGGCTATGCCGATGGCGTCGATTCCTAGCTTAGGCTTAGATACCTCGATTCATGGCTTAGCGGTGAATGCGCCTAAATTTACTGATTTCAGTAGTGCAGCAGCGATGGGTGATGGGTTAGGTAAATCGCAACAGGCGATGCCGCTTTATAGAGCAGAGCCGCGTTATCCTGCACGAGCTTTACGCCAAGGAAAAGAAGGCTATGTGGTGCTTAAATTTACCATTGATACCCAAGGTCGACCGATAGATATCGCTATTATGGATGCCAAGCCCCGTCGTTTATTTGATAAAGAAGCGATCCGCGCATTACGTAAGTGGAAATACCAACCACAAGTCGTTAATGGTACTGCCATGGCACAACAAGGGCAGACAGTACGTCTTGAATTTAGGTTAAACCAATAATGAAAAAATTAGCTTTTATTATCGCATTAACCTTATCGGCCTCATTGCCATTATCAAATGCTTATGCAAGTGGCGGTCAATTGTCACAAGCAACAGCTAACAAAGTGCAGCGCGCCAATAATTTACAGTTAGATGATAAGCTTGATCAAGCGGTTGCTATTCTTGCTGAAATGAATCCCAGTAGCGCTTACGATAAAGCTTATGTACAGAGGATGTTAGGGGTATTTTATTGGCAACAAGGTAAAACATCACAAGCAGTGAAATTACTGACAAAAGCGGTAAACAGTGGTCTATTGCAAGATGATCAGGCATGGACGACTGAACGTATGTTGGCGGATATTTTGCTGTCTGATGAGAAATACAGCCAAGCTTTGCCGCATTATTATAAGTTAACTAAAAATATTCCTGCGAAACAAAAAGGTGATGAGCTCTGGCTACGTATTGCACAAGCACATTATCAGCAATCACAGTGGCAGCAAGTTTTAACCGCAATGAAGCATTATGATGGTTATCGGATTAAAGATAGCATGTCACCTTTGTCGATTAAGCTTGGCGCACAGTTACAACTTCAACAGTGGCAAGGTGCATCAGCAACCCTGAATCGTTTGATTGTGCTGGAACCGAATAAGTTAATTTGGTGGCAACAACTGGCTAGCATTCAAATGCGAACAGGTAAAAATGCTGATGCATTAGCAACGTTAAAATTAGCTAAATACCAAGGGGTAGCACTGAGTCAGCAAGATCTTAAAGTGTTGGCACAGTTATATGCCCAACGTGGAATTCCAGAGCGAGCAGCCGAGCAAATAGCGGCCTTGAAGGATGCCAATAGTGATAAAACATTATTGATTGAACAAGCAAACTATTGGCAAATGGCACGCGAGTGGAAAAAAGCGATCAAACTCTGGACTAAGGTAGCAGCGAAAGATAATCACTATCGTTGGCAATTAGCGCAATTATTAGTTCAAGAAGGTGATTATAACCAGGCTTTGGTTGAATTAGATAAAGTGAAGCGTAAAGATAAACGTGCAGAGGTCGAATTAGCTAAAGTACGGGTCTATTACAAAATGAACAATCTCGATCAAGCGATTATACATGCTAAGCAAGCGGATAATATTCAACCGTCTTCTGCCGCTAAAAGTTGGGTTAAATATTTAGCGCAAATGCGTAAGATGGATATAACTACTTAACTAGATTAGCTATTATAAATTTATTATTAGATGTGTATTAAGGCGAGCCATTGAGCTCGCCTTTCTTATTTATAAGAACAGTAAAAAAAATAAAATAAAGATGTGACTTTTTTAATGTTTATCCAGTTTGAATTATGGAGCCACTAACAATAAGTGGTGAGTTGACATAAATAAAACAATAAACAATTAGGAGTAACATCATGAAACCAATAATTACAGTGGTATCCGCCGCTGTTGGCTTGCTCTTATCTTCAGTCACACATGCTGAAGAAATTACAATGTTTGACTATGAAGAGGCAACATCTGCTTATCAAGACGCTTATTTAAATGCTCAATTTGACTTGCAAAGCGGCAACCAAGATCAAACCAGTTATAGTACTGATGTCAGTGCTAATTACGATCAAGTCTTTTCATCGCCTGATAGAAATACCCGTGTAAACTTTATCGGTGATACCTCGATGAGCCGTGGTAGTAGCGATGGTGATAGTACAAAGAAGAACTATCAAGCGTTAGCATCATTAACCAATGATATGTATTTTAACCCGACTCAGAACAATGCTTTTTGGTACAGCAAAGCTGAGATTGGTGCACAAACAGATATGAAAGATCCATTTACTAAATTAACCGTCGGTTTAGGCTATGGGCGGGTAGTGAATGCGACGCCAATGGCAAAAACAATTCGTGTTATTGAAGAATTACAAGAACGCGGGTTATTAAAAGGTTCAGTTTCTCGCGCCACTTATCAAAATGTCGCTCAAATTATAGCGAAAGAGCCTGAGTACCGTAGTCGTTATGGTTCTGCCGATTATGCCGAATATTGGGTGGAAGCCATTGGTAAAGCATTAGGGACTAATTTAGGGCCTCGTGGTGCAATTAAATCGTATGATGTTTTAGTTAATGAGCGTATTTCAACCCGTAAATACGGTTGGTTAGTACGTGCCGGTGTCGGTGCGGTGTTAACCAATTATGATGGATCTGACACTAAGCCAGCATTAGAAGTCGGGGCAGAGTACCATTATCCTATAAATAACCAATTGCAGTTTTCCAATGAAGCAATATTAACCGCGATACTTGATGATGGTGATAATGGCTTTAATGCGTCAAATGCAATGTCATTAACCTATGAACTACGTGACAATATCGATTGGGAAAATACTTGGCTATTAAATTATTCTGAGAGCGATGGTTCAGAAGATTTAATGACTAATAGCCTAAAATCAACATTCCGCTACTATGTTTCTAATGTCATAAGTTTAACATTAACGGCTGGATTATTGAAAACAGATGATAATATTGATTATGTCCCCGGTGTAACTGATCGTAATGATGATGTGGATAAAACCCTTCAAATGGGTCTGACTTATCGTTTGAAATAAGCACTTATTTTTATATAAACACTGACTTCTTTTTTATAAGACAAGTTAGTGTTTTTTTTTGTTTATAGTAAATAGAACATCAAAATATGCATTTTTTTGTTATCAAATGGAATGTTATTTAGAATGGAATCTATTAATGAATGTACATAATAACGATCAGGGTAAAGAGTATCATTTGATTTCAATGTTTCAGTCTGATGAAACGGCGAGAAATGAACGGTTTCAGATGTTAATGCAGCCTTATTTACTATTATTACATAATCGATGTGTCTATAAAATTAGAGATAAAACGTCAGCAGACGATCTTGTTCAAGAAGTGTTAATTAGAGTATATAAAGCATTACCTGCGTATCGCCCTGAGGCTTTGTTTAAGACTTGGCTTATTAAAATCACAGATAATGTGTGTTATTCCTTTTTAAGCAGCGATTCTAGGTATAAGAAAAATATTGTCACAATGACTATCTTGGATAATTTTATTTCAACAAATAATAATAATATTGATTTGGAAATAGATTTTAATAAAATGATACCAAGTTTATCTATAAATGAACAAGAAATAATTAAATTACGTTTTTATAAAGATTTATCATTAGATGAAATAAGTCATATACTAAGAATTACAATGAGTGCTTGTAAAATGAGATTATACAGAGCACTACAAAGCTTAAGTTTACTTATTATATGAAATGTAATAATACAAACACTGAGCACTCAAGTATGATTACGTAGATTTCATTCTGTTAATAATTTTAATATCATAGTGTTAGGTCTAGTGAATGAAGTGCCTTTTATCTATTTGTCATAAAAAAATAAGTTATAATCTGTTTATTCTTGCTATTGCAGTATATTTTGGAACGGTATTAAATGTTCCGTTATGGCTAGCTTTTTATGAAATACTGTCTAAATTAGAAAGAGTGAATATCGGTTTTGTTATTTCACTTCCTATTTTTATTATCGCAGCACTTAATATTATCTTTCAGGCTTTCGCATGGCCTTATATCAGTCGTGTTTTTTTTGGTATTTTAACATTAATTTCTGCCATTACTGCTTATGCATCCTATCAATACGGTGTTATTTTTGATTATGGCATGATAGAAAATACATTTGAAACGAATAGCAGTGAAGCGTTATCTTATTTGAGTTTTTCTGGATTTATAGCTTTTTTTGTTTTAGGTATTATCCCTTGTTGTGTTATTTTTTTTGTGAAAATAAAAAAACAATCATTTTTTAGAAAATTTATAATGTATAAGATAATCTCGGTTATTGTATCTATTATGGTTATTTTATTAATAGCCTCTTTTTTTTATAAAGATTATGTATCAGTTGGGCGTAATAATAAATATATTAACCGGGTTATTAATCCATCATATGTCTATACAGGTATTAAGTATATTGATGAAACTTACTTTACTGAGCCTATTGCTTATCAAAAAATTGGTCTTGATGCTAAATTAGTAACGACCGCTACCTCAAATGGTAAACCGACGTTATTTGTGTTTGTTTTAGGGGAAACTGCCCGATCTCAAAATTATCAAGCTAACGGTTATCCTCGTCCTACCAATCAATATACCCAATCAGATAACATGATTTCGTTTAAAAACGTGACATCATGCGGTACGGCGACAGCGGTATCTGTACCTTGTATGTATTCAGCGATGGATCGTAATAATTATAATAAGCAAGTTGCCTATAACCAAGATAACTTTATTGATATTTTACATCGAGCGGGTATCTCGATGTTATGGAAAGAAAATGATGGTGGTGATAAAGGCGTCGGCGCACGTATTCGTAAAACCACATTAAAACGTGACGTACATAATCCATTATGCGATGGTGAATCATGCTTTGATATGGCATTGCTGAATAACTTTGATCAAGAAGTGGCACAGATGAAAGGCAGTAAGTTTATTACGCTGCATATTATGGGCAGTCATGGACCCACATATTATAAACGTTATCCTAAAGACCATACATTCTTCACTCCAGATTGCCAACGGGCTGATATTGAAAACTGTACCAAAGAACAAATAGTCAACAGTTATGATAATACTATTTTGTACACCGATTATGTGATTAGCCAATTGATTCAAAAGTTAAAAGGTTACAGTGATAAATACAATACAGCCCTGTTTTATATTTCAGACCACGGTGAATCTTTAGGAGAAGGTGGCCTATATTTACATGGTACGCCTTATAGCCTTGCGCCCAAATATCAAACAACAGTGCCAATGATGATATGGTTTTCAAAAAGCTTTACGCAAGATCGCGGTTTAAATCTAACGTGTCTTGAGCATATAGCTAACAATGCTAAAGGAGGGGATTACTCACAGGATAATGTGTTTAGCTCTATGCTAGGCATTATGAATGTAAAAACCTCAGTGTATAAACCCCAGCAAGATATCTTCCGCCAATGCCGTACTAATTAGGCTATTTATATAGATTCAGTGCGAAATTTTACAAATTATCCCCTAATGATTTTTATTAGGGATGATTATTATAGCCATCATTATTCTCGCACCTCCTTCCTTTGTTCCATTTTTCTAACCAACGTAAACAATGTAAATTGAATGCCAATAAGAACGATTATCAATTAAATTATCATTATTCCAGTTCCTTTATACATGATGTTAGTGATGGTGTTAAAAAATAAGGCAGTGCAATTATGGGCACGCCGATTACATATTTATATTTCAATGGCATTGCTACTGGTGGTGCTATTTTTTGCCATTACTGGGATCACTCTCAATCGACCACATCTTTTTGTCAGTCAATCACCGAATGTTGTTGAGCAACAGCTTGATATTCCAAATGAATTATTGCGTTCAGAGAAAGGACCGTTTTCACCTAACCGTTCTGCATTAATAGCATATCTAGCTAAACATGGTGATGTCAGTGGTACACCTTCTGCGATTGATATTTTTACTGATGTTGATGGCGGTGAATTATTGGAAGGTGAAATATCACTGGATTATAAAGGCCCGGGTTATAGCGCCACGGTTTTTATTGATATGACGACAGCACAAGCAACCATTGAAAGTACGAATTATGGTGTTATTGCGGTACTTAATGATCTGCATAAAGGGCGCAATAGCGGTGAAGTTTGGCGCTGGTTCATTGATATTAGCGCGTTGTTGATGGTGTTATTTGTATTAACAGGCGTGTGTTTGCTCATACCGAAAAAGAAAACATTCCAAACTGGAATGAAGTGGATGGGGCTGGGCTCTGTTATTACTTTACTGATTTATATTCTGGCTGTGCCATAGCCAATATTTGATTGTCGATTTTATTAAAGGTTCGTTATGACCGTGTATCACATGATTAAAAAGCCATTATTGGTAGCGTTATTATTGGCACCATTAGCAAGTGTGATTGCTAAGCCTATCCCTGAAAACGCACAGCTTGAAGTAGGTTTTCAGTTACCTGTTATTGAAACAACCATGTATGCCCGCCCTTATGTTGCGGTTTGGATAGAAGATGCAGATCGTAAACCCGTGCGTACAGTGCAACTGTGGGTAGGTAAAGATGAATGGTTGAAAGATCTACGTAGTTGGTGGCGAAAAGTCGGGCGTTATGATCGTGAGTTAATTGATGCGGTTACGTCAGCGACACGTCCTGCGGGTGAGTACAAATTTGTATGGGATGGCTTGAATGATAAAGGTCAACGTGTAGAACAAGGCAGTTACACCTTTTATGTAGAAGTGGTACGTGAACACGGTGGTCGTAATTATCTACGCCAAAAAATAGCGCTAGGCGAAAACGCGTTTAGCCATGTTATTGCACCGACGGAAGAAACCGGTGCTATTCAACTTAATTATAAACTTTGAGTAATAGTAACATTATGAAAAATAACAAAATGAAAGCGTTTTCTCTAGCATGTGCAGTTATTGCAGGATTAGCAGTATCAGCCTCGGCGAATGCCCACCCGCGTTGGGTATTACCATCGCATTTTACAGTATCAAAAGAGGGCGGTGATTGGTTATCTTTTGATGTTACCGCGTCACACGGTACATTTATTTATGATAAACCAGCGAGTACTGAAACTGCAGAAGTGATCATGCCTGATGGTCGTGCTGAGCGTCCTAATTTTACCATTCGTGGCAAACGTCGTGCGATTTTTGATTTCTATTTTGAAGAAGAAGGCACGCATAAAATTCAAATAAACCAAACACCAGAGTACTTCACACAATATAAAGCAGGGCGTCGTGACACAGTGAAATGGATTGCTGCGAATAAAGTTGAGCGCGATGCTGTATTACCCGCCAAATCACGTGACGTTGTCACTCAGGTCGGTTATACCCGCGCAGAGACTTATGTCACTGTGGGTAAGCCAAGTACTAAGGCAATGGAAATCACAGGTAAATACTTAGAGTTATTACCGATCACACATCCAGCCGATATTGTTGAAGGCGAACCTGTTACTTTTCAATTCTATTTTAATGGCAAACCTCAAGCCGGTGTTGTGGCTGAAGTAACACGTGAAGGCACGTTATACCGTAATCACCAAGAACAAATTGATGTGGTCAGTGATGCTGAAGGCAAGGTGAGTTTTACGCCAGCAACGGCGGGACGCTATATCATGAAAGCGAACTATCGCGGTGAAATTGCTAATAATCCAATGGTAGATACCGCGAACGTTAACGTTCATATTACCTTTGAAGCATCACTACAGTAATGACTTTTATGGTGCTGTTTCTGTTATGGAACAGCACTTTTTATTACCGCTACTCACAATTAGTTAGCAACAATTAATTACTGTTACCCACTATTAATTACTGTCACCCACAAAATGGGCAGATCGAGGTTGTTATGAAAAAGCATCTACCAATTATTAAGTTATCGCTATTAACATTAGGCTTATTTTCTGGCACTGCTCAGGCACATTTTCCATTAATGAGTTGTTGGTTTGAAAGCGATAAAGTGGCATGTGAAACCGGCTACAGCGATGGCAGTACAGCAGTTGATTACAACGTTAACATGTACGATTACGACGATAATCTTATTGCAAAAGTTAACACGGATAAACGTTCGATAGCAGAGTTCTCTAAGCCTGAAGCAGATTTTTATTTAGTGTTTGATTCTGGGCATGAAAGCCCTGTAGAAGTCGATGTTGTTGAGATCAAAGATAAATGATCCGTCAAACTGTTCCTTCAGATAATGGCGGTAAGGAAGGGAAATGGATCGGCGGCATTATCATTTCTATCCTGTTACTCGCCACGGTGTTATTGCCATATCATCAATATAAAACAACAGTCAAACAATTAGATGTTCATCAAGTTGCGATCACCGAGTTAAGTCCTGATGAACTTGCGATGGTGGCTGAATTGCGTCTTGCTCATGAAGAAATCCGTAATTTAAATCAAGATAGTCGCGAATTTGATAATCAGAACCATTGGCCGAATATGGCTGAGTTGTCTGAATTATGGTTAGCACCGTTTATTGAAGATAAAAGTTGGGAGCGCAAAGGCCGTCATCAATGGCAGCACCTTAATGGCGCACTTTATCAGGGTATTCGCAGTGAAAATCAAGGCGCATCATCAGTGGTTCTGAACAGTAATAGCCCTGAGCCTGATATTTGGTTAGCACTTTCTCGAGATACAACCCCTTTGGTTATTAACGACAATACTGTTTTTGAACCACAACAATTGATTGATAGTGGTTGGACGCAAATTGTCTTTAATAGCGACAGTGATAAGCAAGCGTCGGCTCATTAATCTCTTTGGTATTAGCTTGTAGTTTATAGCTTGTAATGTATAGCCTGCGGTGTATTCCTTTCTTAACGTTGAAGTAAAAATATTATGAAAATAGTCATTCAAACGGCATTGACTGCTGTTGCTTTATTTGTGAGTTTTTCTAGTGTTGCCGCTGAAAAATTAACCATCGGCATTACATTGCAGCCTTACTACAGCTATGTAAAAGCCGTGGTTGGTGATAAGGCCGATATTTTACCGCTCGTTGATGCTGGTTTTAATCCGCATAACTACTTACCACAGCCCAATGACTTACGCCGTTTAAAACAAATGGATGTGATAGTTGTGAATGGTGTAGGGCATGATGATTTTGCACTTAAAGTGATCGATGCTGCTAATCGTGATGATTTGGTGGTTATTAAAGCCAATAATGACGTGCCGCTATTACCTGCAATGGGACAATCTGTTGGTGATGGTGCGGTAAATCCGCATACGTTTGTTGGTTTATCAACCACGATTCAAAAAGTTTACACCCTTGCGAATAAATTGGCTGAACTTGATCCTAACAATGCCCGTGAATACCGTAAGAATGCCCGTGATTATGCAAAAAAGTTTCGATTGATGAAGCGTAAGGCAATGCTAACACTGGGTGATTTAGATACATCAGGTATGAAAGTTGCGACAACGCACAATGCTTACGGTTATTTATTACAGGAATTTGGTGTTGATGTTGCGGCAGTAATTGAACCTGCACACGGTGTTGAACCTAGTGCGAGTCAGTTACAAGATACAATAGAAAAAATAAAGCAATCTGGCATTGATGTGTTGTTTTATGAATTAAATATGCCAAACCGTTATGTCGATACCATAGAAAAAGCGACTGGGGTGAAGCTATACCGTTTTTCACATATGACGCATGGTCAATATGAAGCGGATAAAGTAGAAATTGAAATGCAGCAGAACTTAGTCACTTTAGTTGAAGCAATGCAATTTGCAGCAAGTAAGGATCAAGCATGAGTTTTGGGCCAAGTATTGAGATTGCAAACCTTGAGTTGCAATACGGTGAAAACCAGATTTTATCTAACATCAACCATACCTTTGAAGCAGGTCAATGCCATGTGGTGATGGGACCTAACGGCGGTGGAAAAACATCGTTATTACGTTCAATTTTAGGCTTAACACCGTTTAAAGGTCAGATTGATATTTTATGGGATGATGCCGCCAATAACGGTAAACCGGGTTCTGTCGGTTATGTGCCTCAAAAAGCGATGTTTGAACAAAGTTTACCGCTAACAGTGATGGATTTTATTTTATTAAATTTAACTCGTTCACCGCTATTTTGGCGTAAACGTCAGCAAGATAAGCTATTTGCATTGAGTCAACTTGAACGCGTCGGGATGGCGAATCGTGCTGATCGTCGCATGGGGCAGTTATCAGGTGGTGAGCAACAACGGGTTTTGTTTGCTCAAGCGTTATTGGATGATCCTGATTTATTAGTCCTTGATGAGCCAACAACTGGCATGGATGAACAGGGTGTACGTTATTTAGAATCATTAATCCATGAGTTTGTTGCACAAGGTAAAACAGTATTAGCGGTGCACCATGATGTAACCGCTGTGCGTCGTTTGAATGCCCAAGTGCATGTGGTTAACCGTATTCTTGTTGATTCTGGTCATCACTCTGACGTATTGATCCCTGAAAAAATCGAACGGCTATTTAATCATTATAGCCATACGCCCATTGCGGTAAATAAACACGAGGTCGCGTAATGGAATTATTACGTCATTGGGCACAATTAGGTGTTGATGCGGGTTTTCTAAGTGACAGCTTTTCATATGCGTTTATGGTGAATGCTATTGTCGCAGCCTTACTATTAGGTCCGTTATTAGGTGGATTAGGGACATTAGTGATCGCCAAGCGGTTGGCTTTTTTCTCTGAAGCGGTCGGGCATGCGGCATTAACGGGGATCGCATTAGGAGTGTTGTTAGGCGAACCACCTGAAAATCCATTTATTGGTTTATTCAGTTTTTGTATGATTTTTGCGTTACTACTGCATTTTGTTCGTAATAGAACCAACGTGCCTTACGATACCTTAGTTGGGGTATTTTTGGCATTAGCGTTAGCAGTTGGTGCAGCATTATTGATGTATGTTGCACGTAAAATTAATATTCATATGTTAGAAAACGTATTGTTTGGTTCGATTCTTACTGTGACTGATCAAGATTTATGGGTGTTAGCGATAAGCTGTAGTTTGATTATTGTGCTACTGATACCCACCTTTAATCGAATATTATTAACCTGTATTAGCCCTGATATTGCGCGTGTTCGTGGTTATAAAACTAATTTTTATGATTATCTGTTTGTGATGATGATAACCCTAGTCACGATTGCATCCGTTAAGATCGTTGGTGCGGTATTAGTGGGGGCATTGTTGCTGATTCCTGGTGCAACAGCACGTTTGTTAACCAAAAATATGGGTAGTTTTGTGTTGTTATCGGCGTTACTTGCCACTATCAGTTGTGTGGTGGGTACGATATTGCCAATGGAACTTAAATTGCCAGTTCCTTCGGGCGCCGCGATTATTATCGTTTCTGCTATTTTCTTTTTAACTGCCACCTGTTACCGCATTGTTCGTAAAGGGTAGTCGCTGTATTTTTTAAGGAATTAACATGAGTCATGTTCAGCTACACCCGATGCGTTTGTTCATCAAATCAGTTTGTGCTGTCGCTATTATGGTTACAGGTGCAGGTTATACACAGTCAGTTAATGCGGATGATATTTTAACGGCTACCCCTGTGACTTATATGTTGGCATCAGAGCTCACCCATGAAACAGGCATAACCACAACATTTCTACCGCCAAAACGTTATGGGATTGAACGCTTACCGAACTGGTTTGCTTCACAAGGTGACACGGTAACTAAAGACGCAAGTAAAAAAGCCCAAGCGGTGGTGACATTAGGCGCTATATGGCCGCAAGATCCACTCTATGTTTATGCGCGTCAAGGTAATATTAAGGTGGTTGAAATTGATGCTTCACAAGCGATATCACCTCGAGCACAAGGGGTTGCAGCGCTACGTTTGGATGATGGTTCAACCTCTCTTTATTCATGGTTAAATCCGACTAACCTCAGTCGTATGGCAGCGATTGTTAGTGAAGATTTACAACGATTATGGCCTGAAAAAGCCCAACAGATAGAGAAGAACCAGCAACAATTAATGCGTGATGTGCGCAATCTTATTAATAGCCAACAGCAAGTATTAATGGAAGCGGGTGTTGATTCTGTGGTGTTATTATCAAGTGAACTGGAAGATTTTGCTTCAGGTAATCAGTTATTTGTTGTAGATAGGCTAACGACGCCAGAGTTGGAATGGACGGTTGAAGATAAACAAAAACTAACGGCATTATTAACCGAAGATGAAACATTATGGTTATTGAGCACCAAGAAGCTAACGCCATCTCAACAAGCATTATTACCTGAGAATGTTCAGGTGTTGGTCGTTGACAGCGTTGATCGTTGGGGACGCACTGGTATCAATCATAATGCGCCACTTAAACGTTGGCAGATTTCTCTATAGTTCTTATTAAGAATTAAGCGTCTGTATTTTATATTGCCCAGTATATTACTGGGCTTTTTATTGGATTTAACGTCAGAATGAAACGTAGGCTAAAAATTAAACATTAACGATAAAATACCTAAAAGAATCAGCAGACTACCTGAAATTAAATCATTGTATTTTCCAACAATATTACCAATAACGCTATGACCAATATGGTTGCCAGCATAAGTAAGGAACATGCCAGTAACAAAAGTAAGCGTTACGACCAGTGTAATATTTAATTTGGTGATACTACCTAAAATACCCACGCCAATATTGTTGATAGACAATAATAATCCTAACATTACCGCGCCTTTGAAGTTGAGCACAGTGTGTTTTTTTTGCTGTTGTTGTTGCTGTTTTTTTATAAGATCACTACCAATGAACCAACAGCCCATTAAAATAAAGATCACTGAACCGAGTTCATTTGATACATGATTGGGAATAAGTTGAGTTATTAACTTACCACCTAACATTGAAATATAAGTAATGAATGCAGTGATAAAAGCAATAATGGCATTAGCTTTTAACGGAATTCGTTCGTTTTTTACGCCATAAGTAAGCCCTATAACGAAATTATCGAGATTCGATGAAAGGGAGAATATCAAAGCGAGTAAGAAAGACACGATAGTTCATCTCGTAAAAATGCTTTTATAAACTGAAATGAAGATTAACGCGATATATTTGTATGAATAGTAATTTTTCAGATATGGGTAAAGTTAAACATATTGCGATATTTATTATCTAATATCGCACTATATTAGTCGTGATGCAGTTTAAATGAAGCCAAGCAATCGGGCTTTTAGAAAGGCAGCTAAGGTTTTGTTGTCTTGGATTTCATTATTTACGATCTTTTTTTCGACCTCACTAACGGAGAGAGTGACGACATTAATGATTTCGTCATCGTCCAGTACACCTTGGGTTGCTGATAAACCTTGAGCAACATACAAATACTGTATTTCATCACAAAAACTAGGTACTGGGAGTAAGTGCCCTAAAGGTTGCCATTGGCTAGCGGCTAAGTTGGTTTCTTCTGCTAACTCTCGTTGTGCACAAACGAAAATATCTTCTTCAGCTTCAAGAGTACCTGCTGGAAACTCAAATAACCATTGGTTCACCGCTGGGCGATATTGATGAACAAGGACGAGATCACCATTACTATCAATGGGGATAATAATAACGGCCCCTGGATGTTTTATCGATGTGTAAGATATTTCTCTACCATCAGGCAACAAGTGGGGTTGTTCTTCAATACTGAAACATTTCCATTGATAGTGTTTTATTATGCTCATCATCGTTCTCTACTCATTGGTTGCTATTTGGTTATAGCCCCAACGTTTTGCGCGCATTAAGGCACTTTCTGCTTTGATATAATCATAGCTAAAATCTTGATATTCAATATTTGTAATACCAATACTAACCGTGATATTGATTTGATGTCCGGAGGTTAACTCTAATGTCCATTGACCTATTTCATCACGAATCTTAATCGCAAATTGCTCTGCTGCTTGAATGTTAGCATCTGGAATAATGATACAAAATTCTTGACTGCTTAAACGTGCAATATGCATATTGTCATTACAGACTTCACGAAGACATTTTGCTGCCATCATCAAGGTTTTATCTCCCGCATCAAGTCCAAAACGGTCGTTAACGTCTCTGAATTTATCAATGTTTATTAACAGCATTGAAATATCTCGACGGTAGCGCTTACAGCGAGACGATTCATTTTGATAAAGAGGAATTAAACCTTCACGATTGAGTAACCCGGTTAGGAAATCATTGGTGGTGGTTCTTTTAACTTGCAAAATAGCATCATAGCGGTGACGAGATAATAAAAAGGCCATTACGAAGATAATAGAATATGCACAGATATTTTGGAGCGCAGATGAAATCTGCATTTGTTTAGTGGTTATTTCAGACACACTCAGTACGATATACAGTAAACCAAAAATACTGCTGTACCACGTTGCGGTTCTGATTTTTAAGGCAAAAAAGCTCAGTAATGGAATGGTTAAGCCAATGGTATTACTGATATGGCGTGCGCCCGTAAAGTAAAATCCCGTTGAACAAATAAAGGTAGTTGCGATTAAAAAGATCCAAAAAAGAATAGTTGCTGAAAAGAGGGTTCGATTTAATGCTGTGAGGGTGTAACACAATGTCATGCCGAGTATACCAGCAACAGTAAAATAATGGGCTTGTTGTGATACCAAATAAGTGAAGGAAATAATGCCGCAAATAGCACCAGCGAAAGGAAATAATAATGAAAGTTGTTTTTTTAATGTTTTCTCACTAAGTTCAATATAAGCAAAGTTTGTTGCCTGAAGTTGAGTGCTTTTAATCAGTGTAGCCATGATATAGAACGAACCCTTATAACATTACAAAAATATATGCAATACATAATGAATTATTCTGGGAAGCATATCAGTATTGTTATTGATGTCTAATTATTTTTTTAATTTAATGTAAGTTAATATATTAAGAAGGGATCTTCTTGTTACTATTGCTGGTTATTGATAATACGTCTTATTTGTAATTGTTTAGGTTTAAAGTATAAAAATCAATAACATATGTTTTTTTGATATCATTTAACTGTTTTTTATCTTAAATAATTAGAAATGAGATCTGTAGCCATGAATATTTATTCTATTTTGGTATAAATGAAAGTGTATCTAATAATGAGTAGGAGCGACAATGTTTCCAGAATATAGAAACTTGATTTCATCACTAAAAGGTCATGATGTGCATTTTGATCGTCTATTTAATAAGCATAATGATTTAGATGATAAGATTAAGGTGATGACATCAGCGAATGGTTTTGATGAGACTCTTATAGAGCAACTGAAAAAAGAAAAGCTGTTATTAAAAGATGAAATATTGGTTTATTTACAACAAAAAGCACAATAACAATAATAAAAAAAGAGAAGCTTAGGCTTCTCTTTTTTGTTGTGACTATATGATTGTTACTGAAGAGATAAAAAATTATCGATCAAATCTGCGGTTATTGTTGGTTTTTCATTGGTGATACCATGTGCTGTTTTAGGTAACACAATAATAGGAGCTTGAATGTATTGGCTCAGTTTTATACCACTCTTCAACGGAAAAATTTGGTCATTCTCTCCCCAGATTAACAATGTTTGAGGTAATTTCTTCGGATCATATTGGTGAATGCGATCTCTGTCATTAGGCAATGTTTTAATTAATTGAGTGCGTTGTAATTTCCACTGTGAAAAATAATCGTGGTAGATTTGATTGGCAATAAAATCAGGGATTATTTTTTTATCAATAAAGACGTTATCGTAAAGACGTTTAACACCGTCGCCATTGTTAGGCACAAATAATTCTTCAGGGGATTGTATGCCAGCGCGTTGTACTAAATCACTCAAATCTTGATCATTAAATAATGGCCCAGGGCTAGCAATGATCACGGCTTTATTGATTCGCTCTGGTGTTAACATCATGTCATAAGTGATAAAACCGCCATAAGAAATACCTGCGACATCAATTTTTTTTAGTTTTAATTTATCGACTAATTGCCAAATAGCATTGGTTTGGGTCGCTAATTGAGCTGAATTATCGCTATAAGATTCACCAAACCAGAGTAAATCTGGAGCAATAACGCGGTATTTTTTACTCAGTTGTATCATTTCAGCTTTCCACGTTGCAGCAGCAGTTCCACCAAATCCATGTAATAGAAGGAGTGGCTGACCTTGTCCTCCTTCCCAATAGGTTAAATTACCACCCTCACGGAGGGGTATTTGTTGCTTACTGAACCCTTCTTTTTTTAGCGATGATTGATCGTGCTCTGTTTTCCAGCGTACAACTTCACAGCCGGTTGTTACGGACAGTAAGATCGACAGTAGAATAAAATAATGCAGAAATCGTTTCATTGATGACTCAAAACGTAGGAATTTCAATAATTATACAATGTTTTATTGTTTGGAGATAATCTTTATTTATCACAATAAAAATAAAATTTGTGAGATACATCTTTGTTTTTTGAGTTAGCGTTATGTCAAAATTAAAAATTATGTGAATCAGCATATTGCTAAAGAAAGCAATCGATAGCATAATATTTTACTATAATAAATTTTTATACAATATCGTGTTATTACCATACGGATATGTATTAATATTTAGATTGAAACTATGTATTAACGACTAGGAGACACCATGCGTGTATTAGTTACTGGCGGCATGGGCTACATTGGTAGTCATACTTGTGTACAAATGATTGAAGCGGGTATGACCCCGATTATTGTTGACAATTTGTATAACAGTAAAGAAACAGTATTAGAGCGCATTCAAAACTTGACGGGTGTAACACCTGCTTTCTACAAAGGTGATATTCGTGATCGTGAATTCTTAGACGGTGTGTTTGCTGAAAATGACATCGATGCTGTGATTCACTTTGCTGGTCTTAAAGCTGTTGGTGAGTCAGTAGAGAAGCCACTAGAATATTACGATAATAACGTAAGTGGTACATTAGTACTTGTTGAAGCAATGCGTACTGCTGGCGTGAATGCGATTATCTTTAGTTCATCTGCTACCGTTTATGGCGATCCTGCATCAGTGCCTATTACTGAGGATTTCCCAACTAGCGCAACTAACCCATATGGCCGTAGTAAGCTAATGGTAGAAGAGTGTCTTGCTGATATTCAACATGCATATCCTGAAATGAGCGTGACATTACTGCGTTACTTTAACCCAGTAGGTTCACATAAATCAGGCACTATGGGTGAAGATCCACAAGGTATTCCTAATAATCTAATGCCATTTATCTCTCAAGTTGCAGTTGGCCGTCGTGAGTTCTTATCTGTTTTCGGTGACGACTACCCAACAATTGATGGTACTGGTGTACGTGATTATATTCATGTGGTTGATCTTGCAGATGGCCACCTTGCAGCATTAACGCACAAAGGCCGTGAAGCCGGTTTGCATATTTACAACCTAGGTACTGGTAACGGTAACAGTGTGTTGCAAATGGCAAAAGCGTTTGAAAAGGCTTCTGGTGTAGAAGTACCTTATAAAATTGCACCACGCCGTGCGGGTGATATTGCTGAATGTTGGGCAGATCCTGCGAAAGCAAAAGCTGAACTGAACTGGGAAGCAAAACTAACACTTGATGATATGACGCAAGATACATGGCGTTGGCAGTCAACCAATCCAAATGGTTACCCTGACGCAGAGTAAGATCTTACCGTTAGCAATATAAATATTATATTATTAAAACCCAACAGATATTGTTGGGTTTATTTTTAATAGCATTAATGAAAAATAACAACATTAATTCCCACCTTAAATAACAGTCTTATTTTTTAGATTAACGATAAATAAGTAAATTAATTTAAACCTATTATTATTAAAACTTCCTCTATTATTATAAATTAAGCTTGCTATTTAACGCTTCGTAATAGCGTGTGATATTTTTAGATAGCAAATCAATGAAAACTGCCGATTTAGGTGGGGAATATAATGAAAGTCATTAATTTATTAGGCGACATTAAGATTGAAAGCATTAATGGGAAAAGTTTTATTATTAATGGAAATAATAGATTATCTGTCTTGGAAAATGGAATAGTATTACAAGTGGGAACAATCGTATTCTTAAATAATAATACTGTTGTTACTATTGAAAGTGTTAGTGGTTCATCGATTAACTTATTAAATAGTGATCAGGTTGAATTTATTGATATTAATACTTTACTCGATTCTAATCGTATTCAATTGCCAATTTATAATGAATTAATTAATAATTTATCACTTCCATTATCCAATAACGAAACATTAAATTTAGAGCAAGAAAAGAGCGATAAAGATATAAGTTCATCAATAACTAATGATAGTGTTATTGATTATGATAATGATCAAATGCTTGCAGTTGCTGGTTTTGAAACATCCTATTATCCGATAAAAAAGACAGATGAAAAAGATGATAGTTATGAACATATTAATCATATTGAAGACCCGTTTACTGTTGGCGCTATCATTACTGCCTCAATCACCATCGATAATATTACTGCAGACGACATTATCAACATCGCAGAATCCAAAACGGACATTATCGTACATGGTAGCGTTGGTAATGATGTGAAGGTTGGTGATACTGTTACCGTGTTGGTCGGCACTCAAAGTTACATCACCACAGTGCAAGCAGATAATACATGGACGGTGAACGTTCCCGGTCAAGTATTAGTTGATAACGGCACTGATAATGTTAAAGCCACAGTAACCACCACTGATATTGCAGGTAATAGTGCTACTGCCAATGCTGACCATTCTTATACTGTTGATACCACCATTGCTGCTGCGATTGTGATTGATAGTATCTCACACGATGACGTTGTTACCGCGGCTGAATCTTCTTCTTTGCAAGTTATTACAGGTACTGTAGGGGATGATGTTAAAGCAGGAGATATAGTGACGGTGTCACTGGATGGTGATGTTGTCGGCACTACTACTGCTATTGAACAAAATGGTCAATTGGTATGGTCATTAAGTGTTGATGGGAAAACGTTATTACAAGCAGATGTTGATCGTATCAGTGCTAGTGTAACTACCGATGATATTGCTGGTAATACTGCTACCGCAAATACCAGCCACAATTACAGCATTGATGTCAAAGCTAGCATCACTATTAATCCTATTACTGGGGATGATAAGATCACCGAAGCGGAAGCACATCAACCAACGTTACCGATCTCCGGAACAGTAGGACAAGATGTACAAGTGGGTGATCAGGTGATTGTTAGTGTCAATGGTCATGATTATACCACCAGCGTTCAAGCGGGAAAGATATGGTCAGTTGATGTGTTGGGACGTGATATTTTACATGCTGATACAGCCACTGCGACAGTAACTACCGATTATGGTTTGCCTCATGAAGTGACCGCGACGACGACGGAAGACTACACCATTGAAATTACAGCAGGTATTATTATTAGCTCGATAGCTGGTGATAATATTGTTAATAATCAAGAGACTGAATCGAAAGTTCCAATAACAGGGTTAGTCGGAGGAGATGTTAACACTGGAGATATAGTTACTGTTACGATCAATGGTATAACCTATACCACGAAGGTTAGCGCTGATAAAACATGGGTTGTTGATGTAGATGGAAGTGCTTTAGTTAATAACAAAAGTGATGATGTTCATGCATCTGTGATCACCAATGATGGCGCAGGGCATCAAGCAACAGCCACTACAGAAAAACCTTACACCGTTAATACCACTATTGCGGCTTCAATCACCATTGATAACATTACTGCCGATAACATTATTAATATTGCAGAATCTAAAACGGATATTGCCGTACATGGCACCGTTGGTGATGATGTTAAAGTCGGTGATACCGTCGTTATAACAGCTGGCACCCAAGTTTACAGTACCACCGTACAAGCAGGTAATACATGGACGGTGAATATACCCGGTAAGGTATTGGTTGATAATGGCACTGATAATATTAAAGCCACAGTAACAACCACCGATAGTGTCGGTAATATCGCCACTGCTAATACTGACCATCTTTATACTGTTGATACCACCATTGCGGCTTCAATTTCGATTGATAATATTACTGCTGATGACATCATCAATATTGCAGAATCTAAAACGGATATTGCTGTACATGGTACGGTAGGTGATGATGTTAAAGTCGGTGATACCGTTACTGTGATAGTGGGTAGTGAAACTTATACCACCACAGTGAAAACAGGAGATAAATGGACAGTTAATGTTCCCGGTCAGGTGCTGGTGGATAACGGCACTGATGATGTTAAAGCTACAGTAATAACTACCGATATCGCAGGTAATACCACCACGGCCAATGCTGAACATCCTTACAGCGTTGATACCACCATTGCCGCTTCGATTGTGATTGATACTATTTCACACGATGATGTTGTTACCGCTATCGAATCTTCTTCTTTGCAAGTTATTACTGGCACCGTAGGCGATGATGTAAAAGCGGGGGATACCGTGACGGTGGCATTGGATAATAATGTGTTAGGCACCGCCACAGTCATTGAGCAAGATGGTCAGTTAGTGTGGTCATTAGAGGTTGATGGTGAAACCTTATTACAAGCAAATGTTGATCGTATCAGCGCTAGTGTGACTATTGATGATGTTGCTGGTAATACTGCTACCGCAAATACCAGCCACGGTTACACTATTGATATCAAAGCCAGCATCACTATTAATCCTATTACTGGGGATGATAAGATCACCGAAGCAGAGGCACATCAATCAACATTACCTATTACTGGAACCGTAGGTCAAGATGTACAAGTAGGTGATCAGGTGGTTGTGAGTGTTAATGGTCATGATTACACTACTACTGTTCAGGCTGGAAATACTTGGTCAGTTGATGTGTTGGGGCGTGATATTCTGCATGCTGACGAAGCAACTGCGACAGTAACGACTAATTATGGATTGCCTCATGAAGTAACTGCGACAGCGACTGAAGATTACACCATTGAAATTACGGCAGGTATTATTATTAGCTCGATAGCAGATGATAATATTGTTAATAAGCAGGAGTCTGAAGGAACAGTGCCTATAACAGGCTTAGTCGGAGGTGATGTTAACGCTGGAGATACTGTTACCGTCACGATCAATGACATAAGTTATACCACGACAGTCAGTGCTGATAAAACATGGGTTGTTGATGTCGATGGCAGTGTTTTAGTCAATAACAGCAGTGATGAAGTGCATGCTTCTGTAACCACCAATGATGGCGCTGGACACCAAGCGACCGCTACCACAGAAAAGCCTTATACTGTTGATGTCATTATTGCTGCTTCAATCTCTATTGATAACATTACTGCCGATGACATTATTAATATCGCAGAGTCTAAAGTAGATATTGCTGTGCATGGTACGGTAGGTGATGATGTTAAAGTTGGGGATACAGTCACAATTACTGTCGGTGCTCAAACTTACACCACTACAGTGCAAACGGGTAATACATGGACCGTTAATGTTCCCGGTCAGGTGCTTGTTGATAACGGTACTGATAATGTCAAAGCCACAGTAACGACTACCGATATCGCAGGTAATACAGCCACCGCCAATGCTGACCATCCTTACACGGTTGATACCACTATTGCAGCTTCAATCACGATTGATAATATCACCGCTGATGACATTATTAATATCGCCGAATCTAAGACGGATATTGCCGTACATGGTAGCGTTGGTGATGATGTTAAAGTCGGCGATACCGTCATAATCACTGTCGGTACTAGAACCTATACCACTACTGTGCAAGCGGGTGGTACGTGGACGGTGAATGTTCCCGGTCATGTGCTGGTGGATAATGGCAGCGATAATGTTAAAGCGACAGTAACAACCACTGATATTGCAGGTAATAGTGCTACTGCCAACGCTGATCATCCTTATTCGGTTGATACCACTATTGCGGCTTCAATCACTATCGATAATATCACCGCTGATGACATTATTAATATTGCCGAGTCCAAAACCGATATCGCTGTGCATGGCAGCGTAGGTGATGATGTTAAAGTCGGTGATATCGTTACCGTGACAGTAGATGCTGAAACTTATACTACTGCCGTGCAAGCTGGTAATACATGGACGGTGAATGTTCCCGGTCATGTGCTGGTGGATAATGGCACTGATAATGTTAAAGCAACAGTAACCACCACTGATATTGCAGGTAATGTTGCCACTGCTAATGCTAACCATCCGTACACTGTTGATACTACTATTGCAGCTTCAATTGTGATAGATAGTATCTCACATGATGATGTTGTTACCGCGGCTGAATCTTCCTCTTCGCAACTGATTATAGGTAGTGTTGGCGATGATGTTAAAGTTGGGGATATAGTGACAGTGTCACTAGATGGTGCGGTTGTCGGTACTACTATGGTTATCGATCAAAATGGTCATTTAATATGGTCATTAGATATAGATGGCGAAACGTTATTACAAGCAAATGTTGATCGTATTAGCGCTAGTGTAACCGCGCATGATGTTGCAGGTAATGTTGCTTCCGCAGATACCAGCCACAATTATACCATTGACGTCAAAGCTAGCATCACCATCAACCCAATAACTGGGGATGATAAAATCACTGAAGCTGAGGCACATCAATCAACATTACCTATTACTGGAACTGTAGGTCAAGATGTGCAAGTGGGCGATCAGGTTGTGGTGAGCGTTAATGGTCATGATTATTCCACCACTGTTCAAGCTGGAAATATTTGGTCAGTTGATGTCTTGGGGCGTGATATTCTGCATGCTGACGAAGCAACTGCGACAGTAACGACTAATTATGGATTGCCTCATGAAGTAACTGCGACAACAACTGAAGATTACACCATTGTAATTACAGCAGATATTATTATTAGCTCAATAGCGGGTGATGATATTGTCAACAAGCAAGAATCCGAAACGACTGTACCTATAACGGGGTTGGTAGGAGGAGATGTTAATGTTGGAGATACTGTTACTGTCACTATTAATGGCACAGATTATATCACCGCAGTGAATGCTGATAAAACATGGATTGTTGATGTCGATGGCAGTGCTTTAGTCAATAACAGTAGTGATGATGTTCATGCCTCTGTAACCACCAATGATGGTGCAGGTCATCAAGCAACCGCCACCACAGAAAGACCTTACACGGTTGATACCATTATTGCCGCTTCAATCATCATTGATAATATCACCGCCGATGATATTATCAATATCGCAGAATCTAAAGCAAATATTGCCGTTCATGGAACGGTAGGTGATGATGTTAAAGTTGGGGATACAGTCACAATTACTGTCGGTACTCAAACTTACACCACCACAGTACAAACGGGTAATACATGGACCGTTAATGTTCCCGGTCAGGTGCTGGTGGATAACGGTACTGATAACGTCAAAGCCACAGTAACGACTACCGATATCGCAGGTAATATAGCCACCGCCAATGCTGACCATCTTTACACGGTTGATACCACTATTGCAGCTTCAATCACGATTGATAATATTACCGCCGATGACATCATTAATATTGCAGAATCTAAGACGGATATCGCGGTGCATGGTAGCGTTGGCGATGATGTTAAAGTCGGTGATACGGTAACAATTGTTGTTGGTACACAAACTTACACCACTACAGTAGAAACAGGTAATACATGGGCGGTGAATGTTCCCGGTCCGGTGTTGGTGGATAACGGTACTGATAATGTCAAAGCCACAGTAACCATCACAGATCTTGCAGGTAATACTGCTACCGCTAATGCTGAACATGCTTACAGTGTTGATACTAGTATTACCGCTTCAATCACCATTGATAATATTACCGCCGATGACATTATTAATATGGCAGAATCTAAAACGGATATTGCCGTACATGGCAGCGTTGGCGATGATGTTAAAGTCGGTGATACAGTCACAATTACTGTTGGCACTCAAACCTATACCACCACAGTAGAAACAGGAAATATCTGGACGGTGAATGTTCCCGGTCAGGTGCTGGTGGATAACGGCACCGATAACGTCAAAGCCACAGTGACGACGACAGATATCGCAGGTAATGTTGCCACCGCCAATGCTAACCATCCGTACACTGTTGATATTACTATTGCAGCTTCAATTGTGATCGACACTATTTCAGGTGATGATATTGTGACTGCGGCTGAATCTTCTTCTTCGCAAGTTATTACCGGTACTGTGGGAGATGATGTTAAAGCTGGAGATATAGTAACAGTGTCACTCGATGGTGCGGAGCTGGGTACGACGACCGTTTTAGAACAAAATGGCCAACTGGTATGGTCGTTAGATGTGGATGGTAAGACGTTATTACAAGCTGGCGTTGATCGTATCAGTGCCAGCGTGACTGCACATGATGTTGCTGGTAATACGGCCACTGCAAATACTAGCCACAGTTACACCATTGATATTAAAGCGAGCATTACTATTAACCCAATTACTGGGGATAATAAGATCACCGAAGCGGAAGCGCATCAGTCAACGTTACCGATTACAGGTACAGTGGGGAAAGATGTACAAGTCGGCGATCAGGTGGTTGTGAGCGTCAACGGGCATAATTATACCACCACCGTTCAAACAGGAAATACTTGGTCAGTTGAAGTGTTAGGGCGTGATATTTTGCATGCCGATGAAGCTACTGCCACAGTAACGACTAATTATGGATTGCCTCATGAAGTCACCGCGACAACGACCGAAGATTACACCATTGTAATTACAGCAGACATCATTATTAGTTCGATAGCAGGCGATAATATTGTCAACAAGCAAGAGTCTGAAGGTATTGTTGCTATAACAGGTTTGGTGGGAGGAGATGTTAATCCCGATGATATTGTTACTGTCACGATTAATGGTACAAGTTATACCACTAAAGTCAGCGCTGATAAAACATGGGTCGTTAATGTGGATGGTAGTGTTTTAGTTAATAATAGCAGTGATGATGTTATTGCATCTGTGACCACTAATGATGGCGCAGGGCATCAAGCGAGTGCCACCACAGAAAAACCTTATACTATTGATACCATCATTGCTGCTTCAATTATTATTGATAACATTACCGCCGATAATATTATTAATATTGCAGAATCTAAAACGGATATTGCCGTACATGGCACCGTTGGTGATGATGTTAAAGTCGGTGATACAGTCACAATTACTGTCGGTACTCAAACTTACACCACCACAGTGCAAACTGGGGATACATGGACGGTGAACGTTCCGGGTCAAGTATTAGTGGATAACGGTACTGATAATGTTAAAGCCTCTGTAACAACCACCGATATCGCAGATAATGTTGCTACCGCCAATGCAGATCATCCTTACACCGTTGATACCAGTATTGCAGCTTCAATTATTATTGATAACATTACCGCCGATAATATTATTAATATGGCAGAATCTAAAACGGACATTGCCGTACATGGTAGCGTTGGTGATGATGTTAAAGTTGGCGATACAGTCACAATTATTATCGGTACTAAAACTTATACCACCACAGTGCAAATGGGTAATACATGGACGGTGAATGTTCTGGGTCAAGTATTAGTGGATAACGGCACCGATGATGTTAAAGCCACTGTAACAACCACTGATATCGCAGGTAATGTTGCTACCGCCAATGCTGAACATTCTTACACAATAAAAACGTTAGATGCATCAATAACAATTAATAATGTCACAGCAGACAACGTGATTAATGAATCTGAAGCAACTCAAGACCTCACAATTAATGGGGATGTTGGCGGCGGGGTGAAATTAGGTGATCAAGTGACGGTAACCGTTATTGACCATACTTATTTTACTCATGTTATCTCAGTGAATGGTCAATTGGTCTGGCAAGTTGATATTCCTGGTAGCATATTAGCAACGGCATCTGTCGATGATATTAATGCCGCCGTTACTGCGACAGATATGGCAGGAAATAGAGTTACAGCAACAGCAAGTCATCAATATCAAGTGGCAGATTTAGATGTCACAATAACGATAGATATGATTAATGATGGCAAACCAATAACAGGTACTGAGTATGATACCAATACTCCTATAACAGTAATGGGAACAGTAGGAGGAGATGCGAAAGTTGGTGATACCGTTACACTGCAATTAGGCGATAAAAAAGTTGAAACAGTAGTGATAACTCTATCGAATGGCAACCTAGGTTATACAACATCTGTTGCCGGACAATATTTTGATCCTAGTAGTGATAATGGTTTTGTGGGTGATGTACATGCTTCTATTACAATAAATGACTCTTACCAAAATATAGCATCAGCACAGGCAGATAAAACATATGGTGCAGAGGGCGATGTTATTATTGGCACTTCAGCATCAGAGGTTATCAATGGTAGTGGTTATAATGATGTCATTATTGGTGATTCATTAATATCGCAACCGAATATTAATGTCAGTTTAGTACTTGATACATCAGGATCGATGGCACAAGTTATCATCGATCCTAATAATGTAAGTTTAAATAATGGTTATACATCGGGTGAAATCATTATTACTAATGAGTTTGGTGAGACAGAAGTTTTCCGTAAATTTGACACCATAAAAGAATTAACTGATTTTTATAATAGTGCTTATTCAGAAGCTTTTCTGCATACGCTACTTGAATATTATGGAACCATCAGATTACCGAATGGCAGTATTCAAACACTTACTTATAATGATTTAGATGTTAATACTCGTATAGGACAAGCAATTGATGCTATTCATGAAATTTCTGAGCACTACAGTAATATTTTAAACCAAGAACAACTTGATAACATGGAATTCTCATTAATTACATTTGCCGTCACAATTGAAAAAAATGATCGGTTTTTTTGGGATATTGTCGATAAAGAATTTATTACTGCAAATGGAGAAACGCTTAATGATGTATTAAACGGTGTGGTTGCCTATGGGGCAACAAATGATTTTAATATGGCATTAGCAGCTGGAATAGACAGTTTTACTAATAGCGATGATGTTAATGTTATTTATTTTATCTCAGATGGCCTTGATGGCAGTACAGATTTAGATCTTATTCGAATATTAGCAGGGGACAATTTAGATTATTATCATCCGATTATTATTCCAACACTGATAGGTTCTGATGTTACTGATACTATTCCTGAAGAAGTGAGACAAATTGCATCATTAGGTAATGACTATCTACCCAATAATGAAGGTGATAGTAAAGTTATTTTAGTGAAAGATATTACTCAACTTGGTGATTCGCTTAATAATGCATTTGACCATATTCTTACTGGATTAGATGTTATTCATGGTGGCGCTGGTAATGATATTATTGTTGGCGATACATTAAATAATGAATGGTTAATGCTGCAGTATGGTTCTGATATCTCGCATCTTCAAGATTTAATTGATAATGGCACCTCAGTAAAAGACATTTTATTTACTGTAGTTGCTAATGAAAATAATATTACTGTAAATGATGTAACCACCCAAGATGTATATAAATATGTGGATGATAATCAGACTAATTTGTTTGAGACTTCATCAAACACAGACAGTGGAGCTGATACACTTTTCGGTGATGCTGGCGATGATATTGTCGCCGGTTCAGGTGGTAATGATGTTATCAATGGCGGTACGGGCAATGATCTTCTCATGGGGCAAAATGGGAATGATACACTGATATCAATTGGCGGTAATGATATATTATCTGGTGGTGATGGTGATGATATTTTTCAACTAGATGTACTTGATTCATCTCAAGCATCAGCAACGACTATTAAAGCCATTGATAGCGGTGACAAAATTGATATGTCATCAGTTTTAGATGAGGATCTTTCTATTACAAGTTTACTTGATAATATAACTTCAGCAACTGTAACGAGTAGTGATATTACATTAACGGTTGATCATAATTCTGTAACTCATACAGTGAAATTAGAAGCTGTTACTGATGTATATAGTGATCTTGGCTCATCTACAACTGAAATAGTTACCAATTTATTTAATTATGATGTGTTTACTATTAAATAATAAAAACGAAAGGTTGATAGATAGATAGATAGAAAGGAATAGCGAAGTAATGCTATTCCTCTCACTTCATTAGATATCATTAAAGTGTTATTTTTGGTTATGATATGTTTTAGCTATAAAGAAAATAGTTAAACTGAATATGGCACCTAACGTATCTGCTAACATGTCTTTTTGGGCATCCCAAATATCACCTTGAGAGCCTAGAAACTCAATACCAGCTTCACCGCCTGCACTTGCTGCATACCACCACTCCACGATTTCATAAGCTGCGGCTGTCGCCATAATGGCAAATAAGCCAAAGAGGGCGGCAATAATTGGTTTGCAATGTCCTTTACGCACTAAAAACTCAGCGACAGGGAAGGCATAGAACCCAATCGAAAAATGTGCAAAGCGATCAAAATGGTTACGGTTAGAATCGAGAAGATGGTTAACCCAATCAAAAGGTACATTAGCAAAGGTATAATGGGCACCAATATTGTGTAATACCAACCATACCGCCATTAAGGTGTAGGCGAGATTACTAAATACAAAATAGCGGTAACTGAAAACTAAAAATAAGAACACAATAATCAGAGGAATGGCTTCTGCTATCCATACTGCACGGAAAGCAGGATTAAGCCCTAGTGCAATAAAGAAGATAATATAGCAAAATGCTAACCATTTAGGGTATTTGTTTTCAATCATTTCAATTCCTTATAATAAATAATTGCATCAAAGAGTAACGTTTTTGCTGCATATATTGCAAGAAAGATTATCAATGTGTTAACGCTGCTGTAATGACTTATTTTAGGTTTTTTAATATTGGTTTGTGTTATAATTTCCAGCTTATGTTTTCACAATATTGTGATATACATCATATTTGACAGTATACACTCATTGATTGAGTTGTTTTTACCGGAGCATCATTTTGCATTTTAAAGATCTTGGCTTAGACGCACGCCTACTAAACAAACTGAATCATTTGGCGTTTGATCGAGCAACCGAAATTCAACAAACGGCCGTCCCTGTTGCTATTGCAGGCAAAGATATTTTGGCGTCGTCGAAAACGGGTTCCGGTAAAACTCTGGCATTTTTATTACCTGCAATGCAGCGTATGTATCGTGGTAAGCCATTTACTCGTCGCGATCCTCGCGTATTAATTTTAACGCCGACCCGTGAGTTAGCGAAACAGATTTTCGCACAACTACGTACGCTTAATGCTGGTACTCCTTACGATGCAACCTTGATTGTTGGTGGTGAAAACTTTAACGACCAAGTAAAAGCATTACGTAATGACCCAATGTTTGTGGTTGCAACGCCTGGTCGTTTTGCCGATCACCTTGAGCACCGTAGTACACACCTTGATGGTTTAGAAATGCTTATTCTTGATGAAGCAGACCGTATGCTTGATCTGGGTTTTGAACCACAACTTCGTCGTATTAACGAAGCGGCAAATCACCGTCGTCGTCAAACATTAATGTTCTCTGCAACTATGGATCACGTTGATGTAATGTCAATTGCATCTGAAATGTTGGATATGCCAAAGCGTATTTCAATTGGTCACTCAGCAGAAGAACATACCGATATTACTCAGCGTTTTATTCTGTGTGATCACTTAGATCATAAACAAGCATTGCTTGATAAAGTGCTTGAAGTTGAAGATTACAATCAAGTTATCATCTTTACTGCAACGCGTGCTGATACTGATCGTTTAACCGCTGAATTGAACGAACGTAAACTAAAAGCGGTTGCGCTAAGTGGTAATCTGAACCAAACGCAACGTAATAGCATCATGAGCCAGTTTGAGCGTAATTGTCATAAAATTCTAGTGACAACAGATATCGCATCACGTGGTCTTGATATCGATAGCGTATCTTTAGTGATTAACTTTGATATGCCAAAACACGCAGAAGAATATGTTCACCGTGTTGGCCGTACCGGTCGTGCGGGTAACAAAGGTGATGCAGTATCATTGGTTGGCCCTAAAGACTGGAAAAGCTTTAAAGCGGTTGAAGCATTCTTGAAACAAAAGATTGAGTTTACAACAATTGAAGGCTTAGTTGGTAAGTTTAAAGGTCTTAAACCTGCACCGAAGAAGAAAATTGTTAAGAAAACGACAACCAATGCGACAGGTGCAGCGAAACAAGCGCAAGCGCCTAGAGCGAAGAAGAGAGTTGATAAGCGTTTTTACGAAAACCAAGCAGTGGGTAATGATGTCTTTATCCCTAAGAAAAAACGCAATACTGATGTTAGTCAAGACGACCAATAATCATTATTGTATGAGCATTGTATTCGCTATTAATAAATAACGAAGATAAAACAAGCAGAATATTTAATGCCGTTCACTTAAAGTGAACGGCATTTTTTTGGTCAATTAAAAAAATATATAATAGTAGGTATTACTTTTTAACATTCCATTGTTTAAGATATTCTAAACGTTGACCTATAAGGGACGCTGTTACTCGACGACTTAAAGTATCACTTTCTTTTGATGCAACAATAATAGGAACGGTTTCACCAAAGCCCTGTATTGAAATACGGGATGGTGCAATCTCATGGCTGAGAAGGAGATTTCTGACCGCATTGGAACGACGTAAAGAAAGTACTTGATTATAATTAGTATTACCTACTTTACTTGCATATCCATTGATAACGACTTTAGTAGAAGGGTACTCCTTCATAAAGCTTGCCATAAATTTAACTTCATGAGCAAAAGTATGGTTTATAGCAATAGAATCATTATTAAATAAAATATGTAAATTATAATCTTTAGTATCAATAATTTGTGCACTACAGCCATTATTATTAATAATGTCTAAAGTCTGTGTTTGTTGACAGTGATCTCGTGTATTTATGACGCCATCTTGATCGCGATCCTTGAGATCAAGGTGAGGTATATCTTTTGGATATGAGTCAATCGTTGAGCTACACCCAATAACAAATAGTCCTGTAGCTAAAAGTATAATATGTTTCATCTTTACTCTTATAATACGGATTGATTCCAGAGAGGATCAACATTAATACGTGATGCCTTAAGTAAATTAGATGTTGAATTTAAAATACGATACTTAGCTTCAATCTCGCCATATCGAGCTTGAACATAGTTACGTTTAGATTCATACACTTCATTTTCTGTATTTAATACATCAAGCAAACTACGCTTACCAATAAGATATTGTTTTTTATAAGCATTTAATGTTTTTGTTGATGCTAAAACGTGATCTTGCAAGAATGATTTCTGACGTGAATATAAGATATAAGCATCCCATGATAATTCAGCACCATTATTTAATTCACGTAATGAATTTTCATAAATGTCTTTTGTTTTTTCAAGATCATAGGCAGCTTGACGTGAACTAGCCATATCACTTCCGCCAGAAAATAAGTTATAACTTACTTTAAGCGCTATTTGACTTTCATTTGTTCGACTATTTGAACTTGAGTTCTCTGCTCCCCAAGTTTGTCCTGCCTGTAGTGTTATTTTAGGTAAAAAATGCCCTTTGGTTAGATCATATTTGTACTTTGATGCTTCAATATCATGTAATGCTAATTGAATCGTTGGGTTGTTAGCCTTTGCTGTTTCTAACATCATTTTTAGGCTACTTGGTATTGTTTCTTGATCTACTTCAGGCATAACAAGATCAATAGGTCGATGACCTGTAACTCGAATAAATTGAGATTGTTTATCATTCAAATTTGACTGAGCTGCTAAGACACTTGCGTCTGAACGTGCAAGTCGAGATTGAGCTTGTGTTAGATCTGTTGATGAGTCGATACCTGCATTTACTCGTTTTTTTATATTTTCATATATAGTATTTAAATTTTTATTATTTTCATTAGCTAAGTAAACATTCTCTTGAGATTGAAGCACATCAAGATAAACTTTAGAAACTTTGAGAGCTGTGTCATTAACTGTTGAATACAAACCATAGCGACTAGCTTCAGCCTCTTCTTTAACTCGATCAATATCATTAAGTGTTAGATTACCATCCCAAATAAGCTGGTCGATTGTTATAGATGCTTGATTTGGATTGTATTGATCAGGTTGTATTCTATCTTTAATAAAGCCTGTTTGTGCATTGATATTTACAGATGGTAAATAGTTTCCTTTTCGAATATCTATTTCTTCACTTTTTACTTTGAAGTTATGAAAAGACTCTTTTATGTTAGGGTTAGTTTCTAATGTTTGTAATAAAGCCTGTTCATAGGATTGAGCGTAAATTACAGGTGATGTAATTAATCCTGCAATTAATAAAGCAGTTGAGTCTAACTTTAATTTCATATTTATTATTTCTTGATTTTGTTTGTTAATATAGTGACTGATTATCCACACTAAACAATTCATATTTATTATCGTAACGATGAAAATATTTCATCAAAAAAACATTAATTGATACATTTCAAGCTCTTATTTAAATTATATCATACCATTTGTGGATATCACCTCTTAAATTAATGCTTTTTTTGGATGATATGTAAAAATTGTATGAAAATTGTACGTTTCATTAATTGCCTTATTTGACAGGTTTAAATTATCTGTTAAATTTCAAAATAAATAAATTAACACTGCCGGATCAGGTAGGAAATATAATGAAAGTAATTGATTTAGTAGATGACGTTTTTATTAACGATGTTAGTGGTAAAGGATTCGTTATTGGAGATAATAATAATCTAATACCTCTCGAAAAAGGAATGGAATTAAAAGTAGGACAATTGGTTTTACTAAATGATAATTCTATAGTTACTATTAATAATTCTAATGGTTCTTTGAGTGAACTAATAAATAGTGATCATGCAGAAATTAAAAATATTGATGAGATGATCGACTCTGGACGAGTTCAATCATCATTTCATACTTATTTTATTAATGATGTAGACGTAAGTTCTCATGGTATTAATGATAAGGATGAGATGACGAATAATGTATTTTATACAAATGAAAAGAGTAATGATGCTTTATCTGATGATAAAAATATAAGCTCATCAATAGCAAACTATAGTGTTGTTAATTATGATAATGACGAAATGCTTGCTACTGCTGGTCATGATACGGATTATCATCCTGAAGATGAAAAACAGACAAATATTTATGGTGATGAACAATTAAATAGCCATTCTAAAGTCTTTGATACCACGATTGCAGCGACGATTGCGATTGAGAACATCACCGCAGATGACATCATTAATGCTGCCGAAGCCAAAACCGACATTCCGGTTCATGGTACCGTTGGTGCAGACGTTCAAGTTGGTGACACGGTAACGGTTACTGTTGGCTCACAAACGTATACCACCACAGTACAAGCTGGTAATACGTGGACAGTGAATGTTCCGGGTAAAGTGTTGGTTGATAACGGTGGTCATGAGGTTCAAGCAACCGTCTCAACTACCGATGATGCGGGCAATACAGTAACTGCAGATGCCGAGCATCCGTATACGGTTGATACTTCAATTGCAGCTACGATTGCGATTGAGAACATCACCGCAGATGACATCATTAATGCCGCTGAAGCCAAAACAGATATTCCTGTTCACGGTACGGTAGGCGATGATGTAAAAGTTGGCGATACAGTAACCGTTACTGTTGGTACTGAAACTTATACCACTACAGTGCAAGCTGGTAATACGTGGACAGTGAATGTTCCGGGTAAAGTGTTGGTTGATAACGGTGGTCATGAGGTTCAAGCAACCGTCTCAACTACCGATGATGCGGGCAATACAGTAACTGCAGATGCCGAGCATCCGTATACGGTTGATACTTCAATTGCAGCTACGATTGCGATTGAGAACATCACCGCAGATGACATCATTAATGCCGCTGAAGCCAAAACAGATATTCCTGTCCACGGTACCGTTGGTGACGATGTAAAAGTTGGCGATACAGTAACAGTGACTGTTGGCTCTGAAACTTACACTACCACAGTACAAACGGGTAATACGTGGACAGTGAATGTTCCGGGTAAAGTTCTGGTTGATAACGGTGGTCATGACGTTCAAGCGACCGTTGCCACCACAGACACTGCGGGTAATACTGCAACAGCAAATGCCGAGCATCCATACACCGTTGATACTACGATTGCAGCAACAATCACCATTGAGAACATCACTGCTGATGATGTGATTAATGCTGCCGAAGCTAAAACTGACATTCCTGTTCACGGTACCGTTGGTGACGATGTAAAAGTAGGCGATACAGTAACAGTGACTGTTGGCTCACAAACTTACACCACCACAGTACAAACAGGCAATACGTGGACAGTGAATGTTCCGGGTAAAGTGTTGGTTGATAATGGTAGTCATGAGGTTCAAGCAACCGTCTCAACTACCGATGATGTGGGCAATACAGTAACTGCAGATGCCGAGCATCCGTATACGGTTGATACTTCAATTGCAGCTACGATCGCGATTGATAGCATCACTGCTGATGACATCATTAATGCTACCGAAGCTAAAACAGATATTCCTGTCCACGGTACCGTTGGTGCAGACGTTCAAGTTGGCGATACAGTAACAGTGACTGTTGGCTCACAAACTTACACCACCACAGTACAAACGGGTAATACGTGGACAGTGAATGTTCCGGGTAAAGTTCTGGTTGATAACGGTGGTCATGACGTTCAAGCGACCGTTACCACCACAGACACTGCGGGTAATACTGCAACAGCAAATGCCGAGCATCCATACACCGTTGATACTACGATTGCAGCAACAATCACCATTGAGAACATCACTGCTGATGATGTGATTAATGCTGCCGAAGCTAAAACTGACATTCCTGTTCACGGTACCGTTGGTGACGATGTAAAAGTAGGTGATACAGTAACAGTGACTGTTGGCTCACAAACTTACACCACCACAGTACAAACAGGC
>NZ_MSCQ01000002.1:318575-319678 GCF_002954725.1 Photobacterium phosphoreum
CCGCGACGATTGCGATTGAGAACATCACTGCTGATGACATCATTAATGCCGCTGAAGCCAAAACAGATATTCCTGTCCACGGTACCGTTGGTGACGATGTAAAAGTTGGCGATACAGTAACAGTGACTGTTGGCTCTGAAACTTACACTACTACAGTACAAACGGGTAATACGTGGACAGTGAATGTTCCGGGTAAAGTTCTGGTTGATAACGGTGGTCATGACGTTCAAGCGACCGTTACCACCACAGACACTGCGGGTAATAGTGCAACAGCAAATGCCGAGCATCCGTATACGGTTGATACTTCAATTGCAGCTACGATCGCGATTGATAGCATCACTGCAGATGACATCATTAATGCTACCGAAGCTAAAACAGATATTCCGGTTCACGGTACCGTTGGTGCAGACGTTCAAGTTGGCGATACAGTAACGGTTACTGTTGGCTCACAAACGTACACCACCACAGTGCAAGCTGGTAATACGTGGACGGTTGATGTACCAGGCAGTGTGTTGGTTAATAACAGCGGCCATGATGTACAGGCAACAGTAACTACTACAGACACTGCGGGTAACACAGCCACAGCGAATGCTGATCATCCATATACGGTTGATACTGCAATTGCCGCGACGATTGCGATCGATAGCATTACTGCTGATGATGTGATTAATGCTGCTGAAGCTAAAACTGATATTCCTGTTCACGGTACCGTGGGTGATGATGTCAAAGTTGGCGATACAGTAACAGTGACTGTTGGCTCACAAACTTACACCACCACAGTACAAGCGGGTAATACGTGGACCGTTGATGTTCCGGGCAGTGTGTTGGTTAATAACAGCGGTCATGATGTACAGGCAACAGTAACGACTACAGACACTGCGGGTAATACTGCAACAGCGAATGCTGATCATCCGTACACCGTTGATACCACAATTGCAGCGACGATTGCGATTGAGAACATCACTGCTGATGATGTGATTAATGCTGCTGAAGCCAAAACCGACATTCCTGTCCACGGTACCGTTGGTGATGATGTCAAAGTTGGCGATACAGTAACGGTTACTGTTGGTACTGAAACTTACACCACCACAGTACAAGCTGGT
>NZ_MSCQ01000002.1:320834-553275 GCF_002954725.1 Photobacterium phosphoreum
CAGTGTGTTGGTTAATAACAGCGGCCATGATGTACAGGCAACTGTTACAACTACAGATGTTGCGGGTAATACTGCAACTGCAGATGCTGATCATCCATACACAGTTGATACTGCAATTGCAGCCACGATTGCTATCGACAATATTACCTCTGATGATGTGATTAATGCTGCCGAAGCAAAAACAGATATTCCTGTCCACGGTACCGTTGGTGCAGACGTTCAAGTTGGCGATACAGTAACAGTGACTGTTGGCTCACAAACTTACACCACCACAGTACAAACAGGCAATACGTGGACCGTTGATGTTCCGGGTAAAGTTCTGGTTGATAACGGTGGTCATGAGGTTCAAGCAACCGTCACAACTACCGATGATGCGGGCAATACAGTAACTGCAGATGCTGAGCATCCATACACCGTTGATACTACGATTGCAGCAACAATCACAATCGATAATATCACTGCTGATGATGTGATTAATGCTGCCGAAGCCAAAACGGATATTCCTGTCCACGGTACAGTGGGGGCAGATGTTCAAGTTGGCGATATCGTCACGGTTAAAGTTGGCGATAATATATTTCATACAATAGTAAAAGAAGGCAATGTTTGGAGTGTATCCATATCTGGTTCAATTTTAGTTAATGCAGATTTAGATACTGTTTTTGCAAGTGTTACCGCTCATGATAATGCAGGCAATATTGTTGTTGCTGATACTTCTCATGATTATAATGTGAGTCACATTAATGCTGTTATTACTATAGATCCAATTACTGGTGATAATATTATTGATGCTAAAGAATCAAGTCAGACAGAACCATTTCTTATTACGGGCTCTGTTAGCGGTGATGCTAAAGTTGGTGATATTGTAGAAATAAAAGTTGGTGATCAAACTATATCTACGCATGTTATTTCAACTGCAGATGGTCTGGGCTATTCAACATCTATTGATGTTACAACGCTTGATGATTTAATTAATCAAAGTAATAATCAACATTTAGATATTTCAGCAACAGTACATGTTTCTAACCAGTATGGTGACACTGCTAGTGCGGAGATTAGCGAAGTTGTTACCGGTAGTGGCCTTGTTGAAGAATATGGAAGTGAATCAAATACTATCACTGGTTCTGCTTTTAATGATGTTTTGTTTGCTGATGATTCATTACCCGTGGCAGTTAATCAAAATGTCGCTATTGTTTTAGATTCTTCGGGCTCAATGAGAGATTATATAATCTCAAGAACTGATTTAGGATTAAGCTCTGATATAAAAGAGATTCAAATTACAGTAAATGGATACAATGATCATTTACCACCAACTATCTATAATGTTACAGCTTCAGAGTTAGAGGCGGGGTATCATTTTTCCTATAATGATTTTTTATTCGCTAAAAATATTACTTACTCTGTGGATGGTGGTGATGTAAAACCTCTTGATTTTACTAATATGCCAGATCGTGCTTTTTATGCAAAAGAAGCGATTGAAACATTAGTTAATGAAATGATCACTGATCAAATTCTGCATCCAGAAAGACACTTAGGCGACGATGGGATTAATTTAATTGCATTTGCTACTGAAATTAAAATAAATGCTAATTTTTTATGGGACGATAAAGAAAAAACATTTCTAAATAGCGAACATCAAACAGTCAAAGATGTATTAGATAAGATTGATTTTTCAGGTGAGAATAATTTTGAACAACCATTAATTGATGCGCTTAGCGGTTTCAAAGAAGGTAGCAAAAATGCCATGTTTTTTATTAGTGATGCTGATCGCTATGACCCATTAAATTTGAATAAAATTATTGCTGAAGTTGGAGAGCAGCATTTAAAAAATACACATCCACAAATTGTGACTGTTGGTGTTTCTACTGATTATACTGGTGATATTTTACAAAATATTGCTTCCTTAGGTGAAGATTATAAAGCAAATAATACTGGAGATAGCCACTTCATTAAAGTGGTTAACCTTAGTGATTTAAATGATATTTTCTTAGCTGAGGCAGATAAAATCACTGCAGGTAATGATACGGTTAATAGTGGTGACGGTAATGATATTATAATTTCAGATATTATTGATTATGATTGGTTAGACACTCAAATAGATCATCCTGTTGATAATCATAATAATATTATTGGATTAATTATTGATGCAGCGTCACAAAAGCTTGGACATGAAATAACAAAAACGAGCACTGAATTTTATGATTATGTAAAGGATAATATTGATCAGCTTACCGGAGGAGATCAAGATTTTTATGGTAATGATATTATTAATGCTGGAACTGGTGATGATTTAATTTACAGTGGTGGTGGCGATGATATTGTCAATGGACAAGAAGGTAATGATATAATTAATTCAGGAATAGGTAATGATATTATTTATACTGGACAAGGTAATGATACAATAAATACTGGTTTAGGTGATGATATAATTATAATTTCCAAAGCAGGTCAAGATGAAAGCTTTTCTACAACAATAGAAGATTTTTCTAAAGATGATCGAATTGATTTATCAGAATTCCTTAATAATGATACTAGTATGGATAATATATTAAATAATATAACATCAGCATCAATAGAAAATGACTCATTAACTATTGATTTTAAAGGTAATGATAAGTCAATGACTATTGAAAACATTAGTCAAAGTTATAATGATTTAGGTCATTCTACAACAGATATCGTAACAAGCTTATTTAATCATAATGTATTTACGCCTGACATACATTAATAAATAACAGTAACAATAACAATAACAATAACAATAACAATAACAATAATAACAACGTTCCTTTTTATTAAAGGAACGTGTTTTATCAACTATAAGAATAATTAAATATGATATTAAAAAAGACATTATTGTCGTCGCTAATCTTGCTCACTCTTTCTGGCTGTCATGATGGTGATAGTGATAACGAATTTACATCTCAAATACCGGATCCTGAAACACCGAGTACTAAACCGAAAGATCCTATTATTGATTTAAAACCAGAAAAACCTATTTTTAATACATCTGGTATTATTAACGGTATGACTGGCCAACCTATTAATGGCCAGATTACAGCATCTGATAAACAAGGGACTGTAATTACATATACGTTGTCAAATAATCCTAATTGGTTAACGATTAATGCTCAAACGGGTAAATTATCAGGTGTACCATCAAGAAATGATAATGGCCGTTATTCTGTTACAGTAACGGCTTCTAATGGTAATGTTTCTAGTCATGTTCAAATTAATGTAATTATTAGTGATAGTAATCACGTACCTATTATTAAATCACCTGTGACTCAGACAATTATTGTAAATACTCCTTTTTCTGTCGGAATAGTGGCAAAGGACAATGATGGCGATCGATTAACTTATCGTCTTACTAATGCACCTTCTTGGGCTAAAATTGATGCTAATAACGGTTTGATTTCAGGTCAACCAACAGTGTTAGGTAAACACCCACTAAATATTCAAGTTTCTGATGGTAAAGCAAAAGCTTTTGCATCAGTTATTATTGATGTTGTGGTAAATCCAACACCAATGATCTTGATGCCATCATCAGTGACAGCTCAAACTCGGCATCTTTTTAGTAAAAAAATAGCCGCTAAAGATCCTAATGGTAAACAACTTCGTTATTCAATGTCAGGTCAACCGAGTTGGTTACACTTAAATCCTAATACCGGTGTTATTTCTGGTACGCCAGGTCGTGATGATGATGGTGAGTCGATAATTACAGTGACGGTGTCAAATGGAGAGCAACAAGCAACATCTGTCATTAAATTTGTCATTGAAGATGCGAATAAAGCACCAGTATTAACGCCAATTGCTGATCAAACAATGACTGCTGGCAAGGCGATAGACCTTCAAGTTATAGCAACTGATGAAGATCAAGACCCACTAATTTATACTGTTGTTAATGCTCCTACATGGTTAAATATTAACAGTAAAACAGGTGTTATTACAGTCGCACCAGAACTTGATGTAACCGGTGATTTTATTATTACTGTTACAGCAACAGACAGTAAATTATCAAGTAGTACAACGCTGAATCTTCATATCAAGCAAGGTCAATTTGATATCACGACGGTTGTTTTAGGTGGCGGAAAAATCACACCGACTCAGATGACAGTAGTTGCAGGTGATAGTGCGACATTTACCATTAGTCTTGATGGTAAAAATAAAGTCAAAAGCATTACAGGGTGTAATGGTGTCCTTACCGATAATAAATATGTCATTACTGATGTACAGGCAAACTGTCAGATTAATGCTGATTTTGATGATGTAGGCTATATTCCACCAGAAGCGTTTAATACTAATAATTTCCCAAGTGATTTAAGTGGAAGTTTAGAGGCGTCACTATTATTTGCTCAGAATCATGTTATTCCAGCAAAATCGCATATTGATGGTGATGTTCATCAGCACCTCATTGGTGAGCGTAAAACCTTAGTAATGCTAAAACCCAAAGATCCTAATTTTGATGAAGCCATTCCATTAACAATGACAGGTTATGATATTGATGGTAATAAGTTAGGTACATTAACACTAGAGCGCCCTTATAAATTGCCGCCAATTTCAGGTGTTATAGACCCTAAAATTAGAGCCCAAGTTAAATTTGATCCAACGATAACATTTGATTCATTACCTCAAGTTAATACTAATCAGTTAAGATCTAATGGTGATTATCTTGCTGAACAAATAGCGAAATCTACTCAAGGAGTATCAATAAAATTATCTGATGGTTATTGGACTGGCACAATTACCTTAAAGGCAGATAAAGCGTTAAATGGTAAGGTTGTGATTATATCTTCTAGCGCTGGTTATAATTCAACGGTTAATGCACGAAGCGCAGTAACAATCAGTAATGGGCAAACATTATATTTTATAAATGTAAACGGTGTTTGGTACACGAAATCAGATGTTGAAGGTAGCATTAATAAGGTAGCTTACGGCCATGGTTATTGGACTACAACCATGCCTGCAGAATGGTTATATTATGGCTTACGTCTGACTTTTAATCATGATAATAATGAAGGTCAATTTAGCGATACTAATGTCGGAGCACCGACCGTTATTTATATGAATACGATTGATATTGGTATGCTAACCCAACGTCATGATAGCTTTGAATTTGCTAAAGACTCTGAGTTACCACGTGAATTCTATCAAACATTACCAACAAGTCGTTTAGTGGTTAGTCGATACCAAGGCATGAATTTTGATGAAATTATGATGCCAAATGGTGATCTTTATACTGATCATGCACCTGATGACGGTGGGTGGCAAGCGGGGAGTATGCGTAGTAATATTGCTAAGTCATTGATCTCTATTGGTATCGACTCTGCTAACTATGGTTTTAATTCTTCAGCTGGACCAGAACAAAATGGTCATGATAGCTACTTAGCTCGAATGATGACAGCACATACCTCTATCGGTAAATATAATAATGGTGATATAGACCATGGTGGTTCTGGCGGTGGTGGTATTGTTACCTTAACTGGTACGGTTGGTAATGAAATGAGCCATGAAGCAGGGCATGCGCTTGGACTTGGGCATTCTGAAGGTGGAGTTTTGAGTATTCAACATCCAGCAGATCAGGTTGATTCAACGTGGGGCTGGGACAGTAAAAAGAATCTGTTTGTTCCGAACTTTGAACAAGGGCAATCGAATCAACCTGTCTGTTTTGGAAGTGATGAAAATAAACAATGTATCGAACCTTGGCATAAGCATAGATTTGGCCAGGATGCTATGTACGGTGGTTGGGGAAGTATGTACCCTGATAACCGCTATACAATGTATACCCCATATTCAAGTGCAAAAATTCAACGAAATTTAGAAGCAAATATGGTGTTTTCAGAGTCATCACCAACAGGTGCTTTAAAATGGAATTCAATCACGCATAAAATGGAGCCATTTAGCTATAAGATCACTATAGCAGATATGTTGACAATTGGTGGTAGTACATTAGAAGCAGAAAGTGATGATGCTGCTTTTATTGCTAAAAAGTTTGCAACGATTAATGCTATTTACGTGGTGTCTGGAAACCAGAATTGGACGGGTGATATTATACTTCCTGCTGCGGAAAATGTTCCCGTTGGTAGCATACTACGTATAAATCATGATGCGCTTTGGGCTTCGAATTTCCATATAAATGGTAAAACAATTACAAATCCGCATAATCTAACGTATCGTTCAAATGGTACTATATGGGTTGAAGATAATAGTTTCAGCACAGAAATCTCAAAGAAAGCAACACACTTTGGTGTTCCCGTGTCAACACTTCTTGGATATTACGATCCAGAACAAAAGTTGCAGAGCTATATTTATCCAACATTCCATGGCTCTCGAGGCTATACCTATGCTGATGATAAAGAGTATATAACGCCTAGAAGTTGTCACCTTGATGTCGATTTAGCAAATGGTGAGACATTAAAATATTGGTTACCAGCGACAAGGTTAAATAGCAGTGTGATGAATAAATTTCATATTAATATTGCAGAGTCCGATAACCCTATTAATGCGACCGTTATTTGTGATGGGACAACATTAGCAACGAAAGCGGTCTCTAAGCCAGAAGTCGGGTTGATTCAAACCGTCGATGGTGCACCATTAACAAAGAAAATTAGTTAATAGCAATAAAATAACAAGTAAATCTATTTTAAGGGGAATAGCATCATTGATGCTATTCCCCTTTCATTATTTTAGGCTTTATATATTACATTTCACTGTAACATTCACTACCGCAGTACGATTAACGCAATTGGTACACTTGGCCTTCTTTATCCGCTTTAACTGCAGCAAAGCTTAATACAAATGGACCTTGGGCTTGAACCGTTGCTGGTAATGTTTGAATTGCTTGCTTTGCTTCTTCACGGGTTGCGAAATTACCGTAAGTAACCGCATACCAGTTACGGCCTAATGCATGTTTCCAGTTAACCCAAATTGGTTGATTGCCAGTGATAGGTTGAAGATAACCACGTAGGTTACGTTCTTCACTGAGAGCCAAAATCTGAACGGTAAAGTGTGAAGGATTGATATCACCAAATGCTTGGTCGTTCGTCATTGATTCTTCATCAGCAAGATGAGCATCGTTATTATCGATGTAGTCACTATCAATAACAGGTTCGCTGGTTACTGTTGTGTCTGGTGTAACAGTTGCTACAGGCTCTTGCTGACATTGAAGGTTTTCATTATCAAGTTTTGATGGTAATAGGTAACCTGTATCACAAGGACTGCTAGATGATGCACAACCAGATAATGCAAATAAACCTAAGACAACTGCTGCCTTTAGCGTACGAGATGTCATTGTTTTCTCCGAAGAATATTTAATGATTTGTTAATCAATGTGGTATCAGTATCAATAAGTTTTATGGCCTGAATATCACTATTAACAAATGTCTTTATACTTGGAGTGTATTGTAGCTAAAAACGGCAGAATATTGACATGATAATTACGCTTTAATGATCAGATGTATGTTTTTTGCTCAGGTCAACTATGTTAAATGAGAATCAAGTTATATTGCCTTGAACAATTAACGAGATAATGCCGTTATATGCATTTTTACTCTTTCATAGAGGTAAATGGTATTTTTAAAATACAGATGATTGGTTAACATATTACTAACAACTGTATTTAAAAAGGAATGCTTATGAAAGCGTGGTTACTGAAAGTGAATGATCGTCAACGACAGATAGTAGCTGCAGTTATTGCAATATTATTAGTTGCAGTGTCATTGGTCACAACAGGGCTGACTAGTGCATTATGTGACTTAAGTGCATTTGTTATTTTAGTGGGCGTTTTATGGCTAAAAATGAAGGGACAGCAACTAAAGAATATCTCTCATGAAGAATTAAAACCTTCGGTAAAAATGGAAATTGAACCTTAAGAATATATTTATTCTTATAATGGATAAGATTATCTGTTAAGGAATAAATATTCAAAGTAAAAACAAAGTCATCACAATAAACAAAACTAAACGTAACATAATCATGGGTAATTGTTTATATTAATATTTTTATTGATATAAATTTTAATAAAGTGTGATTAAGTGCTAATTATTGCTTCTACATAAACTTTATTATCAGCACGAATTTTTACTGGATATGATTCAGTAATGTAAGCGCTGTTATTAGGGAGTATTGATGTGTTTATTGTAGAATTTTTGATTGTACTTGTGTGTATCTTGGTGGGTGCTCGAATCGGCGGTATTGGTTTGGGTGTTATGGGTGGTATTGGTCTTGCTATTCTAAGTTTTGTTTTTGGTTTGCAACCGACTAGCCCACCGATTGATGTAATGTTAATGATCATGGCAGTTGTTGCAGCAGCAGCAGCAATGCAAGCGGCAGGTGGTCTTGAATATCTAATTAAAATTGCGTCAAATATTCTGCGTAAAAATCCTCGTCATATTACCTTTATTGCGCCGTTAGTTACTTATATGTTTACCTTCTTAGCGGGTACAGGCCATGTTGCTTATTCAGTGCTACCTGTTATTGCAGAAGTAAGTCGTCGTAGCGGTATTCGTCCTGAGCGTCCATTAGGTATGGCCGTTATTGCTTCACAGTTCGCGATAGTTGCAAGTCCTATTGCTGCTGCGGTTGTGGCATTAGTTGCTTTCTTAGAACCACAAGGTATTACATTAGCTGACGTGTTAATGGTTACTATTCCAGGTACTTTCTGTGGTTTAGCCTTAGCGTGTGTTGTCGTTAATAAAATGGGTAAAGATCTAAAAGACGATCCTGAATATCAACGTCGTATGCAAGATCCTGCTTTCCGTAAAGAAATGGAACAAGAAGTAAAAGTAGAAGAAATCGTTATTAAGCCGGGAGCAAAGAAAGCAGTTGGCTTATTTTTATTTGGTGCATTAGCTGTTGTTATCATGGGTGCGTTCCCCGCGTTACGCCCTAACTTCAATGGTTCTGCTATGGGAATGGCACATACGATTGAGATCGTTATGTTAGCTGTTGCTGCTTTGATTATTTTGATCTGTAAGCCAGATGGCAATGCGATCACTCAAGGTTCAGTATTCCATGCAGGTATGCGTGCAATTGTGGCTATCTTTGGTATTGCATGGTTAGGTGATACCTTTATTGCTGGTCACAGTGAAATGGTTAAAGATGCGGTGTCTGGCTTAGTTGAAGTTGCGCCATGGACATTTGCTTTTGCTCTGTTTGCGTTATCAGTAATGGTTAATAGCCAAGGTGCAACAACAGCAGTGCTTGTGCCGGTTGGTATTACATTAGGTCTACCACCTGAAGTGATTATTGCAACGTTCGTTGCGGTTAACGGTTACTTCTTTATTCCTAACTATGGTCCAATCATTGCTTCAATTGATTTCGACCGTACAGGAACCACAAAAATTGGTAGTTACATCTTTAACCACAGCTTTATGATCCCTGGTTTATTAAGCATGGTATTTAGTATTATCTTTGGTTTTATTTTTGCTAGCTTTGTTTTATAAGCCTGGTTTAAATAACACGTAACACGATTATTTTATTATATAAAAGCCTCTATACCTTTTGAATGTACATCGAAGGTTGGGGGCTTTTTTTTGTTTGCGTTTTCTACACTATAACCAATTATAACCAACTATAAAGACACCAACCATAAAGACTATCGTCATGCGTCATGGTGAGCGATAGTCTTTATGATAAAAAAATCAGCATTAGCGTTGATAGTTGAACGCTAATGCTGTGATAGACAATATAAATTATTTCGCAGAGTAAATGGTATTACCTTCTTTTATTGTTTCGACAATCTTTATATCTTTAATTTTTGTGGGTTCAACGGTTAAAGGATTGTTGTCGAGGATAACCAGATCTGCCAGTTTTCCTACTTCAAGCGAGCCTTTGTTCATTTCTTCGTTATATTGCTCTGCTGCCCAAAGTGTCATGGTCTTTAGGCCTTCAAGTGGCGTAATTTGTTGCGCTTCACCAATGACTTCATTATTGCGTGATAATCGATTAACTGCCGATGAAAGCATCATCATTTGGTCTAATGGCGCTACCACAAAGTCAGTATGATTGGTTGGACGAATACCCATATCTATCGCATCACGCATTGGGCTAATATAATCAGTTTGCTTTTTACCGCGGTTTTTAAGGTGTGCGTCTGCAAAATAATAGGTATGTAAGGTATAGAAAGAAGGACGGATCTTATATTCTATAAATTTACTCAACTGATCTTTACGTGCAAATTGCGCATGGATCATTGTAATGTCACGATCTTTGTTTAGATCGCCTTCAGCTGCCGACTTATGAGCATCAAAAAATGCATCAATCGCACCATCGCCATTTGCATGTAAATTTAAAGGAACATTTAAGTCATAAACTTTTTTTACCATTTTATTAATTGTGTCTTGGGGGAACGTTAATTCACCTATCCACTGTTTTTCTCCTGCTGGGCCGCCCGTTAAATATGGGGTTGTAAATCGGGCTGTACGACCTTGAGGTGAACCATCAATAGTGACTTTAATCCCACCGACTTTAAAACGATTATTGTATTTTCCCCATTGATCTATTGGGTACTTCGCTAAAATAGCATCAACATCGGTAATAAAAGGATAAACGATAACATCAATAATATTTGCATTGGCATCAGATGCCCGCTGAATAGTTTCAAACTGATTTAAATGGGTTGCGCCTTCATGGGCAGTTGTAATCCCATTTTGAGCATATAATAGTTGTCCAGCTTTCGTTGCTGCAATTTCTTGTTCAGGTGACATCACTTCTGCTTGGGCAAGAACGGGCAGATAAGCAGTTTCCATGATCAAACCAAAAGGTTCGTTGGTACCTTCTTTTCGAACGATAACGCCACCAGCTGGGGTAACAGTTTTATCATTGTAACCGTATTTTTTTAAAGCAAGGCTGTTCAGTACCGTACCGTGCATAGAGACATGATCGATACGAACCGGGTTATCAGGGAAAATCTTATCAATATCATCACGGTTAAGTAAGCGACCATTTGGCATGACGGTATCATCGTAACCGTAAGCAATAATCAATTCACCTTTAGGGATCTTATTTGTGTCAGCATATTGCTTAATAGCCGCAAGAATGCTGTCAACATCTTTACCCGTACCTGATGGTGGCGCATAAACTTGAGCTTGGTTAGCAACTTGCAATGAGTTGAAATAATGGCTGTGTGCATCAATAAAACCGGGTAATAAGCTTTTTCCGTTCAAGTTGATAAGTTCGGTATTTTTTGATTTAAATGTTTCGTTAATTTTAGCAGTATTACCGACACCAATGATTTTGCCATCTTTAATTGCAATGGCTTGAACTGACGGCTGAGCATCATTCATGGTAATAATATTACCGCCACTATAAATAGTGTCTGCACTCACTGCTGGTTCTTTTGCATGACAATTCATCGCTAGTAATGACGAGATTAAAGCTGACATCAGTTTCAATTGTGAAGTTTTCATTGATTACATCCGTGTTAAAAAAACAAAAATACTGCTAACTACTATACATATTGATAGCACTAAATGATGAAAATACTTAAATTTATCAAGGAAACCATACCAAAGAGGATTAATAACTGTAGCAATGAAAGATTTGTGACAGTAGGGATACAAAAAAGCCAGACACTATATCTGGCTTAAAAGCATGTTATGAGTTCAATCTTAGTTTATTAAAGAAATAACTCGATATAGGTTAATGAAGCAGCACCAATCGCTAACCAAAGTACCACCCCTAATAATAATGGCTTGTGTCCTGCATTACGTAATTTACTTACGGTGATACCAGAGCCAATTAAAAATAAGCACACCACTAATAAACGTTTTGAGGCATCAAAGATAAGAATATAGGTTGAATGAAATTGTGGCACGAAGTGAGCAACTAAAATAGCGAGGCAATAAAAAACGATAAAGTACGGTATGCCAATTTTCTTACTATCGCCTTTAAACATTAATGCGCTACCGAAAGCGACAGGAATAATCCACAGCGCACGGGCGAGCTTTAAGGTGGTGGCGGTTTTTAATGCTTCATCGCCATATGATCCCGCAGCACCAACAACGGATGATGTATCATGAATCGCAATCGCCGCCCAAGTACCAAAGGCATGTTGGCTCATTTCTAATAAATGACCGATTGCAGGGAAAAGAAATAAAGCCACCGCATTAAGTACAAACACAGTAGCTAAAGCCAAGGATGTTTGATCATCGCGTGCATTTATAGCGGGTGATACTGCGGCAATGGCACTACCACCACAAATCGCTGTACCTGCTGCAATTAAATGACCGGTTTTCTTATCCAATTTTAAAACGTGGGTTGCGACCCAACCTAAAAATAAGGTAAAGAAAATCGAAGATATAATCAGTCCAAGCCCTTGGCGACTGGCTTCAATCGCTTCATTTAAATTAATTCCAAACCCTAAACCAATAATGGAGTATGACAAAAGTTTTTTGGTTAAAGCGGCAAGATTAAATTGAGTAGGAACTAAACCAAAGCTGGCTAAAGTAAAGCCAAGAATTAATGCAATCGGTGAGCTAATAATAGGGGCTAAACATATAATAGCGGCAAGTATAAAGACAATATCTGTTGGCCTGAGGTTTCTAATCTTTTGATTTAAAGTCATTTATGGTTGATGTCGGTTTGAGGATAAGGCCTCAAATTATACGCACATCATTCTATTTATTTTAGTTAAATATTTTTAAATGAGGGTTCAATATAATTTAACGTGTGATCATTACTTTTTTTCTATCGCAGGGTCATCAAAATCCTCCAGTAGTGGTTCTATTTCTTTATCGATCTTTATTCTAATCTCATGCTCAATTTTTACGTTAAGGTTAACTTCAATAGGTTTATCAGATGTTGCTACCTGTATCGTAGGTGTACATCCATTGAGTAGAAATACCATCATGATGATCTGTATGTGATAGATGTTCGAGAGGGATAATATGTTTTGTATATTATTCATGATGATCCCTTTAAATGTTAGTGGCGATTAAAATGCGTACTGATTGCCTGTTCGATTTTTGAAGCATTGATCATGTTAATTGTTTTCATTAATTCAAGTATATTATCTTTAACAACTAAGTTGATATTAATCGGGCGACCATATTGAAAATCAGGATTATAGCCTTTGAAATGAGACTGTGCTGTTAGTAACCCATTGTTAGCATAGTTAAATTTTATGGCTAAAGTACGGTAATGATAATTTTTAAGGGTTTCACTGACGATTAATGGACTATGGTGACCCGCTGCTTTTACTTTATCATCAATTACTGAGCCATCAAGATAACGTAATACGCCACCGGGGTGACGAGATTGCAATATGGCGGCTTGAATCTCAGGCTTACTTTTAATAATAGTAACAGGAAGAGTGCCATCAAGGATCCCTGTGAATTCTATGCCGTCATGATCAATAACATCTGTTATCTGATTAATATCAAGCCCTAAAACGGTGATAGGTATTAAGGGAGAGTGGCGTAAATCAGTGATATGGATCCCCTGCGTTGTTAAACTTCCACCGAAGATATTGGCTGACACGCGATGTAATATATATTGGTTAGTGTGTGTGTTCGCATCAATAATGAGGCTCGGCTTAGTCAATGTTATCCCAGCTTTTAGTTGTTGAGCAAAGAAAGCCATCGGACGAAGTGTACGGATACCATTAGGCGTGAAAGTCGCATAAAGACTGCTATTAAGCTGAGTAACATCAATCTCACGGTAACTGCCAGAAAGTTGGTTGCTAGTAATGTTAGTCGTACCAGTTAACTTATTATGACCATTAATCGTGAATGTTGCGCTGGTGGTGATACTGCCACCCGTAAGATCAAGCGGTAAAGATAGCGCAGGGAAGTAATGGTTTTTTAAGCTTTTCTGTCGAGTAAACGTGATTGTTTTACGATGTAATTTGACCTTGGTTTTATTGGTTTTTAAATCAGTATTAACATCCACTTGCGCTAAGATATCATTATGGTTATTCGCTACAATTGTCTCAAGCTGTAGGGTATTATCTGCTAAACGGAAATGACCATGAAGATGGGTGGCGGGCAGTAATTGTTTATGGTTACGTTGAACCGCAGCTATCGAAAGGTTGAAATCACTAGAGAGTGTGAGTGGAAGTGCTTTAGGTGGCGGTATTGTTACAGTGGCTGTGTTAGCGGTTTCTGCTTCTGTTTCTGCTTCAGAGGTAGAATTAAATAACAGCTCATAGCGTAATAAGAACTTGCTGACATCAATATTCAACTGCGCTTTATAGTCTGCTGATGACGCTTCTTTCGTTGCTTGATAGCGCGCATTTAATTGAGTGTTTAATTGTGCTTGTGTGTTTTTAGGCTGATACAGCAATAATTCGAGCCGATCTTCTTTCTTTTCAAACAGACCAATCAATTGATTTAAGCTGAAATCAACATGTTGACTGTTACTGTTTGCTAACGTTGGAATCCCTTCTAATTCTAGCTTCTGTATTTGAAAGCGCGTTTGCTGAAGTTGCGAGATCAAATAATTATTAGCCCATGTCGCTTTTACTTTGGAGCTAAAAAGAACGTTATCAATTTTACTATTAATAATGGGCTCTAAGGTCTTAATGCTGGCATTGATATTAGCGTCAATATGGCATTGTAAGTTGGGATATAGGCAATTGAGATCATCAATAAAGAAATCTAATTCAAACTTTGTTTTGGTATTTTTAAAATTAATGGTCTCGTTCTTATCACTTAACGCAACGCGAAATAACTTATTTTGATAACTGGCCGTGAAGTTTATTTTGCCGTCACTGTTCATTTGAATCTTAGCGACATGTTTCGAGTCATTATTTCGACGGGGATGTTGTTGTTTAGCGTGTAAGAATGGTGCAGTAAAAGCGTATTTATTAAGTTCAATGGTAAACGATGACGGTAATTCAATACCAAAAAGATAATGCGCATCAACAATTTTATTATTAATCACCATCGGTTGAGGTGTCTTTGATAAGCGATTAGCAACTTGTTTAGCATAAAAGCGTAAGGGGCCATTTATTTGGGCATCAGGCACATCATCTAACCCTAAGCGGTCAGTAAATTCTTTGGTATTTTTAAAGTTGGCATTGCAATTTAAATATTGTGGTAACGGCTGTTTGAAAATTATTTTGGCATCACAGTTAAGGTTATTACCATCACTGCGGGTCATGATGGTATGTACACGCGCATCTGTTTTTGACAAATGATAGATATTAACATCAAGCTGGTATGGATCTGGGGCTAAGGCTTTTCCTCGCACAATAAAATGGGCTTTAGTTTTATTTTCAGCCGTAATATTTAACTCTTTTGCTTGTTGTGCCATTTTTTTTCGTGCTTGCTCTTTCTGCTTATGTTGTTGTGTCTTTTGTGATTTTTCTGCCTCTTTTTTCTGCTGCTCTGCTTTTATTACAGTAGTTATGGTATTCGCGGCGGGTGAATTTGATACTGGTAATGATGTTGATGTTAGCGGAGTTTCTAAAATAATTTTGGCATCAATTAATAAATCCCCATAAGTAAATGACTTTATTTTAAATTTATTCAGCGGTAAACGTGCAAGGTTCGCAATAGTTTGCCCAAGATGAAAGCCTTTGCTGTCGATATCAGTACGATTGACAAATTCAGGAAGATATTTAGGTTGCTCCAGTTTTACTGTTTTAGCGATTAACTTCATCGTTGGCAAACTACGATTGAGATCAAATGTTAATGATAATTGAGAGATAATTTGTTCAGGTAAGGTGTTATTAAGGGTTTCCCATTCTGGATGGAGTGATGCAACTGTAACGGAAACTGGGGTTTGATCTTCTTGCCAAGCAATAGAGAACTGACTATCGCTGAATCGTAATGGGTAATGAGGAGAAGGTTGATAATACGGGATGAACAGATTTAACCGTCCTTTATTTGAATGACCAGAGATCACCAGGTGAGGGCTACTGCTGATAGTCACATCAACGTGCTCTAAAATTTGTGTCGCGGCAGGCTCTTTACCATCACTGTGCGCTGCAGAGGCTGTTACTTTACGGGCGTGGGCATTAATGGCGAGGGGAGATGAGAAATCAACAAATTTAAACGTGGCATCAAAAAAGTGAATATAACGTAGGTAAATCCCTTGGTTTTTTAATAGTGCTGTCGCAGTAGGAGAAAGCTCAATCTCATATTTTTTAGCAAAAAGCTGATAGTGCCCCTCATCGATAGGGTTATTAGGATCTATACGATGCTGCAAAGAGAGATCATGTAAAGTGACATTGTAATTAAAAACCCGTAAAGAAATTAGCTTGGCACGTATATTACCCTCATCATAATGAAGTCCTTTAAACGCGGTCATTGTGATGCCATTGAAATTGAGCCAGATAAAACCAAGCATCGGTATAAGCAGTATGATCACCAATAGTGACAAACCAACTTTGGTGCGTGTACGCAACCGCGACGACTGAGAACCTGCTTGTGATGGCTCAGAATTTGGCGGGCAAGATTTCACTGCGATAGTTCACCTATTTATAAAATGATGATCCAATAGAAATAACCAGCAAGCTTGAATATTAACTATCAGCTGCATAGTTAAACATATAACTAATTTCATCATGGTGCAGTGTTGTCGATGAAAATAATGTCATAAGAGTAAATTTAAAAATGATTAAATATGCTCGTTGTTAGAAAATATACGGGGTTACATATTTAATTTTGAATTAATATTCACTATTGTTATCTAAATAATAAAGCCAGCTTTGGTGCGTTGTTGAAAATGTAGCTTTGCATTGACGCTGTTGTTGCTGACGTTGTGCTAAGGATAATGAATCGAATAAACGTTGATAACGGGCAGGATTACTGCCATAGACTAAACATAAAATATGCTGATAACGTTGTTGGTTTAGCCCATGTTGTTGAATAAAAGGGTTAGCGCTCAATGTAGAGTGGCTAAGTTCACGAGTACTGAAGAATTGCCCTGAGTTAATTGCAATTTCATCACCGCGTTCGACATCATTAAGCAAGAGGATCGTGACAAAATTATCCACGGTATTCTCAGTGTTACCTAATACGGGAATAGCGCGGTCAAGAATAAACGCATGACCTATTTCATGCAGTAACGTAACGAGTAGCGCGTCAGTGGTTGCCTGATAACGTTGCTGTTGAGTCGGATAAAGGTCGGTATCACGAATATGCTGTAGTAGTTGAGTGATATATTGATAAGGGATCTGAATTTGATGTTGAGTCGAGTCATAATTAGGCCCTTTTGCACTCCCAAAAACAATGTCTACACTCGGCGCAAAAATATAACGGGTTTGGCTGAGGTGTTTAATGGTTGCCAGAATAGAAGAGTGTTGAACAATATCTTTGGCTTGCTGCTGTTGTGGGTTAGCTGGTGTAATAAAAACAAAATTCACGGTAGCAACAGGATCTAACGCTAATCCATATTGTCCCCCTGTAGGTTGTTCTGTGCCGGCATGACTTAAATGAGACATTGTTAGCGCCAGCAAGCCATATAGAAGCATAACAAAAGGCGATACAGCGAGAGAGATTAAACGTGAAGATAGTGTATCCGTCGTTTGAGTAAAAGTGAGATCATGCCTATTCACGTTACCACCTCATTATTGCTATAGATGTGTCATAAGTGATAATTATAGCGGATGAGGCAAAATGTAACGCTGTAAAAGCATTAAAACGCACTATTAATAACTATCAATAGTGCAGTGCGTATTGTTTTATATTGGTGGTTATTTTAGCCGTAAGATCATATCAACGACGCCATCAGCCAATTGAACATCAATCTCAAACCCCATCTTTTGCGCTAAGGTGATCATGCCGCGATTACTTGGCATTGTCATACCTGTTAGCGTATATAATCCACGTTGTTTGGCGTAATCAATCAACTTAGTCATCAAAATACCGCCTAACCCGATTCCTTTCATGTCTGAACGGACTAAAATCGCAAATTCAGCCTCTTTATTATCAGAATCTGATAAGGCACGTGCTACTCCGATGATCATTTCCTTATCGACAGCAACAAAGGCCATTTCACGGTCGTAATCTATTTGGGTAAACTTTGCTAGTGCCTCATGGTTTAATTCACCGATCTCAGAGAAGAAACGTTTATATAAGTCGTCTTCAGACACTTGGCTGATAAAGGTTTTATGAGCCGGTTCATCTTCAGGCAGAATGGGACGAAGCAATATTTGTTTACCGTCTTTGAGCTGGCACTGTTGTTCATATTCTTTAGGGTAAGGGCGTATCGCTAATCGTTGCTGAATATTACCGTTAAAGCTGGCAATATCCATCGAGGCATCAATGATCGTCAGTTCATTTCCTGAGATAAGTAACGGGTGAATATCAAAGGTGCTAATTTCAGGGCAATCAATAATCATTTGTGAAATAGTGACTAATAATTGGCATAAAGCAGGAATGGATATCTTATCTAAGCTACTTCGTTGTTTGATTTTTTGACGCTTTAAAGCATTGATCACCATATAACGGGCTAATGCCATATTTAATGGAGGTAACGCTGCGACCGCATCATGGTTAATATCCCAGTGGATCGTCTCTTCACCCAGCATGATCACTGGGCCAAATATTGGATCGCTATGTACGCCAATACGCAATTCTTGTGCACCTGAGCGATCAGCCATACGTTGGATCAATAACCCGTCAATATGCGCGCTAGGATAGTGCAAGGCGACACGTGACAGAATAGCATCAGCCGCATTCGCTACTTCATTAGCATCGCGCAGGTATAACACTACACCATGAATATCAGATTTATGACGAATATCAGGCGAGCGTAACTTCACTGCAACGGGATAACCTATTTGTTCTGCAATATGCACCGCTTCAGCCGCATCAGAAGCAATCCATGTAGGGAGAGTCGTAAAACCATAGCTTTCAAGAATGGGGCGTATCTCATGTGTTTCAAGATGATAAATTTTTTGTTGGAGTAACCGCTGTATTTCATGGCGCACATACTGATGATCGGCGGCAATTTCACCGATAGATTGTGGCATTTCCATTAATTGGCGTTGGTTACGGCGGTATTCGACTAAATGCATGAAAGCCGAGATTGCACTTTCAGGGGTACGGTAGGTAGGCAAACGCGCTTGTGTAAAAATAGTTCTAGCATCCGCCGCTTCATTTTCGCCTGACCAATTGGTTAGAATATTAAACCGTTGACTCCGTGAATGCTGGTGGAGAGTATCAACGACTATCTTGGCTGTGTGAGTACTATTGGTGAGAGCAGAAGGACTGTGCATGATAAGCAGTGCATCAAAGTCATCGCTATCGAGTAAGATATTAATCACTTGCTGATAACAGTCAGTACTGGCATCCCCCATAATATCGATAGGGTTAGTTTGCGTCCAATAAGCGGGTAAGACGTGAGATAATCTTGCAATAGTTTCTGGGCTTAATGCTGCTAATTTACCTCCGCGATCAGCCAATGCATCGACCGCCATAATCGCAGGTCCACCACCATTGGTAAGAATAACCAACCGTTCGCCACGTAAGGGAACCGAATACGCTAATGTTTCAACCGCAGCAAATAAGTCATGAGTTGTATGAACGCGTAACATCCCTGAACGACGAATCGCGGCATCGTAAACTTCATCAAGTCCGTTTTCATTTTGGCTTTGTAATAATGCCGCTGAGCGTCCTGCTGATGTGCGACCACTTTTTAAAACTAATATACGTCGATTACGCGCAGCTGCACGGGCTGCCGACATAAATTGTCGAGCATCTTTAATACTGTCTATATACAGCAAAATCGCATCTGTTTTTGTATCTTGGCTTAAAAAATCAAGTAGCTCTGCAAAGTTAATATCACACGCATCCCCTAAAGAGATAAACGTAGAGAAACCTATTTGCTTATGTTTAGCCCAATCTAAAATCGTGGTACACACTGCCGTTGATTGTGAAATAAAAGCGATATTCCCTTTGTTGGCAGGGATAGGAGACACTGACGCATTAAGGTTAAGCCAAGGCAGAATAATGCCCATACTATTAGGGCCGACAATACGCATATTATAACGTTGAGCATTAGCTAACATTTGTTGTTGATAGTTTACGTATTTATTCTTCGTCGCTGCCATCATCCCTGCGGCAATAACAATCACCGCTTTAACGCCTTTTTCTCCTAGTAGAGTAATAATGTCAGGGTTAAGCGCTGCACGGGTACAAACAATCGCAATATCAGGGGTAATTGGCATTGCTTCTATACTGCGATAAGCCAGGATCCCAGCTACCGCGGCATACTTAGGTGTCACAGGGATGATAGGGCCATTAAAACAGCCAGAGAGCAGATTCCGAATCACAATATAGCCAACTCGCTGTGGATTATTTGAAGCGCCAATAACTGCAATACTGGTTGGTTTTAAAAAAGCCGAAATCTTATTCATAAACTAATCCCTTAATCGTCTTACTCATACTTTATCGTTAAATATTGGAAAGACGTTTTATTTATCAGGAAAGTGTGACCTTTATAAAAAAGGAAGCTTAAATAGGACTTTTAAACATTCGGTCAGCATTCATTTGTTTATTCTTAAGGGGAATAATTAATTGTAAATGTTTAATTCCAATTAGGATTAAATGTAATAATTTAATAATAAGAGATAAATTCTATTAGGGATTAATGACATTTTCGATTATTCTCCAAAAAAATTATAAAAAAGAATAATCTAATGCTATCTGACTTACATTTCCAATTTCAACCTCGATATTATAATGGCGAAATATCTTCCTATGAAGCGTTATTAAGAACTCCTACATCTGATATTGAAAGTTTTATTGAGACAATAGATGATCATGTGACATTTGATTTGTCTATTATTGAATCTGTCATTAATAAACGTGCATGTTTAGCTAATGCGGAAAAGATACAAGTATCGATTAATATTTCTATGGCTAGTTTGCTTGATGATCATTTTGTTCAAGCATGTGCAAACATATTTAAACATGAAAAAAATATCATTTTAGAGCTTACTCGACATGATGCAAGTGATGATTTTTCTCGTCTACAAACCGCAATTAAGACATTGAAAGCTTTAGATATAGAGTTTGCATTGGATGATTATGGCAAAGGTTATGCTAATAGTGAATTATTTCTGCATCTTGATGTTGACTATATTAAGTTAGATAGAAAAATCATTAAGAATATTGATCAAAGTTATATTGCTTATTCATTAGTAAAGACGACTTATGAAAAAATAGCGAATGTACTGGGTAAAAAGGTTATTGTCGAAGGTGTGGAAACATTTGAGCAATTAAATTTACTCAAACAATTTGGTTGTATGATTTATCAAGGTTTTTATTTTTCTAAACCGATTAATTTTGACCAAATAAAACCAACAAAGTTGACGATAGATAGCCAGAAACAAGATTTACAAACATTCTGTAATTTACTAGATCAAGCTATTTATGAAATGAATCGAGCGCCTAATCCTAAAGCGATTAAAATAGCGATTAATAATCTAATTAAGATTGATAAATATAATATTATTGGTATTAGTCCTGATTTTTTTGATGTTTATAATGAACAACGTCGAATTAATAAAAACTATAACGAATTACTTGAACGTAAAAGTAGTCCCCATTTTTTATTGGTTTCATCATTAATAAGTACGTGTGATGCACTCGTTATTATTCGTGATTGTGATGGTAATGCTATTTATAATAACGATAAACATATTGATTATTTAGGCGTTGATCTTGTTGATTATACAGCAGAACAAGCGTGTGAATTATTTCCTGATTATCGAACTTGTATTAAATTAGATAAAGAATTACTCAATAGTGAAACTTGTTTTATTGTATCAAATGAAACCGTAGAAACTGAAAATGGTAAGCAATTTTTTCATACCTATAGACAGAAGATAACCCATTTTAATCAAGCATTTATCATTTGTAGTGTTTATGAAGCAAATGATAGTATCATTATTGATGATTTGACGGGCTGTTATCAAAAAAGTTATCTAGAATCGACTTATGCTTGCGCTTATCAAACATTAGTCTTTATTGATTTAGACGGTTTTAAATTAATTAATGATATATATGGGCATAATAAAGGCGATGAGGTTTTACGTGATTTTGCACAAACAGTTAAGAGTATGCTGCGAGAACATGATGCTATAGTACGATTTGGTGGCGATGAGTTTATATTATTACTGGATAGTTCTTTATATCATGCTGTACAGCAACGGATTGAAGTTATTCGTTGTAATATTGAAGCCTATTTTTTAGCTAAACAGCAACATCTTAGCTTTTCTTATGGCATCGTTAAAGTAGAAGAAAATATAGCGAGTGCTTTGAATCAAGCTGATGAAGCGATGTATAAACAAAAATTCTTACGTAAACAAAAACACTCAGCTAAATAATAAAAAAAAGAGATCATCTGATCTCTTTTTTGCTGGTGGATCATAAGCTGGTGGCTTAGATAATAATAAGTTAATTACACTTGGTAGCGGCTTTTATCACCGATATCAAAATGCAAAGGCATACGCCATTTACTAAAGGCAGCAAATGCAAGTAGTGCTGCACCTGCCACAGCAAACCCAATTGCAATATTTAGTACATTAAAGATCATACAGAACCAAAATCCCGCTAAAACAATCGGAGTCAGTAATAATGCTTTTACTTTGAAACAAAAGTATTCTTTTATTGAAAGTGCACTAAAGACAAATAAAGCCGCCCCTAACGCTAATGGTTGCCATAATCCAGCCATAAACCAAATAGCAGCAAATAATCCAGCCCCTTGAATTAACCAACGAAAACGTTTGTCATAAATATGGACTGTTGTTGATGCTAATAGAGCAACCATAACAAGAAAAGGGGTTGCAGCATTGGTTTCACTGCCAATAACTGCCATGATAATAGCAGCGAGAGTGAATGCAGAGCGATATAAGATAACCGTTAGTTTATCCAGAATATCCAGTTCGCATTTAATGTGTGGATCAGCCATTGAAATTCCTAGGTAGTGCAGAAAAAGAATGAGAGTCATATTATTGTTAGCAAAACAATATTTATTGTGATCAGAGTAACATAAATACCTTTCAGTTGATCTATCGTTATGAACTGTTTGATCGTAATCAAAAGCTACGGCAAACTATTGCTAACTATTTGTCATTTAATTGTTTTTATGATGAGTTCGGCTGTAAATAAGAGGAAATAGAATGAAAAAAATTATCGCATTAAGCCTGCTATCCAGCTTAGTGGGGTGTGCGCAATTGATGCCACCTAAAACACCATTACAAGTGCCGATTGAAACTATTAATACGACAAAAGCAACGGATACATTTGTTGAGCCTACTATTGTGGCTGAATTAGACGCATCAGTTAAAACAGATCCCCTTTATGAATCGAGTGACTCAATCGCCGTTAGTGAGCAAGCGATCACTGAACCAGAACCCGCAGCAATCAGCACTGAAGCTAATACTGTAACTAATACAGCAGCTAGTGCAGCAGCTGAAATCACAGAGCCAGCTGTTACTGAATCTCAAGCGGTTGAGCCTCAAGCTGTTACAGCCGAAGCCGCGGTTAATAGCGCTGAGATAACAGAGCCGACACCTGAGGCAGTGTCAGAAGTCGCAGCAACCAGCACTGAAGCGAATACTGTAACTAATACAGCAGCTAGTGTCCCAGCTGAAACCACAGAGTCAGCTGTTACTGAACCTCAAGCGGTTGAGCCTCAAGCAGTTACAGCCGAGGCCGCGGTTAATAGCGCTGAGATAACAGAGCCGACACCAAAGGCTGTATCAGAAGTCGCAGCAACCAGCACTGAAGCGAATACTGTAACTAATACAGCAGCTAGTGCTCCAGCTAGTGTCCCAGCTGAAACCACAGAGCCAGCTGTTACTGAACCTCAAGCGGTTGAGCCTCAAGCTGTTACAGCCGAAGCTGTGGTTAATAGCGCTGAGATAACAGAGCCGACACCTGAGGCTGTGTCAGAAGTCGTACCTGTAGCTGAAACGCCTACAGTAGAAGACGACACTTCGCAAACAATCGATGACAGCTACAAAACAGTAGACATGCATGGTTATAGCCTTCAGATAACGGCATCAAGAGATGAGCAATCATTAGTCACGTTGTTATCGACATTAGAGAGCCAACAACCGGCGTGGGTCAATAAAAAAATGCTTAATGGTAGTCAAGCTTACACATTATTAGTGGGTCATTATGCTGATTACGATCAAGCCAAATCAGCGTTAGCGTTATTGCCTCAAGCTGTGCAACAAAACGGTGCATTTGTACGTAACTTCTATGATATTGAGCATACAGGCTCACCACAATTGAAGCAGTTACAATAATTCAGTAGCTGGCAGCATATAAGCGGTGATTAAATCACCATCTACAGCATAAACTTCGCCTGATTTGAAAATAAATCACGATATGATGAGGTTGAGGGTACATTCACATTACTTTTTTGATTACTATATTCAGCAGTGAATGCCTTGCTATTTTGGCCTTGGTAGTCTCCAAGGTCTTTGTGAACCGCATTGTATTGTGATTGGTATAATTAAGGAACAATAATGAGTTCTATCCATGTTTTATTATTATGCGGTGGCGGTAGCGCTGAGCATGAAGTTTCTCTTGTGTCAGCAAATTTTATTGAACAGCAATTAAAAGCGATTGATGGCGTTAGCTATACACGTGTAGAAATGACTAAAAATGAAGGTTGGTTAAATGCAAACCAACATTCTTGTGAATTGAACTTAGATAAAACATTATCTGCTGTCGGTGAGCAATCTATCACGATTGATTACGTGATCCCTTGTGTGCATGGTTTTCCTGGTGAAACTGGCGATTTGCAATCATTGTTTGATTTAGCGGGTTTGCCTTATTTGGGCTGTGGTGCTGAAGCGAGCACAAATTGTTTTAACAAAATCACCACCAAGTTATGGTTTGATGCATTAAATATCCCAAATACGCCGTATGTTTTCCTGAGTGAGAACAATGAAGACGCTCACCAACAAGCCCAAACAGCATTAAACCAATGGGGTAAGGTGTTCGTTAAAGCAGCATGCCAAGGTTCTTCTGTTGGCTGTTACAGTGTGGTCGATACAGAGCAATTACGTGTTGCTGTTAACAATGCGTTTGGTTATTCAAACCAAGTGTTAATTGAAAAAACCATTAAGCCGCGTGAGCTTGAAGTCGCTGCTTATCAATTTGGTGATCAACTTATTATTACCAAACCCGGTGAAGTATCGTGTCCTGATGATAAGTTTTATAGCTACGAAGAAAAATACAGCACTGATAGTTTATCAACAACTCAAGTTGAAGCCCGTAATTTAACGCCAGAGCAAGTTGAAGCAATTCAACATTATGCACGTAAAGCGTTTGAACAAATGAAGCTTAAAGACTTATCTCGAATTGATTTCTTCTTGAGTGAAGATAACGAGATCTTATTAAATGAAATCAATACCTTCCCTGGAATGACGCCAATTTCAATGTTCCCTAAAATGTTAGAGAACTATGGCCATAGTTTTACTGACTTTATTGAACTTGCGATTAAAAACGCAGTGAAATAAACCTGATTAAGACAGTTATTATAAAGCCAACCGTTATAGGTTGGCTTTTTTAGATCTCTTCTTTTTATATCAATCCCAATCAGTTTCTGACTTAATTCAATGTCCTCTTTCGTCATTTCCTACCGTGAATACCCGCGAGGGCAATAGGGAGTCTAATGCTTTTGAAAGATGACCACTTAATTAATGGAATTGATATTATTTATTGTTGCTATTTTTTTCAGCGAATTTCTTTAATGTGTTATCACGTTTAGCGCGTTGACCAACATATTGTGCAGGCATAGCAGGGCTGCGCCAGCGACCTTGATGTTGGATTTGGTGAATAGAAAGCCCAGCATCGGCTAAATCTTGGCTAGCACCTACTCGTGGGGATTGTCCTGAAAAAATCACATCTGTTGGGAGTTCAAGTTCTTGGCTTGCGCGTCTGAAAATACGGTAGATAGAAGAGTGATCGAGAGGGTTATCACCGATATTGTTATGTCTATCTATACGGCGAAAAACAAACCCGCTATCGATCATCGCTAAGGTTAACCATCGATTTACCGCATCAGAAGCGACATCACTTAATGCGATTAAATTATCATTGACCGAAAGGGTAATTAACCCATCTGCTGTGACTTCAACATCATTGATCGTTAATGCTGTTACTTCAGAACGTTTTAGCATTGCTTCAAAGGTCATCGCCCAAATCGCCATGTCACGTACATCTTTTGCTTTGGTTGAGCGCATAAATGAATCGAGTAGTTCATGTAAGTGGTTATCACGAAAGCCATAAGCATTGGTGTAATCATCATGTTTATCAAGACGTTGCTTATGCATAGCAAGTTTTATTTCATTGCTTAAACAGGGATTAGGTAGAGCATGACAGCGATGAACCAAACCAATAGTGACAATGTAACGTTTAAGGCTGGCTAGTTTACGTGTTAGGGCCATTTTTTCAATATAGCGATGCACGATTTCCGCGGAGGCGGGTAACGGGGAGCTATTATGCTGAGCACAAAAAAGTAAAAAACTATTCCAGTCATTTTTAAAGGCGACCAGTGTGTTTTTAGCATACTGTTGGTGGGTTAATCGTTGCCAAATAGTAATGTTTTCAGCAACCGATGAAAAATCAGCAATGCTTGCGCCACAAATCGTTTCGTTCTCAATAACAGGGATTTTCTTTGCCATCACAACACCTAATGCACTATAACTTTATATTGTTGAATACTAGCAACGATCATCAAAAAACGAAAGAATAATTACAAAAAACTGGCTTAGCTGTGTAAGTGTTATTATTATGTAGTCAGTTAAGGTAATGATTATTAAAGAATGTAACGCTTTAATAGGGAAGGGAATAGACAATGAAAAAACGCCTTTTTCACCGTGGTTATATCATTGAAAATAGCACTGGATTAAAGTCTGACTGGAAGACTGTCATTAATGGACGATCTATTCAAGGGATGCTAACCAATATTAAAAAAAGTGTGGATTGGTGGTGTGATACTAAAGCTTTTATGCCACCAGAAAGGTTTAATGCCATACAACAAGCTGATGCAATACCATCACTTTTAACAACTGAACATTATCGCGGTATTGTACTTAAAAATGATAGTGGTAAAGGTAATGAATGGTATGCCATTGTAAGAGGTCAATTGCTTAAAGGTGATGTGATTTCGATTAAAAAGTACCTAGATAAAATTAGTACAAATTAAAAAGTAGTGCCTATGTGTTACAGGCACTACCTCCAATAATTAATTGATGGTGTTATTAATCATCATTATCTTTTTTGGACACATCAACGAGATATTTACCATCAAGCCAGTTACGACCGATTAGCAATTTATATTCTAATTTTTTACGATCGCGGAGATTAACTGGAATAGCATGACTTTTACCGTTCCAAATCAAATCCATGACTACAGCATAGCGGCGTTCAACACCCTGAGCGTTACGTATCTTACTGATTTTAATTATTTTACCAGTATGTGTTTCTTCTTTTCCTTCAGCGTTTGCTGTCGTGAAACGAATCATTTTACCTAGATTTTCATGCCAGCTTTGTTTGCTATTTGCTGGTTTATTATTGCCGTCAATGACATGTAAATCATAAGCATTAATAGACGTTGTGTTAGCTCCCGTATCGATACGTGCTTTAAAATCCATATTAAGATCTTTAATATGAATAGTCTCAACAGGACCAACAATGTATTTCCCACTACATTCGTTAGCCGCATAGCTCATTGTTGATACTGTTGCAGCGACAATAAACATGGCAGAAATAAAAACTCTTTTCACATAAACTCCTGATATTATTAAACCTTCAATGTAGATAATAGACTTAGTAATTATCTTTATGTTCAATTTTATGTAAAAACTATAAAAAAAGGATATTTAATGCATAAAAAGTTGTTTTTCAATGGACTGAAAACAGTTTTGGGTTTGATTAAATTGAATAGTGTTAAAACCTAGCCCTGATGCAATTTGGATATTTTCGTAATTATCATCAATAAAAAGGCTTTCTTGTGGGGTTAATTGATAACGCTCACACAGACGTAAGAAAATTTCTTGTTCTGGTTTCATCACCAATTCTTTACCTGAGACTAAACCACCATCAAAAAATGAAATAAAATGATGTTTTTCATAAAGCGTATCAAAAAAAGCACTACACATATTCGTCAGATAATAAAGAGAATAGGGCTGTTGAGTTAATTGATAAAATAAAGCTTCAGTTTGTTGTATTTTTGTCAGGCTGTGCTGAATATGATTGATAAACTCTTCTATGCGCAGGGAAGGGATTTGTGTACGCGCAGAAAATTTAGGGATCACTTCGGCAAGTAGCATCGTTCCACGATCAAGGGACAACCAATCAGAATGTTGAAGGACATCATGCAGTAAGATATCGCGTTCAGGTTGTGACACCGTAAAACTATTCACAATTTGAAGTGGATTCCACTCAAATAGGACTGCACCAAAATCAAAAATCACATTACGAATCATAAGATGTTCCGTTAGAGTACCATTTATTGATAGTATTGGTTCATGAGTATTTCGCAAGATTGATGTGCTAACTTCTAGTGCTATTCACACAATCAAGCAACCAAATGAGATAGATTGCACAATGAGTGATAATAATCGTTTAGTTTTCTCAACTGAGACTGGTCGAATCAAAGAAGAAAAAGTACAACCAGTACGCCCACAAGGTGATGGTATTGTTCGTATTCAGCGTGAAACCAAAGGTCGTAAAGGCAAAGGTGTGTGTATTGTTTCGGGTCTTGATGTAGAAGATACCCAATTAAAACTGATTGCCGCTGAGTTAAAAAAAGTGTGTGGCTGTGGTGGTTCAGTAAAAGATGGAAAAATTGAAATTCAAGGTGATAAGCGCGATGTAATCAAAGCGCACCTTGAAAAGAAAGGCCATACAGTCAAATTAGCTGGCGGTTGATTGCTAAAACAGAATCTTAGTGATTCATTATCATAGAACAGTATAATCAGGCAGTAACGTTAAAGTTACTGCCTGATTTTTATAATTTTATTCTGGGCAACGTTCCTCGATCATTGCTTGAATATGTGTACCATAGAAGGTTCCATCACCAACCCAATTCGCAGGGTCGGCACTACTTGGCATCGTTTGATTCGCTGCACTTTTCAATAGCACATTGCAATAATTGAATGACAGTTCACCAATTTCATGGCAACCCGCACAAGCACCATCCCCACGTTCCGCATAAGCAGGAGGGTTTGTCCATCCCTGAGAAGAAACTGGCTGATAGCGTACATTGGGATCTATATCGTGATCTGCCGAGATATCAATAGCTGTACCTGGATGAATTAAGAAAACATTTTTACCTCTATGGCAATCAGTACAGTCTTCTGCAAGTGTATTACCATTCTGAATATCAGTAAGATTAAAGGCTAAATCATCACCGCCCGTTATTCTTGTTCCTGTTTCATTACTTATGTTATCCCAAAAACAGGCTTTACCGGTGGTTTTACTTTGACAAATAATACCAAGAAATTGGATATATTCAGCACCTGTTGTGTCGTTGACGACCCAACGAGGTAACGCCATACAAGCACCAGGTACAGTGGGATTTTTATAGGCATAAACTTCAGTTCTATCACTGTCTAAAAAATCTATTGTGGCGGTTCCTTGGTGAATCCATAGATCTGATCCCCAAGCGGGTGGAATAGGCACATTATTTTCACGGCACGTTTTAATATAATCATCAGTTTCTAGTGGAGGAATTAACACTAAATGGTCAAGTAACGATCGTTGTTTAAGTAAATCAAGGATCCATTGGTAATCAGTTAAGCGAGGAATAGGGAATAGGCGATGTGTATGATGACGAAATAAACGAAAAGAGGGGAAATATTTATCTTTTAGTTGTGGTTTTAGATTACTGATCATGCCATCTAGCAATACATTTTGGAAAAGCACTTTTTCAACATCAGAGGATTGTTTTACATCGAGAAAATCTGATTTTAGCTCTTTGAACTGTGCTTGTTGTTCCTCACTTAAATTGGTGTTTAGTTCCTTTATTAATGTATCTTGCATTAACAGAACCTGATCTTTGTCTATTTTTAGTTCCTTGCCACCAGCATCATAAAGTGATTCATAGTAACCGTTTGAAATATCGTTAATTTTCAATTTTAGATCTGGTTGAGGTTCGGGGAGTTGTTCTGATTGAGGTTGTTCAGATATTTCTTTGGGGTCATCGGCGCTATCACCACCACACCCTAGAAATAACACTGAAGATACTACAATCATGAGATAGTTTATTTTCATTATTTGACTCTGGTGACTTAACAATCGTAGTCAAATTATAGTTATCTCATATTTTATCGTTTTTCATCTGTAAGAATGAGTACTATTTAGCTATTATTAAGTAGTAATGAAAAACGGATAGGGAATAGCCTATCCGTATGTTTATAAATAAGATAATACATTAATACGTTGACCTTATTTATCTCCAACTCACATGTTCATTATGATGTGATAAAAAACGCGATGGTATATTCAAGACTAAAGTCTGTCAGCGAAAAATTAAGCAGCACGAGCATTAACTGGAAGATCTGTACCAATTTTAGTTAACGCTATTTGCCATAAGCTAATATCCCGACAGCGGAATGCACCGGCACAGCTTAATAAGTAGAAACGCCACATTCTATAGAACGTAGCATCATAATTTTTATATATTTTGAACCAGTTCTTTTCAAATTTTTCACACCATGCCATCAGTGTTAAATCATAATCAGGACCAAAGTTATGTACATCTTCAATATTAAATTGATTCTCAACTGAGCCACTTAATTGTGAGAGTGATGGAATAACACCATTTGGGAAAATATATTTATTAATCCATGGATCAGTACCATTTTTAGACGTTGGGCTACCGATAGTATGCAGTAAAAACACACCTTCATCCGTTAAAAAGCTGTTAGCACATTTGAAATATTCATCATAATTAGATGGGCCTACATGCTCAATCATACCTATTGATACTACACGGTCATAAGGTTGTTCTGGCGTAAATTCACGATAGTCTTGCAAAATGATTTTAACGGGAAGTTTCTTTTTATTTGCAATCTCTTGGCCTAATGCCATTTGCTCTTTTGATAGCGTTAAACCGTCACAGATTACACCATATTTAGCCGCTGCATAGTTCATAAAACTTGCCCAACCACAGCCGATATCAAGTAAACGCATGCCTGGTTGTAAATTTAATTTACGACAGATTAGATCCATTTTATGTTCTTGAGCTTGATCCAGTGTTTTTGCATCTTTCCAGTATGCACAGGTATATGCCATTCGTTCATCAAGCATATTTACAAATAAATCGTTACCGATATCGTAGTGGAAAGGTACATCTTCTTTTACACGGTTCACTGCTTGATGGTTAATGAAGCTTTTTAGTTTAGTTACACCATAATTAGCTGCAAACTTAACTTTATCAATCCCTGATAGTTTATCTTCTATATTACTACGTAGTAATTTACTAATTAGGATATCAATACGTTCACAATCCCACAAGCGTGTCATATAACCTTCGCCAAAAGCGATAGTGCCATCTAATAGAATGTTATCAAAAAGTTTGTCATCATTAACAATAATATCCCATGGACGAGTGCCATTAATCTCAATATCAGCTTGCTTTAATAGGTCACGAAATAATTCTTTATTTTTAGGCATAATATACTCGATTATTTGTCTGGAGAACTAGCAGAATGAAATTTATACCGACTAAATTAATAATGAAATACAACAATTAGATGTAGTATATAAAAGTAATATATCAATCCTGTTTTCACTATATTTTAATACTAATAAATTTAGTCTGTTAAATATATTTCATTCTTCTTAATTACTTATTTAGTTATTCTTAATGATGGCAATAAATTACATTGCCTCATTGTGTTAATAACCTTTTAAATGTTTATTTAAGTGCTTCCTTTTCTTGGTAAATATTATATCGCTACATCAGTTAGCTTAATTTAGATTATTTGACAAAAAACACTTTAAAACGGACATTTTTAATGTGCACTCGAAAAACGAGCATATTTTAGTAAAAAGTAACTATCTCAACAGCATGGTATTCGCACATAGAATTTACAGAAAGGGGATTTGGTTATATGAGATTGCATTGAGTTTTGAATAAGTCTCATTAGTCGATATTGAAATATAACGACTACTATTAAAGCAATTGCGCCTGATTAAGGAAGACTGTATGTCCGATGTAAATGTATTTAAGCAACCTAAACCGTTTTATCTCATATTCTCGATAGAGTTTTGGGAACGGTTTGGCTTCTACGGTATGCAGGCGATTCTCACTGTATACCTTGTTAACATTCTCGGTATGTCTGAATCAGAGTCGTTTACATTATTTGGTGCTTTTTCAGCATTGATTTTTGGTTCAGTGGCAATTGGTGGTTGGGTTGGGGATAAAATACTTGGCACTAAGCGTACTATTACGCTTGGCGCATTCATTTTAACGATTGGTTATTCGCTATTAGGGATCTCAGCGGCAGGTGAGTTTGGCGGCAAAGAGCTGCTTTATATAGCAATGGGATTTATTACCATGGGTAATGGCTTATTTAAAGCTAACCCTTCAAGTTTACTTGCTAAAGTCTATGAAGAAAATGATCCTCGCCTTGATGGTGCATTTACCATGTATTATATGGCGATCAATCTAGGATCATTCTTTTCAATGCTATTAAGCCCTTGGATAGCAGAGAAAATGGGGTATGGGATGGCTTTTGGTGTGAGTGCAATTGGCTTATTAATCACCATGGTTAACTTTATGATAATGGGGCGTATCGTTAAGAACGTTGGCTCTAAACCCGACATGGTGCCAGTGAATAAACTTTACTATGCGACGGTTGTGGTTATAACCATTCTATTGAGTCTCCTAAGTGCGGTGTTATTGCAACATCTATTTTATGCGCATGCGATTTTAGTGGTGGTTGGCATTATCATTGTGTTTGTATATTTCAAAGAGGCGTTTAAATCTAAAGGACTTGAAAGGGCAAAGATGTTTGTTGCTTTTGTCTTAATGTTACAGGGCGTGGTGTTCTTTGCATTATATTTTCAAATGCCAACTTCGCTTAACTTCTTTGCCATTCATAATGTCAGTCATGATTTATTTGGCTTTAAAGTTGAACCCGAGCAATTTCAAGCGTTAAACCCATTTTGGATCATGGTTGCCAGTCCATTATTGGCCATTCTTTATAATAAACTTGGTGAACGATTTGCGATGCCATTTAAGTTTGCGTTTGGGATGGTGCTATGTAGCCTCGCGTTTTTGATCTTAAAGTACTCAACGAGCTTTGCTAATACCCAAGGGATCATCAACTCAAATTGGTTAGTGGTGAGTTATCTATTGCAGTCAGTGGGAGAGTTATTAGTTTCAGGCTTAGGGCTGGCGATGATTGCACAGTTAGTACCACAGCGAATGATGGGGTTTGCGATGGGAATGTGGTTTTTAACCTCGGCAACAGCCGCTATTTTAGCAGGTTGGATTGCAAGTTTAACCGCCGCGCCGAAAGGGGTTGTTGATGCTAATCAAACGCTTGTTCTCTATGCAGAAGTCTTTGGTGATATAGGGTATGTGACTGCGGCTATTGCTGTGTTTACTTTACTTATTGCACCTAAACTTACTCGTATTATTCAAGGCAAAGAGTAACGCGATATCAATAACATCACTGCAATTAATAACGACAATCATGGTAAGTGATTGCCGTTATTCTTTTACTACTTACTACTTACTACTTATCACTAGCTGCTAATACATCGATAAAGGCATCAATATCTTCTGCTTTAGTTGCAAAATTGGTGACCAAACGTGCGACACCATCACCCCAGCGATTGGCTAAGAACTCAAACCCATGCTCATGCAAGGTTGCTATTGTGATCGGTGACATTTTACAAAACACAATATTGGTTTTTGATGGGTGGAGTAGTTCAACACCATCAATACTTGCAATACCATTGCGTAATTTTGTAGCCATCGCATTCGCGTGTTGTGCATTGTTCAGCCACAAATCATTACTGATATAAGCATCTATTTGTGTGGACAGAAAACGCATTTTAGACATTAAGTGACCCGCACGTTTACGGCGGTATTCAATCTCATTCTTTAAGCCAGTATCAAATAAGACAATCACTTCAACACCAAAAGCACCATTTTTAGTGGCACCAAAGGAAAGGGCATCAACACCTGCTTTCCACGTCATTTCTGCCGGCGTACAACCAAGCGCATCAACCGCATTAGCAAAGCGTGCGCCATCCATGTGATATTTTAAGTTATGGCTTTTACATACATCACCAATTGCGCGCAGTTCATCGAGAGTATAAACGCTGCCTGTCTCAGTTGCTTGCGTCACGCTAACAACAGCAGGTTGCACTGTGTGAACATCACCAATTTTTAATGTGGCGCGTTGGATTAATTTTTCGGGATCGATCTTACAATCATCGCCATCAATCGTTAGTAGCTTAACCCCGTTACTGAAAAATTCCGGCGCACCACATTCATCATTATTAATATGGCTATTTGGATGACAAAGTACCGCCCCCCAAGCTGGAGACATTGCAGCTAAACATAAGCTATTAGCAGCAGTACCTGTTGGAACCAAAACCACTGCGACATCGGTTTCAAACAATGCACTCATTTTACGATCAAGTTCTAATGATAATTCATCGTTACCGTATGGTGTTGCATCGCCAGCGCTAAATTCAATTAAATGCTGCAATATTTGCGGCGAAACACCCGCAATGTTGTCACTGGTTAAACCAATGGTTTTCTTTGTAGCTAAAGGCGAATTTGTCATTGTTATCTCCATACAGATTGAATTATCAATATACCCAATTTAATGCTGAAGATACGATTTTTTATTGTAACGGGAGGTGTAATTCTAAGGTTATTGCAGTCAAAATTACTTGTTTGATCCAAGCTTAAGATTAAATAGTAATGAGAGATATAAAAAGGCATGTTTTTTGATGAAAATACGCCCATACAATTATTCAGAGTAACAACAATGAAAAGGATCGCTGCATTAGATAGCATTCGAGGTTTATTACTATTATTAATGACAATTAACCACTTAATATGGATAAGCGGTGGGTACTCAGTCATTCAAACAGTGACTTTACAGCCTTTAGGGCAATTTGGTGCCGCTGAGTGTTTTGTCTTTATTTCAGGTTTACTTGCAGGGGCTATATACAGTCGAGAATCATTAACCAATACTCAGACTATCACCAAAGCATGGCATCGAGCATTCAGTATCTACCGTTATCATATTGCGTGTTTATTGATTATTTTTGGGTGGGTTTTTATTGCGTCACACTTGTTACCGTCTGCGGTGCCAATACTTCAGCAGAGTGCGAATAATGTCTTAGCTGCACCGATTAAAACATTCATAGCAAGCGCTGCTCTGGTTAACCAGCCGAACTATTTTGATATTCTTCCTCTTTATATTATCTTCATGTTGTTATTACCTTTATTAGTCGTAGCATACCGCAAAGGGCTAGGGTGGTTGGTGATTAGTGTCAGTATTGGTGCGTGGGTTTTTAGTCATGCCATTAACACAGCCACATTGATCCCGTTATTTAGATTCATATTTTCAGATTCTACGATCCAATTTGGCTATTTTAATCTCTTTGCTTGGCAGTTGTTGTTTGTAAGCGGATCTGCACTTGGCTATATGCTACAAAATAAAACATTACGTTGGCGTCATCCTGCATTGACGATTATAGCTACCATCATTGCTACAGGGCTCTTTGCCGCGCACAACGGTGCATTCTCTAGTTTTGGCATTCATCGTTGGGTATTGTCTACGTATGCTGATAAACCAGAACTAGGTTGGTTACGCACCTTAAACATCACCGTTTGGGTTTATCTAATTGCAGTGATCATTCAACGCTATCCGAACGCGCTCCATATTAAGGCATTAAGTTATATTGGCCGTCATTCATTAAGGGTGTTCAGTTGGCAAGTTGTTATTGTCTATTTAAGCGCGCCGCTACTACATAATCTTCGTTTAGAGCCTTATTACATACTGCTCATCATCGCTATTGCTGCGACATTATGGTTAGCGGCATTACTGTCGGAAAAACTAAATACGCATACGGTAAGCCGATTACATTGGATCAGTGGTTTTAGTGTAATGTTGAGTTTTATCATGCTTGGTAATATTGTCAGCGCAGAAGGTGTTTCCCCGCTAACGATAAAAGTTACCAATATTAATGATCCCAAAACGTCAGTATTAGTGTTGGTTTACGATGAAAAAGATGATTTAACCCAATATCCCTCGGTACATTTAAATGCCTATTCGCCACAAAAATTAGCACAAGGAGTCACAATAGCTGCATTACCCTTAGGGAATTATGCTGTACTTGTATTTCAAGATAACGACGGTGATTATAATTTAACAATAGGTAACAATGGCATGCCTATCGAACGTTTTGGCTATTCAAATAACCCGCCATTACATACACCAGTATCAATGGAGCAAGCGAAATTTGCTCATAAAGGGCCACAAACCCAAACCATTAATTTCTAAGATGGTTTAAAAAAAGCACTCAGTTAAACAAAACTGAGTGCTGTTATTTGCTTCAGAATTGATCAAAAGGGCGTTTACAATCGATAGTCACGGCTTTGATTATTTAAGCTCAACCTCACATTTATAAAATCCATACTCTCTTCTTGCTGTTTTTTTCTTTGAGCAAACGATCATATTGCATTGATATTAACTAATTGCATATTGCGGCTTTTAATTTGTGATGATAAATAAGTTATCAAGTAATTAAAACATTGTTACAGAAGGTGCGATATTCATAGTTAATGGATAATATTTTTAGCTAATAACAACTAAGATTAGATTTTTGATCTCTTTAAGTGCACAAATATAGAAGGAATTAAATTGTGAGAAAAATAAATAAAATAACAATAGCGATATTCAGTACTGTGCTTAGTGGTTATGTGTGTGCATCTGATACTAGTCAGATATCAAGTGTTGCGCCTTTTGTTTCTGCTGGCTTGTGTGATGAGTTCAATGTTTATCCCGAATGGACACGAGGAGATCATGCTGGTACTGGCGATATAATGGTTAACAAAAATATTGCTTATTCTGCCGTTTATTGGACTCAATCTGTTCCTGGTAGTGATAGTTCATGGAAGCTGCATCTTAATTGTGATGGATCTGATCCTGGTACTGCTGCTGTACTTTCATTACCTAATCCAATGGATCCTGTGCGCCTCGAAGTGGCAGGGTGGCCAAATGATTTTGTTGTTGCAAGTCCATCATTAATAGCACCAACAACAATAACCGTTGCAACTAGCGCCACTGAAGAATTAGCAGATGTTAATAAGTTAACTGCTAAGTTTGTTTCTATCATTGAAGTGGCGACACAAGCGGGAAGTTCATCTGTCATCATTAGTAGTGATGTACTTGATAAAGCAACACCAGATAAAGGTCAGTCGCTGGGCGTTATTGCCGTTAAAGAGGCATTACTCAAAGCCGTTGATACAACTGCGAGTAAAATTGATATTGATAAAATCAATGCACTCAGTAATGATTTGAAAGGATGGGCTCAAGCTCACAACCTCATTTTAACGACACTTGCTCCTGAAGCGAGTTTTGGCTGGTCTTTCAGCATTGGTGATTTTGCGTTTGATACCCATTCTGGTCGACAATCAGTATGGAATGCTGCATCAAGTGCTACCGCAGATCTATTAAATACTCTCGATGTTTACAAAGCAGAGTCATTAACCAAAGCTGACTTTATTAGCTTTACCAAATCAACAACAACCGCTGCATTATCAAGTGATCAATGGCACAACGCACTTGAATATGTCAAACAAATCACTGATTATGTAAAAATTCCTGCAATGCTTGCCAATATTCCAACTGAGCAAGCGGCTAATTACTTCATGGGTAAAACAACGCGTGATCAGCAAATTCGTAAAGCAGCACAAAGCAACGTATTTGCGATTTTATTTGATAAAGATAGTGCAGATTTAACCAGTAAAATTGAAGCTTACCAAGGCGCGAAAGTGCCACTATATTACGTCGGTGAAGAACTTGAAAAAGGCTCATTAACCCGAATTGAAGCACTGAATATCGCGTTAACCAATGCCGCAGACGTGATGGATAATGAAGCCTTCCTTTATGAAACCCCACAATCACAGTGGGTACCGTCTACCGTTTATAAATGGAATGACTTCCTCGATGGTCTTAATGCGATGCACAATATCGGTGTCGCGGGTAATAAGTTCTGGTTACTGACTGATGAAGCAGATGATGCAACCAATATCATTTACGCTAAAGTCGCCATTGCTGCTTTCTTAGCCCAAAGTATGCAAGAGACAATTCGTTATAACGCATGTGATGAAAATAACTGGTCTGAAATTAAATATGGCGCACCTGCCGATTATCCGATGTCAGCGAGTTGTGGTCAGTTAGGTCAAAAATACGCAGACTACGGTGTTAATCCAGTATCAGGCTTAGATTATGCGTATTCTTGTCCTCGTGATAATAAAATGGAAGTCAGCGCATTAACCCATGCTAAATGGTATGGCGCACCAGCACCTGTATTTGCCGCCCCTGATGCAGTATTAGAAGAGCAAGGCTTACTGGTTAATGGTCATGTGGGACGCTGGACTAACAATGGTCACTGTAATGCGGTGCCTGATAAAATCGATACTTCGAAGCAAGTATGGGAACGTGATGAATGTAAAATCTACGTTGGGCAAAAAGCCGGTACGTTCTTATGGGATGGCAGCAGTCAAGAAAGTGTTGAAGGCTGTGGTTGGTGGGGACGTGGCGTTATTCAAACCACAGGCCGTCAAAACTTTGGTACGTTAAACCATTATTTAGGCCGTTCACATGTTGATCCTGCAACAATTGGTCAAACCATTGATGGTGTAACGGTTGAAGCGCCACCTGTAAATCCGTTATATTCCGATCTCGATTTCTGTTCAAACCCAGGTTTAATCTGTAGCTCTGAGAAGAATAAAGAGATCAAATGGATTGCAGGCTTATTCTACTGGGTAACATCAGTACAGGCATACTCAAATGAAGGTGGTGACTATGCTGATTGGAACTATTACAACGAACTGAAAAAGTATGTAAATAGTGGCCTGACAGGAACTGAATTTATTGATGATGTTTCTGGTATTGTGAACCGTGGCTGTCCTGATTCAACATGTTCGACAGGTGATGTTCATAACATTAAAGAGCGTCAAGCCAACTTTAAGCTAGTGCTACAAAAACTAGGGCTTAACCCACAGTAAGCAAAATAGCTGATGAATTAAGTTTGTAATAAATTTAAACCCTGTTTTTCGAAACAGGGTTATTTTTTGCGTTTAAATTATTAAGTAAAACAATCAATATATGTAATAAAAATTAATTTATTTGCTTTTAACATGAATGAGGATAATATAATCTCAATCAAAAATATTGGCTATTTATTATTCTCTTAGTAAGTAATGTTTTATTATTTAAGATAAGAGACTTGTATAGTGTTCAGTTTTCTAAGGTGTAATAAATGCTTATACCGTTTGGACTTAAAGATAACGTAATTTACCATATAAATGATGTACCAAATGGTCGATCATGTAATTGTTTATGTCCTAGCTGCAATAAACCATTAGTGGCAAAAAATAGAGGAGAATACAAACGTCATCATTTTGCCCATTTGATAGAAACCGACTGTGTCAATTATCAAGCAATGACTTACCTACATCAATATGCCCAGCAGGTTATTGAATTAGAAAAACGAATTATTATTCCTAAATTCACATATAGCCCTGAAATTATACTTATTGATGGTTCAGTTTTAGTTGGGCAGCTTATACATTTTAATGAGTCAGAAGTATATTTTGACACTATTGAAAATGAGTATTTATGGAATAAATATAGAATAGATAGTCTTGGTTTGTTGAAGCAACGATCATTATTTATTGAGATAACAGTAACACATAAAAATGATATAAATAAAATAATAGCGATCAAAAAATCTAACAAACCAGCTATTGAAATTGTTTTAACTAGCCTACATAACTCTGATCGGTTGTATTCTGATATTGAAATTAAAAAAGCGATTTTTGACTCAAGTAACATTAATTGGATTTGTCATCCTAAAGCAATGGAAAAAGTTGAAATAGCTTTATCACAATTAAGAATTGAAGCAGAAAATAAAAATCGTTTAATCCAGATTAAATTAGAAAAATATAAACAAAAACAAATGTTAGAAAAAAAACAAGAGGAAGAACGTTTAAGAAATATAGTATTAGCTAAACAGCGATACAGAAATGAAATAAAAGATGAATTAATATGGTTATCCACAATAACCGAGTCTTGGATTGAAAATTATGAAATAGAAAAACAATCTATATCACCTTCATTTTTAAAGTGGGTTGAAATAGATAAATATCAAGCCTTCATCGGTGTAGAATACCAAAATGATTGGATATTCGAATGTTGTCGCGAACATTGGCAAGCATTGATTATTGATTTTTTATATCGGATTGGGGTAGGAGTGAACATACAAGTTTATGATATTAATAGATATATTAACAATCATATAAAACAAAATATCCATATGGCGCGTTTAAATATTGCTCAATATCAAGCAAAGAAAAAAGCAGCCGCTAATGGATCTCAAAGTAAGTCTCGTTTTGCTTGGTATTTATCTAGGGAAGAAAATAATAAAATAATTTCTCCATTTGTCGTTGTTTTTAAATACCTTCAATACTTGGTTAATCAAGATATCTTATCTAATAACAACTTGGTTTTTCAGATTAAAGATAAGGATATTGATTCCTTTAAAAAAAGAATCATACAGCAAAAAAAAATAACAATAATGGTAAATAAAAAATTGGAACAAGAGAAAAAAGAACGTGAGTCTCAAGAATTATTAGAAAAATATCAAGCTCAACAATTATTAGCACGCCGTAAGACTATTTCTATAGAAAAAAGGGAAAAGCGTATAGAAGAGTTAATTATTTTTGATACAGTGATTTTTGATAGTTGTGGTGGAATTGGCTATCGATGCTGTAATTGTCATTTTAATTTACCTAAAAAAACTATATCAACAGAGTTTTTTTGTCCTATTTGTGGAGTGATTTCTGAGTTTACATCAGAAATTATAACTCAAGATTACCTTGATACAGCTAAAGATAGATACAGGTGCAATAATAAACCTTTAGATTCTTTAATTTCATATCCTAACGAGTAGCATTAAATGACGTTTAATAATCACATGTTACCGAATACAGAATGTCAGAGGGAGCCACTTAGAATAAGTGTTGATTATGTACTTTATGGTAAATAGCGAATACTGTTAAATACACAAGTCAAAATTTTGGGCGAGTGTGTTTATCTATTATTAATCAATATGCTATGTGTAACTGTATGATAGTATCAATACTTGATATCCTATTTAACATAAGGTACATAATGCGCACTGAGCTTGTAGGTCCCAAGGTAAAGTGTCTCTTTTCTGCAAAGCTAAAATGTCCTGTTTTTCTATAGTGATCAGTATCTGCTGATCAATTTGAGTTAAACAAAATATGTTGGTTACCATGAATGACAAAGAGATATTTCGCTTAGGTACAATTCGTGATGTTTGTGAAAAGCGAATCAAACGTAAAGATGCTGCACAGCTTCTTAATGTTAGCGTTCGTCAGGTTCAACGATTAATAACACGCTATCGAGATCTCGGTGCTGTTGGTTTGGTTCATCAGCGGCGCGGACAATCACCAGGCAATAAAATTAATGCTGATATACGTTCTCAATGTTTACATCTCATCCACGAATATTACTCAGACTTCGGGCCGACATTGGCGCGTGAAAAACTGATTGAGCAACACGGTATTAAAATTGGGTTAGAAACCTTACGCCAATGGATGATCGCTGATGGCCTTTGGGTACCACATTTCAAACGTAAGCCTTGCGTTTATCAACCTCGTTATCGTCGCGATTGTTATGGTGAGTTAATTCAGATAGATGGTTCACATCATGATTGGTTTGAAGGCCGCAGCGACAAATGTTGTTTGTTGGTTTTCATTGATGATGCTACCGGAAAACTGATGAACTTGCGGTTTAGTGAAACAGAATCTGCGTTTGATTACATGGTCGCCACGCGTGAATATGTTGAACACCATGGCAAACCCACTGCTTTTTATAGTGATCGGCATGCGGTATTTCATGTCAGTAAACGGGATGCAAAAACCAACCGCATCACTCAGTTTGGTCGTGTATTGCATGACTTAAACATTGAATTGATTTGCGCAAACAGCTCTCAAGCTAAAGGCCGTGTTGAGCGTGCCAACAAAACCTTACAAGATCGCTTAGTCAAAGAAATGCGTTTACAACACATTGATAATATTGAACAAGCTAATGCGTGGCTCCCCGACTTTATCACTGATTTTAACCAACGTTTTGCTAAAGCCGCTCAATATCCTAAAGACATGCATCGGCCATTACGTGAATCGACTGATGAATTACACGATATTTTTGCATGGCAAGAGCCAAGGAAATTATCAAAGTCACTGACATTTCAATACGACAAAGTTATCTATTTAATTGATCCAACTGAAGAAAATCAACGACTTGTACATCAAGTTGTTAACGTTCTAGATCGCCCAGATGGCACCATCGCCATTCAATACGGTCATCGAAAATTAGAATTTAAAGTATTTGATAAGCTCAAAGATGTTGACCAAGGTCAGGTGGTCGATAATAAACGTTTGGGCGCAGTATTGAAATTTGCCCAGGCGAAACAGCAACAATATGACCAACAACAAACACGTAGTCGCAGTAAAAAAGCCCCCAAACGAACCGCCCAACAACGGGCAATCCGTCAACTTGAAGAAATAAATCCGGTGTTAGTTCACCCTGAACAATTTAAACCCAGCACCAAGAAAAAGCCCTGACTTCCCTACTCTATAACCCTTTTTTACCACAATGAACTACTTTAAAAGGAGACATTTTAATCGGGGAATAATGAGGACATTTTAAAATAGAGAAAACAAAGTCTTATAAGAAATGGCAACTACTCAAACAACTCATCATCAGACATATCTTTATACTTTTCATAATCACTAGCACTTTTACGCTGAATCCCATTTAGCGCTTTTTGGGCTCGGATTATTTTAGATTCAAGATCAGGACTTAATTGTTTTTTGATTGATGTAATATCATCCAAAATATTCATCATCGACTCAAAAGTTTCAGCGTTAACTATGTAGCCTGTTACTTTATTATTGTTTAAAAGTGCTGTTGTACCGTTATCTAAACACTCTTTTATATGACTTCCAGCGTAAGTGACACTAACAACCTTTTGAGAATATATCTTTTGTATCGTCATATTTTTACCTTATAACGTAGATTATCCATTCATGATAAAAACGTTTTATTGGTTATTGTACCACCAAAGACCAAGTTTTATGATTTGCTGTATATCGATAATAAGAGTGTCAGTCCTATTATTCAGACCTTATTGGATAGCTACAGTACCAATACTGGTGAAACTCAAACGGCATATAGCATTATCATATTGCCTCATGCTAATAGTTTGATTGTAACGGGTTCACCCTCTCAAATAGTGCAGATAGATAACTTGATAAAGCGTATTGATGTACGTCGAAAGCAGATATTCATTCAAGCGGTGGTCGTTGAATCACAGATAAATGATGGACAAGAAGTTGGCGTAAATCTTAACGCGATGTTGGGTGACTTTGGCTTTTCAGTGATCACCAAGCAAACTGAGGGCGTTCTTACTGGCGGAAGTATCATTTTTAAAGGTGGTAACATAGACGGCCTGATTAATGCCATATCAACTAACAGTAAAACCAAGCTGTTGAGTAAACCACATTTGCTAATTACTGATCGTGAGCAAGGTTATATCACTGTTGGTCAGAACGTACCGTTTTTGGTATCAAGTGAAGTTACCGATGGTGGTAATACGATCCAAAAAATTGAGTGTCAGTAATAGTGATATAGCAAGCGATATCATCACCAATAACCGCCAAATACAAACGGTTATTCAAGCTAAAGATGGTCAATCAATCATACTTGGTGGCTTGGTTGGTGAGGAATCAAGAAACAATGATACGGGAGTGCCGATTCTAAAAGATATACCACTAATAGGCTCGCTCTTTGGCTCTACATCAGACAGAGAGATCAATAATCAGTTATCGGTATTGATAAAGGTCAGCATCATCTAGCTTTTTCTTTAAAAAACTAAAAGCGCGTTCCCCACTCCATTAGGATTGTGGATAACGCGCTTTTTTGTTATCCACATTACGAGGGTAATGATCATTGATGTTGAATCACATTTATTTAAACATATAAATATAGTTGCATTAATTAGCTAGCAAATATTGATATATGGTGATAAATTCGCGGATCTCTTACAAGGCTGATTATGTTTAGTTTTTGGTACCTATGATGGTAGTACTGCATAAATTAAGTTATGAGTTGTGTTTATTAGCGAGATAAAGATGTAGTGCTATTGAATAGGATTCAGTATTAAGACGTTATATGAAAATGCATCAATACTTATTATTTAAAGGAAAGTTATTGGCGCTATCATACTTATAGTGTATATCGATTAAGTGTGGTTTGTTGTTTTAGCAATTAATTTAGGTTAATGATGAATAATAAAAAAACAGTTCAGATGTATATTAATAGCTTTAGAAGTGAATTTTCACAGTATTTAAAGAATAATATTGGTCTAATTACCTCTGTCTATTTTGCTAAAACAGGGGGAGCTATTATTGAAATTGAGTTAAGTGTGGGTGGTAAGAATAAAGATAAGTATAAAGGAACAAGTCAGAATCTTGGAAATGCATTGAAAAATGTAAAACAAAGTACATTTGGTGGAAACCTTAACGGCTTCTCATTTGTAGGGACAAATATAATTCTTGAGCCAAGTAAGATTATTTTAATTAAAAGTGATTCACCTAATGAATGGAGTTCTACTTCAGCCAAAAACGATATCGATAAGATTATTTTTAATGGTGGGATGTAATGAAGGTTGGTCAGTTAGAAGGAACTCCTGAAGAAATAAAAAACTTGGTAGAAAATCATGGTTTAAATCTCAATGATTATTTGATTAAACCAGATAAGCCAATTTGTTTAAAATGGGTAATTGCTCCCTCAATTGGTTTTTCAATTTCATTAATATGTACATATATATTTGGTACTTCTTCTGAAGATGAGTTTATTGGTAACTTGTTCTTCTTATTAACAATGGGGTTAGCTCTCTGGCTTACTGTTGTTATTCAAATTAGGCATAAAAATATATGGGCATCAAGTTTGTCAATCTTTGTACTACTACTGTTATCTCTTGTATCTCTTGGTGTAATGCAACCTTATGACTTAATAATTTATATTGAAAAATTAAGAAATGAACAAGGCTAGCAGGAAATAACAAATCACTATTATATAAATTAGAATTTTATTTGTTATGAGTATGCTTTAATTACATCAACAATATGTAACTCGTTTTAAAAATTGTTAATATTATTTAATTAGATGAATATATATTATATTATAGACCTGCCGTCAGAGGCAGGTCCTATGATTTATCTATTGTTTTTTAGCATACGAGCGATTCGTAACACTTCTCGTTGAAAACGTAACTCATCAGTAGCCCCTATTTCTATAAGAGCATTACCCATCATTATTCTGTTTGATGTTAACGGCCAACCATCAGGAGTAATCAGCTTTCCTTTGGATATCTTCCAGTCTTTCCAATCATCATCAAGCGGTGATAATTCACGATAAGCGTACATTCTCATTAAACGTTTACATATCGGTGGTATTGTCTTGCCTTTATCCCACTGTAAGACGGTCTTTTTACGAATATATATTTCTGAATAAGGCTGGCATACTACCCTAACCTACCCACAAATCGCGCTATCAAGAAATCAATAAACAGTCGTAGCCGTTTTGGTTGGTATTGGCGGCTTTGGTAAATCACATTTAAGTCAGCACTGGCTGATAATGTTGATGCATTGAAGTTCTTCATATATCCATCAAGTACGGTGACCAGTCGCTGTTGTTTAATGTCTTGCTCAATATCTAATATAACGCTATACCTGCGTTATCTAATGCCCATTGACGAATCACTCTGCCACCAAATACAAAAATACCGCCCAAATGGACGGTATTAGATTGGCTCTAGTTATTTAGACTTAGCAGTATTTTTCGCTAAACCATCAAACATTGTGGGTGGCATGTCTTTTAAAATTAATGACCACGCATTACCGACACCATCACCGCTAAAATTGTTCTTCTCGGTGTCTTTAAACCAATAGTAAGTCGGCAGCCCTGAGTACGTTAGTTGTAATTTGTTAAGCTCATTATTGTATACCGCACCAAATTTTGGATCTTGTAAGATCAACTGTTTCATTTCTTTGATAGTGACGATTGCGGCTGGCCATCTTGCTAAGCATGAGCCTAGAGGACCTTTGTCTTTCATGCTGGTACATTTAGGTGGAATGGGAGAATTAACGTCTTTTTTAAACGTGTAAAGCGCCAGATCGTCTTTACCAACCAGAAGGTTTCCTTTTGGTGTCATTTTAAACGTCGGTTCAGTTGGGTACTCTAAATTATGAGCAAAGGCACTAGAAGATATTGATAATAAAAGTAATGATGTATGAATTAATGTTTTCTTCATGATGGTTACCATTGTTAGGTCTAATTTGATGTCGCGTCTTGTGATAGTGTGTTCAATACGTTTGAGATTTTATTCGCAACGTCATCACAGCTCTTTATGTGATGACGGTTTATTAGATAATGAGGATCGTTGTATGAAAGCCAGACCTTATCAGTCGCATCTTTACTGATTAATACCTTTTGCGGTAAATCGATAGCACTATTCTGGCTACACTGCATTAAACGAGTACCAATTTTAGGGTTACCGAAGATAATCACTTCTGTTGGTCGCAATTCTAAATTTATATTACTGGCATTTTGTGAGTGGTCGATCCTTGTAAAGATGGTCATTCCTTTCTTGATCGCTAGTTGTTCAAAACGATTAGCGGTTTCCTCTACCGAGAATTTACTTTGATGTTTGATTACCCCATCAGATGCATGTGCAAAAAATGATGTAAATAGTGAAATCGCACCAATAATGATAATTTTCTTCATTTTTATACCTATCAAAATCATGTGGTTATAAAGTATTGTCTGATTTGGTTGCTTTATAAAAAAAGAACGATGAGCATCCTCCCCATGCAACAATATTTACCATCAACGCTTTTATGATATTAATTGGCGTGACAGGAATCGTTTGAAAGACAAAGAAAGTACATAAACTTGCGACAAAGCCCACAGCAATACCTTTGATAAACCATCTCTGTTTTAAAAAAGGCAAACAATAAAGCAATGCCCATAACCCGCCCCAAAAGACTTGCTTATAGATAAAAATATGATCAGGTTGAGGCAATCCTTGCAATGGGTTAATAAGATAAATAGCGAGTACATTGGCGATACTGCCAATAAACCCTGCCCCTAAAGCTATTGTGATATTTCTAAGCATAATGATCCCTATGTGCCAATTCTTGAAGTAATAGAACATCGAAGTAATAGAAAAATTTCACTGTTATGAGAATAATTTTTTAGAGGCGTGATTTTGCATTGGGTTTTTTGGCTTTTCCCAATGGTGATGGTTTCTTAGTTACAGAGTCACTATCGGCACAGTGCTGAAATGATTATACGAGAGATGCTATTTTAAGTAACATGACAAGGTCTATATTGGTTTTATGAAGGGAATCACAGTGCTTAGAGTTATTCAGCGTCGTCGAATTAAAAAGGTCATCAAGTTACTTTCAGCAAAGTTGATAAAAGGCTATGGCAGCCGTGAATTTTTCTCTTTAGGCCAAATTAAGGCAAGTACCAGTACGTTTAGTGCGCGGCAATATCAAGTTGCTGTGGCTTTGTATGCCGATCCGCAAGATATGAATATCGAACAAACCCCCACCTTGAAATTATTACGTAATGATGTGTCACACGATTTCTTTGATGGCAATGATTACACCGGACAAGATGTGCTTAACCTTCTCGCGTTAGGTGGATGGAAAGGCGGCCGCATAGATGATGACATGTCAAACCGCTTTGGAATGGGAAGCCGCTATTAGCGTTCCCTGTCGTTACTTTACATTTATTGCGTCTTAATTGTTTCTATCGTCGCAATATTAACCAAGTTTCATTCTCTACGATTCAATACAATGCAATAATGCGCCTTGAATTTACTATCAATTGCACCTCATTAATTCAAGGATGAATATGAAGTATAACCAACTGTTTTTAATTGGCTTAGTGCTTATTAGTTGCCCCCTATTTGCGTCAGAAATCTACAAGTGTTCTGTTGATGAGCAGGTGACGTTTCAAGATTTTCCCTGTGAAGATGCTTATGATTATGGAATGAGTGGGTTTAATACTTTTGATGGTTGGAAGTATGGCATGAATATTTTAGCTTTCAAAAAACAAGCCAAAGCAAGGCAGCTTGCTGTCAATATCGACACTTCATTTATATATAACAAATATAATGAAAAACACATTAATAGTAACCCTGATGCGCGAACCTATTCTTACAGAGCCACCGTTGCAGGAGAAAGTGCAAACATCAGTTTGTTTTTTACTCGTCAATCACAAGCACTTTATCAAGTAAATGTTACTTTTATCGTTAGTGGTCTACCTCTAGAAGAAAAGACGTATTTTTATACCAGTTTGGTCAATCATCTTACGTCTAAGTATGGTCAATACATTGAAGCAAAAGATTATCCTATTAACGTTGATCCACTTTCGAAGATATTTTTAAATAGTTTGGTTGGAATAGAAAAAGTATGGGGATTTAATTCTGATAGTGTGATTTCTCTTACGGGAAATGCACCTTCTATTATCGCTTATAAGCTCGATTACAAGTTTATTCCTCTTTTAAATCAAAGCATAAAAGAAACCACCCAGGAAATAATGGGAAATACAGATAAAAACTTCTCAATGGGTGCAGCGATACTGTAGTTTTTTTGGTGTTAGGCGGGATTACTGAGTTGCAACGTAACGCTGGGATTTTCACTTAAAAAAGCAGTAGCTAACCTACTACTATTGTAGAAATAGTAGTAGGCCAAACGTTAGAGATAGAAAAATTCTATTCTTCAGTTTCTTTAAGCTTACTAAGCTCTATTTCAATTTTTTCAATATCAGCAGTGTAACGTGCTTTACTTGCACCATCTCTAGTAGACTTAGACATAGCTTGTAACTTAGAAAGTTTCTTTGTAAGTGTCGCTAATTGATTCTGGGTTCTACGATTGCTGCTCATTAATAAATGGTACTCCGATAGATGCTGTTATTAACAGCGATACTTCGATTAAATTATATATCATTACAACAGTTTAACTAGTCTAATTGTTAATCCCATTGCCATGCTACTCGTTACTTTTATAGCGTAGCATATAAAACTATAAATAATGAAATTATAATATAACTTCGTTTACTTTTAATACGTAAAATGCGTTAACAATGCATTTAAAAGCTCAATAGCTCGAAAAGATGTGGCATTAATGTTATTTTTTATACCGATAATAGTTAACTAAGGAGTATGAATGCGTAAATCGGATAAGAAGCTTGATAATGCGATTCGTAATGCATTAATCGATGTGTGTGAACAGGCACAGCGTTCATTTGAGGGTTTTCAGTGGCTGACGCACAGTGTTAATTATGACAATTTCCCCAATAGCCTCAAGATTATCTGTGTATTTAACACTGATGAACACCTTGCTAACTTACAGCAAGGTGATTGTGGTGGAGAATTACGGCAATTAATTAAGCACCACTTGGCAGAGAGTAATGTGGTACTCAAAGATGTTAATAAGCAGGTGCTGCTTGATAGCGAACAGGCTTGTACCACAACTCATAATGGTAAATGGGCGCATAAATTAGCACAGTATTAACGTTTCTCTTTTACTGCGCTGATCACAAAACCATTGTTGGTGAGTGCGGTTGTGATTTCAGTCAGTGAACGGCGATAGAATTGGACGGTGATATAAGGCGAAATTGTGATAGCAGTTCAACGCTGCTACACTTGTTATTACTCCGTAACGATAACCAAGTGCGGAGGTAAAAACTCATTTTCAAACTGTCTGACCAAAAAGATCACACATAGCTAAATTGCAGATTGTGGAAAGGGAACCGCTATGGTTCAGCAGTTTAAAATATTACCAACGCGGATGGATTGACCGTGTCTGCTTGTGGAGGCTGCGTTAGACTCGATACTTTCGAGCATTGGCTAACGAAACAAGAAGCATCTCCATTTATGGCGGTGAGCAATCACTCATGAAATAAAGTGTAAAAAAACCCACATCGTTAGATCTGGGTTTTTATGTTTATGCTTATGTTTATAGCCGATACTAGCCGATATTAGCCAATGTTTTTACAGCGTGAGGCTAAGATAGGATCTACATTGCCTTGAATTTTTTGAATCTTAGCAGCACGTTCACATTCCCATTTAGATACTGGGTATTGCTTATCCCATGCTGTCATTAATTGACGCTGTTGGCGGCTCATTTTGTAACTTGGATATACCGCTTCGAAATACATGTAAGTACGTGCGATAACACCGCGAGCGCGTTCTGGTGGCTGTGCATCGTGATCCTTTTTATCAATGATCATGTCGCAACTACCAAATGAACGGTAATCTTTGCTGGCTGTTTTCGGCAACATCACATAGTTGTAGTTTTGACGTGCTGCGTTAACCGCACCCACTGCTGGGTAAAGATTATAAAGATCTGATTGCATTAAGCGGTATTCAGGGTTGGCTTTTTCAGCACACTTACGACCCTTAAAGGATTTGCCTTTGCTATCCACACACACTTTTGCCCCTTCACGCCATTCGGTAAATGAACGACCAAAGTTCTCCGCAGGAACAACATGTTCAGCTTCCCAACGTTTCACGCGTTTTTTATAGACATCAGTACTGAAACCTGACGGTAATGTGACATATTTTTGATTATTGAAATCAGCACCACAGTAGATCGTTTTCATATCAACAGGATTAGTATAGATCTGCTTTTGCATGATCTTTTTTGCTTTGCTGAATGATTGGTTGGTGGTGTTGCCTTGTGGGGTTTGTGCAAATGCCAGCGTCGGCAATAGTGCGACACTAAGTAGGATAATGTTAGTTCTGTTCACGATGTTCTCTTTTAGGTTACGCGGTCAATTGATTAATGGACTGACGCGTTAATGTGGCAAAGCTGTATGAGCCTTGCCTAATTGTTTGAAAATGAAGTTTTTTTATCGTGACTTATTCAGAAACGATCACTTTTACGCGCCCTACATCGCCCGTTGTTAAACGAACTTTGATGCCATGAGGGTGTGTTGGTGAGTTAGTGAGGATCTTCTCTACTGTACCCGAGGTAAGTTTGCCGCTACGTTGATCTTGTTTTAATACAATTTGTACATCTAAACCAACGTGGATATTTGAACGGTTATTGCCTGACATATTGACTCTTTTATTTATTAATTTTTCAAACTGTATTATTGAGTTTTTACAGTAAAACGCAACTTAATATTAAAATAAGCTAATGTAATAGAATTGATCGAATAAATCCTTACAGGTATAGCGCTCAGGCAAGATTATTTGATAGGCTTATAGAAGAATATACGAAATAAGGATAGTGGCATGAAAATAATGAAAAAGATGGTACTGACAACAGTATTAGGATGCATGAGTATGAGTGTATTTGCAGCTCAATCTAGCGAAACGGCATCACAACTCCATTGCGATGCTGGTTTTACGAGCATTGTTACTGGCGATTTTAGTAAAGCACCGCAACAGACTTGTTTGCCAACAGACGGTAAGCTACCGGTTAATATTAAGCTGGGTCAGACTTTTCAATTAAATTTACCTGCTAACCCTTCTACTGGATCGTCATGGGCTTTACGGTCAATGCCTAACTCATTAATGTTATTAGATATGAGTTACCATAATTCGGCGCAATGCAAAAAAGGCATGGTGGGGTGTGGCGGTTTAAGATCATATACATTTGAAGCTGTTGCTAATGGTGTCGGTGAGTTAAAACTAAACTATGGTCGAGCATGGGAAAAAGATGGCTGGGAAAGCAAAAATATTGCCATTTCAGTTAAGCCTTAGTTGATTAACGCTGCCATTATTACTTGCGTTGATATAGAACAATAGAACAAAGCCCTTATTAGTAGGGCTTTCGTATCATAGTGTTAGTGTTGAAGCGCTGGGCAATCTTTAGGAAGTAATTGCTCTGGTATGGCTGGCCCGATCCCCATATCTGCCGTCCAACCTTTTAATCCCCCTGTTTTAGGGTCAAAATCACTGCATTTATACGGGGTATCTTTGATTTGTCCCGTTGGTGCTGAATCGGTGTTTACTTGTTTCGGTAACGCTGATGCGGGTAATTCAACCGCCTTATTTTGCGTCTGTTCAATCACAGTATTGCTATTTGAGGTTTGCTCACTTTTGATGATTGTAAACGCTAAACTGCATACTACTATTCCGGCAAGTACTGCCAGTGCTGATTTTGTTGACTTTTTCATGGGCAATCCCTTCTTAAAACATGCGTTGGTTATCTATAAATTATCTATAAATTATCTAAGCCCATTTAATCACTTTTGATGTAATGATACTAATAGTGACGTTACAGTTTGATATCGCACAGGTAAATAACGATGTCGCTTTTGAATAATAAACAACGCTTCAGTTACTGTTATTAATGGTGGTGCTATATATAATTTATCTTTATCGGCAAAATGTGCGATGGCACTTTGAGGTAAAACGGTAAAACCTATTCCTTCAGCGACAGCGATTAAAATTTGACTCAGTTGGTTGATATAGCTCGTTATCGGCAATTGTTCAATTTCAATCGTCGCTAAATCAGTATGGCCACAAGAGTGGAAGTATTTGGTTAAATAATACTGTGCATCAGGATGGTTAATTAGTCCACACGTTGTTAATAAATCAATGTTAATGTCACTATTTTTATATCGTAGCGGTAAGACTAAACATAAGGGTTCTTGCCCTATCATTGTTGCTTGCAGCTGATTGTTTACGGGTTCTTGAGTGACAATGCCCATATCAATCGTGTTATTTTCAATATCATCTAAAATTTTGTGATTAGGGGCTGCCTCTAAATGAAAGTGTAATTTAGGATGCTGCTGCTGTAGGCGAAGTAACTGAGGATATAGCGATAAAGCAAATGATCCCGAGCAAGCTAATCGACAAATACCATCATAAGGGCTGTCGATCTGTAAGCTATGCAGTAATGTTTGATATTGTTGTGTTTGCTGCTGCGCATATTGATATACCAGTAACCCTTGTTCAGTGATCTCAAATTGTTTGTTATAACGAGTAATGAGTTGATACCCACAAGCTTGTTCTAATTTTTTGATATGTTGGCTTACACCTGGTTGTGTCATGTGCAAAATATCTGCGGTTTGAGTGAAATGCCCTGTTTCTATTAATGTCTTAAATGTGGTTAGCCATTGGGGATTTATCATCATTCACTCACTTATCATTACAAAAAATTATGATAATGAGAATAAATGATAATTTAAAACTTATCAAATAGCACCGTATAGTTACCCTACTTAGCCGTTAACTGACGGTGTTTATAGAGGTAATACCGATGTCTGCAATCAATGTTACACCCTATCCTCGTGCATTTTCTCATATTGGAATTTCAGTGCCGGATCTTGATGCTGCAGTAAAATTTTATACTGAAGTGCTTGGCTGGTATCTCATAATGGAACCAACTGAAATTGTTGAAGATAATTCAGCGATAGGAGAAATGTGTACTGATGTTTTTGGTGAAAATTGGCAACGTTTTCGTATTGCTCATTTATCTACTGGTGATCGTGTGGGCATTGAACTGTTTGAGTTTAAGAACCAGCAAAATCCTGAAGATAATTTTGAATATTGGAAAACGGGCGTATTCCATTTTGCGGTTCAAGACCCAGATGTCGAAGGATTAACTGGAAAAATTGTGGCTGCCGGCGGTAAAAAAAGAATGAAAGCACCGCGCTATTATTATCCTGGGGAAAAGCCGTATCGTATGATCTATATGGAAGACCCTTTTGGCAATATTATAGAAATATATAGCCATAGTTATGAATTGCATTATTCAAGTGGTGCATATAAGAGTTAATTTTCTAGCGCGTTGAAATAGTATCATTCAGCGCGTTATTTTCATTAGCCAAGAGTCCGTTGATATTCTTTTAGCGATAATCCAAATTGCTTTTTAAAGCGTTGTGCAAAGCGCGTTTCTGACTGATAACCACACAGTTGTGCTAAATCTAGCTGCGTATAATGCTGTTGCTGCAATAAAGTTAATGCATACCCCATTCTTAATTCAGCTAAAACGTCTCTAAATTGGGTTGACTCTTCCCGTAAACGGCGAATCAATGTCGATTTACTTAATCCAAAATGCTGACAAGTCGATTCAATACTGTGATGCTCACTAGGTTGTTGTCTAAAGAGCGCAACTAATTTGTCTCGCCATGATAAATCTTGAGAGCCAAAGAGTTGATGCAACCGACCAATGTTGGCTAAATATTCAAATAATGCCGTTACCATACACTCCTGAACGTTACGTGGTAATGATTTTGGCATGTTAACCAAGTTCATAAACAAGTATTCACCAGCGTGATCAAACCGATAATCAGGCGCGATATGGTGACTAGCATGATGGCGAGAACGGTTAATGAGTTCAGTGGTTGGTTTCGTAAAAAAACATAATTGTAATGATGCAAATACGGTTTGTGATGGTTGATTAATAAAGGTTTGTTGTGAATGACCTGCGGTGAGTAACCAATTTTTAGGATCGATAGTGATCCAATCATTTTGCCATTGCAGCTTTTTTACACCAGTTTGTACCCAAACAATGGAAGGATAGATAAATGGCACATTGCGTAATTGCTGTGATTTTTGACCATTGTAATGAATACACTGAACAATCGCTGACATGCTATTTCCCTTTCCAGTCGAAGTAATGGTATGCATTCTACCAAAAAAGAAAGTCTCATAATAAATAACGATTATTAGTGAGACTTTTCTTTGAAACTGGCTTGAACATTATTAACGCTGATAATGCGCTGTAATAGACGATTTTGCTAAAGCCGTACCATTAAGCATAAAACTCACTAATGCGCATGATGCGTCATCAGGTACTTCCATTTTGTCACAAGGCAATGCCCAGACAGTAAATACATAACGGTGAACACCATGACCTTCAGGAGGACATGCACCACCGTAGCCATTAAAACCGTAATCGTTACGCATTTCTAAACCCGCAGCAAGGTTTGCCGACGCACCTTCAACAAGCTCATGCGTTGATGCTGGAATATTAATAACTTGCCAATGCCAAAAACCACAGTCAGTCGGTGCATCAGGATCAAAACAAGTCACGGCAAAACTCTTCGTACCTTGAGGTGCATTTTCCCAAGCAAGTTGAGGTGAAATGTTATCGCCATCGTTACCAAAGCTATTAAATGAAAAACGCTTTTCGTGATGTTGACCTTCAGTAATGCTGTTACTTGTCATTGTAAATGTTGACATGATTATATGCTCTTCTTTATTGTCGATAGCATTACTATACGGCTTTCTCTTTACTTAGTTTCACCTTTAAGTGTCAATTATTATTATTATTATCGCTATTATGACCCCTTTTGTCTTTTGTTAGATATTCTAACTTTTTTAGTTACAATATATGGTACAAATGCATTTAAAAAGACTGATATATTATTATAAGGATGATAAACAAATGAAATTAATGCCGTTACTCTTACTTACAGGTATATTCTCTCCTATTGTCATGGCTCAGCCTGCGTGCACTGTTACTCATTTTGAAACCATTAATATCGAACCTACAAGAGAAGCGGTTAAATATGATCAGCAAAGTCAAACAGCCGAAGTGCACCATCAACAACCTATGCGTTGCGCGAGTATTACCTTTCAAACGTCACATACATTAAACAAAGTTGCGAGAGCCATGCATAATGAATTTGAAGCTAAATATGCTGATATGACGACTGCACAATCACACCTCATAAAATTTTCTGATGATGCTCTTGATTCGGGCTATGTTCAATTACGCCGAAATAAACCTCAAACAGTCTATGCGTGTTTCTCAACCTCAAGTACGCCGATTACTTCTATTAAGTGTAAATTTGAATAATCGACACAGATAAGCATTGCTGCTGACGACCATAAATAGATTAAATTGTCCATCGCATATAACTGTATATATAATCAGTATTATTTTATCCAGTATAATAGATGGACTTATATGCGTATTGAATTGATGGTTAATAAAAATAACGTACTTCAAGACACTTTTTGTCAGGTTGAGCGCGAATTTTCTCGGCGTATGGCTATCTCTTGGCCTGATGCTCTAGTGCGAGTGCGTTTAGGTGGTGCTAACGAATTGAGTGTATTAGGTGGCTTGAAGGAAGATAAACAACAAGTTGAATTAGCATTAGAAGCAATGTTTGATGAAGCTGATGATTGGTTAGAGCAACCAAGTTACGATATGTAGTGCGCTATAATTGCATATTGAGCTTGCTAATTTAATACTGCTGGCATTACCGATAAGTGCTTATACTAATAACATTGTTATTTATTGGTAATCTTATTATGAGCACGTTTATTTCAAAAGATATTTGGTCTGATTTTACTGCCGATCCCGAATTTCCAGGCTTTAGTTTTCGAGATACTGATGAAAGTAATGCTAATTGCGTAACAGCATTACTTGAGCGTTGGGCGGCAGGTACTATAGAAGATCCCCACCACCATCCGCATGATGATATGTCTATTATAGTGACTGGTGAAATCGCAATTCAATTCCATTTGCGTGTTGATGGTGAATTGGTTAACGATGGTGAACCAATGATTTTAACTGCAGGTCAAACTGGTTACATCAAAGCTAATCGCATTCACAGTGTCGTCTATACCACTGATTGTGACATGGTATATATCCAAAATAAAACATTTGGCTTTGAAATTGATAAGTAATTATTAGTTAATATTGTTAGTTTCATACAAAACTCTCACCTTTTCGTGAGAGTTTTTTATGCATACTATGTATGTTGATGAACAATGTATTTTGGATGCAATAGCGATTATGTAATGAAAAAATGCATAACGCTTTTTTTTTTTGTGGTTTTTATCGCATGTTAATCGAAAGTAGTCTGATTCGATACTGTAATACTATACATTACCAATATGTTAAATTACTTGGTGTTTTTATGTTTACTTTAATGAATAAATTTGTCTGTCCAAAATGCGGAAAATCTGAATATCTTGAAGGAAAAAACATTATTTTGTGTATTTGTGGCTATCGTGTTGATTTCATTAAAGCGTAATAACATATTGATTAATATATCGATAGAATGTCATTTAATATACTAGTTGCTTCTATTTTGATGTTCTTCGGAACGCTATAAGCTTTACAATATTCAAACGCAATATTTTTTTGCGTTATACTTGGCAACGCATAATATTTTTGTTCTATTTCGTCTGGTAATGCTTGTATTGCATACGTTAAAGCATACATATTAGCAATTGTTTGTAGTTCATTGGTTGGTTTTTTTAGATCAAAAGGCGTGATCGAATGAATGTAACCTAAACGAAAAATAGCTAACTCATGTGCTGTTTTTACCTCAACATTTGCGTAGGCAAAGCAATTGTAAACTAAAGAAGTCCCAAGTATACCTACTGTAACTAATCGGTTCATTAGATCTCCCTTCTCTCGATATTATTCTTAGTTCAGCTATTTATAGCATATACCATTACAATTGAACACTGTTTTTATGTAAAGGTATTACTGGCCTCTTTCTGTATTACAATGCGTTTTTGATAACTAGCCTGATAAATACAACCATCTGTGAATAGATTATAGGTATTAATAGTTAGCGTTTTTAACAAATAACGATAAAATGCTTCACTAAATATCTATAAAATTCAAATTGCTGGTGAATACATGAAACATTTCTCTAAAAAATTCTCGACAGTAGTTCTGGCGAGTCTTGCATTCGTCTCTACCAGTGTCTGCGCAACACCTTCTGGTGAAAACATGTCAATATGGATTGATGTTGGCGGCCCTGTAGGTGGTCCTTATGCAACGGTTGTTCAAAATGGCGCTAAACAGGCCGCAGAAGATCTTGGGGCTAACTTACGGGTTGTTTATTCAGATTGGCAGCCACAAAAAATGATTGAGAATTTCAAGCAAGCGGTTGCAGCCAACCCATCAGGGATTATTATTATGGGCCATCCCGGTGATAGTGCTTATCAACCTTTAGTGATGGAAGCTGAAAATAAAGGTATCAATGTTACTGCTATTGATACTGCTTTACCTGCCAGTATGAATGCGATGCAAACTAAAGGCTTTGGCTATGTTGGTGTTAGCAATGCAAAACGCGGTATAAAATTAGCGGCAGAAGCCTTACGCCGCGGACAATTTAAAGCAGGAGATCGTGCTTTAGTTTGGGGAATAAAAGATATCGCAGAGCGAAGCAAATCAACGAGAGGTATGATCAAAACGTTAGAGCAAGCGGGACTGACGGTTGATTTTCTTCAAATTTCACCAGAAACAGATAAAGATCCATCATTAGGTACTGCAGCCATTACCTCATATCTTGCAAGTCATGTGACGACGAAGTTGATCTTAGTTGATCATGGATCGCTTACTTCACAAATGGCGAATTTCTTACGTAATGCAGGTGTTAAACCTAAAGAGATTTTTGTGGCTGGATTTAGTTTATCTCCTGCAACCGCTGATGCCATTCGCAGTGACTATGTTCAATTAGTTGCGGATAGCCAACCTTATCTGATGGGATATTTATCTGTTGTACAAACAGTATTAAGTAAGCGTTATGGTTTTTCTGGTCTAAATATTGATACCGGTGCAGGGTTTGTTGATCTCAATAATATTGATTTTATTGCACCGTTAGCAGCAAAAGGTATTCGTTAATGTGCTCTAAAGCATTAGTGCTTACGGATATTAATAAGTGGTTTGGACCGATTCATGCGTTGCGTAACATTAATTTAAGTATTAATGAAGGCGAAGTTATTGCCCTACTTGGTGACAATGGCGCAGGTAAGTCAACGCTGATCAAACTTATTGCAGGGATTGAATCTTTTGATTCTGGGCATATTACTATTCAGAACAAAAGTATTGATAAACAAGGGTATAACGTAAAAAATGCCCGTAACCTGGGCATTGAAACGGTCTATCAATCAGGCTCATTAGGTGAACAACAATCCGTATGGCGTAACTTATTTTTAGGCCGTCATATTCGAACGCGTCTTGGATTTATCGATCAAAAACAGGAACGTCAACAAGCACAACAGTTACTGCAAAAACTCGATTTTCGTGGCGTGGGCGCAAATATTGATAGCTGTGTTTCACAACTTTCAGGTGGAGAACGACAAGGATTAGCCATTGGTCGTGCAATGTTGTTTAATGCAAAATTGGTCATCCTTGATGAGCCGACAACAGCATTATCGTTAGGTGAAGTTGAAAAAGTATTATGCTTTATTGAAACGTTAAAAGCTCAACAGCGAGCTTGTTTACTCATTACTCACAATATGAATGATGCCTACCGTGTTGCTGATCGTTTTGTAGTAATGGACCGTGGCACAATTGTTGCTGAATATCATAAGGCCGATATGGATCAACAATCATTACAACAAGCACTGCTCTCTGCTGTTGGTCGAGGTGCTGCATGAATACATTTTTTATCCGTCATCGCGCGCCAATTATTACCAGTTTAATGTTAGTCGGATTATGGTTATTGTTTACGGTATATAGCCCACAAACATTTACCCATATGCGTATTTATACGTCGTTCATGTCAACGATCCCATTTACCGCCATGCTGGCTTTTTGCTTAACATTACTGGTTATCGCGCGCGAAATTGATATGAGTTTTCCATCAGTTATTGCACTTGGTGGCTATGTTTTTGCAGCAATCTTTCAAGCTACACAATCTCCCCTGCTTGCTTTTGCAGCGGCAGCTATTGTTGGTATGTTATGTGGCGTATTAAATGGCTTATTGGTGGTTTGGTTTAATATTCCCTCAATTATTGCAACGATTGGTAGTCAATTTTTTATCGGTGGTTTAACAACGGTTATCGCTGATGGATTAGCATTAAGTTTACCGGAAGTGCGCGATACTTGGTTCCATGCAATGATGGTCGGTCGGATCGCAGATGTGATCCCTGCTCAAGCGGTATGGTGTATTGTTATTTTAGCGTTTTTGTGGCTGATTTTATCAAGACATGTTTTAGGCGATAATATCAATTTTATTGGTGATAATCCGAAAGCAGCAGAAATGATGGGTGTACCTGTTGCGCGTACTCGATTGTTATTGTTTGTTTTAATGGGCTTAATGTCAGCTATTGTTGGTGTTTTTGTTAGTCTTGAAATGAGTAGTTGGTGGCCGAACCAAGGCCAAGGCTATATGTTGTTAGTCTTTGCTTCAGTATTTATTGGTGGCACATCTGTACTAGGTGGACGCGGTACTTTACTGGGAACATTTTTTGGTGCTTGTATTATTGGTATTTTAGAAGCTGGGATCATCAGTGCAGGACTGGCTGGATTTTGGACTCGCTTAGTTTATGGCATCATTATTATTGCATCTTTAATTATTCACAGTATTTTACTCAAGCAACATAAAGGTGCATGGCGACGCTTAATGCACTAATTATCCACTTATACATCAAAGAAAAAGAGAGCTTGTTGCTCTCTTTTTTTGTTTCCGTTATAGAATTATCCAAGGTTGATGTATTTTTAATGTAAAAGTTACTTGGTTATTATTAATAATAAAGGGCAGTTTTTCTTGGAAAGTATCAATTTCATCTTGGTTATTACACGGCCAAAAGAAATGAATACCATAACTTACATGGGCTAAACCTGATTGATGGTCATCATCAAACTCCACCATATCAACGCGTAATGATGCTGCTACAAATTGAAATCTTGCATCTTTAACGTCATGTTTTGAAAATAACATCGCTGAAAACTGTTGTTCATGCCCTTGCATATAATCAATAATAGACTCAGCAATAGAAACTGATGGCTGAGTAACAAACGTTACTTTTTCAATCATAAGCAATAATCTCCCACTAATGATCCTCTATTAATCATAGTCTTTATTATTAATAAGATGGTTAAATATGCCACATAAGTGACACTGTAACAGTTTAATATTGTTAGTTTTAACCAGACATTACATACAAGAGTAAAAATACGAGCATCTATTTTTAAGCACTGTTTAGCCTTATTTCCCTGTTAGTCACAGTTTAATGCGATCTCTTTCTCGATCTTTTATTTTTTATAAATACATGAATTATATAGCTTTAATTTATCAGTCTTATATAATATCTCTTATAGCAGATCAAGAATAAAGACCCAAAATAATGACGATCGACCCTTCAAACGCTTTAGTACATAACGACTTCACACTTAAACCTGGAACATTACGCCAACAAACAGCACTAAGCCAACAGATCCGTCAACGTGATCATTTTGTTTCAAATCCAGCATTGGCTTATATTTATTCACTTGCCGCTACAGATACAACAGGCGGCCAAGCAAATGCACGTTATACTTTAGAGCGCTTTAGTCGATTTTTATTAGGATCTACATTTGATCGAATTGATTGGTTAATGTTATTAACAACCCCTGCTCTGATTGAAAAAGCAATGGCTGCTTTTTTAATTCATCGTGCTCAAACTAAAGCCAAGATGAAAGGTTTATTTTATGACCCACAACGATCATTAAAAAATTTACACATTAATCCATTAAAAAAAGCCCTTTTAGTTGTCGGTGATTATTATTATCAGCAACAGAAGATCTCTTTATCTCAGTTAACGGATTGGCAATCTTCTATTCAACAATTCTCAGTTCATGCTCAAATTGGTACAGAATTGGATGCCGGTTGGCTCTTACCTACAATAAATGAACAGACATTAGCGATTGAATTAACGGCTCAAGCTCAAGTTATGTTGGAAGCATTTAGTTGTTTTTGCTTAAGACCCTGTATTGAAAGAATGGATTGGTATAGTGTTCTTTATGCACCTGTATTACAAACAGCAATGCAGTCATTTTTATCTTCTCGATTAACCATGAAAAGTAGCGATAGAAAACAGGATTATGCTCCTGCAACCGCCGATAATTTGCTAAGAATGTTACGTGGTGTGGCCTATCATGCGTGGTTATCTGAGTCGATTTCAGTTGAGACCTTACAACGAATTAAGGCGATAAAACTGCCACGAGGCTCTCGACAATCAAGTGGTCGCTACCTCAGTTATACCGATGTTGACCAAATATCGGCACTAACTTTAGCACAATCGAATAATATCAAAGCATTAAGGGATAATGCCATCTTTTGGTTGATGTATGAATCAGGCTTGCGTCGAGCAGAGGTGATTGGGTTAGATATCGGTGATATTGACTTATATTTATGTAAAATTCGTGTTATGGGTAAAGGTAACAAGGAACGCCATGTCCCCTTTTCAAAAAGTAGCGATCTTTATTCAGCGATTGAAAAATGGTTAACTATACGCTTACAGCACCCACAAAAAATATCGAGTTTTTTTTGTGGCGTTAATCGTTATCAACAACTTACTTCACAACGATTAACGACCCAAACATTAAATGATCTTTGCAAACAAATTCATCAGCTTGGTTTTTCACGTCGAATATCACCCCATGATTTTCGCCATTCTGTAGCGACAAATTTATTACGTTCAGGATATGATTTACTACTGGTCAGTAAGTTTATGGGCCACAGTAGTATTACCACAACTCAACGCTATGATCGCCGTACTGATGATGAATTACAAGGTGTTACTCCAGGTCGATAATAGATCACACTATATTAATCGAAATTCATTATTTACAGCCTAATGTGCGTCATATATTCCATTACTATATTGTTATTTTTTATATTTTTATAAAAGTGTTATCGTCTAAAAAATAACAAATTGGATGACTTATGTTGATATTTATACGTAGATTATTATTGTTGATATTCATTACATTCCATATTTCAAGTAATGCTTTAACGATTGAACAATATAAAAAACAATACGCATTAGTGCCCTGTACTGGCTTAGAAACTAGAATCTACAGTTTCGAAAAAAGATCAGAAATGATGTTTTCAAATGCTTCAAAAAAAGAAAAAGATAATCTAACTCGTGAATATAAAGCATTAAATACACTTTATAAAAAAAAGAAATGCCATAAAAGAACACCTCGATAATATAGTTATTATCGAGGTGTAATAAATAAGGAGTCATACGGAGATATTAAGCTAATAGTGTATAACTTAGGTAGAGGTTAAGAGCAAGAACAATAGCAACGATAATCAACCCAAGTACAGAGACGACTTTATTATTCTTATATTTTCCCATAATGTTTTTACTGTTAGTGAAGTAAAGTAATGGGACAATTGCAAGTGCAATACCAAAGCTTAAAACAACTTGGCTCATGACTAATATTTCAGTGGTATTAATAGCAAGTGCAATTACAATGAATGATGGGATCATCGTTATTAAACGACGTAACCACATAGGAATGGTAAACTTTACAAAGCCTTGCATCACTACATCACCAGCCATTGTACCTACGACTGTCGATGATAAACCTGATGCTACTAATGAAATACCAAATAAAATAGATGCTGCTTTACCTACTAATGGCGTTAATGTTTTATAGGCTGTTTCTATTGCTGCTATATCTTGATGACCTGAGTAATGGAATACTGCTGCTGCCATTGCCACAATTGCAATATTAACAAATCCAGCAATAACCATAGCAATTAAAACATCATATTTTGTTGAACGTAAACGGGTTGATACTTTTTCACCATAAGTATTTTTAAATAATGCTGAATGTAAATAAATAACATGAGGCATTACTGTCGCACCAAGAATACCTGCAGCTAAATATATTTGGTGTGGACTATTTAATGTTGGAACAATTAACCCTTTTAGCAACTCATGTGATGCAGGTGGCGCTATGAATAATTCAAAAATATAAACAGCTGCAACTAACAATAGTAAGGTACCAATAATAACTTCTAATGGTTTTTGACTTTTATTATTAAGCATTAAGATCATAACGGTAACGATAGCTGTTATTACAGCACCTTCCATCAAACTTATGCCAAATAATAATTGAAAACCAACAGCTGCACCGATAAATTCAGCAAGATCTGTTGCCATTGCTATAATTTCAGCTTGTATCCAATACGGTATTATTGCCCATTTAGGTAAATGATCACGTAAGTGTTCAGCTAAGTTTTTACCCGTCACAATGCCTAACTTAGCAGATAGATATTGAATAAGCATCGCCATTAAATTCGCCCATAAAACTACCCATAATAATTGGTAGCCAAAAGACGAACCAGCCTCAATATTCGTTGCGAAATTACCTGGATCAATGTAACCAATAGCAGCAATGAATGCAGGGCCTAATAAAAGTAATTTCTTTTTTAGCTTAAAACTAAATGGGGTTGGCTGCATATCAAGGCTAATAGATGCTTTATTCATAAGTGACTCCTTTGTCATGAATCTACTTTACCTAACACGCAAATGATAATCAATATCATTTAGAGCTCAAACATGATTGTTTAAATTCCACTTATGGGTTTTGATATATCGATAGGATGTAGCTATTAAACTTATTGGTGTTTATTATTAAAAATAAGAAAATTGTTATTATTAGTATCTAAGATGTTATTTTTAGCAAAAAAAATGTGATCTCTTTTCAAAAATATGCACTAGAGTGTTTAATCTTCTTTAATATATCTATATTGTCGTCCCTGATAATTTATATATCCTTAAGGAATTACAAACCAATAGCATAATACCCGTTAAAAATATATGTTATGATTTTTATCAAAATATCATAAAGTTGAAATATTAATGATTAATAATCCAGCATAATTAATTGTTAATAAAGCATTATTGCAGTAGTTATGATAGCAAAATGGATATTTAAAAAAGGGATGTAATATGGATATTGAAGCAAGTTGTAAAACACCAGCTTTTGAGACCGACGTGATTCAATTATATCTTCGCGATATTTCGATGAAACCCCTATTAACAAAAACGGAGGAAATTCTTTATAGCCGTAAAGTATTAACAGGAGATGTAAGCTCAAAAAATACCATGATTGAAAGTAATTTGCGGCTGGTTGTTAATATTGCTAAACGTTACCGTAATAGCTCTATTCAATTAAGTGATCTTATTGATGAAGGCAATATAGGACTCATTACTGCCGTTGATAAATTTGACCCAGAGAAAGGTTTTCGATTTTCAACTTACGCGACATGGTGGATTAAACAAACCATCGAGCGTGCTATTCATAATCAGAGTCGCACTATTCGCTTACCCGTTCATGTTTCAAAAGAAATTAATACTATCGTACGAACACATAAGCACCTGTTTAATACCCAGAATAAAGAACCTAAAAGTGAAGATGTTGCAAAGAAATTAGATCGTAGTGTTGATGATATTTCTACTCTCCTATCTTACGATGTCCCTATTATATCTTATGATCAAACGATCAATGATGATGCTAACTCACAATCACTTGCTGTTTTTTTAACTGATGATAAAGCCGTTAAACCAGAAACCCATTTAGATGTGCTCGATATAAAACAGATTACGTTTTCCATTTTAGATTCTTTACCTTCTCGTGATAAAGAAATTATTTGTCGTCGATTTGGCTTACTCGGCCATGAGGCACAAACACTTCAAGAAGTTGCTGATGAAGTTGGATTAACACGAGAGCGAATCCGCCAGCTACAAGTTATTTCATTGAAAAAACTCCGAAATTATCTTCAGCGTGATAATTACGACATCTCAATACTATTTGCTGACACTGCATGATAAATTGTTTGCTATCCTTTAAAGGAGCACTTAATGTGCTCTTTTTTCGTTATAGTTAAGGTTTATTATGCATTTAAAATCATTGTTAATTGCGGGTTCTGTATTATTCTTCACTGGCTGTTCTAGTTACGGTGTAACAGAAGGTGAAATGCAATCTTACTTAAATAAAGAAACTCAATTTAACCATTCTGTTGGGGTGCAAGGTTTGGCTTACGCAACGGGAAAATTTGATAATATTAAAGTGGGTATCGGGCGAGTCGCTAAAAATAAAGTTAATGTCGCGGCGACTGCCACCGCTGATTTAGAGTTACTGGGTCAAGCTACTCAAAATATTTCAATTAAAGCTAACTTTAGTGCTATCCCCTATTATAACCAAGAGCAAGGCGCTATCTACTTAAAAGATCTTAGTATTGAATCATTAGCTATTACACCAGAACGATTAAATAATGTATTAACTAAACCTGTTATTACACCTATTGTTTCTTTTTTAAGTCAGGTGTTATCAACAAAACCAGTTTATAAACTCAATGATAATGAACTAGAACAAGCTCTTTTGAAAAAAACTAAACCAGAATTAATTATTGAAAATCACAAATTAGTTTTAGATTGGTAAGAAATCATTATTAATAAAAAGCTCTTTTTATAAGAGCTTTTTATTGGTTAGATTTTGCTTGTTCTAAAAAATGCGTACCAGAAGCTTCATCTATCATCTTCACTGCCCTTTCTGTTTCAAAAGAGCGTTTCATCGCATCAGCAGCATAATCTCTTGTTGTCGGAGTTTGACTGGTAATAATCATCATCAATACAAAAATAATGATTGCGACAGATAATATTGCGACTGTATATATCTGTCGACTAATACGCGCTTCACTGTCTTTAATCTCTGCTTTTACCGCTCGCAATACATCATAGTTAGTGATGTTTGAACGTACTCTTTGGTTTTCCATTTAAAATATTCATATAATTAAGAAATGGCTTTTTATTTTAACAAGCAAGGCTGAATTTAAGCTGACATAAGTATATATTTGCGCGTAATGAAGAATTAGTTTATAACTATAAAGTTATAGTGCATTAGATGTAAATAAACCAGAGCCGAAAGGCTCTGATTCATTTATTCTATATAACTAACACAAATATAAATAGTAATATTGCTAATAACCATACAGGGCATCTATAATATTTAATCAAAATATAACCGAAAGCTACGGCAATTATGTCAAAAATTGACGAGATTGAACTCGTAATAACCGGATCAATAAAAGCACTCCCTAATAAACCAACAACACACGCATTGATTAATATTATGGCTTGCGTTAAACGTGGATGACTAAATAATGCTTTCCAAGCAGGTAAAAATGAAAATAACAGTAAACTACCCGGTAAAAAAACAGCGATGGTCGCAATAAGACTCCCAATAATAGGCATTTGGGGTATTGCTGAAGCACCTAAATAACTCGCCATGGTAAACATAGGGCCAGGGACTAATTGTGCCGAAGCATAAGCACTTAAAAAGGTATTATCCGAAACCATGCCATCAAGCATCGGTTGTAATAAGGGTAATACGACATGTCCCCCACCAAAGACAAAACTTCCCGCCTGATAAAATATGCCAAATAATTTAATGCTATCGTTTGTTGCGGCAATTAACGGTAATACAAGAAGTAAACCAAAAAAGACGGCTAATAATCCAATATGTGGTCGAATAGGTTTGATTAAAGACTGATCAATAGTGGGCTGAGTTTTGAATGACCATAAAAAGCCAGCAATACTTGCAATAATAATCGGTAATATTTGACTAAGTAAACCATGACTCATCATTAACCAGATCATCGTTAGTAGCGCTGTTGTTATAGTAGGTATCGATATTAAATTCTTTTTGATCATTCCCAATAAGGCATCAGCAACAACGACAACGGCTAATAACTTAGCGGCCGTAATAATATGTTCAACAACAATAGAATCACTAAATTGATTATTTGCGACAGCAAGAAACGTTAATAACATAAAAGAAGGTAAGGTAAAACCAATAAAGGCCGCAATTGAACCTTGATAGCCTGCTTTTTTATAACCGATATACATACCAAGCTGGCTACTCGCAGGTCCGGGTAAAAACTGACATAACGCAATAGCCTGTGTAAAATCCTCATCATTGAGCCATTTGTTTTTGACGACAAACGCTTGCTGAAAATAACCTATATGTGCTGCTGGCCCGCCAAAACTACACAATCCTAATACTAAAAACTGCCAAAAAACCGTTAACATTCATCACATCTCCTATAGTGAAGTGATTATTTTAACGGTTGTTTATCTATTACTAAAATCGTTTGTACAGATACATATCATTATTATAATTAATGATAATTAGCTTTGTTGTACCCTATCATTTTAATGACGATTATAATCATTTATGATAGCAAGCATGCTGTTTCTTTGTAATTACAAGCAAACTTCCCTACTTTGCTTTTCTCTTTAAAGAGTCGATGCTTATGTTAGAAAATCTTCAACAAATGGTTATCTTGGCAGCTATTGGCCATGAGCAAAATTTCACCCGTGCGGCGGATAGATTAGGCATCTCTAAATCTCAAGTAAGTAAACAGATTCGTTATTTAGAAGAACGCTTAGGTTGCCAATTAGTTCAACGCAGTACACGCACCGTAGCCTTAACTGAAATCGGTTTACAATATGCTGATTATGGTCAACAACTGGTTGATACCGTCAATGAAGCGGAAGCGATGGTGGCGGGTTATCGTAATGAAATAAAAGGCGTACTCCGCATTGGCATCGCACAATCTTTTGGCAATATTCACATTACATCTGCTTTAGCCGAATTTCAAAAAAGTAATCCTGAATTGGAATTAGAAATAAGCCTATTTGATCATCGTCCTAACTTATTAGAAGAAGGCTTTGATTGTTGGATAGCGATTCATGAACATCCACCGGAAGGTATGGTCGCAAGAAAATTAGCGAACTGTGAATTTGTCGTGGTGGCATCACCTGAATATATTGATCTGCATGGTAAACCAGAAATCCCCGGAGATTTACGCCGTCATAATTGTATTACTTATCAAAGTCGTGAACGTAAGTACGTTAATTGGGCTTTTTCTCGGGATGGTGTACAACAGTCTATTCGAGTTCGAGGTAATTACCGTATCGATAATGCACCGGCGGTATTAGATGCAGCGGTCAGTGGCTTAGGCATTGCCTACCTATCAACCTATTTAATGACGGATGAAATTGAAACAAATAAACTTATTCAGTTACTTCCAGAATGGAAAACAACGGTTGATTTACCTATTTATGCCGTTTATCCACGCAGAAAATACTTAGCGCCAAAAGTACGTTGCTTTATTGATTTTATGGCAGAGCGCATGGCACAAGCACCTTATAAAACGCCACTACAACCATAACGCTATCTTTACACTGCAAAATCATAAAAAATAATATAAAAAAACAACGCGGCTATAATAGATAGCCGCGTTGTTATTTTTCAATGTTTTATTTTACAAGATGTACATTTATTCTATATGCTGTTGCTTCTGTGCAGGTAAAGCATACATTCGGCGTAATATTGTTTGTACGCCTTGTGGTTGGTCTGCTAACTTCTGAGCAAACAACTGCTGTTCTTCTGCGGTAACTTGATCAGATTCAATCTCAGCAGCAATATAATTTGATGGGAATAAATGATAATTTGCCGTTATTTGTTTATCAATTATTGCCGCTAGTTCATCAGGTGTCTCTGGCGCATCCGTGATCACATCGCCAAAACTAATATTAATACGGCGCTTTTGACCGACGATACCTTGGACGATACTTTCAATGTCTTCAAATTCAGACTTTTCATATGTACCCGTGGTCTCTTTTTGGTAAAGCTCTTGTGCTTTAGCCAAATCACAAGGGTCATTTTCATATGAAATAGCGACAGGAACAATATTAAGCCCACTCATAAACTCAGCAAACGGTAATTTTTGCTTACGTCCTTCCATGAAGAACATCTTTAAGATAGCAGGATCCGTTTTATCGTTACCGTCTTTCGCTCGCCCTTCTTTTTGCGCAATCCAAATGTTATTACCGGTCATTAAAGAATGAGAAATATAACTAGAAAGTAGACCTAATGATTTCATTAATTCACGAGGTCCTTTTGATGAACGTTTAACAATAAAACTCTTGTTTAAACGCATCAATTCAGTTGCACATGGCTTCTTAAGTAAATTATCACCAATCGCAATACGAACGGTATTGAAGTTATTATTAAATAAACACCAATTCACCATTGCAGGATCCATCGCAATATCACGATGATTAGAAATGAATAAATACGCTTTATTTGGATCGAGCTTATCCAATCCAGCTATTGTTACACCGTCACATGAATGCGCAATAGTCGCTCGCATGTACTTAGCAACATAGTCCTGTACATCTTTAATGCTGGTAACATTAGACCATTTTTTAACAAGGAAACGTTTTATTAACGGAATAAGCAACCAACCAAACATACCGGAAGCATGAGGAAAGCGGTATTTTAAAATCGCGTTGATAAAATCTTTATCATCAATAAGGCGTTGGATAGCCCCTTTAACTTCGTTATCGTTGTAAGGGCGGATTTCTTTATAAATATCGTTATCTATACACACAATAAGGCTTCATCTTGAAAAAACTTGGTTATTATTACTGATAAATAAAATTTTACCAAATAACCTACATCAATAAGGAGTATGGTTGGAGACCGAACCACGTCTAGTCGTTGATTTTTCAACCACTATTAATCATAAAAAGTGCGTTCTAATGCAAAAACGACCAATCATACACTGATTTTGATTATTGTCGCCTATGCAATGTTGACGATGTAACAAAAACAGTCGAATATGTGCGAGATATCGAGTTAGAGAGACATTATGAAACAAGCTATTGAGTTTTCCAAAAACGAGCATCCTTTTCTTTCCGTTGGTTCTCGTCGTAAAAGTAACAACGCCTACTTCATTGTTGTTACTAACGGCTGTCTATTAATACGCCTAGGTAAACATGAGCATCTCGTATCCAAAGGACATGGTTTTTGGGTACCTTTTGATTGTTTACATGCGTTAACGGTTTTACCGGGTAGTCATTTTTTAAAAGTCGATTTTTCAATTCGCCTACGACAACCGCTGTGTCGTGATGCTGGGTTCTTTGTCGTTAACCCACTCCTTGATGCGTTATTAGTTGAACTTGCAAAACAACCAACAGAAAACCATGACTGGGAGGGTGTCGAAGGACGCTTGCTCAAAGTTATCGCAGATCAAGTATCAAACCTATCAGCGTCAACACAATCGTTGTCACCTGCGATTAATAAACAATATCATAGTGCATTAGCGCTGTTACTTAACGGTAATAAGATCACTGAACAATCGGCGATTCAACATATTGAACCTATCTTAGGTATGACATTAAAAGAATTCGAGTCTTGTATCACCATTCGTGAAGCCGTTAAATTGATCCGCTCAGGCAGAAAGTTAGCGCAGATTGCAACGCAGCTAAATACGTCTGAAGTGTTACTTGAAGCGCTGGCAATACCTATTTTAGGTAAACCCTTTTAAGCAGATAAATTCATCGATTAAAGCAATGCTCATCAATATACAGAGCATTGCTCTCATCGAGATTAATTAAACGGTACATGCACCTGTAATGATATACCGTCATCAATACTACTCTTAGTATGCCAGCGATAATCTAATCGAATATGAGTACTATTACTATTTGGATCACCAAAGCCTACACTCATTTGAATACCATGATTTAATACCCATTGCTCGGCATCAACCATATCTTCAATTTCTTCATGATCATATTTTCTAGGTAACCAAAACCCTAATCCATAATACATTGAATCATTATATTCAGTGAAAATAGGATGATCAGCAAAATCATCACTCCATTTATTCCAAAACTCATTGGTGTTATACCCATGATCCTGTTTCCAATCACGAAATCGTTGCACTTGCTCACTCGACATATTTTTTTGATACAACAGGGGAACATGAATGTATTCACCAACAGGATCACATAGCGACCGATCATAGTGAAAAAAATTATTCTCTGTCGGCGATATTTTAGCGGGAATAAACGCACAAGAAAAAGCAGACGCCGATGACGAATAGAAAAAGCTACCAAGTAAGACAAGCAGACATACTTTAACTTTATTTACACGCAAATATACTGCCCTCTTCGTTAATGGCTAAATTGAAATCTGGTGTCATTAAGCAGCATGGCATTCACTGTTGGCGTTGTATAGTGACTGATATCCTTATTGTTTAGCAACGCCTCTCGTATCAACGTGCTTCGTACTGGTACGGTTTCAGGGCATGCCATTACCTGCCATTGTTTAAGAATCTCACCAGCTTTGTAAAAACGATCAAAGCTCAAAAAATTATCAGGCCCTATCACAAAGGTAATATCACTATCAGGGTGCTCTAATTGTAAGGCGTTAAGTACAGCAAACGTTGTAACAGCATTATCACCAATGACTATTTGTTGCTCTAGTGTTGATAATTCTAGATTAGATTGTCCAATATCACTGATAAATGCACGTACAAGATCGCATCGAGCACTATAATCAAGCATGACTTTGCCCCACGCATGCTGATAGCTCGGGAGTAATAACACCTTATCAAACTGACCTAATCGTTCTAATACTGAACGGTGACCTAAACTAGGGGGATTAAATGCGCTACCAAAAACTGCCAGTGTGTGTTTCATATTTCAATCAGCTAACCTCTTATTGCAAAACCTGCTAAATACAATCGAAAGCAAAAAAAACTGCCTATCATATTGTTCTAACACTAATACAATATTATTTAAAATAATTTACGCTTGAGCATTAATCCTTACTTAGTTAGAGTTATCGCATGATTTTGATAAAGGTGTAATGGGTGAGTTCTCATTTTTCCATTATATCGTTTTAAGTGATTAATATTTGGGCAAAAGCCTTAAGGATTCATGACCCATGGAACAACTTATCCGTGAAGAAATGCGCGTACTGCCAGCTATCGATGTTGAGTATGAAATTCAGCGTCGTATTGCTTTCATCCAGAAAAAACTCAAGCAATCTGGTTGTAAATCCCTAGTACTCGGTATTAGCGGAGGTGTTGATTCAACAACTTGTGGCCGTTTAGCACAACTTGCTGTCAATGACTTAAATACTACAACGACTAGTAACGATTATCAGTTTATTGCCGTTCGTCTACCGTATGGTGAGCAGCAAGATGAAGATGAAGCACAACATGCTTTACAGTTTATTCAACCTAGCCAATCTGTCAGCGTTAATATCAAATCTGGCGTTGATGGACTGCATGCAAGTACGTTATTAGGATTAGAAGGTACGTCGTTAATTCCGGCGGATGCGGCTAAAGTAGATTTTGTAAAAGGCAATGTTAAAGCTCGCGCTCGTATGATTGCACAATATGAAATTGCGGGCTTAGTCGGTGGGCTTGTTATTGGTACAGATCACTCAGCAGAGAACATTACTGGCTTTTACACCAAATTTGGTGATGGTGCTTGTGACTTAGCCCCTCTTTTTGGTTTAAACAAACGTCAGATTCGTAGTATTGCGGCAAAATTAGACGCACCAGAACACCTTGTTGCTAAAGTCCCTACTGCCGATTTAGAAGAGTTAGCACCACAGAAAGCAGATGAAGAGGCATTATTAGTCACTTATGACCAAATTGATGACTTCCTTGAAGGTAAGCCTGTTGATGACTTTGTTCGTGATCGTCTCATTAGTATCTACCGCGCGACTCAACACAAGCGTAAGCCAATACCAACAATTTACGACATCGACTAACTTCGAGCATTGATGCGGTTTCTCGTTGACACAAAAACAAAAGGCCTAACATAACGTTAGGCCTCTATTATTATTACAAGACAATATATTACTTACATAACATAGCTTCAGGTTGACCAATAATAAGTGCATTGAGTTCAATCCATAAATCATCACAAAGACCAGGACGGTATACTGCTTCTTTAAATGCAGAATGCTCGTGTTGATACATTTTATAATGTCGCGGTGAGCTTGTGCTACTTGAACGTACATTAGATAAACGATCACAAACCTTTACGATCAATGCTAAACGTGCAGCATCTTCTTCAACATTTAATGCAGCTAATCGTTGATTAATTTCTAATTTACGCTTGGCACGATCTTCTAACTTAACATCTGTCACATAGTTAACAGCATCGGCAATAGTAAAACCAAAACAATCAGCTAACTCATTAAAGCTAGTATCTGTATCTTCAATAACATCGTGCAATTGTGCAACGATCATTGCATCAACACCAAAAGGTTGAGCGAGTTTTGCAACCGTATTAAGATGAACTGCATATGGAAGTTCACCATATTTCTGATCACCATGGCGATCTTTTGCAAATGCTTGTGCGGCTAAATAACGACTATCCATCAATGCTTCCCCAATACTTCTTTATAGAATCACTTATAATATTGCTTTATTGTAGGAGTAAAACACGCCTTGTTGCTAGTCGTTTATTTGGAATGAAATAATTCAAAAATAAAAAGAGCCACTCGACTCTTTTTATTTATTAGATAGTTACGAATGATAACTCAAGGTTATTCATCGTCTTCTTCTTCATTTTCTGGAAATTCACCCGCTGCTTGACGACGCTTCATATCCGCTTCACGAATTTCATGAGCAACAATCATGATAGCTTCACCGCTACTGATACCGTTAGCCATAAGATCATGAATACGCTCTGCAGCTTCTTGTTGCTCTGAGTGCGTTAATGTCGGCGTGTGATTATACATATCAATCTTCTTAACTTCGTAAACGGGTGTGTATTCTAGGAGCAAAGTGAAACAATGTCACTGTTTATCCACGCTGAACACAGATTAACCTGGATGGCCATCAACGCGGGCTTGAGTGAGTACAGGAAAATAAACCACGCTAAATATAGTAAATGCCATCACCCATAGGATCGCTGAAATAATATAGGCGTCGTACACCTCAACGGGCATTAATACGACTAATAATGTTCGTGCTAACAGTGAACAAAATAAGCTGATAAACGCAATCATCATCCAGCGCCTTACCTGTAATTTTCGGCCTGTATGTCCTAATGAAACCCGAGCCATCATCGCAAGTATCATTGCACCAATACCGCCGATAGCAATGAAATGAATACCAATAGTTTGACTGATCGTATTAGTAAGATAACTACCACCAATCCATGCTAAGCCGATAATCATTGATAAATAAGCCCCGTGTAGTGACCATAATAAAGGTATTTCCATTATTTTATGATTATACCAACGACAAAAACGCACCAAATTAGTCACAGCTGCAATAATATAGGTACTGGCTAATATATTTGATGAAACAGCAACGGGAGAAACAGTCAGTATCAACAAGATCCAGATAGGGATTAATGCTGCATAATCAATGATTGAAATACGTGTAATCGGTGCCGTCTTTGTTCCTCGAGAGGTAAAAAATGGGATCACTCGCCCACCGACAACTAATACCACTGCGGCAATAATGGTTAACGTTGCTAAGGCTATTGTTTGTAAATCAAAAGGGATCACCTTCAATACCATCAAATGATATTTTACGTTTAGTACAGTAAAAACAAAGAGAACGGGAATGAAAAAAATATTACGCCATTGCTTAACTTGAATAATAGGTATAGCTAAAAAAATCATTGCACCGACAATCCAAGCACAATCAACTACCATCCATAAATAACTGGGGGTCGCAAATATTAACCCTAACCGCGCAAGTAACCACAGACCAAATAAAAAAGCTAGCTTTGTCCCTTTTACACCCGTTTGACCTGTCCATGTCTGTACTGCCGTTAATGAAAATCCAACAATAACCGCGCCAGCAAAACCAAATAACATTTCATGGCTATGCCACCACAGCGGATTACCGTACATAAATTGACTAATGTTGCTGTTACCGGCCCAAAACAAACCCCATAAAGCGATTGAAACAACCGCATACATTGCCGCCCCAATAAAAAATGGACGAAATGCAAGCCTAAATAACGGTGGGATTTTTTCTTCTTGTTTTCGATCAATAATTTGCATCATACAGCCCCTTATAAACATGCATTAATTATACATGTTTACGGTGCTATTTCTATCCTTTTCCTATTTACTCTTTATGTATCTAAATTTTAGGCAAAAAAATGGCTACTACAGTAATTTCTTTTTAATTGAAACTGTAATAGCCATTTACTATTTACTATTGTTGTTGTTGTCATCATCATCATCGTTGACATAGTCAACAGGACGAGTGATACGTTGAATATCTAAGATCGAAATTTCACCTTGCCAGCGTGTTTTTACTACACCAACACTAAGCCAATAGCGCCCTTCTGGAAGACTTAATTTAGGTAATGATGTGGGCCAATCTGAGTCAGATTCTTGGCTCCATATTGGATGCCATGTTGTATCATTAAGATCGTACAACTTAATACTTAATGTTGGAGACGGGCAACTTCCACTATTTTTATCAATATTATCTATTCGCCACGTTTTACTGTCTTTCCAACTAATTTGTTGTTTATCTTCTGGCGCAGTTAAAACAATCCATCCAACCCAAGGTGGCTTATTCTCAGCCGTAATTGATAACTTGTATAAGCCTGCCGATACAGGTTCATTCAACCGCTGTGTCTCAACAGAAAAATAACCACCATCATCGATAAAAGGTGCGCCGTTCAACAATGGTTTATTCGGCCATTTCGTCAAGCTAATATTAGTAATATCACTACGTGTAAGGCCAACAACAGAAATTTTTAATAACTGTTGATTAAGATTCTGCTCAACTTGACGTTCAATGGATAATTTCGATAACCAAGTAGGTAAGACTTTCCGCTCAAGGCTATGACCGCAATCTTCACTGATGGCTAAATTAAGTAATTGATCGAGATTATTCGCTTTAACACTATCGGGGGATTGTTGCCATGCTTGAATGATGGTCTGAAAAACAGCCGCGGTATCATCTTCAAGTAGTTCTTTATGCGCCATCGTATAAAGATCTTTTGAGATAAACCAATCAGACGATGCAAACGCGCTCGATGAAAATAACATCGAGTGCATTAGCAACAATCCCATAAGCCAGCGTGTTGGTTTTTTTACTCTCATGGAATGCAACATCTAGACCTTATGGCTTCATTCGGTATCCAACGCCACGCAATGTTTCAATCTCAATATCTGGCAATTTTTGACGCAATTGCAAAATATGAGTATCAACAGTACGAGTTGTTGGGTAATGATTATAACCCCACACTTGATCTAATAATTCATCACGGGTAAATACACGACCGGCATTTTTAGCTAAAAATACTAATAACTCAAATTCAGTACGTGTCAAAGTGACACTTTCACTACCATGAAAAACTTCACGACTCTCTTGGTTAATACGGATATTACCTACAGATATAATATTAATGGCGGCCATATCACCATCATCACCACGTAGGTGTACTCGAACACGCGCTAACAGCTCTTCTTCAGCAAAGGGCTTGGTTAAGTAGTCTTTTGCGCCTGAATCTAACCCAATCACTTTATCGTTAATTGAAACCATGGCTGTTAATAAAATAACAGGAACATGTTTCTTTTTTAACCAACTAGACAAATAATCAAGTGAATCACCTTCTGGTAATTGACGATCAAGTAAAACAAGATCTGCATCTTTCCATAATGCATCGACTTTAGTGGCACAATCAGCATATAAGCAATTGTATCCAGCTTGCCTTAGGCAATTGAGTAAACCATCAGCAAGGTTACGGTCATCTTCAACCAGTAGCAGAGTTTGATTCACACGGAATCTCCAAAATAAACGTTGTCGGTGGACCTATGAGTTTCATTCGGCCTCCCATTCTATTAATCATCGATTCAACAATTGTTAAACCAAGACCTAGACCTTGGGAACTAACAAAAGGTTTTCTTAAACGAGACCAATCTTTTGCACTGAGTTGTCCATCATCTTGCACAACTAGCTTCAAAATCCCATTTTTATACGATGACGATAAACTAACTGGTGTTACACCATATTTATGAGCATTAGATAGTAAGTTATCAAGACAAGTCCCTAACCAATAAATATTAACAAGAATATTTCTATCTTCTCCTAGATTTAGCGTAACATCATATTTTTCAGTAATATAACCTAACCATTCGTTCAATGATTCAATATTTTGAACACTTAACTGTTGTTGGTTAGCTTGAAGGTAATCTTTACTAGCTTCAGCTAATTGACGTAGTCGACGCGAGTCTTCTGTCAAACGGCGGAATTCATCGTACAAGCCTTCTGGCAACTCATCAAAATGACGTCGAAAACCTTCAACGGTCATGGCTAGACTCGCGATGGGAGTACGTAATTCATGCGTTAATATCTGTAATACTAACATACGCTCTTCCATCGTACGACGACGGATTCTGAATCGATAAATACACCAACTCAATAATAATCCAGCATTCATCACAAGTAATCCAATCAATAAATAATAGGTTACATGTGACTTATTATCTTCACGCCAACAAATATTGCCGTTTTTTGCTAGACAAAAATCATTTTTATCTAGGCGCTTAAAGTGTAATTGATAACGATTAAGCATTTTTGACCATGTCAGTTGGTCAAAAACACGGTATTCATTGTCATTACGAACCCAAAGCTCACCGTTTGATATAAAGAATTGCGCGCCAGAAATAAAAGCATGAATTTCATCATTATTCATTCGCTGCAATCGCCCTAAAATCGTTGTGGCGGCCGCAATTGGACGTTCTTTTATATGCAAATATTTACTGTACTTTATCGCCATATCAGGATGTTTCTGGATATAGCGATAAGCATAACTACCACCGCCGGGATGAATATATCCTGAACGTACAAACCAGCTCGACGGTAATTGTGTTTTAAAACAAATAGCGCGAGTAAAAACAACCGGTTGAGTTACTAATGGTGATAATGGCCATGGTCCTTTACAAGTCAATGAATTACGATACAACTGACGCAATGCATTCAATGGATACTCATTTGTTTGCGGTAACAATGTTTCAGGCACTAACAAGGGCCCTGGATATAAGCTCTGAAGTTTACGAAAATCGTATGTTGCTAAAGGCTTACGTTTCAATATCTCAGAACGAACCGCATTTAACCGTTCTGGAAATGTTAGGGTTTCTGCAAATGATACTGCAGAAAAGAATAAAGAAAAGACTAATACATACGTTTTCATGCTTTTACTTTAACATTATAGAACAGTGTTTTGTCATAAAAATGTCAGACAATAACCGTCTGAATATAGAGAATTTAACGACCAACTTTTATTTAAAAACATATCACTTTGTTCAGTGATAAAAAAGCCACTCAACCTTGACTGATACTGTTCATACTACGGATGTTTTTATAAATATTCAAGAATAGATAAGCATCACGAAGGGATATCCGCTCACACTATATACCCCTTTCTTAATATAGAATAACAGCGTTATCAGCATCAATTTGATTCATTTAATATCTGATTAGGATGAGGAGAAACAACAGGATTCATTTTAGTTAAAGGCAATGTGGTTAACAAATACTCTAAAAAGGCGGTAAACTTAGGCGTTAACCGCTGGCTGACTGGATAGACGATATGAATATCAATATCCGAAGCTTGGTATTGATCCAATACTCGAATAAGTTTTCCTGTATCTAATGCATGAGCGACCATCGGATAAGGTTGTAATGTGATACCCAGTCCTTGAATTGCCGCAAGCAATTGTGCCTGGCCATTATCAATGATCAATCGTGAGTGTAGGTTCACCATGAAATCGCCATCACTACCATGAAAGCGCCACATTTTTTTACTTTCTGACTGATGACTATGAAGACATTGATGATTATTGAGATCTGTAGGGTGATTAGGAATGCCGTGTTGCTGTAAATAAAGAGGAGAAGCACAAGGAATATTTTTATAGCTAATCAGTTTTCGAGCAATTAATCGACTGTTTTCAATCACACCAAGACGAATAACCGCATCAAACCCTTCATTAATCAGATCAACACTACGATTTGTCAGTACTAATTCAATATCTATCTCATGATAATCATGCATAAACTTAGCAATAACTGGCGTAAGTATGTATCCCACAGTTATTGACGAGGCAAGCTTAATTAGGCCTCTTGGTGCATTTAAATAACGAGAAGCTTCATCTTCCGCTGCTTTAACTTCAGCTAATACCGTTTTACAGCGTTGATAATATTGTTGGCCTAATTGAGTTAGGCTTTGTTGTCTTGTTGATTTATTAAGTAATTTTGCTCCTAGCCGTTGTTCTAAATGGCGAACGTGTTTTCCAACCATTTGTGGACTCATTTGTTGTTCTTCTGCAACAGCTGAATATGATCCTAAGTCTACAGCCTGAACAAAAACTAACATGCTGGTAAATCTATCCATAACTATTCACTTTGTGATTGTCGTTCAAAAAATTAGAAACTGTCAGTTTCGAGATTAAGTGTTATTTGATCGTTTATGTTCTTTATAGTAGCGAATAGAATGAGAAAATAATATCCTCACAAGGAATATTATTGTTCATATGAATAAACGATCTATTTTTTAATACACAATAATAATCACAGAGAAAGATATGGTTACTTTGTTTTCCCCTCATCAAATTGTTCTTGGAGGATTCAGCTTTCCGCCATTATTAATGTCGGGATTGTTAGCATTAGCATGCACATCCATCACTGTACGCATTTTGAATAAAATACGATGGCACCGCTTTTTTGTATCGCCACCTTTAGTCGAGCTGTCGTTAACAATTATTTACACCGTGTTGATTGGCACGTTTGTTATTCCCTCTTAATATTAAAGTTATTTGACTCATGAACTTAATTAGACGAATTAGTTTTACTGCTGTATTGGTATTGTTAGCTATTGCCGCTATTGTTTGGAAATATCAACAGTATTTAATGAATCCTTGGACGCGAGATGCACAAGTTCAGGCACAAGTGATAACGATAGCACCGCGAGTAACAGGTCCTATTGTGGCTTTAAATATCAGTGATAATGAAGAAGTGGCTGCTGGGCAGTCTTTATTTGATATAGATTCAAGTACTTATAAAGTCGCCCTCGCACAAGATCAGGCATCGTTAGCACAAGCTAAAGTGGCAGTATCTGAAGCCAGTGAACAATTTCAGCGCTCCTTTTCGATGAATCGAGCAGATCCTGGGGCTGTATCAAAATTAAGAATTATTAGCTTACAAAACAGTCTTAGCTCAGCAAAAGCGGCGGAACAGCAAGCACAAGCCAAAGTTGATCAAGCTCAACTCAATATAAATTTCACACACGTGAAAGCACCTGTTAGCGGCTACATTACCAATTTAAAAGCACAACTAGGCGCACAAGTCGTTGCTAATAAGCCTGTTGTTGCTTTAATTGATAAAAAAACATTTTGGATTCAAGCGTTCTTTAAAGAAACTGACATTCAACACATGCATGCTGGATCACATGCGGTAGTAACATTAATGGGTTACCCAAATAGCCCTATCACTGGCACCGTAACCAGTATTGGTTTTGGTATTAATCCTGAAAACCCAACCAATAATAGTAATTTATTACAAAATGTTAACCCAACGTTTGAATGGATTCGTTTGGCACAACGCCTTCCTGTTCGTATCCATTTAGATGCCCTTCCTAAAAATATCGTACTACGAGTAGGCACTTCTGCCTCTGTTATTATTGAGCAGCATGAGTCTCAACAGTGAATATATCAGCCTTATATGAACGCGCTAAGCTGCCGATTAAAGTTGCTTTAGCATTAAGCATCTCGATGATTACGGCTATCTGGTTAGGTTGGGATCGCCCTTATTGGGCAGGTTTGGCTGTAACCGTGATGTCGATGGTAGAAACCAGTGGTCATTCTTTACGCAAAGGTAAGTGGCGTTTAGTCGGTACCTTTTATGGTACGGCGAGTGCGTTCTTCTTGTTGGCGTTTTTTGCACAAGATGTCGGGATAATGATGGTCTTATTCACCTTATTGGTGGGTATCTGCGGCTACATGATTTTTAATCCTCGTTATGGTTATATCTGGTCGATTACTATAACGGTTTGTTCTCTTATTCTCGTCATGGGAGACATGAACCCGATCAGTGACTTTAATCTCGCCACCTTACGTTTAGAAGAGACTCTACTGGGTTTTATTTGTCATATTGTGGTGTTTAGTATTCTATGGCCACAGTCGAGTCGACCCGTATTTGAAAATGCCGTACTCGATTTGTTAAAACAACAACAAACGAACTTAGTAAACCGTCGTCACCAATTGATTAAAAGAGATCAACATACCGTCACACGAACAGTATTAGGTGAAGGTTTGAAGTTGGTTATGCGTTTACAAGATCTTCTATATGGTGCAGAGGCTGATAGCTATCATATTTTACGTGAAAGAAAATCATGGCAATACATTATTGAAGTGGGGGATCAATGGGCGGTTGCTATTGGTCATTTAACTGAAGCAATAGATTTATTGAAAGATGCTAATTTGGATATGGAAAAACCCCAAATTGATGCGATCTTTAGATATTTACTGCACAATTTCCAGCAATGTGAAGCGATGGTAAAAACGGGTAAATCCCCAAGTAAGCGACAAATTTCCTGTTTCCAGTACATGAAGTTGGGGTTTCATCCTGAAACAGATATGCATACACAAGGGGCATTGTTGTTATTGGAACGTCAATTAAACAGCATGGCTAAATTAAGTGATGAGTTAGTCTTAGCCTTTTATTCGGCTTATTCTGGAGAATGTTGGTCGCGTGATGAACAGTCGTTACCAAAACCTATCAAGCGTTGGTCATTAGATACTGAGCGTTTAATTGCATCATTCAAAGGCATGTTGGTCGTTGCTTGCTTAGTACTCATTTGGTATTACTATAATCCACCGGGTGGATCATTGATGATCGCGCTGGGTGCTATTTTTGGTTTAACGTTTATTAGCCTCCCTTTCGCTAATATGAAAAAAATGTTGTCTTATATTGTAGGATGGAGTGTATTTGTTCTTCTTGAATACATTTTTATTATTCCACTCTTAAACCAACCGTACCAAATTGCATTGTTTTATTTTTTTAGTACCTTCTTTATTTGGTTTAGTTTTTCTGCAGCGAAAGACTTGGTTTCACGCGTTATAGGGACAATGATTTTAGTCATCAGTACGAAGTCCGTTATGTGTTTAACGCCCGTTTATGATCCAGCGTTAGCGATATCTATTTTGATGGCATTTACCATTTGTTTATTATTGATTATTTTCTTTAATGAGTTTCCATTTTCAGCGCAGCCTGAACGGGTTATGTTACGCCGTTTGAAAATGTTGAAAAATGTATTGGCGTGGCAGTTGCGATATACAGTAGCAACGACACAAGAACGTCGCCGTTGGTGGGTCCCAATTGTTGGATTGTTGTATAACATTCGCCCTATTACGTTAGTTATGGGTGCCGATAATGCAGCTAAAGCGATCCCATGGAAAAAATTTCCAGAAGTTAGTGAAGAACAAGCACAAGTCATTATTCACCGTTTGTATCTGTTAGTTTTGCGAATTAACTCACTCAAAGATGGCTATGCGAAATGGCGTTTAAACACCAAAGACGACTTAGCGCAATCGATGGTAAAAGACAGTGTCTTACGCATTGCGACTGCTTTAGAGCACACCGATGGTTATCAAAACTTACTCGTATTAGAACAAGAAATGCTCTCTGTATATAACGATGTTCACCGCAGAATTCATTTGATTGATCGTCAAGTTGAGATAGAAGGTGATATTTCTCTAGAAGAAGCATTAAACTTACATCGAGCACTGGCTTCACTAGGCTTACTGGTAAATGAGTTGAAAGTACTCAGTGAGGCGATGGCCGAGTTCGATTTTAAAGCTTTAGAAATTCAGTATTTTACAATATAAAATAAAAAGGGCTACCGAAGTAGCCCTTTTGTTAACTGTCTTAACCCACTAAAGATGTTTTAAAATTTCTGTACAACTATCTTTCGCGTCACCAAACAACATTTGGCTATTCTCTTTAAAGAACAATGGGTTTTGTACTCCAGCATAGCCAGTATTCATTGAGCGCTTAAACACAATAACATTACTTGCGTTCCACACTTCAAGTACAGGCATACCCGCAATCGGACTGTTTGGATCTTCCATTGCCGCTGGGTTTACTGTGTCATTAGCACCGATAACTAATACCACATCAGTTTTAGGGAAATCATCATTGATTTCATCCATTTCTAATACGATATCATACGGTACTTTAGCTTCAGCAAGTAATACGTTCATGTGACCAGGTAAACGTCCCGCTACAGGGTGGATACCAAAACGAACTTCAATACCTTGCGCACGTAACTTATCGGTGATCTCATGGACAGGATATTGTGCTTGTGCCACTGCCATTCCATATCCTGGAGTGATGATCACTGATCTCGCTTCTTTTAATAGCTCTGCAACTTCTTCTGCGGTTGTTTCACGGTATTCGCCATACTCTTCATCAGACGTAGGCGCAGCACCATCAGAACCAAATCCTCCAGCAATAACACTTACGAATGAACGGTTCATCGCTTTACACATGATATAAGACAGAATAGCACCTGAAGAACCCACTAATGCACCCGTAACAATCAATAGATCATTCGCTAGCATAAAGCCGGCTGCTGCTGCTGCCCAACCTGAGTATGAGTTCAGCATTGATACAACCACTGGCATATCTGCACCACCAATAGATGCAACCAAGTGGTAACCAAATGCAAACGCAATCAGAGTAACCAGAATCAATGCAACCAGTGAACCTTCTGCTTTCACAAACCAAACTAACAATCCTACTGACACAATCAATGCAACAAGATTAAGTTTATGGCGATGTGGAAGCTTTAATGCTGAAGATGACACTAAACCACGAAGTTTAGCAAAAGCCACCAACGAACCAGTAAAGGTTACTGCACCGATGAACACACCAAGAAAAACTTCCACTAAATGAATGTTTAACAATGCACCTTCTAAAGGCTGATGATGTAAAAATGTATTAAAACCAACCAGTACTGCTGCCATACCCACAAAACTGTGTAGCATTGCAACTAATTCAGGCATTTCAGTCATTTCTACTTTTTTAGCGTAGAAAATACCAATCGCACCACCAATAATCATTGCCAAGATAATCCAAACGGTTGCTTGAGATTCTGGCCCAAAAATAGTGGCGATAAGTGCGATTGCCATACCCGCCATACCGAAATAATTGCCCTTTCGTGCGGTTTCTTGCTTGGATAATCCAGCAAGTGACATGATAAACAATACGGCAGCAACAATGTATGCCGCTTGTACGATTCCTGCAGACATGTATTACTCCTTATTTATCTTTACGAAACATTTCTAGCATCCGTTTAGTGACAGTAAAGCCACCAAAAATATTAATACTAGCAATGAGAACAGCAACAAAAGCTAACGCGGAAACAATTCCGGAGCCTTGTCCTATTTGGAGTAATGCACCCACAATAATGATGCCTGAAATCGCATTCGTTACTGACATTAATGGGGTATGTAAAGAATGACTAACATTCCATACTACGTAGTAACCAACAACACATGCCAAGACAAATACAGTAAAATGCGCAAGGAATTCAGGTGGAGAGTAATGACCAACCCATGCAAATAATGCAATACCAGCAGCCATCATGCCGTATTTCTTAACCGGCGACATTGGCTCAGCTTTTTTAGGCTGAACTTTTTCTACTGTTTTGGATTGCTGAGGGACCGCTGATACTTTAATCGGTGGTGCAGGCCATGTAACTTCACCCGCTTTAATCACCGTTAAGCCACGCAATACTTCATCATCAAAGTTAATATCAATATTGCCGTCTTTTTCTTTACACAGCAGTTTTAATAAATTAACTAAGTTAGTGCCGTACAGTTGCGAAGCTTGAGTCGGTAAACGACCCACCATATCGGTATAACCAATAATTTTAACGCCATTCGCCGTTGTGATAACTTTATTCGCTTCTGTATAAGCACAGTTACCACCGTTAGCAGCCGCTAAGTCTACAATCACACTGCCCGACTTCATTGAATCGACCATTTCTTTGGTGATCAATTTAGGCGCAGGACGACCAGGAATTAATGCCGTAGTAATAATGATATCAACATCTTTTGCTTGCTCAGCATATAAACGCTCAGCCGCTTTGTTGAACTCATCTGACATTTCTTTCGCGTAGCCATCACCCGTTGAAGTATCTTCTTTAAAATCGACTTCAAGGAATTCAGCACCCATTGATTCAACTTGTTCTTTCACCTCAGGGCGAACATCAAACGAGCGAACAATAGCACCTAAGCTACCCGCAGCACCGATGGCAGCAAGACCTGCTACACCCGCGCCTGCAACTAACACTTTAGCGGGTGGTACTTTACCTGCGGCAGTAATTTGACCCGTAAAGAAACGACCAAATTGGTGTGCTGCTTCAACAACAGCACGATAACCGGCAATGTTCGCCATTGAGCTTAGTGCATCTAAAGCTTGTGCACGTGAAATACGAGGTACTGAATCCATCGCCATCACGTTAATATTTTTAGTCGCTAATTTTTCTAGCAGCTCAGGATGTTGGGCTGGCCAAATAAAACTAACTAAACTCGCACCATCTTTTATTAATTCAAATTCATCAATGCCAGTTGCTGGATTTACCTGCGGGGCATTCACTTTTAAAATAAGATCGGCTTGCCATACTTCTTCAGTAGAGGCTAATTCTGCGCCAGCGGCTTCAAAAGCAGCATCATCAAAACTTGCTAATGCACCCGCTCCATGTTCAACAACAACGCTGAACCCCATTTTTAATAACTGCTCAACCGTTTTAGGTGTGGCAGCAACTCGCGTTTCATTCGCGAGGACCTCTTTTGGTACACCAATCTGCATTATTATTCCCTGAACATTGGCTATAGATAAATATTTTGTATCTAACCTTAAAAGCAATAGCAAGCTTTTTACAGTTGAAATCAAAAAATCATACAAATTTCATTATTAAACAACATTAACGTCATTTAACATCGAAATATAAGCACCTTTTCATCCGTGACAAAGAGGTTAAAAAAACATGTATTACAAAATGTTAGCCATATTAGCTAAGTCAAAAACCTACTCAGTTAATATTTCTATTAGTATTGATCTAAACATATTTAAAACAATCTAAATTTAACAATTTAATAACACTTAACTGTTCGTTTTTATTGCTAAAAACAAGATACCCAGCAAACGACACGATTGCAATGAAATATGTTGTATATGAGCATTTATTTAAACATTCGCTCTCCCGTTTGATCAATAAACATCTGGGATTTTTTGAGCATAAATGTTTCTGCGTCAGCTTGAGACGGTAAAATATCAGAGCGTATAAAATGATGAGTCTGTATCGTGCCGTCAATTTCTTTGCAAATACGTCCAGCAATGCGAAATTGTCCCCCTTCCTTTTGAGGCTCGGGATAAATCAAATAGCCGTTATATTCAATAGGCTCAATTGTTACGGTTTCAGTTGTTGTTTTATTGCCAAAAAGCCAAGAAAATAAACCCATTACTACCTCATTTTTTGTTTATCAATGGCACGACTACTGCAATGCCTTTTATTTAGAGTTATAACAATACATCAATAAACTATTTTTATACTAGAAAATCAATACCCTATAATATTTTACTCTGTTTTTTTGCCGACAAGATAATGTGACATCTCATCATAACGGGTTATACCCATTGCCTCAGATTGTCATATTCGACGATTACGATTTTCATACATAAACGCACTATCGCTCTCGTGGGCATGGGAATAACAAACGAGGATCTATAAATTAGTTCATAACATCTGCTGGATGGGTACTAACGTCGTTATTACAGGCATAAAAAAACCAGCACAAAGGCTGGTTTATTGATATTTTTAACAAGAAAGTGCCGTTATTGATGCTCTTTCTTTGTTGATAATATTACCGATAAAGACCGATATCTTTTTGAATATGTAACGGTAAATCCGAGATATTGCACGTTTTTGGCGTCGCCACTGAACGGCTAAAAAGAATATCACGGGCATGAACAAACAGATCTTTTAACGTCAATGAATATGTTTTTTGATCATTCATTATTGGTGCTGGAATAGAATCAAAATCGAATACCTGTGCCATGATGCCTCTCGAATTAAGCCGTTACTAGTGGGGTTGGTTGCATAATAACGTAATCTTAAAGTACTTGAATAATGACATTATTTAGCAATTAGGATTAGATTAACTAATCCAAAATGCTAAATTCAAATAGTCGCCACCAGCATAGAATATCTCACTACTAAATATACAACTACCCATATTAACAGCGATTAATACGACTTTTTCACTCATAAAATAACAGCTACAAATAGTCAGTTATTCTAATTATTACAGGGAATAAATACCGTTAGATTTTCACTCGGCTTATCAAATTCACCGTGTTGTTTTGCAAACGCTTCAAAAGCATCCGCCATGGTGACATTTAGTGCCTGAGGTTCTTTCACATAATCAAGTAACGGGGCATAGCCTTCTTTGCCTGTCGCGGTGTAGCCTGATGATACCGAGGTATAGACATCATCATCTTTAACAGCTACCCACTGCCCTTTAGTGTAATACTCTAAGGTTTCAATCCGTTGACCACTTGGTGCTCCACAACGATACACATAGCGCAAATCAGCAACATAAGGAAAACTACCATCACCAGTGCCTTCAATATCATTATTAATCGCATTATCAATCGCACCTTCCAGCGCTTGACGAATACGTAGCCCTTTAACGCTATACATCATAATACCAATGGCGAATGGCAATAAACGTCCGGCGATATCTGCTGGCGTGATCTCTCCTGGGTTAAGCGAACACCTTACGCCACCAGCATTATGAATTCCAAAATCAATATGGTGACCTAATTCTCTCGCTTGCCAAACAAAGCTTTTTACCACCCATGGCGCAATATCACTCGGTCCTTTGGCATCAGGAACACGTATATGCCGTAAAGGCTCATTGATACGGGCTATTTTCTCTGTTTGTAGTGCCCGCACTGCTGGTCGATAGTGTTCATTGAGAATATTTTCTATACATGGATCTTTAACTACAAAGCGAATATTGGACTGACTTTGTAAATAATCACGTACTTTATTATGATTTTCATGATCAAGGTGCTGGGTTCGTCCTGCATCGATCGTAAATTTACGTCCAAGTAACAGTTGATTACATCCAGAAGCGGTTTCAACACTACCGTCAGCATTAAACGCCAATGTTAGTTGACCCAGTGCCAATGCATTACAACCCGCTTGTACGACACAGGTATTGTTAACCATCAATGCATATGTATCTGTTTTTCCATAGCCAACATTGGTAAAGTCACCTTGCATTGTATGTGTATGACCACCAATGATTGCACCAATACCATCGACTTCTTGCGCCAGTAATAAATCGCGGTCATAACCTAAGTGACTTAAGATCACAACTTTGTTAATCCCTTCAGCTTTAAGCTGTGTGATCGTATTTTGAGCTACTGTTGAAACATGGTGAAAAAACGTATCAGGATCTGGACTTGATATACCTGCCATATTTTCAATCGCTAAACCAAAAATAGCCACTGGCTCGCCATGAACATCTTTAATCAAATATTGTGCTGATTGAGTCGCATTATCGTACGCATAAACATTACGCTTATAACGTAAAGGATTTCGTTTGGTTTGATCTTCTTGTGATAAATCCCAATTACCCGCTAATAATGGAAAAGTGGTATGGTCAAGAAAGTCGGCAACAACATCATTACCAATATCAAGCTCATGATTACCTAGTGCCATTGCCTCAACACCAATAGCATTGAGTAATACTGCATTTGCCATGCCTTTATACAGCGAAAAATATAACGTTCCTTGGAAACAATCACCCGCATGTAAGAACATAAATTCACGTTGATGGAGAAAGGCATCACGTTTCACTTCTGTCACAGCAGAATAAATTCGCGAAAAACCACCACAACTGGCATAAACCGATGTTTCAGTATTTAAGATATCAGACGCCAGTGATAACGAAATCGCGGAAGGCTCAAAGTTAGAATGAGTATCATTGATATGAGCAAAAGTGATTGTTGCTGCGTGATTAACAGTCATAATAATTTCAGTTCCTCCAGAACCATAGGTATCAACCAACGACTGATTTATAACGCTCACAGCATTACAAAAATAAAGATCGTCACTAAACAAGAAAACAGATTATATTAAACGACATAAAAATGAGATCTGTTCCAAAATATACCATCTTTTCAATAAATTCGCTGAGTGAATATTCCTTTATCGCAATAATAATGGTTTTTACTCACTCAGTGAAAAAAGTACGGTTAACAATTATTGATAACGGCCATGACGCTGTAAAAATTCAATTTTGTAACCGTCAGGATCTTGAACAAAGAAAAACTTCGCTAATAGTGTCCCTTCACGAAAAAACTCTTTAATCTCCGCTGGGTTATAATTAAGTTTAACCAACTTTTGATATTCAGCGTCAAGATCATCAACAGCTACGGCAATATGTCCATAACCTGTACCATGACTATAAGGTTCAGTGGTTCCCTTATTCCATGTTAATTCAAGTTCCATATCATTTTCTTGATTACGCAAATACACCAAACTAAAACCATCAAAATCAAGTCGCTCTGCAATATCTAAATCTAACGCTTGTTTATAAAACGTTAATGACGCATCAAGATCAATAACGCGAATCATAGCGTGAATCATTTTAGCCATCTGATCATCCTTTATAATTGTTTTTGTTAAATATTCATGCTCTATATAGTAACTTTTTTAATTTGAAGATTGTATCAATAATGTGAGTAAAACGATCCCTTTCCTATGATCTCTGCGCTATGTTGTAAAGAAAGAAGAAGGAAAAACTATGCATTTAGAACGAATTGAAATCGCTGGGTTTCGAGGTATCAAACGACTATCACTGTCATTTAATGAATTAACCGTTCTTATTGGAGAAAATGCATGGGGGAAATCATCACTACTTGATGCATTAAGTTTAGTCTTATGCCCAAGTGCTGAATTTTACGAAATGAAATTCTCTGACTTTCACGTTGATCATGTTATCGGCAATGAACGTGCATCTTCGCTACAAATAGTGTTACGTTGGCATGAAGATTATCAAGGAGAGTATCAGGCGCGACGTTATCGTGCTTTTGATTCATTTTGGGTTGAAGATAATAACCTCAAGCATCTTTATGTTCAAATAGACAGCCAAATCGCCAATGATAAAATAATAACGCATCGACACTTTTTACATGCCGATGGTCGAATTATAGAACACCCTGACACAGATAAATTTTTACGTCAGCTAATGGTGTTACATCCAATCGTTAGAATTAGAGATGCGCGCCATGTAGAAGCAGATAATCCGCTTACAACCACCGCGCATAATATATCCGTCGTGCCACCAGCAAAAAATCGCGAATCAGATCGTATTCAACGCCGACTTGATAATACCTGTCGTCGTTTAATGACACAGCCTGGCCATGTAAGTGCGGCTGAAATTAAAAGTAGTATTAGTACATTGCGTTCATTAGTCGATCATTACTTTGCTTTTGCGCCACACTCGCGCAGTAAGGCCCAGCCTCATTGTTATTACCCACTACAAAATCAGCATCACGATCACAGTCTGACCCCTTTTGATCAACTGATACAGCCATCAATGACCAAGCAAGCCAAACTGATTTTAATGGGCTTACTTAACGCTTATATTCGTGCGCGAGGCCCTGTCGATCTTAAACGTATTTCACGTCCTATCATGATATTAGAAGATCCAGAAGGACGTTTACATCCCATCATGCTTCATCAGGCATGGGCGTTTATACAAAACATGCCAATGCAAAAAATCTTAACCACCAATAGCCCGGAATTATTAAGTGTTGTGCCACTGACCACGATTAAGCGTTTACAAAGAACCCCACAAAAAACCGTGGTACATAGCATTAATAACGGTGAATTAAACAAAGATGATATTCGTAAAGTCACTTTTCATGTTCGAATGCATCGCCCTAGTGCTTTTTATGCGCGTGTATGGCTGTTAGTTGAAGGAGAAACCGAAGTATGGCTATTCAATGAAATGGCACACCTGACAGGCTATAACCTTGCAGCAGAAGGCATTCATGTGATTGAGTTTGCGCAAAGTGGACTGAAGCCACTGATTAAACTTGCCCGTTTATTAGGTATTGAATGGCATCTTGTTGCTGATGGCGATCCTGCTGGTCGAAAATATGCCGACAAAGTCAGATTGTTATTAAAGACTGATAGCGAACGTGAACGCTTAACCGTACTCCCGGCTAAAGATATCGAACACTTCTTATTTAAAAAAGGTTACGAGCCCTTATTTCGTCAACTCGCTAACATTTCAGATAACGATCAAATGCCGATTCGTAAGATTATTTATCGCGCCTTAAAAAAACATGCAAAACCTGATATTGCGCTAGCTATTGTAAAATATACTCAAGAAGCTGAATCAGATAAAATGCCGCTATTAATTCGCTGGGTGTTAAAACGAGTAATAATAATGGCAAGAGGTATAATTTAAATGAATACGTTAATTTATAAAAATAAAAACAATGTATAAAATAATATTGATAAAAATATTAACTCACAATAACAACGAAAGAAAATTCTATTATTTTAAACAATTAGTATAGTATATTTAACAAAAGGTAATCTAGTTTCACCGTTCCATCAATAAGATTAGGGATTTCGTATGTCAGGTGCATTAATTACAGCATACCGCGCATTCAATAAAATATTAAAACATTTACCTGTAGAGGAATCTCTACCTGATATGCTATTACATATTATTGAACTAACAGAAAAAACATTTAATCACCGACAAACATCGATCTTGCTTTTTGATAAAAATACTCAGAAATTCACACCGTTCACAAATAAGAAACGCCATCAACTATCTCGTGAAAGATTTATGATTAACCCGACAAAAATTCATTTTGAAAGTATTTGTTCAAAAAATAAAATAATCATCTCTCAACATATAACTACCAACAATGAATACCGAGAATATTACAGCCTTAAAAGTATCAACCATTTAAATTCTTGCTATGGACTTCCTATCTTATCTTCAAGGAATAAGGTGTTAGGTATTATCTATTCTCATTGCCCTCAACACTCACTGATGAGCGATGAGGAATATGAGCTATTTGAAATGGCTGCAACCGTTTGTTCTATCTCTATAGAAAAGAACATCAAAGAACAAGAACTTGAATACATGGCCTCTTATGATCCTTTAACCAACATTTGGAATCGTCGTGCTTTTTATCGACAAATAAAAATGGCAATTAATAATATCCAACATAAAAATGAGTATATTATTGTTTTTTATATTGATATAAATAAATTTAAAATGATTAATGACCAATATGGACACCGTTTTGGTGATCGGGTTTTGAAAAAATACGCATCAAAATTACAATGCTTTAATAATAAAAATACAGGTGTCGCGCGTTTAGGAGGCGATGAGTTTGTTATTTATAGCGAAGTTAAGACTCTTATTGAAGCGAATATCAAAAAAAAATCAATCTTATCTGAACTAAATAAAATAGAAATAGATGAAATTATTATTACTGCATCTATTGGTTCACATTGTATTCATGCCAGTAATATTAAAGAGACTAACATTGATAGCATGATTAACCATGCTGACATGTCTATGTATAAAGAAAAACATCTCTCTCGTTCTTGTGCACTTTAAAACAGCGACTTTAAGCCAGTGACTTTAAAATCGTCATTTTTGAAAAAACAATGTCACAGTGCCCACTGTAATTCCCCATTTTTTCATTTTAGCGACATTGAATAATTGATTATTATTTTGATAAAACATCCAGTCTTCGAAATCAATATGATGTGTCGTGCCGTCAATATCGATAGCTAATACATATTGCCACTGTAATGCATTACCTTTTTCATGACCGACTGCTTCTCCGACAACATCATCGGCAGTACCAATATAACGACCATTTTCTTGTTTAGTGATAGTCCATACACGCTGTTGGGTTTCATTGTTATCAAACACAAAATCTTCAGTAAGCACCAGTTGATTTCCCGTGATCACCCCATGAAGCTCAACATCAAACCGGCGTACTTGTCGCCCTCTATAATCTTGTACCATTCCCCATGCTTGGCTTTTACCATCAAAGAACTGAAACAAATCAAACTTAGGTTCCGTATGCTCATAATCTTCAATTGATGTTATACAACCATTTAATAACAACAATGCGAATCCCAATAACCAACGCAATGATTGATGCTTTATTAAATAAAGATGATGAGTATGTTTGCGATGAGAAGACATAATCTGTTCCTCTATTAACGGGCGATATCAAGAATTAGCGTCTGTATTTCTGTATTTTAGCTTCTGTATTATTGTATATAGCTATCTATTGGCCTATTAACTGTAGCCGCAGTTTAGGGTATTCAGTGGCTGTCGATAACCAAATACCGATAAAGGCATTACTTAATGGCACAGAAAGCGGTTTCCCTAACGGTTTTCCATGTTGGTAGAACCTCCCTTCTGTCGCTGTCTTCACAAACACCAATCTATCCCCTTGTTTAACACTCGGCCATTGTTGAGCTAACACCCTTAACCACTGTTGCCGTTGTTGTGAGGGAATACCTAAATGCTGCCATTGCTTATCGGTTGCAGAGAGAAGATCGTTCTTATCGATATCCCGCAAATAACGAATAATCAGCGCAAGATTCGAATCGCTTGCAAGGTACTTACCCGTGGGGGTTTTAAGTTCAGCGGTATATATCTTCCACCAGCCCCATTTTAAGGTAGATTCCCCCACAGTAGGCCATGTAAACCACGCTGAGGCTTGTACTTGTGAACTCGCCACAGTAACAACAAGCAGTAATAGTGCTAAATACGCTTTCATACTGATCCTCTTTTAGTCATCTGCTGTAATAACCATAGTAAATAACCGCTATACAGGCTCCAAATAGCAGCAATCCCGATAAAGGTAATCTGTTCACCATAAGGCCATGTCACCGCCCCTAAGGTTAATCCCGTCCAATAACTTAATGCACCACCAAGGCTTCCGCCGACTATCACGCTCCATACAGGTAACCGTTGTAATTGAGCCCGCATGATCCATACCATTGAAGTAAACCCTAACCACAATAAGATTAGCCACAACGGGATAAAAGCACTAAAAGGGGCAAACAATGGATTAGTGGGTAATGGCGATTGCATCACCCCTAATTGAAACAACACATAATCACCACCGATACCAATTGCGCTGGCTATTAAAGCAAACGGTAAACAGCGGTGATAGAACAGCCAGCAACCAATTAACAGTGATATCAAGATAGTGACATACTGATATTGTCCCCATACGGCTAACAACCAAAACAGATTGAAACCTAATCCTACCACTAAGTATTTCATGGTTAACGCCACAGAGGACGACTAGCAAGTAGCTGAATGGTGCTGATGCTACGCTCTAGAAATCCACCTTCGCAGTAACAAAAATAATAACGCCACATCCGCATAAACCGTTCGTCATAACCGTATTGATTCAAGGCTTCACTATTTTGATTAAACGCGATATGCCAATCAGCTAATGTTTTGGCGTAATCTAAACCAATATCTTTAATATCCCGCGTCACAAAATCACTATGGGACGTTAATTGTGATTGTAATACGCTAATTGAAGGTAAGAACCCACCAGGGAAGATATGTTTTTGAATAAAATCAACATCCTTGCTATAACTTTCATAACGTTGATCGGCAATGGTGATTGCTTGAATGGCTAATAGCCCATTGGGTTTAAGTAATGATTGGCATTTTTTAATATAGGTAGATAGGTACTGCTTACCGACTGCTTCAATCATTTCAATAGAAACCAGTTTGTCATATTGCCCGGTTAAATCGCGGTAATCTTCAAGTAACAAGGTGATCTTATCTTCTAACCCTGCTTGCTTAACTTTCTCTTGCGCCCATAGGTATTGCTGCTGAGAAATCGTGGTAGTGGTGACATGGCAACCATAATGTTGAGCCGCATAAATTGCCATACTTCCCCAGCCGGTGCCAATTTCTAACAGATGATCGTGCTCTGTCAGTTGTAATTGATCACACAAGCGCGCCATTTTGTTTATTTGCGCTTGAGCAAGAGTATCTGAATCGGATAAATACACCCCTGCGGAATACAACATTTTGTCATCAAGGAAATGACGATATAAATCATTACCTAAATCATAGTGCGCTGAAATATTATCTTTGGCATTTGTGAGATTATTTCTACGTGAAAAGTGCCTCAGTTGTTTTGCTAATCGTGTTATCCAGCCTACTTTGGCTTCTATCTTATCTAAGGTGACAAGATTACGCGCAAGAATACGCACTACATTGGTTAGATTTGGACTATCCCACCAGCCATCAATGTACGCTTCACCAGCACCAATACTGCCATCGGTTAATAAGCGTTTATAAAAATGCGGATTACTAACCGTTAAGCTCGCCTGTAAACTGGCTTGCTTATCACCAAAGAAATGGGTATCGCCACCTTGCTCTGAGAGTGTTAAGCCCACATCTGACAATTGATGCAATATGGTAAAAATCAATCGCCGCGATCGTCCATTGTTCAATAAATTGCTCGTTGTTGCAGCTTCTAACTCACTTCTAAGCATAGTTTATTCCCTTTACTATTCATTTGTTATGGTGATTAGGGTGGTCGTAAATGGGTGCACCTTTACGCCACAATTTAAGAGCTTGCCAATATATTCCAACCACGACTTTAATGGTCATAATAGGGGTTATTAACAAATGCCGTAATAAAGTTGTGGTTGTAAATGGCTGCTTTTGCATCGCTAATGTGGCATCAAATACTTTCGTTGCGTTTACCTTATGATGATCGCCATTAAGATGACCACTGTTATGACACTCAGCATTATGATTGCTATTTTTATTACTTATTATTTCACCTTCCCGATGAAAGCTATCTTTTTTTGAGTGAACCTCTAAGTGGATATTAACAATGCTATCAGGTTGAGAAAGTTGCCATACATAGTCCTGATCCATTGGATTAAAGGGCGACACATGAAACGCTTTATCATCAATAAAATGCTTTTGCTGCCAATACTGCTTGGCTGGGATCGCATAATAATGTCGTTGATTCCAAGGGGTATTACTTACCTCGGCTAACACATATTGCCAAACACCTTGCTGATCAAAGACGTAATACACATTCAATGGGCTAAAATACAAACCACCATAGCGTAGATGACATAACATACTTACTTTGCCATCAATACGCTTGCCAGTGAGGGCATGAATTTTATCCTTTACTGCTTGGTTGATGTCTTTTGCACCGTCAATATAATCTTGGCGACGAAAGCGGGCGAAATGAAACCATGCCCGTCCAAATCCCGTTACCTTGTCACACAGTGCATCAATTTCATCGACATCGAGATACACCATAAACATTGAATAACGAAACCGATGCAATACAGGTGTAAAGCGCCGATGTCGTACATGACCGCTATAAATACCGCTATTAGTGATGCGCATAATCTTGACCACTATTCATTGTCGAACTAACTGGCACTGAATGCGTTGTATCGCTCGAAGGTGAACGTGTAATAGAATCGGTATGTACTATCGCTTCAATAACATCCAGTGCACTTCTTACACCATCTTCATGAAAGCCGTTATACCAATAAGCCCCACAGAACCATGTGTTTTCCATCCCATTAATTAAATGTCGTTGCTGCTGAGCATGAATACTGCTGCGATTAAAAACAGGATGTGCATAGGTAAATTGGCGTAAAATCTTACTGGGATCGATATCTTGGGTTTGATTTAAGGTGACACAGAACGTTTCGGGTGCATCAATGCCTTGCAGAATATTCATGTTATACGTCAAGGCAGGTAACTGTTGCTGAGAATCATTACTTATTAACGGTAAATGGTAATTCCATGATGCCCACGCCGCTTTTTCATTGGGTAAAATACTTTCATCAGTATGTAAAACCACCTCGTTATCTTGGTAAGCCATTGCTGATAAAATTTGTTGTTCATTAGTAGTGCTATCAGCTAATAACGCCAACGCTTGATCGCTATGACAGGCAAAAATCACATGGTCAAACACCTCGACGCTATCGTTAACCGTGATATAAACCTGATCATTTAAACGGCTCACTTGTTGTACGGGTGAATTGAGTTTGATAAGCGGTTCTATTTCAACCAGCATTCGGTTGACATATTCACGCGAACCACCGGGGATCACATACCATTGCGGTCGATTAACAATATCAAGCAAGCCGTGATTCAAGAAAAATCGCAGAAAGAAATCTAACGGTATATTACGCATATCCGCTAATGATGATGACCAAATCGCCGCCCCCATTGGTAAAATATAATTTTCGGTAAAGTAATCACTCAGATCATGTTGTTGCAGAAAATCACCTAACGTTTGTTGTTGTTCAATATTCTCATAAGCGGTTTGCTTTGCTAGACGATTAAATTTGGTGATTTCATATAAAAAATGAAAAAACTGTGGCTTAAATAAGTTCTTTTTTTGAGCAAATAACGAACTTAACCCATGACCATTGTATTCCAAGCCATTGTTATCATTATGAACACTAAAACTCATTTCACTGGCTTGACCTTGAATATCAAGTTCCATTAATAACTGTTCAAAATTCGGGTAAGTGCGATCGTTAAACACAATAAATCCCGTATCAATCGCGTATTGCCCACTATCAACTTCCACATCAACAGTTGCCGTATGCCCACCAGCATAGTCATTGGCTTCAAACAGCGTAATATTGTGTTTATGACGTAAATACCACGCAGTGGTCAACCCCGAGATCCCTGATCCTATAATGGCTATCTTCATGATGCTTTCCTTGTCATCCGTTGAATCATTACCCGTTGTACAGCAAGCGGTAATAAGGCAATGGCTTTCAGTAATAAGGTAAATTTTATGGGAAAATGTATTTCTGCTTGTTGATTGCTAATGCCTTGACGTATTTTTCGTGAGGCGTATTCACAACTCACTATCATCGGCATTGGGAAATCATTTTTATTGGTCAGTGGCGTTGCAACAAACCCCGGATTAACTAAAGTAACGGTATTAATCTTATCTTTTAAATCAATCGCTAGCCCATTAGCCAAATAAGATAATGCCGCTTTGGAAGCGCCATAGGCTTCAGCGCGAGGCAAGGCGGTATAAGCGGCTGATGAACTAATAAAGACCAGATGCGTTGCCGCAGTAAAGTGCGACTGCATGGCTTCTAAACAATGAATAATGCCAAAAAAATTAACCTCAAATACCCGCTTAAACAAATCACTGTCAATCACGCCATCATCGATATATTCACACGTACCCGCATTTAAAATAATCAACTCAGGTAAGGCTTCAAGTTGCGATAATACCTGTTGAGTTTGCTCAAGGTTGGTAACATCAAACACTAACGGGATGATTTTTCCTGTCGCGGTAAGTTCAAGGTTATCCACTAACTGTTGAAGTCGCTGCTGATTTTGGCCGCAAGCATAAACCTGCCAACCTCCGTGAGCGTAATCAGTGGCTAATTGCAGACCAATACCCGAACTTGCACCAGTAATCAGTACCTGTTTCATTGCCCTAACCTCACTTTAATGAGTTTGATAACACGCCCAAGAACAGGTAACCCTTCATATAACATCGCCCCTAAATCAAAAAAGTCACGATGATAAATGATCCGTTGCTGTTCTATATCAATAGTTAACTGTGTGCACCCATCTAATGTTCGTTGCTTTCCCTGTTGCAACTTTGGATGAGAAAACGTCATTGTCCATTGCAAAAATGCATGATGATCTTCAACAACAGCCTGATGAATAGTGAAATGACAGTCGTTTATATTGCAATAAAGCGCCTTAAAATAATCTTGTAATGCTTCAATACCGACAACCTTGTGCGCGGGATCTTCAAACACAATATCAGAGTGATAGACATTGTTGATCAGTGATAAATTATCTTTATTAAGCTGACAATAAACCTCAATAAACGTGCTAATTACCGTATTATTGGTCGTGATCATCATAATATCCTTATTTATTGTTGTGTTTGATTATGCTTCTCGTTGACTTTCATGCCATGTTTTAGCTTGCTTATAACTGTCGATAGCCAATACACGCATTTGTTTATGATCAACAATAGGTAACGGATAATCGACACTACCAAAACCAGACCACAATGAAGGCGCATGAATATATTGATCAGGGACTGATTTAAGTTCAGGTATCCATTGACGAATAAACTCACCGTTGGGATCAAAGCGTTCACTTTGTGTGGTTGGATTAAACACCCGAAAATACGGTTGAGCATCAGTCCCCGTTGAGGCCGCCCATTGCCAGCCGCCATTATTAGACGCTAACTCTCCATCAATAAGCTGTTGCATAAACCACCGCTCACCGATACGCCAATCACACAACATATCTTTAGTTAAAAAACTGGCGGTGATCATTCGTAATCGATTATGCATCCAACCGGTTGCGGCCAATTGTCGCATCGCAGCATCCACCAGTGGAAATCCGGTTATTCCTTGTTGCCAAGCATGTACATGGTCGCTATTTTCTAACCACTGTATATGATGAGTATATGGCTGAAATGGCTGGTTTTTACTTAAACGATCATCGCTATCAAGTAGATGATTATAGAACTCACGCCATACCACTTCACTGAGCCAGACAAAGCCGCCATTTTCTTTGTTTATCTCGACACATTGAGGCAAGGTTTCCGTTAACGCGGCTAAACATTGACGAGCAGATAATGCCCCAATCGCTAAATACGGTGATAGACAACTAGTGCCATCAATCGCAGGAAAATCACGTTGCTGTTGATAATATTCAGCTTTGGTTTCACAAAACATCTGTAACCGTTGTTGAATAACACCTTCATCAACCGACCATAATAAGCTGTCTTGTTTGATATAATGAAAAGTTTGAATATTACAATTAGCGGCAATATCGCCTTCAAGCAAATTAAAACATTGTTGACTAAGCGTTACCTTGTCATTATTTGTAACAGGCTGATAATTATGCTTTAAAAACTGTGTTAACCATGCATTTCTATATGGCGTAAACACCTTATACATTTGTTGCTGTTTGGTTAGCACACTACCAGGTGGCAACACACAATAATCATCACTGCAATGCCAGTGTTTATCCTGTGCAATTAATGCTTGCTCGACGGCAATATCACGTTGCTTTTCGTTCCAAGGATGCTGGCGATTACAATAAACTGCCTTAATTTGATACTGCTGACACAGGTTTATAATAGTGTCTGGTACTGCTTGAAAATCGTCACATTCAAGGGTTAACAAAGGAATATTGATATCTTTAAGCTGTTGTTTGACAACCCTTAACCGTCGCTCAATTAAATCAATCTGTCGCCCTGAAATATGATGTTGATACCACTGCATTGGCGTTGCAATATAAGCCGCAATCACGGGTAAACCTGATGCTATCGCACGATTTAAAGCGGTATTGTCAGTAACACGCAAATCAGCGCGTAGCCATAACAGAGCATGCTCGACGGCGGGCGTCGTTGATTGAGGCGCGAGATTCATTACTGTCTCCTTCGGTACAATTCTTCCGTTCGATTAATGGTTCTATTAATGACGACTCTGATTGTATTGATTGTATTCATAGCTTATTTATAGCTATCACTCATTACTGCCCATGGATCGTTTTTATACTCCCCACAAAATGTAACGTCACGCCTGTTTCTTGTTCTACCATTTCAATATCAGCTAATTGACGACGACTTAATTTTGTCTCGCCCACCACCACTAAATCTTTAATATTACGTTCACGGATACAAGCTGAAATGCCCGTTAATCGGCCTGATAAATTGGTCATAATAGTGACGCCGTCACCTTTATAGCACCATGCTAATCCTTGCTGCCAAATATTATGATCAATCTGTTGGTCAAAACTTATCAACAGACAAGTCAGTTTTTTTTCATCGTTAATCTTGGTAATAATGTTAATAAAACAAACAGTTAAAACTGATGACCACAAGCTTTTTTGTACTGTAATTAACGGATTATCTTGATGTTCAATCACAGCACTTACTTCTGGTAATAAACGCTGTTGAATGACCTTATACGGATATATTTTTAATGCTTCATTGATCAGGCGTTCTAATTTAAAGCCATTTAATACTTGTACCGCACAAATAATATCAGCCGTTATATCTAATGGTTGTGATTGTTGTAATACAGGATCGCAACCACCCACCAATAACGGTTTCACTTTGCCAATAGAAACCCCTTTTGCTAACCAATCAAGAATCAACTGAATCTTCGCAATATCTGCTTCTGTGTATAACCGATGACCTTTTGGTGTTCGTAGAGGTACTAATAATCCATAACGACGCTGCCATGCTCTTAATGTTACCGAGTTGACCCCTGTAATTTCAGAAACCTCACTGATGGCAAATAATTTCATGTCAGTAAGAGCACTCATAAAACCTCTTTAAAATAACCAATGGATGCAATAACAACTTATTCCTTACAATGAATACCGTAGCTTTAAACTTTCAGGATAAAGTTCTAAATAAGCTTGATCAGATAAATAACTATCAGGATGAACTTTTAAATGATGATTAATGAGCGTTAAAGCAGCAATTAAAGGTAAATTACCGTCGCGATAACGCATGATCACATCACGGAATTCTGCTTTTTGTGGCTTATCTAAATCACGTTTGAAATAACCCTGAATATGCATTAAGACATTGGTGTTATTTTTACGGCTGGCTCTTTGCTTTAATGCATCCATAAATAACTGGCGATATTCAACAAAGAATGCATTTAAGTCATCCCATTTATGAATATCAGAAACAAAGGGGCCTAATACACGATAGGCTTGTGGATCATGCGCCATCAGACACAATTTATAACGAGAATGAAATTTAATAATACTGTCACGGGTTACCCCATCAGCAATCGAGCGATATAAATCATCTAGAGCATAAATTCGAAAAATGAAGTTCTCACGTAATACCGGATCTTGTAACCGTCCGTCTTCTTCTATCGGTAGCCATGGCATTCTATCCATCAATCGTTGCGTATAAATACCGACCGAGCCACCAGCAACTGAATTACCATTATCTAAATATAATTTAACCCGTTCCATGCCACAGGTGGGTGATTTTGCACACACAATATAACCGCGTAAATGTTCAAAACTAGGTAATTGACTATCTGCAAATGCGATCATTTGATCGGTATAATCAATCTCGTGATCTCTAGAGTCAACCAATGCAATACGATCACTGTTATCTTGTAAACGAATCGTTGGACGCGGTACTGTCATCCCAATCCCTACTTCAGGGCATACCGGTTTAAAATCAAAGTATTCACTCAATTCTTCATCCGCAAAACGATTACGTTTATGCCCACCATCGAAACGTACTTTCTGCCCTAAAACACAAGCGCTAATACCAACAGGAATTCCCATGCCGCCTCCAAACCCTACATCAAGGTTGTACAATTGTTAAAAGTTGTACAATAAATGTAGCCAAAAAAATTATAGTTGTACAACTTTTTTTTTTGTACAACTTATTAACGCCTCTATCAATACATTACACCACTCAATCGCAGCCATAAAAAAAGCGACCATCAAGGTCGCTTTAATGTACTAAATAGCAGTAAATAATATTATCTTTGCTCTAAAGGGTATGAGCGATAACTCCACATGCCATAAACACGTAGAGCATCACGATAAATCCCTAATAACTCACCATCAGTTGGGACTTTTAGTTCATCTAATGGGCGATCATTAGCAGCATAAGTGTCAAATAAGATCCCTTTAGGACCCGTTTGCCAACTCGCCACTTCAAATAAAGCTTGTCCTCGACGAACATGGCTTGCAGAACTGATAATTGTTGCATGATCAATATCATGACGAGCTAAGGCATAGCTACTGTATAGTGCATTTTCTACCGTGCTTCTCGCGTAGTTATCTTCAATAATACGGGCTTTATTTATCCCGTTTTTCACTAGCCAGTCAGCCATTAGCTTACCTTCAGTTTGGTGATTTTTAGGCACGCCACCAGTAACTATGATGTAAGTGTTAGGATCACTTTTCGCCATCGCGAGCGTGGCATTTAATCGATCAATTAAAATTTCATTCATACTGCCATCTGGATTTAAAGCATAACCCAATGTAATGATAGCATTATTACCTTTAGCGGGTTTTTTAATTGTATTACTTAATGGTGTCGCAACGATTCTATCAATGGTAGACATGATTTTTTTTAAATCAGTAACACGGCCTTTATTTAACAACTCTAACGCATATAAATGTTTGGTTACTTCGCTTTTATTGCCTTTGAAATTTTGCCAAATGACAAGATATGAATGTGCGTCTACATCATCAGGAGCAACGGATAATATTTGGGTAAACAGCTCAATGGCTCGATCAACATTACTATTATAAATCTGAGCATTAGCCGCAGAAAATAATAAATCAACACGATAAGGTTCAAGTTTATAAGCATCGAGTAAGTTATTAGTGATCATCTCTACATTGCTTGGCATTTTTGCCGTAAAGCCTGCATGAGAGATACGAGCTGGATTTTTAAATATTTGGTAAGCATCATTCAGTAATTGATCAACAACCTGACGTTGAGAGGTCATTTCGGTGTAATTAATCTGGGGTTGAACCGCATCTAATGCAGCAATGCTTGGTGCTGAATAAAAAGAGCTAGAAAGGATAGCCACCAAGGAAAGAGTTAAGAATGTGCGTTTCATAATAAATCCAACTGTAAAACAAAAAACGTATTCTATGTTCTATAACGTTGCTTTTTTGTGAATAGCATCGTATTTCTTTTGTCTCTTTTATAATATTTACAAAGTATGAACTAACATCAAAATTACGCTATATACTTAAAATATAGACATTAAAAATGTTGATTAATGGCATTAAATGTTAATCAACAGATTAAATAGCCATAAAAAAAGCGACCATCAAGGTCGCTTGTTATCAATGTGGATATGTATTACTGAAACATTAAGCCCAGCGTTCTGCTTGCCACTCTGCTTGTTGTTCTTCGTTTAAGAACGTCCATGCAACAACACGCGAGATTTTCTGCCCTTGTGACATCTCAATAGTTTTCACTTGGAATGCGCTGACTTTTTCAAGCTGCTTATAAATAACGCCAAGGTTTTCTTTCTTAGAAACAAGTGTTGTGAACCAGAAACACTGTGTCGCTTTGGTCGCACTTTGATTGATCATCTTTTTAATGAAACCAACTTCGCCACCGGTACACCACAATTCAGCCTTTTGACCACCAAAGTTAAGCACTGGCGTTGTTGACTCAGATTTCGCATTAACTGCCGAAAGCTTATTACTACGACCATGAGCTTGACGCTTTTTGTTTGAGTTAGTCGTTAGATTACGCACTTTACGCTCAGATACAGCCATTGCTTCTTCTTCTGAGCCGTGGAATGGTGGATTACACATTGTAAAATCAAACACTTCTTCATCTTGAATCACATCGGTAAAGATATTATCAGCATGATTTTGAAGACGAATTTGAATAGCACCTTTTAATTTAGCGTTGTTAGCGGCAATGAATTTAGCAGACTTAACGGCTAAAGCATCAATTTCAGAGCCTACAAACTGCCAGCCATACACACGATGACCAATGATTGGATAAACACAGTTTGCGCCAATGCCAATATCTAGGCCACGAACACCTTTACCTTCAGGAATAGCGCCGCCATTAGATTGCGCCAATAAATCTGCAATGTAATGAATATAATCAGCACGACCAGGAATAGGTGGACATAGGAAACCCGCAGGGATATCCCAGTAATCAACATTATAAAAATGCTTTAATAACGCTTTATTCAACGTTTTAACTGCAAGTGGATCCGAGAAGTTTACGGAAAGATCACCATAAGCATTTTCACTAACATATTGCGCTAGCTCAGGTGTTGCTTGAGTTAATGTCGCAAAGTCATAACGCGCACGGTGTGGGTTACGTGGATGTAGGCCTTGTTTAGGCTGTGCGGCTTTCTTTTGGGTCATCTTTGCTACTCGCAGGAATCAAATACAATTAAGCGCAGCATTGTACATGCTAAACCCTGATAACCTTAGCACCTTAACGATCAAATGCACAAAAAACATGCAAATGATGATAACAATTGCTTATTATCTGCTTAAATCTACGATTAAAAACAAAATCTCCCACCAAACTATCGCGACATCAGCATTCAAATCCCATTCAATCATCGTGATAACCCACTCGTTGTAATCTCTATTATTCTTAAAGAAGCACTTATACTTAAACATGACTCTATCTTGCCAGGAGTGATATTATGACGATTATCTCCCCATCATCTCAGCCTTCTTTCTCGTCTTTGTACGCATTATTATTGATGGTGGCTCTCAGCCTTTTAGTGCTTTTTTATTCTCCAAACTCTCAAGCTCAAGCAGGCATTAATACTAAAACACTGCAAGTCGGCACATATTCTTGCCCACCTTTTGTCATAATTGATGAGCCTAATAATTATCAGGGATTAACATTTTTACTGTGGAATAATATTGCCACTAAACTCAACCTTGAATATACGGTTCAAGTACTGCCGCTTAAAGATCTGCTTGCCGCTGTCGCCAGTGGGAAAATTGATATTGGTTTATCTTGTATTTCTATTACCCCTGAACGTGAAGAAATATTAGATTTTTCCCATTCCTTTTATGAAACAAATTTGGCGATAGCGATTAAACAACAAAGTCATTGGGAAACCTTTATTAATCTCATCTTTAATAAAAAACTCTTACAAATCCTATTGGCGGTATCCATTACTGCCACTATTGTAGGTGGGATTTATTACCTACTTGAACACCGTGTCAACCGTAAGCTTTATTCAATGAAATCACCGTTAGCTCGCTTAATCGAAGGGTTTATTTTAGGGTTATTATTTATCACCAAAGGCCCCTTTAATTATTATGAATTTAAAACCTTAACCGGACGAGTGATTACGGTGTTATTAGCGGTTATCACTACCTTATTTATTGCCAGTATTACTGCTGTTCTTGCCAGTTCATTTACGTTAGGCCTGCTTAATAACGATATTAAAAGCCCCAATGATTTAGATAATGTCATCACGGGGGCCAAACAATCATCGACCTCATCAAATTTTTTGACGAACCACAGTATTAGTCATAAAGCTTATCCAACCGTTGCTGCAATGCTGGTAGCGTTAGATAAAGGTGAAATAAATGCGGTTGTCGCTGACGATGCAATTTTGAGGTATCAAATAAAAATGGCGAAAGGCCACGGTGATTTTGAACAATTACAGGTTCTTCCCTATCAATTTGAAAAACAAAATTATGGGATAGTGCTTGGTGAGAATAGTCCCTATGATGAAGAAATTAATCGTGAACTATTACAATTTCGAAAAAGTAACCAATGGAAAAAAGCACTAACTGAATATTTTAAAATCAAATAATGTGGGATCTTAGCCATTTCAGGCTTTATCTCATAAAAAAGGAGCACCAAAGCGCTCCTTTATCACTTAAAACACCAGCACTTAAAAAACCAACACTTAACGCAGTTTAAATAACCGCCCAAGCTGGGTTAACGTGGATGGATGATAAGACCAACAATGATCAAACAACTCCAATAATTGTGGATTACCGTATTTAGATAAGTTCACCGCATGAAAACGATTTTTCTGCTGTTTTAACTTTTGCACACGCGCTTGCATTGCTTCAGGTTGGCTAGGCGCTATAAAGTCGGACAATACCACCAAGTCAGCATTTTTGTATTTACCGTCAGCCATAAGATCAATCGACTGATCAAGCACTGGCCCCAGATCCGTACCACCATGAAATGAATACGACAAAAAGTTAACCACTTCATGCAAGCCATCTTGTTTCGTGAGTTCATAAGTGATTTTTTGGGTTGAAAACATAATCACAAAACAATCACGCTCTTCAACCAATGCTATTTGCATCAAACCGTATGCCAATGCTTTCGCACAGTTTTCAGGATAGCCTGACATTGAACCAGACGCATCGATGCAGACAATAAAGGGGCCTTTAGGTTGATCAACCTGCTTGGTTTGTCGCTGAAAAGATTTTACTTTGCGTAATTTACGCTGAGTACCCTGCATACGATAATTCATTAATCGCTTATCGGCTAAGTGCTTATAAAAGATCACTTCGAGTTCAGGGTAAGCTAAAAACATCGCTTCATTGGGCAACAGTTTCGTTAGATCATCACTTTCATGGATCCCGACGATATCATCGGTGACATTGTCACTGATTTCTTCCACCAGCTTCATTTGCTCGGCTTTTACCCGTTCTTTATTGGGATCATCCACTTCATTCGCCATTCGACCTAATTTTTCTGCAATGTCTTGAAGACCGTTATTCTTTTTTAAGAATGCCGCAATTTTCTTCATGACATCAACATCGGTTTTGGTCAATTTTGCTTGTGCCATATCCCACAAACGCCCGGCTTTACTGGCATCACCTGCATCAGTGACTGCCGCCATTTTTTTCATGGTTTCAATACGTTGATACAAGTCTTTTAGCAGTTGATCCTTTTGCTCTTCAACTTCAGATTCTTGAGCTTCACGCAATGCATGAGCAAGATACTCATACCATTTATCACAAAAAAAACGTTGAAACATCGGGTTATGTTTGTTTTGTTCTTTTGCTAATAAACTTTTAGCCTTGAAATAGAAGGCTGACTGTCCTTCTAGTTGCTTTACGATCTGCTCGGAATGGGTAAAGAAGTATTCTTGATTCCATGTGCAGACTTGTTGATACAAATTAATTTCATCACTAAATTGTTCGACAACCGTACCTTTAGTCGTCTTTTTGAGCATCTGACCACGCCATTTCATGATTTGATTTTTCATGGCTGTTTTAACTCCAGGGCTAGCCTCTGCAGCCATTAATAACTGCGGTCTGACCATGACTTCATGTACAGCTGAATCAATAATACCCGACTCTGCAAGCATCAAAGCAAAATTTAATCCTTCAGATACTGGCATAGGCATCTATCCTTTACTTTATTTTCCATTACATATAACCATGCTGCTTTTTATCTTAAATCACTGCTGCGAAAAATATTCATTCATGTGAGTAATTCTAAAAGCACTTTTTTCAGCCACCAATTTCAATGCTGCAACTTCATCAACACAATCATTGAGGCTTTGTTCTATCAATGCGGGGAAATCACCGCTAATAAAATTATGTGGCATTGCGCCATGGAACGAAGTCCGCGCTTTAATTATATGATGCTCAGAGTCGGTAATTTTAACCATCGCTTGATCAATAAGGTGTTGCCATTGTTGCTGCTGCGCAGTTGTTAAGCCTTTATTACCAGTAATACCAATTAAAACGGGACGATTAGCGATATCTTTAATCACCAATTGATTCTCAGCATCTATTTCAAACTGTAGTCGACATAAATGAGTATTTTTATTCACGAAGCCATAAATATCACATTTTCCGGTACGAATTTTTTTATCAAACTCGTCACCATCAACATAAACCCAACGGCTATCACCAAGTTCTTGCTCTGAAACAGAGGTGTTTTGTTGTAACATCACCAGCTTAATCATGCGCGGATTATTATTAATATTAAACCGTGTTGCCGTCGCAAAATTATATTTAAACCATTCTTTACGCATCGTACTTTCACGGGTAAACGTCAATGTTAACTGCGTGCAAATATCTTGATTAATATCATCAATAATGACCAGTGCCTCTTTAGCATCAGCAATGGCATCTTGTTGATTAAATGCATGTTTAGACGCAAAATCTTTCATAATATTAACAATGACATTACGCGATTCTGGACTATGCCATAAACAATCTTGTAGCAGTAATAAATCGAGGGGGTTGATTTCATCGCGACCATTAAAGAAAGCGCTCGCTTTGAGTAATCGTACTGACTTTTTCCAGCGACGATCCGAAATATATAATTCACTTTCGGTTGCTTGCTCAGTGATTTCACCCGATCGGGCTTCTATCATTGATTTTAACTGGTAAATTTTCTCAAAAAGAGTATCCGTTAATGTTACATCTTCAATATGAGCTTGCCAGCTTTGATATTCATCATCTTTAATGGTTAACGCAGGATCAATCGCTGTGAGTGTATTACCCTCCCCCATTAACATTGATTTGAAATTACGCTTCTCTTGAATACGATTCACAAACACGCGCACTAACATTCGGTCATATAATGCATCCAAACCACTGTCTGCATCGGGTAATTCATTGGAAGCGGTGATCAACAACCGCATAGGTATCGGCAGAATATCTTGACCATTTTTAAATGTACGTTCATTAACAACGGTAAGTAGCGTATTTAATATTGCGGGACCCGCTTTCCAAATTTCATCAAGAAAAACCACTTGTGCTGTTGGTAAATAGCCATCAATTAAGCGAACATATTTACCGTTATCTTTAAGCTCTTGGATGGATAGCGGACCAAAGACTTCTTCTGGTGTCGAAAAACGCGTCATTAAGTAATCAAAGAATTTACTGTCGTCAAAAGCTTGAATCAATCGTTTGGCGATTAAACTTTTGGCTATGCCTGGAGGGCCTAATAAGAATACACTTTCACCTGCCAAAGCGGCTAATAAACATAACTTAATGGTTTCTTCACGTTCATAAACGCCATTAGAAAGCCCATTAATCAGTTTTTGAATACGTTCTGATAAAATGGCTTTATTGGGTGCCGCTGTTGCTACTGTAAGCATATATCCAACCTTGAATTCTTTTCCTACCGAACATTGGTGCACCGCATACTGCTTGTAATACGTTAAACCACACTAACTCGTTGCTGCTTTGTTACAGTTATATCACGATTTTGTATGGTGATACACTTATACGCTCTTTTAACAATAAGGGATTAATCTGATCTAAATGATCAAACCGATTGTTGTTATATAAATCGACTAATAAAAACACATATTGAATACAATTATTTTATAAATCATAAGCCTGGCGCTTTTATTGTTCCTTTAATTATATTTTAAACATCTATTAAATATAACTTACGTCGCCGTTAAGTACATAAAATCAAGGTTTGAGTTTCACATTAACGTCATATAAGCGTAATAACATATTTGCTTATCATTCAATTAATGGAATAAAGCATGCTAACCAAAGCAACTACTTTATGGGCACTCTGTACAACAATGGCATTGAGTGCCCACGCTAATGAAACCGTTACTGTTGCAGGTTCAACGTCAGTCAGCCATGTTATGGATATTCTGGCTGAGCACTATTTAATAAAACACCCCGACAGTAAAATTAATGTACAAGGTATTAGTTCATCAGCGGGGATTGTCGCGCTTCAAACGGGTACGGCTGAAATAGGCATGAGTTCACGTATTGTTAATGCGAATGAACTTGATGATAACTATACCATTACCCCGATAGCGCATGATGGTATTGCGCTCGTCGTGAACCCGACTAACCCTGTTAATAATGTTACTCGCGCTCAAATTGATAATATTTATCATGGTGTCACCAAAAACTGGCAGCAAATGGGGGGTAATAATGAAAAAATAGCGGTTGTCAGTCGTGAAAATGCTTCAGGCTCGCGCTTTTCATTTGAACACTTTATGGAACTTACTAAGAATGTTGCAGGGTTTACCGTATCAGACATTAATCCTGAAGTGCTGGTGGTGAGTACCAATGGCATGGTCAAAAGTTTAATTGCTCGTAACCAACAAGCCATTGGCTATCTATCCTTTGGCTCAGTCGATAGTTCAATTAAACCATTATCTTATGATGGTGTTACTCCTAACATAAACAATATTCGTTCTGGCGAATATAAAATGGCACGTCCATTTCTAATTATGTATAAGAAACAAGGATTATCAACTAATGCTAAACAATTCATTCAATTTTTAACGTCAGATGATGCAAAAAAAATCATTAACGATAATGGCTATATTGCGGAACAATCTTAACCATCGTGCAATTAAAGATGAAAAACCAGAGATAAAAAAAGGCTTTTAGTGAACGAAATATCACTAAAAGCCTATGCTAAATACTATTATTGAATGCCGTGGATGATCCGCTCTAGTGAGAAGGACTCAGTTATTATTTAACCACTGGGTACTTTTCATTTGCCCCCCATTCTGTCCATGAGCCATCATAAACAGTGACGTTGTCACGCCCACTAACTTGTGCAGCTAATGCTAAAATACAAGCCGTTACACCTGAACCACAACTAAAGATAAGTCGTTGTTCGTTAGTGCTCAAGGCATCAAATTTTTGCTTTAATTGTGCAACAGGTAAAAAATGACCATTCATTAATAGCTCACCAAATGGCAAACTTTTAGCGTTTGGCATATGGCCGCTACGGAGTCCAACCCTAGGCTCTTTCACCGTTGCTAAAAAACGTGCCGTGGGACGCGCATCGATGATTTGAAGATTGGTATCATCCAACTTTTGACACAACGTATCTGCATCAATCACCCAATTAGAACGAAACTTTGCGCAAAAATCACCCACAAGGCTCACTTGTGGTGCACCTGTTTGTGTCGCATAACCTGCGGCTAACCAAGCGGGTAAACCACCATCAAGCACTGACACATTATCATGGCCCATGGCTTTAAACATCCACCATCCTCGTGGTGCTGAAAACATCCCTTGGCTATCATAAATAACCACATGACTGCTGTTATTCACCCCTAATTTGGCAACTTCAGTGGTAAACAAATCAGCGGATGGCAGCATATGCGGTAAATCAGTATTCGGTGCCGCTATTTGATGGTTAAAATCAAAAAAACGCGCGGTTGGGATGCGAATATCAATAAATTCTTGTTGGGGATCACGAGGAACATCAGGCATAAATGCACTGGCGTCCAATACGACAATTGATGCCGCTAACATGGCATCAGATAATTGTTGATTGAGCCATGCAGCAGAGACGATATTATTAACAGGCGATATCATGAAACAGTCCTTAGGAATAATCCGCAGTCATTATCATTAACTTTGGCCACAAGGCCTGCCACTTTTTGTCTCGAATACGCTGTTGATAAACGGCAGGTCTTGGGTAATGTGGATTGATGCTAACATGTAATGACCAGTTATGCTCTAACCCATAAGCCGCCGTAAAAACTAAGCAATTATCTGTCGTTAACTGAACCCCAACACAAGTAGGGACTTCTACCCAACGAGCAATAGCATCGGCACTATTTTGATAAGGCGGATGTTGATGCTTAACATGCATTCGAGCTTGGTTTCTCACTTCCCAATTAACATGCGGTAATCGCTGATGTAATAATGAGGCATAATGCGCTTCAGTCGCTAATGAGCAATCATCTGGATCAAAATACACCACATCGACATCATTAAGTGGCGTCATTGGTAAACTGTGCAGATGATCCCAAATAGCATTACGCACAAACCCTGCCGCAATAAACCAATCAGGGAGATTTAGTGCTCGTACTGCCTGTAAACATTCCATTCTAATCGAATCTGCTTCAATAACTACAGCAGTATCAGACACTAAATCAGTCATTATCTTCAGATCCTTGGAATTGCACATTTATAAGAAATAACAAGCTACAAGCTACAAGCTACAAGCTACAAGCTACAAGCTACAAGCTACAATATAGTAACTTGCTGAATTAATACTGACATACCATCATCAGAGAACTCATGCGTGGTTGCCATTTGCATAATTTCACTAGCGCTATAGCGGCTACCATCATAAACAACAACGATACTACTATCACCCGCTTGTAAGAAATGGGTTTCACCATAAGGCGTATAGCGTGTGGCACCAATACTGATCACCGCCTGGGTTGGATACTGACTTTGTTCAAGAAGTTGAGCAATATTTTCTGTCGGGCCGATATCTTGCTGGTGGTTCATTCGCTCAATGATCCAATCTAGCAATGTGTGATGAAAGTAACTATAACCCACCACTGCACTGTCTTCGCCATAGCGGTGAATTTCACCATCACGGCAATGAAAACTCGCAATACGGTAACGGTCTAATATGCCGCCAGTAGTAAAGTGATCGATATCAATAAGGTGATCACTAATACCTTTACTGTTGACACCCCAATTTTTCTTTTCGCTGATCTTTTTTGCATTAGGCTTACGAATAGAACAATCGTTATAAGCACCAAATTGACGTGGGATCAATGCCGTCACTGTTTGGGTTACACCATCAATATCGGTGGCATATACAACATCACAAACAAGGGCAACTTCAGGCTCTATTTGAAGGTTATCCGCATCATTAGGTGGCGTGATGATTGTTGCTGATAATGGGTAGGTTGCTAGTGATCCAGAATCAATATTAGGTAAATAAAAAGGGAAAATAGCCTTAGGCTGAATAGTTTCTTTGACTTCAACAGCAATAAAATCTGCGGCTTCACCCGCTTGCTCTAAATGTCCCGCAAAATTACCCGCCACACCAAATCCAATATATTGATTAAACACTGTTTATCCCTAAATACACGTAAAAATATAAGGCGCTATCATAACCAATAATCTGTTTGTTTTCCGTTATCGAGTTAACAATTATTGGCTATCATTAGGCAACATTCTTATTTTTGATTCAAGCTTGATCACAATTCAGTCATACGATAACTACCCTTAAAATAACAGTAGTAATAAGGGATTATCATGCCATTACGTCATTTAAAGCGCACAATACGTAATTTACTGTTATTACTTTGCATTACCGTTAGTTATATTTCCCATCCCGCATATGCTGCGCAAGCAATTCCAAAAACAATAAACAGTAATCCCGCCTCTCTTTACGCGCCATTATTACTCCCATGGCAAGCGGCATTAACATCATCAAATGGAACCGATGTATATTGCGGTGCTGTTGTTATTAGTGAATATTGGTTGATAACCGCAGCTCATTGTAACAAGGATCATATTGAGCAGGTTATTGCGGGTATTTCATCTATTCCGCAACAATATTCTCAGCAATTGAACCCTAAAAATAAGTTCAATATTACGCATAAAATAAACCATCCGAATTACAATGAGACTATCTTTGCTAACGATATTGCTTTGATTCGTGTTGACCGTTCTTTGCTCACTGTGGCAAAACCCATACTTATTACTTCAATAGCAGAGCAACAAACAGCCGATAATATATTTTCAAATCAATGGGTAACATATCAAAATTCAGACGCCAACCTGATTGCTTCTGGTTGGGGAAAAACCAATGTTGAATCTGGCATTAATTATCCAGCACAATTACAACTCATTACGCTAGCAGGCGTGCCTGATCACCTTTGTCGAGGCTTACGCGCTGAACATTCGCATATTGTTTGTGCTGATTCTAATATCGATGGTTTAATTAAAGATGTATGTAGCGGTGATTCCGGTGGGCCTTTAATTTGGCAGGAGCCACAAAAAACCGCCGATAATGATTTTGGACTACGGGTTATTGGGATCACAAGTAATGGTGCACAATGTCAAGATCGTCTCAATGATCCTACCCACCAATACCAACAACTTCATGGTCAATACACAGAATTAGCCCCACTGCGTCCTTGGCTTGAAGCTTATATTAAACAATATGATAACTTATCTGACTTTTCACTCGCCATACACAATACTGCTCCCGATTACAAGCACGATCCATTCACTGTCGTTGATGACTATCCTCAAGATCAAGATATTAATTCATTATTAGTTTCCACTCACTCAGCAGCAGCTGGAAATATTCCACTAACGACTTTCGCTATACTTATTGTTATTGCTTTATCCCGAAGAAGAATCAACTGGTAATAAATATTAACTTATACACTCTATTTATGGATAATAAAAAATACAATATTGCCATCAAGCAGTATTACGTAATAATAGACTTACGTTGATATTTAGAATGGATATTATTAAATGGATTTCTTTCCGATATTTCTAAAAGTAAATCATAAACAAATTTTAGTTGTTGGTGGGGGCGAAGTTGCTTGTCGCAAAGTGGATTTATTATTAAAAGCACATGCTAACGTTACGGTTGTATCACCACAACTGCACCCTCATTTACAACAGTTACTCAAGCAGCAGTTAATTGCGCACATTAATCAGCCTTATCAATCTTCACAATTAGAAGGTACTGATCAAGTTTGGGCAACAACAGACTCATCGACGCTTAATCATCAAATTTACCATGATGCTAACGCATTAAAAATCTGGACCAATGTTGTTGATGACCCAACATTTTGCGATTTTATTACACCGTCTATGGTTGATCGCTCTCCTATTCAAGTTGCAATATCTAGCGGTGGAGCATCACCGGTATTGGTGCGTTACTTACGTGAACGTTTAGAGACTTACTTACCTCAAAATTTAAGTTTAGTTGCGACATTTTCAGGTAAACAGCGCCAACGTATTAAGCAACATTTCACAACTGTTGATGAACGACGTAAATTTTGGGAACAATTCTTTCGCTTAACCGTCGTCGAAAACGCGCGCACTGATGAAGCCTTAGAAACCGCTTTCCAACAACTGTTAACTGAACAGCCTAGTAACAGTGGTAGCGGCAGCCTTTATCTTATTGAAACAGCTCATGATCCCGAGCTATTAAGCCTTAAAGCATTACGATTAATGCAGCAGTCAGAATATGTCCTTTACCACAATGATGTTGCCGAGGTGTTTGTTGATCTATGTCGACGTGATGCTGATCGTGAACGTTGTGATCACACTAATATACAAACGCTAGCAGAAAACCTAGTCCAGCAAGGTCTACGTGTCTGTGTACTCGCAACTAAAGATAACCATCGCCCGAGACTTAAAAATTATTGTACTCATCATGAAGGTATTTTTGTTCCAATCTTTGGGTAACGTATTTTTTAGACCAAATAAAAACGCAGAATATTGGCTCTTTCTAGTTAAAAGCATATTCTGCGTTTCACTATCAATACTTATAACCTATTAGTTATTAGTTATTAGTTATTTACTCATAATTCGGTGACATTTTTGAATGTAACCATATGCCCGTTGTTTTCATCAAATAACCAAAAATCACACCAACAATAAGAGACGGAATAACTAACTGCCAATTACCTGCTGCTGCAAATGTTGCACATGAACCAATAAATGTACCGGGAATAAAACTTAACCAGCGTTTTTTCGCTTGGGCACACATCATAAATGCCACTAAGGCGGTGATAATATAACCCACAATTTCCATATTAATCACTGAAGATAATTTAATAATTACCATTGCCCAGAATACGCCACTAAGATTTGTCGCTATACTTAGCCCTACCCCTTTAATACCATCGCGTTGTAAAGCAAAATATGTTGTACATCCCAAAAAACCGCCCCAACTAAGTAAACCAAGAGAAACAGCAACCCAGCCCCAGATCCCAGAAAGAATACCCGTTGTTAAAGCAATAGCGATAAGCAAAGACATTATTGATCCCACGTCAATTTTCAATAATGGGTAGTCTATATGAAGCCGAGTCGCACTTAAAACGATTTAGTTCACATACAGAAAAATAAAATTACATTTAATTACCAACTAAAGTGAGATTGATCACGTAGTTGCTTTTTGTCGCTACGGTTACATAAATACAATAAAATCCAGATTAGAAATTGCGGTTACGACAAATTATGATAATTTATTCGCTCTATTTGTTTGTCGGAGTACCTTTAATGGGACCTTTAATGCTTGATGTTTCAGGCTATGAACTTGATGCAGAAGAACGTGAAATTATTCAACATCCTACAGTGGGTGGCATCATTTTCTTTGCCCGTAACTATGATAATCGTGATCAACTTCGAGCACTAATAAAAGATATTCGCCAAACGGCAAAGCGACCATTGATTATTGGCGTTGATCAAGAAGGTGGCCGTGTTCAGCGTTTCAGAGAACAATTTACGTTATTACCGCCAGCTCGCGCATTTGCTGAAGCCAATAATGGTATCGCTCTTGCTACAACGGGAGGTTGGCTAATGGCTGCTGAATTATTAGCAATGGATATTGATATCAGCTTTGCGCCTGTTTTAGATTTGGGCTTTGACTGTAAAGCCATTGGCGATCGCGCTTTTTCAGATAAGCCTGCTGAGGTTATTCGTTATGCATCAGCATTTATTGACGGTATGACAATGGCGGGTATGGCTGCAACAGGTAAACATTTCCCTGGGCATGGTGGCGTTATTGCTGATTCTCACCTCGAAACACCTTATGATTCACGTGATAATATCAAACACCATGATATGGCAGTATTTAGTCATTTAATCAGTAACAATAAGCTGCAAGGAATTATGCCTGCACATGTGGTATTTGATGCCTATGACGAACGTCCTGCAAGTGGTTCTGAATATTGGCTCAAACAAGTGCTTCGTCAAGATTTAGGCTTCAACGGTGTTATCTTTTCTGATGATTTAAATATGAAGGGTGCCGACGTATTAGGTAATTACAGTGAACGTGCTGTTGCAGCTCAACAATCTGGCTGTGATATGGTAATGCTATGTAATAATCGTGAAGGCGCAGTACAAGCACTGGATGGATTACCGCAAGCACAAGTCCCTATTCTTACTAACTTATTAAAACAATCCACACCTGAATTCAGTGCGTTAATGCATACTCGTGAATGGAAACAGGCACAACAAGCGATTTCAAACTTGGTTGAGAACTGGAATAGCAAAAATCATTAATCATTGAACAAAAAACACCTTATATCGGTTCTCTTTACTCATTGAAAGTGTATAAGGTGTTTATTTAATGTTTTCTTTTATTTTGTTCAACAAAAATACAGAACTGTTCAAATTTTAGCGGCTCAGAAAAATAAAAACCTTGTTGAAGATAAACACCATTTTGTAGTAAATAATCAGATTGTTGTTTTGTTTCAACCCCTTCCGCTATCATTTCCATGCCCGCTTTTTTACCAAAGGCAATAATTGAATCCAACACAAATAATTTATGATCATGAGTACCAATGGTATCAACAAACATTTTATCAATTTTTAAACTTTGTAAATTAAAATGTTGTATGTAACTAAAACTGCCATAACCTGTACCAGCATCATCTAACTTCACATTAATGCCTTGAGCTTTTAAATAATCAATCACTGTTGCTGCTTTATCTAAATCAGAGAAAGACATTCTTTCTGTGATTTCAAATGCAATCTGCTTTGGTGAAATAGATGATTTAATAATCAGATCAACAACCTCTCGCATATGCTGTTTATCTTCTAATTGCCCAGGTATCATATTAATACTAATAATAGCTGAACTATCTTGCCAATTTACTGAGCTTAATTGCATTAATGTTTTTTCAAGTAATACATCTGTTATATCAATAATTAAACCACTGTTTTCAGCATAAGGAATAAAATCATCCGGTAATATTAATTCTTTTCCATTAAACCACCACCTTACCAGTACTTCACAACCGTACATTTCATTCTTATATACATCAATGATAGGTTGATAGTAGGGAATAAACTCTTTCCGTGTTATACCTTTCAAAATTAACGAATGTAGTGATAACTTGCGTTTAATATAATAATTAACAATAAGAAAAACAATCATCCCAAAGAAAGCACCAACGATAAATAATAGTGGTTTTAAATCCATAGAAATAACTGATAATAATTTAGGATCAACATGATTTTTTAAAACCACCCCATTATTAAACACTTTAGTATTTAAAGGCGGTAATTTTGATAAATTATTTATATCATGATGAAAATATATTTCTTTCTCATAATTATCTAATGTTGTAATTACACTTAATATACAATTATCACAATATTGATTACGCATAATGTCAGAAATTCTTGGCTCAAAATAAATAGATACACGACCACGCACATCTTTCCATACCAATGATAATATTGAATTTCCATTTTCTTTATTTGAGTTCACCCATAAAGAAAGATTATTATTAAAACTCTTTATAAATACAGTATCGTACTGTGGTTCAACAAAATTACTATCAGAAAAACTTGAACATTTATTTTTTTTGTTCGTTTCAACATCAATCTTTTTAATATTATAATTATTATATGCTTTTTTTTCTAATACCTTTTTATCGCTAATTCCACAGTCAAAATTAATATTACTTACGACTGATTCCATAAAATCATGATAATTACCAATAGTATTTCTATAATCACCTATTGAGTTACTTGCAATAGTGTCAAGTGTCGATGATATTTGTACTTTTGCAAAGTAATGAGAAAATAATGTAAAGCCTGTAGACGTGACAATGACTATTAATATAGCAACTATAGTCATAATGTTAGAGTATTTAGTCAATAATTGACTTTTAAGCCACGCTCTTAGTTTATATATCTTACTCATTATATTTATAATATTACTCTAACGGTTTAAATCACATGATGTTCTAAATATTAACTGAAATAGTTCATCTCAACAATAATAATATTCATAACTTTCAACCGTAAACAATTAAAAACCCATTAATTAATATAATATTATAATAATAATGTATTACTGTATAAGATATAAAAGTACCATTTGGTACTTTTATCATATCATTCGTTAATAATAACTATAATACTTATTTATACACATAAGATTATAAACTATCTTTGGAATAATCGACGGACTTGGAGCATCTCTTTTTCTCTTTCAAGATAATATAAAATGCACCAAAAATAAATGATACGGTGAGTAAAATTTCCATAATTAACCTTTATATCTATTAAAAACAAATTTAACTAACTGTTTTCAGCTAATAAGTGATTGATTTTTTGATTACATTGCAATACAAATCCACTAACAACATTACACGATAGTATTAACAATACCTCAAACAAGTTATAAAGTTGTGATAATTCGCGATTAAAATTTACGCAAACGTCAAAATGTTGCATATAAATCACACTACAACCAACGTTACGGGCACGTAAATGTCACTAAAAGCCAAGTTTCACCTAACTCATCGGAAAAGTTGATCCCCTTTTTTGACAAATATGACCTTGTTGTCTCGTTAGCTACTTATGATCATCTTTCACTAAAAATGTTTATTTCTAAATCGTATTGTCATGCATTTTCGCTAATCCCAAAGATGACAACAAAAACACCCCCAATTAACGATAATGTAAACACTGTATATTCTTTACTAATATTACGGTAAGTAACCCTATAAATACCATTGTATTAACTATAGTATTTAATACGAATTAAATCTTATAGTTAATAATATTTATAATAATAGACAAACAAAATAAATTAACACATTGATAATAAAAGAATTACCACTTAATTAACAACGTGATTTATTTGATTATTTTTGACGAATCAATTCTAAACGCTCAACATCAGTATAAAAAGTTACCATTTTTATACGACTTATAGCATATTCAAAATCACTTTTCTGACACATTTTTTTCGATGAAGAAATGATTCTATTTCGAGGTTGCCGTTCAATATTCCGGTTATATTGGCGTTCTAATTCTGTGCAATTAGCGTGACGCTGACAAGCATTATAACGATCTTCTTTTAACGTTAACCAATGCGCCTCAAATTGATATAAGGCTTTATGTAACTCATCCATATTATCATTCGTAATTTCCCCTTTTAATTCATTAACCTGTTGTAATTGAAAAGATATAAATTCATTAAAATAGTCATTATCTTTAATGGCCAAATATTTACCACAATCATCATCATGAACATGGGTACTTTTATTTAGTTCAGCAACATCAGCAGATGAGCATGCAATTGTTAGAAACAATGTGCAGAGTAACGAGAATGGCCTCATATTACCCTCCAATAATCAGTATTAACATCATTATGACGTACTCATTGCAAGGCTGCTTTAATAATCTAAGATATCTTATAATTAAGATTTTTAAATATAAAAAAACCAGTGATGCTAAATAACATCACTGGTTAGATTTTGTTTTAACGTTATTATTTATTGTGTTTTAAATATTTGTACTGTTTCAAGTTTGGTCATTTTACGAATTTGACGCCAAACAAAATAGAATATTCCCATCATCATTAGCATTGATGGGATAGCAATGACGGGATAACTTAATAATGTCATTCGCCCAAGCTCTTCATTAAAGGCTTCCGTTCCAGCAGGACTCGTCACAATAACCGTTGCCAAAACATAATTCATAATAGATGAGAAAACAAACGTACTCGCGAATAAATAATTGGATTGAACTAAGCAACGATCGAATGCTTGCTGCTGGTTAAATTCCATTAGTTTTTGCTTAATAAGACCTAAGTTTAAAATACTATCATTGAAAATCATTTTAGTAACAATAGGATACTTAGTAAAGGTTGACCCAAGAACAACAACACCAATAATACCAGGAATCAACGCTTCTTTAACAGCAAGCCATTGGGTATCTAGTTCTAAGACACCAATCCCACCAGTAAGTAATACGCTCACAATACCGAGTATTGCAATAAAGTTGAATTTCTTCTTTTTTAATAATTCATAGCTACCGAATGCCACAGGAAAAGCTAAAGCGAATAACAGTGCTCCTACTGAGCCAAGGCGATCATCACCACTCATTTTCATTAAAATGATTGATGGAACAACGACGTTAAAAATAATTTCATTTAACGGATTGGTTTTCTTTTCAGCCATAATTCCTAATAATTTCCTTTATTCATAATTATGTCACTTTGAGATCATCACAAGAAAAAATCTCATTAAGACTGAACAACACTTCCCACAATTATCGTTCGTATTATAGTCATTTTAGTTAAAGCTCAAAAATCTGCTATCTCTTGGCTTTGATTGTTTCGTTTATCAACATTCGTGTAAAGAACAATATCGTTACAAACCATTAAAAAACATAATCAATGTAACGATATTACATAACCAGTAACGATTAAAAGCTGCCACTGATCGTTACACTTGCAATAATAGCCAAGGTACACGCACATGCGAGCATCGCTAACACCGGTTTTGTTTTCGTGAGTAACGACATTAACCACAATCCGGTCGCGACAAACAAACATCCAACACTGATAACACGTAAAACAAACGGTAACAAAATACCATGTTGCGTTTGTTCAATCAGTGTCGCGATATCTAAGCTCGCCACAATGAGCACAACTATACCAATAAATGCCCCAAAGACGGGTAATGCTAAATTTAATGGATCTACTTTATGCTGGGCTTTCACTAACATAGCATGCGCTAACAGGCTACCACCAAAACCAACACTAAAAATGATTGTCATTACATTACTAATATTACCCTTATTCGCACTAAAGCTTAAAATATCAATAATATAAGCTATGCTCCATAGTAGCATAATAACGACTATCGCTTTTCGAGCCCCCTCTTTGCCAAGAAGTCGATCTTCACACAAACTGTAAATTAACGTTAATGCGACAAACACCATTACAAAGACAACAGCACTAGAATTTGTTACATTGATGCCTGATTGCATCATCATTAAAGTCGCTTCACGAATGAGCAATGAAGCAATTAATAACCAACTGATCAAGGGCAATACTTTTATTACACGATCATGTTGCCCAAAACATAATTTACCCGATAACATTACACCACCAATGATGATGAATGCACCTATTGCAAATTGTCCTAGTACTTCAGAAAGCAATATCGACCAATCATTCCACTGCATCTTAACTCCTAAATACAGCCTTGTTCTAAACATAAAAAAGTGACAAATATAGTCAAATTTAGATGCTATAACGTATTCCAATAAAAGACTATTTTGCCTAATTGTCTGAATGAGTGCAAAAGGCTTTGGTTTTTTGTTGTATATAATCTAAAAAAACAAATTCACACATCAAAATAAGCACTGTAAGCATTTATAAAACCCATAAAGCAAAACAGAACAAGATAGTTACCTTAAGAGCATATTTAACAAGATTAATCACTAAAAAGTATCGCTACCTCAAACTGAATTTGAATTTTGTATGATATAAAGATAACAAAAGACAATTATTATAGAATTTTTGATATTTAATTGGATAAAAGATTGACGAAGGATGATTGAAACAGGTATCTTATTTTTTATAGTGAAATAAGATTTAACCCACAATATTAGGCCTTATTTCAAACCAATTATTCGATACTCTATATATCAGTAATATAGTGTTGCGCTCATTTAGATGAGACACACTCGATATAGAGTAAAATCACTACTTTGTCTGCAGATTAATCATCAGACTATAAAACTTAAAGTGAGTAATCAAATGTTTGCAATTATTAACACCAACGTATTTGATGGCAAAACTATTCAACAAAACCAAGCCATCTTTATTGAAAACGATATTATTTCACGTATCGCTCCAATGTCAGAGATTTCAGCAAGTGAATTACCCGCAGAAACGTTTGACGCAAAAGGCTTGTTAGCTTCTCCTGGTTTTATTGATGTACAGCTAAATGGCTGTGGCGGTGTATTACTTAACACTGCAATCACCAAAGAAACACTTGATATCATGAATCAAGCTAACCTAAAAAGTGGTACTACACAGTTTTTACCAACCTTTATTACCAGCGATGCTGAGTCAATGGTTGAAGTACTTAACATGGTAGATTCTATTGCAGATCCTGCACAACTTGGTGTTTTAGGTTTACACCTAGAAGGTCCTTTCATCAGCACTGAAAAGAAAGGCGCACACCGTGAAGAATTCATTCGTGAACTAGACAACAAAACAGCACAATATTTAGCTGATAATGCAGACAAAATCTGTGTGTTAACAGTAGCACCTGAAAACACATCACAAGAAGTCATTGATATTGTACGTAATGCTGGTATTACTGTTTCACTAGGTCATACCAATGCAACCTACGAGCAAGTTGCAGAGAAAGAAGGCCTAACCATGGCTACTCACCTTTATAATGCAATGACGCCACTAGGTTCTCGTGAACCAGGTGTTGTAGGTTACATTTTCGATAAAAAACCGCATGCAGGTATTATTGTTGATGGTATTCATGCTTCTTACCCATCAGTGCGTATCGCTCACGAAATTTTAGGCGAGCAACTATTTATGGTAACAGATGCCGTAGCTCCTGCTGGCACTGACATGACTGAGTTTGATATGGCAGGTTTACACGCTTATGTCACTGACGGTAAATGTCATTTCAAAGACGGTACTATCGCAGGCTCAGCGGTTACTATGATTCAAGGTATCAACAACCTGATGGATCACGTTGGTCTTTCGCTTGAAGAAGCACTGCGTATGGCAACATTATACCCAGCAAAAGCAATCAAGGTTGATAGTGACTACGGCTTATTAAAAGCAGGTTACAAAGCTAACATCACCTTACTTTCAGATGATAACCAAGTGAAGCATGTTTACCAAATGGGTAAAAAAGCATTCTAATTTGTTAGATTAATATTCGAGAAAGAAAAAGGCTGCCGTTCATTGAACCGCAGCCTTTTTTAATACTATTAATCTATTTTAGGACGAGACACTATCATCAAGCTAATCATAATTAAATTTTCGCAGTTGCACCCGTTGCTGGCGCCAATGCTGTAGAAGTTGGCATTGAAGTAGAGAAAACAACAGTATTGCGTTTTGCTGCAACAGACATTTGATACTCACGTAATTTAAAATAACCATAAGTAACAACAATCGAGAAAAATAGATAAGATAATGAAAATACAAAGGGTGAACTGATTATATTCGCTTTAACAACCCACATTACTCCCATTACCGTAATTACCAATTTAACCGTCATCGCAACGAGTAACATCAATAATGCTAATTGTGGGTAACGTGTTGCACGAAAAGCTAACCAATAAGCGGTTCCTATCGCTATAGCGGCAATACCAAAGCCTGCCATGAATGAATGAAAATGAGCACCTGATAGTATGCCCGCCACAATGGATAACAACATAATCAACCCAAATATCATCTTTTTCCTCACTTATAATAGCCATAAAACGCTTTAATATAGTCTCTGAGGGTATTTTCCCATCTAAATGCTAGCTTGTATATATGGAGTAAAAGATTTCACTTATGAAACTCAATCTTTATCTATCCAAAAATTAAATATAACTCATTGTTATAAAATAATTATAGTTAATAAACCCAATGACAATATGATTAATAGTAGCTATTCTCATATACTATAAAAATGATATTTATAGAGATTAACTCTAAAAAATAACCATAAATAGCTATTTATATAATTAACCCCCCAGAATATAGCCTGTTACGCACTATTTAATCTGGAATAATAGATTGTGCTTTTTTATTTTAAAAATACAGTAAAAAGCCGCTATAAGTATTATCTACTGATAGCGGCTTCAAAAACTAATGGATAACGATAAGCATAAATATACTGACAGCAAGCACTATTGCACCAACGGTCAATAATAATTCAAAGATATGTTTTGGCATATTACACCACTGATCCAGCTACACTGTAACTTATTGCAGTCAATAAATACCATCTGCTTTTATTACAAGCCTGAGGAATTAACCCTTTGTTTCTATAACGATAGTATAGCGATCAATGCTAAATATTAGCTGAACAGCTTACTGCTGAATATTGTAAAACATATAGATATTCATCCAATAGATTAACCATCCTTTTATAAAAATTGCGGCTAATACCTCGTTATCGTTGTCCTTTTGGAGCCAACAACGCACTGTGCTCCAACAACCATCACAGAATAAAGTAATATATTTGTTATTTATAATAATAATTCAGATACTTACAATTCTATTGTCAATGCTGTTAATTATATGCGTCTACTTTTTCCGTCTGATCGTTTTTTATTTTGTTTTTCCATTATTATGATGGTGTTAGTAACAGGTTCGGTACTTGCTTCACCCTCAAAAACCGTCATAAAATTATCACCACAGCCATTAACACAACATACTGTTGAATTACCATTAAATGAATATCATGCATTGGCGATTTTAGCCTTGAAAAAAGTCAGTTCTAGTCAAGTTCCACGCCCTTATAATGCACCTTTGCATTCCTTTACAGCATTGCCGACCAATAATGATCAACTTATCGATATAAATAACAATAATGTAAGAGATGACTATGAACGGCTATTACTTACTCAATATAAGCGACCTGAATATGTGGCGATGGGCGTTTTAGCAGCAGCGCATTGGGACAGACTAGCAGCAACCCATACTCAAAAGGATCGAATACCATTAATAACAGCAATCACATTGATTACTAATAATATTGCGATTAATCAGTGCTATTACTCATTACAACAAATAGACAATACGTTAGTTTCTCCTATCTTACATTATTTCAATACCGAGCAACGTATTGTTATAAAACAACAATCTGAAGAAAAACTATTGCGTATTATCGCCCTCTCTCCTTTTTCCATCACTTTTGACCCCCAACCTTGCCAACGATTTACTCTCTTAGCTGAATCAATGTTACAAACAACCTTCTCAGCGAATTAACTATCATGCTAAATTGACATAAAAACCACACGACAAATAATATGCTGTGTCATTATAATTAACCCAAAAATATCTACTATTCATATGTTTATTTGATGACCTATAAACAAATACTATATTTATGATTTAATAGTGGTTTTTAATAGTTCGCTGTATAATGTTCAACCTAAATTATTCAGCTATCACAGTTACGGAATCCAATGAGTAAAATATCAACCTTTTTAAAAGGCATGGCAATGGGTGCAGCTGATGTTGTTCCTGGCGTGTCAGGCGGTACTATCGCATTCATCACAGGCATTTACGATACGCTGCTTGAAAGTATTCGTCGTATAAATCCAAGCCTCATCGGAGTCATCCGTAAAGGTGGTATCAAGAGCGCATTTGAGCATGTTAATGGGACATTTTTAATTTGTCTTTTTGGCGGTATTTTAACAAGTATCTTTACGTTTGCTAAATTGATCACTTGGATGCTTCATACCCACCCAATTCCACTTTGGTCATTTTTCTTCGGTTTAATCATAATTTCTGTCATTCATATGCTTAAACAGGTAGACAGTTGGAAAATAAGCCGCATTATTTCGATAGCCATTGGGGTTGGCTTTGCTTATGGTATTACCGTTCTGCATCCTGTTGCTATGGATCCAACACCATTAAATCTACTTATTGCTGGCGCTATTGCGATTTGTGCAATGATTCTACCGGGTATTTCAGGTAGTTTTATTTTATTACTACTTGGTATGTATGCGCCAATCCTTGCGGCTGCAAAATCCGTTGATGTCACCACTCTTGGTATTTTTGCCGTCGGTTGTGTGCTTGGGCTACTCACCTTCTCTCATGTCTTATCATGGGTGTTACGTAGTTATCGTGATATTGCGCTTACTTTCCTTACTGGTTTGATGATCGGTACACTAAGCAAAATATGGCCGTGGAAAGAAGTGATCTCATGGCGTACAAACTCACATGGTGAGCAAGTACCACTTATTGAACACAATCTTTCTCCGTTTAGCTATGAGCATGTTACAGGACACCCTGCATTGTTAGGTTACGCTATTATTGCAATGATCTTAGGGCTTGCTGTCGTATGGGGACTTGAAAAGTACGCTGAACGTAACGACGATTAACTGTAATCACTAAGTAACATATCAAAGTAGCCCAAGTGGCTACTTTTTTTATTCTTTTTTTACTATCTATGTTGTGACATCACAAAAAATCACTCCGCATCTACCTTTTATAGGTATCTCTATTCATAATTCGTTTATCCCTAATAGATTATCAAGGGAATATTTAAGGACGAATGAATGAAATACCAATGGATTATCCTTGCTCTTGCTTTAGTAGCAGGACTCTTTACCCGCTACGTGATGGATAGCAATGATCCTGATATTGCCCGTGAACCTTACTATCCAATGAATTTTTTAGAGTCCGGTACACAAGTCATCGACTTATTTGATCCAGAGGACAAGCGCATACGTTTAGTCTATTTTGGTTATACTCAATGTCCCGATGTATGTCCGACATCACTCGCTGTATTGGGTGCCGCTTTAAAAGCAATTCCTCAACAACAACGGGATAAATTATGGCCAGTTTTTATTTCTCTTGATCCTCATCGTGACACGGCCAATAAAAGTTCACAATATGCAGCCTATTTTGATGCCGCTATTACAGGAGCAACCGGAACAGAACAGCAAATTAAAGCATTAGCCGATAAATACGGCGTACTTCATATTAAAAACACATTAGAGAATTCTGAAATAAAATACGTTATAGATCACAATTCTTATTTTTATTTCTTAAAACCAACGGGAGAACTAATTAAAAAACTCCCTCACATGGCTAGCCCTTCTCAATTAATCGCTACAATCCCTAAAATAACCGCAACAATAAATAACTAACCAAGAGAAAATAACAACCAATACATTAACACTTATATTACACGCGATTCATATGTATGAGGTTTTATAATTATCCTCTCTATTTTTTCATCACATAATATAAATAAGATTTGTTTTTGAACACTGATTTTTTGTTCATTATTTAATCTATTATGTTATTTATTTGAGTGTTGGCAAAAATTTACATTACCCTGACTTTGTCTGTTCCTAAAAACAAGAAATTACTTGTAACTCCTTATATTAAGCGGCTTTATGCTTGTTCACGATTAAATATAAATGCAAAAAAATGGTTAAATATGTACTTTTTTTATTCAAAAATGCGAACTTAATCGGATTTTTTTTCCTTAACCAAAAAAAATTAATGAGCAATTATAACAAGTTATGCCATAATGAATTTGCCAACTCAAACTTTATTCAACAGTTGTAGTGGCTAAATCAATATGGAGATTATATAAAAATGAAACGTACTGTATCTATCTTAGCTGGTGTTTTACTAAGTGCTTCACTAGTCGGTTGTTCAAGCTCTGATGAAGTAAGTCAAATGCAGCAACTAACTAACAAAGTTGACACTCTTTCTTCACAAGTTAGTGCTCTACAAGGTCAACAAGACCAAATCGTAGGCGCAGTAAATGATTCTCGTGCAGCATCTGACGCAGCATACCAAGAAGCAATGCGTGCTAATAAGCGTATTGACCACATTGCTGGTTCATACACTAAGTAATCAATACTTAGTCGTAAAATACCTAAAGAGATGGTTTATACCGTCTCTTTTTATTTATCTTAAGAAAAGATAAGTAAGAAATACGCAAAAAAAAACTATCATATTACATTCAATACAAACCAAAAATAATTCATAATTCTAACGTATAAATAGCCAGTCATTATCATGGATAATTTACGGCCCCAAATAACACGCGTAATTAATTAAAATCACTTTATTCTTATACTCATAATATTAGTTCGTCATATGAGAATTAAAAACATCGATACCCTATCACTATCACTATCACTCCCATGAACATTTATACTAACAATTGCTGTCAACACTCATCAGCTATTGCGTAGCAGTGGTATTGTCACAACGTTAAATAGAGGACAAAAAAAAACGAGATATCACTATCTCGTTTATATATAAAATAACTATTGATTACGATTTTAAAATAGCAGGCAATCCTGATTGTTTATCTAATTCAGAATATAAACGTTGTGTCGCCTTTGTATCGCCTTCAACACCCTCTAACAACGTTTTAGGTGCGTCAATATTCTTTTTAATACCCATTTGAGATTCATCTTTAGACAACGGAGCATGAACTTCAACGATCAACTCGCCATCTGAATCTCGTGATGTCTTTACGGGTTGATTAATAATTTGAACTTGAGTACCCAGTGCAACATGTGGAAATAACCATTCAACATCCCAAGGGTTCATACGAATACAACCACCACTTACTCGCATACCGATACCAAAATCTTTATTGGTTCCATGAATAAGGTATTCACCATGACCATAAGCAAGTCGCATTTTATAATCGCCTAATGGATTATCAGGACCAGCAGGTACAACTGCAGGTAAGATATCTCCCCTTGCTGCATGCTCTTTACGAATAGATGCCGGTGGTGTCCACGTTGGATTTTTGACTTTTTCACTAATAGATGTCGTCATATTCGGCGTTTCACGGCCAACTCGACCAATACCAATAGGAAAAATATAAACAATCGATGCATCATTTTTAGGAAAATAGTAAAGACGTAATTCTGCGAGGTTAACCACAATGCCTTTATGAGCAACATCTGGCAGTACAACTTGAGTTGGTATTTGTAATAACTTTCCAGGTTGAGGTAAAAATGGATCAACGCCTTTATTAGCGGCCATCATACCAAGAAACCCGACATTATACTTATTAGCTATATCAGCAAGACTATCACCTTGCTTTACTTCATAATATTCTGTTGTACCGACGATATTACTACCATCGGTAGGTAGTTTATATTCAATTGCATGCGCTGCGGATGAGGCTAAACATGTGAGTGACAAAAGTAATGCGCGGTACACGACAATATCTCCAGTTAAGATCTTACAAACATTCAATAATGGATGTAAAACGCTGTAATTAATTATCCATACAATAACTATATCTAATTATTACATGTGTTTTTAAGCTTTATCTCCATACTACTTGATATCATTTTAATCTACTAGCTTATAGGTAATAGTATATCTACAATCACACTTATCACCATATGCTCATCAAGTATATAAATGGCGTTATTATAATTATAACGGCTCACAAAAAAGAGCTGTTAAATCTTAGTCAGATCTAACAGCTCTATTACGATTAGCTACTATTAAACAGTATATTGCTGTACTAAATATTTCCAATCACGGCGTTGTTGTTTCAATTTATGCTGAATCGATTCATACTGCTGCATAAATTCAAAATTCTCATAATCATTGGCTAATTTTTTTTGTTGCAAATCTATTAAGCGTTTTTTTACTTGATAATAATCAGATATTTTACTAATCAACGCTTCATACTCAGCTTGTAACTGTAGTAAACGTGCACTGTTATTCGGTAATGTTTTCAATTTATATTTCAGCCGCGTAAATTCCATTTTTGCACGGGTTTTTTCAATCCTATCTGCAGGTATAACCTTCAAATTTGTTGTCCACCCAAGCCATGAACAGCCTTTAATCAACCATTTAGTCGGATCAAACTGCCACCAGCGAATACCATTACGGTAATCATTTTCAAAGATATGATGATAATTATGGTAACCCTCACCAAATGTTAACCATGCAATGACACCGTTATCACGAGCAGTGTTTCTATCGGTATAAGGCTGAGAGCCCCATTTATGTGCCAATGAATTAATAAAAAAGGTGGTATGGTGACTCAATACTAGCCGTAATACGCCAATGAATAATAATGCTCCCCATAGATTACCTAACAACAGTCCTATCGTAACAGGTACGCCAATATTCATTATCACAGCCAATAAAAAATAGTATTTATGTTGCCAAACTACGATGGGATCTTGCTGTAAGTCTTCACAATTTGAATAATCATGGTAACGACTCGCCTGATAGTGTCTTAACATCCAACCTATATGGCTATAAAAGAACCCCATTTTCGCTGAATAGGGATCTTTGAGGTTATCATCAACATAACGGTGATGCACGCGATGATCAGAACACCAATGCAGAATACTATTTTGCAATGCAAATGCACCACCAAGAGCAAATATTACTCGCAAAAAGCGATTTGCTTGATAACTTTGATGGGCCCATAAGCGGTGGTACCCTGCCGTAATTGACATACCACAACAGCAAAATGCCACGATCGTCACAACGACAAGCATCAGATCAAGTTGATAAAAATAGAAATATAACGGTACACCAATGACTGCAATAGCAAATGTCAGTGTGAATAAAGCCATGTTCAACCAAATAATGGGCGGTTTTTGCTGTTGAGGTATCATCCTTTTTCACCTTATTTTTCAGCGTACACATGTAAGCTAGACTATACCGAGCCCTAAGGTGATTCAACTAACCAACAACACTAAACGCTATCACAACCTCAATAATGTGATTCCTGCCACATCAAAACGAGCATTCATGCAACGGTAATCTTCATGTAATGGTTGATAATAACTTGCTGGCATCGCCTCTTTTAATCCAGCTCCCACTAACGCCTTGTATTCATCTCTTGTCATGATGACGTATTCAAGATACTCATCAATAACAGCCTGAATATTATCAATCGCTGCCTCATCATCACGTACTAATGCTTTTAAATGTCCCATCATCACCGATAATGGCACCATCATCTCTCTAACAAGCAATTTCCGTTCCTTAATGTGAGTTGCTGCAACCGTTCGCAGCCCAACATTAAAAATTTGTACCCAATCTGGCTTTCCTTGTTTAGTCACTAATCCATGTTGATAACAATAATAAGACTCCAAAAACGTCCGTAAATGACAATAGCGCTCAGAATATACTTCTAGATAAATATGCTGTAATTCAATACTGGCATTAAAACTATTAATCGCACTCATCGATCCCCATCCATATTTGGACATTTAACATTATAATTTAAAGACTATTATAACCGCCTAAAGCCTATTTTTAGTCAATTGTTTTTATTGATCTATTTTATAAGCAGCAATAAAAACCATCTGCCGCTGAAATTTTTACACCTTGCTGACGGTCTAATTAAATAAGAATTATTATCAATTTAAAATAACAGTAGGTACCTTAATGCAAATAAAAATACGTCCTCGCTGGGCACTATCAGAAAGCCAAGTAACACCAGAAACGGTATACCACCAACGCCGAGATATTTTAAAAAAACTAGGCATTGTTGCTGTTGGATTACCACTATCAACCAATGCTAATGCTGGGTTATTTGATTTTATCTCATCACCACAAGAAGAAGCTGTTGATCAGCGTCGGCAGCTTAACGGCGCCAATTCGTCTTTATCTAACCCTGCATTGTCTCTAACACCTGAAGATAAAATACTTAATTACAATAATTTCTATGAATTTGGAACCGATAAGTCCTCTCCTGCCATACGAGCAGAAAAATTTATTACTGATCCATGGAATGTCACGATTGATGGCATGGTAAATAAGCCGTTTACACTCGACTACGATGACTTATTCAAGCAATTTACTTTAGAAGAGCGTATATATCGCCTACGGTGTGTTGAAGCATGGTCGATGAATATTCCTTGGATCGGTTTTAGTTTGCGCGACATCATTAAAAAAGCCGATCCTCAACAGCGAGCTAAATACGTTGCTTTTGAAACCTTATACGACCCAAAACAAATGCCAGGGCAAGCATCATCACGTCTTGGTGGCGGCATTGAATACCCTTATGTAGAAGGACTTCGTATTGATGAGGCAATGCATCCACTGACAATGATCTCGGTTGGGTTATATGGCAAAACATTAGCCCCACAAAATGGTGCGCCACTACGACTTGTTGTACCGTGGAAATATGGTTTTAAAAGTATTAAATCTATCGTACGGATCCACTTAACCGATCAACAACCGCCAACAACCTGGAATCGCCTTGCTGCTAGTGAGTATGGCTTTTATGCCAATGTTAACCCTGAGGTAGATCATCCACGTTGGAGCCAAGCGAGCGAACGGTTTATCGGTGAAGGTAATGTCTTTAGTAGTCGTCGCCAACCGACATTAATGTTTAACGGTTATGCTGAAGAAGTCGCTTCGTTATATAAAGGTATGGATTTAAAAAGGAACTACTAATGTTCACTCGTCATGTTCAACAATACCGCCTCACTCCCACACGCATTCTGGTAATGAAAGGCGTTATTCATGCTATTTCATTATTTTTTGTTGCGGTGTTGGTTTATAACACCCTTAACGGTGGTTTTGGTGCAGATCCCATCAAGGGTATTGAACATTTCACCGGCAAAGCAGGATTAAATACCTTGATCCTCACTTTATTATTATCGCCATTAGCGAAACGATATAAGCAAGGCGGATTAATTCGCCTAAGACGACTACTAGGGCTATACAGTTTCTTTTGGGTTATCTTGCACCTTAGCGCCTATCTTGCTTTAGATCTCAATTTTGATTGGGCGTTATTAGGCAGTGAAATAATTAAACGCCCTTATCTCGCTATCGGCGCAGTAAGTTGGACTATTTTATTACTGCTCGCGCTAACATCACCTAAATCAATACAACGCCGCTTAGGTAAATCTTGGCAAAAACTGCATAATTGGGTTTATTTTGCCCTCCTATTAAGCCCTATTCATTACTATTGGTCGGTAAAATCAGGTCTGATTGAACCCTCTATTTACCTCTTAATATGTGCGTTTTTACTTTATTGCCGTCAACAAAAGCTAAAAGCATGGCTAGCTAAAAAATACACCGTATATACAGCTAAGCCTATATCAAAAACATCTAACCGCTAACATTCGTTGCTTTACAGTTGCTACCTTTATCTTCTTCTGTCATTACTCATAAACAACAAATACAAATGATAATCATTTGTATTTACTTGATTGCTTTGTTATAACTCTATAAGACATAGGATTTTCATATAGGGACAATTTAGTGACCAATTTATTAACACCACCTTTTTCAAAACATCTTTCTATCATCGCACTCTCACTTTCAATGCTGGGTATAAGTACTCAAGCACAAGCCGACGATAAATTTAAAGTCGTTACCACCTTCACCATTATTGCCGATATGGCACAAAATGTTGCGGGTGATGCCGCCACCGTCACATCAATTACCAAACCTAATGCTGAAATTCATAATTATCAAGCGACACCGGGTGATATTCGACGCGCACAAGGTGCTGATTTGATTTTATATAATGGTCTTAATCTTGAGTTATGGTTTGAGAAGTTTTTCCATAACCTTCATGATGTACCTTCTGCTGTTGTATCAACCAATATTTCACCGTTGAATATCACCCAAGGTCCTTATGATGGCAAACCTAACCCGCATGCGTGGATGTCGCCGACCAATGGCATCATCTATGTAGAAAATATTCGACAAGCCTTCGTTAAATTCGATCCTAAAAATGCCGCAACCTATAACCGTAATGCCGCAAATTATAAACAACAAATTCAACAAACTATTGATCCTATCCGTGTGCAAATTGACAAACTACCTCCCCAAAAACGGTGGTTAGTCACCAGTGAAGGTGCATTTAGTTATTTAGCCCGAGACTTTAACCTTAATGAACTGTTCCTATGGCCGATTAATGCAGACGCACAAGGAACACCTCAACAAGTCCGCCATGTTATCGATCAGGTACGCGCGCACAATATCGACGCCGTTTTTAGTGAAAGCACGGTATCACCCAAACCTGCACAGCAAGTCGCCAGAGAAACCGGCGCTCACTATGCTGGCGTGTTATATGTTGATTCACTGAGCAATAGCACCGGGCCTGTACCGACTTACCTTGATTTATTAGCCGTTACCTCAACCACTATCGCGCAAGGATTAAATCAATAATGTCTGGATTAATTATCGATAACGTCACAGTTACCTACCGTAATGGCCATACCGCATTACATAATGCCAGTTTTACTATTCCACAAGGCTCAATCGCAGCATTAGTTGGTGTAAATGGCAGCGGTAAATCAACCTTATTTAAATCGATTATGGGGTTTGTCCCCGTAAGCCAAGGGGAAGTTAACATTATGGGCATGGCAGCTAAACGTGCTCTGAAACAAAACATTGTCGCCTATGTGCCACAAAGTGAAGAAATAGACTGGAATTTCCCCGTTCTTGTTGAAGATGTAGTGATGATGGGTCGTTATGGCTACATGAATATGTTCCGTATTCCTCGTGCAGAAGATCACCAACAAGTGACTTCGGCATTAGAGAGAGTCAACATGGTGCCTTATCGAAAACGTCAAATTGGCGAGCTGTCAGGTGGACAACGTAAACGGGTTTTTCTTGCACGCGCCCTCGCCCAAGAAAGTAAAGTTATTCTATTGGATGAACCCTTTACTGGGGTCGATGTACAAACAGAAGAGCAAATTATGGCATTACTACGCGCGCTACGTGATGAAGGTAAAGTAATGTTAGTTTCTACACATAATTTAGGCAGTGTTCCTGATTTTTGTGATCGCACCGTATTGATAAATAAAACCATTTTAGCATCAGGACTGACAGCAGACATTTTCACCCCTGATAACCTTAAAATTGCGTTTGGAGGCGTACTTCGGCACTTTATTTTGGGTGGTAAAGATCTTCATCACGATGATGATAAACGTCAAGTGAACGTATTGTCGGATCATAAACGTCCCATTGTCATGTACGGCAATAGCTAAGGAACTAACATGAACTATTTAATGGAACCCTTTCACTATAATTACATGATCAATGCGATGTGGGTCAGTGCATTAATTGGTGGTGTGTGTGCTTTCCTATCAACCTATCTCATGCTTAAAGGTTGGTCATTAATTGGCGACGCCTTATCACATTCCATTGTACCGGGGGTCGCTGGCGCTTATATGTTAGGGCTGCCATTTGCATTTGGTGCCTTCATTTCTGGCGGTTTAGCGGCAGCAGCAATGTTTTTTTTAAGCCAGCGCAGTAAGTTAAAAGAAGATGCGATCATTGGGCTTATCTTTACCTCTTTTTTTGGGTTAGGGCTATTTTTAGTCTCTCTCTACCCCACAGCCGTTAATATTCAGACCATTGTAATGGGTAATATTTTAGCAATAACGCCTATCGACACATTACAAATTGTCATTATTGGTGGCGTCTCTTTCGCTGTTTTATTGGCGAAATGGAAAGACTTCATGGTGGTGTTCTTTGATGAAAATCATGCCAAATCAATCGGTTTAAATCCAACAGTACTAAAAATTGTTTTCTTTGCCCTTCTCAGTGCATCAACCGTTGCCGCGCTACAAACTGTCGGTGCTTTTTTAGTAATAGCAATGGTCGTGATCCCTGGAGCCACGGCATATTTACTGAGTGATAAGTTTTCACACGTTATTATCTATAGCGTTTGCCTTGGGACTGGATGTTCATTTATAGGGGCTTATTTAAGCTACTTCCTTGATGGGGCAACCGGTGGCGTTATTGTCTTGTTGCAGGCAATGTGTTTTTTAGTTGCATTCTTTTTTGCGCCCAAACACGGAAAATTAGCCAGTATGCGCAGTGCAAAACGCGCATTAACACCCTTATCAAAAGATGTATCAAACATCGAAACAGGAGTGATATCCCATGGCTGATTTTTTAGATGTACTGCTTTCCCCTTTTAGCTTTACCTTCATGCAGCAAGCCTTTTTAATTGTATTATTGGTCGCCATTCCAACCGCACTGCTTTCATGCTTTTTAGTGCTAAAAGGCTGGTCATTGATGGGTGATGCTATTTCACATTCGGTATTACCCGGAATTGTGATTGCCTATGTATTAGCGATTCCCTTTGCATTAGGTGCCTTTGGTGCAGGTATGTTTTGCGCTCTTGCGACAGGTTATTTAAAAGAAAATAGCCGTATTAAAGAAGACACCATTATGGGGGTGGTCTTTTCGTCAATGTTTGCATTTGGTATCGTTTTAATGACCAAGGTACACAGTAATATCCATTTAGATCATATTCTTTTTGGTGATCCTTTAGGCGTTAGCTGGCGTGATATTGGTGAAGCAGGTGTCATTACGTTGGCTGTTATTATGTTTGCCATATTTAAAGGCAAAGATTTATTAGTCTTTATTTTTGACCATCAACACGCACAAGCCATTGGTTTACCGACTAAAGTATTACACTACAGCTTGCTAGCTTTACTGTCTTTAACCATTGTTGCAGCCTTAAAAGCAGTTGGAATGATTTTAGTCATCTCAATGCTCATTGCACCAGGAGCCACAGCCTTTATGCTCACAAGCCGTTTTCAAACAATGGTAGGACTGGCATTATTAATTTCAGTCACCAATGCTTTTTTTGGCATGTATCTTAGCTTCTTTATCGATAGCGCGCCGGGGCCAACAATTATATTATTATTAACCATTAATTTTATTGGTGTTTTTACCTATACCACCATCAAGAACCGCTATATCGAGCAAAAAAATATCAAAATAACAGTAACCCATGATGATCAACACGCCATTGAATTAATCAACAATCCAACCTAATCCTATCCATATACGCCCATTTTATGGAAACCATTACAGTGTCACAAAGATCCACCGAGCAACACTATCGTTGTTGTTGCTTGGTGGATTTACAAATTACAGAATAATACTCAAATCACGTGACCTCTACGCCATAAATACCGTTTATTGGATTGACTAAGCCTCTGAATACACAGACAATGCGCAAAATTTTGCACCTACTTCTGCGGTTCACATGGAATTTGTCCGATGACAGTATCAACAACTCAACCATTATCTTTACGTGATGATTCAATTTTTCGCCTTTTTTGGCGTTATACCTTACCAACGATTGCCGCGATGCTTATCACTGGCATCTATGTTGTTGTCGATGGCATGTTTGTGGGTCATTTCATTGGTGAAGATGGTCTTGCTGCTATTATGCTCGGCTACCCGATTGGCTCTATTTTATATGCTGTCGGTGCCATGATTGGTATGGGAGCATCAGCGTTAGTCTCCATCAAAATGGGTCAAGATAATACCCAACAAGCCCGCCAAATCGTAGGTAATGCACTAACCCTGTGTATTATTGCCGCTATAATTTTTTGTTCTCTCGGATTACTGTTTGGACAAGACATCCTAGTTTGGATAGGTGCTAAAGGCCATATACTCACCATGGCGACAGACTACCTGTTTTGGTACTTCATCATGGGCAGCTTTGCTATTATTTCTATGGCATTTTCGGCATTGCTACGTAACGATGGTCAACCTAATCGCGTTACACTAATAATGATCTTTGGCGGCGTACTAAATATCTTTTTAGATTGGTTGTTTATTGTCGTTATTCCATGGGGATTAACCGGTGCAGCCATTGCGACCATGTTATCGCAAGCTGCTACATGCCTATTATGTTTACAGCATTTCTTCTCTGATAAAACCCAATTACGTATTGGATGGGATAGCCTTAAAATCAAACTTGATACTGTGTTACAAATTCTTAAGTTAGGCACATCAAGTTTATTAATGTACATGTACCTGTCTGTCGTATTGATCCTACACAACAAAGCATTCCTGCTCGTTGGAAAACCGATCCATGTTGCCGCTTACAGTATTGTAAGTTACACCGAGGCACTTTTTTACTTGGTTTTTGAAGGTATTGCTTTAGGCACCCAACCTCTAGTGAGTTTTAATACTGGTGCAGGACTTAAAGATCGGGTTAAGAAAATTCGTAATCTTGCATTTATAACCACCTTGTTAATTGCAGCAATTGGCGTGATCACTTTATACAGTATTCCGGAAATCGTGGTGTATATGTTTGTGGGTGATAATCCAACACTACAACCTGAAGCCATCAAAGGGATGTCGTTATACTTTTGGGGTCTGCCTTTTGAAGGCGTATTACTGGTTGGTGCAACCTACTTTCAGGCAATTAATATGCCTAAAGAAGCCTCGCTACTAACAGGTGGTAAATTGATTTTAATTTCAATCGCTATTTTTGTGCTTGCATATAGCGTTGGGGTTAATGGCGTCTGGCTTGCATTACCACTCTGTAGTGCTGCGCTTACTCTGTGGATGGTATACCGATTAAAAAAACTCGCATAAAATCTACTAATAAGCAGTAAAAAAACACAGTTAACACCACTAAAAAATAAACCGATAGTATGGATTCAAAATAGAATACTACTATCGGTTTTTTTATTCGTGATTAGTCGTGGTGCATTGGTTAGATTTCAGCAATAACTGCTTCTTTCTTTTCAACAAGATGGTCTTCTGCACCATGCATCCATTGAATCAACTTATTTGAGAATAAAAACAAAATAATCGCTGAAACAACAGCCGCAATAGCAATACCCGCAAAGATATGTAGCGCACCAGCATCACCCACATGTGAACCAACGATACCTGCAACGTAGTTCGCTAATGCGTTAAATGCAAACCACACGCCCATCAGTAATGAGCATAAACGTAATGGTGCCAGTTTAGTTACCATTGATAAGCCAATCGGTGAAATACACAGCTCACCTAAAGTATGAAAGAAATAGGCTCCCACTAACCATAACATTGATGTTTTCACACTTAAATCACCACCTTGCTGCATTACCGCTCCCACCATAAACAGAAAACCAATCGCAAGGAACAATAATGCAAAGACAAACTTTATCGGTGAGCTTGGCTCTTTTGGGCCTAATTTAATCCAAAAGGCTGCAATAATAGGTGCTAGTGTAATAATAAAGAAAGGGTTCAGTGATTGGAACCAAGCCGCAGGCACTTCAAAATTGCCAATCATACGATCAGTATATTCTTGAGTGAAGATATTCATCAAGCCACCAGCTTGTTCAAAACCAGCCCAAAAAACGACAACAAATAGGCCAAGGAACATGATCACTTTCATTCGGTCGCGTTCAACAGCAGTTAAAGGTTCTTTCTTACCTGAAGCATTATCCGCTGCGTCGCGTTTTGCTGCTGGCTCTATACCGATATTACCCAATAGACGTTTAGCAAACACTAGCTGTAAAAGTAAGCTCATTAACATACCAATACCTGATGCTGCAAAACCAGCTTTCCAACCCCAAAAACTAACGGCTGTACCTGCAATAACACCTGCGAGTAAAGATCCTAGGTTAATACCCATATAGAAAATGGTAAAAGCACCATCACGACGGTTATCACCTTCAGGATAAAGATCGCCAACCATGGTAGAGATATTGGCCTTAAACAAACCATTACCAATAATCATCAATCCCAAACCACAATAAAATGCGCTTAATGCAGAGGTACCAACAATAGAATTAGGTAGCGCAAGAATAAATTGGGCAATGGCCATGCATATACCACCGAGAATGACACAGCGGCGTTGACCTAAAAAGTTATCAGCAATCCAACCACCGATAAGAGGAGTTAAATAAACAAGGCCAGTATATGTCGCGTATAGACTAAGCGCATCTTTAGTTGTCCAACCAAAGCCGCCATTCATTGTTTTATCTGTTAAATACAAAACAAGAATAGCGCGCATGCCGTAATAACAAAAACGCTCCCACAATTCAGTACTGAACAACAAGAACAATCCCTTTGGATGCCCCATAAAAGTACTCACATCCCTACTCATAACTATTCCTTATTTATCACTATTTATTCAATATCTAAATTCCCCCTAAGTTATAAAGTACAACATAATATCTTTCAATAGATGATCTTTTTGAAATATTACGTCATAGAGCTAACACATTGAATAAACAAGAGCTAAGAAATAATCACAAACAAACTGAAACATTTTGTTACAAGCGTATTTAAGAATAAAAAACCACAAAAACAGCATTAAGATAAAACTAATAACTAAAATAATAAACATAACTAGATTAATATGTTTTAATTTTAAATATTTAATCGTTAACTAAATCTGAGCCAAAAATATAAAAATAAATAGCTAAAAAACACGCTCAAATGATAATAATTACCACCAAAAACCACTTTAAAGTAAAATAATGCTATTAAAATTATCTAAAACAACATGCGCATACTATTCAATGGCTATAAATTTATATAATAGAATATATTCATATCGATAAGCATCAACAATAAACCACAATATTATTCTTATATAGACACTATAATCAGGATTATAGCCTGCTATTAAATAAGTAAAATCAATCAGGTTAATATCGCATTAATGCCTAAATAAGCAATTTTAACGCTATTGATAAATGTGATAAATAAACTTAACCATCAATACAACGATCATTATTTCAACTAAGGAGATAGATAAAAATGAGGAATGAATACAGCTTGTTGTACTTGATCTTAACCACAGGTGAGAAGTTATGGCTAAAATCAAGAACGAATAACAATCAGTTAGAGTAAAAAATTAAACATCCATGATGGTAACCACATATATTTCATCTTAGTGATATCGGGATTACCTGCACCATACACATTAACTTTATTACCTTTTTTATCAATCGCTTCATTCTCAGCAATAATGGTATAGCCTTGCTGAGCTCGGGATAAAATACTGGATTCTATAGCTTGAACGAGGTCATTATTACCCTTACAAAAAAGTCCCATTTCAGTATTATAATGATTTGAGCGATTATCAATATTATAAGTTCCAACCATCACTTCATTACCATTACTGCGTTTATAAACCTGAGTTTTTGCATGCATGCCCCATCGAGCTAGCTTCGTTTCGGGGAAAACCACATCCGTCTCAGCAAGCCACTCACCAGCATGTACATAAGTCGTAATACCTAATTTTTGCCAATCATAAACATGTTGATACAATTGTGCGGCAACATAAGAGGCGTCTGTCGATGACAATGAATTGGTATAAAGGGTTAATTTAACCTGTTTATCTAACATCGTTTGCATGAGGTGCTCAGATTTACGATTATTGAGTAAATAAGGCGATGCTAAGATTAACTCTTGATCAACTGACATAACTTTATCAAAAATAGTTTTACGTAAAAATCGATAATTATCGCTATAGGGATCTTTAAAGCGCGTCCAAAATGAACCACCGGGCGCATCTGTCGTAAAGGTCGTTTCAGGACATAAATAGCGTTTTTTTTGTAATAATAGAGGACGCGCAATGGCTTCAATTTTAATTCTAGCAGCTCTTTCAGCCTCATTGGATGCTAAAAAATCAGCAGCTTGTGCTATTCGTCGCTCATATTTTTGTAACTCAACGCGATAAGTCGGTTTTTGAGGTGTTTGAAAACGTTCACTAATACTATGATCATAAAAGGCATCAAAAGAAGTACGCATTGCAGGCACAATCGAGCCTTCAACATATAAATCTCGATCAAGAAAATTATAATGCGTCGATAAATCAAAATAATCGTTTTCTATATTACGTCCACCAGTGATCGCCTCACGATCATCAACCACCAGCAATTTACGATGATTTCGAAAATTAATCGTTGAAATATAATAAATTGGTGCAGCATTATAATAACGAACTTCAATATTATATTGCTTTAACGCCTGCGCATAAAACTCATCAAACTCAAAGACAGTCGCTGACTTATCAATTAATAAACGCACATTAACGCCACGTTTAGCGGCAACCACTAACTCTTGAACAATAATCTTGCCACTTAAATCAGGCGAGAAAATAAAATATTCAACTTCAATGCTTCGTTGCGCACGGCGAATCATATCGATACGCATCTGTAATGCGACCACGCCACTGTTTAAGACTTGTATCTCATTACGATTGTGATCGGTTTTGGGATCGTAAACATCCACTTGATGATAAGGATAAGGATTGGTTTTTGATAACTCATGATAACTATCAAAATCTTCATCCCAATAAACCAAGTTACAGCCCGATAATACATTAACAGCACCGAGCACTGACCAATACATTAATCGATAAGAGCTTCGTGTGTTTTTACCGCTCTTTCTTTGATTCCAATTCACGTGCTCTCCTTGCTGTGATAACAACACAATATCTATTCCACTTACTCTAACTATACCTTTTTTCTAATCTATTGTATTTTATAAAAAATTTATCACAAAGCAATATATGCACAAAATGCATTTATAAAATTAAAAACGTTCATTTTACTCATTACATAATTGCTCGTAAGATACTGCTAACCAACCAAGTGCAGATTAGATCTAAGCTAAACAGCACAACGATAAAAACCACTTATTAATATAAATAGTAACAACAAACAAAATGGCATGACTACCTAGTTTTGTTTATTATTTAAACGCCACTTTAACTGTCTCTTTCTAATTGAAAGTATTTGAGTGGCGTTTTTTTTTAATAAAGTACGTTATTTTTGATATGAGATATAAATACCATCATTAATATAGACATCGAATGATTTAAAAGTGAGAATTATTTGAATTTTATATACTATATTGGAATGTAATATATCTATATAAGATTATCATGACAGCTACAACCACGAATAAAACCACACTCCCCACGCGCGCGCCCTTCTTTGCCATCAAAATTATTCCAGCAATAATCATTGTGGTGCTAAGTACTCTCTGTTGGCACTTTATCAGCATACCTCCAGCATTAAATATGGCAGCGTTTCATACTGCGATTATTTTTGTTGCAACGATTGTTGCTATCGTTATTAATGTATTACCAACAGGTGCCGTTGCCATTATTGCGGTTTCCGCTTATGCACTGCTTCATGCCGGCGGAGAAACGTCCGCAAAAGCTGCGATTATGGCGGCCACCAGCAATTTTAATAACGTTCTTATTTGGCTGATTGTAATTGCATTTATGATTGCACGTGCCTTTGCTAAAACAGGATTAGGTAAACGCATAGCCCTTATTTTACTAAGCTGGTTTGGTCAATCCTCTTTACGTATAGCTTATTGCTTAGGTATTGCTGATTTTCTTATCGCACCCGCTACACCCAGTAATACCGCTCGTTCAGCAATTATCTCTCCTATTGCCGACTCACTTGCGAAAGTCATCAACAAAGATGACCGCAAATTGGGTCAATACCTAATCTCTTCGGTAAGCGCAATGAACGATGCATCTGCAGTTGGTTTTCAAACAGGATTTGCAGGTAACCTCGCCTTAGTGGGTATTGCCGCTTCAGTGGCAGGTATTAATATGACCTTTAGTCACTGGGCGCTATATTTACTGCTACCAGCAGCAATTTTACTGCTAACAATGCCGTTCATCTTATTTAAATTTATCGATCCAGATACCAAACACACACCACAAGCACCCGCTTATGCAAAACAGGCATTATTGCATTTAGGGCCTGTTAGCCTTGCTGAGTGGAAGTTAATCGCGGTTTTTATCGCATTAATTATTATGTGGGTTGGCGGACAGTCACTGCATTTACACTCAACGACATCAGCATTTATCGGTTTATCAGCGTTATTAATCTTAGGCGTTTTAAACTGGGATGATGTCAAATCTGAAAAAGGCGCATGGGATACGCTGATTTGGTTTGCCGTATTAATGGGATTAGCCAGTCAACTTAAAAAACTCGGCTTTACTGCTTGGGTTGGTCATGGTGTATCGGATTTAATCAGTCAACATATGGGCCATGCAAGTCCAACCATTATTTTGATTGTAATGATGATTTTCTACCTGATTACAGCCTACTTTTTTGCTTCAGGTACAGCAAAAGTTGTCGCTTTAGGCCCGGTTATTATCGGCTCGTTAATGGCATTAGGTGTTAATCCACTTATTTCTATTTTAGCCGTTGCGGGTATTACCAATATCGGATGTAACCTTACGACCTACAGCCATGCTCGCAACCCATTACTGATGGGCTATCAATATCACAATGATAAACAGTGGATGAAAATAGGCTTTATTATCTCTGTTGGCGGTGCAATCATTTTTATGGCTTCAGGTATTATCTGGTGGTCTATTTTAGGTTTAATGTAACGATCTAATACCTATTTTTCGATCTAATAAGCCCATACGTTTTACTTGCCAAAAGTAATAATAGTATGGGCTTTATTTTTCACCCAAAAGCCCAACAATAATTGGTACACGATTGAGTCACTACTGTGCTGTGATCGTATTTCTCTGCAATGTTCGAAATTCATGTTTAGCTAAATGACTGTCCATTGACGCTCGTAATAATTTATACAATAAAATTGAACCATCAATTTCTTCTTTACGATTAGTTAAACTCTCAATGTTCAATCCCAACGGCAAATCATATTCAACCACCGCATCTAAGATTTGATTGAGGCTATTGCAGCACATTTTAATCGATTCATGTAACGGATTGGTCGCATTAAGAATACGTAAGCTCGTTGCTTCCGGCACACTCACACCTAACCACTCTATAAATTCTAATGTTTTAGCACTGCCACAAGGCGAAAACGTTAATAGAATACGCTGTGGTTTAAGTCCATCCTGCTTACATTCAATCGCATAGCGGGTCAAAATATCAATCGTTGCTTGGGTGTCATAAATAGCTTGAGAAATAAAGAAATTACACCCTTGCTGATATTTTTCAATTAGCCGCGCATGCTCATTACCTTTTTTAGCATGGCGCTCAGCGATCATAATACCGCCAGTAAAAAAGTTATTTTGATGCTCAGCCAATGCTTGATAAGCCGTAGATAACGGTAACGACACTTCATTCTTAGCCGATGGGCTGCCAACCAGCACAATGTCACGTACTTGATACTCATGCCATGCTTCATTTAACCACTCATCAAAAGCTTCGGTTTCTGATTGCACTACGCTTTTATAAGTGATCACTGGTCGCCCTGTTTTTTTATTCAACAATGAAGAATAATAACGAGGATCATGAGTCGATTTGAACGGAAATGGACGTGGTTTTTTAGTACGCGAAACTTCATCTTGAATGTCGTAAACAATTAATCCATCAATGGCGAGATCTTTAATACGATTCACTAATCGATCAGCAATGCCTTCTACTTCATCTAAAGACGTATTGGTTTTAGGCGGAGTTGTTCCTATAAAATAGACACCACGTGTAATATCGTTATAACGCACACGTAGTTCTGATTCTGTATTTGTCGCGAATTCTTGATTTAGCATTAATAATCACTTCCATGTGTAGTCGCAGGTTCTTCAGCACAATCATTAATCATACGACCTACTATGACAAATATTCTCTAACCAACACTAAATAATGTTTAGTTCTAGTTAATCTCTGTAGTTAAAACATCCTTGTATTAAAACTATTATAACTTTCAATAAAATACTAATTATTTTGGGGTATAATTTAGTCTATTTTTCAATAGACCTGCTTTCAGTTGTACCTAATCACTACGCATAAATCAAAATATATTCGGTTTATTTTCAATAATATAAAATCACAAACAAGTTTGGCCTATCCATGATAAGTAGTCTACTGAGCCATTAGTAATCGGTAACTGGATAATTTCAGGTGTTTCATAATGGTGATGCTTCTCTATTTCAGCTTTCACACGATCAAACAGTATAGTTTTAGTTTTAATAATGATTTGTTGCTCTTGATCGCAGTTAATCTTCTGTTTCCAATGGTAATAGCTTTTAATCGGTATCACTTGAATACAAGCTGCTAAACGCTGTTCAAGTAATGCATTAATGATGGTTTGACCATTTTCATCATCTGAAAACGTAGTAACGATGACACAATAATCTGTCATTTTTTCATCCTGTTATTGGAAATATTTCATAGGGAATTAATGCCCATAAGTCTATCTACCCCGTAAAATTGGCAGAGATAGCCATAAAAATGCAACTTTAAGCAAAAATAGTTGTAGGATAGCGATCCAGTTATCAAAAATATAATGTATACTAGCCGCAACTCAATACCTATTCATCGTAAACACTACGATTTAGTGTATTGCGAGTGTAAATACAAAGGTAATGAAATGAATTTAAACGAAGAGCTTCAAAATCTTAACAACCGTATGGACAAGTGCCAGCGTAAACTTGCTGCTGCAATTCAACGTGATGATAAAGTTATCATCAAGCAGTTTAAAGATGAGCTTCTTAGCCTTAACAAAAAATCGCAAAACGTTAAACACCGTAAGTCATCAGAAGTAAGTGGCAAAGGTAAAGATGTTAAATCTCTTGCTTTTAATCGTGTGTTAACGAAAGCAGAACAAGCTGACATGGGTAAACTGAAAAAATCAGTAAAAGACCTTGTCGTTGTTCACCCAATGACGGCACTTGGCCGTAGCATGGGTATTAAAGCTGTTACAGGTTTTGCTCCAAAAGCATTCTAATATCTGTTTATTAAGATAACTTATAAACAAATATGGCCTAATTGGCATAAAAAGATCGTCAATCGACGATCTTTTTTTATGTCAAAAATACCACTACTCTAAATATTCATGCTCATTGATACACAATCTAAGGTAGAATATATTTCTTTCATCGCTATTTGGACGATCTAATGGAAAAATTAATGCCGTATATGGCAAAATTCGCGTTTGGTTTATCGATGATTATGTTTGTCGTAGGTGGTGTTTTGGCATTAGTTGCACTGTACAACCACTTTTGATCAAGCATTGATTACAATCGTAAACCACCATCAATTTCGAGTACCCTGCCGGTGAAATAGTCATTTTCAATAATGAATCTCACCGAATGGGCGATCTCTGTTGGATCACCAATGCGGGCTAATGGTATCATCGCTAACATTCGCTCAATCGTATCATCATTAATTTGTGCCGCCATTGGTGTATCAATAAGCCCCGGAGCAATTGCTGCAACGCGAATGCCATATTGACCTAATTCTCGCGCCCAACCCACAGCCATAGTGGTTACAGCGGCTTTAGAAGCAGCATAGTTTGTTTGACCAATGTTTCCCGCACGAGCAGCACTGGATATATTAATAATAACGCCTTTAGTTTCGTTTTCAATCATCCATTTAGCCGCTTCTCTGCCACATAAGAATGTGCCAGTGACATTAACATCCATCACTGTTTGAAACTGCTCTAATGACATTTTATTAATGCCATTCGGCTTTATTTGTACCAACATTCCATCATCAAGGATACCTGCATTATTGATTAGCGTATCAATATGCTCGAAATCCTCCATGATATTAAAAAATGCCTGTTCAACTTCAGTTTCATTAGTCACATCTGCTTCATAAATCCGCGCCATACTATTGAGCATATGGCATTGATCTTGCGTTTTTCGTAACCCTACTTTATTCACGTCAATTAAAGCGAGTTGTGCTCCCATCTGTGCAAGCGTCACTGCCATCATTTGCCCTAATCCCTGGCCTGCACCTGTTATGACAACAACACTATTTTCAATGTCCACGTTAATTAGCTCCTAAAACTATTTTATAAATATATCCAACGCACTGATTAACATTAACGACTCAAAAAAAATGGATAAAGCACAACACCGTTTCATCATTCGTGTAATTAAAGTAAATTAGTTAATGGATTTTCTTGTTGGTGCCATAAAGGCGTAAATAAACTATCAACCAGTCGGTTATCAACATCTGAAAGAGTCTTATATAACCACTTTGGTTGACCGTCTTTTTCGATTAAGCGTGCTCTAATGCCTTCTTTAAATTCACCCACTAATCCGCATCGAACAGAAAGTGATAATTCCATTAAGAAACATTCAGCCAAGTTTGCTTGCTGATATTGCTGCATTTGCTGAAAACAAATATGTGCAGACAATGGACTACCATCAATAAGCGTTTGTTTAGCATTTTCAAGCCAACAACCTAACCCATCAATGGCCTTTATTTGTTCGTAAACAATATCAAGCGTTGGTGCAACACAAGCCGCTTGAATTTGAGGGAAATACGGGATCATTTGGCTCGGTGGACGCTGTCTTTCAGAGTCTGTTGCCATTGCCGTTAACATATCAGTAATCACTGTCGCAACTTGGTTTTCTGCCGTATCTTGCCAAGGATAATGCTTTAACTGTTTGATCAGATGTTCACGTTTATCATCAACAATAAGATGATCTGCCATGGTTAAATCAAGAGCATCACTCGCATTCACATCTGCGCCAGTTAACCCCAAAAATAAACCAATACCAGCGGGTAACTGATTTAAAAACCATGTTGCACCAACATCTGGATATAAACCAATCTTCACTTCTGGCATCGCAAGCAAGGCTGATGGCGTCACAACACGATGACTTGCACCAATAAACAACCCAAGTCCACCGCCCATGATCAGGCCATTGCCCCAAGCAATAATCGGCTTAGGATAATGATGAATCAAATAATCACAGCTATATTCAACCGTAAAATAATCAATTAAAAACGGTCGTGCCAAGTAGCTTTGTTCATTGTTTGCACGTTTAATATAATCATCTGTTGTCACTATCGCTGTCGAGTCAATAGCATCAATAGCATCAATAGCAGGATCATTTTCTAATGCATAATAAAGTGCGCGAATATCAGCACCTGCACAAAACGCTTTTTTACCAACCGCTTGGATAATCACACTGACAATATTTTCATCATGTTGCCAATGCAATAATTGTTGTTGAATCGTTCTAAGCATTGTCAGTGTTAATGCATTCAATGATGATTCATTATCCAATTCCAACACACCGATCGCATGACCACTACTACATCGGATTTCAAATATGTTTACTTTTCCAGTCATCCTTAAACCTCGTTAATAATCCATCTAGTTAGCGATAATATGCTATTTATAGCCTCTATGTCGCTGATAGTTAATCAATCATGTTGAAAACAGAGTTTCCAATTTTATGCCTAAGCGTGTATCTATCTCATTGCTTTAGCATCTATGTTAATCATAAAAAAATAACAATAAAATTAATCGCCATTGCTACGGCGTATTCTTGCCTCCACTTCAAGTTCAATAACAGCATCCCATAACGCTTTTTCTCGTATGCGTTGACGCTCTAAATTCATATTAATACCATCAATAACATTTTGATCTACAGGACCTATATAATTATTCGTAGTGTCAGAAATAATCACGCGAAACTCTTCCATCGTCGGTAAGCGATTATTTGATTCTTCAAAATCATCAAAGATACTATTCACTTTCCCTGACATTTCTTGCTTGATATTTTTAAATTCAGAACTGTCCATATTATCCTCCAGCAAAACCACAAAAATAACTCAAAGACGATTAGCTAAAAGCCATAGTTACATCTCATTTATTGCATTAACCTCGCAAAAATAAATAATAAATATAACATGTTAATTATGTCAGTTAACACAATGGACATAATAATATTAATCTACACTGAAACTATTCATTATTAATTTCTTAACCAGTATAGTTGCCGTACATAATATAAATATTAAAATTCAGCGACAAAAAAGTAAGGACATGAGACCACATTGAATACTTTAAATAGCATTAGCTTCTTCTATATCTCTTTGCCATTGTGTCTTTTCTATACGGTAGCTATTCAGGCCGCACCTATCATTGATAAACCAACAAAAAATGACACTGCAACTGATTTAGTGCCATATGCAGCACCAATCGATGATGCAAATACCCAGCATCATATGAAGCTATGGCTTGATAACTCTCAACAATCTATGAGCGACTCAGTCCACAATATTGGTGAATATATTGATCAGGGGCTAGCCAAAGATGATGATAAAGCAAAACTCACTAACCGTAGTTATCTTCGCATTCGTTACCGTTCAATTTACTCACACCGCGGTAAACTAGAAAACGACTTCAAGGTCTACTTTAAGCTCGATTTACCGCATGTTAAACGTGATTGGAAATTAATCCTCGATTCAGAACCGAGTGATTATGATAGCCTTGAAAGTAAGCAACGAGGAATTGCTTCTGGTAGTAAAACCCAAGCGGGTAACACCATTGGCGGATTTAGATTACAAGATGCACAATTTGGTAACTGGACCTCTGATTTTGATATTGGTGTCAAAATAAAATTACCGCTAGATCCTTTTACTAAAGCTCGCCTTTCCCGCGTTGATAATATTAGTCAAAATTGGACAACACAATTTGATCAAGAGTTATTCTATTACCACTCAAAAGGTCTTGGATCTCTTACTCAAATAAGCGGTTTTTATGCTCTTACTCCAGATCACAAAGACATCTTTAGAACCACAACCAGTGCCCAATACTTACAACAAGATGATAAGTGGGAGCTGGTACAACAGCTTAATATTTATCAACGTGCAACTGAAAAAGATTTATTTGAATATTCACTGGGGATCAGTGCAGATACCGATGAGATAAAAGAAGTAACGAACTATTGGGTTTCCGCTGAATGGAAACGTCGAGTATATAAACACTGGCTTTATCTTGCCGCTCGACCACAACTTGAGTTTCCACGTGATTACAATTATCACGCTAATCTTGGCATTATGATTGAACTTGAAATGTTCTTTTCTAAGAATCGTAAAATTGATGAATTAGGGCGTTATATTCCTAAACCAGTAAAACAACGCACGAGCACGAAGCAATAATAGTAATACCATTAAGCAATGAAATCATCCTCACGCTTAACGGTATTAATGACGATCTATTTTTATTATTTTTTCTGCTGTGAAATGGGCATTGTATCGTTGATAATTACAGGGCCGATACCGTTCACACAACGCTGATAACCTTTTTTCCAACCTTCAACATACTTCATCTTTTCGACACCCTTCATATCATCCAAGATTGTCTTTGATGGTTGCCATTGATTTTTCAGTGCATCTTTACAACCATCGTTATAGCCATGTTGAATAAATTGCTCACTGAGAGTAAGAGGTTTAGCCGTTTGAGTTTCTACTGTTTTTACCGCTGAAATTGCAGTTGCGGTTGCAGAAGGTGTTGATGTTAAAGCCGCAGTACTACAACCTGATAAAAGTGCAACTACACCAACCATCGCCCATGAATAACGCATATTGTTCCTTATTATAAATTCTAATTGTTATTTATAATCATACCTCAATATCGCTTAATGGAATATTAACGCTTTAAATTAATCATTTATCTATTTTATTCATTGAATAGTCTAACTGATTAAATTTCCCACCTCATTTAACTTCTCATATTAGCCACTATTTTTTATGACATTTAAGCCAATCCCCCACCAAAGCACATACCAAAAAAGTATAAACATCAAAATAAATCATTGATATTCCTTATGTATAAAAATATATAATGACAAATATATGCTTTTATTATACAAAGACGCTAATAACGATTATTTATTCTAATAATCAACTGACTATTATTTTTATAAGTCATTTGGGATTATTTTATAAATTACCCATTGGAGTTAAACATGCGTAAAAAATTATTATCCATTGCTATATTACTAACGACGTCTAGTTCTTTATTTGCAGCAGAAGCATATAATCCCCAAAAAAATTACTCCGCCACAGAACAAGTACAGTTTAATGGTAATATTTTTGAAGCTCAGTGGTGGGTAAATCAAAATGAATCTCCTGCACATATTACACAAAACTCATGGGAGTCTCCGTGGGTATTTATTTCAGAGTCTGAATCAGTAACACCAGAAGACGTTCTACCTTTACCTCCACTAGCAGAAATTACGCCTAATATCGAACCAGAAAGTCAGGTTAAATATGTTCAGATCATGAACGAAATGGCTGCACAAATGGTTCAACGTGTAAATGAGCTCAAAAAATATGCTCAGAACCCTGATTTCTACTTTTTCAAGAATGGTAAAAAATTCATTGAAATCAATGGCATTGATTATGAAGTAGATGCAGAGCATGGCACGCCTATTATTCCATTACGAAACTGAATAGATTACGGATGACAGTGCAACCCGTAATCTATTCAGTTTCTTTGATCAAGATTGGGAATTTTCCATGTATGAAGGCGGCGCTGTTGTCGTTAATAAAACATGGGGAAATTATGATTGGGGTAATGGCTGTGTGCTTGAATACTTACCCAATGGTCACCTTGATAGCGACTATGTTTTAAATGAAGCATTAACATGTATAGATGGTTCAGACAAACATGAAAAACCAGATGCGACTTCTATTGCGCCATATAAGTTTGGCGTCGACGCTGCACATTCAAATATGGTTTCAATAGAGCAACTTGGCGACAAACTGATTGTTGCTCAATCGCCATCAGCGGGTGATTCACCAATGGTGGGTATTTACGATACCAAAGCAAATACTACCACAAAAATTTTAGGTATTAGTGAAGCTCAACCTTATAAAGGTCTTGATGATTTACGTAGCCATAAATCACAACTATTCGTTTCAGCAATTGGTGCCCATGATCGTATCGATGTCTTTAATGGTGATACGAACCAATACCAATACTCTTATGACATTCAGCATAATGGTAATAGTAAAATTGCAGTAAATGATCAGTATATTTTAGTGGCTGATGCCGAGAATATTACGGTCTACCATAATACACCAGCGGCACTTGGTGAAACTAAATCACTACAGCCTTTTGCTCACTTAGCCTATGTTAATGGACGTCCATTTACTCTTGAATTTATTGGTTCTAAATTACTTACAGGTGGTTCACAAGGCTCCGCGATTTATGATTTAGATGCACTGTCACAAGGCACAACACTTCAGCCACTGCATAACAACATTGGCGCATTTGAATCAATGGATGCGAATGACAAATACATTTTTGTAAAAGAGAATAACGGTCAATATGTAGAGTCAACGACACGTTTTGCTATGTATGACATTCAGCAATTTATTGCCAATGATTACCAATTTAAAGATGCAGCGAAAGCCGTTTACCTCCTTGATCATTTCTGGGTAAGTGGTCACGATTTAGTTATCAGTAATAATGAGATTATTACATTAACTAATAGCATCATTGAAAGCGTACCATTAGATAAATTAGATACCCTTGATTTTACACAAAATGCATATGTACCAACGGCTCAACTAGAATTTGATGCCCTACCACAAACAGCCTCTGTACGTAAAATTCTACAAGACGGATTGGCTGAAGGTGCTTGGTCTATTTCAGCCAATACTGATTCAATGGTAAATATTCGTTTACTTGATCGTAATACCGTTGAAATCACAAACTTTACTGATATCGATCTTAAAAACGTAGATCTCGATATTAAAGCTCACAGCCAACATAATTGGGCGCGCTTGGCTAATTTAGATAAATTACCAGCATATACTCGTATTACTCTGCCTATTACGGATCTAAATATAGATAAAAGCTTTAATACTGCAGATGGTACTGGTGTCTATAACTACACAGGCATGTTAAGTACGCTTGACGGTCAAGGCAATACTTACGGTCATTATGGTACCCAACACCTTATTGATTCACGTTTTGCAACAGAAACAAAACATCCGTTATTAGACAAATTAAATAAAATAACAGCGGCATGGGATATCACATTTACAGACATGATACTTGGTTCTACTAATACAGAGACACCTTGGGACGCGAACAGCATCAAGCGCCACATAAAACTTCTCACGAACGTTGCTTATATTGTTTCTAGTGAGACGTTTAAAAATAAGCTTATGAATTATAAAGAAAACTATGGCCACGATTTGTACCTTTACGGCACAACATTTGAAACGAAAGCACAGAAAGAAAGCTTACTGAATAAGACATTGCATTCGAATGGATTTGTAAACTATCGTCAAGCATCTGGATTCCAAAACACATTTAGCTTTGGTAAGACAGCGGGGACAGTCTTTGGTTTATCTGATCAAGAGTTAAATAAAGTTGATAGTGGTGATATGCAAGCTTTTGCTTTGTATCTTGGCGAGCAAATTGGCCAAAATTGGTATCATGACTGCCCTCCGGTACCTTGTAACTGGACTGAAATTCATTTTGCTAAGCTATTTGTTGATGTTTATAACGAGCTGGATAAAGCGGGCGAATTACCTTACTAATCAGCCTGATTAATGGGTAAACCGTAATATAACATTCGAGGTTGCGACGTCTTGTCGCAACCTTTTTTATTATATTAAATAAACAGGGACTTTAAGCCATTTTTACTCTGTCGACTATTAGATTATTTACTAACATCACCACAGCAAGAACAATTAATGTAACGATAAATGTTGTCACTCCGTATTGTAAAGATAACGAGCAAAGATGCGTCAAACTTGATGATATTAACGTCCCTGAAGAAAATTCAGATAAAACAATAATATTAATCACACTTAAACCCGCAAATAGGCTCAACATATACAAAGGCATCATTGAGTGTCTTTTAATAGTAAACAACTTGTTGCTGCGGCTACCTTCAAACAGCAATTTTTGCCCTAAAGAATACGATACAAGCAACAATAATGTACTGTACCCAAGCGAAAAAATAAAAATAGAGATAGGGTAAAGTTCTTTACTTGAACCTAATAAATATACAAATTTTGCCGCTTCTAACGCACTGAAAAAAACAATCGCCGCTAATGTATAAAAGACTATTCCACGAATAATTCGATCTTTGTTCATTTTAATCATCCAACATAAATATAAAACAAGTTGATTAAATATCTTTATATTTGACTTAATCTACCTCAGATCACAGCTACAAAAAAACGCTGAATATTCAGCGCCCTCTTATTAATAATCATTACAATTACAGTATTAAACAACAAAAAATAAAAAGGAAGATACTTAACATTCCTTTTTAATAATTGCTTACATCACAAATAATACTTTGATGATATGCCAGCCAAACTTTGTCTTTACTGGTTCTGGAATCAAACCACGTAAATTAGTGTTTTTCATCTTTAATGCTTCACTGGTACTGATAGCCTTACCAGAAAAAACCGCTTTATCGAATTGGGCAACCATAGCCCCTTTGCGGAATTCACCTAAATCACCCCCTTTTTTACCTGATGGACAAGTAGAGTGTTTTTTAGCGAGATCTTGAAATTTCGCTCCAGCTTTTAGTTGCTTAATAATGTCATCAGCTAATTCTTTATGCTTAACCAAAATGTGTAGTGCGTGTGCGCTAGAAGCCATCGTGACGATCCAAAATTACAAATATAATACAGGTATTATACATGAAAGCGTTTTAACCATTCATTAATCAATTGTCTATTAACAGTGTTCTTTTTTTCTTATTAAATTTCGGTGAATACATTTTGAACAATTGTGCTTCCACTGGCCCACGATCAGAAAATATGCCATCTTTTTTTTTTGAAAACACTTAACTACTTGTATCTACAGATACACACCCGATGTATTACAGTAAAGAATAGAAGTAGATAGATTAAGTAACTCAATACAGGCCTGAAAGATACGGTTATGAAGAACTAGACTAGAATCTATCTTTAATGAGGAATAATTTTACAATACTATGAAGGTCTTAATTATATGATGATTATCGCATTAGTTAGTATAAAACACTAAAGACTAACGTTATATTATAACATTAAAAATCTGAAAAAATTTAAAGGCTTACAAATCGCATAATCTATCTATAATAGCTCTATTCACTTTCCATTCATGGCGACTTGGTTACAGTTATAAATATGAAAAAACATTGCAAATATTTATATCTTATTGGATTTATCAGTATCTTTAGCTGTCGGGTTTTTGCTACCCCAACATCTGATATCGATGAACATCACGACAATGTCATGGATGCTGTAGCTCAAGGACTTATTCAACCTTTTTCTGCACTACAACATAAAGTCCACCAGCAGCTATTAGCTCGTATTATTCGCGTCGAATTAGACAAAAATGATGATGAATGGACATACGAATTAAAGCTGATAGACGGCAACAATAATATAATAAAAGTCGAGTATGAAGCCCGTACTCTTAAGATGATAGAAATAAAAGGACGTCACCTTGAAAGCGTCCTTAAGGTTCCAAAATGAAAATTCTCGTAGTTGAAGATGATATTACATTGGGTGAACAAGTTGTCACCGGTCTAGAACAAAATGGTTGGGTTGCTGAACACTCTGCCGATGGTATAGATGCGCTTTATCGTGCAACATCAGAGCCATGGGATGCGATTGTACTTGATTTAGGCTTACCCAAACTTGATGGAATTACGGTACTTAAAGGCATTCGTGAAGAAAACGTCAACTGCCCCGTTGTGATCCTTAGCGCTCGTAATGAATTAACCCAACGTGTCGATGGTTTAAATGCGGGTGCTGATGATTACTTAACCAAACCGTTTCAGATGGTAGAGTTAATTGCTCGTGTTCGTGCTCAATTACGTCGTGCGACAGGAAACGTTTCACCCGTGATTCAAGCAGGTGACTTAAGTTTAGATACTCGTACATCAAAAGTAACGTGGCAAGATCAGGTTATTGATTTAACTGCACTGGAATTTAAAGTGCTGTCGTATTTAATGCACAATACCGACAAAGTCATCTCTCGCACTGAGTTAGTTGAACATATTTATAAGCAAGATTTTGATCGTGATTCAAATACTATTGAAGTGTTCATTGGTCGTATCCGCCGTAAAATTGGTAATGATGTGATCAAGACAGTTCGTGGTCTTGGATATCGTATCAATGCTAGCTAATCCCCCTAAAAATCGTCAACCCAGTATTCGTAGCCGACTGCTCATTGCTGCTGCTGTCTGGTTATTGGCGATTACCTTATCAGCGGGCTACCTTGTCCCCAGTTTTATCAAAACCTATTTAATTGAACAAGAAAAGTCACAGCTATACCTCTACATGGATCAAATTACCGCCCAAGTAGATATTGATAAACACGGTCAATTATTTGTTGATGGTCGCCTATCAAACCCACGCTTTAATTTTCCATACAGTGGCTTATATTGGTCATTGAAACTCGATAAACAAGTATTACGCTCACGCTCGTTATGGGACACCACCATAAAAGGCAATGTTAAAAAAGGCTTTGAAGGTCCTAATAATCAATCGTTAATCGTCGTAAAGCGTAAATTTAGTCTACCTGACAGTGATCATCCTATCGAATTATCGGTGGCGGTCAATCAAGATAAGTTGCTAAAAACGTTACAACAATTAACCCATGGGTTGTGGGTCATTCTAACCATTATGGCGATTGGTATTTTAGCCCTTACTACATTACAAGTAAGCTGGTCATTATGGCCATTACGTAAACTGCGAAAAAACCTCATCGAAGTCCGTGAGGGACATTCAACAGAACTTACAGGTCTTTATCCTGTTGAAATTCAACCCGTAATAGATGATCTCAATGCTCTTTTATTTCACTATCAAGAGCTATTATTACGCGCAAGAAACCATTCGGGGAATTTGTCACATGCGTTAAAAACCCCGATTGCGGTTTTAAATAATGAAGTGTCGTTATTAGACCCAGCGACACAAGCAAAACTTGTACCGGCATTACAGCAATTACAGCAGCATATTGATTACCATTTAGGACGAGCGCGCATGGCGGGGGCTATGAATATACTGGCAGCTAAAACCGCGCTATCACATCGTATTGATGCAATCTCACTGGCAATGGATAAAGTCTATGCACATAGAGAAGTTGTGCTCGTCAATGAACTCGATAGTGATGTCGTGATTGCCGTTGAAAAAAGTGACTTAGATGAAATGATTGGTAACTTAATTGAAAATAGTTACAAATGGGCCAATAGCTTAATTCGAGTTTACCAAGAGCCTATAGTCAATGGTCATATTGTATTAGTCATCGAAGATGATGGACCGGGTATTGCGCGTGAAAAATGCAAACAAGTGCTAAAACGCGGCGTGAGACTGGATGAAAACACCCCAGGAACAGGACTTGGTCTTAATATTGTCAATGAACTGGTACACAGTTACCGAGGTGATTTAGTCTTAACTCACAGTAGCCTAGGCGGTTTAAAAGCGATGCTTTATCTGCCTATACCACGTAATTAAATTCTGAGAGATAAGCCAAGAATAAAAGCCCTACAACAAACTACCTTGTAGGGCTTAGTTCGGTTTAGACATCATATTATTTTCCTAGAATCTACAACGCACGCATTAGGATCTCAAACTCTTCTTGTGCTGATTCAATTAAACATTCAAGTTCTTTGGCATCCTGATTAGAGAGATCTAATTGCCAACATACTTGCTCTTCTTCACGACACACCAATAATGTTTTCATTCCTGCTTTATTGAACCATAATTGTGAAAACTCAGCCTCACATGAAGAATTATCATCCGTTATTTTCACCTCTAACTTCCCCGTAGGGTTCACTCGTACACATGCATTACCCTTCTGACTACCACATAACGTAAAATTTCGTTGCTCCACTAGCATCACTTGTTTCTCCCTGTATCTTATAAAATAGAGTGTTGTGCACCTAGCCACATAACACTTAATAAGTGTAGATTCATAAATCCACCTTTGAGGACTTTTTATCATTATTAATACATATATTATTTAATGTGATTGATTATTCATGCTACCTATCACGCTATAAAAGTAACAATTGCTATAGATTCCTCAAATAGTGCAGTGATATATTAAAAAAAATACAATAGGAAGATATATATAAATGATAGATTTTCGCTCAGATACGGTAACTCGCCCATCAGCAAAAATGCGTAACGTAATAGCAAATGCCCTTGTGGGTGATGATGTTTATGGTGATGACACTACCGTTAATGATCTAGAACAATGGGCTGCAAAACGTCACGGCTTTGAGGCTGCTATTTATTGTTCTTCTGGTACACAAGCCAACTTACTCGCTTTAATGGCGCATTGTGAACGTGGTGATGAATACCTTTGTGGTCAGCAAGCACATAACTATAAGTTTGAGGGCGGCGGCGCAGCAGTATTAGGCTCTATTCAGCCACAGCCGTTAGAAAACGATGCTGATGGCAGTATTCCATTCTCAAAACTAATAGCAGCAATTAAGCCACTTGATCCACACTTTGCTCGCACTAAACTACTAAGCCTTGAAAACACCATTAATGGCAAAGTGTTACCCTTAGAGTACATTCAACAAGCACGTGAGTTTGTCGATCAACATGGCTTACAAATGCACCTTGATGGCGCACGTGTTTATAATGCCGCAGTTGCCATGAACGTAGATATTACAGAGATCGTTAAATACTTTGATTCATTCACGATTTGTTTATCAAAAGGCTTAGGCGCACCTATTGGCTCTTTATTATTAGGCGATAAAACCTTAATCGCAAAAGCACGTCGCTGGCGTAAAGTCCTAGGTGGTGGTATGCGTCAAGCAGGGATTATTGCTGCGGCAGGTAAACTGGCTTTAACTGAAAATGTTAAACGTCTTGCTGACGATCACCGCAATGCACGTTATTTAGCTGAGCAGTTAAACAGTGTTACTGGCTTTAGTGTCAATCTTGATCATATTCAGACCAATATGGCGTTTGCTAAAGTGGATCAGACTATCGATCAAACACAATTGATTGAAACCTTAAAGCACCAAGGTATCTTAATCAGTGGCGGTAACCCAATGCGTTTCGTGACTCACCTTGATATCACAGCGCATGATATTGATACCTTTATCGCCGCATTAAAAAGTGCGTTATAACAGTTCATTCTTTGCTTAAAAAACGTTTTAGCCCATAGCATTATTCAATGGATATGGGCTTTAATTGTGATTTTTGATATCCATCACAACTGCGTAAATAAAATCTAAAATCATCATTCCTATCACTATGATCAACTATGCTTATAAGCACTACCGAGTATAAATAACACTCGGCATAAAATAGATATTCGCGCAATAAACAAGGATGAATATATGGATGATCTACAATTATGGTTAGCCACGATTAAAGCATGGTATCGTGAAGATAAACCCAATAACATCACATCTCTTAGCTCTATTATTGCCACAACGCCGACCGCTCTATTTACTGCATCTAAACTAAATAATCCCACAACGCATCAACACGCACACCATGATCATCAACAGGAAGAAGCCCTTGCATATTGGCTTGATGGCTGTCAAAAGATCTGTCACTTTCATAGCCAGCAGCAACCGCAACTTGCCTTTACTTATATTCAACTCCCCTATGCAAAATTACAAGCACTGGTATGTGATCCGCAACAGAGTGCGACCACTAAACGGTGGGGATTGAAAAAACTCGATACGATTATTGTTACGTTATTAGAGTTTTGCCAATGCCAGCAGCAGCATTCTCAACTACAATCTTGGCAACAGCAAAGCCGAGATTTAATTGATTTGCATGTTATCTTTATGGCAGCCCAGCAACATCTTAATCTTAAATATTAATGAGTCTCTGTAAATGGTGTTAGGGTTATGGTGTTTGAGGCTTACTCCAAACCGATTTAAAATCAAACCAGCCTAATAAATTCGATTCCATACCTTGCAGTTGAACATTATCATCCACACCTAACCAGTTATGAAATAAAGGAATGGTTTGCCCTGTTTGCGATAATGTTTGTCCAATAATATCACTAGGAAATACCATCTTAGACGTTGATCGCCACTCACTGATCACTTGCTGTAAATGTTCAAATTCATTTACAGGCATTACCCGTTGAATATGATTAAAGTTATGTAACCATCCCAAAATAGCATCGCTTCGATTACTGCCAAGGCTCATACCATTTAACCAAATATCAATTTTTTCCGCCTGTTCACCCAAAACGATATCCTCATAACTCAATTCAATAATTTTTAGTCGAATACCGTCCTTTGCTAATATCATTTCAATCAAAGAGGCAATATAAGGATAAATAGGATGTTCGTGCTGATAAGCCAACGTAACCGCCCTTTTATGGGGAATCACCACAGGCTCAGATAATTGCTGGGTATGGATCCAACCTGGTAATAATCCATAAGCATTAAATAACTTAAAATCACCGACTTTGGTTAAATCCATCTCACGCATTAAATTAAGACTGTATAAACGTGACTGAAAATAATTCAACCAATCAGTATCTTGTGCGAGGCCAGAAATACGGTTCAATAATAAAAAGGTACAGCCTTGATCCATTGATAACCGAGAGGATATATCTGCATGTCCCCCGAGTTCCTCACCTAATGTCGGTTGTAAATAACAAGCAGCAAAATCATTTAATATCCACACTTCCACCACATCACTCAGTGCTCTAAAACCAAAATAATGATCAAAGGCTTCTAACTTGAACCGTTGTTTATCATTAGCGACTACTTTATAAGGTCCTGTACCAATTGGAAACATTTCATAATCGGCTAATGTTGAGTGATTTGCAGGTTGGATCATGGCGCTAATATTGGCTAATAAATCAGGAAAGCGGTGATCGTCTTGAGATAAATGAAAATCAATAATATTGTTAAATGGTGAGGTAACGTTATCAATATGAGCAAATAAAGACAGTTGCTTAACATCTGCAAAAGTAGCAAAAATATCATTACTTTCTAACAATCGACCATCATGGAAATGAATCGCAGGTCGAAGATAAAATCGCCAATGACGAGGAGTTATTGCTTCCCACGCATGTGCAATATCACCAATCACCGTTTCCTCTTCCCCTTTTTCCTCTTTTAGCTGCGTTAAGCCACTAAAAATTTGGCGGACAAGATGTTGTTCAGAACGGCGTAAAGGCTTTAAGGGAGTGATATTTTCAAAGCGGCGATAATAAGGTAAACGGACAATTTGCTTGCCTTGATGGTGAGAAACACCCAACTGTTCTTGAATCAATTGCACCAATTTTTCAGCATTATGATCGAGGGCAACTAAAGCAGGTTCTAACTTACCGCTTGCCACTAGTTTACGGGCATGTTGTAGCTGTAACTCACTGTCTGTATTGTTAAAAATAAGTCGTGACTGTTTACCTCTCCCCACCGCAGGTTGCCAATCAATCCAACCTTCAGACACCATTTTATTGATCACCATTCGCACGTTACGGCGCGTACAAAATAGCACCTCAGCAATATCTTGTAAGTTGGTCTCCATGCTATCACCACCGAAGTGATTATAGAGTCGCTGAAATTGCAGTTTTAGACGTTGACCACTCATAAAAAGGGAACCTTATTAATTAATTTATGCTCTTTTAACTTTACTACTTTACCTTAAAATAGACGCTGTCAACACAACAACGTGTTAGTACAGAGTAAACTGCCTATGATTATTCTGTTACGTTTAATGTACTGACAAGGTTAATGAACATTGTTGTAATGCGTCCCCCTACACATTGCAACTCCTGAGTGATCATTAATAACACTGGCTGATGTTATCTCTTTATAGCATCAGCCAGTATTTCCTCTTTTTTGCTGTCAGCCGTTCGAAATTATCCCAATACTGCGATGAGATCTGGTTGTTGCACTCGATACAGGTGAAAATATACTCATATATTGATTGTTATTGATTATCACCACGCCTTAATCTATTCATCAGCAGGATGCTTTTTCCTCTTTAATTAACGGGTGCTGGTTAGTACTTAGTTTATGAGGAATAGCGGAATAACGAAGCAAACTAACATCCGTCATTGTGGACGTTGAGGCACAAAACGAGGCGGGATTGACTCACAGTGAAATCGAACGAAAAAACTCTACACAATCAGTATGTAAAGAGCTTTTATTATTAAATTTATATATTAATTCCTAGGCGGTTCAGGTAATACTGGAGGCGTGTTATTTGTATAGGTTAAGAAATGCATCCAAATATCATGGGTTCTTTCCTTGGTAAGCTGGGTTTTACAATCTAACGCCATCACATTACGGATCGTACCATCACGCCACTGGGTATAAACCGCATTACATTGCGCCTTCATATATACTTCCCAGTCTTGTTGGGCTTGATCAATCGCCTGCACCAACTTAGGATCGTCCTTATTATGCTCAACACTGGCAGTTAAATATTTCGATAATTCATCTTGCGCAGATGTTAATGTTAACGCCGCACAGTCTTTAATTTCTAACGTATTACGAAGGTTATCGCAATCTAATCCTTTTTTTGCTGCAACCGTCGGAAACGACACACAAACTAAAGCAATTAATAAGTATTTATTCATATCCCCCCCATTACATATAAACATCACAGAGCACACTACTTATAAAACCATTATAGTGCTCAGCCCTTCTTTTGCTGCCAATCATGGTTATTATCTACCACTTTTAGCGAAGAACGATAATATTGCACTAAACGAAAACCTCGTTAGCAGCAAGCGCCTTCAGGTACAATGATAGATAGATCGGTACAACTGAAGCACGACGTACACAGCGATCAATCACATGATAAAAAGGCGTTATTTGAGGCTCTATCAATTTACGTCTTGAGATTGTCATTCGCTTCACCATGAGGAACGCGCGTGATTGCAAATTGATTGATATAGTAATATTTATAGAGCTTATGCAGTGAGTAGCATTTGCTTTTTTATATCACTTAATTAAAATTGATATTTAAGCAGAAACCGTAGCTTACATTATTTGAATGATTTCTGGGGCGGACCAGATTTTTAGGCATAAGGCATGTTTAATGATTGTTCTTGCACCTCGTACCCGTAAGCTTGTTTACGCTATTTCTTTTGAAATACTTGCGATCATATTAAGTACTTTCTTATTAGCGATGCTCAACCATGGTGAATCGTCCAATTCACTGCCAGTTGCCTTTATGGTGTCAACGATAGCCTTGATTTGGAATTACGCTTTTAACTCTTGTTTTGAATTGATTGAAACTAAACTGCATATTAAAAAAAGAACCCTCGCTGTTCGATTAACCCACTCCATATTTTTTGAGATTGGGCTATTCTTATTTACCATTCCATTGTATATGTGGTGGTATAACGTTAGCTTGGTGAAAGCCATCAGTATGGAAATGGCAATCTTAGTGTTCTTCTTAATTTATACGTTTATATTTACGTTACTGTTCGATTTATTATTTCAGACAAACAACCCAATGATCGCAGCAACCACTGGCCATGAGTAGTGGTTGGTTATTGTAATTGTTCAGCTAAATAATCAAGAAACGCTCTGATCTGCGGTTTTAGATATTGGGCGCTTTTGTAAACGGCATAGATTTCACCACTGGTGTTTTCATTATGTGTTACTGTCCACTTTGGCAGCAAGACTTCTAATTGTTTGCTTTCAATATAGGGTTTAACCATCCAATCAGATAATAATAATACCCCCAGATGTTGTAATGCCGCATTTAATAATGGCGAACCACCTTTTGATGCTAAATTACCGGTTACTGATATTTTAGTTAGTGTTTTATTTGAATTAAAATACCAATTAGTTCGTTGACGTTCATGGCTGATAATTAAACAGTTATGATCTTTTAGATCTTGTGGAGTTTTTATTTGAGGATTACTTTTTATATATTCAGGTGTCGCAACTAAAGAGGTGGTGTTTGTCAGAAGGTGTCGAGCTTTAAGATTACTATCAATTGGCGTGCCGATGCGAATAGCAATATCTATATTATCACTATTTAAATCAACCAGATTATTATCTAACTCTAATTCTAATTTTATCTTAGGGTAACGTTTTAAAAAATCGGGAATTAAATTCGTCAGATAAATATTACCAAAAGTTTCAAATACTGAAATACGTAAAGCACCTTCTGGCGTATTATTATTCCCTTGCATTTCTGATAATAGATTTCGAGATTGTTCAAGTATTTTAATCGACTGTTGATAAAAATATTGACCATCTTCAGTTAATATTAATTGACGAGTACTACGTTTAAACAGGGTGGTTTTGATCTTGTTTTCAAGTTTATCAATGTTTCGTGTTACTGATGATGGAGCCATATTTAACGCTTTTGCTGCTTGTGAAAAACTTCCAGAAACAACAACTTGCTCAAATACGCCGAGTAAATCTAACATAATAATATCCTTTTTTATTAAGTATAATTTACCATATAGCACTTAAAAAATGTAAACAAAAAACCCCAATATTTAAACTAAACATTGGGGGTAAGTATTATAATTAGTGTTTCATTTTAGTTGCTAGTGCAAAGCGATTCCATGAGTTAATCATGATGATTTGCATCATCGCTTCTGCTAATTTTACTTCGCCTAATAAACTAAAGCATTCAGCATAGGTTTCATCAGTAACAGCATTATTTGAAATTAATGTCATTTCATCGGTTAATTTTAATAGAGCTCTTTCAGTATCATCAAATAAAGGTGATTCTGACCATGCAGAAATAGCGAATAGTTTTTGTTGATCGATGCCTAATTCTAATGCAGCTGTAGTGTGCATCTGAATACAATAAGCACATTTATTGATCATTGATGAGCGAATTTTAATAATTTCTTTTAATTGATTTGATAATTCAGTTTCAGCTAAGTAATTTTCAATCGTTAACATTGCGCTTAATGCTTTTGGTTGAACTTTTGCAATATCAATACGCTTATTCATAATAATACCTTTATTTTTGTTGTTTATGATTTGTTGTAAAGAGTATATTAATTATTTTTAAATGATGTAATCGATATATAAGCGTAACAGTTTTGCATAAAACGCAAAGATACAGCTGAATAGTAGGGTGATTCTGATTAAATATAGCTTTAAGCTCGGTAATTGGCGATCTCTATTAAATTACCATCAGGATCACGAAAATATATCGACATAATTTTTCCCATCGCGCCTATGCGTTCAATGGGGCCTTCAATAATGGTGACACCACATTGCTCAATATGTTGTTGAGCTTGAGTTAAATCAATGTCGATAATAAAAAATAAGTCAGCACTCCCGATATGTACGGCTTGTGCTGAGGGTTTAAATTCAGCGCCATGCCTAATACCTTCTGATAGAAATCAGCACTAATATTAATATCTTTCACCGTGAGAAATAAAAAGGAAATATTGGACAGCCAAATGTTTTGTTACATTGAGTATCTAAAAAATAAATAATTCCACAAGCAACAGACTCTTTTACCGTAAAAATCACCCCATTTTTTTACATTATTGGTGGAAAATTATGGCTGTCCTATGTTTTTTATGTTTTGGCTGTTTTTATGTATCCACCATTTTCGATAAAGTGAATATGAAAATTTTGAGTCTTTTACATACTTGCTTAACAAGCCAATAACAGGTAGAAATATGCCCAGTTATTTTTATCTATAAACAGGGTGTTTATTCCATGATTGATACACCAGAGCAACAACGTTCAAAGTTAAACGAGCATAAAAAGAAACCTAATAATGCTTTAGACGCTGAACAATATGCAGCATTAGTCCATAGCCGTCGTTCAGTACGTAAATATGATGCTGATAGTACTTTTGATCATGAAGCGGTGACGCGTGCACTTGAATTAGCCACCCTTTCACCTAACAGTTCCAATATGCAGCTCTGGACTTTCCATCGTGTTGTTACTACTGAAAAACGACAACAACTCGCTAAGTTATGCATGGGACAAAATGCAGCAAAAACTGCTCGCGAGCTAATTGTTATCACCACTACCCCATATAAGTGGAAACAACGTGCAAAAATGAACGCCGCGCAAATTCGCCAAGCCTTTGAAGGACGTGAAGATGCTACATCAAAGCGCGCTTTAAAATATTACGAAAAGCTGATCCCATTTTTATATCGCAATGATCGCTTTGGCTTACTAGGTGTAATTCGTAAAGTGATTGTGACTTATTTAGGTCGTAACAAGCCGATGGTGCGTGAAGTAAGTAAAGCAGATTTACGTGTATGTTTACATAAAAGTACATCACTTGCTGCAATGACCTTTATGACAGCAATGCGCGCTGAAGGTTATGATACCTGCCCAATGGAAGGTTTTGATTCCAAGCGTGTGAAACAACTTCTCAACTTAAATGCTAAAGATGAAATCACTATGATCATTGGTTGTGGTCCACGAGCTGAGGATGGCATTTATGGTGAACGTCATCGCGTTGATAACAGTGAAGTGATAGTAAGCCACTAACAAAAATACCACGATAAATAGCGGAAACTTAGTCATCCGCTATCCCACCTTAACCACATATGTTAATTCATTCTTCCTATATCTAAGAGCTTTAAAAATTGCCACATAAAACCAACATTGGACAGCCAAATGTTTTGTTAAATTGATTATCTAAAAAACAAATCATTCCACAAGCAACAGACTTTTTACATTATTGGTGAAAAATTATGGCTGTCCTTTGTTCTTTCCCCGGGCATTCACAGCAGGGAATGACGAGGGGGAAATTATGGGTGTCCTATGTTCTTTTCTTCTAAAATGTAGCTTGACCTGTCTAAAGCTTTATAGTTTATGATGCCGCATCTGTTGAGAGGACTTCCTTATGTACCATATTTCTGAATTAGCCCAACAAGTTAATTTAAGCCGTTCGACGCTGCTTTATTACGAAAAACTCGGATTAATTCAAGGTAAAAGGCAAACTAATGGCTATCGGTATTATTCTAACAACGATCTCCAACGCATTAGATTGTTACAGCAATTACAAGCAGGTGGACTCACCCTTAAAGAATGTCAGTCTTGTCTTGACGGTAAAATAAACCGCGACATGTTAATGGATAGATTGCACGTACTTGAGCAAGAAATCGAAACCAAACAGCATGCTAAACAGTTGCTCTCATCAATGCTGGGAATGAATGCATCATGTAATTGGCATGAAACCCTTGAACGTACAGCTCCTTTAGCGCATTTAGAATGGCTAAAACAACAAGGCTTCAATGAAAAAGAGGCTTTAAGACTCAAATGGCTCTCAAAAAACATGAATGATCATGAACAATATATGGCTGACTTTGAAAGTATTTTTTATGGGCTGGATCGGCTTGGCCCTAATGATAATGAAGACTCACTAAAAGCCCTACAGGCATTACCCATTAACACAGGTAACGCATTGGAAATTGGTTGCGGTAAGGGGCTCACGACTTACCTACTTGCTCAGCGCTCTGATTTTACATTAACGGCACTTGATAACGATGAATATCACTTAAGTTGTTTAAAAGAAAAGATAAAACATCAGCCAATTAACGATCGTATTACAACCAGTTGTAACAGCATGACGGCGATGCCATTTGAACATCAACAATTTGATGTCATTTGGTCTGAAGGCAGTGCTTATATCATGGGTGTGAAAAATGCCCTGAAACAATGGCAGCGATTTCTAAAACCTCATGGCTACTTAGTCATAAGTGATTTGGTGTGGTTAACAGATACCCCTGACGTTGAGGCATTTAAGTTTTGGCAGAAAAATTATCCCGAAATGGTCACTAAACAACAAAGAACCACAGACATAATAAAAGCGGGCTATGAGATTATTGAGAGTTTTACGCAAAGCGAGCAGTCATGGCTAAATTATTTAGAACCGCTAAAACAAAAACTTAATAACATTGATGATGACGATTATAAGTCAAATTCAGTCAATGACTTACGTCAAGAAATTCAGATTCATGATCAATACTTGGGTCAATACGGATACCAACTATTTGTATTAAAAAGCAAAGGTAACGCATGGAAATTAGAGCAGAAAAAGTATCAGACATCGAAAACATTACCGCATTAACTTATCGTACATTTGAAAACCACCCCCACCATGAACCAGGGGCAAAACCAACTGAGCATCTGATAGTTAATAGACTACGAGAAGCCAACATGCTGGCACTTTCTTTAGTTTGCGAAGATGAAAACAACATTATCGGCCATATTGCTTTTTCTCCAATCTTGATCAACGGGAAGCAATCAACTTGGTATGGATTAGGCCCACTATCAGTAACATCGGAACACCAAGGCAAAGGTATTGGTAGTGCACTGATTCGTTTCGGATTATCGCAACTAAAAGCACAAGACATTGAGGGTGTGGTATTACTTGGTGAGCCGCAATATTATGAGCGCTTTGGGTTTGAGTCACAGCCAAATTTAACATTAGCTGGTGTCCCTGCTGAATATTTTATGGCTAAGGCACTCGCAAATAACATTCCTAAAGGTGAGGTTGGCTACCACTCGGCATTTTTTGAAAGCTAACAACAAAAAAAGAACCCTACTTCAACAGCAGGGTTCTTGATTATTTACAGCTAATGTTTACCAATCAATATGAATAAAACAGTGTTATTGCTTCACCCTTATTGTGGATTAAGACCTAGCTTCTGTAGTACTAACTTAAAGTTAGCTTGACGCTCTTTAACGTTATGTACATCACCTGTTGAACAGGTTGAATCAGGACAACCGCGGTTTACAATACCCGAAACATCATCAATAAATGCTGTTCCTGTTAGATTACCATCAACGTACTTTTTAATTTCGTTGTAGTAATTCCAACCTTCGTATGGACCACCTTCATTTGAGTATTCTTGTACTGATGTTACCCAGTAGAACAAGCCTGCAATCCACTTAATTTCTTTGTTCTCTTCTGAGCTACAAATTAAGCCAGGATTAGAACAGAAATCAAGATCTGCATATAGCGGGTTCGCAGGTGGTGCTTCAACCGTTACACCGTCAATAGTTTTACCAATTGTTGCTGGATCAACGTGTGAACGACCTAAGTAGTGGTTAAGCGTACCAAAGTTCTGACGACCTGTGGTTTGAATAACACCACGTCCCCACCAGCCACAACCTTCAACACTTTCTTGGCTGCTGCCATCCCATAGGAATGTACCCGCTTTTTGACCAACGTAAATTTTACATTCATCACGTTCCCACACCTGCTTAGAGGTATCTACCTTATCAGGCACAACGTTACAGTGACCACTGTTTGTCCAACGACCTACGCTACCATTAACAAGTAAACCACGTTCGGCTAATACTGCATCTGGTGCTGCGAATACTGGCGCTGGTGCACCGTACCACTTAGCATGAGTTAAGGCGCTGACTTCCATCTTGCTATCACGAGGACAAGAGTACGCATAGTCTAACCCTGATACTGGGTTAACACCGTAATCTGCGTATTTCTGACCTAACTGACCACAACTTGCGGTCATCGGATAATCCGTTGGCGCACCGTATTTCACTTCAGACCAGTTATTCTCATCACAAGCATTGTAACGAATTGTCTCTTGCATACTTTGGGCTAAGAAAGCAGCAATGGCGACTTTAGCGTAGATGATATTCGTTGCATCATCGACTTCGTCATTCAATAACCAGAACTTATTGCCTGCAACACCAATATTGTGCATCGCATTTAGACCATCAAGGAAGTCATTCCACTTATAAACGGTCGATGGGATCCACTGTGATTGAGGTGTTTCATATAAGAAGGCTTCATTGTCCATCACGTCAGCGGCATTGGTTAACTGTTGGTTCAATGCTTCAATACGTGTTAATGCGCCTTTCTCTAATTCTTCACCGACATAGTACAGTGGCACTTTCGCCGCTTGGTAAGCTTCAATTTTACTGGTTAAATCCGCGTTATTTTCATCAAACAAAATTGCAAACACGTTGCTATGTGCAGCTTTACGAATTTGCTGCTCACTGCTGGTTTTGCCCATGAAATAGTTTGCTGCTTGTGCTGTTGGAATATTTGCCAACATCGCAGGAGTCTTCACGTAATCAGTAACTTGCTTCACGAACTCTAGCGCGTTATGCCATTGTTCAGCAGATAATGCCGCAGTAGCACTTGATTTTGTAAAGGTAACAAAGTCAGCTTTGGTTGCGCTATCCGCTTTATACAGAGCAAATGTATCCAGTAGAGCTGCGGTATAGTTAGCCGCAGCGTTCCATACTGACTGACGACCTGAATGAGTATCAAAAGCAAAATCACCAACACTTAACGTCCAACCGAACGTCGCTTGTGGCGCAACAGTTGATATGATCAAGTTGTGCGCTTGTGCCCAGCCTTTGACATCATTACTTAGTGCATTAATAGCGGTAATATCAATGTTGCTACCCGTGATATCAATCGCATTGGTTAACGCTTGTTTCACATCAATCGTACCTAATGATAAGCCTTTATCACGTGTGGCTTTATCTAGTACATCACTGCTGATAATAATTGATGCTGTACCAGCTTGTTCTGCTTTCTCAATGATAGAAACAAACGATGCAGTTAACTTATCAATATCAGCCAAGTCAGCACTGTTACTCGCAGCAATGGTTACTGTTGCAGGTGCAGTTGACGATGGGCTTGCTACCACAAACGTATTCGGCCAAGTCGCCACTTCAAGACGAACAGGATCCATTGGGTTTGGTAGTGAAAGCACTGGCGCAGTACCTGGTTCTGAACCATCACAATTTATATGCAGAGTCCATGAACTGTCGCTACCTGGTAATGTTTGCGTCCAGTAAACGGCAGAATAAGCAATATTATCATGAACCATAATGTCACCACCGCCTGCGTGATCGCCACGCGTCCAGTCTGGGTAAACATTAAACTCTTCACACAATCCACCCGGTGGTGTTACTGGTGGCTCAACAGTTTCTTCTTTGATAGTGATGTTTAAAGTGGTTGTAGAAGAAAGGTCTTGCGCATCGGTTGCGATAGCATTCAAGATTACGCTACCTGCTTGAGTCGGTTGCCAATCACAGCTAAATGCACTGACAGCTGCCGCATCAAATGTACAAATTTGTTGGTTATTGGCTTTTACAACCACTGACGTTAAATCGTTGTCGACGTCTGATGCATTAACAGTAATAGATACCTTGTCAGTTTCGTTAACAGTCGCGCCATTCACAGGCGTCATGAAGTTAACCACTGGCGCGGTAAAATCAGTATTCCCTTCAGCTTTTACCATTACAGAAACTGATTTTTGTTCGATCTTTTGGTTATCTTTATCGAAAACAAATACCTTAATCGCAACATTTCCCGCTTCATTTGGCGTCCACGTTTGCGAGTATTCTGTTTGAGTTTGATCAATAGCTTTTTGCGCCAGTTTAGTATTGTCAGCCCAAAACTCGACTTTCGATGCTAATTTACCCTCAATGCGCGTTTTAATGACGAATGCTTGATTGGCTGTTAATACCTGACCCGCAGTTGGTGAAACGATAGCAACTTCGGTGACATCAGGAACAGGTTCACCAGCACACTCGGTTAATGCCCAAAACCATGAACTTGTGCTTGGCGCTTCCCATAAACCAGGGCTATTTTGAGCAATAAAGCACTGTCCGTCATAAGAGACTATGTCGCCATTTTTAACTTGAGTTGTACCCGGAATGAAAGGAATAATACCGTCTAAATCAGGCCCTGGATTAGGATCAGGCGTTGGTTCTGGCTCAGGATCTGGATCTGGATTCGGCTCATCTGAACATTCAGCACCCTCCCAAAACCATGAACCCGCTTTTGGCGATTCCCATACACCAGGGTTATTCTTAGCAATAAAGCACTCACCGTTATAAGAAACTATATCTCCATTCTGAACTTTTGTTTCTCCCGGAACAAAAGAAACAACACCGGCGTCAGCGGCATAGATATTACCACTGAGCATAGCGCCGAATAGAGCTATTGTTATTTTATTTATTTTTTTCACAATTCAATCCCTTCCATTTTCACGCGTTCAACAAACTAAACATTGGTTATTGATACCTGAACTCCATACAACTCATCTAGAGTCACTATCTTATTTAGCATAGAGAATAAAGTGTCACAATATTCCTTAGGTCGTCACCGCAAAATATGGTGGGTTGCTCTAAGAATATGTAAGTAAAAAAAGAATGGAGAACTTATAAAGTGAGAGATTACTCAAATAAGGCTTTTTAGAAAAAACCATTTGGACAGCCAAATCTTTTAACTCTTAAATAGAAACCATTTTGGACAGCCATATATTTTAGTTGTTAACTAGAACCCCCCAAAACAAACCATTCCACTAGCAATAAGCTCTTTTACTATAAAAGTTGCAGCTCATTATTTAAATTCTTCGTTAAATCTGTTCTATTCCCATATGTCAGGATCGAAAACACCCACAATCCTGACGGTTATTGCAGTATTTTGATCTAATGTTAAGAGTACATATCTAACTAGGATGTAACTGATGACTCGCCGATTTACCTTTACACCAATGCCCACCAGCATGTTGTTTGAATGCACACATCTGTGACCACTTACCGCTTACATTGGCATAACGTTCCATAAATTGTTCACTATGCTCAAGCCAAGCGTCTGATGTTATTCCCATTTGCTGTAAAATCTTTGGCTGATGGGATGAGATAAACCCTTTTTTATCATTGCGAATACAGCGACCAGTCCAGTCAATAAGTTCAAGATAATCTGCAAAAGAAAAGTTTATTCCTGCTTTTTTGTCTTGGTGCTCACTACCAACAAAAGGTAATAATTGAAAGTGGGCTGTATTTGATGGTGGTTGTTTAGTGGATGTTTTCGGTTGCTGATATTCACGAATGCGCTGCTGAATCGAGGTAAAATCAGACTGTTCTAGTGACGGTGTAACGCCTGCCCTGATCGGATTTAAATCTACATACATCATGCACGATAATAATGCTTGTTCATCCAGCAAAGCTTGAGACTTAAATCGACCTTCCCAAAACGCCCCTTTACATTGATCTTCTTTATTAGCTTTTCGCGCTATTTCTTCATTAAGACAGCGCATAAACCAGCTAATACTGCCTAATCGTTGCTGCCATTCAGCCACTAAAGTTGATAACGCTTGTTGTTTCTCCGCCGCTATTTGACCCTCTTTTAAGAAATCGACCGCAATAGGATGACCATTAAATAACTGTAACCAACGCGATATTACCGCTTCTTGAGTTAGCTTTTGTTGTTGCTCAGTATCTATTTTAAGCACTAAATGATAATGGTTACTCATCACGGCATAAGCACAAACATCAATACAAAATACAGCTGCTAATTGTTTGATTTTATTTACGATCCAACCACGACGATGGTGATAGTTTTTACCATTATATGGATCATCGCCACATAAATACGCACGACGAACACAGCGATTAATTACATGATAAAAAGGCGTAATTTGAGGCTCTATCAATTTCCGTCTTGAGATTGTCATTCGTTTCACCATAAGCAACTTGAAGCTTAAGTGTAGTTACTCATGGTTAATACGCAATGTTATGGCTGTCCTTTATTTTACCTTTCTGGGGTTAGCTTTTTCTGTTGCTCAGTATCTATTTTAAGCACTAAATGATAATGGTTACTCATCACGGCATAAGCACAAACATCAATACAAAATACAGCTGCTAATTGTTTGATTTTATTTACGATCCAACCGCGACGGTGTTGATAATTTTTACCATTATATGGATCATCGCCACATAAATAGGCACGACGTACACAGCGATTAATTACATGATAAAAAGGCGTAATTTGAGGCTCTATCAATTTCCGTCTTGAGATTGTCATTCGTTTCACCATAAGCAACTTGAAGCTTAAGTGTAGTTACTCATGGTTAATACGCAATGTTATGGCTGTCCTTTGTTTTGTTTGTTTTGTTTTGTTTTGTTTTGTTTTGGGTAAAAGTATCGTCCATGTTAAATACAGACAGCATTTATCTTATGCTAATACGATTACTCATTTGAAGCAGAGGGGTTATTACGAGAGGATGTAGAACAAAGACCAATTTGATTTTTAGTTACATAATTAAGCTAGAGAAATTATTAACCTTCGCTGATTACTCACTAGTAGTTAGATAAGATTAAATATTTTAAAATCAACATTTAACCTTATCTTTTAATTATTTATAGTTTTACTAGCGATATATTAGTAATATCTGAAAAATTATTCATTATTAATCTTACATCAGTTACTTCAGATTCAATATCACCAATAGAGAAATTAAATTTGAATTCTTCCCAGTTTGAATTTAACTGATGACTATTAGGATTATCACAAGGGATATTGTACTGAGTTCCAGCTGTTACAAGAAGTATAGGCTTCATTTCTTCAACTTTAACTGCACGAGCTTTTATTATCAATTGATAATGCTCATTTTTCTTAATTGTATTACTACGTTCTAATATTTGAGTAAGTGTCGCATCTATATTCTCATGATGGGCATAGCAACCTTCAACTGGATCTGTAATTACTGAAAAATCAGATCCCAGCCAAAACGAAAGACCCTTAGAAAAACAACCATTTAAAACCAAATTATTTGACATTATTTAACCTTAACTAAAAGAGAACTTATTATAATAAGTAAAAATAGAAAACCTAATAAATATTTAGAAAAATAATAAATTACGATTATTAAAGTAAAAAACGCTATATACCACTCTCGACTTTATTTTTTACTTTTATAATCATCATTATCATTGAACCATTAATAGTATTATTACCCTCTGTTATTCTTTATTACTATAAAGATAACGCCAATACTTATCAAGTATGAAATATTATTATCACTATTTAACATTCGTAGCTAAATATTACCATCACACTTCGAGACATTGATTAATTAGAGTAATACAACTAATTTTTAGTTATCAAAAAATCTCACCAAACACTTATTTACACTTGCATTGAAAAACAAAAATAATCCACTTTTATAACTGGTAAATAAATGATACTGTCATTTGTATTCAATGCATAAATTATTAATGGAGTTTTTATGTCTAATGTCGCCTTAATTACTGGAGCAAGCAGAGGTATCGGTAAAGCTATTGCACATTATTTTGCGCAGCAAGGTTACTCATTAATTTTAATATCTTTAAATAAAGAAAACATTCAAAAAACAAAATCAGAACTCAGCCAAAAATATTCATCATGTAACATAGAAGCAGTGAGTGTCGATTTTAATCATCCCAATGACGTTGAAGCCGTTATTACATCGATAATTTCTTTTCATGAAAAAATTGATATTATGGTTAATAGTGCTGGTATATTAAAGGCAGGGGGGACTAACCTCACTTTATCTGAACTGTCTGAGTTGATAAACATCAATTTACTTTCAACGATGACTGCTTGTAATTTAGTCGCTAATAAAATGAAACAGCAAGGTTTTGGCGAAATCTATAATTTAGGTTCAACCGCAGGTTTAGAGCCAGTTCCTAAAATTGCCGCTTATTCAGCAACAAAATCAGCCATCGTTAGTTATACGCAATCACTCTATCATGAGCTTTTACCATTTGGTGTTAAAGTCTGTTGCTTATGCCCTAGCGTAGTAAATACAGACATGACCAATGATGGCCGTATTGATAATAATCTAAAAATTGATACTGAAGATTTAGCAAAAGCGCTTGATTTTATTCGCAATCTGTCTTCAGCAGCCGCAATTAATTCTTTAGCAATACGTTGTAAGATAATGGATTTAGAAAAACAATCCTAACCTATATTTGATTAATATAATAATACAAGCATGCGGTTCAATTAAATAAAATCAACATACCGCATGTTTAATACTTAAATAATCACCGCAGCAGTAATTGCGGACAGCTATATGTTTTAATCATAAACATCTTATGTTTTCAATAGCACTTAATTTCTATCTGGCGACTCTTTTACCCTCACGTCTTTGTTTATTTGCTATTTTTCTATTCGTAGTTATCACTGTAAAAATATCCGCATCAAACAGCAAAACAAAAACTTCATATTCGCACTATTTAAGACTTCAGCTCGCGTGAATAGATTTCCTATCGCTATCGTAGGCACTCACTGTCGGGAATGGCGGTGTTGTGAATTATAAATAGAGCATTCAGTACGATACCGAATACTCTATTCTTTAATACTCAGCTATTGCAGAGAGGTGAACAATTATTGCCAGTTTGGATTTTGGCTTAATGCTTGAGTAAATACACTTTTCACTTGTTGATCTGGTTCGCCTATATATTGATAAGTTGCATAGATACTTGGCGTATTAAGGGCATCTGGCACATCTTTCACGTGTACGATCATTGAATATTTTTTATTATTATCCGCCGTTAAGGTGATCATAAAATCACTCGCACAATCATGAGGCTTACAGAAAGAAACCGCATCATAAGTATGCCCACCCATCACAATGGCCTCTAAGGGTGATGTCACGGTATCGTCTTTGATCCAATCTGGGAGTTGTTTTTCAACACTTGCTATCGATTGAACCGCATTCGCAGCTGCAACATTGGCACTCGTCTGAGATGACACAGCATGAGAGCTATTACACCCCACCAACATGACACTAATAGCAGCCACTAACCACAATTTTTTCATTCTGACTCTTATACCCAAAAGTTAGGTTTATAATTAAAATATAAGTAATCAACATCATATAGTGAGATCACATATAATAACTATTACTTTATTCCCCAAAAGATACATAAAGTGTTATTGGGGTATATTTTATTCAATGACAACACAAAATAGCTAATGATCTCATCGAAAATAATCAAATAGCATACCTTATTATTGTATTTTAGGTTATGGTGTTGATAATTGAACAAAAGAAGTGATGATATGCCACTAATTACAGAAAAACTGATTACTTTAAAAAACGCGTGGATGGCTAGCCATATTACTGATGCTGAATTTCCAACCCCATTAAGTGAAAAAGGTTTACATCTGTATCAACTTGCACACTCAGAGTTGTCGACACACATTGTTGACTCAATGACCTCTTCGAGTGAATCATCGTTAACTTTTTACCCCGTAGATTGCCACCCTCTCACTATTCGCTATGCTCTGGTATATTCGAGCTATTGGCAACAAGAAGACCAACAACAAGCTGTTATTGAATATCTTACCCAAATCATGTTTGACGCTGATGTAAACGCACAACTTTATGTGGGCTTTTACAAGGGTAAACCCGCAGCAACTGGCATGATTTATACCGACATAATTGAAGATAAAAAAGTATCATTAGTGAGTGATATACATGCACTGCCTCTACCTAACCAAACACAAATGATGCACGATATGGAACAATACCTATTAAGTGTTGCTCAACAAGCCTCAACAACGGTGGCATTGCAAAAATAATACTGATGATCAAGATGTAATAACATTACATCTTGATTTTTATCATCCATCTTCAAAAAACTTGTTACTACTCCTTTTTGACGCTTTAATAAACTCTGCCATAATTACTTATATAATTTCATTTATAGCGATGCTAATTACATCATCAATAAATTAATAGAATAAGGGTTGATATGAAAGGAATCATTTTTACCGAATTTATTACTATTGTAGAAACGCAATTTGGTTTAGACATCAGCCAACAGATGTTTGATGATGCAAAAGATAGTGGTATCTATACTGCCGTTGGTAGCTATGATCACCGCCAACTTATTAAACTTATTATGAGCTTAAGCCATATTACTAATATTCCAGCATCACAGCTTCAAAAAACCTATGGACGACTTGTTTTCCCAGCATTATTACAAGCATTACCCATCCCAAATATTGAAGATGATGATACTTTCCGTTTTATAGAGAAAGTTGAACAATACATTCATATTGAAGTTAAAAAGCTGTATCCCGATGCCACACCACCTCAATTTATATTTAGTAATAAAACACAGTCAACAATGACGATGGATTACCACTCAGCACGCTGTATGGGGTATGTATGCATGGGACTATTGGAAGGCTGTGCTCACTATTTTAATCAATCTTTAACCATCACAATGCAACCAATGAATGCAGCTCAAAGCCATGTCAGATTTTCATTAACACTTACTGGTGACTAACATGGATACTAAACGCCATATTATGTTATTAGAGCTCAAATTGGAGCGAGAACATGCCTCTCGCATCATGGCTGAAAAATTATTAGAAATGAAAAGTCGCGAGCTTTTTGATACTAATAATATGCTAGAAACATCATTAGCAAAACTACGCTTACAAGCTGAGCTAGACTCAGAACAACTCACATACCAAACTAAAATTGAAAATTTGTTGTTAACTTATGCGCGGCTGTTTTTAAAACAGGCTCCTTCTCGAAATAACATTCAACAATTGATCGATAGTTTGTCTGATGGTCGCTACATTAGTGCATGCTATATTTCTATTCTACCGATTGAAAATATTACTATTAGTGGTGATTATTGCAGTGGACGACAACAGCAATGGCAACCACCAGCAGATCTTCCTAATAAAGGATCATTATGGGATCCCAGCACCCATCTTTACTGGATTACACTGAACAATAGTCGCGGTATTATCGGCTATTTTGCTGCCAGAATATCAAGACCTAAAAACAGTCTGACGATTATTCAGCAACGCTTAGCGTTATTTTGTGAATTATTCCGATCAACGATTGGACGTCAAATAACACTCAGCCAAGCGATTCATGCTCGCCAACGCGCTGAAGATTCAGAACAATCAACACGTGACTTTTTAGCCATGATCAATCATGAATTACGTACTCCACTCAATGGGCTATTGGGATCAGCAGAGCTACTACAAGACACTCCATTAAACTCAAATCAAAATAAATTACTCACAACGTTAAATCATTCAGGTGAATTACTTCGAGCTATTATTAACGATTTACTTGATTACAGTAAAATAAATGCAGGGATGTTAGAGTTAATAGAAAAGCCATTCGATAGCCATTTATTGGTGATCAAACTAAGAGATATCTTTTCCCATTGTGCATTAGAAAAACGCTTAGATTTTAAAATCGAATATAGTACTGATATTCCAAGATATATTCGTGCTGATGAAGATCGTCTTAAACAGATTTACGTCAACCTCATTGCTAATGCGATAAAGTTTACTCAACAAGGTTTTGTACATGCCAAATTTAGTTGGGTAAACAATTGTCTTATTTTTACCATTAAAGACAGTGGCTGTGGTATAGAACCACAACAGCAACATAAGCTTTTTAAGCCCTTTAGTCAGGTCGATATATCCAGTAAACGTAGCCATGAAGGAACCGGCTTGGGGCTCGCTATTTGCAAACAATTATGTGAACAAATGAACGGTAATATTTCGTTGGACAGTAAACAAAAGATTGGCACGACTTTTTCAGTATCGCTTCCATTAACTATTAGCACGATAGATGAAACACTGTCGAGCCATTCTCCCGCGACGCACGAAGCATTACAAAAACTAAATATTTTGGTGGTTGAAGATTTAAAAACCAACCAAATGATCATTCAACTTATGCTTCAAAAATATAATATTAGTGTCACCATCGTTGATAATGGTCAAGCGGCATTAGATATTATCGCCAAGCAAACATTTGATATTGTATTAATGGATTGTCGTATGCCAATCATGGACGGTTATTGCGCCACTAAAACCTTACGTGAACAGGCATTTACTAAGCCCATTATTGCATTAACAGCTGGTACGACGATTGCGGAAAGAAAAGCATGCATCAATGCGGGTATGGATGATATTTTATGTAAGCCTTATATGGCCTCTGAATTATTAGCAATGCTAAATTCATGGTGTAATACACCACGTCCAAGTAAGCCGTGAGCCAAACACTGACATCACGGCAACTCAAAGACCAAAGACCAAAGACCAAAGACCAAAGACCAAAGACTATATTACGATACTTTAACCACTGAACTCATTCCATTACTCAGCCCTGCAAGCGAGGGAGATGGTTGTTGAACCAATTCACCCGCTTGAGGGGATAATGTCGGTTTCAGCAATACATACTCCATGATATCACGAGCAAATGGTGCTGCATGCCAACCCCAACCGCCGTGCTCTAATACCACGGTGACTAAAATACTCGGATCATTAGCAGGCGCAAAACCGGTAAATAATGCATGATCTTTAAAATGCTCAGCTACCTCATTTGCGTCATAGTGCTCAGTATCAGTCAATGAATAAACCTGACTTGTTCCTGTTTTACCTGCGACTTGGAACGGCATATTTTTGAACATTTGACTAGCAGTCCCTTTCTCAACGACCAACTCCATACCCTTTTTAATGATCGCCCAATCTTTTTGAGGCACAGAGGTTAATGGCTTAAAATCAGCAAACGTTACGGGTTGCTGGGTTTTTCCATCAATAATATCTTTCAATAAATGCGGTCGATGTTCAATACCATCTTCAGCAACTACCGATGTCGCTTTCGCTATTTGTATTGGGGTTGCAGTCCAATAACCCTGACCAATACCTAACGGTACAGTATCACCCTGCATCCAAGGCTGATGAAAACGCGCCATTTTCCATGCTCGCGTTGGCATAATACCCGTTGAATCTTCGTCGATATCAATCCCTGAATGTTGACCATAACCAAATTTAGTCATCCACATTGATAATCGATCGATACCTAAATCATAAGCCACTTGATAGAAATAGGTATTCACTGATTTTTCAATGGCTTTATAAATATCAACATTAGCAAAGCCTTGTACCCTATCATCTCTAAACTTACGGCTTTTACTATTAGGAATACGCCAAAAACCGTGATTATTGCGTACTGTATGTACCGTAATCACCCCAGTTGTTAATCCCGCAGCTGCAAGCTCAGGTTTTACGGTTGAACCCGGTGGGTATAAACCCAATGTGGCACGATTAATAAGCGGACGCGCAGGATCATTCAATAACGCCGCATACGCTTTCGATGAAATACCATTAACAAACAAATTAGGGTTATAACTTGGGCTTGAAACCATCGCTAAAATCGCCCCATTCTTAGGATTCATGGCAACAATAGCCCCACGACGCACTTTCGTTACCATTAAACCTGTTGTGGGATCTTTCTGTTGTAATGTCAGTAATTTTTGCGCATACAACTGCAAGTTAATATCTATGGTTAATTTTAAGTCTTTACCAGCAACGGGAGGAACATAAGACAATGTTCGTACAACGCGACCATGGCTGTTTACTTCAACCGTTTCATAACCCGCTTTGCCATGCAGCATATTTTCATAATAATGTTCAATGCCTAACTTGCCGATAGTGCGGGTTGCTTTATAGTTATCGTATTTTCCACTCTTTTTTAAAGCTGCAATATCGCGATCATTAATTTTCCCAACATAACCTAATAAGTGAGTTAACGCTGCACCATATGGGTAATAACGCTCAAGGTGCGCATCAATATTAACCCCAGGATATTCAAATTCATTAACTGAGAATACTGCCACCTGTTTATTATTCATATGCGCAATGAGCGTTACAGGTTTAAAAGCTAGGGTCTGTAATTTTGCTTTATTGAACGCAGCAATATCTTGATCGGATATTCCTAATAATGGTTGAAGCTGCATTAACACCTGTGGCAGATTTTTGACTTGATCAGGGATTATCTCTAATGAACAGACAGGTATATTATCAGCAAGTATCACACCGTTACGATCATAAATACGACCACGATTGGGCGCAACGGGGATCAATTTAATACTATTACTATTAGAGCGAGCTTTATATTCACTATAATCTTGTACTTGCAAATGATAAAGATTACCAATCAATACACTCGTTAAAATAATAATACCAATAAATGCTTGAATGGCTCGACGAACAAATAAAGCTTTTTCTTGCTTATAATCGCGAATCTGATGACGGCAGTGTTTTTTCATAGAGGGATTAATAGACTCATAATCAAGACGGATAGTTCACTAATTAGCAAATAATAACACCTTATTGATTCTTTCAGGGAATATAATCTACCTTTAGGATTCAAAAGATAATAAATCCCTGTATATTTACTGCTAAATTCATCATTAAAAGTATGAAAAAATTGACGGTTTGCAATTTACAACCCAACTGATAACGCTACAATACTGCTCTTCTTACAGCTAAAGATTTAAAAATGATTAATTCTCGTTCTGCAAATAGCGTTATCGTACTCGATTTTGAAACTACGGGTCTTTCACCAACGCAAGGTGATCGCGCGATAGAAATTGGTGCGGTTAAACTTGAGGATGGTCATGTTGTCGCACATTTTCAACAACTGATGAACCCTGGCTTTCGTATTAGTAGTTTTATCGAAAACTATACTGGTATCAGTAACAATATGCTCCGCACTGCTCCTTGCTGTGAAGATGTCATGGCCGAATTTGCCGATTTTATTGGGGATGCAAATCTTGTCGCACACAATGCGTCTTTTGATCAGCGTTTTCTTAATGCTGAACTTGAATTAATTGGTCGTGAATATAGCGATCAGTTTGCATGTTCAATGCTCATTGCACGTCGGTTATATCAACATGCCCCTAATCATAAACTTGGCACTTTAGTTGAATATAAACACATTCACCATGATGGTATATTTCACCGAGCGTTAGCCGATTCTGAAATGACAGCACGTTTATGGCTCGCGATGATTGACGACATGAAACAGCAATATAGCATTAGCGATATACCATTTGCATTAATGCAAAAATTCGCTAAAACACCAAAAGCTAATATCCATAAATTATTTAATTAATTTTATTACAATAAAGCATCACTGTTATTAACGTGTCACTCTGGTATGCTACATATCAATAAATTAGCGTAATCACAAAGCCCTAGTCATATCATACACTTCGGCTGATTATTTTACAGAGAGTGTGTAGTGTGCCAAACGTTAATCAACCTTCTTATGAAGTGCCCGTACCTACGGTTAAAATTGCCAGTTTTAACTTGTTAAACTATCTTGAGCCCCCCATGGCTTATTATGATTTCCAAAATATTTACACCACGGAACAATGGCATAAAAAGCAGGCATGGATAACACGATTTCTTGATAAAAACCAACCCGATATTATTGGTTTTCAAGAAGTATTCAGTAGCGAGAGTCTACAATTTCTGTTGGAAAAAGCGGGTTACCCTTATTATGCGGTGATTGATTCTCCCACAGTGATTGATGATTTTATTTACCGTAGCCCTGTTGTTGCCATTGCTTCAAAATTTCCAATCACTGAAATCGCAACAGTTACAGCAGATCAGCAAGCGGCAACATTACTCGGTTTGCATGATTTTCACTTTAGCCGAAAACCACTAAGAGCCACGATTGATATCCCTCACGTTGGCTTAACTGATTGCTATGTCACGCATTTAAAATCAAAGCGTTCATTATTTGATGATCCTTTGCCCAATACGATCGTACCATCCGATACTGCATTATCGCGTTTTGTCGGCCAGCGTTTAGGCAGTTGGGGCTCAGCGATGTTACGGGGTACAGAAGCGAATTTATTATTATTAGCAATACTAAAACAACGTGAATCAAGCACGCGCCCAATGTTATTAATGGGTGATTTCAATGATGAAATTTCAAGCTCATGTTTAGAACAACTGATAGCAGGCAATGTTTTTGGGATGTCTGATAGTGATATTGAACGCTTAATTGGCTATTACCGTCTTTATGATAGCTGGAATTTGTTTACTCAACACACTGAACAACCTAACCTGTCTCGCCCACCGACTCACTATTTTGGTGCTAAAACCTCGGTGCTTGATTACATTTTATTATCACAAGAATTTAATGCTCAATTCTTAGGTTCACTGTTTGAAGTCAGTGATTATCATACTGAAAACAAGCATTTAATTAACAGTAGCTTTGATGAAGATGGCTATAGTACTGACCATGCTATTCCCTGTGTGACGTTGTCACTAAGAAACTAACCTTTATATTTTAAACAAAAAACCAGCGTTATGATTATTCATCATTACACGCTGGTTTTTTATTGTTGAGCTTAACTAAACCGGCTCATTCAACCGTTAAACACTTTTAGTTTGCAGTTGTTACTGCTGGCTTACGGTTACGCTGAGGCGTACGACGAGGTGGCTTGCCATCTGTTGCTTTAGGATTTGCATCAGTAGGACGAGGCTTACGTGCCGGCTTGGCGCCTTCTGTACGTGGAGCATCATCACTGCGTGCAGTTGGTTTACGACGCGTTGTTGGTTTACCATTCGAACGCGGACGTTTTTCACCATTTGCTGAAAATGATTGCGCTTTCTTTGGCTTTTTAGACACTAATGGACGCGTATCTAATCGTGATACTGGTAGATTAATTGACGGTTCAAAGCCTTCAACAATTTCACGATCTAAGATTTGCTTCGTTAGGCGTTCAATTGCAATCAAGTCACCAAATTCATCAGCACAAACTAATGAAATTGCTTCACCAACACAACCAGCACGGCCAGTACGACCAATACGGTGAACGTAATCTTCAGCAACATGTGGTAATTCAAAGTTAACCACTTGTGGCAATTGTTCGATATCTAAACCACGCGCAGCAATATCCGTTGCAACAAGTACACGAACGTCGCCTGACTTAAAGTTTGCCAGTGCTTTCGTACGTGCGCCTTGGCTCTTATTACCGTGAATAGCAGCAGATGAAATACCACGGCTTTCTAAGTGAGTCGCTAATCGGTTAGCACCGTGTTTAGTTTTAGTAAACACCAGTACTTGTTTCCATTTACGCTCATTTAACAGCTTAGTTAATAAGTTTGCTTTTTTCTTTTGATCAACAGGGAAAATCCACTGCTTAACCGTCGGTGCCGTTTGGTTGCGTGGGTTAACATCAATCTCAATCGGATTATTGACTAAACCTTTAGCCAGCGCACGAATGTCATCAGAGAATGTTGCTGAAAACAGTAAATTTTGACGTTGCTTTGGTAATAGCGCTAAAATTTTACGAATATCACGAATAAAGCCCATATCTAACATACGGTCAGCTTCATCTAATACTAAAATTTCAACATCACGGAATTTAACTGCATTTTGGCTGTGTAGATCCATTAAGCGACCAGGTGTTGCCACTAAAACATCAGCACCTTGACGTAGACGATTAATTTGTTGATTGGCTTTTACACCACCAAATACAACCGCTGAATTGATTGGTAAATTTTTGCTATATTTTGCAACATTCTCACCAACTTGAGCGGCAAGCTCACGGGTTGGCGTTAGAATAAGTGCACGAATATGATGTGAACGAGCAGGTTGACCACCAGATAATTTTTCTAGTAGCGGCAATGTAAAACCTGCTGTTTTGCCTGTACCCGTTTGTGCCGCCGCCATGACATCCTTGCCTTCCAGAATCGCGGGAATTGCTTGCGCTTGAATTGGGGATGGTGTTTCGTAGCCTTGCTTAGCAACGGCTTCAAGAATTGGGGCGGATAGGCCTAAAGAGGCAAAACTCATAGCATCTCTCTTTGTATAAATTAAACGCACAGTAGCGTAGTAGATTGCTCATCTAAATGACAAGCAAGCAATCATCCTATCTATAATTATAGGCATGATGCGAAAAAACAGAAAAACGACCAAAATCATATTTCTGTTTAGAATATAAAGTGAATGTTTGTTGCGCTATTTACTTAACGTCAGACTCAGTATCGACATCGGCAATAGCATCAGAGGCAACATCTACAGTCTCAGCAACCAGTACTGCTTCTGCATCAAGCGTGGCACGTTCTGCTTTAGAAATATAACGAGGCTTAGTGCTTTTATTTAGCTTAGCATTCGCCTTCTTCATTCTCTTTTTTAACGTTTCGTTAATTTTTTTCTTTCTATTCATAATCGTGTCAGCTGATATTTTGAGCCATTTTTAAACAGGGGGCTGATTGTAATCATTCGCGGCTGAATAACAAGCATTATCCTCATAATGCAATTATAAAAGCCAAATTATCATCTACAACACAATCAAACATGGCTAATTAGACTATTACTAATAACATCTCATTCATTATAAGGCATATACAATGACCATACGACAAACTGTAACTGTATTGCTTTTTGAACAATTTGAACTACTCGATGCATTAGGTCCATTACACATGTTTGGTTTATTGCCTGAGCATTATCAATTACAAATTATTACAACCGATGGTAAACATGTTACCAGTACTCAAGGTATAAGCCTTCAACCGATGCTCAGTTTTAATGACGAAATTTCAGCGGGTATTTTGATTATTCCAGGCGGTGTCGGGATTCGATTTGCTACCCACAATAAAGATATTTTAACTTGGTTAAAAAAAAACGCACCACAGCAGCATACTGTCTGTTCGACTTCAACAGGTGCTGCTTTACTTGCCAACGCTGGCTTACTTAATAATGGTAAGGCAACAACAACCCAAAAACACCTTGATTGGGTCTCTCAATTTGGCAACAACATTCAATGGCAGACATCTGCTCGCTGGGTGCGTAATAACAATATATTCACAGCATCAGGCTGTTCTGCAGGTATTGACATGTCACTGGCCATTATCGGTCATCAACACGGCGATGCTATTGCACGTCGTATTGCCGCAGATACTGAATATCTATGGTTAAATGATCCTAACGATGACCCGTTTGCACCACTACATTTAGTCAAATGATTTACCTTAAATATGATATTTTCCCTACTCCCACATGACATAACTTTCAACAGAGATAGCAGTCTTGAGTAAATCAATCAGAGGTATTGCCCTAACTGAAAGACTTATTTCAACCTCCTTTTCATCTTCCTCTTCACTATCAATAGCTTGCTGCACATCCTGATTTGAAATTTGTTGTTGCTTTACCACTGCAATATTTTTTTCTAAATTAATCAAAGCCTTCTCAACATCAACAGCTGATATTGCACCTGGTATATCGGTTGAAAATTCCATCATCGTAATAAGTGACTGCGCAATATCACCAAACATTGTTACATTATTATGAGACTTACAACTAAACGTTATTAACATTATTATCTCCATTGTTTTAACACTAGACTATCATACTTACATATTAACCACATAATCACGCATTATTCATAGGTACTAACTGCCACTAAGCATATGCTTGTATATGATATTAATATCGGTATAATCCGCGTTATTGATTGATGACTGTAAATACTGTTGAAGATGAACATCTCGCGAAATTTTTTTATTCTTTTGCTATTCATGGTTAGCGGCTGTGATAATGAAAGCCATATTGATTATTCTTCCTTTAACATCACGCCTGAAATTATCCCACATCAAAAACAGCAAGGGTTTATTATTACAGATACTTATAGCCCTTTTAATACACCGTTAGAGTTCAAAAACCTTGAATATTCCACCAAGGAATTAATAAATTCAAATTGGCTATCTAATCCTCATTATCTTGAAGATATTAACAATTTAATATACCAATTCAATCAAATAAATATTAAAAGTTCAGCTATTTTCATTCAAGCTCTTAATAATAGTGCCTTAATATACAAAACTAATATGATTGAAGTGAATATTTTAAAAAGAGCACTTCAAAAAGATGTTAATCAAAAATTAAATCATTATCAGCAAGAATTAGCATCAATAAACACCCATTTGGAAATCATTAAAAAAGACGAAAAACAGCACATTGAAAAAATCAACACTTTAAAGATAAAAATCAAAGAAAAACAACAACATTACACCAAATTACGTCGTTCATTAAAAAGTGATTTAGAGACTATTTTACTTAATAATGATCTTGTCTTTGACCTCATTTCAAATATTAATTTTAAATATAAAAAAGACAAAGCACTCTACTGCCCGAAATATTTAGATGTTTACCAAAATATTAATGTTATCTCTTCTAATGATTGTATTTATTATAATAAAGAAGAGCTCATTAGCAAGATACCAAAGCAATACCAACATCAAGTGGATATCACCTTTAATAAATACATACCAGAATTATGGGAAACAATGGTTAAACTTAATGGTTATTTTGAATCAAATTATAACAAACAAGTTTTTGATGATTATTTACAAAAAGATTTGATGATCGCGAATAATAATTTAATCATCAAACGTACCATGAAATCAGAGCAAAACGCTCAATACTCGATAAAAGAATACGTTAACAAAAGTAAGCAGCTACATCTCGAAATGAACATTAATATTGATAAATATTTACTGGATGATAATAATCGAGTTGACATCTCAAGTGCAGCATTTTATAAAAAACTATCGCCATTATTAACAAATAATACGATAAAAAATCCTATCATTAATTTCTCATTACTTTATAACAATAAAAATGTAGTTGAAAAATTCACTCAACAATATGCAACTAAAATACTTAATGAATACCCAAAAACCTTATCATTTCATATAACAAATAAAGGCAACTTTATTCTTCCTAAAATCAAAGCGAGTCGCTATAAAATAGTCATTGATATCAAAGAAAGTTACAGTGTCATTTATAATAACTGTAATATCTTAGCCTCACCAGTAGACTTAACTCAACAGACACCCAATACGACCATTATAGAGCATAATCTTAACCAAATTATCCGGCTGCAATTATTTAAACAATGGTATAACAATTAATTGTACGTTTTTTCTTAAAAACCTAAACTTTTTGCTGTTTTTATCCACGCTTTAGCAACAACGGTATTATTTTTTATATTAGGCATTACTTCAATAATGTGTACTATTGTTGCTTCATCATTATGGCAACTCAAATCATAAGCGGCAATAAATGTATAAAAAAGAGGTTGTTGTGAGCCTGACAACGTACACCAATTTTTAGTCAAGCTACCGCCTCTTTCTAGACAAACCTGAGTAATAAAGTGCTGATAGTGCTTCATCGCCGATTGATGATCATCATTACACCAAATTTGTTGGTAATCCATATAACCTAATGTAGGGTGATATACAATATTCTGCTCTGGCTGTTGAACGATTGTTTGATGATTAATGTATGCTTGAGTCGTTGTAATCACACTCAGCGATGATGAACCTGTCTCATCAGCATAAGTAAAGTTCACCAACACCCCTGATAACAAACTGCACATTAAGATACTATTTATTGTTAATTTCCATTTTAGGCTACGCATCATCATCTCCTTAATTAACGATGAAAGACGAATTAACACTAACTTAAATAAACTCTACTAAGTATTAGCAATTTAATTAAAAATTAACAGCATTTCTAGTAAATAATAACAACAAATAGTGTCCTATTTTCTATACATCTTTCGGTGTTTATTTTCATGATAACGTCAAGAGTAAGTACACTTATAAAAGTAACTGCTTATTTTTATAGTATTACCTCTTAGATATGTGTATTTGGAGTCATTATGAATAAAAAAACGCTTATTGCTGACACCCATGATATTTTTTATGCTTTTATTATTAATGGATTACATCATAATTACTGTATATATTGTCAATTTCCCTTTAATGATAATTTACTCAATCAACATAACTACGGTGAACATTTTGATATTGAATTTAATGATGGTTACAGACTCCAAAAATAAAAAAGCCCTGACTTAATATCAGCCAGAGCTTTTGTAAGCTGTTTGTTTATAACTATTAAGTCACTATTTTTGACGGCGAGTGCTTACATCACGAGCAAGTTGGCGTAAGACTTTGTCAGTATCATCCCAACCAATACAGGCATCGGTAATACTTTGTCCATACATTGGCGTTTCACCATCAACAGTATCTTGACGTCCCTCAACCAAATGACTTTCAATCATTACACCAAAAATAGCGCTATTACCGTTCGCAATTTGTTGACCAACATCTTCAGAAACAATTACTTGCCGTTGATATTGTTTTGAACTATTGGCATGACTGAAATCAATCATTAATTTATTACGTAAACCTGCATTAGCAAGCTGCTGCATAATTGCATTAACATCATCAGCACCGTAATTAGGTGCTTTACCACCACGTAATATAATATGACAATCTTCATTACCTGCCGTTGCAACAATCGCTGAATGGCCGTATTTCGTCACTGATAAAAAGTGGTGAGGGGCACTGGCTGAACCAATAGCATCTGTTGCAATTTTAATATTGCCGTCAGTACCGTTTTTAAAGCCAACAGGGCAAGACAATCCCGATGCAAGTTCACGATGGACTTGTGATTCTGTTGTACGAGCACCAATTGCTCCCCAACTAATCAGATCACCCATATATTGAGGTGTAATCATATCTAAAAACTCACCAGCCGTTGGCAAGCCTAAATCAGTAAGATCCGCTAATAGTTTTCGTCCAATACGTAAACCATCATTAAGTTGAAAGCTATTATCCATATACGGGTCGTTAATTAGCCCTTTCCAACCCACCGTTGTACGTGGCTTTTCAAAGTAAACTCGCATCACAATTTCAAGCTCGCCTTTGAGTTCGTCTCTTAATAGCTTTAGTTTTTTTCCATATTCCAATGCCGCTACAGGATCATGAATTGAACAAGGTCCAACAATCACTAATAAACGATCATCTTCATCATTTAAAATGTTATGAATAGATCGACGTGATTCATAAACTGTTTCAGCTGCTTTATTAGACGCAGGGAATTTCTCTAACACAGCAATCGGTGGTAAAAGTTCTTTAATTTCACTGATACGAACATCATCCGTTTTATGCATAACAATACTTCCTATAATTCCTTTTAACACAGTAATCAGCCTGAAAAGACAAATAACCATATAATCATCTGACCTGAAACATTTACTTAACTTATCGTGTAAAAACGTAGAGTGCAAACTGTTATTTAATCAAAATCTGAATGAATCCTGACATTTCATTATAAACATTGTACTATCCTGCATATAAATTGCAGATAATGAATAGAAAAAATTAAAAACACGAAATAATTGTTACACGAGAGAATAAAAAGCCTGTAAAGTATAGTTCTAGAGTTAATTATTATACAAAACCACGATACTTTGAAATATATACACAAACTAAATAGATTAATAACCCAATATTGATAACGGTTAATATATTATTTCAATAATTATGTATTCTTTTGTCATAAAAAAGAAATAAAGATAATACAAATAGATGTCAATTACATTTAAGGGATCCTGAGTTGTCTGAAAAAAATATAATCACATTTAATAACGTTGACAAATGGTACGGCAATTATCATGCGTTAAAAAATGTTAACCTTTCAATAAAAAAAGGTGAAAGACTGGTCATTTGCGGCCCATCAGGATCAGGAAAATCGACACTGATTCGTTGTATTAATGGTTTGGAAAAATATGATCATGGTGAAATCACCGTTGCGGGACATTCATTAAACCATAAAGAACTTCATACAATACGAGGTCAGGTTGGTATGGTGTTTCAGCACTTCAATTTATTTCCACATATGACGGTATTAGATAACTTAACATTAGCACCTCGACGTACTTTAAAAATGTCTAAAGATGATGCTGAACACTTAGCTCGTGACTTTTTGGATCGTGTCCATATTGGTCATCAAGCTGATAAATTCCCAGGACAACTCTCTGGTGGACAACAACAACGTGTTGCGATTGCCCGATCTTTATGTATGAAACCAAGTATTTTACTTTTCGATGAACCAACATCAGCGCTTGATCCTGAAATGATTCGCGAAGTTCTTGATGTTATGAAGGAACTCGCAGATGATGGTATTACCATGGTCTGTGTGACTCATGAAATGGGATTTGCCCGTCAAGTTGCTGATCGGGTGGTATTTATGGATCAAGGCGAAATTGTTGAAATAGCGCCACCAGCGCAATTATTTGATCACCCCCAGCACCAGCGTACACAACAATTTCTCAAAAATATTCTTAGCTATTGAGATCAAAATAATGACCCAATACATGCGATCTCGAATCCCTAAGGTTATCGCTACCCTATTACAAATTATCTGCGTTGCTTCAGTTATAATGCTACTACTAAATAGTGGTGCGAAAGCAATGAATTATCACTGGCAATGGTACCGTATTACTGAGTACTTGTGCTTCTGTGAAGATGGTCACTGGTACCGTGGTGAATTGATTGACGGCTTAATAATCACTCTAAAAATATCAGCTATCAGTTTAGTCTGTACGGTTATTATCGGCTTGATTACTGCTTTATTACGAATGTCAGATTCTATTGTCGGTCGGTGTCTTGCGCGTGGCTATATTGAAGTTGTTCGTAGCACACCATTACTGGTTCAAATTTACCTACTGTATTTTGTCTTTGGCCCTATCTTAGGTCTCGACCGTACAGCAACCGCTATTTTAGCTCTGTCTTTATTTCAAGGTGCCTATAGTGCTGAAATTTTCAGGGCTGGGTTAAAAGGGATCCCACGAGGTCAACGAGAAGCGGCCGAAAGCCTAGGATTATCACGCATTGATAGTTACCGCTTTGTTATTATTCCGCAAATGTTTAGAAAAATCATTCCACCGCTCACAAATGAAGCAGTGGCTTTAGTAAAAAACTCCTCTATTGTCAGTATTATGGCTATATTTGATTTGACAACAGAAGGACGAAATATTGTCTCAGATACAGCAATGCCATTTGAAGTTTGGTTTACTGTAGCGGCAATTTACCTTTGTATAACCTTAACATTATCAGCACTAGCTATTTGGCTAGAGCGCCGTTTAACTATTCCTAATCATTAAATTTATACGCACATCGATGGAGAAATCTATGAAACGCTTTATTGCGGTATTACTTACCGTTTTTACTTGCCTATTAGGGGCAAACAATGCCTTTGCGGCAGACGATAATAATGCTCTGCAACAAATAAAAGAAAGCGGTACATTACGTGTAGGCTTATCAACCTTTGTTCCTTGGGCAATGCGTGACAAACAAGGTGATTTAATTGGTTTTGAAGTCGATGTCGCTAAACGTTTAGCAGCAGATGCTGGCTTGAAAATTGAATTTGTTCCAACCGCTTGGGATGGTATTATCCCAGCACTACTCGCAGGTAAGTTTGATGTCATCATTGGCGGTTTAACCATTACACCACAGCGTAATATGAGTGTTCTGTTCACTCATCCATATTCTTACTCAGCAGTGCAAATGGTCGCTAACAAAAAGCTTGCATCAAAAATGACAACAATTGCTGATTATAATAAACGTAGTGTAACAATCGCTGTTCGTAGCGGTGCTTACCCTGTTCAAACTGCTCGTAAATTATTCCCAAAAGCCAAGTTGCGCCAATTTGATGATGAAACACAGGCTTTCCAAGAAGTACTTAATGGCAATGCTCAAGCTGCACTAGCATCAACCCCAACACCTGAACAAATGGTGATCAAAAACCCAGATAGCTTATTTATGCCATTTAAGAAACCATTAACACGCTACTCAACCGGTTTTGCGATTCGTCAGGGTGATTTTAACTTACTTAACTTCCTTAATAACTGGATTCAAGTTCGTACTGAAGACGGTTGGTTAAATAGTCGTTACCAATACTGGTTTAAAACCATGAAATGGCAAGATCAGGTTAACGAGACTAAATAATAATGACTGTAGTTAAAACGTCATGTAGTAATGTACCACAGGCGGGCTCTCCCCCGCCTGTTGGTCGCCGCTTTAATTTTAAGTTGAATAAACTCGATATTATTTTACTTATCATTATTGGCTGTTTTATTAGCTGGTTAGCCTACCGTTCATCGGTTGGCATCCACTATAATTGGCACTGGCATCAAGCATTGAAGCTTGTATTTACATGTAGTAACGATGGCGGTATACCTTATTTTATCAAAGGTATTATTAGCACTATTCGAGTGAGTATCTGGGGAATGATTTTTGCTGCGACATTTGGTTTATTGCTCGCACTTGCATATCGTTCATCATTTAAAATAGTCCAATTGATTGCTAGTAGCTACATTCAATTAGTCCGTAATATACCACCACTTGTTTTTGTGTTCATTTTTTACTTTTTCATTTCAAATCAATTAATTCCATTACTTGGTTTAAGTGATTTATTCCGCCATTACAACGGCCAAGAAAATGTATTACAGATAGTGTTATTTGGACACAGCAATTTGTGGGAGAATTTATTTTCAGGGGTTCTGTGTGTGGGGCTTATTGCTGCGGCCTATATTGCTGAAATTATTCGATCGGGTATTGATTCGATTAGTAAAGGACAATGGGAAGCTGCTGACTCACTCGGGTTATCAACATATAGTCGGTTTAGATTTGTGATATTCCCACAAGCACTCACTGCTATCGTGCCAACGCTTGCAGGACAGTTTATTTCTATAGTAAAAGATTCATCAATTATTTCATTGATTTCTATACAAGAAATGACATTTACCGGCTCTGAAATTGCTAATTCTTCTGGGTTTATTTTTGAAATTTGGCTCATTGTTGGCGCTGTCTATTTTATATTATGCTTTAGTTTATCATTACTATTCAGAAAGCTAGAAAAGCACAGCTCACGTCACTTACAGCATTGACACTCAACGTAGACATCCCTAAATATTGATTATTTTGGATGTCTAATTTTCACTACTACTACTATTCGTATTAAACATAACTCATTTGTATAAATTATATATCTTCTTCTTACTTACAAGATTAATATACTTATTTACCCATCCTAATATCAGCATTTTCATATGACATCACCCTCGTTTATACCCTACTTAAAGTATAGTATTAATCCTGATGTTTTAGATAAAGCTTACTCTTTTTATTTAAATCGAAGACCGAGTGCTGTTATACGATACAACCTACACCATATGCTCATCGCTTTATATTTATGAGGTATTCATTATTTATGACTAATATAATATGAGTAATTTAAATGATTACTCGATTATTTTAAATAATGAATAGGATTCATCATCATGAATAAAACTCAACGATTTATTATTTCATTATTTTTATCCATAAGTATCATTATTACAGAGGCGATAATACTTAGTCATATGTCAACAGGGGCTGGTGTTTATATAGGGATCCCCTTAGTATATGCATTAGCTATTATTGTGTTTATTATAAGCTATTTTTGGATATTTAAATGTATTAGACCTATCTTAAAAACATTTTCTATCGTCGTTACTATTTTGATATTCCAATTTGGTGTACTTTTTTTCTTTCAACCAATGGAAATAAAAACACCTTATCGTCTAACAGCCGATGTTCTAAAAATACTTTTAAAATACGATAAGTTATCCATTGAAGACTTATACTCAGGTTCAAGTGAGCAAAACATGGTGGTAAGTTATAAATTCCAACATTTTTTACCCGGGTACCTGATATCTTTTTATACTAGAGAAAACAATTGCTATAAAAAAGCAAACAATAACGTTGCTAATATTTATATTCACAATGATAATTACTACCTTAGCAATAAACACTTAAAAATAAACAAAAAAAGTAACACTCTGATTATCAACAATAATCTAGTAGTAAATCTAGCATTATTATCTAGTATACCTATTAATAAAAAACCGATTGCCCTTGATACCATAACCCCCGCTCCCCCCTGCTCTGATCACAAATCCCTCTTATTTGTAACTAAATTCAGGTTATATGATTATAAAGAATATGCCCAATTATCTATGCGTAGCTTTATTCCAAAAAAAATATTAAGCATTTTTTTCTCACCCCAAGAAAAAACACAACCACTTCAATTAAAAGTCATACCAAAAACTGAGTAATCTAATACTGTAAATTATTAAGATATTTAGGGGTTAGTATAAATCCCTGATACACTCACAACAAAAATAAACTGTGAGCACGAGCATGCAAGGTACACTCAGCAAAATGAAATCATCGCTTGGAGAGGTTGTCGATTACTACCTTCCTATTGGCGATCAACAACTTCACCTGAACCCTTTTATTGGTAAGCAATTAACCCTTACTCATACCGGTAATATATTCTGCTGTTCATGCGGCAAGAAAACCAAGAAGAGTTATTCACAAGGTCATTGCTTTCCTTGTATGAAAAAGCTGGCAAGTTGTGATATGTGTATCATGAAGCCAGAAACTTGTCATTATGCAAAAGGAACTTGTCGTGAGCCGCAATGGGGAGAAGATAACTGCATGGTGCCTCACTATGTTTATCTGTCTAACACCTCGGCACTAAAAGTCGGTATTACTCGTCATACTCAGCTTCCTACACGCTGGATAGATCAAGGTGCAACGCAAGCATTGGCTGTATTAAAAGTAAAAACACGCCAAATCTCAGGCTTAGTTGAAGTCGCTATTGCTGAAATGGTGGCAGACAAAACCAATTGGCGCACCATGCTAAAAGGCAACAATGTAGATATCGATTTGCACCAACAAGCTCAATTATTATTGCCAGAAGTAAAACAAAGACTGGCAGAAATAACCGCTGAATTTGGTGACGATGCTATCGAATATTTAGATAATGATATTGTTGATATACATTACCCTGTTGATCATTTCCCAACCAAAATAGCGTCTCACAATTTTGATAAAGAGCCCGTTGTCAGCGGTATTCTTGAAGGTATTAAAGGCCAATATTTATTATTTGATACTGGTGTAATTAATATTCGTAAATTCAGTAGCTACGAAATTACCGTTACAGAGTAGCATCAACAGGCCTACAACGAAAAACGGCATTGATCTTGAGTAAGATGAATGCCGTTTGTTATATTATTATCTTAGAATTGAATTCGATTTATTTGGCTCTTGGCTGAATATATTTACGTTGGCTATTCTGTGTCGCAACATCACGCATAAAATTCTCACCTAAAACAACACCATTACCACCATCAATCAGTTGATATTCAACTTCATCATTACGATCACCCAATTTTGTGCGCAGTAAAACCATCGGTAAACGAATTTTATCATCCGGCTTTGACCATTCTTTCACAGGGTATTTATATTCTTTACCTTGGAAGATAAATTTTACCCAATTGTCACCATCACGCTCAAATTCGACTAGATTTTTCACACCAATTCGAGAAGTTGATGATTTAGGATCAATATAAGCCGAGATATGTTTTTTACCTGATAAAATAAGCGCCCATTCATGATGACCTAAAATTAGCATTCCATCTTTCGTTTTGGTTGTTTTTTCATGCTGAACTGCTGCCAATTTTATCGATGCTGTTGAAGCTGTAATTTTATCCGTTACTACAGGTGTCTGCTTGTTTATTTTAGACACTTTCTTTTCAGCTGCGGCCATCTGTGCTTTTGCCGCTGCGTTTATTTCATCAGCCGTCACCATAGGTGTAAACGCCAATGGTTTAATCGTCGGATTGGGCACAGAAGCGACCACTTGGTGATCATTTTTTACGGGTAATTGCTGTGCACACCCAAAAAGAAATAACGTTAATAAACCTACTGCCGTTTTCTTCATAAATCAAATCTTCCCTTACTTTTTACAAGTTATAACTAACCATAATACGTAGTTTCACATTCTGCCCAAGAATAGCATAACGCCAATGTAGATTATTATTGTGCCACCGACTCATATAATGAAAACTTATTTGTTAGCCATTGTTCATTATACCAGCCCATATTGCGACTATGTTTCGCATCATCCCACAAACTAAAGAAATGACGACGTTCTTCAAAGCCATCATCTAAGTGACTTTTTTCAAGATAGCGTTCGGCGATATGTAAATCACTGCGAACATCAAATAAATGAATCACGTCCAATTCTCGATGCTTAAAACCGCTATCACAAGGGTCTAATAATCCCGCCACTTTAAACGTTGTTGGATCAAAAAGCACATTGGCGATATGACAATCATCATGTACAAAAGATGATGGCTCATGAGCAATTGGCGCTAAAATTTTAGTTCTATTGTCCCAAAGATCTGCAAATTTTTCTTTTATCCTTGAGCTAAATGGCGAACCTGAACTCATTAAATAGTGATAAACACTGCCCATCCAATCATCAAATGCGGAACCTAAATGTTGGCTAAATTGACCATTTGAAAGCTCAAACCCTTGTGGGTGTTGATGCTCATGTAACGCTAATAAAATATCAGTATAATCTTCTCTAAATGTCATCACCGCTTTAGAATCTTCAGGTAATTGGTGTGCAGAGACACCTTCTAACCAATCTAAAACGATATAATCATACCCAGCTTCTCGACCAAAAAAATAAATTTCAGGCACCGGACACGACACAATTTTTCGTAACTGCTCTAAACTAGCGACTTCTTTTCCAATGCGACCTACTTCACGCGAAAATTTAACTACAATTTTCGTCTTCCCTGAGGCAAGAAAAACTACCCAACCATAAAAGGTTTCCTGAATATCACACACATCAGCTTTGCGACGAAACATTGAAAAAAAAGCGTTTTCGGCAATGGTTTTAAGCTGTGGCTTATTCATATCTTTTACCTTGATAATCACGATTACACGACACAAACCAATTATACCAATTTGGAATAAACTATTGGTTTTATGTGAATTTTTGTTGTTTTATCTTTTAAGAATGCATCATAACAGCAAAGATAACCAGTATTGACCAATAGAAAAGACGAAAATAGTTTACTTTTACTTACAATTTCATTTTTAGTGCTAAAAATCACTTCAAAGAGGCAATTTTTTAGTGTTCTAAACTATATCCATATTTAAATATAAAAATAACTAATCTATTACAATCAAAAACACAACAAAAAACATATAGATACAAGGCATAACTATCCTGTGTAAGCATATTAATGGAGTAAACCTCTCTTTCATTCTTTTTTGGTAACAAATAAATGCTTTGCTTCATAACGATCATTTAACTGTCGCATAATTTAAGCTGTTGTAATATTACTTTACATTTTGTCATTTATTCGTTTTGAAACAATCGACTCTTAAGACTGTTTTTTGTGACCTAGATAAAGTTTTCATGCTAAAAGTCAGTGTTTAGTGTAATATCCAGCGACCAGAGCCAACCTCATTACGCGCTCTGTATTTAATAACGAACGATATCGGGGCGATATGCAATTACTCGAAGCCAAACTCCATAAAATTGACCGTCATAACTACCGTAGCTATTCAAGTATGCGCGGTGAATATCACTTTGTTGATTTCGACTTTTTTATCGATACCGTTCAGTCGGATCCCTTTGCGCCAGCTTCTCGCGTTCGTGCTCGTCGCGCTTGGTCATTAACTGACCTCGAATGGCTACGTGAAAAATCGACTGATTATCAACGTGCAGCTCGTGATTTTATTGCACGCTTCTTTGCTGACTTATCACAGCAAGACAATGCCGTTTTAATTGATATGCCAGGGCAAACTATTCTTGATCGCACATCTGTTGTGTTTGATGAAGAAGGCATTGAATTACGTTTCCGTATTAATATGCCAGCTGATGGCCGCACTATTATTGCGAAAAAAACCCTTAACCTGCTGACATTCTATTTACCAAAGATGATCCGTCGTGCCACTATCGCCCGCGAATTACCAATGGATGAGTTACAACGTCACTGTGAAGCGGTTGAAGATCAAGTTGCGTTACGTAGCCAACTTAAACAACACAAACTATTAGCCTTTGTTGCGGATGGTAGTTTATTACCTCGTATTGCGGGTAATAGTGATTTACCACTAACAGACGCAATTCCATTTCTGAGTCCTGATAACTTAGCGGTAGAATTAGAAGCGCCTCATAAAGGTAAAATCCGCGGTATGGGTATTCCGGAAGGTATTACGCTTATCGTTGGTGGTGGTTTCCACGGTAAATCAACGTTGCTGAGTGCTATTGAACGTTCAGTGTATGATCATGTTCCTGGCGATGGTCGTGAATATGTCGTAACTAACGATGCGGCAGCTAAAATTCGTGCTGAAGATGGCCGTTGTGTTCACAATGTTGATCTATCACCTTACATCAGCAATTTGCCAATGGGTAAAGACACTACCGCGTTTAGTAGCCAAAATGCGTCAGGTTCAACCTCACAAGCATCTTGGTTACAAGAATCAATTGAATCAGGTGCTGAAGCCTTATTAATTGATGAAGATACATCAGCGTCTAACTTCATGATCCGTGACGAGCGTATGCAAGCACTGATCTGTAAAGAAGATGAGCCAATTACCCCATTAGTTGACCGCATTGCACTGCTACGCGATCAACACAACATCTCAGTAATGTTAGTAATGGGTGGTTCTGGTGACTATCTTGATGTGGCTGATACTGTTATTCAAATGCATAACTATGATGCTGTTGATGTAACAGAAAAAGCACGAGCAGTAGTCGCATCTCACCCAACACGTCGTAAGCAGGAAGGAACAGAAGTTATTGTTCATCCTCGCACACGTCAAATAAACCGCAGTGCATTACAATCAATGTTAGAGGAAGGCAAGTTCCGTATTCAAGTTAAAGACAAAACATCATTACGTTTTGGCCGTGAATACATCGACTTAAAAGCCCTAGAGCAAATTGCTCACTCTAGCCAACTATTAGCTATTGGTTACCTATGGTTCCAACTTGCGCAAACTAAAGGCTGGGAAAAAAATCCTACGCGTGCGTTTGCCAATATGTTGCACGATAACTGGGCTGATATGATGCCTAAATATGGTGAAATGGCTAAACCTCGTGTTATTGAGGTTATGGCAGTATTGAACCGCATGCGCAAAGCTGAATTTAAGTAAGCTTTAGGCTGAACTCAGTTATTCTTTAAACCCCGCGTAATGCGGGGTTTATGTTAACTCAGGATACGGTAGCGCAATAACTTACAATCAACTATAATATGCGGTCATTTTATTCGCAGATTACATTCATAAGCTTATCTTAATCGTTAGTTTATGAATGTAATCGGCATAGGCCGACAGTTTAGGAACACAGCATGTCATTTTTATCTCAAGGTTTTTCTCCAGAGCTTGTTAAAGCGTTAACCGAAATTGGTTACGAGAAATTAACCCCAATTCAGCAACAAGCAATTCCTCAAGCACGACGTGGTGCTGATATTTTAGCATTGGCGCAAACAGGTACAGACAAAACAGCTGCCTTTTCATTACCTATTATTCAAAAGTTATTGGATAAGCCAGTAACAAAAAGCCGTTTTAACGTTCGTGCATTAATTCTTGCGCCAACCCGTGAGCTTGCAGAACAAATCTCAGTTAACATCAACGAGTACGCTAAGTACACCAACATTAACTGTGCCGCTATTTTTGGTGGTAAAAAGATGTCATCTCAAGAAAGACGCCTAGAGAAAGGTGTTGATATTCTTGTTGCAACGCCTGGTCGTTTAATTGAGCATATAGAACAAAAGAACATTTCATTAGCGAACCTAGAATTTCTAGTCTTTGATGAAGCTGACCGTATGCTTGATATGGGCTTTATTGGTGCTATCCGCGTCATTCTAGAAGACATTCGCACTAAGCCACAAACAATGTTGTTCTCTGCAACCTCTTCTGCGCAGATGAATGCATTAGCGGCTGATATTCTACGTAAACCACAGCGTATTACTGTAACACCAGAAAACAGCACAGCCGCAACGGTTTCTCACGTCGTGTATCCTGTTGATCAAGAACGTAAACGTGAAATGCTGTCTGAATTAATTGGTAAGAAAAACTGGCCACAAGTGTTAGTTTTTGTTAACTACAAAGAAACAGCGAATCAACTTGTTGCAGAACTCAAGCTTGATGGCATTAAAGCGGTTCTTTGCCATGGTGATAAAGCACAAAGTGCTCGTCGTCGTGCATTAGAAGAGTTTAAAGAAGGTAAAGCACGTGTAATGATTGCGACGGAAGTTGCTGCACGTGGTTTAGACATTCAAAACTTACCGTATGTTGTTAACTACGACATGCCATTCCTTGCTGAAGATTACGTACACCGTATTGGTCGTACTGGTCGTGCAGGACAAAAAGGTAACGCTATTTCATTCGTTAGCCGTGAAGAAGAACTGACTTTAGTTCAAATCGAGCGTTTGATTAATCAACGTATTCACCGCGTACAATTGGAAGGTTACGAGCCAAAGAGCCGTGAAGCATTAGTTGTACGAATGAACACTAAAGCCGCTTACCGTGATCGTGCGGGTCGTCAAAACAACCCGACTCAAGATCAATCAGCCGCTGAACGTCGTGCTCGTTTACGTAACGCAATTAGCAGCAAAGCAACCAAAATCACTCGCTTGAAAAAGTAATTTTCAACGCATGATTCAATAATAGAGCTTCGATAGTGGATCACTGTCGAAGCTTTTTTGTGACAAAACCCAATAATTAATCGCGATTATCTGCAACATACTATTATTTATTAATATACCTCATCATCTTGTTAATCATGGCTTTATCTGTTTTATTACCAACCTTACAAACACAAATATCTATAAAACATGATTTGTTTCATAAAATGAATTATCACTGATGATCTAACAACACCACTTTCTTGCCTCTCTCTTTTAATCCACTATCAATAATAACTTTATCTTATTGAATAGTAAGAAAATACACCGTTTAATATCCCCACAAAATTATTTTATTGCTTGATATTATTTAACTTTGTTTGAGGTATATATGCGATTTTCGTTAATATTTATTGCTCTGCTATCCAGTATTTCTACTCATACATTAGCTAATGAACAAGCTGATGAAAAATCATACTTAACCATTATTCCAAATCACAACCCACAGTTAATTCGAAATTTTAATCCGTTTATTAATTCTCGGTTACACACCGCCCGTGATTTTATTTATGAACCTTTGGTTATATTTAATGAGCTGAAAGGCAATATCCCTGTATTTCGTCTCGCCAAAAATTATACTGTCAGTGATGATTTACTATCATTAACGTTTGATCTTAGAAATGATGTTAAATGGTCGGATGGTGAGCAATTCACTGCTGATGATATTCTTTATACTTTTAATATGATAAAAGAAAACAGTGCATTAGATGATCGAGGGATCGCAAAGCGTATAACTAAAATAGAAAAAAATAATGATTATGTTATTACGTTTACCTTTAATGAAGTCAATACTAGCCTTGTGAATGATGTTGTTAGTATTCCCATTGTGCCGCAGCATATCTGGAGCAAAATAGAAAAACCAGAGACCTTTACCAATGAAAACCCAGTCGGTACGGGACCATTTACAGAAATTGAACGCTTTACTTCAACCCTCTTTACCCAGTGCCGTAACCCTAATTACTGGGATAACAGCAACTTAAAAGTAGACTGTTTACGCATTCCACAAAAAAATCATAATGATCAAGTATTAGCAGATTTAATCAACTCAGAAATTGATTGGGCGGGTTCATTTGTACCTGATATTGATCGTGTTTTTGTCGATGCCTCAAAGAATCATGGTTATTGGTATCCACCAGCAGGAACGCAATCTTTTGTACTGAACTTTAATTCCAATGATCCCGCTAAAAAAGAAGCACTTGAAAACGTAGACTTCAGACGGGCTTTTTCAATGAGTTTAAACCGCCAAGAAATCATTGACATTGCTATCTATGGCAACGGTAAAGTGAATGATTTTGCTTCAGGTCTTGGTTATGGTTTTGAATCGTGGTCAGATAAAAAAACCCACGAAAAATATAAGCCTTATATGACCTATAACGTCAAAGAGGCCAAAGCATTACTGAAAAAAGCAGGCTTTATTGATAAAGATGGCGATGGCTTTGTTGAAACACCAAGCGGTAAAAAACTGACGTTAGAAATACAATCACCTAACGGCTGGACAGATTTCAATAATATTGTGTTACTGGCCTCGGAACAAATAAATGCGATAGGGATTAAAACCCAAGCGCGTACTCCTGACTTCTCTGTTTATAACCAAGCGATGATCACCGCTGATTATGACATTGCTTATACCAATTATTTCCATGGCGCGAGCCCGCATAAATACTGGGAATCAGCCTACCACTCTCGTTATCAAAAGAAAGATGGTATGCCTCGTTTTGCGATGCACTTTTGGAAAAATGCAGAATTAGACACCTTGCTTGATAGTTTTTACCAAACCGATAAACACGATCAGCAAATGACAATCGCTCACAAAATACAGGCATTGTTAGCTGAAAATATGGTGACTATACCTATTTTATCGGGGCCTAACTTCTATCAATATAACACCAAGCGCTTTACTGGATGGTGGAATGAAGCAAACCCGAAAGGACGTCCGATGATATGGGAAGGTACACCAGAGCGTGTATTACATGTACTGGATCTTAAACCTGTAGCAGCAACAAAAGCGTAATAATAAGAGTAGGATAACAGTAACACCATTAAAAAGCCGACTAAGATCAATATCTTATTCGGCTTTTTTATTGCATATTTACGATAGCGTTTTAACGGTAAGTATTAACCATCAAGCGTTAACGATAACTTTGCCTTACATCACCAACCATCTAGCTAGCTACAACGCGCGACGTTCAGCTTTGGTTGGAAATATTTGACACCAATCTTTTTTCATATTAACCACTTGCCAATGATGTTGTTTTGCTGCTTGCATCAATGCTGGGGTAAATTTACCTTCAAAAGAATCTGCACCATATTGCCATTCACGTTCGGCATCGGTGTGATGGATCAACATCCCTAAACTTGCGCCTTTTTGAGAAGTTGTCCATGACAGCATCGCTTTATCACCGGTCGAGTTACCAACAGCGAGAATAGGACGCTTACCAATGATTGTCGCAATATTAATCGCTTTTTGTGGGCCGTCATCAATGTACACCAGCTTATCATTCTTAATTAATGTACCGTTTTTATAAGTATAACCAAACGCAGTACCAATCACATTTTCAGCCGGAATATGATAAATAGCCTCACTCCACGGTTTGATAAATGCGCCACCCGCACCCGTTACGATAAATACCTTAAACTTATGCGCATGAAGATAATCAATCAACTCAATCATCGGTTGATACACTAAATCGGTATATGGACGTTTAAAACGTGGTGATTGCGCAGTTGAAAGCCAATTCAAAACATCTTTATTATATTGATCTGGCGTTAATCCTGCTTGTGAGGTGGCTAAAATAGGCAGTAATGCCCCCCAACCTTTCGCAAAAATAGCTTTGGTATTGTTATCGAGTACCCACTTATACGGTGTTTCTGTTTTCCACTCAGGATGCTGCGCACTTTCATGCTTAATTTGACTGAAGGCAAACAAAAACTGCGTATAAGTTGGCTTTTCAGGCCACAAGGTCCCATCGTTATCGATGACGGCAATACGTGCAGTGGGCTTAACATAATCAGGATTACCTGTCGTTGTTACTTCACTGACAAACTGGGTAATCGCACTACGGCTAGCACTATTATTCCACAATGGTAAAACATCACCATGATTGGCACATGTCGCACTATAAGCCGATGTAGACGCAGCCAGTAAACTGACAACACCCACCCATATAGCTACCACTTTTTTTCTAGTCACAAACCTATAATCCTTATTATTCATTTTTCATCATAATAAAAAGCAGGTCGTCGATAACCTGCTTTTTTATTGCTTATTTCATTCTAGTTGTAATCTGCGTAAGGGTTCACACTATCAAGTACAATCGCGTGTTCAAACTCAGACAGTTTAATCGCATCAGGTGTAATGGTAACTGAATGCTCATCCATAACTGCCTCACCAAACTGATAACGAATGGTCTCTTGCCCCTGACAAGCGTTAGTATCATTGTCTGCTGTAACCGCTTTAATTGCCTGATTACGCACCTGATAAGCCGCCATTGCATCACAGCCGTATTTCGCCGTTAACATTGCGACAGTTTGTTGAGGAGATAACACTAGCCCTGATGCATTATTACCACCAAAACCTTTGGCATTCAGAATAACGGCCTTGTAATCTTGTCCGTATTCACCCGCAAAGGTGTGCTCAGTTAATATATTAAGATTTGAGCTATGCACATCATCAGCAATATGATCAATGGTATTAATGCCAGGAAGCCAACCGTACTGCCATACGCCTAATGAAGCCACAAGCTGATCGCCCGCGGCTGCACTCATTGAATGACCCACATACGATTTAATTGCTGCGACAGGCCAGCTTTCAATACCAAATGTTTTTGCCACTTCGTTAAGGATATGACTTTCAGTCACGCGGTTTTGCGGTGTGCCTGTACCGTGGGCTTGAACAAATGTTTGCTTTACGCCCTCTTCACCAAGGATCGCTTTTGCCAATGCCGCTGCTTTTGCGACGGTGACATAGTTACCCACACCAGGGGCTGAAATCGACTTTTTATTGGCATCAGCATTAACAAACACATCAGCCACCGAGCCATAAATGTTAGCCCCTAACTCAAGTGCCAGTTCATCATCCATTAGCACCACAAATTGCGCAGATTCCGCCATGGTGAAACCTGCATTCGATGAAAATGGACGACAAGCACGACGGTTATCAACACTGTCACTGCCATCAAGGGCTTTTAATTGTTCATCTTCTGCCAATGCACCCATCACACGAAAGCCTTCCATGATTTCAGGGACAACAGGTGCTTCTGCGTTACCAACAATCACCACCTTGGATTTGCCCTGCTGAATATCAGACATACCTTGACGAAGGTTATATAAGAACGTCGCACACGCTCCCATATTAGTGCCTGTTGTGCCAACACTATTAATAACATAGCCATTAATAAAATCAGCGGGCATTTCAGCTAACGATAGCGCCATCATCTTAGAACTAACACGACCACCGGTAAGATGAGCTGCAATCATGCCACCTAGCGAGTTATCATCAATTTGCGCTAAGCCACTGCCTGCATACACAGACACTTGATCAGGTTTAATATGACGGAGGACTTCATCCCACTCAAAACCGAGTGAATTAAGGGCATCTGAAGCACCATATATTGTTAACGACAAACCGCGGGGATGAAAACGAGAGTTATATAACTTGCTAGGATCGAATCCGGTTGGAATATTACCGCCACTAGAAACAGGAAAAGCAACACGGCCTTCAACTAGCGCATCAAGGTTACCTGTTACGGTAATAACGGCTTTTGCACCTTGAATATCAACTTGCCAGTTAGTTGGAATATGATTCGGTAATTTCGATTTACGTAACGTAAACGTGATCTGATCATCGGCTGAATTTAAATTCGCTTTATATTGATATAGCAAATTATCAGGATCAAACGAATCAATACGGCGCACACAAGTGCCCGCTTTAATGGCAGTAATAATATCTTTGGTAATAGCGTCATTATCACTTAATCCCATACGCCGAGCGAGATCTTGCCATGTTGATTGCATTACATCTTCAGATAGCACATCAGCAATCATAAGTTTGTAGCTATGAAAGCCAGAACTACGACCAGCGGCATTAATGCCCCCCAAACCAACAATTAGCGGTAATTTTGCCATTTTAATATCCTGAGATCGATTTAATACACCGTTTGAATCAGAATATCAGTATTAACCTGTGATTCACTCTATATTTGTGCCAAAATCACTGACATTTCAGCCAAAGGTGTGAAAACATTACAATGATGTGTGTTTTATGCACAATTATTGTCAGAGGTAGAATAATGAAAGTGGGTTTTATACTTTTTCATAGAGCATTAATTACGGGTATTTCATTAAGTGCTGAAATGTTAACCAGTGCCGCCAGCCTTCGTGATCGTAAAACTCAACGACAGTCTCCCTTCGATATTAAGCTCATTGCTCCAACACTCACATCGCCAAACTTAACCGCAGGTATTCGCATTCAGCCTGATATCACATTTGAAGACCCTGCAAATTTTGACATTATTATTGTGCCACCAATGTGGGGCAACCCAATATCTGCACTGTCAAAACACCCCGAAATACCGCCTTGGTTAATTAAACAATATCATAATGGCGCTCAAATTATTGCAACAGGCACTGGCGTCACTTGGCTAGCTGAAACGGGATTACTAAACCATCAAACAGCAACGACCCATTGGTATTTTTATGACAAATTCTCACAGCGTTACCCACAGATAAAACTTAATCGTCAAGCCTCTATTACGTCAGCTAACGGGCTTTATTGCACTGAAAGTATTAACTCACAAACAGAAATGGTGCTGTATTTAATCACTAAATATTATGGTCAAAAAATCGCTAACACGATAGAAACCCATTATGGTCATGAGATCAGTAAATCGGGTCATCAGCCTTTTTATGAAATTGGCGGCCAAGTGCAATTTGATGAATCGATTGCCCTCGCACAAGATTGGATGCAACGCTACATGGCCCAACCCTTAACCACTCAGCAAATAGCCCAACATTGTGGGTTACCTTTACGCAGCTTTAATCGTAAATTCAAAGATCAAGTTGGCCAAGCACCACATCAATATCTGCGCAAAATAAGAATGGAAACAGCTAAAGAATTATTACGTGATTTTGGAATGTCATTATCAGATGTGTCAGAACAGGTGGGATATAAAGATGCGTATCATTTTTCAACTCGGTTTCAAAAGGAATTTGATATTACCCCTTCTCAATACCGTAATATGGTTAAAGCAAAAGCCTACAACGTTCAATAACCATTACCAAAAATACATATCAAAACGCCTAGTACTTATTGCTTGAATCCAGCATTACTAGGCGTTTTTATTATTAGTTGTGGTGATTAAGTCGCTTAGAATTTTCGACTCGTCACATCTTCACATTCACCATCAATTACATTGGCTGTGGTTTGACGCTGCTGGCGGAACACACTGTTCATGGTTTCATCTTGGCCAGCAAAGCCTTCTGTAAAGTTCTTTTCTTCAAATTGCATACCTTCGGCAGCAAGTTTACGCTTAATAAATGGCTTCGCAATCATCGCTGCAATACCAAGAAACAATGCCATAATGGCAGCAAAAGAAACTGCAAATAAACCGATTACAACAGCAAAAAAGCCAGTAAATAAATTTTTCATGAACACGCCTCTCTAAAATCTTATCAATCAGGCCGTTAAGTTATCCTAACGTTTATTGTGTACCTGATAAGTCTGCTTATGCAAACATCAATTCAATACTTTTATTATCGAGTTAAATAATAATGCTCTATAAATGAACAGACTATGAACATAAGCATAAATTCGTTACATAAAGTATGTTTTATTATACTTTCAGTCGAAAGAAAAGATAAATTTTATTTATAGATAAAACGTTACTATTAGTTTGCTGTAATAATGCATTAAACAGCTAACGTCACCGCGGGTTCAATATCACACTGAATACGACTGATTTTATCATTCGCTAATAAGAAATAAGCATTTTGAGGTAGATCTTGAGAAAACACCTCATTATAAGTCATTCCTACATATACACCGCGAAAAACAGCACCGGTTAAACCGTGTGAAATAATAATCGCATTATCAGAAACAGAGATATCTGCTAAAAAATCTTCAATGCGATCTTTAACTGCGTAATATGACTCCGCATTCGGCGCCATTAAATACCAATCACGTTGATCGCAAAGACGTGGTTGTTTTTCTTTAATATCAGGAATATAAGTTTGTTCCCAATCACCTAAACAAAATTCTTGTAGGCGTACATCTTTCACAATTTGACTAGGATCAATACCTATTTGATTAGCCACAATTTCAGCGGTTTGAATCGCACGACCTAAAGGACTTGAATAAATAGTCCATTGGCGTTTATTGGCTAATTTATTTTTTAATGATAAACCAATAGCTAATGCTTGCTGTTGTCCTAAATCCGTTAAATCAGAATTACAATGTCCTTGTAAGCGCTGCTGTGCATTAAAAACTGTTTGACCATGACGTAATAGAAATATGCTTTTTGACATTATGCTCCCCTTGCGTGGGCTCTAGATTATACTATCAAGACATCACCAACAATGACTAAGCCAAAAACAGCCTAGAATAAATAGTCATTTTCCTTATTACTCACCGAGTACCACACAAATTAAATCCACATTAAAACATGATAACGCAAACGCTTACTTTTTTTAATTGCTTGATTTTAAAATTAAAAAATCAATATTTATTACAACAACACCCTCTTTATACCTAAATGGTATCGTGCTATTATGCCGTCACATTGTATTAAGAATATATAACAGACACTTTAATACGTCTAACCTCTGCTTTTTATAAGCAATTCGTATCTTTGGCTTATACGGATGTAGCCTTTTAGGTAATTCATAAAATAATTAAAAATCACTGAGACACACTAACGATATCAATACTGCTTTGATCTCAGTAGATAAAAAGAATAGAGACTATTAATGGTAAATATCATTATTAACGGCAACACATTCAAGGTAAATAAAAGTCTAACCTTGCTCAAAGCTGCACAACAATGTGGCATTACTATTCCATCATTATGTAACATTGATGGCTTTCAACATAACTGTGATTTATGTGATGTTGAAATTGAACATCGTGGCACAGTAAAAGCCTGTCGTGTACATCCCTCAGAAGGTATGGTGGTTACAACAACGTCTGCCGCTTTAATCCAGCGTCGTAAACACGCCCTCGAAAACATCTTATCTGCACCCAATATCAGCTGTAGTGTTCCGCCTTGCCAAGTAGCTTGCCCAGCCGATGTTGATATCCAAGCTTACCTTTATTTTATTGCCACTAATCAGCCTCAAAAAGCCATTGAAATCATAAAGAAAACACTACCGATGCCACTGTCTATTGGTCGAGTATGTCCCGCTTTTTGTGAAGCAAAATGTCAGCGTAAATTAGTTGATGGTTCGATTGCGATTCGACAAATCAAACGCTATGCCGCAGACATTGATTTGGCATCATTACATGCTTATACCCCAACCAAAAAACCAACCAAACCACAGCGGATTGCGATTGTTGGCGCAGGTCCTGGTGGCTTAAGTTGTGGCTATTTCCTAAGTAATGAAGGTTACAACGTCACTGTCTTTGAATCCATGCCTCAAGCCGGTGGTTGGCTACGCTACGGTATTCCAGAATATCGCTTACCTAAAGATGTGTTAGATCAAGAAATTGACATCATGTGCCGTAATGGTATGGCGATTGAAACCAATAAAAAACTGGGGACGGATTTTAGCTTATCGTCACTGCAACACGACTATGATGCGGTATGCTTAGCCGTAGGAGCTTCACTTGCTAGTGAAATGCGTTATCAAGGCACAGATCTTAATGGACATTATCTTGGTGTCGACTTCTTAAAAGATCAAATACTTGATAAGCAATACACTATTGGTAAAAAAGTGGCGGTTATAGGCGGCGGAAATACAGCGATTGACTGTGCACGAACAGCATTACGTTTAGGTGCTCATACAACCCTTATCTATCGTCGAACGCGTGATGAAATGCCCGCTGAATTATATGAAATTGAAGAAGCAGAACATGAAGGGGTTAATTTCTTATTTCTAACCAATCCCGTTGAAAATATTGCTGATGAAACTGGCCGTATTTGCCAAGTGAAATTAGAAACGATGGCACTAGGTGAACCTGATGCATCAGGTCGTTGTTCTCCTAAAGCAACTGGCGAATATATCTATGCTGAGTTTGATACCGTTATCGCGGCTGTATCACAAAAAACAGATACGCGCTTTTTAGATAGCGATACCATTGAGTTGCCAATGAGTCGTTGGAACACGCTTGATACTGATGAACAGACAATGTATTCCGGTGTCGATAAGATTTTTGGTATTGGTGATTTTCGTCGCGGTCCTGCAACAGCCATCGAAGCGATTGCCGATGGCCGTAAAGCAGCGCAAGCTATCGATAGCCAATTTGGCGGCAACATGGAAAAGCTCTATACCGAGTCATTCCGTGAGCGCAATGTTACCCGTGGGCATTTAATTCGTCCTGATCATATTAACAAGCTCAAAAATGTGATGCGTTCATTACTTGCAGGTAATAACGCAACGGATATTGAAACAGAGCTTGAACATGCATTAAAGCAAGTAATGCGTAATAAAATGGCTGAACTTAACGTTGGTGAACGTCATTTGAGCTTTAATGAAGTCGAAAAAGGTTATGCCGATCAAGTAGCTATTGATGAAGCGAAACGTTGTCTCAGCTGTGGTTGTCACGATGGCAATAACTGTAAATTACGCCATTATGCGACCGACTATCATGTTGATAAGAAATTAATCATCAGTGGATTACATCCAATTAGTGCTTAACTCTATCTAAAACATCAATAAAGCACCAATAAAAAAGCCACCGTGGGTCTTTGTCGTTAAAACAAAGGCTAACAGTGGCTTTTATTTAGCTTTAGCATTACATCATTATGTAACGTTAAATTATCCAACCAAATTCATTGGACGTAATTTCACAGATTCAAATAATTTATATTCATCAGCTGTGGTTAAAAAATTAAGAAAATGTGCACTTTCTAAATGCGCATCAAGGTGTGCTTGTGAATGCCACACTTCTTGCATAACAAACAAACCTTCTACATTTTGATCAGCAAACAACTGGTAACTTTCACAACCTGCTTCTAAATGCGTCGGTGCAATAAGCGATTCTAATAACGATTTAGCTTTTTCAATACAATTAGGATTCGCTTTAATTTCTGCTAATAAATAGATCATGGGTTAACACTCCGTAAAAATTTTCTCATCAGACCAACGTGATTTCGGCACATCAGCATTAAAATCATCAGCACTATGATAGCCAACAGGCACGACCACTAAGCTCGTAAAGCCTTGCTTATTAAGGTCAAACTCTTTATCTAAAATATCACGATCAAAACCTTCAATCGGCACAGCATCAATGCCCATCGCAGCAACACCTAATAACAATGAACCGATGTTAAGATAGACTTGCTTTTGCATCCAATGATCAGCGTCGTCTAATGTCTTACGATGTAAATCAACAAAAAAGTTACGTCCATCAAGCATACGTTGTTTTGATTGTTCATTTAAAAAACGACCATCTTGCTGTTCACATGCTAATAAATCATTCAAATAATCATCGTCTATCGTTGTTTTTGAACAAAAAACTAATACATGTGACGCATCGACTATTTTAGGTTTATTAAATACATAAGACCCTTCAGCGGCTTTTGCTATACGCTGCTTTGCTTCATCTGTTGCGGCGACAATAACATGCCAAGGCTGTGAATTGACACTAGAAGCACTTAATCGAATCAATGCCTTTATTTGTTGTAATTGCTCATTATTTAGCTTACGTGAGGGATCAAAAACTTTGGTTGAATAGCGTTTTTCCGCAGCATCAATAATGCTCATGTTATTTTCCTAAAACAGTAAAATCTCTGACTCACACCATACTCTTTCATGACTAGAAGGAAAACCCATACATCACCATTGATTTTCCAAACTCATTTTTAATATCACGCCACTAATACCACAATAAATGCTATTTCAAACTATCACTCATCGCCTTCAACCCAGCTTGACGTCCAAGTTCATAACCTGCATTCAATTTATTTACATCACGCGTTAAGCGCTTAATTAAAAAGTCTTTATTCGGAACAATTGCGGTAATACGACAATCAGCAGGAGGATTACGGATAAAATACAACGCCTTATTATAACGAGACTCTTTGGTTAAAAATTCTTGACCAAAAACGGGCGTAGTTTTAAATATTTTACGTGTTAACCAAGGGACTTGATGACTATGCACAAAATTTGCCTGGGCATGAGACAAAACAACGGTAATATCACGCGCACCACGACGATAAGCTTCAATAACAGGGATAGGATCAGCAATGCCACCATCGCTCATAGCAACCCCGTCAACTTTTGGAAAATTACGGTAAACAATCGGTAAGGCACATGTTGCAGTCATCAAACTTTGTAAATTATCACGTTTAACTTCAATATAATCAGCATCCCCGGTTGCAATATTTGTTGTGGTGGCAAACAAGGGGATCCCTTGGCTTTCATATTTATCAATTTCTAATGGTAAATTATTAATACTTTCAGACCATAGCCAATCAATATCGATGAGGTTGCCACCTTTAGCAAACCGGACATAATTAATAAATGACTTACTGCGCGCATATTCAGTGATCACATGATAATTACGCTTATGGTTTTTACACAAATACCCCATTAACACCATTGAGCCAGCTGAAACACCAATCGTAAAGTCGAACGGGTTATAATCTTTTTCAAGAAAAGCATCAAGAACACCCGTAGCAAAAATACCACGCATAGCCCCACCTTCAACAACTAAAGCACGCTTAGGTGTGTCATTCATAAAGATTTATCCTTATAACTCATTAATTTATTTAAATTTAATTGCGCATATTATTGGAATATTAATATAAGCCGAATCTTACTGCACACAACTGTAGAAAAAGCATACTTTTATTGCATATTTAATTTTCTATAACAGCCATATTGCTATTGATAGTACTGTTGTACTTAATAAATATATAAGATTTCTTTTAACTTACAAAAATAAAATAACTATAAATACTTTGTCACTAAGCATACAGCCGCATTAAAGATGTTCAAAACCTTAAAAATGTAAAAATACCGTTCTGAATGACATGCAGATAAAAAGAGGAGTAAACAACTAATATATGAAAATAATCAAAAACGCTATCTATGGACGATAAATAGCGTTCTATTTAATCTTTAGCCTTATTTTTAACGACCAAATACTTTAACATCGGCACGTATGCCATCTGAATGACCAAAGACTTCTAGCTTCTTCACGCAGCGTTTGTATGAAAATTTGCGCCAACTCGTTGCTTGATTCTTTTTAAGATCACGGTAGAACGATATATTGCGTGTTTCACCATTCTTGAACGTGACTTTAACTCCCTCAAGACATAAATTAATAGCAAAACGAGTAAATAATCATATTTCAACTAGCTGTTGTTGCTATATTATTATGCTTTTTTCCTATTTAAGAACGATGTAACAGCCCTAAAACCAGCAATAAAAGTTAATCCTGCCGTAATAACAGGAAACACAAACATCAGTGGCCTTAACGTCGTCATTACTGCGATAACTGATTCGGCGGTTGGTTGATAAAGAGGAAGATAAAAAATAATGCTATAACTTAGGCATATCGTCATCACCAAGAAAACCAGCGTCACCATTGCACCAAAAAGCCATGAATCATCCGTCAATTGTGCAAACATTCTTCCATAACGTTCAGCACCTGATTTACTTATACCTACCAATAGCTTTATCCTTAACAACGGTTAACAATACTAAAAATCACCTCAGACATAACCATTGCAGTCAGTTGAGATGATTTATATTTTACGAATTACGATATAACGTCACAATGTTTTGAGATGTAAAATCAACCATATCGCCATGAACAAGGGCTTCTAGCTCGATATCCGAACCAACTTCAATCACCTCTCCCTTCATAAACTCAGACTGACAATCAACAATTTTCACTTTGATTTCATACCTATTTGAGCGTAATTTTGCGGTTTCTCCTATCTCAATAGGTTTATAAATATCAACCGGCGCCTTACCAAAGAAAGATCTCGGACCATTTACATCATCCCACTGCATCGTCATTTCCTTATGATTAATATCCATGTAATGACACTAACTTCGGCTCAAGTTCAATTTGAATCCGGTATCCTTACTGTCATCGTTAAGCTATGGTCACATTTATAGCGATAGCAATTATGCAACTTAACGCTCATTATTTTAACGTTAAATTAATACGTTTTTCAATCAAAAAACGTACTGAAAAAGGTGATTAATGCCACGTATTTTATTCTATTTTTTATATTATGATCGTATTAAACTAACAATTGCTTGGTTTAACCAATGAACACTGACATTTTCATCTTATAATGCGTCATGATCTGATTTTTTATTTTCTTTACTTACGAGCTTAATGATCTGTTCCCATTTGTTTGATTGATACGTCAACATCAAATAGCCTTTTCCACCGGATAAGCCCTTTAACTCAATTAAAGCACTGCTTCCATCTTTAGCTTTCCAAAATGATAACCACTGACCACAAATTTCAGACTTCAAACATTTATAAAATTCATCCTGATATTTAAAGTCTCTTTCTTCTAAATACTCATCCTTTTGAGGAATATTATATTTTGTTGTTAAGCTGTGTTTAACTTTATTATATAAAGCCTTTCCTTCGATACCCATAATATCGCTATTAATATTTTCACTCACTAATATTATCTTTTGAAGACCATACTTATTATCGATCACAACCATATACCGTTCACCATAAGAAACTTTTTTAATGGGCTTAGTCGTTTCACACACCATTAAATGTTTTCTCGTTGAGCAGCCCGTTAATTTCACCTTTTTGCCTATCTGTTGGTAAGATTGCCCCCACTCAAATCCAAAAGGCGCACTAATATCATTACCCTTAGCACTAAATGATAATGTTATAAGCAACAAACATATATACTTCCCCATAACAAATCCTTTTGTTTTTCATCTATAAAACTAATAACCAATAAGTCTCATACTAGCAGGTAAAAATCATTATATAAATCTAATGGCATATGATTATAGTGAGTTTATTGTTACCGAGAGGCGTTGTGATTCAGCCCAAAAATCACAAGCTTATTAATAATATTAGCATTTTGTTTGTATAAAAGATGAGTTACTAGCAGCACAGTGATGATAGGGCTTATCTTGAAGAAGTATCTACCACGTTAAATCAACAATACGTTCATCCGCAATATAATAAACAATATCCCCAGCCATGAGTACCGTTGTTAAACTAGGATTAACCTCACATTTTTTATCACGCTGATGTACGGCAATAATAATCGCTTCATGCTGTTTTTTAAATGCGTAATAAATCGACTCTAATGTAATATTATCAATATGTTGAGGTACTTCAATGGAGTATTGAGTTTGTCCTTTATGTGCGCTCACTAATTCTGAATGAATAAAACTTGAGCCTTTATCTATTACCGATTTAGCAACTAACTCTGTTGATAGTGAAGATATACATTCTGAATTAGGGCAATACCTGTGCAATAAATCTCGCTTAATTGAGTCATCAAAATGCGCAACCAAATGTGCATTACTATTTTGTTCCGCAATAAACAAACTGACAGTTAAGGTCGCGTCATCTAAATCAGTATCAACAATCACTGCACTGGCTTTTGAAAGGCTCGCACGCTCCATCTCTATGGCATCAGTAAATGAATTAACCCGCACAAAATGTATATCAGTATCAAACGGTGACTCTTCATAAATACACGACACGACCACCAATTCACGTCGCCCTTGTTCTTCTCTTTTTAGCATCTCAAGTAAATGAGGAGTACGACTACTGTTAATACCAATAATAATAATATGATTATCTAAATTCAAATTTTGCTTCCCTTTTCTATTTGTGCGCCAAAAATCCGTAAAAAAAACGGCTATTTTACCAATCAGCAATGCAAATAAACTCACACCGCAAGGAATAATAAATAAGGCAGCAAATAACTGTCCATGTGCCGTTGTTGGACTTAAATCACCATAGCCAACAGTACTGCTCGTGGTCACTATATAATAAATAAAACTCGCCATATTCTCGATTAAATGAGATTCCTTAGCGAGCACTAAGCCTATCCAACTCAACATGACATAGCCACTAACAAGCAACATCAATGTATACCTATTAATTGCCATAAAATGCTTATTAATTACCTTTTTTATGACGTTTAATAGCGCATGCATATCTTTTCCTTTTGATTTACATAATATTCATAGTGTAGCGAATACTAACGCCATTGTATGTTGCCATAGGTAATATTTGTGAGTGTGATACACAGTCATACCCTTTCTTCTATCTAACCATATAATCACTTTATTCTAACTGATCTTCTGTTTTTTGATTAAACTTTAATCACCAATATGATTTTTAACTGTTTGATTTTGAAATTTTAATATTTAATTTTTCAGGAATTATTTAGATATTTGCGTATATTTATTTGCTTATCATTACCTTATGAGTATTTTTGAATTAATATCTAATTTAATATAAATTGTTAATAATTTGGCTTCGTTTTCTTATTTGCAATAGGTAGATAATTAGAATTACAATAAAAAAACAATATATTTATGTAAAATCAATAAGAAATATTAACTATGTATTTTAAAGTCACAAATTTAAATAACCTCTCAGATATTGAACTTGAATTTAGTCTTTTAAATAGCTCTAATCTCATTGGATTATCTGCATTTGAGCGCTATAATTGTATTCGGTTAGTTCTTGCCATTTTAGATTCATCAATTCAAGCAATAACAGACATTTCATTTGATAAAGTATCTATCATCATCAATAAGGATGAAATAATACATACCATAACTTATACTCAATTAACTAATAAATTTTACTATTCTAGTTGCCAATATAATAATAACAACCACCTTGCTATTTTAAATTTTATTGAGTAAAAAGCAGTATGCCGATAACTATTTAATTAATAATTATCGGCATACTGCTTTTTAATGTTTAATATTATCCGTAAATTTCTATCTTTTCAGGGTAATAGTATTCGCCATTATCATCATAAGCCTGACGTTCAGAACAAATCGATACTGTTCGAAAAGAGACAGAACCACACTCAATACATTGAATTGTTTCGCTTTTACAACTCCAATATACATCTTCATCGGCGGTCGTTGTACCAAACTGTTCAATTGACGCTAATATGTAATGATCTGTTATTTTTAGACATTCATTACATTTTATTTGATGCTTATTTTTATTACAGCTTATAATATTCGTATCATATATTATATTCATGTTTATATACTCTAGATACTTTTGTTTCTTTATTACTTACACAAATCAATCTATTTTACATTTTGTTGTTTATCTAACCATCTTAAAATGGTTGAATGTGCAATTTGTATGTTTGCATTTGTCATTAGCCATCGCTGAAGTTCAGCAACACTCGCCCCTGCTTGATAAAGCTCTAACAATTCAAATTTAAACTTATCAAGTTTAGATACTCTATTAACCGATTTCTGATTACGAATAGCTTTCGTTTGTGCCTTCAGTACCAATAACTCTGATGCTACATTAAAATCAGACATTAACTCTCCATTTATAATAACTGAATGGTTAAAAAAATAATACGTAGTCCATAATATCGCCTCAAAAAAAATACAGTTCTTTTAACATGAGGCGATTTTTTAATTTTTTAGTTTATATTATGTTCTATATTATTGAGGGGACGTACTTTCACAGTTAGATACAACTACATCCATTTGAATAAGAGCATCCATTGGTATTGCAGATACACCTATAACAGTTCTGGCAGGAAGTGCCTCCTTGAAAAAGGATATGTAAATTTCATCAACAAGATCAATATCCAACGCATTTTTAAGCTGAATATTAACTTTCACAATATCATCCATAACATGGTCAACACTTTCGATAATAGCTTTAATATTATTGAGACATTGCTTTGTTTGCGCTTGTATATAGCCATCTACAACTGTTAACGTTTTAGGGTCTAATGGCAATTGTCCTGAAATATGATTGTAATGAGAAAATGCCACTGTATGCGAATAAGGCACTACTGGTGCATTTACACTATTGCCTGCTTCGATAACAAGTAAGCGACTATCTTCAGGTAATTGTGGTGGCGTACCATCACCATGCGATACAACGGTATCAATCTGTAATAGTGCGCCTGCTGGTAAATCCTCAACGACGATAAAAGTTCGTGCTGGAATATAATCGTCAAAAAATGTATTACAAACATCATTAATCATATTAATATCGTTAATGTTCTTAATATATATTGTTGTTTTCACCACATCATCAAGAACATGATCAATACTGTTTAATATCGTATTAATATTATATAAACATTGCTTTACTTGCGCTTTAATATCACCAGTAATAATTTCATTCGTTTTAAAATCTATCGGTAATTGAGCTGACAAGTTATTATAGTGAGAAAATGCAACTGTTTGCGTTGCCATCTTATCATTTGGTGCATTATCCGTATTACTGGAGACTTTAATTAATGCGCAAGGTTGCTGTGGGGCCGTTCCCTCGCCATTTGAAATTAGCGCATCTATCTGTATTAATGCATCATTGTCAGGTAAAGATGCGACGACAGCAACAGTACGCGTCGGTAAAATATCATTGAAAAACGTTTTGTATACTTCATTTACTATCTTAATGCTTGAAATATCTTTAACAAAAACATGAAGTTTAACCACATCATCCATAGTGTGATCAATTTTTTCAACAATAGCTTTGATATTATTTAAGCATTGTGTTGTTTGCTCTTTTATACCACCAATAACCATTTTTCCCGTATTAGGATCTAACGCTAATTGAGCCGATATATTATTATAATGAGAAAATGCAACACTTTGAGTTGAGGCTGAATTTTTTGGTGCATTTTTCGTATTTCGTGAATTTTTTATAATATTATTTGCCATATTATATTTATCCTAAAATAGTTTATTTATTTTCAATTATTTTATAAGGTATATAAGAAAAGCTGAGTATATAAAGTAAATATTTCCATTACTCACTTTTATCTAAAATAACATATAGTTTTGAGCTAGTGGTAATTCATGCATTGGTTCACATTCTAAAAGCTCACCATTTGCCCACACACTAAACGTTTTAGGATCTACTTTAATTTCTGGCGTACAATGATTATGGATCATATCTTGTTTAGATATATTTCGAGTATTCTTAATGCCACTGATAATTTTTTGTAACTGCAACTTTTCAGGAAGCCCTGCATCAATCGCCGCTTGAGACATAAACGTAATCGATGTCTTCATTTTCGCTTTTCCATAAGCGGCATACATTGGACGATAATGAACGGGTTGTGGTGTAGGTAACGCACCATTTGGGTCCCCCATTTCAGCCATTACAACCATTCCACCTTTAATAATCAATGACGGTTTTATTCCAAAAAAGCCTGAGTCCCAAAGCACAAGATCAGCAAGCTTTCCACATTCGACCGAACCCACATCATGAGATAAGCCATGAGTAATAGCAGGGTTAATCGTATACTTTGCAATATAACGTTTGATCCTATTATTATCTGATTTACTAGAATCTCCTTCCAATGCACCTCTTTGAACTTTCATTTTATGAGCTGATTGCCAAGTGCGGCTGATAACTTCTGCAATTCGCCCCATAGCTTGAGAATCTGAAGTCATTAATGGAATCGCCCCCATATCATGCAAAATATCTTCAGCCATCATGGTGCCCTTTCTGATTCGCGATAATGCAAAATCTAAATCTTCAGGTATTTTGGGGTCTAAATGATGACAAACCATAATTAAATCTAAATGCTCATCAACTGTATTAATTGTATAAGGCATTGTAGGAGTAGATGATGATGGAATAATATTATTTACGCCACACGCTTTTAAAATATCAGGCGCATGACCACCACCTGCACCTTCAGCATGATAGGCATGTATAGTGCGATCTTCTAGAACATCTACCGTATCTTCAAAAAAGCCACTTTCATTTAAGCTATCAGTATGTATCGCAATTTGAATATCGTATTCTTCAGCCAGTTTTAAGCTTGTATCGATGGTCGCTGGTGTACAGCCCCAATCCTCATGTATTTTTAAGCCCACAGCACCCGCTAAAATATGTTCTTTTAATGCTTCAGCCTCACTGCTATTACCTTTGCCCAATAAACCAATATTAATCGGAAATTCATCAATAGCTTCAAGCATGCGATGCATGTTCCACACACCTGGTGTCATGTTCGTTGCAAGACTACCAGCAACAGGACCTGTACCGCCACCGATTAATGTTGTTAAACCACTGGATAATGCTTCTTCTACCTGTTGCGGACAAATAAAATGAACATGCGTATCAACGCCACCGGCGGTAATTATTTGCCCTTCACCTGCAATAACTTCAGTATTAGGACCAATAACAATATCAATATTCGCCTGAATATCAGGATTACCTGATTTTCCTATACCTACAATTCGACCATCTTTAATACCAATATCAGCTTTAACAATTCCCCAGTGATCAATAATAACTACATTGATAATAACAACATCAACACAATGCTCACTTGTTAACTGGCTTTGCCCCATTCCATCGCGAATGACCTTACCGCCACCAAACTTCATTTCTTCGCCGTATTGCGTAAAATCTTGTTCTATTTTTGCCCATAATTCAGTATCCGCTAATCGAATACTGTCACCAACAGTTGGACCAAACATTGAAATATAATCATTTTTTTGAATAATATTAGTCATTTTTTTGCCCTGCTTTTTGTACAAACTTCCCTTGAAAACCTGCGATGTTTTTTGCTCCAGAAAATTCGACTAACTCTACATCCATTTTTTGTCCTGCAAGTACTCGAATTGACATACCTGCAGCAATATTAAGATGGTAGCCTTTTGTAGGTTCACGATTAAAATTTAGCGCATAGTTTGTTTCATAGAAATGATAATGTGAACCAATCTGAACAGTTCTATCACCACAATTTTCAATTGAAATAGTTATTGTATTTCTATTTTCATTAATAAAAATTTCTTTTATTTGTTCATTACAAACAATTTCACCAGCAATCATTACTATCTCTTATTTAATTGGATTATGTATGGAAATTAATTTCGTTCCATCAGTACAAGTACATTCAACTTGAACATTTACAATAAGATTCTTAATTCCAGGACGAATATCCTCTGCACTTAATAGCGTTGTACCATAATCCATTAATTCAGCTACAGTTTGACCTTCCCTTGCACCTTCAACTATCATTCCTGAAATATAAGCAACAGCTTCCGGATAATTTAATTTCAGATTATTGTCTTTACGCATCTTAGCTAATAGAAATGCTGTAAATAACATAAGTTTATCTTTTTCTCTTGGTGTTAATTTCATTGGTTTATAGTCTCAATATTTTATTAATAATGAAAATTGTTTTATGTTTATAAAATTAAGCACTAGTACTAATCTTGTTTAATATGGTCACTGCTTAAATATTTTATATAGTATGTCAGAACTTCAAATAACAAGAACAGAAATCTATGCCCTAAAAAATTACAAGCGTATTAATTCAACACTTATAATACTGACATAATTAATCACGCATATTTTTATATTCACAGATATACTAACTAGTTATAAATTTAACTATATTAAATTATTAGAGGGTTTTTGATTACACCTAATGTCAGGCTTAATTGTCCTTTCGCAAACAAATTACATCTTTATTTAATATCTAGCAAGCAATATATATACACGAATAATTACATATTTTACATTATGAGCGCAAAGCTAAAAAATGCGCTTTCATAATAAGAAAAACATTATAATTAGACCATTTTTATTCTTTTATATAATCAAAAATAATTTAATAAGTAAAAAATTCGTAAAATATTAACAATAATAATCACAAGGAGAATTAACAGACAAAAAAAATAATTTTAACTTTAAAAACATAATGTTAAAAAAATAAAATAGAGGTTAACTATAATAGAACCAAACACATAAGCATTAGTGTGCATAAAAACCTAATCTTCATTCGTCAAATCTTTTAACCAAAAAAGTAGCCCTGCAATGCACAAACTTAACACGGTTGGTACAACTAATGCGTAGCTTAGTGAAAAAGCCATTAATTGACTCCCAACAATCGCACCAATGAAAATAGACAGCCATAAGCAAAACTGTTTTATAAAGATGTTTTTATCACCTTGACCCAATAGCAACATTGCTAATTCTCGCCCAGTATTAGCGAGAAAGGCCGTCGCAAACGTTAATGGCATCGCTTTGCTGATCGTAATCCTGAGTGCGATATTTTGTAACCCCATCGCAAAAGCCAGCACAAAGTTAGTTGCCATTGGTATGGTAATTTTTTCAATAAAAATAGCGCTGCATAACAATATAGAAACAGCACTCATCACAAACCAACGATAGTTTTTTTTCTGCAGTACCGCAATCATTTCACCAACAGTGATCCCTGTAACAAACAGCAAGATCACACCAATATAAGACAGTGATTGACTATATTGATGGTTAGAAAGCAGCATCGCCACATGCGTTGTGTTCCCACTCATAAACGAGACAAACAAACCATTTTTAAGGTGAATAAATCCAATCGCATCAACAATACCTGCTATAAATAACAACATAAATGGCATTGCAGCAAGAATAGCAGACTTAATTACTGGTAGATTCAATGGGCTATAACATATAGTAATGATAACAATACGTTAAATATTACATTAATTTTATTACTTTAACAGACAGCTAAATAAAAACATGTCAATAAGGGGCAATATTTTCATCGAATATCAAAAAATGGTGAGTACAAACATGTACACACCATAAGATCATAAAATGAAAAGTGGTCTTATTTACTCAAAAACGTTTCAAGTTGGTCATTAGAAAGATCAACACCAATCTTATAATAATCACTGATCTGACTTGCCGTTACAAAGTAAGTATTTGGATACACTGATTTAACTTCATCAATAAATGCATTTAAACCATCAACTTCAGCCGGAATTGATAATGACTGGCGATGCAAATAGATGCCAAAAGGTGGTCGTGACGCGTCATTGTAATGATTTAAGAAATTTTCCATCCAAATGTTCTTTGCTTCATCTGAAGTACAGCTTTGATTACAAGCACCAAATACAGTATCCATAACGTTTACAATTTTACCGTTAATATATTTGTGACCCATAAATAATTGATTACTTTTAGGCTGTGTTGCTACGGTATATTGAGGATAACCACCATCTTCCCAGTTAAACTGCTCTCTTTGAGTAAAATCACAATGTACGTTATCCCATCCACCCGGTGTTGATGTACAGTGACGAACACCCATTCTTGGTAAGGTCTTCTCCGGAGGCGCTGACAGTGAAGAATCATAGTTAATATTTAATTGATTCATTATTCCTTGTAAGTGACTTAATGAAACATTCTTATTTTCTCGATCCCAACCGCTACTGTTTGTATCTAAAAATGGCGCTCTAAACCCTTTTATTTTATCGCTAGGAACACCTGATGCCACTAAGAAGTTATAATTATTTTTTAACTCATTCTCAATTTGATCTTTTGTTAAAGGCTCACCTTGATTACCTGATGCAATGGCTGGATGTGAGTAAGTATGTAAAGCAAACTCATGCCCTTTCTTATATAGATTATTGATAGATTGAGGGTTAGTTACACATTGAGGATCACCTGTTGTCAATCCATCATCATTAACACAAACGATATCAAGCATAGATTCATCATATATCCAGCCACCAGCTTGCTGCACAACATTGACATAAAATGTTACTGGAATAGAATTATTCAATTGAGCAACACTTTTTTCCATTTCCTGATTCACTCCATCATCAATACTAATAACAATAAATTGTGGTTTACTATTAATAGTATCTACTGACGCAAAAGTAGAAAATGAAACTGATGTTAATAAAAGACATGCTAACTGTTTGTTTTTCAAGTGGAACATAATTACCCTAAAAATATGAATAAATTTCGGAGGCATCATATATTAATATGCATCATGTTCAATACTGTATATGTAATAGATTGTGTATATTTTGATTGATGTGTAACATTAAGAATAGTAGTTACTTTAAGCTTTTGATTAATATCATTATTTAACCTATTAATAAGTGTAACTGCTTTCATATGTAAGAGCGAATAAAGTAAACAAATAAAGGACAGCCATAATATTTATGCTATAACATTATGGCTGCAATAATTTATTATTTAATCACACCACAGACCATACGAGCACCACCACCACCAAGAGGTTTGGGATGATCTGAATGGTTATCACCGCCAGCATGAATCATTAAAGCTCGCCCTTTTAAATCAGATAATTTTAATCTAGGTGCTAAAACGGGTTGCTCGACATTGCCTTTAATATCGACATAAAGTGGAGGTAAGTCACCTAGATGGTTATCATCCGTCCATGCATAACCGTGTTTGTTAGTCTGCATAGGATCATAGTGACCACCCGCTGCACCACCTAAGACAGCTTTACCCATTTTTTCTGTCGTGCCGCATGATGGATTAACATGGACATGGAAACCATGTAATCCAGTCGGTAATCCAGTTAGATGAGGAGTAAAAACAACACCATATTTTGTTTGCTGCGCTGATATAGTTCCTGCCATTGCACCAGAATTAAGATCTGTCATCTTAATGGAAAGATCAGCAGCACTTGCGCTCGTGGAAGCTAAGATTAAAGCTGTTAGTAATATTTTTTTCATACTTTTTATTCCTTTTATTAATTATCTACAACACCGATTTATTAAATGTTTCTAATACTTTTTGTTGTCCAAATAAAGTAGCAAATTCTGTCAGACTAAGTCCTGATTTATTTCGATGATCACCATAACTACAATCAGCTTTATATAACTTCTTGGCTATTTTTACTTCACCTTTGATTAAAGCGCCCATAAAAGCGGTATTTCCTCTTTTATCTTCAATACAAGCATTAGCGCCTTCTTTAAGTAATAAATCGACTGATGATTCATGACCATAATAAGCCGCAACCATCAATGCGGTATAACTCTGATCATTGGGCTCATTAAGAGGAAATCCAGCATAAATAAATTCATTTAGTACTTCATTATTACCAATTCTTGCAGCATCAAAGAATAATTGGATGAGCTGCTCAGCATCTTTTTTATGACTGTCTAAGGCCATTGCAAAATTTGATACCACTAATAACAGCAGAGAAAACGTAATATAAATAATATTTTTCATTTTCTTGACCTCTAAAAATAAGAAACTTACAAAGATACTAATCGGGGGAAATTAGCAATATTCTTTGTAAGTTAATATTATTTAATTACTTTTGTTAATTATTTTTTCTAATGGAATATGGGTCGCTTTAGCTAAGCGCATGCCATAGTTTTTATCTGCTAAGTAAAAATAACTCACCATTTTTATCTTTATGGCTTCATTATTCACTTTATTTAAATCACCAGAAAGATTATGAATAAGATCTGTTTTATCTTGCTCACTAAGACTTCTATAAAATACACCTGCTTGATAAAAATCACGCGGATGAGTGATCCCTTTTTGTTGAGTCACACCACTGAGTTTTGTTTCAACATTTTTATACTGCGGATCTTGTGACAACTTTATATTATTACTTGGCTCATAGTTTATATTTGAATCATTTTTAGCGTTATTACTCAATCCGTCTTGATTATAATTATTCACTTGAGCTAATGGACGATTTATCGGTAACTGAAATTGATTTACCCCAACACGATGAAGTTGCGTATCAGCATAAGCAAACAAACGTCCTTGTAATAAACGGTCTTCAGATGGCTCAATGCCCGGAATTAAATTAGACGGTGCAAAAGCAGCCTGTTCCGTTTCTAAAAAGAAATTATCAGGTACACGATTTAAGGTCATCGTGCCTACCTTTTTATCCGGAATATTTAACCATGATTTAGTTGCATCTAATCCATTATATTGAAGTTTACTCATTTGCTCTGGGGATAATACTTTTACATATAGATCCCACTTAGGATAGTTACCAGCCTTTATCTCTGTGTATAGATCGTTAGTTAAATGGTTAAAATCTTTACCTTGAATCTCAGTAACTTCATTCGGTCTAAGGCTTTTTACACCTTGCTGGCTTTTCCATTGAAATTTAACATAATTGACATCGCCTTGCTTATTAATCCATTTATATGCGTGGACACCAAATCCATCCATCATTCGATAGCTAGCAGGCGTACCTAAATTACTATAAACCCATGTCAGCATATTGGTGGCACTAGGTTCTAAACTAAAGAAATCAAAAAAGCGATTTGGATCCTGAATATTAGTAATAGGTGATGGTTTTAAAGAGTGCACCATATCAGGAAACTTAATCGAATCACGTATAAAAAATACCGGTAAGTTATTACCAACTAAATCCCAATTTCCCTGTTCAGTATAAAATTTAGTCGCAAAACCTCGAGGATCTCGTAGTGTTTCAGGCGAGCCCTTAGAATGGATCACTGTTGAAAAACGAACAAAAACGGGGGTTATTTTGCCTTTTTCAGTAAAAGGTGCAGACAATGTTAACGCTGAAAAATCAGACTCTGCAACAAATTCACCATGCGCTCCTGTACCACGAGCATGAACAACACGCTCAGGAATACGCTCTCTTGCAAAACGTTGAAGTTTTTGAATGAGCTGAACATCCTGAAGCAGTACAGGGCCATTTTCACCGGCGGTTATTGAATTTTGATTATCGCCAACAGGTGAACCATTATCTCTCGTTATTGTTTGAGCTTGTAAAGATGCACTGACTAACACTGTCGTTATTAACAATATATTATTTGATGTTCGCATAATTATTTCCCTTATATACACATGTCCATATTTAACAATTTTTTACTTCGTGGCTAAAGTAACCAGACATAATAAAAATGTATAATTATTAATAACTATCATATTAATAGGTATTAACGATGAAATTTTCATCAAAAAAACAATGCTATCAATCACTATTAGCAAGCAAGATACAGCAAAGGAATAATCTTTTAAGGAGAAATTTATGCCCCCTCTTTTGAGATAAAAGCTAAATAACTAAAGTAACCATTACATAATCTTTTTTCTTCCAACAAACCTAATTAATAAAAAACCAACCCTATTGCTCTTATATCATCATCAAATACTTGAAATAAAAAAAGGCCTATAAAAGGCCTTTTCGAAAACATAGTCATAATCTTAGTGGTATTGTTTTATCTACTATGCCTTATTTATTATCAGGTGATCTACTCAATACGTAATGCTTAAATACATGATAAAAGCGTTTTCTTATCACATAGACTTCTTCAAAATTTTTTTGTTCATATTCTAATTCAATAAAAAGTTGGGGTAACTTCTCGTTCGCTCCAGAAATAATAGCCACTCTGACTTCATCCAATTTTTTTTGTAACTGATATTTAAGGGCATTGACAGAACGATCTGATTTTTTCATATTTTACTCTTCCACAAAACGATAATACCCAGATGGAATAGCTCCAATCAAAAGTCGCTTTATGAATAGACACGATAACGCAATAAAAAATTTCACATCTTCGTTTTTTATTCCTTAATGCGATTTTTTATTTTATACATTAAATCAATCAACAAAAACTGGCTATCTTTCCTGAGTGGATTTCAATATAAACTTGTATGTTGTAAATACACACACTGATGTGATGTTATTTATGCTGTAATTTCAGGGTTCAAGAGTATTAACACTTTTAACTAATATACCTAATGATGACAATAGATAAATATTTATGCATTATTATCCCCGTCGTTTAACTTTCAAAATTCTGCTATAAGTGATTATAAGCGTCACATAATCATAACTCTTGCTGCTAAATCAATGACTAGCAGCTTTTATTCACAACTGAGAGTGACAATTATGACTTTTCCTGCAATTAAAACCGCTATTATTGGCTACGGCTTTTCAGCAACAACGTTTCATATTCCCTTTATTAACACCTTACCAGAATTTGAATTTACAGCGGTAAGCACCCGTAATCGTGAAGCAGTCAATCGTGATTGGCCCAATGTACAGCATTATGAATCTGCGCAAGATTTATTGAACCACTCAGATGCTGAGCTTGTCATTATCACAGCTCCTAACGACGTCCACTTTGAGCTCGCTAAACAAGCACTTGAAAACGGTAAGCACGTCATCATAGAAAAACCATTTGTAACCAACATTGCCGACGGTGAAGCATTAATTGCCCTTGCAGCAGAAAAAAACCGAATCTTAAGCGTGTATCACAATCGCCGTTGGGATGGTGACTTCTTAACAATTAAAAAGATGATTGAAGAAAAACGTTGTGGTGAGTTAAAGCATTATGAATCTCATTTCGACCGTTTTCGACCAGAAGTTCGTCAACGTTGGCGTGAACAAGCGACCAATGGCGGTGGGCTTTTGTTTGATTTAGGCTCACACCTTATCGATCAAGCACTGGTACTATTTGGTGTTCCTGATGCGATTACCGCACAATGTGAAATCATGCGTGAAGGTTCAACAAATGTCGATTACTTCAATATTGTTCTGCACTACCCTAATCATTTAGCGACCTTACATGGTGATTTATTCAGTGCTGGCCCAAACAAACGTTTTACACTAAAAGGCACGCAAGGAAGCTATGAAAAGTACGGTTTAGATCCGCAAGAAGCGTGTTTAATTGCAGGCGTTTTACCTAACAAACCACAATGGGCAAATAAAACATCGGAGCAATATGGTCGTTTCTATGATGCAGATGGCGTCGAAACCATTACAACAGAGTCTGGTTGCTATCAACAATACTTTCAAGAACTTGCATTAGCGATTAACACCAATACAGCACCACCCGTAACCGCAACAGACGCGTTATGGAATATCAAGCTGATTGCACTCGCAATGGAAAGTAGCCGCCAAGGCAAGACGCTCACTATTGATAAATGGTGATAATGGTTAATTAAGACCGCCATTTTCTCTATCAAGCCAAAGACAGGG
>NZ_MSCQ01000002.1:553300-698655 GCF_002954725.1 Photobacterium phosphoreum
CATTAAGCACAAATCTTTGAGTAATTCATTACCCCCATGCCCCGTCTTAGAATACTCACTCCAACGTTGCCAAATCCCTTCTTTACCATAGGCAGAACCAATATATTGATTTCCTGTAACTTTATCCAATATTAGATAAATACCATTAATCGAAGATAATTGAAGATACCATTCTCGGTTTGCACTTAGATTTTCACCCAGTTTTTTAAGTTCTGTATACTCTAAAGTAAAATCTAAAAGTCCTGGGAACTCACCTAAATATCCTTTAGGGAGTAATTCAACAATATTTTTAGGGTTACTATCCACCCATTGATGCCAAGTTATAGCACTTTTACCCCAATCTATAACAAGGCGTTCTTTAAAGTCATCAAAACCATCAACTTCATTTAATACGTATTCATAACCACAGGAATTTTCTTTAATACCATCAACTTTAAACATTCCTATAAATACTGCTCTAGATTGTTCAATACCTACAAACGATGCAATATAGTCACATTTTTCAAATACATTCTTGGATTGATCTGCTTGATATTTTAATAACTCGGCACGATCTTTTATTAATTCTCTATATTGCTTTCTGTTATCTTTATGTCTTACATATTTCACTTTATATTTGTCAAGAATATCAGTTTTTAATGATAGAACTTCTTTGAAAGTTAACACCAAACTCTCCAATTAATATAATGTAGCCATAAACGGTATAAAAAATACGGCTATGCTTGAGCGAAACGAAAATACCGTGTGTTTGGAGTCCGATTTAATGGACTTGTTGAACGAAGCTGCAGCACTACACATATCCTTATTTATTATATTTTTGTTTCTTCAACAGTTAAATTACCTTGTTTGGATTCATTATAACTATTTTCATACTCCGCTATACTGCTTTGAAAATACGTAGCCATATCTGGTTCAATTTTACTAAACTCATCAAAAAGAACATAATAACAATCATTTAAAGATGGGCGGTCTTTTGGACAAACAGACAAAAGACTAAGTATCAGGTCTTGGATTATCTTATTCTCGCAATCCACTTTCCTTTCACCAGTTTGTGCCCAACCTGACCAGCCACCTGATTTCTTGTAGCTAGGACTTCGGCTTAATGCAAAAGTTACGGTTTTACCTGTTGGATGTTTACCATCAAATAACAAAGCTAATATAACCCCTAAAGCAAAAAGGTCGGGATCAAAAAACTCAGTTTCCTTAGAATTTTCATATTGTTCAGGAGCACAAAAAGCAAATTTACCACCTTTTCTACCTTTAACTGAATCTTTAACATAATAGTCAGCCATACCAAAATCACTTATCATCATGCGATAACGAAAACTCTTATGTAACTGTTTCGGTGGAAAAGGTTCGTAGTTATCTTTAAAAAATCGAGGTTTCCCTTGTGAGTCAAATTTGTATGCTAAGTCTTCAAATAAGATATTTGGGGGATTTAGGTCTTGATGGTACATCAAGCCAGAGCTTCGCATATCAAGCAGACCTTTTACGATCTGAATTGAGTAATTAAATGCAGATATCGTATCTACACCTTTTTTGATTAGATCGGATAATGTTCCATCTGTAGCACTACGCATACAAACATAAACTTCATCATTAATTTTATGCACGTATTGTATAGGCACGACAAACCTGCTTTTAATTCTCGACCACTTTTCTATTTCCTCAAGAAATATTGGGAAGGAGTCAGGTTTGATTAATTTACATTTTTTGTAAGCGATAAATTCAGGATAAACAAACAACGCACCATTTTGAGGAATATTTTTTACCAAATATACTTTCCCAGAATTACCCTCAAAGGTTTTGAGTACAACCCCTTTAAACACAGGATATAGTACTTCAATTTCGTTGAATATGTTAAGTTTCATCTATACACCCCCAAATATTAACAACACTTATTGCTTTCACGCAAAACATACTCATATATTTCATCAGACATATTCCACTTGACTAGCTGTAATAATATCCTCTTACCTTCATTTTTAACTTTTCCAGCGGAATGTCTTAATACAAGTATCTTCATAGTTACCCGCTAATTAAATACAAAACAATTCGTTTGAATTACTATACAGTACGCTATACCAATAATGCAACATTAGACATAACAATTATATTTATTAACATAAAACACAATACTATAAATACCCCAGCAACCTATTAACAGCCAATTCCACTTCTTGCTCATCGCCAAAGTAACTATTTAAAATGCTATTCCACAAGACCCCGAACGATGCCTGATATAGCTCAATGTCATCCATTTTGGCAAACCAGAACATGGACAGCCATATCTTTATTTTAAAAACTCAACGTGCGGTAAGTAGATTCCCTATCGCCCTCGCGGGCATTCACTGTAGGGAATGACGGCTGTTGTTTGGGTTATCTGAAAGAATGAACATAGGAACATAGGACAGCCATATCTTTATTTTAAAAACTCAACGCGCGGCAAGTAGATTCCCTATCGCCCTCGCAGGCATTAAAACAGTCGTGTCCCATCTGTGCCCCATTTGAAAAAATAACGGTCGTTGATACATAAAAAACTACACCCCATCACAACAATAAAACCTTCACCAATTTAATCTATTATTTATTAACAATCTCGCGTAATATTTGTAACTCATTATTTCTTAATAAAATATAGTGACAATTCAATTATTCTGAATTAGGATAATTGCCATTAGTCGGGGGGCTTTAAGCTGAGATCACTGTAATGGTGGGACCCGTTGAACCTGAACCAGTTAACACTGGCGGAGGGAACTAACTATCAACGGATTACCAACGTTAATAGATGCAAGCTAAGTCAACTGCACACTCTCATACCGCAGTTTACACTTTCCCGCTTGATAACTTGTTCCTGATGCTAGCGCGTAAGGAATAAAGTATGTCACACACCCCATCATCGCATCACACAACGACCCCTATTGTATTGACGATTGCAGGATCAGACAGTGGCGGTGGCGCAGGCATTCAAGCCGATATTAAAGCCATTTCAGCAACAGGTAGTTATGCTTGCTCGGTGATCACCGCTATTACCGCCCAAAATACGCAAGCTGTTAACGGCATCTTCGCCATTCCTCTTGATATGGTCGAACAACAACTGGACGCTGTATTCAGTGATCTCAATGTTCAAGCAGTGAAAATAGGCATGCTTGCCGACAGTGATATTATTCGGCTGGTTGCTGCTAAAATACGCCATTACCAACCTAAGTTCTTAGTTATTGATCCGGTGATGGTTGCCACCAGCGGTGATGTGTTATTACAACAACATGCCATTACTACCCTCAAAACAGAATTACTGCCACTGGCTGATATTATTACCCCTAACCTACCAGAAGCCGCTGCATTAACGGGTTTAGAAATCCCACAATCACTGGCTGATATGCAAGCGATGATCAGTGCGTTACGGGAGATTAATCCTCATGCGGTGTTACTCAAAGGTGGGCATTTAGAACAAAGTAGTGATAGCACTGATTTACTCATTCTCGCCACTGACGTTATTGAACTGACAACCCCTCGTATTCATACCAACAACACCCACGGCACGGGTTGTACTTTATCTGCGGCTATCGCATCTTATTTAGCTCAAGGCAATGATCTTACAACGGCAACTACCTTGGCTAAACGCTACATTACCGCCGCCATAACCGCCGCCGATGAACTCAACATTGGTCATGGTCACGGCCCTGTGAATCACTTCTTTGCAGGTCATCATCATGTCCGTTGATTTGGAAATTACCATAACTAATGGAAGTTTACGCTATCACTCCAACCCCCGTTCAAACGCAAATAAGGCGGTAATTGAAAACCTTAATCTGGCTATTGCCGCCAATAAATGGACTTGTCTGGTAGGTAAAAGTGGTTGTGGTAAAAGCACCTTGATCAAGTTTTTAGCCGGATTACTCTCTGAAAGTACGGAATGGCAAGGTCAACTGACAATCTCAGACAATCAGCCTTTAACGGGGCGAGTCGCTTATATGGCACAACAAGATCTGTTATTACCTTGGTTAACGGTGTTAGAAAATGTCTGTATTAGCAGTAAGTTCGGTCATCACAACTCAACACCCAATCTAAAACAGCGGGCAATGACATTATTAGAACACGTTGGTTTAGCAGATAAACATCAACTACTACCACAACAATTATCGGGCGGTATGCGCCAACGAGTCGCCCTCGCAAGAACGCTGTTACAAGATCAACCGATTGTCTTAATGGATGAACCGTTTTCAGCATTGGATGCCGTCACTCGCTATCGCCTTCAAGATCTGTTTGTAAAGTTACTCAAGCATAAAACTGTAGTGTTGATTACCCATGATCCTCAAGAAGCGATTCGATTAAGTGATCAGCTGTATATTTTGCAAGGCGAACCCGCTTTCGCGACGGCATTATCGTTGCCGCCAACATTGCCACCACGGCGCTTTGATGCTGAATCAGCCAGCCACCAGCAACGTATTTTTGACATATTGGCACACGATCATGACTGATATTACACCCTTACTCACTCCCCAATCGACTCATAAACCACAGCGCTCTCCTCGTGAGCTTGCCGCGCCAATACGGTTTTTGATCAGCATTAGTGTACTCCTCGGATTATGGCAACTGACGGTGGTGGTATTCAACTTACCGAGCTTTATTTTACCGCCACCGCTTGATGTCGCGCAGCGGTTAATAACGCGCTATGACGTATTGCTACGTAACACTTGGGTTACAGGTCAAGAAATCATCCTCGGGCTGATACTCGGTTTATCATTAGGGCTGTTTTTTGCCTTACAAATGCTGTTGTTTAAACCTGTTAAACGGTGGTTATTACCGTTACTGATTGCCAGTCAAGCCATCCCTGTATTTGCTATCGCTCCGGTATTAATGCTGTGGTTAGGCTATGGCATTGGTTCTAAAGTGGTAATGGCAGCGTTGATTATCTTTTTTCCTGTAACTACTTGTTGCTATGACGGCTTACGCAATACCCCCTCCGGTTATCTTGAATTATCCGCCACCATGGGCGCGACCAAGTGGCAACAGCTTAGATATATTCGCTTTCCTGCCGCCTTACCTGCCCTAGCTTCTGGTATTCGAGTTGCGGTGGTGATTGCCCCGATAGGTGCTGTCGCTGGTGAATGGGTTGGCGCAAGTCAAGGCTTAGGCTATTTAATGCTCCAAGCCAATGCGCGGATGATGATTGATGAAATGTTCGCAGCATTATTCATTTTATCGTTGTTGTCGGTATCACTGTATTTCATTACCGACAAATTATTAAAACGCTTTATTCCGTGGCAACTGTAAAGACACACATTAAACAGACACTTAAATATTCATTTTAATACTGACTTTTTAAAGGATTGATTGTGAAACGTATTTTGTTAATTACTGCAACAATGTTGATGTTATTTGGCTTCTCGGTTAGCGCTGATGCGACAACATCACCGCAAAAGCTCACCAAGATAAGTCTGATGCTCGATTGGTTTGTTAACCCTAATCATGGTCCGATTATTATTGCCCAAGAACGGGGCTATTTTAAACAGCATGGTTTAGTGGTCGATATTCAACAGCCCGCAGATCCCTCGTTACCTCCAAAATTAGTCGCCGCCAATAAAATCGATCTTGCCGTTTCTTATCAACCTAGTCTTACGATTGATGTTGCTGCTGGCTTACCTTTAATTAAAACCGCAACCTTGATTGCGACACCGCTTAATACATTAATGGTATTAAAGAAAAGTGGCATCACTGATTTATCACAACTGAAAGGAAAAACGATCGGAATTTCAATTGCAGGTAATGAAGATGCCACCATTGGCACCATGCTGGCTGATCACGGCGTTAAATTAAGTGAGGTGAAAATAGTCAATGTCGGCTGGGCACTGTCATCATCATTAGCATCAGGAAAAGTGGATGCGATTTGGGGCGGATTACGTAACTTTGAAACCAATCAATTAGCGTTAGAAGGCTACCCGACTACATCGTTTTTCCCAGAAGAGAACGGCATTCCTAGTTATGATGAATTGATCTTTGTTGCTAACAGCAAACATTATAACCGCCAAGCAATCACTGCCTTTAATGCCGCTATTACTCAAGCGACCACCTATATCATCAATCACCCAGATGCAGCGTGGAAACAGTTTATTCAATACGCGCCAGATACGTTAGATAACAAGCTTAACCATAATGCATGGAACGACACGTTAACGCGGTTTGCTTTGCGTCCTGCGGCTGTCGATTTTAAACGCTACGATGATTACGCCCAATTTCTATTTAAACACCACGTTATAACGCAACTGCCTCAAGCCAAAAATTACATTGGCAGCTTCTAAGGAGAGATCACATGACATACCAAGATTTAATTGATGCTTGCCAACCCCAATGGACCACCTATACCCAGCATCCATTTGTGATGCAACTTGGTCAAGGCACACTGCCTCACCATTGTTTTATGCATTATTTAAAACAAGATTTTTTGTTCTTAAAACAATATGCGCGTGCTTATGCATTAGCGATTTATAAAGCTCGCACTTTAGCCGATATGCGTCGAGCGCTACCAAGTGTGGCCGCTTTATTGGATCATGAAATTGCTCACCATGTTGATTACTGTGGTGCTTGGCATTTAACCGAACAAGATATGGAACAAGAGCCAGAAGATGTCGCAACAGTGGCTTATACCCGTTATGTATTAGATGCTGGTATGCAAGGGGATATTATCGATTTATATGTCGCTCTTGCGCCGTGTGCGATTGGTTATGCGGAAATTGGCAACTTACTGGTTAATGATACAAAAACCGTGTTTGACAATAATCCCTACCATAGTTGGATTGCGTTATATAGCGGTGAGGATTATCAACAAGGTGTCGCTGCTGCAACGATCTATTTGAACAATTTACTCGCAGAAATTTCGGTTCATAGTCAACGTGGTCAGCAATTAATTCAGACCTTTAAAGTCGCAACAGAAATGGAAATCGCGTTCTGGCAGCAAGGACTCAATGCAGGAGCTATTAACAATAAATCAAAGACTATCAACAATAAATCAGGAGCTGTCGACAATGCATAATCCATCACAGCAAACGCCTACTTCAGCCTCTTTGACCAAAAGCATTATCGCAGCACTGGCGCTAGTCAGAGAACAAAAACCATTAGTGGTTAATATCACCAATTATGTAGTAATGAACAATACTGCTAACGCTTTATTAGCCATTGGCGCGTCACCGATTATGGCGCATTCACGTCAAGAAATGGCTGAGATGATGCACATTGCAGGCTCATTAGTGATCAATATTGGCACCCTTGATAGTGAATGGATTGAACGAATGCTATTTGCTGTTGAACAAGCGAATACTAATAACAAGCCGATTATATTAGATCCTGTCGGCTGTGGCGCGAGTGTATTACGCACTCAAACTGCTCGCACTCTGGCAGCAAAAGCCAATAATCTGATCATTCGTGGTAACGCATCTGAAATCATTGCCCTTGCAGGTGAAACCAGCCAAACCAAAGGGGTTGATGCGCTTGATAGCAGCGATACCGCATTAACCGCTGCACAGGTGTTAGTCACGCAGTACCACGCCAATGTGGTTATCTCTGGTGAAGTTGATTATGTAGTGACAGCGTCACAGACTATCAGCCTTAGCAATGGTCACCACATGATGCCTTATGTCACTGGCATGGGCTGTTCATTAACCGCATTAACAGGTGCATTTGCGGCTATTGGTGAAATTTCGGGGCTAGCGGCGACTGCAATCTATGCTATTGCGGGTGAAATTGCAGCGGCACAATCAGCAGGACCTGCATCATTACAACTCAATATCATTGATAGTTTATATCAAATCAGTGCCGAGCAGATTTGTCAGCGACTTAATATTGCAGTGGTAGCGTGATGATGACGAAAAATCACAATCCTTATTTGTTGTATTTAGTCACCGATGATCAGCAAAGCCTGCCCGCCCTTGAACATGTTGTGCGTGAAGCCGTTGCGGGCGGCGTGACAATGGTGCAAATACGTGAGAAACACGGTGATGTGCGGGCATTTATTCAACGTACTCAAACCGTTAAAGCGATTCTGCAACACGCTTATGCGACAACAGGTCGTCATATCCCCTTAATCATTAATGATCGGGTTGATGTTGCTTTAGCGGTGGATGCTGATGGCGTACATCTGGGGCAAACAGATATGCCAGTAGCGCTTGCGCGACAATTGCTAGGGAAGGATAAACTGATTGGACTGTCAATTGAAACTGAGCAGCAACTGTTAGATTGTGCCAGCCTACCGATTGATTACATTGGGCTTAGCGCTATTTTTGCAACAGCAACTAAAACTAATCTGGTTACTCATTGGGGATTAGACGGTTTACAAATTGCAGCTGCAATTTGTCCATTTCCGATTGTGGCGATTGGTGGTATTAATCACACCAATTTAACTGAAGTAATGGCAGCAGGAGCTAATGGCGTTGCGATTGTTTCCGCGATAAGTCATGCCGACGATCCTTGCCAAGCGACAGCAGGAATATTGGCAGCAATAAGCTCAAGTCAATAAACTCCAATCAATAAAGCGGTAATACATAGAACTGTAACACGATAATATCATCAACAATAATCAAGGTAGCTGAATATACCTTGGTTATTGTTTGGAGGATTATTAAAATATACTGACTATTGTTAATCTTGTTGTGATTAACGTTTAATCTTGCTGTGGTGAGCGTGGCGGCATCGTGGCACGTTCAATGCTGCACTCATATGACCCCATTTCAAACTCACGACAAATCCACGGTCGATTTTCGTAAATAGTACATAACAAAGTATCGCGATCAACAGCGGCACACCAGCCATCATCAAGGCGTAGCATTACTTCACCACCCCATTCATCAATATCAATGTATTCTTCAGGTACACCCGTATCCGTAATAATCATCACTTCTAAACGGCAACAACATGCTTGGCACGTACTGCAAGTCATACTTGGATCGGGTTCAGTGCTTATATTGGTTATATCAATGGTCATCTTTAATCATCGCCATGTTTTCTTGCGCGCATAGTAACTCAAACCCATACTAAAAACACGGTTCTCATGGCATTCAGTCATCGAACCCAATCAATTTTCTCCGTATAAAAAATAAGACAATTATAATATTTAGACGGTAATTCTATTGATTACCCTTTTTGTACAGATATTTACGTTCACCTTCAAAAAATCCATGCTATTGTAATCAAATAAATAACAAAAAATTAACCAAAAGGATGGTTATGCACGATATTACAACAATGATAATTACAGTATTTATGGGCTTTTTTGCCATGATGAACCCGATTGCTAATACTGCTGTTTTTGTCGGAATGACAGGAAATCAAACCCCTGAACAGCGTAGAAAAACCGCCTTTAAAGCCCTTACCGCCGCCTTTTTTATTATCGCCACCTTCTGTCTTTTAGGTAAAGGGATCTTTGAATTATTCAGTATTACTTTACCTGCACTACGATTATCAGGCGGAATTCTAGTCTTTTTAGTCGGTTATCACATGTTACAAGGTGATAGTTCAAAGCTGCATTCAGAGTCTAAAATTGATGACGTCACCGAAGAAAAAGATATTTCTATATCACCTTTAGCATTACCTATTTTAGCGGGTCCTGGCACTATCGCGACCGCGATGAACTACTCAGCATCAGGATCATTTTTACACACTATTATCACGATTGTTGCTTTTGCAACCTTATGTTTAATTACCCTTGTGTGTTTTCTTTACGGCCCGAAACTGGTTGATAAGGTCGGTGAAGCTGGCATTACAATCACGACACGTCTAATGGGATTAATTTTGACAGTCATCGGCATGCAGATGCTAATCCAAGGTGTCCATGACGCTTTCTTGTTGTTTGATACTGCTAATTTAACAAAATAATCACCTCAAATTAGTCCCTTTCCCTCAAGGTAACAGCCTTAGTCTTTCTTTTTACAAGGCTGTTATCTTGCATTGGTTACATTTTCGCCCTCGACATTTACAAGCAAACCTCTGTATAATGCGCCCCCTTTACATCTATCTCTGTTTTCGTGCATCTTCTTTTGGCTTTGCTGCCAAAAAATCATCGAATAAAACTGCTAGGAATACCTCTTGATATCTACCGCAAACATTACAATGCAATTTGGCGCTGAGCCGTTATTTGAAAACATTTCAGCTAAATTTGGTAACGGTAACCGCTATGGTCTTATCGGCGCTAATGGTTGCGGCAAATCAACCTTCATGAAAATTCTTAGTGGTGCATTACCACCAAGTTCTGGCAACGTGTCTGTTTCTCCTGGACAGCGTTTAGGTACCCTAAGCCAAGACCAGTTTGCCTTTGAGCAATACACAGTTGTTGATGCGGTGATCATGGGTGATGCTGCGTTATGGAAAGTAAAACAAGAACGTGACCGTATTTACGCACTGCCAGAAATGACAGAAGACGACGGCATGGCTGTTGCTGAGCTTGAAAGCGAGTTCGCAGAAATGGATGGCTACAGCGCAGAAAGTCGTGCTGGACAATTACTGCTTGATGCCGGTATCGATGAAGAACTGCATTACGGCTTAATGTCACAAGTGGCACCTGGTTGGAAATTACGTGTGTTACTAGCACAAGCATTGTTCTCTAACCCTGATATCTTGCTACTCGATGAGCCAACAAACAACTTGGACATTCACACAATCAACTGGCTTGCTGGCGAGTTGAACTTGCGTAAATGTACCATGATCATTATTTCTCACGACCGTCACTTCTTGAACTCTGTATGTACACACATGGCAGATATCGACTACGGTGAGCTACGTATTTACCCTGGTAACTACGAAAAATTCATTGAAGCATCATCGCTGATTCAAGAGCAACTCTTATCAGAAAACGCGAAGAAAAGTGCTGAAATTAATGAACTTCAAGACTTCGTAAACCGTTTTGGTGCGAATGCTTCAAAAGCAAAACAAGCAAGTTCTCGCGCTAAAAAAATGGATAAAATCAAACTTGATGAAGTGAAATCATCAAGCCGTTTAACGCCATCATTACAGTTCAAACCGGGTAAAGCCCTTTACCGTCAAGCATTGATTCTAGAAGAACTAGGTCATGGCTTTGATGGCGAAACTTTATTTGAAGCTGGCGATTTAATCTTAAACGCGGGTGAAAAATTAGCGATCATTGGTGAAAACGGTGTTGGTAAAACAACAATGTTACGTTGTTTAGTGAATGAACTAAAACACAACCACGGCGTGATCAAATGGTCTGAAAATGTTTCAATCGGTTACTGCCCTCAAGACAGCTCAGCTGATTTTGATAATGATTTAGGTATCTTTGATTGGATTTCACAGTGGCGTACTAAAGAACATGATGATCTAGCCGTACGTAGTATTCTAGGTCGTTTATTGTTCACGGCAGATGATATCAACAAAAAAGTGAAAAACTGTTCTGGTGGTGAGAAAAACCGTTTAATCTTTGGCAAGCTAATGATGCTAAATACTAACGTATTGGTAATGGATGAACCAACCAACCACATGGACATGGAAGCGATTGAAGCACTGAACAGTGCCCTAAAAGTGTATGAAGGTACGTTGATTTTTGTTAGCCATGACCGTGAATTCGTATCATCACTAGCCACCCGTATTATTGATATTCGTGACAAGCAAGTGGTTAACTTCCACGGCACATTTGACGAATACATGTCAAACCTTGCTCTTGCCGGCAAAGTTATTTAATAAATAACATGGGCAGCAAGTTATCGGCTTTAAGATAACTTGCTGTCTTATTTATTTTATTAAGCTAATATCTGTGACATTACCCAACCAGTATGAGTGGCGGTTTTACCTGTCGATGGATGTTGTTGTCCTTCAAAAAGTTGTTTACGCATATTATCAATGTGATACAACTGAATATTAGAGGGGTTTTCAATCGTAATCTGTTGCTGCTTATCACCAATAATGACTTCTATGGGTGCTTCATCAAACACAGAAAAACGTATTTCACCTTGGCTACCATAAATCACCACGTTATCTTGACGTGAATGACCACCAAAATTCCAACTGCCACTTCCAGTCACACCATTCGCATGTAACCAGCAGGCACTCACTGCATCTAACGCGGTGTATAAATGCTGTTGATTGATACCCACGCCTTTAACTGTCGAAAAATCACCCAATAAATACGCGAATAAATCTAAGCCATGACTGGCAAGATCATCAAAATAGCCACCAGCGGCAATCATTTTATCGGTCCGCCAGTTATATTGCTGAGAGATATCCATAGGGTTTGCTGGCTTATTTAAATGCCAACTAATATGACGTATGTCGCCAATATTTCCATCATCAAGCAACTGTTTTATATGATTAAAACGTGGTAAAGATCGACGATAATAAGCAACAAATAATGGTAACTGTGCAGCTTCAAATGCCGCAACAATCGCTTGGCAATCAGCATAATTTGGTGCTAATGGTTTCTCGACGCAACAAATTTTTCCAGCTTGTGCCACCTTTAATGCTAACGCTTTATGGCTATCGGGCGGTGTCGCAATATAAATCGCATCAATTGTAGGGTCATTAATTAACGTATCCGCATCTACATGAACCGTGTCGATATTATGTCGAGCCGCATAATCTTGAGCTAACGTTTGATCACGACGGGTAACTGCCGCTAAAGTGAAATTTTCAACTTTTTGATAAGCTGGGCCACTTTTAACTTCGGTTACTGCACCACAGCCAATCATGCCCCACCGGATCATGTTTGTGTTCATTATCTAAGTCCTTTTCATTTTATTGGTATATTTATTCATTCATTCATTCATTCATTAAAAATAGCGTATTACAACGATAACCAGCGCATATAATCTGCGTTAGCTATAGTTTATGGTATAAATTACGTATACTGCGAATAACCACCCTAACTAGATAATCATCATGACAAGCATTACTTTCATCACCAATGTTGGCAATATCGAAATCAGCCTTAATAAACAAAAAGCCCCTGTCACGGTACGTAATTTTATTCAATATTGCCGTGATGGTTTTTATAACGATACCATTTTTCATCGTGTTATTGAGGGATTTATGATTCAAGGCGGCGGGCATACTGAAGACTTACTAGAAAAGCCAACTCGCGATCCTATTGTGAATGAAGCAAATCGTGGTCTTAAAAACACCATTGGTACGATTGCAATGGCGCGAACAGATGCTCCCCATTCAGCAACTGCACAATTTTTCATTAATCTCGCTAACAATGATTGTCTTGATTATACGGCAACGACAAACAGGGGTTGGGGTTATACCGTTTTTGGTAATGTTACGGCAGGAATGGATGTTGTGACTAAAATAGCCCAAGAGAAGACAACAACGGTACAAGGTTATGACGATGTTCCGTGTCATGCAATAATCATCAAACAAGTGACAATTAACGAATAAGTCTTTTGCTCGTGTTTAAGAGCGTTGAATGATTGTCATCGCTCCTATTACACACTTATCTTACTTAACTAACGAGATAAGGTTTTAGTTTTAATGATAATCTCAGCATGTTTCGCTGAAATAGGCATCACTTTTAACGAATGCACATTACTACCACCAGTATTACCGATGGGAACATCATCAATCGCAGTTAATAATGCAGCACCGACAATGCGTATAAGCTGCCCATTGATCTCTTTAATATCACGTTGTTTTATCGCCCAACACAACATCAAATAATGCACCTTAACATGCCAATAGGTTGATTCCTGACCTAACACATGTGCATTTTCTAAATACCGAAATTCCGTTGCCGGATCATCCCTTTTTTGCGCTCTATATGCATTGATCATTTCTTTTTTTACATAAGGCGCGATATTTTGGCTAAAATTACTCATTATCCCTCCGAGTCATTATTCATCCTTAAATAATTAACCAACGATACATCTATTAGCGTAGTGTAACCGCAGTACCAAACGCTAATAATTCACACGAACCATCCATAATTGCACTGGTAGTAAAGCGAATGCCAACAACAGCATCAGCGCCTAACACTAAAGCCTCTGCTTCTAAACGGGACATGGCTTGAGCACGCGCTTCATTAAACATTTCGGTATATCCTTTTAGCTCGCCACCCACAATACCTTTTAGGCTTGCCATAATATCGCGACCAATATGTTTTGATTGCACAACATTCCCCGTTACTACACCTAGTATAGTAATAATTTCGTGCCCAGGAACCGTTTCTGTTGTTGAAAATATCATGATATGAGACTCTAGTTCAGTTGGCTATCAAACACCGCACAAATATAAACTATTGAGTTTACTTTTTCCACAATTTCAATAACACGTAAAAATACACTTCCACATGGTAAAAAATAACATATAACGATTATTATGATTAAAAAAGGTCTCGTGTGAATAAAAACAGAGATATTTTAGGCGCCTATTTGGCTACAAGCATTATAGTCATCAAAAAAAGCATAATATGCTCTCATTTATATGGATATAGCGTTACGTTTTTTTTGTGATTTTTTTATAAGCTATAAGCACTAAAGAGGCAAATGCCGTTATAAAATTAGCATTGTTATACTCTTCCACTGCATAGATGAAATTGGATTTAAAATGCTCAACAGCTTCTTCCTGCGTATCAGCAAAGATCACATCATCTTCAACTTCAAACCCTGCCGCTAATAATTGCTGTTTTTGTTCCATAAATTGCTCATCAGCCATATCTACATACGTAAATTGTTGGCGATTTGAATTAGGTATACAAAAAAATTGATATTTAGTCATCAGTTAACCCTCCATGTAACTAACATCAATTATGCTAAAATGGCATTTACTTGCAACTATTTATCACATTAAATATGTCAATAATCATACCTAGATCACATCAAAAACAACTTGTTACATCATAAAATACCATCAGTCTTATAAATCACTACAGCTACAAGTTACTGCAGGAAAATACGTCATTTTATTGTCTCGAAATAGCATCATTGCGGTATCAATAAATGACATAATATAGTCACGTTGTTGACTAAAGGGTTGCTCGAAAATCCAACCACCGCATCCATAACCAACCAAAGGCAAACTTTCACGATCAATTGCTGGATCCTCGGCAATTTCAATAATTAGGGTGGTTGATGTCGATGATAAACACCACGAATAGCCTTGTACTATCCCGCTACCGTTGACTTTAGAATCAATACTTATAGCGCCACGATAATATGCATTCTTTATTTCAATCATGATTTAAACCTAATCTTATTCTGAATGATTTCATTGTTATTAATCACATACATTATATTAAAAAACTTAAAATACAATCAGGTAGATTATTTATCATTATAAATATGCAAAAATAATAACTAACAAATCAGGTTAAGTAAAAATTAAACTATTATTAATAATATTCAATTTTACAAAATAAAAAATAAGATTATAGTTTGTCGTATTAAAATCAGTAAAATAATATAAACATTTTATTCTTAATGCTTAAAATATAAGATTAATATTAATGTTTCCTATAAAAGTAGAGATATCACACGCTATATGTGAATCTTCTCTCATTAAAAAGTAATTCTATGACAAATAATAAGCAACAAATTGAACTACAAAAAGAGATGGGACCTAATTGGTTTGCATCAGTCATGGGTACAGGTATTATCGCCAATGCCGCAGTCGGCTTACCATTTATAGGTAAAGACTTAGTCGGTTTTTCAACTGTCGTTTGGTTAATTGCCTTTGCAATGCTGATCTTTATGACTATCGTCAAAAGTTATCAAACCATCACCAAGCCACATATTATTAAACGCCAATTTAATGATCCTGTGATGTCTCAATTCTTTGGTGCACCACCTATGGCGTTCTTAACTGTGGCTGGCGGTACTCTTTTATTAGGTCCTCACCTTTTCGGCCAAAGTCTTGCGCTTAATATTGCTTGGCCATTATTTTGGATCGGTACCATTAGCGGTATTATTACAGCTATTATTATTCCTTATCGTTTATTTACTCATAATGAAGTTCACGATGACGCAGCATTTGGTGGCTGGTTAATGCCAGTGGTACCGCCTATGGTATCTGCGACTATCGGTTCAATGTTCTTAGCTCATATGCCCCATTCTGCTGCTCAACAAACGTTGCTTTACGGCATGTATGCTTGTTTTGGTATCAGCTTAATGGCGTCAATTATTATTATTACGCTAATTTGGAGCCGCCTAGCGCATGCTGGTACTTCAGGTAGTGCTCGTGTGCCAACATTATGGATTGTATTAGGTCCACTCGGTCAGTCAATTACAGCAGCTGGTTGTTTAGGTACAGCGGCACTGATTACCGTTAATGAACCCATTGCGAGTGCAATGAATGTCATGGCGATTTTATATGGCGTGCCGATTTGGGGTTTTGCTATGTTATGGTTCTGTGTTGCCGCGTTATTAACTCTACGTGCAATGCGCCGTAAAATGCCATTTGCATTAACGTGGTGGGCATTTACCTTCCCCGTGGGAACATGTGTAACGGGTACAACACAATTAGCTCACCATACTGGTTTACCTGCTTTTCAATGGGCGGCAATTATTCTATTCGCATTCTTAATTTTAGCATGGGTTACCGCTGCATTAGGAACACTTAAAGGCTTTAAACACGGCAAGATTTTCAATAATCCAACGTCAGTCGTTCATATTAAGTCTAAAAAAGGCAATAACTAACATTAATAAGCTCAGTGACACTTTTCGTAATAACCGTTAGTGATCACTGAGCTTTTTGTCTTTCTGCTTATATTGAAATCAAATAAGATTAAGCCGTTACCGCTTTTTTAGTACGTAAACTTCCTATCACATTAATAAATGCACCTAAAATAATCATGCCTCCCCCTGCTAATGTCCACACCGACGGCACTTCGCTAAAGACCAACCATCCTAGAATAATAGAAAATACCACTTGGATATAGGAATAAGCGGTCGCTTTACTGGCCACTTCTGTTTTCATTGCTTTGGTTAAACCCACTTGTCCAAACTGTGTGAAAATACCTACGAAGAATAATAATCCCAGCGCTTCTTTTGATGGCATCACAAAATCATTCCCCAATAAAACCACCGATAACGGCAGTGCTATTAACGGGAAATAAAGAATGATCACTGAACTATCTTCAGTACTGCTTAAACGTTTTACAATAATATAAGACACACCACTGCCAAACGCGCCTAACAATGCAATGCCAATACTAAATAACGGTAATTGTTGGACATGATTGAGTGTTAATCCTGATCCAACCATCAACAACAAGCCAATAATTGAACAGAAAATACAAATGATGGTACTGATATGTATTTTTTCTTTAAGGAAAAGTATCGCTAAAATCGCCGTAAAAACAGGATTAAGATACTGTAAAATAGTGGCTTCAGCTAAAGGTAAGGTTGATACTGCATAATACACACAAATTAATGCTAATGATCCAGTAACACCTCGGGTTAACAATAACTTACGATTATTCCCCCATACACAAATACTTTTGCGCTTCACGTCAGCATAACTAATCAGTAATGATACAATCGCTCGCGCAGCAACAATTTCAAACACTGGAATACCATAGGTATGGACTAATTTGACGCAACTCGACATCAATGCGAAGGCAAGTGCAGACATCAGCATATATCTAACGCCAATCGGGATTTTATTTAAAGAGATATTTGGCATGGTCAGCAGTTCATTAACATAAACAACCATTTTATGAAAAAAAACCTCAACCTCGCAAGCGTTATATCGTCCACTTCGTTTTCATTCAACATATTATAGATGTCTGTTACTACGACTGAAAAATGAACTGAAAATTAACAAAATGAGATTGCCATTGCTGATCTGTTCATTTCAATTAACAAGCATAGAATAAAAATCAATTTTATAAACTTAATTAATGACTATGAAAAAACTACCTTTATTAGCTTGCGCGATTGCTAGTTTACTTGGCACTCAGGCTGCAAATGCATGTACTACTCTCCTTGTTGGTAACCAAGCTTCAACTAACGGTGCCTATTACATGGCACGTAATGAAGATTACAAAGCAGTATGGGCTAAACATTTTGTACTTCACCCTCGTACTGTTAATGAAAAAGGTGAATTCCACTCCAATACTGATCGCTTTACATACCCGCTACCAAAAGTGTCATTGTCTTACACTTCAATGCAAGATTGGGATACGCATGATAAAACCATGGGTGAAGTCGGTTTAAACTCAGCCGGTGTTGGTATTACCTCAACCGAAAGCCTAACCAATCGTCAAGCGGCTCTAACTGCAGATCCTTATAATATTAAAAATGGTATTAATGAAGACTCTATAGAAAACGTGATTTTACCTCGTATTCACAGCGCTAAAGAAGGCGTTGAATTACTAGGTAAAATTATTGAAGAGCGTGGCGCATCACAAGGCTTTGGGGTTGGCTTTATTGATAAAACTGGCATTTGGTATTTAGAAACAGGCAGTGGTCATCAATGGATGGCACGTAAAATTCCTAATGATGCTTATTTCATTTCAGGTAATCAGGCGCGTTTAAAAGAATATTTACCGAATAATAGCGATTACCTCGCTTCACCTACTTTGGTTTCTTTTGCAGAACAACATGGTTTATATGTTGCAAAAGCCAATCAACCGTTTGATTTCCATGCGGCTTACGGCACCACAGGTGGTAAAGAGAATATCACTTACAACTATCCTCGCGTATGGATTGCACAGCATATTCTTAACCCAGAACTTAAAACCCAAGTTGATCGCGACCAACAAAACTACCCTGTATTTTTAACGCCAACACATAAAATCTCACTGCAAAAAGTTGAAGATATTATGCGTAACCATTACCAAGGTACGGCAATGGACCCGTACGCCAACGCTGATCCATTAGGTCATTATCGTCCGATCTCAGTATTCCGTTGTGCTGAATCACATATAATTGAAGTACGCCCTAACCTACCAACGGCCATAGGTGAAACGGAATACATCAACCTAGGTATGACTGCGCTTGGGGTTTATATTCCGTTCTACCAAGGCACCACTGAGATCCCATATGGTTATAATATTGGAACCGATGTTGCGAGCAACGGTTCTATTTTCTGGGATATGCGTAAGCTACAAACATTAGGCATGGCAAATTGGAAACAAAACGCGCCTATTATTCGTGCCGCCTATGATAAATACGAATCTGACACCGCGATTGCTCAGAAAAAAATGGAACAAAAATACTTAGCCATTTATAAGCAACATCCAAAAGAAGCGACGGCTTTAATCAATAAATTTGAGCAAGTAGCAACGGATAATGCACTTAAAGTGACGAACGAAATATTTACCACGCTGACTCAAAAAGCCGATATGGCATCACATTTTGCCGGTGCTTAAGCAATAGCAATAGCAATAGCAATAGCAATAGCAATTGAATCATCTAAAGCGCCTACATTGGCGCTTTTTTTGTAGATCATCAGTTTCAATACCGACTTGTCAGTTCACCAAAACAAATACTATCCCTAAAAACGGTTTACGTTATAATCGCCATCCAGCTCAACAATAAATAGCGTGTTATGTACCAACTGACGTTTTCATTTGAAGAATTTCTTGCCGAGTTTTGGCAAAAGAAGCCGACCATCATTAAAGGTGGTTTTAAAAATTTTGTCGATCCCATTTCGCCTGATGAACTTGCAGGACTGGCAATGGAAGAAGAGGTTGATTCGCGCTATATCGCTCAATTAGCCGATACTTGGGATGTTCGTCATGGTCCACTGACGTTTGATGATACACCAGAAGATCATTGGTCATTCATTGTTCAAGCCGCTAATCATTGGCATGAAGGTGCTGCACAATTAATTACCCCATTTCGTCAATTACCCGGTTGGTTACTGGATGATTTAATGATCAGCTACTCAACCCCTGGTGGCGGTGTTGGTCCTCATATCGATCAATATGATGTGTTTATTACTCAAGGTTCAGGTAAACGTCATTGGCGTGTCGGCCCTAAAAAAGATGATTACGAAGAAGAATGTCGTCATCCTGCATTACGTCAAATAAAAGGTTTTGATCCTATTATTGATGATATTTTAGAGCCTGGTGATATTTTGTATATTCCACCTGGTTTCCCCCATGATGGTTATGCCATTGAAACGTCAATGAGTTTTTCGGTGGGTTTCCGTTCACCTAAAAAACAAGAATTATTAAGCAGCTTTGCCGATTTTGTGATTGCGAATGATATTGGCGATGTGCATTATCATAATCCAGCGCTTCCAGCCCGTGTAAATAACGGTGCTATCTTGGCAGAAGAAGCAAAAGATCTTGAAAACATGATGCGCAGCTTGCTTGATGATCCACAACGATTAAAGCAATGGATGGGTGAGCATTTAACCCAAAGTCGCCATGAATTAGATGTCATGCCTTCTGAGCCACCATGGCAAGATAATGAAACCTATCAATTTTTAGAAGATGGTGAAGCATTTAAACGCATTGGTGGTTTACGTGCATTTTACCATCCTGATCAAGCACACCTTGTCTATATCAATGGCGAACAATACCAATTACCGCCAGAGTGTGCCGATGCAGCTAAATTGCTGTGTGATGAAGAACAAATAACTTATCTTCAATTGGGTGAACAACTTGATCACCCTGCTTTTCTAGCCATGTTAACTCAACTTATTAACCTTGGTTATTGGTACCCTGTCGAGTAAGCACTGTTGTCGCTTAATGAACTTGTACACCATAATAAGAGAGGCCACCACCTCTCTTATTTGTCTTTCGTGACAGGCTGGTGCTCAACACAAATCAACGTTATATCATCAGCCGTTAATGGCAATTGTGTTAAACCGCAAACATAACCACCGTTACTATTAAGATGATACTTACAACTCGTACAGACCCCAAAAGATCGATACTGATGTTGTTTTTGGATTGATACTAATAATAAGGTTAATTGTTGCTGCAATAACGCAGGATCAAACTCTGTATTTCCGCCCTCACTATCAGAACAAGCAGCTAACAACTTTTCTGACGGAAAATAATCACTTAATAATTGTCGACCTTTTTTAGTCATGATTAGATGTATTATACGTTTATCATTACGATCAGCGATTTTCTCAACATAGCCTTTTATTTCTAACACTTTAATTGTCTGTGACACTGTCCCCTTCGTTAAGCCTAAAAATTCAGTAACCGCTTTGGGTGTATTTGAAAAACGATTACAAATAGACAAATAATATAACGCCTCAAATTGGACGGGTTGTAATCCATGTCCAATAAGTTCTGTACGCATTTCAGTTCTGATCATGTTACTAATGCGCTCAAGTAACTGTTGAATAATGATTATGTACATTAGTTAATGGTATCGACTCAAAACAAAATTGACAACTGTATTTTTATGTTCTTATATAAATATAGTATTGAGTCGATACTTTATTAATGTGTACTATACTCAATTCACTCAACGGAGGATGTTATGAACACTTCAACCACGCGAAAAACGATATTAGCCATCATGGTTACAGCAGTTTTCACTGTCGCAGGTTCCGTTTCTGCCCATTCAACACACAGCGGTGGGCTCCAAGCAAAAGCCAATAACGTTAAACTGGCACCCTTTGATATTATCCATACTAAAATCACCACAAAAGGCAATATCGCGACTTTTCATATTGCTGTTTCAGGCAAAGCTGGAGAAATCACACCCACCCCTATTGGTAAATTAGCCGGCAGTGATGTTTTTTCTTATGTTTGGCCGTTAACATTAAATAGCCATGCGGTCGGTTTTGAAAAGGATGCCGGTATTTTAGCCTTAGCTGTTACTTCTCACCCCGATTTTGATGACACCCCTCAATATGATGAGAATGGTGATGGTAACAAAACTAATGATGGTAATGTATGGCATAGCCACTGGGTTGTATTAGCACCCAATGAAAAATGTGGTCCTAATGCCCTTGGGGTCGTTGATATTCCAAAAGGTGAAAAACCGAAGTTACCTAAGACATGGCCTGGATTACCGTTATTAATTGATAGTCCTAACTACAAGCCAGAGTTTAATGGTCATGATCTTAACGTAAAGGTAAGATTTGATAATATTGATGCCCTTAAAATGGCAAACTTTGATGGTGTAACCGCAGGATTAAGGATCAATGCCAGCGCACATTCACCACTATTATGTGTAAAAAATGTATTTGATGTCGCTTCTGGTGATTTAAGCCTACCCGGTAAAACAAATCACTAATGGCTATCGAACCATCCTTTAAACACTCAAAAAATTAACCTTACTCTCTTATTGTTAGAGTAAGGTTAACTTCATGTGAAAACTCACTGCTCGTTAGGATAAAACACTAATTTATGCTTTATATTGCGTTAATGTCAGTGATAATCGCTTCACCCACCAATTAATCGCATCTTTAATATCATCTGATGAATCAATCATTGTGCTGAGATCTTTATTGCCCGATTTGCGATCAATAGCCGCAATAATAGGCTCTCCTGTTATCGCATCACTGATCAATATTTCCATAGAAGCCGAACCGACATTGGTATGCTCGCCGGTAAGCACTTTTGAAATAGTTGAAATTCCTAACCCGACGGGTAATACACTGCTTGTAATCGCTAAAATAGGGTTTGGGGTTTGCACATTAGTAATCGCAATGGTGACACGTAATGTTTTTGATTGTGGTTTTTCTACCACTTTTAACACTGTATTTAATGATTTTAATTGGTGAATAAAATAATCTTTTATCTCAATAATTTCATCATCAGACAAATGATCACTCTTTTCTTTATCAAGCACGATATAAACTTGGTCGTAAATAATACTGTCGTACTGAGCCATTTTACGTTGCAATGAACGCTCATTAAATATGCCCCGTTTAGCCCATACTAAATCAACCCCATCTTTTGGACCAGGGCGAAAATCTTCAAAGGTTTCAAATGTTTTGGGCTTTAGTATCTTATGGTTATTAGCACAACCTACCGTAGTGATAATGACTAATATCAATAACCAGATCTTTTGTTGCATTCCTTTCACCCTCTCATCCATTGAACGATAAATATATTATCTATAATCGACTGTTACTTATATGTTACCAAAATAACAATATGCCATACTATAAATTAATATTCATCACGATGCAAAGGTGATAGTAGTGATCTTTATTGGACTAAAAGATGAAGTACGCTGTTTATATGAACCGATCACGAATATCATCAGTTGGAAGTAGACATTGACTATTTTTCCCAAATAACACATATCTATTTTTGGCGATTGTTTTATAAATAAAATCACGAATGAAAATTGGAATGTATTTTAACAGACTAAACCAGCGCCATTTCCCCCCTAAGCGATCAGTAATCGCAAAAACAGCATTACTACGTTCAAAGACGATGCCGTCTGAGATTAATATTACAGTTTCATCTTTAAGGGTATTAATCTGATATTGCTGTTGTAAATGTACGCCAATGGCAGACTGAGCTGCACAAAATGAAAATAACCGCTGTGGATCTCGGTTGATAATAAATAACACCGAGCTTTCACATAAATGACAAACACCATCAAAAATAACGATATTTGTGCGTTCATCTATTTTTGCTAGATCTTGATCACTCATATTCATCATAGGTTCTCTATTCAACCAAGCTAACCCAATAATACCAATAAAAAAAGAGCTAACACAAAGGTTAGCTCTTTTTAGTTATTCAAATAAAGCCATTAATTATAAGCGTGCTAATTCTGCTTTACGGGTTTTATTAACTACACAGAAATTACCACGACGAGTACGGCACTTTGAACAACGCTCACATTCAACATCAGCCTTGTAGCCCTCAAACCAGCGTTTAATTAACTTAGGTTCAGACAGCAATGGGCGTGATAACGCGAAAAATTCAATGCCAGTATTGTTTGCCATCGCTTCAATGGCATCAAACTCACTCAAGCCACCAACGGTAATAACCGGTACTTTAACATCTTGGCTGATCACATCACCATACTGATGGAAATAACCTTCTGGCTCAATCGTGTAACCATCATAAGATTCGTCAACCATAGTGTCAGCTTTACCGTGTACGTTACCTGAAATGATAATCGCATCAACACCAATAGCTTCTAGCTTTTTACAAATAAGGCGTGTTTCAGCAAATGTTAATCCACCCTCAAAAAACTCAGACGCAGTTAACTTCACTAAAATCGGGAAATCATCACCGACTAAGGTTCTAATGTTAGCGTAAATTTCTAATAAGAAGCGCATGCGGTTATCAAGGCTACCGCCATATTGATCGTCACGCTGATTATAATATGGGCTTAAAAATTGGTTAATTAAATACGTATGTGCCGCATGAATTTCGACACCATCAAAACCTGCATCTTGGGCGCGTTTAGTAGCTAATGCAAAAGCTTCAACAATATAATCGATATCAGCTTGAGTCATCGCCTGACCCAATGTTTGAGTGCCTTTTTCACAGACTGCACTTGGCGCAAAGATCACTCGCTCACCAAGGTTATAAGTGGTTTTAGTACCACCATAAGCAAGTTGCATCACGATTTTAGAATCATATTGATGAACAAGATCGGTTAATTTTTGATATTCTTCGATGAAAGAATCGTTATACATACCCATCATGCCAGCATTGGGTTTTTCTTCTTCGACAATATTTGCATAACCCGTTACGATCAGCCCCACTTCCCCTTGCGCAAGCTCTTCATAAATAGCATAAAGCTTATCGGTCATATGGCCATCTTCTGTTGCCATATTTTCCCACGTTGCACTACGAACAAAGCGGTTTTTTAATGCCATGTTGCCAATACGGGCTTCTGTAAACAAAGTACTCAAATCATGTCCTCTCAAATATCGTTTAGTCTTATTCATCAGCACGATAAAAACCAAAAAGAACAATATTGTCGTACTGTTCTTTTTATGTGCATTTTTATCATAAACGCTAAGTTAGAATGAATAATACCGTCACTACATCTAAAAATCTTTAATCTGGATTAATATAATGTCAGTTCTATCAACTATACCCTCACGCGCAACTTGCATAACGAGAGTATAAATTGAAGATTAGATAATGCTAACACCGTCAGTTTCAAGCACACTGTTTGCGCCTGCACGATCAATAATTTTAACTAAAACCGATTGAATGGTTTCATCTTCACGTACATCATTTTCACTGACGAATTTTTGTTCTTGAGGCTCTGCACCTTCTGCAAGCGTAAACGTAACAACAACTTCAGTTGCAATATCCGATGTTTTACCAAAATAGGCTAACGAAAGCTGAGGGTAACCTTTAAAGCCTTTTTTAACTTGTTTTGCGATACGTTTTTTAGCTTTATCTACATTCATGTTTAGCCCTTGCTAGGTCTTGAATAAAATCAAAATAGTACAAAATGATATTATGTTACTTACTACTGCGATAATACTTAAATTACGCATTAAGTCACTAAAAACCAAGAAGGTGGCGCACGTTTAGTCCATTTAGCAAAGGCCGCTTTGTCGCCACGATAGAAATTACGATAAGCCTCAATTGCATCAAATTTCACTTTGTAGTCATCTGGCATTGCCTGAACAAATGGCGTTAGTCCGATAGCATCATAAGAATATGTCGATATTTGTGCCAGTACAGCAATCGATTTATGATCAATGCTCTTGTTATAACGATATTTATATTCTTTATTTAACGCTAATGTTAATGCTTTTAGCCATAGAAAATTATCGTATGATTGCTCAACCCAGAGCACACAGGGATGGTTAATATGGGTCGATTTATAAGGCGTCGTGAAGCCTTTTTTATTGAGGGCGGTACATAAAAGCTGGACACTTTCTAAAATCATTTTAACCACATGCTGATCACAGTGGTATTGTGCGCATTTTTCAATATCCTGATCTAATATAAAAATATTCATCGAATCATCCCTTATTAAGGCCATAACAGCTTAGTTCAGCATAGGATATCTATCTTTCATTTTATAATTCTATTTCCGTGTATTGACGTTGATAATGTTCTAAAAGTTGTTGTATTCCCATTATCGGAATCTCTAGCGTTGCGGTATTAGTGAAGGGATGACACTGTATAGAGGAATAATTAAATATACTTTTATCAATGATTAATTCAACTGCACCTTGTGTATCTTTAAGAATATCTAAAATAGAAACAGAGCCAGTACCTAAGTATTTATCTAAGCGGCTACTGGATGCGAAACTTAAACTTGAAACGTCTAATATTTGACTTAATCTTTTAAAATCAACTGTCTTATCATCCACCATGATAATTAAAAAATGGCGATTACCTTTCTTATTTTTAATAAACAGATTTTTGGTTGCTGCGCCATCAATATCTAACGCTAATAAATGCGCTTGTTCACAATTGAACACCGCAGGATGTTGAAACTTTTTATAACTAATACCAAGATCATCAAGTATTTTATATATATTCATGCTTAACTCCATTTTAGCGAATATTTGAATACATTATTACTATTTCACTTATTACCCTATAAGTAAATATGAAAAATAAGCATCAAGCTAATCACAATGAGTCAGCAAAAAATATCTATTTAATAACGGAGAAATTTAAAATAAAACAGGAATATAGCGGCTTAGTGGTTAATCAAATAGGGTCTAATCATGATTAGACCCTAAGATCATCATATCTATTGCTACCTAAACGGTAAACAATGATAGTCATGCAGTTAACGGAAAACCATTAACTCAGTGACGCATCTTACTTATAAAAAGCTTCAACAGTGCCTTTTAGAGTAATAAGCATTGGATTGCCGCGGCGATCGAGTGCTTTAGGTGACGGTACTTTTACCCAACCTTCGCTGATGCAGTATTCCTCAACATCAAAACGCTCTTTACCATTTAGTAGAATGCCAATTTCATATTCAAAAGCAGCTTCTAGGTAATGTGGGCTACGAGGATTACCAGAAAGGTGATCAGGTAAAGTCGGGCGTGATGTAGTATCGTTCATGTTGATGCCTGTTGAAAATCAAAAGTGCGCTATTGTAGACAATCTCAGGCTAACGCTCAAGAGTTGTATTATTTTGAGTGAGTACAAACACAATATCTTTATACTCGTTATCTCTGCACATACACATTTGTATCAAAATCGCTAAATAACCGACTAAAATACCGTTACGTCATCGCTTTTTACGGGTATTTTTTCAATATTAAGTGTTTTCATTACTCGGCAAGGATTACCAACAGCGACACTATTGATAGCAATATTACGCGTTACCACACTACCCGCCCCTATCACACAATTATCGCCGATGGTTACACCAGCTAATATAGAGACATTACCGCCAATCCAAACATTATTTCCAATGGTAATATTCGCACCATATTCCGTATGTTGGCGTTCGATAGGATCTAAAGGATGAGTCGCCGTTGAGATCATCACATGTGGACCAATTAGCACATTATTACCAATCGTCACTTTGCAGACATCAAGAATGGTTAAATTATGATTTGAATAAAAATTACTGCCAACTTCAATGTTATAGCCATAATCACAGAAGAAATTAGGCTCAATGTGTGCCCTATCTTTAATAATAAGCAACGATTTAAGTAATGCCATTTGTGCATGAAGTTGCATTGGATCGGTCATATTAAAGCGATGACAGACGGATTTTGCATGCATGCGATCTATCGATAATTGTTCATCACCCGCATTATAAGTCAGACCCGCTAACATTTTGTCTTTTTCGTTCACATTCAATTCCAGAGTAAAATAAAGCCATCATTAGAGTGTATTTCTCTGTTTTAGAATGTGTGCCATTACTCAGTTTTGATAAATCACTCAAAATAAATGTCATTATTTCAACCACATAATGACACTTATTTATTGTTATAATTACTCAGGCAACACCCAATCTGGACGAGGGAAATGACAGGTATAACCATTAGGCTGATGCAATAAATAATCTTGATGTTCAGATTCTGCTTGCCAAAAATCACCTGCAGGCACTAATTCAGTCACTATTGGTCCCGGCCAAACACCAGAAGCATCCATCCGTTTAATCAAATTTTCAGCCTGTAGTTTTTGCTCATTGGAGGTATAAAAAATAGCAGAACGGTAAGATAAACCAATATCATTACCTTGACGATTCGGTGTCGATGGATTATGTATTTGAAAAAAGTACGTTAGGATTTGAGTAAAACTAGTTTGCGTATTATCAAAGGTGATTTCAATCGCTTCAGCATGGCTACCATGATTACGATAGGTCGCATTTTCAACATCGCCACCCGTATAACCCACTCGTGTTGCGATCACTCCTTGTTGACGACGAATAAGATCTTGCATGCCCCAAAAACACCCACCCGCTAGAATTGCTTTTTCAAGACTCATATCACCACTCCTAATTGCCACGTTGCGTGAACTTATAATTTTTCATACAACCATAAGTTGATATTTATCGCAATTAGAAATTTTACGGATGGATTTCATCGGTGTTCGATAGTTGTACTAAATATTATTAATTAATAACTGATATTGGATTCCATGAGTAATTTAATAATGAAAGAATTTGAGTATTACCCCCAGAAATACGTTGAAGCTTTCAAAATGTTTACGTTCATTCACTAGGATCTTAATGCTAAACATTTATTAGCAATAGCTATACCTAAAATCATAGCAGCAACAAAAGCAAATACTGCATAATTACCACTGCCAATATTTGTTATCGCAGGACCTGGACAAAAACCAGCCAGTCCCCAACCAATACCAAAAACAATGGCTCCGACAGTTAATTTAGCATCAATCTTATTACAATTTTTAGGCGCTATTGCATCGCCATTGATGGCTATTTTACGTTTTTTTATAATCAGATGATAACAAGGTGCAAACACGAACAGAGCCCCGATCATCACAAAGGCAAGGCTTGGATCCCATTGACCAAAAATATCTAAAAAAGCGATAACTTTATGAGGATTAACCATTTCTGAAATAATCATTCCAGAACCAAATATAATCCCAGCAATAGCACCAACAACAATACGGTTTATCTTTAATCTGCCCATTATAAATCACCTAATAAACGACGAATAAATACAACAATAATGGCTGAAATCATAAAAACGCAGGTTGCATAAATTGAACGTTTAGAGAAACGCCCCATGCCAACAATACCGTGACCACTCGTACATCCATTGCCTAATCGGGTACCAAAACCAACCAATAAACCAGCAATTAAAACAATGCCTATATTCTGTTCACTAATAGCAGGTAACGTTACGCCCAACGGTAATAAGGCAAATACACTTACAACCATTCCAACTAAAAATGCAATTTTCCACCCAAATTCTTGTTTCTCTCTCTTAATTACGCCATTAATGATCCCACTAATTCCCGCTGTCTTACCAATAAATAACATCAATATAACGGCAGATACCCCAAGTAACATACCACCCAAAAATGACTGCCAAGGTATTTGAAAAGTCATACTCACCTCACCTTAATCTTCATCACAAAAAATATCATGGAAACTTGTTATAAGTGCTTTAATGCGCTGATCAGCTAAAGAATAAAAAACCAATTGTGCTTCTTTACGGATTTTCACAATATTGTTTTTTCTTAATATCGCTAAATGTTGCGAAAAGGCCGATTGACTTAATGTTGAGTTCAGCTGTAATTGATTGACACTCATTTCTCCATCCATTAACTGACAAAGTACGATTAATCTTTCCGGATGCGTCATTGTTTTTAATAAACCTGCTACTTCCGTTGCCTGTTGTTTCATTTTATCTAATTGCATTTTTATCACTTCTTAATAGGAACATTAGAAATCAGATCTAACTACAACTCACTATATTAGATAATTCTAATTTAGTTAAGCATTTATTAGCATGTTCTAATATATCGTCGTGTTTAAGTGAAACCGCTCTAAGGAAAAGAACATCGGACAGCCAAATATTTTAGTTCTTAAATAGAGCCCCTAAAAAACAAACCATTCCACCAGCAACAAACTCTTTTGCTGTAGAAATTGAGTCTATTATTTAAATTCTTCGTTAAATCTGATCTATTCCCATATTTTAGGATCGCCAAAACCCACAATCCTGACGGTTATTGCAGTATTTTCATCTGATTATAAGAAGTTATATCTAATTAGGATGTAACTGGTGACTCGCAGATTTCCCTTTGCACCAATGCCCACCTGCATATTGTTTGAAAGCACACATTTGTGACCATTTGCCGCTCACGTTGGCATAATGTTCCATAAATTGTTCACTATGCTCAAGCCAAGCGTCTGATGTTATTCCTAATTGCTGCAACATCTTTGGTTGATTCGATGATATAAAGCCTTTTTTATCATTGCGAATACAGCGACCAGTCCAATCAATAAGTTCAAGATAATCTATAAAAGAAAAGTGTATTCCGGCTGTTTTTGCCTGATGTTCAGCACCAACAAAGGGTAATAATTGAAAGTGACCTTTATTTGATGGTGATTGTTTAGCGGAGGTTTTCGGTTGCTGATATTCACGAATGCGCTGCTGAATTGAAGTAAAATCAGACTGTTCGAGTGATGGTGTAACGCCAGCCCTAATCGGATTTAAATCAACGTACATCATGCACGATAATAATGCTTGTTCATCCAGCAAAGCTTGAGACTTAAATCGTCCTTCCCAAAACGCCCCTTTACATTGATCTTCTTTATTAGCTTTTCGCGCTATTTCTTCATTAAGACAGCGCATAAACCAGCTAATACTGCCTAATCGTTGCTGCCATTCAGCCACTAAATTTGATAATGCTTGTTGTTTATCTGTGGCTATTTGACCCTCTTTTAAAAAATCGACCGCAATAGGATGACCATTAAATAACTGCAACCAACGCGAAATTACTTCTTCTGGGGTGAGCTTTTGTTGTTGCTCAGTATCTATTTTAAGCACTAAGTGATAATGATTGCTCATTACAGCATAAGCGCAAACATCAATGCAAAACACAGCTGCCAATTGTTTGATTTTATTTACTATCCAACCACGACGGTGTTGATAATTTTTACCATTATATGGATCATCGCCACATAAATAGGCACGACGTACACAGCGATTAATTACATGATAAAAAGGGGTTATTTGAGGCTCTATCAATTTTCGTCTTGAGGTTGTCATTTATTTTACCATAAGCAACTTGAAGCTTAAGTGTAGTAGCTCATGGTTGATGTACAAGGATATGGCTGTCCTTTGTGCTTTTGTGCTAAGTCCTTTGTGCTAAACGCCTACCCCCTAAACGAAATCAACTCTATCCCCTCAATCTCACAAACAACCTTTATTGTTGAATTGTCACAAAGACGTTTTAAATAAGCTGCAAGGTTTTCAAAAGTCAGTGGAGATCTTGCTATTGGTAGCGACCATTCTGCAAGCATGAATAAAAAATAATCACACGCGGTTAGCGTCTCGCCTAGTAAGTATTGGTTATGTTCGAGTTGATTATTAATAATGTCTAGCGCTGCTGCGATTCTGTCGTCTTGCGCGGCAATAATATTGGGAATGGTTGCTTCATCATTTGTGTGGCGGTGAGGATAGTAACGAACCATTAATTCAGCTTGCAGGGTATTATTTAAAAATGCCAACCATTGATAAAATAATGGACGCTTAGGATCCCCCATCGCTGGCATTAAATTTGATTCAGGATGTAATTCACAAAGATGAATACAAATAGCCGAACTTTCAAAAATGGGCTGTTCACCGACGATTAATGTTGGGATTCGGCCTGCTGGATTTAATTTCAGATAATCTGCTGATTTTTGTGCATTAGACGGCTTATCAACTAACAACAGTTCATAATCTGCATTTAAGTGATGTAATAAAAAGTGAGGCGCTAAACTGGCGTTATTTGGATAGTAATAAAGTTTGAACAATGTCGACTCCTTGTCTAATTGTTTGCTTAATAATGGATTACATTAACCTAACCCGTAGATTACAAGTTAACCATTCAGTTAAAAGCGCGACTCAATAACCTCATTATTTTAAATTTTTGCGAGCTAGCCTACAAAACCGCACTTCTAATCGTTGTCTAATCTCACCCAATGAAATTATTTGAATAATCAAACGATTGTATAGCTAACGAAGACAGATATGAATAATACAACGATAGTACCATCACAAGCCACAATAGTATTAACAACCGATTTACTTGTTGCTCAAGTGAACGCTGAACTGACGTTACACCCTCTTGATTTAGTCAAAATAAAAGGCTCATATTCGCAGTTTTTTGCTTATTTTCATGCCAAATTAGCACCATCCATTGATGGTTGGGTTGATATGGTGAATCGCGATCATGCTACTTTGGCAAATCTTGAGAGTGAATATGGATATTTTGCTTTTGCACATTATCTCGCATGTCAGTACGATCCTACACGCTGGTCAGAAGAAGTGACGGTGATGACGAAAGGCTTTATCAGTATTACTGATGACAAACTCTCTTTTAACCCAATTAGTATTCATCATATCTACGATTATCTAGTTACTGATCTACTTGATATCAATGATTTAAAATGCCAACTTAAACATTTATTAATTACCGATAACATTGACTATTTATACCGTAATACCCCACCGTGTATACACCGATATGCTATTGATAATTCAAAAGATATGGCAAAAAACATTCAGATGAATATCTCAACACTATTTTCGCTATATATCAAAACAATCGCCACGGCGACACAAGCAATCATCAATATTAAATAGCTACCAATATAAAAACGCCACATCATTCAGTAGTAAATATCCATTACTGAGTGACGTGGCGATAAAAAGTGTATGCTGTAACTAATGACAACTAACTTAAAGTAACTGTCTAAGTTTATGTTCTACCAAAGGATCGTTAGGAACAAGTTGCTGCGCCATTTCTAGTAGTTGAATCGCATCTTGTGGGTGATCATCTTGATGTTTAAGGGCAATATCAATCAGAGGTTGTACATCAATTTGAGCCTGATGCTCTTGTACATGTGCTTCTTTTTCATCGATAAGAATATTATGCGCTTTACTCAACAAACCTAACCGATGCTCTGAGTAAGCATTGGCTTTATTGAGACTTTGGTAATAATCTTCTTTAAAACGTAATGTCTTGGTTTGTTGACGAAATTGGGCAATATCAAGTTGTTGATAGCGAATAAAATCAACCGCAACCTGCTTGTAAAAACCAAATTTATTAAGATAAGTGGCATGCGTGCCATGCCCCATTCCAAACACGCGTAAATGTGTCAGTTCGGGATAACGTTTGGCATGTAAGCGATCGATATGATTAGTCGGATCGTAAATGATATAACCTTTGGCTTTGCCTAAATCAAGATCATGGTAATCCCCTTCCCAATCAAATTGCTGCGCCAGTTCGGTACTAGAGCGATTATCCCACGGTGCCAAGGCTTTATTCTTGGTGCTAACAGGATGGAATAATAAAACTTGGTCAAGTTGTAATAAATTAGCAAAAGCACCCACAGCAAAACCACCACGGCTCAAACCATAACCTAAACGATAACTGAATGGCTCTAATAATGTAGTCAGTTGTTCAAGAAAGAAAATTAAGTTACGACTACGAAACCAATTACTCTTTCCTAAGTGTTGAAAAGAGATAACATTCACGTGCTGTTTTTGGGCTAGGTGGTATCCCCAAGGCGCAAAATCCTCATCAATATCTTGCTGCTGTACGTTGGTTCCCGCAGGCGAAAAGGTAAACAGTAGCGGCTTGTTTACATCAACAAACTCATACTTAACAAACACATCATCAAGTAAGTCCCCTCCTGACATTGGAAGTTGCGCTTGCTGCTGTGAACGAGAGTGTGTTAACCACTCATCTAACCAATACAATAATTTCATTTTACCCACCTTTAAAAACGACCGCAGGATTGTAACAAAGACAGGCATTAAACAAAAATTTTAGTTAGAGCACTAATTATTAAAATAGAGCTTATGATTTATAATTGTAAATACAACGATACATTGGTTATTTAAAAATAAACCCGTAAGCCAGCCTAAAGATGAATATTTATAGCATAATCAGCTTGACCTTCTCTATACTGGAAGCTTTATGTTATCGCACATATAACACATATCGAGATCATCATGAAAAAATTATCTTTAGCTATTCTTTTGTCAGCACTACTCTCTACTACTGCATTCGCAAGTGAAAATGCCGTCGATCATAGCAATCATATGGCAACTAAAGCGACAACGAGCCTAGAAGCATCAAAAACAATGATGGATGACTCTATGGCTGCCATGTCGGGCATGCATACATTAAAATTAACGGGTGATCCTGATTTAGACTTTGTGGCGGGTATGCTTCCTCACCATGAAGGCGCTATCGTGATGAGTGAGTCGATCCTACCGACGCTCACAGATCCTGCTGTACATCAATTAGCTGTCGACATTATCAAATCACAAAAAGAAGAAGTGGTTTATATGAAGCATTGGTTAGCAACCCATAAAGAAATACCACAAGATCAGCGTGATATTGCTAACTCAAAAGAAATGATGACTAAATCAATGAAAATCATGCACAACATGATGGAAGTTAAACTAACGGGTAACCCAAATGTTGATTTTGTGGCGGGTATGATCCCTCACCATGAAGCCGCAGTAGAAATGGCCGAAGTCATCATGCCTTACCTAAAAGACCAATCAACAAAAACATTTGCGACTAACATTGTTAAAGCACAGCTTAAAGAAATTGCGTTCATGAAAACATGGCTAAAAGCCAATGCTCCAGCGATGCAAAAGATAACGCCAACGAAAGAGATGGCAGGTCACGATCACCATTAATAATAATCGTTAAGCTTATTATTAATGTATAAAAATCCGGCTTATTTAAGTCGGATTTTTTTCTTGGTGTCGTTAATTACCACAATAGTTAACTACCACAATCGGTATTAGCTGCAACAGCAAGCTCTTGGTTAATTTGCTAGTTAGCCTATTGTTTTATCAACAACAAATTCTCTATATTCTCCAACCTCAAGTCCCTCTAAAGACATTGTACCCACTGAAACACGATGCAGTGCTAACACTTCATTTTGAAAAAATCCAAACATACGTTTCACTTGATGATACTTACCTTCAACTAATGAAAGCCTTGCTTGGTACTCTGACACTATTTCTAAATGCGCAGGCTTGGTGGTGATATCTTCATAGCTAAAATAAATACCATCTTGAAAGACTTTAATATATTCATCAGTGACTGGCTTTGACAAGGTGACTTCATATACTTTTGCGAGCTTTGTTTCAGGTAAACTTATTTGACGCGACCATGCACCGTCGTTAGTTAACAACACTAACCCTGTGGTATTAAAATCTAACCGTCCAACAATGTGTAATTCATCTTTCAAAGGATGGTCAATAAGATCTAAGACTGTCGTATGTTTTAGATCTTTGGTTGCGCTAACAATACCTTGGGGTTTATTCAGCATGATATAAATGGGTTTATTATTCTGCAGGCAGTGTCCATCTAATTCAACATGAGTAAATTGCGTCACTTTTTGTTGATTTGACGACGCTACCACCCCATCGACGATGATCCTTTTTTGAGCCACTAAAAGACGCGTATCCGAAATGGAATAAATACTATTTTGACTAATAAAACGATCGAGTCGATTGGTATAAGATTTCATGAAATAATTATCGTCACTGTATATAAGAAAATTCACTGCGGTAAATAATAACAGAAACAAGACCATCATATTTTTATAAATCAATAATGCATACAATGCTGGCTTCAAGCAATAAGGGCAATGCTACCGATATCAACGTTATATTTAATTCTATTAGTTACTTTTCATAACAATTTAAATATTGCTTAATTTTAATGATACAAATAGGATAATATCTGGTTAATTATCTCAGCATAGAATTAATTTTTTGAATTTCTCACTTCTACAATATAAGCGTCAGACACTCGCTTCATGGTCACTAATCTTAGTGAGTATTGTGCTATTAGTGTGTATTTCTCAAAATTTAGGATTCTCAACGCTATGCCCTTTAACCCCTGCGGTAGAAGTCACTGAGCATCTTCAGTCACAAGAACAGCATCCATCTGAAATCGATACACAATGCAGTAATAGTGAACACCTCGTTAATGCTAATACCATTAATATCGATTTTGCTATTCCGATGTTTATCCTCGCCCTCGTTATTATTGCGGCGATTCTTAAACAATCTGGTGTGCGTTATTTTTTCCCTGAACCGCCCACGTCCTATGGTGTTCGGCGACATTTAGCTTTCTGTACCTTTCAAGAATAAACACAATCAGGGTTTAGTCATCTTGCATTATCACGCCTGTCGTAAAGTGAATGATAATGTTCGATTACAGCCCCTCCTACTACTTATATCTTTTTATATAATTATTTTTGGAGTACAACCGTGTTTAAAAATCAAACATTTAGCACTATTTTATTTACTGTGTCATTAGTCTCTGTGCTATTTCTAGCCACGATCCCTATCGCTACGCCATCACTAAAAACAGGCGTATTAATCCATCCACCAGCACAACTTTGTTTAATGCTAACGGAATTACTCAATCACAATACTGTTGTGCAAACACTAGAATTTGGAAGGGGAAAATAATAATGATAACCAAAAAAACACAGTCTAAAAAAGCGAATAATGTAGCAACTAAATTGTGGCGATGGACTAAAGAAACCATAAAATTGGTACTCATTTTATCACTGTTTTCTATCGCTATTGATTTTTGGCGCAGTAAAGACATGCCGTCAGAAACCATACCCACATTAGCAACCAATACAATTGATCAGCAATGGGTTGATATAGAAAAGATGAGTTACGATAAACCAGTATTACTCTATTTTTGGGCAACATGGTGTTCTGTGTGTAATTTGGTTAGCCCAAGTATCAACTGGCTTGCCGATGACCATCAAGTTATCTCTATTGCGATCACATCTGGTGATGACCGACGATTATCGCAATTTATGAAGTATAAAAAATATGATTTCCCAGTCATCAATGATCCAACAGGAAAAATCAGTCGAAAATGGGGAGTCACTGCAACCCCTTCTATCGTGATTGTAAAAGAGGGGCATATCTCATCAATTACAACTGGCGCTACAACACCAATGGGTTTGTGGTTACGTCTATTTTTCGCTTAATAAACTAACATCCGTTCACCACTTTTAAATACCTCGTTACTACCAACAGTTATTGTTGGTAGTAACGTTCTAAAGAGCAACTGCACTTAAAAATCAATCACAACAGAGCAAGATTAACGCTGAAATTTATCCGCCCATTGTGGCCATAACGCAGCGAGATCCATATGTTCTTCGATGGTGTCGGCAATGCGATCAATACCTTGTTCTCGAATTTCATCAAAATCTGGCGTTTGAGTGGCTTCTAACCCTGCCCAACGCAAAATAGCATCACAGGCGGCTTGTTGTTCGAAAATACCATGTAAATACGTTCCAAAGACTTGATTATCACAGCCTAATTGCCCATCAGGACCATCGGTTAATTGCAATGGCGCATTAGCACTCACACCTTGAGTAACCCCTGCATGAATTTCATAACCTTTTACCGCAACAGGTGCTTGATCGGGCATTGTTAGCGTACCTTCCGTTTGTTGCAGACATTTGTTGTGCTCAATCGTTGTGGCAATCGCTAAATAGTCTAAACCACGGCTAACCCCAGCTTCTCCTTCAATACCATGTGGATCAGCAATAGTTTCACCTAGCATCTGATAACCACCACAAATACCCATGACTTTACCGCCTAAGCGTAAATGACGTTGGATCTGTTTATCCCACCCTTGTTGGCGTAAAAAGGCTAAATCGCTACGGACACTTTTGGTGCCTGGAATAATGATTAAATCTGCGGCAGGAAATGGCTGTCCTTTACCGACAAACTGTAAATTAACTTGAGGGTGCATACGCAGTGGATCAAAATCGGTATGATTACTCACCCGTGTAAGAACAGGCACAACCACTTTTAATTGGTGTTCTGCCGCTTCAACTTGTTGACAATTTATTGCATCTTCAGCTTCAAGCATTAGACCATGCAAATACGGTAAAACACCTAATACTGGCTTACCTGTTTTTTGTTCTAACCACTCTAATCCTGATTCAAGTAACTTAATGTCCCCACGGAAACGGTTAATCACAAAGCCTTTCACTCGCGCTTGTTCAGATTCAGATAACAATGCCAACGTGCCGTAAATATGTGCGAACACACCACCGCGATCAATATCCGCAATAATGATCACGGGCACATCGGCTTTTTCCGCAAACCCCATATTAGCGACATCATTTTCACGTAAATTGATTTCAGCAGGGCTACCCGCACCTTCAATAATAACGGTTTGATATTGTTGTTGCAGCAGTGCGAAAGATTCCATAATTGGCGTCATCACTACTTTTTTATAATTATGAAAACCCACCGCGTCCATGTCAGCCAAAGCGTGACCCTGTACGATCACTTGGGCGCCAACATCGGTATTGGGTTTAAGTAATACTGGGTTCATGTGCACACTTGGTTCAATACCACAGGCTTGGGCTTGAACTGCTTGTGCTCGCCCTATCTCACCACCATCTTTGGTTACCGCACTGTTTAGCGCCATATTTTGAGATTTAAACGGTGCAACATTAATACCTTGGCGTGCCAATACTCGGCATAGTCCTGCCACCAGCACACTTTTCCCTGCGTCAGATGTCGTCCCTTGTACCATTAAAGCGCGTGTTGTAGGTTGTAATGTATCCGTCATTTCTTCATTCCATTTTATATAGTAGGGCTGTTGTAGTGGCTGATCATCGAAATTATTTAGCGGCAGCTCATCAAAATAAGTTTAAATAACCGCCACCATGGTGTATATAGTAACGATTATCATTTTTATTCACTCTTTTTTATGAATTATCTTATTTTCCCAACCATGTTGGTATGGCTGTTGCTGGCGATCAGTATCGGTTGTGTATTAACTAAAAAATCTTATTGGCAACTACCACTAACACTCACATTAATAGCAGCGGTTACATTTAATGTACTGACACCCATCGGCGCTGCTATTATTATCAGTGGCCTTGCGATTGCTTATTTTACTGCACGACAACATACCAAATCACTCATCTATATCGGCCATGGAGCCGTTATATTATGGGTAATAGGCTTAATTGTTCACCTTTATCCTGGTATCAATAATTTATTAGTACTTGATCAAGTCAATAGTGGCCCGCTCAGTCGCCCATTTACACTTTACTTTAATATTGATAAACCGATGCTTATTTTTGCACTACTACTCTTAGTGCCCAATATAGTAAGCAATAACGAATACAACTGGCACCAACTTTCACTTTCTCGTCTTCAAAAATGGATTATTGGTGGTGGTTTAATCACACTACCGTTATTGGCATGGGGATTACAGTTAGTTAAACCCGAATTTACGATCCCCTCATGGTGGTGGATCTTTGCCATTAATAACCTCATCTTCACCTGTGTTGCTGAAGAAGTGCTGTTTAGAGGGTATATTCAAGGCTTTTTATGTAAAAAATTATCGCCTACCGTGGCGATTATTATCGCGAGTGTTTTATTTGGTTTAGCGCACCTGGCTGGAGGACCTTTATTTGTCATAATTGCAACACTGGCTGGCATACTTTACGGTGTAAGCTATTATTGGACTAAGAAGATAACAGTCGCGATAGTGGTTCATTTTGCATTTAATTTATTACACTTAGCCTTTTTTACCTACCCACTACCACTGTAACACTCTCTGTTCAGGGAAGGTTAAATGCTTTCCCTGAGCAGACGATAAAATGATTTAAGCCACAAAAACTGAGACAAGGAGCAAGGTGCAATGTCGGAATTATTGCTCATTGATGTTCTCAATAACCCTAATAGATTACTGAACATCGATGACAAACTCAGTTACAAAATCATCACCGAAGCCCGTCACTTATCATTATTAGGGCAATTAAAAGCAAGTTGCGATCGGGCACACATCGAACAAGATTTGCCACTACACACCCAGCAGCAATTACAGTCAGGGTTTCACAGCTACCAAAAACAACAGCAACAATTATTACTTGAACACCAATATTTAAGTGAACAATTACATGGTGTTATTAACTCATGGCGTTATTTGCGTGGCAGTGCATTGCAGCTACTCGATAATAATATGTTCGCTGGCAGAATTAAAAATAATATTGATATTTACGTTCCACAGCAGCATGTCGCTAACGTTGAAAAAAAGCTGTTAAACAATGGCTGGCGTTATAAAAATATCGCTGACTATGAAGAAACCTTTTATCGCCGCTGGGCACAACAAACAACGCCATTGATTCACAAACAACGCCGCACTGAACTCGCGATTCACTTTCAATTATTACCGAAAACATTATCCAATAAACTTAATTCAGCGCCATTGCTGCACCATCATTTATCACCCTCAATTTGTGAGCCCGCTACACTATTATCACCCGATGCCATGGTGCTTCATCAAGCGATTATGTTATTTAACCAAATTGATTATCATTATGGGTTACGCGATATTTATAATTTATATTTGCAGTTTGTTTACTTTAGTCAGCATCCGACTTTTTGGCACCATCTAATTCAACTCCACCAGCAGCTTGGTAATGATAATAGCCTTTATCTTGCCGTCAGTTTATGTCAGCGTTTATTTAATTTATCAGTACCTGAAACAGCACTCGCCTATTTTCGACGACATAAATTAGATCGCTTTTCCTATTGGCTATATCGACAACATTTTATCAATGCGTTTCGTCATCAGTTTCCTTTACACCATAATATAGGTTATCGAGATTCGGTAAAATCACTGCGTTTTCGAGGGCGTTTAAAACAAATGCCAATCTACTGTATTGTGCCTCATATCATTAAACGATTAATTATAAATAATATTCCTCATGATGATGAAGAGGTGATCTACTAAACACAATAATGCCTTCGCTATCTATAAGACAGTACCTGAATTGAATTCTCATGCTACTATGCAAATATCATTCTCAAGGAAGGCAGAATAATTTGAATAACATGCTGTTTTACAAAACATATCCACATAAAGAAAGTAAAGAGTGGGTGGTTTTTGTACATGGTGCAGGTGGGAGTTCTTCGATCTGGTTTAAGCAAATAAAAGCCTATAAACAGCATTTTAATTTATTGCTACTTGATTTACGTGGCCATGGTAAATCTAATACCATGTTTCAAGATGTAATGAACAATAATTATACGTTCAAGATGGTGACCAAAGATATTATCGATGTGCTTAATCACCTCAAAATTCAATCAGCCCATTTTGTCGGTATTTCATTAGGTACGATCATTATTCGTCATCTTGCAGAACTTGCCCCTGAACGGGTTCAAACGATGATCCTTGGCGGTGCAGTCACGCGGCTAAATACGCGCTCTCAATTTCTGATGAAGCTCGGCAACCTGAGTAAACATATTCTGCCTTATATGTGGCTATATCGTTTGTTTGCTTATGTGGTTATGCCACAAAAAAATCAGCGCCAATCGCGGCACTTATTTATCCGTGAAGCTAAAAAATTATGCCAACAAGAATTTAAGCGGTGGTTTAAACTTGCCACTGACGTTAATCCAATCATGAAATATTTTAAAGAAAAAGAACTCATGATTCCAACCCTCTATTTAATGGGTGAGCATGATTATATGTTTCTTAAATCAGTAAAAGAAATGATTAAACGCCATCAAAATAGTGTTTTAACCCAACTTGCGGGTTGTGGTCATGTGTGTAATATTGAGCAGCCAGACGCATTTAACCGCCACTCAATTGGATTTATTCAACAACACTGTCAACTAACTAACTAACATAATAAGCCACAGTGAGGCATTGCACACTCACTGGGCTCAAATCTACGCATTTAAGCGGATAATACTTTACTTAAAAAACGCTGTAATTGTGCAGTTACAAATTGCGGTTGCTCAAGGTTACTAATATGCCCTGCTTCTGGAATCAGCACATATTCACTGCCATCTATTGCATCATGCATCAATTGTGCTTCAAGTGGCGGACGCGGGTTATCTTCTAGGCCAGACATAATAAGAGTAGGAACGGTTAACTGCTCTATATCATCAAACGTATCACGACGACCAAATACCATCCGTCCCATTTCAGACACAGCCACAGCACGCTCACCGCGCAACTCACTTAAATAATTGCGGAAGTTACTGACCAACTGTGGATTATGAAGATGACCATCACGACGGAAAAATAATGGTGCTATCATATCAATAACGGCAGTAGGTACATGTTGCTGATCACGCAACGTATCTAACATCGCAAAATATCTTGTATGTAACACCTCAGGTTCATAACCTAAGAACGTATCCATTAACACCAATGCCGTAACACGCGTTGGGGCTTTAAGGGCTAGTTCTGCACCCCACATGCCACCAACTGATAAACCAATCACTGCAAATTGTTCAATCTCTAAATGATCCAATAATGCCAATACATCATCGGCATAATCACGCAATGTACGCGTTGCTAACGGCGCACTATCAGAACCACCATGCGCCCAAAAATCAGGCACAATACACCGGTAATGTTGGCTTAATACCGCTATTTGAGGTGCCCACATTGCACTATCCCATAAATAGCTATGACCAAAGACAAGCACAGGGCCCGTACCTTGATCACGGTAAGTCATCTGTTGACCATCAATAGCGAAGGTTTGCATTGCAGATATCCTTTCTTGGTTAATTTATTTGTTGTTTGGTTGTTAAGCTCTGTTATTACAACACGTTACCATAATAGCAATTATAATAGTTATGCCATCGATGTAACTCGGTACTTATTACGAATACTGGCTAATCCTTGACGATAAAATCCCCAAGCACATAACCCCGCCGCAATATTACCTAACATTGCGCCCGTAAATAGCCCAGTTAATCCCGCAAAATGCACACCAAGCCATAATACAGGTAGATAACACACAAATAAGCGTAATGCCGAAATCAGCAATGCTCGCATCGGTAATCCCATCGCATTACACACTGAAACCATTAGCATACAAATCCCTAATGCACCCAAACTAATAGGTACACGGGTTAAGTGGATCATCAAAATATGCTGCACTGAGGCATCAGATGTTAATAACTGCGTTAATGACGGCGCACTAAAAAATAGCACCGCAGCAATGGCAACTTGCCAAACCAAGATAAAGCGCACCGCAATCATGATCAAGGTTTCAATACTGGTGATATCTTTACGACCGAGTAGACGCCCAACCATAGGTGGCATCGACATCGTTAACGCAAGTACAATCACTAATGAAAAGAACTCTAATCGTGATCCCAACGCCCAAGCGGCAACTGTTGCAGCACCAAAACCTGCAACTAACTTAGTGGCTAAAATTGCCGATACTGGCGGCAACAATTGACTCAACATCGCCGGTGCCATAATGTGAATGAGTTCTTTAATGGCTTTATAAACGGCTAACCCACGCCAATCAAAACTCAACCATTGGCGTTTAATCAACAGTGGATACACCACTAGCATACCAATACTAAACGATACAATTGTTGCCCATGCCGCCCCGTTGATACCCATATTAAACGTAAACATAAACAGTGGATCTAAACCAATGTTAAGCACACTGGTGATCACCATCATGATACCGGGTAACAAGGTATTGCCATTAGCACGACAAATACTATAAGCAAAGTACACCATCGAACCGCACCAAGCACTTGCCAACCATACGGGCCAATAACTATCAATCACCTCAAACACATTAGAAGGTGCGCCAAGTAGCCATAACAGTTGATGACGACCAAACCATATTGCCGCACACAATGCCATGATCCCTAAATCACCAATAATGACCACCACACCACCGAGCTGACGCGCACGATGATGATCATTATTACCGAGTACGCGTGAAATTAATGCGGTAGTCGCAATACCAAGTCCGACTTGCAAACCAATAACGAGCATTTGCATCGGTAACGTAAAGCCTTGTGCCGCTAAAGGTAGGATGCCGAGTTGTCCAATAAAGGCACTATCGACTAATTGGAAACTCATTAACGACAATACCCCAAATAACATTGGCCATGTCATGGTGAACAACTGATGCGCTAAACTGTGAGAGCCTGAGGGAGTGGTCGTTTTTACATTCATAATAATAACTTAAATAAAACGTTAACAGAAAACACCTAGCGTCAAGCCACAACCTTGTACTTAATACCAATAAAAAATCCCCGCTATTGCGAGGATTATAAAATATTTTTATAACTTAAATTAACGTATGACTAATTTTACTAAATCTGCAGGACGGTAATAAATAGATTTTAATACTTTACCTGTGCGAATAAGCTTGCCATTAACATCAACGTCTTGAGCACATTTGGCAATGATATAATCGCCTTTAGTGCTCGCCATTAAAACAACGCCTTGCTGAGCATAGAAAGCTTCAGTCTCGTCATATTGTTGCTGACTACGGCAGACTTTACTCATGTTGCTTGAATGGACTTCATTCCAACAGTCGATAAACGTAAAGCCTAAACGCTCAGACATCTGCAATAAAATATCAATTAAGTAACTGATGCCGATATTATCCGTGATTTTTTTATCACCAAGATGAACCAAACGCCCCATGAGTACATACACTGAATCAACAATAGCATCCGCTTGTTCGACTAATGAGTCCGCTTCAGCAAGTTCAGTCATCTCTTCAACCGCTAGTGACGTGTGTAACGCATCCGCTTGAGCATCAAGGCTAGCAGGATTTTCAATATCTAAATCAAAGGTGGAACGAAACTCTCGAATATCGCTGTAAAGGTGATCGAAAAGGGATTGGTCTAGCGCAGAAAGCTTCATTCGAATATCCTTGTTTCAGGTTTAAAGGGGGAACGTTATTTTGTCATCCATAAGCACATTACTATGCTCAACAAAATCACGTAACGGCCAAAGATACTAATCCAATCCTGAGCCAGATACAAAACCAATTATCTAAAAACAGTCTGCTTGATGACAAAATAGACTTAACCTTTGTGAGTCTGCACTAAAACCCAACAATTGAGATATCATTATTCGTATTTAATCACTTGCGAATTAAAGTAAATTCCATAAAATTTCGGTCATAATTATCTATACCGTAACGCTCTATATTGCGGTAATCATATCGATGTTGGAGAAGTGATGATTGCAGGTCACCGTGGCGCGCGCGCAGTCGCCCCAGAAAATACATTAATATCCATGCAAGCTGCTGCTGATGCTGGTGCGACGTGGATTGAGACAGATACTCAGCTTTGCGAAGACTTAATTCCTGTCATTATTCATGATAAAAGTGTCCGTCGCTGTACTAACGGCTCTGGAAGTGTACGTCATAAGCCACTCAATGAATTAAAGCAATTAGATGCGGGAAGCTGGTTTGCGCCTGAATTTGCAGGTGCAAAAATTCCAACGTTAACTGAACTACTCCAAGCCTGTGATGATTATGGACTAAGCCTTAATCTTGAAATCAAAGTCCATTATGAAGAAGAAGTTGAACTGCAAGTCAGTAAAACAATTGAAGCAATTAGAGCTTATGGTTTCGACACCGATCGGCTTATTCTTTCCAGTTTTTCCTATAACGCTGTCAAGCAGTGCTTAAAGCAATGGCCAAAAGTTCGCCGTGGGTTGATCATTGAAGATTGGGTGCCCGATATTGCACGTTTAGATGAAAAACTTGATCTCTATAGCATTCATTTGGATCATCATCTACTAAATAAAACACTGGCTAAAGAAATTACTGGTGCCGGTAAAGTGCTCCAAATCTGGACCATGAATGATCCTAAGCAAGTAGATAAATTTACCCGTTGGGGAGTGAGTACTATTATTAGTGACGATCCTGGTTTATTAATCTCTGCAGCAAAAAAATAATACTCATCACCTAACACTTTGTTTGCGAGTCAGTTTATTATTCATATTGACTCGCAGCACGCTGCCACTTTACTGCCCAGCCGTTATTATTCTCATCAAAATCCTCACCCTATTTTAAGCGGTGTTTATACTAAACCTCATCACACTCAAAAATGGGTCTTTACATTCCAAAATAATGTGAACATTTTATATCTGAACTCATTAATATATAAATATATGTTTATAGAGAATATAATTTAATGTTTGTTTATTTATATCTCTCTTTTATTACACACAACATCAGATAATTATGCTAACAACTGTCAAACGACAACTTATTTGATATCTAGTGGAGCACACTATTCATGTCAGCCTATGACACAGTATGTATAATGGCAGCCATTGCTGTCTTTATTTCAATTATTAATAACCGTATTGGTAAATTCCAACCCACAATTGCCATTACAGGCTGGTCGATAGCGATATCCTTTATTCTCTTAATATTAAGTAAGTTAGGTTATATTCCACTGAATAATGAGCATGAACTGATTCAGATGGTACAAGGGGTTAAATTTGATGACTTCTTACTCAAAGGTGTCTTAGGCTTCCTTCTTTTTGGTGGCGCATTAAATATCCAATTGCCTCACCTTAAAGATCAGAAGTTTGAAATATCGTTTCTTGCGCTTGTCGGCACCGTCTTCTCAACCTTCTTTATCGGTACGGTGCTATGGGCACTGTTTAAGATATTAACTATTGATATTGATTTTATCTATTGCTGCCTCTTTGGTGCATTGATTTCACCAACCGATCCTATTGCCGTATTAGCCATTGTTAAAAAGCTTAATGCCCCGCAACGGATCTCAACACAAATCGAAGGCGAATCACTGTTTAATGATGGTGTCGGTTTAGTCATTTTTGTGACGCTATTTGAAATTGCATTTAGTAAAACTGCCCCAACGATAGCCAGTACCACAATGTTGTTTATACGTGAAGCATTAGGGGGAATTGCATTTGGTGCGGTGCTTGGGGTGGTATTCCACTTCTTGATTAAAACCTCGCATGACAATATGTTCCGCTTAATTTTAACCATTTTAGTGCCAACATTTGGTTATGTCGTTAGCGAACATATTGAAGTATCAGCACCGCTGGCAATGGTTGTGGCGGGTATTATCATCGGTAACTGGACCCGCAATACCATTTCAGAAGCGGCTTCCCATCAGATCTCGCATTTATGGGAACTTGCCGATGAAATTTTAAACGCCATTTTATTCTTATTGATCGGCTTTATGATGATCACTTTCTCTTTCCACATGATTGATATAGTGGCAGTTGTGATTGCTATACCATTAGTACTTTTAAGCCGTTACCTCAGTGTGAAATACGCTTATAAAGTCTTTAACCGCCACCGTCAATATAATCCATTATCCGTTAAAATATTAACCTGGGGTGGCTTACGTGGCGGATTAGCACTGGCAATGGCGATGGCGATTCCAGCAGGGATCCCTATTGGTTTTAGCCCTGATATTGATGTAAAAGAAATCATTGTATTAATGACGTATGCAGTGGTTATTTTCTCCATTATTGTGCAAGGCTCAACAATTACACCAATGATCCACAAAGCAAAAGAAGAACAAGCAAAAATGGATCAAGCGGCGATGAACCCTGCCTCAAAGACAGAAACGTCAACAACCGATAACGCTAATAACAGTAATCGTTAATCGTTAATCGTTAATCGTTAATCGTTAATCGTTAAACACTAGCCACCGCTGACAACGGTGGCTATTTTTTTGCAAAGTCGTTATCAAATAAACAGCTTAATGTAATAAAAATGTTGACCATTAGAAAATTAATCCTATGATGATCATTATCTATTAATTAACCGTTATGACGCTTATGAGCATGGATTGCACTCTCGTTGAATGGACTAAAGATCGTATCTGGTATTGTGATATGCCATATCTATTAGCGGGAGCGCCTATTGGGCACCGAATGACGGTGATCCGATTAAATAACAACAAAATTTTTATTCACTCCCCAATTGAAATCACACCGACATTACGCCAACAAATTAGTCAACTTGGTGATATTGCCTATGTGGTTACTCCCAATAAAAGCCATAATATTTATCTGTCTGATTGGTGGCTAGCCTATCCTCAGGCTTACTTTTATGCGCCACCAGGACTGATTCATAAACGCAGCGATTTAACCTTTGATGATGCACTAGGTAATAAAACCTCCCTTCATTGGCAAGGGCAATTACTGCAAACAGTGATCCGTGGCAGTGATACGATGGAGGAAATTGCTTTTTGTGATCCGCAATCAAAAACACTTATTTTAGGCGATGCCTTAGCGTGGATGGTAGAAAGCACGCATCCACTGACCTTTGCAATTGCGGTTCTTAATGGCTGCTATTTTAAACCCGCAATGCCTTTGTATTGGCGTGTCACGTTTCGAAATCACACCCAACTACGACAATCGATTCAAGAAATCCTTACTTGGCCTTTTGAGCGTATTATCTTGTCGCATGGTAAAGTAATTAATAGTGATGCTAAAGCACATTTTTCCACCGCCTTTAGTTGGCTAATGCCACATAAATTGAAGATGACAACAACAAAGTAGATGTAAAAAATCACGCTTATCTATTATTTAAATATATAAGTCTTAATTGATCCCAATTCATGTGCAAGATCAATATCGCTCTTATTCTGAAGGTGCATAGTAATAAAATAACAGTAGATACCATAATCTTTATTACGATTTTAATAACAACAAATCGTCGAGGTTAGGAGTGAATTAATGAACCTATTTAAGCTTTATTCTCGTGATATTCTTGGTCTGAGCGTTATCGGATTTTTTATCTTAAGTGTGCTTGGGATAATTTTTGGTACCATTGCGTTATTCAATTATACCAGTGGTAATACAGCATTGGCGTTATCAAACGCACACCTTGCTGCGATCCACGTTACCTTTGTTATTCCCGCATTGATCATCGGCCATTACATCAATCGTCCCACTTGGGTCACTGCAGTCGAAAAAATAAAATTTGCCCGCGAAATAAAATAATTTTAAGTCTTATTTAATATAATCGCGCACCATGTTGTTATTGTCCTGCAAATTTTTGATGTAATAATGTCACCATTGCGCGCGTTTTTTCTGGTAAAAAACGCCGTGATGAATACACCAATGTCATCATAATATCGGAGTAATTAACATCCGTTAACACTTGTACTAATTTTCCCTGCTGCAAAGATTCTTGCATTAGAATATTAGGCAGTAACGCAATACCTTGCCCCAAACTTGCCATCTGCTGAATCATATTTATATCTTCAGACACCAACCGTAACCGCGTCCCTTCAGGTAACAAAGTTGCATTATGTCGACTGGCTAATAACCAATGTTGTTGCAATTCCACCATTGTTTTCGGCTCAGAATGTTGCTGTAAATATGCTGGCGATGCAAATAATCCATTACTCGATGTTAAAAATGCTTGTTGTACATAATCATGATTAATAATCTCAACCATATTAGGTAATAGTTGCAAATCAACATTTTCTCTTTCTAAGTCAATACTTTCTTGAAAATGAAGTAACTCTAATCTCACCAATGGAAACTGGCGTGCATAGGTATCTAATACCTCAACAAACATCGGCGATGAAATAAAAGAAACGGTGACAGCTAATCGTAATACACCCTGAAAACTATTTTGCTGACTTTCTAATAAATTAATAGCGTGATTAACATCTGTGAATGGCTGACTTATATGCTGATACAGTAGACGTCCATTTTCAGTTAATTCAATATGCCGCGTAGTACGAATTAATAACTGGCAATGCAGCGCTTTTTCTAATTCTTGTAAACGACGACTGACTTTTGATCGCTGCAATCCATGGGCTGTTGCAGCGGCACTGATACCACCATGTCGTACTGTTAGTATGAATAAATACAAATCATCCATTGATGCTTTCATTAAAAAAAACCTATCGTCCTATTTTTAGCTCATAAGTGTGACATTCATCACGGTATTTAATCAAGCTAATTTTACTTATACTGAGCAGCTTGATCGTGACCACTGGAATATCTCATGCCTCATTCTCACACCACTTTTCAGCGTTGGATGCGTTGTCTTATTATTGTTTTTATTTTGTTGATGACCTACATCATTATTGCCGATAGATATGTGCCTTTAACCAGTGAAAGTCGTGTTCAAGGTTATGTGGTACAAATTGCTCCTGAAGTGTCAGGCATCATTACCCAAGTCGATATTAAAAATAATCAAACAGTAACAAAAGGCGAACACCTTCTTAGTATTGATGATCAGAAATATCGCTTAGCGGTTGATCAAGCACAAGTCGCTGTAGAACAAGCACACCAACAAGAACAAGCACTGTATGCACAGGCCAGTGTTGCCCAAGCAAATATTGCCACCAGCCAAGCCAATTATAATAATGCTCATCGCGATTTTAACCGCATTAACAAATTGGCAAAAAAACAATTGGTTTCAGCATCAATGCGCGATAATGCTTATGCTAAATATCAAATGACACAAGCAAATTTAGCCGCCGCTAAACAGCAAGCAGTGGTAATACAAACTCAATTGGGCACTACACCGGGGCAAAGCACCCTTGTACTTGCTGCTGAAAATGCCTTAGCACAAGCCAAACTTAATTTAACCCATACTCAGGTCATCGCACCAAGTAACGGTGTGATCACTAATCTTCAAGTCGATATCGGTACAATGGCGAATGCTAATCAACCAATGTTGACCTTTATCCCAACGGATTCAATGTGGGTTACGGCTGATTTTAGAGAAAAATCGATTGCTAACTTTCATTCTCATTCGATGGCGTATGTCGCCTATGATGCTCTGCCTGGTCAAGTATTCCCATTAACAATCAATAATCGCGATTTTGGTGTTGCTGCCGCCCAACAAGTAGCGAATGGTCATCTTACAAATATTGTCACCAGTAACCGCTGGGTACGTGACGCTCAACGAGTACGCGTCAATTTCATCAGCGAACAGCCATTACCACCCCAATTATTTGTAGGATCTCGTGCAACAGTCGTTGTCTATCCTCAGCAAGATCCTATATGGAAATTGTTCGCAAAAATCGAAATTCACTTAGCCAGTGCGCTGCATTTTATTTACTAAACCAACTCAACTAATTATTCACGGAGTCATTACTCATGAAAACAATGCGTCTTTGGTTTGGTTGTGTTACAGGTTTAGCCGTTACTATGATATTTGGCTGGTCATATGGCTTTTTCGCCGCTTTATTACCTATTATCATTATGACAAATGCCGATCATTGGCATTGGAATAGTTTTCAGCAACTTATCGTGGGCGTTGTTTGGGTCACGATTGAAGTCAGTTTTATTAGCGGGTTTTTTCAATCATCGCCCTTGCTATTAACTGTTGTGGTAGGAATATTATTTCTCGAAAAATGTATTGCGATGAGCCATAAAAGCAGTTATTTATTTGGTTTTGTAGGCTTACTTGTCGGTTCTATTGCACTTAATTTTGCCAGTTATAGCAGCTTTGATTTAGAAGACTTTTCAATTACCTTATGGTGCTGTGCGCTTGTGACTGTTCCTATTTGTGCTCTTGCCTATTTGCTGTTTCCAGAACCAATAGCCGAAACTGCAGTAGATACAACCCACGACGCACAACGTTATGATCATATTGGTATGATAAGACAAACGGCATTAGGATGGATCATTGCCATGCTGGCATTTTTGGTGTTTCAAGTCGGCGATCTCAATGATTCGTTATCAGCACAGGCATCAATTATTATCGTACTAGCACCAATGACCTTAATTGGTTCACTGACTGCTGCCAAAATACGTATTATTGGTACTTTTCTTGGATGTTTAGCTGGCTTAATTATTCAAGTAGGACTCTATACGTGGTCTGATAACGGCATATTACTTATTATGGCTTATGCAATTGCTGCTGGATTTTTCTGCTCGTGGTTAGCACTAGGTACCATCAAATCAAGTATTGGTCTTTCAGCTATGGCTGCACTAAGTGTTCCACTTACAACATCATTAATACCTGATCAAAAAGATGCTGTATTTGCTATTTTCTATCGCTTTAGTTCTATTTTTGTAGCGGTCGTTTTAACCTCAATGGCTATTTGGATCATCCATCACTTTCTCGTTCGAGTGATTAAATCACCCACTGAGCATTTTAATCATGGTTAAGATATTTAGTAAAAATATAGTGAATGGACAAATTAACTATGCCACTTCACTCTCTATCATTATCTATCCAATTTAAATCAACGAAGCAATGTAAGACTACATCTGATTGTTGGATTTCACCCTTATCTGGAAACACTATTTACAACGCATCTGAAATCGATATAGACCATGTAGTACCTCTAAAATGGTCATGGGATCACGGTTCCAGCTTCTGAACAGATGAGAAATGTGAGAAATTTGCTAATGCTCCTGAAAATCTATTAAGCGTAGAAGCATCACTTCATCGTCAGAAAGGCGCTAAAGGTCTACCACCAAAAAATCAGTATCGTATATTGTGAGGTTTATTCGTGTATCTAACTCAATAGCCTTACAGTAAAAAGGAAAAACCAGACTATTGCGTGCTTGGTCGACTTAACGACAATCAATAATGAGAATTATTTGCAATTGTGTGATCGTTTATTTATTCTTTGCCTACGACAACAATTCGAATAGAGTATCCATACCTTCAAATGAGTAACTCATTATTCTTCAAACGTCTTTTCAAGTATTCCAAACAAGTCACGCCTTACCTTGATGGACAAATTAAAACTCTAGCCAGCAACAGCGTTGAACAAAGCATTATTCAAATTGAGTACAACAGTTCCGAAGTTATTCGCAACCTATATGAAAATTTAAAGCACTCTAACCCAGAAGCTGGAGCAGCTTATTGGCTAACTCGTACCTGGGGTCTGCTTTGTTGGCAACCTATTTACACTGCGTTTATTTCGATCTACGCCTGTCGCGGATTGCCTCAGTTATCCTCTATAGCTCAGCACGTTCATGAAGGTTATGTCGCAGGTTATCAGCTTCAATCACAATCCTACATCAAAGGAACAAACGAAGAACTTATCCTGGAAGCAGGAAAAGAACTCAACAAACTTTTTAATTATTTCCGCAACGAGATAAACTCTTGGACGCGCATTCGCCCGGGATTTACCGCACATTTATTTGCTGATGCAATATTCGGTTGTTTAGTAAAACTTAGCCAATTTTATCCTTCACTATCGGAACAATACCTGCTAAATCAAGCTCAGTTATGGTTAAAAGCTTGCAACTTACCAGAGAAATTATTGAAGTCGCTCAACTACAACAAGCAATCAAAAGAGCTTGTTCTCGTGAGAACAAGCTGCTGTTTAGTCTATAAATGCCAAGGACAAAACCTTTGCAGCGACTGCCCCAGAGCTTGGAAATCGGCTAATCATTCCCCCTAGAAGACGATAAGCCTTCAAAGCCAATAAGTTCTATGGCTTTTAGGCTCAGTCTCACCAGACAAACTTTTCTATCGCACTTCGCGTTCAAAATAAACCAATTGAGCGGTTTTGGAGGTTAACTCCACTTGTTCACCAAACACAAAGCCTAAACGTTCAAATCGACTTAGCGCCTTGATATTATGAGAATCTGGCTCAGCAACAATTCTCTTGTTATCTGAATTAGAAAAAACGTAGTCTTTAATCGTATTGAATATACCTTGTGTAAACCCAGCAACAGGATTTTTAGCGGGAGCGACAAAAATATGTAAGCCGATATCCCCAGCTTGAGTTACAAATTTATCCCCGACCTCTTCATATCTTGGGTCATAAAGCTGGACAAGTGCCACTGACTGATTTTCAAACGCGATAAAAAATATATCGTGATGAGGGTGCACATCTAAATATTGGTAAATAAACTCGATATACTGCTTATCATAATTTGCCATCCCCCAGAATTGAGCACGCTCTTGTGTCACCCAAGAATGAATTAAGTCACTGTCATGTTTAGGGTTAACGGGCCGAACTTCAAACCTTCCCAAGCCATTCACTGCATGACTGTAATTACACAGGTTAACTTCACTAAGCTCAACCGTTGACTCTAAGCGCATCTCGTCCCATTCGACCGAAACTGGAACAAGACTTCCTTGACGCCAAATATCAAATTGATTGCTGAAGTGTTCATGCACTGGGTCATCATTTGCGCCAAATTGAACGATCCACTGGCTATTTTCAATATTCTCGAGATCCCAAATATATCGCGCTACTGGCGCTCGCCAACAGCTATGCGTTAAGCCTGGGACACTATATGACGACAACACGCAATCATGATCACCACCAATACCGGGCCAAGAATTTAAACGTTCGTCTCTGTAAGTATTCCAAGGTGTAATTGTATGAATCTCTGCCCACGTCTCATCAAGATGCTGTTCGGCTGACAAATCAATCAATGATTTTCTGACGATAGATGTTACATCTAAACCAAGATCTTCGTTGGTCAACAAGGTGTTTAATGCAAAAGCAATACGTGAGGTCAAACTTAACCAAGGGTAGAATAATTCGGAGTATTCGCTCTGTTCGATGATTGAGTTCATCACTTGAAAGTCAGGCACTTTAGATACTTGCTGAACAACATTCGCGCGTAACTTGGAAAAAAGAGCAGCCTCAACGCTATTCGCTTCCATATTACAGTCCCAACGAATCAAAATTTGTTGAAGCCTAAACGCCGCTTGAGACAAATCTGACAAAGATACAACTATATCTAAAATAATTGGGGCTGTGCTTAAATAAGTGTCGGTATGTATTTGCTGCACTTCGCCTACAGACCACAAGTCTCTAAAGTTGACCAAAGATAAAATGCGATTCGCTCGATGTTCTGGAGAGAATTCTGTTCCCATCTCAGAAGCTAAGCCACGTTGGTTAGCCATTACCACCGCTTGCTCGCTGTTGTCACTTCGTTTTCCTTCTATACGTCCAGTCCATACAGAATCAGGGCTCCAAGCAGGTACTATACGTTTGAAGTTTTCTGTCGAGCGCTCAGGCACATGCCCTACAACCTTACTGATAAATTTACCATTAACATCAGATACTTGAAGAACATTAACTGGCTCAACCCAATATAAAAATGCTTGCTCGACATCATCAACAGACTCAGCGTGTAACAAAGATCTTAACGCTTCAAAACCCGAGACCGAATATTTTCGCGCTGGCAGTTGAATACTGATAGGCAAACGCGCATCTCTACCTTCAACAATAATCGGGCCCCGTGGCGTTTCGAGTACATCAATTTTTACACTCTTTTCACCCCGGACTTCAATGACTTCTTTGCATATATCTACAGGCTCTTCACCTTCGGGCCCTTGGCAATAGTACGCATCACCTTTTTGATAAATACGCTCAAAGAATAAATCTTGATAATCAGCCATAGCATTGGTAATCGACCAAGCAACTGATCCTGCATGCCCGAAATGTGCAATCCCAGGAATACCGGGAATTGCAAAGCCTAACACCGTATATTCGTCACACGATAAATGAACCTGTTGATAGCAGCATGGCAATTCAATAACTCGATGAGGATCGCCGGCCTGAATAGACTTACCCGACAAGGTCTTAGAGGGAGGAATATACCATCCGTTGCTTTCTGCTCGCCACAAATCTTCAGAAGTAAAGTAATCAAGGTACTGCTCACCTAGCCTTTGAATGAGTTCCTCTCGCCATATTTTGCTCGGGAACCCTCCCATCAAAATATGAGTTGAAAACCAAACGCTAATTGGTGTCCAAGGCTCCCATGCTTGCGGTTCAATAGCATGCTTCTCAAAAGCTGTATTTTTATTTTTCCCAAGTGCTGAATTGACACCTTTCACATACTCGCATAGCCATTCACGAGTATCCGAATCTAGTTGTTGAAAACAGTTTATTGCAGTCTCATCTAACTTAGAACGTCTGGCGAACTTATCCCATTCTAGATATTCCTTGCCTAAAGCAGCAGCACTAACCCCTTTTGATCTTAAACGCTCTACTTCCAGTTGCCATCCTCGATCTAGAGCTACGTTAACCCCTTGAGCATAGGCAAGTTCAAGTTCAGAGCCCGCTCTTATGTGTGGGATTCCCCATTTATCTCGATAAATTTGAAACGACATAATTGTTATATTCCTTTAACCAATATGCAAATCGTAATGATAATCATTATTATATACACTTGAAAAATTTTATGTTAATTATAAAAGATTAAAAATCAATCATAAAAATCAATATAAAGGGAAATTAAAATGATAAGTACTGATTCGCTCAACGCAGTACACTCTGGCAGTCAAAAAACGCCAGAACCCACCGAGTTTATTTTTAACCAAGCTAACCTTCAAGCCTATGAAGCCTGCCTGATTCAAGGCCTAAATTTAGTAAGAAGTCGTTTGGAGAACACTAGTAAACCGTTCAGTGGCATTCTTCCAAAAGAATTAGCCCTTCAATTTACCAACTTAGAGCTCGATCAACCTCTAGAGTCCATTTCCGATGCATTAAAAGAATTGGAATCACTTTACCTAAAAGATGCCATTTATTTTCACCATCCTAAATACATGGCTCACTTAAACTGCCCTATCGTCTACCCTGCCATTTTGGCTGAGCAGATCCTCTCTTCGATCAACTCATCTCTCGATACATGGGATCAAAGCGCAGGTGGCACACTTATTGAGCAGAAACTGCTTGATTGGACTGCGAAAAAAATTGGTTACAATCGTCAGGCTGACGGAATTTTTACTAGTGGTGGAACACAATCCAACCTAATGGCGATGCTATTGGCGCGAGACAACTACTGCGCTAACAAAGGCAGTCATAATGTCCGAGAGCAAGGCCTTCCCTCCTATGGGCACAAATTCCGTATCTTCACTTCAGAATTAAGCCACTTCAGTATTCAAAAATCGTCAGCTCTATTAGGGCTCGGATACAACTCAGTGGTACCCGTTGCGGTTGATGAATACTTCAGAATGGACATCAATGCTCTAAGAAATGAGGTCAAAAAAACCATCGACCAAGGACTGATTCCATTAGCCATTGTTGCGACAACGGGAACAACTGACTTTGGTAGTGTCGATCCAGTTCACGAGATAGCCCAGCTTTGTCACCAATTCGATATTTGGATGCACGTCGATGCGGCCTATGGATGCGGCACTTTAGTTTCAGAGAACAATCGACACCTTCTATCGGGTATCGAAAATGCAGATTCCGTCACCGTTGATTATCATAAATCTTTCTTCCAACCTGTCAGTTGCGGCGCTTTTTTCGCTAAAGACAAGTCTAAGTTAAGCCTTATCACACACCACGCCGAGTACTTAAACCCATTGAGTCAAAAGCAAGAAGGCACACCCAACCTAGTCGATAAAAGCTTACAAACGACTCGACGCTTTGATTCGTTAAAACTATGGCTAACATTGAGAATTATGGGTGCAGATAAGATTGGGGCTATCTTTGATCAAGTCATGCAACTTGCCAAAGATAGTCACCGACTTTACCAAGACGACAAAAGCTTAGAACTGCTGCATAGGCCAGAAATCAGCACACTGGTATTCCGATTTGTGCCTTCTCACCCAACAACTGATGAAGAAATCGATAAAGCCAATGAACATATTCGCAAAGCAATTTTCCGTAGCGGAGAAGCGGTTATCGCCAGTACTCAAGTTAAAGGGAAACGCTACCTAAAATTCACCTTGCTCAATCCAGCCACTCAAATCGAACATATTGAGGAAGTAGTCGAGCTAATCAAAACGCTGGGTCAGCAATATTTCTCAATCACAAATGATCAAAATCTCGAACAAAGTTCTCAACCTAACGCAGTTTGCATGGAGTCTCTGTAATGAACAATCCCGTCTACGATTTTATCGCGATCGGCTTAGGGCCGTTCAATCTTGGTTTAGCCGCGCTTACCCACACTTTAGATGATGTAAATGGCTTGTTCCTAGACAAAAATGAAGGGTTTGATTGGCACCCAGGCATGATGCTCGAAAACGCCCACCTGCAAACGACTTTTATGTCAGATCTAGTGACGCTAGCTGATCCAACTCATCCACTTAGCTTTCTTAATTATATCAAGCAACAAGGCCGACTTTACTCCTTTTATATCCGCGAAGATTTCTTCTTAATGCGTAAGGAATACAATCAATATTGCCAATGGGCAACTAAACAAATTTCCACTATACGTTTCCAGCACAATGTCACCTTGGTTAACTACGACCGAGAAAAAGATATTTACCAAGTTGAAGCACAAGATTTAGCAAACAACTCTTTAGTCACATTTCATTGCCGACATCTAGTGCTTGGTACTGGTCCAACTACGCATATTCCCGACACATGTAAGGAATATGCAGGTAACTTAACCCACACTTCCAACTATTTATTCAACAAAAATCAATTGCAACAAAACAAATCAATCACCATTGTTGGCGGGGGGCAAAGCGCTGCTGAAATCTATTATGATCTTCTCCAAGATATTGATAGCAAAGGCTATCAGTTAAACTGGATCACACGCTCGCCGCGATTTTTTCCGCTTGAGTACAGCAAGCTCACATTAGAAATGACCTCTCCTGAATATGTTGACTATTTCTATCACCTGCCACCAGCCAAACGCGATCAACTGATAGCGAAACAAAAGCATCTTTATAAAGGCATTAATACCTGTCTTATCAACGATATCTTTGACCTACTTTATGTAAAAAAACTCGATGGTGAAGTGAATACCCGCCTAATGACCAATACCACCTTAGAGCAAGTTTCCCGTTCAAACGATAATTTTACACTTGGTCTATATCAAGACGAGCAAGAGTCGGCATTTAAGCTGGACACACAAGGACTGATATTGGCAACAGGTTATACCTACCAACTGCCGGATTTTTTAGAAGGGATCAATAGTGAGATTAAATGGGACAACCAAGGCCGATTTGATGTAAACCGCAACTACAGTATCGATAAGCGAGGCAAACGCATATTTGTACAAAATGCAGAATTACACACTCATGGTTTTGTTACGCCAGATCTCGGAATGGCCTGCTATCGCAACTCAATTCTAATTAAAGAAATCACAGGAATAGAACACTACCCAATAGAAAAGCGCATCGCCTTCCAAGAGTTCGCTACACCGGTACAAGAGGGAGTGCTAACAACGATATGAGGAGCCTAAAGTTTTCTCTCATTGTTCTTACATTGGCGTCTGTGGTAGCAGACTCCATTTTCTCGAGTGTATCTTTTTTAAAACATTGGTGTTATCGCTGCGTCCTTCGCGGTCGGACACATAGTGCAAAGCAGTCCACTGGCTTCTTTTTTTTTGCCGCCGCCATTGGCCTATCAGGCAGCTTAATATACTTAGTCTTCGCGTTTAAAGATAAAATCCGTATCACTTCGACTGGCATTCAGGAGGCCCAATGAAGATCCCTTTTACTATGATCGATGAATTACTTGGTGAAATTAGTTTCGAGCCACTAAACCTAGAAAATCATATCCAACAAGTTCACACCTGGACAACAGCGAAGCACGCCTCATTCTGGGGAATGCAGGGTTATAACCAGCAACAAGTGTTCGAATTTTATAAGGACTTAGAGCAAGGCAAGTACACCGACACATTTATTGGTTCTGTGGCTGGCGAACCTTGTTTTTTGGTTGAGCTCTATGACCCGAGACTGGATCAAGTCGGCAAACACTATGACGTGCAGATTGGCGATAAGGGCATGCACATACTGATTGCCGCAACAGAAAAACCTCAGTCAGGTTTTACTTATGCTGTGTTTAAGTCGGTACTGCACTTTATGTTTCAAGATTCGAGTATCTCACGAGTTATTGTCGAGCCCGACCACAGCAATCACAAAATCCATCGACTCAACAAGCGAGCGGGATTTCAACACATTAAACGCATTCAAATGGGTAACAAGTTAGCCAACTTAGCATTTTGTACCAAGCAACAATTTTATACCACGTTATCTCTACAAAACGAGGCACAAAATATGGACATTCAACAACAGCCAGAACTCGCCACGGCTTCAATCAACACCTCTACTTGGGACAAGATAAACCGACTCCATATTAGAAAGTGCCTAGCTGAGCTCAGTCACGAAAGAATATTGCATCCCGAGCAGATCTCCCAAAGTGGTGACTGGGGTGGATATACACTTTCACCTGAAGATGGAAGCATTGAATACTCTTTCAAAGCAAAGCGACTTGCGCTGGAACATTGGCTCATTGATAGCAACTCGATTAAGAAGCGAATTGATAGTATCGAGGCAAAACTAGACTCAGTCAGCTTTATTATTGAGTTTTCATCAATATTGCAAATCCCACAAAAGCTGCTTCCAACATACTTGGAAGAAATCACCAGCACCTTATATTCAGCAGCCTTTAAAGAAAACAAGCAATGGCTTAGCTCAGAAGAGCTTCTTAACGCCGATTTTCAACAAGTTGAATCCGCTATGAGTGAAGGCCACCCTGCCTTTATCGCCAACAATGGTCGAATTGGTTTCGATGCACACGACTTTGTTCACTATGCTCCTGAAGCAGGAAAACCAATATCTTTGATTTGGCTCGCTGGGCATAAAAGTCGTACGGAATTTTCGCATAGCCCCGAAATCAGCTACGACTCTTTATTAGAACAAGAGCTGGATATCACTACTCAAGAAGCATTTGCTGCAAAAATTTCTGCCAAAGGCCAAAACCCTGAAGAGTATACCCTGATCCCTGTTCACCCTTGGCAATGGTTTAACAAGCTAGCTAATATCTATGGACCAGATATTGCCTCAAATAATCTAATTTGCTTGGGCTATGGAGATGATAGCTACCAAGCTCAGCAATCGATCAGGACTTTCTTCAACCGAAGCAATCCAAATAAATACTATGTAAAAACTGCACTATCTGTTCTCAACATGGGTTTTATGCGCGGACTATCGGCCTACTACATGCGCACAACTCCTGCGATCAATGACTGGGTTTATTCGCTAATAAAAGAGGATAGCTACCTGAAAAACAAAGAGTTTCATATCCTTAGAGAGATTGCCGCAACGGGTTATCGCAATCCTTACTACGAGCATGAGACTCTAAAAGACAACCCTTACAAAAAGATGCTCGCAGCGTTGTGGCGCGAAAGCCCTGTTAAATTGCTTGAGGCTGACCAACGTTTAATGACTATGGCATCGCTGCTCCATGTTGACCCAAGCAACACTGCGTTGTTACCAACTTTGATAAACGCATCTGGATTGTCGACAAAAACTTGGTTAGAAAGATACTTGGATGCATACCTTTCACCACTGCTGCACTGTTACTACCAACACAGCTTGGTATTCATGCCTCACGGTGAAAACCTCATATTAATCTTTGAAAACCATGTGCCCGTCAAAGCTATCATGAAAGACATTGGCGAAGAGATTTACTTACTAAACTCAGATACTGAACTACCAGAGAATGTACAGCGAATCTCCATTCGAGTGCCCGCTGAAGAGGAAACCCTATCTTTCCATACCGATGTATTTGACTGCTTCTTCCGCTACATGAGCGCAATTTTGGTTGAGCACGGTGATTTCCCTGAAAATAAGTTTTGGCAGCTTGTGGCAAACTGCATTCATCAATACCAAGCGAGTAACTCTCACCTACAAGACAAATTTGTCAAACATGATTTGTTCTCAGATGACTTTGCACATTCTTGTTTGAACCGTCTGCAACTGGCGAACAACCAACAAATGGTCGACCTCACTGATCCTGCTGGAAGTTTGAAATTTGCAGGTAAACTAAAAAACCCAATTGCTCAATTTGCTCAACGAGCACCAAACACAAATTCTGTAACATCTAAGCAAAGTGCTGAGGTTTAAGAATGGAGGCTTTTTCTCAACCGAATATTCCTATGTTTGTTACCGTCGTACCCAACAGGCCACTCATGTTGGAGGACATTGCAGATCATAGTTGTTAGCCTCGCTGGCAGCTACAACGGGTCTTTCAAAAAGAGAGCGGTTATATAGCGTAGTAAGTTATGTGCGCGAATTTAAGCTCAGTGAGGCGGCCAACCGCCTTACTAAAAACTCAGATAGAGTTATTGATATTGCAATGGCTTTGGCTCGGAAATCAGTTTCAGTCGCTCTTTGAAACAGGTTTACTGCATCAGTCCTAGTGCCTATCGAAAGCAAAATAACCCTATTATTCAACCTGTAGTTAACCTTCAACTTCGATTTATACCCTTAGGCATAGTTACTTAATGGCTATGCCTATAAATCCTCACACTTCAGGTGGTTATAAGTTTGTTAATAAAAATTAACCAACTTGCACAAAATTGTTAGGTTTTCCTTTGTTGCCAAGCTAGAATGCAAATGATTTTTATTCTCATTGATAAGAACAGTGGAGGAAAACATGGATATTCCAGCTGCAGGCCTAAAGCGGACAATTATTGCGCCTTTATTTTTGGCACTTTTTTCAACATCACTTTTCGCTGAAGACCAAAATGACACAGTCGCTCACCCCAACAATAATAAATCGACAAAACAAGACGACGCTATCACCGTATACAACACTATTACCGTATATGGTCAAACTTACCGCAACACCGCGACCAAAACCACGTTAGAGCCAGAGGAAACACCACAAGGTTTAACCGTTATTGATAACGAACAGCTTCAGCAACGCGAAGTTCAATCACTCAACCAAGCTTTACGTTATACACCGGGCCTGGTCACCGAAACCAAAGGTGCGTCAGTGACCATGTACGATACATATAAAGTGCGTGGTTTTGATGTAAATCAAAGCTACTACGACGGATTGGTTCTGCCCTACTTAAGTGGTTGGAACTTCCAAGCTCAAGCCGACCCTATTGCTGTCCAGCAAATTGAGGTATTTAAAGGCCCAACATCGGTACTTTACGGGGCGATGAATCCCGGCGGCATGGTGAATATGATTGCCAAATCGCCACAAATGGAACACTCAACGACAGTGGATGTGGGTGCTGGTTCTCGCAATCTGATGAAAGCCTCGGTTGATACCACAGGTCAGATAGGTGATAGCAACTTATCGTACCGTTTTATTGGCTTAGCTAGAAAGCAAGATAGCCAAGTCGATACGGCCACCAATGAACGCTATGTCGTGGCTCCGTCGCTAAACTGGCAGGTTTCGGATAAAACTCTGGTTAACTTTAACCTGTACTACCAAAATGATCCTGCAATGGGGATCAACTCGGCTTTACCCGTATCTGGAATGTTTATTAGCAATTCAAATGGCTCAACATCGCCTTCTACTTTCGCTAGTGATGGGAACTGGGATAGCTTTAAGCGCGATTTCGTTATGGCGGGCTATAAAATCGACCACCAATTCAATGATCAGTGGTCGTTTTTACAAAATGCACGTTATACCAATGGCTCGCTGCACCAGAAAAATACTTATTCAATGTCGTTTACAGAATCCGGAAGCAATGCTGGCCAATTGCAACGGAACATATATAGCACAGATGAAAACCTGAAAGCTTTCACGATAGACAACCAATTTTCTGGCAAATTAAAGCTTAACCGCTGGGAACATAATTTATTGTTTGGACTTGACTATCAAACAATGAATGGCAGTTCAAATTACAAAGAATATGACACCAGCAGTATTGCCAATTGGAATCAATTTAATATTTTTAGTCCAAACAATAACCTCATCGTCAATCCAAGATCTTTATCAGTTAAGAGCACAACCATTACAGATGTTGACTTATACCAAACGGGATTCTATCTCCAGGATCAAATTCGTCACGATAAATTAGTTCTCCTTACAGGTGGCCGTTTTGATACCTATAAGTTAAATACTCTTACCAATGGCACTATTCCTTCATCAATCGATCAGAATGCTTTTACTTACCGTGTAGGAGCTTTATACACCTTCGATAATGGTATAGCGCCTTATGTTAGCTATGCGACTGGGTTTGAGCCGACGACGGGTACGGACAGCAACGGAAATGCTTACAAGCCAGAGACAAGTGAACAAGTTGAAGTGGGTATGAAATATCAAGCCCCTGATCTGTCGAAAAGTGCCTCGATTTCGCTGTTCCATATTCTAAAGAATGACACCTTGGTCGCAAACCCAGATAACTACACAAATCCAAAACTTCAAGTGGGCCAAGTTCGCTCTCAAGGGGTTGAGCTACAAGGAAAGTGGTTTGTCACTTCTAATCTGGATATCTCGCCAAGCTATACCTACACGGATATGCAAATTACCAAAGATGCGAGCTCGAATCTTAAAGGCACAACGCCAATTTATGTACCAACTCATGCCGCATCGATTTGGGCAAACTACAACTTCTACGACGGAGCCTTAGCAGGTACTCGTGTCAGTGGCGGTGCGAGATATGTTGGCACAATGCAGATGGATTCAACCAACACCGAAGGCAAGGTTCCTACTTATACGATTACCGATTTATCGCTTGGTTATGACTTAAGTGAACTTAGTCGCGGCTTATCTGGCGTAACTGCTAATTTCCTAGTTAATAACGTATTCAATACAACGAACTATACCTGTTTCAACAGCACAAACTGTTGGTATGGAGAAGAACGTTCTGTAGAGCTACATGTCAAATATGAGATGTAAATAGACTCAAGCTCAAGTTAACCAAGCAGCCCAATACATGGGCTGCTTTTGTCGTCATATGGAAATCCAACATGTACAAGTTAAACAACATTTTAGTGACGCGAGAACAAAGGGATATCCTTAACATTGGCTCCCTTAAGATCCCAACAGATAAGATGACCGTTATCTTAGGCCATAACGGCTCTGGTAAGTCCACCTTGGTTAATCTACTGGCTGGGCAAACCAAACCGGATTCAGGATCAGTTGAACTAAATGGGTATCCCATCCATGCTTTAAATAACCGCAACTTGGCTAAACAAGTCGCTTATCTACCACAACATTTACCCCAGGCTGAGGGCCTATCCGTTCGTGAGCTCGTTAAGCTCGGACGCTTTCCATGGCTAGGCACATTCGGTCGAATGAAGCCAAGCGATCATGAAGCCATCGATCTCGCGATGCAAGCCACTAAGGTAACTCAATACGCTAAGCATAGCGCAGAAAAACTCTCGGGTGGAGAAAGACAACGAGCATGGGTTGCGATGTTACTTGCTCAGCAATCACCGCTATTGATATTGGATGAGCCGACATCTGCTTTAGATGTGCACCACCAATATCATCTTATGGAGCTACTCTGCCAACTCAAACGGGAGCAAGGCAAAGGTGTAATCATAATTCTGCACGATCTCAACCTGACCTTGCGCTACGCTGAGCACATACTTGCCTTAAAACAAGGCAAAGTTGTATTTTCTGGAAGCAGCTCAGAGCTAATGGATTCTTCTCGATTAAGCGAGCTTTACAATACTGAGATTCAACTTCTCGATCACCCAACACAAGACAGCAAGGTTGCGGTAATATGTTAACTATCCGTTTTTTTTCATGGACTAAGGTTCTTTGCGCTACCTTAGCTATTCTGTTCTCTTTCTCAGCTCTAGCCTCCTACCAAGTTGTGGATAGTGAAGGAACAAAAACACTGAATAAAATCCCAAAGCGTGTTGCTGTATTAAATTGGGGAGTGGCTGAGCAAGTGATCGAGCTCGGCATCACTCCGGTTGCGATGAGCGACGTAAAAGGCTACCAACAATGGGTCGTCAAGCCAGCAGTACCAGAAGGCGTGATAGATATTGGTACTCGTGCTGAACCGAACTTCGAACTGCTGGCCGAATTAAAACCCGATGTCATTTTTATTGCTTCCCCACAAAAAGATCTTCAAAAACGTTTAGAAAAAATCGCACCTGTCCTTTACTACCAAACCTTTAGCGAAGATCATAATAACGCTCAAGCTGCGATAACTAACTTTTTGCGGATCGGCCATGTGCTCGACAAGGAAAAGCTTGCACAAGAAAAATTGGTGCAAATGAAACAAAAGATACAGGAGCTCAAAGAGCAGCTCGATGCAGCTTATCCAAATGGGAAACCTAAAGTCACCGCTTTTCGCTTTGCCAGCACAACTTCGGTTTATCTATACGGTAACAACTCCATCCCTCAATACGCGTTAAAGGAGCTCGGCTTTCAGAATGCAATGATCCAACCGACCACTCAATGGGGAGTGACTCAAAAACGTCTTACTGATTTAAAAAATATTGGCAATGGTATCGCACTTTACTTCCTCCCTTTTCCCCAACAATCCCAGTTAAACCGTTCAGTAATATGGAACGCGATGCCATTTGTGAGAGATAAGAAAGTAGCCAGTGTTTCCTCAACATGGAGTTATGGTGGCGCAATTTCAATCCAATATAACGCTGAAGCTTTGGCTAGCAGTTTACTTAAATTAGCAGGTAATGGATGAGACGTTGGATCTTATTACTGACAGTGACATTCGCCGCTGCTATTTTGCAGATTGCTGTCACACAAAGTCAATTTGGCTCGAGTTATCAGCTCCTATTAGCTGTACTTAACCACCAGCTAGACTTTTCAAACTCTTTTGAATGGACCGCTTTCCTTCACGCTACGCTGCCCCGTTGGGTGATGGGTTTAGCAGTTGGCGGCTCATTAGGTTTAGTTGGTAGCCTATTCCAACAACTAACCCAAAATAGAATGATGTCACCACTAACGCTTGGTACCTCTTCTGGCGCTTGGTTAGGCCTTGTCATATTGAGTGTGATGGCTCCGCAATTAGTGGGGGTTTATCCAGCGCTGTTTGCCATGACTGGCGCTCTTGTTGCCATGGGTTTGGTAATTGCGATCGTGGATATTCGAAACTTAAGCGGCTTACCTATTGTTCTCGCTGGGATGGCAGTAAATTTACTGCTTGGCGCATTCGCCACTGCGATAATCTTGCTACACAACGAATACGCTCAGAACTTATTCATTTGGGGTGCGGGTGACCTGAGCCAAAACGGCTGGGATTGGGTCACGTGGCTTCTGCCTAAACTTGCCTTAATTATCCTTCTGCCTGTTTTCGCTCCACGTCTACTCACTTTAATGAGTATCGGCTCCTCAGGCGCACAAGCCCGCGGCCTAAATGTAGGTGGCGCTTTTCTTGGGTTAAGTCTGATTGGCGTTTGGTTAGTGTCTGTATCGATTACCTCTGTTGGCGTGATCAGTTTTGTTGGGCTTATCGCCCCTAATATTGCTCGCCACATTGGCTTCAGCAAATCTCGAAGTGAACTTATCGCAAGCTTTATTCTTGGCTCAACTTTACTTATGCTGACCGATACATTAGCTATATTCTTAAGCTTTTGGTCACTCGATATTATTCCTACTGGGACAGCAACCGCTGTAATTGGCGCACCAGCACTGATTATGCTCGCGCGCAAAAAAATGTCTGCTCAAGATAATATGTCACTAACCTTCCCAAAAGGACGAGACAAACTGCGACCAAAAATTACACTATTTTCGTTGCTCACAGCATTTGTCGTTGTCATTGCTATCAGCACTTTTGTTCAGCCGGAGATCAAAAGTTTCATTTGGCAAATACCGAACGCTTTCAGCTGGTCAATAAAATGGCCTAGAATGCTAACAGCTGTAAGCGCTGGAGCAGGTCTAGCCGTTGCGGGGGTAATCTTACAACGGCTGGTATACAATCCACTCGCAAGCCCAGATATTTTAGGGGTATCCGCCGGAGCAGTGCTCGCCCTCGTGCTAGCGAACTTAATTTTTGGCTCGTCTATTCACACATTAGGGCCATGGGTTGCTCTACTAGGCAGCTTAGTTGCTTTAGGTGTGTTGCTCGTCTTAGGCAGAAAACATAACTTTGCCCCATCGATTTTAATTCTCTATGGTATTGCGCTAACTGCGATGATAGAAGCTTTAGTACAGTTTTCTCTAACGCGTGTGGGACAAGAAAAGTTTGTCTTGCTGCAATGGTTAGCAGGTTCAACGTATCGAGTCACTCCAAATGCTGCTATTACTTTGTTTCTATTAGTAACCGGTTTGGTTATCGCAGCGTTATTACTCTCACGATGGATGACACTGATAGGTACAGGCAGACAATTTGCTTTTGGTCGAGGTTTGAATGTCTCTTGGGCTTACATTGTTTTGCTGCTTATTGTTGCTTTGCTGTGTGCTTTCATCACAACAACGATGGGACCAGTGGCGTTTGTTGGCTTAATCGCCCCTCATATCGCTGTGATATTAGGAGCGAGACAGGCAAAGGTACAATTGTGGGTCGCCGGGTTACTTGGTGGTTTATTGCTACTATCAGCCGATGTCATTGGGCAGCTTTGGGTTCATCCCGCCCAAATAGCAGCAGGCGTTTTAGTATCCGTTATCGGTGGGGTTTATTTTGTTTTCTTGCTAATACGAGAACGCCACTAGAGCGTGTACAAACTATATGGACAAATCATCAAACAATGGCAATGCCACTGTTTGATGCATTCGAAAAACTAGGTAACTTGAACTCGGGATTGGTAGTAAAACAGAGAACTTCTAACGTTAGAGTTCAATAAAATTTGATAAATTTCTAGCGCAGTTTTGGACAGAAACTATTTAGGTTATTTGCTCTATTTTGGCTGGTAGGTATTAGGAAAAGTAAGGTAATGCCATGTTCGACTTTTCAGCATCACCCTCCATAATATTTCCAATATTTACTTATATAAGATCGCTTGGGCTTATCCAACACTTCAGGATAGGTGTCGGCTGCGCGACACATATCCTTATCTGTTATATGATTATCGCAAATACTGACGGAGTCTTTTATTAAAGATACTTTTGAATTTGAGTAGATTTGTAATATGCCAAGATTTAATTTCAACAAGCTCATTTTCAGTTGTAATAGAACCATCACGATAAATTGCTATCCTTGTAGCTCTCTTACCGTCAATTGGCTCCCATGAAAGATCACTGCCAAATTCGTTTTCAATATCTTTTTTACTTTCTAGAAAATGATTTAAACAAGATACATTATCTTCTGCGCTACCATTATCAATGTATAACTCAGTACGAACTTTATTACCTTGGCAAAAATTAGCACCATAATTGATACCTGAAATTCCCGAAGCAAACGCATACCAATTTTGAGGTTGACCCGCTTTAGCCGATGTGAATTTATGTTCAATTCTCAAATCATCAATTAAGTCTTGAAAATATTCTCGATATTGCTCCGACTTGGTGCTAGTTTTTTGAGTTGTTTTATTACCAGACTTACTCTTTTGCCACTCATTTGGGAAAACAACAGGTTTTAAATTGAATGCTGGTTTTGAATTGTCAATTTGTATAACTTCGACAACTACAGCAAAAAATTGAGTTTGATTGTCAGTTCGATGGTTTAGCCAATCCAAAGCCTGACGGTGCTCCTCACGAATTGTTTCAGCCACCCAAATTACGAATGAAGCATCAAAACCCGCGGCATAAGTTAACAATTTACCTAAGTGATCATGATCAGTTTGTGAAAATTGATTTTCAATAATAACATTTTCTGCCGAACCAAGATCCTTAGCTAAAATATCTAGAGAAAAGCTTCCAACACTGGCCTCCTCTTGGACAAGCTCAAGTTCTAGTCCAACAGCATTGCCCAAGGCTTCAATATTTTCAGCTAGCCATGGCGTAAAATCCTGTGCTTCGTGCGCCCAAATATCCCTTAAAGGTACTTTCTTCAATTCGCCAAACATATGTAAATTTCCTTATTTCCCAAACTAGCATATAACAACTTACTCGAATTTGTTCTTTGAACATGCGCCCGTATTTATCTTTTCATAATATAAAAAGCATTATAAATCAGATACATTTTCACTTACAGAATATAGGGCAGCTACAGAATATAGGACAGCCATATCTTTCCTTTAAAAACTCAACGTACTGCAAGTAAATATCCTATCTCCCTCGCAGGAATTTACTTCAACGGTAGGGAATGACGAGGTTGGGCTTGTCATTTATTGTAAATAATCACGATCGTTAGGTGTGGCATTCACTCAGCCCAATATCCGTCATCTCGAAAGTCGAGAAACGAGGCTATCCGTGATCTACTCAACGCGTGATTGAGCCTAAAAGACACCAGTGAAACATGTTAAATTTTACGGAGAAACATAAACTCTACAACACGTGGACAGTAGATTCCCTATCGCCCTCGCGGGCATTCACTGTAGGGAATGACGATAATCAGCGCTGACAATAGCGTTAATTCTTATCTACTTTCTAAAGGGAAAATTATGGATGTCCTATATTTTCTTAATATTTTCTTACTTTAAGAACAGCATGGTCAATACGAAGTCTTTATAGATTGATGGGTCTACGGTGCCACGGAAGGTGTCACAGGCACTCCACACCGTTTTATTGATGTCGTCTTGGTTGATTGGGGCATTTGGCATTTGGCATTTAGTTATTCTCTAATAGCGTTAAATTGTTTTAATTAGTAGTTCAGCAATGCGCTTAAATGAGGCAAAGCAGCTATCAAAATCGTGTGGTTGTTGGTTAAAAACCATCGGTGTTACAAAAGCATCAAAGCGTTGGCGATAAAGTGGATTATTTTCTAGTTCTGATAAGCCATCTTGTAGCTCTTTAGAAGGATTATTTACAAATTCAGTATGTTGATTACCAAAGCGAGTGATATCTTCTTGCAATACTGCGTTAAAGAGTAGTGATAATGATTTGATATCAACTTGTTGTGCTTTGTCTATGCAGTAAACATCGTAGATATGACGAACTAATGTTTGATCATCTTTACGATTTTCATCACGTTTAGCTAACATGGTACGGCGAAGCATTGAAATAATCTTTTCAACCAAGGTGGCATGAACAGATATACAAGCAAATGCTTTAACTTCTTTCGTGTGTTGGTAAAGTTCAGCCACTAATGATTGTATGCTTCGCTGCTCTGTTTCTTGTAATGGAATGGTCTCCATTAATTCAAGTTTGATAATGGGGGCGTAAACAAGGTGCCTGACTAAACTGTTGTGGATATTTTAAGTCATATTCCACATAACGGTATTCGTCCCATGCTTGTTTGTTTTCAATCAAAAAGGTATTTGATTCCCTAATCGATTTTTCAAGTGTCTCAAGCAATGATTTACGAACGATTTTTTTCTTACTTCTGCTTAATGTATGAAAGTCGGCATTAGGGATCAGCTTGATATCAACATCTTCAGACATACGCATGATCTTCACATTGGATTTTGCCAATGCCGTTCCGCCAGAAAAAACCAGTTGATGAGAATCTATGATGAGTTTTTCAAGTTGTGCTAGTAGTGCCACAACCCAATAGTCTTTCTCAATTATGGCTGGGTTTCCGAGCGCTAAGGCATCGGAAACCTCAAGAAACTGCTGTTTCAGTTTATTCATGGTTAATTTGGAGAGTGTATGACACGGCTACCCACTACCAGTTTTCGATTAAACTGTTTTGAGTTCCATGAGTAATTGATGGATGAAGGGATTTGAGTGTTTTCACCCGATAAGCTTTGAAGAGACAGACTATCTATCTCAAAGTCTACGCCTTTCATCTTAAGGATTTCTCGCATAAGCGCGTCCGTCCCACCTGGATGAGTTGGCATTGGCTTACCCGTTAAACTATTCATTCGTGATTTGGTGTAAAGGCCATAGCCGATTTTCATTAATTCGCCTTGATTTACTAATTGTTTCAAAGCGCGACCGACTTGATCATAACAAGCCACACCTTCAAAGTTTTTACGTTCAAAAACATAACGTCTTGAACGTTTTATCTTTTGATAAATACGATCAGTTGTAGTCATTTGAACCTCCATACTCTGACTTGCAGTGAGTATAACTTACAGACTTATTTTAAGGAATAAATACGACATTAAATACATTAAGATTGTCGCCATCCATATGTTATTTATATACTTTTATATTTACCACCTAAAGGTGACATATGATTTAATTTTATGCCGACATGCTTTATGAGTCTATCTTTTCTGAAATATTAAGAGCATCGTCAATCTCTACTCCTAAATATCGAACAGTATTATCCAACTTCACATGGCCAAGTAACAGCTGTACAGCACGTATGTTTTTAGTTTTTGCGTAGATGAGAGTTGCCTTTGTTCTGCGCATTGAATGCGTTCCGTAAAGGTAGGGACATAACCAAGCTGAGTAGCCCATCGTCTAATGACTTTTAAATAGCAGCTATAACTCATAGCTTTATTTTGATTTCTGACACTAGGAAATACAAAGTCAGAAGGTGTTAAATTATCTTGTGCAATCCATGTTGCTAATGATTGTGCAGTCCGAGATGTAATTTCAAATTGTACTTCTCTATCTGTTTTACTTTGGCGATACAAAACCCGACTTTGAATAACACCGCCGGATGAAATATCTCTGATTTTCATCCGAAGTAAATCACAAGAGCGTAATTTGCTATCTATCGCAAAGTTTAATAATGCTAGTTCTTTTATGTTTTTTTCAATTTCTAAGCGCGTTCGTATGCGCCAAATATCTTCTAGCTTGAAAGGTTTTTTCTGTCTGATTAAATGCCCTAATTTTGTCCACATCATAAAGCACTTACATTTGAGGTAAACGCTATTTAATTTTAGGAAACATAAAATTTGTTTTGCATATTAATGCGGACTTGGGAAAGCAGCGTTAGAAGACAATAACACCGATTTTATTATGAATGAGTATTTACTCTAGCCAATAAATGGGCAATTATGAGTTAGCTGAATAGCTAACTCACATGTGATCACCAAGCGATTCTGTCGTACTTTAACTACCAAGCGGCTTTAAATACCCAAATTGATCAAACTTTTTTGTATCTGGACAATTTTTATTGTGGTCGATCAGACTATATTGTCAGCTGACAGCTAACCGAGAATATTGAAATAGTGGCGAGAGTCAGCGCGGTGATTAAAGGCCAGATAAAATAAACCTCCATGCTCGGCGGTTTTATTAGCGATAGAACAGCGGTTATTAATCAATGAAGGTTTCAAAAGGTAAATTGAAATACTCACTGAGGCCTTTTACTTGAGCTAAGTTAATATCTCTTTTGCCATTCAGAATATCGCTGATCACGCTTTGAGGCGCGATATGTTTTAAATCAGATTGTTTAAGCTCCTTAATATCCATCAAGCCCTTTAGCATTTCTACAGCAGGAACTTTAGGCATAATTAAATGGTTCGTTTCAAATTCTTCGATCCGGTCTGAAATTTAATGTACCACTAAAAAATAGACTCTTTAAACGCAAAAAGCCTCCACTGCTGGAGGCTTTGTATGATGCAAATACTGACTATTACTTACAGAATACGCGTGCTTGGCGTGGTGTATAAACACCAAATGTAACGACACTTAATAGACCATTAACAAATGTCTGTTGTACTTCAACTTTAGCAACCTTATCCGCACCGCCACATAATTTTGCTGCATCTACTGTTTTACGCTGACCAATACCTGACACAAAAAATGGTTGAGAACGATTCAATTCTGCTGTTTTTGTTGGTGACACAGGAGACATAATGAAAGTTTGACGTGCACAACCGCTCATTACGGTTGCTGCAATTACTGTTGCTAGAATGATCTTTTTCATTAAATAAACTCAAAAATGGAAACATAAAAGTGTTATTCATTTAAACACATAAACAATCACCAATACATCCCTTTAAGGCATAAATATGCCGCATTGTTTATTTTTACCTCTTAGCGTTCACATTTTGTTCATTTTTGGCGCTATCTTTATAAAATATATAGTTATTTATAATAAAATTACGCTAAATCATCTTTGGTTACACTGACACCTTTAATCTGAGCAAAAACTTGATCGCCCACTTTAAGTGCTAATTCATCGGCTGCCCATGCGGTAATATTAGCCCACAGATGTGTCTCACCAATCCGTAACTTTACTTCTACACGTTCATCCTCACCATAATGGATTTTATCAATCCGCGCAGTGAGTATATTACGAATACTGCTTGCTTGAGGATAATGGCGCGCAATTGACACATCGTTAGAAAATATTCGCACTCGCACCCATTCTCCTCGTTGATGAGGTAACTGGGTCACCCATAACGAAGCATCATGACTGAGCATGACTTGGGTTAACGCATACCGTGGATGATTGACATTCACCCGCGCACTCAACAACGAACTCTGCTCTTTTGCTGGTAGCCACGGACGCATTTCAGGTGAACTCCAAACAGAATTCACATGACCTGAAATCAGCACCTTGCCTTGATTAAGCATCACCATAGAATCAGCTAAGCGTAGAATTTCATCTAAACTATGGGTCACATAAATAATCGGTGTGTTCACTTCTTTTGCCAATTTCTCCAAATAAGGCATCAGTTCTTGCTTACGTGGCATGTCTAACGATGCTAAGGGTTCATCCATTAATAACATATCAGGCTTGGTCAGTAATGCTCGCCCTATTGCCACCCGTTGCTTTTCTCCACCCGATAACGATGCAGGATAACGCTGTAATAATGCTTCAATACCCAATAAATTAACTACGTCATCAAAATGTTGCTGATCAGAATGTTTGACGCCGTAATTTAAGTTACCTTTAACGGTATAATGCGGGAATAAACGCGCATCTTGAAATACATAGCCAATATTGCGTTTGTCTGCACTTAATGCGATGCCTTGTTGACTATTAAATAATACCCGTTCACCAAGGCGTATATAACCTTGATCGGGATGATTTAAGCCACTCAGTACATTCACTAACGAGGTTTTACCTGCGCCAGAACGACCAAAAATAGCCGTAATACCTTGCATGGGTACATCAAGATCAATCGCCAACGCTAAATCACCCAATTGCTGGGTAAAACACATTTTTAATCGTTTTTGCGCTATGTTAGTGCTCATTACGCTGCCCCCAATCGTTTTCTCGCCACACGGGTTAGCCATTCAGAAGCAAATAATGATAACAATGCAATCACAATAGCAACGACACACAACCTTGCCGCTTCACTTTCAGCACCAGGGGTTTCAATAAAGGAATACATCGCTAAAGGGATCGTTTGAGTTTGACCAGGAATATTAGACACAAAGGTAATCGTTGCGCCAAACTCACCTAATGCACGCGCAAAGGCTAAAATAGTCCCCGTAAGAATGCCAGGGATCATTAATGGCAAAGTAATGGTGATAAATACCCGCATCGATGAGGCACCTAAAGTCCGCGCTGCTTGTTCAAGCTTCTTATCGACACCTTCTAAGGCTAATCGAATCGAGCGTACCATCAACGGAAACGACACCACCGCTACCGCCAATGCCGCACCGCGCCAACTAAAACTAAAGCTAAAACCAAACCATTCATAAAGCCACTTCCCAATCGTCCCTTGACGTCCCATGGTGATCAGCAATAAATAACCAATAACCACCGGTGGTAACACTAACGGCAAATGAATCAAGCCATCTAATAGTGACTTTCCCCAAAACTGACGTCGAGCCAATAACCATGCGCAGCCAATCCCTAACGGTAAACTGAAGATCACCGCCACACTGGCAATTTTCAAACTTAAAAATAACGCTTCTAATTCATATTCAGTTAGCACTAACAACAGCCCTGTAAAACTTTTCGTGTGATAGCAATAGCATAGGTAATCATTGGCTTTCAGTCAGCAATGATTCGATTTCTACGTTTTATTCGCCGAATTTTTAAACATTATAAAGATAAAACACAAAAGGTACTCAGCTTTCACTCAGTACCTTATTCTTTATCGACTCTTTACGGTTATCGTTAACTACTGTTTTGTTACCTGATCAAAACCATAAGATTTGAAAATTGCAGCAGCTTGAGGTTGTTGTAAATACTGATAAAAACCTTTTGCAGCAGGTGTAGCATTACCTTTCACCAATGCCATTGGGTATACAATAGGTTTATGTGAATCTGCTGGGAATTGATAGACAGTTTTTACTTTTTTAGAAATTTCAGCATCTGTTTTATAGACTATACCCAGTTGGGCTTCACCACGCTCAACTAACACCAACGCTGAACGGACGTTATTAGCACTTGCCAATAAGGGTTGAGCTTGCTTCCATAATCCTAAAAACCCTAACGCTTGTTTGGCGTAAATACCAGCAGGCACATAATTAGGATCACCGACAGCTAAACGAGTGCCATCTAACGCTTTGGCTAAATTCCAACTAGCACTAACGTTGACTTTATTTTGTGGGTACGCCAACGGTGCAACCATCACTAAACTGTTTTTAACAATATTTTTACGACTATTATCTACTATTGCGCCTTGCTGCTCAGCATAATTCATCCATTTTTCATTAGCCGATAAATAGATATTGGCAGGTGCACCTTGGCTCACTTGACGCGCTAATGTCGATGATGAAGCAAAAGACAATGTCGTTTCTACCCCAGTTTGCTGCTGATATTTCGCGGCAATATCATTTAAGGCATTGGTTAATGATGAAGCGGCAAAGACGGTAATTTTATCAGCCGCGAAAGCAGGTTGCGCAAAAATAGATAACACCGCAGCAGTAAGAACAACAGATTTAAGTGACATAACAGACTCCATAATATTTCGATATATAGTAATGTATACACCGATATTTACCAAGCATAACTTTTATACTGATAAGTAATAATAACCAATAAAACATTCGCCAATACACCAAAATTCTTAATCGTTTTATTCAACAAGGCGATTAAGACAGAAAATGACGCATTTAAAATACGTCAAAGTCAAAAAAGCAAACGATTACTATTTTTAGAAATGAGCATTTTTATGCCTTTTATTTATTAACATACCACCCTCAACAAGATCTTGATCACAAATAAAAGTAATGTATTAAATAGTTATTTTCATTCACTTATTGCGCTGTATTATCGGCAAAAATCCATCGTCACGGTAATACTTCATGTTTAAAAAAACGTTACTTGCTGTTTCTCTAGCTGCTGCTTCGCTTATTAGTACATCAGCTTATGCCATCGAAAATGTCGATTTATTGATAAAAAATGCAACTGTTCTAACCATGGATCAGGACAAAACAGTATTTGATAACGGCTTAGTTGCAGTGAAAGGTAATAAGATTTATGCCGTTACTGATGGTTCAGATTTAAACGAATATCAAGCAACCAAAACCATTGATGCTGATGGTGATATCGTCATGCCAGGTTTGATTAACTCACATACTCACGCTTCAATGACGGTTTTCCGCTCAATGGCAGATGATGTGCCAGATCGTCTACACCGCTATATTTTCCCATTAGAAAAGAAATTAGTGTCGCGTGATATGGTACGTATCGGTGCGCAACTTGGTAACGTAGAAATGCTAAAAGGTGGTGTTACCACTTACGCTGACATGTACTACTTTGAGGATGAAGTTGCAAAAACTGTTGATCAAATAGGTATGCGTGCCATCCTAGGTGAAACCATCATTCAATTCCCTGTTGCTAGTGCAAAAACACCTGAAGATGGTATTAAATATACGCTGAACTTTATTGAGCAATACAAAGATCATCCACGTATTACGCCAGCATTCGCACCACATGGTCCATACACTAACTCAACAGAAACACTGCAAACCATTGCTAAACTGTCACTAAAACATAATGTCCCCGTGATGATGCACCTTGCTGAATCTGATCGTGAGCGTGAAGTGATTGCAGAGCGTTCAGGCGGTCTATCTCCGGTTAAATACATGGAATCTATCGGCGCATTAAATGCCAACTTCTTAGCCGCACACGTGATTGATGCCAACGATGAAGATATTGCGATTTTGAAAAAGCATGATGTTGGTATTGCCCATAATATGAGTGCTAACATCAAATCAGCAAAAGGCGTTGCGCCAGCATTAAAAATGTTTAATGACGGCTTACGCATTGGTTTAGGCACTGATGGTCCAATGTCAGGTAATACATTAAGCACCATTGATGAGTTTAACCAAGTTGCTAAAGTGCACAAACTGGTGAATAAAAATCGCGCGGCAATGCCTCCAATCAATGTAATTGAAATGGCAACCATTGGTGCTGCACGTGCTTTACACATGGAAGATAAAATTGGCTCTTTAGAAGTCGGTAAATTGGCTGATATCATTGTTATTGATACTAAAGCACCTAATATGATCCCTGTTTATAATCCATATTCTGCGTTAGTGTATTCCGCTTATGCGACCAATGTTAAACACTCAGTGGTTGATGGTAAGTTGCTAATGGAAGATCGTAACATCCTAACGATTAATGAAAAAACAGTCCGTGATGAAGCATTAAAGTTTGCTGATGTTGTTCGTAAAACCGTGATTGATAGCGGCGAAATCGTTCAATAATGACAAGATAAACCCCAAAAATAAAAAGAGTGTGAAAGCACTCTTTTTTTATCTTCATATCACATAGCATAATTTTTTGTTCTTTGTTCTTTGTTCTTTGTTCTTTGTTCTTCAATAGCATAAAACCTAAATAGAATACAATCTCAATAATACTAGGGCGCAATTCTAGCGATACCTCTAATCGTCGGTTGCACAACCGCTATCATTTTCTGCATCTTTTCATATTGAATATCTTCAATCACAAAACCAGCATCAATAATAGATTGTTCGGTGGTTCGATTTAAATGGCAATTATCCGCTACGTGACGCCACATAAAATTAAGTCGCTGTTGCCAATGATAACAACTAGAACCAGGCTCGGCTGCAACATGCTCAAGGAAAATAAACCGCCCAGTAGGTTTTAATACCCGCTTAATTTCTTGTAATGACGCAGCAACATCTTTAACGGAACAACACACTAATGATACAAACACATAATCAAAAAAGTTATCATCCGTTTCAATATGCTCTGTTGAACAAGATAACACTGTCGCTTTAATATTCGGTTGCGAATGTAATTTTTGCTCTAACTGCATCCGCATATGTTGGTCAGGCTCTGCTAAATAAAGCGCTAATGATGATTTTTTAGGATACAGACCTAAACTCGCTCCAGTACCCGCCCCTATCTCCAACACATTACCGTCAACGTTTTCAAGCAATGTTCTACGCCACTCAATCAAACAAGCTTCTTCTGTATATTTCATTACTTTGTCATAAAATAAAGCGCTAAAAAAAGACATAAAACAATCCACAACGTTAAAGGGTCACAATAACACTTTCAAAGCGACAAACAGAGCCTTTCGAAAATCTTTATAGTTAACAATAAACAAACAACAACAACGTAAAAACTTGCTAATCATTGACGGCACAGATAACATTAACAATAGTCACCTATAGGCACATATAATTCAATGAATATTAAGCAAAGAATAACCAGCGCCTACCGCTATATTGAACCAAATTTATTTATTATCGGGCTGCTTGGTAGCATCGGTTTTCCTGCTTATTATTTCATCTGGACTTATCTTTTCCCTCAGCCTTATGAGAATTTACTCTTACGCTTAGTGTGTACACTACTATTTTTACCCTTTGTAATAAAATCATTGATGCCAAAATGGTTTTATCGCTATAAAGAAAAGCATTTTGTATTTAGTATTTGTTTTAGCTTACCTTTTTTCTTTTGTTATATGATGATACGTAATGAATGGTCGGTGGTATGGATAATGTCATTCATGGCTGCCATTTTTTTATCTATTATGATTATCTATGACTGGCTACTTATTCTTATTTTTACCACAATAGCTGCATGTACTGCTGCTTTAATCGGCTATATGACAATGGGCCATATTGGGGCTGGTTTTCACGCTTCATATCTTATTGTATTCAGCTTTTCTTATTTCACCGGTATTTGTTTTAATTATCGAAACCGAATAGAAATTGAAAGTAAACAATTATTTTCTCAATCATTTAGTAATGGTATCGCCCATGAGATGCGTAACCCCCTTGGTGCTTTATACGCATCTCAAGAAGTATTATTAGAATTACTGCCTGACACTTTAACGACTGATCCGCAACATAATCGTTTAATTTCAAATGCTGAGGTTAGTAAATTACGAGATATCATTAAAGATAACATTTCAGTAATCAACAATGGGAACAACACCATAGATTTATTATTAAATTCTATTGATAATCAAAAAATATCATCACATTCATTCCATTATACTTCTATCAATGATGTCATTAATAATGCACTTAATGTATACGGCTATAAAAATAAAAATGACCGTAATCTAGTATTTTTTCAAATAAATAAAGACAGTATGTTTTTTGGCAATAGTATTTTATTACGCTATGTTTTCTTTAATTTATTGAAAAACTCTTTTTATTATAAAGAAAAAACTGATTTCAAGATCATTATTTCAGTTTATAGTAAACATAATGAAACAATTATTAGTGTTAAAGATTATGGTAAAGGCATACCATCAACAGCAATTAAAAACATATTTACTGAATATTATACTTCAGGGAAGAAGAATAATTCGGGATTAGGATTATCTTTCTGTAAAAAAGTGATTGATGCTTTTACTGGGTCAATTGAATGTTATTCGACAGAAAATATATCGACCACATTCATTATTCGATTACCTATTATCACTTCACCGACAATAGATAAAATTAAATATGATTCAATGAGTACGAAGAAAATATTATTCATCGGTAATCAACCGCAAATTTTAACCGACCTGAATCATCTTGCGTATTTTTATAATTTCACGCTTTGTTATGAACAAATATCTTCAAATAATATTATTAGTATTGATGAAAAGAATTATGATTGTATCATAATTGATATAAATTTAATCAACAATAGTTTACTAAAAAAATTACAAGATCAAATAGATACAACCTCTATTAATATTATACTAATCTCACATAAGGATTATGATACAAAGATAATACCAACAGAAACATACAAGCCTTACTTTTTTGAATATGATCATATTGATACATTACAAAAAAAATTAACCACTCAATGTTTTACAAGAACAAAACAAAACAATACTTTATCATCACCAATAAATGTGAATAAAACAAAAATAATGATTGTTGATGATAATGTTTCATTACGTCTCTATTGTGGTATTTTATTAAAAAATGCTGGTTATGATGTTATTGAAGCAGATAATGGACTAACAGCCCTCAATTATTTACAAGAAATTACCGTTGATCTCATTTTGATGGACTCGCAAATGCCAATCATGTCGGGTATTGAGGCAACCAAAGAAATTAGAACTAATATTCAATATAACTTACACCAATGTATACCCATCATTTGTTATTCAGGCTTACTTGATGAACAGCATAAAGAACACTTAATAACTGTCGGTATTTCTGATTTTTTAGTAAAACCCTCATCAAAGGCAGCATTGTTAAGTATCGTAAACAAATGGCTTAAGTCATAAATTAACCGTTAAAAGTAGGCACCCTAACGGGTACCTACTTTCAAGTGTCGATTTTATTGTGCTATTTTACGACGACTATAAACAACTAATGACAACATCATAATCCAAAATAAAGACAAGCTACCACCTGAACTATCGCCGCCATGATCATTATTTTTTGGCCATTGCGTATTATAATCTAACAAATTAACACTCGCAGGCATTACTTCATCAGATGTAACAGCCACTAAATAAGTACCTTGTTTAGCATCCGCATTATCAAATAATGGATACACTTGATCAAAAGGCAACGTAACAACGGCAGTACGACTCCCTGCGCTAAACTGAATCTCTTTGGGTGCTAAAGCAGCCTGTTTATGGCCTTGTACTTTCGTTGCAACATAAACCGTTGCTTGCTGTGCGTTATCAATATCTTTACTTCTTGTAAAAGTGACTTCAAATTGTTGAGCATTGATATCTTCACGCGGTGATGCAACTAATGTTTGAACACCAGTTAGCTCCATTATTGCTGCTTTCTTTATTGCTGTATGGTTAAGTAACGCAACAATATCAGCACTACCTTGATCACAACCCAGCTGACCGTTGATAAATGGTAAACCATTCGCTGAATTATAACTGGTAAATCCAGACATTAAGCTCGCTGTACCTTTTACATTACAGAGCTTAGTGCCATAACCGTTTTGATAAAGTTCTTCTGTACTATCGGCGGTATTCGCTTGAGTATGTTTAGCACCAAAAGTATGCCCAACTTCATGAGCATAAACAAATTGATAGCGTTTATTAGTAACACTATCTTCACTTAACACCAATGGCACATTATTCATACTTTTGAGCTGATAGTCACCTACAGGCGAGCGGGCATGGCCTTTGGTTGTCGTTGACATCTTTGATGCAAAAGTCGTTAAAGTATTATTAATAAGCGGTGAACCCGTATCGAACATCAGATCAACATTATCAGAAACCTCTTCAATACTGGCATAAGGATAATCAAAATAACTAACCATCGCCGGTAAAAGAGTAATATCAACGTTATAATGAGCCCAAACTTTATTGGCTTGTTCAATATTTTGATAATGGCCAACAACCCACTGTGAAGCGACTTCTGTATGAGCAATCTCTGTTGGTAAAATTAATGGTGATTCAAAATTAGCAGCATTTACTGTTCCGGTAAACATTGCCAATAATAGCCATACTTTTTTATTTTGCATGAGTCTCCTTTAATACATCACTGTTGTGATTATTTAATTCAATATTTATTACGTATGATAAAATAAATACTACAGATGATTAAAACAATATCAAGATTTAATTAAAATAATACTTTCACTCTTCATTTTAATGTTATTTACCGTTTAAAAAACATAAAAACCTGATATCTAATAACAATTAAAATTGTATTATAAAAAACAAATAAGCCCACTAAATATTATTAGCAGGCTTAATACTATTAAATAAATTAATACAATCTATTTAACCGTTAAAAAATATTAACTATTATTATGAAACCACTTCAACTCTCATACTCATCAAAGAACATGCTTGTAATATAATATCGATTTCTTCATCCGTTAATCCACTATTAACAGAAAAACGAATTAGATTTTTATTTTTTGGCGTTGCTGGTGAACAAAAAACAGAACCAAAAACATTCATGCTTTCTAAATGATCTCGCATCATTTCTGTATTTTCTTCATTACCTGTTTCAAGAGCAATAATTTGTGACTGGCTTTGAATCTTGAACCCAAGTTGAAGTAATCCATATCGTAATTTATTAGATTTTTCAATCAACAATGAACGCCGATCATCACTGTTTTTTATCACCTCTAATGTTGCTTGTAACACTGCAATTTCATGGGGTAATAAAGCAGAACTAAAAATCGCAGGACGAGCGACGAAGGGTAATGCTTGGCCTACTTTGTGACTGCATAATATTGCCCCTGCCCGATAAGCAAATGCTTTAGCCAAGCTAACGGTTATAAAATCAACATCATCAGTTAAACCTAATTGAGCAACTAATCCTGCTCCTTGTGGCCCATGTGTCCCTAGTGAGTGCGACTCATCAACTAAAATAGCACAACCATAAGACTTCGCTAATGCAACTATTTCAGTTAAAGGTGCAACGGTACCTAATGTACTGTAAACCGAGTCAACTAAAATTAATCCAGGTCCATTACGCTTAATTAACTTCTCTAAATGACGAATATTATTGTGTAAAAAGCTATGAATCTGCGCTTCTGCAACCCGAGCCCCTTCCCATAATGACATATGAGCAAAGAAATCAATGTAAACTGGCGTATTAACAGGCAAAATTGTTTGAATTAAGCCCACATTCGCCGCCCATCCAGATTGAGACAATATACAATGCTCAAAGCCAGTATAACTCGCCAACTGATGCTCAAATGAATGATCATCTTCTTTATGTAAAAATATAGCGGACATAACAATGTCTTTTTTATTATTACTGAGCGACTCTATATATACTTCTCGAATGTGATCATGATTAGAAATGGCAAGATAGTCATTACTCTGTAATAACACCCCATTTTCTGTTGGTTTTTTACCTAAAACTAAATGTTGTTGGTTTTTTCGAGGATAAATAAGTTCTTCAAGATGAAATTCAATTTTTTTTTATAAAGTCTGGTAGTGGCTTAGATAGGTTATGGTTTGTCATGGTATATTCCTTTTTAATTAAAATAATATTATTTACATATTTATAAATAACAAAGATATATTATTATCAAATAAAAAATACACAACCTATTATTTGCTCATCTTATAAAATCATCCTGATAAAACAATTATCATTATTTGTTATATATAACCTATTCTGAATTTTAATATTATGAGAGACTACCTAAAAAAATAACCACACTGAGAATATGATGAAATATAGTGCAGCAATTTTTGATATGGATGGATTACTGCTTGATACCGAACAAGTGTGTATGACTGCTTTTAAGCAAACATGCTGTGAGATGAACCTTCCTTTTAAGCAAGAGGTTTATCTTTCTATGATTGGACGAAACCAAGCTGGGATTAAACCTATCATTAAGCAAGGCTACGGTGATATGTTGGATTATAGCCTTTTTCACCCTCGCTGGATGCAGCACTACCACGCCGTTGTTGAACATCAAGCCATTCCCGTTAAACACGGTGTCATCGAATTATTAAACTGGCTACAAGCCCAAAAAATCCCCATGGTTGTCGCCACTTCCACTCACAAAGCACTCGCACAGAAAAAACTTCATCTCGCTGGATTATCAACATACTTCTCACATATAACCTGTGGCGATGAAGTAACTCAGGGTAAACCTCACCCTGAAATATATTTACTCGCGGCACAACGTCTGCATGTAGAGCCTAATCAATGTATTGCCTTTGAGGATTCAAATAACGGCGTCAAAGCGGCAGTCGCTGCCAATATGGCTACGTTACAAATTATCGACCTTGTAGAGCCTGATACTGAAACTCGCGCTTTAGGACATGATATTTTTAACACTATGGATGATGCATTAACGTTTTTACAAACACACCAATAAAACGTAACTACCACATTAAAAGTAATAAAAAAGCCCACAAGCTATTAACCTGTGGGCTTCTTTTTAAGTGAATATATTACTTCACTGCATTCGCTATTTGAGTCGTTAACTCACCAACAGCTGTTGATAATGCTTCCACTTGAGCGCTATAACCATTTTTGGCCAAAGGCACGCTAAACTCAAATGGATGCACTGCTTGCAAATCACCATTCGCACCAATGATCATCCACTCACCAGCAACCTTCGCAACACCGGTATATACACCATTAAATTGGTTTATACGGACTTGTAACCTCTCCGCACCTGTCGTTGACAATGTTGGTGTTAACTGTGTTGCCCATAATTGATGCTGCTTTTGACGCAAATCATGAGTGATACGACGCGTTAGCTGTCTTGCTAATGCTTCTCCCCATAAATTTTGTTGGGCTTCAACCATTTCAGTTGCCGACGTTTGATAAACCAAACCATTACCAGCTAAGTGCGCTGCCACTTCAACCGGGCGTACAATCAATAATGGCTGATTATTGGCGTGTGATACTGTTAGCGTCTTACCCGCTGGTAATAAGAATGTATTTACGCCTTCAGGTGCGCTGCTACAACCACTTACGGCTAAAGTCATAGCTGCGATGATGAACCATTTTTTCATTATTAACGACCTCCAACAGGCACTGGATCTTTTGTTTTCTCATCACCAAACACAAGTGAATTTGGTTTTTCATTTAATTGACGTAACACCGGTTGAAGTTCAGTCATCACAGCTTCAAAACGAGTTAAAGCACCTTCAAGATTCTGATAGGGTGCTGCATCAGGACCAAAACCATTAAGTGTTGTCTGAATTTGTTTAAGGCTCGCACGTACATCACCAGGTAATGCTTGCGTATCTTTTTGCTTTAACAACCGATCTAAATCGTTGATCGTTGTTTGCATCGTAGCCATGGTTTTTTCAGACGCTTTTAACGTTGCCGTCATTGAATTTAATGTATCTTCAACAGGCAATTTATTAAATTTATCCAATAAGTTTGTTAGCTGCTTTTGTACTTCAGCTAAATCACCCGTTTTAGTTGGGAATATGTCATAACCATCATATTCCAACGCGTGTATTGGTTTTTCACCTTTATAGACATCAGTACCAATATATAACGCGCCCGTCAGCAAATTACCGGTTTTCAATGTTGCCCGTAAACCTTGCTTAAATTCTTTTTCAAGATTTGCATGCAATGACGCTAATGTACCTTCATCGGTATGATCATAAACACGCCCAAGATCAATACGAACTAACACTGGAATCTGCTTGCTGGTGAAACCTTCTTGGCTTGTAGGTAGACGTAATGGTACTTTTTGAACCGTACCAATTTGAATACCGCGATATTCAATAGGAGCACCTGCTTTTAAACCACGAATGGATTCACTAAATAGCATCACAAAATCAAGATGTTGTTCAAACATTTTTTCACGAACTTCAGCCGCATTATCATATAAGCGATAGTATGCTTTTTGCTTTAATTGTGAGCTGCCTTGATCATCAACAGGGGTCGTAAATGTCACACCACCTGTAATGAGCGATTCTAATGAGCCAATTTTGACGTTGAAACCTTCAGCACCCACCTTAACTTGAACACCTGAAGCTAAGATGAAATCACTACTAGTACGTACCAAACTATCATAAGGTTCGAAAATAAATAGTTGATAATTAGCACGTTTACTGTTGATATCAAAACTCACTTGTTCAACACGACCAACAGTAAATCCGTCATAAAGAACGGGATCACCAACGCCTAATTTACCCGCTTGGCGACTGGTTAAAATAACCCGTAATCCTTTTGCATCCGCAGGAGCAACAGGAGGGACATCTAAAGCAACAAAATGGTGCTTATCTTGTTTTCCTTCACCCGGCTGCATTTCTATATATGAGCCAGAAAGCAAAGTATCTAAACCTGAAACGCCCCCTTTTCCTATACGTGGCTTAACCACCCAGAATAAGGTGTCATTTTTAAGCATACGCCCAGTATCATTGTCCATCTGAGCCGTTACGGTAATATAACTATAGTCTTTACTTAATTGGACTTTAGTTACAACACCGACTTTAACATTTAACGATTTAATCGCGGTTTTACCCACTTCAATACCCGATGCATTCGGTAATCGAAGAGTAATCACCGGTCCTTGGCTATTAAGGTATTGAACAAACATCCAAATACCAATAGCTAGTGCAACTAATGGAACAATCCATATTGGCGACACTTGCTTCAAACGTTGTACTTTAGCCTCAGTCGGCTGGTTATCACTCATCATCTGCTTTCTCATTTATGTACACTAGGCACTACTGAATTGGATTCAGTAGCATCTAACTCTGAATCTTGTTTACACACTTTACTTTTAGATGTCCAAAATACTCGTGGATCAAAGCTCATGGCTGATAGCATTGTAAATATCACTACAATTGCAAAGCATAACGCTGCCGGACCAGGAGAAATTGCCATTACATTTTGTAACTGAACTAAAGCCACTAATATGGCAACCACGAAAATATCAACCATTGACCAACGACCAATAAATTCTGTTAAACGGTATAACTTCAACCGTTTAATTGCTATATGGGTTGAATCATCCGGCCGTTTACCTGCACAAAAATATAACCATGCTAAAGTAAACATTTTCGCCATCGGAATAAAAATACTTGCCATAAATATCACTAACGCAATCGGCCACGACCCCATTTTCCAAAGTAATACCACCCCGCCAAGGATCGTTGAGCCTTCAGTTTGTCCTAAACTCACGGTATACATCATTGGATATAAATTAGCAGGAACATAAAACACGATTGATGCTAATAAATACGCCCATGCATACTGTAAAGAGTGATTGGCATTAAAAACATGCAATCGACTATCACAACGTAAACAACGCGCATGGTGAGTTGTCGGCATAGGATTTATTTGATTACAAGCATGGCATCCAACATGGTTGTTATCTACATGAGTATCACCATTATGGACACCGTCTATCGACTTCATCGCAAAAAACTGATCCCACAACCATGTTCTATCAACTAACGAAACACATTTAATAACTAATACGCTATAAAGACAAAAAGCCCAAAATGAATAGCCTAAGCCAATATGTGCTAGTGCTGATATTTTAACAAGGCTCACTAAAACACCAATTAAAAACACGTCAACCATTAACCATGGTTGGATTTTAAATAATATTCTGCATAAAAATTTAATCCAACGATGTGCATGATTAATATGACCAATATGCTTTACTTTATGGGCACAAAAATAAAGATATAAGACTAATACTATATACGCTGCTGGAAAAACAATTACCGTTGTCATTAACAAAATAGCTAATACACTATTTTCAAAATGTTGTAATGTTTCTGCTGCATTTAGGAGCGTTATTTGATGCCCCATCCCATTAACAGTAAAAGATAAGAATGGAAATGAGAGACTTAATGCTAACATGATCAAACACGCAACACCGTAAGCAACTGGGCGCTGAAAAGGCAAGCTAACCGCTTTTATTAAAGTATGACCGCACCGAGGGCAAGTCGCTTTTTCACCTTCATTTAAATTAGGAATGTCAACGACTAAGCCACACTCTTCACACGCAATCATCATTGATTGTTGCACGTCAATCGCCTTTCGTGCGAGTTTAATTTCTTTACTCAACGTACATCACCTATGATAAAAAATCTGATAGTATAATTTACTAACATGCTAAATATCATTAAAAAAACAAACACCTGTCCAACGAAATATCGCCGACCAACCCAAACTACGTTATAAATAAGACTCATAGTAATAAACAGTATTTTTTATGTCCACTAACACATTACAATCACGAGTTATCTCACGATGAGACTTTATTTTGAACGGTATACATTATAGCAGTATTCTTAGTTAATATTGTATTACATTTAATCTCCATTCGTTTTCACTTATCGTCAATGCATAAGAAGGAACAACATGAGGCCATAAAAAGACAGTCATGTAACACCTAATCATTTTATACTCAAAAGACATTAAACCTCACTGGTTAAACCAGTGTTTATCACTACATTTAATTTAAAGTATGATTAATTGTTACAAATAAAGACTATTTATAAGTATATGAAAACATGTAAAATAATTATTCATATGTATAGATACATTATCTGATTAAAAAGACACCATCGAATGAACATTAGCCATAGTATTAGAAAAAAAATAACCCAGTACATTTTACTATGTCTAAGCTTATTAATCATATTCAACATTACCTATTGGTCATATAACCAATATAGTAGCATCAATAATTTACTCACAAGGAATAGAACTGTAACAGAAAATAATGTTGCTACTATTATCAGTAAACATACAAACTTACTCACAGCTATTTCTAATGATGATATCGTTAAAAATCCATCACTATTACTATCGCAACGTATTGAGTTTGTTCGCTCTTACCAAGAAGCTTTTAATATCGAAATATTAGGTATTAGTGACATAAATGGCAATGCTGCCACAACATACCGTGATAGCATGGAAAATATAAATTATCGTAGTTATTTCAAACAAGCCATACAACAAAACAAACTGATTATAAGTAACTTAATCTACTCCCCTATTTCTAATAGTTATATTTATATCATATGTATACCTTTTTCTAGTTCAAGCAATGATGGGGTTATTTTTGCTTCCGTATCATATGCTGAAATAAAAAAAGCACTGGCTTACCAAGAAAATACGAGTATTAAAAATAATATTTTAAATGAATGTATTGCTGGCAATAATAATTGTAGAAATATAAATATACTCAAGAGTGATAAACTTTATTCGTCACTAGATAACAATAAAATATCTCTTAATATTAGAAACAAAAAAATATTCAGCTATCATGCTATTAATAGTAACCATCAACTTGAACTATTAACCCTCCGCCCTCTAAAAAACACACCATGGTATTTAGTATCAACACTTAATTACAATCAATATCTAAACGAACGATTTATTTTTGTTATTATTAATATTTTAATATCTATACTGACATCAGTGGCTATTGGCTATTATTTAATGAAAAAAATCGCCGTTATCACATCACCTATTGATACATTTATCAAAGAAAGTACATTTATTGTACCGATGCAATCTGAATCAAAAAACGACAATATCAATATAAATCATCACTTTAATAATATTATCAATACAACTAAAGACGGTGTCTATTGCTCTCGTACCAATTTATTGAACCGTAAATATTTTATTCAACACGCTAATATCATGATTCAAAAACGTCATAATGACTTTGCTTTACTCTTTATTGATCTTGATAACCTTAAAACAATCAATGATACTTTAGGTCATCATTATGGTGATGATGTTATTAAGATGTTTGCTCAACATGTCACATCATTTTTTAATCAACCGAGTGATTTAATGGGTCGATTTGGTGGCGATGAATTTATCGTATTAACAGATAACTTCAGCAGTGAAATAGATTTAATCGCTAAATTACAATCACTTAATACTGAACTCAGTGGTTCAGTTAGTAATGGTAATATAATTATTCCATTTTCAGCATCCATTGGCGTTGCACTCACTGACAACAATACACGAGATATCGAACAATTAATTATTAATGCTGATAAAGCAGTCTATGACAGTAAAAAGAAAGGTAAGAATTGTTATAGCTTTTATGTTAACCATTAAAAAAGCCCCTAATGTTATTAGCATTAGGAGCCTTTATCAAATGGTTATCTTTTAATCTTGTTGCACTTCTGGTATTGGAAATAAGCGGTCATAAGCAATGTTATAAACATATGCATAAATAAGATAAAAAAGCACCATACCTATATCAAGAACAAAAGCCTGCCATAAGGTAACTTTTAGTACCCATGACAAAATAGGAATAGTGACAAAAAGAAGTCCAGCTTCAAATCCAAGACTATGAATAATACGGATAACAGTTGTTTTTACTGCTGTTTTATAACGACGATAAAGCATACGATCAAACCATATATTATAAATATAGTTCCAACCTGTCGCTAAAATTGAAAAAGCAATCCCTACTACGCCAACATGACTACCATCAAATCCTAATTGACTTAAGACACCCACCAATAAAATTAAGCCAATAATTTCAAAACAAACCGCATGGCGAATACGATCCAACCGCGTTCTCATCAAAAATTTCCTCAGTACATTTATTTTTTATAATCGATAGCTTTTGTGGATATCACTATAAATGTTTTTTTACTCTTAACAAGCTAGAATCCATCCGAAAAACGGATAGATGACCTATTTGTCTAACAATTCAGAAGCCTTGTAACAACGAGGAGCCACCGTGGTTGTCGATGCTAACATATTTGAATACATTGATTTTTGTAATACTTCTTTATCGGCTTGCAGTTGCATAACTCGCTGGCGTAACTGTTCTATAACCACTTGAGAATCATGCTGTTTTTTTGATTTACGTTCTAATTCAAGAAAGAGTTCTTCCACATCAAGACTCTCCGTTTCAGTTATCTTTTGTGATGCAATCAATGTGTGTTGTCGTTGTTCAGCCTCAATCGCAAGCTGTTTTACAAACGAACCCATTTCATCAGCAGATCCAACCAAACGATTAAATATCAATAAAAAAGAACAAATTTCCTCATCTGTAGAAAAATTGGGATAACGTATTTTATGATCGATTTCAGTCCAAGCTTCTTCAAAAATAGTTCTAACTTGTACTTCTGTAAAAATACGTCGTTGCTGTAACTCACTGCCAAAGACATAATGTAATGACCGATAGCCCGCTGGGTGTATTTTTACTTTAATATCTTTGGGTAATTTGGCAAAAACTTCATCATCGCCACTTCTTACATAAAAGACAGGCGGCTCTTCATACTGCCACTTGCTGATTAAATAATCATGAATCGCTAACCCATCATCTTTAAATAAATGTAATGCTCGTACCCCAATAAGGTCAGTAACAATTTCATCATAATTATATTGATTAATACCGAGATATTTAGCTTTAAACGTTACACTATGAGACTGCGTCTTTCTGACGATTTTCTCCATGAGATGTTGCGGGTTTTTTACTCGCCAGCGTACAGAATGAACATGAGAGCACTGCTGAATAATACCAGCATAGGATTCAGCAGTAAGATTCAACGCTTCTGTTCGTTGCTCATGACATAGCCCTATCGCTTTTAATGTCGACCACGTAATTGGGCTAGCTTGCCACTGCTGTTGGGTAATTCGATTATTGTGCAGAAACTCATCTTCTGTCAAAAGAGCAATACTCATTGCTAACTCACTTATTGATAAATAACACTTATATATAAACGCTAACGATAAATTAAATAATACATCGTATGTTATTTTAATAACCGAATTAAATTATGCCTTTTGCACATTAACTTCAAGTTTATACAAATTTTAAAATGATAACAAAGTTACCACTAATAAAATTAACCCATGATTGAATAGCTGGTTTTAATGACTCGCTGGTAATAATCATCAATCGAAGCCGCTAATGAAAAATGATAAAAAGCATATAACGATACATGGTCATATACCTCATATTCACTACGCTGCCAAAAATCGATATAAAGACAATCTTTCTCTACATCATGACCTATTTTTTTGATTACATCAGAACTCACAACAGACCAATTAATCATTCACATTTACACCAATATTATTGAATAATTAATCATGCCAAAAGCGCTGTAATATACCTACATTTTTTTGATTTTCACTATTATTGCAGTCAAAAACGGCACTTGAGTAACGCTTAATCGAGTTCTACTAGTCACTTTAATGTCGCTCACGTAAACTGAGGATATTATTTTCGTGCTCAATCGTTTAAGGATTTAGTCACAACATGAAACGTATTCCCACTAATATCATTACAGGTTTCTTAGGCGCAGGTAAAACTACCTCAATTCTTTCGTTACTGGCACGTAAACCTGAACACGAAAAATGGGCGATATTAATCAATGAATTCGGCAATGTCGGTGTGGATGGTGCTATTTTAGAGCAACAAGGGGCTATCATTAAAGAAGTCCCTGGCGGTTGCATGTGCTGTGTTGCAGGCTTACCGATGTCTGTTGGCATTAACGCGCTACTGGCGCAAAAACCTGACCGACTATTGCTTGAACCAACAGGCTTAGGTCACCCTAAAGAAGTGATCCACAAATTAACCTCAGAAAGCTACCGTAACTATGTTGATCTTCGCGCAACGATTACTGTTGTGGATCCGCGCCATTTTGCCGACAACGTTTATACTGATAACGTCAATTTTCAAGATCAACTCGCACTCGCCGATGTGGTCGTAGCCAATAAAATTGATCAATGTGACGATTTTGATTTATATACTTTTCAAACCGCAATGGAAAAAGCTGAACCTAAAAAAGCATTAATTGCCGAAGTGGAACATGGTCGACTTGAGTTGGAATGGCTCGATATTGAACGCACAGATCGCCAAGCGCAACATAGTCACCATCATCATGGGCATGACCAAACTGAACCATTACCTGAACTAGAATTAGCCCCTGGTCAGCAATTTATTCGTAAAGAAAACCACGGTCAGGGTTATCACAGTTGTGGTTGGTTCTTTGCCGCTGATCAATTATTCGAATTTTCAAAATTATTCAGTCTATTTTCTAACCTCAGCGCTAACCGTATTAAAGCGGTGGTTAATACTGAAAATGGCTGCTTTGCCTTTAACGTCGTCAATCAAGTGGTATCGGTTAACGAACTCTCACTTGAAGGCTTTGAATCACGCATTGAAGTAATTGATAACGAGATCCTACCGTGGGATGAATTAGAGAATATTCTATGTTCGATTACAGCCAATACTGTCGCTAAATAATCCCATTTATTAGCACTTATCGATCCATTGCTTATACCGATTGCAGTAATAGTGAGAATTTTTATCACTTTACTGCTACGTTATAAAATAGAGCTCATAAAAAGAAGGGAGCACAGATGCTAAACCCTAATACTGCTAAAACAGTCATTGATCACGCGCTATTTCTTGGGGCTGACTTTGCTGAGTTATTTGTCGAGCACCATCAATCAAGTTCAGTCCAACTTATCTCTGCTGAGATTGATAAAGTCAATTCAGGCATTGATTTTGGTATTGGTATCCGCCTATTCTTTGGGCATAAAGTCCTCTACGGTTACACCAATAGCACTGATGAAGAAGAATTAAAACGTGTTACTTCTTTACTGGCTGCAAAAGATAAACGCGACCAAATATTAACGGCTGGCTCTTTAGATTTAAGCCGTTATAACAATAAACATAGTTGTCAATTACCCCTTAGCCAAGATACCAATATGGCGGCTAAAATTGCCTTTTTACGCCAAGCAGATCAAGCTGCTCGTGCTGAAAATGAAAAAATAGCCCAGTTTATTGGTAGCGTTGCTCAACGTGAACAGCAAATCGAAATTTTTAACTCCGATGGCCTTCATATTGGTGACACTCGCCACTATACCCGTATTTCGGCTAATGCTGTGGCGCAAAATGGCACTGAGCAATCTACAGGCTATGAAGCACCCGGTGCGTTTACTGGTTGGGAATTTAATACTCATGTTGACGCACAGAAACTCGGCCATGATGTCGCCCAACAAGCCATGGTTAAACTGTTTGCAGAAGCCTGTCCATCCGGTGAAATGCCCGTCATTATAGGCAATGGATTTGGTGGCGTTATCTTCCACGAAGCCTGTGGTCACTTACTTGAAACAACCTCTGTCGCTAAAAAAGCCTCAGTTTTTCACGATAAAATGGGTGAAATGATTGCCAATTCGGTTGTTAGTGCTGTTGATGATGGCACTATGACCAATCAATGGGGTTCAATTAACATTGATGATGAAGGTATGGAAACTCAACGTACTCAATTGATTAAAGACGGTCAACTGACCAGCTTTATGGTTGATCGTATGGGGGGGTTAAAAACAGGCTTTGCACGTACAGGATCAGGTCGTCGTGAGTCTTATAAGTTCGCCCCAACATCGCGTATGCGTAATACCTTTATTGAGCCAGGCACAAGTACACTCGATGATATGCTCGCCGGTGTTGAGCGTGGTATTTATGCTAAGAAAATGGGCGGCGGATCAGTTCAGCCTGGTACGGGTGAGTTTAACTTTGCCGTCCAAGAAGCATATTTAGTTGAGAATGGTAAAATCACTAAACCACTAAAATCTGCAACCTTGATCAGTACGGGTCCTAAAGTATTAAAAGAAATTAGCATGATCGGTAATGATTTTGCCCTTGCTGCTGGTATGTGTGGTTCGGTTAGTGGCTCAGTACCGACAACCGTGGGTCAAGCGGCATTAAAAGTGGATAATATTCTTGTGGGAGGTGGCAACTAATGGCAGATCAAAACGCACTACAACAGGCTATCGATTACGTCCTTGATCGTGTTCAAGCAAAAAATGCCGCTGCCGATGTCATTGCAAACCGCAGTAATAATTTTTCATTGAAAGCCAACCAAGGTGAACTTGACGAATATAAAGTCACTTCAGGTCAAGTGATTGGTGTGCGTGTGATTAAAGATCAACGTACAGCCACCAGTTATTCTGAATCACTGGATCTCGCAAGTCTTGACTTAATGGTTGATAATGCCCTAACCAATACACAATATTCTCAACAAGACCCGCATCAAAACATCAGTTGCCTTGATAGCCAACTGGCGACAATAGACCCTGAAGTTTATCAACTTGAAACCGCAACCGTTGATGAAAAGATTGCGCTTGCATTGTCCCTAGAGCAAGGTGTCGTTAGCAAACCTCACGCAACCAGTGCGCCTTATAATGGTTTTGCTGAATCTGATAGCCATGTCATTTTAGCCAACACTCAGGGAACATTGTGCAGCCACAGTGAACGCTCAACATATTGTTATGCTTATACGCTTTATGAAAAAGACGGTAAACAAGCAATGCATGGTGGCATGTCATCAGGACGTGTATTTAATCAGTTAGATTCAAGTTACTGCATTAACCATGGTTATGATATGGCACAAGCATTGTTGGACGGTGCTCCGATTGCAAGTAAACACTATTCAGTGATCTTTACACTCAGTGCATTAAGCAGTTTATTTTCTGCGTTTGGGATGTGCATGTCTGGACAAGCGGCCATGAAAGGCATCAATCCTTGGCGTGATTCGCTTTACACTCAAGTAGCCAATCCATTACTAACAATCACAGATACCGCTTATATTAATGGTGGTTTTGCCATTAAAGCATTTGATAGCGAAGGTTTTGCAACACGTGACACGTTATTAATCGGTGACGGTAAACTGCAAAGCTTATTACACAATAGTCATACAGCGAGTTATTTTGGAATTGAGAATACCGCAAATGGATCTCGTTCAGCCAAAGGTGGCTTAGGCGTTAGTGCTCGTCATACAGTTATCAGTGCAGGTACTAGCTCTGAGGCAGAAATCACCGCGGGTGAATACCTCGAATTAGTAGAATTGCAAGGTGTCCATTCAGGTGCTGATGCGGTAAGTGGTGATTTCTCATTTGGTGCTAGTGGCTTTTTATGCCGAGATGGACAGCGAGTACAACCTGTACGAGGCATTACGGTTGCAGGTAATTTCTATCAAATGATCAAAGAAATTGAGGCGGTAAGTAGTCAATTAGAAAATGATTACAATCGCAGCTTTTATGCTCCGAAGATCCGTTTCTCTCGCTTGAATATTGCAGGAAAATAATACAATTTAACTAGATTAAACCTTACTGATGATCTTCTTCAGTAAGGTTTTTTTTTGCGCTAACTCAAATACTTGTCCATTATTATCGTTACAACTAACAATCCCTATTATTAGATTTAAAATCTTTCACAAAATGCGATAACATAGAAAAAACACCTAATAAGAATGAGAATAAGACCATGAATCTTACCGCCATTGCGACACTACAAATTGATAATAAAATGTTTGCTAATCCTCGTCGTATCGCGCTATTAAAAGCCATCGATACCACAGGCTCAATCAGTCAAGGTGCAAAATTAGCAGGCATTAGTTATAAAGCGGCTTTTGATGCGATTAAGGATATGAATAGTAATAGTGAACAACCACTTGTTAATAGTGAAAAAGGCGGGAAAGGTGGCGGAGGTGCAACACTGACGCGCTTTGGTCAACGTTTAATACAAATGTATGACCTATTAAATAAAATTCAAGATATGGGCTTACAAGCACTCAATGACGATAATGCTCCGCTTGATAGTCTACTCGGTGTCATGAGTCGCTTTTCATTACAAACCAGTGCGCGTAATCAATTATTTGGACATATCTCTGCCATCGAAACCCATGACTTGCATGATGTCGTAACAATTGCTATTACAGACCAGCATTATATTCAAGCAACAATCACCCATGGCAGTACCCTACGTTTACAGCTAAAACAAAATAAAGATGTAGTAACGTTAATTAAAGGCCCTGCAATTACTGTTTGTAGTGAGGAAAATCTCATTCATGGTAAGCGTGATCGGTTCGATAACCAATTACTCGGTACACTGACTGCGATGAAGCAAGATCGTCAATCAACAGAAATAACGATCAATCTTACCGATGAAATAAGTATTTGTGCTTTTGTTGATAATCAAGATCTTATGGATGAAACCTTACGCTTAGGAATGCCAATTTACGCATTATTCCATTCAACTCACGTTATTGTGGCAAGTATGTACTAAATAACACTCAGTCATAACCCAATGCTCAAAGGAGTGAGCGTATATTATTGGATATTTTTTATGACCCTACGCTACATTTAGTTGAAAATGCATTGTAATTAAACCCCTTATTAATACAGTTGGTAAAATTAGCATAGTCTTCATATTGCTGCATAATAAGCAAGCCACAGGCAATCAAGACAAATCCTAACGTCATTATATTCAACCATATTTTCTGTTGCTTTAATGAACATAAAAAAAGCACGACTGATAATGGCACACAGGCAAGACTGAACATCCATAGTGTTGATGATGAAAATATCATTAAATAACCGTTAAACTGCAACTAACACTTAAAAGCATTTTAAGGCTTTTTCTGCAAAATATCTTATCATGAATCATAAATATACTTATTTGACAAAAAAATGACACAAAAAAGGATATTTTAAAATTTAATGCTGTTTATATGAACTATTGATACTGACTAATCATTGTTCCTGTCGGTATAAGTTACCAACAGATACAATGATTTTATAATAACGTTGCATCATAGGCATCATAGATTGAGAGTTAAATAACAAGCCCACCATCCACTTTTAATACTTGCCCGGTAATAAAGCTTGATTGAGCACTAGCTAAAAATAATGCACAGTTGGCAATATCTTGTGCCTTACCCATACGCTGAAGTGGTGTTTTAGATGTCATATGGTTAATCACTTTTTCTGGTAAATCAACCGTCATTGGTGTTTCTATAAATCCAGGAGCAATACAATTTGCACGTATTTGCGCCCCTTTACGCGCAAATTCTTTCGCCCAAGATTTTGTCATGGCAATCACACCCGCTTTGGTTGCGGCATAATTGGTTTGACCGATATTGCCGTCAGTACCTACAACCGATGACATGGTAATAATTGACCCCGTCCCCGTTTGCATCATCATCGGAGCAATAGCCTGAGTCATGTTAAACACCCCTTTTAGATTAACATCCATGACCAAATCCCAATCAGACTCTGTCATTTTATCAATCAAATTATCACGGGTGATCCCTGCATTGTTAACCAACACATCGATATGACCATATTGTTCTGTTAGCTGTCTCACCGCTTCTGCTACACCTTGCCGATCACAGACATTGAGTTCTAATGCGGTGACGTTTGGAAACTGCTGTTCTAAATCTGCCATCATGCCCATGTTCATATCACAAGCAATAACACGTGTTGCATTTTGACGCGCAAATGTTTCAACAATACAACGGCCAATTCCTTGAGCTCCACCTGTTACAAGACATACTTTATCTGTTAGCATATTTTTCCCCTTATGATATTTATTCCCTTCCTATGGCCTAATCAAACTAAACCTTAGCGCTTACTATGAGTCTAGATAACTCTGGCCTAAACATTAGGCTCAATATTGCAAGACACAATTTCAAAAATAAGACAGTTACAATTAAATTTAACCATTAGTGAATGCAACAAAACACGTATTACGTATACTTTGATCATAGGATGTAATCTCAATAAAGCGATGACGCAGGGAAAGCAATGTTAGATAAAATTATTTTTTTTCTTCATGTAGTGCGATGCCAGTCAGTCACGGAAGCGGCCAAGCAATATGGTATTTCGGCATCTGCTGGTAGCCGTTGGATCACTGAACTCGAAGAAATGATGGGAATAAGCCTTGTCAAACGCACCACTCGAAAGATTTCAGTCACTCAAGCCGGACAACATTTATTTCAACGCTTTACGCAAATTAATAATCAAATTACCGATGTACTCAATGAAATTCAAAATATCAGCCAAGAAGATAGCGGCACCATAAAAGTTGCCTGTACACCGTTGTTTGCTAAATATTATTTAAGTGAAATTATCGGGGAATATGTCAGTGATAACCCCAATATTAATTTTGTGGTCATTGAAACAGCATTTGAAGTTGATAATGTTCATGAAGTCGATTTTGCGATACGTGCTAATGCCACTTATCGAGGCTTTCAAGACAAAGATAGCTTATTGGTAAAACGAACCTTGTTACGCGAACCACTGAAAGCCTGTTGCTCTCCAGCGTACATAGCACGTTATGGACAACCTGTTGTACCTAATGATTTAAAAAAACATTTATGCTTATTTGCCACAACGTTAGTGGGCGGTAATCGTTGGATTTTTGAACAAAATGGCGAATATAATTCAGTTCAAATTTCACGTACTGTTGAAGTCGATGACAGTGAAATTTTAAAAAACATTGCACTTGCTGGCGGGGGAATTGCGTATTTACCCTACAGTTTAATTCAAGATGATTTACAACAAAATAAATTAGTCTCTGTACTTAACAACTATATTAGCAGCGAATTTGAACTGAGTTTGTATTATAAACCAAGAAAATACATGCCAGCCCGCTGTGCTAACTTTAAAGAACATTTACTCAAACGAGTGACGGATATAAACCTAAGCCGTAATGTTACTTAACGTTGTCAAAAAACACATACAAAAAAGCCAGACTTTCGTCTGGCTTTTTTATTGTACTAGCGCAAATTATGCATCAGTACGTGGTTTACGGTCGCCCGCTGGACGTGCTGCAGCAGCACCATCACGGTTACCACGGTAGCCACCACGAGTGTCGTTACCACGGTTGCGATCGAAACGACGCTCGCCACCACGCTCACCACCACGGTTGCCTTCGCGATTGCCGTCACGGCTACCACGATGACCAGTACGCTCACCGCTACGGTTTGCATCACGGTTACCAGTACGTGGACGATGTTCACGTAGTACTTCACCTTCAACAACAACTGCTTTAACGTCATTCTGGCGAATACGTAGTTTCTTCAGTTGCTCTGCCACTTCTGCAGTCATCTTCTTAGGAAGTTGAACAAAAGTATGAGAAGGAGCAAGTTTAATCGCACCGATGAACTCTTTGCTTAAGCCAAGTTCGTTTGCGATTGCGCCAACGATATCTTTAACTTGAACACCTTGCTCACGGCCAACTTGTAATTGGTAAGTATCCCAATCAGCGTTGTTGAAAGTGCGACGTTCGCCACGCTCACCACCACGCTCAGGACGATCACCACGACGCTCGCCACGATCAGGACGGTCACCACGACGGTCGCCACGATCACTACCACGGTCATCACGGTCACCACGACGCTCACGACGTTGTGATTCACGCTCAATAGCAGCGATCATTGGATCTGGACCTTTATAGAATAAAGGACGGTTACCTTGCTGACGCTGAAGAAGCATTGCCGCTAGTGTCGCTGCATCAACATCAATTGACTCTTGTAGTTTTGCTACAAGTTCAACGAATGCTTCAACATTAGTTTGTTCTTTTTGTGCAGCCAGTTCTTCACCTAAACGGTTCAGACGAGATGCAGCAACTAGATCACGTAGAGGAAGTTGAATTTCTTCCATACGAGATTTAGTAACGCGCTCGATAGTACGTAGCATGCGGATTTGGTTAGTACGAACCAATAGGATCGCTTTACCTTCACGTCCAGCACGGCCAGTACGACCAATACGGTGAATGTATGATTCAACATCGAATGGGATATCGTAGTTGAATACGTGTGTAATACGTGCCACGTCTAGGCCACGTGCTACAACGTCAGTTGCAACTAGAATATCAATCACGCCACGTTTGATATGATCAACAGTACGCTCACGTAGCGACTGAGGAATATCACCGTGAAGTGCCGCAGCTTTAAAGCCACGAGAAGATAACCAATCAGCTAGACGCTCAGTATCTTGACGAGTACGAACGAATACGATTGATGCATCAGTGTTTTCAGTTTCAAGAAGACGACTCATTGCTTCGTCTTTCTCTACGCCTTTAACAATCCAAAATTGTTGAGACACTTGAGCAACAGTACGGTTTTCACCTGCAACGTCAATGCGTGCTGGTTCACGTAGGAAACGGTCAACGATTTCTTTAACGATTGGAGGCATAGTTGCAGAGAAAAGCACACGTTGTGCAGTTTCTGGCGCTTGTTCCATGATCCAAGTAACGTCGTCAACGAAACCCATTTTTAACATTTCATCAGCTTCATCAAGAACGAAAGTTTTTACTTCGTCTAAGAAAAGTTGCTTACGTGAAATAAGGTCTTTAACACGACCAGGAGTACCAACAACAATGTGAGCACCATTTTTCAGTGCACGCATTTGATCAACGATTGAAGCACCGCCGTAAATCTCAAGAACCTTAAGGCCTTTGATATTTTGACCAAGTACTTTGATTTCTGCAGCAACCTGAATTGCAAGCTCACGTGTTGGAGCCATAACAATAGCTTGTGGCTTATGCTGAGAAAGATCAATTTTGTTCAGTACAGGCAACGAGAACGCTGCTGTTTTACCAGTACCTGTCTGTGCTTTACCAAGCGCATCAGTACCAGTTAAAAGTAGAGGTATTGACGCGGCCTGAATAGGAGTAGGCGATACAAAACCCATTGAGTCAAGTGCAGACAATAGTGTGTCGGCCAAATCTAGTTGGCGAAATTCTGTAACAGTTTCTTGCATTGGGATCCCAATATATGATCAACTTAAAAACGGGGCCCCTTTGCTACAGAGGGTTCTGCAACAGCAACCACTAGCACGGGCCTCGACTAATAGGGGGCGTATTGTGGGCTAATACTTGATAAAAAGCTAGAAAAAATTGAACAACGTCACAAAATAAGTCACAAATAACCATTTATTGAACAAATAGTACACCTGATAAACATTTTGATATTTCTTATAGATTATCAATTGACTATGTTGTTGAAAATACGAGCAATCCTATTAATACAATTCTTGGCTTTTCCCATTAAAGCTAATTTTTTATCAGACGAAGGTAATCTTTTATCCCTCTTTTTATATTACAGCCCCAGTATTCATGTCTGTATAGAAGGTTATTTTTTATGTTTTACTCTTTAATTTAATAATAGTTAGCCACTAGCTATTTAACACATTGTTTTTCAATGACTTTAAAAACAATGTCTGATGCATACTTTTTCACTTCACATAGTGTCATAAGCGAAAAGTGTAAAATATATCGGCTTAAGGCTATTTTTTGTTTCGAATTGATATTTTTATCATAATTGATATTTTTTGTCATATATTGTCATGATTTTTTTATTTCTTGATATAAAACACCAAAAACAACACCTAACCTATTGATTCTATAAATGATGATGAAGCCAAATGAAAAATTAAACAGTCAAATCTTGGTTTTAGATGACCAAAAACGTATAGTGTCTAAGTCGATAATCTGAGACCAGACATAATGTTTCAAGATAACCCGCTGTTAGCGCAGCTAAAAAAGCAAATCCAAGAGACACTTCCTAAAAAGGAAGGTTATATCAAAGCAACAGATCGTGGCTTTGGCTTTCTAGAAACTGATAACAAAGAAAGCATCTTCATTCCGCCGGTATATATGAAAAACGTTATGCACGGTGATCGTGTTATCGCCGTTCTTCGTACCGAAAAAGAGCGCGAAGTTGCTGAACCGCAAGAGCTTGTTGAACAATCAATTACACGCTTTATTGGCCGTGTAAAACTGATTCGTAACCGCCTGCATGTCATTCCTGATCACCCACAACTAAAAGAAGCGATTAAGGCACGTGCAGCAAAAGGTCTTAATCCAGAAACATTAAAAGAAGGTGATTGGGTTGTTGCAGAACTTACTCGCCACCCTCTTGCAGGTAGCAATCAGCCATTTTTCTGTGAAGTGAATGAAAAGATCACTGACAGTAATGACAAAATTGCACCTTGGTGGGTCACACTTGCTCGCCACCAACTACCCAATGCAGAGCCTGCACCACAAGATAGCTGGGCGATGCTAGATGAAGGCATTGAACGCCAAGACTTAACCGATTTACCTTTCATTACTATTGATGGTGAATCAACTAAAGATATGGATGATGCCTTATATACTGTCGCTAATGATGACGGTAGCTATGAAATCACCATCGCGATTGCGGATCCTACCTCTTACATTGCCGTTGGCGATAAGATGGATGATGAAGCACGTGAACGTGGATTTACCATTTATCTTCCTGGCCGTAATATTCCAATGCTGCCACGTGAATTAAGTGATGAATTATGTTCACTTATCGAAAATGAAAAACGCCCTGTTTTATGCTGTCGTGTTTCGATTGATAATACCGGTGTTATTCAAGACGATATCACGTTCTTTGGTGCATGGATCAAATCTCAAGGCCGCTTATCTTACAACAATGTGTCTGATTTCCTTGAAAACGGCCATTGTGATAACTGGACACCGAATGCCGTTATAGAGCAACAAATTGTTGCACTACAAGGTTTTGCAATATTACGTTCTGATTGGCGTATGGCAAATGCGGTGGTATTCCCAGATCGCCCAGATTATCGCTTTGAGTTAAGTGAAGATAACGACGTTGTCGCTATTCATACTGACTTACGTCGTATTGCTAATCGCATGATCGAAGAAGCGATGATCACTGCCAATATTTGTGCAGGGCGCGCTTTACAAGAGAAGTTTGCAACGGGTGTATTTAACGTTCATAGCGGTTTCCATCAAGAAAAACTTGATACTGCAATGGAATTTATTACCAATGCCGAAGCACCGTTTACTAAAGAAGAAATTGTTACTTTAGAAGGCTTCAGTGCGTTACGTCGTTGGTTAAATACCTTAGATAGCACTTATCTTGATAACCGTTTACGTAAATTCCAAGCTTATAGCGAAGTGGCTAATACACCAGCGCCACACTATGCAATGGGACTGGATGTTTACGCAACATGGACATCTCCGATTCGTAAATATGGTGATATGATCAACCACCGTTTACTTAAAGCCCTAATCACAGGTAACGAGCCTTCGCAAAAACCTGATGATAACGTGGGTGATGAGATTGCTAATCATCGTCGTCATCACCGTATGGCTGAACGTGACGTATCTGATTGGTTATATGTGCGTTTACTTAAAGATGCAGTGAAGAAAGAAACTATCTTTAAAGCTGAAATCTTTGATATCAACCGCGCAGGTATGCGTGTGCGCCTACTTGAAAATGGCGCAGCGGCCTTTATTCCAGGCTCGCTCATTGTTGATAACAAAGAACGTATTGTCTGTAGCGGTGAGCTTGGTATTATCAGTATTGATGGTGTTAAAGAATACCAACTAGGTGATACTTTTGATGTGAAACTAGCGGAAGTTCGCGCTGCAACACGTCAATTAGTAGCTAAACCTGTACAGCAATACCCAGCGCCTAAAGTCACTCCAGCGCCGGAACAAGCTGCAGACGCACCAGAAAAAGCATAACGATGTAAATCGGCTTTACGTTACTACAAGGCCAGTGTTCACTGGCCTTTTTTTTACCTTTGACACTATTATTCCAATATAAATCATTCAAAGAAGCCAGCACTCAATGTCAAATCATACTCCAGCAAGCGATAACAACAAAAACAACACGCCAGAACAAATCCAGCTTATCGAGCAACAAGTAAAACAGTGGCTTGAAGATGTCGTCATCGGGCTTAATTTATGTCCATTTGCCGCTAAGCCTAATCGCAATAAGCAAATTAAAATATTTGTGAGCGAGGATGATAATGAAAATGACCTGCTTGAAACCATTTACATGCAGTTCAAAGAGCTAGATGAAACCCCACCAGAAACACTGGAAACCATTTTAGTGGTAGCACCTTTCTTATTTGAAGAATTTGATGACTACAACCAATTTCTAGATCTTATTGAAGGGCTTGTAGTGCAATTAGGTAAAAGCGGCACCTATCAAATTGCGAGCTTCCACCCTGATTACTGTTTCTATGGTGCTGAACCTGATGATGCGGAAAACCTAACTAACCGTTCCCCCTACCCTGTATTTCACCTTATTCGTGAAGAAAGCATGGCAAAGGTGATCAAGCACTACCCTAATCCAGAAGCCATTCCAGATCGTAATATCGAATGTGTTGAAAATTTAACCCCAGAACAAATGCGTCAGTTATTTCCTTACCTGATCAAATAACGACATGCTTTACATTACCCACTGCCATTCAATCACGCGTTGAATCTGTAGCAATAAAATGACGGCAATATCGAGTTATTGTCGTTATTTATTTGTTATATTAATAACCTACTCGATTTTTTGTTTAGGGCTCATTGTTAAATGTTATTATTATCTCATTTGCGTTCACCCAATACTCGCTTTGTCCTCCCCTTTTTCATCACCGCATTGATGGTTATGAGCTACCCTTTGTTGACCCCTTTTATGGTGACTTATTCACAATTATGGATCAACCTGCCTTTTATCTTGCTCGGTGCCGTCATCATACTCAATAACAAGCAACCTCAAGCTCAAAGTGGGTTTGTTGCTATCATCATGTTGGTTGCTTATAGCGTTATTCTTTTTTGGCTACAAACCTCATTAGCCAACACTGACACTAAATTGATTTTTTGTCTTTTAGCCGCATTATTACCGATTAACCTGCTGTTGCTCCGCATTATTCCTCCTTTTAAACTCCTCTCGTTAGCGACAGTAGCACTATTATTAGTACTTGCCATCCAATGCGGAATTGGCGCAACTATTAGCTATTTCTATCAAGAAAACTTTTCAAGTTGGCAACAGATCCACCTCTTTACCTATCACAACATTTCATCATTACCGTTGATTTTAATTATCTTTAACCTTGCCGTCTGCTGCGGTTCTGGCGCATTAGCCATTAAATATCATCGGCGGATTGATCAGCATATCTTTATCTGTAGTTTATTAACGACAACCACATTTATCTTTTTCCACTACCTGTTTATCTCAAGCAGTGCATTTATTGTCTGTGCTCTCTTTCTCTTATTCGATCTCGGCTATGGCTACTATCAACAACAATTCCGCGATCCATTAACCCAACTTGCTGATCATCGAGCTTTTGCGCAAGCACTACCGCGATTACCCCAAAATTACACGATGGCAGTCATCGATATTGATAACACCACTAAAATTATTGATAAACATCATCCACAGGCCATTAGTGATATTCAACGTTCTATTGCTTCCTTATTAGCTCAGCACACTCAGCTTTCAGCACATCTTTATTTTGTATCACAACAGTTTATCGTGATTTTTGAACATAAAAAAGTCATTGACTGTCAACCGATAATAGAACAACTACAGCAAAGTATTAGCATCGAAAAACATATTATCGAGCCCATTATTATTGAACCGCAGTCAGACCAAACTGAAACTAAAATAAAAAAAATACGTAAAAAAACAATAAAAGTAAGTGTCAGCGTGGGGATCTGTGTATCTCATGTCGAGCAAACGGCGACGGCGGTTTTACAACAAGCAATCGATGTATTACAGACAGCACAGCGAACCAATAAGAAAAAAAACCAAATCTATATCGCTGTTAATAATAACAGCGTTTAAAAACACATACGGCTCCGCCAACTACCTCATTAGAAATTTGGTATAAAATGATAAGGGGTAGTTAATTTATCGAGAGCAACTCATGGGAGGATTAAAATGAACAACCAAGATAGAATTGAAGATATGGAACAAAAAATATCCATTGCCTATCAAGAAGGTCATTTTGAGCAGGCTAAAGCCCTTGAAAAAACACTCAAACGTATTCGTGGTCATCATAATTTATACGATGAAAACGATCCATACTCCCTAGAAGGCCGAATTTTTAACGACGATGAGTAATATATCAATGGATAAGTAAAGATCTTTATCTTTCTTATCCATTGTATAAATTTATCCATTTGGCACGACTACTGAATCTCAGCATTATTCGCTTGTTCGTGTAAAATAGCACCTGTATACAAATCCATTTCTAATTCAACAGCTTCGCCGGCTTTATTACGCGCTTTGATTACAATTTCATTATGCTTACGTTCGACTTTTATCATTCTAAAATCATAATAACCATTCGATTCAAGTTGTTTCATTGCAGAAGGAACGCTCAGCATTTCCACCACAGAGGTATCAATCGGATCAGCATTAACCACATAGCTTTGTAATAAACAGCACATACTACTGCTAATAAACAATACTTTTATACTTCGAATCACCTCTACCCCTTAATAGCATGATTGCTATGCTTAGCATTGACCATTTGAGTATTACTTTCTTTCAAGCAATAACTGCACCAATAATTGAAATAAAGTGATGTGATTTATACTTTTATCAGATTATATTAATACGAATGATAATGTATTCGCAAACTATGATATCAATAAAAATCCATCCAAACAGTAGCCTATAATAACTTATCGTTTCATGGCAATGAGTACTAATAGTGCTATATCCACCGATATTGCCATTATGGAACATCATCTATTTATAAGGATAACATTATGTCAGTATTACATCGTATCGAAACTGATAGCATGGGTGATATCGAGGTGCCCAAAGACGCGCTTTATCAAGCACAAACACAACGCGCAATCAATAATTTCCCTATCAGCGGCTTAACGATGCCAAGTGCCTTTATTCAAGCGTTGGCCTATATTAAACAAGCAGCGGCACGTACTAACCTTGAACTTCAACTACTTGAGGATCAAACAGCACATGCGATTATTGATAGTTGCCAATTGATTATTGATGGCAATCACCATGACCAATTCCCCATTGATGTATTCCAAACCGGATCGGGTACCAGCTCCAATATGAATGCCAACGAGGTGATTGCAACATTAGCCTCACAACAATTAGGGATCACGATCAGTCCTAATGATGATGTTAATCGTGGTCAAAGCAGTAACGACACCATTCCTACCGCTATTCAAGTCAGTGCTGCCTTAACGTGCCACCAGCAATTATTACCCGCTTTGATCCATTTAGAACAAGCATTAGAAAAGAAAAGCCAGCAGGTAAATCATTGTGTAAAAACGGGACGTACTCATTTAATGGATGCGATGCCGATTACTCTTGGACAAGAACTCAGTGGCTGGCAGAGTCAAATTGAACATGCTCGACATGGTATTGAACTGGCATTAGAAAATGTTTCTGCATTAGCACAAGGTGGTACTGCTGTTGGTACAGGTATCAATACCCACCCCCATTTTGCGGCTATCTTCGCAAAAAATATCGCCATCGCAACAGCAGTGCCTTTTTGTACCAGCAGTAATTTCTTTTACAGCATGAGCAGTCAAGATGCTGTCGTGGCTTTATCGGGGCAATTAAAAACCCTTGCCGTTGCTATCATGAAAATATCCAATGATCTTCGTTGGATGAATGCAGGCCCACTGGCGGGTTTAGGAGAAATAGAATTAGAGCCACTCCAGCCTGGTTCATCAATAATGCCCGGCAAAGTCAATCCTGTGATTCCAGAAGCAGCGGCAATGGTAGCAGCACAAGTAATAGGTAATGACGCAACCATTACGATTGCAGGTCAATCAGGGAACTTTCAACTTAATGTTATGCTACCTGTTATTACCTATAACTTACTCCAAAGTATTACCTTATTAGCCACAACGGCCACTCAATTAGCAGACAAGGCGATTACAACATTCACTGTCCGCGAAGAACATCTTAAACAGGCTCTCAGTAAAAACCCGATTCTTATCACGGCATTGAATCCTGTTATTGGTTATTTAAAAGCGGCCGCAATTGCCAAGAAAGCGTATAAAGAACAACGACCGATTATTGATGTCGCAGAACAAGAAACTGATTTAACGCGCACCGAGCTTGAATCATTATTAGATCCTAAAAAACTCACTCAAGGTGGCATTGCTAAATAACGTATATTCTCATCGTTAAATAGAAAACATTGTTCAGTTTTTAGGCGTTACTCTACTTAATGTTAGTATTAAGCAATAAATCACTGTCATTACTTGTCCAAAAATCAAACTGGATGTAACGTATAATATAAATAGACGCCAGTTCAACACTGTGTACTGGGTATCTTTATACAAGCAAAGAGCATTCTTAATGAAAAAATTTGTTTTAGCCGCCGCTATCGCATCAACACTATTTTTAGCAGGTTGTAGTGATAAAGTTGACGAGTCCACAATTACTAATGTTGTTCAAACAAGCCAATATGAGCAACCTAATCTAGGTATTACTGCAGAAACGACGCCTTTCGCAGTGAAAAACCTTAAGATTACTAAAGTATTACTTGATACTAAAACAGACTATAAAGCAGAAGTAAGCTACGATTTAGTTGCTAACAAGAGCCTAGAAGAATTTAAAAGCTCAATGAAAGCACTAGCAGCTAAACCAAAAGTGCCTGCAACAGATTCGACAACCGAAGCTAAAACAGACGACATGTCATCAGCGTTACATACATTAAAAAATAATCTAGCAGCTGAAGTAATGGTTGTTGCATTTAGTGCTAAATACGGTGATTTCAAAGCAGGACAAACCGTTGATACTGTTAATGAAAACGTATCACTGAAAAAAGTAAATGATCAATGGGTTAAAGATTAATTTTCTAACCATAAATCACAAAAAACCGCCTCTTTTGAAGGCGGTTTTTTTATACATTTTTAAACACTCTATAGTAAATACTATTTATCGATTGGAAATAATTTCCCTTCAAAAACAGTACCATAAATTGGAATGTCTTTTAATTTTTTCAACTCAACCTTATAAGGGTCTTGTTCTAAAATAGTAAAGTTTGCAATCTTACCTGTTTTAATGCTTCTTGCTCTGTACCAACATAAACAATCTTACCATATTGGCTCGTTACTACGGCCTCAGCTGTCGGTTGTTTGTTTTCCATAGTGATAATTGGACCACCATAAAAAATCGTTGTCATTGGTGCTTTTGATGGTGTAGCAAACGCAGAGTGGGAAGCTACTGATGCTAAAAACAATAACGAAGATGCTATCTTGGTATATTTCATAAGTATGATTTATCCTTAAATCTATAATCCATTAAACATATACTAACCACCTGTAAAAACAGAAAAAAACTACTGATTTTAAAACATCGTTCACAATAAATAATTCAGCTTTAATTAGATAAAGTCTTACAATATTAAAGAGGGATATTTATATTTAAAGCTAGAGAGAAGCGATAAACTCAGTTACAGTTATTAGTAGATGAATGGATATTATAAGGAAGAATATACGATGAATCTCACTCAAGCAGTTCTGACAGTACCCTCACATATGGTACCTGGCGGCATGCCACGGCCTGATCTCAAACAACTGGGGTTCAGTGATTTTGAGCGTTGTTCGATCGTCGATACAACAATGTTAACTCGCTTTGAATTCTCACGCCCCACTAAGCATGCAACTGAAGCACAATTTGACGAAGCTATTGAACAATTTATTTGGTTATTTGCTAAAGGCACGCCCTATGTTATCGATAAGGCATTTGCTGACAATACGCCTGATAGCCACCATCGTTACTATTACACCAATAATAAACGTATCTGCGAAGCGATCAGCTAACTTATTGCTCTTTGATGGCCAATCTATAACATTTATTCTAGATTTTCTGTAACCAGATTGGCCATAGATAGATAACACACGTCGTTTTATAATTTTGCTAATGTGCCACGATCACACTGCATTCGTAACCAGTCACCATCATCTTTCAATAATAATAATGTTCCATCAATATTGACCGATTTTTCAGTAAGATGATTAAGTTGATGCTCATTATTGCGAAATACTCGCTTTAAATTCATGCCTAACAACGTGTTTAGATAATGCTGTAATGCCGCATCTTTTTTAAAGACTACCGTGGTGTTATTCGCTAATTGAAAATGTATTTGTTCAATATCAGTAACAACTACTTGTTGCTGGGCTAGCTCAGTGGCCAGATTAAGGTCATTAATGCAGTTTGTTGTAATAGTGATTATCGCATTACTCATCGTCATTCCTATCTAAATAACTGTATCGTGTAATCTAAACTACACCTACCATCGCTGAAATAACATAAGATCATTTTTATATTGCAACAACTTAGCATTACAGCTTATCCATCGACTACGCTATGTCGTCAAAAAGCCACAAGAACATCATAAAACTGTCATCATTATTTCCTACTCTAACAACCATTGCACCACAATGATAAATATAACAATGAACCAATTAAGGAATTACACGTGTCATTTACTCCCCGAACAACAGAAAATATCAAACCAATAATGCCAACTTACCTTGCTATCTTTGATTTAGATGAAACCTTGATTGCTGCTGACTCAGCAAGCCTGTGGAATAAATTTATTGTCGCTAAAGGATTAGCTCCGCTTTCATTATTAACCCAAGAACACGCCATGATGACAGCCTATAGCAAAGGCACACTCGATATGGACAGTTATATGACAGCGACACTTGCTCCCCTCAAAGGTAAAAGTCACCACCAAATCCAACCTCTTATTGATGAATTTATTACCGATATTATTACTCCAGCAATATACCAACAAGCGCTTGAACGCATTGAATGGCACCGCAAACGGGGTGATCATATTTTAATTATCTCTGCGACAGGCGAGCATCTTGTCAAACCGATTGCTGCGGTTCTTGGGGTCAAGGATGTTATTGCGATTCATGTAGAGCAACACAATGGGATCTATACCGGAGCAACAACGGGTATTCTGAGTTTTAAAGAAGGTAAAGTTGAACGTTTAAAAATATGGCTGCAACAACAAAATCATAATTATAAAGGCAGTTATGGCTACAGTGACTCCATAAACGATTTACCACTGCTTAACCTGGTTAATAAACCGTTTGCCGTTAACCCCGATCCGACACTAGCGATGCATGCCCAAATGAAAGAGTGGACGATCATGAATTGGCGTCATGACAATAATATTCTACGCTAACGATTAATCCTCCCTCCCTCACAGCATATCCCTCCATTTTATGTAGCATTAACGCTATAACAGGATCTCAATAATGAGAGCATGTTAACAAACGATAAATAAATCCTGTGACTATGCTTGATAATACATTTTCAGTACCCATTTACAGATAGTAACAAACTAAATGAAATATCTTGTAGCAAACTATAGATGTAGTACAACGAACGTAATACAGTATTCGCGCATTCTATTTCGATTTACAAATTACAATGGTGCGTTCATCGCCAGTTCAATATATTTATGTGAATAATGTAATTTGTGAGCAATCTTATTTAGCAAGGTTGGTGTAGATAATCTCTTACCAGCCAAGCAACGGTACACCCTACCAATGACAGGGTATTGAGAAGGTAATAATCATGACTCCACAAGAAAAAGAACTGATTCAAAGCGTTGCTGCTAAGCTCCAGAAAAGCCCTGAAAGCAAAAAAGATGCGGACGCAGAACAACTTATTAACACTGAAATTGGCGCACAGCCAGATGCTATCTACAAACTAACACAAGCAGTACTTGTGCAAGAGATGGCACTGAAGCAACTAAAAGAAAAGAACGATTACTTAGAGAAAAACGCTGAGTATTACAAAGAAGAATCAAACCGTGGTCCAATGAGCCGTATGTTTGGTGGCTCTCGTCAAGCGCCACCTCAACAGCCACAACCACCCGCTCACCAGCCAAGTGCTTTTGGTGGCTTCATGCAAACAGCAGCCGGTGTTGCAGCTGGTATGGTTGCAGGTAGTGTCATTAGCAATATGATCTTTGGTGATAAACCCGCAGAAATAGCGGCAGCAGATCCAGCAGCAGATGCAGCCCCAGCGGCTGATGCAACTGATGCGGCAACGGATACAACTGACACTGCACAAGCAGATACTGCGGCTGATGCAACCACTGATCCACAAGCTGATAATGAAAGCTTCCTTAATGATGACTCAAACAGCTTTGCATCTGACTACACGGGTGGTTTCGGTGATGCTGGTTTTGGTGACGATAACGGCGGCTTTGGTGATTCAGGTTTCGGTGGCGATGATAGTGGCTTTGGCGGCGATGATACATTCGCTAACAATAGCGGTTTTGGTGATACCGATGGCGGCTTTGGCGGCGATTTCGGTGGTGACGACGAAGATTTCTAAAAGAATTATTGTCCATCAATCAAAAAAGAGCGCTTATGCGCTCTTTTTTATATTACGAGATACACAGATACTTAAACGCTTACGCGGGATTTGAAATTTCAGTTGCTTTTGATTTATCCATTAAAGCCCGATAAGCCGTCGCTTCAATTGCTGCAATAATAAATGGGATAGCAATAACAATAACGCCCCAGATAAAAATATAAATAAACTTCAATCCCATCGCTAAATTAGGATTAGCAAACAATAAAAATATTGGCAATCCAATAAATAGCATATAAAAAGCAACGGGTAGTAAACCGGCAATCACAAATGCATATAATTTTTTATCTTTGGTTATTGCCCATGCATCTTTAAATGACGCTTCTTTTCCTGAGGCAATGGCAGGTAAAACAAAAGATAAACGTGAAAATATCACCCACCCAACGACACTTAATACCAGCATCACACTATAGACCAAGCCATTCGTCGCTATTTTATAATCAGCTTCAATTAAAAGAAAAATAGCCTGTAACAAAACAAATAACACCAACAAATAGCCACTATAACGACGTTGCTGAGAGTCAAATTTAAGCCATTGCCATGGTGCATCTACGGTGTCATCGGTATCATGTTTATCTAATATTTGTTGCGTTCGTAAACAAATCATCGAAGAGGTCAAAAAGATCGCTATATTAAAGATAACAACCAATATCTCACTATATAGCTCATAACCCGCTACCGACACTTTCATTGAGCGTAAGCAATACGTTACTAGGAAAGGAATCAGTAAGGCTTTCAATAACCTTTTTTTATTATGTAAAACCGTCGATACAGACTGGCTTAACGTTTCTAGAATCATAACCTTACTCCCTTATTAACCTAACAATACTGACTATTGCTACGTTAACTTCCTTGTTCTTATTTTAAAATTTCCACTGTTACGTTTAATACTCCTGAACGAGTATTACCAATAGCTCGAAATGCTGACTTTGATAAATCGATCATACGCCCACGAATAAATGGCCCACGATCATTAACCGTAACGATCACACTTTTATTATTGCTTACGTTGGTAACTTTCACCTTTGTACCAAATGGCAATGTGCGATGTGCTGCCGTTAATTTACCTTGGTCAAAAATTTGTCCATTGGCTGTTTTACGTCCCTGAAACATATTGGCGTAAAAAGACGCTTTACCGTAGATCACTTTATTATTTTTGATCTCTGGATTGTCTTTTTTATACGCACTCGGTTCGATGATTAATACTGGACGTTTAGTTTCGACAGTTGGTTGATTATGGTGTTGATCAGAAGTCGTACACCCTGATGTAATGATAAGGGCTAATGCACCTACCCCCCAATACCACATAACAGACCCATTCATACTATCACCCTCCCGCTAATCAAGCTTATTCAATCAATCACTTATAAACCAAGGAAAACGAACACTTGGTTGTTAAATTCTATCACTAAATGTTACTTAAAACCGAACAAGATCATATTTGTATGTTTTTTAAAGAAAAAAAACCGACATCATAATAATGTCGGCTACAAAAGAGAATAATAAAACATACTGTATACACCCATCTTTATTTTTACTTCCAATGTAAAAATAAATAATGACAATATAATTAAAGCAAATTACATACCAAGATTTGGGAACTTAAAATAATCTGGCCGCGTTAGCATCAATACCACTTACCGCCACCAACTGCAGTTCCCTATTCTGTTCTAAAATAGGGACTCAAATAATTGCATCGCAATATACATAGCAAAATGCATCACTGACTTCGGTGTATTGTTGATGTCATGTAAGAATTAATTACTTAAAATTACACTAGTCGCCCACTAAAAAGACCTTTAGAATGCGCGTTTTCAGTCAGTATAGAAAAGCACCCATGTTCAAATTATTAACCTCAATGCCACCACAACTCGCACTCGCTATTGCGATTATTTTTGAAGTCATTGCAACATCGTTTATTCCCAAAGCTGAACAATTTACCAAATTAGTACCGAGTGTGATTATTATTACGGGTTATGCGATTGCCTTCTTTTTATTATCAGTTACAGTCAAAACCATGCCAGTAGGTATTGTGTATGCCATTTGGAGTGGTTCAGGTATTGTGCTGGTTGCAACCATTAGCTACTTTGCCTACGGACAACGTTTAGACTTACCAGCCATTGTAGGTATCGGACTGATTATTGCTGGCGTATTAGTGGTTAACCTTTTATCGAATACCGTTTCACACTAAACAGCAATGAATCGGGAACAGATCATGGTTGGGGTGGACATCAACTGGTGATGGGAGGCGCGGTTCAAGGTGGGCAAGCTTATGGGCAGTGGCCAAATCTTACACCTGGCAGTGAAGATGATTATAACCACGGTCGTATTATTCCAAGTATGGCAGCTGATCAGGTCAATGCTTCTTTATGTCGTTGGTTTGGGCTTAATGACCAGCAAGTATTAACCCTATTTCCACATTTAACCCAATTTAACTCACCGTACGTCCCTTTCATTTAAGTAACCACCGCAGGAGAAGTGACGCTTCTCCTGCGTATATTTACCACGTTATTATCAAAAAAGATGACTCACGAAAGCAGTAGCATTATGCAACCAATGGTAACCAAACGGTGTAAATATCATTATAAACACAGTGATATTAGCAATAATCATTAACCATAAAATCGCTTTAAACGGCTGTTTCTGGGATTTATGGCGTAATATTTTCTGGGCCCATAAAGCCCCCGGCCAACCACCAGCCAACGCCAATAAATGTAAGCTCGCTTCTTTGGTTCGCCATCCGTCTTTTTGAGCTGCACGTTTATCATGTGCATACACAGCAAATGTCACAATACTCAAACAAATATAGCCAATTAAGACCCAATATGGACAGCGAGCTAACCACACCCACCCTGCCACTAATGCCAAAAATAACACACTGAATCCTTGGGCTTTACTCATTGACGCAGTATATTTATCCATACCTGAATGCGGTTTAACGAAGATAATCGATTTAGCCGATTTTTTACCTTTACTATCAGTACTAAGCTCATAATAAACACCTTCATTAATACGCGGTCGACTTTGACGATCCACTAAAGCGCTAATATGAAAAAAGACATTATCACCACCACGCTGAGGTTGAATAAACCCAAAGCCTTTTTGATGATTCCATTGCACAATCGTGCCTTTATTATTCATTTTTTCCCTATGATTTTACGCTATAAAAAAACAGATTTTATTGGTTATAAAAAGCAGATAACATCATAATTTTTTTTGAATAGCTCTTATTCATAATAACCTGCTCTGTAATGGTCGTCATGACAACATTGCACCGTTATAAACAGTTTTTTGTAAGCAAGTTAATACTTTCATCATTAAAAATATCACACTTGTTGAGTGTAATTAAAGGAATGCATACAATAGCTAAGCATCTCACCTACCATCATCACTGAATAATTGTCGTTAATAGCGGCTAATACTTATCTATATTTTCAGTTAATTTACTTATTGCACCCGTTTATCAATTAGGCTGACTATGTTTAAACGCTTTGAAAACTTCACAGAAGCATTTCCTAAACAAGATCCTGAGCAACCGCCACAGGGTATTATCGCTTTTTGTCGCTACTATAGCCGCGGATTTGAAAAACCATTAGTTATTATGGCGATTTTGAGTGCCACTGTCGCGATCCTCGAAGTCATGTTGTTCGGGTTTATGGGCAAACTGGTCGATTGGCTGACCGAAAGTGATCCCCATACATTTCTCGCTCAAAATGGCACCAGCTTGTTTTGGTTGGGATTAGTCATTTTAATATTAATGCCGACACTGGTATTAATTTCATCATTGATAACCCATCAATCGTTACTGGGTAACTACCCAATGTCGATTCGCTGGCTGGCACACCGCTATTTACTCAAACAAAGTGTGTCGTTTTATCAGGATGATTTTGCGGGTCGTATTGCGACTAAAGTGATGCAAACATCGCTTGCTGTACGTGAAACGGTAATGAAAACCGCCGATGTGTTTGTGTATGTTGCGGTCTACTTTACCTCATCACTGGTCATTTTAGCCCAAGCGGATTGGCTGTTAATGTTACCAATGCTGTTTTGGCTAGCGGCTTATGTGTGTATTCAACTTTATTTTGTACCCAAACTTAAACACATTGCGGCAGAGCAAGCAGACGCACGTTCAACCATGACAGGCTCAATTGTTGATAGCTACACCAATATTTCCACCGTTAAATTGTTTTCTCACGACCAACGTGAAACAGAATATGCCGAAAAAGGCATGAAAGGATTTTTACACACGGTTCATCAACAAATGCGGTTAGTGACAGGGTTTAACTTCTGTGTTCAATTAACTAACTATACCCTGCTGTTTGCGATCTCTGCGATCTCAATTTATTTATGGATGCACAGTGAGATTCAAGTCGGTGCTATTGCGATAGCTATCAGCCTTGCGTTGCGTATCAATGGCATGTCAATGTGGATCATGTGGGAAGTTGGAGCATTATTTGAAAACATCGGTACTGTGGTTGACGGTATGAAAACCTTATCAAAACCGATTGCGATTGAAGATGCCCCAGAAGCTAAACCGTTAGAAGTCACGCAAGGCGGTATCGAGTTTGATGATGTTAGCTTCCATTATGGCGAGAACAAAGGCGTTATTAGTCATCTGAACCTCAATATTAAACCCGGTGAAAAAGTCGGCTTAGTCGGTCGTTCTGGTGCAGGTAAATCAACCTTGGTGAACTTGTTACTACGCTTTCATGACGTCGAAGGCGGTAAAATACGCATTGATGGTCAAGATATTAACGCCGTTACCCAAAACTCACTGCGTAGTAACATCGGTATGGTGACGCAAGATACCTCACTGCTCCACCGCTCTATTCGTGAAAATATTCTCTATGGTGCGCCAGATGCAGGTGAAGAAAGGCTGTTAGCAGCAACACACCAAGCCCATGCGCATGAGTTTATTGAAACCCTAACCGATTCTTTTGGTAACGTTGGTTATGATGCCCAAGTGGGTGAACGTGGAGTTAAACTGTCAGGCGGTCAACGTCAGCGTATTGCTATTTCACGGGTTCTACTTAAAAACGCCCCAATACTGATCCTTGATGAAGCCACATCAGCGTTAGATTCTGAAGTTGAAGCAGCAATTCAAGAAAGCCTGAATAAATTGATGCAAGGCAAAACTGTAATCGCGATTGCGCACCGTTTATCGACTATTGCCGCGATGGATCGCTTGATTATCCTTGATAAAGGTCAAATTATTGAGCAAGGCTCTCATGCCGAGTTACTGCAACAACGCGGTATTTATGCGCAATTATGGGCGCATCAGACAGGTGGGTTTATTGGCGAGCAGAATATTTCAGTGGCGGCTAATGATTTAAATCAGAATATATAGCTGTAGTGTCACTATAACGAAGCCGCTTTTTTAGCGGCTTTTTTTTGAATGCTTTATGGTAATGATTTTTTTATTTTAGAATTGGAATTGAGAAAAATATGGGTGTTATATTTTTGCCTTTTTATCAAGCCTATCCGACTGTAGTTACTTTCCCGACAACACCTGCCTGTGTCCAAACTTTGTCATTCCCTACAGTGAATGCCCGCGAGGGCGATAGGGAATCTATTCACAGCGCGTTGTAGAGTTATTATTTTCGTTGGTGTCTGTAATGCTCAAACGTGTAGTGAATAGATCACGGGTAGGCCTCATTTCTCTATATTCAAAAACATATGGCTGTCCTATGTTTTTTGCCACTAAAAGACCACCTAACTGACAACCTTTCGTCATATATTGAAGAATTTATTGTCTTGAGAAAGCTCTAGAATGATGTAGCTTTCATACTTTTTGTAATCTTGTTCATCAAGTTTATCGGACAGCATAGAGACAATCTGTTGCCCTGAAAGTTTAATCGATTCATCAAACATTTTCCGAACGTGCTGAATGTCAATTTCATCAATGGAGTCATGCAGTACGAAGTTTGGTCTCGAAGCTTGCATATCTGATACTGTTTTAATGTACGCTAGATCAAACGTAATAACTTCAAGTCTCTTTAATCCACCCTCGTTGTTTGACTCTACATCATCCACATGCGGAGCACATTCCCCCTTTTCGCGATCTAAATGAAGACTAAAGTTGTATTCAACATCATAAAAATTACAAGTGTAGTCTTTGAAGTTTTCGATATATTTCTCTTCAAAAGAGGTTACGTTACCAAGCTCAGTTTCCAGTTCACTCGATAACTCAGTTAAACTTTGTGTTTCAAGTATCAGCTTTGAATCGATGTCATCTTTTTTATCTATGATAGCTGTTAATTTGGCTAACTCTTTATCTAGTTTGCCAATTTCCTTTATCGTGTCAGAGATCTCTTCCATTTTCTTTTTCGACTTGAGTTCGTCGAAAAGGCTCTGCTTCTGAATATTTAGCTGCCCGAATTTGATAGTTGCTTTTTCATGTTGATCTTGAAGCTTATCTTGTCCATGAGAAACAAACTCTCGTTTGGTGTTTAGAAGATGCTCATGGAAAGCTAATGCTTGTTGATAATCTTCAAGAGTAGATTCTATTTTAACCGATGCGTATTCATAGATTGTTCGCAATTCATCTATCAAATGATGTTGTTCACTAGTCTTTAGTATTTCATTGGTTTTTAAGATATTTTTTATCTTTAATTCTAACGATAGAATTTCAATAGACAATGAGTTTTGTTCGTCTTCAATCGTGTTGATTTTAGATACGATCTCTAGCTTATCGATACCTTTTTCAGATGATAATAAAGACTTTTCTAACTTAGCTAATTCTCGTTTTATTTTGGATATCGAGCCAACAATCTTGTCTTGAGAAATAACACTATTAAATGCTTTTAGGTTTCTTTCATAACCCTTGATTGTGGTCTTCAGCTTATGGACTTTGCTGAGTATTTCAGTGTCATCAAAGTTGAATAGATATAGAAAAACAGTATTGATATCTGATTTAGAAATGTTTCTACTGTTGTCAAAGTTCACAGTCTTTGTCATGCGGTGCTGTGTTGTTCTAAAGAATTTTGGAGCAAGTTTCCGGATCGTTGGCTTAGCAGAGTAAACGTTGAAAACACTACCCATTATATGAGCAATGTACTCTTTACTTGTTACTTTCTGTCCATTCAAAATGTAGTTTTGGAGGTCAGTATCAGTAGAAAGTCTACGTTTGATAATACTGTATTGGTTGTCTAAGCCAAGATATTCAAGCGACACGTATACTTCACTATTGGTGAAAAGCTGCTCAATCTCTTGCTTTGGTGTTTGAAACTCGTCATCAATGTAAATCGGGTTAATTGACCCATCGAACAAGTAGTCTAGGATTCTGCCTAAAGTTGACTTACCTACGCTGTTGCCTGATGCATCAGATTTCTTTTTACTTGTAATGATGTTTAAGTTGTCGAGAAACGGTATCTCTCGTGTTTCTTCACCGTCGATCTCTAAGAGAAATCTAAGTAGCTTCATTGATAAAAACCTCGTTGCTATCATAGCCAATAGCAGAAATGATATACAGCCAATCCAGCGCTAAAATTATGTGGTCTACAGAAACAGAAAGCTCTTTGGTCCCAACTTTCATAAGTTGAGTGATGGTCATACGCTTTCTTTTGCGCTCATGAAGCTTTTTCAGAATAAAGCCACCAATATAGAGCACATTCACCTCCGGGTTAGAGCCTTTAGTTGGTAACATTGTTAGGGTTCTCCAAAACACAGCATTCAACAAAGCCATGTGCGACAACAACGTTCAGGCCGATTTCTACTTGTTCTTTGTACTGAGTGACATTGGCTGAGTTGTAAACGAACTTCCTCAGCTGTTTGATTACATCGCTGATGATATCGTCAGCGTGTTGTCGTACTTTTACTATGTCTGGTTCAAAAGAATCTATTTCATACTTCTCTAGTGAGTTGCAGTACATCTCATTCAGCAACTCCATTGCTGTTTGTTTTCCATTGATTATGTTTTGTTCTGCAAGAATGTAGGCTCTTTCGATATGAGAAGAGTATGATTTGTATTGCAAGACTATACGACGCTTGGTTTTAAGCATGTTATGGTCGATTTTTGTTGCAACCTTGGCAGGAAATGACCGATCACTGCGGTCAATTTTCACTTTAGCTGATGCTATATCACCAATGATAACGTTGATAATAGAGTCAACATTATTTTCTGGAGCCTCTATATTGTAGAAGTCGCCTTCGATCTTTTGAATATCAAATCTTGTTTCACACATAGACAAGCCTAGGACTCTTATTTGTTGTAATTAAAGTCGCCTTTGATTACACCTTGGTTAAAGTTGTTCTGGCCGTTTTGGTGGACTTCTTGATAGTTATCGTGAATATCGTTATTCTCGATTTCTATGATCTTCTGTTCTAAAGACGTATTTTGAACTTGTAATGCACTGTATGAAACTTCCAACGATTCGAATTTTTGTTGAAGAGTGTTGTTTTTAACCTCTAGATCGTTGTGCGTGATGATTAAATTATCGAATTTCTGTGTAATCTTGGTCACATTACTTTTTTGTACAAAAGCATAAACACAACTAACGACGGTGCAAACCCAAGCGATAGCTACAAAAAGAGGAGTGCCAAAGACTTCCCAAATTTCTTGCATTTTTTATCTCAACTTCTAAAAATATGAACTCCGCATTATATAGTTCATATGCATGGTGTTCCACCAAAATATGCATAACTAACTAATAACTATGAGATAGTTAGTCTAGTCACCAAGCTGTTTAACGTCAAAGCCAAAGTATCTCAATACTTTGGTTGTTCTTCCGTTGATCACCGGAAGATTCTCTTTGCTAGAAACATGGGACAGCCATATCTTTGTTTTAGAGAATGACGGAATTTGGACACGGACATGTGTTGTTGATAATGGCTGCAGCGAGATAAAAAGTTATGGGTGTCCATTATTTTTTCCCAATATGACCCCTTACGAAATTGTTGTCCGTGAAGAAACATAGGACAGCCATAGATTTTTGGTAATAGAGAAATGAGGTCTACCTATGATCTATTCACCATACGTTTGAGCATTACAGACACCTACGAAAATAATAACTCTACAACGCGCGGATGGTAGATTCCCTATCGCCCTCGCGGGCATTCACTGTAGGGAATGACGACATTTGAACACGTGTATGTATTGTTGGGTATAACACTAGCTAGATAAAAATATGGGGATCCATTATTTTTCTGTACAAAAAACACACTGAACTCCATGCCAAAACCGTCAAGTGTAACGTATCACCTTGATGGACTTGTTACTCGACCAACAAGATATAGACATTAATAAACTATAAAACACAAGATATTGTGGTTGGTAATTAAATAACGTGACCAATATCACATTCAAAATATGCAACACATGTAACTGTATATGTATACAGCAAAAGCAATTGACCTTATTTTTATTAAGGTTTAATTTCGACTGTGTACAATTCGTACAGGGTAACTGAGGAAATAATATGCCTAATTATGGTATCTCTGAGTTTTCATCAATATTTGTTACAACAGGTACACCAAAAATTACAAAGATTCATCGTATTGCCAATCGAGGTGAATACCAATTTTTCCGTGATTACTACCTACCTCTTCGTACTGCAATAAAAAGCCTTTTTATCCATAAACGCCATATTTCACATTTGTATGAAGTTGCTCGCAAGCAGAAAGACAGCGGTAAAAAAGTTAACTTTGAAAAAGTAGCTAATAATTTTAAAGACTGGCAGTCCGGAAAAAATATTACTGCATATACTCCACCTAGTGGCCATTTCAACTATCTTCAAACAAGTATCAACTGCAATCCTGAGCTAAATGTTATTGTCAATGGTTCACCGAGGCTTGTAAAACTTCACTTCAATGCAAGTGATAGAATGACTCAAGAACGTGCAAACATTATTTGTTATTTAATATCTGACGTCATAAGTGACGATGACTTCAATTATTCAGTTTTAGACCTAGCCACTGGAAAAGAGTTTTTCTTTAATGGTAATCCAGATCGAATGCATCACAGAATCCAAGATGAGATTGAAGTAATACAATCACATTGGGCATAACCTCACAAACAAAGTTCCTACCAATGGCAAGGATGCCATTACCTTAATTACTCACCGAAACATAGGGTTTAAAATAGAGGAATGAGGGTTACCCGTGATCTATTCACCACACGTTTGAGCATTACAAACACCAACGAAAATAATAAACTCTACAACGCGCGAATAGTAGATTCCCTATCGCCCTCGCGGGCATTCACTGTAGGGAATGACGATAATCAGCACAGACACCAACGTTAATTATTATCTAAAGGAAAAATTATAAGTGCTCTACTTTTTTCAACTAAAATCACTCAATACTTTGAATTTTATAGTAGAATTATCATATGAGAGAACTTTAATTTTTGCTCCTTTGTATTTAATAACATTAGATTTACTCATATCATACTCAACATTATTAGTAAATGCATCGCGCGCCATATCATTTTTAAATTCTCGATATGAAATATTTATTTTTTCACCTACAGAGCCATTATAAATAAGTGTTTGTTGAAAACTATCTTGTGATGCTACTGATTTTTTTATTATTTCCGTTTGAGCATATTCATAACAGGTTGCATTTCTAACAAACACAGTTGAAATACATAAACCTTTATCCTTATCTGGATGCAAAGCGTAAGGTGGATCGGCTAATAATGATTTTTGAACATATCCACCATTAGTTGAATAAATAGTAAAATACTCCTTCCCTTCACTATCAACACCAAACTCTTTATAATCACCAGCTCCAATGTCATACATAGCACCGTCAATATTTTGTTTAATTTGTAGATAATTATTTGTAATGCTTACACCTTGATTAAGCATGTAATCACCAATACTAGCTTCAGTAATTTTGTTTAGTTGTGGGAAATTAAAAGTTTCAACTTTTGTTTGTGCTGTCATCTTAATACCAGACGCACATCCAGAAAGTATTGTGGATGCAAAAAATAAAATTATTAATGTTTTCATAGCATGTTCATTTTTAATAAAAGGGTATGAATGGTATCACTTTTTTACTTCTAATTTAATGAGCTATATCATAGTTGCATATAATATTAAAAGATCGGCTTTTCCGTTACGTAACCATATCAAGCCCCTCTACATCGAACCTCCTCTGTTTTATTGTTCATTACGAAACATAGGACAGCCATATATTTTTATAAAGACTAACTGTGATCTATTTACCACACGTTTGAGCATTACAGACACAAAAATAATAATTCTACAACGCGCGAATAGTAGATTCCCTATCGCCCTCGCGGGTATTCACTGTAGGGAATGACGAAGTTTGGACACGGCATGTGTTGTTGAGAATAACAGGAGGGATAAACAGAAGTTGTGGTCTACTTATGATGCTGTAGACCACACAGATCTGATAGTATTTAGCAACCTAACTTTGATAATGGCTTACCTGCCATCAGGTTATCTTCAATCTGTTCCAAACTCACTCCTTTTGTTTCAGGAATAACGAAAAAAGTGACAATTAAAAATATTAAATTTAAGCCTGCATATAACCAGAAAGTGTTAGCATTCCCTAATATCTGTAAGAAAGAGAGAAATGTTGCACCCACAATCATATTTGCAATCCAGTTTGTTGCAGTGCTGACCGTAATACCAAAATCACGCGCTTTTAGTGGCTGAATCTCTGAGCATAAAACCCAAATTAAAGGGCCTGCACTCATCGCAAAACCGACAATAAAGACTAATAAGACAAACGCTGCACTGTATTGTTCAAATGATGTTGATATTCCAGCATGTAAAAAGTAACCCAATATCGCCATTGCCGACGCCATCACAGCAAAACCAACTTTCAGCACTGGCTTACGACCCCACTTATCCACTAAACCAATCGCAATAAAGGTAGCAAACACATTAACGAGTCCAACAATAACAGTGCCCCACATTTGCTGCTCAGTACTCGCAAAACCTGCAATTTTAAATATTTTAGGGGCGTAATACATTACTACATTCATACCAGTAAACTGTTGCATTACTTGCAAAGCAATACCTAAGTAAACCGCACGACGACAATTTGGATTAGATTTAAATAGATTCCAACCACCTTGCTTTATCTTTAAACTCTTACGAATGGCGTTTAATTCTTGTTTTGCCTCCTCACTGCTACCACGCAATAATTCTAAGATCCTATGTGCTTCAACATCTTTCTTTTTAAGAGCCAACCAGCGTGGACTCTCAGGTAGCATCATCACACCAAGAAATAAAATAAAAGCAGGAACCGTAATAACACCCAACATCCAACGCCATTGCCCTGAAAAACTAAACGCAGTATCAGAGATAAAGGCAATCACAATACCAATGGTTATCATCAACTGGTACATCGAAATGAGGCTACCACGTAAACGCTGCGGCGCAATTTCTGAAAGATATAAAGGAGCAGTAAAAGATGCCACTCCAACAGCAAGACCTAACAATACGCGAAAAATAATCAACATTTCGATATTATAAGCCATTGCGCAACCAAGCGATCCAGCAATAAACAACAATGAACCAATAAGTAAAGTATATTTACGGCCAATATTTAATGACACCGGGCCAGACCCAATCGCACCTATAGCGGCACCAAACATCATTGAGCTCACAACCCATTCTTGGCTCTGTGTTGCCAAACCAAATGCCTTACTAATAAAAGGTAAAGCTCCTGAAATAACCCCGATATCAAGTCCAAATAATAATCCAGATAATGCCGCTATAATACAAGCAACAAATACATAACGGTTTATATCATTATTTTCTTTTAGCCTTTTACTTTGTGCTCCTACCATAATACTCATGATTGCTCCAATTAATATTAATATAACACACTTTAATTTATCAATTAATTAACATTAATAATAATCGAGTAGAAATAACAATAAGGTGATGAGCATCACTAATCTAACGGCTAGCTTTTAATAGCATGTAAGAGACTTTTTTTACGAGTAAATAGCTCAAAAAATAAATGATAATGTAAATTACCGATACTGAAAATATTATAATGGCGTTTTTATGTCTAAGGTCGACTTATTTATTGGAGTAAGTTGAGGTATTGGTAAATACTATTTAATATTATTTTAAAATAAAGAAAATATAAAATAACACAATCAGAGTTCAGCCAAAAAAATAGCAAAAAGATAGAACAGCCATATATTTTTATAAAGGCTAACCGTCATCTATGCAGCACGAATTTGAGCATTAAAGACACCAACAAAAAAATAACTCTACAACGCGCAAATAGTAGATTCCCTATCGCCCTCGTGGGCATTCACTGTAGGGAATGACGACATTTGGACTCGGCATGTGTTGTTGAGAATGGCAACAGCGAGATAAAAATTTATGGGTGTCCTGTATTTTTTCCTAACTCATACAAGTAAGCTTCCTATTTATATTTGAGGCTACAAAGCGCATATCCATATTTTTGAAGAACGGATGCCAAGGTCGTGGGGCAAGAAAGTAAAAGCGATTTCCGTATTCCCATACCAAGCACACCTCTCCAGATAAACCTGCATCATTGGCATAATACTGAAGCGATTGATTTAATTCATTTTGCTGTTGGCTGGACATTGATTGAACTTGAGAAGACACAGGCACGATGATCATATCTTGACCTTGCTCTCTAATATGTGCAACTTCGTATGTTTGGCTAGCCATTGGTTACATCATAAGACTATTAGCAGAAGCCATTAATATACAACCAAGGGAGTATAGTTAACCGTATCTCGATCCCATTTAGAAAAACATGAAAAACATGGGACAGCCATATTTCTTTGAGGGCTATCCGTAATCTATTCACCACACGTTTGAGCATTACTGACACTAACGAAAATAATAACGCTACAACGCGCGGATGGTAGATTCCCTATCGCCCTCGCGGGCATTCACTGTAGGGAATGACGGCATTTAGGAAAAATTTATGGGTGTCCTGTATTTTTTTTCTATCTCTTTTTGAAGTCGTTCAACATAATGACATTACTCATATCAATCGGCTGGCTTTCCTGTGCCCACTGTTGCCATTGACTCAAAAATTCTTGATTTGAAAAAAAGTGCGACTTCTTGTGTTTACTATTACGAGGGAATTGACCTGCAAATAAGTTAAAACCAATTAGGTCAACATCTTCAAGCAACATGCCATCCTCATAGCTGTGGCGTTCAAGGTGCCAAAACACGTCATTGAGATGAGCTTGGACACTACGATCACTACGAGGGTGGAACGCATAGCTATTCACTTCTCTGTCGTAATGAACAATACAGTGTTCGATCTCGATGGTATCAATACCACTTTCATTAGCTAAGGTGTGAAAACATGTCTTTAGCATTGACTCAAAAGTGTTGAGAAACTGATAAATATCACCTTTTTTACCTGCAAGTAGCGTGATACAAAAACGGCTTTGATAGTCCATTACCATTAGGTATTTTTTGCGCTTGATAGATACGCAATGAAGCACCCATTGCCATTGAAATCCACCATATTGGTCTGCCTCAACATCGTTTGGAAATACGGGCGTTTCAATCGACTCTGCGATACTTTTATGTGGAGCAGGTTCAAGATCTGAGACTTTCTCACCTTTACGAGTCACCGTAAAAAAATCCACGGCGGCTTTGGTACAGTTAAAAACTAACATTAATTATCACCTAGCATTGATAACAGCAACAATTCGTGACGCACTGCGTCACAATTTGGATAAGCTAAATAAAACAAACGCATATTAGAGCAATCAAACCCTTTACAAAATTCTTTAGTAAATGAGGTTGAATATAGCAAAGAGGGTATCGTCATGTGCCATGTCTTTTGTTTCAATATTAAAAACATAGAACAGCCATATCTTTACTTTAAAAACTCAACACGCTGTGAGTAAATTATCTATCAACCTCACAATCATTCTCTATTAGGAATGACAGTATCTAAGCAAAAAGTTATGGGTGTCCAGTATTACTATAAATTTAGGTAATTATACTCAGTTATGTATATTGAATAATGATGTAAGTAACACTTTATGGGAATGACGAAATTTGGACACGGGCATGTGTTGTTGAGAATGGCAGCAACAAGATAAAAAGTTATGGGTGTCCATTCTTTTTTAAAAGAAGCCAACGAAAATAAAAGCCAATACCTTATTCACTTTCGACTAAGAGTATTGGCTTTATTCGTATGGTAGCTGTTGCGATTATTTTAAAGTTTACAGACTGTAAGATGCTAGCAAGTTATGGAAATACAGTGAGATACTTGCCCAGGTTCGAGTGAACCAGCCGCCTTGTTGAACGCTGTTGAGCGCGACAAGTGACTCAGTTTTAATAACTTGGTCTTTGTAGGTCACGGTAATTTCGCCTAATTTTTCACCCTTATCAACCGGTGCTTTGATATCACGGTCAATTTGAAGCTTAGTCACCAGACCTTTCTCATCAACACTGGAAGGAATAACCAAGGTTAGTGACTTCTCAAGGCCTAAAGAGACCGTATTTTGCTGTCCTCCCCAAACCTTTTGTTCAGAAAGTTTACTGTTTGCCGCATATAAGCTGTCTTGTTTGAAGAAGTGGAAGCCGTAATTGAATAGTGCCTTACTTTGAGCGGCAACATCATTCAGTGATTTGGTGCCTAGAACAACGCCAACCAACTTCATTGGGTTATTTGGTATCTCAGCAGAGCTTACCAGTGAATATCCCGCAGCTTCTGTACTGCCTGTTTTCATGCCAGTCGCATATTGATAAGTGAACAATAAGCGATTGAAATTTGGTTGGCGGATATGATTGTATTCAAAATACTTTTGACTGAAAAAATGAAAGTATTGAGGGTAATCATTCATGATGTGCTGTCCAAGCAGCCCTAGATCATAAGCGGTTGAGAAATGTGCTGGTGCTGGCAAGCCCATGACAGTGGTGAAGTGGGTATTGTGCATGCCAAGCTTAACAGCAGTCGCGTTCATCATTGCAACGAATGAAGATTGCGAGCCAGCTACGTAATTTGCCAAAGTAACAGCGGCATCATTGCCCGATTCAACAAGCATACCTGAGATAAGATCTTTCACTGAAACAAAAGAGCCAGGCTTTAAGAACATTCTTGAACCACCTGTGCGCCATGCGACTTCTGGCACTTGTACTTTTGAATCTAGTGAAATTACACCGGCGGCCAGTTTTTGCTCAACAATGTACATTAGCATTAACTTGGTGGTGCTGGCTGGTGCCATACGCATGTTGGCATCGTTAGCGGCAATAATCTGTCCGGTGTTAGCATCCATTAAAATGAAAGCGCGTGCTTCAACTTGAGGCGAGAATACTCCTGCCTGAGTCCATTTTTGCACCAGCGTTTCAGGGATCCCATTATTGCTACCAGCTTCTACGGGTGCAGAAGGCACTTGTATATTTTCTGGAATACTTGTTTTTACGTCGATAGCACCGAAGCTATTGAGTGGCGCTTGAGCTTCTTTGTATTGCGTTGCCGCGAAGTAATCACTATTAGGCATAGTGTTCGTTACATCGTTGTTAGGTGTAGCAAATACTGTACTGGAGGTAAATAATGCAGCGATAGTTGCTGCTAAGGAAAGCTGTTTGATTATTGTCATAAGAGTATTTAATTTACAGTTACTTACTAAAAATGCGATATAAAAAAGCGACTAGATAAGATACTGACCTCGCTGAGTAATTAATGCCCTGCAGAGTCTATCCATCACTACCACAAAAATGGTAAGTGCTTTTCCGTTCTTGATCAGCGTTACAATGACTTTGGTTACAGGTCATATTTCTATAATGATGTCCCGATCATTATGCGTATGTAACCTAAATCCCGTTGATAGCTATAACTAAATGATGGTGCTTTGTGGGTTATAGCCCTCGTATATTGTCTGCTTCCATCTTACCAGCAGATCCATTATAGAAACCTGAACAGTAATGATGTTTATACCGCATAAAATTCAGAAAGTAATTCTTTTTAGCGATAGCTTAAGTTTTGTCGAAACATTGGACACGAAACATGGACACGAAACATTGGACAGCCATATATTTTTGAAAATAAAAGAACGAGGGCATTCACTTGTAGGGAATGACGAAGTTTGAACACTGGCAGGTTCACTTTTCACGATCTTTATTCAACAGATACTTTGCTACCGCTTGATAAGCAGGCAGCGAAGTTGGATCAATCTTCGAGTTTGCTGCCGAAGGAAAAGATGAGAACCGTACAATAACCATTTCAGCGGTCGGATCGACATATATAGTCTGTCCATGTACACCACGAGCCGCGAAAGCACCGTGTTCATTGTGCATAACCCACCACATACTGTGGTAACTGCCACCTTCAAGCGTTTTGTACCCTGCCGCTGCAAACGCTTTTTTATCGCCACCAGCTTGTATATTTTCTACCACCTTGCTGGGAAACAATTGCTGCCCATTGATCTTTCCACCATTTAGCATTAATTGACCAATGCGCCCCATGTCACGTAAGCCAGCACTGATCCCACCGCCAGCAAAAGGAACACCTTTGGCATCTACCGTCATATAACCATCTTGCTCTGCGCCCATTTTCATCCAGATCCGCTCCGACAGTAGGCTTGTCATATCCTTTCCTGTGACTTTGGAGATAATCCAACCTAACGTATCCGAATTAACCGTTTTATAACCGAAAACTTCACCATGATTAATGGTGTCCTTTTTCAGCGTTTGTAGATACTCAAAATAACCATTAGGACCTTTGTCGCCACTCGGTTTTGGCAGAGGACTTGCCGCCTTTGAATACACCCAGATATCCGCATTGGGATCGGCATAGTCTTCGCTATACTTCAGTGATGTGGTCATATCCATAACCTGTCTCACCGTCGCACTGCCAAACGCACTGTTCTTGAGCTCTGGAATAATAGTGTCAACTTTGGCGGTAGAATCGAGCTTCCCTTCGACAACAAGAATTTCAGCAAGTAGCCCGGTAAGAGACTTGGTCATTGACATTGCAGCATGTTTACCCCTCTCGTTAAGACAACCAGAGTATGTTTCATAAACGATCTGACCCTTATGAAGAATGAGCATTCCATCGGTGTAATTAGCCGATAATGATGCCTTCCAAGTCATCGTTTTATCACTGCCGAGCGGCTGAAACGTCACGGTATCGATACTGCTATCTAAGGCATAGGTCATCGGAACTGGCGCACCAAGCCCTCTACTTATCTCTTTGGTAGGCATAAGCTCACGAATGTGGCAGACCGTCCAGCGCATCTTCGGAAAACTGAAGAAATCTGATTCAGGTTGCATGATCAGTTTATCTTTTGGTATAGGAAACCCTTGCATCCAACCGAGCTTGATGGGTTCGGAATCACTGGCACTGAGAGGAACCGACGATCCCTCACTCGCCCAAAGATTAGAAGCAAAGGTGGTAGCACAAACAGCAAGGGTGACAGCGACTCTAGTAGTTAAAGACGACATTAATGAATCCTCCTATCCAATTGGGTGCATTTCCGCCAGCGGCACCTGTAATGCCAGCCCCCGGAATGGAAATACTTAATCCTGCAGTGAGATAAACGTTAGGTGTGACAACACGATTGTATTCAAGAAAAAAATCATCTGATAGATGGGCATTGGTGACACCTGAAACCACGGACGATAATCCATTTGAGAAGTCTAGCCGAGTCGCTTGTCCAAATTGCAATGGGCTTCGAAGCTCAACCGCGCGAACATGGGCATAACGCAAAGTGATAGTATCTTGCATTGTCGGCGTGATGCGAACACTGAGATTGTGTGACTGCACATTTGAATTAATAAAAACCATCGCCGACTTTGAACCTGTTGCCCAAGTGCTTGGTGAACCATCGTAATAAAGTGGGTCGAAACGCTCGATGCGAGAAGTATTTGGATTATCGCCAGAGAAGATCTGGTACGAGTAACCCAAAGTAGGTCGCCATGAATAACGCGTGAAAACATACTCGGATTTGATACGCCCTCCCCAAGCACGAAGGTTAATGCGGTCGTTCCACTCATAAGTGACATCAAGCGCTAAACTTAAGTTACTCAGATCACCACCAACACGCTCTTTTTTGCCATAGAAGTTTACTGCGTTCAATTTGGCACGAGCATCAGCAATAATCGTTGGTGTCCCCACTCCACTGGGAGCGGCCTTGGGATAAGCAGCCTTCGACTTAATAACATGGATATAAGTCAATCCTGTGTAGCTGCCATCCTCGCCATCCCAACGTAGATCTATGCCATTGAACAGATTCTTGGTGTCGTTGGACGGTATCTCATTAGGGGCAAGATAAAAGGCTGTCGCTTTAATGCCACTTCCCGTTAATTGCACGATAGCGGCTTTTCCCCATGCTTCTCGAGGACCAAACTTAAGGGCGCCGCGCTCAAAGCCATCGGAACCACCGTTAGCAATTAGCATTCCTGTACCCAATTTGAGCATACGAGGTCCGAACGAGGCTTCGATATTCCACTCATCCGTTAACGTTGTTCGATAGCCGAGGTATATTTCCTCTATAGTGACACTGCCAATATTACTGGCAGCAAACGCGTCCGTCCCTGCGGTATAAGAAGCCACTGCTGAAACTTTACCAAACCAACTGGAGTGTGGTGAGATATGCCGTTCAAAACTGATACCAGGTTCAGTGTAGATTTCTAACCAATTTTCGTCTGAGTCAAATTCAATGTTGCCCGTCGCCAATTCAGCAAGATCCCAAAAAAGATTTCGTTCAGCGACGGCATTTACACCGAATTGAAAATGACCACGCACTGTCAAATCTTGCGAGTCAAAAAATAACATCGGATCAGACTCGCTCGGCGGTGACTCGATGGTTTCTGCTGATACTGGCGAGCCTAAAGAGATGATTCCTGCCGATATTACGACAAGCAGAGCAGTATGAATAATGGGGTTATTCTGTCGAAAACGGAAAAGAGTGGCTTGTTTATTCGGGCGGTGCAGAGCGCGTATATTACAGTTACAATGCATTCGTATTCCTTTGAAACCAATTATTTATCTAGGAAAACACCGCCATAATGAAGTATTAACATGCATATTTATATGATTGCGTTTTTATTAAGGGTAGCTAATAAATGCTAGAACAGAATTAATTGATTTAAATTCATACTGATTAGGAGTAAAGAAAAGGTAATAGTAAACAGTTCCCAGCGACTTATTTTCACGCTGGTATTAATATATTTAAGAAAGATCCATATTAGCCAAATAGCGTATTTATCTGTAGACTACATTTTTGAAATAGTGTGTTCTTTATTTGAATAACGTTTACACAAAATAAAAATAATCTTAACTTACTCAACATTTAATCACGCAAAATAACAACATCTCATTATAATTAGTTAACAGTTGATTAATTTAATGCTAGTAAACCTTAATCGTGCATGAATAAGTCTTTGACTTAATACTACTAAAGGAGAATCTAATGTTTCAATAGCGTAACTTGAACCCCTTTACAGTCAGACGTAACATGCGCACACCATTATTTGAGAGGACACCGCTTTGAACACACCCAGTCGGTACTGGAATGAGATTTTTCCTCGTTAATCTGCCCTCCCTTGCCTTTGCGCGTGAGTTGGCAATGCTTAACTGCCAGCATGCACAATCCCTTATGTTCATTGCTTCTGTTTAAATCTTATTATTCCAGTTTTGTATTGGTAGATCCTGTATTTATCAGTGTCAAATCGTGTTTTAAAGTGTTCTTTATATCATCGCCATTAGTGGAGATATGAGACATGCTGAACGCATACACATTAAACGACCTACGTTTACAACGTTTAAATTTAGAAGCTAAAGATCCCATTTCATCAGCATTATGGGTTGATCTCATCGAGCCCAATGAAGCAGAACGAGAGCGCGTTCAACAAGAACTAGGTCAAGGCCTTGCTACTCGCCCAGAACTAGAAGACATTGAGGCCAGTGCGCGTTTTTTTGAAGATGAAGATGGCTTACATATTCACTCATTCTTTTATTTTGAAGATCTGGAAGATTATGTAAGTAATGCGACGGTTGCTTTTACTATTCGTGATGGGCGCTTATTTACCTTACGCGAACGTGAATTGCCAGCCTTTCGTCTTTATCGTATGCGTGCGCGTACACAGCGTTTACAACAAGGCAATGCTTATGAATTACTGCTCGATCTCTTTGAAACAAAAATAGAGCAACTTGCCGATGTTATTGAAGATATTTACAGCGAACTAGAATCGATAGGTAAAACCATTTTAGGTGGTAATAAACCGGGTGCTAATTTTGATCAAGCTTTATCGCATCTAGCAAAGCAAGAAGATGCGGGATGGAAAATTCGCTTATGTCTTATGGATACTCAACGAGCATTAAGCTTTTTAGTCCGTAAAGCACGTTTACCCGAAATTGAATTAGAACAAGCGCGTGAAGTCTTACGCGATATTGACTCTTTGTTACCACATAATGAATCTTTATTCCAAAAGGTTAACTTCCTGATGGATGCGGCAATGGGCTTTATTAATATTGAGCAAAACCGCATTATTAAAATCTTCTCAGTTGTATCTGTGGTATTCCTTCCGCCAACATTGGTTGCCTCTAGCTACGGAATGAACTTTAAGTTTATGCCTGAACTTCATTGGGAGCTCGGCTACCCCTATGCACTAGGGCTGATGGTCTTAGCTGGTTTTGCACCTTACCTCTTTTTCAAACGTAAAGGCTGGTTATAAGCCGCTTTACTTTACGCGAGAAATGCTAACTCTATCCCTACGTCAAATAACAAAAAGCCCATAACGTTAGTCGCTATGGGCTTTGTTTATTTAACGTTGAACATTATTATTTAGCAATAATGTCGCTGTTATAGTGCTTTAACACCTAACTTTTCTAGCACTAGCTTAAAGTTAGCTTGACGCTCTTTCGCATTATGTACTTCACCTGTCGAACAAACAGAATCTGGACAACCACGGTTCACAATACCTGAAACATCATCAATAAAATCAGTCCCTTTTAGGCCACCATCAACATATTTTTTCAGTTCGTTATAGTAGTTCCAGTCGGCATATTGACCGCCAACATCAGAATATGCCTGAACCGATGTTACCCAGTAGAATAAACCTGCGATCCATTTGATCTCTTTGTTCTCTTCTGAACTACAAATCAAGCCTGGGTTCGAACAAAAATCAAGATCAGCATACAGTGGGTTTGCCGGTGGTGCTTCAACGGTTACGCCATCAATTGTTTGACCAATTGTTGCTGGATCAACATGTGAACGTCCAAGGTAATGGTTCAGCGTACCAAAGTTCTGACGACCTGTAGTTTGAATAACACCACGGCCCCACCAACCACAACCTTCAACGTCTTCTTGGCTGCTGCCATCCCAAATGAAGCTACCTGCTTTTTGGTCAACGTACGTTTTACATGTATCACGTTCCCATACTTGCTTAGACGTATCTACAGAGGTTGGTACATCGTTACAGTGACCGCTGTTTGTCCAACGACCTACGTTACCATTAACTAATAAACCACGCTCTTCAAGTACTGCATTTGGAGCAGCAAATACTGGAGCTGGTGCGCCATACCATTTAGCATGAGTTAACGCACTTACTTCCATTTTATCATCACGAGGACAAGAGTAAGCGTGATCTAAACCAGAGATAGGGTTAACACCGTAATCTGCGTATTTTTGTTCAAGTTGACCACAGCTTGCAGACATTGGGTAATCTGTCGCAGCACCGTATCTAATCTCAGCCCAGTTGTTCTCATCACATGCATTATAACGAATCGTTTCTTGCATACTTTGTGCTAGGAACGCAGCAATCGCCACTTTCGCGTATTTGATGTTGGTTGCATCATCAACACTTTCATCCAGTAGCCAGAACTTGTTGCCTGCAACACCCACGTTATGCATTGCATTCAGACCAGTCATGAAATCAGCCCACTTATAAACAGTAGACGGAACCCATTGTGATTGAGGCGTTTCGTACAGGAATGCCGTGTTGTTCATTGTATCTTCAGCATTAGCCAGTTCGCTGTTTAATGCATCAATGATAGTTAATTGACCGTTTTCTGTTGATTTACCAACATAGTACAGCGGCATTTTAGCTTTTTTGTATTCTTCGATTTTAACAGTTAAGTTTGCTGTATCTTTATCAAATACGATAGCAAATACGTTACTGAACGCTGCTTTACGCACTTGTGGTTTGCTCGCATTATCACCCATGAAATAAGCAGAAGCTTGATCTGTAGGGATATTGTTTAGCATTACAGGCGTTTTAACAAAATCAGAAACTTGCTTAACGTACTCCAGTGCATTATGCCATTGGTCGCTAGTTAGAACTGCCGTTGAACTTGACTTAGTGAACGCAATGAAATCAGCTTTAGTTGCAACATCTGCTTTGAACAGCTCTAGTTTGTCTAGTAGTTCAGCACTGTAGTTAGATGCTTCATCCCAAACAGATTGTCTGCCAGAGTGAGTATCAAACGCGAAATCACCAATGCTTAGAGACCAACCGTAGTTTGCTTCTGGTGCTAGCGTAGAGATGATTAGGTGGTGCGCGTTAGCCCAGCCTTTCAAGTCATTGCTAAGAGCGTTGATATCATCAATGTCAATCTTGTTGCCAGTGATGTCCATCGCTTTAGTTAGCGCTTCTTTAACCGCAATGCTGTTTGAAGACAATGCCTTATCTTGCGTTGCTTGATCAAGAACATCAGTGTTGATGATGATTGATGCAGAGCCAGCTTGTGCCGCAGTATTCATGATAGATACAAACGTACTTGTTAGCTTACCAAAATCAGCTAAATCAGCACTGTTGCTTGCTTCAATAGTTAGCATTGCAGGTGCCGCAGACGATGGGCTAGCAACAACTAACGTGTTTGGCCAACCTGCGACTTCTAGACGAACAGGGTCCATTGGGTTTGGTAGAGAAAGAAGCGGTGCTGTACCAGGTTCTGTACCATCACAATTTAGGTGAAGGGCCCATGTATCATCGCTACCAGGAACAGATGCAGTCCAGTAGTTCGCAGAGTAAGCGATATTCTTGTTAACCATAATGTCGCCACCAGTTGCGTGATCGCCACGTGTCCAGTCAGGGTAAACATTAAAGTCTTTACATAAGTCACCTGGAGTTACAGGTGGCTCAACTGGCGGTTCAACCACATCTTCTTCAACAGCGATTTTTACACTTGTTGTAGATGAAAGATCTTGAGCATCAGTAGCGATAGCTTTCAATGTTACGTTACCAGCTTGGGTAGGCTGAAAATTACACGTAAATGTGTTGGTATTAGCAGCATCAAACGAACAGATTTCTTTGTTGTTTGCGGTAACAATCAGTGTCGTTAAATCGTTATCTGCATCTGTCGCATTAACAGAGATAGCAACGCTTTCAGTTAAGTTGATTGTCGAGCCATTAGTTGGCGTAACAAATTTAACTACAGGCGCAACGAAATCTTCAGTTACTTCTGCTTCTACAACTACAGATACTGATTTTTGTTCGATTTTTTGGTTATTTTTATCGAATACAAATACGTTAACTACCGCATTACCTGCTTCAACTGGAGTCCAAGCGTGAGAGTACTGAGTGTTATTCTGGTTAACTGCTTTTTCAGCTAGTTTTGTGTTGTTTACCCAAAACTCAACTTTAGCCGCTTGGTTACCATCAACATGTGCATTGATAGCAATCGTTTCATTTGCTTGAATAACTTGACCAGTTGTTGGTGCAAGAATAGACAGTTCAGTTTCTTCTGGTTCAGGATCAGGATTAACTGGCTCGTCAGAACATTCTGTTAATGACCAGAACCACGAACTTGCGCTTGGCGTTTCCCAAACTCCAGGGTTGTTTTGAGCGATAAAACATTGGTTTTCGTATGAAACAACGTCACCATTTGATACTTGAGTTTTACCAGGAATAAAAGGAATAATGTCGCCAAAATCAGGGTCTGGGGTTGGCTCAGGATCTGGTGTCGGATCGGGATCCGGTGTTGGCTCTGGATTAGGTTCGCCTGAGCATACAGCTGCATCCCAGAACCATGAATCTACAGTTGGAGATTCCCATATACCGGGGTTATTTTTAGCAACAAAACAATCGCCATTGAAAGAAACCATTTCTCCATTTTTAACTTTTGTTTCACCAGGAACAAAAGAAACGATATTAGCATTAGTTGCATATACATTACTGCTAAGCATAACGCTGAATAGAGCGGCTGTTATTTTATTTATTTTTCTCACTTTACTTCCTAAGTATGTTCACTCGTATCAACAGAACTAAATATTTCATCCTCTATGATTCTTAATAGTTGCATTCCATACAACCAACTTATATTCAGTGTTTTGTTTTCACTAATGAGTATTATTAACCAATACGATTTATTTATATCATAATATAATATTATACTTAGTATTAAATATACCAATGGATTTATGTAACAAACAATTAAACAACGTCAATATTTGTAACAAAAAATTAAGAAGCGTAAGAGCCTGTAACAGGTGTGATAATTAGCCCTCATCATGACTCTAACCACACGAACTAAACACTTAGTCTCATACAATCATGAATAACTAATTATTTTAGATTAAGGCTTTTTGTCAGTCTAAAATAGGGTAAAATAGTGCCATGATAGCTAACGCATTAGATAGCAATTTTTTAGACAAGAATAAGGTAAAATCAATGGATTACCAGAATTACTACGAAGCCATGATCGAAATATTGGTTGATAATTTTGATACCGATATTGGCGAGTACAATGGTAAAATTGAATTGTCTGTCGATGAATATAACGACAGTTGTAGTATTGCTAAAAAGTTCAATGTTGCTTATAACCCTGAGCATACTGTGCTAGAAGTATTACATCTATCAACACCTGACGTTGCCGAGATAACGTCTTATCTTGTTTCAGCGCCAGCATTAGGATGTCTAATTGATTATCTAGAAGATGAACTTATTGTTGATTTTGAGGATTAATAATCTACGCTAACATCTTAAATGACGAAAAAGCTAACGGCGATTGTCGCTAGCTTTTTTATTAAAGACAGACGATAGATTTATTACAATCTTCATCCACATTGATAATATTTTACAAGCAAGATCGTACTTAAAGATATTAATTATTATAAATATCAATTGAAGATTAATTTATGTTCGATACCATAGGTTATTCATTACACGTAATCGTTATTCTATAGCATAAGGCAAAGGATGCAGCCCAAAATATATATCAAACTAGAAGATACCATTTGGAAAATTACTGCTAACGGCCAATGGCTCGCTGTAGATCCATCTGAAGTGATTAATATTGAATTACCTTTTATTACTAAACATACGCATTTTAACGATGTTATCAGTATTCACTTTAATGAAAATGAAATTTTGACCGACTTAGGTTAGGGCGACAAAGTATGATAAGGACGATGCTATAGTACTCCCCATCAAATAAATCACTACTCGCTGTTATTACAGCGGGTTTAAACAATGATCGGTATCTTCTATCAATACTCACCGTTTATTTATCCCCCTAAATGTAATACCTTCTTTTGTTGCAGATATTTTTGAGATAACGATCTCTTTTTGCATACCGCTATACAATATAAAATGACTTAATTGCATATAATTACGAACACATTTTTGTATTAATAGTATTTTCAATGCAAGATCCAGATCTCGAAATATCTAAATGGCGGCAACAACGCAAGCAAGGGCTATTTCGCTTTATTGTTAGTAATTGTCTTCCTGCTTTTTTAGGCGTAATAACAACCAATATTGTGATCACGCTACTATTTACAGATAGCAGTTTTAATGCGTTATTCGACACAAAATTATTAATCACAGTTATCACGGTTATCATCGTTACTCCGCTATTAAGTATCACCCATTGGTGGTGGAGAGAACGTAAATATCGTCTTCATAATGAAAAATATAATCCACATACCACAAAAAACAACGATGGCTAAGAAGGAATTTATCATGAAGGTACAACAAAGAATGGCAATTGGATTAAGCTCAGGCTTACTTATCGGCTCCGTTTCACCGGTATTACCTAGCTTCCAATTTTGGTGTTTTGTGATCGGATTAACCCTACTCAATTACGTTATTATTACCAAGAAAAACTAACGGTTAGCGATTGTGGCTAATTTATATTGGCATAACAATATTACAGGCATAACGCAGACGGTAGTGGTAATAATGTCACTTAATGTATGATATTTTTGATGCATCATTAGGGCTGCATAACCCACAATAGAAAGTACCATTACCCCTCTTAATTTGGGTGTGTATACAATAAAGTAGCCAATAAAGACTAATGCAATAGCTGTATGGGTACTGTAATCTAAATTAAATGCCGGCCAAATGCCTAACGCATTATCGATAAACATAACGGTGTAAATAAAAGCGGTTGATAACAATACCCCACCTAACTGCCATAAACCGAACCGCAAACCCTGTTCACGCCCAGACAATACCATGCAAATAACACACACAATAACAATAATAGGGGTATATAAATCGGCAATAAAAGCCCATTGCTCAAAAGTCATTATCACTATTTTCCAAACAAATAACGTCTATATTCACATAGATAGCGACTTATTTCATCTATTTTAGGTGCGAGGTGCGAGGTGCGAGGTGCGAGGTGCGAGGTGCGATAATTTAAATCGGCTTTATTTCGCCAGTCAAATAGCCATTTTATTCAAACGAAAAAAAGCCAGTATATAAATGCTGGCTTTTTTATAATGTGGCGGAGAGATAGGGATTTGAACCCTAGATACGCTATAAACGTATGCTGGTTTTCAAGACCAGTGCTTTCAACCGCTCAGCCATCTCTCCATGGCGCGTATAATACTGCCTATCGAAATCACTGTAAAGACCAACAAATTCCAACCGGTTAATTATCAAACACTTTATTGCTAGTTTTACTTTATAGCTACGTTTGAATAACGAAAATCATCAATTTCTGAGTAATAAACATACACTTTCTCTATTATCATAAGAGAACACTGTCTATATTTTCGTTATCTTGATAAAGATCCGTTATAATAGATATAGTTATCTCATTATTAGACTGAAAAACACATGGCAAACAAATCAGACTTTACGGACGAAGAATATCAAGCTTTTGCTCAGTTAATGGATTCCTATAATCGAACCTTCGCCATTTCACTCACAACACTCATTTTATCTATTCTAGGTTTTATTGTTGCTGAAACTCAAATTGGCTATACCATTACTGATACTATTCGCTGGATATTTGGCTTATTGGTTGTATTACCATTAACGATTACAGTCATTGGATCAAAGCGAGATTTTAATAATTTGGCATTTAGTATGCCAAAAACAATACTATATTCAGTACTTAATGCTGTAAGCCTGATTACCATCATCGCACTGGTTTTTAATCTTAGTTAAGTCTCCCTTTATTTTATATTATTCTAATTTTCTATCATTCCCTTCTGATGATAAGCCGTCAATACATCGACGGCTTATCTGCTCTATCAAAGTAACCATTGATATTGATAATCAAGTAATCGTCCGTATTTTCAATGGTGCTCATCATAATAAACAAAAACAAACCTTCACATTGTTAAGACAATTACCTTCGACATTATGGATAGTCATCATCTTACGCATATTCTCAAATCTATTGGTATTATGGGCTTATTGTTTATCTCGTCATAGCATTACAGCGTCTATCTTTAATAAATAGGTACACAGATTTATTAAGGTGACATTATTCGTATGAACCTACCACAAACAACAGATGCTCAATTTAAACGTGCGTATATGAGTGATAGTGCAGCACTTACTGAGTGTATTTATGAGAGTTCTCATGAATTAATGGATTTTATGTTCACCTCTCGTAGTGAAGCTATTCCAATCTTAACCAAACAAGTATTACAATCACGAGGACTATTTAGCCATAAATTTGGCTATATTTATCGTCACGATAATCAAATAAAAGGTGCCGTCGTCGGTTATTCTCGTCAACATATGCAGCAACAAGAGTTTGCTGGTGCTATACAACTATTACTTACTGTTCCTTTAAAACTAAAATGGCATTTATTAACAGCAGTTCGTAAAGCATTAAATAATTATGTCCCCTTACCTTCTGAAGAATCATTTTATATTAATAATATTGCCGTCTTCAGTGAATATCGTGGTCAAGGTATTGGCTCAGACATTCTTAATAACTTATGTGCATGGTTACAAAAACAAAATATTTCTAGTATTGAACTCGATGTGACCCAATGTAATAAAGGTGCAATCAATTTTTATCAACGTTATGGCTTTCATATTGTTTCGCAGTCAGGTTCGGCAGCATTAGAGCAACAATATCAGCTACCTATATTACTAAGAATGCGCTATCTCATTCCAAACAGTAAACAATCTGAAAGATCACCACACTATACTAATATCGTTAAAGAAGTTTCACGCCTTTACCCTATAGCGGTTGATGATATTTATGTTCCGGGCAGTGTTGAACAACTACAAGATATATTAAAAAACACCCATAAACCGATTTCTATTGGTGGTGGGCGTTATAGTATGGGTGGGCAGATCGCACATGCAGGCTCATTACATATTGATATGCGTGGTTTAAACCGCATCCTTGATCTTAATCTCGAACAGCAAACCATTACCGTACAAACAGGAGCACGATGGCGAGATATTCAAGCATGTATTCAACACTATGGTTTAGCTATTAAAATCATGCAAACTTATGCCAATTTCACCATTGGTGGATCATTAAGTGTTAATTGTCATGGTCGCTATGTCAGTTTAGGTCCACTGATTTTATCCATTAATGCCATTGTCTTAGTGCTTCATAATGGTAAACGAATCAACGCATCTCCCACGACAAATAGTGAGATTTTCTATGCCGCGATTGGTGGCTATGGCGCGATAGGGATCATTGTAGAGGCTGAATTATCGTTAACAACGGATTGTCATATTGAGCGTTTACATAAAAAAATGCCATTAGCTGATTACACCGCCTTTTTTCAAAAGCAAGTAAGAAACAATAATGTCACGGTCTTTCATAATGCCGACATGATACCACCAAGGTTTGATACAGTGCATGTTGTTACTTGGTCGGCAACAGACAAAGCGGTTAATGTTATTCCACAACAAGATAGCAAATTGTATATATTAGAAAAATACATGCTATGGGCTGTTACTGAATCACCACTAGGCCACTGGCGTCGTGAATATATCTACGAACCATTACTGTTTTGGAATAAAAAAATTACAACTCGCAACGAGGAAGCCAATTATAATGTCGCTGAACTAGAGCCTATTTCACGAAACCAAAACACCTACGTTCTACAGGAATACTTTATTCCTGTTAATCGAATTAATGATTTCACACCAGTCATGACTGAAATTCTCAACCGTTATCATGTTAAAGCAGTGAATGTTTCTATTCGACACTCTCATCCTGACTCTGGCTCCCTATTAGCGTGGGCTCGTGAGGAAGTATTTGCTTTTGTATTATATTATAAGCAACAAGCCAGCCAGGCTGAACAAGAAAAAGTCGCTATTTGGACACGTGAACTGATTGAAGCATCCATTAATGCTGGCGGTTGTTACTACCTTCCCTATCAACCTCATGCTCGTTATGACCAATTTCATCGTGCTTATCCTAACGCGACGGCTTTATTTGCATTGAAAGATAAATGGGATCCACACTATCGATTTCGCCATTGCTTATGGGAGAAATATTACCGTCAACATGATGATCCCGTTATTTATTCACGCTCGGAATGTCGCCAGTCTGCATTTAGGCAAGTATTTAGCTCGATTAATGGCAGAGATAATTTTTACCTTTTCCTACAAAATATTTATCATCTTTACCCTGAACATTTATTCCATGAACTGATCAATCAATGTTGCCAACGGTTTACATCCGATGAAGATATTTACCATGAAATACAATATGGGCTTACTGACATAAAAACGGCATTGGCCGATATCACTTATGCCCTTCCTGCATTAGCAAAGCAAAAGCGTGAAATGGGCCGTCAAACAAGTGAAATATTAGCCACGGCAACAACACTTGAAGGTTATCTAGAAATAGGTTCAACAGGACGCTACATTAAAACATTACAAAAAACATTACCGATCTCTGGGGCAATATTCTTATGTAATGATGTTGCGCCTGACAATTCGCTAGCTGAGATGGCAGAACGTGGCAGTATTAGCCAAGTGGGTCACTTTTTTGATTTAGCCGATTATGAACCATTACCCCCACAAATTATTGCTGATGCATCATTGGATATTGTGAGTTGTTATATTGGTTTGCATCATTGCCCGTTGAATAAATTAGATGATTTTATTGCTTCTATTGCACGCGTGTTAAAACCTGGAGGCCGATTTATTTTGCGTGATCACGATGCAGGTAATGATTCAATGCGAACATTTTGCGCTTTAGTGCATACCGTATTTAATGCAGGGCTTAATGTTACTTGGGCTGATAATCAAAGAGAATTACGCAATTTTCAAGGGATAGATTATTGGATCACCGCATTAGCTAAACATAATCTGATTGATACGCAGCAGTATCTTTTACAACAACATGATCCTTCACTCAATACGCTAATGTGCTTCAAAAAAGAATAATAGCTATTTTTTTAGTTCCACCACCAAATTTAAGACGTAAAAAAGCCCGCAATGACTTGCGGGCTTTTCTATTTATCTTCACTCAACTGGACTTATCTGCGACATGTAAATCAACAGGCCGCTAATATTCCCAATAAAGTGCCGCCAATGGAACTAAGAGGCGTTGTATGGTGGTGGGAGAAGGATTCGAACCTTCGAAGGCAGTGCCGGCAGATTTACAATCTGCTCCCTTTGGCCACTCGGGAATCCCACCGAAATTTAATGGTGCCGACTACCGGAGTCGAACTGGTGACCTACTGATTACAAGTCAGTTGCTCTACCTACTGAGCTAAGTCGGCACAAATTTCGTTACATAGCATGTTAATAATTTAACACTATGTCTTTATGTTGGCGGAGTGGACGGGACTCGAACCCGCGACCCCCGGCGTGACAGGCCGGTATTCTAACCAACTGAACTACCACTCCAATTCTTTAACTAACTCGACATACATCAGGCTATTAGAATTTGGCGGAGAGATAGGGATTTGAACCCTAGATACGCTATAAACGTATGCTGGTTTTCAAGACCAGTGCTTTCAACCGCTCAGCCATCTCTCCAATGCCGCGAATAATATAGTGCTAATCTTTCTCTGTAAAGCAATAATACTAAAAAGATTTTTAAGTGATCAGCAATTAAACAAAAGTTATTAATGGCACTCAGTTTGATGTTTTATACACCAATTTTATCGTGCAAACATTTACATACTGAAGCATATTCTCACTTACTGAGATTCAAATCTTGGAGAAAAAATAAAGAAACACTCACTAAACTAAGAGAAAATTGTTTGGTGGCAGGATCTAGCACCCTCCACTCTCAAAACCTAGCACCTAGCACCTAGCACCTAGCACCTAGCACCTA
>NZ_MSCQ01000002.1:700602-701212 GCF_002954725.1 Photobacterium phosphoreum
TATCAGGCTATTAGAATTTGGCGGAGAGATAGGGATTTGAACCCTAGATACGCTATAAACGTATGCTGGTTTTCAAGACCAGTGCTTTCAACCGCTCAGCCATCTCTCCAATGCCGCGTATAATATAGCCCTTACCGTTATCTGTAAAGTAATAATATTAAAAAGATTTTCAAGCGATCATCAATTAAACAAAAGTTATCAATAACACTCAGTTTGATGTTTTATACACCAATTTTATCGTGCAAACATTTACATACTGAAGCATATTCTCACTTACTGAGATTCAAATTGTAGATAAAAAATAAAGAAACACCAACTGAACTAAGAAGGAATTGTATGGTGGTGGATCAAGTACCCTACACTATCGAAACCTAGCACCTAGCACCTAGTTTCACCAAAATCCAGACGTAAAAAAGCCCGCAATTGCTTGCGGGCTTTTCTATTTGGCTCCCTCTACTGGACTTGAACCAGTGCCATACGGATTAACAGGCCGCTAATCTTCCCAATAAAGAAGCACCAACTGAACTAAGAGGGAATTGTATGGTGATAGATCTAGTACCCTGCACTCTCGAAACTTCGCAACCTAGCAACCTAGCAACCTAGCAACCTA
>NZ_MSCQ01000002.1:702903-705952 GCF_002954725.1 Photobacterium phosphoreum
CATCAGACTATTAGAATTTGGCGGAGAGATAGGGATTTGAACCCTAGATACGCTATAAACGTATGCTGGTTTTCAAGACCAGTGCTTTCAACCGCTCAGCCATCTCTCCAATACGGCGAATAATATAACCCTCACCGTCCTCTGTAAAGTAATAATATTCAAAAAAGTATCAACTGCACTTTTCTCAATCAATGGTTACTAAAAACGACCAAAACAAGAACAATAAAGTATCAATATTGCTCTTTCATCACAACGAACCATTATTACAACTATAGCAACGGCAGCAGAACTAGCTTATATCCTATTAAATATCACTTTAGCAGTTAAACTCTCTATATATAGACATTATTAGACTAAACCATATAACTCATTTAGCTATTGAACAATATCTTCATCTACACAATGCAAAAAGATCACTTTAGCATTTTATGCTGTTAGTAATATCCTACTCAAAAATAATATAAATCATTGTTTAATAAATTATTAACCACCAAAAATACGATTTAAAATCACTGTTAATATTTACTTGAATATAATTTTTCATTTAAAAGCAATTAAATACATGGTAAAAAGAAGTTAACATATTTAACATTCCGATATCTTTAATTGCACAAAATATTCAACTTTCATTTTAACCCCTTAACTAAAAATGCACTTTAAATATATTAACCTTTAAAAATTAAAAACTTTTTCTTATAAGTACAGGGTCACGTATGGATACAACATCATCATCAACACCAAACAGAGGAACATGGAGTTCAAAAGTTGGCTTCGTGATGGCAGCAGCAGGATCTGCTGTAGGTTTAGGTAATATTTGGAAGTTCCCTTATACCGCAGGTGAAAATGGCGGCGGTGCATTCGTCTCTATTTACCTCTTATTCGTTATTGTAATTGGCTTTAGCGTCATGCTTACTGAGTTTGCAGTCGGTCGAAAAACAGGGATCTCGGCTGTAGGCGCATTTAAAACAACGGATCGTCGTTGGACTTTTGTCGGCATTTTAGGTGTATTAAGTGGTCTATTAATCATGGGGTTCTACCCTGTTGTTGGTGGCTGGGCTATTGCCTATATTTATAAAGTCTCCACTGGATTATTAAGTCAACCCGATGCCATTGGTGATAGCTTCAGCGGATTTATTGCTAACCCACTGCAACCATTATTTTGGATGGGGCTATACCTATTCTTTAATATTTTAGTGGTTATCCGCGGTGTATCGGGGGGGATTGAGAAAGCTGGCAAAATATTAATGCCATTGTTGTTTATTATTCTCATGATTGTGTCAATTAAAGGCTTAACACTACCAGGTGCAATGGCAGGATTAGAGTTCTTGTTTAAGCCTGATTTTTCAAAAATTGATAGTTCAGTAGTATTAGCCGCACTAGGACAAGCTTTCTTCTCTTTAAGTTTAGGCATGGGTTGTATGCTGACTTACGGTAGCTACCTCCGTAAACAAGAAAATCTAGTCCAAACCACAGCGATGGTCACAGCAATGGATACTAGCGTGGCATTACTTGCTGGTATTGCAATGTTCCCTGCAATGTTTGCCTTTGGGATAGAACCATCAGCAGGTCCTGGTTTAGTGTTCGTGGTGGTACCACAACTGTTTGCTGAAATGGGGGGAATTGGTTTCGTTCTCGCGATTCTGTTCTTTATTGGCCTGAGTGTTGCTGCACTGACCTCTTCAGTTTCATTACTGGAAGTTGTTACTGCTTATCTTATTGACGAAAAAGGGTTTAGTCGAGTGACTGCAGTACTTACAGCCAGTGGTGTAATGGCATTACTGTGTATCTTAGCGTCACTTTCAATCGGAGGCTTTGGTCCAACGTTATTTGATACTGGTGCTTTTGATATTTTTGACTTATTAACCGATAAAATATTCTTAGCCATCGGTGGTATGTTGGTGTGTTTATTTGCTGGCTGGCGTTTAGATCGTAGTGAATTGAAAAAAGAAATCACTAATGACGGTAAAGTCTCATTCCCACTGTTTAATGTTTGGTATGTATTAATCAAATATATCATTCCAGTGGCTATCGCAATTGTTGCTATCTCTGGCGTTAAAGCGGGCTTTGACAGTAATAAAGGTGAAATAATGATCCTTGGGTTAGTCATCATTGGTTTGTGCGGCGTTTTCTCAAAGAAACTGTAACTATCATGACGATATAACTCACTCAGCCGTTGATAACCTTATCAGCGGCTTTTTTATTGTCTGAGTAAGCACTTTTCTGCCTCCTTGTTGCTATTTCTGGTTACAGGTACACTCTTTATATAATTAATAAAATGCTAATAAAGGATTATCAATGAAGAACATTATCGCGTTTATTTTATTAGGAATGGTTGTAACAGGCTGTGCTGGATCTCAAGGTACAACCATTCAAACGCATGGCAGTATTGAAGCAAGACAAAGTATTAATTAATACAATAAAAACCGAGCCAACACTCGGTTTATATTATCGTTCGATTTCACTCAATTATTTAAAATGCAACTTAAGCTTATCAAGAAGTATCAATCGTTCTGCTGATGTACCATGATCAAGCACATTGTATACCTCTCGCAATAATGTCGATGCCGAAGCATTATCTTCAGTAATGGCTAATTGTTTCGCTTTTCTAGCAAGTAACCCTTCCGCTCGCACTGATAACACCATGAGATCGATGGACAATCCAGCTAACGACAATAATTTGCGCCATGCGGTATAGGGAATTTGCTGCTCACTATTACCAAGCCAATTATTTAATGTTCTATTTCCTTTTGCTGTCACGCCTAAATGAGTCGATATATCTGTTTTTGAAACACCGATAGTCTCAATAAGATAAATGACCACGTACTGAGAGAGACATAGGACAGCCATATCTTTACTTTGAAAAATCAATGCTCTGTGAGTAAATTTTCTACCGCCCTCAAGGAATTCACTGTAGGGAATGACAATAATCAACCCTGGTAATATCATAATAATCATCTGTTTTATAAAGAGAAAGTTATGGGTGTCCTATCTTTTTTTCTTTGTTTTCTTGTTTCTTGTTTCTTGTGTTTAGTAGGGCAAACGCATGCTG
>NZ_MSCQ01000002.1:707739-741434 GCF_002954725.1 Photobacterium phosphoreum
CTAAGCGGGGCCATAGTTATAACAACTATTTACCGCCAGTGGTGATGGAAGCAGCCGCTTAATTTAAACACCTATAAAGGTGTACAGTTTTACTTGACCACTTCACTGTTCAGTCGTAGAGAGTACGGTCTCTAAACGATTTCGGGGAAAATTTGAGCTAGCGATGAAAACTAGCTCGATATTAGACAGAACCTTGTCAGCTGCTTGGCAAAATAATCCATTGCGACTCAATAGCTTATCGTAGCTAACAAGTTTTGGGGCACTTTCGAGCGAGAAAGTACCACGGGGAAATGGAATAGAAGGAGAAACCATTTTGCTCAAACGAAAAAAAACCGCTAATTACTTAGCGGTTTTCTTAATATTTGGCGGAGAGATAGGGATTTGAACCCTAGATACGCTATAAACGTATGCTGGTTTTCAAGACCAGTGCTTTCAACCGCTCAGCCATCTCTCCATGCGGCGTATATTATAGAGAATAGGATTTTGTGTAAAGCACTTATTCCCAAAAGGAATCCGACAGCACAATTATCACACTAAACATGTCTATATTGTGTGTTTTATCGTACAGTTAATCTTAAATCAGGGCGCTATCATTCGTGATCACGTTACAATGTCAAGGAGGGGATAATGAAAGCATTAGTTGTTGGAGGCTCTGGAGGGATTGGGTTAGCGGTTATCAAGCAATTATTACACCTCAAACCTCACAGTCAAATCCACGCAACCTACTTTCGCCACCAGCCAGATTACCACCACCCACAATTGCATTGGCATCAGATTGATATCACCGTAGAAACTGATATTGCTAAACTTGCTGCCCAACTTATCCAGCTTGATATTGTAATCAATGCTGTCGGTATGCTTCATACTGCTGAACATTTACCTGAAAAATCGATTCAACACTTTGATGTGGATTTTTTTCAGACCAATATTCAAACCAATACGTTACCGACGCTGTTGCTTGCCAAACACTTTATGTCACCATTAAAAGCCTCTCGCCGCAGTTACTTTGTTACGGTATCAGCGAAAGTAGGCAGCATTGAAGATAATAAATTAGGCGGATGGATCAGCTATCGTAGCTCTAAAGCCGCACTGAATATGGCAATTAAAACCATTAGTATTGAATGGCGAACTAAACTTCCCCATTGTTGCGTTCTTGCCTTTCATCCTGGTACCACCGCAAGCTCACTCTCTAAACCATTCCAACGTAATGTCGCGCTACATAAATTATTTACGCCTGAATATACCGCGCAATGCTTATTGAATTTATTAGCAACACTCACACCACAAAATACAGGGAAATTTCTGAGTTATGACGGCAGCACTATTCCTTGGTGACAAGTTACAAATCTAAATAATGTTAATAACACACATATTATATTATTATACATACTGCTCAATTCATCATAATATACAGGCTTATTAATGCTGTTGCTTACACAATTAAACGTCTAAACGTCAACTAGCACCACACTCTCACCTTGTTTATTTCGGTAGGTATAATGAAAAACCGTTCGGTAGGCTTTGCAATGACTATTTTAATTATTGGTAATTTAGTCGCTGTATTTTCTGATGCACTCATTAAAACCATGGGTAAAGATGCGGCAGTGTTTCAATTTGTGTTTTTCCGTCAATTATCAGCTGTGATTATTTTACTGCCCTTTTGCTTACGTGCGACCAAAGAAAGCTTTTTTGTGGGTTTAAAGTGGCACTTTGTACGGGCTCATGTATGGTTATTAGGTGCGGTATTTATGGTAATTTCATTGAGCACCCTGCCTTTAGCAACCGCTAATGCTATTTTCTATGCCGCTCCCTTGATCATGCTTCCGTTAGCGATGCTTGTTTACGGTGAAAAACTCAGTCGTCCTTCTATTGCCGCAGGGATCATTGGCTTTGCTGGTGTTTTAGTTATTGTGCGTCCAACAGATATTAGCTGGGCGGCTTTTGGGGCATTAGTGGTCGCATTCACTATTGCAGTAAACAACCTCTTTATTCGTAAACTACCAACCCAACAAAGTGTTGCCCAAACATTATTACTGACCAATTTAATCGGCATGCCAGCATCACTGGCGTTAGCGCTATGGGAAAATAAACCATGGGATTGGTCACCGCTAATTACGGCATCAGGTTCTAGTGCCTTAATTTTAGTGTATGCCGCCACATGTGTGGTTGCCTATCGAGCAGCAGAAAGTAATAAAATTGCCAGTGCTGAATACAGTGGTTTAATTGGCGCGGTGATCGTAGGTTATTTATTGTTTAACGAAGTGCCTGATGTCACAACCTTAATGGGTACAGTAATGATCATCGCACCATTATTATGGCTGGCAAAAGTCGAAAGAAAACAACATAAAAAAGATTCGATTCAAGCGATTGCTGTTAACGAATAATAAAATCTTTCATTGCAGAACTTCCTACAGACAAGGATTCAAACTCGGAATATGCTATTTTTAGCTACTAACAATATGTAACTTAACGCTTATTACATAGGATATTCGTGATGAAAAAAGCACTTAAAATTAATAATATTTATATCAATATGGAAACCATTGTCGCCTTTGATTTGAACTATAAAATTGATGGTAATCGCGCCCTCTATTTGCTTACTAATAGTACTGAATTGCCTTTTTTAGAAATTGAAGAAAACGATATAGCAACCAGTGAATGTACTGATTATCAAGCACAAAAAGTCATATCAAGCGAATACAATCGTATTAAACGTGAGTTATGCGTTTATATGGGCGTTGTCCTTTAAACAAAAAAGCGATAACCGTCAGGCTATCGCTTTTTTAATACCGCTTAGATTGTTAATGGTGCATTAGAGACAATTACACTAATGCTTTATTAAATCCATCTAACACAGCAACAGTATTATGACCTAAATCATCTACCGCATAACCACCTTCAAAAACAAACAAGGTTGGAATATTTAATAAACCAATCATCCAGCCAACGTTTTTATAATCATCACGCAGCAGCTTGAAATAACTAATAGGATCATCGGCAAAAGTATCCATACCTAATGAAATTACTAACGCCTCAGGTTGATACTCTTTGATCCGCGCTAACGCTGCAGCTAATACCGGCTCATACACCGACCAATCGGTTGTATTAAGCGGTAACGGTAAATTGAGATTAAAACCAAGCCCCTCACCTTCACCTTCTTCATCTGCAAAGCCAAGATAATGCGGGTAATCGTAATCAGGATCACCATGAATCGAAGCAAATAACACATCGCTGCGATCATAGAAAATACTTTGAGTACCGTTACCATGGTGGTAATCAATATCCAGTATTGCAACGCGCTTCGCACCTTGACGAATAAAGCTTTCAGCTGCAATTGCAGCGTTGTTAGCATAACAATAACCGCCCATTAAATCAGGCGCAGCATGGTGACCCGGCGGACGACATAACGCAAATGCGGCATGTTCACCTTGCTTAATTAAATCAACACCAGTTAATGCACATTCAGTCGCAGCAACAATCGCTTTCCAAGAACCCGCCGTGATCGCAGCAGTCATATCGAAACTGTAGTAGCCTAAACGCCCTTCGATATCTTTTGGAATACGATTACGTAGATGGCGCGCAGGTGCAAAACAGTATGGTGACGCATCATGCACATCACCAAACGCTTCAACCCATTGATCCCAACAACTGGCGAGAAAATCAACGTAATCATCCGTGTGTACCCAACGCATCGGTGCATCACCGTAGCTATTAGGTTCTACCATCGTAAAACCACCATGACTATTAAGCGCATTAAGCACCATGTCAGCACGCTCTGGTTTTTCAAAACATGGCGTCGCTTCACCATTTAAAAATTCAAAACGTACATGATGTAAACGTTGTTTTTCAGTGTAGATAACTTTCATTATTTCTTCAGCTCCATCCAATAGCGTTGGTAAATGGCTGTCGCTTCACCAACATCAGCCAAAAATTGACCTTGTTGCTTAATCGCTTTGGTTGGGAAAATAATGTCACTGTTACGAATATTATCAGGGAGATTGTTTAATGCGGCCAAATTAGGGGTCGCGTAACCAATTTCAGTCACAATTTTGGCTTGGTTTTCTGGCTTTAATAAGAAATTAATAAACTGATACGCAGCATCTTTGTGCTCACTCGCAGCAGGGATCACCATGTTATCCATCCAGAAGATAGTACCTTCTTGTGGATAAGCAAATTTAAGGGCTGGATTTTCATTTGCTGCACGTACAGCAGTGCCATTCCATTGCATACCAACAGAAACTTCACCAGCAATGTAGGGAATATGTGGCGCATCTGAATTAAAGACTGCGACATTCGGCATTAAGCTTGTAAGGGTTTCGTAAGCTTGTTTAATTTCTGCTTCATCGCGACTGTTAACACTATGGCCATTCATGATCAGTGCCATACCAAACACATCACGAGGATCGTCGGTTAATAGCACATTACCTTTAAACTCAGGCTTCCATAAATCTTTCCACTGAGTTACTTGCTTACCATCAACCACATCACTGTCATAACCTAGCGCCGTACTGCCCCACAAATAAGGGATAGAATATTGGTTATTAGGATCAAACGGCTGATTTAAAATCGTAGTATCTAACTGAGAAAAAGCCGTTATTTTACTATGGTCTAATTTCGCTAATAAGCCTTCATTCGCCATTTTAGAAACATAGTAGGTTGATGGGAATACCAAATCATACCCTTTACCGTCGATCATTTTGATCTTGGTATACATCGTTTCATTACTTTCAAACGTTGAATAGTTAACCTTGATATCAGTTTCTTTAGTAAATTGTGTCAGTAGTTCTGCAGGAAGATACTCTGACCAATTATAAATATTTAATGTGGTATCAGCGAAGGCTGGTTGGGCAACGAAAGAGCTAAGTAAAAGCGATGCAAGTAGATTCTTTTTAAACATTTCACCTATTACCAATATTCATATAAAGCTCGATATAAGCTTTGATTATTGACAATACCATAAATATTTTTAGTCAGTCATTTAGAAATTGTATGCAAATGCTACAGCTATACATTTTCGCACATAACGATGATATCACCACAACTAATCTGTCGCGACAAACCGACGTTAAACGATGCAACACCCTCCCTCTCAATATAAATTAAATCATTGAATAGTAACTCTATAAACTACAAATCCAGACTCTCCACCCGCTAAACTACCACTTAATTCCCAAGTTATATTACCTTCATATCCAGCCATATTTGTGCCATCTTTTGTCACAACGTTACATATTAATGAAGCTGGCATTAGGCTATTACTGCACAGTACAGGTTGTTCCAGCAGGGTAAATATCGGTGTATTATCAAATACTTTCACATCTGTTATTGGTGCGTTACTGGTATTACTAAAACTAACAACATACTCCAGAACATCACCTGGTTGCGCATCATTACTGGTTATTATCGCACCATTTTGAGTGATATTTCGGACTGTTTTACTAAGCGTTAACTCACCCGCACCACTAAAGGTTGCTCTTACGGTATCTTTATCTAATACAGATCGCGTGATTCCATGGCCAGTATTTGTGCTATCGGAGAACGTCATATTGGCCTCAATATCGTAATGATACTGACCATTCATCGGCACATTGCTCGGTACAAACACTTTACTTAATAAACACACCGCACTATTACCAATAACCGCAATAGGCGCAGTTATTTGAGCGTCTATACCATCGATAATGCCATTACAGTCATCATCACGATACAAAGTTGAGTTCCAACTGCTATTGGCTGGCGATGCACTTAAATTGATGATAGAAAAAGCGACACTACCCGCGGTGGCAGCTGTAAATTTATGTGGCAAGAGAACTGATTTTCCCGGTGTCACGTCATGGAAGTTATCAGGTTCCATTCTTGGCTCTTTAACTTTACCAAAATTAAGAGCAAAGACTTCATCCCCTGCGTTAGCATTAATGGCAATTTGACTATCAATTACACTAGCACTTGTCGCTTGTGACGTACTACTCATATCGGCTTCACTAATATCAATCCACTCCGCTTGTTTCACCACATCTAGCAATAAATCTTTAGTTGAGAAATCTACCCCAAGCACAAATTTATAACGGCCGTCGCCAGAAGTGACTTCCGTCGCTATAACATCGCCGATACTATAGCCAGTTACCCCTGACTCATTTAACGTCACAGTAACCGTGAAATTACCTAACCCAATCTCAGTACCTTGTTGAATACCATCATGAGCAGCGTTTGCACCACCAACACCATTATCTTCAAAGACTAATCCATTAAGTACAATACGATTAAGAAGCTCAAACCAATGATCTTCAACTTCACCGTTAGACGCTGAACCTGAGAATGTATTACAGCTATTGATGGCTGAACATAACCGTACTCGCATTACGGTATAACCATTAAATCCCTCAGCACTGGCAGCATCCAAGGTGATCGCAATATTATTAATCCCCGTTACGACTGGCTCATCATCAATAAGAAACTCATTGATATCGGTAAAGACACCATTATTGTTTAAATCAACCCAGATACTCACAAAGCCACTACCTACAACATCGAGAGCTAGATTGGTGCTTGTTTCGACCACAATCTGATTGGGTATAGTTAGGTCTTCATCATTTTGACCATTGGTGTCATCCCCTGATGCATCAGCGGTGAACCATTGGCCAAATTCTGGATCCCAACGGTTACCTAAATAAAGATCAGCACTACCATCAACGGCACTGTCCCAGTAAGCATGACTGGCTTCACCATATGTATCAGCAGCATCACCATAATCGGTAGAATCGTAACACCCAGCACCATCATTACCTTGCAAACTGCCTCGATCAGATGCCGTCACATACTCAACGTCATTGGTGATCACGTTAACGCGGTAAACCACAGCACGATCATTGAGATCAATGGTGCCATTATTATCGCTATCATGGTTACCACCATTGGTAATAGCATACAAACTGATACCGTTATCCATCACTAATGCGCCTGCTTGTAGCTTGAGATTGGCATCAAGTGTTGGCTCAGCGCCAAAGTATGTTAATAGCTGTGATGTTATCGCACCAGTGGTTAAATCAATCTGATAAAGCGCATCACCATTTAAATCGAGAACGTAACCATTCCCTGATTGACTGCTAATGGCTAAATCAGCACCCACATCGATTGGCCCGCCACCAATAGAACCGCCCATTACACCGATACTTAATGGTATGGTGGTAAAGGTTTGTGTTGCTAAGTTAACTTTAACCAAAGAATCCCAAGAAGTACGCCAGATAATCAGATAATTACCATCTATCGTCACATCGCCTGCGGTGGGTGAACTTAGGGTTGTTGACGTTGCTGATGTGGTTGAATAACCACTATTACGCAGTGAATCACCCGCGCTAAAGCCAAAGGTTTCACCATCTTGAAGGCGACGAATAGTGGCCGAAGACTCAGCACGTATTTCCCCTAAATCAATAAAGCTGGTGCCTGTTTTATCCGTCACAAATAAATGATGAATACGCTCAGATTGAGACATATCGGTAAAAGTACCGTAAATTAATCCATCAACACGGTTAAAACCGATAGCGTTCAAATTGGCAATATTAGTCTGATTTGTGATCGCAACAGGATCAATAATATTGGAGAATGTAACCGGATTACTTGGCACATCTAATGAAGTGTAAGTATAAGTACTGCTACTCACTGGACGAATGGTTTGTAAAATACTGTCACACTGATTGTTCCCCACCAGATCAGAAATTAATATGCGATAGTCTTCAACCTCACCATCATTGGCGCGTCCGACAGGACTATTACAATCAACATCGCTACATAGACGAATACGTAAGTAGCTATAACCAACAACCGCACTATTAGGGATCAGCACATTGTAATTATTGTTACCTATATTCGCACTTGCATCACTAATGATTTGTTCCCCTGAATCATCCCAATCACCATCAAGGTTTAGGTCTAACCAGCCGTAAAGACGTTGCCCAGTTCCCAAACGCGCACCATCTTCAACAACATTGATATTTATCGCTACGTTTTGGCCTTTATTAGCAATAAATGGCACAGTAACACCATCTTCATCAGCAATATTATGATTGTTATCAGCGGTAGCATGAATATTTTGCAGATCACCAAGATCAGCATCCCACAAATTACCTAACCGTAAGTCAATAAAGCCATTGTCATCACTGTCTACCTGCACATGGTGAGCACCATTGTGGTCATATTGAGTGGTATAATCATTGATTGCGGTACCGGTAGTTGTATCAACAGCATCACCAAAATCAGACCCTAGAACATTTGGCGCATCGGTAAAACAGCCTTTTTGAAGGTTATAGCCATCTCCAGTACTACCCGTGAAACCAAACCGCACCATGTTATTACCAATGTCGGTGCGAATATCTCGCGTAAACTGGCCAATCATGACGCCATCCATGTAATAGGTAAATTGATTGGTAGTGGGATCCCATTCAAATTGTGCGATATGGTAACGCCCATCTTCTAACTCGCCACCAGCAACAGACGTTGCTGCAATTAAGGTATTGGCAGTACTTGGCGTATAAACATCACCATTTAGGTAAACACCTGTGTGATCAATATATTGCCCGCCGATAGCATCATCGGTTGCGCCAATAAAGGTATTATCAAAGGTATCAAATTCAAACACGACTGATGGCGATACAGGTGTTGCACCAAAAATATCACCAACACCGAGCCCACCACCAAAAGAGCCGACGGCATTTAAATCACGCGAGTCTGCAGAAAGCACAAAAGTCATGCCATCAGCGCCACTTTCAATACCGTTAGGACAACCGGTATTACAAGTTCTATCACCTAAATACACGGCTAATTCAGCATACATTGGTTGGTTTAAATCAATGTAATCGTAGCTCCATAAATACCCTTGCTGATTAGTTTGCGCTTCGGTAACAACATATTCGCCATTAGCCGCTAAATAAGAATCACCTCCTTCATAAACGACAGGAGAGTCACACGTGTTTGGTTGGATCACATTGGTGATATTGGGTGTCACGGTATCAGTATCATCTTCACCGTTATTAAACCCATTATTTGGCGTAGAGTCGGTATCATTGATCGACGTTTCACTGATTTCACCACTGATCGCAGGGGCTGACAAAGATTGCGGTGTAAGGCGGATCACGGCGTAATCGTTAAATCCGAGACCAATAGCACCAAGATCTAACTCACCTGTTGCAGGATCATACATGGTGGTTGGCGTTTCACCATCACCTTCATACGCCCTAACAAAGCTGTAACCAGCAGGAATAGGCAGTGTCACTTTGGTGTTTAACGCGATGGTCGCGCCGTTATTTTCAACCTTTACTGCCACATTAAATGGAATACCCAGAGTAACGTTCACTCCCGGCTCTAACTCTAACGTTAGTTCCAAATCACCAGGGGGTTTCAATGATATTTGATGATCTTCAACCTCACCGTCACCAGTACTACCCGTTGGACTATCACAGCTTTCGCCACTTGAACAAACACGTAAACGTACAAAAGTATCTTGGATTTCAATATCAGCAGGGACGGTAAAATTTAACGTGCTATTACCAGAAGCACTGACGGCAACGGTAGCCCTTTCGTCATTATCAAACGTACCGCTAAGGTCGAAATCAATCCAACCATATAGGTTATCATTACCTGACGATACAACAGGTACTGACAGGGGCAGCGTATTACCACCCGATAAGACTGTTGTTATTGATGGCTGAATAAATCCATCCTCATCATCGGGTGTTAGACCATTGTTATCATCCCCATCAGCGATTGTTGTAGGTTGTCCATCATTTTCATTGTCAGGAGAATTACTGCCTAAGTAAGGTAAACCAATATCCGTTTGATGCCGTGGCCCATTACTAGTTAAATCGGTACCGTATGTATTGGGTGAATCAGCAAAATCTGTCGGAACAGGCGCATAACGACAACGTGCGCCATCGTTTCCACTTGCGGATTGACCATTGGTTAAAAACGTTGCATCAACTAACGTTGATGATGGAGCTGATAAATTTGAAAGATCAAATCGCCACAACGCACCAGTATTATTATTTGAGGCATACATGAAGCCCATATTATCGAAATATACGGCGCCAACAGCACTACTTGTTGTCATATTGCTTTGACCAACATTGGTAACGGCAACACTATAAGTATTGGTAGATCGATCAATGGTTAAATCGAATTTATATAGCTTTTTATTACCTGTTACCCCCCACGCCGTTGAGGTATCAAGTGGGTGAATAGCTATATCACCCAGAGAAATATTGGTTTGAGCAGAACGCCCTAAATATTGTCCGTATGTTTCAGAGTTAGGGTTTACATCTATAAAGTAAAAACGTCGTCCATCCGTTCCCCCTGAGACGAGCACAAGAATATCGTCATCTGTCACATCACCCGCTGGAAAACTGATCCCATTAATCTCAGGCACATTCAATTTTAAAATACGTTGATGAAGACGATCAAAAGCAACAATATCAGAATTTGTTGAACCGCCAGTTGGATACACTCCCCATAATATATTTTGCGCCACACTGTAACCAATACCATTATATGCAGGCGAATGTGACGAACCTAATTGAGTTTCAGATGCTGTTACAAGATTCACCTGATACAATTTTCGAGGTGTGTCTTTGGTTAAATACGCACTGGTATCACAGGTTGGGAAGGTATTATTAATAACAACATCGCCGAAGTTCACATCGCTTACCACACCGGCAGTAATAGTGACGATATTCGGTGTTGATGAGATATGTGTAGAGGGGTCGCCCACCGTACCACCACCGCTTGTTCCTGTAACAGGATCAACCGTCGATTGCGTTGGAGGACAAGTAGGAGAAGCAATATTGGTTTCATTTATGGCTTCATAAACTTGATAAGTGCCTGTCGTTGGAAGCGATATTGAATAGGCACCTGTTGTAGGATCTGCATTAGCGGCATAACACTGTCCAGACGTTGTATTATAAGCCACAACAGGAACTGTTATTCCCAGACCTGCCTCACTGCCATCTTTGACGCCATTTGCCGAAGTCCCCCCGCCGCTACCATCATCATTAAAAACAAAGCCAGAAATAGAAGGAGGCGGATCAAATGTATAAGTACACGTAACATCGTCACCATTATTTAATGTAAATGTCGTCGCACAACTGAGATTATTTAATATATAGCCAGCTGGCCCTCCCCAACTTAATGTATACGAGCTTGGCGTCATCGCTCTCGTGTCACCTGAACTAAAGTTTGCAGCTATATTCCCACTATCTGTCGCGATTAATGTGAAGTCACCAGGAACCGCACTGCCTCCTGGATTCACAACAGCGTTCAACGTTAAGCTACCTTGAACAAAAGAATATGCTTTAAACGTTACCAAATCTAACGCGCCGCCAGAACGGCCATCAAAGCCTGCTAATGCTTGGCCTGCTGGAGCAACAACACGGTTATAATATGTTCCACCATACGCATGATTAGGGCCTATTTGACCCGTTGATGGAGAAGCGGGTGCTGCTGCAATTTCTAATCGATTTGTTCCACTATTAAATGAAACAGAACCACAATATAAACGAAACCATCCCATTACAGGCCACGTCGTGGTTTGTGCATCGACACCGACAACAGCTTGATTCGCTGGACAATCCTGTGAGTATAATGTCCCTGATGCTGGCCCACCCCAAAGGGTGTTGCCTGAAAATGTTAACGTGGCAACACCACTAGATACATTAACTGTTGAGCAGCGACCTCTTAATGCTCGTCCATCAAGAGCGCCACCCGAATTTGAGTTATAAAACTCAAACCCTGTCATTAGTTGACCACTTGGGCAGTTTTTCACGGAAAATGGAGAGCCACCCATACCACCTATAGAAAGCAAGTTACTTTGATATATTAAACCGACACCTTCAGCTGAAAAGCTTTTCTGGCTACATAAAAATGTAGAACTTAATAAAAGAATGATAAGTGTTATATTTTTAGTAAGCATACGAATTAATTCCTCCATTAAATACTATTGCACTCCTAATATCTTGACCAAAACGAAGATCACCGGATTGCCCGTGGGAAAATATATCGATCGTTTTAGAGTAAGGGGTATGATTGAGATGAAAGATAAAATCATCTAATGAATTAATCACTTGATAAGACTCTATATGATTAGAGAAGAAAGGATCTGACACAAGTTCTTGATCAACAACCACTAACCGATTGGCCATCGGCTGTTTATCACTAAACCAATTATTACCATATATAAATATCAGTAATAATGTAGCACTAATAATCTTATGCATGAAGTCACCTCATAGAGTCTAAGTGAAACTATGCATGAATAAGACCAACTTAAATGTTATTGTTTTTCAAGTGGTTAAATAATTCGTATTAAAATACGAATCGCTATTCGCAAAATTATCCTAAAAAAAACTCTTCTCCTATTTTTATCACTAAATAAAGCATATTTTTTATGATATTTATCATATAAGCCACTTAATTAAAAAGATAATTTAACGGATAGCGAACCGTTATAAGTAGAATAAAAAAGTACAAATTTTGTTTATATCTTTATTAAATTGCTTCGCAATATAGATATATAAATAACTCACAATCAATAAAAAGGTGCTAATACACCTGTATTTAGCACCTTTTATTTTGATAAAACACCCAGCTAGAATTTAACTTTCTTTTTTATCCACCTGCATTTGCTCGGCTTCTGCAATAAAGTTTTTAGGCGGCGGTGTCCAACCACGTTCTGATTTAGTGTGCTTATCAGTACGTTCTTGCTTCATTGCCTCACCTAACGTCTGTTCTAATTGCATAAACAATTCAACATAAGAGCTATTAAAGCGATCTTCTTCGGTGCTATCACGCCATGTTTGATACAACAGCTCCTTACTTTTCGCTTCAGTTTCAACAAACATTGCTTTTTGCTGCTCAGCCCTAAATGGATGTACGCCTAATTCTTTTAAAGCTTGTGCGCCCATTGCTAACGCTGAACGGTAGGTTTCACTGATCACATAATCGGCACCTGCGCAGCGTAATGAATAGTGATGACCTCTATCGTAAGCACGGGCTAACACACGAACATGCGGATAAGTTTGCTTAATATAATGTACTAACTCTGTTGCACGCTCTTGATCATCAATCGCCACCACAAACACTTTGGCATCTTCTATTCCAGCGGTATGCAGTAAATCATGGCGGGTAGCATCACCGAAAAAACTCTTAATATCAATTTGACGCATATTGTCAATTTGGGTTACAGAGTGATCGAGTACTACTGTTTGCATACCATTAGAGGTTAATAAGCGATTCACAATCTGACCAAAACGCCCAATACCAGCAATGATCACCTTACCTTGTTCGTCTATTTCATCCGCTTCACGTTCATTTTTAGCCGCACTGAATCGTGGTAAAATAACTTTATCAAACAAAATAAATAACCCAGGGGTTAAGAACATCGACAATGCCACTACCAACGATAATGTTTGACCTAATTCAGCTGGCAATACATTATTTTGGACGGTGTAATTCAATAATACAAAACCAAACTCACCCGCCTGTGCCAAGCTCAACGCAAATAACCATCGGTCACTGCCTTTTACTTTAAACACAAACGCTAAAATTAATAATACCAAGGCTTTGATCAGCATAACGCCAAGGGTTAACCCAATAATGGTGCCAAATTGATCAAATAAGATACTGAAATTGATACCTGCGCCAACGGTGATAAAGAACAACCCGAGCAATAACCCTTTAAACGGCTCAATATTCGATTCTAGCTCGTGGCGGAACTCACTGTTAGCCAGTACCACACCAGCAAGGAACGTACCTAATGCTGGTGATAAACCAATTAAGCTCATTAACGCCGCAATACCAATCACCAACATTAACGCTGTCGCGGTAAAAATTTCACGTAAACCCGATGCGGCAACAAAGCGGAATAATGGACGACTTAGATAATGTCCACCAACAACCACCCCCGCAATCGCTAGGATCACAACAATCGCGTAACCCCAACCGGGCAAACCTGCCACTAAACTGAGATCTTCATGATGTTCAGCCGCAGCGGTCACCGTTGATTGAGCTTTTTCCACCAATTCAGGTAAGGCAAGTAACGGAATCAATGCCAACATCGGAATAACGGCAATATCTTGAAACAACAGCACTGAAAACGCACTTTTGCCGCCTTCGGTTTTGTTTAATCCTTTTTCATTAAAGGTTTGCAGTACAATTGCTGTTGATGATAATGAAAAAATAAGACCTATCGCTAACGAATATGTCCAACCAACGCCTAATGCAATTGAAATTCCCATCACAACGGCAGCAGTAACAACAACTTGCAGACCACCTAACCCTAATAAACGATGGCGCATTCCCCACAGCATTTTAGGCTCTAGCTCTAGGCCAACGATAAATAACATCATTACCACCCCAAACTCAGCAAAGTGCTGGATCGTAGTGGTTTCACTGCCGACTAACCCAATAACAGGACCAATAACGACACCTGCAATCAAGTAACCCAATACAGAGCCGAGCCCAAATCGTTTAGCGATAGGCACAGCAATCACCGCAGCAAATAAATAGATAAATGCTTGTAAAAATATTCCCGTCATGGCTACTCCGTGATCACAAGATCAAGACTATGATTTAATTTTGATAATTTACTCGCAACATCATAATCGAGCTTATTCTCTGCGATTGCGACTAATACACGACGCCAACTTTCTAGGTGTTTAACCACTCGCTGTTCTTCAGTTGCAGTTCCGGCACCAAATAAAGCAAACGGAGCCAAAAATTCCATTCCGGTTAACTCTGCCATTTGTTCTAGCGGCTGTAATAACTGTCGAATGGTAAAATGGTTGAAACCTTCTTTACGGTAACTCGATTCAGAACCACCAGCGGTAAGCGCACAGAGGAATTTTTTCCCCACTAACGCCTTTCCTTCACTGCCATAAGCAAAGCCATATTCCAACACTAAATCTTGCCATTCTTTTAATAACGACGGGGTGGAATACCAATACAGTGGGAACATAAACACAATCACATCATGATCACGTAAACGTTGCTGTTCTTTATCAATATCAATGCGAAAATTGGGATACTCAGCATATAAATCCACGGTAGTGACGTGATTGAAACCTTTAGATGCATTAAATAACGGTACATTGATTTCAGAACGGTTTTGTGACGGATGAGCAAATAGAATCAGGACTTTGTTTTGAGAATCAGACATTGTTTTCCTTATTATTGTCGTCTTATCTTTATTATAAATAATACGCTAACAAAACAATCTTTTATAAAAAATTGCCGTGATCACACATCATCAATACTATCTAGACATATTACCGAATAAATCCAGCATTTTCATGAATTTTACTTGGAGGTAAGCCAAAATAACGTTTAAATTCCCGGCTAAATTGCGTTGGGCTCTCATAGCCAACCTGTCCTGCAGCAATATTAGCAGCCATACCTTGTTGTAAGATTAACGTTTTAGCATTATTTAAACGTATTTTCTTAATATATTGCATCGGCGGATCAGTCACGACCTGCTTAAATACTTTATGAAATACCGACACACTCATACCAGCCATTGCTGCCAACTCATGTACCTGTAATTTAGTATCATAATGCAATTGTACATAATCAATAACCGCTGAAATTTTTGATAATGCGCTATCTTGCTCACAGTATTGTGCTAATAAATAACCTTGTTCTCCCTGTAGTAAATAATAAAATAACTGCCGAATTAATGACGGTCCAATCACTGTCGCATCAAGAGGATCGTGCAATACTTCTAATAATTGCTCAACACTACGATACATACGCTCTGTCATCTTTGTCGTCGCTACTCCGCAACTACCCTCATAATTAAATTGACGTTGTTGTTGTGACTCAATCATTGTCACTAACTGACGAATAACGGTTAAATCAAAATCAATATTAATACCAATTAATGGCTGCTGTTGTGAGGCAAAGGTTTCACAAACAATGGGATAAGGTGTGGTTACCAATAAACACTGCTGTGGATCATAATTAAACTGATATTGGTTTAAATGGCCGATTTTGTGGCCTTGAATAATAATAACAATACCTTGCTCATACATTTGCGGGCTGTGTTTGTGGTAACTATCAATCCGAAACAAACGCACTCCAGCAAGATTGGTATCCACACGAGCCGATTTATGCGCCAATCCAGAATACTGACACAATGACGTTGCGAGCGTCATTAATTGGGTGGGCACTAATGGCGACTGATTAACAGTTATATCTGGTGCGTTCTCTATATTCACGATTATCTATCCATAACTGATTTCGGTTACCTTAGCAGACCTCAATCACAAAGCAATCATAACCAACGTCAACAAAAGAGAAATAGGCAAGTATTAAAGAGGATTATGTATTAAGTAAAGCATCATTATCACCTAGACTGTTGGTATCAAAGGTACACAGTATCTGATAACAAAATCATTATAATAATCAGCTTCAGTTTGCTGTACGAGGAAAATAAAATGAACAAATTTACTTATCAAAGCCCAACAAAAATTCATTTTGGTGAAGGTCAAATTGCTGAAATTGCCAATGACATTCCTAAAGATAAGAAAATCTTAGTCGTTTACGGTGGCGGTTCAATCAAAACCAATGGTGTGTATGAACAAGTTGCCGCAGCACTGACTGGTTTTAATTGGGGCGAGTTTTCTGGTGTCGAGTCAAACCCACAATATGACACCCTAATGCAAGCGGTTGCCAAAGTGAAAGCGGAAGACTACGATTTCCTATTAGCTGTTGGCGGTGGTTCAGTGGTTGATGGTACTAAATTCATTGCCGCAGCTGCATGTTATGAAGGCACTGATCCATGGGAAATTCTACATGACCAAGCACCCGTTATTACTGCACTCCCTATTGGGTGTGTATTAACACTGCCAGCAACAGGCTCTGAAACTAACGGTGGTTCTGTGGTTTCTCGTAGTAAAGATAAGTTGTTCTTTGGCTCACCACTAGTGAAACCGACGTTTGCTATCTTAGATCCACAAACCACATTAAGCCTATCACCTCGCCAAGTGTCTAACGGTGTGGTGGATGCTTTTGTTCATACCATGGAGCAATACTTAACTTTCCCTGTGAATGCTAAAGTCCAAGATCGTTTTGCGGAAGGTCTATTGCTTACACTTATCGAAGAAGGCCCGAAAGCACTAGCAACCCCAGATGATATCGCAGTTCGTGCCAATATCATGTGGTCTGCAACTCAAGCATTAAATGGCTTAATTGGTGTTGGTGTTCCACAAGATTGGACAACGCATATGATTGGCCATGAGCTTACTGGTAACTACAGTATTGATCATGCGCGTACATTAAGTATTGTGTTACCTGCAGTCATGCAAGTGTGTCGTAAAGAGAAACAAGCGAAATTAGTTCAATATGCAGAACGCGTATTTGGCATTACGACGGGCACAAATGACGAGCGTATTGATGCTGCTATTGCGCACACCATTGCCTTCTTTAAAGAGATGGATGTCCCAACCTCATTGGCTGATGTTGAACTAGGCGCTGCTGATATTGATGTACTAATTGCCAGCTTAGAGAAACACGGTAGAACAGCATTAGGCGAACACGGCAAATTAACCATTGCTGATAGCCGCAAGATTTTAGAGACTGCGTTGTAATTTCTAATAACTTATAGCACACGATTAAATAATTTTAGAGGCTAGGTATTTTATAATATCTGGCCTTTTTTTATGGCGTGTAGTTTATAATTGGAATTATCTGGTCTTAAACAGAAAACTTAACCTTGAGCTAAAAATACCTACCCTTATAATCGCGACTGACGACTATAGTTACATGCGTATGCGATACCTTGAACCTGATCTGTCGCTACACCATAGTTATTTGAAGTCATGATCACAGCATTTGCCCCTTGAGCAAAAGCCGCCTCTTTAAGATAAATATGGGACGCTCTTTTTATGCCTAAAGATGAATGCAACGTAACATCATAAGTCTCTTCTACTGTATTAATAATAATACAATCAGCAAAATTTCCCATTTGCTCAACTGATTCATATTCAGTCACTTTAGCTGACGTTTCTGTCGGCGCAGTAGAACAACCAAATAGCAATGATGTGCCAATAAATATAATAAATTTAGGGTAAACCATACTATTCTCCAGATTCCAAACCGACCAATCAGAATATCATACCATATAAATATCAGAAATATTTTAGCCATCTTGGACAGCCAAATATTTTAGTTCTTAAATAGACACCGCAAAAAACAACTATTCCACCAGCAATAAACTCTTTTACTATAAAAATTACGGCTTATTATTTATAATTCTTCGCTAAATCTGTCACATCCCTATATTTCAGGATCAACAATGCCCACAATCCTGGCGGTTATTGCGGTATGTTTATCTATAAATAAAAAGCGTATTTAATTAGGATGTAACTGGTGACTCGCCGATTTTCCTTTGCACCAATGCCCACCAATACGCTGTTTGAATGCACACATCTGTGACCATTTACCGCTCACATTAGCATAGCGTTCCATAAACTGTTCACTATGCTCAAGCCAAGCATCTGCTGTTATTCCTAATTGTTGCAAAATTTTTGGTTGGCTAGATGCAATAAAACCTTTTTTATCATTCCGAATACACCGGCCTGTCCAGTCAATAAGTTCGAGATAATCAGCAAAAGCAAAGTTTATTCCTGCTATTTTTGCCTGATGCTCGGCACCAACAAAAGGTAATAATTGAAATTGGTTACCACTTGATGGCTCTTTTTTTGAACTAGAGGGCTTAACTTTCTGATATTCAAGAATACGTTGCTGGATCGAGGTAAAATCTGATTGCTGTAATGACGATGTAACACCTGCCCTAATCGGATTTAAATCAACATACATCATGCACGATAGTAACGCTTGTTCATCGAGTAGTGCTTGAGACTTAAACCGCCCTTCCCAAAAAGCCCCTTTACATTGGTCCTCTTTATTAGCTTTTCGTGCTATTTCTTCATTAAGACAGCGCATAAACCAGCTAATACTGCCTAATCGTTGCTGCCATTCAGCCACTAAATTTGATAATGCTTGTTGTTTATCTGCACCGATTTGACCCTCTTTTAAAAAATCGACCGCAATAGGATGACCATTAAATAACTGCAACCAACGCGATATTACTTCTTCGGAGGATAACTTTTGCTGTTGCTCTATATCTATTTTCAGCACCAAATGATAATGGTTACTCATCACTGCATAAGCGCAAACATCAATACAAAATACAGCGGCTAATTGTTTGATTTTATTTACTATCCAACCACGACGATGGTGATAGTTTTTACCGTTATACGGATCGTCGCCACACAAATAGGCACGACGTACACAGCGATTAATCACATGATAAAAAGGCGTGATTTGAGGCTCTATCAATTTCCGTCTTGAGATTGTCATTCGTTTCACCATAAGCAACTTGAAGCTTAAGTGTAGTAGCTCATGATTGATGTGCAATGTTATGGCTGTCCATTAATCTTTTAAAATAAAACCCCTATCATTTAATAAACAATAGAGGTTTAATTTAATATATTGCTATTTAAAACAACGACAAATTAAGCAGTAGTTTTAAAGCATTGGCGGGTTACATCGCCCCAGTATTCATCATGATAAATATCTTCAACAAATACCTCATTGGTGTAACTGCCAATCGCGCGTCGCCAAAAAGCAATCGCATTATCAGCACCCGCAATTTGCTTGCTTTGCCATAGACCTGGCATCATATCAAATAGGATATGGGCAAAACGCTGACCTGCTTTATTTTTACGGAACACTGGCACAACGTAGAAGTCACACACTTCGTAATGATCAACACTCTCGTTAGCAATCGCAGCTAACCCTGCTGGCTTACCATCAATATACAATAAATAGCCAGTAACATTACCTTCAATCGGGGTATCTAAAGCAAACTTACCCTCATCATCAGGCAGTTTCTTAGTTAATGGCGAAAACTCAGCTTCATAAGCTTGGGTTAAATTCAAATAGATCGCTAGATTGCTTGCATTAACTGTGACTAGTTCCACGATAATTCCTTTTACTTAGTTTCTGGTAATAATTTAGTTTTCACCTGTTGAGACTTAGTACCCGTAGCCTTCATAAATTGTGCTTTAAGGTTATAACTAATTTCATTAGCACGAATAATATTACCATTTTGAATAACTTTTACGTTCTTCTTTAATACCATCATGCTATCAGAAGGCGTATAGATGCCGTAACCAGATTCACCTGTGATCACTTTGCCATCTTCCATTACCCGTTTGAAGTAAGCAGGCTTGCCATACACTTCAATGGTTTTTAATTCTTTTGTTTTACCGTTTAATTTAATCACCGCTTTATCAGCTTTAATGGTGATACCACCCTGAACAATATCGACTTTATCGATTAGCGTAGTGGTATTATTTACAACATCAACATCCTGCGTGACTGATGATAACTGAATCGGTAGCTGTGTCTCTGCTGTGGTAGCAAAAACAGATGTACTCAAAAGTAAAAGTAAAGTCGCAGTAAATAGCTGTTTTTTCATTATTTATTATTCTCATCAAGTGATGCTAATTTTGCTGCGATAATACCAAAAAAATTAAGACGCTATCGCCTTACTTTATTACTCTCTTGAAGTATATCGCTCTCTTTATATTCTAACTGATTTTTACACTTTTATCTTACAGCTATTTTTCTGGTGCAATTAATCCCCTCTACCCAATAAATATATTCTCTATAATCAATAAATTATAAATTCATAATAATACTATGTTGCAGATACAACAAAAAGAAGGTAAATTAACACCTTATTGTTGTACAGGTAACAAAAAATGAAAGAAAAAATTTATCAATACCTTATTTATATCGTACTCACTATCGTCAGTTGTTTTTCCCTCTTTTTATTGATAAGTGATAACGTTGCGCCATTTACCACTCAATCAACGTTATATCGTGCGGTTGCTAACATTTCACCACAAGTCTCGGGGGTTATTACCAATGTTGCCATTCAAAATGGTCAAGCTATCCATCAAGGAGAGTTACTGTTTACTATCGACCCTGCGTCCTATGCGCTTAAAGTTCGTCAAGCACAAGCAGGTTTAACCCAAGCGGATCAAAACTATTCGGCGCAAACTCAACAATTAGTCACAGCTAGTCAACTTTTAAAACAACGACAATTACAATCACACAATGCGGAAACATCATTAGTTCGATTTAAGCAGTTAATTAATAAAGGCTTAGTGACTCGCCAACAATTTGATGATGCACAAACACAAGCCGCGGTTGCAAACAGTGCTTATCAGGGGGCTAAAGCGGATGTATTACGTATAAAAGCACTGCTGAATGGAAAATCTAACAATGCCGCGGTGGAATTGGCCCAAACTAAATTAGCTCAAGCGCAATTAGATCTTACTCATACTCACGTTATCGCACAAACGACAGGTACGATCACCAATTTACAATTACAAACAGGCAGTTATATCAGCCAAGGTACACCCGCTTTATTTATTGTGAATGAAAAGAAGGCTTGGCTAAGTGCTGATTTCAATGAGAAAGGCATGGATCACTTACAACCACAAGATGCAGTATATATTACATTTGATGCGATCCCTGGGAAGATTTTTAACGGTGAAGTCAGTAGTCAAGATCGCGCAGAATTTGATGCTGAAAATCCTAATAATCAACTTTCAACCGTGGCTAACGATAAACATTGGCTCCGCGAATTACAAAAAATCCGCACCCGCATTACCGTTAACGATCTTGATCCTACTCTGATTTCAGGGGCTAGAGCCAGTGTTATGGTACAAAGTAATGATCCAATCATAAATACGATAGCCTACGCTTGGATCAAATTAGTCGCTATTTTTCATTATATTTACTAAACGGTAAGGCGTTATGCGATTGAATAAAAATGATATTAATGGCGCATTACGCATTGCGCTAACCATCACTGTTTGTATGTTAATCGGTAAATTAGCCCATTTTAATTCACCTGTTTACTTTGCACTTTATCCAACCATATTAATGACCAAAGGACGTCAATTTTCATGGTCTGGTATTGCCCGTATGTTCTTTCCTACGTTTATCGCCGCCAGCACTGCGTTAATCGTGAGTAACTCGTTTTATAATCATCCTTTTATTATTTGGACGATTAGCTTATTTTTCTTTGATTTTATGCGTCGTCGTGCCAATACGCAGGCGAAATTAAATCAATTATTAATGCCAACCTTCAATTGGATTTTAATTATTATTTTTGCCCAGCATACTGATATGAATATGCCTATGAGAATTCATGAAATATTACTGGCGATGATAATTACAGCGGTCGTTGCCAAAACAATGATCTGGCTTTTCCCTGTCACAAAAAAAAAGCAACCATTAACACCAATGCCAACGTTTACGATTGGCTATAAACATCGATTCGTCACATTGGTACTATTGGGAATGAGTGTTGCTTTTTTAATGGTGGTTAATTTAATTTCTGCAACATTTTGTTTGGTCCCCGTTATTGCAGCAGCAACCCAAATTAACCGCACGAACTATATAAAAACCATAAAGTTACGGTTTATTACCCAAGTTGGCGGTTGTATGATTGCGCTTATTTTTTCAATTATAATGATGGGGCACCAAGACATTATTCCCTATTATGCATTTATCCTTGGTGGATTGATCTTTACCTTAGCGATAATGATGAGCACCAGTAAAGGACCGGAACAAAATATTCATGCTGATGCTATATTAGCAACGGTATTGCCGATTCAACTCTATATCGGAAGTAATAGCCTTAATTTAGAGAGTACCTTTCTACGCGGGTGGGAACTAGCGGTAACTTTAGGTATATTATATTTGATCCATTTATTAAGTTTGATGAAGAGAGCGTAATGCACCCAGTAATGACTAATATACCTGAATTGGACAGTAGCCTAAGTTTTACACTTGGGCTCACTTATAAGCAATTTAGAACGATTGCTAACCAATCTTTGAATACTCAATTCGATATCACCCTTGAAATGCTTGGTGCATTACGGGTATTGGATCATTTAGGAGAAATTCCTCAACAAGCGGTTGCAGAAGCATTACAACGTGAACGATCTGTCACTAAACGCTTAATTGATAATTGTATTAAGCGTGATTTGATTGAAGCAAAAAAAAGCGACACCAATAAAAAAGCGCGCTATTTAGCCATTACAGCGAAAGGAGCAGCCATAAAACAACAAGCTGATGTCACTATAAAAGCGATCACGGCCGATTTTTATGCGCCACTTAATCAACAAGAGCAACAATTATTATTGTCTCTCTGCCGACGATTAATAAAACCAGATTTCATTTTAGGCAACGATAATTAACACCCCATTTATTATCATTAGTTGCTAGTAAACAATCAATTAGCAACTAATGATCACCATTCCACCTGCATACCACACTCACACGACATTCTATTTGATACCTAATAGTCACGATCTTCTTCATCTAGATCCATGAGTAACTATATGTTATAACATCACAAATACGTAATAATTACACCCTCGCAATTATCACTCATCAGATGATGAATATGGAGCTTCTCACATGCGCAGGAATGTCCTTTGCAGTTTTATACTATCAATCGCAGCATTATCACCCATAACTAGCCAAGCACACCCTCATTCATGGATTGATATGAAGACTTATATTGAGGGCAATAATAATCAAATCACGGGCTTTAAGATGGTATGGACATTTGATGCAATGACCACCGCTTATATGCTTGATGGTGAAGATATGTCGGCGGAAAATAAACAAAAAACGTTGAAAAATGTTGCTGCGTCCGTAATGGAAAACATGAAAAATGCGCATTATTTTACGTATTTTTATGATAATGAAACGCCAATTAAATACCATATTCCTGCTGGCGGTGAGTTCATTAAACCACGCGCCAAAGCCACCCTCACTTTTGAGTTGCCATTAGCAAAACCGAAAACCGTCACTAAAGATTCACTGAAATTGTTAATCTTTGAACCTAGTTATTATGTAGATATGTCATGGGCTAACAAAAGTGACATCGTGCTGTCACCTGAATTAGCTAAAACCTGTAGCTTTAAGCTCATTGAACCACATCCAACCCCAGAACAAGTTACTTTTGCGATGTCGCTTCCAGCAGATGCTGATCCTGATAATAAATTAGGCCAAGTGTTTACGCAGACGGTTCGGCTGTATTGTGATGTTAGTAACGCCTCGCCTTCCACTAAATAATACTAATTTAGGATCTACCGCATGAAATCCGCCTATAACTCAACTTCAGAGGCTGATCACACTTCCTTGGCCTCATCATCTTGCTGCCACCAACATGAGCACCACCACGAGACATGTCAGCATCATTCAGAGGTCACTGATGATGGCCATAATGCAGCATGCGAACATCACCACGCGGATGTTAGCCCCACTCCTATCTCTTGGTTAACTCGAACAGTGGTATTACTGTTGTTTCTTGGTAGTGGTTATTATTTATGGCTGCAATGGCCAGCGATGCTAATGACCAGCATTAAGTGGCAACGTGATATTAATGGTCAACTTAGTGATTTACTTTATGATGCCCAGCAAAACATAACTGCCGCTTATTCATTAGCAGGATTGAGCTTTCTTTACGGTATATTTCACTCATTAGGCCCAGGTCATGGCAAGATGATTGTCACCACTTACCTTGCAACTAACCCTGCCAAAATAAAAGCCAGTTTAATCATGACGGTGGTATCGGCTTTTGTACAAGCTGTGGTTGCGATTACACTGGTTAGCATTCTATTAGTGTTTTTTAAATCGTCTATGCGCCAAGTGAATGATGCCGCAGATCAATTCATTAGCTATAGCTTTATGGCAATGCTGTTGCTTGGGGTAATTGTTATTTATCGTAGTTTAAAGCAAGCATGGCAACTTAGATCGGCGCAACGTCACCACCATCATGATCATGGTGATGATTGCGGTTGCGGTCATAAACACTTCGCTAATGCTGATGAAATCAATAATGCCACCAGTTTGCGTGAATACATGGTGATTGTATTCAGCATTGGTATTCGCCCTTGTACTGGCGCTATTTTAGTGTTGTTATTTGCTAACATGGTTGGGCTTTATTGGCTTGGCGTTATCAGTGCGATTTTAATGGCAGTAGGTACTGCGCTGACAACATCAGGGATCGCATTACTGACCTTATCAGGTAAAAAGATTGTTAGTCGCTATTTAGCTACCAACCAACGTCAACGTACAATGACCAGTATTATCGTTAAACTGATCGGAGGTATATTACTGGTGTTATTGGGTTTATTGCTACTTAATGGCCACAGCTATGGTATGTCGCCAGTGTTATAGCGTTATCTTTTTCTTACATTATCTGAACGAAAAAAGGTTGAGTGGTAATCACTTTCAACGAGAAAGAGATAACAGTACACTCAACCTTTTTATTATACTGATACGCTCATTTTATTAATGAGTGTGCTGCTTAATCAACAGCAACTCCCTGACGTCGATAGTCACGCAAAATTTGCTGTTCCGCAATGGTTGATAAAATAAACATCATCATATAACCAAAACCTAACGCAACAATAATAGCCACCACATTAGCGGTAAAGAGTGCTAATAAATAATAACTGACAACCAAGGTTACAATCCCACTTAATCGAATCATTAAACTTAATGTAAATTTGCCATGGGCTTTTATATACGCCAACTGGTAAGCATTGAGCATCATGAAAATGAAGAAAATAGAAAAGTGAAGTAAGACAATTTCCGCACCTTTATATTGTGCAGGGAAAATAAACCCAATAATATCTTTACCGCCTAATAACATGACTAAGAAAAAGATCACACTCACTATGATTGCTAACCGATAGACCCAACGACGAATCGCTCGTATTTGAGCATGCTCTCCTTTGCGGACACTTTGTGATAATTCAGGTAATACAAAGCGATAAATAGGAAATACAAATAACATTGTCATGTAAGTAAAGATCGGCCTTACTACCACTTGGAAATCACCTAACTCATCTAAACTAAAATGGGTGATCGTCAGCAGAACCGCGGCGTAAATCATCAGGATACTGGCCCCTGCTTCTAACGATGCGGTGAAACTTTTACGGACATAATTACGCATATTAGGATCAAGCTGAACCGTGGTTAATGGTTTGGTCGCTATCTGTTTTCTGCGTTTCCAATACATGAAATGGGCAACAACCAATGAAGAAACCATCACACTATAAAAAAGAGAAGCTAATGCGGTAAAATGGAACACATAATAACAACACACAAAGGTGACAACGTTAGATGTGGGCTCAATCCAAGTGACTTTATTTGATACATCATATAGACGGTACATTGCAATTAAATTGGTAAAGTATATTTTTAATCCCATACCAAAAATAACGCCAACCATTTCAAAATAGCCAACATTAATATGAAGTTCGTGTTTTATATAAGGTAAAACCAACCCCCATGTAATTAACACCATCACAATTAAGCTAAAGCGGAATATATTTATAATATCATGATCGTTATGGGTTTGGCTGTATGTAACAACCATTGAAGATCGAAAGCCTGTCATTAAAATTAATGATAATGACACAATATCAATAACACTATTAAATAACGCTAAATCATCTTTTGCAACCCATTGTGCCAACCACACTTTAAACAAAAAACCAATAGAAATACTGGCTAATGTCGCCCAAATACCCGCAACAAATGCTGTTTTTAAGCGGGTTAATGTATCAACATCATCAACTAAAGGAATGGCCTGAGACTCTTTCATAGGTAATAACTATAAATAAACATATAGCTATGATACTGGATTTTTGGTGTGAGATCTCAAGCGAAAAAAAGATTTAATCAGCCACGCGTAAATTGTATTTTTATCGCTTTATTTACAATGGCTTATTTTTTATAAATAACGCATAAAGCACTTCAAATTCCGCACAATAGCGTTCTAAATGGCGAAACAAAAACTGAAGGTTATTATGACATCCATGACTAACACAATAACGGATCGTTCTTTCAATACTTTTTATTTTAAATCGTGCGAAAATCAAACGACATTTTAATTGTTGCTGCGGTAATAAGAAAAACTTAACGAATGAAACCATTTTACATCCAAAAGAAGCATGAGCTAATTATTGCGCGTATTCTAACAACTTTTATAATCCGATTAATCCACTTTAAATGGAATCAAAATTCTTAAAAAGATGCTACTGACGATCACCGTCACTCTGCAAATAATAATGATAATAAAAAATGCCATTCATCATTGGGGAAATTTACTCTTAATTGAAAAAATAACCACCCACTCTTATTTATAGGTGATTATTAATTCATCTTAAATTAAAACATCTTTAATATTTTGTTATTAAAATGCGTTTACTATTACTTTAACGCATTTGAAATAGTAGCAGTATTATGTTCCATCATTTTAATATACGAACTGGCTGGTTCATTAGGTCCAGATAAGGCATCTGAATATAATTTACCCCCTATTTTAGCCCCTGTTTCCTGACTGATCTGCTCTATCATGCGATTATCAGTAATGTTTTCAATAAAAACAGCACGCACATGATCATCACGTACTTGATTTATGATTTTGGCAACATCAGCAGCACTGGCTTCAGCATCCGTACTTGTTCCTTGAGGTGCTAAAAAGGTCACATCATAATCACGTGAGAAATATTGAAACGCATCATGCGAGGTCACAATAACGCGTTGCGATACAGGGATCTTGGCAAACTGCTGTTTTATATCAAGTTGCAGCTTATCCAACTTTTGCAAATAAGCCTGAGCGTTATGCTGATAATCACTTGTGTGTGCCGGATCTATCTTCATCAACCCCGCTTCAATATTTTTCACGTAAATCTTAACGTTAGTGACACTGTTCCATGCATGAGGATCATATACGCCGTGGTGGTGATGATTATGGTGGTCACAACTTTCTTTAGCTGCCGAGTGATGCTGATCACACCCTTCTTCCGCTAAAGTTAACGTATTAATTCCCTTTGACGCTACCACTTCAATGCCTTTAAAATGAGCAGACTCCATTAACCTTGGTAACCACCCTTCAAGTCCAAGTCCATTGATCACCACTAACTGTGCATCTTTCACAGCCACAGCATCCATTGGTGCAGGACTATAAGTATGAACATCACCATTAACCCCGACTAAATCTTTCACTGTTACGTGATCGCCCCCGACTTGCGATACTAAATCGCCTAAAATAGAGAAACTTGCAACAACAGGAATTTTGGTATCAGCCATTGCTGATGAACTCACTCCTAAACTTAATACCACCACAGTAATAATATTTTTTTTATTCCAGAAATACTTCATTGACATCTTAACCTTTACTCCAATTTTTAAAAATCATGCCACCTTGGCGGCCAAATAATAGTGACAACAAATACAACCCACCCATCACCAATACAATTGATGGGCTAGTCGCAAAACCTAAATAATATGAAAGAATTAAACCGATATAACAGCTAGTAATAGAGGCAACGAAAGCAATGATAAACATGCCACCTAAACGACCACTCCAAAAACGAGCAATGGTTGCTGGCAAGATCATTAATCCGACTGCCATTAATGTACCCAGAGCCTGAAAGCCAGCAACAAGATTAAGCACCAATAACAATAAGAAACCATAATGGGCAACGCCACTGAGTTTACTGACTGTTTTAAAAAACGCAGGATCAACACACTCCATCACCAAAGGGCGATAAAGCACCGCTAAAGTAAGCACTGTTATTGAAGCAATTAACGTCAGTAGAATTAGCGCGGCATTATTAAGCGCTAATGTCGAACCGAATAAGACATGCAATAAATCCATATTGCTGCCTTTTGAAGAAATAATAAGTACGCCTAATGCCAACGACAATAAATAAAAAGCGGCCATACTTGCATCTTCTTCTGCTTTTGAATGTCGTGCTGCAATACCGGCTAAAATAGCCACAATGCACCCCGCTATCACACCACCAATCGTCATGGCAGTCACAGAGATCCCTGAAATTAAGAAACCAATTGCAGCCCCAGGCAGGATGGCATGTGACATTGCATCGCCAGTTAAGCTCATTCGCCGCAAGGTTAAAAAGACCCCGATTGGTGTCCCACTAATACTCAATAATAAGCATCCCCATAGGGCACGTTGCATAAAATTAAAATCACTAAAAGGTTGAGTTAAAAAGTGTATTACCTCAGTCATGACCACATTCCTGCTGCACGTCCATTGCTATAGGGGATAATGTCGATAAAGATTGAATTTTATCAAAGCAAGGAGTGAGATAAGCTTGATATCCTGCTTGCTGTAAATAATAACTTTGAAGCACTGTTTTAGTATCACCACTCGCGACTAACTGTGTTGCAATCAGAATCGTAGTCGGAAAATAGCGGGCAACTAACGATAAATCGTGCATAACAGCAATAACGGTTTTACCTTGTTGCTGGCAACGTTTTATTACCGCCATTAAATCTTCTGATGTTTGTGCATCAATCGCGGCAAAAGGCTCATCTAATAATAATATTTGAGCATCCTGAAGTAGCATTCGAGCAAATAGCATCCGCTGAAACTGCCCGCCTGATAGCTCACTAATCTGACGTTTTTCCATACCTGACAGCTGTACAGTCACTAATGCTTGAGCCATTTTATGATATTCTTCTTGTGTAAATCGTCGCCAAAATGAACTACGACGCCAAGCACCCGCAGAAATAAACTCTTCAACTGTAATTGGAAAATTACGATCAATGTGGCTACTCTGCGGCAAATAAGCGATGTCTTTCATTGTGTACAGCCCCAAACATACCTCTCCTGTCGTCGGCGTTATTTGCTTCATAAGTGCTTTTAATAACGTTGATTTTCCTGCACCATTCGGACCCACAATAGCAACTAAATCACCATCATTAATAGTGCAAGATATAGCATCGAGCGCAATATTATGACGGTAAAAGAATGTAAAATTAGATAATGAAATCATACTGATACCTAAATAAAATAAAATAACGCCCACCACAAGAAAATAATTATCGCCAAACCAATAACACTCCGTTGGCATACACCGGTTAACAACAAGGAATTACGATAACTTGACTTATTATGATATGTTATATCATTACATTTAGTGTGCGTGGTTGAAGGATTTTGTTGACGAATCATTACTCTATTCTTTTATTATTTAGCAGAAAGACCATAAAGTGACGCCATCGCCACAACTGGTTATGTTATAACATAACAATTGTAACAAATACAACTTTGGTTACAATTGATTTATTAACAACCATAGTAATCTCATTGCATCGGTTATAAGCACTATGTATAAATAGGAAAATAACCAATAAGAGAAAAATATGAAGATAAGCCCCATAACATCATCACATTGGCATCAAATAAAACATATTCAGTATTTAGCTTATGGTGATGATTATTCCGAATCTATGGCTGTTTTAAAAACGAAAATAGCGATATCACCACAAACATGTTTGGTATGTATTAATGATGATCACCATGTTGTCGGCTATCTGATTAGTCATCCTTGCGATAAAAAATCTCTGCCTCAGTTAAATCAATCAACCTTACACATAGACAATACGCATTTACATCTTCATGATTTAGCGATTGCACCTGCATCACAAGGACAAGGACTGCCTTCTTTATTGATCAACCATTTATTGGTAGTGCTAAAGACAATGAATTATCAGTCAGTCTCATTAATTTCGGTTCAAAATTCAGCTTCATTTTGGAAGAAATTTAATTTTATTATTGATGATTCGCTTCGCGTACCTACAAGCTACGGCTCCAATGCTATTGGCATGTCTCGCTTACTATCAACCTAAGATGCGTTACTTGAAGTATTAACTGCCAAGTAACAGTTAATACTATTGTTGTTTTATAGAATAGTAATACAGTTACGGCCACTCTTTTTAGAACAATAAAGTGCTTCATCAATATGTTTAAGTACCGCTTCTATTTGATCATTGGGTGGCGAAAATTCTGTTAACCCAATTGAAGTAGTAATACGGATTGTCTGTTCTCCAAATAAGAAGGGATGTTGCTCAATAGCACTTAAAATACGTAAGCAGACTTCTTCGGCATGATCTTTATTAGTATTATCCATAAATAATATAAACTCTTCTCCTCCCCAACGAGCAAAGACATCAGTGGAGCGTATATTATTAATACAGATATCAGCAAATATTCTTAAAACCTCATCACCAGCATCATGGCCATAAGTGTCATTCACTGTTTTAAAATGATCGATATCTAAAAAAGCAAGACTATGCGTCAAAGTAATATCAGATGAAAATATAATATCCATTTTTTCATTCATATATCTACGGTTAGCAACCTTCGTGAGTTCATCAGTAAAAGAGACCAGCCTTAACATATTATTACTATCAATAATTAGCATATTTTTTAATGTTATATCATGTTCACGCTTATAAATATAAAACAAAAAAGCACCAACAATTAAATATAATAAACAACGAATAACATTTAAATTAAAAGTATTATAGTCAACGCTTGTTATTGAAAAAACCCACTGGCCATTAGGAACCTCAACATTGAAAACATTAACAAGATCATCAGATTTATCGATTCGATTATCAAAAATTGTTAACATTTCGCCATCAGGGTTAAAACCTTCAACTTTATATAAAAAGTCCTTAAAGTTTAACTTTTCACTAAAAGTATCAATATCACTAATAGCAATAACAAAGCCAGAAAAATCTAAATTATCATTAAAAATAGGTAATCTTAATATGAAGGATAACTTATTATTTTGAATTAATTTAACCGGGCCAATCAAAGTAAATGTTCTACTTTTTATTGATAGCGAGACACCCTGCTTTCTTTTCTTTAAACGATTTAAATTATGCCCAACTGCAGAATTAACGAGTGAATGAGGATAGGTCATTTTAATTATCCCCTGTGGCGCGAATTGTAATTCTGAAATCGTTTTATTTGCTGCTATTACTTCTTCAGCTAAAGATTCAAATTTAACAGGATCGTAGTTATTTAATTTAAATAAAGTATTAAACGTTTTTAAGCTTACAACCATATCATTAATTTCATTATTTATAATTTTTGAGACGCATTGCTCTAAAGCTAAATTGTTTTTCTTATTTTGTAGCTCAAATTGTTTTTTTTCGCTTAAAAAAAACAATTCAATCGCAACCAAGGTCAATACTAAAGAAATGATTATTGCTAAACTCGATGGGGTTATTTTAAACTTCATTATTAATACTTCAGGGCGTGTTAAAAAGTAAAATAAAATCACCAAATGGTATTCATACATGTAATGGTGACATTCATATGCGCGTATCCTAAAACATATTCAAAAATATGAATATAACTTACAACTTAATACACACATCCTGTTACAGTTTATGTTGTGAATAGCGTAAATTTAAGGTGAAAAACAAATAAAAATATGATGTATAAAATATAATTATACTGACTAATAGCTCAATTAATGATGTACAGCATAACAATTGCTGTTATTTTGAACAACGGATATTTGAAATAGCCCATATCATTCCTGTTTTTACACTTATTCGAGTATTAACAAATAATTATGTTGACCAGATTCGTACAAGAGCTTATGGTTACTACATCAAGCAGATATCGTATAATGGTATTACCTTAGCTTCCCAAGCTAATGACACGGGTTCGATTCCCGTTATCTGCTCCAATTTTCTCTTCTTTGCCACTCAGCTAGGCTATATAATAAAATAACTATCCAGGCTTATTGTCTCTTAATATTTAGGTCTCGCTGAATAATCCATAACTGATTATTTTATATATTAAAAACGACACTCAATACTTGCTTATCTTTAGAATTAATTACTTCACCTATCATTTATACTAATACTTACCCACATGAAATATGTGGTTAGTTAATTCATAAGAATTGTATACTTATTTCTTCCAGTACGCTTTGATTCATAAAGAGCTTCATCGGCAGATTTAAACGCATTAGCTAAGATGATTTTATTTGGCGATAAAAAAGATCCAATAGATATAGTGACATCTATATTACATATTTTGATATCACTTATAGCATGTAATAATTGATTAAGCTTTATTTTTAATTGTTTAATATCTATTTCTTCACCTAATAAAATAACAAATTCTTCTCCACCCCATCGAATTCCTATATCAGTTTTACTAATAAAATACCTGATTCGATCAGAAACTTCCTTTAATACAATATCACCTACTTGATGACCATAAGTATCATTAATATTTTTAAAATAATCAATATCTATAATAATAATACAACTAACACTATATTTAGTATCATTGAAACAATCTTTCCTATAGAGGCCAGTTAATTTGTCTTTCTTATTGTCATTTATATTTTCACGTAAAAACAATATAAACTCATATGTCACAAATAAGAATATGAAAATAACAAGACATATCAATGAGAAAAACCAATAACTTCTTTGGATTGGAATTTTCATTGGATCAAAATACTTCTGTTTTGCTATAATATTAAAAATAAATTCATTAAGTTTTATCTTTTTATCTAGACTAAAATTTGTGAAATTTTCCCCATTAAAATCATGTAAAAAATCTTTTAAGAAATCTGCCTTTATATCTAACAATAATATAGAATCTATTTTCCGATCAAAATATAATGGATAATATACTGTAATTATTCCACCCTTTATTTTATCTTTATAATAGGGTCCATATACTTTCATTGTTTCATAGT
>NZ_MSCQ01000002.1:743535-980391 GCF_002954725.1 Photobacterium phosphoreum
GTTTCATATACCGTTAAATTAGATTGTTCTAAATTACGTTTGATTTTTTCTTTTTTTAATAAATAATCGAAATATTGTTTGCAGTTTACTATCTTGTCACCTGACCTATTTTTACACTTATCACTATATGGTTTGATATACATATAATTAGGGTAAATATTTGCTACTTTCCATACATTACCTTGAATTATTTTATTTTCATTAATTAAACGAAAAAAATTGTCTATGTTTACAGATATATTTTTTGTTTTTTCATCAATGGTAGGTGTATTAAAGTATAATAAGCCTTTAGGTTTATTATACTCATCTTTTACTATTTTTGAATTAAATACATTAATTTGATATCTATAAATAGTATCCGTTAAGTATCTAAAATATTGTTCAACTTCATTTTCAAGTTTGTCTTTTTTTGTTTCCGTAAAATTAAAAGCAATAAAAAAAGAGATTACTATCATTACAAACAATCTAGAAAATTTAATCATAACCACACACAAATAAAAACAAACGGACTATCAATTTAACTCACTGATTTTAAACATAAATATTTAATTACAAACAAATAAACTCATAATGTTCAACCTATAATTTACCATTGAAAATTTATCCGTTAAAAACATATAATCCTTGATACCAATAGTATCTTATTTAGCAATTAATACCTATATTATTCTTAATTAACACCAAATACATATATAAAGTTTTATTGTAATGTGTATTTTAATCATAAAATAAAAATGATATCAAAAACATTAATATCATTTTTAACTTTATTTATATATAACTTCACACGTATACATTCATACTAAAGTATCTGTTCTGATTTCTTCCACGCCTCAACAAACCCTTGAGCAGAAATCTTAAATTCTAATTCTGTTTCTTGGTTATATATATTAACGAAGACTTTATGGACATTAACCGTTTCGGTATATTTAAATTGAGTAATTAAAAATGCTAAACCTTCATTTGTTGTTGGTGTATAAACCCAATAATTTTTGCTGTCTTCAGTTCTACGACAAATCTTATCCATTTGCACTTCTTGGCCATTAATGGTCATTAAAACTGTTTTATCAAAACCATTTTTATTGCACTGACTCAAAAAACGCTCAAAGCCATTGTTATTATATTTTGCCTTATAAAGCGAAAAAAAAACTTTTTGCTGTCCCTTTTGCTCATCAATCAAGGACGATAAAACATAATGCCCATCAATCCCTGAAGAATTCCATTCAGATGCATTTGCATGAACAGGTAACATTGCAACACAAGTCCAAGCAAGCCAAAAAAATTTACTCATATTATTCCTTTAACATCAATAAAATAAACAATACCTGCACGGTATTGTTTTATCCAAATCTAAATCTTATGGCATCAGTATTTAAAAAAGTACTTCCCTATAATAGCGACTAATTAAATAATGAGAATAGTAAATAAAAACGAATCAGGTGTGATCACAAATAAATATTTAACACTATTTAAAGCCGCATTATTTTTGCGATGAATGTCATCATTGAAAGCCATAGATATGGATATGAAACGACAGGTTAAGATTCCCGTATTCATTGATTCAATAAAAAACCCCTATCGAAAATACTTTTATAACATACAAGTATTGCTTATCAATACTAAAATGGCACATAATACACAAATGGAAAAATATACATCGATTTTATTTGACAACAATCACACTATATACATATAAATGCATTATTTGATTAATGTATTACTTATCATCCATTAACCCCTTTTTTTGATCGAGCATATTATTGAATGTACACTAATGTCATTATAAATTCAGCCATCCCTTTATGTACTAATCATCAATCAACAATACAGCAAAACTTTTTCCAATTTATTGATGAACATATCCATTTACATGATGATGCTGACTTCTTTGCTACATTAGTCACTGCACGAATAGAAACGATTAATCACTTAATGCCTTACCAAACAGATAATCTATATCAATGCATTACCAGTGATTATGCACAAACTATTAATGGCATTGTCCCTCTAGATAACCTTGCTTTGTATTATATTGAAATTGAAAAACAAGCTATCACGTTATTTGGTAATATCTTATCTTGTTGGGCGGAATATGAACGTTATCGTGTTTTTCAACAAGTCATAAAGCACCCACTAACAAAAACTAATACGCCACAAGTGGTGGATAATAATAAAAAGATAACCGAAGTCGTGCCACAAATTGAAGATGATAAACGCTTATTTATAACGCCATATTACGATCTTCCTATGACACTGAGTAATGCGATTGCATTAAAAACCATTGAAAACTTTGTGAAGAAAAAACACTGCTATGAGTTACTCTATTTCTTAGCTCTTTCAAGCAATGGGGAGTATGTGATTCATTATCAGTGCACGACTCTGTTTCCTACACTGATTACGACCGCACATCTTTAATGTACAATCTAACCCCATAAAAAAATGCTCGTACCAATCATGATACGAGCACCTTAAAAATCAATTATAAGCTAGTCCACATCGCAGCACCTGAGGCCCAGACTTCAACATAATTTTCATTACATCGAAATTTCAAATAGCCACGATTATTATTTTTTTGATAATTAACATATACCCAATTACGGTTATCTTGCGATTTATTATCCAAGCTATTGTCTGACATCGCAGTGATAGCATAATTCGTTTTAACAGCAATACGCTGTTGGCACATTTCAATATCATTTGCTGTAGGTGGTTGGCGTGTTTCAGTAGTGATATCACAGCCTGATAATAATACTGCTGCTGCAACAAAGGTGTGTGTTTTCATTGGCTACTTACGTTGTTTATCATCAAAATTATCGCTAATGAGAGACATAACGCAAGTACGCGCTTCAGCTCTGCTAGCTAATGTGCGCGGGATTCTATAGAAAAATCAAAAAAATGATAGTAATAATTTGTCTCTTTAAACGATTTTTTGAGCGTTATCACTAATTAGATATATATATAGGTTATACATTAAAAATACAAAAAAATGCTGCATATATAAAAATGATATACACAGCAAACTTATAAGTATAAATAGCAGAAATTAATTACAATTGCTGTCGATTTTCGTTTAACCAGTTAAGCCATGCGTCCATCCCTTCACCTGTTTTGGCTGAAAGCTTAATCACTTGAATATTAGGATTCACTTTACGGGCGTTAGCGACACAATCTTCTATATTGACATCAACATAAGGCAACAGATCGATTTTATTGATGATCATTAAATCAGCAGCTGCAAACATATTTGGATATTTAAGAGGTTTATCCTCGCCTTCCGTCACCGATAAAATCGCAACTTTAGACGCTTCACCAAGATCAAAACTGGCAGGACAGACTAAATTACCGACATTTTCAATAAACAAAAATCCAGGTTCATTGATCGCTAATTGATGATAAGCATCATGGATCATTTGAGCATCGAGATGACACCCTTTACCTGTATTAACTTGAATAGCGGGCACAGCTGTCGCACGAATACGATCAGCATCATTGCTTGTCTGTTGATCACCTTCAATCACTGCGCAAGCACACTGATGTTTTAATTTCATCAAGGTTTCGGTTAATAACGTCGTTTTACCTGACCCTGGACTTGAAACAAGATTAAGTACTAATTGACGGTTCTCAATAAAATGCTCGCGGTTATGCGCTGCAAGCTGATTATTATTACCTAAAATATCCATCTCTAATGTTAATAACTGTCGCTGTGATACACCGGCAACATGCACTTCCGCTTCACCTTTACCATAGTGTAAATCACCCGTTTCTAAACGCTCAGGTTGATGCTGTACTTGATGATGGTGATGATCGGCATGATGATCATGGTTATGGTCGTGATCATGTGAATGTGCGTGATCATTTTCATGCTCATGATGATGTCCATGTGCGGCTTGCTGAGGCATGGTGCCAGCAGGCAACGTATAATGAACATGATGATGAACATCACCTTGATGGTGATAATGGTGATGGATCACAACTGATTGTGGCACATCTGCTACTGGATGATGATCATTATGCTGGTGTGAATGTTCATTGTGATGATGATCATCATGGCTGTGATCATGATGTTCGTGAGAGTGACCTTCAATTCGGCTATCGCCGCAACCGCATACATTACACATATTATTCAACCTCGATATGTTTAATCATTAATTCTTCTCCAGTTTCAACTTTAAGTTGATAACCATGACAACGCGGACAACTCACGCCACGCTCTGGAATTTCTACATGTTGTTGACAATCTAAGCACCAAACTCGCGCTGCAACGGATTCAATCTTTAATTGGGCATCTTCTGCAATAGTGCCACGACTCGCAAATTCAAACCCTGTCGCTAATGCCTGATGTTCAATACATGACAGTGTGCCAATCGCTAATGTCACACTTATCACACGTTTAAAACCTTGTTTTTGTGCTTGTTCAACCACGGTATCAACCGTATTTATACTCAGTGATAATTCATGCATTGTTACAGTGCCTCTGACTCGATGGTTGAATGAAGATGGGAATAGTGAAGTGCATACCACAATTGTCCTGCGGCAATTGCACCATCATTTGACGGCAGTTTTTCACCACAATACACCGGCTGTGATTGACCTGAGAATTGGTGATAAATCTGATCAACTAAAACTCGGTTTTGAAACACGCCACCGCCGAGAACAACCGCATGGCTAGGATGCTGTTTAGCAATAGTGGCAATCATTTTTGCAATAGCCGTCAATACACCATGCGCTAAACTATTGATCCATGTTTGACGTCGATCATCACGGATCTCACCAACAAGCGGTAATACGTGGGCAAACAAAGGCTGCCAATCAATAATACCAGCGGCTGTAATCTGAAACGATAATGGAATATAATAGGTATTCTGCTTAGCAGCTTGTTCTAATAACAACCCACATTGACCTTCATAATTAACCTTATCGACCAAGCCTAATAGACACGCCCACGCATCAATAAATCGACCGATTGAAGAGGTATAAGGTGAACGGCTGCCACTTTGCCATAACTGATACAGATTATTAAAGTGCGTTTCAGTCCATGTTGAAAAAGCACTTAACTGCATTGACTTAATATCATCAACCTCATAGCACTCAAGTAACATTGCCAGTAATAACCGCGCAGGCTCTTTAATCGCTTGCTCACCACCAATAAGCCGGAAGGGACGTAAATGACCAATACGTTGATAATCTTGGCATGATGTTAATAAGACCTCCCCGCCCCATACGGTGTCATCATCACCCCAACCTGTACCATCAAAGGTAAAGCCAAGTACCGGTTTAGTGAGATTAAACTCCGCCATTACTGCTAAAATATGCGCATGATGATGCTGAACTTGCAGTAGTTCTACTGGCGTTTCAGAAGCGGTGATCAGTTGTTTTGCATAAGCAGTCGAGTAATAACTAGGGTGTTTATCACAGACAACTTGTGGTGCAGTCACCTGATATAAGGCTTGTAAATCAGCCACGGTTTGTAAATAGCGCTGCTCAGTATCGAGATTATTAAGATCACCAATATAAGGCGATAATACCCATTGCTGCGGTAATGCTAATCCGATAGTGGATTTTTGTTGTGCACCTAATGCTAGCGTTATTGTCTCGGCTTTATTGCCAAATTGACTATAAGGCGCATAACCACGCGCCATACGCAGAGTACGTATTTTGCCCCCAGTATAGTGAACCACACTGTCGTCACAGGCATGAACAATCGGACGATTATGATCAAGGACACTATCAATCGTGCCTGAAAATTGCTGTTCGATTTGCTGGATCTCAGTCGCAATTGGCATCCCTGAAACATTAGCACTGGTCATCACTAACACTGCGGTTGCATTAATTTCAGCTAATGCGGTGAACAATAAATAGTGTAAAGGTGTATAAGGCAGCATAACCCCTAAATAAGGTACATTCGGCGCTACATTCATCGCAACATTAACCGCGAGATTGGTAGAATTAACACTCATCGAGGCTGGGATTTGAGATTTGTTCATTAGCACAATCGGACGTGCTTGAGAATCTAATGCTTGCCATTCAATCGGCTCACCTACCACCAATTGCTGTGCAGTCTCAATATCAGCAACCATTACCGCTAATGGTTTCTGTTGGCGATGTTTAATCTGGCGTAATTTCGCAACAGCTTGAGCATGAGTACCATCACAAACAAGATGAAAACCACCTAATCCTTTAATCGCAACCACAGCGCCCGTTTGAAGACGTTTGGCTAATTGATTAATCGCGGCTTGCTGAATTAACTCGGCACTATGGCTTAGCGCAGCTGATGAAAAATTATGATTATGGCTGTAATCAATAAAGCGTGTCCACGGCCCACACACTGCACAACTTATTGGTTGGGCATGGTAACGGCGATCAAGTGGGTTTTCATACGCTTGCTGGCAATCGCAACATAAAGCAAAACCTTCCATACTGGTGGTCACTCGATCGTACGGCAACGCACGTGTAATGCTATAGCGAGGGCCACAATGGGTACAATTGGTAAAAGGATATTGGTAATAACGCGAGGTAGGATCGGCAATGTCTTGTTTGCAGGCATCGCAAAGCCCTTGATCAGGAGAAACAGATACACTGGTGCTATCACAGTGCTGACTTTTCTCGATACTAAACAAAGTGGGTTTTTCAGGAGCTAACCACAACGGGAGTGATGTCACCGTTACGTGATCAATACGGCTTAAAGGCGGTGCTTGTTGCTCAAGTGCAATAATAAAGTGTTCAAGGTTTTTAGTATCACCTTGAGCTTCTATTTTCACCCCTTCCGAATCATTGATTACCCATCCAACTAACGCATATTGTAGCGCCAGTTGATAGACAAAGGGGCGGAAACCGACCCCTTGTACAATGCCGGTAATATGAATATATTGTCGTGCAAAGTTGTCTTTCACTGTGATTATCCAGCTAAATTACGACAGCATTAAAATGCCACCAAACGCTGCCATAACAATCCCAACCACACGCATCACACGTTGGTTTACTGCTGATGTCATGACTAACTTACCTAATGCAATGCCTGATACATGTAAGATTGCAGTTGCTACAACAAAACCACTAAAGTATTCCATCGCTTGTGCATCAAGCGGCATTTCCATACCGTGTGCCATGCCGTGGAATAATGCAAAAGCCATTACTAATCCCGTTGCCAATTTCTCAGACATACGACCGCCAGCCAATAACATTGCGCCCATACCAATTACAGATAAAGCAATGCCCATTTCAATGCCCGGTAATACCATACCAGCAACACCTAATGCACCGCCAACGACCATAATCCCAATAAACGCCATTGGTAGACGTGAAACAACTTTACCGCCCATCAATGCTGCCAGTAAACCGACACCAATCATTACAGATAAGTGATCAAGGCCAGTAAATGGGTGCACAAAACCGGTCATAAAACCCGTTGTAGTATGAGGACCAATGTGACCAGGGTGTGCTAAAACAATGGGTGAAAAAAGAGTAAGCGCACTGGCAACAATATGTTTAAATTTCATTTATTTTTATCCTTAGTGTCATAGAATCAAAACCCGCTTTAACGGGGGATTTATTGCTAATAAGTACTAGGGAGACGTACTTATTAACCGTAAATTCAATACCTAAGCGTTATTAAATCATCCCTGTAATACGTTCAGGATGCGCATAAGCATCTGCGCGACCATTACGACAATGGCCCAATAACGTCAGATTAAGTTTTTCCGCCAGATCAACCGCCATTTTAGTTGCTGATGAAATCGCTAACAGCACTTCAACCCCTGCAGATGCGGCTTTCTGAACCATTTCAAAACTGGCACGACTTGTGACTAATACCGCACCACCCCTTAACTGTCGCTGATGAATACAACCCACCAATTTATCCAGTGCAATATGACGACCTACATCTTCAAAAATAGCTTCTACTTGACCTTGTTGGTTGATATATACCGCCGCATGAGCAGAGCCAGTTAACTGATTTAATTGCTGTTTACGTAATAATTGTTGTAAGACAGGATCAAGGAAACCTAAATCAAACTGTACTGATGACGGCACAGGATCTAATGCACGGCATACTGTTTCTAATTTTTCTTCACCACAAATGCCGCAACCTGTTAGTCCAGCAAGAGAACGACGTTTTTGTTGTAAACGCGCCACACAGCGATTGGCAATCGTGACATTAATGTTGATGCCATCACAGGTAGGCATCATTTCAATATCATGAATATCACGATGATGATCGATGATCCCTTCTGATAACGAAAAGCCAATCGCAAACTGTTCTAAGTCATTTGGCGTACACATCATTACGGTGTAAGCGACACCATTAAAAGCAATCGCAACCGGCGTTTCTTCAATGATGTAGTCAAGTTCACAGCAATCACTTTTGCCTTTACGGTAACGTACAATAGAACGTTCGCTTGCATTACAAAACATCGATTCCGGTAACGCTTCTAAGGTGGTCAACATCTTTTTCCTTTACTTATTTATTACGTCATATTTATTACGACAATCACTGTTTGTTTATAAAATTTTGTTTATCACATTCAGCTAATTAACGATAATCTTGGCTATTCAAACCCATTTTTTGCATACGAGACAATAACGTGGTTCGTTTTAGCCCCAATTGATTTGCGACCCCATTAGGTCCAGCGATGACACCATGACAACTGATTAAAGTATCCACTATCATCTGTCGATCAATCACCGCTGGTGTCGATTTAACCTGATTAACTCGCACAACTTGCGGCTCAATCGACTCGACAGGTGTATCGATCCCTTTTGGCGGTAACGGCACCAACTCTTGAATAGGGACATTAAGCACCTGACCACGGGTTAAAATAACCGAACGTTCAATCACATTACGCAATTCACGTACATTACCCGGCCATGAGAATTGCTGCATAATCGCCATGTCTTCCACCGCAATCGAAGTAATGGTTTTACCCATTTTCTTGGCAAGTTCACGGGTAAAATGTTTAACTAATAAGGGAATATCTTCTGCTCGTTCACGTAACGGCGGTATCTCAATCGGAAAAACATTTAAGCGATAATACAAATCGTTACGAAATTGTTTCTGTTGTACCATTTGCAATAAATTAACATTGGTCGCGACCACTATCCGTACATCGACACTGATTAGCTGATTTTTACCAACACGCTCAATTTCATTTTCTTGCAAGGCACGTAATAACTTAGGTTGTAACTCCAATGGCATATCACCAATTTCATCAAGAAATAGCGTACCTTTATGGGCTTGTTCAAATCGCCCCACACGTTGAGTAACCGCACCTGTAAATGCTCCGCGCTCATGACCAAACAATTCACTTTCAAATAAACCACTCGGGATCGCTGCACAGTTCATTTTTACCATGTCAGTTTTACTGCGATGACTCATTTTATGGATCGCACGTGCAATCAATTCCTTGCCAGTACCTGATTCCCCTAAAATCAATACGGTACTATCACAACTTGCGACTAATGCCACTTGCTCTAGCACTTTATTCATCACTTCACTTTGACTGATAATGTCATCAAAAATGGCATGCTCATCATAGCTATCCTCAATACTGATAAACTTAGTTTGAGGTCGATGCGGAATGGCCGACTGATGCACTTTAATACTGTGCATCGCTAATGCGACCCGCGCTGATATTTGTTTAAATAACTCAATCTCACTCGATTGAAATTGTGTTTCTACTGCCTTGACATAACAGATATAACCGATGGTTAAACCTCTAAATATCATTGGCATAACACACGCACTTTTCGCCAGTGATGAGAAATAAGGACTATTATCATCCCGTTTTAATTTATAAATATCAGCAGCGGTTAAAATTACGGCTTTATTATTTTCAACCGCATTTTTGATCATGCTGTCATCGGTAAAAAAATGACATTGATAATCAATGCCGCCGTCAATAGCACCACCAGAATATTGGTTATAATGGCCATCTTGAGATTGTATTATTGATAATTCATTCATCCCAAAACGTTGAAATAAAAAGCCTAATAGCGTTCTAATTAGTTCTTTTTTTGAACTTTGATTAATAACAGCATTGGTAATATCAACTAAAAATTGATAGTTCTTATGTTCGTTACTTAATTGTTGCGTTAACGATGAAGCAACTTGATGCTCAAGAATATGTTCGACCATTGCAGCAACCATATTATTGAACAGTTTAAATTGTTTTTCTACATCATCATAACTAGGTAAACGGAGATTAATATATTCAATCGCGCCTAACTGCTGATTGGCTATTAGCAGCGGTATTTTACAATAAGTTTGAATATTAGTGTATGCCGGATGAAGAGATAATTGAGGAAATGTTCGATAAAGTTCTTCGCCATTAATATAATGACTATACTCACACGACACAACATGATGAAGACTTAGATTATCTTCTGAATAATCATAGCATTGGAAGTTTTTATCCGCATCTTGGTAGTATAGTATTGATTGCGCATTTATATCATCTTTTAAAATAATATTAACACGATCGGCATCGATGAATAACAAACTTTCATTATTTAGAAAATTTATCACACCCGATATATCATTAATAGACAATAATGCCTTAGAAAAAATCATTAAATCGCTTTCAAAGTTTTCCATTCTGACATTAACTCTTGCTGATAATATGACTCAAATAGTGATTAATAACTCAATCATTTGTTATACAATTCTCAAGTATTTTAACAACCAAGTATTGATCTATATCAATCAATAATTATTAACAATAACATCACTAAAATAAAAGTAACAATATTACCAATCTTTTGAGCTAAAAAATAAATCAGGATAGTTATTTAGATAATAAATGACATAAGGCACCAAGATAAAAATAATCAATCTTTTATCTTGGAAACCTTAATTTCATTTATGCTGCTATATATTAAATATAAACCTTAACAGGTCTTATTCAAACAATATACTTACGCATTCTTAACATGGTTTTTCAAGCGTGCTTTCAAATTACTGTACTCAGTTTGTACATAATTTTCAGCCCACGGTTGATCATCAATATTTTCTACTTTAACAGCACAATATTTAAATTCAGGCGTACCTGAAATAGGATCAACATGTTCAATGGTTAATTCATTACATGCACCAATCCACCATTGGTATGTCATGTAAACAACACCTTTATTAACACGCTCATTGTAGTTAGCTCGAGAGATAACTTTACCACGGCGAGAAGACACCCAAACTAATTGTTGATCATCGATCCCCAATGCTTTGGCGTTATCTGGATGCATTTGCACATAACCAGGTTCATCAGCCAATGTTTGTAGCGCAGCACAGTTACCTGTCATTGAACGACAAGAGTAGTGGCCTACTTCACGCACAGTTGACAACACTAACGGGTAATCAGCATCTGGTTGCTCTAGCGGCGGACGCCAATCAGCACCAATAAACATCCCTTTACCTGATGGTGTAGTGAACTTGTTATCTTTAAATAAGTAAGATGTACCTGGATGATCTTCTGTTGGACAAGGCCATTGCACAGATTTCAGATCAGCCATTTTCTCATACGTTACACCTGCATAATCAGGACATAATGCACGAAGTTCATCCCAGATTTCTTCAGTATTGTTATACGACATAGGATAACCCATGTACGTTGCTAACAAACTAAAGATTTCCCAGTCCGGCTTCACATTACCCGTTGGGATCACTGCTTTATAAAAGCGTTGGAAACCACGGTCAGCACTGCTGTAAACACCTTCATGTTCGCCCCAACTTGTCGCAGGGAAAATCACATCAGCAAATTCAGCTGTTTGAGTCATGAAGATATCTTGTACGATAACAAGATCCATCTTGCGCATAGTATCGCGCATTACGGCTAGATCTGCTTCAGTTTGTGCTGGATCTTCACCAAAGATATAGAAAGCTTTACAAACGCCTTCGTTTACCTTGTGACCTAATTCAGTTAAGCGGTAACCCGGCTTACCTGAAAGCTCAACACCCCACGCTTTTTCAAACTTTTCGCGATTGGCATCAATGTTTACGTCTTGATAGCCAGGGAATTGGTGCGGCAACATACCCATGTCACAGGTACCTTGAACGTTGTTTTGACCACGAACCGGACCACAACCCACACCAGGACGACCAAAGTTGCCCGTTAGCAATGCAAGGCCTGCTAAACCACGAACAACATCAACCGCTTGACCATACTGAGTAACACCCATACCCCAAAGAATCATCGCTTCAGGCGCAGCAGCATAAGTACGTGCCGCCAAGCGAATATCTGCCGCTTTAAGACCGGTTACTTCTTCTACTGATTCAGGTGTGTAACGTGAAGCAATTTCACGGAACTCAGCAAAACCTTCAGTATTATTTTCAACGAAAGATTTGTCGTATAAGTTTTCTTCGATAATCACATTCGCTAACGCATTAACGAGTGCCATGTTCGAACCGTTCTTTAACGCTAACCATTGATCAGCAACACGCGCAGATTCGATCTTACGTGGGTCACATACAATAATTTTAGCGCCATTTGCACGGGCTTTAAGAATATGTCTTGCTACAACTGGATGAGAATCAGCCGCGTTGTAACCGAAAATGAGTAAGCATTTAGTAAGTTGAATTTCGGGAATAGCGTTACTCATTGCGCCATTACCTACTGTTGTCTCCAGACCGGAGACTGATGGTGCGTGTCACACCCTAGCACAGTGGTCAACATTGTTGGTTCCGATCACCGCCCTTGCGAGTTTTTGCATCACATAGTTGGCTTCGTTACCCGGACCGCGGGCTGAACCTGTTGTCATTATCGCATCTGGACCATATTGCTTTTTAATTGCCATTAGCTTATCGCCGGCAAATTGAATAGCTTCATCCCAAGACACGGCTTCTAATGCTGATTCACGTGTACGGCGAATCATTGGTTGCTTTAGGCGTGGTGTTAATAAGTTGGTATCGTTGAGAAAATCCCAACCATAGTAGCCTTTCAAACAAAGTTGGCCTTCATTGGTACGACCCATTGCTGGCTCTGCTGCCACGACTTTGTTATTTTCGACAACCAACTTTAGTTTGCACCCAGTACCACAGTAGGGACAAACAACAATTGATTTTTTCATACTAACCTTTTGGCTGTAATTGTTATTAATATGTATTGTAAACCGAGGGTTTATAACACTAGCGAGTGATCGCTACAGCAGCATTGAGCGCAGCTGCTTCACGTTTTTGTTTGCTTGTTTCAATCAATGTTTCAGCTTCAATAATCTGAATTGCGCTAGTAGGACAAACTTCCACACACGCAGGACCTGCTTCACGATGAGAACACAAGTCACATTTCAATGCTTGAGACTTAGGTACCATGCGCTTAAATAGCGATGCACCTTTTGATTCTTCAACCATCTTAGTCACGACATTCATTGCACCGTAGGGACAAGCAATGACACAGGTTTTACACCCGATACAGCGTGATTGAATCACTTTTACATAGCCATCTTCTAAAACGATAGCGTTATTAGGACAAACCTGAGCACAAGGTGCATCATCACATTGACGGCACATTACGGGCGTTGTCACATGCGCATTTTTCACCAAGGTCAACCGTGGTGAAAAATCTGCGGGAGCAACCCCTGTTAGCTTGCCATCTGCTTGATGAGAAACAACACAAGCAATTTCACAGGTTCGACACCCAATACACAGATTTGGATCTGCAAAAACAAACCGGTTCATGGTCTATACCTTGTTGATATCGATACATCGCAACATAGTCTTATGTTGCTATTCCTTTTAAGCATTAGTTGTGCCATAAATTACGAAATCATTAATTTATTTTTAACCAACTGAAATTAAATTAAAAAAAAAGGAAGTACATGCAATGCAGTACTTCCTTTTTTATTAATGTCGATAAAGTCATTAACTTCGTCAATTGTATCGACACTGTTCGTCAGTGGTTATCGACACCCTTCGACAATCAATGTCGACAGTCACCACCAATAAACATCAACAATGCTCAAAACCACCCGACCCTTGCCACTCAGGTAAGCGCTGGTAAATCGTTTCAACCGCGGTTTGCACCATCTCGGTTAGCGGAAATGAAAACGCCACAATAGCTGGTTGAATACCAACAAAAATAACCTCTGGCACAAAAGTTTTTAAATCGTCAATCAAAAAATTAAGCGGCAAGCTATGGGTCGAAACCACATACATATCGACAATAGTTTCTGGATCAATAATTCGCACTTCGCCTGCTTGTTCACCAATATCCGCCGCATCCACCACAATCACACGTTGGGGCTGCGCTTTACGAATAAGATGTAAACAATCTTCAGGCATCGAGCCACCTTCCAGCACGCTCCATCCTGAAATCGGATTATCTTTGATCATTTTTGCTAATAATGGACCAGCACCATCATCACCCATCATGCTATTACCGACAGTAAGCACGATATTACTAACCGATAAATCAACATCATCGTTAGAAACACTTTCGCCCATCACTGTCGACAAATTCACTTCCTGAAGCATATTTTCACCTCATGTAGCATATTTTCATCATGTAACATGGTTAGCGTATGCCTCGAATCATCATATACATCGTCGGCTCGCGGTGAATGTCACCTAACGCAGCAATAAAATCACGGGTTAACTGCTGTGATAGTGCATTTTGAGTCGAGGTATCAATTCGATCAAACGCTAACGCCAACATATTAAGGTGTTCAGGGTAAATGGTGATTTCACCAAACACAAAATAGCCTTTCATTTTATTGAACGCTTCGCCGTCTTGTGGCAAGCCGCTGATCCATGTTAGATATTCATCGCCTTCACATTCAATCACGGCTTTTAGACAATCAACTACGCCTAAATGGTGACCAATCGCCAAGCTGTAGTACATGATCTGTTTAGCTTCTTCAGGCACATCATAGCTTTCATCAACAAATTTACGGCCTAATGTATAAAAGTAGACGTGACCTTGAAAATGGCGAGATTGTGTTAATTCCGCTAAAACATCACTCATTGGTGACAACCTCCGCATGATGTTTGATCTTGCTGTGCACTAGGACACGCTTCAGAACCAGTGAGTGCTGCCATGGTCTTTGACAGTAAAATATTTACGATTTCAGTAAGTCGTGGATCATTTTTAGTCGCAAGGTAAGCACTGATTTTTTGATCAACATCATCGGCACTACAAGTGGCGAGTACATTCATAACGTCATCGGCAATACGTTGTCCTTGTACATAACCTGCAAGTACACGTGCTTGACGTTCAATCATCACTTTAATATCCAATGGAATTTCAGTGTGTTTTAAACTCGCCTTTTGTTCTTCAGGTTGATGTACTTTGGCTTTCAATTTTTGATCAAGCAAACCCAACGCAACCGCAAAACCAAAAATAGTTGCGGCAGGTGTCGGTGGACAACCCGGAATGTAAACATCTACTGGGACAATTTTATCCGTACCACCCCATACACAATAAAGATCGTGGAAAATACCACCATCACAACCACATGCACCGTATGAAATCACAATCTTTGGATCCGGCGCGGCTTCATAAGCACGCAGCGCAGGCGCACGCATTGCACGAGTTACCGAACCGGTATAAAGCAAAATATCGGCATGGCGCGGTGAAGCGACAATTTTGATACCAAAACGCTCGGTATCAAAAATAGGCGTAGTTGCTGCAAAAATCTCAATCTCACAGGCGTTACAACCACCGCAGTCAACGCGGTAGACATACGCTGAACGACGAATTTCCTTGATCAGCGCATCTTTTAGCTTTTGGCTATTGGGTGGCAGTTCAACAGGTACGGTTTGAGTATGGGCTGTGCCTACTAGTTGTTTAATACCTTTCACTTTTGCTCCTCAAGGTAACGTAGGTGACTGACATTTTCGCTATCTAACATATTGTTGCTGCGACGACATTCAGGACAGGTTTCGATTTGCTTACGACGTTCTATAAGTTGTTCACCCGTTACGCCACTGTGCTCAAGGGTATCGATGACATATTCAAGTAACTTACGCGCCACGAATGGACGATCACATTGACGACAATTCGCTAACGTAAATACTGCTTCATCATAAAGATCGGCTTTACTGGTCACGGCTAACTCAAAATTCTGAGTCAGTTTAATCGCATGAGTTGGGCACACTTCTTCACAACGACCACAGAAAATACAGCGCGCTGTTGAAAGCTCCCAACGACGTGTACCCGCTTTAGTATCGGTTTCCATGATCAAGGCATTAGCAGGACAAGCACGTGTACACGCACCACAAGATAAGCATTGATCAGCATCGAGTTCTGGTTTACCACGAAAATCTTCATTCACTTCCATCGGAGCAAAAGGATATTTAATGGTAACTGAACCTGTTTTTATTACCGTTTTTAATAACTTAAACACATGACCTCCTAAAGCTTGAATGGCGAGTTCTTGCGGTCAATGCTGTATTGCTCAATCGCTTTATAAGGAACGGTTTTACTGCGCTGTTTCTTAGTATCAACAATCGTTACACGGTCAGTACATGAGTAACAAGGATCTAAGCTACCAATAATTAACGGTGCATCAGCAACAGTGTTACCTCGTAACATATAACGCAATGTTGGCCAGTTTGCGTATGTAGCCGCACGACAACGCCAGCGGAATAACTTCTGGTTATCGCCTGTCATGCTCCAGTGAACGTTTTCACCACGAGGGGCTTCAGTAAAGCCAAGTGCAAACTTATTAGGCTTGTAATCAAAACCTTCGGTTAGAATCGCACCCGGTGGCAAGTGATCAAGACCGTATTCAATCACATTTAAAGATTCGAATACTTCACGTACACGTACCATCACACGTGAGAATACATCGCCATTTTCCATCACTTGAATATCAATCGGCACACTGCCGTATGACTCTAATGATTGACCATGCACAGTACGTACATCGCGGTTAAAACCACTAGCACGAATCAATGGACCTACTGGGCTAAAATCACGGGCTACTTGCTTGGTTAAAATACCTACGCCTTCAGTACGGCTACCAATATTAGGCGTTGAAAGTAAAACATCCACCAGCTCAGAGAACTTCTGACGCACTTCTTTCACCATCGCAATACCTTGTACGCGCTGCTGTTTTAGAAAATCACGACGTACACCACCGATAAGGTTCATGCCGTATGTTTTACGCGCACCCGTTAGTAGTTCAGCCAATTCCATGGTCTTTTCACGAACACGGAAAAATTGCATAAAGCCAGAGTCAAACCCAACAAAGTGGCTTGATAGACCAATGTTTAATAAGTGACTGTGTAGACGTTCAACTTCAAGCAATACAGTACGGATCATCTTGGCGCGGAATGGCACATCAACCGATAATGCGTTTTCAATAGTATTGCTGTAACCGACACTGTGAGTAAAACCACAGATACCACATACGCGGTCAGTTAGCTGTGCAACTTCATGGTAACCCATGCGTGTTTCAGCCAGTTTTTCCATGCCACGGTGAACATAGAACATACGGTAATCGGCATCAACAATGTCTTCACCATCAACGAACAAACGGAAGTGACCCGGTTCATCAGAGGTAATATGCAGCGGACCTACAGGTACAATACGGTTGCTGTCGTTACCTAGCTGGTTATCAAACTGGTAAGTTTCTGTTTCAGTGGTTGGTTGTGGACGCTGACGGTAATCCATCGCATCTTTACGCAATGGGTGCAGGTTTTCAGGCCAATCATCAGGCAGTACTAAACGACGCTCATCAGGTAAACCTACCGGACGTAAACCGTACATATCACGGATTTCACGCTCGCCCCATACCGCAGCAGGAATAGTTGGCGTAATAGAGATAAACTCTTGGCTATTAGCATCAACCAATACTTTTACCGTTACCCAGCTTTTCACTTCACCTTCCATAGAAAGTGCGTGATAAACCGCAAAATGACCGTTTAAAGTACGTTCATCGTTACCAAACGTAACCGTTAACCAGCCACCTTGATCGTAATAAAGCCATTTCATCACTTCAACTAACGACGTCATTTTAACCGTGATAGTGACTTGGTTTTCTGTTTGCCACTCTTCATCAATAATCGCGGATGGAAAGAAATGATTCACACCATCGACATAGTTTTTACCAATACGACCCGCTTGTGGCTGCGAGTGAAATTGTTGAGATGTATTGTTTGTCATATCTATTACTTACCAACCAAAAATTAAAAATATCAGTGCCAATACAGCCACCAAAAACGCAGGGAAAATCGTGCGATGAATTTGAGTAAAACGTACACGTGCCATGGTGTTTTCAACCAGACCTGCAATCAAGAACACCACAAACAGTTTAATCAACAGAATAATGGTGGCAGAAAATAAGCCGCCAAAACTCAAGCTGCTTGCTTTACCCCAAGGAATAAATATCGCAAGAAATAGCTGTGCAACGACCAGCTGTTTTAAACCTAAACCAAGTTTAACCATTGCCAATGCAGAACCTGAATACTCTGTTACTGGACCTTCTTGTAGCTCTTGCTCTGCTTCTGCACTATCAAACGGCACTTTGCCCATTTCGATAAACAATGCAAACGCACACACAATACCTGCCAGAATAATGGTTAATGGGTGATGCCAAGTGTTATTGGCTAATGCGTGACTGATATAACCTAAGTCAGTTGTACCGACACTTAACGCAACCACCACAATCGCCAGAATTAAAATCGGCTCAACTAAGATACCCAGCGTTAATTCACGGCTACTGCCCATACCCGCAAACATGCTGTTTGAATCAATACCTGATAATGCGAAGAAGAAACGGAAAATCGCTAACAAGTAAATATCGGTAATAATGTCACCCGAAATTGGAAACGGTGACACTTGCGTAACCGTCGGTAGCGCCATTCCAATTAATAGCATCGTTACTACAAGTACCCACGGCATGATCCAGAAAATAAAACCAGAATTTGCTGGAGCTACTGATTGACGACGTAATAATTTGGCAATATCACGGTAGTCTTGCAATACACCCGGCCCTTGGCGCGAATGAATTTTAGCGCGAATAACGCGAGAGAAACCTGTCGCAAGTGGCGCTAACATCAACATTAAGATAGCTTGGACAATCGCTAATACAATCCAACCCGCAGTTGGCATTTCAAGTGGGGACATTAGAGACTAACTCCTGAAATGAGAGGAACGAACAACACCACAACCACCACGACAATAATGCAGAATCGGCACACTTTACGGCTATCCAGCGTTGGATTTTCACCACCATTACTTAAGTAAGGCAGTACAAAACGCTCAGTAAATGACGTTTGGCGGTTGTTATAAATAAAACCAAACATATTACGCATCGGGCGAGTGATACTTGCCGCTGAAACTGTCATACGCTGTTCGTATTGGTAACCACAAGCCCAAGGATCACCTTGGTGACGACGCGGAAGACGACGTTGACGGAATGTATAAAGTAACGCGGCAGGGACTAACGTTAATAGCGCAAGTGCAATCGCAATCACAGGAGTAGAAAGGATAGCTTGATCAGCAACCGCAGGGTAAACCGTCAAACCATGGGCAACCGTTACCGGGGCCATGTTCAACATTGAAGATGCGATTAATGAGAAGTAAGGTGCAATCCACGGTGCACAAACACCTAATACCACACACAATACCGCTAACGATGTTGTCGCGGTGATCATTGCAGGACCCACTTCACGCGTATTAGCTGCTTGCTCTGTTTTTGGCGCACCAGTAAAACAAATACCATACACTTTCACAAAACACATACACGCTAACGCACCCGTAAAGGCCAGCATTACCATGCCAAACGGACCAAATAACAAGTTAGCAACCGTACCGACTTTACCCATGCTAAATAGCGATTGATAAATAAACCACTCAGAAACAAAACCATTTAATGGCGGTAAAGCACAAATTGCCAATGTACCAATTAAGAATGCTGCCGCAGTTTTAGGCATTGTTTTCGCCAAACCGCCCATATCATCCATTTCTTTGGTATGCATACGGAATACGATTGAACCAGAGCCTAAACATAATAGGCCTTTGAACACCGCGTGGTTTAATAAGTGATATAAACCACCTAATAGACCAAGTAGCGCTAAAACTGGATGATGAGACGCAATACCAATCATGCTCACGCCAACACCGATTAAGATGATGCCGATATTTTCAATGGTATGGTATGCCAATAATCGTTTGATATCGTGTTCTGCCAACGCATACATTACGCCAAGAACAGAAGACACCGCACCAAAGATTAGCACTAAGAAACCCCACCATAATTGGGTTGCACCAAGGAATAAAATCGCAAACTTCAAAATACCGTAAATGCCAATTTTTACCATGACACACGAAATTAAGGTTGAGCAATATGACGGTGCTAACGGATATGCTTTCGGTAACCAGCCATGTAAACCAATACCTGCCGCTTTAATACCAAAACCAACCAATGCCAATAAGAACACCAACGATGCCGTTGCTCCAGTAACAGGGTTATGCATAATGGCACTGAATTGATAGCTATCAGCATGAGAGGCAACAATCATAAATGCCACCACAACCAATAGGCTGGCGGCATGATCTGCAATAAAATATTGCAAACCCGCTTTTTTACTTTGAACGCTACCATCGCTGATAACAATCAGCCAAGAAGCCAGTGAAATGATCTCCATAAAGATAATAAAGACCATTACATTGGCTGACACCACAAGGGCTGTCATCGCTGCAGCAAAAATATTGAAAAGTACATTAACCTTCCAACCGCCTTTGCCATAGTACTCTTCAAGGTAGTTAATCGAATAAACAGACGCTGCCATGGTGACCACAGAAATCACCACTACCATTAGCGCAGACAACATATCCATGCTAAACCAATGGCTCATTGCTGCGGTAGCATCGGCAGTATCAAAACCCGAGACGATAGTGCTAATACCGGCGATGATACCAAACAGGCCACCAAACGCACTGATCACACCAGCAAGACGCAAACTCTCTTGCTCATTTTTACGCCCTTGATACGATAAAATCGCAGCGACGGCATAACTGATTAAAGCAAAACAAACTAAAACTAATGGGCTCATCGTGTTACTGCTCCACCTTTGGCTGACGCTGCACTGTCGGCTGCACACTCACGTTTAATATCACGTGCTTTAACGATATTTGCTGCATCGATTAGCACGATCGCTTGTGTTGGGCACACTTCAGCACAGGCTGGTCCTTGTTCACGGAAACCACACAAATCACATTTAACCGCAATGCTCTTTACTCCCGGTTCCCAAGCAAGAATATCTTGACCAAATGTGCTTGGAATGGAAGTTGAAGGGTTACTTGAACGAATGGTTGAAGGGATATAGGTATCGTAACTATTTGCCATCGCAACAGGTCGACTACCATCAAAAGCGATTGCACCAAAAGGACAAGCAACAGCACATAATGTACAACCGACACATAATGTTTCATTGAGCATGACACGATCTTGTTGCTTGGTGATCGCTTGCACTGGACATACAGTGGCACAAGGTGCATCTTCACAATGACGACACATCACAGGCGCAGTGGCATCATCTAATTTAACCACGGTTAGGCGGGGATGGCTTTGCAGTCCTTGTTGTTTATGTACTGTCGAACATGCTGCCATGCAGGTGCCACAACCAATACACTTCTCAGGATCTGCAATTACAAAGCTTTTCATTGTCTACCTAGTCAATCGCAAAAAAAACTATTAAAGCAAGAAATATGCCATATAGGTATTATTATGCGTATATTATTAGATATCAATTACTTAAAAATAAATAATAGTAAAAAAATACTTTCCACAATAAAAATACCAACATCAAAGTGTCGTCATCTTCAATCTCGACAGTTGGCATCGACACATTTCGACATCAACTGTCGAACAACCATATTGCCATGCTCATTTTTTGAACACCTATCGTGGTTATATAAAAAAACGCCCCGTACTTATTATTGTTTTAAGTAAGGGGCGTTATTCATTTTCAATAGACATCAAATGTTATACTACATGCCTTTATTGCCATGCTTTTAGGATAATACGCTCATCATCATCACGTTTAACCCAACCGTCTTTTTCCATACGATTCGCTAATGGAATCGAGTATTTACGGCTTAATTCGGTGCGATCTTTAATATCGGTCATGGTAATACGATCATGCGGTTGATGATCAGCAATCACCGCTTTAACAAGATCTAAATACACCCCCATATCAAAATAAATATTTTCATCAAGCGCAGTAATGTATTTTTGATGGCTTAATTGACGTAACCACTTTTTACCGCCAACAATTTTGATTTTATTTAGCTCAAGCCCTGCTTTGCCAAACTGACGAATTTGATGCAATATATCAAGCGCATCTTGAGGTAAGTCATCTTCATTATCACCCTGACCGACACACCACTTACCGTAACTTAAATGCACTTTCTGTTGCTGCTTTAAACGCTGCATGATCAGTTCAATCACGTCATCATTGATCCGTAACCGACTGCATAATTCAGCTGATGCCATCGAAATACCCGCACCAAGTAATGTATCAAGCTGTTGCGATATATCCGTTAACCACTGGTTATCAAAACAAAAAGGCGCAATAAAGGTTTGCTGTTCTGTGGCTTTAAAATCAGCCTCATGACATTCAAAATAACCTTGTAGCACTAACAACATCTGTCGTTGTGACTCTGGCTGTAATTGTTGTGGTAAGTTATTAAGTACATCGTATAAACGGCGCTTTTGATAGCCAAAAATATAATCACTCCACACCACTTCTGCGCCATGTTGTAAACCACTGCCGCCTTTTTGGATCATCGCTAATCGTTGTCCAAATAATAACGGCATTGGTTTTTCAAACACTAATCGCGCCAACTCAGTATTGGGAATGTAGCTCAAACGTGCTGTACCGTGCCACGTTCCCATCGCCACTTCCACTTGGCGTTGTTTTTTAACTTTTAACTTTATCGCCGTTTTGGTTAATCGCACAATGCACTGATCACGCAGAGTAATCTGTTGATTAATACCAGTGATCAACTGCCCTCTGGCGATATCTTTACGACCCACACCTTTAACATTTACCGCCACACGGCATGTTGCTGAAACTGAAGTTAATTGTTGATGATAAGCCTGAATCGATCGCACCGTACCAATAAGATTTGATGGATGACAACGTACTTTATCGCCAATCGCTAATTGACCTTGTGCGAGTGTGCCTGTTAGCACCGTACCAATTCCGTTTACCACAAACACCCGATCAATATACATTAACGGTGCCGTCGCTTGTTCAACCACTGAATTATCATCACTGTTTGTTGGAGCAACGATTTTATGGCGTGCAATGTTAACTTGAACAGTTTCAATTAAAAGCTGGCGTAATGCTTCAATGTTATCTTTTTTCAATGCAGAAACAGTGACGATTTCAGGTAATAAACCGCTACGTTCCATTACTTGTTCTAAGACTTGATCTTCTATTTCCGCTAATTGCTCCGCGCTGACTTTATCGCGCTTATTAATACAAACGACAATATCTTCAATCCCCATTGCATGTGCAACGTCAAGATGTGAAGTGGTCATTGGCATCCAACCTTCATCAGCAGCAACCACTAATAACAACACATTTAAATGCCATACACCTGCAACCATATTACGCAAATAACGCTCATGTCCGGGAACATCAACCACCCCGATAGTATTACCATCATCATCTTGAAAATGCGCAAAGCCTAAATCTTGGGTCATGCCTAATTGCTGCTCATGAGGACGCGCGGTTATCATGCCCGTTAACGCTTCAATTAATGCGGTTTTACCGTGATCGACATGACCAGCAAGACCAACAACAGCTTGATATTGTTTTTTATGTGTTGATATCGCCACCATTATTTAGCCTCCGTATTTATATAAGATTGAATATAATCGTCAAGCTGAGCAATAAAGACAGCATGATCACTGTCTAATAAGGTCGCGACATTTAATAGCAGTTGGTTACTATTAACATAACCAATAATCGGGGTCGGTAAATCACGTAGCGCATCTAAATGCAGTTGTGCTTTACCTGGTAAAGTAAGTTTTAGACCATAACAAGGATAGGTTTCACTAGGAATTGCGCCACCACCGACTTGCATCACAAGAGGAACAGCTTGAACATAAGGTTTCCAACGTTGCGCCCATTGTTGGGCTAACGTTTGACTGATCTTGGCACGATCTAACGCTTGTTGCGCCACACCAAAACCAGCAGGATCACGGTTTAGTTTCTGAACTAATAATTGCTCAAGCATTGATAAGACAATTCGCCCCGGACGGAAAGTACGCATCATCGGATTTTTGGCTAATTGTTGACACAGTTTTGGGCAACCCGCAATGATACCAGCTTGTGGGCCACCGATAATTTTATCACCAGAGAAACACACTAAATCAACGCCCATTTGCAAATAGCGCGGCAACGACACTTCACTTTGAGCGTATTGCTCTGACGATAAGCCTGAGCCTTGATCGATCACTAATGAAACATGCTCAGGTAAACGTTCAGCCACATCCTGAATATCAGGTGACTCAGTAAACCCCTGCATGGAGAAATTAGACTGATGCACCATTAATACCATCGCGGTATTTTCAGTGATCGCATTAATATAGTCATCACTGGTAGTGATATTGGTGGTGCCCACTTCAACAAGTTTGCACCCAGAAAGCGCTAAAATATCAGGAATACGAAAGCCACCGCCGATTTGAACTTGCTCACCGCGTGACACAATCACTTCTTTACCCGCCGCTAAAGCATGTAACACTAAATACACTGACGCGGCATTATTATTCACGACCACACAATCTGCAGCGCCAATCCAGCTCTGAATCAAGGTTGGTAATAAACCGTTACGATCACCACGCTTACCATCACTTAATTTCAATTCAAGATTGTTATAGCCAACGTTCACGGCTTTAATACTATCCCAAATTTGCTCATCAATTGGCGAACGACCAAGGTTGGTATGCACTGCAATCCCAGTTGCATTAATCACCCGTTGCTGGCGACGGCGGTACAATTGACGACAGCTATCAAGCACTAATGCCATCACATCAAGATGATTAACACCTTGGATTTTAAAGTCAGGATGCTGGCGAATAGACGCAAAAAGTTGACGCAGAGTATTTGTTACGACAGGTCGACTTAATAAGCGCACATAATCGGCTAAATCTGAATGTTGAAGGAGTTGTTCAATTTGAGGTAAACGATAATTGATTATTGTTTTTTTTGATGACAAAAGTGATGAAGATGGTAGTTCTGAAGAGGTTATCGTGGTCACGGTAGTTCCTTGGCTGAATTGCAGACAATAGTACTCATACTATTTCTCAAAGTAGAGATAGTATGAGTGACAGTGGAACCATTTAAACGCGCGAAAAATGGCGGAAGAGGCAGGAATTGAACCTACCAAAGCTTATACAGCTCACATCGGTTTTGAAGACCGAGAAGGCCACCAGACCTCATCTCATTCCGAAATTCTCGTGTATAATAATGTAACTACCGTCATTATTATTTGATTTACATCAATTCTCAGCACAAATAACAGCATACTTTAAAGGAATTTAACTGAATGCGTAATATTTCATCATACAAAAGTTAAATTCCGTTATTACACCAATCCCATTAATTAAGTGGTCATATTTTAAAAGCATTAAATTCCCTATCGCCCTCGCGGGCATTCACTGTAGGGAATGCCCGCGAGGAGGCATTAAATTAGGCCAAAAAATTATTGTGATTGGTATTATTAGCGTAAAACTGAAAACAAAAAAACCTTACTTTATAGTAAGGCTTAATCTATAATATGCGTTTATAATAATTAGGTTATCGCACTACCCCATTATCTTGTAGATTTTCAATTAAAATATGAGTTAACTCTGCAATAATGTCATTCATATTGGTAGGATCGACAGATTCTGATGATGTTGACCAAATAGGCTTATGACTTTTAGTGTCAAACAAAGTAAATTCTACATTTACAAACTCATACGATACGGTGTAGCTATCATCATAAATATAACTGTAAGAATCGTTATAATAACTATGGAATGAAACGCTGTTGCCATAACCATAATTATTTCCAGGATAGCGAATATTCTTATCTTCAATATTGACTAACTGAGCAACAAAGACTGTTTGGGTATTATTATCTTTTATATACCCTGCGATATCATTTTTAGACGGTAATTTATTAGGAAATAACTGTGAGCTTGAAATAGCATTAACACCGTTCTTTCTAAAGTCGTGTACCATATCATCTTCGAATATACGTCGAACCCGTAAGTTATCTGACATCGCTACCACTAACGTGCTTTTAATCGGCATTTGAGTATAAGTTTTATCCACCCATGATGATGTTAAATTACTTGACGCACATGATGTGATTAATAAACAAAATAATGAAATAAATAGTAAACGCATAATACATCCCTTTAAGTTATGTTCTAAAATTAACAATAGTACAGGGATAGGAGAAATCAATAATGAAGAGGCTCATATTATCGAGTTTAATAATATTAACTAGTTGCTCAACAGAAAAGAATGAACTACCTGAATCTATCGACCATCAAAAAGAAAATTATAATTCATCATCTATATCTTCTAATGAAAATAAAAATGAAACTGAAAATTTATCACCATTATCTAAATCTATTTTAATTATTGAAAATGAAGCGACAACAGCGCAAGATCGTCAGCAACAAATTGATAAAATAAGTGCTATTTCAAATAATCCAGATGCCATATTTTATTTGGCAGCATTGTATGAAGAAGGAGTACTCGTTCCTATTTCTGAAACAAAAGCTCGTCAGCTTTATAAGCAAGCAGCCAATATGGATCATTCTTTATCGCGTTACTATTACGCGTTAATGTTAATTGATGGTCGAGGCGGAAATGTCAATTATACTGACGCTGAATCTCATTTACTCGTTAACCATAGTAAAAATCATGTTCCGTCATCTTATTCACTTGGATATTTGTATTTTATTCAAAAAAAACATGATGCTGTAATAAAAACACTTGAAAAAGACAATAATCAACACAACGAGTACTCATCGTATTTATTAGCGGTTTCTTATCTAGAATTAAATGAAAAAACCACAACGGCCATTGATTTACTACAACGTTCAGCAAAAAAAGGACATCAATATTCTCATTTAGTTTTAGGTGATATATACCGTAATGGTCTTTATCAAACCCAAGTCAACACGCAAAAAAGTTTTACTCACCTTCATGCTGCTGCTGCTGATAATCATCCTAAAGCATTATATGATCTTGCTACATTAAGTATTGAACATTTAGAACTTATTGATAACGACATTAATATAGCCATAAACCAACTTAAAACGTCAGACAAAAATGGTTACCCTGAGGCAAGTTTTGAATTAGCTAAAATTTATGACCAAGGTGATCTAATTACACAAGATTATAAGAAAGCCATTTATTGGTATGAGAAATCAGCTTCTCATGGGAATAATCGTGCAATGTATAACCTTGCAAGTATTTATATTAATGGTGATGGTGTTGAGTCTTCGATTGAAAAAGCAAAGTATTGGTTAACAGAATCAGCAAAAAATGGTAATAATCGCGCTAAATCGATTCTTGATAAAACAGATTAATATTCTTATTCTCTCTTATTAATAAAACCCACTTTCTTTAAAGTGGGTTTTTTATTACTTTTTTAAAACAAAAAAAACTTGCTTAGTATGACACTAAGCAAGTGTTGTCGTTACAAGTAAACGATAACTAGTTATCTATTCTGATGCCGAACTCAAGTGTTTCACTTTCACCAGGAGCAATATCATTAATACTTCCAATAATAGATCCTGTTGAACCATCTACAATTGCATTTACGCTACCTTTTGATATATCAGGTAGCACATTAGGAACAACATTAAATGTCGTATAAGATGGTGACGCATCATTCAACTTAACATTTTTGGCCGTTTCAATACCAATATTTTCAGCTGTTAAGCGGTAGATAATACATTGTCCTGGTGAAACCGAAAATGTCGTTGTTACATATAAAGAATCATTGGGTATACCTGTACAACTTAAATCTGGCATTTGTTCTTTTATAATTTTCATATTGGTATTAGCAATAGTGGTAACATCGATCAACTGTACCGTCCCACAACTTACATTCGCAGATATTGTCGTAATATTTTTAGCACCTTGCGTTGTCGTCCCGAGAGTGAAAATCTTAACGAAGAAGACTTTTACTTCATTTCCTGCTAACGATGCTATCTCAGTAATTGCATTATCATCGGAAGTTAATTGTTCATCAGCAAGAGTATCTTCGTAAATAACAACAGTAAAATTAGGATGTGAATTTGAAATATTGAGTGCAATATTTGTAAACGCATCATTACTGTTATTACGCACAATATGTTTATAAACAATAACCCCTCCTGCATGTGTTACACCTTCTGAATTAGCTTCAAAAGCTATACACATATTACTATTATCAACATTTATTGCATCATGCTTGATATCACTCGCACCAGTCGCAGCAGAGATAACTTTAAAGTAAATGGATTGCTGTGCAGATGGTGCATTTGCATCAATCGTGACATCTGCATATACCATGACTGCACCATCAGGGCCCAACACGGGAATATTAGAAATCACATTATCAGTCGCATCTTTAAATGAAACAGTCCAACCCGTTGGTAATGTATTAACTGCAAAATCACTGTTGCTGTATTGCAATTCATAGCTATCAGCGGTACCTGATGTATTAGTTACATAAAGCGTAAAACGGGTTGTTTCCCCTGGTGCTACTGTATTAATTGAAACAGGCGTTGTTTCTGTTCCAGCACCAAAACCACAATTATCATCAGCGGCATCACAGCTATCTTGTTGAGTTAGTCCTGTTTCTGCGCGGAAATTATTGGTTAAATCAACAGTACTCGCAATAATACTGCCCAACTTATCAGTTACGGTGTTTGATTTTGCCGTGTTATTTGAAGAGGTTGCCGTTTTCACTACTTGAAAAGGGCCCCCTGTTGTGGATGATGGCAATGTAGCCACTAATATCACTTTATAACCACACGTGCCTGCACTATCTGTAACATGATATGGCAAACATGCTTCACCTAATGCCGGAACAATACCAGTATCAGGCTTGCCATCGTTATCAGTATCAAGTAACGGTGTCACACCATCACTTTTGTAGAAGAAAAAACTCGTGCCCGCAGGGAATGTCGAATTATCTAATGTGATATTAAAAATATCTTCTGCATTACCACGGTTCCAAATATAGTTAGTAAAATGTACTCGCTCACCTTGGGTTGCTGTGGCGACTTCTACTATTTCATGATTAGTGTCATCACTACCATCACAGTTGGTATCATTACTACCAATATCACAGCCACCATTATTAGCAATAACGGCATAGTTCGCTGTAATTAAAAAAGGAACGCGGTTGGTATTGTATTTACCTTGTTCACTTGAATCAACAGACCCAAGGTTATCTTCATCAAAACCAAATACACCCGTGTTATATAATGTATCAGTTGCTAAGCCAGAATCAATATTAACCTCAAAACTGATGGTCGCCGATTCATCACTCGCTAAACCGTCCATAGTGAATATAACTTCATCATTGTCACTACACGAAGCACTAGGTGCAATACAAGTGGTAAAGGCTAAATCATGATCACCTGACGTTTCTGATGCACCTGTTGTCACCCCTGATGCGCTGACGGTTGTACCAGAAACACTCCATGCAACACCACCATTAAAGCGCATGCCTTCTGGTAACATATCACTTAAAATCACACCGTTAGTTTGCAGTGGATCCATATTAGTTAAGCCAACATTAGTATAAGTAAATGTCACGGTATAAGGGCCACTTGGTGATGCACCTTCACTTGCACTTAATGCTTTAGTTACCTCAATAATGGGTAAATTTGTCACGGTTAAGGTATCTGTATTTGTTTGTGTACCCACAGCACCATTTGCCACGCTAATGCCATCAACCGTTACTGCCTGACTGGTCGCTGTTACTGTAATACTGTTCGAGGCATTAATTGCAGCGCCGGCATCAATATCACCCACGATAACAAAATCAAAACTCTCGCCGGGCGCAAGTGGCCCAACCGTATCACCGGAGGCTATCGGTGACGACCCCGCATCAGCAACACCATCATTATTAGCATCAGGATAAACCAATGCGCCAGTGATCACATTTGCAGGAATAACATAATCCAGTGTAAAACTATCGGTATTATTACCGGTATTGGTTAATACATGATTAAAAGTAACTGTACGCCCGGGCGCACCTAATTTAGACTGATCATTGATCAACGTCAGTGCAGCTACAGGTTGGACTAACGTTTCAACTAAATTCGATGTCGTGCTACGTAAAATATCAGCACTATCACGATACGTTGCCCCTGCTTGGTTTTTAATTACAGTTCCTGATTCAGTTAAAGCAAAAGCACAAAAACTCACACTTGCCATCACTAAAAAACTTAATTTAATAACTAACCTATAGAAGACGTTCATATGAAGCTCCCTTGCACTATTGCGCACTTAAATGATCAGTAGCCGTTTTATATTGCAGACTAACAGGGTTAAAATCATCACCTAATAAAATCAGCTGTACTCGACGATTTACTCTATTGCGCTGCTTATTATTAGTCATAATAAATTGCTCTCTTGCTCCAGTACTCATAGTGACAATACGAGAAGCAGAAATTCCTTGTTGCTCAAGAGCATGAGTAATATATTTAGCTCTTTTTTTTGCTAACACATCATTATAAGCATTCTGTCCTGATGAATCAGCAGAGCCTATCACCGCCACATTTAAGCTTGGATTTTGTTTTAAAATCATTGCAGCAGACATCAGTTTTTGATGTTGAGCACCGACGGTATGCGACTCATCAAAACCAAAGTTAATCACTGTTGGCCAAGGTTCTGTAGCATCAACCACGATTTCAATCGGAGCCGGCGGTGGCGTATTATTACCACATTCTAACTTGCCGTATTCTGCGTAAATAGCTCGGTCACTGACGCAACCACTGAGTAATAAGCTATTAAGAAATAAAACTGTCATTGCAAATTTCATCATTTATTTCCTGCCTTTAATCGCTCAACCAGTCAAACATATCTTCATCAAGTTTGAACATAAGGTCGAAGTAAAAACCTTGGAGGTTATAACCTTGAGGATCTAAATCATCATCATCAAATCCAATGACGTTATAGCCAATGCCTGCTCGTAAATTTTTCATTATTAAGTAATTAACACCAGCACCTGCAGAATAACGACGGCTATTAAACCAATCAGTTCCTAACATTCCAGCATGTAAATCAACATCCCAGCGGCGATTAATGTAATAGATTACACGTCCATCAATAATGGTAGATACCGAGTCATAATTTTGTTGATATTCAGTGAAGTCTTCCCACTTCAAACCAACACGACTTGATACTGCCCATTGTGGTGATATTTGATAGTTTTGGTGTGTCGATAGAATATGTGCATCACGACTGATCTCACTATGTTCCGTTTTCCACTCATAAGCCGCTAACATGTGGTAACGATTATTAAGACGTGGACGGTAAGCAAGGCCCATGCTCATATGGTTACTCCATGTATTCTCACCTTGGTCTTTACTGATATAGCGATATTCATCACGAACTAAACCACTCCAATCTTGGCTTAGACGTGTCACCCAAGCACCTAATAGACCGTAATAATCTTCATTGTCGCCATGACGATATTCTAAACGTCCTGTGGTTTTGTAATTAGGATTACGAATATCTGCAGCACCAAGAGATACAGCTACACCCGATGCTCCGTCACCTTTTAGTACTTCAACGTATTCAACAGAAGGGTCAATACTAATGCCAGGTGTTATTTCAAAGCGACCACGATAACCATTTGCAAGTTCTAAACTGCGACCGTCAGAAGCACCACGTTGGCGGAACTCACTATATGTACTACCTCCATTTAGCCAATCAACATCAATACCTGCGGTAAATGTGTTGGTTGAACCACTGCCTAAATTACTAATACCAGAGAGTGAATCAATATATTCATATTGCGTGTAAATACTGGCTTGCTTATGAAAATTCCAATCCGCTTTAATATTGAAACGGCGCTTGCTGTCGTGGCCAAAACTCTGCTCATATTCAGTGTCAAATCTTGCTGGACGGTTAAATAAGCTGAAGTTACGCCCAATACCGACAATGGCAGTAGTATATTCTTCTGATTGGGTATCAGTTTCATTATGGATATAACGTGAGCCAATACGTGTCATCCATTGGCTACCGAGTATTTTAGTATCTACCGTTGCACTGATTGATTGTTGCTTTTCATTATGAACCAGTGATTCAGAATGATTTGCTTCAATGTTAAGGTTTGCAATACCGGTGAGCTTATGACGATGACGTAAGCGGATTTCTTGACGAGCAGGCGTTACACCACCGGTCGTATTCGTAAAGCCTTCTTCAGCATAAACATATTCAAGTTCTGTCGCGACACCTGGTGTCCAATCACGCTTAAGAAGTAGTTTAACTGCAGAGCCCTTCTTGATAGGTTCCGCGGTAGGCGTTGCTGTATCCGTTGTGATAGTTGAAGCGCTTTGGCTACCTTCATGGTTCATTGTCGCCACAGAAGCTATCAGTTTTGTTTTACTATCAACATCATAATTTACCCATAAACTACCGATGTTATAACCTTCAATATCATGGCTATTATGCTCATAGCTTGCGCCTGCTGCTAAATTTGGCGAGAAGAGATATGACAGCCTTGCACCCGCAATGGTATAGCTATCACCGTTACCATCGACATCATAAGCAATGCGTACTTTGATAGGATTAAGCTCAGAGTCATACATAGGGATAACACGATTAAAACGCATATCACCATTGAAATAATCAATGTTATAATCGACATAACGAGTTAATGATTGCTGCTCAAGAATTAAACCTTGGTTATCACGGTCGTAAGTTAATAGTGTTACTACATCACTATGACGAACGATACGCGTATCACCAATGTTATAAAACATGGCGGTACCATTACCGTTAATTTCAACTTCTTTATGTAAATCCTCAGGGCGAGCGCCATAAATCTGAGCGGCTAATTTACCATTATTGAAGACACCATTAGCACCATTTAATATTTGACTTGTACGGCCAATATCGGCAGCATCAGCACCTTCACCGCTGCTGTAGTCACCCCACATAATAAAGTGGCGCTCTCTTTCTAATTTAACAAATAACTTACTGGTACTTCTTGCATCATAACCTTTAATACTGGCATCACCTGGCAATGGGTAATAACTATCTGGTGAGATTTCACGTAAGAACTCTTCATCTGATTTATCACTGTCATAGCTCAGTGTTAAGTGCATACCACCTTTAATATTACCTTTCATAAAGATTGCAGCACGCTCGTCATCAGTGTAACGATTATCTCGGTAATTATCGGCTTGTTGTGATGGCTCTTCTCCGCTCACTTTGCCATAACGGCCGGTATAATTTAAAATACCTGTTACAAACAATGGACGATCAGCAGCTACTTGATAGAGCTTAATTTCATCAGAGAAATCTTCAACACTGGCTTTTACATTAATCTCACCAGTGGTATCGGTACTACGTAAGTACACCGTCTTCTCGCCATTAATAACACGTACCTGATGACCTGTTTCTTGCTCTTGAATATCAGGATCTAACCAGTTATCACCTTTGTCTGTATTTAAGGTAACGAAATATGTACCACGTGATGGATTATCATTTTCATCATAAAGACGAATCACAATAGGAATAACTGAACGTCCACCATCAGCTCGAAGTACATCACCATCAGCCATTAAATTAATATGCTTAGCCGATTGTGGCTGTGAGAAGTTCTTGCTTAATACCACTCGCTCATTACCAAAAGGATCAATCGTTTTAATTTCAATTAAGTTATTGCCATTTGCTAGACCAACGCCATACCAACCAACAATTTGTGCATTTTCTCTTTTATTAACAATACGCTCACCTAATTGTGCACTGCTAACACGTTCACCATTAACAAATAACGAAGGCTCTATATCACCACGAACAACCACAATAAAACGTCCGTCATAGCTATAATCATTGGTTGGCCAATACCACGTTCCTTTATCTGCTTCTGCACGTGTAATATTTTTTGCTTCTTTCTCTGGTAACGGAATATCGTCATTAATATGATTATCAATGTTATATTTCGCTTGTTGTGGAATGCTATTATATGAAGTCTCAACAATCGTGGTTTCAATATTATTATTTCTTAATGACTGCTGAAGGGCTTCTAATTTAGATTCTCTATCACTAAATCCAAATCTAATCGCATAATCATCAACCGCTACTTGATAAAGATAAGCCTCAGTTTGAAGATTATTAGGATAGAGTTTAATCATGCTTTCAAGATCTTGCTTTCGACCTTGGCGCGACTCAAGTGCATATCCCTTAAATGCTGTTAATGATGATACCGAACCTGTCTGTGTATTTGACAGGGTTGATGTTGATGGGCCACTTACAATGCCCGACTCTAAATCCGCTTCCTTAATCGCACTAGGGTTAGCATCATATTGTAATCCTTTAAAACTATCGGCCGTTTTCGTTAACCATTCACCATTCACATTAGTGTTTCGATCTTGAAGCTCTTGGTAGATAGCCGCTTGACCTTCTGTTGGACATGGCGCTTTAAAGTCTGCACGATGCATTTCACCACGCTTCATATCAACAAAACGAGAGTTACCATCACCAGCATTACGTGTATTGATGGGCTGTAGTTCTATACCTAAAGGTAATGTTTGCTTGTCAACACGTACAACATGATTACCCGGCTTGACACCAAACATCGAATACTGACCATTTTCATCAGTAATAACGTAATCACCTGTTTCAAGATAAATCTTCACACCACCGATTGGCCACTCTTGATTTTTACGTAATTGATTACATTGTGCATCAACAAAGACTTTACCAAACAGAATACCACGCTCTGACATGACTCCTGTTTGAGTGATCCGTACTTGATATTTATCGGTATTTGAAACAAGCACTGACCCACTGTCCCCACCAAATGTTTTGGCTTGTGCATAAACTGAATTTATACCGTCAGAATCAATAGACCCCGCGGTCAACTGTAATACGTAGGTTAATGTATATGTACCGTTTTGAGGGGCTTGTGTAGACCCTGACAATGTACCGATATCAAACCGATAACTGTATGCATCAATTCGCATCGGGTCTGCAAAAGGTTGATCATTAAGACGCGTACTACCTGACATATATTTAAAGCCATAAGGCATGCTATCAAAGACTTGCGCATTAAAGACTTCTGAATCTGGCAGATTATTTTTTATAATAACGGTATATTTAACATAGCTACCCACTTCAGCAGATGATTTATCCGCTGTCTTTTGTACTGACAGGCGGCGATCTAAATTAGCAGGATCTAATGGAATATCGAATAAGTTAATGGATTTTACTGGTGATAATGTAAATACCCCCGAATTAGCAATATCTTCATGACCAAATGGACCATAAGATTCAGTCACTACATTAAATATATTAAACGCCGCTAAATCTTTATATGATGATGGCCATTGATGAGTACTTGGTGGCGTAACCGTAATATAGTATTTTGAAAGATCATTTATATCTAATTTAGGATAAAAAACTTTACCTTCACTATCAGAAATAGCTTGAGCGATAGGCGTTAAACCATCCACATTAGGAATGCTCGTTTTCGCCGTTGGCGCAGTTCCATCTTCTGATTTAAAGAAGTTAACCGTTGCTTCTGCAACCCCATTAAAGTTAGTTGAATCAAAAACAGTGAATTGAGGGCTAATGTAAGCAATATCACGTAATATTAAACGATTACTGTTGCCAGTATAAACTTCTAAATAGAGTTCACTATTTTCTAATGTTTGAATTTCACATTCTTTAGCGGTCGTCCCGTTTAAGCCATAACCTTCTAAGTTAATAACGTCATCAATGGCTGATAATAATGAAGGATTATCAGACTCTCCCGTGACCCATAATAATGGCGTCACATTTTCTAAACAGTGATCTAATATTGAACGAGTATGATTCTCTTTTAGTGATACTGCTTGTACTGGAATAACACTTCTAAAGTGGCCGGTATTAGACCCCGTTTCTGCGAATACCCAATTAAAGCTATCACCTTCACTTGAGCGTAATATGATAGGAAAATCAGATGATGCCGACCCAATAATATCAATAACTGAACTATATTGGTTCGCCTGAGGAAGGAAAATTTCAGCATGAACACCATCGAACTTAATATCGAAATTTGCACTGTCAGTATGGTAATAAAAATCAGTACTTTCAAAATGCGTGGGCTCGTGATGAGTAATTGTTGAATCAACGTCGATGACTTCATCATCTAATATTTGAAAATTAATAAGCTTATTAGTATTTGATGTATCACCTTCGCCAGATAACGTATTACAAATTTCACTACTATATGAGGTGTGCATATCCGCTGCTGAAAGATTAACTTCTGCTTGTGAATAAACTTTAAATGGCGGAGAACCTGCAATATTATTCACTTTTGCATAATAACTAAAATAGCCTGAGTAATTAGGACGTAAATAAGCAGGTTTAACTAAGAAGCCTACTTTTTCTACATTTCCAGAACCATCCCACGTTGCATAGTCAAACCATTCAAGATCATGATCGCTACTATTAGCTGTAAATATTTTATTAATGCCAACTAACACAATACCACCATCAAAATTAACTTCAGGCGAAGATAGTGTTACTGGCGCATAATCACGAGCAGGTTTACCATTGGTGATTTTATCTTGTTGAAGTACCATATTCCCAGGAACATAAGTGGTTATCAATACACCTGTATAGCTGACTTTAACAAAGTTAGGCGCATTAGCTGACGCAGTATTAATAGTGAATTCATAAGGACGATCTGATGCTTCTGGTTGAACTAATCCAATGCTAGTGTAATTAACACGATATTCAACATCGTCAGATGATTCTAATACATTATTACATAGAGCCGATGAACTCATAACAAGATTTACTACAGGCCCTGTTGTAACAATAATAGTGACTTCACTTGTTTTTATTTTATCAGGATCAGAAACTGAACTTACTGTTGTTTCAATCTTATAATTACTCTCATTTAAATCTGTTGGCGGAATAGAAACAACATAAACTAAATTAATTTCATCACCAGGATTTAATTTTGGTGTAATATAATTTCCATTACTGTCTTTTGGTAATTCTCTTTCGCCTGCATCATAAATACCATTTCCATTAGCATCGATATACACATAAATATCATCTGCATTTGGCGAAGTAACATCACCACTATCACCGATTAAATTATTAACATCAATAATATAAGAATCCGGTATATTACCTGTGTTAGTGATTATATTTGGAATATTAATAACAGAACCAGCTGCAACATATTTATCAGTTTTTTCACCATTATTATCAGGAGTAAGATCAAAACTATAAATATTTTCTACTCGTATGTATGAAATATTAGATAGTATCTTTATGGTCTCACCACTTTCTGAATCAAAATAGGTCATAATGGCTTGATTCATTATTTTGGTGCCAGCGTCAGTTAATGCTAATGTCGCTGAACTTAAACTAATTAAAATGAAAACAACCAGATACTTCATTTTAGTTATGTAATTTAAGAGGCCCATAAGCTCTCTCCATAGGCTAAAAAATTCAAAGAAATGGATATAAAGGCTTATTGAGACAACTTTGTTAAATAAGCTCAATAAGCCCCCCTAAATAAATAGGGAGGCATGATTAGATTGTATTAATCTACTTTAACAACGAAGTGGCCAACAACACGATCACCTGGCTCTAAATCACCAACAGTGTAGGTTATTGTATCACCTGTAATTGCGCTGCTTAAATCAATAAGACCCGTAGATGTATCTGGGTTACAGATTGGACCTAAGTCATCACTTAGTAGTGCGTAATCAGCATCTGTTGCAAACTTCACTGCACCAGTATCTGTTGAATTACGACATTGAACTAACTCACCACCATTTGAGAACTGCGTATATTCAGTACGCTTATCCGTTATAACAGTGTTTAGCGCTGTTGATGTACCTTCGTTAATTGCAACCAGTTTCCAAATTATACAATCACCCGGAGCAACAGGGGTTGTATGTTGTTTCTGGAAGTTCTTATCTGTATTAGGAGCACCCGTACAGCCCGTATCTACATCTGTAAATTTATACAAACGAATCTGACCTTTAACGACTTCTGTATTATCAAGACCCGTTGCTGTTACGCTAGGATTTGTCGTTGAAACACCAGTAATAGTCGTCACATTATTCGTTCCGGCACCTGCACCATCAGGAGCAAAGACAGTAACAAATAATGGAACAGTTTCACCAGGCTCAAGAGTCAATGTCGGCACGGTATCTGAACCATCAGTTGCATCACATGTTAAATCAATGCTATCGACAGTACCGTCACCTTGCTTAACAAGAATCGGGGAAGTCGCTGGTGCATCACATAAATTACCAATTTCAGTATCAGGGTTACCGTCACCAGTCGTATCAATCGTTATGGTATTTTTAAAACCTGTTCCACTATTTACAGATGAAAGGTCAACAGGCTCAATCGTATTACCATTATTACCTAGTACGTGTTCATAATTAACACTACCAGATGGTTCAACTTGATTACTTAATGACGATGGTGAAATATTGATACTAGCTGCATCTTCTACATCAAATGCTTCAACCTTACGGTTTGTTGCACCAGATGCTGTAGATTCAACAACCATCGAAATGATATAATCTAAATCGCTATCACCATTCGCATCAATAGCACTCGCTTGAAGACTATCAGAAAGCGCTAGCGTTGGATCAGAAGGAATAGTAATTTCAGCAGTCACCCATAGTACAGCACCAGCAGGTATAGACGGTGTTGCTGTCATTACTGCCCCTGTTGCCGGAATATCTACCGCACCTGAATGATCGGTATCAATACCATTATGCTTGAACACAACTGTCCAACCTTCAGGTAATGCTGGTAACCATGCAGAGCCATCATAACTACCTTCAGCACGTAATAAGAATGAATCTGAACTACCACCTTCGTTAGCAATATATAATGGTACCATCACTGTTGAACCTAATGGCTCATCAAACGTTGTTGCTACATCTGTACCATCAAAACCATCGCTAATATCAGCAGGGTCAAGATCAACTGCAGGATCAACACTTGTAATTGGGCTATTTGCAATATCAACTGTTGGACCTGTAATAGCCGCTAAACGCTCAATTTTACTACCAGACTTGGTTTTATCATTGAATGACGTTGCAGTTGTTGTTGCATCAAATGGTGCAGGGAAATCTGCAGCATTTGCTGGAAGCTTAGCAACAATACGAATCAAGACTTCATTACAATTTACGGTAATTCCATCAATAACCGTTGGTGTTGAATTATCACACGTTGCTGGCTGCACAGGACCAGAATCGGCGCCATTAAAACCATTGGTGTCAACAAGTTGCCCTGTTCCATCAGCATTCCAGTATTGGAAACCTGTAAGTGGAGGGAAGCTTGTATTAGCAGTTGTTAAATCAAAACTATCAACTTTATTACCGCTGTTAATAATTTTGTTATAGAAAAACACATCACTACCAGAAGAACCAGTATCTACCGTTTGAATACCATTGCCAGAACCATCAGTATCACCACCACCTGAACCGCCTGTTTCAGGACCAGTATCAATAATACTCCCGCCTGTTGTACTTGTTGTTGGTGTTACGGTTGGATTTGTCGTATCAGGACCTGAAGTTAATGGATTTGGATCATTACACTCACCATCATCAACAAAGTCACCATCACCGTTTAGATCTCCACAACTATAAGCAACGTTACCAATTGCAGTATCACCTTCAATTACATCTGGTGAGTAGGCAACATGGAACGTCATCGACATCGTATTAGTTGCACCTAATAACTTATCAATTGCGTATACACCAGGTACTATCGCATCAGTAGTATTACCATTACCATTGAGATCTAAACCTGAACCAATATCGCCCTCATTGGCATCGTCTATACCATCTTGATCTAAATCAACATTAGAGGCTTCATCAACAAGATTAGTTGCGTAAGTAATTAATGTGTCATTACTCGATGTTTGTAAGGTACTTGTTGGCGCATAACCCGCCATAGTATTAGTTTCGACTAATGTCGTACCATTCGGAATACCATCAAAAACTACAACATCTTTTGCATCAGTATTACCAGTATTCGTTAATTGAACGGTATAACGAATTAAACTAACAGGTAAGTTTGTACTAGGGTCATTATCGACATCAACCCCAAAATCAGACTCAGTACCTGCATTTTCTAAATGGGTTGCTGTTTTCGTCATATTAATAACAGCATTATTAGTAACAGTGATTAAGTCAGCGTTGGTATCATCATCACTATCATAATCATCGCCTTGATCTGTCACAGAACCATCGACAGTTGAACCTGTGCCATTATGAGCTTCAGCTTCTAAAGTCACACCAACGGTATCACCAACATTTGCAAGAGGATCTATACCAACAGAAACGATTAAATTCATTAAATCGCCACCATTAATGGTAACTACATCACCTGAATTAAACTCAGGCTCACCTGGCTCTGCAAAACCACTATTATCCACATCATGATATAACTTTATTGATGTTGCATCTGATGTATCAGGACCACGGCTATCAGTTCCAGGTAAATTCTGGTTAAAGGTCAATGTAAAAGAATCTGGACCATTACCTGTATTGGTTAATACATGAGGAAGATTAACTGTTTGACCAGCAGCTCCAGGCTCATTGAGATCTTTTTCAATTGTTGCGCTATAAATTTGCTTAACAGTTATTATGGCTTCATTTGATGTCGCTAAATAACTATTTCCTGATTCATCTTCATAGGTTACTGTTGCTAAGTTTTTAATATCTGTTCCGGCGGCAGTAGCTGCAAGGGCTTGGCTAGATAAAGTACCTGCACCTACCGTTATGAGTCCGGCCGCAACCCATAAGCTTATAGGCTTTAAATGCGTCTTCATAAAGTGGTTACCTTTTAAGGTCATTAATGTAATTACTTAGATGTGTTGCAAAACCCTTGCAAAAGCACGGGGTGGAACATTCACTCAACGTTTATTTAACTTCGATACGATAAGCAAAAATTTGTTTTTCCTTAGCATTAATAGGAATTAATGGTATCCAACGAACTGCGGTATATTTTTCAGGTGGAATAATAATTTCCACTTTCTTTCCATCTTTCATAATTTCGCGTTTCACTGGCTCTGATTCAAATGTTTTACCTCCATCAATACTAACGACAAATTTAGATTTAATTTTTGTATTACTTGTATCGGCAACATAAAAAGTATTTTCAGGAATAGGTCCTGTTATCACCAAACCTTTTAAAGGCTTTTCAGTATTATTGGTATACGTTAATTTGTACTCAATTTTATCTTTTGGATAAACCTTTTCAGCTTTTACTAATTCTTCTTCACCTTTCTTGTTTGTCTCAACAACATAAGCATCCATTTTACTTGTCAGTAAATCTTTATCTTCCGCATAAACAGAAAAAGACATTATTAAACCGGTTACAACCATCAATAATAATTTTTTCATATTACACCTCATCCATTATGATCCATGAAATATATATAATGCTAGAAGCATGCCAATCGAAAAAATAAATACTCTTGTATAAAATCATCAGGTTAAAAATACTTTCATCGATGTGAATTTACGTCACTAATAATCAATCGCACAATGCAAAACAAATATCAATTACTCTTGTAATTTTGCAAACCAAAAATTAAAAACACAAAAATAATCGTCTTAAATTAAAAATGCAACATTCAAACAAAAGACATTTTCTTGAAATTAATAAAAGGCTTAATGATTAAAAATAAAAATCTAACAATTTAAAAATAGCGTAATTTATTTTTCTCATGTCACAATGCTGAGAAAATATCAATTTTAAAATTTTTAATTAATTAAATAGTTATTATTTAACTTGTACTTGGTAGTAAATAACACCTTTTTCTGACGGTTGCAGTTCACCAATAAACTTCACATTAATTAGCCCTTCATAGCCATTAATATTACTGCCATTATCAGTATGGACACTACAGGTAAGCGTTATCGGATAAGTAAAGTCATTACAGTCTAGGGCTTGTTTTAAATAAGTATAAGCGGGAGTATCATCAAATATGATTACATCTGTTATTGTACCAGTGCCAACATTTGCAAATACAATTTCATATTGCAAAATATCATTCGGTTTTGCAATATTCTGCGTCAGTTTACCTGTTGCTTGAGTGATATTATTCACAGTCTTCTCTAGTACTAATTCACCCGCACCAGCAAAAGTCACTCGAATAGTATCTAAATCGGTCACTACACGCGTTATGCCATGTCCCAATAATAAAAGATCCTCAAATATCATTGTTGCATTAACGGCATAATATGCTTGTGAGTTAAGTACTGCATTATTCGGTACAAAAACCTTACTTAATAAACAAACAGTATCATATCCCGTTACAGAAATAGGAGCAGAAAGGCTATTATCACCACTGTCTAACTGACGGTTACAATTATGATCGCGATATAAAGCGATTGACCAACTGCTATTAGCTGGCGTGATCACCGCGTTAGTAATAGCAAAAGACACACTACCTGCGGTATACGTTTCTAAACGATGAGGTAAGAAAACAAACTTTCCAAGTTCGACATGGGTGAAATTATCGGCCTCTAAACGGAGTGATTTAACTTTACCAAAATTCAAATACTCAACATTATCTCCAGCATTGGCAACCACTGTAATTTGGCTATCGATTACGCTCGTACTGGTAGCTTGAGTAATACTTTGTAAATCACTTTCACTAATATCGATCCAAGCAGATTGCTTGATAACATCAATAACCACCGCCTGAGTGGCAACTTCAACAGGTAATAATAATTCATAACTGCCATTACCACGTGTTCTTACTGTTGCAAGAATATCACCCGTATTGTAACCAGCAATAGAACTACCTTGGTAAATAGCTTGCACAGTAAAACGCCCAAGCCCTACTTCACTGTGTGACATAATGCCATCATGAGCGGTTGCCCCACCTGCTGCGTTATCTTCAAACACAAATCCTTTGATAATAATTTGATTAATTAATTCAAAAGGATAATCCTCAACCTCACCATTTAGTGCAACCATACCGAGTTGATTATCATCCGGTGCATTACATTGATTTGCTTGAGCACATAACCTAAACCGTATGGTGCTATTACCGCTATAGCCTTGTGTATAAGCCGCGGGTAATAATAGTTGGACGGTATTAATACCATCAGTAACATCGAGCTCATTAACAATTTGTTCGCCACTATCACGATAACTGCCATTACCATTCATATCAGCCCATACATTTAGTTTGAGCGTTCCTGTATTTTGATTGGTCACTGTAACATCAACATTTACAATACTATTAACCACAATACTGGTTGGCATATTTACGCCATCTTCATCATCAATATCGTGATTATCGTCGCCTAATCCATTACTACTATTAAACTGAGTTAATTCAGGATCAAGCAATGTCCCTAAGCGGTAATCAGCAACACCATCGGCATCATTATCATAAAACTGATGACTAACGTTACCATCATTAATCGCCGCTGAATCACCATAATCAGCCGAGACAAAACACCCTGCACCATCCAGATTATCAGTATAAATCTCACCCATCGCCGCTATCGCAACAATATCGCCAGTAAGGGTATTTATACGGTACATGGCCGACCCACTGTGCTCTAGAGAACCATCGCGATCAATATCGTGAGAACCATTTTTCGTCACCACATAAAGGAATATACCACTATCCATAAAGGCTGCACCTACCACACCACCTGCTGATGGCATGCTAGCTCCTAGCCAATTAAGAGCTAAAGTATCAGCAGTACCCCCAATAGGATCCAAACGATATAACAGCCCATTGAGTATGTCGGCATTATAGAGATAGCCGGTGTGACTAAAGGCCATATCTCCCCCCATAGGGGTTAAGGTATTTTGTAATGACACCACAGTGAATGTTTGATCTTCAATATCGACTTTAATCAGGCTTTGCCATTGTTCATGATGTAGATAAAGGTATTCTCCTGCTGGATCAATGGCACCGCGGGTTGCTGTATGCATTATTATTCCGTTAACACTGTTTGCAAGCGGCTGATTTTTATTAAAGATAATTGAAGTAGATGAGATCAGCTCTAATGTTTGATTAACAGAGGACACAACCCCTCCTAAATCAACCACTTCGACACCACTTTGATCGGTCACAACCAAATGTACATCATCATTTGCTGTATTAGTATCTGTTGCAATACCATAAATTAAATAATTTTCAGGATGAATACCCAATGCATTTAAGCGGTCAAAATTACTTAATCCTGCAATAACAACTGGTTGTTGTAATTTTGTGGTCGTAAATGGCGTTGCCTGAGGCTGTAATGTTTCAAGACTAAAACTACCACTAGTGCCATGAGACAACGTTAAGTTATTACAACTATTAGTGACTAATAGTACTGCTGACGTCCAAACTTGATAATCTTCAACCTCGCCATTAACAGCACTCATACCCTGTTCTATATCGTTAAATTCATCACACTGTCCAGCAGCAGCACAATATCGAACTCGCATTACGGTTGTACCGTTGTACGTACCCATTGCTACGCTATCAAGCGTCAGTGAAATAGCATTATTACCCTCAATAACAGCATAATTGGTAAGTAGTTGTTCACTACTATCAAAATTTCCGCCTCGCTGATAATCTAACCATATATTCACCATCCCAGCTTCACTTGCTACGAGTGAAATAGTATTCACACCTGCTTGTAGCTGTGGTGGAATAATAACGCCATCTTCATCGGCTAATGTATATAAATTATCATCACGTGCATTGGTACTGGTGTGAGCATTGAATTCACTATCCCACCGTATTCCTAGTGAATAATCATTAACACCATTGGTATTATTATCAGAAAATTGATGGCTCACACTGCCATAAGAACTTAATGCATCACCAAAATCTTTCGCACTTTCAATACACCCAGCGGCATCTGAATACGTTGTAACCGCATTGGGTATACTGCCTAAATAGAGTGCTTTTTTAGACAATACATTAAGTTGATATAGCGCTGTGCCTGTGCTTTCAAGGCTGCCATTTAAATCACTGTCATACTCGCCATTCGTCATAATATAGGCGAAATTATTTCTACCCATCACGATACCATAGCTACTTGCATTTGGAATGGTAGTACCAAAATCAATCGCCGTTGCCGAAATGGCACCACTGCTTGGGTTAATAATATAGAGGGTTCTGGTTGCTAGTTCGGTGGTATAAATCAGCCCTGATTCGGCATTAAAGACCCAATCAGAATCAAACGGTAACGACAATCCATTTCCAGAAGATAAACCTATATCAGGCAGGAGTAAGTTCACCGTATCAACAGTAAAGCTATTTAAATTCACCCGTAATATTTGCGCACTATTTATATGACCTAAATATAAATACTCGCCATTGTTATCGATAGTGCCTAACTGCCCAACTAATGTCGTAGGAGCGATTATCGGGTTACCCGTGGTTATTGAGGTAATTACGCCCGTTGTAACATTTACGATATCAAAATCAGTATTGGCTGTTGGCATACCAACATCAACCATGTTTCCTAACTTATCAAACATCGCTATATGTAAATTATTACCACTATCAACAAAGCTACCGTAAAATACGCCGCCAATACGATCAAAAGCAATGGCATTAAGGTTATCAAACCCAGTCTGATGACTAATAATATTTGATACATTATAAGGAGAAAGAGTTGTGGTTAATGCACCGAAATCAAAACTAGTCGCACTACTACCACTTGATTGATAAATACCATCACATGTTGTATCAGGGAAAACGCCTTCAATGACTTTAGCGAGATGATCTTCCACTTCACCATTACTGGCAGGACCTGAAACCACATCACATCCAACCGTTGCATCATCAGTACATAAACGCAAACGTAAATAAGTATCGCCCGTTACTACACCACTCAATCCGCTCCAACTGACACTGATATTCGCTTGGGTTACTGTTGCACTAACAGGGGCACTAGCCCGTTCTGATAATTCAAAACCATCACTTTGATTAAAATCAACCCATGCGTAAAGTGTGGCAGATTTACCTGAATTATTGGTAATTGGTACCGTAATACTGCCATTAGTATTATTAATAAACACCCGAACTTGATTATCAAACCCGTCTTCATCATCCGGTGTTGTGCCGATAGTATCATCGCCATTAGCCAACATTTGGGGTAAACCATCAACATCGTTATCAGGTTTATTATCACCTATCCATAATGTGTTATTACGGGTTACATGATAAGGGCCACTTGAGCTATTCAACGTTAAGTAACCGTCTGGCGCATCACCAAAATCAAGCCCTAATGGTGCATAACGACAACGAGCCCCATCGTTACTCGACATGGTAAAACCTAAATTAGACACTATGGTTGCAGTGTAGTTAGTCGCCGAACCATCACCGATTGGTATTTGTAATACTGGAGCGGCTATATTTCCTTTTGAGTAAGTACCATTATTAACGGCATACATATTCCCTGCTTGATCAAAATAAATAGCACCATAACTAGAACTAAAATGAGCCGCATTATAGCCACGCGTTATTCCAGCTGAAATAACCGTATTAATCGATCTACTATTGCTACGGCTATTGGTTGCAGGATCAAAACTCGCAATTGTCCCATTAGCCCGTAACCCATATAGCTTGCCATCAACCGGGTTGATCGCAAAATCAGCAGTATCAAATTTAGAAATACTTGGTCGGCCGACTTCTTGTAGATAGGTTTCACTGGCTGGGTTTACATCCACTTTTAAAAGATAGGCCGTGTTACCACCTGTCATATAGAGAATGCCATCATCAGAGATAGTGGCATTATTAAACGCAATATTAATATTACTTCCCGTAAGGGTAATCGGTAATAAATGGACGTTATAATTACCATCAATTAAACCAATTAACTTCGCATTGGTTTGACTGATATCACCAATAATATGGTTATATTGCATCATATAACCCACTTGCAAACCGCCACTGTTATAAGTACTGGTAATATTGGCAGCAAGCTCTTCAGTGTCACCGGTAAATAAATCAACAGCAAATAAATCCGTTGGTGTTCGCAGTGAGAGATAACCATCTGCGTCACACGATGCAAACCCAGGTGCACTAATATCAGCAAAGTTATTCCCCGAATCATCACTGGTTATCGTACCTAAATCAATGATATTACTTGAACTTGATGTATATCCAGCAGGATCAGTAATAGTATTATTTATCAATAAACCATCACTATTTACCGCGCCCACCTCTGGAGGACAAATTGAAGGTGCTGGTATCATTTCATTGGCAGTTTCATAAAGTTTATATTGATGATTGGTTAACGCAGCCAGTGCATAGTCACCGTTTATATCGGTGGTAGTAGATTGACAGGTATTGGTGGTGACATCGTATAAAGTAACCACGACATTGCCAATTCCTAACTCGCCAGCATCAAGGTTACCATTGTAATAATTCATGCCATCTGTAACAGCACTATTACTATCTGCAAACACCTTACCACTAACTTTGAAGCCAATAATAACTGCATAGTCTTCTACTTCACCATCAACAGCAAACCCTGCTGAATCATTACAGCCAAGAGCTTGAGTAGTTATTCGTAAGCGAGAAAATGTGGTTGCGGGCACTGTTGCAGCAGTAAAGCCGGTAAATGACAACGTTGCTGAACCATCAGAAATAGCATCAGTATCATCACATGTTGCTTGGACAAATTCATTATTACTGACATCAAAACTACCATTATTATCAAAATCGACCCAACCATAAACATTTGCGCCTAGATCTGCATTACCATCATGATCATTACACACCACATCAATTTGATAATCAGTACTATCAATGAAGAACCCCGGCATACCCGTCACTGCATCTTCATCATTACCCGCACTAATCCCCGATGTGTCGGTATTATTATCATCTGTTGCAGTATTAACGTTATTTTCAGTGCCGTTTGAGAAACCGTCACTATCGGCATCGGCGGCTATTGAGCCTAAATAGAGACTATAGCGATAGCTTCCAAGACCATGCTCTACTCCATTATTACTGCTTAATGTTTTATAGATATCTGGTGCATCACCAAAGTCTGATGCTTGGCTAAAGGTAATTTTATGATCTTCAACCTCTCCCCCTACCACATCGCCCGTTGATGCCTCATCCCATGTTGTTGTTCCTAGATCTTGTGGTAATAATTGATTCGTAATACGTAACCGTAAATAGCTCGTCCCTTCTTGAACTTGAGCAATATCTATCCATCGTAAGATCGCCATACCTGTCGAGACTTCGTCAACATCAATACACTCACGGTAAGCATACTCACTACGCTCAAATTGTTGATTGCCGTTAAAATCAATCCAACTATGGACAATTGCTTCTAAATCATCACCCGCTACAAAATCATTACAAGGTACATTTAGCGTAAAGGTTGATTTAGATGAATCTAAAATGACATTATTAACGGCATCTTCATCACTTAGCGAACGCAGTGCTGAGTTATCATTAGCATCATCTTGATTAGCGTCAATATCTTGATAAGTTCCGGGATCCATATCCGGTTCAATATCACCTAAGTAAATTCCAGCAATGGCACCAATTTCATGCACAGGACCATTACTGTCTAATAATGTATGGAAGGTTGCATTAGTACCATCATCGGGTGCATCACCATAATCACCTGTTCGTGTTATTTTAATTCGATGATCTTCAATTTCACCACCAACCGCTGTAATGATACTGCGTTCATCTTCAGGGGTTACACTGCTATCTTGACCTGAAAACTGACTGTCTGGCACAATACGCAGCCGTAAAATAGTCTCGCCTATCACTACATCACTGCTATTCCAACCATTCCAATTGAGTGTGACAGAGCCATCAACATTTGGCGTAACATCGAAACAATTCGCACTAGCTTGTTCATTCAATGCTGCCTCAAAAATGCCATTTTGGTTAATATCTATCCAACCAAAAACAGGGGAATTATGACCATTACAAGGGATAGTTAATGTATGAGCGGTCGCTTGATCACTGATCGATAATAGTGTCGAGATGGCATCTTCATCATCAATTCCAATGCTCATTTCAGTAGTATCATCACTATCTGCTTGAGTATTGGCTAATGTGCCATCATCACTATCAGGGGCATTACTGCCAAGATAAGCGACTGAACCAGAGAGTGGAATCTGATGATAAGGGCCATTGGTGGCAAGTAGCGTAGTGTAATCATCCATTGCGTTATTCGATGCATCACCATTGTCAGGTGCGTCACCATAGTCATAACTAGGTACACAACCAACATTAATACCATCGATGAGGTTACCTTCACCGTCTGATGCCCACTGAACGGGCAGCCAAGCAACACGAGTAATATATTGGTTTGCGGGTACGGTATAAATACCTGTGTATTGAATAAACCCAACATCAGTACTGCTCTTTTGGTCAGTTAATTGTACCTGCTGTAAATTATCTGGTGTTCCCATTCGCATTTCTGCTTGTTGATCACCACCCGATGTTTTACGTCGCGGCGACCAATAAAAATCCCATGCCAGTATTTGTCCAGGCTCAGTAACAATATCTTGATAATACATTTGTGGTATAAATGTATTCAGTTCTGCAATATTGCCACCAGTAGGTGTCGTTGCATTACCCGGACCATAACGTTCACGTGATTGAACTAAATTACCACTCGAATCCCAATCATAGGTGATAAACGAACCTACGCTGTGTGGGCCAATTGACCATCCAGGTACATTTTCTTCACGAAAATATTCATCGGTTAATCCTTGGCTTGGTGTGCCTGCTGGAATGTCAAATCCACCATTTTGAATCATGCCAACGTTACACCCAGTAATGGCTAACGAAGGTGCTGCAATATTAACTAAGTAATCTTCGACCTCACCATCAGTAGCGAGTCCAGTTACTGTCGCAATGTCTGCTGCGTTTGAGGCATAACGAACACGCAAATAACTCGGGCCATGCACACTAGAACTCGGAATAGTAAAAGTAATACTATTATCACCTTGAATAACAGCGGAGGTTGCAACTAATTCACTTTGCCCATTAACGGTATCATTCCAATCACCATCTTGGTTGATATCAAGCCATATATTAATAAAACCAACAGCAGAGGCGGTGATCACGACTTCATTATCAACGTTAACATCAGTACCATTAATAAAGCGGTTAGTGTAAATAATGGCCTGATTACTCAATCCAATGACACTGTCATTAGGGTTAATTTGCACACCATCATCTAATCCATCTGTGGTCGCATTTATATGAGGGGCCGGTGCAACTTCAGTATCAATATGATTTGAACAATTAGCGGGTACGGCAGTGCCTAAGCACACACCAGCAATAACAGTATGTCGAGCACCATCATTGGCGGTTGTAACGGGATAAGTTGCAGCATCATAACCATTACTGAGATCAAGACCTTGTGGCGCATCTCCATAATCTTCTGTTATCGATAAAGCAGTAGCACAACCAGCGACATCATCAAATGTCCAATCGTTATATTGACTATCAACAGCTTTCACTGCACTCACAATACCAGTCGAAATGGTCACTTCATATAATACAGGTCCAGTGTATTCTCTAGTAACACCATCGTTATCAAGATCATGCGTACCATAACGATGAATAAATTGAGCGGTATTGTCGTCACGTAATAATAAATGGGCAGGATAAGTTATATTAATCGGCGCTAACCCTTGCCATGTTAATGCGATACTAGATGCTGTTCCAGCTTCAGGGCTAAGCTTCACTAAGTCGCTACTATCTTGCTTAATGGCATAGAGAAAACCAGCCGAATCAAATGAAAAATCACCCGACGCAATAGAACTAACAACTGTATCTTGCTGAAGAACTGTGAATTTTTGGGTCGCTAAATCCACTTTTAAAATATGATAATCATCAAAATGAAATAAATAGAGATGCGTACCCGCAGGGTTTATCGCACCAGAAAAATAAGTTGCCGTATACCCTTCGTCATCTTCATCACCTGGCGTGTAATTCGTCACTTGCTGAGTAAAAGATTGGCCATCAGTAAAAGTAATTGCAGGGTATGATCCAAAATCACGGGTGAGGTTTTGGGTACCATTAGCATGAATCACACCATGATTGGTAATATTACTGCCCGTTACCGTCATTGAATATAAATACATCGGATAAAGAGGATCATTGCGATCATTGCGATCATAAACAATACCATAGAGACGACTATCGACGGGATTATACGATAATGTGTTAAACCAACGGGCATTAATGCCACTGATGCCTGTCGTCTCTAAATTAGTATTTATTGGAGTAAAACTTAATACGCTATTCTGATCATTAAATTTATGAATCTGATATATTGAATCAGTATCATCTTCATATAAATTAAGAAGAAAATAATCATCACAGATGGCTGCATTAATCGGTGATATTATTGTATTTATCAACAACGACACCATGAGTAATAATAAATATATGGCACTTTTTTTTATCTTATTTTTAAGTTTACTCGAATAAGACATTGCTATTAGCCCCTGTATATTTTGTGTCTCCATACACTGACTCATATCATTAATTATGGGTCGCTATTACAATGTCAGTTAGTGTAATGATCGCCATTTCAATATTTGCAAAAAACATACCGTAAAAAATAAAAACATAATAATCTGTTTTATCTCACGTTTTCACTTTATCAAATAATACATTTAAATTTGTAGCAAAATAAGAATAATTATAAAAATGTTTATTCTATTCTGACTTGATAATAAATTAGGCCGCTTTCTGTCGGCTGTAACACGCCATCAAATTCAATTCTAATTTGCCCTTGATAACCAATAACATTACTACCATGCTCTGTAACCACATTACAATTAAGTGTTGAAGGATAAGTATAATTAGCACAATCTAATATCTGATCTAGTGAAGTATAAGCAGGCGTATCATCAAAGATTGATACATCAGAAATATCCCCTGTTCCTACATTTTCAAAATACACTTCATAGCGTAATACATCATTGGGTTTAGCATTATTTTGGGTTGTTTTCCCAGTTGCTTGAGTGAGATTATTCACTGTCTTAGTTAGTTTTAATTCACCCGCTCCGGCAAACGTTACTTTAACGGTATCAGTATCGGTTACAATTCGTGTTACACCATGCCCAACCCCTGCATTATCTTCAAAGATCATTGTGGCTTTTACATCATAATTCACTACAGCATTTAAGCTGGCGTTATTAGGAACAAATACTTTACTCAACACACAAAACGTCGTAACTGCTGTTGTTGCTATTGGCGCAACAATCGCATTATCCCCACTATCAATGCTGCCGTTACAATTATTATCACGGTATAACTGTATCGACCAGCCTGTATTCGGTGGTGAAATAGTGGTGTTATTGACCTCTAACGTAATGTTCCCTGAAGTAAATGTCTTTAATTGGTGGCGCAAGAATACAAATTTATTCGGTTCAACCTCAGTAAAATTATCTGCCTCTAAAATAGGCGGTTTTACTTTACCAAAATTGAGATATTCAACGTTATCTCCAGCATTTGCGGTAACAGCGATCTGATTATCTGTCACACTGCTACTACTTGCTTGTGAAATAGTAGTAAGATCACTTTCACTGATATCAATCCATGCTGCTTGACCTATCACCTGTATTATTACAGGCTGAGTCGCAACTTCAACGGGTAACAAAATCTCGTAGCTACCATCGCCACGGCTACGGGTTCGAGCCACAAGATCACCGGAGTTATAACCTGTAATCGCCGCACCTTGATAAATTGCTTCAATAGTAAAACTGGCTAAACCTGCTTCTGTTAGCGCCATTACACCATCATGAGCTGTGGCACCTCCAGCGGCATTATCATTAAAAACAAAACCTTTAATCACTATTTGATTAATTAATTCAAATGGATAATCTTCTACTTCACCATTTGGTGCTAACATCCCTAATTGAGTATCATCTGGTGCATTACATTGGTTAGCTTGAGCACATAATCGAAACCTGATTGTTGTATTACCATTGTAACCTTGTGTAAATGCCGCAGGTAAGATCAGCTGAATAGCGTTCACTCCGTCAACAACATCCACTTCATTAACGACCTGTTCACCCGTTTCGTGATAACTACCATTACCATTCATATCGACCCATGCATTAAGTTTTAATGAACCTGAAGCTTGATTACTAACAGTGACATCAACATTAACGATACTATTAACCACAATGCTAGCGGGCATATCAACACCGTCTTCATCATCAATATCAAGCAAATCATCACCTAACGCGGTCTGGGTTTGAGGCTGAGTTAAATCAACATCAAACAATGTTCCTAGACGGTAATCAGCCACTCCGTCAGCGTCATTATCGTAAAATCGATGACCTGCTAAACCATCATTTACATAAGTACTATCACCATAATCAGCCGAATCAAAACACCCAGTGCCATCAAGGCTTGATGGATAATCATTGGCCATTGCAGCAACAGGAACAATGTCAGCCGTTAATGTATTTAAACGGTACATCGTTGAACCGTCATACTCAGGTGTGCCATCACGATCGAGATCATGTGTGCCATTATTACTGATCGCATACATGAAAATACCCGTATCCATAAACACTGCGTCCGTTCCACCATTATTAGTTGGTGGGCTAATACCGTTCCAATTAAGACTTGTAGCCACCACCGAGCCAGTTGTAACGTTCATCTTATACAATGTACTAGTGGTGATATCAGGGTTATATAGGTAGCCATCAGCCGCAAAAGCAAAATCCCCCCCCATTCCATTAACCGCTATATCCATTTCAACAATAGTGAAAATACGATCACGTAAATGCACTTTTATTAATTGATGCCATTCTGCATGATGGAGGTACAGATATTCACCACTAGGATCAATAGCACCTCGTGATGCTGATTGAATATTCAGCGCACCAACATTACGAGTTAATAACTGATTTTTAATAAAACTAACAGTACCGACAATTGCATGTGTGAGGATTTGATTTTGAGAAGAGACAATCGTACCTAAATCAATAATATCCGTACCACTTTGATCAGTGACAAATAAATGAATATTACGATCTGGTGATGACGTATCCATGACCACACCATATATTTGATAATTGGTAGGATGAATACCTAATGCGTTAACACTATTAATTGAGGGTAGCCCAGAAATAACTACTGGCTGCTGTAATATCGTCGTCGCAAATGGTTGAACGGCGGGCTGAATAGCTGCAAGACTAAAGCTGCTTTCTGATCCATGGCTAAGCGTTGCACTATCACAGGACTCTGTAATTAACGGTATTGCCGTTGTCCATACTTGATAATCTTCTACCTCACCATTTGCAGCAATGTGACCTTGAACAGTGTCATTAAATTGATCACATTGACCAATAGCCGCACAAAATCGTACTCTTAGAGTCGTTAAACCATTATATGATCCCATTGCTGTGGCATCTAAATTAATACTGACTGTATTGCTGCCTGCGCTTATAGCCACATTTGTCGCAAGTTGCTCGCTAACATCAAAAGTGCCTCCATTCTGATAATCTAACCATATATTAATGACACCAGCTTGACTCGCAGTCACCATCAAATCGTTACTTCCTGCTTCAAGAACATCAGCCGTTACAACGCCGTCTTCATCAATTAAAGTGTATAAATTATCATCACGAGCATCATTACTGGTAAAAGCAAAAAATTCACTATCCCATTGACTACCTAACTGATAATCAACAACGCCATTATCATTACCATCAAAATAGTAATGAGATACTTCACCATAAGTTATTGCTGCATCACCAAAATCACGAGCATGTAATAAACACCCTGCGGCATCAGAAAAACTGCTTTCTCCTCCGGTTATTGATCCCATCAATAATGCTTTTTTCGATTTAAGGTTAAGTTGATAAAGCGCTTTACCTGATGCATCTAAACTGCCATTTAAATCACTGTCATAATCACCATCAATAACAAAGTAGATTAAATAGCCTTCTCCTTGCGCCATACCATACGTTTTAGCATCAGGAGGCGTCGTACCAAAATCAATTGCCGTTGCAGAAATAGCACCAGATTGTGGATTTATACTATAAAGCGTGCGAGCAGAAACTTCTGTTGTCACAATATTGCCGGAATCCGCATCCATGAGCCAATCATTATCAAACGGTAAATTTAAGCCTCCTCCCGATGTCATTCCAATATCAGGCAATAACAGATTTACAGCATCAACTTTAAAAGTATTGGTATTAACGGCTAATATTTGTCCACTTGACGGATGACCTATATACAAATATTGACCATCATTACTGATCGTACCAAGCTCACCCATTAGCGTTGGAGAAACTGTAATCGGTAACCCCTCTATAACCGTGGTTACTGCCCCGGTTTGTACATTAATTATATTAAAATCAGCATTCGCTGTAGGTGCGCCAATATCAACAATATTGCCTTGTTTATCAAACATTACCACATGTAATAAATTAACATTATCAATATAGACACCATAAAAAACACCTCCTACACGATCAAAAGCAATCGCGTTTAGATGATCAAACCCTGTTGTATTAGTAATAATATCGGTGGCTATAAAAGGAAGACTCGTTGTTGTAATATTTCGAAAATTGATACTCGTTGAAGCCTGACTGTCAGTTTGATACAAACCATCACAGGTCGTATTTGGAAAAACGCCTTCAATGACTTTTGCAAGGTGATCTTCTACCTCACCGTTACTGGCAATACCTACAGGTGTATTACAACTTGCAACTGCACTATTAGTACAAATACGCAGTCTCATGTACGTATCCCCTGTCATTACCGTCGTAAGCCCAGCCCAATTAACCGTCGCTGTACCTGTTGTTTGAGATGCAGGGATAACGATACTGGTACGTTCATTAGCATCAAACTCGGTACTCTGATTAAAATCCACCCACACATACAGCGTGGCATCTTCACTCGAATTATTGGTTATCGGCACGGTAAGTGAACCCATACCGTTATTAATAAACACGCGTACTTGATTAGCGAAAGCATCTTCATCATTAGGCGTTGTACCACCAAGATCATCACTATCTGCATTAATAGAAGGTACACCGTCAACATCATTATCCGGTTTTTTATCCCCTAACCACACACTATTCTGACGAGTAACATGAAACGGTCCTGCTACCGAATTAGAGGTAAAATAACTATCAGGAGCATCACCAAAATCAAGCCCTAGAGGTGCATAACGACAACGTGCACCATCGTTTGTTGTCATCGTAAAGCCAAGATCAGAAACAATCGTACCCGTATAAGTAGTTGCACTACCATCACCAATCGGAATCTGTAACACTGGCCCAAATATGCTGGGACTCGGCGGGGTGTATTTACCATTATTGACCGCATACATATTACCTGCCTGATCAAAATAAATAGCACCATAGCCTGACGTAAAATGGTTGGTGTTATAATTACGCGTTACACCATTCGCAATCACTTTATTTACCGTTCGACTATTACTTCTCGCACCATTAATTGGATTAAACCTTGCAATTTGGCCATTTGTTCGTAATCCATAGATATTTCCATCAACAGGATTAATCGCAAAATCTGCCGTTGAAAATGCTGAAATACTCGGTCTTCCTACTTCAGTTAAATAAGTTTCGCTCGCGGGATTAACATCTATTTTTAAAATATACCCTGTACTACCCCCAGTTAAATATAAAATCCCCTCATTTGAAATGGTCGCATTATTAAAGTTAATATTAATATTACTTCCGGTTAATGTAATTGGTAATAAATGCATTTGACGGTTGCCATCAATCAATGCCAATAACTTCTCATCTGTCACACCTATATCACCAATGATATGGTTATTCTGAATAAAATAACCGACTTGTAACCCTCCATCATTAAATGGTGATCCAGTTACGTCAGATTGTAATTCTTCCGTATCACCCGTAAATAAATCTACCGCAAATAAATCAGCGGGTGTACGCATTGTTAGGTAACCATCGGCATCACATGCGGAAAAACCAGGTGCAACAATATCGGCAAAATTATTATTATTACTATTATTATTTACCACACCTAAATCAATTACATTACTGCTGCTGGATGTATAGGTTGCCGGATCGGCAATCGTATTATTTTCTAATAAGCCATCTGCATTCACTGTCCCTATTTGTGGAGGACAAACCATTGGTGCAGGTGTAACTTCATTCGCCGTTTCATAAATGGTATAGCTATGTCCATTTAACGCCGCAAGAGAATAATCACCATTATTATCAGTGATAGTTGACTGACAGGTATTTGTTGTTTCATCATATAACGTCACCGCAACATTACTGATACCCGCTTCTGCGCCGTTTAGTATTCCGTTATAAAACGCCAATGAATTACCTAAACTAGTGTCTGTTCCGCCATCAGTAAACACTTTACCGCTAATACGAAAACCAACAATAACAGAATAATCTTCTACCTCTCCGTCAGCGGAGAAACCATTAAAATCAGCTGCCGTTAATTGCTGTGTGGTTATTCTTAAACGTGCAAATGTCGTGTTTGTATTATTGGTAACTGTAAATCCGCTAAATGATAATGTTGCATTACCTGCACTTGATGCATCGATATCATGACAATCTGCTTCAGCAAATTCATTATTAGCCACATCAAAAGTACCGTTATTATCAAAATCGACCCAACCATAAACCTTTGCCCCAACATCATTAATCCCATCATGATCATTACAGATCACATCAACACTGTATTGAGTACTATCAAGGAAAAATCCAGGCATCCCTGTAACACCATCTTCATCATTACCACTAGCAATACCTGAAGTATCAGTCACATCATCATCGGTTGCAGTATTCGGGAAATCTTCTATACCATCAGAAAAACCATCACTATCAGCATCCGGTGCTTTATCACCAAGCATAATAGTATAACGATTACTCCCTAAACCATGCTCGGCACCGTTACTCGATTTTAAGGTTGAATAACTGTCGGGGGCATCACTAAAATCAGAAGCCTGACTAAATGTAATTAGATGATCTTCAATTTCACCACCAACGACCATACCTGTCGCTCGTTCATCCCATGTTGTTGAAAGATCATCGGTAGGTAATGCTTGATTGGTGATCCGTAATCTTAAATAGCTTTGCCCATCTTGGACGTTATTAATATCAATCCAGCGTAATAAAGCACTCCCTTCATTCGCAGGATCGGTATCGACACATTCTCGGAATGTATATTCGTCAACTTCAAATTGATTGTTACTATTAAAATCAATCCAACCATGCACAATCGCACCGAGATCAGTACCAGAGACATTGTCATTACACGATATATTAACGGTAAAAATAGAATTCGATGAGTCAAAATTTAAAACACCAACAGCATCTTCATCATTGGTGCCATTAATATTATCTTGGCTGGAATTAATATCTTGAAAGGTGCCGCTATCATGATCGGGAGCAATAGTACCGATATAAATCGCATTACTATCAGTAAAATCATGCATCGCGCCATTATTAGCTGCTAGGGTATGAAAGGTAGAATTAGTGCCATCATCAGGGGCATCACCATAATCAAATTGATCATTAGGAATAATCGTAACCGTTCGACTACCACTGGTTGTACGCCAGCGATAATACTGATCATTGGTGTTTGTATACCAACAATCAGAACTATTTTGACCATCTTCGGCATTCGCAAAACAAAATGTCATATAGTCAGGCAATGTCAGATTCGCCGTACTGCCCGTATCTTGAAAGCGTTGTAGCACTAATCGTACAGAAACATTTTTAGATTGATTACTATCATAATATGGCCCATAAAAGTTAGGGGCTGTTGAACCTGTATTACAATGTTGCTTCCATTGATTATCCAGAAATAACTGAATTCGATAATCTGGATTACCTAAATTTACCACATAACCATTAGCAAATGATAAACCATTATTACCACACCGCATTAAATGATGAATATTACCTTGTGTATCATCAGTATGCTGAACGGTAACATTTGAATTTAAAAGCGTAGATGTTTGACCAACATTCAATGCTGTTATTGAGCTTGCAATACCATTAACTTGATTAGGGTTAACATTTAAATAAACCGTTGCGGCTACACGAAATGGTATTATTACTAACAATAATATCATTATTATAAATATCAAATTTTTCATTTTTATATACATTGATATGCCTCTTCATTGATACGAAGGAGCATATGCAGCATATATGCCAAAAAAAATAGGCACTCAATCAACTCATTATGAAACTAAGAACAAATTGATTGAGGTGCATTATAATAAAATGCGTTGCATAATAATAATATTGATTACTCTATTACAACTTGATAGCTCACGGTACCACTCTCACCTGGTTGCAGCTCATTAGTCAGAATCCACTTAACTTCACCTTGATAACCTGCACTATTCATACCATTTGGTGTTGATACAGCACAGGCTAATGAGGCAGGTACACCACTACAGTCAACAGCAGTATTCAATAAACTAAAGGCTGGTGTCGTATCAAAGACGGTAATTTCTTTAATTGGTCCACTACCGATATTGCTATAAGTAATAACGTACTCTAATACATCGCCAGGTTTACCCGTATTACTTGCACTTGCTGCTGAACTTTGGGTAATATTTTGTACCGTCTTCTCAAGTTTCAGCTCGCCTGCACCTGAATATGTTGCACGAACAGTATCACTATCAAGCACTAAGCGTGTGACACCATGACCAGTTCCAATACTATCTTCAAACACCATATTCGCTTCTATCTCATAATTATATTGAGCATTCAGCGAAGCATTTGCAGGTACAAAAACTTTACTTAGCAAGCAAATTGCGGTGTTACCTGAGACAGGTATTGCAGCAGTAATGACAGCATCAGCACTATCGATAATACCATTACAGTCATTGTCGAGATAAAGCGATGAACTCCAATCATCATTAGCGGGTTCTGTCATTTCATTGATGATAGAAAAATCAACTGTACCTGCTGTTGCTGCTGTAAATTTATGTTCAAACAATACAGGCTTACCTGGTTCTGCTTCTGTAAAGTTATCCGGTTCCATACGTGGCTCTTTTACTTTACCAAAATTCAGTTCGGTAATGTTATCGCCAGCATTAGCATTAACTGTCATTTCACTATCAATAACAGCACTGCTTGTTACTTGTGGAACAGTTGATACATCAGATTCACTAATATCAATCCAGTTAGCTTGCTTAATCACATTAAGTAATAAATTCTTATTCGCAAAATCGACACCAATTTCAAATTGATATGAACCATTACCAGATGTAATGTCTGTCGCAATCACATCACCACTATTAACACCAGTCACGCCTGCATCATTAAAAGTCACATTAACAGTGAAATTACCAAGTCCAATTTCATCACCATCAATAACACCATCATGGGCAGCTGTTGCACCACCAGCACCATTATCTTCAAAGACAAACCCACTCAGAAGAATACGATTTAATAATTCAAACCAATGGTCTTCTACTTCACCATCAGTTGCTACACCTTCTGGTGTATTACAACTGCTTGCCGTTGAACATAAACGTATTCTCATTACCGTGTTGCCGTTAAAGCCTTCAGCGCTGGTCGCATCAAGAGTAATTGGAATACTATTATTACCAGCAATTACTGCTTGATCATTAACAAGCTGCTCATTCGCATCATTGAAGTCTTCGTTATTGTTGAGGTCAACCCAGATACTAATAAAACCATTACCCACGACACTAATCGGCAGGTTCGTTGGTGTTTCGACCACGATTTTAGCTGGAATATTAAGATCTTCATCATCTTGACCATGAACATCATCACCAGAAGCATCAATAGTACTCCACTGGCTGAATTCAGGATCCCAACGATTACCTAGCATCAGATCAGCACTACCATCAAGAGCGGCATCAAAGTATGCGTGGCTTGCAATACCGTAGTTTGCGTTAGCATCACCATAATCAACAGCGTTATAACAACCCGCAGCATCATTACCTTGGAGTGATTCTGCATCTGTTGCTGTCACAAATTCAATTTCAGCTAATGGTAAGTTAATGCGGTAAATAACCGAACGCTTATCAAGGTCAATCGCACCACTTTGGTTAGTGTCATGATTACCACCATTGGTGATAGCATAAAGACTTAATGCATTATCAATAATCAACCCACCAGCTTGAAGCTTACTGTTAACATCTAACGTTGGCTCGCTGCCGAAGTAAACTAAATCTTGCTGCGCAATCGCACCAGATGTTAAATCAACGCTATAGAGATTACCGCCAACCAGATCAACCATATAACCTAAGCCTGTTTGTGGACTAATCGCTAAATCAGCCCCGACTTCAATTGCACCGCCTGTTAACGAACCACCCATTGCCGCAATATCAACATTAACTACAGTAAACGTTTGACTATTAAGGTCAATTTTCACTAATGAGTCCCATGTTGTACGCCATACAACTAGAGTGTTACCGTCTATTGTGACATCACCCATTGTTGGTGCGCTTAATACAGTAGAAGTTGAGCTATAACCTGAATGACGCAAGCTATCACCTTCAACAAAGTCAAAGCTTTCTCCATCAGTTAACCGACGTATCGTGGCATTACCTGCGGCAGTAATTGGTCCTAAATCAATAAAGCTAGTGCCTGTTTTATCTGTCACAAATAAGTGATGGATGCGATCTGTTTGTGACATATCTGTAAAGGTACCGTAAATAAGGCCACTCGTTCGATTAAAGCCAATCGCGTTAATATTATTAATATTTGGCTGATTAGTAATAACAATAGGACTCACAATATCAGTGAAAGAAATTGGATTACTGGTCACATCAATCGCATTAAAGTTATAATCCGTCGCAGCAATAGGTTTCTGAGTTTGAACAATCAAGTCACAAGTGTTATTACCCACTAAATCAGAAATTAGAATTCGATAATCCTCAACCTCACCATCGAATGCCATACCTGTTGATAAAGCACAATCATTACCACTACATAAACGAACACGTAAGTAGCTATAACCAACAGTTGCATCGCTAGGGATTGGAATAGTAAAACTATTACTACCAATAGCTGCACTAGGCTCGGTTACAATTTTCTCATTGGCATCATCCCAATCACCATCAAGATTGAAGTCTAACCATGCATGAAGCTGTTGGCCTGTTGATGTACGAGCCGCATCTTCAAGTACCATGATTTCAAGGTTAAAATCATCACCTTTGGTAGCAGATAACAATGCGTTAATACCGTCTTCATCATCAAAGTTATTATTGTCATCTGCGAGTGCACCAATATCTTGTAAATCACCAAGATCAGCATCCCACTCAGCACCAAGTCGAAGATCTATCGCTCCATTGTCATCGGTATCAGCTTGAACATGCATCGCTCCATCATTTTCATAAATCGTGGTGTAGTTATTAGGACCAGTGCCTACCGTGGTATCTGGTGCATCACCTAAATCAGATCCCAATACATTTGGCGCATGAGTGAAACACCCTTTTTGAAGGTTATAACCATCTCCTGTACTACCTGTAAATCCAAACCGAACCATCCTCGTTCCAATATCATTACGAATATCACGAGTAAATTGTCCGACTAAAACACCGTCCATGTAATAGGTAAAGATATTGGTTGTTGGGTCCCACTCAAATTGCGCAATATGATAACGACCATCTTCAAGCTCTCCACCATTTACTGAAGTGGCAGGAATGAGCGTATTCGCAGCACTTGGTGTATAAACATCACCATTTAAATATACGCCTGTATGGTCAATATATTGCCCACCTAGTGCATCATCCGTTGCACCAATAAAGGTATTATCGAAGGTATCAAACTCAAACACGATGGACGGTGATACAGGCGTTGCACCAAAGATATTACCGACACCTAAACCACCACCAAATGCACCAAATGCATTTAAATCACGTGAGTCGGCAGAGAGGACAAACGTCATACCATCAGCTCCTGACTCAATGCCATTTGGACAACCCGTATTACAAGTACGATCACCTAAATAAACAGCAAGCTCAGCATAAAGTGGTTGATTTAAATCAATGAAACCATAGCTCCATAAATAGCCTTGCTGATTAGTTTGGCTTTCAGTCACAATGTACTCACCATTTGCTGATTGATAAGCATCGCCACCTTCAAATACCACTGGCGCATCACACGCACCAGGCTGAATAATATTGGTAATCACTGGTGTGACTACATCAGTATCATCTTCACCATTACCAAAGCCATTATTAGGGGTTGAATCAATATCGATAATATCGGTAGCAATAATTTCAGCATTAATACTTGGTGCAGACATATCTTGTGGTGCAAGACGAATAATCGCGTAGTCATTAAACCCAAGTCCAATCGTACCTAAATCAAGTTCACCGGTTAGCGGATCATAAGTGGTAATTTCGGTTATACCATCACCCGCATAGGCTTTAACAAAACTGTATCCTGCCGGTATAGGTAGGGTTACTTTAGTATTTGCAGCAACTGTTGTTCCCTTATTCTCTACACTCACGATAACGTTAAATGGAATACCTATTGTTACGTTAACACTTGGATCCAGCGTTAAGTTGAGCTCAAGGTCACCTACTGGCATTAAGCTAATAGCATGATCTTCGACCTCACCATCTTCTACACTGCCCGTTGGCGTATTACAGCTAAAGCTACTTGAACACACACGTAAACGCACATAAGTACTAATAGCTTGAACATCAGCTGGTGCAACAAAGTCTAATTGCACATTACCGTCAGTGGTAAACACAGCGGTTGTATATTCATCAGCATCAAATGAACCATCACCATCAAAGTCAATCCAACCGTGCAGGTTATCGTTACCCGATGTCACTACCGGAACCGTCAGTGATACCACATCATCTTCAACAAGAAGACCATTTATTTGTGGCTGTACGAAGCCATCTTCATCATCAGGTACTAAGCCATTAACATCATCACCATCGGCAGCGACCGTCGGTTGACCGTCATTTTCATTATCAGGTCCGATTGCACCAATAAATGGCAATCCCGTGTCTGTTTGGTGACGAGGTCCCATATCAGCAAGCTCTGTCGCATAGTTTAACGCGGTTGGTGCATCACCATAATCAGTCGGTACTGGTGCATAACGACAACGCGCGCCATCATTTCCTGACGCTGCTACTCCATCCCCACTCTTAATTGCTTGAATTAAATCAGCGGCAGGTGCGCTGAGGTTAGATAAATCAAAACGCCATAAGCTACCATCAGCATTCACTGAGGCATATGCAAAGCCTAAATTATCAAAATAGAAGGCACCCACAGCGCCACTGGATGGAACGATATTCGTTTGACCGACATTCGTCGCTGATGCGGTATAAGTTGAACTTGCTCTATCTGCTACAAAATCAATACGATAAAGCTTCTTATCAGAGCTAACACCCCAACCTTTACCCGTATCCAGTGGATGAATAGCAAAATCACCAAGGGCAATATTCAGTGCTGCCGAGCGACCTAAGTATTGTCCATATGTTGCTGAATTTACATCAACATCAATAAAGTACATTCGACGCCCAGTTCCAGCATCAGAGATAACTGCCAAAATATCGTCATCTGTCACATCACCCGAAGAAAACTGAATACCATCCAGCTCAGGCACGTTAAAACGCATTATTTCTTCATTTAAACGGTTAATTGCCACTACATCGGAATTTGTTGTACCGCTATTTTTATAAACACCCCAAATTAAGTTCTGCGCGATACTATAACCAATCGCGTTATAGGTTTTCGACGACGCTGTTCCTAATTCAGTTTCATCAGCAGTCACTAGATTCACTTGATACAACTCAGATGGCGTATTCTTCGCCAAATAAGCACTCGTATCACAGGTTGGGTATTCATTCGTGTATTGCTTATCAGCAAAGTCATGATTAACACTGGTTGTCATTACCCCAATATCATGAACATTAGGATTCACTGAGACATAGTTTGGCGGATCGCTAATATCACGACCAAGTGCAGTCCCTGTTGCAGGGTCGATAGTGCCTATGCTTGGAGGCCCAGCACTACAATCTAACGGTGGCGTAATACCATCAGTCTCATACAAGGCATAGTCTTTATTTAACTCACCACTAAATGCGTAATAACCAATATCGTCATTATCAATATTGCCATCATTATTAGCATCGGTGATGCCATCACTGGTTAATACTGACGTACATACATTATCCGTTTTATTATAAAGCGTGACATAAACGTTGGTAATACCAAGCTCATCACCGTCTTTAATTGCATTAATTGAAGTGCCTGTTGAGCCACCATTATCATTAAATACATAACCACTAATAGTTAATGCGTCCAACATAACCAATGCATAATCTTCAACTTCACCATCAGCAACATTGGTACTTGTTGCACGGCTATCATTGCCTAATGCATCATTAGTTCCTGCTGTAGGTACTGCTGTAAATACACGAACTCGCGCTGCAGTCACACCCATGACCACACCAGCAGGTACCGTAAAGTTAAGATCAACGGTTGAGGTTGAAGTCGCTGTTGTTTGCTGCAATTCACTGGTTGCAAACACACCATCTTGGTTCCAATCAATCCAAGCATAGACATGTGCTGTGCCGCTATTTACTGTTACATCAACAGGTAGCGTATAACTATTATTGCCTAAACGCAGACCATGATGTAATACGTTCGCACCATCTTCATCATCACTATCGGTAATATCATCACCGCTAGCAAATAGTGCCAAGTTACTATTCACCGTAATAGCAGCATTCCCACCCATACCTGCATGGTTTTGACAGTAATAGTACAAGTTATCAGCCGTACTACCATCAACCACAACATCGATATAACCTGTATTTTCAGTCACACCCGTTGTATAAGCACTGCCGCTATTCCAGGTACCATCAGCTATGGTTGAGAATTTCAATACATGTGAGGCAGGTACCGCACTGACATCAAAACGATAGGTACCAGCAGCAAGAGATAAATCAGGTGCTTCAATACCATCAAAGAAGAAACGATTACCACCACCACTACTTGCTGGCGCGGTGGTTACTTTAATCGTTGCTTGATGTGTTGCAGTATCAGCACCGCTACCAAAAGCACCATCATCGGCATCTGGTGCCAGTAGACCTAGATGTACGGTTGAGCCTGTTGATGGAATCACATGAGTAGGGCCGTTAATCGTGCTGTAGTTACCTTGACTATCAGAACTCATATTTGCATCAGGTGCATCACCAAAATCTAGCTGTTTAACACAATCAGATACACGGTAATGATGGGTTTCCATATAGTAATTTAAACCAGCTGGAATATTACCTACATTAATAGTGATTGATTGACCAGCAGCCAGAGTAAATACAGGATAAGCAACACCACCACCAGCAGTTCCTGTTTTCCCTTGGCGTAAATCAAGTATGGTATAAACTTTCGCCGGCTCAATATCAACTCCAGTAGGGTCATAAGTAGGGACTAATAAATTACCTGCACCACTTGACTCTGGAGGTTTAATATATGTACGGCCTTGACCAAAGTTACCCGTAAAGCTCACTGTCATATCATCAGTATAAATACCTGTATGCCAAAAATTACTGATCTCAAATGAAATTGCAGAGTCTTCATTACCAGTAACCGGTAAATAGCTATAAGTAATCGACACTTCACCATTAGGGATACTATTAAACGACGTGGCATAGTTTGCCATTTCTCGTACTGCAAAACTGGCTGTGCGAGAAATACTTACCCCTGTATGGCCGCTGGCCGAATTGGTATTAATTGGCACACTCGAAGTTGACTCTAAGCGACCAATAACTTGGAAACCTTGCTGAATAGGTAAATCAGCTGACCAACTATTAGGGGTATATTGCTCGTTATAGCCATTATTATTGCCATTCCATGCCACGTAATCTGTGAGTGTATTACGCATTACATCGGTTAAACAAACAGGATTAATAGGCAATGACGGATCAATTATAGTAAGAAGATGATCTTCTACTTCACCAATAGTTGCTGCACCAAATGAACGAGGATCTTCATCACTTCCTGTAGGACTACCTGTTAATACCACATCAGATAAACGCATACGTACATAATATGTCGCACCTGTTGTTAAGCTTGGTAACGTATTCCAAGTAATGGTTGCTGATGTATCGCTATTCGCAACTGTTAATGGCATGCCAGATACAGCCTCATCAGCATCAAAACGTCCATTATTGTTCCAATCAACCCAAGCATATAAATACGCATCACTGCCCGTGGTATTGGTCACTTTCACTGGCATGCTATATTCAGTGGCGGTATTGACTAATTCAACCTGAGAAAGACCATCTTCATCATTATTAGTATCAAGATCATCACCTTGCGCTAATAACTGAGCAACACCTAATGCATCAGATTCTTCATCTGTAGCATTGGTACCTAAGAATAAACCAGTTGAAATTGAATGACTTGGGCCATTGTCTGCTTTCGATGTATGGTAATCTTGTACCCCGACACCAACGGTGCTGTCTGGTGCATCACCATAATCAAGATCACCAGCACCAACAATGAAGTTTGCAGAGAATTCGGATGTTTGACCAGATACAGCACCTGTTCCTGGAGCATGATCAGAGAAGCTGATCGCACCAATTGTATCTCCAACAGAGAGCCCACTAACGTTAACTGTACCGCTGAACGTTCCATTGGTTTGCTGAGTCAAACTGCCAAGATAGGTAACACCCTCACCGTAGGTTAATCCCGTTATTTCATTACCAATATTAGGCATAAAACTCCAACCGCCAACAGGATTAGCTGTTGTTATTGACGTACTGGTATCAGTTGCGTCACCACTAACGATATAAAATTGAATTTCATAACTATTTTCGCTAACAAATGCACCATTACAATGTTTACCCTCAACAGTTAATGTATTACCACTTAATTCAGCTTTTTCTATTAATGGTAAAGCGGGTCCCGTCACTGTTGGAGTGCCATGATATGTTGCTAAATAACAACGACGACTATCACCCTGATGCGGAGTTGTATCAATACCGTCGTTCTCGCCAATATCAATAGCTATACCACCATTATTACCAAACTGGTTTTTACTGATTTTAATACCACGACCAAGCCCATGAATATGATCAATACCATTGACACCCGCAGCACCATTTATTGCTTTATTAAACTCAGCAACAATGCTAGACCCGTAGCTCAGACTGATCCCTGCGTGTGGAGACCATGCTGATACATGCGCATTATCATAAGCCGTATTTGATTGGTCATAAAAGCCTTGGGTATTGGTAACGGTATTTTGAATAATATCCAAAGAAGAGGCACCAGAAACATTATCGATACCAGCAAATTTAGCGTTATCAATATAGTTACCTTTGATGGTGGTGGCGTTAGTACCGCGATCAAGCACGATACCAGAACCATCAACATCAATAATATAGTTATCAGAAATAACAAACGTATCACGAGGATCTAATGGATCTGTCAGATACCAAATAATAATTGCAGTATCCCATGTGTTAGCAAAGTAATTACTGTCTATTTCACCAGAACCGTCGTGATCAAGTTCACCACCCCAATTAATACCATTATTGATAATAGCACCACGGTATAATTGATTTGCAGCTTCTACACCAGTAGGTAGAACGCCAATAACATTATTATTAAAGTCAAAGTTTTGGATTGCATCTCGAGCGAAGAACGCTGGGCCAGATACAGTGCCATCACTATCATCTGAATATACACCTATATTCTGCACCGTAATATTATGGGCATTTGATGCTGTTTCTATCGCCGCACAACCACTCCAACTCTTAGATTCTGCATTGGTTTGTGCATAAAAACTACGGCCACAAGTATTATTCCGTACATGATTAATGGCAAAATCTGGTGCGTCAACTTGAGAAATCGTTCTCGTGTTCCAGTCTGCGCCCACAGATGTCACTGGACCTAATAGCGATGGATCTTCATTCCGTGCAGTTACACCATCAATTAAGGCATAGGCTTTACCATCAATGGTGGTATTACTGTCTGTTAACGCAGTAAATACAGTGGAATCAGTATTTGAAACCTCCCACCATGTGGTGCGATTAGGCACAACAACAGGCACAAAACGCATCACATTAGCGCCACTATACGCATTAGCGTTAAGTAAGAACTGTTCGTAAGAACCTACACCGCTAGGTTCGGTATTCGAAACAACATTGAAACTAAAACCAAAGTTCAAGTTATTGAGAACATAATCAAGATAAAATCCAGTAATATGTTCGCGTGTACCCGCATCAGTATTATCATCAGCACCCGTTGCGGTTTTACCACCATAACAAACATCTGAGTTATGCGTTGTATCCGTTGACAATATGCTGCCACCCAAACCATCAGCACAATAAGACTGAATAGCAAAGGCTACCGGAATCTCCCCTGCTGCGGTAAAACCAATGGTCTGCTCAGCAATAAGACCTGAGCTACCATTGCTTGATACCGTTGGCGCATCAGAAGCGACCCAATACACACCAGCTACGAGTCCAGTAAATGCATATTCACCGTTAGCATCAGTAACATCCGTTGCTATTAAAGCATCACTGATATTTGGTAAATTATCGCCATCATCCAAATAAAGAGTCACAGTAACATTTGGTAGGCCACGTTGGTCGCCTGTATTATCATTAAACGTCACATCACCATCTGCGTAACCGTCACCAATAATATCTTCAAAAATTGTACCGCTAATTGATAATACCCCTGGCGCACTTGCTGGTGCGTAATCTCGATAATCAAGATCAAGTAGTAATGGTGACACTGCACCATCAACTGCATCATTATCAGCATCACCAAAGATAGTCTTTAGATGCGCAACAGTACTCGCTGTCACTTCATCTGTCGGGCTCCAATTACCTGGCGCTGAGCCAATAACACTTGAATCATCAATTGAATCAAAAATATCTAATAAACCATCACCATCAGTATCGGTTGTACTGGTTATTGTATTAGGATGGCCTGCACCATTTTCAATAAGGTCAGATATACCGTCACCATCAGAATCATCATCAACATAATCAGGAATAGCATCGATATCAGCAGGAACCACTTGATCAGTATTAACAGGCGTGAGACCTTTTGTACCTTGATCACTGGTTGTAAGATAAGCGGTATTAAGGCCATCATTGGCAATATATTGAGCAAAACTATTTACGTTTGGCAAAATATAATCTTCTGACGTTTGAGCCTCAATATTATCGGGAATACCATCGTCATCGGAATCAATATCTAAATGGTTACCTTCCACTACACCAGACTGCTGCTGTTGATGTAAGGTTTGATTAAGAAGTTCAACACCACAGAAGCCCCAATCATTACCTTGGCCACTATTACCGCCAGAGACATTTCTCAACCGTAAAGAAGACAATGGAGCATCAGTAGACGGAGTATAAGTAAAGGTTAATATTTGATCGCCACTGGCTGTTAATGCTTCATTTGGGCTTAATGTTTGTCCATTAATAACCGCTCTAAATTGAGATATTGGGCTGTGCCAAACGTTAACATGCAATCGTAAGGTATAAGTTTCACCAGCTTTAAATACATCTCCTGTTGGTAAAAATTGATTTTGTAATACATACCAATCACCAACATGACTCGTTGTTCCTTGACAATTATTACCAGTATCACCTTCAGAACAACGGGTTAGATAGCCCCAACCTCGACCATATGGATTAGCACTTGTTGAACACTTCTCACCGCCAAAGTTTCCCCAAACACTATTACGTTGATTATTTGACGTTTCACCAGGCAAACCACACGCACTATTACCGCCATGCACTAATGGATTATATTCACCATTAGCAGTGTGCTTCACTAATGGACAATGACTCGGTGCTTCACCTGATGCAGGTTCAAACCAATCAGCAAACAGATAATTCGGATCATAACCAAGTTCAACTAAATCCAAAATACCATCGTTATCATCATCAATATCGATAGAGTCAGGCACACCATCGCGATCAAAGTCATTTTGTGTATTACCACCTCCTGTACCATTTGCTTGTACATAAACATGGAAATCTGCCACTTCACCGCGGTTCATCAAAATACCGAGTTGACGAGGATCTTCTGCGGTACCAGATGCACTATTTAATGGAATAATATCTTCAGATAAACGCAAACGGATACTGTAGTATTTATTGATGTATTGCCACGTTGGTAAATTAGTCCAAGTAATACTAACGGTTTGTGAGCCTGAACTTGATGGGATCACTATTGCGCCATTGTTAGCACCACCACTGACAGCAGTCAGTTCACCCACTTCCATGACACTGTCACGGTCAAAGTCAAACCATGCATAAAGGTAAGCATCCTGACCTGTGGTGTTGGTGACGGGAATATCAAAACTAACTAGATTGTCTGTATCCTTGATATCAATAGGACCAATAGCATCTTCATCATCGACTCCGGTCCCTGTTTCATCATCACGCTGTGGATTATCATTATTGAAATAATTAATATTGGTTAAATCAACAGTATCAGCATCAGTTGCTTCAGTACCGATGAATAATTCAGTACTTGGATAATGAGCAGGACCACCATGTTCTAAACGGGTTGTATAATCGATGCTGCTCGGGTTAGTTGATAAACCAACTAGCTCATCACGTAAATCACCCATATCAAAGCGATCAATACGTACTTGATGATCTTCAATTTCGCCATTCTCACTCACGGCACCAATAGAACGCGGATCTTCATCAGTACCCGTAGCACCCGCCAAATCTAATGGATCATTTTCTGTTAAACGCACTCGCATAAAGTAATTGCCAGCGACAACACTTGCTGGCAAATCAAGGATCATATCCGCTTCTTGTGGATTACTAGTATTAATACCAACGTGGTTTTCACCTTCTTTACCCGCAGGATAAGAAGTACCCACTCGACTTAATACTTCATCAACTTCAAAAATACCGTTTTTATTCCAATCTACCCATGCATAAAGATAAGCATTATTACCACCAGTATTATAAATAGGCTGGAGTTTAACCTTATATTGTGAGGTTTCTGCACCAATATTAATAATGTTGTTATGCAACGAAACATCTAAAACATCATCGTCGTCATTATTATTAGCATCATCGCCATCCGCATTTGCCGTTGGTTGACCATCAGTTTCAATATCTGTTTCAACGTCACCTAAACGTACTGTTGTTGAGGCTATTTGTGAAGGACCATTATTGGCTAATAATGTTTTATAACTCAGCTCACCACTTATACCGTCAGGTGCATCACCATAATCTAAATCTGTTGAACAACTATTAGATTCATTGGTTAAAGAAAGGTTATCAAACACAATTCCATGATTATTGGTCGCCCCACTTATATCGTCGCTGGTATAGGCCGACAAAGTAATGGTATTCATATTTTGAGCAGGTGTGAAAATTATCTCTTGTGTTGTTAACGCTGAACGTGAAGTTATCGATTGAGAAGCTAACTGAACATGCCCTGCGGGGATAGCAACCATACCAGGTGCCACTACATTAGATTGAGTATTACCCCAAACCCGCACATCTATATTGGCATTTGTGGTAAATTTACCTGTATTTGCATTTATTTGACCACCAGCAATATCTAACGTTAATTTATAAGTTTCCCCTGCAAGTAAAGGAGATGGCAGATCTAATGATAAACCCTCTTGATTACCCGAATTAAAGGTTAAACCAACTAAGCGACTTCCATCTGTTGGAACATAGTTATCAAACCAATCTGGACGTATACCATCAAAGTGATCAGCGGTACCATCCTCTGTCCAACTATACCAAGGAACATCTGAATCAAGCACAACAATTGAACGACCATTACCACTTCCACGTGATGTTTGCGTTTCAAAGCTCGGTGAAATAAGATCTATAACACATTGATTTCCTGTTGAAATCGGCATCGTTAGCTCAACTTTATGATCTTCAACTTCACCGATACTCCCTGCGCCGTATGAACGAGGGTCAAGATCATTATTCGTCGCCGCTGCGATATCTAAAATTTGATCAGTAAGTCTTACCCGCATATAAAGCGGGCCATCAGCCACTGTACTATCAAAACGCCAATTCATATGAATGACAGCATCATCAGGCTCATTAGAGTCAATACCATAGCCACCGTCATCTTCACGACCGCTAACAAACAGTTCATTAACTTCAAAGCTACCATTGCGGTTCATATCTAACCAAGCATAAAGAAACGCTTCTGCTCCAGAGGTGTTGGTCACTTTAATTGACTGACTAATATAGTTTTTATTTGCCAATAAATTATATGTATCTAACCCATCTTCATCATTAACATCGTTGTCATCATCACCTGATGAATCTGTATTTGGAAAACCATCATTTTCAATATCTGTCGCGGCCGTTCCTAAATAAAGCACCGCCGATGGAATATGTGATGGGCCATTATCAGCAACTAATGTTTTATAACTGATTGGTGCATCACCATAATCAGCTGGTGCTCCAGGGCTATCGACATCACGATAATCAAGATCTTGTTGCAATGGTACAATCGCACCATCTACTGCATCAGTATCGCCATCACCAAATATCGTTTTTAGATGAGCAACGGTACTGGCTGTTACTTCATCAGTAGGTGTCCACCTACCTGGTGAAGAGCCATTAATGATAGAGTCATCATTAGCATCAAAAATATCTAATAAACCATCACCGTCTGTATCTGTAGTGCTGGTAATTGAATCGGGGTGATTGGGGCCATTTTCGGCAATATCTGAAGTGCCATCTGCATCTGAATCTAAATCAATATAATCAGGAATGGTATCACTATCGCTCGGCGCACTTTGGTCAGTATTAACAGGCGTGAGGCCCAAACTACCGGTACTACTTGTTGTAAGGTAAGCAGTGTTTAAACCATCATTAGCAATGTATTGTGCAAAGCTATTTACATTAGGAAGAATATAATCATCAGACGTTTGGGCTTCGATATTATCTGGAATACCGTCATCATCTGCATCAATATCTTGGTGATGGCCTTCTTGAGTAACATCTAAATCTTTGGTTAATAATTCAACACCACAGATGGCAAAGTCATTACCTTGACCACTGTTATTACTTCCACTCGCCACAAAATTATTACGTACAGCAATGGTTGTTAATGGCTCATTTGATGATGGCGTGTAATCAAAAGTATAATAATTTTCACCACCAACGATAGTCTCATTAGGGTTAATAATCTGGTTATTAATCACACCTTGTGTGCGTGTCATCGTACCTTGACTCATTAAGACACGTAAGCGATATGTGACACCTGCTTGTAAGGTTGTAGAAGGCAGATATTGTGATTTAACACGATAAAATTCGTCATTAAATGATGTAGCTGTTAATCCTTGTCCTGCACAACGACCAGCGGTATCAAACTCATTACAAAGCGTTAGGAATGAATAATGTCGACCACTACTACAGCTACCACCATATCCTTTCCAAGTATTATTCACTTGGTTACCGGTATTACTGCCCATACCATGTTGACCTGCACATGCCAATGCATTACCCGATGGATTACTATCACCAACACCACCAACATGAGATGGCGCATAGTAGAAGCCATCACCAGTATGTTTCACTAAAGGACACTGATTGGGATCATTTGGATTAACTGCATCAAAATAATCACGATAAAGATAATTAGGATCGAACCCCAACTCATCAACATCTAGAATACCGTCATTATCATCATCAATATCGATTGAATCAGGCACACCATCACGGTCAAAATCTGATTCTGTTGAACCACCACCAGTACCACCACTTGCGACAACGCGAATCGAGTAATCTTCTATTTCACCTTGTGTTAATTGCACACCAAGTGCACGAGGATCTTCATCGCTGCTATTGGCACCCGATAATATTAATTTGTCTTCAGACAAACGGAAACGAATACCATAATGTTGATTGACCAATGGCCAACTCGTAATATTTTCCCAAGTGACACTGTAATTTGTCGCTGAACCACCATTATCTGGAATTACTATCGCGCCATCATCAGCTAGGCTACCAACTGCTGTTAACTCACTAACATCAAGTTGACCATTATGATCAGCATCTAGCCATGCATATAGATAAGCATTCTTACCGGTATTATTCGTTACCGAAAGATCAAAGCTAACTAAGTTATCTGTTTCATTAATCGTTACTTGTGTCGATGGTAGCGAATCGTCATCATCACGTGTTGCTGTTGGCGTACCTGAATTATCATCCTTTGTTGGGTGCGATGCAGTATATGTGGTGTTATAAGTTGCTGTATTATAAGGATCGGGATCGGTAGGGTTAGTACCAATAAATAAATCGGAACTTGGGAAGTGAGCCGGCCCGTTATCACGTATATGTGTACGATGATCAACCGTTGACGTTGATGATGATGTACCATCCGCTGAATCTCGCAAATCTCCCATATCAAAACGACCGAAATACACGCGATGATCTTCAACTGCACCTATTTGCTCTACAACACCTAATGAACGAGGATCTTCATCCGTGCCTGTTGCGCCTTGTAAATCAATTGACGTTGCCGACAAGCGAATTCGCATGAAGTAATACCCATTATCAAAATCACTTGGCACAGTGATACGGGTATCCATGATTTCCCCCCAAGTAGCATAGAATATAGCCTCACCGACGGTTCCTGCATTCGATGCAGCTAAACCTTCATCTACTTCAAAAATACCGTTTTTATTCCAATCAACCCATGCGTAGAAAAATGAATTTTGACCCGTATCATTTGTTAATGGATTAAAACGCACCTGAAGAGAACCAGTAACAGTACCTACATTAATCAAATTATTCGGATAATAGCCTGACAACGCACCTTCATCATCAGTTTCAGTATTATCATCACCATCAGCAAGCAAAGTTATTAAAGCGTCTGACTCAATATCGGTTGGATTTGGGCCCATATATAACTGTGTCGAAGGCAAATGACGCGGACCATTACTTGCCGCTAATGTTTTATAACTTTCTTCGCCATCTAAGCCATCTGGCGCATCACCAAAGTCATAGACTGGTTGTTGACTTGGCTCATCACCATCTCTGAAATCTAAATCTTGAGATAAGGGCTCAAAACCATTTACATCACCATCAACATCACCAAACGAATTCACCCGTTGAGCAATAGACGCAGTTGTTAATTCATCATCGGGATGCCATGCACTTGCGCCACTACTGTCTGTGGCATCAAATATATCCCATAAACCATCACCATCGGTATCAGTATTAGCACCACTCCCTGGGTGAATATTATCAGGGCCATTTTCGGCGATATCTAATACACCATCACCATCAGAATCGGTATCAATATAATCAGGGGTTGTATCAACACGAACAGCAATACTTGACATAGCATCAGTATTTACAGGGATCAATCCTGGACCACCGTTATTAGTGGTAATATAGCTACTATTAACACCATCATTGGCATTATAAGTTGCCGCATCATCATTTGATGGGAAGATATAACCTTCTGTGGTTTGTGCTTCAATATTATCAGGAATACCGTCGTCATCAGCATCAATATCTAGACAGTTGGTAATTGAAGTTGCAGTTTGCGCTTGGAATAACACATTATCAATTGAGAAATCATTACCTGAACTTTCCGTCGTACGATTATAAATACCCCAATCAATGGATGTTTTATTGCCGCTATTCCATGTAAAAGTAAATGTTTTATATTCTGCGGTTGTTATAGATGCAGCACGATCTGGAATATATTGCGCGACAGAGACACCATCGACATAAAAATGAATTTCAGGCTCAACATTCGGCACTGTATTTGATGGATGGCCTTGCAGGTTATTAGTATTGATTTTTACATCAACACTAAATACATAATTAGTATTAGGTTGTACTGGAAGTTTATTTACAGGCTTATAGATATAACCCGCTTGTTTAGGATCGCTAGCTTCACATACATCATTCGTATCAACAGCTGCACCTTGATAATCATGTGTACCAAAAATTAGGAACATATTACCGTTGCTTTCTTCCCATAAAGTTGTCGTTTCACTACAACCCGATCCGGCCATATACGAGCCAACTTGTTGACCTTGTGAATTAGTTGGTGTTGTACCGCCGCCTAAAAATGGCACCACTAAAGTAGGTTCAAGTGTATATTGGCCCGTAGATTCAAACCCTGTGGCTTCTACTGTTGTTGTATCAATCGCTACTTGCAGGCTTGGAATTTCATTAAAGGCATCGGCAAAACGTTCAAAGTTTTCGTTATGAACAACACTACAGCCTTCATCAACATCTAAAATACCATCATTATCGTCATCTAAATCACGACTATCTGGTACACCATCTTTATCAAAATCACCACTTGCTACACTTGGTGGTAATGTTGGAGCGATAAATTTTTCAATAGTAACTTGGTGATCTTCTATTTCGCCGTTGCTGGCGTCGGTGGCAAAATTACTGCTGCTGTATGAACGGCAACCAAATACAGAGACACCAGCACTTGGCATACCCTGAGATACATCTAACTCTTTAGCGTTACCTTCCATGGTATAACGAATACAACCATCGCCAGCATCTTGAGCAGCATGAAATTGACGACCAGGATCATTTAAATTGGTATATGTTGTTTGAATACCCGTCACCCAGTTATAAGAAATTGCATGATCTAAATCAGCAAAGTAGGTTACCATTTCACCCGCGCTATTTAATACCGCCACTTCTTGAAAATACATGCCACGGGTATTGAAATTAATCCCATTTAATAGCGAGTTATCAATTTGTCCTGTGTTTATATCAATACAAATAACAGGATCTATAGATGCTTCACCACTACAAATAGCAACAGGATTTGATGACGAATCATATGATACAAAAAAATTATCTCGTTCTGAATCATCTTCTTGTGTTAGAACCATGATTGGTTGTTGGCTATTAAAATCACTGCAAATTTCATTATTAACAGTATCCCAACACAATACAAAACGCTGTCCTGCACTGCGTGAATATGAAAAATAAACTCGATCACCAATCACTTCTGTTCTAGTATCAGCACCAGTAACACCAAGCCCAACAACACTTGTAATATCAATAGGGTAACCAGCACAATCTGTCATCATGGTTGTGACACACTCAATTTTTGTTGAGTCATCCATCACATACATTTTATTACCGACAAGTCCTGGCATCGAACGACAAGTATGGTCCGTGCTACCACAATTATTGGCATTATCTGTTTTTCCATTCCCAAATGGCCCCATAAATGAAACAAAGCCGCAAGAGTTATCCGTATCCATATTCCAACATGACATTCCATACTCCGTCGGAATATAGATTTTATTATTTATAACAATATGATTACCTTGATGAGGTGTTCTGGTATTTGTATTAGAGCCAGTATCTAAATGTTTACCATCTGGATTACCAGCACCATTATCATAACCAGGACACAGCGCCCCCGTTATAGCGTCATAGCAAAATACTGCTGGCTCATGAGGATTTCGATGATGTGCTATTGCATAAACACGAGTTTCATCACTATTGGTAAATAAACCATAACTATCATGTCCAATATGTCCGAGTCCCGTTAATGTTGTGCCACTGGCTAAATCATCGGTAGTTAAACGAAAACGAGCAAAGGTTAATCCCTCTTGAATTTCAGACAAATCATTCCATATGAGAGTTATATTACCGTTACTCGTTCCTGCAGGAACTGTCGTACTTGAAAATTCATTTGAATCAAATTGTTGATTTTGGTTTAAATCAATCCAGCCATATAAGTTTGCAGTCACACCCGATAAATTAGTTACTTTAACGCTCGCTGAATAAGTACTATCACCATCTTCGTATGTTATAACATGTGCTGTAAATAAATCTTCATCATCACCATTATTATCATCGCCAGTTGCATCACTATTAGGTTGACCATCACTTTCAATATCTGGCGCAATCGTACCAATAAATAAATTACTACTTGCAATATGATTAGGGCCGCTACTAGATACTGTTGTTTTATAAACATCAGGTGCATCACCATAATCTTTAGTGGCATAAGCTTCATAGCTAAATAAAGACAATATCGAAACAAACAGATAGGAAATAAATATATTATTAATTTTTTTACATCTTCGTATGTTTTTTTGGACACAACTAGGCAGATCTACAAATAGAAGTCTAGATACAGAAATAGATCGTATTCCTGATATGTGCAAAATAAGGACAAGACTAAGAAGTCTTCCTAAAAAACAGTCGTTTGATAATATTTCCAATCTTTTCGAGTAAAGAGAACTCAACATAATGAGATTCCTTAATAAAGTAATTATCAGCACAAAGTAAGATATATAAGATATAGACGCATAAAGCATTTAATTAACACCAGGGCATAATAGTAACCTTTGGTTATAAGTCTGCGTCGATGAAATCATATCAATATCTGTATGTTTTTATTTAGCAGTTTTCATGCCATAAATAATATACAATTTTGACTTAGTATTTTAACAACATAAAAAAATCACAATTAAATTGTGATTAAATTGCATTGCAAAACAAATATAACATTTGGAATGTAGCGAATTACAAAATATTAAATAGATAAGCCACCATTTAATTAATCTTATTTATAATAATTAAATAGTGGCTTTATTATATTTGAGAATTCTACTCAATAATAACACGGTAACTTACTTCACCGGTTTGATTAGGCTGTAAACTCCCTGTCAATTGCCACTGAATATCACCAACATATCCCGTATTATTTATGACGGGTAATAAGAGCTGACACATTAATCCAGCAGGTATTACTGCGTTAGTGCAATCAACAGCTTCAGCTAATTGTGTATATGCTGCAGTGGTATCATAAATATTAATATCCGTCACCACTCCGGTGCCAACATTAATAAATTCAATCGTATACTCAAGAATATCGCCAGGTTTACCCTGATTAGATACCGTAGCTGTGGTAGCTTGAGAGATATTTGCCACCGTTTTATTCAGTTTGAGTTCTCCTGCGCCACTAAAGCTCACTCGCACTGTATCACTATCAATAACTTGTCTTGTAATACCATGTCCGGTACTCGCTGTGTCAGCAAACACCATATCAGCATATATATCATAGTCATAACTTGCATTAAGCGGTGCATCGACAGGTGTAAAGACTTTACTTATCAAACAAATATTTGTATTGCCTGATACAGATATTGATGCTGATATTTGCATATCGCTACCATCAATAATTCCATTACAATTCGTATCTTGATAAAGCACCGCCGCCCATGCAGTACTTGGTGGGGATCCAATAGGATTCATAATCGTTAATGTCACATCACCAGCAGTATCACTAGTAAATTTATGTTTAAACAGCGCAACATTACCCGGTTCAAGCTCAGTATAATTATCAGGTTCCATACGTGGCTCTTGAACTTTACCGAAATTCAGCCCCATAATATAATCCCCCGCAGAGGCATTAATCAGCATCTGACTATCAATAACACTGCTGTTAGTCACTTGTGACACCGTAGTAACATCAGCCTCACTAATATCAATCCAACGCGCTTGTTGAACCACATTAAGCACCAAAGCTTCATTCGCTAATAAAACAGGAATAACAACCAGATAAGATCCATCACCAGAGGTTTGTGTTGTTGCAATAATATCTCCAACAGTATAACCATGAGCGCCAGCACCGTTGTAAATGACATTAACAGTAACATCACCAATGCCTTGCTCTTGACCATCCATAATACCATCATGTGCTGCCGTTGCTGCCGTTGCTGCCGTTGCTGCATTAATGCCATTATCCTCAAACACAAAACCACCCAATATGATCTGATTGATGAGTTCAAATTGATAATCTTCTACTTCACCATCTGGTGCTTCACCAACAGCCGTATTACAACTTGAGGCCGTACTACATAATCGGAAACGGGCGACTGTATCGCCGTTATATCCAGTCGTTAATCCTGCATCAAGATTGAGATCGATATTAAAACTAGCAGTATTAACAACATGATCTTCAATAATAAGTTCTCCAGGATCATTGAAGTTACCATTACCATTTAAATCGATAAATATATTTAGGAAACCACTAGCTTGTGGCACTGAGATCGCAACAGGTGTAAGCGTTGCAACCGTGATACTGGCTGGCATTGTTACACCATCTTCATCATTCAAACTCTGTAAGTTATCACCAGTGGCATCAAGTGAGAACACACTGACAAGCTCACTATCCCATTGATTACCTAGTGTTAAGTCTTGATCACCATCAAAGGCAGCATCACCATCATTACCTATATCAGAATAATTATGGTAAACAGCACCATAGCTGACATCTGCATCACCATAATCACGGCTGCTATAACAACCCGCTGTATCTTGACCCGATAAACTGGTCACGGTCATGGCTGAGATATACAACAAATCGCCAGTAATAACATTGAGTTGGTATATCGCCGCTTTATTGATCACATCATGAGTATTATCACCCGTTGAGTCATGATTGCCGCCATCAGTAAAGGCATACAGCATTATACCATTATCCATTACAGTTCCCCCTGCGACGGCAACTCCCGTATTAGCCACTGGCATTAATCCATTAAATTGTAAAGACTTCTCGGTCACATTACCTGTTAACGGATTGATTTTTATATATTTATCATTGGAGAAATCAATACTATAAATAAAGTTATCATGTTCGCTAAATGAGAAGTCATCCCCTAGCACAACGGTGGCAGACAGCGGTATCGTTGTGAATGTTTGTGTACTGAGCTCAATACGCACCAATGCATTCCATTGTGGTTGCATCACATATAAATACTGACCATCAATCGAAACATCACCTAACGTAATGGCCTCAAGATTGATACCACCACCAAGACGTGATAGTGGCTGGTTGTCGCTAAATGACGCACTACCATTGGCGGTATGCGTCACGGTTTGCGAATTACTGGCTCGCACAGCTCCTAGCGGCACAAAATCAGTACCATCACGATCTGTCACAAATAAAATGACATTCTCATCAGCGGTTGATGTGTCGTAGAAAACACCATAAAACAAACCATTTTGACGATTAAACCCAATACCATTGAGGTTTTCAGCATCAGGATAACCAGCAACGGCTATTGGGGTGACTAAAGTGGTTAATTGCGCCGGACGCGTTGATGGGTCGAGCTGGGTATAATCAATACCATTACTGGTGTTTTCATGGGTCTCAATAATAATATTACAACTGGTATCGCCATTTAAATTTGAAACAAAAATACGATGATCTTCAACTTCACCGTCAGCAACTGGCCCAGTTGGATCAGGGTAACCATCACTATTGGTATCTAAAGCAACATTGGTTGTTGAATTAAAGTCAGAACTGATACGAAGTCGATATCCTGTCACACTATTACTAATATTAGCGCCTGTCGTGCCAACATTATTCCAGGTTAAGGTCACGGTTGAACTACCGCTCGGGGCTATTATCCAAGCACTTTCATCATTTTCAAAGGTGCCATTGTTATCAAAATCTACCCAACCAGAAACATAAGCATCATTTCCGGTGGTATTAGTCATCGGGATAACTTGAGTAACCGTTGCATTGGATACATCCAGCGTCACTAAACTAGAAAGTACATCTTCATCATCCATTGCCAAGCCATTATCATCATCACCAACAAAATCAGTACTCGGTTGACCATCATTTTCATTATCAGGTGCAACTGTGCCTAAATATAGTCCTGCCGTATCGGTTAAATGACGTGGCCCATTATCCGTTAAGGTCGTTGAATAGCCCTTTATTTCTGGTGCATCACCAAAATCTAATGGCATCGGCGCAAATCGACAACGTGCTCCATCATTTTGGCCCGTCGATGTATTCATTTGAGTAAAATCGACTGCGGTATAATTACCCGCGGTTAATGACGGATCTGAAAGATCAATACGAATAATGCGCCCAGGATTTGGATTTTGAGCTGCATACATAAAGCCTTGATCATCAAAATAAATTGCTCCCCACCCTGAAGAGGTTGTTCCAACACCACCGACACTACCAAGATTGGTTCGAGTCCCTGTTATTGGATCAAACTTCACTAAACTCCCCGTCGGCGTTAACGTATAGAGCATATTATCAATTGGATTAATTGACATATCTGCCATCGTTGGTGCAGAGACTGATAACTCATCAATTTGGCGCAGGTAATTAACACTATTTGGATTAACATCAATACGATACATTGATGTTCCACTATTATTCATCAGTAATAACACCCCATTATCGTCAATATCACCGCTGTTATAATTATTTAATGCCATGCTGCTATTGGTTATCGGCAGTACAAAAGCAGTACCACTACCATCAACCATCAATATGGTATCTTTATTCTTAATATTGTCGCCAATAAGTGTATTGGTAATAACGTTATAACCTGTTCCTCCAAATACACCGGTTGTCGTTGGTAGTACATCATCATACAAGGGTGTAACTTGCCCTAACGCTAAATTAATACTGGTGATATCTGTCGGTGAATTACGTAATAAATAACCATCGCTACTACAGGTTGGATAAGCCGTAATCGCAAAATCAGCAAAATTAACATCTGTCGTATCAGCAAATATCGTGATCGCTTGCACATTTGAAGAACTGGAATTCGTATCAGCCGGATCACCAATGGTAGCACCAATATACTCACCTAAAGTGGTATTCAACACACCAGCGGTTGGCGGACAAGTTGGCGTAATGAGATCCATTTCAAGTGCTGCTTCATAGACATGATAATTACCACCCGGTATTACCATATTGTATTCACCGGTGGTTGCATCTGCTGTCGCCACATAACACAAGTTAGTCGTTAAATTATGTGCAATAACAGGAACAGCGACTCCTAATCCAGCTTCTGTAGGATCTTTAATTCCATTGAGTGACGGTGCAGTACTGCTGTCGTCAAAAACAAATCCCGATAAATTAAAGCTACATAAAGCAGGTGCTGTTGGTAACGGTGCGGCAGTCACAACACCACCATTACCACCTTCATCACCACATAATAATTGACCACTACAGCTTTCATTACCGCCACTGATATTAACCGTTGCACCACTGCTATTAAAGATAACCCCGCCGCCACCACCCGCTGCTGATTGACCATGACCGCCAGACGATCCTACGCCGTTCCCCCCGATGGCATTGACAGTCAGTCCAGCTAATGTTGCCCCATCTTGATTATAAATAGTCACTGTACCACCAGCACCGCCACCACCAGGAGAATCCCCCCCCGCAGTCGCTGATTGATTACCGTTAGCATTAATCATCCCGCTACCCGTAATTGTTGCGGCATTAATATAAACAATACCGCCACCATCAGCACCATCACGACCTGCTGAATTATTTTGCTGTCCGGCACCACCACCGCCACCAAACAGTAATCGAGTATCATCAACAATACCAAAGCCTGTTCCTGGCTCTCCAGGGTAATAAATTACTGCGTTTCCATAATTACCGCCTCTGCCACCAGGGCCGACATTGGCGCCACCACCACCACCAGAGTTGAAATTACCGCCACCACCAGCATTGGCTGGAGCACCAACACCATAATCACCATTGGTATAACCATTACCTCCAAGTGCAATCGGTGTACCGGCGATACCTTCACCTTTACCGCCATCGATATTTGATGCCGACAACACATAATTAAGGCCCGTTGCAATACCATTGCTGGTGTTTAATTTACCGCCTCTAAAACCTTTACCATTAACATCAATCGTATTGCCGTTGAGATCTAAACTGCCATTCACAAACAGTGCGACAATACCACCACTACTACCATTCCAATCTGCTGCGGTAATGGTGCCAGTAAGACGTACATCTTCATACATTGGCACCCGTACAACTTGGTAACTACTTTGACTATTAACAACAAAGTTATTAGTAAGATTTTCACTGATCACTAACGTTGGCGCGTTATAATTCACCACTGTTGCTAATTCATACTGACCGCTATTACCGTAATTTAGCCAACCACTGCCATACCCTCCAGCTTGACCACTACCATAACTGTCTGTATTTGAAGTATCTAAGGTCGTATTTTGAATTTGGATGATCATAATACGATCACCTGGATTTAACGTCTTAGAGGTATCTCCTGTCGCAGCACCTAACTCAATGGTGTTTGTTCCCGTCAGTGCAGAGGCCGTTGCTGGATAATAGGTATTCACCACGCCCGTAATATCAACAGGTGTGCCAACTTCTCCTTCTATATTGGCGGTATTAATACATTGGCTAGCAACAACAGCAGGAGAAATTGGCTGAATAGGCCCTTTAAGAATTGGAATTTGATGATCTTCAACCTCACCATTGATAGCAGTACCGTTATAATCTGCCATCGTAAGAGTTTCAGACGTAATTCGTAAGCGAAGGTAAGTTTGAGTTGCTGTTGTGCTGGTATTAATCGCGGTAAAGGTTAAGGTTGCACTACCCTCGGTTACTGCATCAGCATCCACACAAGGAGCTTGACTAAACTCACCACTATCAGCAAAATCACCATCGGCATTGAAATCTCCCCATGCATATACATTTGCCCCAATATCAACGCTACCAGTGTGATCATTACAACTGACAAGTTGAGTAAATGAGGTTGCGCCTTGGGATAAGAAGCCCACAGTGGCAATCGCATCCTCATCAGCATTATCGGTAACATCATCATCGGTGGCATCAAAATTATCATCAATACCATCACCAAAACCATCATCATCACTGTCTGCTAACATCGCACCTAAACGCAAGGTGGTATTACCTATTCGGTGACGCGCACCATTAGCAGTAAATAAAGTGTCATAACCTAGAGTTTGGGGTGCGTCACCATAGTCATAGCCAACATCCAACATAATACGATGATCTTCAACTTCACCATCATTGGCCATGCCATGTGGGGTCGAACATTGGGTGGCGGTTGAACACATACGAATTCGTACATAACTACCGCCATCTAACACATCAGCTGGCGTTGTGAAATTCAGCATTATATCGGTATTATCATCAGCAGCCGTTATTACTACTGGGGTTGCAGCCTCTGTACTTAAATCAAACCGACCATCACGATCAAAATCAAGCCAAGCATAAACGGTGGCATCAACATCGGTATTAACGTGAACAGTCAGGGTTTCATTACTACTTGGCACTGCCATTAAAGTAGTAGCGCTAACGATACTATCTTCATCATCAACACCCGCGACATCGTCATCTTGGGCGAGGCCATTATCATCAACCCCATCAACAAAACCATTGGCTTCAGTGTCTGTGGCATTGGTACCAAGATAAATTGTTGCTGTTGGAATATGCATTGGCCCTACACCTTCGCCATCAGCGTCAGAGCGATCGGTGCCATAGGTATCAGGTGCATCACCAAGATCAAACGTTCCCATTACAACTAAATGATCTTCAACCTCACCATCGTTTGCAATTCCTCCTGTTGACGTGGCAGATATAGCATCAGTTGTAATTCGAACTCGCGCATAGGTCACACCCGCAGTTAAGCCCGTTAACCCGGTCCAATTAAAGCTGTATTGTCCTTCGGTAACACCATCAGCAACAGTGGTCACTTGAGCTTCATCGGGATCAAACTTACCGCTCTTATCAAAATCAACCCACACAATTAAGTTTGCCATGGCACCAGAGTTATTGGTCGCTTCTACTGTTAAGCTGTAGTCGCTAGCATTAATATTGATTGGTGAAATAACATTGATACCATCCTCATCATCTGGTGATGCTTGATTATCATCGCCATTAGCAAGCACAGATGGCATACCATCAGATTCAAAATCACTGCTTTGATCACCAACAAATAACACGCCAGCGTCAAAGTGGAATGGCCCACCATTACCAGCTAAAGTGCCATAAATATCAGGCGCATCACCATAATCGACATTATCAGAAACAATCAATGCATAATCTTCCACTTCACCATTGCTCGCTTCTCCTATTGGCGAGCTACAATCCGTGGTTGTATTACACACTCTAAAGCGCATATAAATAGTATCGCTATTCGTTAATGTAGCGGGCACTGACCATGTCAATATATTGGTTTCATTAATATCACCATCAGCAACAACAAGAGTTTGTAATTCAGATGCTTCCAGATCGCCATTAAGATTCCAATCAGCCCAACCATAAACAGTACCGTCAGTGCCTGTGGTATTCGTGCTAGTAACCCTCACTGAATATTGAGTCGCAGTACTTGATAATGGCAATATTTCAATACCATCATCACTGTCACCATTGGCTGCAATCGTTGCGTAAGCATCGGTTTCACCATCAGGTGGCGTACCTAAATAAATAGGCTGACTAATATCATGGCGTGGACCATCAAATTGATAAGCCGTAATATAATCAGCGTTTCCAACACCTACACCTGTATCGGGTAAATCACCAAAATCAAGTTCTAAGCTTGAACAACTACCGTTAACATTGGCAGGATCTGCCAACCAATTATTACGTGCCGTAAAGGCTGTTGTATCCTCGTAATAGTCATGAACAAAATCCATTAACTCTTGGTAGGCTGATACATTATGAGTGGTATAACTCGGGGTAAAATAGAATTGACGCTCACCAGAACCAATCCAAGGCCCAACATGCGATCGCGGATACACATACCCACCAGTTGATGTTGGTGCATAAGGAATCAGCCATGCCATTGCATCAACATTATTACAAGAACCGGTTACCTCAGGTAGCGTATAAATAACACTACGGTGATCAATACCTGTAATGGTTGATAATGAACCGGTGGTTTGTACTGTTAGTTGATTAGATAACCCTCCAGGGCCATCTGAAGAATGGAAACGTGGTAATTGCGTTGGTCCAACATAACCTGCAAATGCAGTTGCACTGGTGCCAGGGAAACCAGCCTGTTGCCCCATATAAGTATTAATTTTTGTCGAGGTCGCATCAGCAAATCTATCACCTTCAACAATAGAGAGTAATACTCCGCCCTGATTACGATAGGCTAACAAGGCATCAATTTCTGCCATCGAATCGGTACTGATCCCACCAGCACGATCAGATTGATAAAGAACAAATTGATAATCAGGTAAAGTAAAGTCAGTCACAATATTATCGTTTGGAACTAAAATATCGTAGCTGACATAACCGACACCATAATTATTCTCCATTAAGGCTACGGTATTATTCGTCGTCGTTGGCAATGTATATTGAATGCTTCCAGAGCCTTGCTGGATCAGCATATGGAAAGTCACTTTATGGAAATGATCTTCAACTTCACCATCTATTGCGGCGCCATATGAACGCTCATCAATCAGAGTCGCACTATCATCTGTAAGCGTATCGGATGTTAAACGTAATCTGATATAAGTATCACCAATATCACCACCACTACCGGCAGATAAATTATTCCATGTTAAAGATACATTCTGATTACTGGCGCCATTCGCAACAGCCACACTGGTATATTCATCAAGCTGGAATTCGCCATCACGATCATGATCAACCCACGCATGTAGGGTTGCTGCGGCACCTGTGGTATTGGTCACGGGTGTATCAAATGTCCATGTTGTCATTGATGGTGAAAGCGCAGGGAAATTAGGCGATGTTTCATCTGCCGTCCCATTATTATCATCATTTAGCGCGTCAGTGCTTGGTTGACCATTGATATCGGCATCAGCCATGAGATTACCAATATACAACGTGGATGACGGCACATGATTCGCACCATCATTTACAGCAAGCGTATGATAACTATCCGGCGCATCACCCCAGTCTTGGCCACTGAGTAGCGTTATTCTAAAGTCTTCAACTTCACCTGTAGACGCCATTCCGCCAACACTGGTATTGGTAAAGCCATCATTGGTTGGCATTAACCTTGCTCGACCAAAATAATACCCTGCCGTTGGCGAAATACTATTCCATGTTGGGGTTTGTACTTGATAACTACTACTTGGAGAAATAGTAACTGATTGCGCCTCTGTACTATCAAATTCGCCACTACGATCCCAATCAATCCAGACGATTAAATCAGCATCAGCACCAATATTGTTAAGCACATTGGCATCTAAGGTATAAGAGGTTGATGCTGTTGTTAATACGGAAAGCGTTAAACCATTTTCATCATTGGTTGCTGTTGTATCATCTAAAGTCGCATTATCGCTGGCTTGTGCATCTTCACCATCCGTCGCTGCGGTACCAATACGTAAAATGGTACTGGTTGGATGTAACGGGCCGCCATCTGCAAAACGAACACCGTAACTGGTTGGTGCATCACCACCATCATAATAAACGTTATCGCTTAATAAATAATGATCCTCTACTTCACCATTTGTTACACCACCATAAGAGCGCGGATCTTCATTAGTGCTTACTACTGTATCAGCTAATAAATCAGAACTAATGCGCACCCGTAAATAACGATCAACATTAGCAGCTAAGCCTGGGGTTGATAGCCAATTAAGGGCAACAGCTTTATTGACCGTTCCTGTTGGCACGATCACAGCATCTCCGACTGCGGTTCCGTTACCTATAAACTCATCACGATCAAAACGGCCATTGCCATCAAAATCAATCCAAGCATAGATATAGCTATCACTGCCAGTATTATTGGTCACCATTACATTAGCGCTATAACGTCCTTGGCGAGTGGTAAGTGGCGGTAATACCATTCCATCTTCGTCATCATTTAACGTGGTATCATCACCGCTTGCTTGCAAGGCAATGGTTGCCAGCGCGTCAGACTCGGCATCAGGTAAACTGCCTAAGAACAAATTACTGTCAATACCATGGAAAGGACCGCTGTCTGATTGAGTGGTACGATAATTATTCGCACCAACATTTATCGCTTCATCAGGTGCATCGCCATAATCAAATTCACCGATATAAACCATGTAGTCTTCAACTTCACCATCCAGTGCTTGTCCTGCCCAATCAGCGGCAGTTAATTCTGTTTGGCTGCTGAATCTGATTCGCAGTGCCATAGCACCATTGGTTAATCCACTAAGTCCTGTCCAGCGTAATTGCGCTGTTTTATTACCGTTAAAATAAGGAATATTATTCGGACTAAAAATGGCAGGGGTAGTGGCATCATAATCAATGCTTGAGACAACCTCAGCAGCACTAAACTCACCATCTTGATCACTGTCTAACCATGCAACAAGCGTGGCTGGTTGCCCTGCTAAGCGTGAGTTTTTAAAGCTCACTGTCACGCTGTAATCTGAGGCTGATGTGGCAATGTTCGCTAACGGCTGTGGCAGACCATTTTCATCATCGCTGCCATTTAAATCATCACTTGATGCATCACTACTTGGTATGCCATCACTGTCGGCATCAATGGTTGCTGTGCCTAAATACACCGTACTTTTATGGCCTAAACCATGGTGAGCACCATTGTTAGCAGACGTCGTTTTATAATCATCAGGGGCATCACCATAGTCTTGATCACCAATATAAATACGATGATCTTCAACCTCACCATCACTGGCACCAAACAACGAACGTGTATCTTCAGCGGCTGCGGTATTTTGATTATCAAGGCTATCGGTGGTTAATCGGAATCGAGCCACCGCAAACCCTGCTACGATACCAGGGAAATTGCTCCAATCTAGATTCATATCGCCATTGGTACCATCAGCAACGGTCACTTGTGCTACTTCATCAGACTCAAATTGACCATTACGATCCCAATCGATCCAGCCATACAGATACGCGTCTTTACCGGTATTATTGGTTACTTTAACCGTTGCGGTGTAACTTGTTGGCACTGGTGAATTATCAAGTCCGCGTAATGTCACTCCGTCTTCGTCATCACTTGCAGTGTTATCATCACCATCGGCATAGGTATTGGCACTACTTGGATTAGCATTGGTTTCACTATCAGGTACAGCCTGCCCCATATAAAGATCGTTGCTGATCACATGGTATGGGCCATGATCTTCGCGGCGAGAACGGTAGTCTCCTGCTCCTGTGGTTGTATTCGCCGCACTGTCTTCAGCATCACCAAAATCGAGATCACCAATATAGATAACATGATCTTCTACTTCACCATTTTCAGCAGGGCCACCCCAGTCATTGGCGGTAAGTACTGAATTAGTTAACCGCAATCGCATATAAGTACGGCCAGCATTTAAACCAGAGAAGCCACTCCATGTTAATTCAGTAGTAGATGTTGCTTGGCTACTGGTATTTGTGCCTGAAGAAATCGCACTTAATTCAGCAAATTCATTCGCACCATCAAAGCGACCATCTTGGTTTAAATCTATCCAGCCATATAAATTGGCTTCTTGACCGGTAGCATTATTGATAGGCACACCTAATGTATAACTGCTACTCGCTGTAGAAAGAATTGGGAACGGTGTGAGATCATCGGCATTTTCATCATCTTTGCCGTCATTATCATCACCCGACGCAGCAGATGTTGGTTGGCCATCTTGATCATGAGTATCATCATGTGTTGCATCACGAATATAAAGGGAAGCGTGGTTTTGAACATGATAAGGACCACCACTGCTATATAACGTATGATAAATATTTGGGGCATCACCGCCATCGTAAGTATCAACACGTACATAATAATCTTCGACTTCACCATCACTAGCACCACCCAAAGATCGAGGATCTTCATTAACAGTATTGATTTGAGTATCCGCTAATATATCCGTTGTAAAACGCACTCGAATATAAACATCGGTATTAGTCGCAATGCCAGGAAAACTGGTCCAATTTAAATTGGTCACTATATTGGTACTACCGCTATTAATATCTGTCGATAACCCCGTATTGCCACCATAAAACTCATCGCGATCAAAACGACCATTACGATCAAAGTCTATCCACGCGTAAAGATAAGCCGTTTTTCCACTGTTATTTGTTAATGTGACAGGTAAAGAATACTCGGTATTGGTGTTATTTAATGGCAGCACAAAGACGCCATCTTCATCAGCACCTGTTATATCGTCACCAAGTGCAAACGCTGTTGTTGGATCGTTTGCATCTGCTTCTGCATCAACCGTTGCACCAAGGAAAATAGTATTGGTTACACCATGGTAAGCACCATTATCACTTAATGTAGTTCGATAATTGTTGGCGGCAATGCCAACAGCGGTATCTTTTGCGTCACCAAAATCAAATTGACCAACATACACAACATAGTCTTCAACCTCACCACCTTGCGCAATACCACCCCAATCATTTGCTGTTAACGAACTATTAGCAACACGAATTCTAAGCCCCATAGTGCCTTGCTGTAAGCCACTAATATTATTCCATTTAAGGGTCACTTTATTGGTTAAATTATTATTTCCGGTTGGAAAATTATCTTGATTGAATATGGTATTAGTAAACGGTATTCCAGTCGTAGCGACATTCAATTCATCAACAACTTCATTAGCAGTAAAAGAACCATCTTGATTGTGATCTAACCATGCAACTAATGTCGCCATAGACCCAGAGGTATTAGTGATAGCCACATCAATACTGTATTCTGTGATTGATGTCGCCACAGTAGCTAGCGGTTGTTCTATACCGTTTTCATCATCATTAGCGCTATTGTCATCTCCCATTGCTGCAGCATCAATGTAAGCTTGGTCATCATCATCAATATTATTAGCCCCCATATAAAGGCTACTGACATAATAATGTGCCGGACCACCGCTGGTCGGTAAGGTTAAATACGTGTCAGGAAGATCACCTAAGTCAGTATTTTCCGCAGTAATAAAGAAATCTTCGACTTCACCATCTTTCGCGGCACCTAATGAACGTTCATCAATGGAAGCCGAGGCATCACCATCAATAAGCACTTCCGAGGTGACGCGCAAACGCACGCCATAAGTACGCGCATCAACTAACGCTGTATCGGTGATAAAACTAACGTTATAGGTTTCTCTTCCTGAATTAGGTGCAATGGTAATCATGCCATTAGTGATAGCTTGCACCGTACCGCTACTATTAACAGCAGCTTGCGCTATTTCATCTTTCTCAAAACTACCATCACGATCCCAATCTATCCAAGCATATAAATAACCGACTTGATTGGTATTATTGGTCACTGAGATAAGCGTATTAAACTGATCGCCAGCATCAAGATCTGGCAATGGAATATCAGCTAATGCATTTTCATCATCAATTGAATCAGCATCGTCACCATCAGCCAGTGTCGTTTGCGGTGTTGGCCCATCAACATCTGGCGCAACATCGCCAAGATACAGTTCACTCAACGCTGCGACATTATGATAAGGCCCCCCATATGTCAGGTTGGTTTGATAATTATTGGCTGCAGTGCCCGTTGACGTATCGGGTAAATCACCCAGATCTTGTCCGCCAATTTGTATCATAAAATCTTCAACTTCGCCGTCAGAAGCGCCACCGCCTACATCCGTTTCGGTGAGTAGATCAGTGGTTAAACGGAAGCGAATATAACTGTTACCAACGGATAAATTTTCCATCTGATTAGCATCAAATGAATAGGTATAAGCCCCATTTTGCCCTGTTGGAATAACATCAACTCGCCCTTCTATTTCATCAAATACACCATTACGGTTACTGTCTATCCAACCGGCTAAATAGGCATCATTTCCGGTTGTGTTTCTAAGGGTTAATTCCAGTTGGTGACTGGCGCCATTAACTGGAATTGATGTTAATGGCTGCGTGGTTGCATTTTCATCATTACTGCCATCGTTATCGTCCCCTAAAGCATCACTTGATGAAAAAATACTGCTATCACCATCAATGGTGGAGTTACCTAAATGCAAGTGGGTGGCATTGGTAATAATGTGGTGTGGGCCACCTAATAAAGGATCCACAAGGTAGGTAGAAGGTGCATCGCCTTGATCTTGTAAGCCGAAGAAAATGCTATGATCTTCAATCTCTCCTCCCGCCTCGCCACCTAATGATGAAATATCACTAATTTGAGTCACAAGACGGTTGGTTAATCGCAATCGAATAAACGATGTGGTGTTATTTGAAATTGAGGGTAATGACGTCCATTCCAATTCAACTGGCGTATTAGTTGCACCTGTTGATACCACTGCCAGCTGGCCTTCATTATCTTCAAATTTACCGTTACGGTTAAAGTCAATCCATGCCGCCAATGTTGCATCACTGCCAGTGGTGTTGGTTACTGGCACAATGGCTTTGTAGGTCGTCATTGTATTAAATAACGGTGGCAGAATAATCGGTCCTTCATCATCAATAGCATCATCGTCATCTGCTGTGGCTATTGCATTTTGTAAAGTGCCGTCATCAGTATCAGGGGCAGTATTACCAATATATAATCCAGCAATAGTAAGATGATAAGGACCAAAGAATTCATAACGGGTCTGGTAGTTATTTGCGGCCATTGCTGATGACGTATCTGGCGCATCACCAAAGTCGGGATCACCCACATAAATAAAGTGATCTTCTACTTCGCCATTTTCTGCAAAACCACCCCATTGAGCTGCTGTCAGTTTTTCTGAGGTTAAACGTAAACGTAACCCCATATTGCCTATTTTCTGACCACTAATATTATTCCAGGTTAAGATTGTCGTTGGCGAAGTTTGACCTGATGTATTGGTACCATTGACGATATCTTCTAATGCGACAAACTCATTAGTTTCATCAAAGTTGCCATCTTGATTGAGATCTAACCATCCATAAAGATGCGCATTGACACCAGTACCATTATATAAAGGTACCGCTAATGTGTAGCTATTATCCGTTAAGGTTAAGATCGGGAACGGTGTTAATTCGTCGCCATTTTCATCATCGCTACCATCATTATCATCGCCATTAGCGGCTGGCGTTGGCTGACCATTTTGATCATGAACATCATCATGAGTTGCACTACGAATATAAAGTTGAATATTGGTATGGTAGTGTGCCGGACCACCGTTGTTATAACTGGTGTTGAATGTTTCAGGTAAATCACCGCCATCATAAGTATCTACTCGTAAGTAATGGTCTTCTACTTCACCATCACTCACGCCGCCATAAGAACGAGGATCTTCAGTCGTTCCCGTTACAGCATCACTTAATAGATCGGTTGTTAAACGTACCCGTACATAAACATCAGTATTCGTCGCCATCCCTGGAAATTGAGTCCAATTGATATTTTCAACCCAATTGGTCACACCGCTACTGACTGTAATCGGTACGCCAGCAGCACCACCAGCAAACTCATCGCGATCAAAATGGCCATTACGATCAAAATCGATCCATGCATATAAATAAGCGTCACTACCGGTATTATTGGTAACTGTCGAACGAATACTGTAGCTCGTCAGTGACGTATGCAACGGCATAATATAAACGCCATCTTCATCATCACCGTTAACATCGTTGTCATCACCTAATGCTTTAATTGCAGGTGCGTTGGCATCATTTTCAGTATCGGGGGCAGTTGGACCGAGATAAAGCTGATTAGAAAAACCATGGTAAGCACCGTTATCATTAAAATGAGTACGATAATTATTGGCACTAACACCATTAGCGGTGTCGGGCGCATCACCAAAATCAAAGTCACCAATGAATACTTGATGATCTTCTACTTCACCATTGAGCGCCATTCCGCCCCAATCATCTTTGGTTAAAATATCATTGGTAATACGCAATCGAACATAAGTGCTACCTTGCGCTTGTCCTGAAATATTATTCCATGTCAGTGTGGTGGTTGGTGTCGCTTGATTTGAGGTATTAGTACTGTTTGTTATTGCTTCAAGTGCAGCAAATTCGCCGTCATCATCAAAACGGCCATTTTTATTAAAATCAATCCAACCGTACAAATTGGCATTCACACCCGTGCCATTATAAAGTGGAACACCTAATATATATGTGGTGTCACTGAGGCCTAATAATGGAATTCGAGTTAAATCATCACTGTTCTCATCGTCACTGCCATCAATATCATCACCATCAGCAGCATTATTAGGTTGGCCATCTAGATCATGAACATCATCATGAGTCGCGTTGCGAATATAAAGATTAGTATTGGTGTGATAATGCGAAGGACCATTACTGGTATATAGCGTATGGTAGATATTAGGAGCATCACCACCATCATAGGTATCAACCCGTAAATAATAATCTTCAACTTCACCATCAGTGGCATTACCATATGAACGCGGATCTTCCTGTGTACCTGTTGCAGTATCTGGCAAATTATCGGTTGTTAAGCGTAACCGAATATAGACATCAGTATTAATCGCAATGCCAGGTAAACTATTCCAATTAATTGACACCGCACCATTGACTGTTCCAGCGGCCACAGTAATCGGAACCCCCGTGGTACCACCTGCAAACTCATCACGATCAAAACCTGTTGTACGATCAAAATCTATCCATGCATAAATATAAGCATCACTACTAGTCGTATTGGTTACTGTAATGGGAAGAGTATAGCTAGTCGCGCTATTATGCAGCGGAATTAATAATGCGCCATCTTCATCATCTCCGTTGGCATCAATATCATCGCCATCTGCACGGTTCGCTGGATTATTAGCATCTTGCTCTGCATCCACACCTGCACCAAAGAACAGCTGATTATCGATTCCATGGCGAGGACCATCATCACGCAACAATGTACGCTGGTTATTAGCTCCAACACCATTAACAGTATCTGGCGCATCACCAAAATCATAACTTCCAACCACAATATAATGATCTTCTACCTCGCCATCTGGCGCACCGCCTCCCCAACCAATATTAGATAAACCCGCAGTGGTATAACGTAAACGCAGTGCTGCACGCCCTTCCGTTTGTCCGCTTATATTTGAAAAAGTTAGCGTTATCGGTAACGACGTTGTCGTACCATGAGGCACCGTCACAACCGCATATTCTTCAGCTTCAAATTGATTATTTTGATTCCAATCTAACCAACCATAAAGATAAGCATCAGTACTGGTATTATTTCGCACTGGCACATAGACCGAATAGGTTGACGCCGTGAGTGGTAAAATTGGGGTTGGAGAACTAAATGCATTTTCATCAGCGCTACCAGTAAGATCATCGGCATCAGCATCCGTACTTGGTTGACCGTCGCCTTCAGTATCAATGGTGGCACTACCAATATAAATATTGGTTTTATTACTTAAGCCATGATAAGGACCACCGCTTAAGCCCAATGTTGCAAAGGTATCGTCCAAATCACCAAAATCTTGATCGGCCACTTGTAATGCATAATCTTCCACTTCACCGCCATTAGCGTAACCATACGAGCGAGGATCCTCAACCGCACCACTGACACTGTCAGTCAATAGGGTTGATGTTAGGCGAGTTCGTAAATATACGGTTGAGTTGTTAGTTGGCGAACTAATGGTTGCCCACACTAATGCCGTCGCTGTTGCAGTACTGCCATCAGCAATAATCAACGCACCACCTGGGCCACTACCATTTGAAATGAACTCATCTCGATCAAATTCACCATCTCGGTTGGTGTCTAACCAAGCATATAAATAGCCCGTACTTCCGGTATTATTAGTCACAACCGCTTGCGCATTATAAGCACTTGCGCCACTGGTTAATGGCAACAGTAATAAACTGTCTTCATCATCACTGACATCAATATTATCACCTGACGCTGTAATATTTTGTAAGCCATCGATTTCAGTATCAGACGCTGTTGTTCCTAAAAATAAATCACTATCTATAGAGTGTCGTGGGCCATCGTCAGCTAATGTGGTTCGATAATTACCAGCGCCAATGCCTACACCAGTATCCGGCGCATCACCAAAATCAGCACTGATAATAATTTCACCGTAATCTTCCACTTCGCCATCAATACTTGGCCCCGTTGGCACATTACAATCACCAGTAGAACAAATTCTAAAGCGGGCATAGGTTTTACCTAATATTGCAGTAGCAGGCGTAGTGACGGTATAGGTTTGACTGCCAACAGTGGCACTGGTATCACTGATGATTTGTTCATTACTGTCTAACCAATCCCCATCTTGGTTCCAATCAATCCAGCCATAAACATGAAATGTTGTTCCTGAATAACTACTATGTTTACCCACCGTCACTACGATATCGCGATCACGATTTAACACATAAAACCCAGTCGCTGTCACACCATCTTCATCTGCAAGATCGACTAAATTATCACCATCTGCAGCAACATTCGGTTGACCGTCAATATCAGTATCAACAAAGTCACCCAAGAAGAAATCCGCATGTGTACCATTACCACTGGTGGTGACTATATGACTGGCACCGCCTACCGTTCGGCGAGTTGTATAATCCCCTTTAGCCGTCAGTGAAGTGGCGTCTGGTGCATCACCCCAATCTTTATTATCAATATCTACCACCATATTGGCGCTAAATTCTGATGTATCTTGTAAGTAAGTGCCTGAGGTTAATAAGGTTCGTTGAGCAATAACCGTGATTTGATCACCAACTGAAACACCGTTTACTGTCAATGTATTATCAAACCCTGCGCCTGACATCGCAGTGAGGCTTCCTAAATAAACTGTACCTTCACCTGCAGATAAGCCGTCACTACCAACATCTCCACTTCCTGCGTTGGCTTTATAAACTTCAAGCGTGTACTCCCCGGTCGTACAGACATCACCAATCAAACGCAAATCATTATTATCAATAAAGGCATAATAGATCACAGGCCGAGCAAGATTATTATTTGCACCGGTTCCAGTATCATTAATACAAATATCATTATTTAGTGAGACGCCACTACCAGTGGTTGAATTATGCAAATCAATACTGTTATCAACATTATTATTAAAACTATTCTTGGTAATTAAAAATCCTTCGACATTGGTATTACCATCAATAGCGATGCCTGAATCACCATTATTATTTAAAATATTACATTCAATAATTGATAGTTTACCGCTGTGAATATCAATACCATCTTCAGCATTATTAATAATCGTATTGCTAGTGAAGTTTTGAAGTAAATCTACAATTGATGTATTGGCTTGATATATACCGTCGCCCGTCGCATTTTCTATTTGATTACCGTTAATCGCTAAATAAGCAGGCGCACCATAGCGAATATTTATCGCATGATAAGGCGTAGCTGTTGTCGATGTTGTTCCTAATAATAAATTATGTTGTAGTTGCCAATTAATTACCGCTGTTTGGCTATTTAATGAATTTAAACTTATATTATGATGCGCGGTTTTAATAGCATTATTACGTATAATACCGCTATTTCCATGCAGGGCACTATTTCCCGAATTTGCAATTGCGATACCAGCACATCCCGATGATGTACCACAAGTTTCTTGACCGATTACCGCATCATTACCTGCCGGATCGATACCAATTAAGTTATATTCAATAACAGTGTCAGTAATACCACCACTATAAACATTGATCCCTTGTGAGCCACCTGTTAATGACAAATTTCTTACTGTGGTATTATCAGCATTAATAATAATAATTTCAGCGCTGTATGCACTAGCATTGGTGGGCAGATCTATTTGTAATTCAGGCTTAGCGAGTGCCGCAATATTTTCGACACTACAAAGATGACTGCTACCGACAGTTTGCGAAGCTGCATAATCACCACTATTGGTATCAAGTAAGGTCACTCCGTCAGTATGACTGTAAGCTTGACCATCTAAGGTGGTGTTTGCGCCATTGGTACCAGTGATGGTGGTTAATGAAGAAGTGGGAGAAATAACCCACCAGTCGGCACTAACATCGGCATCATTTGCAGCAACAGCAGGAACAAATCGCATATTATTTGCCCCCGCAATCGCGTTAGCATTAATAATAAATTGCTCTAGCGAGCCTTGTCCTGTTATTTCGGTATTAGTAACAGCATTATAAGAAAAGCCGAAATCTAGCTGGTTAACTGAATTGGAATTAGCAGAAAATATAACCCGTGAAATATGTTCGCGCGCAGATAGATCTGCACTACTACTGGTGTTGGCACGATCACCATCCCAACCACCATAACACGCTCCAGTTACAGCAATCGGTGTCGTATCCGCAACGCCATCCGCGTTAGCATCACAATATCCAGTGACAAAAGTACCATTGGTATTATCCGTTTGAGATGTGGTATAGGTTTGCTCTGCCAATGCGGAACTAGAGGTTGGAGGGTTAGGAGAAACAAAGTAGGTTAGTCCTGGAATTTCAACAAAGGCATAATAGCCATCGGCATCAGTGGTCGTAGTTAAGGTTGGGCCGCCATCAGCAGCGTTAGGGGTCATATCGCCATCATCAGTGTATAAGTACACACTGACACCACTCACGCCTACTTTATCCGCTAAATCACTGTCTCCATTTACATCATCATAGATATAACCCGTGATATCAACACAGCCTACACAAAACTTATAATCTTCAACCTCCCCAGCAGCAGATGATGCGCCAAATGAACGTGTATCTTCAGCACTGCCTGTCGCTGTGGTGGTTAATTGTGTTTCGCTAATACGTACGCGAGAATAATAGTAGCCATTGGCTGTAAGTTCAGCGAGAGAATTCCAAGTAAGTGTTTGAGGCGTATCTATGGATCCATCCGCAACGATAAACTCATTACCGCTTCCGGTACCACTGCTAAAGAGTTCATCGACATCAAACGTACCGCTATTGTCAAAATCAATCCATGCATATAAATACGCATCAGCACCCGAAGAATTAGTTACGTTCGCTGTGATTGAATAATTTGCATCGGTATATTTTAAATTTGGAAATGTGACCCCATTTTCGTCATCAGCGGCAATACCGTAATAACTACTACCAGCATTAAGATCATCGGCTGTTGCGTCAACATTCTGCAACCCAGAGCCATCATCATCAGGTAAAGTAGCACCAAGAAAAACCTCATAAGTGGATCTTAATGCTCGATGGGAAGGGCCATTATCAGCTTGACGAGTACGGTAATTCCCAGGTCCTGTACCATTTGATGCATCAGGCGCGTCACCATAGTCTTGAAAATAAGGAATATAGTACACATCCATAGTGCCCCATGCTTCCCCCATTCCACTCACAAGAATATTCGCATTTACCGTAAACTGCTGTGGTAATGAACCGATATTGGCATTAGGACGGTTATACGAAGTTCGTCCAAGTTCACAGGGACGACCACCTGTTCCCCCTTCTACTTGAAAATGACGGCCATTAAACCAAAAATCTGCACGATCATCGGCAGCCATTTCTCTGACTATTGCGTGGCTAACTTGCACATCACCGAGATTATATGTTGATGATGCACTCGCTGTATGGCAAGTACCACCAATGTAGTTATCACCTCGCCGCCCAGCAAACACACGAAAACAAGCATACTGACCACTACTTGCACATGATTCAAACTGGCCTTGAGAAAAGCCACTATTGCTAACAACATAAGGCTGCTCTGCTGCTATAGAAAAACTTAAACAGGAGACATAAATAATAGAGAATGCTTTAATGATTTTATGATAAAGACGCATAAATATTAACAACCTTACATGGCTTTATTTAATAAATAGTCTCAATTTAATAGCGACTATTTATCGTTAATATCCACATATATGCATTTATCACGCCAAGGAAAAATATTTAACTAACGAACTGAAATAATAATAGTAATAATTAAAGTGCATTCTCAATATGCTTTAATGTTATTTACATTTACTCAATATTAAGACGCAAATTGCAGTAATAATGATTACTGCAATTTTCATTCAATAACAAAACACAGACTTTATTTATCGTTATTGCACATCATGAGCACGAATTTCTCGTAAATAACGGTAAATAGTATGAATAGAAATATCTAACCCTTTAGCCGCTATTTGAGCACTATCTTTAAGATCAAAAACGCCTAGATCATGTAATCGTGTCACAATCTCTCGGCTTTTCTTTGAGGGTGGTATTGAACTATCGCTGGTTACTTGTTTACGCACATTTTCAATTGAACTATGCATCATTTCATCATTATTACGAGCAAATGTTTCTGCAGTAACGCCGTGATCACAATAAGCACCAATCGCAGGCATTAGGCTATGAATCATCGACTGAAATGGTGCATCAAGATTAAAATTAACGCAAAGTAAACCAATGGCTTGTTGCTGCTTATTACGAATAACTGTCGTTAATGAGCGTAAAGTTTTACCCTCTGGAGATTTAGTAATATAGGCTTTAGAAACATCTTGACCTTCGTTTAATTTGACTAATGCAATATTGGTAATTGGTGCGCCCACTTCACGTCCCGTAATATGCCCATTAGCAATTTTCATAATTGACGGATTACGTGAATCTAAGCAATGCAGTAATACTTCTGTATGCTCCCCCCACATTGCAGCAATACCATCAACAATATTTTCCATTGCGTGAAGAATATCATAATCACTATCTGTCAATTCATGCATTTTCTCTACCTTTTCTAAGCAAAAACCACTCACTGAGTAGTTTTTTTATCTTATCAACATTTAAGCAGACATAATATCAATATTATAGATGTAAAAAATCCCGACCAAGGCCGGGATCTTTTTATTTAATTATGGATAAACAGGTTTGTTAACCAATATTTATCTCATTCATTAAATTAGATAAAGCGAATTTTAACTGCTTTAAGTTTGTTACTTGAATCATCTAACGTAAATTCAACCATACTACCCGATGAAGGCTGTGAACGACTGCAAACTTGAGATGCATCGAAACGAATATCGCCACCAAGGTCGCTAGTAATTAAACCAATTTTTTCAACTGGGTTGAAGCTACGAATAATACCTGTTTGTGAAGTCATAGTTTATATTTCCTTTACGCCCAAATATTGCTTTTTATTAGCATATATATTTGAGGCTATCAATTTGAGTTTAAATAGATTTATACCAAATGGTTAATTAACCTTGGTATAGAGCTTTACTCATTGACCTACTACTTCTTATTAACTATAAGATCACCCTTCTTATAGCATTGCACTGTTACTACGTTTGCAACATAAACGGATAACAATGATCAGAAATGACATTGTGGTTTTTATTTAAAACACATTAGGTCTGAGCAACAGACGAATCGAACATTAACGCCTATTTTTGACGCTGTAAATGATTTTTTAATTAAAATTGATAAAAATTTGTGGATAACCACTGAACAAAAATATAACCACTTGTTTTTAAATTAAAAAAACAAACTTTCAAAAACAATTAAAAACACATCAATTGCTTAAAAAACAAACAAAACCATCAATAAAACATACTGCAATTATATTTATGTTCCGTTTTATTATTAACTGGAAATAAATTGTACATATTGTCGAACAATAAATAGTCTGCATTTTTGCAAGGAATAATTCCGATATAAAATGACTAGGTTTCTGATATCAGCGCATGTAAAGTATACCTATATATACGATGGTTATAAGGAACCTCGATGAAAGGTATTCTCTCAATACAGTCACATGTTGTTTACGGTCACGCTGGTAACAGTTCTGCAGTATTCCCTCTTCAACGTATGGGGTTTGAAGTTTGGCCATTACATACCGTACAGTTTTCTAACCATACGCAATATAAGCAAGGATGGACAGGAACCGCGTTTCCAGCAACCGACTTAATTGACCTAGTTAAAGGCATCAACAACATTGATCAGCTTAAAAACTGTGAAGCAGTCCTTACCGGATATCAAGGTAGTGCTGATCAATGTTTAGCCATCATCGACACGGTTAAAACAATTAAGCAACAAAACCCTAATGCTATCTATATTTGTGATCCCGTCATGGGTGATCCAGAAAAAGGCTGCATCGTCGCTGATGGTATTTCTGAATACCTTATTAATGATGTAATGCCACTGGCTGATGTGATTGTTCCAAACCAATTTGAACTTAGTCAATTTGTTGGTATGACGATCAATACATTAGATGATGCAGTTAAGGCATGTCAGCATGCGTTAACATTAGGTCCTAAAATGGTGCTAGTGAAACATCTTCATAGTTTATCGTCTGACAAATTCTCGATGATGCTAGCCACTAAAGACGGCTGTTATTTAGCACAACGTCCACATTTAGCCTTTGATAATCAACCTGTTGGTGTGGGTGATCTTATTTCATCACTCTTTACGGGTGGTTTATTAAAAGGTTGGTCAGCAGAACAAGCGTTTGAACATGCGCATAATGCATGTTACGCAGTATTAAAAGAAACCCACCGTCGCGGTGAATGGGAACTGCAAACCATTGCTGCTCAAGATGAAATTGTAGCACCAACTGAAATTTTCCCGATCACGGAAATTAAATAATACGGCTTATCAAACAGACGATTAAAAAGCAGCCTCATGCTGCTTTTTTGTTATCTATTCATTTAAAATCACAACACATTGCCATAGGCGTCAAATGAGCGCCGATTAACGATGGTTAATGTCGTAGCAACCGATAACACGCCAGACACAAAAATTGCCACCATAATCACTAATTGGTATTTAACTGCCACCAATGGCATTGCGCCACCTAAAATCTGACCTGTCATCATACCCGGTAAACTTACAATACCTAATGTCGCCATTGACGCTAATTGTGGCGTAAGCGCCGCTTTAAAAGCAGTGCGAATAAAAGGTTGTGCTGGCGTTGGCGCCCCCATTGTTAAATAATATTGATATTCCTGATGATTTTCTTTAAGCAAACTTCCCCAACGTGATAGTGCTAATACATTGGCAGTTAAACTATTCCCTAATAACATACCAGCAATAGGGATCATATATTGCGCTTGCCACCACGGTGAAACTTGAATAACACCGGCTAATAGCGCTGGTAATGCCACCAATAACGCCACAAATTGTCCGCAAATAACCGCAGGCAATACACGTTTTACGTTAACCTCTGAACGCTTACAAATGGTATAGCTGGCAAAAAGTGCCATTGCCGTTAACCAAACGACATTAAGGCTGATACTCTGCCATCCAAATAAGGTGTGTAAGTAAATACCGACTACAGATAACTGCAATGTCATTCGTAAAACAGACATCACCAGAGTGCGACTTAATCCCAATTGCCAGCGCTGAAATAAGACCAATGGGATAAGTAATAATAAATAAAACCCAGCTATTGCCGCCCAGTGTAAATCGATAGTGTGAGTAATTGCTGTTGTCATTAATCTATTCCTGTTCCATATCCATGTGATAAATCTTGTCTGCGGTCGCAAGCCAGCGTGGATCATGGGATACCGAAATACAGATAATATTTAATCCATCAATTAACTCAATAATATGATTACGCGCAGCAGGATCTAACGCTGAGGTTGGTTCATCCATTAACCATACGGGACGTTGCATGAGCACCGCTCGCGCAATGGCTAAGCGCTGCTTTTCCCCTCCCGATAATACTGTGACATATTTATCAATTGGCGTATTTAATCCAGCAAGTATTAATGCTTGCTGGCAATCTTGCTTTGATGGTGTCGTTACACTTGATGGCATTGCTTTAAGGTGCCAAGGTAATAATAATACCCCCAACACGGTTTCAGCCCCCATTACTGGCTGTTGCGGTAAATAGCATATTTGCTGACGCCAAAAAGATAATGCTTCAATATCAATAGATTGCTGTTGATAAGTGACATGCCCATGCTGCGGTGGTTTAAGCCCAGCCATCACATGTAATAAGCTACTTTTACCACACCCGGAAGCCCCCTCAAAGGCAAGGTGCTCTCCTGATGATAAAGAAACAGTTAATGGGGTTAACTGAGGATGCTCAAAGCCTGAGCGTAATTCAAATACGCATAAACAAGCCGATGCAGCAGAAGGATTAGCCGACAAATTCATCATGATGAAACACAAATAGTCATTAACAAGGAAGCTATAAGTGTATAAAAATTAAAAAATTACACAAATAGTTTAATTTAATAATCGTTATTAGTGTGATCAATAAATAACGGAATAACAGCAGCCAAAAATTCAAATAAACACTCTGAAATTATTTATTTTTTATTAACTTATATCTCACCTCGATCTTGATCATCATAAACATGAATAGCTTTTCATTTTGCCTATGCCAAGTTGAAGAATAATCAAAAAGAGCAACATGGTTAATATGTTGCTCATTATATTTGATAAGGTAAACCTATTTACTTGTTATTCGATCGAGTGTTACGACAGAATATGCCAATGGTACTAATTGATGACGGGCCTGCGCTGCATAATCAATAAAAGCCTGAGCATCGGTATTACATACCGTATTAGCGGCTTTACAATTTGGTGCTGCACCTTGATAAATAACCTGGTATTTATCGTCTACTTGCTTAATATTCTTGACTTTATAGCCTACTAATTTGCCATCAACATCAATCAAGTCGATACGATTTGAATGTTCTTTTTGAGCATTAAAAATAGGCGTCCAACCATCATTACCTGTGGCATTATAATTATTAATGACCACGTTATAGATTTTATTATCTTGTAATGGTGTCCATACTGGGTGCTTTTCTGTGCCTGTCATTACATCAACATCGGTTAAATGACCCGCTTTATGTGCCGCTGTTTCTACGAAGGTATAGCGAAGATGGCCGCCATATGGGTATTTACCCGCATGTGCCCCTTCCGGTAAAGTCGCGGTAATTGTCTGTTGTAATAACTGTTTAACCGTTGAGCCTTTCAATGACACGACTGACAAGAAATTAGAAAACGGTAACATTTCTAAACTTGCATTGCCCTCGCGGTATTCACCTTCGTTAATATTAGTACGAATACCTCCGGCACCAATTAAAGCAAAATCGACCTTTTTACCCGTCACTCGCTGCACTTGTGGCAAATTAGCCCAATAATATTGGCTTTCAGCAATTAAAGGCGCAACTTGTGAACCATGCTTATCATTAGCACCACTGTCTCCTGGGCGACGCTCATGTGTAATTTCAGTCGGTACTTGCGCAATTATCTTGCCGTACGCTTTTTCCACTGCAGGTTTATATTTAGTATCGATTTCATGCCGAAGTTGGCTATCTTCATTAATAATGACAATGTTCTTTTGCTGCGCAATAAACTGGTCAACCTTTGCCGTTTGCGCTGGGGTAAACTTATCTTGAGGTTTATGGTCAGCTTTATGATAAAACACATTGTTACTTAATAATGTATTATGACCAACACAGCTTGTTACTTGCCCTTGATCATTAAAACTCACGCTTACTTTACCCATAGCTTCAGCATATTTACCTGCCTGCACGATACAAGTTGCCGCTTTGCCATCAGGGTTAGTCACCATTTGCGCATAAGGACCGTTATTACTCCAACCGATATTAGTAAAGTCACCTAATAACGTATGAGAATGACCACCAACAATTAAATCAATCCCATTCACTTGCGCCGCTAATGCAACATCCGTCGCGTTACCAATATGAGTTAAAGCAATAATGTCATCAATCCCTTTTGATTTAAGAAAATCAACTGTAGATTGCGCTGTTTTAACCTCATTAAGAAACTTAACATCACCAGTATGAGGGGCGATATTAGGCATATCTTGTAGCACTAAGCCAAAGACTGCGACCAGCTTTTTACCCTTTGGTAATTTATTAATATTCTTTACTATTGTTTTATGATCACCGTCAAAAGCAAAAATACGGTAAGGGAGAATATTGGTTTGACCGTTGAAATTAGCATCATGGCTAACATCAACATTAGTCGCAATAATTGGGAAATTTAAGCTGCTGATAAAAGTGTTTAATTTTTGATTATTAAGATCAAACTCATGGTTACCTAATGCCATGCCATCTAATCCCATTTGATTCAGCAGATCAGCGTTCATTGCACCTTGGTTTATTTTAAAATACGCACTGCCTTGGAAAGCATCACCTGCCCCTAAAAATAATAGGCTTTGATTGCTTGTTTGAGCTTGCGCTTTATATGTTTTTACCATCGCTTGCAAGCGAGGATAACCACCAAACTCGTTAAAAACTTCAACGCCATTAGCAGAAAAACTAGATTTAACGGGATCAAAATGAGAGTGAGTGTCATTAATATGAGCGACGGTTAACGTAAAGTCATTGTGATTTGAGATAGACGCAGCATAAGCCGAGCCAGATAAAGCAAGAGTGATAGATAACGCAAGAATAGGTTTACTAAACATTAGAAGTCCCTAAATAAACCATAACACCTGTAATAGATGCCATAGGATACGATGCCTTTAATGCCTTTTCAGCAACTTATTTCACATTTAGTATTACTAATAGCAATAAAACCAACAATCTAAGTTTGTATGATCACTCTTATGATGACAGCAACACCATCAGTGCTACTGTCATTTAAGACATTCTGCTTATTTCACACTCTAAATAATTATTATGACTGTGTGATAGTTATATCGGTTTTAGGCACACAGCAACAGGCTAACACTTTACCTTGCTGTCTTTCTTGCGGTAATAATGCTGGCACATCAGGCTGCTCGACTTGCCCTGAGGTTAATGTCACTTTACACACACCACAAAAGCCAGCACGACAGCTATAATTAAGCCCAATACCTGCGGTTTCTGCTTGCTCTAATAATGTTTTTTGATTGTCCCCGTTAAAGATATGACCATTAATAGTCAGCTTTAGGGATTGTTTCGGTGCTAACTGCCCTCGTAATGGACCAAAGGCTTCTTGATGATAACGTGCTGGAGAAACCCCCATTTTTAGCAATAATTTTTTCGCGGCAACCATAAACGCTTCAGGGCCACAAACAAACACTTGGCGTTGTTCTAAATCACTGATCATCGCTAAATGGCTGATGCTTAATCGACCTGATTCACCTTGCCAATCTCGTCGCGGTTGGCTCAATACAATACGTAAATCAAGTGACGGGTGCATATCCTCAAGTTGATGTAATTCTTGTAACGAGGGAATATCAGCTTCAGTACTGCATTGATGATAAAACACAACGTCACGGACATTATCGTGATCAGATAAATACCGCAGCATTGATAACATCGGGGTAATACCACTTCCTGCTGACAATAATAATAATTTATCGGTATGAATCCCTAAGTGGAAATCCCCACCGGGTTTTTCTGTGACCAATACATCCCCGACTTGGAAATATCGATGTAACCAATTAGAGACGCGTCCATCATCAATACGCTTGACTGAAATAGCATAACGTCCCGGTCGAGATGGGCTGGATGATAACGTATAACGACGAGAAATAAACTCACCATTAATTTCAAGTTGTAATGGTAAATGTTGTCCGGGTAAATAAGGCGGTAACGGTAATTGCTGATGGGACTCAAACCAAAAGGTGGTAAAATCGGCGGCAATATCTTCACGCTCTACGCAAGTCAGTTGCAGCTTAGTTTCAATATTATCTGCGTAAATTTCTTGCGGCTTAGTTTCTAATACTTCAATCGCATCCCCTGCACGGATCATACCTTCATTAAGAGCAACTAGATTTTGTCCAAAGAATACTTCACCCATCGCATCAGCACGAAACGTTGCCATGGTTTTTAATGGCTCTTTAAGTGGGCTAAATTCACCAGTGAGGGGATCAACCGTAGTAAGAATACAACGAGCACACGGTTTAACTGCTTCAAATTCTACTTCACCAATACGGATCCGCTTCCAGCTATCTTCAGCAAAAGCTTCAGTATTAGACACCACTAAGTTAGTACGAAATTGTGCCATTGTGTGTTGCTCACTGCTACGCTCATTTAACGCAACTAATGATGCCTCACTGATAATTAACAACGGATAACCATCAGCAAAACTAACATTATGACCAATTTTAGGCCGCACACGCTGTGATTGTTGACCACAGAAAAGTAATTGCACTGAATGAGTAAGAATCTCGCTGAACCATTGGTTTGCGGTTATTGTTGTTGTATAAGCACTAAAATTATCACTCCATACCGTTGCAGCAGCATCTGCCATTTCAAAATCGGTATATTGTAAGACTAAATCGGCTTTATCAGGATATTGCAACACTAATCCGGTCATCGTTAGCGCTGCGGTAATTTTAACCATTTGCGGATATTTACGGGCTGTTATCATTGCCCCATCGTCACTTGCCACCATAAAACGACGATCAAATGCTAATCCTTGTTTTTCTACCCAAGCCTGAGATTGCATTAATGCAGCAATAGATTTCACTGGATAAACATGGATTTGTGATAATGTCGGCACGACTAAAGATTGGCTCACGGTGATCTCCATATACAAAAACGAAAACAATATTCATAAAACACAATGCAATTATTTAACATTTATAGCGAAATAAACAATCAATATCGTTATTAATGAATAATTATTTTCCGCTGTAATAGTAAAATATTACATATAAACATTTATGACTTATGTTAGATTTATAAAAATTTTCTTTCCCCTACTAACTAATCATCAATACTTTGGAGACGCTATGCCCCTTTTACGTTCTTTTTGGCGTTATATTACTCATTACTTTCCTAATGTCGGGTTACGTCATTTACATACCACACTAGCTGGATTAATTATTCTCCAAATATTAAACAGTAATTTAGTACATATGACTCATACTGGCGCAGTCAAAGTTGGTATGTTTAATACTCTGTTCTTGTGGTTGCATATTATTTTAGGATCATTAACGGTTATTGCGACTATTGGAATGATTATTTTCATGCTGACCAAGCAATCATTCCGACAATTCTTCCCTTATCTGTTTGGTGACAATGCGGTTTTGAAAGATGATTTAAAACAGATTATGAAAGGGAAATTACCAGAACCGCGTGAAAAAGGGTTAGGTAATATTATTCAAGGATTGGGAATAGGGGCGTTGATCTTAATTGAAACGGCGGCGTTAGTTTGGTTAGTCTTATGGTTAAATCACTCTCCTTATGCTAACGAAGCCCGTGAAATACATAAATCATTAACAGGATTAATTGAAGCTTACTTAATTGGTCATGGTGGAATGGCACTAATACACTTTTTAATTGAACGTAAACGTTTTAGTTAAGCATCAATACAAGAACGACCCAGCAACAAACAAAACTTGACCACAATCATAGAAATTCGGTAGTCAATAATTGACTACCGATATTTTCTTAATTCCCACAATAAATAAAAATTAATTTCATCTTATAGAATAATGTGAGGAATAAAACGCGACGAGTCTTTAGTAATTAATGTATTATCTTCACGAATGGAAAGACCTGCGGCTTTATCACCAACGACCCAACTGCCAATAACAGTGTAATCATCCCCAAATTTTGGCAAAGGATGAAATTCCTGATAAATATAGCCTTCTTCACCATAGTCACCGTCAGACTCAGCAATCACTTTGCCGCCTTTTTCTATTTTAACGTTGGCCCCTTCGCGTGAAAAAATCGGCTTTTTAACGATGCCTTGTTTATCATCGAGCAAATGTTTTTTATCTGCAAAATAGGCTGGCAACAAATTAGGATGGTGAGGATATTTCTCCCACAATAACGGCAAAATAGCTTTATTTGAGATAATGGCTTTCCACGGTGGTTCTAAATATAAAGTACCGTTATCTAAATATTTCGAGAAATCCTCGCGAAATAGCATTTCATACGGATATAACTTAAAAACCCATCGAATCACATGATCATTAAGATCGGTAAAATTCCCATCGTCATCAACGCCAATATCTTCAATATAAATAATTTTGGGCGTTAATCCTGCAACACGAGCACAATCAGCGAAATAGGTTACCGTACCATAATCTTCTTCGCCACCTTCAAGGCTACAAGCAAAATACAATACCTTGGTTTGGGCTTTTTCCGCTAACGTTGCTAAACGTTCAATAAACTTTTCTTGAAATGAATTAAATTGATCAGCACCACGTGAGAGACTATCTAACTTTACATTGTCTTCTAACCAGATCCACTGCCAGAAACCACATTCATACGCTGATGTTGGAGTATCAAAATTAGCTTCAAGCAATTTAGCAGGATTTCTGCCGTCATAACTAAAATCAAACCGCCCATAAAGTGAGGGGTCTTCGTTATACCAACTCTTGCGGATAAGATCCCAATTCGCCTTAGGTATCGCAAATTTTTCCATTAGCGCATCACTGCTGATGACATCATTTACCACCGCAAGGCACATTTGATTCAGTTCTTCAGTTGGCTCTTCAAGATCACGTTCAATTTGCTGTAAAGAAAATTGATAGTAATACCGTTCAGTCCAATATTCCTCTCCATCAAAGGTGTGAAATCGAAACCCAAATTCATTGGCTGTCATTCGCCAATCTGAGCGTTCTTTTATTGGAATCCGTAGCATTTTTATTTATACCTATTGAACCTGAAAATTAACCACCCCAGCCTCTGCTACGACTGCCGCCCCAACTCGATTTAGCACTCGCTTTCGATCCAAAACCACCGCGTGAAATCGTACGACTAACAGCCGGTTTTTCGTTTTTATATTTATTGTTATAACGCTGAGATGTCGATTCTTTATAGCGGTTATTTTGATTACGATTCCATTGATCCATATCAGAAGTTCGTCTTGATGATGGATAATAAATAGGCTGCGATGAATAATGACGACCATTGTCCATCATGCGTCCAACAATAAAACCTGCGAGCGCAGGAACCCAGTAACTATTATTATTACTGCCTTGTATTTGGCGACAATTATCCGTACCAGAAGACTGACAATCACTTTCTGAATCAAACTTTGGTGCTGCATCTACCGCTTGTTGGTAAGCGGTTGCACACATTTCCACTTGCTTGGGATTGGAACTGTCAGCATTAATACAGTCTTGTAAGGAATCATATTGGGTTTGCGCTAACGTGTCATTATCATTACACCCGGTTAGCACAATGGTTGCGCCTAAAGCGACTATCGTGATCGGCGCCCAATTGTGATACTGGTTCGATTTACGCATCTGATTACGATGAATATGACTACTGCGTTTCATAATATAATCCTCAAAGTCATTAATACGTCATGCACGCTGCATTTAACAAACCAACCGCAATCGCAATAGACGCTAAAATAACACCGGCAGACACTTCATCACGTTCAATACGCTCACTGATTTTAGGCAGGAAAATAATACGGATAATCAAATACGCAATCACTTGTGATACCAGTGCCACAACACCCCAAACGGCAAAATCTAATACATTTTGACTGTTTGAAATTGCAGATCCAACAGCAAGGGCATAACCGATAAACGAACCACCCATGCCAATGGCCGCGGCGACATTACCACTTTTAATCAATTCCCATTCTTTATACGGTGTTACCAATGGAAAAATAAAACGAAAAGCGATCAAGAAAATTAAAGAAATCCCAAAATATAACCCAAAATTACCGAGGGTCGATAAACTTACCATTAAATCCGACATCTACTGTTCCTTGTAGTTTTAATTAACTTTAAAATCATTTGGTTGTAGCTCAAATGCGGTACTCAACACTAAGCAACGATCAGCACTATTATTGACTATCTGCTCTTCGGCAGACACGATCAATACTTCACATAAATCAGCGTTTACGTCACGGCTATATAGCATGACAAATTGATCTGTGCGGCTATACTCCGTTTCAGACGTCCATGTTGTTTCTGTCATTGCTACAGGTAATTCGTTTTCCCACAGCTTGATAAAATCAACGCCATCGAGATCCCAGTGGGATTTTACCACCCCTTTGGCTAACCTTTCATTCCACTGTGTCTCGGTATCAATCGGGGTGGTTGAATAATAATACGACAGCATACACTGCTGTACATCTGCATCCGAATCACCATCCATTAAAACCTGCACCATCGCATCATCATCAGTGTAATAACGAATCAATCGCGTAGCATTATCTAACTGCACGACACCCACCGCCTGAATTAATTGCGTTGTTGCAGCACCTGCAATGGTTAAATCAGACTCAATAATTTTCATTTTTAGCGCATCTAATTCGATGACACCGCCTAATCTCAATCCCAGCACTTCAGGAATTAAAGACTTTTTCTCTGCGGGTTTTTTCTTAAAAAAATCGAACATATCAAATACCAAAAAATACCTTTTACCGCGAGATAAAAGGTATAAAGAAAGACGGATAAAAAATGACGTTATTTACCCAGAATACGAGCAAGTTCATCTTCTGCTGATGAGGCTGATTTTGAAATACCCGCTTCAGCTAACTTCTTATCTAATGACGACGATGAAGATTCAGACTCTAATTCTTCTGCGGCTTCAAACTTAGCCGAGGCCTCTGCTTGACGCGCTTTAATACGATCAAGAGAATCTAATGCGGTACTCATTTTACTGTTACTACCTGCATTAGCGGCTGCCACAGAGCTTTGCGCTTTAATAACGCTCTCTTGTGCTGCAACAACATCAACTTGTTGTTCGATTTGACGTAAGCGTTCTTTCGCCTGCGCGATCTTACTTTTCATCGTTGTTTCAGATTTCAAAAATCCATCACAATAAGCTTGCTCAGTCGATTGCTGACTGCGTAATTCCGCGACCTTTTGTGCACACTCAAGCGCTAACTCTTGCTGACCTTTTTCCATTGCGGTACGTGCATGTTTTTCATATTCAGAAATGCTCGCATCAAAGCTGTTCACTTTTTGTTGTGACAGCTTACGTTTAGCGATAATTGAAACCAGCGCTTCGTCTGATTTGCGCAACTCGATCTTACTTTGACGTAGTTCTTCATTCAAAATCGTAATCGCGTTCGCATCAGCAACAGATTCTGCCGCGTTATTCACCGAACCACGTACTAAATTAAACAATTTTTTAAATACACTCATGGACTATGCCTCGGTTAATAATGATTGGTACATATCAAGAAAGCCTTCAACATTCACAAATAATGTTGCTACTTCAATTAAAATGCTCTCTTGCTTAGATTGGCTACTCAAGCTACCAAATGCGATATAGTAATCATCACCCTCAACCGTATGAATCGAAATATTGGTTAATGGAAACATCTCATGCGTACGTAAAATCGTATCATTAAGCTTGGCAATATCAGCAACCATCGCCATTGGGAATAAAGGCGCTTCCACTAAAATTTGCTCGCCTGCAACCGCCAAATAAGCCGATACACCATCTTGATTACGAATAATAATTGTCTGATCCGTTTGCTCGATATTCCACTGATCATTTTTACTTAACATTTCAACTAATTGATCAACAGTCCACATATTCGTTTTTCCTTTGAGTTAATAATCAAAATATATTGATACATCATTATTAAATGGTATCAGAAACCAAACACTTCAAGTGCTATTATTTAATCAATTGGAATAATATTTAGCAAGATGAGAGGTTGTCCGATTTTCTTAGTGCACTCTTTATCTCAAAAAAGCAAAATAGTCAGCATTCACTATCGATAAAACCTAGGTATGATTTAACACTAATACTAATACGTATATTTAAAGAGCGTTTTCTACTTAAAAAATCGGTGTGTTTTATTTTTAGCAATGAGAAGATAGATGTGGAACAAGCGGGTTATATCGGGGTTTAATATTACTAGCGTTTTATTGCGGTTAAAACACTAATAGCGCCCATTTAGAATGAACGGTATTAGGCTATTTTATTTAAGGCTTACTTGGCTTTGATTGCCCAACCACAAGGCTGTGGATATACACGTCTAATTATTTTCTTATTCTGTTTTTTAAGCAAAATATGACAAGTTTCAATAATCAAACCAAAGGCCATCGCAAAATACACATATCCTTTGTTCAAGTGAATCGCAAAACCTTCTGCCATCAACATACCGCCTAGCATAACTAAGAACAATAGTGCCAATGTTTTCAAACCAGGATAACGCATCACGTAATCGTTAATTTTCTCAGCACACAGCACCATCACTACCGCTGACGCTAAAATAGCCGCAACCATTAGTGGTACTTCGCTGGTTAAACCAACCGCAGTGATCACCGAGTCCATTGAGAATACCGCATCGACTGCGACTATCTGCAATAGCACCAGTGCAATACCGGCTCTTACTGTACTTGCTTGTTGCTGATGAGCATGGCTAAAACACATCCATAATTCTTTTAAGCTTTTGGCTAATAAGAATGCACCACCACCAATCATGATCAGATCTCGTCCAGAAAAATCATAACTCAACACATTAATTAATGGTTGTGTTAATGACATTACCCAGCTAATAGAAAACACTAATCCGATACGCGCAGCAACTGCTAATGCAATACCTAAATTACGCGCCATTTTACGCTGATGTAATGGTAGACGTTCACAAAGTACAGAGATGAAGACAATATTATCGACGCCTAATACCACTTCAAGTGCAAATAGGGTCGCAAATATCATTAACGCTTCAGGTTGAAGAAATAACTCTAGCATTGAACAAACTCCATAGAAAAGGAGTTAGGAATTAAAGAACAACTCGTGGGGTCGTCCATATGTGTTTTGATACCTCAATAAAGAATGAGGCTGTATTTGAGCAGTAAATACAGTAAATGAAAACCTCTCAAATGTAACCAAATGTAATGGTTTTTTGCTGGGTCACGCTAAGGATATATATCATGAGAATCTTACCAAAGAGCTAATACACGCATCCTTTGAACTCTATAACCAACATTTCTGATAACTGTATCGATGGGTACGATTTAATCATACCTCCCTGATAAACAAATTGATTCCACTTACTTTGCTGTTTATCGAAATAGTAAATTGGGGCGGATAACGCATGATAACCAGAGCTTTGATAAACTTTCGGCTCATAGGCAAAAAGGAAAGAACAATCAACCCTAAGAGAAAGTAAATGACGGTCAATAGCTGCAAGTACAGCCTTACCTAAACCTTGCCCTCGACATTCAGAGCTCACAGCAATACCACCTACGATACCACCTTTGAAACATTTCTGATTTTGATACATTTCCCGATCATAGCCTAACCCACACGCACAAATACGCCCTGACTGCTCAATTACAACAGCACAACGAAACTCAGGGTTAATGTCAATATGACACTCACCATCAAATATTGACGACAAAAATAACTCTAGATCATCTTTGTACTCGTTGATTTCATCTAAAGTTATGACCGATAATTTCAAGGCTATCTCCATTCGCATCACGCCTGCATAACACGTTTATTACTATGCAATTATACTTAAAATTGACACCCTAAAACGAGAAACACCCGACAACCTGAGATGCCGAGTGTAGTAAATTGTGTTGATGCATTTGTTATATTTATTTCGCATAGCTAACTTTATTATTATTTAGGACAAGTTTCTTATTCTTCTGTAGCCTTAAGATTATTTCATTTACTTCTTTCTCTGATATACCGCCTTGAAATTGAAACATAGCATTAATTGAATTTAATAGTGAGGATCTTTTTGTCGGCTTTAATTTCAGGATTCTCTCCACGGCATAATCATAGTTATTTACTGTAGTACTTTTCGTATTTACTTTAATTGGTTCTTTTGCTGATTCCTTACGCTCAACTACGTCAGTTAACCTATTTATTGGGTGTTCAATTTCCTCTTATCCGTTATCTATTCATCACGTGATCGAGCCTAAAAGATATCAAAGAAAATGTTATACGAAATATTGCATCTTCTTTCTTGTTACTAAAAATAAAATCGTCCCCCCCATTAAACCAGATAATGATCCAATAAGCCCAAGACCAATATACAAATTTATTAAAACACCAAATATAACAACAATATAAAACCCATATATCGCTAGCTTTTTCCACATCCATATATTAATAGCTAAAAATACATTAAATAAGCATACAGATCCTAGTAGATAAGCTAATTCTAACGATATCTTTGGAAATGCTGTTATAATCATGTCTGGATTTACAAAATAAACAAATACAGAAAAAAGATTTGTGAGCATCATAAATACCAAAAATGCCGTTAACCAAAAACCGCGTTTTCTCTCTTTAATCACAGCTACCATTTAATTATCTCCCTCAGATTTTATCAAAACTCATAACAACTTATGGTATTAACAACTTGCCCGCATTTATTCTTTGAATACGTGCCGCATTTTTCTCGCAATAATACAAAAACATTATAAATCTGATGATTTATTACATTTAACATCAGATATAAATCACACAATGGGGATTCATCTTTTAGTTGCCTACTTATTACGAAGACAACGCGCTGATGGTAGATTCCCTATCGCGTTCGTAACCTCACTGTAGGGAATGACGGTGGATGGTTCGCATTCATTGTAAGCACAGAATTGTCAGGACAGCCAAATATTTTAGTTCTTAAATAGAGCCTCTAAAAAACAAACCATTCCACCAGCAACAAACTCTTTGATTATAAAAAATGCAGCTGAAGATTTAAATTCTTTGTTAAATCAATGCTATTTCCATATTTCAGGATCAACAAAACCCACAATCCTGACGGTTATTGCGGTATTTTCATCTCATACTAAGAATCTATGTCTAATTAGGATGTAACTGGTGACTCGCTGATTTCCCTTTGCACCAATGCCCACCTGCATGTTGTTTGAATGCACACATTCGGGACCATTTACCGCTTACATTGGCGTAATGTTCCATAAATTGTTCACTATGCTCAAGCCAAGCATCAAGAGTTATTCCCAATTGTTGCAAAATCTTTGGTTGGCTAGATCCAATAAACCCTTTTTTATCATTTCGAATACAGCGACCAGTCCAATCAATAAGTTCGAGATAATCGGCAAAAGCAAAGTTTATTCCGGCTGTTTTTTCCTGAGGTTCAGCACCAACAAAGGGTAATAATTGAAAATAATAATTGTCAGGACAGCCAAATATTTTAGTTCTTAAATAGCGCCCCAAAAAACAAACTATTCCACCAGCAACAAACTCTTTTACTATAAAAATTACGGCTTATTATTTACATTCGGTGTTAAATCAATGCTATTTCCATATTTCAGGATCAACAAAACCCACAATCCTGACGGTTATTGCGGTATTTTTATCTCATACTAAGAATCTATGTCTAATTAGGATGTAACTGGTGACTCGCTGATTTCCCTTTGCACCAATGCCCACCTGCATGTTGTTTAAATGCACACATTCGAGACCATTTACCACTTACATTGGCGTAATGTTCCATAAATTGTTCACTATGCTCAAGCCAAGCATCAGGAGTTATTCCCAATTGTTGCAAAATCTTTGGTTGGTTAGATCCAATAAAACCTTTTTTATCATTGCGAATACAGCGACCAGTCCAGTCAATAAGTTCAAGATAATCTGCAAAAGAAAAGTTTATCCCTGCTGTTTTTGCTTGATGTTCAGCACCAACAAAGGGTAATAATTGAAAGTGACCTTTATTTGATGGTGATTGTTTAGCGGAGGTTTTCGGTTGCTGATATTCACGAATGCGCTGCTGAATTGAAGTAAAATTTGATTGTTCGAGTGATGGTGTAACACCAGCCCTAATCGGATTTAAATCAACATACATCATGCACGATAATAATGCTTGTTCATCTAGCAATGCTTGAGATTTAAATCGTCCTTCCCAAAACGCCCCTTTACATTGATCTTCTTTATTGGCTTTTCGTGCGATTTCTTCATTAAGACAGCGCATAAACCAGCTAATACTGCCTAATCGTTGCTGCCATTCAGTCACTAGTTTTGATAATGCTTGTTGTTTATCTGCGCCTATTTGCCCTTCTTTTAAGAAATCGACCGCAATAGGATGACCATTAAATAACTGCAACCAACGCGATATTACCGCTTCTTGAGTTAGCTTTTGTTGTTGCTCTGTATCTATTTTTAGCACCAAATGATAATGGTTACTCATCACCGCATAAGCACAAACATCAATACAAAACACAGCAGCTAATTTTTTGATTTTATTTACTATCCAACCACGACGATGGTGATAGTTTTTGCCGTTATACGGATCATTACCACACAAATACGCACGACGTACACAACGATTAATTACATGATAAAAGGGCGTGATTTGAGGCTCTATCAATTTCCGTCTTGAGATTGTCATTTGTTTTACCATAAGCAACTTGAAGCTTAAGTGTAGTTACTCATGGTTTATGTGCAAGGATATGGCTGTCCTTTGTTATCTGTTATTCCCTTGATGATACTCTTGATGATATTCGCGATAATTACTTCTAAAGCGGGTCGGACTTGTTCAATACTTGAATAGGTGTCAGCTGCGTGACACATATCCTTTATCTATTAACTGCGCTTCAAATTAATAATGATAGCGACAGGAGATTACTGTCAAATGTACATCATTAACTACGTACACTAATCGGTTGGTGTCATCAATTCTACGTGACCAAAAACCTGCCAAATTTTCTTTCAATGGTTCAGGCTTACCAATACCGTCGAAGGGAGAACGCTTCGCATCAGTAATTAATCTATTGATGCGTTTCAGCGTTTTATTATCCTGACCTTGCCAATACAAGTAATCATTCCAAGCATCGTCAGTCCAAGCTAACATTCGACTCATTCAAGTAAACCTCTTTCCGTTACTTGACCGGCATTGTATTGAGCAATTGATTTGTTTAGATGAGCGGCATTAGCTGGAGAACGAGATAAATAAATCGTTTCCATTAGGCTATTATAATAATCCATAGACATTACAACGGCATCTTCAGAATCTCGACGAGTAATAATTGTGCAGTCAGCATCATTAACTACGCCATCAAGAACTGATTTAAGACCATTTCGAGCTTCAGTAAAAGAAACTATACGCATAATTACCTCTTTGTTGAGTTGTACTTAATATTGAACAAGTCTAACTCACTAAAACTGAAATGTACAATATATTGCACAGGTAACAAAGAGGCAGTTAGCGCCGCATTAAAGTGGGATCAGCACTTATCTATACTTTAAGCGAAGCGAAAACGGTAAGCGTTACAAATCACTCTTAAATGCTTTATTGAACGAAACCGCCTAATGCGTTAACTACTGATGATCTCAAGTGATACTTTGCTCAATTGATTAAAATCCATTCATGGAGCACCGTCGTAATGGATTGCAAAAGTTATGGGTGTCCTATGTTTTTACCACTATGTTTTTTTAGAATATAACGACTGTCATAAACGGCGCAAAACACACGGCTATACTTGAGCGAAGCGAAAATACCGTGTGTTTGGAGTCCGATTTGATGGCTTTGTTAGTTTTTTGATGCATAAAACTGTTGCTGTTCCCCGCATTTGGTACATAGAAGCGTTAAAGAGTTTTTGTCCGTTTTAATTATGATATCTACTGAACCACAAATTACACAACTAGTGTCTTTGCTGCTTTCTTTTGTTGATTTAGAACTATCAAACATCTTATATAACTCATTATTCCAAAGAACTTCTGGAGACTTATAGAATGCAATATCGTCACCACCACCGATGACAAAATCAAATAACACAATGTTTAACTGAGACCGTTCAGTACTATAAGTACGATTATACTTATAAACGTCCCACCCTTCATTGCTAGCTCTTGTCGCCAAATATAAGATCTTGCTTGGGATCGTATTTACCGCATGTTTGCGACTCTCCGCTTTACCCTTTGCATAAAATAAGTGAGCATTTTCTGTTGCTTTCTTTATAAAATAGTATATTTCTGACACAGAAAACTCATTAAGGATTTCTTTTATAACTTCGTTTGTTTTCTTTGGAGCCTCAGGTAATTGAAGTTGTTCTAGGCAAACATCTAAATATGTTACAACTTCTTCTTCAGCTAGCCTAAATACTAGCTCCTTGAGGTCCTCTTCCCACTCAATCTGTATACCATCGCGTAACTCAACATAAACTAACTTGAATAATTCTCCGAGGCTTAACCTATTAGAACCATCTAGTGAAACATTAACAACCCAAAGTACATCTCGATAATAGAATGATTTAAAGTCGTCTGAGGAATCAAACGCCGAAAAAGGAGAACTTGGATCCACAGCAATCGCACCATCGCGGTGTAACTTTAAAATAATTTCATTGTCGAAATCAGATGTGGGAGATAAATCCACGGCACTGCCAGAATTATTCAACGACTTAATATGATTAAGATCTGACTCTGATTGCATTAAAAACAGGGATAACAAATAGCACTTATGACTAAACGATAGCTTTAAATAACTAAGCATAGCCTTTTTATCAAGGTTATACTCTTGAGAAATTTTCTCAAGATCTGCGGCTAGTTTTGCTCTAACGGCTTCAGCTCTTTTCTCAGAACACGGTAAGCAATTACACTCAAGTGGTCTGTTGTAATGATGACCTTCCTTATGATTGCACTCTATACAAAAGTATTCCATAGAGTATGAGCTGCCCGACTTGCTTTTTCGTTTATAAAATAAAGGCAAAGCACAATATGCACATTCAAGTGATTCATGTATAACAGGTGGAAATAACGACACTAATTTATTAGGATGAGCATCTATCCCATATTCTTCCATGAGCTCTTGGTTTTTCTCACCCGAAATGTACCTTTCGTATAGCTCTTCAAGTTCCTCTAAAGTTAAGTGCTTAACTTCTTCAGCCAATTTGATTTTCATGAGATAGCACCATTAACCATTGATATAATGGGGGATTTTAAATTTTTCACGTTCACAGAGCTCGTAAAAAAACTAACAACTTATTATATTAACAACTTGCCCGAATTTGTTCTTTGAACATGCGCCCGTATTTATCTTTTCATAATATAAAAAGTATTATAAATCAGATACATTTTTAGTTATTAATCCCGATAACCATCACAAAATCGGGCACTTACCTTTTAGTTTTTAGTTTTTAGTTTTTGGTTTTTAGTTTTTGGTTTTTAGTTTTTGGTTTTTAGTTTTTGGTTTTTGGTTTTTGGTTTTTGGTTTTTGGTTTTTCTACTAATAGTCATCACAGTGCAAAAGATCTAAAACTTCAATATCGATATTATTTAATATTTCAACACGCTGAGAGTAGATTCCCTATCGCCCTCGCGGGCATTCACTGTAGGGAATGACGGTGGATGGTTCGCATTCATTGTAGGCAAGGATGTCGGGGGGAAGTTTGGTCGTCATAGTAGAAAATAGCTGGGATATTTATATTTACTGTGCCACTGACATTAAAAATGTCAGCGGAAATGGTCACTCTACAACGCGCTGATAGTAGATTCCCTATCTCGTTCGTAACCTCACTGTAGGGAATGACGGTGGATGGTTCGCATTCATTGTAGGCAAGGATGTCGGGGAGAAGTTTGGTCGTCATAGTAGAAAATAGCTGGGATATTTATATTTCCTGTGCCACTGAGCATTAAAAATGTCAGCGGAAATGGTCACTCTACAACGCGCTGATGGTAGATTCTCTATCGCCCTCGCGGGCATTCACCGTAGGGAATGACGATGGATGGTTCGCATTAATTGTAAGCAAAAAATGTCGGGGGAAGTTTGGTCGTTATAGTAGAAAAATAACGGGGTTGAAGTAGTAATGGTCAAATAACGCCCATAAAAAAAAGAGGCGCTGATAATCAGCGCCTCTCATTAAATATTATCGAGTAGTGATACTACCGAGTTGTAACCTTATTTTTTAAGGTCAAAACGGTCAGCGTTCATTACTTTAACCCATGCATTGATAAAGTCATTAGTGAACTTCTCTTCAGCATCAGCACAAGCATATACTTCAGCAATTGCACGTAGTTGAGAGTTAGAACCAAATACTAAGTCAACACGTGTTGCCATCCACTTCTGCTTGCCTGTCTTACGATCAGTACCTGCGAAGATATCTTGGTCAACAGAGGTTGGTTTCCATACTGTTGCCATATCTAGTAAGTTTACAAAGAAATCATTGGTTAATGTTTCTTTACGGTCAGTGAATACACCGAACTCACTACGCTGGTAGTTAGTATCAAGAACACGCATACCACCAATTAACACTGTCATTTCAGGCGCTGTTAGCGTTAGTAATTGTGCGCGGTCAAGAAGTAATTCTTCTAGTGCTACTGTGTATTTTGCTTTTTCAAAGTTACGGAAGCCATCAGCGATAGGCTCAAGTACAGAGAAAGAATCAACATCAGTTTGTGCTTGAGTTGCATCAGCACGACCTGCTGTAAACGGTACAGATACATCGTTGCCAGCTTTTTTAGCTGCCATTTCAATACCAACACCACCAGCAAGTACGATTAAGTCAGCAAGAGACACTTCTTTTGCAAAGTTAGCCTTAATGCTTTCAAGTACGGTTAATACTTTATCAAGCTGAGCTGGCTCGTTCACTTCCCAATCTTTTTGAGGCGCTAAACGAACACGTGCACCGTTAGCACCACCACGCATATCAGAACCACGGAATGTTGATGCTGATGCCCATGCTGTAGACACTAATTCGTGTACAGATAAGCCAGATTCTGCGATTGCTTCTTTCAATGTTGCAATATCTGCATCATTTACAAGATCATATTCAACTGCAGGGATCAGATCTTGCCAGATGAACTCTTGAGTTGGAATTTCAGAACCCAAGTAACGAGCACGAGGACCCATATCACGGTGAGTTAGTTTGAACCAAGCGCGAGCAAATGCTGCTGCGAATTGTTCTGGATGCTCATAGAAACGACGTGAAATTTCTGCATAAACAGGATCAACAAGTAATGATATATCTGTTGTTAGCATTGTACCTTTATGCATACCTTCACCGAAGGCATCTGGGTATTCATCACGGCCGTCTTTAGCTATCCATTGGTGTGCACCTGCAGGGCTCTTCTCTAGTTCCCACTCATGGCTGAATAAGCTATGGAAGAAACCTGTGTGGTTCCATTCTGCTGGCGTTGTTGTCCAAGTAACTTCAAGGCCACTTGAAATAGTATCAGCAGCATTACCGCTACCGTAGCTTGAAGACCAACCTAAACCTTGTTCTGCAATACCTGCAGCTTCTGGTTCTGCACCAACATGTGCGGCATCACCAGCACCGTGGGTTTTACCAAATGAGTGACCACCAGCGATCAATGCAACAGTTTCTTCATCATCCATTGCCATACGAGCAAATGTTTGACGAATATCATCAGCAGCTAGTAGTGGATCAGGGTTACCATCTGGACCTTCTGGGTTTACATAGATTAGACCCATTTGAACAGCAGCTAACGGATTTTCTAGCTCACGAACTGCGTCATCTTTTTCATAACGAGTATCATCAGCTAACCATGTTTTTTCTTTACCCCAATAAACATCTAGCTCTGGTTCCCAGATATCAACACGACCACCAGCGAAACCGATAGTTTCAAAGCCCATTGATTCTAAAGCAACGTTACCAGTAAGAATGATTAAGTCAGCCCAAGAGATTTTATTGCCGTATTTTTGTTTGATAGGCCAAACTAAACGACGTGCTTTATCAAGGTTAACGTTATCAGGCCAGCTGTTTAGTGGCGCAAAACGTTGGTTACCAGTACTTGCACCACCGCGACCATCAGAAGTACGGTAAGTACCTGCGCTGTGCCATGCCATACGAACAAAGAAAGGACCATAGTGACCAAAGTCTGCTGGCCACCAATCTTGAGAATCAGTCATTAAATCACGAAGATCTTGTTTAACCGCTTCTAGGTTTAATGTTTTAAACGCTGCTGCATAATCGAAATCATCACCCATTGGGTTTGATTTAGCATTATGTTGGTGCAATAAACCTAACTTAAGCTGATTTGGCCACCAATCACTTGGAGAGGTACCATTACCTGGGTTAATTGAAGGATTAACCGCTTGCGTATGATTAAATGGGCACTTTGACATTATTATTATCCTAATTGTTCGTATGATTATTGATAATCACTAAATATCATTCTGGTTATAAACATAGCCTAATAAAAAAATATAGTAACGTTCTTTTTATGGGTAAATTTAAAATCTAATTCTTTAAATATATCCACTGTTACTAGCAGGCTCGTTTATTCGTTAGGCTTAATTTATAGCACTTCAACAAATAAAGATAATATTAGTTTTCTATTAGTTCAATAGACCATATCTATTAAACAATTATGACGATAAATTATTCTTATCGTCATAATTAATAAAATTATTAACATCTAAGGGAGTAGCTTAGGTAAAATAGTTTTTTATAATCAATGACTTTATCTGTGCTACAGATCACAAATCTATTATTGATGTTTCAAAACAGATTCATGGTTCATAATAATTAGGGATAATAATGAAAAAGGCTTGGCTCGCGATCACTACTTGTTTATTAACGGTATCATGTTCATCATCACCAACACCTGATTGTATATATAATTGTGCGCCATCGACGAATGTGAGTGATAGCAATATAAATAACAACAACCATCTAAATGGTAATAATAATCATATCGCTCTTACAGAAACACAACGTCAGGCATTATTAAAATATTTTGAGAGCCAAGTAAAAAAGCAATGGGGTGACGATGATTATTTACAAGCAGGTAAACACCGCTATGTGAAATATTTTGATGGTTATCGTACTCGTGCCCATATTGATTTTGATAATGGTAAGATATATGTCTCAACTGTTGCCAATTATGCTCCCCAAGGCACACTTAAAAAGGCGATTGAAGAAACATTGCTTATGCCAGCCGATCCATCACAAGTAGATCTATTTAGTGACCAATCAGTTCCACTCAGTAATAAGCCCTTTTTATTAGGTCAAGTTAAAGACCATCAAAACCAAAATATTCAATGGCCTTGGCGAGCTGGAAAATATGCTGATTATCTTATAGCCAATAAATTAAAAACCAAAAAACTCCAACAAGGTACTGCGTATTATGTTGAAATTGATATGGTTGATGATCATCTTGAACAACGTGAATATCAATATGCAGATATCATTCGCCAAGCAGCTAAACGTTATGATATTGATGAAGACTTAATTTACGCCATCGTCAAAACAGAAAGTAGCTTTAACCCTTATGCCGTTAGCCATGCAGGCGCTTATGGCTTAATGCAGGTTATTCCTAAAACGGCGGGTGCCGATGTGTTTAATCTGGTAAAAAATAAGCCCGGTATTCCAACCAAAGAATATTTATTTAATCCTGCCAATAATATTGATACTGGCGCAGCCTATTTCTATATTTTAAAAAATCGTTACCTAAAAGAAGTTCAACACTCAACAACCAAACATTACACCATGATTTCTGCTTACAATGGTGGTACTGGTGGTGTATTAGCGACCTTTGATCCAGATAGAAAGCAAGCAATGAAAGATATTAATCACTTACAACCTAATCAGGTTTATTGGGCATTAACCAATAAGCACCCAAAAGAAGAAGCTCGGCGTTATTTAGAAAAAGTGCTCAACTTTCAAAAAGAATTTGAATCAATGTAATTTAATTAAGCCGTTCTATAACGGCTTTTTAATACAACCGTGGGAATGTAAAATTAAACTATTACACACTGAAAAAACCCAGTAGCATAATAACCAATTTTAGTTATTTAGCGAAAAAATGCTGGGTCACACTTTATTATTATTAATAAAACAAAACTATTTAAAAATAAATAACCAGTCATATCTATTATACTAACGGACACCACACTTAAAGATAAAGCTTAAATATATCAATAGTATAAATAAAAAATAACAATATAGTACTTATATTAAAAGCATTCATTTTAATTAACTATTAACTAATGGCTTATAGTTATTTAAATGACCCTGTCCCAAAATCTATTTTAATATGACACAACCATAACAATAAACTCACTGTCGCTGTATACTGTATTAAACTACTCTTTCTGAAAAATGTTTTGGATCATGTATGCCCTCTTTATTAGTATTATTCACTCTATCTTCACTCGCACTGATTATTTCTCTACGTTTATGTCGATTTAATGATAGTCCTAACCAACAATCGGCAATACGCTACCACCATAAAAAAATATAACAATAATGTTATGTAATACATAAAAACACACATCATCCGTTGGTGTGTGTTTATAAATAATATTAACAACAATATTACCTAGCGATTTTTTACAATTGCAGCTCGAATATAGCCTTTATTTTGCTGTAAAAGTGCAGTTGCAGCGACATTATCAATCCCAGTTAATATCATCACAATAGCGGTTTTGCAGTGCCCATTACATGCTGTTAATGCTATTTCTGCTTGTTGACGATCACACTCAGTCGCTTGCATGACAATCTGTTTCTGACGCTCAACCAATTTGGCATTAGTTGCTTCAACATCCACCATCAAATTGCCATAAATCTTACCAATACGGATCATTGCCCCTGTTGTTAGCATATTAAGCACTAATTTTTGCGCAGTACCCGCTTTCATTCGAGAAGATCCTGTCACCACTTCAGCACCCACAACCGGCGTGATCACAATATCAGCCGCCGCAGTCATAGAACTTTGTGGATTACAGCTTACACATGCAACGGTGGCATTGATTGAACGCGCATAAGCCATTGCCCCTAATACATACGGGGTGCGACCACTTGCGGCAATCCCAACCAACACGTCCCTGGCGGAAAAATTGATCGTTTTTAAATCTTCAGCGCCCATCTCTGCGTTATCTTCAGCATTTTCAACTGCTTTTAGAATAGCCTGATGCCCGCCTGCGATTAAGCCCACCACTTGCTCTGGTGCACTACCATATGTCGGTGGACACTCACTCGCATCAAGAATACCTAAACGCCCAGATGTCCCAGCACCGATATAAATTAACCGTCCACCATTTTGAAAGGCATTCGCAATCGCATCGACGGCTTGTGCAATCGCAGGTAATGTTTGCTCTACCGCTAAAGCGACTTTTTTATCTTCATCATTGATGACTTTTAGCATGTCAATCGTGGTTAGCATATCGATTGCTTGACTGGCATTGTTGCGACTCTCAGTCACTAATTCCGTTAAATCAATTTTCATGGTAGCTCTCTAAAATAAACGATGAGTAGTAACAGGATACTGTCATATTTTTGTTATGATAACGGCATAACCTTTTCATACATAAAATCTATGACGATTATTGCTAAAATTGCCAACATAAAACCACAACTGTCACCCAGTGCGCAAAAAATTGCCGCCTTCATATTGCAGCAACCCGCATCCATCGTATCATTATCTTCTCTCCAACTGGCACAGCAAGCGAACGTGGGTCAGTCAAGTATTGTTAAATTCACCCAACAACTTGGTTTTAGTGGTTTTCTGGCTTTCAAAGTTGATCTAAAAGAAGAATTAACTCGCCAACAAGCAATCGGTAATGATCCTCAGCAACTACAAAACCAAATTAGCGATAGTGATACGTTAATAACTATTGCACAAAAATTAGCCCATCAAAAAACGGATGCTATTATTGAAACCACAAAGGCCATTGATGAAAATAATTTCAATAATATTATAAAGTTATTTTATTGCGCACAACGTATTCAGCTGATCGGTTATGGTCATTCGGTCGCGATTGTTAACGATTTTAGGTCTAAATTACTGACACTCGGGATGACTGTCATTACCGAACAAGATAATCAGTTCCAAATTGCAATCGCGAATACTCTCCGATCAGGTGATATTCAATGCCATATTTGTAATAATAGTTACCATCAAGACAGCTTACTTACTGCGCAGAATGCAATAACAAATGGTGCCACAATTGTCGCTTTAACCACTTCTGAAATGAGCCCATTACGACAATTGGCACACTTTACACTTGATACACTAGCCATAGAAACATCAATTCAGATCCAAGATCAGCCCGACAATGATTCCATTGCATCACAGGCAGCACAGCAAACGTTAACCGATCTCTTGTTTATTGCTTTAGCGCAATTAAAAGTAACCACCAATAAGAATAACAATGCATAGATTTTCATAAAAAAAGCATGTTCAATGTGTTTATAGCAATGAAAATACGAAAAACGAATGGAACCACAGACATTGCTGAATGTCACACTGTATACTAGCTACCATAACCTACAGCACCAGCGATAACTATAAGCCAGGTAAAATATGACCATTTTACTGATAATCACTGCTGGATTTATCTTTCATGACCACGGATAGAAACTGAATAAGTAATGACTCAAGATACCCCCAACACCACCCCCAATGTCGGCAAAAAAAAGACATTAAAAAAAGTGGCATTATGGACACTCATTGCACTATTAACGCCTGTCATCACCGTCTCTGGTGTACTGGCTTATGGTGTTAAACTTGATTTAAGTGCTCATCGTAATGAAATTAATCAATGGTTAACAAAAAGCCTTGATCGCAAAACTGACATTAAAGGTAATATGGCGTTAACGCTGTCTTTTAGCCCTGAAATTGAGTTAAGCGATGTCACTATTGCTAATCTTAAATCAATGCCATGGCAACCGATGTTCACGTCAGGTTATATTGCGGCCAAAATTTCGGTATTACCACTACTGCAAAACACCCTTAAAATTGATTATCTTAATCTGAAAGATATTTCTCTAAATCTATTACGTGATCAGCAAGGTAATGAAAACTGGGTATTTAATAAGCACCCCGCACCATCAAAAACATCGTCTTCATCTGCATTTAAGCTGATATTAAGTAATAATATCAATGCAGACAAAGTTCGTGTTGACTATGAAGACCAAACTACAAATGCGTATTACAGCGGTTACCTCGATCACCTTGCCCTGACAAAACCTGATAAATGGCTCTTAGTCGCTAAAGGTGATGCTATGGGCAGTGAATATGATCTTTCACTGACAGGCGACTTACAGAAACTGATTAATAATCAACATGGTCAATTATTTGCGAAAGGCAGTTTTGCTGGGGCTGAATTAGATGTTGATGCCAACATTACCCCTTTCAATAGCGGTGATGATTCGACGGCTAATATCAGTTTACATTGGAATAATACCAACCAAATTGCCAATCTGTTGGATATCGATTTACACCATGTTGCACCGTTATCAATAACCACAGAATTGACGGCCTCTAATAAGGGCTTTGCTTTTAAAGATATTCAAGTTCGTAGCCCTATTACGACGGCCAATGGGCATGTTAACGTTAGTTTTGCCCAAGGTGCTCAGCCATTAAATATCATTGATGGTAAATTAGATATTCCCGAAATCGATCTTCGCCCATGGTTACAGCCACAACCACAAATGATGCGTGGCACCATGTATGCGGCGGCACCACAACAATCGCCACTGCAAAAAGCGTTAGATCAATGGTTAGTAAAAACCCGTACCCATTTCGCCTTAACCATTGGTGAGATTAAAGGGCTCGGTACGCCTGTTAACACTATTTCGCTTAATATTGATGGTGAAAAAGGCAAATTATCAGCACCAATGGCGGCAAACATTGCCAATGTTGCATTCAAAGGTAATGCCAGTATTGATGCCACCGAGTGGACGTCTAAAGTTGACGTAACGTTGGGCGCAAAAGATTCATCATTAGGTGAAATGGCAGGCTGGATTTCAGGCTTACCTAATGCGACTGGTCATCTTAAAAATGCGCAACTGCAATTAACAACCGAAGGCACAAAATTACAACAATGGTTAGATAACAGCCAGCTTGGTCTTACCATTAATGATGCCAATGTCGACTGGGGCGCTAAAGCCTCATTTGCGATTGATAAAGCAACTATCCACTCAGGCATGGAGCAACCTTTTAGCTCACATGTAAGTGGTAAGATAATGAAAATCCCCGTTACAATTACTGCCAAAGCGGGCACATTGTCTGACATTATTAATCATCGTGATTGGTCGCCATCATTGCACTTTGCAAGCCCTGTCATTGATATCAAAGCGCAAGGAAAGTTAGTCAATACTGACTGGAAAAAAGGTAGCTGGTTTGATGTTAATGTCCACAGTAACGATGCTGGAAAACTGAGTCCATGGTTAGGTACTCGTGCTTCAATGCATGGCAAAATCAACTTCAAAGGCAAGCTCACTAATACAGGTGAATGGCTTGATCTTGATATTCCCAATGTGACACTGCTAAACAGTCAGGGAAAAATAAATTTACAGTGGCGACCACAACATGACCGCCAGTTTTTAAAACTTAACAGTCAATTTAATACCCTTGATTTTACCCAGTTAAGCCAGTTTGTTGATAAAGCAGCGTTACCGAAAGTGGAGCAAACAGTACCCACTCAAGGGGTAAATCTTGATGTGCCTATTCTAAGTAATAAAGTCGTTATTGCTGATGCCGATGTCAATTTACATGTCAATAAAATGCTGTGGGCGCAGCAGCAAGTTGATGATATGGCGTTTAAAGGCAAAGTGCGCGATGGCAAATTAAGCACATCACCGTTTAGTGCCCGTTATGCTGGAAGTGTTTACCGTGGTGATATTGCGTTTGATATTAATAATCAGACCATTCATTCACAATTACATTTAGCAGTAAATAAGCCTGATATTGGGCGAATTTTACACCAATTTGATATTGTTAATAATCTTAGTATGAGTCTCGATAGTGCCAAACTCGCGGTATCGTTATCAGGTAGGACTCTGTTAGAGTTAATGGAACAAGCAAAAATTGATGCCCAACTCAATGGCGGTCAATTAAAACTGGCAGATACTTACACTGGCAAAGCCTTTAATATTATCCTTAACCAAGGTCATTTTGTTACCGGCCCAGAGACAGCAACACACCTTACTCTTGATGGACGAGCGGCAAATAAACCCGTTGCGATCACCCTTGATTCGGTGTCATTAAAACAAGCCAATGATGGTCGTCAATCTATTCCTGTTAAACTTAATGCCAATATTGGTGATATTGCCTTTAATGCTCAATCACAGGTTGTATTACCGATTGATCCTAAAAAACTCAACCTTACCTTTGAAGCAACCACGCCCAACTTAAACCGTTTTGATAACTTTACTGGGATCAAATTACCGCCTTATGGGCCAGTTAAAGTTGCCGCATCATTATCAATGGACAAAATTGGTTATCACCTGCGTGACATGCTAATCAATGTCGGTAGCAGTACCCTTAAAGGTCATGGTGATTTCTTACCTCCACTTAAAGGGGATGGTCGCCATCGTCCCGATGTGAAAGTAGTCCTTAATGCGCCTTTTATTCAAATCAATGATTTCAAGCTAAAAAACTGGCAAGCATGGCTACCTGAAAACCAAAAATCGAATAAGATTATTGCCTCTAAAAATAAACCCGTGGACGTTATCAGTCCTCAAGGCTTAAATTTACTTAATGCCGATTTTAAACTTAACGTCGGTAATGTACGCTCAGGTAAAGATTGGTTGGGTGCAGGTAAATTAGATTGGACCTTAAACAATGGTCTATTAACGCTGAAACCATTACACATTCAATTACCCGGTGGTGATATCAATATTGATGGTTCTGTTGCGCCTAAAGGTGATAAATTTGCGATCAAACTTAATGGACTGGTGAAAAATTTCGACTACGGTATTATCGCGCGTCGTATTGATCCCAAAACCGATATGCACGGTAAAATCAGTGCCAAATTTGACCTAACCAGTCTTGCCAATACGCCGGAAAGCCTAATGAATAATGCCAATGGTTTTATTGGATTTGCCGCTTGGCCTAAAGCTTTTCAAGCAAACGTAATTGACCTATGGGCGGTCAGTTTAGCGGATGCAGTGTTACCTACATTTACCACTAAAGATAACTCAGTGCTTAATTGTATTGCTGGCGGGTTTAATGTTAATAATGGCAACATAAAGCAACGAGACCTACTGCTTGATACCTCACGTATTCAAGTTCATGGCGCTTTTGATGCCAGCTATAAAAACCGTGACTTTAATTTGTATTTATCACCACAATCAAAAAAAGCACAGATTTTTAGCTTACAAACCCCTGTCGAAGTCCATGGTACTTTTGAGAAATTTAATCTTGAAATACCCTTATCGGCGATCTTTGCAACCTCAGTCAGGTTTACGACAAGCCCTGTTGTTGCGCCACTACAATGGTTATTTGAAAAACCAATAGCCGCTAATGGTAGCGCTGAATGCCAGCGAATTTGGCAAGCGCAATAACAAATTAACCCCCCTAAAAATTAAAAGATAAATTAAAAGATGGATTTCAGATCCATCTTTTTTTTATCTTTTATTGTTCTTAAATAAAGAATCATGCCTCTCACTGTGATGTGATAAAGACATCAATATTGCTGACATAAAATAAATCACAGTCGCTAGGTTATTATGAATTCAAAACTCAATAATGTATTACTTAATATCGCCCTTAATCTCAGTGCAAATCTCGCCAGTGATCAGCATTATCAACACTTAATTGATGGCATCGACCAAGTATTTCCTTGCGATGCGAGTGCGTTGTTTGTACTTGATAAACAAGGCTTATTAATTCCCGTTGCGGTTAAAGGTTTATCACCTGCGATACTCGGTCGACGTTTTTTCCCTCAAGCGCATCCCCGTTTACAAGCCATAATGGCCAGTAAACACCCAGTAAGATTTGATGCTGATTGCGCCCTGCCCGATCCCTTTGACGGGATCTTATTAAATGAAGATCAAGCGATTGATATTCATGATTGTCTTGGCTGTAGTCTCTATGTTGAAGGACAACTTGTTGGTGTACTGACGCTAGATTCACTAACAGTAGGAGCATTTGATCATATAGAAACCGTTGCTATTGAAACCTTTGCCGCTCTAGCTGCGGCAACATTACGTAATATTGCCCAATTTAATGCCCTTAAAGATCAAAACAAAAAGCAAAAGTCACTCACAAATACGTTGATCCAACAGGCGCGTTCACAACAAGGTGAAATGGTTGGTATTAGCCAAGCAATGCAACGACTACGGACTAATATTGCCACTGTCGCAAAATCTGATTATGCGGTACTAATCAGTGGTGAAACAGGCACAGGTAAAGAGCTGGTCGCCCATGCTCTACATGCTCAATCTGCACGTGCCGACACACCAATGATTTATATTAACTGTGCGGCACTGCCTGAAGGATTAGCTGAAAGTGAACTGTTTGGGCATGTAAAAGGCGCATTCACGGGTGCGAATAGCCATCGAGCGGGAAAATTTGAATTAGCCGATGGTGGCACCTTATTTTTAGATGAAATTGGCGAATTACCGCTACTTTTACAAGCAAAATTATTACGTGTGATCCAGCAAGGTGAACTGCAACGGGTTGGCAGTGATCAACATTTACACGTTAATGTACGTATTATCGCCGCCACCAACCGTCAGCTAGAAACAGAAGTCGAACTCGGTCGCTTTCGCGCTGATTTATACCATCGTCTTAATGTCTTCCCTATCTTTGTGCCATCATTACGTGAGCGTTGTGATGATATTCCCGTTCTCGCCGGTTATTTACTAGAAAAAGTACGCCATCAATTTAATTTACCTAATCTACATATTCATCCAAAAGTATTGCACATGCTAGAAGCAAAGCCATGGCCGGGTAATATTCGTGAATTAGAACATACACTAACCCGCGCAGCATTACGTGCTATACAAGATGAACAAAAGACCATTACTCATCACTATTTTGACTTACCACCAACTAATGATGTTAAAAACATATCACCACTTTTTTCCCTGAACAATCGCAACCGATGCGGCAATTAGTCGAAGATTATCAAAAACAGTTAATTGAGCACACGCTTGAAAAAACAAACAAAAACTGGTCAAAATCGGCTGAATTTTTACAAATGGATCGCGGCAATCTCTATCGAATGGGAAAAAAGTTAGGTATCAATTAAATATTAAATAGCAGAACCATCAAACTAATGATGTCATATTCACAACAATTACGATGTATTTATAACATCATCAATAAACGAGTATTAAAATAAACCCATAAAAACAACAATATAAAAAGTGGCATAGTTAATGCTAAGTAGCGATTAGATAATATTTATAATTAGATAATCAAACGCTGGAGATTTTTAATGTTCTGTATTCAATGTGAACAAACCCTTGAAGCGCCAAAGAAAAAAGGCTGTGCTTATGCCGCAGGTATGTGTGGTAAAACCGCTGAAATTTCAGATCTACAAGATGTATTAGTTTACACGCTACAAGGGGTATCATATTGGGCAGATCTTGCTCATCAATTTAATATTATTGATGATGTAATCAATCATTGGGCACCACGTGCATTCTTCGCCACCTTAACCAATGTTAACTTTGATCGCGATCGTATCTTAGCGCTGACCCATCTTGCTGCAAGTTATAAGGCACGCCTAAAACAAGCGGTTATTACTGCGATGACACTGACACAACAGTCATTACCGCCCCTACCAGCCGTGGCTGAATTTGAATTACCACAAAATATTGATGCTATCTTAGCGTTTGCGCCACAAGTAGCCGTTAACCGCGGTTATGAAACCATTAATGAAGATGTGATTGGTTTACGTTTATTGTGTCTATATGGCCTCAAAGGCGCGGCGGCTTACATGGAGCATGCGCGTGTCTTAGAACAAACAGACAATGCTATTTACGCCCAATACCATCACATCATGGGCTGGCTAGGCACCGATCCAACCGATCTGAATGCCTTACTTGAATGCTCAATGGAAATTGGTCTAATGAACTACAAAGTGATGGAGATGCTTGATTTAGGCGAAACCAACACCTTTGGTCACCCAGTACCCAGTCAAGTTAACGTTAAACCGGTTCAAGGCAAATGTATTTTAGTTTCAGGTCATGACTTACACGATCTTGAAAAAATATTGCAACAAACTGAAGGTAAAGGCATTAATGTTTACACTAATGGTGAAATGTTACCTGCTCACAGCTACCCTGAACTGAAGAAATACCCTCACCTAGTCGGTAACTACGGTAGTGCTTGGCAGAACCAACAGCTTGAATTTGCTAATTTCCCTGGCGCAATCGTAATGACATCAAACTGCCTAATTAACCCTAATGTGGGCCACTATGCCGATCGTATCTTTACTCGCAGCATTGTGGCATGGCCAGATGTAGTACACATTGAAGACGATAATTTTACTCAAGTGATTGATTGTGCATTAGCATTAGACGGCTTTAAGCACACTGAAATCGAACATATGATCACTATCGGTTTTGGCCGTAATGCATTAATGAATGCAGCACCCGCGGTTATCGATCAAGTTAAACAAGGCAATATCAGCCACTTCTTCCTTGTTGGCGGTTGTGACGGCGATAAAGCAGAACGTAGTTACTTTACGGATTTTGCCGCACAAGTACCTCAAGACTCACTGATCTTAACCTTAGCTTGTGGTAAATATCGCTTTAATAAAAATAACTTTGGCGACATTAATGGTATTCCACGACTACTCGATGTGGGTCAATGTAATGATGCTTATTCCGCGATTCAGTTAGCACTCGCATTAGCGAAAGAGTTTGATTGTGGTATTAACGAATTACCGCTGACGTTAGTGCTATCTTGGTTTGAACAAAAAGCAATTGTGATCCTACTGACCTTATTTGCTCTTGGAGTTAAAGGTATTTACACCGGCCCAACGGCACCTGTATTTTTAACTGATAATCTATTGGCTATTATTGCCGAAAAATTCGATATGCGTTCAATCTCAACCCCAGAGGCCGATCTTAAAACTATTTTAGGCGCGTAACTTTAACTTTATTCGTATTCTTTATAAATAAAATAAGCCTCGTCAACAGAGAGGCTTATTTTATTCATTGCAACAATCAATATTTATTATTCGTTATTCATTTGTCAAAATTAAAACGATGATGACCATAAGATGCTTTGGTTTTTAAATAGCCCTCGTTGCCATCTTTTAAATGAACGTTAGTTCCAACAACTTCTACAATATTTATACCGTTTTGTTGTAAATCAAAAATTTTCTTAGGATTGTTCGTCACTAAATGTATATTCTGAATACCAAGAGCAGTAAGCATTTGAGCTGCTTCAGAAAACTCTCGTAAGTCGTCATCAAAACCTAAATAATTATTCGCTTCATAAGTATTCATTCCTTGACTTTGTAGCTTATAAGCATCGATCTTATTATAGAGCCCAATACCGCGACCTTCCTGACGCAAATATAAAATAATACCACCTTGCTCAGTCATTTTTTCAATAGTTTCAACTAACTGCTCTCCACAATCACAGCGTGATGAATGAAAAACATCGCCCGTTAAACACTCAGAATGCATACGAACTAAAGGAACCAATATTTTATCTGCTTCTTTAAAAATAAGTGCTATATGTTCTTTTCCCGATTCAAGACCATTAAACGAAAGCAACTCGGCAGGAATATCACTATTAATACCCACGTTTAAAGGTACTCTTTCCCTAACATTGACCATAATATTCCTAAATATTTCCATGTGAAATAAAGAAGTATTTATTCTCTTTCGATAACAACAAACTTAATCAACGAATATGACTAATATTCATTACTTAATAACTATTCGGTATTGTATTTATAAACGAGTGTAATTAAACACTCGTAACTTAATTTTAATAAACCGTTATATAGTTAAGATTCAACTTGAGCCAAAACATTAACCATCTCAAGTACACTTAATGCAGCCTCTGCACCTTTATTTCCCGCTTTAGTGCCAGCACGTTCAATCGCTTGTTCAATTGAATCAACAGTCAACACACCAAAAGCAACTGGAATATTATAATCTAATGCGACTTGCGCAAGACCTTTATTACATTCACCAGCCACATATTCAAAATGCGGTGTACCACCTCGAATAACAGCACCTAAAGCTATAATTGCATCATAACGATCAGTTTTGGCCGTAAACTGGGCAACAAGAGGTAACTCATAAGCTCCAGGGCAACGAATTATAGTAATATTATCATCGCTAACTTGACCTTGACGTTGCAACGCATCAAGCGCGCCAGATAATAAACTGTCATTAATAAAACTATTAAAACGTGCAATTACAATAGCAACTTTAGCATTAGGTGCTACGGTGGCACCTTCAATTAGCTTCATGGGTACTCCTATAATATTTATAATTAATTTTAGTATAAATAACGGCTAGTCTTATTACTGTATCGAAACTTAATCACACACATACTCAACTATTTCAAGACCGAAACCAGATAATGAATGATAAAGCTGACGACTAGATGATAATAAACGCATTTTTCTAACGCCAAGATCTGATAATATTTGCGAACCTAATCCAACCTGACGTGATTGACTATTAATCACTGGCGTTTCTTGATTACCCAAAGCTAGATTCTGAATTTTACTGATTACAATTTCAGGATCTTCTGGTTTAGTTACTATAACAAGAACGCCATTTTCAGAACTAATACGACTCATCGCGGCGGGTAATGTCCATCGATTCGATCCTGTTTGCAGAATATCTTTAAATGTATCTTGTAAATGCACTCGCACTAAGGTTTGAGAATTCGGCTCAATATTACCTTTTTGTAGCGCATAATGAATTTGATGATTAATTTTATCTCGATAAGTGATCATATTGAATTCACCATATTCAGTCTTCAATTTACACTCAGAAATACGTTCAATCATGGTTTCATATTTATTTCGATATTCAATAAGATCAGCGACAGTACCTAACCTTAAGCCATGCTTATTAGCAAAGACTTCTAACTGCGGCCGTCTCGCCATCGTACCGTCATCATTCAATATTTCAACAATAACACTGGATGGCTCTAATCCTGCTAATCGCGCGACATCACAACCAGCTTCAGTATGGCCTGCGCGAGTTAATACACCGCCATCTTGAGCCATTAATGGAAAAATGTGTCCAGGCATAACAATATCTTCCGATGTCGCCATTGCCGCTACAGCCGCTTGAACAGTGCGCGCTCTATCTTTTACTGAAATACCGGTTGTAACCCCAGAAGCCGCTTCTATAGAAAGAGTAAACGGGGTTGCAAATTTATCGGTATTGTTCTTCACCATCAAAGGTAATTTTAATTGCAGGCAACGGGCTTTGTTTAATGTCAGACAAATTAAACCACGACCGTAAGTTGCCATAAAATTTATTGCTTCAGGCGTGATTTTATCTGATGCAATAATAAGATCGCCCTCATTTTCACGATCCTCATCATCCATTAATATAACCATTTTCCCTTGGCGAATATCCTCAATGATTTCTTGGGCTGTACTTAACGTCATAATCATTCCTTTATTATTTCCTATTGAATAAAAATTACTGAAGTTACAGGTAATATCTTATTAATATTTTTCAAAATCCCTAACAAACATATCAAAAACTTGAACTTAACGTTAATTACAAATTTAGTAATAACTCTATTTATTGAGAGAATAATAATATTACAAACCAAAAAATAGAGTTAAAAATCAATTCATATAAATATAACCTCATAGCGAATTTAAAGTTTTTTTAATTTTTATTAACTTAAATTAAGATCACATATATGCAAAAGCATCAGCAAACATTTTATCAGCATTCGCTTTTTTAAGTGATGTTAATTTTTCTCGAACACTATAAGTCATGCCTTGAGGGCCGCAAACATAAATATCAAAATCTGATAAATCACAAAAATCTTCTATTATTGCATCAATAACATTACCTTTTTTTCCATACCAACTATTATCAAAGTTTTCTAGAACAGGCACGTATTTAACATTACTAAAGTCGCTAGAAAGTGTTTTTAATTGAGTGTCTGCATATAATAAATCAATATTATTAACTCCCCAGTAAACATAAATAGAACGAGGTAAATTCCTATTTACACAATTACTAAGAATACTATTGATATATGATAGTCCTGTACCTCCAGCAATAAGTAATAATGGCGAATTACTGCCCTCACGTAACCAAGCATTACCATGAGGTGCATCTATTTGTATGTCATCGCTATTCACAAAAGCATCTACAAAGTAAGAAATAGATTTAACTGCTGTTTCTTTTACCGAACTTCCAACATGTAACTCTATAAGCTCATTACATGTTGGACAATTAGCAATTGAAAAAGGTAATTTTTTACCATCTAAATACGCTAAAACATATTGCCCAGCTTTGAAATTGAGACACTTATCAGGCTTAATAAATACTTTAAAAATATTACATTCAGAAGCTTCAATTTTAATTATTTTACAATTTAAAATCATACATCTTCCTTATGATCTATTTTAAACCTGATGACATTGATAATGAACACCCTTTTTGTTCTCTGGTATTCAAACGGCGGACGATATCAATCGTAGTACCTTGGAGTGGATCTGGCGCTTTAATAGTATGAATAATACCGATATCATCAGTAACGATAAATGTTGGGTAACTCGTTGATGATGCATCCATATAACTAATAAGACCCTCTTGACCATCTTCAACAGGTTTTAGTGTCACAGGATCAAGTGCACGTGCATAAACCCATGGCGGAACATGCTTACGCTGACGATTATCTTCAAAGAAACAGGTATTTAATTCAACTTGATTAAATGTATCTCGAATCTGACTTTCATGTGCTAAGTGGAAGGTATCCATCAATAGTTGATTAAAATCTTGACGGTTTAGCGCTTGTTTTTGCTTAGTTTTCCAACCACCACCAGTAATAATAAAGATTCGATTACCAGCATTAAACTCAATATCATTCTCTTTCATGTACTGGCATAATAAGTAAATAAAATATGGAGGACCAATGAGACAAATGCCTTTACCTTTATTATAGATTTCTTTTAAACTTTTAATGGTAAGTTCAAAATCTATTTCATCATTATTCACCGTAAATGTGGTTGGATATAATAATTCAACAAGACTCATTACATACTTAAACCAAACATTTTTAGCATTAAAACGATCGGGCCCCATATTAACAAGCTCTAACTGATTTTCATGAAATGAGCCAAGATATTTCATTCCATAATTTACAGAACCCAGTAAACGTTCAATACTTACACGATCACGAGCAATATAACTTTTTACACCACTAGTACCACTACTTGTAAACCAGTCTTCAATGTTAGACTCATCTGCTGTACATATTTTTGCATACTTAAACATTGAAGTCGGAAAAACAGGGATATCGTCAAGTGATGAAATATTTCCGTCAACCCCCTGAGCATTACAGAAAAACTTATAATCTTCATTATTGTTATAATGATAACGAAATGATTCTAATATTAATTTATGCTTTATTCTTTCTTGTTCATCATAAGTAATATCAAGAGGTGAGGATGTAAAAATAATATCGTCGATCTCTGAACTTACAATAATATCTTTTTCGCAAGTATCTAATATAATAGTCATGTTTAATCCTATTTAAGATATAATTAAATATAATGGCAGAACTTTAAATTAGCACTGCCATTATAAGCGGCAATGATTGTAGATTAGATTAGATTGTTATCTTGGCGAAACTTAATAACTTGATTATTAAGTTCTATCATTACTGATTTTTTCTTATTTTTATCTTGCATTGACTCAAAGCAAAGTAAGAAGTCCACAGTATTATTAAATTTACCAGCAAGATTCGCTACATATGACAAACAATCGTTATAACACCCTGTCACATTACTCTGAATAATACTATCAATCGAGCCATTAAAATTACTAGGTTGTGTACATGCTACATAGTTTTCAAAATATAATTTTAGCTCTTCTTTTGCTACAGCTTCTGCCTCATTAACATTGACATGTAACATAAGCTGGTGTCGAACCGAATCTATATTCTGATTATATTTACTTGCGGATGTATTATAGGAACTCAATAATTTAAGTCGTTCCTCGTTTGTATCATCCCATTTAAAAACTAGCGGTAATGCATATTTTGCTGCGCTATCAACTGTGTTTTCACTGGTAGCAAGCACATATAATTTAGACCCTAGTGCAATAAAAGGCGCTAACTTATTATCTTCACTATCTTTCTTTACAAGATAGTGATCATTAATATTAACCACATCATAAATAGATGTATCTTCATCAATAATGCGTAATGTTTCTAACGCATTATTCATCATTTTTGATGACTCTTGTTCGCCTTTACTATAAAAGTTAACGAAGAAAATTCCGTAATTCCATTTATTCATAATAACACCGCCACCTTTATGTTTACGAGCTTGGTAAATTCTTTTGAATTTTCTCATTGACCATATTAATCACGTTTACAACATCATCATGATTTTTCATTGATTCAAAAGAAAGTAATACATTTTTTGAACCTGTACGCTCTAACGCATTTAATGTTGATTCATAGTAATCATTATCAGTACCAATCGCATGTTGGCTAATAAGTTCAGCCATTTTTTGTTGCTGATTTAGATGCGGATATACCTCGGCAATATAACTTGCTAAATAGGTTGTTGCTTCTTGATGAGCAACATCACGATCATGATTTAAATTTACAAGCAGTGGGAACTGATGCTCGACATTAGAAACGTCAATATTATGATTTGCTGCAACGTCTAAATAACGCTTATAAAGAATCTCTTTATCTTCAAGGCTATCGCTCCAACGATATGTCAGTGGCAGCGCTTTTTTAGCCGCCCACTCAACAACACTCACACTAGAAGCTAAAATATATTGCTTCATATTCTCTTTACTCAGGCAATGAGGATTAATTGAGATGCGAGGGAAGTTATAAAAATCATTATTCGCTTGGCAATAATTGGTTGTGATTGCTTCATTAATGATCTCATAACAAGCTTCAAATTGTAGCTGCTGTGAATCACGCTGACGTTTAAAGAAATCCATCTCAAAATCATTAATACAATCACTTAAACCTAGAATAAAACGACTATCTGACATTTGGTCAAGTAAACTTGCTTCTTCTGCAATACGAACCGGGTGATGAGTTGTAATAACTTGATTTAAAGAACCAATGTGTAAACGTTCAGTTAACCCTAATAGGAAGCTCGCAGCAGTGATCGGGGCACCGACAATACCATTTTTAGAAAAATGGTGCTCATTGACTAAAATAGTTGTAAAGTTTTTATAATCTTTATCAACCAGAGACACCATATTGATCATATTATCTAAAACAGTTTCTGACGATGTGTTTTCAGGCTGAAAGTTGAGGAAGAATAATCCAAAATTCATGTTATATTCCTTATATTATTTATTAACGTTAATCTAAGTGATTTATTTTGGATCTTTTAAGAATGGTGCAACTTGTGTCATGAAACGTTTCATAGAGGCAATGATTTCTTCCTCTGAACCATTCGCTTCAAAACCAAGGGTAATATTAGTAATACCTGTTGCATCAATATCACGTTGAATAATTTCAATACATTTTTCAGGTGTACCGACAGGGTTTAAATCGTGGCTATAGTCAACTCGACGTTTCGTATTAGTATGTCCCTGAAGAACGAAATCTTTCCATTGACCTTTATGATAATCATAACCACGAGTCTGGTTACTTTCACTAAAGATATTGGTCGCATTTACGTATGAGTCATACCAATTTCCCAAAAACTCACGGCATACATCTTCAGCTTTTTTAGCATCTTCATCTACAGAACAGATGAGGGTCATACTGTGATCAACGTTTTTAATATACTCTTCACTGTAACCACTATCTCTAGCAACAGCATTATAGAGTTCCATTTGAGCTTTCTTTTCACTGGTTGTAATAATCCAGCTAAGCACCATCGGTAAACCACGCTCAGCAAGCCAAGTCGTTGTTACTGCTGATTCCGCAGTCATACATGTTGGAATTTTATCTAAATACGCCTCTGGATAAACGTTAACATCTGGGAACTCGATGTTTTTCCCATCAGTATGAAGTGTACCCGTTTTTGTGCCATCCATAATCATGGTATGAAAATCTTCAGTAATGGCACGAGAATCTTCCATTGTTACACCAAAGACGCGAAAATCTTTATGGTACAAGCCACGTACAACACCAAAATTAAAACGACCTTTTGACATTTGATCTAAAAGTAGTAAGTCTTCCATTTGACGCGCAGGGTGAGCAGTAGGAAGTACAATTCCCATTGTGCCAACATGTAATTTTGTGGTTCGACCAAGTAAGTTAGCACAAGCAACAAAAAGGTTACCTGTTAGACCAAATTCAGTAAAATGATGCTCTAGAGTCCAGTAAGTATTAAAATTTAGCTCTTCTGATGCAACACCTAAACGAACAAAGCGATCCATGACTTGTTTATGTGACTCACCTGGGGGCTGATATGAGAAACAAATATTTCCAAATTTCATAATATATTCCTTTGGTTGGTTTATGTATCAGTTGTAATTAAACTAATGACTTACTTTTTATTGTGTTTTTCAAGCGGCGTTCATTTACTGTAGCAATTGTAAGAGCTTCAAATTGTGGCTCAACAATCTCACTCGCTAACCCTAATAAATTACTATCTAATGCAATCGCAGCTTTCGTAATTGATTGATAGAAATTTCTTAGCACTATTAGATTTTCACCTAAATCATGTGATGAACCTATTAAAGAGTAAATCTTGGTTTTATCTGAATTAATATTATTCATTAATTCTTCAACTTCGTGCTGTTGTACCCAACTGTCATCATTGGCGACAAAAGCGATAAAAGGGAAATTTAAATTCTTCGTTTTATTTATAGTTGAATCTAATGTATCCCAGTTATTTTCAAAGCAATCTGTAACAAATACTTTTGAACCTAAATTATATCCATCAAAATTTAGATCTTCTGGTATTTCATCAATTTCCATCTTCAAGTAATCATATTTAAGTGCTTGTTCAAGAGTGTTTCGTAAATTAACCACACCAACGGCGGTAATTAAAAAAGACAAATTAACATCAGCAACAATATCATAAGCAATTCGAGCAGAAAGGCTTGATGCAATTAAACCAATTTGATCAATACCATGCTCTGATTTCAACCAATCAATAACGGTTAATAAACTTTTCTTGCCGACTGACATTGAGAACTGATCAATTTCACCGCTACTTAATCCAACATGATTAAGTGAATCATACCGAATAACATGAAATCCATTGGTCGATAAATATTCTGCTAAACCTGCAAAATGGTCCATTCTTCGAGCAAAACCAGAAGCAATAACAATAGTATTATTTCTTTTATCACCTTGATTTTTAGGGATTGTTTCCCAAACACGTATATATTGGTCATTATCAACTTTTATAACATGATCAATTGGCACAGAATTGTTTTCACTTTTCATATTAATTCCTTTTTATGGTACAAAGACTAAAAACTTATCTTCTTCTAGGTAACGTGTTTGTTCGATTTTTACTGCCACATCTTTGGTTGTATATGTAGAAGGTCTTTCATGTGAAATATATTTAACTAAACGTTGAAGAGGCCTCATACCATCATGCGCACCACCGACACGGAAGATATTATTCATCCCAGATTCAACAATACGCTCTGCACCATGAGAGGCTAGAACATCTCTATATTTAAATGATGACTCCCAAGGAGTAACAGTTACAGTTTGAGTAATTCTGTTTTCTATATAAGGCGTTATTTCTGATATATCCGAGACGTGATGAATATATGTAGATCTAGCTAATGGTTGATTACCAAAAGATCCTAGCGGTGATTTAACCAATAACCAAGATTGATTATCACCTTTTTCAACTTTATATTTTGCGAATTGACACTCTTTTTCAATTAATGAAAATGATGCCTTTTCATCAAATGTTTGATCGCCTTTTGGTAATATCTCCATATATATATCTAATTGTTCTACAAGCTCATCAAAAAACGCATCAATGTTATCGCCTATATAATAGATATCTTGGGTTGAAAAACAGGCCTGCTGATCATAAAAACAAATATCATGAGCGACGCCAATAGCAGAAGCTGTAATATCTACAGGATCATCAACAATCGCAATACTTTTCTTCGGCCCAAATTTTAATATGTCGACGTTTACTGGTGTATGTTCTGTTGCCCATTTAATTGCATCATGTCCACCCCAACTAACAACAACATCAGCACAATTCATAATTTGTTGTGGGATTACAATATCTTCGCTATGAGACCAATACATTACCGACATTGAACGACTAATTGGATGGTGCTCATCTGTATCAATAAAACTTGAAGCTAATGCTATTGCCGTAAATGGATCAGCCGATGATGTTTTAATGATACATTCATTTTTAGTCAAAATTGCTCTAATAATAGAAGTAACACCAGATAGAGGCACATTACCTGCTAACAAATGAACGGATTTTCCTTTTGACATAGCCTTGACATAACAATCCCCCTGAGGTAACCATTCATCTACAATATGACGAGAACCTAAATCTGTTTCAACAATATCGTATAAGGCACTTTTTGAACTCAAGATCATTGAGATCCAGTTGGCTTCTAGTTTGGCCATTTCAGAAGAATATCCGAGAAATCTTATCAAATCTCGAATATAGGTGAGTCGACGAGAATAATTCTCACTTTTCCATTTTTGGCCAACAGTGTATAAGAAGTTTACTATCTGATTGATATTTAAGTTATTTTCAACGTTTTGTGATTTAATCGCCTCAACATCATCTTGATTTATGATAGGTATACTAACTTTATAGCTATTGAGTGTGAGCTCACGATATTCATGTTCTGAAGTATCCCTCTCTGCGCCACCAATAATCATTGGGATTTTCTTTATCATACAATCTCCTTAAATTACCCTGCTGCACATACCCAGCAAGCATACAAACCTGCTTCATAAGCATGTACATAGCCTAGCTAATTTTTATTGGGCATGTAAGGTTAATATGTAAAGTATTCACGCATTATTAATTTTATGAGGTAAATATCACACTTTTAGCATCTAACTTTGTTATTTATTAATTTATAACTATTTTTAAACATCTAAAAATATAAAACAGGAGCATTTTATTACATATAATATTAGAAGTTTAGATTTCAAGTAAAATAATAAATATTACAATGAAAATTGGTCAACAAGTAAATTTGGACATTATAAATAGATAAAAAATCAATAATACATAAAAATCAGTATAAATATAAAACAGTAATCATTAAGTATACATTTTCTTATAAATCATCTTCTTATCAAGCATAGACTGTAATTAAAAACATCAATTTAAATATAAATATTTAAATGAAACAAACAAAAACAGAACTTAAAAATCAATAATTTATTTATTAAAAACAGATTTAAAATCAAAAAACATTATTTACTGTTGAATTTTATTTTTTTACCACTAGACTAATTAAAAAATGAATAACTTCATTTAAATAATATTACCTACAGAAGGAGATTATTATGTTCAAAGGTATAGTTCAGGGAACTGGAATTATTAAAAAAATATCAAAAAATGATGAGACCCAAAGGCACGGTATTATCTTTCCAAAAAACGTCTTGGATTTAGTTGAAAAAAACACTGTAATGCTCTTAAATGGATGCTCCGTAACTGTTGTACGCATTACTGGTGATGTCGTTTATTTTGATATAGATCAAGCACTTAATACAACAACATTTGATTCGTTAGACGTTGGTAACCATGTAAATTTAGAAATACATCCAAAATTTGGCGTAACCGTTGGGAGAGGAGGCTTAACTGGAAAAATAAAAGGTGTTGCTATTGTTGAAGATATTATTGAAGAAGGAAATTTTCTTAAAGTTTATATTAATATACCAAAAACTTTAACAGAAAACATTTCAGAAAGAGATGACATTGGAATTAATGGGATGTCTAGTTATATTGAAGAAATTTCAGGTGATATTATTTGCATTAGTTATAATAAAGATTTATTTAATACTACCAACCTTAATACTTTAACAAAAAACTCCCCAGTCAACGTTGAAATATTAAATGAATGGTAATAAAAATAATGTATAGATAGCAATACATCTCATGTATAAACACGAGTTAACTTAACGCTACTCGTGTTTATTATCATATAAAAACCCACTATATAAACCACCACTTATATTATGTATCATCTACCACTCTCTATATTTTTATTGTCATAAATAACACTGACATATACATTAAAACAAGAAATAATATATAAAACTCTATCTATACTTATATATACAACATAATAAATACCAGACTTCGCATTAAATTTATTTATTATATAAATATCATCACTATTAGTCACAAAAATAGTCTTTTTTTATAATCACAACCAATATCCCTAAAAATTAAAAGGAATAAGCTTAAGCATTTCAGGACAAATTCATATGACATCGCATTGCTACATGCTACATGCTACATGCTACATGCTACATGCTACATGCTAATAGTGGTGGACTATAAATAGATGTATGAGCAAAATATCTAGCCTCAAATTTTCGATTAATGACACTATCAAAATATTGGCAGTAGCGATATTATGCATCAATATCAAGGACAAGCACTGAACAAAAAATTATCCTACTGTTGGTAATCTGCATCATTAACTATTCGTTTTATTTTAAAGTAGCTAACAGTATTTTATTTACCTCTATATTAGAAAAAAGTCTAATTCATATAAAAATAAATCATAACCAAGGTAAATAATTACTCTCTCCTCCCCCTTATAATATATATATAAACACAGCTAAAACTTAATAATTACGTTCAAAAAACTCATATTATCGAATAGTTATTAATTACAAACAAAGATTTCATACTAAAATAAACATCCAATCCATCAAAATAAAATATTGATTGCAAAACAACAGAATTAAAATAAGCTACTGATTTAAATCAATTAAATAAAAACAGGCATTCAGCAGCAACTTAATAAATCAATAATTAAATAACAAAAAATACTACGTATAACAAATACTCATTAATCTTTAATTTGCATAGCTAACCTATTTTATGTATTTTTAATAGCCATAAATAATTTCTTAGTTAAAAGCTACTGTTCAGACAATAAGGGAGATTCAATGTCTACTTACTATATCGTGTTAGCGATTTATTTTTGTATAATATTCGCTATCGGCATAGTCGCAGCGAGAAAAACCGAAGGAAATTCAGATTATGTTCTTGGAGGACGAAGTTTAAGCCCCGGTGTTACCGCACTTGGTGCTGGCGCTTCAGATATGAGTGGTTGGTTATTACTAGGCTTACCTGGCGCTGTCTTTGTTTCAGGCTTAGATCAAATCTGGCTACCGATTGGTTTAACTATTGGTGCTTATTTAAACTGGCATTTTGTCGCAAGAAAACTGCGTATTTATACTGAGAATGTCGGAGATGCATTAACAATCCCCTCTTATTTTTATGCCCGATTTGGAAGTGGTAATCGCACCCTCAGATTAATGACTGCATTAGTTATCCTTATTTTCTTTACACTTTATGCTGCTGCTGGTTTTGTGAGTGGTGCTTTCTTAATTCAAACCTTATTCCATATTCCTTATACACAAGCGGTATGGATCGGTGCCATCTTTTTAATGGTTTATACCTCTATTGGTGGATTCTTAGCGGTAAACTGGGTCGATTTCTTTCAAGGTTCATTGATGTTCTTTGCACTCTTAATTACGCCAATAGTAACGTGGTACAACCTCGCTCCCAACATTGACCAAAGTGTATTACCGATCCATTATTTTTCTGTTATTAGTGACAACACCAGCACGATTGGCGTGCTGTCATTACTTGCTTGGGGACTGGGTTATTTTGGTCAACCACATATCCTCGTACGTTTTATGGCGATTGGTGATGTAAAAGGGATGAATGTCGCTCGTAAAATTTGTATGAGCTGGATGGTGGTTTCTTTAGTCGGTGCATTTGCTGTCGGTATTACTGGTGCAATGTACTACTCAGGAGCAAATCATAACTTCGATAATGAGATGATCTTTTTAGAGTTGGCAAAAGGCTTATTCCCTACCTGGATTGCAGCGATACTAATAGCGGCAGTTCTCTCTGCTGTCATGAGCTCAGTTGCGGCACAATTATTAGCATCATCAAGTGCATTAACAGAAGATGTGGCCCATTTCTTTGATATCAAACTCACTGAGAAATCCCAAGTTCTTCTTGGCCGTTTAGCCGTTGTGGTGGTGTCATTAGTAGCAATGATTTTTGCCAGCAACCCACAAAGTACGATTTTATCTATTGTAGGACACGCTTGGGCGGGTATGGGCGCAGCATTTGGACCCGTCGTTTTATTCTCATTGTTCTGGCGTCGTTGCAGTGCGCATGGTGCTATCGCCTGTATGATTGTCGGTGCCGCCGTTGTACTTGGTTGGATTGCCGCTCATTCAGCATGGCCAAATTCAACCCTCTTTAGCCTCTATGAAATCATTCCAGCCTTCTTACTGGCCTCAATTACATTAGTTGTGGTTAGCTTAAAAGGCGAACAACCGAATGAAAAAACATTACATCATTTTGATGAGGTGAATGAGCACTGTAAAAAACTACATCTACAGCAACAAAAATAAACCATAATCGTTAAACGTTACGGATAAACAAAACCCGCATGGCACTCTTATCATAAGAGAACCAATGCGGGTTTTTTATCATCTGTCATTATTTACAGCATTTACAGCGATTAAATTTCTTTCATCGCTGATACTACTGATGGATCATTAATCAAGTTAAATAATAAACTCTTAGCAGCCGTTCTCTGAGCATCAGACAATACTTTCTTAGGGTTTTCTCTTGATTGAATCAGGATATTTGTGATGAATTTACTATTGGTTCCCGATAATTCATAGACAAATCGAAGCGTATCAAGCAACTCATTTTGCGGCAAGCTGTAAACCGCCATCTCACAACTAAGACCATCCATCGCCAGAAAGTTATTCACGATAGCTTTACGCTCAGCCTTAAATATTTCTTTCGCTTTAAATCCGTCAATAAGTGCCTGTACTCTATCAGCGATAGCAACAGGTACTTCCATTGTTTTAGTTTCATGAGTCATTATTGCTTCCCCTGTTTTATTCATCTATTTGATTAATATGTTGTTACATACCACTTAATCACGAACGACGATTACACTTACACCGTCAATTTAGCATTTTGTTTTAATCATAAGCTAAATTACATATTAAGTACTCTAGCATAATAATGTCCCCCAATGCGCTAGATTATGTATACAATGAAGAAAAATCACCAGTCATGGCCGAACATCATTTAAATTCAATAATATCAACACGTTAAACTTTAATTTTTAATGAAAAACCCTCATTTTGTGTTGTTCTTTTCAAAAAGCATACAAAAATATGTGTACATCAGCAGCATAACTGTTATTATCCGTCTCGCTCTGTTGTTTAAGAGTTATTAAATGCAACACCAAGTAAAAGTTAAACTAAAGTTACATTGACGTTTTCGTTTTGTGTCTCTGTGTTTCCCTTGTATTGGCAGTATCATTAATAATTTAACCACGTAGCACATCGCATTTTAGCGGTTAATTAATCTCAACTAATAAGGGACATCACATGTCTAATCAAACAACTGGTCTAGTAAAATGGTTTAACGAAGAGAAAGGTTTTGGTTTTATTACTCAAGACAACGGCGGTGCTGACGTATTCGTTCACTTCCGTGCTATCGCTTCTGAAGGTTTCAAAACTCTTGCTGAAGGCCAAAAAGTGTCTTTTGAAGTAGAGCAAGGCCAAAAAGGTCTTCAAGCTGCAAACGTTGTAGCTATCTAATTTATCATTCTTTGATAAGTTAAGAAAAATGCTGGCTTAGGCTGGCATTTTTTATGTCTGTAATTTAGTAAAAGAACGAAAAAAGCCAACTATCAAATAGTCAGCTTAAATATCATCACTTCGACAACACTATTCTAATGTTTATACAATTCACATCCGTTGTTACCGACGTAACGCATTAAGTTTACTTTGGACTAAACCAAATACCGTATCTGATGGATAAAATCCTTGATCTGCCTCTATGCCCACAGGGTTCCCCGTAAATATTTCAATCGCCTGTGATACATGGCTAATCGCCCAAATTTGGAACTCACCTTTTGAAACAGCTTCAACAATATCTTTACGTAACATTAAATTGTGCACGTTAGACTCAGGTATAATCACGCCTTGCCCTGCCGTTCTACCTTTAATGCCACACACATCAAAGAAGCCTTCAATTTTCTGATTTACGCCACCGATCGGCTGCGCTTCACCAAACTGGTTCATTGAACCTGTAATCGCAATATCTTGTCGTAGTGGTAAACCAGAAAAAGCTGAAATAATTGCACAGACTTCTGCCATTGACGCACTATCACCATCAATACCTCCATACGATTGCTCAAAAGTAAGATGCGTGGTTAACGGTATGGTTGCAGTCTTACCAAACACAGACGCTAGATAAGCAGATAAAATCATCACCCCTTTTGAGTGAATATTACCGCCTAGCTCAGCACTACGTTCAATATCAAACACTTCACCACTACCATAAGCGGTGGTGGCCGTAATACGGCTTGGTGCACCAAACTGATAATCAGAGGTTGCGATCACTGACAGTGCATTCACTTGTCCAACAGCATGGGAATGAACATCAAGTAAAGTAGTACCCGTCACAAAACTTTGCATCACATGATCTTTTAAACGGCTCACCCGTAGCTCTTGATTTAGCATCGCTTGTTCAACATGACTACAGCGGATCATAGTGGCATTAGACGCACGCGCGACATAATTAGTTTCACGTAATAAATTGGCAATATCCGCTGAGTGTAGCGACAATTTATTTTGATCATCAGCTTGGCGTGAACTGTATTCAATAATTCGCGCTATTGCTTTACGATCACAATGGAGCATATCGTTATCATGCACAATACTGGCAATAAACCGAGCATATTGTTCTTCTGATATATCAGTGCGTGGCATATCATCTTCAAAATCAGCAGTAACACGGAACAATTCTTTAAATTCCGGATCATAGTGTTGCAGTAACTGATAGGTTTGATAATCACCAAATAAAATGATTTTTACATTTAATGGAATCGCTTCTGGCTCTAGGGAAATAGTGCCTGAAAGAGTAACTTCTCGCTCAAGTGAGCTTAAATTGAGCTTTTGGGCGCGTAAAGCACGTTTTAATCCATCCCACACATAGGGACGTTCAAGTACTTTTACAGCATCCATCATCAATACCCCACCATTAGCACGATGAAGACTACCCGCTCGAATTAAAGAAAAATCGGTAAACACGGTGCCTTTATAGGTCGCGTTTTCAACATAACCAAAAATAGAATGGTAGCTTGGGCTTTCTTCAACTTCGATAGGAAACTTACAAGTATCAGATTGATGTACCAATACGTTCACTTGGTAACGGCGCGGCATTTTTTTATCTAATGACGCATACGCAAGTGCGACTTGTTCTTCATTTTCCTCAAGGAAGATATCAATATTGTCTAAAATATCCGCATACATATCGGTTAAATAGGCTTTTACATCAACCACTTTTTTATATTTCAGTTGAAGATCTTTAATGCAATGACCAACAACTTCTTGAGCAATATTTTCATCAAGCTTTTGCTGCTTGTCTGAATATTGTTCTTCCCATTCAGTGAGTTTACGTACAATGCCTCGAAGCTCAACTTCCAGCGCATTAATGGTATTCTCAAATACCTGTTGATCATTAGCAGACAAGGCAGCAAAACTATCTTCACTGTGCGGCTCTTCACCATTCATTGCCACTAACTGATAATCACCTTGAGTTGTGATTGAGACACTAATACCACGCTCTTCAGCACTTTTCGTTAACGTCTTTAATGTTGTTTCTTGTTTTGTGGCTAACTCTGATTTTAATTTTTCAGCGCGTGAATAATAAAGCTCATTATCAAACGCCAATGGAAACGCTTTAACTAACCGTTTCATTAGATTTTCAATGTCTTTTTTAAAACCACTTCCTTCTCCCACCGGGAGTTTTAGCACTTTCGGACAGCGCGTATCGCCAAAGTTCGACACATAACACCAATCATACAATGTATGACTATTACCATTAGTCTCGTGGCGGTTTAAATAACGCATCACCATGGTACGTTTACCTAGGCCATTACGGCCAATGGCATAAATATTATAGCCTTTTTCTTTTATCGACATCGCAAACTCAACCGCATGTTGAGCGCGTTCTTGTCCTACTATTTCATCTAATGGTGTAAGGTGCTTAGTTGACTTACACGCATCACTCAATCCGTTTAGGGCTGCAGTACGATACAGCTTGTCACTGGTTAGAGGCGCTAAAGGCATAATCGATCCCTCTTGTTTATGACACTTATATTAAGTCTACGCACAAATAACTGACTATTAAGTGATATAACTAGATTTAGTGCGAAATCTCTCATTATTGCTGTTTTTTTGATGAAAATTTAACCACAAAAAAAGCCCAACCTGATATTATTCCTAAAAATAAATACCACATTGAGCTTATTTTTTATCGCTTAATCAGTTATAAAAGCGGAAAGTTAACCTTTAACCTTTAACCTTTAACCTAAGGTAACCATCGCACCTTTACCTACACCTTCGTAAGCAAAAACATCTAAACTATCAGTCGCCGCTAATTGTGGTTTTATTTGATCCGCAATATAAGAAGCTAATAATTCTACCGTTGTATCGGTAGCTAAAATCTCAGTCACTGATTTTGTGATCGCTAATTCAAACTCGCCTTGTGGGGCGGTATAACGAAAACCGTAATGGGTTTCATCATTAATATTTGCCGCTGCCGCACTTAAATTTAATTCACCGACACTGATCACATCTTCTTGTGAGCCTAAGTAAATATCCTCCCAACGATGTGCCCATTGCTGCTCTAATTCAGCATTGCGTTGACCATTAACCACTAACTCAATCGGTGAGCGGTGTCCGTGCGCGATACGCTGACAATTACCATCATGTTTTTTCAAACCATGGCTGTAATGATAAAACGCGCCATCAATGTTTTCATGGCGTAAGGTTATTTCTAGCCCTTGTACATTGGCAGGTAAATTACCAAGCAGCACTTGCTCTACATGTTTAGTGACACTTTCAACAGTGATAGCTTCTGCATCAATAAAACAAAATGCTTGTTCTGGGCTGTGTAAGTGGATTGCATGTTGATCACTGACTAAATCAACTGTCATATATTCCGCTTTAGTGGTAGCGGTTTGAATAGCCGTTGATGCTGTCGGAATCAATAACCGGTGATCAACATATTGATCAACAAGTTGTTTAATTTGTTTTTTTACGCGGCTGAAATCAAGCACCATGCTCATTTCATTCAACTCACCCGACATCACCACATCAAGAATCCAACTCTCACCCACCATTCCCCGTTGTGGGCACAAGTAAGATGCGTCAATTACAGTGAGATCTCTAACGAATAGCTTCAAGGTGAAGTCCTTTATTGATAATGGTTGTCGTTTACTAGGGGGATGCATTATACGCGGCTAAACGGGTGAGTAAACCTTCAGTTTTCTCACCGTCTAAGAAAATGGCTCAACGTGGCAATTGCACCCATTAATTATAATGCTAGCCACCTTGATACATGATTGAAACATAACCCTAGAAACGGTAATTCAGTGATACATATCCCGTCGAAATACTTTTTATTTGTGAGGCAACTTTATTTGATGACCATGGTTTAACATCTTCACCTTGTGTCGCAGTATGTCGTAACCCAATTTCAGCCGAAATATGATTGGAAATGCGCCAAGCGACACCTGCCTGAATACCAAGTACTTCACCTGACTGACTATTTGAACCATACCCCTCGCCTTTAGTGTCAGATATCATGTAACCTAAATGCGCACCAATAAACGGATTGATGGTTTTACCTGCACGGAAAATATAATCGGCATTTAATAAATGTAACGTCACATCTGTTTCAATCGCCTTAGCGCCATCTAAATCAGACTGAGCACTCATTTTTTGCCAGCTGTAATAAATACGTCCTGCACCACCAGCGGTATAAAAACCCAGATCAGCCCCTACAAATCCTGCCGCATCAGGCGATGAAAAATGATTGCTCAATGTGTTGTTATTGCCATTAACGGTACCGGCTGTCATGCTGATATCACTGCTTCCTCCCGTAACACCAACAAAATAATGGGTACTATCATCAAATTTAATTAACGGTGCCGCAAGAGTGCTATCACTCACAGGTTGTAATACTAAAGATTCAGCGGCTTGTGCAGAATTTGATAATAATAGCGCGGTAAACGCACTGATAATGACGGTTTTATTGTTCATGGTTTAGCTTAATCCTTTCGTTGCTATAAAGTGGCATTATATCACTGATATTTATTGTGAATTTTTCTTATGAAGAATACTTCAATAATGCATCAGTCCTGAGTCATAACGGCCATAAAATCACCGACTACAGGATAGATTCGTTCATGTTATTATTAATAAAAACCCAATAAGGAATAAAACTGAAAAATAATTATACCTATTATAGATATATAAAAGTGACATTCCTCACAAAACGACGTTAATTTTCCCCGTATAACTAGTTACTTATCTCATCAACTAATTAAAAAAAATGAAAAAAATAACCTTTTTAGCATCAGCGGTAACAGCAGCATTAACCGCAGTAATTGCTTTACCTGCAAGTGCTTGTACAACCATTCTAGTCGGTAATCAAGCAACAACGGATGGCTCTTATATTATTGCTCGTAATGAAGATTACCAAGCAACCAATGCTAAACATTTTGTCTTTCATCCTGCAGAAAAAATGCAGCAAAGTGACTTCCATGGTAACGCAAATAATTTCAGTTACCCAGCCGCTAAAGACGCATTGCAATACACTTCAATGTCTGATTTTGATACTCATAATAAAAGCATGGGCGAAGTAGGCTTTAACTCTGCGGGCGTAGGCATGTCGGCAACCGAAACTATCTATAATGGTGCAAAAGCACTAAAAGCCGATCCGTATGTAACTAAAACGGGTATTGGTGAAGATGCCATTGAAAATGTGATTTTACCGCGTATTCACTCTGCAAAAGAAGGCGTAGAGTTACTTGGTAAAATCATTGAAACTCAAGGTGCGGCAGAAGGTTTTGGGGTTGCATTTGTTGATAATACCGGTATTTGGTATTTAGAAAGTGGCAGCGGTCACCAATGGATGGCAGAGAAAATCCCTGCGGATAAATACTTTGTTTCAGCAAACCAAGGTCGATTAAGCACTTACTTACCGAATAACCCTAATTATATGGCATCGCCAACGTTAGTAAGCTTTGCCGAACAACACGGTTTATACAAAGCTGAAGCAGGTAAACCTTTCAACTTCCATGCTGCTTACTCACAAGATACACCTAACGACGTAACGTATAACTATCCACGCGTGTGGACGTTACAGCATATGTATACTCAAGGTTTAACCACCAAGATCGACCAAGGGACCACTTTCCCTGTTTTCTTAAAACCAACCAGAAAACTTAGCGTTGCCGATGTTGAACAAGGCTTGCGTAATCATTACCAAGGCACATCACACGACCCTTATGCAACCCAAAACCCGAAAGAAGCTTACCGCCCTATTTCAGTATTCCGCACTCAAGAGTCACACGTATTACAAGTGCGTCCTAATTTACCAACTGCGATTGGTGATGTGGAATATATCTCATACGGCATGAGTGCTCTCGGGGTTTACTTACCTTATTACCAAGGTATGACGGAAGTACCGCATGCATTAACCATTGGTACTAATAAAGCAGACAGTGCATCGGCTAATTGGGCATTCCGTAAAGTGCAAACATTGGCAATGACAAATTGGAAAGTATTCTCTCCAATCGTACAAACGGCTTACCATAAGTTTGAAGTACAGACTGCATCTAAACAACGGGAACTTGAAAAGAATTACCTTAAAATTTACAAGCGCCAGCCTAAAAAAGCACAGGCGTTGATCAATGATTTTGAGAAGACTACCGTTGCAGATGCATTAGCATTGGCAGACCAATTAACCAATACCTTATTCACTAAAATGACTTATACCACAGATATGACGTATCATTTTGAAGGCGCATAAGGTTTATTGCTAATTAACCGTAATTAATCATCTGTTAAAACAAGAAGATCACTATTGGTCTTCTTGTTTTTTTTATCATAAATGCACTGGTTAACTTTTTGCTATTGTCGTTAGCGTATGTTTTATCCAATAAAAGGCTAATACCATCGGCGCGAGTAAAATAATTATCGCAACACCATAACTGACAACCGCAGGTAAACCAATTCCCCACGCTAATGCAAACGCAATTCCACCAATGGCAGCTGTTATCATTTTTAATAATGAATGCTGGCTAATAAGCAGTGGTAGCCACGGTAAAATCAATATCCCGACACCGATACTCACTACATTTATTTTAGTACTTTGTTTGAACATCTAATTCACCACATTTAAACACTGTTTTATTGTTAAAGGTATTGATCCATTTCGCAATAGAAATAATGACTCAGATTCAAATATCGACACGATTAACGCAATCACCAATATATTATTACTATTACGTAAAAGTAATTTGAGTATTAACCTCATTATCATTGACTGAAAATTCATTATAATTACGCCAACACAACATTAACCTCTTTAATGTTATTAACCTCAATTTCCTGTGTATTCCTGATTGCTCATCAGCAAACCTTTCCTATTGGAGGACACAATGAATCAACAACGCGCAGAGAACCTTTATTACTATTTAAGAGAAAAAAACACACCACAAAAAGAAATGAACGTGGTAATAAAACAATTAATTGATAATTATAACATTAATTTATATCCACTCGATCGACGTTACCGTTATCGTATTGGTTACTCCCCTAATCGCTATGATATAAATAGTTATGGTACTGCTGGTTCACGTACAATGAATCAAACCCGTGGCATGCAAAAAACACATTAATGATCAATAAAAAACCCCAATAATCGACAACGATTATTGGGGCAATACAATAACATCAGAATATTAACGCTAGCTTGCTGCTGGCGATATTAAAGACATCAACCTTTGAGGCGATCAACAATCAAAGGCACCACAGAGGTATAAATATACCACCCAGCCGCCGCAATAATAATTGTCCACACAATACGAGAAAACCATTGGTTTCGCTGCATATGACGTGAAGGATCTGGCTCACCACAATGTGGGCAAAAATGGGCACGACGAGAGACCATACCATCACAAGCAGGGCAATCTGTTAAACGCTTAGAACGAGGTTTTATCATCGTTTCCATCACTATCGTATCATTAACCACATCAGAGCTAGATGCTGGTTGACTAAAATCAGGGGTATTCGCCGGTGGCGCTTTATGCCCAGAACGTTTTTCTGCGTGTAATGAAAACGACATATTCGGTTTATCATTGTCATCATCAAGTGCAGAAAATTCAGTTGTTTTCACTGTTATTCACCATTTGATTAGTTTCTGTACACAGAATACGCAATATTAAAATAATAGTCTCGATCAATATCATTACAAGCACAATATTGATACCAAACTCACTAAGGCTACAGCGTCATATTAATAACCAAAAGCCGATCATTATTGCTATAACCTCGTGTGATACATGGCGAAACATCATCCCTGACACTACACTATCAATGTACACTCAATTTAATATGAAGGGCAAAGGAGAGCCATTATGTTGAAAGTCATCACTGCTTTATTGATTAGCATTATCGTTGCTATTCCAACCACAGTAACTGCAAACACGATTGAAATAGAACACCCATGGTCAAAAGCAGTGCCACCCACTTCAAATGTTGCCGCTGCTTTTTTATCCATTATCAATCACAGTAATACTGATGACACGCTTATAGCCGCACGTTCACCCATTGCTGAAAGTGCCGAATTGCATATTTTAAATAATGGTAATGAGTTAATGCAAATGCGAAAAGTTGATACCATTAACATTGCAGCAGAACATCAACAACAATTAGCCCCTGGCGGCTTTCATGTGATGTTATTTAATCTCACCGAAGTACCCATTATTGATTCACATTTTCCGCTAACATTAACCTTTAAACATGCCGGTGAAATAACAGTGAATGTTGCCGTTAAACCCGCGACATACAGCGGTGAGCATCATGATATAGCTCATGATATAACTCACGATGACAGCCATGCTCTTCAGCATCATTAGCAAGCAATACTATATCGGTTACGCCGACTATCATTCTCATGTTAATTGTTGCTCCAGCGTACGTGATATCGGTACGCTGGGGCGTAGTCTGTTCATTTGAATCTATTAATTAACACCCATTAAGGTCTTATATTTCATCACCGCTTGCTGACAAAAATCGCGTTCGTCATCATCTTCAATATTATTAGTTAACTCAGCAAAGGCCTCATAACCGACTTTACCATTTTTTACTTTCCAAACCGTGTATGAAGCTTGTTTATCTAACTCTATTCGCATTCTTTCACTGTCTGATAATTGGGTTAAATTATACATAGTATTCTCTAGTGACTTTTTTTGTTAATTCTACCCAAGATCATGTCCAAGACAAACCTGTTTCAATATTCATTCTTTGATAACTATTTTTATCATTTAAAAGCCACCAATTGTGATTTTCACCAATGTAATCGATTACACTTTTACGCGTATATTTTTTTTAGAACTTGATAACAAAAACCGTCAGTTAAAAATAAAAATATTAATTATCAATAAATTAAATGTGACTATTATTAAAAATCACTAAATTCAGCAATTAATTAACCACAAAAAAGAAAACGATACCCTTCACGTTTTCAACAGATTTAGTAATCAATATTATTAGTTCAGCAAAACAGCCCTGTTTTTGTGACACAGATCTCAAGAATTGAATATTTTATTCCATAAACTACGACCATAAATTGAAGCATGAATCTTGCTTCTGAATAACTCATAAACCTAGGAGCACTTCATGGCTACTCCACATATCAACGCTGAAGTTGGCGATTTTGCAGAAACAATTTTAATGCCGGGTGATCCCCTACGTGCGCAGTTTATTGCAGAAACTTACCTAGAAAACGTAAAACGTGTGTGTGATGTTCGCAGCATGTACGGCTTCACTGGTACTTACAAAGGTAAGCCAGTATCCGTTATGGGCCATGGTATGGGTATTCCATCTTGCTCTATTTATGTTCATGAGCTAATCAAAGATTTTGGTGTTAAAAATATCATTCGTATCGGTAGCTGTGGTGCGGTTCATGATGACGTTAAATTAATGGACGTTATCATTGCAATGGGTGCGTCAACGGATTCAAAAGTTAACCGTATTCGTTTTGCTAACCACGATTTCGCAGCAATTGCTGACTACCACTTACTTGAAACAGCCGTAAACCAAGCACGTGCACAAAATGTTGCTGTACGTGTAGGTAATGTATTCTCTGCTGATTTATTCTACAGCCCAGAAGTAGGTCTGTTCGATAAGATGGAAAAACTAGGTATCCTAGGTGTCGATATGGAAGCTGCAGGTATTTATGGTGTTGCAGCAGAGCTTGGTGCTAAAGCGCTAACTATTCTGACTGTTTCTGACCACATTAAACGTGGCGAGAAATTAAGTGCGGAAGCACGTCAACACTCGTTCAACGAAATGATGAATGTAGCGCTAGAAACTGCAATCAACCTATAGTTTCTTCCAATGCTAATACAACGCGAGTCATAATGCGTTTGTAGTGAAAGACAAAAGAAAGTGAAAAACGTGTCTTACCGATGCGTTTTTCACTTTTTTATACTCAATAAGATTTATCTCATTCAAAAAAGTAATAATATTCCAGCATCATCATTGCGCTTAGGTATAATCCTATTTACTTAAAACACAATCAGGCGATGCTCCATGACTTTATCCTCAACACTCACGACTCTGGATCAGTTGCCACCTGCTTGTGATAATATTCAGTTCAATTATTGTAAGACGGTTGCTTGTGTCAATTTTAGTCGCACCGATCCACAATTATATGTACTGCAAAACAGTAATCTCCAACGTCCGGTATTGATTTGCCGCGAATGTGGTGCCTTTCCCCCGGTACTCAGTAATCATGATGTTATTGCAGAAAAACAGCGCCTAACGCTAGAACAAAATAGTGGTTTAGCCGCCTGTTCAAACGATACTTGCCCACATAATGGCTTCCCTGTTCTCACCTACCGTCAGTTTTATCATGCCTTTGGTTTTAGTGGCGAACGTCAACGCTACCGTTGCAAAGCCTGTCAGCATACGTTTGTCGACCCGTGGTCAAACAGTAATAACAAGCATCAATTGCAGCAAAAATTATTAGCGTATTTATTTACAGGGCATACGGTACGAGAAATTTGCCGACGTCTCGCGATGAACCCAAAAACTTTTTATGATCAACTGAATAATATTGCGGCACGTTGTCGTCGCCAACTGACGATTTTTGATGCGCGACTCGGCAAGCAATCACACTCCCATCATCTTGCTACTGATTTTACGCCGTTACAGCCTAACAGTAATAATGGCGTGTTATGGATAGCCACTGCCGAGGCAGATTCAGGCTATGTCATTAGCCAACATGTGAATTATCAAACGCAAGCTGCTGCCTCTTACGTTGATCACCACGATGCCTATCAGGTCGATACCCGTTTTATCGCACCACATAGTTATCATCATCCTCACGATCAACCAACAACATCACAAGGGTTATTAGCCCATATTGATGCCACTTATCGTCAAATTTTAGCCCGTAAAAATATGGAAAATCCACTGAGTGGTGAAGTTACCATTAACTATCCGACCAAAGGTTGTTTGATCCGCCCTCAATATACGGTCTATGGTCATTTTTTATATTTACGCAAATTACTCAATCCAAGTATTGCTAGCTTTGCCGTCTTTATGCCTCAAGAAACCTTATTACGCTCAGCTTGTCTGTCTGTTTTTATTGATCGGATTAATAACCATACTATTGATCCTCTTTATGTTGTTGAAGATAACAGCTGGCAACACGGACAGCAGGTTGAAAAAATTGATATCGTATTAATGGGATGGTGGCGAGATCGGTGGGCATTTAGTCGTAATAACAGCAGTAATAAAGGCATTTGTCATCTTGGCGGCAATAAAAAACAGCAACAACATTGGTTAACGATTGCCACCCACCAAGCAGCAACCGTATATCAGCAACGTTTTCATGATCAATTTAGTCATATGGTTAATGAACCACGGCGTAAACTGCGTCCTGCCAGCTTATTACCGTTATTGGATATCTATCGAGCTTGGCATAACCTTTGTCATCAAAATAAAGCAGGTGTAACACCCGCACAAGCACTGGGGTTGATGTCCTCACCAATGACACTTGAACAATTATTACAATAACGGTGCGGTTTTGACGTTAACATCAAACGCCATCAAGACGATGGCTGTATTAAGAGCAATCACATGAATCGACACTCTGATTTCATTCAGGCAAGGTCATGTGAACTACCCACCACTAAATTTATTTCCTTATTTATATAGTGGGGGCTTCGCTAGAACGTTGTTACAACGCAGGTGAATGACTCTCAGATAGGCATACTGCATAACATTGTCTTACTTCTAATCTTTTTCTAGTTAAAACCATACATTGATAACGTGGGCGTATTCATTACGCCCCCTCGATACTAGATTTACATCCTCATATCCTGCTTTACGACATATATTTGCAGAACCATTAAGGTCTGCACTAATCAAGCAATAACTGACTTTACACCCTATCTAAATTCTCCTACTTAGGCTCGAAAGTTATATATGGAGAATTACGTCAATTTAATTAAAAACACTTAGCTATATATGAAAAATATTATTCATTTTGATTAAGCTATATCATCAAAACATCAAAGACGTTAAGACGTTTTTTGACGGTGAAACCACTGCTGAATAATTTGTAATGCTATCTCTGAAGGCGCTGAATTTTTCTTGCCTCTGATTTGATCAATAACCATCCCTTTACCATCAGGTAAACAATTAATCCCTATTGTTAATCGCTCGGGGTTGTGCATAGAAAATGCCATGTAATGTTGACTCGCAATTCTATCATGATAGGCCACAATACAATGTTGTTGTTGCGTAGATTCTTCAAGTAATGCATCATAATTTCTAATCGCATAAATACCCAATTCTGGAGCGTCAGCCCAATAGACATGATAACCTTCATCGGCATTACTTGGCCGACAATCCTGCAGTTTGATCCGCTGTTGTGTCCAGTTATCATGCAAACGTACCAGATGGTCATAATCATTCAGATCACTCACAATACGATCAGAACCAATGATCGCTAACTGATGACCTAACGCAATCGTGTCTCTAATGTAACTAATGGTGGACCAAGTATTTTTTAATGACTCTGATGATAGTGCAACACCCAATTTAGTACCGGTTAATTCGCTGATCTTTTCATCTAAAAAAATACAAAAATCATTAACGCATTGATAGTGTTTAAAGCGTAAATAATGTTTATCATCAGGAGCTAAATATTTACGCAGCAAATACATCGCTTGGCCTAAATTCGGACTAAATTGAATTTTATCTAAAAAATTAAGTGCCGCTTTACTATTATCTAACCCTAAATGCGACAGGATCTCTCGCTGCCCCATATTAACCACTTTTAATGCTTGTTCATTATCCGTTTTATAGTGATCACAAATCAGCGCTAACAATAAACAACGTTGTTGTAATAATTGCTTTGCGGCATATGAATGTGCCACCAACCATAGTATTTGATATTGATACTCACCATAAGTGGCTGACAAGGAAATGTAATAAGAGGGAATTTGTGCTAACCATTCACTACCTTGGCTATAAGTATACAATAAGTCTAAATTGACCCCGAGATTGCCTTCCATTACTTCGAGGCGATTATCATGATACTGTCGGTAGCCATCAAAGCCATTCTCCCAACTGTTAATAATAATATCGAAATCATACCCTAGCATGGTAACTGGGATAGTTAATGCATCTGGTTTGATCATCATGGGCTCCATTAATTATTGATGATTTATCATAACTCACACGTCAGTTTAGCCGCTTACTAAACACGCATTTATGCTAACAAATTTGTTAGCGCTAAATATATATTAAACAATGATATGGTGTTTTTATTATTTAATATTTAGGTAAAAATAAAATACTCTTTTTGTCCTATCTTGTTATAAACATTTTAACCATTCTTGAAGTAATAACTTGGATTTCCAGTAAAGATCATAATGTCCGATTATTGGGACTTCATGTGTTCTAAAAGCACTTTTACCTGAATTTTCACGAAAGACAGTACAATTCCGCACCTTCTCAATCAATCGACACTAACAGCAAGAATCTTTTTTTCTCTTATTGATAAAAATCACTGTACAAAAAAAGAACACCTGTTATTATATGCCTCGCTCTGTTGTTTAGAGAGTTATTAAATGCAACACCAAGTAACAGTTAAACCCTCAGTTACATCAACGTTATCGTTTTGTACTTCAGTGTTTCCCTTGTATTGGCAGCAACATTAATAATTTAACCACTTAGCACATCGCATTTTGGCGGTTAATTAATCACATTTAAAAGGGACATCACATGTCTAATCAAACAACTGGTTCAGTAAAATGGTTTAACGAAGCGAAAGGTTTTGGTTTCCTTTCTCAAGATAACGGCGGTGCTGACGTATTCGTTCACTTCGCTGCTATTGCTTCTGATGGCTTCAAAACATTGGCTGAAGGCCAAAAAGTATCTTTTGAAGTATCTGAAGGACCTAAAGGTCTTCAAGCTGCAAACGTTGTAGCTCTATAATTTATCTTTACTGATAAATAATAAAAATGCTGGCTATGGCCGGCATTTTTTATACCTGTAATTTAACCACTTCGCTATGATCGCTCGACAGCACCTTAATCTGAACACTCACTACGCTTACTGTTATTAAGCCCCTTCTCCCCTCAGAGACATTCATACCCTCAGCGCTATTTGAGGACAATTTTATTACCTTTTTAATATTATTTAACATTCCTGACATCTTATTTCTACTATATTTACCCTTTCATCCTCAAAACAAACCAAACAAATGATCAACAGCCAGATCAAATGCTCAGCTCATAAAAAGCAAAAAAATACCTCACCTCCTCAACCAAACAACATATAAAATCTAAAACAGCTTTTATTGCGATCTTAATCTGATTTATTCCCATTTTGAATTGACAAAAAAGGCAAAAAAGACAATTATCAACACATCAAATGCTCTTGCACAGTCCATCCGCTCACTCGGTGAGTTAATGGTTATAACAAATGTGGTTAAGAGTCAGTATGAATTGTTTTGAACATGAGGGCATTTCAGGCTATAACTGATGCCATCATGACATAAGCCCTATACATAAGGTCGATCGATATGAGCACAAAACTAGAACAACTACGCGCACTAACTACTGTTGTTGCTGACACTGGTGACATTAAAGATATCAGCAAGTACCAGCCTGAAGATGCGACAACAAATCCATCATTGATCTTAAAAGCAGCACAAATTGCTGAGTACGCACCTCTAATTGACCAATCAATTGCTTACGCAAAAGCACAAAGCAATGATAAAGCACAACAAATCCAAGATACTTGCGACATGCTTGCAGTAAACATTGGTAAAGAAATCCTAAACGTTGTTCCTGGTCGTATCTCAACTGAAGTTGACGCTCGTCTTTCTTTTGATACTGAAGGCAGCGTAATTAAAGCACGCCACCTAATCAAACTTTATAATGATGCGGGTATCACTAATGACCGTATCCTTATCAAGTTAGCATCAACTTGGGAAGGTATCCGTGCTGCTGAAATTCTTGAAAAAGAAGGCATCAACTGTAACCTAACACTACTATTCTCTTTCGCTCAAGCACGTGCATGTGCTGAAGCTGGCGTATTCCTAATCTCACCATTCGTTGGTCGTATTATGGATTGGTACAAAGCGAAAGAAGGCCGTAGCTTTGAAGCACAAGAAGATCCAGGCGTTATCTCTGTAACTGGTATCTACAACTACTACAAAGAGCACGGCTATAAGACTGTTGTTATGGGTGCAAGCTTCCGTAACATTGGTGAAATCCTTGAATTAGCAGGTTGTGACCGTCTAACAATCAGCCCACAACTTCTTCAAGAACTTGAAGATGCAACAGGCGTTGTTGAGCAAAAACTAGTAGCGACTACTGAGCTAAAAGATCGTCCAGCTGCAATGACGCACTCAGAGTTCCTATGGGATCACAACCAAGAAGCAATGGCTGTTGAGAAACTAGCTGAAGGTATTCGTAACTTCGCAGTTGACCAAGGCAAGCTAGAGACAATGATCGCAGATCGTCTTTAATAGCTAATACACTATTTCAGAAAGCGGCTCATGTAGCCGCTTTCTTAAGTTTACATTTACCTAAATATTTGGTGAAAATACTATGGAACGTAAAATGTTAGCGAACGCTATCCGTGCTCTAAGCATGGACGGTGTACAACAAGCAAACTCTGGTCACCCTGGCGCACCTATGGGCATGGCTGATATCGCAGAAGTACTTTGGCGTGGTCATATGGACCATAACCCACAAGACCCTAAATGGGCTGATCGCGACCGTTTTGTATTGTCAAACGGCCACGGCTCTATGCTTATTTACTCTCTACTTCACCTAACAGGTTACGACCTATCAATTGACGATCTTAAAAACTTCCGTCAACTGCATTCAAAAACACCAGGTCACCCAGAATACGGTTACGCGCCTGGTATTGAAACAACGACTGGTCCTCTAGGCCAAGGTATTACTAACGCTGTTGGTATGGCACTTGCTGAAAAAGCAATGGCTGCACAATTCAACCGTGAAGGTCATGATATCGTCAACCACAACACTTACGCTTTCATGGGCGACGGTTGTATGATGGAAGGTATCTCTCACGAAGCATGTTCTCTAGCGGGTACGCTAGGTCTTGGTAAGCTAGTTGCTTTCTGGGATGACAACGGTATTTCTATCGATGGCGAAGTAGAAGGTTGGTTCGCTGACGATACTGCTAAGCGTTTTGAAGCTTACAACTGGCATGTTATCCGTCACGTTGATGGCCACGATGCTGCTGCAATCAATGCGGCTATCGAAGAAGCAAAAGCTGAAACAACTAAGCCTACGTTGATCTGTTGTAAAACAATCATCGGTTTTGGTTCACCAAACAAAGCAGGTTCTCACGACTGTCACGGTGCTCCACTAGGTGCTGAAGAAATCAAAGCAGCACGTGAATTCCTTGGTTGGAACCACGGCCCATTTGAAATCCCTGCTGAAATTTATGCAGAGTGGGATGCAAAAGAAGCAGGTAAAGCGAAGCAAGCATCTTGGAACGAGAAGTTTGCAGCATACACTGCGGCATTCCCTGAACTAGCGTCTGAGTTTACTCGTCGTATGACGGGTGGTCTACCTGCTAACTGGGAAGCTGAAACAAGCAAAGTTATTGCTGATCTACAAGCAAACCCAGCTAACATTGCATCACGTAAAGCCTCTCAAAACGCACTTGAAGCATTTGGTAAACTATTACCTGAATTCATGGGCGGTTCTGCTGACCTTGCACCATCAAACCTAACTATGTGGTCTGGTTCTAAGTCAATCACACCAACTGATGCTTCAGGCAACTACATTCACTACGGCGTTCGTGAATTTGGTATGACTGCAATGATCAACGGTATGGCACTACACGGTGGTTTCGTTCCTTACGGCGCAACATTCCTAATGTTCATGGAATACGCACGTAACGCACTACGCATGGCTGCACTGATGAAAATTCAGAACATCCAAGTGTACACACACGATTCTATCGGTCTAGGCGAAGATGGTCCAACTCACCAACCTGTTGAGCAAGTATCATCACTACGTCTAACACCAAACATGAGCACATGGCGTCCATGTGACCAAGTTGAATCTGCTGTTTCTTGGAAGTACGCGATTGAACGTAAAGATGGTCCAACATCTTTAATCTTCTCTCGTCAAAACCTAACTCAACAAGATCGTACTGCTGAGCAAGTTGCTAACATCGTTAAGGGTGGTTACATCCTTAAAGATTGTGCTGGTAAGCCAGAGCTAATCTTGATCGCTACTGGTTCTGAAGTAGGTATCGCAGCAGAAGCATACGCAGAGCTAACAGCCGCTGGTCGTCAAGTACGTCTAGTTTCTATGCCTGCTACTGATTTGTTCGATAAGCAAGATGCTGCTTACCGTGAAAGCGTATTACCTGCAGATGTTACTGCTCGTATCGCTATCGAAGCGGGTATTGCTGACTACTGGTACAAGTATGTAGGTCTTAACGGTCGCATCATCGGTATGACAACATTTGGCGAATCAGCACCTGCTGAAGAGCTATTCAAAATGTTCGGCTTTACTGTTGAAAACATCGTTAACAATGCTAACGAACTACTAGCATAAGTGTTTATCCATAGAACGATATTGATTGTTCTTAAATAACGAATCTAAAAATGGTCTAACATCAGTTAGGCCATTTTTTTTACTGCAACCACAACTGCAACTACAACTACAACTACAACTACAATTAAAATAACAAATTAGCGATAATTAACCATTCTATTTATTACTGCTGTTACTCATTCTGCACCTCATATCCTTATCTGCCCAAATAAATAATCACATAAAAATACACAGTGTTTGCTTTTCAGATACATACTTATAGTGATCATCGTCCATCATTTACTCGCTAACAAAATAATTAATAGGTACGGGTTTACCATTGATAATGGTATCAACGGTGCAAGAGACAGATTACTTCAACATTTAACAAGGTAGCTGAACCTTCGTCAAAACAACGGATATTGCGTTCGTGGCGATTTAAATCAAGAACTAATTCACTCATGCTTGGAGACAACCAATGTCCGACTTGACCAATACGGTAAAAACCAACAAAAATCACCAGTCAGCGGCTCAAAATTTCGGTCTTACAAATCCTGTGCTCTGGTTAAGTGGTGGATTTATTGCGTTATTTATTGGCTTGGCGCTCTATGATAGTGTTTTATTATCAAGTTTAATTAATACAGGCTTTAATTGGGCAATTAAGATTTTTGGCCCTTACTGGCAACTTTTATTGTTACTGACGTTTATTATCGGATTAGTGCTCGCGTTAGGCCGCACAGGCAATGTTAAGCTCGGTAATCTTGATCAACCAGAAATAGAAACAATACGTTGGATCCCAATTCTACTGTGTACACTTCTCGCTGGCGGAGGGGTATTTTGGGCTGCAGCAGAACCAATTGCCCATTACATTACTGTACCACCACTATATGGCGAAGTTGCATCACCATGGCAACGTGCCGTTAATGCCCTGGCGCAATCATTTATGCATTGGGGATTTTTAGCATGGTCAATTACCGGCTGTTTAACCGCCATTATTTTTTCTCACCTGCATTACGACAAAGGCTTACCTTTACAACCACGAACTTTGCTTTATCCATTATTAGGTGATCGCGCCCTTAAAGGTCCTATCGGTGCTATTGTTGATGCCTGCTGTGTTATTGCGGTTTCCGCAGGCACCATCGGTCCCATTGGTTTTTTAGGCTTACAAATTAGTTTTGCGCTTAATTCCCTTTTTGCTATTCCTGATGGTTTCACCACCCAATTTATTGTTATTTTATTCGCCATTGCCATCTATACCCTCTCGGCATTAAGTGGCCTTGATCGTGGTATTCAAATACTCAGTCGTTGGAATATCATTCTCGCCGTTGTACTAATGGCGTATATCTTAATAGTGGGACCAACCGGATTTATTATCAGTGGTTATTTACAAGGTGTCGGCACTATGATCGATAACCTTATTCCAATGGCAACTTATCGCGGTGATGAACATTGGTTAAGTTGGTGGACAGTTTTTTTCTGGGGCTGGTTTCTGGGTTATGGACCCATGATGGCGATTTTCATTACACGTATTTCACGCGGGCGTACCATTCGTCAATTAATATTAACGCTGGGTATTTGTGCTCCACTGATCACCTGCTTTTGGTTCACCATTGTCGGTGGCACAGGTGTCGCATTTGAAATTGCCGAGCCGGGCTCCGTCAGTAAAGCATTTGAAGGCTTTAATCTTCCAGGAGCATTATTAGCGATCACTCAGCAACTGCCATACCCGACTATTGTTTCCATCTTATTTTTGATCTTAACCACGATTTTCATTGTTACAACTGGCGACTCGATGACATATACCATCAGTGTGGTGATCAGCGGCACGACAGAGCCTAACGCCTTAATTCGCGCTTTTTGGGGTATCGTTATGGGGATAACTGCCATTATTTTAATTTCTTTAGGCTCTGGTGGCGTATCGGCATTGCAATCTTTTATAGTGATCACTGCCGTACCAGTGTCTTTAATTTTATTACCTTCATTATGGGATGCACCGCGTATTGCTATGCGCATGGCCAAAGCACAAGGCTTATAAAATACAGACAAAATCTCTGAGCAATAATGAAAACGTAATAATCACGTTATTACTGAAAAATCTCTAACAACAATATTGTTAGAGATTTTTCTCATAAAAAACGTACATCTTTCTTAATGCATTTTATGCTTAGGTGCAGGTGTAATCTCTTCTTTATGGCTATGATCCTGTTTGTTCAATTTAGGATGTGAATGCTGTTTTTCTTCTAACGTAGTTTTTGGGGCATTAACTTTTTCTTCACGATGATTGTGATGAGAATGTTCTGCATGATCTGAACGTTTATCAACCATAATAAATACCTATTAATTAATTTAAATATCGGATGCCGCTAATAATCCTCTTATTAATAAGCAAATAAATGTTTATTTTTAATAGCTATGTTTTCATTTTTACAATCAATACAACAGCATTTCATTATAGGTTTAATTAAAACACACCTCGCAGTATATTTTTGCTTAATATACCTTTTTTAAAGGTTCGGCAATTATCAAAAATAGAATATTTGATTATAAAAAAGAATATTGTTCAAATTTAAAATAAGCGTAAATTAAACCCCATAGACAGACACCAACTTATTATTAACGCTGTTTATTGAAGGATTAAGATATGAGTCATAATAGCCAAGAGCATAAAGGTTCACAAAAAGGTCATCAACACGGCGCTGAATTCGAACATGAAAAAATGGAACGTCGTTATGATGATGGTGCAGAGCACAAGCATAACCGCGACCATCATGAAGATCGTGAACATGAAAAAAGCCACCCACATACTCAACACGGTGGCGATCCTAAAGGCCATAAACATCCAGAACAAACTCATGGCGATCGTCACGAACATGATGAGCATCGTCATCACAAAACTAAAGAGCATGATCATAAAGAATCATCTCGTGAGCATCACAAAACTTCAACTAAATAATTAATTATTTAAATTTACGTTGTTATAAGTGATATTCTAAAAGCCGATTTAATAGTGGTAATAATTTTATTATCCATTTAAATCGGCTTTTCGTTTAATACTATAAATAATACGGTAAGTTTATTATTATTTTTTTAATAAATACGGCGATATAAAATCAAAAACCTCTTGCTCACATAACCCCACAGTCACCTCTATTCCTGCTTGCTTTAAAACATCTATCCCTTTGCCGCTATTACGTGGATCAGGATCAAGTGTCGCAACCACCACTCGTTTAATCCCCTTTTCAACCAATGTATGTGCACAAGACGGTGTACGCCCCACAAATGAACAAGGCTCTAACGTTACATAAGCTGTTACCTCATTTAAGGGGCAATCATAATTAGCTAATGCCATCGCTTCTGCATGATGTAATCCTGGTGGCTGTGTAAATCCTTCACTTACAATCTGTCCTTCTTTTACCAATACACATCCAACCGGAGGATTCGGGCGACAAGCGGGAAGAGCTTGATGCGATAAGGCTAATGCGCGCTGCATAAAACCCATTTCTTGCGCTAAATCTGTCATAACACCCTTCACTTTCATAATCACTGAACGATTATTCTATACCGAAATCAAGCTTAACCGTTATGTTAACACCATGAATGATACATGAATTAACAGCTCACTCTCGATTCAGGTGCAATAGGATTAAATACCCTCTCTGAATAACATGAGGTTTTCATGAAACGATTAATCATGACATTAACATTATCACTAGCACTGCATTCATTATCAGCATTCGCATCAATGCCAAATACTAGTCCATTAGTCACACAGAATATGATTGAATATATCGATCATACCCATCAATTAACGACAACAGAAAAAGTCCAAACTGATGTGGTAAGCTCGATCAATAAAAATAATTATTTGCAAATAAACTCACATAAAGACGCGCATTTAGAACGACGCGAGATAGATCGACGCCCAAAGAAAAAATACACGTACATCGACTACAAACATACCCATGCTGACTCATAGTCATCATTCAAATAACAACCGTTATACTATTTATATTTAACAAGAAAGAGCCACGGTTCTTGCTATTATCCTCCCTCTCGTCCAGCTTAACTTTGATTTTCCTTGCTGGACGAAACTGCGACTTCTACTCAACTGACAGATAAAATATCGCATAACAATCATTTGTATACTTTCTACACGTAATCACCGAAAAATTAAGCAAAAAAATTACTTGAAAGGTATTAATTCATTTAAGGTTCAGAAAAGTTATGTTTTCATACATATCGCTAAATAAGCCAAGTGCAAACGCACGCACTCATTAAAAACAAAAGAACTGACGAGCATTATGCCTACGTTTAAAACGACAGTACTAACTAATTTTGTAAACTACCGCCTTATCAGCCTTATTGGGCTATCTCTTATTACCACTGCTGCCGTATTCTCAATTAACACCACACCTTCAGCACACCATAAAGAGATACAGCTACCTCTAATTACAGCCCCTCACGTTGTATTAAAAACGCTCACACCTGCGGCGGTCATCAAAAATATTGTGTTGCCACCAACGTATGAATACCAAGTAAAAAAAGGTGATACACTCAGCGGAATATTTGCACAATTAAACTTACCACAAGCTGATGTGAAAGATATCATGGCAGCTGATTTAAATAGCTTACAAATCGATAACTTGCGCCCCAATGATATTTTACGTTTTTGGGTAGCAGATAGCGATCATCGGTTAAACAAAGTCCAATTACAATTTAATGTCGCGCATATGATTAACTATACGCGCGAGAAAAATAATGACTTTGCGGTTAAAGAAATCACTTTGCCGGGTATATGGCATGAAAAAGTCATCCGTGGTGAGATTCATGGCAGTTTTAGCTTATCTGCACAAAAAGCAGGGCTAAGTTACACTGATATTCATGAAATTATGGCTATTTTTAAAGATAAATTAAATTTTGATCGTGACTTAAAAACAGGTGATCGATTTGAAGTTGTTAGCAAAGAAAAATATGTCAATAATCAAGCCAGCGGTGATACTGAACTCCAAGCTATCCGTCTATATACCAATAACCAACAATTGTCGGCTTATTTAAGCAGTGATGGTAATTTTTATGACCAACATGGTGAAAGTTTACAACGGGCATTCTTACGTTACCCAACTGCAAAACGGTTCCGTATTAGTTCACCGTTTAATCCTCACCGTCGCCACCCAGTAACTGGACGCATTCAGCCACATAACGGGGTTGATTTTGCCGCACCAGTAGGAACGCCAGTGTTAGCAACAGGTGATGGCGTAGTAACACGTGTTACAAATCACCCATATGCAGGCCGTTATGTTGTTATTAAACACAGTGCCAATTACAGCACTCGTTATTTGCATAACAGCCGTATCCTCGTCAAAGTGGGTCAACGCGTGAAACGTGGACAAGAAATTGCATTATCAGGTAAAACAGGCCGTGTTACTGGGCCGCATATCCACTATGAATTATTAGTTCGTGGTAAGCCGGTTAATCCTTTGACAGCTAAGATCCCATTAGCGTCATCGGTTTCACATCAACAGAAAAAAGCTTTTGAGCTTGATGTGGTGCAATACAATCGCTTAATGAAACAACCATTAGTCCATAAAAATAGTAATATTCAGATAGTAAAAAACGAATCTAAAACCTCGTAATTATCAGTATCAAGGCACTGCTACATAATTGCAGTGCCTTTTCAAAACCCCACGCAATCCTTTACTCTCATACTTGATACAAATTGATACATTTCCGTTACTTTAAATCTAATTAAACGTGATATTGTTCTAGTTTTAAAATGGAATTTATGATTATTCTCAATATGTTATAACGTCATTATTATCTTTACGTAAACATAACTAATCATCATATTCCAATAGCCCATATACAGGACGTATTTATGGCCACAAAAAATACCCCATTTGAATTTGCAGATTTAATGGTTGAACCAGGAAACCATGCTAATTGCGAACTCGAAATTGCTCGTCTTTATACTCACTCCCCTTTATCGGTGTCCGTTGATATTCTGCATGGAAAACACCCAGGCCCCGTATTACTGATCAATGCGGCTATTCATGGTGATGAGCTCAATGGCATTGAAGTTGTCCGTCAAGTTATTGAAAAAATAGATTTATCAAAACTTCACGGCACCATCATTGCAGTACCTGTGGTTAACGTGTTTGGTTTTATTCATAAATCACGTTATTTACCTGATCGTCGTGATTTAAACCGTTGCTTCCCAGGAGCAGAGCGTGGCTCTATCGCTGGACGCATGGCTTATCAATATTTTAATCACGTTGTACGCCGCGCGACACACGTGGTCGATTTACATACTGCTGCCATTTATCGCACTAACTTGCCACAAATTCGCGCTAACCTTGATAACCCACAAGCAAAAGCAATGGCGATGGCGTTTGGCTCTCCCGTTGTGGTTGATGCCAGCTTACGTGAAGGTTCACTGCGTGCTGCCGCTGAAGAGTTTAATATTCCGGTGATCACTTTTGAAGCAGGTGAAGCCCTGCGCCTTGATCCCCATGCCGTTGGTTCTGGCGTACAAGGGGTATTAAAAGTGATGCAGCATTTAGAAATGGTGCGCACTAGCCGCAGTAAAAAAGTCATTGAGCCAATGGTGCCAAAAGCAACACGTTGGGTACGTGCTGACTCTGATGGCTTACTACGTTCACACGTTGCATTAGGTGAAAAAGTCGATAAAAACCAAGTCATTGCGACTATCAGTGATCCTGCTGGCAGCAATCAAGTAACGGTAATTGCGCCACAAGGGGGCATTGTCATTGGTCAGCAAACATTACCGCTAGTAAACGAAGGTGATGCTATTTTCCATATCGCTTTCTTTGAAGAACCTGACGGCTTAGTCGAAGAGCAAGTTGAATCTTATCTTTACGATGCCATTGAAGAGCTTGATGATGATTTAAAATGGGGCATGACCAGTTAAGTTAGCTTTATTATTAAATTAAACCAAACATAACAAAAAAGAGAAGTTTTTAGCTTCTCTTTTTTTATGGAGTTTATTTTAAGACCGGCTATTTATGGGTCTGAATTAATTGCTGATACTTTTCCGGGGTATCAATATCATGATAAATACCACTCGCAGCGTTTAGCTGTAGGTAATGTTCAGTGCCTGTTTGTAATACTTGCTTCATTTTAGCAGTAATGGGTAAGGCTAAAATTTGAGGAATTAACGCGGCATCAATCAACACCGGATGCCCTGTTTGATGTTTGTTACCAGGAAATATCACTCGCGTATGATCTACTTGCAATAACATCCTAAATACCTGCGGATCAATACACGGCATATCAGCATGAGTGATAAAAAACCGTGAACTGGTTACCGCTTCAATGCCCTTTTGAATTGAGCTTAACATCCCCTGCTGATAGTCAGGATTCACCACCACCATAATATGTGGCTGATGCTGATATCGCTGTACCAATTCATCGGCTCGATAACCCGCAACCACTATCACTTTTGAACAAAACAGTAATGCATGTTCGATTGCGACATCTAATAATGTACTGCCTTGATAGGCTAACATCGGTTTCCACGTTCCCATCCGTGATGACAATCCCGCTGCAGGTATCACACAATCAACCATGGCGATAATGCCATGAATCACATCTAATCCCATTTTTAGTCGCAATAACCTCAGCCATAATAGCGATAGCAATTTCAATCGGGGTTTTACTGCCAATAGCCACCCCAATCGGGGCATGCAGTCGTGATAACTGCTGTGGTGTATATTCACCAATCCGCATTAATCGTTCTCGACGACGATCACTGTTAGCTTGTGAGCCTAAAGCGCCGACATAAAAAGCAGAAGACTCTAATGCTCCCATTAATCCTAAATCATCAACCCGAGGATCATGTGCTAATGCTAATACCGCCGTATAATCATTGGCATAACGCTCAACAAAATCATCGGCACAACACCACTCAACATCAATACCACCATCAGCAGCTGTCCAACGCCAGTTTTGTTGATAATTATCACGCATATCACACAATCGAACCGTAAACCCAGCTCTTACTGCTAGCCGCGCAACTTCTTCACTAACCTGACTAATTCCCAGTAATAATAGCTGCCAATGTTGTTGATAATGAATAGTTAACCAAGGTGTAATAAAAGGATGATCATCAACATCAGTCGCGATACAACGCTGTTCTAATTCAATATTGACGGCACGTACAAAGGCATTGTTTGTCATGGTAATCGTCAACCATTCATCAAGCCAATGATGGTCAGCATCCGGTTGTAAATATTCAATCAACAATGAAATATGACCACCACACGGCAATTCATATCGACTACCATCAATGGCTAAATGACTACCATAATCAAATATCTGCATCGGTTTATCTAACTGATGTTGTTGAATCAAAGAGATAAAAGCATCTTCAATACAACCCCCAGAAACGGAGCCAGAACGAATATGTCCTTCTGTCGCAAATAATGACCCAACCGGACGTGGTGCTGATCCATACGTGGATAAAATAGTGCATAGCCATACAGCTTTCCCTTGCTGTAACCATGCCTGACAATCTAACAATACCTGTTTATCTAATGCGTTCATAATTCATCTATCACTTTGTTTACTATGACAACAATAGCGAAATTAGCCTGTAATAATACAGGCTAATTCCATGATCAATCGTTAGCCAGTTGCTTTTTAATATCAGCGACTTGCTTCGCGGTTGTGGTCGTCATCTGTGTAGAAAAACTCTTTTGTAAATAGGTAATCAAATCAGCCATTTGTTGATTGTCTAAGCTGTCTTTATAAGCAGGCATCGCATAATAAGATTGCTCCTGACTGTAACTCTGGCGCTTAATACCATTATTCAATATTGCTACTGTATTGAAAATATTACTGTTTCCAATGGTGGCATTATCTTTTAACGCAGGGGCAACATTCGGGATCCCTTGTCCACTTTGACCATGACAGCCTGAGCATTTATTCATATACGTACCGTACCCTGACAACGTAGTATCAAATTGTGATGCTGCTAATGATGTCAACGTAGATTGTGGTTCAACATGTTGAGATGGTTGGGATTGATCTAATAAATAGCTGGTGATGGCAGCAACATCATGATCATTAAGGTGCGTTAAACTGTGCTTTTCAACAATATACATGTCATCAAACGCAGTACCTTTCGATGATTGACCTGTTTTTAAGAACTGGGCTAGATCATGGAATGTCCAATGCGTTTGCGTCAAATGTTTTGCTGTAATATTAGGCGCATTAAGGTAGTTAACCACCGCACCTTCAAGTGCATGATCTTGCTCGGTTGCCATCATAAAATTACGCGGTGTATGGCATTCACCACAGTGGCCTAGCCCTTGAACTAAATATTTACCACGATTCCATAATGGGCTTTTATCGGCATTTGGCGTAAAGGTCGCTTTATCAAACGCCACTAAATTCCATACTTTTAAACCCATACGAATATTGAAAGGAAAACCAATCCCATTTTCTCGATTGGGCTGTGTCGCGGGTTTTGTGTGCATGAAATACGCATACAACGCTTGCATATCATGGTCGTTAATACGGTGATAAGACGCATAAGGCATTGCGGGATATAAATTACCTTTAGGTGCCACGCCATTACGTACCGCATCAACAAATTGCTGATAGCTATACTTACCAATACCGTGTTGTTTATCACTACTAATATTGGTTGAATATAAGGTGCCAAACGGTGTTGCGAATGCACGCCCACCACCATAAACTTGCCCACTCTCAATCGTATGACAACCACTACAATCGCCAGCAGCCGCTAAATATTTACCTTGCGCGATTAATTGTGCCATATTTTCGGGTGATGGCGCTTGCGCAGAAGCTGATGGTGCTTGCGCATAAGCCGCACTGGTACTCAATAATAAGCCACAAATAGCACTGATTTTTACACTCGGTTTCATTTGACTAACCCCGGTTGTGACAACACTAAATCACGTAAACCAACATAATATTTACGGTAACCAGAACAACGGCAGATGTGTTTTTTTAATGCGTTTTCAATCACATCTTCAACCTGTGCTTTATCAATAGGTTGTTTAGTAAGTTGCTCAACTAACACTGTGGACTCATTAACAAACCCTGATGTACACCATCCACATTGAAATGAAAAGTGATCAACAAATGTTTGTTGTACCGGGCTTAATGCGGTGATTTGTCCCATTAAATTACGTTTAGCGTGACCTTCGACTGTGCGCAGTTTTTTACCGTTAAAATCGCCCACCCCGTTGATACAAGTACGCTCAGTGTGTGAGCCACCATCGGCATCATCAACAATAATGGTACACGCATGACAAACACCAACACCACAACCAAACTTAGTACCTGTTAACCCTTGATATTCATGCAAAAAATCAATCATTTTCACTGTTTCGTCGATCTCAACCGGACCTACAATATTGCCATTAATTGTCATTTTTACAGTGATCATGCGAGTGCTTCCTTAATATCAGTGGCGGTTACGGGTAAATGGTAAAAACGTTTATGGGTTATTTGGTAAAGGGCTTCGGTGACAGCAGCGACAATTGGGATCATCACCACTTCCGCAATGCCTTTACGTTGATCTGAGTTATTAAATGGCGGCAAAATAGTATGATTCATCTGCCATACACCAACGTCAGTTGCTAAGGGCACCTGATAGCGATTCAGGTTCCACGTACCATTACCCGGACCTTCTTCACCTGGTGGTAAGTATTCGTGCAATACATGCCCGATACCCATCACTAAACCACCTTCAATTTGACCTTCAACTAACTCTTTGACGATCACTTTACCCGCATCGAGCCAAGTTTGAGTCGCGACAATTTCAACCTTGCCGGAGCCTTCTTCAACCGCTAATTCAACCAATACCGCACAAGGAGCGTAATACACCACCATCGCATTATTCAGTACCGTTGCAGGATAATTAACATTATTACGATCCAATAAATGCCAGCCACTGCTGGTCATTAATTTTTTCTTATTCGCATCAGCGCCATGACCATATTTCACCGCCATTGCATCTAATTGATAGGTTTGTGTCTGCCCCTCAACGGTAAATTCAGCATCCACCCAACCCCAACGGTTAAATGTATGTACCATTGCTGCGGTCACTAACCCTTTTTGATGGACATGCTGCGCTAACATATCAAGAGGTAATGGTTCCATGCCTTTAGCACTTAACTTACCCTCAACCCAGACGGCATCTTCCATTGCGCCAAAATCCATCGCAGCCAGATCACCGCTGTAGTACAACTTACTCCAAATCGCTTTTGCAGCAGGCCATAAGCCATATTCAAAAATAACTTTGGCTGCATTTTCAGTCGCTTTTGATTGAAAGTAAGCCGATGTCGATGCAGATGATGCATAGGGAATGGTCGGTGTCCAACGCGGATTTTGTTGCATTTTATCTTGGTAGGCTTGGCTCATCGTAAACGGTGATTGAGTATTGATCATTTGGAGCGGATCCCAACCATGCACTTCAGCAAGGTTAATGGTATCGGCTGGACGACCAAAGTAATCAGCTAAAACAGCAGCTTGAGAGGTTTGTGCACCAGTGCCAATTTCAACAGCAGAGATCCCCATCACTAACCGACCACTTTTATCCATCTCAATATAAGTTGAAGGTGCATCATCACCCGCACCATAATCTTTAGTACAGATGGCAAAACCAGTACCAAAGCGTTTATTAGGATGTTTTGCTTCATAGGTTTTGCGACGTTGCTCACGCTGGGTCCACATCTCATGCTGCTGCGCTTGTTTTAATATTTCAGCATAATGTTCAGTACTGGTTGGTACCGCACCTTGGGTATTAAGTTGCCCCGTTTTAATCGCATTGCGCAGTCTTAAATCAATCGGATCAATATTGAGTAATTGCGCCGCTTCATTGACCATCATTTCCATGGCTGACATGGTTTGTAGAGTGCCAAAACCACGCATTGAACCTGAAGCTGGATTTTCAGATACATTAGCAACCGCAGTAATATCGTTTTTAGGGAAATAATAAATTGACTGCAATGCACTTGCGCCCACTTCAGCCACTACAGAGCTGAAGTTTTCACGACCGCCACCATCAAGGATCATGTCACTCACAATACCTTGGAATTTACCGGTAGTTTTATCAATTGCTAACTGATTGTGCATGTTAAAGGGGTGACGTTTTAAACCTGATTGAAATTGTTGAAAGCGATCATTCGCCATCCGTACAGGATGTTTGCTGTACATCACCGCTAGTAAGCCGTAGAAAGGCAATATAGAGTGATCTTTACCACCAAAACCACCACCAATAAAAGGTGAATGCACCACTAAGTTTTTGACTTTTCCAGCAAGAGGCCCATTGTTAAGCATCATGGTTGCAAAACCAAAGAAATTACTTGGTGATTGTGAAGAAGGGATCGTGTGCATGGTCTGTGTTTTAGGATCAAACCAACCATTAAAGCATTCAGGCTCTAAGAACATCGGATCAATAAATTGGGTTTGATAAGTACGATCTAATACAAAATTATTATCATCATGTAAGCTGGCTTTAATATCATTCGCAACTGCCATTTGTTGCTCTAATGCTGAACCTAAAGGATTAGACTGTGGCCAAAATGGTTTATGGTCAACATAGTTAGGGAAGTTAACCCCATTTTTTAGTGGGCTGTATTTATCAGGCAATACACCTTCAGCATTGCCTTGCTCACGCGTAATTCGCCACACACCCCAAGGGTCTTTCTCTGCAGCAACTAAAGGTTGTTGCTTGCCATATTTAATAATTTCACGATTAAATTGCAACGTATTTTTAGCGCGATGATAAGTGAGAAAATCATCAAAAATAAGTAACATCACCGCCTGACCGATATAATCAGGCATTGCGCCCTCAGCCACTAACATATTGGTGCCATAAAATTGCGGTAATTCAATTTTATCTTTGATCAAGGTTGCTGCGGTAACAATATTACTTGGCTGAGCATTCGCCGCTAATAAACTTAAATCAACACCTTGATAAATACGATCAGCGCGATCGGCTCGAATATAAAAAGCCCATGATTGCTCACTTGGCCAACCATCAATATCCGTTGATCGCAAATCACGCCCATAAACTTTTTCGCCAGTCACTTTTGCAATAGCGTCACTACGAAAACGTACTTTAAAATCAGATTTCCAAGATGCGGCTAATTCCGGAGCGACTAAACTATTACTACCATCTAAATTAAGATTAAATCGGGCTAAAGCGGGAACGGTATAAACACAAATACCAGCGATGATACCATGCTTAATAAAACTCCTTCGCGAAAGTTCCATTGACATGATTAACTCCTTTTGATTTTAATTATATTTTTTATAAGTTATTTCAAGACAATAGTTATGTTTATTAGATACACCCCTTAATTAATAACAGGAACATAAAATAACGATAATATTGCCAAAAAACAGCGACTCACACACAACAAACATGCTTTACATTCGTCATTTTATACCCACGCCAAATATAAACAATAACCTATTAAGAACGCGTCAGAGAATATCTATTCAAATAAAAATAACACCAAAGGAAAAACAGTCAAAAACTAACACAATCAAGACAATGCAATTCATATAAGGTATTTTTTCTTATTATTTTAACCCTGAAATTTTCATATTTACAAATACCATGAGATCTTCCTCACAAAAATAAAATAACCTTTATTAATATTGATTTATAAGTTATCAACTTAATCGATGAGAATGGTTCTTTCAATCACGCTTAAATGATAGATAATAAAAAAGGATAAGTGATTAAACTTATCCTTTTTTATTATTTATAAACGAAACAATGACATTCTATCTCGAGATATCAATGACGGTATGATTCATAAAGGAACCAGACACGGCGTTCGGTTTCATCAATCCAATTATCAATCATACTCACTGAAGAAAAATCATTACGTTCATCACATAAAATGTGTGCAGCACGAAGTTCAGCGGCTAACTGTTTATTATCTTCACACAATTCAGCAAGCATATCAGCAGGTTCAACATAATCGGCATCATTATCTAAAATACGCTGCATCCGTGATATTTCACCAATTGATCGTATTGTTCGACCGCCAATTTTACGTGCACGTTCAGCAATGTCATCAGTCATCGCAAATAATTGTGCACTTTGTTCATCTAACATTAAATGGTAATCGCGGAAATGCGCGCCACTCATATGCCAATGGAAATTCTTGGTCTTCATGTAAATAGCAAACACATCAGCTAAAATTGCGGTCAATGCACCACTGATCTCTTTAGTCGCGTCTACACATAAATCGGTAGGTGTGGCTAGAGGACGAGTAAGGTGCTGTTTTGCATCTTCAATTTGAACGTCATTCAAGATTGTAGTACTCATCGTCTTTTCCTTAGTAATAAATTTGTGAACATCATTACTATAGGCCGTTATATTTGTATGACAATAACCTTTGACAGCAGATTAATGCAACATAAATTTACTATCTTACCGCTTAATCAACCGCCACATCCTTCAGTATAATTGTTAATTTATCTATTTCTGTGACCCAATGATTAGATTATATTTGCTTAAATATAATCATCTGTTTACCCTCTAAAAATAAACAAATCAATAACAATGAATAGGTACAGCAATGGATAATTCAGTTGAATACGTAATTGGTACGCCTGGAATAAAATGGGGCGCAACAGAAAAAGCTGCATGGCTAGCACAGACGACCATTAAACGTAGCTATCTCGAGCAAGTTGTCGCCAAAGTTCACGCGTTAAGTGAAAAATTCGATGTTGAACAATATGGTGCATTATCTTATGCGTCAGAAAAATACCCACTGTTTGCGATTAAAACCCATAATTGGGATAAAACTAAACCCACAGTACTTGTTACTGGTGGTATTCATGGTTATGAAACCAGTGGTGTTCATGGCGCATTAGCTTTTCTAGCACTCAAAGCCGAACAATACAGTGCTGACTTTAATATTCTCGTTGTGCCTTGTGTTAGTCCATGGGGATATGAAACGATTAATCGTTGGAACCCAAATGCAGTCGATCCTAACCGCTCATTTTATGCGAATAGCCCAGCAGAAGAATCGGCAGCATTAATGAAGCTCGTTCAAGCTCAGAATACACATTTCCTGGCTCACCTTGATTTACATGAAACTACAGACAGCGATGAAAGTGAGTTTAGGCCTGCACTTGCAGCTCGTGATGGTCAAGAATATATAGCAGATATCGTACCTGATGGTTTTTATGGCGTTGGCGATACTGAAAACCCTCAAGATGATTTTCAAAAAGCCATTATTGATTCGGTACGTCATGTTACTCATATTGCGCCAGCAGATAGTGACGGTAATATTATTGGTGAGCCGATCACTCAAGAAGGGGTTATTAATTATCCACTAAAAGCATTAGGGCTATGCGCTAGCGTAACGGATGCTGAATACACCTCGACGACCGAAGTCTACCCTGATAGCCCTCGCGTTACCGATAATGAATGTAATTTAGCCCAAGTTGCTGCGATCGTCGGGGCACTTGAGTATTTAAAACTGCACCAGTCGTAAGCTCTTTTTATCCATTTTTAAACGCGCTAGACTGACTATTTAGTGTAGCGCGAAGGTTTTTATTATGTGCATTTACTTCCATACGATGGATTCACCCATTGGATGCTTAACACTGTACGCTACTGACCATGCGTTAACAGCTATCCTCTATCAAGATCAAACACCACAACCTGAAACAGCAACTTACATGCCACAACACCCATTATTAGTTGAATGTAAACAACAATTACAACAATATTTCGCAGGGACTCGCCAACAATTTGATTTACCCTTAGCACCTAAAGGTACTGATTTTCAGCAACGAGTATGGCAATCGTTAGGCACAATCCCATATGGTGTGTGTTGGAGTTATCAGCAACTCGCTATCTCAATTGGTAATATTAAAGCTTGCCAAGCGGTTGGAATGGCAAACAGTAAAAATCCATTATCTATCATTATTCCCTGTCATCGAGTGATTGGGAAAAATGGAAAATTAACTGGTTATGCTGGCGGTTTAGATAAAAAACAAACATTACTAGAACTTGAAAAAAATAATGTTTAATTCCAACCAATCAGCCATGTTTGATCGTCTTTTAAATCTTGCCACTCAATATCATAAAGTCGATTGGTCATTATTGCTTGAATAACACACTTTTCGACTTGTTGATTATCATTAAATAATACCGTGACTATCTCAAAATGCTTTTCTTTATTATCCACAACCACTTTCGTCCATTTGCTATGAAGTAATGCTTTTGGGTTCACTGGATTAGCCATCATTAATTTCCTGACTGGATACAAGACTCTACCCTATCATGCTCTTGCGACAACAGATATGCTTGTTCACGTAAAATCTGTGTCAAGCCACCTAACCGTTGAACCACCATTGAGGCTTGCAGAGTAAATGGTAAATCTTCACCATTGGTCACTAAACACGATGGCATATTAGCGCGAAAAGCCGCATCTAAATCATAAACATAATCACCAACATAGAGTATATTTTGCGGTGCTAATTGCCATTGTTTAGCAATATCGAGGAGTGCATCAGGAGCGGGTTTAGGGGGAAACTCTTCACGTGAAACAATACGTTCAAATTGCAGTTGATGATGATTTATTTTCAACATTGCAGCTTGCGCGCAATTACGTGTTACAACGGCAGTGGGGATTTTTTGTTGGTGCAGATAAGCCAGTAAGCTTTTACATTCAGGCATAATCGTTGATTGACGGGCATCGGCTAATTCATGCTCAATCACTTTATTTTCGAGCTGTGTTCGTAATGAAAGATCAGAGATATCATCAATATACCCTAATAAATCAGTATCAGCTGTACAGCCTAATTGCTGACGTAACCAATCAAAATCTAATGCGGAACTCACCAGAGTATTATCTAAATCAAAAATAACACCATTAATCATATTACAAGGGATAGGCGTGTACATCTCATTCTCCATCATCAACAAAACAACCCTAACCAGTGTAAGAGCATATGCACTTAATGGCAACGTTGAGCAGTGAATTCAGCGAGTACGATCACGTCTTCTGTTATACATCAAGCTACTTTATAAAACAGTAGCTTGACGTTAAAGTTATCACCAGATTAATCGATAATACTCACATCCGATTGCTCATAACGTAACATATACACTTTCGATTGTGGTTTACCCGTGGCATTTTCTCCACCGACCATTAACACCCCAGCAGGAGTAGAGAAAGATGCGCCATATGCTAACCCTTGTGGTAATTTTGTGGACGCTAACGCCCATTTATCACCACGATAAGTATAAATATCTTCACTCCAATGTTTACTTAAACCATCATGTGCAAACCAATCACCTTGCTCGGCTTTTCCTCTGGCACCAATAAAGTTTGCGCCACCTGCGACAATCAATGCGCCTTCATTTTTACCAGCATAAGCACCCGCAACACCTTCTTGTAATTGACCATTAGCCGCATCAGGTAATGATGCTAACTGTTGCCAATCGACTTGTGAGCCTTTAATGGTTACCGCTTTCACCATTGGCGTACGTAAGCCTGGTTTAATTTCACCGCTAATTAAAGTAATGCGCTCCCCTTCCCCAACTAATGCAGCACCACAATTAGCTAAATAAGGGCTATTACCTTTTGTTGACCAATTATTAGTATCGGTATTATAAATCTGAATTGCTTGATTCCATTGATAATCTTCTGGTGCTCGTTGCATAAAATCAGTGACTGTTTGTTGCCATTTCTGTGGTTCAGTGTCTTTATCAATGGTTGAAACAGCATGTAAATATTGATCAAATTGCTGCTTATTATAGCCACCAAAAATTGCAATTTCTGTTTGATTTAAAGGATAAGCTGACGCTCCTAATAACCCAACGGGAGTACGGGTGTTTTGTTTGCTCCACGTATTGTTATTAATATCGTAAACATAGACACTATCAAAAATAACCGGGGCTTTATCTGTTGACTCAACTTTTCCAGATCCAGAAAATACATAAATCTTCCCTGCCACAGCAGCAGCCGTTGCCTGATCAGGAACCGGACCGATAAAATCAGCCAATTTTTTCCATTGCGGTTTACTGCTAGCGGTATCCATCGCATAGAATGACTGACCCGCAGCACCTAAACCGACAAAAACCATATTATCAGTCTGGGCGCTGATACCGTTCTTAATCGGTTGCGGTAAATCAGGCCATAACTGCTCAGCCATAACGCTAGTTGATAAAGATAATAAGGAACACACCATTGCGAATCGAGTACATGACTTTTTCATAACATCTCCAATAAATGCAAATAATCATTACAATCACAGCAACACACGGCTTAACTACAAACAATCTTTATGGATTTTAATGACCACCTTCTTTATCGCCGTCGGGGCTGTAATCACGCAACCAGGTTTATGTGGCTGTTGCGGGAAAATAGCTAAAAACATTCCCGGCTTTAATAACAAAGAACTGGTGTTTGGCATCGTCTCAACTAATGCAAAATCATTATCGATGTCATAATCCGTTGCCGGTACACATCCCACTAAATTTAATGACACATCGATGCGTTCTTCACCACTGATTAAATATTGAAAATCGATATATTGTTGGTGTACTTCGCCTTGTTTATTAGCCGCGGCTTGGGTTTCAAAACTCATCACATTGGCAAACATACGCTCACCATCAATTTCATAACGGCCGTTTGCTAATGCCGCTAGATCATGACTATTAATAAACGCTATCGCTTGCTGAAATGCGCTAGGAAACATGGCTAGCGGTTGTTTAATATCACCAAAAATCATTGTGTTATCCTTTTTGAAAGCGGAAAAGTATCAATCTTCTCCGCTTTGTTTTAAGTTTATTGTTAACCGCTCCAGCATTATTCAGTAACTAATGCTAATTCTTCAGCTGATTTATTTTTAAATAATGGTGCAGTTATAAAGCCCACTACTACCACCATCAGCGTACCAATCACGCCATAGAAGAAGAAGTTCAGGTCAGTAAAGCCACGTACAATCAACACAGCACCCACTGCTGCAATTACACCACATAACGCACTACCTGCATTGGCACGGCGGACAAAAATACCCAGCATAAACAGACCCGTCATTGGACCACCCATTAGACCTAGTAAGCTATTGAATGCATCCCATAATTGGCTTTCATTACTTTTAATTAAGTAAACAGAAGCGGCAACACCTAAGACACCGGCAACAACAGTCACGATACGTGCGGTATTAAAGCTTTGCTGCATATTTTTTTCTTCACCAAAACGGTTATAAATATCCATGGTGAAACAAGCTGAAATACTGTTTAAGCTACTTGAAATACTTGATTGCGAAGCAGCAAAGATAGCCGCAATAATTAACCCTGCAATCCCTGCTGGCATTTGTGAAATAACATAGAAAGGTAAGATACCGCCAGTATTAAAATTCTCAGGAATTAACTGTGGATTTTGGGTATAAAAAGCATATAACGCCGAACCAATAGCAAAGAAGAAGATAGGCACACAAGCGACTAATTTCGCATTAGTGATCAAGGTCTTTTTCGTTTCTTCAATAGAGTCAGTAACGATATAACGCTGTACAACATCTTGGCTGGCAGTGAATTGCTGTAAGTTAGCAAATAAGAAACCAATCATTAATACTGGTAAGGTACTATTCGTCCAGCTCCATTCAAAACTTGAACTTGGAAAATATTTATCTTGTTCAGCACTGAGGCGGAAGACTTCGGTAACACCACCATCAACTTGGAAACAAATAGTGATAAAGATAAGAACCGCAGCAACTGACAACATAATACCTTGAATAACGTCAGTCCAAATAACCCCTTCAATACCGCCAAGGAAAGTATAAACAATACATAAAACACCAATTAAAAATACAATGGTTAATGGATCAATATTGACAAAAGGCATTAATGCTAGAGCGGTTAAATAAGTAATAATCGCAATACGTCCGATATGGAATAACATAAATGACATACTCGCGAACAAGCGCATCTTAATATCAAAACGACGCTCTAAATATTCATATACTGAGGTTAAATTAAGCTTTCTAAAGAATGGGATATAAAAATAAAACACTAATGGCAAAATAAGAATAGCTAAATATTGCCCAACAAGGAAAGTCCAATCCGATGTGTAAGCCTTGGCAGGAATAGACATAAAGGTAATTGAACTTAATGTAGTAGCAAACACACTAATACCCGCCGCCCAACCCGGTATGCGTCCCCCAGCTTTAAAATAATCATCTGCCGATTTCTGACGGCGAGCAAAATAAACACCGACTAGCATGACACCAATTAAATATGCGAACAGAACAATATAATTTATCGTACCAAATGCTTGAATTTCCATATAAGCCTCACCATCTAGGAGTTGGGATAAAAAAGAGTATGTAATAACTATTAATAATTTTCTTGTGATGCAAACCAACTGGCTGCACCTAATAACCCTGCATTTGATCCTGCTTGAGCAGACACAATACAAGGTCGGTAATATTCTGGTTTTTCATTAATATATTGTTGAATGTAATCACAATAATGTGGCGCAAGACCGACACTACCGCCAATAACAACCACATCAAGATCTAAGGTGATCGTCAGGTTGGCAATTAATTCAGCCACCGCAGACGCTGAAGAATGAATAATATTGAGGGCATCACTATCGCCTTCAAGTGATTGTTGATAAACGTCTTGCCCGCTACATACACGGTTAAATAAAGACGTTCCAGCCATACCAATAGCAGTACCCGATGCGACTTTTTCAATACAACCTTGACGACCACAACCACACATTGATCCATTCATATCAACAACAGTGTGTCCAATATGACCACTAATACCACGAGTACCCGTTTGTAATTGTCGGTTAAGTACTAATCCACCACCAATGCCCGTTGATATGGTAATAAACAACATATTGGTGGCACTATTATTAGAATTAAGTGAAATAAATTCATACCATGCCGCAGCTTGAGCATCATTAATGGCATGGGTTGGCAATTGTGTGATGCGTTGAATATCATCAACTAATTCAAATCTATTTAGGCCGCCTAAATTATCAGGATTCAGCGCTGTTAAAATACCGTGATTAATAATGCCCGTAGAGGCAACTGCAACAAAATCTGCTTGCGGTGCTAAAGGCATTAATAATGATGTTAACGCCGTAGAAAAAATCGCCGGCTGTTGAGATTGAGGGGTCGCAATTTGATGACGCTCAATAATATGATTAGTCGTACAATCCACTAATGCCGCCGCTATTTTTGTACCACCAATATCAACCGCTAAACAAATACTCATGCGATATCCTTCGTCGGTAATGCGTGAGCAATTGATGCAGTGGTCACTGCTTCTTTAAACCACTGACAAATATATTCAATACGGGTAATCGCTGAACCAACCGTGACGCAATTAGCACCAGCGGCTATCGCTTGAGCTGCCAATTCCGGTGAGTTATAACGCCCTTCAGCCATCACAAAATAGCCACGTTGATGCAAAGCCATCACTAAGGCTAAATCAGGCTGAATCGGAACCTTCCCTCCGGTGTACCCCGATAATGTTGAACCAATAATATCGGCACCCAGCTGATGACACATATCACCATCCGCTAAACTCGCGCAATCCGCCATCACCAAACAGCCATGCTGATGAATCGCATTAATTAAGTTTGCCACGGTTTCAGGCCGTTGGCGTTGAGTACCATCGATAGCGATAATGTCAGCCCCCGCAGCGGCAAGATCGGCAACATCTTGTAAATATGGGGTAATTCTTACATCTGAATCAGTTAAATCTCGCTTAACAATCCCGATAATAGGCACATCAACATAAGGACGTGTTGCACATAAATTTGCAATCCCCTCTATACGTAGACCGGCAGCCCCACCTAAAACGGATGATTGCGCCATTGCTGATACCATCTCAGGCTGATCCATCGGGCTATCATCAATAGGCTGACAAGAAGAAATAAAACCATTATTGATGCGTGCAAGAAGGACTTGTGAATGCTGAACCATGATTGTTCGCTCCAAAAATATCAACGAGGTGAAGTTTGACTCCATACTGTCGTTATCATCGGAGTGATGCAACAATGAACTTTTTAAATAGCGATATATTGCACATTTTTTGTCTAAAATAGCATCAGAATGGCGATATTAATCACACCAAAAACTAACTTTATTACTCAGCATATAACTCAAAAAACATGAAAATATATCAATAAAAAAAGGCCACATCGAAATGTGGCCTCTTTATTATGGTTATATATAAATATGGTTATATTAATCTAATGCTTGGGTTGTTTTATACTTCTGCTGACGTGTATGCTCAGGATTATCACGTACCAATAAAGTATAAAGCATATCTAATACAAATAGTTGCGTTATTTTCGTGCCAATAGAATCACCTTGTAATTGACCCTGCCTATTACCATTAATTAATACATGATCTGACAATTCGGCTAGCGGTGATAATGGGTTATGCGTCAGGGCAACCGTTATTGCGCCACACGCTTTGGCTAATGCTAACGCTTTAATGGTTTCTTTTGATGTCCCTGAATGACTAATACCAATCGCAATATCTTCACCGCTCAATAGTGACGCTTTCATATACATAAAATGATTATTGGTTAACGCATCAACATCCAAACCAATACGCATTAATTTATTCTTAGCATCTTCTGCTGTAATACCCGATGAACCGACCCCAAAAAAATAAATCCGTTTTTGCTGTTGAAAAGCACGAGCAACCGCTTCTAATTCAGAAAAATCTAATAAATTTAATGTCTCACCTAATACATTATTGATCGTCTGCTGCAGTTTTCGACCTATATGTTCGGCGTTATCATCAGCCGTTAATTCAGTATCAAGCATATGCTTTTCAACATCATTAGGCGTTGCCACTTCAATCGCCAACTTCATTTTAAGATCTTGAAAACCTTTAAAATTAAGCACACGACAAAAGCGAATAATACTGGCTTCACCGACTTTGGCTTGTTGAGATAGTTCGGCAATTGAGAGTTCCGTAACACGCTGAGGTTGCGCTAATACATAATCAGCTATTCGACGCGCTGATGGTGTCAAACTATCGCGCAAACTGCCTAATGTATCTAAAATTTTACCCACTTGAATCGCGTCTATTGCTGTATTCATAGGTTATCCTTGCAATTCTTCAGCTTCGGTGACGATCTTTATCGTATTATCATTATGAAGTTTCACTCCAAAATCCAATCCAATGATCATTTCAACCTAAAATAGCGATAAAAAAATATTTTATAAATTTCAACTATCAATTAATAGCAATAGATCACAGTTTCCATTAAAAGCCCTAAAAGTCATTTGTTTTTTATTGCCAACCTAAATATCACTTCGTATGATACATCAACTCCAAAAATATTTATATTTGGAAGTAAAACTTCACAATAAGGATCTGAGACATGGAAAAGCTAACAGGTTTAATTGCAGCCCCTCATACGCCATTTTTAGCCAATGGTGAAATTGATTACGTCGCTATTGATGCAATTGCTCAGCATTTAATTGCCACCAATATTGTCGGTGCTTACGTCTTAGGAACAACTGGCGAAGGTATTCATTGTTCAGTTGCTGAACGTAAAACGGTTGCAGAACGTTGGGTACAAGCAAGTGCTGGTAAATTAAAGTTAATTATTCATACGGGTGCTTTAAGTATTGCCGATACCCTAGAATTAACCCGCCATGCTGATCAATTAGACATTTATGCGACTTCTGCTATTGGACCTTGTTTCTTTAAACCTAATAATGTTACCGATCTAGTTAACTATTGCAAAGCGGTCGCTGAAGCTGCGCCATCAAAAGGGTTTTATTACTACCATTCAGAAATGAGTGGCGTAACCGTTGATATGGAACAATTCTTAATTGCTGCTGATAAAGTGATTCCTAACTTATACGGGGTGAAATTTAATAGCACGAATTTATATGAATACCAGCGCTGTTTACGTGTTTGTGATAGTAAGTTTGATGTACCGTGGGGCGTTGATGAGCATTTCCCTGGCGCATTAGCGGTTGGCGCAATCAGTGCTGTGGGTAGTACTTATAATTATGCTGCACCACTTTATCACGACATGATTGATGCTTTCGCTAAAGGCGATCACCAAACTGTAATCAATAAAATGGACAATGTGATTGCACTGATTCGTGTATTAGTTGAATACGGCGGTGTTGCGGCAGGTAAAACAGCAATGATGTTACATGATATTGATGCTGGCAATCCTCGTTTACCATTACGCACATTAACAACAGAACAAAAACAAGATGTTATCTGTAAAATGCGGGATGCTATTTTAGCAGCTTAAAAGCTATCGCGAACAAAAAAAGCCAGCAATTGTTTTGCTGGCTTTGTTATTATTTACAGTGTGAATCGATACGCGTGATTACAATTCAGTATCAATCGGCGTTGAGCGGTGACTATGCTCAATATAAAGCAATGTAATTGCAATTAAAGTGGTTAATGCTAATGGTAGTAATAATGAATATTGAGGTATGGTCTGCATAATAATCCCTCCTATTACTGCTCCACTGATTAATGAGCCCCACAAACACAGATATTGCATCAAGCGCTTTGGTTCGCCTTTACCTACAATCGCCAATGCTAATAATCGACCAATATTGACTAAATACCCAGTGGCATAAGTCAATGGTATCGCTTTTTCAATGGTTAAGCGCAAGGCAATATTTTGCATTCCCATGCCATAGCAAATAATAAAATTAACCACCAAAAAAGGCACATAGTATTGCATGATAGTCGCAAATAGCAGCACAATTGATACCGAGACCATAACCACACCACGGTAGAATCGATGACTGGATAATGCAATTAACTCGCCTGACATTGCCCCAATAATAAAGATACCTAATATGGCAATATAAACAGAAGCACGTGGGTAATCATGATAACTGAGCATCATCCCCATGTGGGTCGAGTTACCACTCATAAAAGAAGCAAACACCCCATCTTTAAGGTGTAAAAAACCAACCGAATCAACAACACCTGCTATAAACAATAACAAATATGGCATTAGTGATAAAAAGAACCGCCTTTCATTTAACATTTATTATTTATATCCGACTATATTTCCATATTATTACTATCAGTAACCCCTTAGCACTCTATCTATCGACACAGGCTATTTACTGTTATTACGCGCCATTGTAACCAAATATTTCAGCATGGCTAGCAACTTTAAATGATGAATAAAAATTACATTAAAAATGACAAATAGCGATAATTGATATTCTTATTAGTAATATAAATAATCTATTTTCATTATGTTAATTTTTTTTACCTTATAAACAATAAGTTAAAACAATCACTTTCATAGAGTTAACAAATATTAGATCAAGCTATTATTTTAAAAATAAGAGAATAAATAGAGATAAAATGCAGAACAAAAAGAAGAAAATAACTATTGGGATATATAAACAATAATAAAGGTGGAATAACAAAATGTTAATTCACTGCTATTACACCTTTATATTTAACTAATTACGCATTCAACATATCAAGCGCAATCGCTTCGGCAACTTTAATGCCATCAATACCCGCAGATAAAATACCACCAGCATAACCTGCACCTTCACCACCAGGGTATAAACCTTTGGTGTTAATGCTTTGGTAATCTTTACCACGTTTAATTTGTACCGGTGACGAAGTACGTGTCTCAACACCCGTTAGCATGCTATCGGCGTTTGAGAAACCTTTGATCTTTTTATTAAACGCTGGCAATGCTTCACGGATCGCTTCAATTGCATAAGCAGGCAAACTGGTGCTTAAATCTGTCAGTTTAACATTTGGCTTATAAGACGGCTCAACATCACCCATCTGACTGATCGTTTTACCCGCTAAGAAATCACCAACACATTGTGCAGGTGCATCATAGCTGCTACCACCAAGAACATAAGCATTACGCTCTAACTGACGTTGCAGAGCAATACCTTGCATTGGATCGTTTGCAAAGTCTTCAGGTGAAATACCCACCACAATCGCGCTGTTAGCATTACGCTCACTACGTGAATACTGACTCATACCGTTGGTTACCACAGACTCAAGCTCTGATGTTGCGGCAACAACTACCCCACCAGGACACATACAGAAGCTATACACTGAACGACCATTTTTACAATGGTGAACCAGTTTATAATCCGCGGCACCAAGTAATGGATGACCTGCATTTTTACCAAAACGGGCTGCATCGATCATTGCTTGCTTATGTTCAATACGGAAACCAACCGAGAACGATTGAGCTTCTAAATGAACACCTTTATCGTGTAGCATCTTGAAAGTGTCACGCGCACTGTGACCAATGGCTAATGCCACATGCTTTGATGGAATCACTTCACCGGTTGATAATGTTACGCCAGTGACTTGATTATCATCAATATTAATTTCTTCAACGCGAGTTTCGAAACGAATTTCTCCGCCAAGTTCGATGATTTTACTGCGCATTTTTTCAACCATCGTCACCAGTTTATAGGTACCGATATGAGGCTTGCTAACATAAATAATTTCAGCTGGTGCGCCTGCTGCAACAAATTCTTGTTTAACTTTAAGGCCTAAGAAATGTGGATCTTTTACTTGGCTGTATAATTTACCGTCAGAGAACGTACCTGCGCCACCTTCACCAAATTGTACATTTGATTCTGTGTTTAGCTCACGTGTACGCCAAAAACGGAAAGTATCTTTGGCGCGCTCATGCACTGATTTTCCGCGCTCTAAGATAATAGGGTTAAAACCCATCTGCGCCAGAATAAGTCCAGTAAACAAACCACACGGGCCCATACCAATCACGATTGGACGTTCAGTTAAATCTTTAGGTGCTTGAGCAACATATTTATAGCTAGTATCTGGTGATGCTTTCACCTGATGATCGTTAGCAAATGTCGTTAATAATTGCTCTTCATCAACATCTTTCAAGGTGATGTCTAAAGTATAAATCAGATAGATATCATTCTTTTTACGGGCATCATAACCGCGTTTAAAAACGTGAATATCAACCAATTGATCTTTATTGATCGATAACTTGTTGATGACAAAATCATGTAAAGCGACTTCACTATGATCTAACGGTAATTTAACTTCATTAATACGTATCATTAAGTCCACTAACTCGATTGGGAATACAATAAAAAATATCTCGGAGAGAATAAATCCAGTCCTAATATGACTGATTTATACCTTAACTAAGTATTATCTCACAGACTTTAATGATTATCCCAATATTTGCAGTCATTCACGCTTAAAAGCTATCAATTAACAATAAAAACTATGTGTTTAAAATAAAAAAAGGCCTATACCGTATTGGCTAAATACGAGCATAAACCTTCTTTTATCCCTTAGGATTTTCTTTACTGACGGTTATTTAACTAAACGACACGTACCAAAGGTTTGTGGATTATGAAAGTTTGGCGTAGGTGTTTTTGGATCTACCCAAGTCATCCAGCCCATATCCAACTTACCGTCAGCTTGTTGAGTAAACTCAGCCCGCATTAATGCACATAGCAATTGTGTTTGTTGTTTATTTTGCCATAGCGATAAATCGGTCAATGTCTGCAGTGGCAGTTTACCTTCAACAACATAGCCGTTATCGGTTAAACTTGCTTTAGTTTCTAAGCCTTTCCAAGTCCAATTACTGTCTAATGATGCCCGTTTTTTATTGACCATGTCGTAACTGGCTTCTGCACTAAATACGCGCGCTTTAGGATCAATTTCCATGGTGTAATAACGGGATAAATTAGCATCTTTTGCGAGAAATATTTCAACCCGATCTGAATCTAAAATAGCACGCTCAGGATCAGTGCCAATCGCGACATTCGCATCCGTCACTGCGTATTGAAAATAGAGTGCATCTGCATTCCACACTGCTTTAAATGTTGTTGCTGGCGCAGGTGTATCACGCCAAGGAAAGGTAAAATCGGTTAACGCTTGGGCTGATGTCCACTCACCTTTATTAGCAACACCATCAATAACAGGAGCAACCTTGGCATGATTGATGTTATATACTGCAGCAACGGGTGTACCTACAACCGATACTGCTGTTTCAGCAACCACATGGTAGCTTGTCATACTTGCAGTCACAGCAGCAGCTATGATGACTAACTTATTCATTATAATATCCTTATTTATCGTTTTTAGTTAATCCACAATGAATCAAAAAAAAGCCGACCTGACGAGCAAATCGGCTTGAAGTTACCTAGCTTTCACCAACTTACATTGACGTTATTTTTTATTTATGACACTAAATCAGCAACAGCGGTGGCAGCTAATAAAAACGCCCCTGCACCGTAGTCAATATTATGTTCAAAGGCGACATCACGTGGGTTAAACGCAGGTAATTGTACCCAACCCATCATGCCGTTATCGTGAATACAGGTTTGTAATGCCGTCCATGAAGTCTCAACCACTGGCATGTAGATATCAGCGTCAAGGTGACCTTGCTTAATACCCCATGCTAAGCCGTAACAGAACAATGCCGTGGCACTGCTTTCTGGTGCAGGGAAATTTTCAGGGTCGAGTAAACTTGTACGCCAAAAACCATCCGCTTGTTGATATTTAATCACTTCAGCAGCCAGTGAGGTAAATAGCGCCAAATACTTTTCACGGTGTGGATAATCGGCAGGCATACGCGCTAATAAGCGTGGTATAGCGGCTAATACCCAGCCAATGCCACGGCTCCAAAAGACTTTATTGCCATTAGCTTCACGTAACTCGCCACCATTACCATCAGGAATATAGCGGTAATCACGGTAGAACAGACCCGTATCAGGGTCGAGTAGATGCTCAACAGAATCCCAAAATGCGGTGTTCATGTAATCAAGGTATTTAGCATCACCTGTGCGTTGGGTTAATGCCGCAAATGCTGGCGGTGCCATAAATAATGAGTCACACCACCACCAATCTTTACGACCCGCTTGTGGGCTCTCAACCATAAGATCTAACGCTTTAATGGTTGGCTCTAACGCTTCAATTTGATCAATTAATGGATAAACATCAAGGTAGGCTTGGCAGCAAATATGATCATCAGCAAAACGATCATTAGGCCCAGGGCGAAAACCAGTATGGAGGGTATAATTCATTACCCCATCAAGATATTCATTATCATCCGTTGCTAACCATGCCGCTGAAACACAAGACCAAAATACACCACGTTCCCAGTCAGTATCCTTAATAAAACGGGTTTTACCACTACGACGTACCACACTACGGGTTTGGTTTTGGGCTTGGTAACGATAAACACGTTTCATTGCCGTTAAAATCGTTTCTTTTGAACCTAATGCTGCCATGATCTGCTCTCCTTAGCGTGCTAACCAACCACCATCAACGGCGATGGTGTAACCATTAATGTAATCACTTGCACTTGATGCTAAAAAGACCGCAGGCCCTTCAAGATCAGACGGTAATCCCCAACGATTAGCAGGGATACGCTCTAAAATTGCCGCGTTACGATCAGCATCGGCACGCAACGCTTCAGTATTGTCAGTCGCCATATAACCAGGGGCAATCGCATTGACATTAATCTTATGCTCAGCTAATTCAGTCGCTAATGCGCGGGTTAGACCCATAACTGCTGATTTACTTGCGGTGTATGACGGTACGCGAATACCCCCTTGGAAAGATAACATTGAAGCAATATTGATGATCTTGCCGCCATTGCCTTGCTCAACAAAACGTTTAGCAACCGCTTGGGATAAGAAGAACAGTGTCTTTTGGTTAATGTTGATCACATCATCCCAATCACTTTCAGAGAATTTCAGCAGATCTTGACGACGAATAATGCCAGCATTGTTAATTAAAATATCAACATGCCCCATCACTTCTACCGCTTCTGCAACAATACTTTCAAGCTTATCTTGTTCCATTAAGTTAGCCGTAATGTAATGGAACTTACGTCCTAATGCTTCTACTTGTGCTTGGGTTTCAGGCGCTTCTTGATGACCAATACCCACGATATCAGCACCTGCTTTTGCAAGTCCTAGTGCCATGCCTTGGCCTAAACCTGTATTACAACCCGTCACAATCGCAACTTTACCGCTTAAATCAAACATATTCATTGAGTTCTATCCTTGTAAAGTAGCGCCAATGCTAGCGAGCACTACTTGCTAAATAAATTAACGCTTAACTGTCAAAAAGTAAGGCTTATTTAAGATCGCTCATCGCGACATGATCCATATCGTGGAAGGTTTGGTTTTCACCCACCATGCCCCAAATAAAGGTATAAGACGCTGTACCAACACCAGAGTGGATTGACCAACTTGGGCTGATCACCGCTTGTTCATTACGCACTACAATATGGCGCGTTTCTTGTGGCTCGCCCATGTAATGGAACACGATGTTGTCTTGGCTCATGTCAAAGTACAAATACACTTCCATACGACGTTCATGGGTATGACATGGCATGGTGTTCCACAAGCTACCCGCTGCCAGTTCCGTCATGCCCATTAATAGTTGGCAGGTTGGTAACACAGAAGGATGTAAGTATTTATAAATAGTGCGAACGTTACAGTTTTCTTGACTACCAATTTGCTCTGGAGAGGCTTCTTCACGGGTAATTTTACGGGTTGGGTAACTGTGATGAGCAGGGGCACAATTTAAGTAAAAACGTGCAGGTTGATCCGCAACCACACTTTCAAAACGAATATCTTGCGCGCCCATACCGACATAAATCGCTTCACGTGAACCAATTTCAAAGGTTTCACCATCAACAATCACTAAACCCGGTGCACCAATATTAATCACACCTAATTCACGACGTTGTAAGAAGTAATCAACCCCGATTTCTTTACCGCCTTCAAACACAATAGCCGCAGTAGTTGGTACGGCCGCACCAACAATAATCCGGTCGATATGACTGTAAGTAAGGTTGATTTGACCTGCTTGAAACATATTTTCAATTAAGAACTGCTCACGAAGACCCGCGGTATCTAATTGCTTGGCATGCTGACTATGAATTGGTTGACGAATTTCCATGAAAAACCTCTTAAATCATTACATTATTCACCACGCTTATATAAGGCGTGAATGATGACGAATTATTGTTGTTGATTCGATGATGGGTAATACCATTCACCGTCGATCACAGTTGCTTGAATTTCAAATTGACTATTAAGTACGGCAAAACTGGCGTTATACCCAGTTGCTATCGAACCTAATTGATGATCAATACCTAAATATTTTGCAGGCACCGCCGTTGCCATCTGAATAGCTTCCCATTCAGGAACATTGGCTAACAAAATCATATTGCGGATAGCTTGATCTAAACTGCAAGTGCTTCCCGCCAATGAACCATCATCAGTACGTGCTTCACCATTAGTGACGGTAACCATCTGCGCACCAAGTTGGTACTTACCATCATCAAGACCACCAGCACGCATGCAGTCGGTAATTAATGCCATGCCTTGGTAACCTTTGATGCGATAAGCCAATGCCATCATCACTGGGTGAACATGAATACCATCAGCAATCAGTTCAACTAACATATCGTGATAAAGCACTGCTCCTGCACAACCCGGTTCACGGTGATGTAAGCCACTCATACCGTTAAATAAATGCACCCCACAATCAGCACCATGGTGATGAGCTTGGGTCACTTGTTCAAAATTGGCATTAGTATGTGCAATCGAGGTTTTAATACCATTATCGGTTAACCATTGAATCGCTTCATTGGCACCATCATATTCAGGCGCAAGGGCTACACGCAATAATGAATCCGCCGCCACTTCTTTTAGTTCAGTTAAGGCTGCAATGGTTGGCGCGGTTAAATATTGGGTTGGGTGTGAACCACGGTGAGTCGCAGTGAAATAAGGTCCTTCAAGAAAGCTGCCTAATAACGTTGCGCCTTGTTGTTGTGGCTGCTCACAGTAATTACGCACCACCTGTAAAGCTGAAACAATATCCTGCCACGGTGCGGTAACGGTTGTTCCAACCCATGCCACTACGCCTGTAGCAGGCAATGCTTGGGCGATAGTTTGTAAAGCTGCTGGCGTTGCATCCATAACATCAGCGCCTGCACGGCCATGAATATGAATATCAATAAAGCCAGGGACTAATGTTTGACCGTCTAATTCAATCACTTCACAATCAGAAGGTCGGCTATCAATAACGCATTCAACCTTACCGTTATTCACCACCACATAATGGTTATAGCGAATTCCCGTTGGGGTGAATATACGTTGGGGATGAAGAGCAAAGCGCATAATTACAGTCCGTCTTCACATTCAAGTTCAGTCGATTGCGTCATCATGCTATTAAGCTCACGACGCATGTCTTTCATGCATGACATACCAATATCAAGCAGCGTATCAACAAGATCAGTTAAGTCAGCATCATCACGCTCAAAAGCAGCGTTAGCAATCATTGGTAAATTAGCACCACCAATCAATTCAACGTTAGGTGTATCCATCACTATTGCTAAGGCGCGATTAGCAGGAGAACCACCAGGGATATCAGTTAGAAACAACACCCCATCGCCACTATCCACATCTTTCACTGCTTGACGTAAAGCTTGTTCTAGTTCATCGGTAGACATGGTTTCAACAAAATCCACATATGTCATTTGCTCTTGCTCACCAGCAATAGCGCGAACAGCCGATTCCATCCCTGATGCAAAGTTAATATGACCTGAAACAACGATACCAATCATGATTCTTTCCTTGAAAATAAGGGGGAGCAATGTTCCCCCTTGATATTATTGATAGTGACAACCATCGCTATGAAACAATGGCTTTGTTACAAAAAACTTTATTACAAAACACCCATCATGTGACCAACAACACCTGCCGCTAGTGTGCTGAAAATCAACACTGGAGGCTTAGCCCAGAATCCTGTGCCTTTCACCATTTTGAGCATGAAGAACACCAACATCAGCGGCAGAATATTCGGCATCACCTTGTCAAATAATGCGGTTTGCAAGTCCACCACCTTGCCCCCCAGTTCGAGACTGAGGGTGGTCTGCACCTTAATAAAGGTCGCGGAGAGCGCACCAATCACAAAGATACCCATAATATTGGCGGCTTTTGCCAGTTTCTCGGTTGAATCACTCATGTTAACCATCGCGGCAGTACCCGCTTTGTAGCCCATGAACATCAAACCAAAGTAAACCGCAAAGTGAACAATTTGGTACAAGAAGAAGAATACAAATGGACCTGCAATAGAGCCTTCCATTGCAATTGACGCACCTAACGCAAGCGTTAATGGCATCAATGTCATGTGGTCGATAGCGTCACCGATACCACCTGTTGGTCCCATACCCGCCACTTTCATTACGTTAACCGTTGATGGCTTTTCTTTGTTCTCTTCCATCGCAATCGCTGTACCTAATAAGAAGGTAAACAGCTTAGGTGAGGCATTGAAAAACTGTAGATGGTTCTTTAATGCTTTCGCCAAATCCGCTTTGTTATCGCCATGAATTTTTTTCAGCGCTGGAATAATTGAGTAAGCAAAACCACCCGCCTGCATACGTTCGAAGTTAAAGTTACCTTCCATGAATAAACCACGGATTGCACACATCCATAGGTCTTTCTTGGTGATCACTTTATTTGGCGTGGTATCTTCATATGCATCGATATCATCAATCAAATTTACATGTTCTTGCGTGTTTTTATCGCGAAATGTTCCCGCTGTGATATCAGATGCCATCGTCAAATTCCCCAGGTTGGTTATTAGAGCCGCCGTTGTTTGAACCGCTAAAGAAGTAGTACAGTGCTGCAATTGAGGCGCCGATAATTGCGACAGCCATAATTGGTAGTTTTAAATAGGTCGTCATTACGAAGCCAATGAAGAACACACCTGCCACTTCTTTTGACCACATGATTTTCAACAACATTGCGAAACCAATCGCAGGAACCATCTTGGCACCAATACCTAAACCTGTTAGGAGTGCTTTCGGTGCATTTTCATCAATCCAAGTTGCCGCATGTTCGCCAAAGTAAACCGTCACAAAGGCAATCACGGCATATAACATCGCACGCAATAAAATGGTGATTATTAATAATTTGTCTATGCCTGCAGAGTCACCACGTTCAGCAAAGCGATCCGCTTTACCCATAGTGAATGATGTCATTGCGAAGAAACCGATAACCAACATCTGCATCATTACTGCAATCGGCATACCTACGCCCATTGCAACTTCTGCTGATTGACCCGTCATCACTGCAAACGCAACCGCAGCAATCGTACCCATCGTTACATCTGGTGGCTGAGCACCTGCGTTAGGCACTAAACCTAACCAAGCAAGTTCTAAGGTTGCACCTGCAATCAAACCAATTTGCATATCACCCATTATCAAGCCCACCACAGGACCCGTAATAAGTGGACGGTGGATATTCAATGCAACATCGTATTTATCGATACCACAGAAGAATGCCCAAACCGCTACTAACGCAGCTTCTAAAAACATGATCTATTCCTTTTTACACGTTTGGAGTAAGGCTAACGGTATGATTACGCCGCGCTTTTAGCCAGTTCAAGTACATCAATGGGTTTTTGATCTGGGGTGTTTTGAATCGTACAAGTCACCCCTTTAGCAACGATACGTTCGAAAGCATTAATATCTTTATCATCAACAGAAACGGTTTTATTAATCTGACGCTTACCTTCGTGGTAATGCATATTACCAACGTTGCAATGGGTAATTGGCACCCCTCCTTCCACTAAACGTGCAATATCGGTTGGGTTATTACACAGCACAAAAATCTTTTGTTGTGGTGAAGCTTTACCAATCACATCAATTGTTTTTTGAATTGAGAAGAAACGTACTGCGTACTCCCCTCCCGCTGATGCTTTCATACCTGCTTGCATAAAAGCCGCATTTGGACCTTCAGCTGCATCATCATTAGCCACTAAAATAAGGTTAGCGCCTGAATGTTTACCCCAAGTAATACGAATTTGACCATGTAACAAACGTTCATCAATTCGTGTCCATACAATGTTTGGCGTTGTCATGATTGTTCTACCTTGCGTAATTATTTCAATTAATTAGATAAATCGTGAATAGTAACTCCTTGTACTACACGGTTAACTTCACCAGTAGGACATGGGTTATCCGGTGTATTCCCTAGCGCAACTGCACGATGGAAAGAGTACATTTGCGCATACAGCATATAAGGGAACAATAATTCAATATCCGTCGCTGCTTCCATGCTAGGAATGCGAATAACATCAGCACGAGTTTCAATCTCATCCGCTTGTGCTGTAATCGCTACCACTCGAGCAGCAATATCATCGCGACAAATTTCAGCTAACAGATCAAGGTCATATTGACGGGTATATGGGTCATTACTAATAAACACCACAATCATAGTGCTTTGATTAACAATGGATTTTGGCCCATGGCGGAATCCTAATGGAGAGTCGTAAGTTGCTACAACTTTACCTGCAGTTAGCTCAAGTAATTTCAATGCAGATTCTTGGGCTAAACCTTGTAAACCACCACTGCCTAAATAAATAACCCGTTCTAGTGCCTGAGCAGCAGTATCCTTTATTTGAGTGTTTAAATCTTTGATCAAACCCACAGAACACTTACAAATGCTTTCGATTTCTTTCGTGTAATCGCTTCCATACATTAAAACCGAAAAAGCTGCTACCATCATTGATGAAAAACTTGATGTCATGGCAAAAGATTGGTCATTGGTTTCCGCAGGCATTAGAAATGCAAGTGATTGCTTATCATTACTGCAACACTTATATAACTTTCCATCAGCATTACAGGTCAACACTAAGTGGAAGCACTGAGTTAATGTTTGATTAGCAAGCTCAACCGCAGCCACACTTTCAGGGCTATTACCAGAGCGCGCAAATGACACTAATAACGTTGGAATATTTTCAGCGAAACATTGGCGAGGGTTTGACACAATATCAGTGGTTGAAATAGCATCCACACAACGCTGTAAACGCTGAGATAAACCTAACGCTAATGAACGTCCAGCAAACGCTGATGTCCCTGCGCCTGTTAACACAATACGTAGATTTTTATGGCTATATACATCATCCATAAAGGTTTTTATTTGATCATTACATTCATGAATAATCGCGGCTGTTTGCGCCCAACAATCAGGTTGTTGATTAATTTCTTTCGCTGTCCAATAACCAGATAAACGCTGTAATTCTGCTTCTGAATAACCTAAATACTGTTGCATGTGTTTAAACCTCTACGATTGATTTTTCAGTACATGCTTGAGAATAAGCACGTAAAACTTGACGAATAGTGTCTATTACCAATGCCTTAGGATCTGACGATATCAAACCTTCACGCAGGTGTTGGAATTGTTGTGGCATATATTGGCTAATAAGGGGCAATGGAATATCCACCCCTGATAAATTTCTAAATAACGTTGCTTGGGCTTGATTAATAACGCTATCAGGCCAGTAATAACGCATGCGGTCACTAAAACTGAAGCAGCGTGAAAAACGTTGTTCAGATTCATTACCGTGATAATATTTTTGCCAATGCTGTGGGGCTTCACACATTTGTGCTTCAATGCGTTCTCTTAAATTTGAGCAATACGCTTTAGGAATTATTTCCGCTTCAATTTCACATAAATTAAACAGTGCTTCACGCATCGCAAATGTCAGTGCAGGGCCGACTTTCAAAATAGCAAAATGATCCCGTACTAATTGACGGTAAGCTGCATGGGTTTGATAGTCAGTAGAATGTGCTTCAAACACCATATGAGGAAAATGATCAACCACACCACTTAACGTATTAGCTTTTTCTGAGCAATAATCAATGATGCCGGTATGATCAAACTCAACCCCTGGTTGCACCACAAGACCAATTACACGCGTCCAACAATCGCCAATATTCTCAGCTTCAAAAGCACAACGATGGGTTTCGATTGTTTTCATTGCGGCTTGTGGGGAAGTCACTTCAATAGTATTTAATGTTTCAGCAGCACCGCCTGGGACAGGAACTTCAGTCCCAATGACATACACTAAATCACTGTAGCCAAAGGTTGCTATCGCTGTTTTTTCAGCAATAGCTCCTAAACGTGCAGCACGTTTGGCAACAATGTCATCAGATAATGGGATAGGATCATCAGCACAAGACATACTACAATCGAGGTGAATTTTTTTAAAACCAGCAGCAACATAAGCCGCAATTAATTCATCGGCATTCAACATCGCAGCTTCAGCGGGTAGATGTTGCCAACGATTAGGGCCTAAATGATCGCCACCAAGAATAAGATTGTCGGTAGGAAATTTGAATTGTTCAGCCATTGCTAATACAAAGTGACGAAAATCAACGGGTGTCATTCCGGTGTAACCACCAAATTGATCAACTTGATTTGACGTCGCTTCGATTAATAAAACTGAGTTGTCGTCCAACGCCTGAGAAAATGCTGCTTCAATAACTAGCGGATGTGCAGAGCAAACAGCATAAATACCATTGTTGCCACCTGCTTTATGACGTTGAACGAGTGTTTGTAGGGTGTTCATTAATTAACTCCACAATCATAATCTGTGATGCGATTATGGAGTTAATCAGTCAGTGCTTTTTTTCGACAATAATAACTTCAACTTTCATTTCTCGAAGACCTACTAAATAGTCCTCAGGAATATCTGCATCTGTTACCAAGATATCAATATGCCCAAACTCACGGATCATGTGGCAGCTACGTTTACCAAATTTGGTCGAATCTGCCACAGCAATCACTTGTTCAGAAATTTCACACATTAAACGATTGAGGCTCGCCTCTTGTTCACTGTGTGTTGTGATACCTGCTCGCAAATCAAAACCATCAACGCCTAAAAACACCTTATCAAACCGATAGTTTTTTAGACCAGTTTCAGCTTGTGAGCCTGAAAAAGATAACGCCTCTTTACGAAGAACGCCACCTGACATTAACACTTCAACACCAGGTGCTGAAGCTAACTCCATTGCTACATCCAGACCATTGGTCATGACAACAACATTTTCCATGCTTTTTAAGCTGGCGGCGATTTCGCGGGTTGTTGTCCCAGAATCTAGAATAACGGTGTCACCATTATGAATAAGTTTGGCAGCGGCTTGGCCTAGGAGTGATTTAACTCCTGCGTTATGCCGACGCTTTTCATGAATCGTTAATTCTGCAATCACACCTGAGTTAGGAATCGCTGCGCCATGAGAGCGCACAACATAACCATTCTTTTCTAAAAAACTCAGATCACTGCGAATAGTGACACTTGATACATTAAATTTTTCAGCGAGATCTTCGACACGGGCTTTTCCTTCTAGATTCACCACGTTGACGATTTCCATTCGCCTTTCAATTGCACTTTTCACTTTTGTCTCCTTCTGAAATCAACCAAAATTGCTTTCACTTGATTTCGAAATAAGCTTACACCTAAAAAATAAAGCCACAATGCACAAGGATAAAACTTTTGATCTCTTTCACATTCTTTCGTTATCTTTCAATGATACTTATGCGAACTTGCGTAAGTCTTTATATCATACTAGAACGAAAGTAAATAAACCAAAGATTCATCCTTTGAATTTATAAAATAGCGCTAACTATCCATAATATTTACTGCAACAAAACAGGTAATTACATTATTTTACTTTCGATTTCTTTTATGTGATCGATTGCACAGCCAAAAAACTTTCATTAGCTTACGATCCGAAACAGTTCAAAGATTTATGCTCAGATAATATATTTTCAATTAATAAGGATTTGTTAATGTCTATATCGCGTAGAGGATTATTGAAAGGTATGGCTGCCAGTGGTGCCGTTGCTGCAACCTTATCTGCTGGCTATACCCAAGCAACAGCATCAACGGCAACCGCATCAACATTACGCTCAGAAAAATCATTAAAAAAACCAAATTTAGTCATCATCTTTCCTGATGAATTTCGCGCTCAAGCATTAGGTTTTATGCAGCAAGATCCATCAATGACGCCCAATCTTAATAAATTTGCGCGTCAAAGTGCGGTGTTACGTCAAGCGGTCTCTAATTTTCCGTTATGTACTCCTTTTCGCGGCATGTTAATGACCGGGCAATATCCTTATCGCAACGGCATTCAAGGTAATAGCCATACAGGTGTTGAAGGTCAATTTGGGGGGAAAGATTTCGGGATTGAACTGAAGAAAAACACCCTAACATGGTCTGATGTTCTAAAGAAACAAGGCTATAGCATGGGTTACATTGGTAAATGGCACCTTGATGCGCCACAAGCCCCTTTTGTGCCTAGCTACAATAACCCAGCAGAAGGACGGTACTGGAATGATTGGACAGCCCCAGATCGCCGCCATGGGTTTGATTTCTGGTATGCCTACGGTACTTACGATAAGCACATGACACCAATGTATTGGACCAATGATACTACCCGCGATAAACCGCTACGTATCAACCAATGGAGTCCTGAGCACGAAGCTGATATTGCGATTAAATATTTACGCAATGAAAACGGTCAGTATCGTAAGCAAGATCAGCCATTTACACTTGTAGTATCAATGAATCCGCCCCATTCACCTTATGATGAAGTACCACAAAAATATTTAGATCGCTTCAGCGGTAAAACATCACAACAATTAAATACCCGCCCCAATGTTAAATGGGATACCGCTTACCAAGAGGGCTATGGCCCACAATTCTTTAAAGAATATATGGCGATGGTTAACGGGGTTGATGAGCAGTTTGGACGCATTATCGATGAATTAGATCGCCTCAACCTTACCGAAGATACCTTAGTGGTGTTTTTCTCTGATCACGGTTGCTGTTTAGGATCTAACGGCCAACCGACTAAAAATGTTCATTATGAAGAAGCAATGCGTATTCCAATGATTTTCCGCTGGCCGGGAAAATTGAATCCACAACAAAACGACCTCTTGTTCTCTGCTCCTGATATTTACCCAACCATGCTGGGTTTAATGGGGATGGAAGATCTAATCCCAGATACTGTTGAAGGCACTAATTTTTCCAATACGCTACGAGGCATTGAGGGTGACATTCAACCAACATCACAATTTTATACCTTCATGCCATATGGCGGTCAGTCATATGGACGCCGCGGGATCCGTTCTCAACGTTATACCTTAATGATTGATAGAAAAATTGGTAAGCCACTGACTTATGTGTTGCACGACAATCAAATTGATCCTTATCAGATGGACAATATTGCTGCCGGCAACCCAATGCTTATCGACACATTAATCACTGAAGAATTAATCCCATGGCTTGAGCATACCGGAGATCCTTGGCGACCAACGACAGTACCGGCTCACAGTGCCAATGCTTATTTGTAATATTCAATAACACCATTATCGCAACACCATTAGCTACGGCACTTAGCTGTAACAATAACAATTAACGCTTGCTCTTGGTGATAGAGCAAGTGCAAAAAACTCATTATAATTAAGGACAATCAATGAACACTATTACTAAAGTAATCCTTGCGACCACCCTTTTTTCTGCAACAAGTTTTAGCTATGCCAATGATTACAAAACGACGATTGAATATCGTCATGAATACCGCGACGGCACCAACCGCCATGGCGATCGTATTAAAGCGTTTTTAGATACTGGTAAGAATATTGGTTTTGAATTAGACGCGCGTTATAACAATGACCAGCAAAATACCATGTTTGATGGCATGACAATGAATGGTTCTGAATTCGCCGCATTTTACTATAAGAAATTGACTGACAATATCATGGGTATTGGTGGTCTTTCGCTTGATTTCACGCCTGATGGACTCGTGTATGTACCTTACGCGCGTTTAAACTACCGTTTTGATAACGGCATTCGTTTACAAGGTCGTTATAAGTGGAAATTCTGGGACTACAATCAGCAAAATATCAATAAAGAAAACTATGTATCTAAAATTCAAGAAGTCGATTTCTGGTTAGGCTACAACACCAATAATTGGGACTACCAATATGAATTCCAAATTTGGAAAGAAATGGAAGGTAATGCACTGCCACAATTCGATAATAAAGATACTAACTACCTGCATAACTTCCGTTTAATGTACACCTACAAAACAGCTGAAGGCACAATGTGGCGTCCATTCGTCGAGGTCGGTAATGTTAGCCAAAGTCGTTACACGGATAACCGTCAAACCCGTTACCGCATGGGTATTAAATATACTTGGTAATAATGATTAATTATCAATAAATAAAAAATGCCCGCCATACACTTATTACGAGTGCATGGTAGGCATTTTCATTTTTATACTTACTTTAATAATAAATATTAGTGTGCTGACTTACCGCGTATTTTATTAATTAATGTAATAACTACCAGCACCGCTATTCCTGCAACGATACCGACAATGCCATTCAATAACGGTGGCACAATAGAATGAGCACCAGGAAAAGAAACTAACTGTGCGGCATGTTCAACCACACCATGCAACGGTGGGATGCTGTGTACCACAATACCGCCCCCGACTAAAAACATCGCGATAGTGCCAACCACTGCTAATGTTTTCATTAAATAAGGTGCAACATTGACCAATAATGATCCAAAACTGCGTTTTAAACCGGCACCTTTACTATGATTGACAAGATATAAGCCCGCATCATCAAGTTTAACAATACCAGCAACAACGCCATAAACCCCTGCAGTCATGACAATCGCAATTAAACTTACCACAATCGCTTGGGTTAAAAATGGGTGGTTTTGTACGGTACCTAACGCAATCACAATAATTTCAGCCGATAAAACAAAGTCGGTTCTTACTGCCCCTTTTATTTTTTCACGTTCATAGGCGACTAAATCAACCTCTTCAGTTAATCGCTGTTCAGTCTCGTGTTGAGCATCAACATCATGATGAAATAATTTTTCAGCAATTTTTTCTACGCCTTCAAAACAGAGAAATAAACCACCCAGTAATAACATCGGCATAATTAACCATGGTGCAACAGCACTGATTAATAATGCCGCAGGCACTAATATTAATTTATTTTTAAAAGAGCCTTTGGCTACTCCCCATACCACCGGTAATTCACGTTCTGCACGTACTCCCGATACTTGTTGAGCATTTAGTGCTAAATCATCACCCAATACACCTGCAGTTTTACGTGCTGCCACTTTGGTCATTAATGCAACATCATCAAGTACGGTTGCTATATCATCAAGCAATGTTAATAAACTTGCACCTGCCACAGACTACTCCTCACAATAAGAACTAATACGTTCCTAAATTAATAATTTCATATTTACAACTACATTAAATAGCTCAAATACATTATTTATACCTACGTATTATAATTAACCATTTCTTACTTTGTTTGCTTTTTCAATAACAAATCTTATTTTTACATTTGTTATTTTAATCATTTAGTGGCTAATTAGTTAAATATCATTATTACTAGATACGCAGTTATAATGCTTACTCTGTTAATGTTTATCCTTATCTTTAATCGTAACAATTATATTTAATCATAACGACAAATCTTTTTTGTTTGCGCTAAAAACAATTCAATTGTCTAATCGCAGCGCACCCAATTATTGGTTTGAGGTGTAGACTGAGATTGCATCGGGCATTCTTATTCCCTGTCATACTGTGCTTGTTGTAATAGCACTACCTTTAAGGGTAATGACAATGAAAACTCTCGCCGCATTATACTCGAGGGCTTTTTTTAGCCTCAATAAAGTATGCGACAACGCAGCAACTAAAGCCAAACCTCACCTACCAAGAAGAACACTACGTTTGTTCATGACTTGTAATGATGATGCCAGTTCAGGTAGTCCCAGTAGCTTGTAATTGAAAATGCTATAACGCCGACAGCGGCACAACTAGATTTCAATAACACGTACTTTTATTCTGACCATTATCGCGTCAGTCGCCATACTATTTTCGATATTTACTGCAGCCGCGCAGGGATGTTATGCATCTGTATTTTACAGGCTGGAGTATTTTCGCTCAGGAAGAGATTAAACAATGAGTGATTGGACAATTAATAATGCCCGTGACGTTTATAATACACCTTACTGGGGTCAAGGCTATTTTGATATAGCGCAAGACGGTTCAGTTGTTGCCCGTCCCGATGTCAATAACCCGACCAATACCGTTGGATTATCCCAACTTGCCGATGAATTGATTGCTGCAGGGGCATCATTGCCAGTATTGGTACGCTTTCCTGATATTCTTCACCACCGTGTTGATAGCTTATGCAGTGTGTTTAACCATGCTATCGAAAATTACGGTTACCAAGGTGATTATCTCGCGGTCTACCCAATCAAAGTTAACCAGCAACAAGAAGTGGTTAGTGAGATATTAAAAAGCCAATATGCTAAGCAACAACGTCAATTAGGCTTAGAAGCTGGCAGTAAACCCGAACTGATGGCTGTGCTTGCCATGGCACAAGAAGCAAGCTCAGTGATTGTCTGTAACGGTTATAAAGATAGAGAATATATTCGCCTAGCATTAATTGGTGAAAAATTGGGTCACGAAGTGTATATCGTGCTGGAAAAACTCTCTGAGCTAAAAATCATCTTACAAGAAGCGGCTGAACTTGGCGTGACACCACGCTTAGGATTACGCGCTCGCCTCGCCTCTCAGGGTAAGGGTAAATGGCAAGCCAGTGGCGGTGAAAAATCTAAATTTGGTTTATCTGCCTCACAAGTGCTAACGGTAGTCGAAGAATTACGTCAGCGTGACATGCTTGATTGCTTACAGTTATTGCATTTTCACTTAGGCTCACAAATTGCCAATATTCGTGATGTACGTAATGGTGTTGGTGAAGCCGGCCGTGTTTATGCTGAACTTAAAAAACTGGGTGCAGGCATTACTACTGTTGATGTGGGTGGCGGTTTAGCGGTTGATTACGAAGGCACACGTAGCCAAAGCAGCTGTTCTATGAACTACAGCATCAATGAATATGCCAATAATGTGGTTTATGTTTTAGGTGATATTTGTAAAGAATACTCAATGCCTATGCCGCGCATTATTTCAGAATCAGGCCGTAACTTAACCGCTCATCACGCTGTATTAATTACGGATGTTGTGGGCGTGGAAAGTTATAAAGTAGAAACTATCACTGCACCCGCTGAGAATGCACCGAATATTTTGCATAACATGTGGCGTTCTTGGAAAGAGCTAACTGAACATACCGATCATCGGTCATTGGTTGAGCTTTACCACGATAACCAAAGTGATTTAGCCGAAGTTCACGCCTTATTTGCGGTTGGGATGATCAGCTTTATTGATAGAGCATGGGCAGAACAAGTCAGCTTACGATTATGCCATGAACTAGAAACAAAATTATCAACTAAAAATCGCGCTCACCGCCCGTTATTAGATGAGTTGCACGAACGTCTGGCTGATAAGTTTTTTGTCAATTTTTCATTGTTTCAGTCATTACCCGATGCATGGGGTATTGATCAGGTGTTCCCTATTCTGCCATTGAGCAATTTAGATAAAGCCCCTGAGCGTCGCGCTATTATTTTAGATATCACCTGTGATTCAGATGGTGCTATTGATCAATATGTTGAGAATCAAGGCATAGAAAGCACGCTGCCCGTTCCGATGTGGAGTGATGAGCAACCGTACCGTATCGGTTTCTTTATGGTCGGTGCTTACCAAGAAATTTTAGGCGATATGCATAATTTATTTGGTGATACCGATACCGCGGTTGTGCGCTGTACTGCTGACGGCGGTTATCACATCGAAAATATTGATCGTGGGGATAACGTGGGTGATGTGTTGCGTTATGTACACTTAGATTCCAATGAATTTTTACATCAATATCAGTTAATGGCAGAGCAACACCTTGCAGAAAATGAACGTGAGAGTATTCTCAAAGAACTAGCTGATGGGCTTGAAGGGTATACCTACCTAGAAGATGTTCGCGCAATTTAAGACTAATAAATTAGTCTCCCTATTTTAGAACTTCCTATCACTACCATAAAAGCAGTGATAGGACTTTTAGTGGGCCTTTGCCCTACAATATTGTTGTTGGAGAACCCCATGACAACACTAGCTAATTACCCAGATTATTCTTTATACGCCAATGCCTTTGGCTTTTTACGTCAACCGTTAAACTTCTCACCAATGGAGTCAGACGCTGATGTTATTATTACTGGGGTGCCATTTGATATGGCAACGACGGGCCGTTCAGGCAGTCGTATGGGTCCTGGGGCTATTCGCCAAATCTCAACCAATCTTGCGTGGGAAGGTAAACGTTGGCCGTGGGATTTTAGCCTTTTAAAATCAATCAAAATCGCTGATTGTGGTGATTTAGTGTTTGATTGTGGTGATGCGGGTCAAATGTGTGAACGCTTAGAAGCGCATGCAACAGGTTTATTAGAACAAGGGAAAACTCTGCTTACTTTTGGTGGTGATCACTTCGTTACGCTACCGTTATTACGCGCCCATGCAAAAAAATTCGGTAAAATGGCACTCATTCACTTTGATGCTCATACTGACACTTACGATCAAGGCAGTAAATTTGATCACGGTACAATGTTCTATCATGCGCCGAAAGAAGGTTTAATTGACCCGACGCATTCAGTACAAATTGGTATTCGTACTGAACATAGCGATAAATTAGGTTTTAATGTTATCTCTGCCGACACAGCGAATGATTGGAGTGTGGCACAGATTGTTGAAAACATTAAAGCGACGGTCGGTGATATGCCGGTTTACTTAACATTTGATATCGATTGTTTAGACCCTGCTTACGCGCCGGGTACAGGGACGCCTGTTTGTGGTGGTATCACCTCAGATAAAGCACTCAAAATCATTCGAGGCTTACAAGGCATTAATCTTATTGGTATGGATGTGGTTGAAGTTGCACCCGCTTATGATCATGCCGATATTACTGCGCTTGCAGCGGCGACGATTGCAACGGATTTATTGCACCTTTGGGCAACCCAGAAACTATAATTACCGTATGATAACAAAACTTACTATTTGTTAGCGGCACTAAAAAACGCCAGTATTTTCATCACTAAAAATACTGGCGTTAATTAACAACGTCTTACATTGCGATAATCATTATTACAAAAATAAGATACTGCCCCAAGTGATCACCACTAAAGCCAGCGCAACAAATACCGCAGCAGAGCCAATATCTTTAGCACGACCACTCAATTCATGGTGCTCAGGCCCGATACGATCAACCACCGCTTCAATAGCTGAATTAATCAACTCAACAATAACAACAATAAATAATGATCCAATCATCATTAATCGCTCAACTTTTGTCACTGGCATAAAAAATGAAACAATTGTCATCACAACTAATAAAATGCTTTCTTGACGAAAAGCAGCTTCATTAATCCATGCTGCTTTTAGCCCTTGCAGCGAATATCCAGTGGCATTAATAATGCGTTTTAAGCCCGTGGCACCAGGTTTCATGGTTTTCTCTCTGTATGATTTTAATTAATTAGTTAGTTAGTTAGTTAGTTAGTTTATGATTAGATCATACCTTTTAGGCAATGAAATAAAAGTAAAAGAGGACTTATACCATTAAAAGCCCTCTTTTATTTTTTATAACCTTATAATCTTACTGTCGACACTGAGCAAATATATCTAATTTAGGATCATAAACCTTGGTTTTAACGTCCATCATCCCCAATAAAGAATGAAATAAATTATCTTGTGAATAACCACCAGCAACAGCTTCACGCTGTAAACATTGGCGGTTTATATGTTGGCTGTGCTGATAAGCAGGCGATAGCCATAAAATCAATGGTACGGTTGTTTGCTCTTTTGGGGCAATTGAATACGGTAATCCATGCAAATAGACCCCATCTTCACCCAGTGATTCACCATGATCAGCCATATAAATCATCGCTGTATTCGCCTTATGATCATCACTTTTAAGCATATCAATCACACTACTTAAAATATGATCGGTGTATAAAATGGTATTGTCATACGTGTTAGTTACCTGCTCACGACTACATTCTTGTAAATTACTGGTATTACAGGTTGGCTTAAACACCTTAAATTTCGCGGGGTAACGATCGTTATAAGTCGGACCATGGCTACCGATAATATGCAGTACAATAAATGTATCTTGCTTCGCATCATCAATTTGAGCCTGTAAGTTTTTAAGCAACACCGCATCGTAACAGGTACCATCGTGACACAGTTTAGGATCCACATCAGCGTTAATGACAATATGCTTCACCCTATCGCAGACCCCTTTACAACCACTGTCATTATCTTTCCAAGAAACATCGATACCTGCTCGCTGCAAAATATCCACAGCGGTATCTTGATGACGAGCAGTTATAGCGTCATAGTTCGCTTTGGTCATTACTGAAAACATACACGGTAACGAAACAGCAGTGGCGGTTCCGCATGACTTAACATTTAAAAAACTAATCACATTCCGTTTTGCTAATTCAGGATTGGTATCACGATCATAACCATTTAACGAATAGTTCATAGAACGTGACGCTTCCCCAACTACCATGACTACCACATTATACTTATCGCCTTTATGGACATCTTTAGCGTCTATTCCTAGCTTGGTAAATGACATATTCGCTTCAATTAATTGATATTTTGCGTAGCGGAAAGAAGCTGAAATATAATTAGTAGGATTAATTAGTGCTTTAATTTCTGAGTGATTGCGCACCAATGAGGCGTAATCTTTATAATAACCAGCGGCAATCACCACAATAACCAGTACGGAGATTAAAATACTCACGCTGCGCGCAATTAACTCTCTTACCACAGAGCGATAAACAACCTTGATCCGCCACAATAGGGTGATCGGAATAATCGCAATGGCAACTATCCACACCATACCTGCAATAGAGAAATAACTTCCTGCTTCTGCTGGGTTAGTTTCAAATACATTTACAATCATCCCGTAGTCAAAATAGACCCCATAGCTATACATCGCATAGGTAACTAAACTTGAGATAAAGATCAGAATCGCAACTAATGGCCGCTGTAGCCATGGCCAAAGCAGTAAATTAAAAATAATATTAAGTGCGGCGATAATAAATAATGGGATCGTAGCAATAAAAATACCATTATTGGTGGTATTTTCAGCAAACAATTCACTTAAATGCTTCCACAAAGCGATGTTTTGAATTGCTGCAAAAAATACAGCAACTAATAATATATAAGAAGTACTCGTTAAGCGGAATTTCATTACACCGTATTCCTTAGTTAAAGATAAAGTAAACTTTAACCATCAATGACCTATAAGGGCTGATGATTATGCCTATGAACATATTCAATAGACATGGATCTATATAAATTGACCCGCAACACAAATGCAAACATAGATTGAAATAATGATAGTCACTTTTTTTATCTTTGCTGAAACTGTTACACTATTGACAGTAAAGGAGACTACTGTGAATACACCTCAATCTATTGATAAACTTGCTTGGCTTCATATTGAACAACGAAAACTGCTCGGCGCACGCTCATATGGAAAAACCGCTTATTATATTCCAGGGGGTAAACGAGATGCTGGCGAAACAGACACTCAAGCCTTAGTCCGTGAAATACAAGAAGAGCTATCGGTTGATCTTATTCCTACATCACTGTGCTATGCGGGCAGCTTTCAGGCTCAAGCCCATGGCAAAGCGGCTGGAACAATGGTTAAAATGACCTGTTACTATGCAGAATATAATGGTGATTTATTACCTGCATCTGAAATTGAAGAAATTCGATGGCTTACTAGTAGTGATACTGACATTAGCTCAAGTGCCACATTAATGATCTTAGCCCAATTAAAAGCGCAAGATTTAATTGACTAAAAAAACGCCAATACAAGGCTACACATTCAATAGAACAAGTAGATTTGCATTGGCGTGATTTTAAACGGGTACAAGGGGAAAAGTACCCGCTAACAGCGTTATAAACGATAGACTCAATAATCTATCGTTTCAAAACTATTTTAGAAAGTCATTATAAAGCATGTATAAATGTGCTGAACTCCAAGAGAAGTTATTGGCACCTTGTACTGCCCCTGTTTCTGGGTTGTAGTTCTCTTGGATTGGACGATCAAGGGTTAAACCTTCGGCATTTTTAAATAATTTATTAACCATCTCATTAGCTTGCTCGGTATAACCGTAATTCGCCATCCCTTTAACACCGAAGTAGAATTGATCAACCCACACCCGGCCACGCCAATAGATATCAGCACCATAAGCTGGGTTATCAGCTGCAGCTGTTCCTAACGGTACTGTGGTATTAAATTTGCTCGGGTCCATCATATTCTTAACCACTGCCGCTGCAGTAATACGATTAGCCGCGCCATTAAACAGTGGCGACCACCCTTCAGCGCCCATACCACGCTCAACAATCGGATTACCTGCACAGCCATTATTTAATGAGCGCGCTTGATTGGCATCGATATTAATGTCGTAGTAGAAACCAGTCTCGCGATCAAACATACATTGGTTGATATAATCTTTAGTTTCAGCAGCCTTAGCGGTAAAATCAGCCGCTTGTGCGTTGTAGCCCAAGACCGTCGCTATTTGTGCTAAATATGTATTATCGCTATACCAATATGATGCTTGGTCAACAGATTCTTGCATCAGTGAGTAACCAATAACCTCACCAGAAGCATCTTTGTTCTCACTAAATTTGACCTGCCAGTCTTTCTTAGCCTTATTCAGTAACTCATTATTAATAAGACTTTCATCAGTATATTTTACAACTGACTCGCCTTTACTGTTCTTGGTAATTGTTACTTTATTATTAAACTGATATTTTTCATTTGCATAGCGCCCAAGCTGATCAATTACTTTTGCTTGCTCAGAAGTAAGATCTATTACACCTTGTGCATCAGCAATGGTATCAATAAAGCCAAAGACAGCGGCGTCATCACGTCCTGATTCCCACGATGCTGCGGTTTGTGCAGGACTACTGATATCAACATAATTACCAGATTCTAATAACGCATTGTATTTATCAATCCCATAATCAACTTGCCATTCGGTATCACCTTCTAGCTTGTACTTATAAATAAGCAGGCCATCTTTAGTATGTTCCGGATCAACTGCTGCGCCGTACTCAGGGATACCATTTTGGTTAGTATCACGTGCTGTTAACCACCAATTATGATATTCCACCAGCTGAGGATACATTTCTTGTAGCCAAGCTTGTGCTTCATCGGCGCGGTTATATTTATCTTTGAGGGTTGTGTAAACTTCCCACACTGCCCACGACGCCAATGATGGTTTGGTATTACGCTCATTCCATGTTTGAGCATCATTAAATTCTGTTGAACCCAGTGCATTACCACGCTGCTCAGACATATTCATGCCAACCACATCAAGCAAATAACCCTTATCGTATGGACGTAACACGTCATCAGCTTTAACTTGATGCTCAAATACAGTGCGAATATTTGCCATCGCTAAATCAGGGTTAAAATGCGCCATTGCATACGCTTGTTTCCATGTATCCCACGGCCAGGTTAAGTTACCCGAGAACCAACGTGCAGTTACCGATGGTGTCACCGTATCATAACTCACCATACCAGCGGGGCTACGCCAGTTACCAGTTAGGGTTTCCATCGCTTTTACGGCAACACGCTCTTGTGCTGGGGTTGCATTTTTATTAACGAGGCCATTCGTTAGGTAATTTTCCCAACGGGTTGTGCTCGCGTTGATATAATGGATTGGATTAGCCAAAATATCTTTAACAATTGGCTGCTCTTGTTGCCATTCATTAGCGGTTAGCGTGTGAGTAAATACGGTATAAATAGTTTTAGCCGCAACAGTACCGATATTAGCGACTGATTGATATTCTAAGCCATTGACATGGGTCTCAGTGGTGATGCTACGCTGAATATTAAATGCCGAATCGCCACGAGTACGTACCCACCATGAATCACGCTCTGCACCAAATTGAAGCTCAATATTACCGTTATTATCAGCGGTCATATCACGCGTTAAATTCGGCAGCTTTTCAGCAACGGTTTCAGGATTTGCAACTCCATCTTTAGCATAATAGCCGTCAACCAGTTTACCATTCCAAACTAGCGCTATATCAGCACCAGTATCATTGCTAATCATGGTTTCAACAATCGAAGAACGTGAAGAAACAAACTGTAACTTCATTTCTACTGTAATACCGTCAGCGGTCATGGTTTGAATTAAAGCGCCAGGAATACTGTATGCGTTGGCTGTAAAATTAACAGGTTGACCATCTTTTAAAATCGAAAGCTTATCAAAGTACTCTGCAACCGAAGTGTTATATTCTTCAGCGATTGCCGTTACACCAAAACCGCCTTTATTCTCAGGATACGCTTTTAGATCCGGTAATAAATGCCCATGCCACGCACCATCATCGTGCAATGGCGTATAAGCCATATGATTACCCGCCCCCACCTCGGCTAAATGCAAAGGAGTTCCGGTGCGATCTAAAATATTTTCAAACTTAGCAGCAAGTTGTGGCTTTTGCTTCGTTTCACTGCTTGAATTGATATTATCATCATTATTACAACCCACAGTGAACATTAACGAGCTCACGGCAATCGCTAGTAAGGTTTTGTTTGCCAACATCTGTTGCTTGATCATTATAAAATCCCCCGATATTTAATGATGTGCTGTATCTTATTATTTTTTGTACAGCTATTTTTATTGTCAGAATACGACCAAGTACTCTGTGATTGCGGAGGATAATAAAGGTAAAAAAGATAAGTAAAATTGAGATAAATCACGTTTATTATTTTACTAAAACTACGTAAAAAACATATTCGTTACATTTAGAAACATTCACATCAAAATAATCAGATGTTACATGGAGGAATATCACATTATAACAATGCACTCTAAAAGGAATATATAAAACATCTATTGATAAATCTATAAAATAAAGAAAATCACACTTTTTTTCACAACACTCGATGTGATATTAATACCAAAACTTCATCGCTAAATAAAAAACAATGCGACTTTCTATCCAAAAATAAAAGATAGTGTCAAAAATAGCCCCTATGTAACTTTTGTAACTGCTTTTAGTGGGTAACGTAACGCTTAATTGTCGTTATTTTTAATCAAACCGTGAACTTCATCACGCGCTTATTGGGGATAAAAAAGCACCATCACGGTGCTTTTTGTATTTTAGTTAAGATTTACTGATTATCACCGTTAATCAGTTTCTTTCACTAACGCGATAATGGTCCACCCCGCTTTGGCTTCTACGGTTGAGGCCTCTGTAAATAGATGAATATTTTGCTTGAGATCGACACCAAACAACGGAATCAGTGATACACCTTTATATTGCTGATAATAATCATCAAGAGTGAAATTATCACTTAACTTAGTATGTTTAATTTCTGCGCCTTGATTAATTAAACTGGCCAATTCTTTATAGCTAATATCATCGCCAAAAAGTACCGCACTACTATGCGCTTGAGTCGCAGAATGTTTTTCTAAGCCACTATTATGACGACGACCATTTAAGCGAAAGATATTACGCGATCCAAAGTCAGTTTCGTAATGATTCGCGACGACCGCATTAAAATGTTTATCTGGCGTAAGTGCTAATAAATGCCCAACCCCAATTAAGTCTAAATATTCATCAGCATGACTAGAAACCGCATTACCATAATAAGTCTCTAAACCCGCCATTCGTGCTGCACGAATATAATCCCAGTTAGAATCGGTCATCACCACGCGACAGTCATATTTTTGAAGGGCAAGTCCAATTTGTCGAGCGACATCATTCGCACCAACCACTAAAAAGCCTTTCGGTGACGGTTCGGCAACCCCTAATAATCGAGCAATAGGACGCGCACTTAAACTTTGTAATACCACCGTACCGATAATCACCATAAAGGTCAGCGGAACTAATAATTGCGCGCCAGCAACACCATCATCTATTAATTTAAGCGCAAATAATGCTGAAATTGCCGCGGCCACAATACCTCTTGGCGCGACCCAAGCTAAAAATAACTTTTCCTTAAACGCTAACTGACTAAACATCGTTGAGATAAAAATAGAAGCAGGTCGAGCCACTAATTGAATAACCACAAATAAGGTAATAGCTCCCCACCCTAATGCATGGAAATCAGCCAATTGAATACGGGATGCTAGAATTAAAAATAAGCCTGAAATTAATAAAATAGTCAGGTTTTCTTTAAAATGAAGAATATGACGAATATCGACATCTTTTGCATTCGCTAGCCACATCCCCATCACCGTTACTGCTAATAATCCGGCTTCAGATTCAAGTGCATTCGATCCTGCAAACACACCGAGTACAACGACTAACACTGCAAAGGGTTGTAAATATTCAGGTATAAGGTGATTACGTAGCACATAAGCAATCAGCCACCCAGCAACAGCACCAATCACTAACCCTACTAATAGCATTAAGCCAAACACTTCTAAGCTGTGCATTTTACTGCTAGACACAATAAACTCATACACGATCACCACAAAGATAGCCCCAATCGGATCGATCAGAATCCCTTCCCAGCGCAAAATATTGGCAAGTTTTGCTTGTGGTCTTACGGTGCGTAATAACGGCACGATCACCGTAGGCCCTGTCACAACGGTCATCGAACCAAATAAGAACGCCAATGACCAGCTAAAATCTAATAAATAATGGGTGGCAACACTGGTAATAATCCACGTAATAATGGCACCAATAGTGACAATACTTTTAACGTTTTTCCGCACCGTTTTTATTTCAGCAAAGTTAAGCGTTAAACTACCTTCAAATAAAATCACCGCTACAGCTAATGAAATCAGCGGAAACAATAAATCACCAAACAGGATATTCGGATTAAAGATACCGGCAACAGGACCAATAACTAAGCCTGCAATCAACAATAATAAAATCGCGGGTAATTTCATACGCCATGCAAGCCATTGACATCCAAGACCTAATACTCCAAGGCCTGCAATCGTCAATCCAATCAATTCTTGATGCATAGATGGATACTCTTGTTAAAATATAAGACAGATAGCAACACGATGTCATTACCTTAAATCATTCACTTAATAATGCTCATTTATATACGAAACAGGTACATTTAACACTGTAAAGTTACAATCATTCTACAAAATAACCCTGTTAGCGATATCAAATACAACACTAAAAAACTCTGGTTGAATACGGTCATCACCATATTACAGTGACAAAAAAGCCGATGGGGCGCTGTAAAGCACACCATCGGCATAGTAGAACGATTATAAGGTGATTATATTTCGGTTAGCGCAATTGACGCGAACGGAAATTACGACCTTTAATACGGCCTTTTTCTAATTTTTGTAATGCTTCACGTGCAACATCACGCTTAACCGCAACGTACGCACAATGGTCAAATACATTGATTTTACCAACCGCAGCACCAGCAATACCATTATCGCCCGTTAGTGCACCTAAGATATCGCCTGGGCGTACTTTTTGCTTCTTACCGCCATCAATCATTAATGTGGTCATTTCAGGACGGAAAGTCGGTTGTTCTAACAAATCGCCACTCGGTAACGGCTCGCCTTCAATTTCGCGATCAAGGTAATCTTCAAGTAATTTAACTTTGTAATGCTCTTTATCACTGAATAATGAACAAGCAATACCTTTACTGCCCGCACGGCCTGTACGACCAATACGGTGTACGTGTACTTCAGTGTCACGTGCTAGGTGGTAGTTAATCACCATATCAAGATTATCGATATCCAAGCCACGCGCTGCAACGTCAGTCGCCACTAAGATTGATTTACTCTTGTTAGAGAACAACACTAAGGTACGATCACGTTCACGTTGTTCTAAATCACCATGGAGCGCAATAGAACTAAAGCCAAAGTCTTCTAAATCATCAGACATCTCTTGTGCTTCACGTTTAGTATTACAGAAAATCACACACGACTCAGGACGGTGTTGATTCAATAATAAACGTACAGCATCTAAACGCGCTTCATTACCACTTACTTTATAAAAATGCTGTGAAATACTGCTGTTATCATGGCTAGATTCTACTTTCACTTGCACTGGATTTTTCATGATACGTTTTGCAATAGATGCAATTTGATCAGGGAAAGTCGCACTAAATAGCAACGTTTGACGATCACTTGGTGCTGCATCAATGATCACATCTAATGAATCTTGAAAACCCATTTCTAGCATACGGTCTGCTTCATCAAGCACTAGCGTATTTAATTCATCAAGGCGTAAAAAACCTTTATGAACGTGTTCTTCAATACGACCCGGTGTACCCACAATAATATGTGCGCCATGCTCTAATGAACCGATTTGAGGTCCAAATGGCATACCACCACACAAAGTCAGCACTTTAATGTTGTGAATAGCACGTGCTAAACGACGAATTTCTTTAGCAACTTGGTCGGCAAGTTCACGGGTTGGACATAAAACTAATGTCTGCACGCGGAAACGTTTTACATTCAGGTTGTTTAATAATCCTAAGCCAAACGCTGCGGTTTTACCTGATCCTGTTTTACCTTGAGCAATGACATCCTTGCCATCAATAATAAGCGGAAGACTCTGAGCTTGAATAGGTGTCATAGCTTCATAACCTAGTGAGTCTAAATTGCTCAATAGATCAGAATGAAGGTTTAAGGTAGAAAATGCCGTCTGACTCAAAATGATGTCCTGTAAACGTCAACATATCACTATCACCACGCGATAAAAGTCGGTGTGGATATGCTGTTTAATATAAGGTTGCACGCGGTAACACATGCATAAGGGATGCGACACTAACAGCTAATGACTACGCTGACAATGCTATAAATCAACTCACCTATTTTAGCAAACATCCTTTGTTTTTGAAAACGCGACCACAACGGCACAGATCAACACTGACAGTCCGCGAATAACCGCCCTTTATTTAGCAGGCTTATTCCCTGTAGGGATTATAAAACTGACGCACACATATACTTGACTGTTTTACTCAGGTATACTGATTTGCATAAACTAAATTTGTTATTAGTCCCAATAAAAACAAGGAAATATCATGAGTCAGTATGTTGTTTGCGCTCTGTATAAATTTGTAGAGCTAAAGCATTATCTTGCGTTGCGCCAACCCTTGCAGGATCTAATGGAAAAGCATCACATTCGAGGCACCCTATTACTGGCAAGTGAAGGCATTAACGGTACCGTTGCGGCAGATCGTAAAGGAATTGATACATTATTAACGTGGTTAAATGCCGATACTGCTCTCAAAGGCATTGTTCATAAAGAGTCACTTTCCGATTCTCAGCCGTTTAACCGTACTAAAGTAAAGCTCAAAAAAGAGATCGTAACCCTTGGTATTGAAGGTATCGATCCGCGCCATGTGGTTGGCACTTACGTTAAACCCGCAGCATGGAATGATCTGATTGCTGATCCTGAAGTTTTAGTCGTAGATACCCGTAATGATTATGAAATTGAAATAGGTACGTTTAAAGGTGCCATTAATCCCAACACGGATACTTTCAGAGAATTCCCTGATTACGTTAAAAACAATATGGATCCGACCAAACATAAAAAAGTCGCGATGTTTTGTACTGGCGGTATTCGTTGTGAAAAATCCACCGCATATATGAAACAGCAAGGCTTTGAAGAAGTTTATCACCTTGAAGGTGGCATTCTAAAATACCTCGAAGAAGTCCCACAACAAGACAGTCTATGGCAAGGTGACTGTTATGTCTTTGATGGTCGTGTTGCTGTTAATCATCAATTAGAACAAGCCGATTATGCTATTTGTAATGCGTGTCGATTACCGATTACCGCTGCAGATAAGCAGTCAGATTTATATGAGCAAGGCGTTAGTTGTCCTAAATGTCATGGTCAACACTCGCCACTACAACTGGCACGCTTTCGTGAACGTGAAAAGCAAATAACATTAGCACTCTCACGGGGTGAACAACATATTGGCGAAGAAAGTACCCAACAAAGAGCAACACGACGGGCAGAGAAACTTGCCAAGAAAAAAGACCAACGAAACCAACGCTAACCTTATTTAGTGCAAGTTAAGTTCGCTTTGTGAACAATTGCACAAGCTACGCTGCTGTGCGATCATAATATTATCGATTTAGAAACCTGTTGCTCAATATCACTTGTTATTAATGAGTGGAGCAACAATGATCCCTTTTTATATCAGGAAGTAATATTAATGAGTCAACCAGACAATGACCTCATCAAAGCCAGTGAAAGTGACTCAATAAATGAATTTAAAACACCACAAGTTCAGATAGCACGTTTATTGAGTATTACATTCAATGTGATATTAATTTTGGCGCAAATAAAGTTATTAAAAAATCACGATATCGATATAAAAACCTATGGTGTGTTCATTTTTTGTAATATCAGTATCTTAGTAAATATTTTTGCACCAAAAATGACCAAATTAACACTTAAACAAGCCACGAAATACAGTGTTATTCCAATGGTCACCAGTGTGTTTTTATTTATCAGTCAGATATTCGCATAATCAACATCCAGCAACCCATTAATCACTTATAAATTAAGTTTTTAATGGGCTGTTGAGCAACAATAAATAACAATGAAAAAGTCACAACCCCCCATTTCACGACCGCTATCAATACGCTTTTATGTCAAATTTCAATAACATTCGAGGCAACACATCATCAAGATTCTGCACATCATTATCATTGAGTTCAATTAAATGAAATCCATATTTCAGATACAGATCTTGTTTTATTTTCTTACGATGAGCATATTTAGGATCATCTTCTAACCCCCAAAACTCGATATAAACTTTACCCGTCGGCAGATAAAAATCACAATAGAGATCTTCTTCAATCGGTAACTTACGTTCATAAGCATGCACAATACCCGCCATATAGAGCCAATTATCAATCAGCATTTCAGCTTTAGAACGAACATAATGACCATCAGCTGCGCGGTGTTTAGCTTCAAATTTTTGTCTAAAGTTTGATACTGAATTATCAGTACTTTTAACTTCAGCATTAATACCAGTAATTTCATTAACAGAGTGCTGTAAGCTGCCATTTTTTAGCACCGTTTCATCCCATATCACATAGGGGACGCCAGTACGTGAGTCTTCTTTTTGAACGCCACCTAATCGAGAACCCGATTGACTGACTTTCCAACCTTTGACCGCTTTATTGATCCAGCCTAACTCATCGAGGATTTGATTTATCTTTTGAGAAGATAATTTAAAATGGACACTTATTTGGGTTGCTGATAATTTTTTCCCATCAAACGATGGTGCTGCAATAATCTCTAATTCTTTAGGCCATACAATATACTGTCCAAACTGAGGTGATTGTTTATATTCACCTTCCGCAATCTTGCCAATATCCGTTAACAGCCATTCGTTATTATCACGGGTAATATAGCCAACTTCAGCAAGTTCATTAAATAAATTCTTCGCAACAAGCCCCCTTGCTTTGGCTAACTGCGACGTTGATATTTTAGATGTCATCATATTAATCACTATGTTAAAACATCTAATAATATTAACTTTAGTGACCGATGGTTATAAGTAAAAAGAACGGGCAGGCATGACTAACTGCATTATTTTTTTATAAATTTAGATGCATATCAAATAAATCAGTATAAATTTAAAATTGAGTGACTTAAAGACATCAAAAAACCGAGTGCTTTTACTTATTACAAGTATAAGACACTCAGCTTGTTAATTTAACAGCTCAGTTGTGCGCCAAAGGCCACTTTTTAACCTTTATAATTCATTATTTTACTTTAACCCACACATCAGCCTTACCCGGCTCATCACCTTTTGTCCACCATTTGGCTTCCCATGTTACATCCATATGGGTTGTCGTATCACCAGTGCTATAAGTAATATTTATATCCCAGCCAAGTTGAACATCACTAAGCAATTTCCATGCATCATTAGTCGGTGTTGGTTCACTACCTTGGTTCCACCATTGTGACTGATAAATAAGCCCGTTATGAGTTACTGTTTCAGTTGTATAAATGGTTTTGCTATCCCATGCTGGAAATTTATTTTCTTCTTCAGGCTCAACAATGTCACCACCTTGTACGGTATACACAGGCTCTAGTTTTGGCGCATCAATGACTTGAGTATCAAGTACCTTCTCATCACAAATAACAGAAGCGGTTATTGGCTTATCTGACGTTGCGACGTTAACGTGAAACTTATTCATATGATCAGCATCACGACGATTATTTTTCAGTGAATATTTCAAAACTGAACCAGAACTCGTTTCTACTTCTAACGCACATTGATTCGTAATAAGACTTGTCGAATCATCAGCATACACATAACCAAATGAACCATGCAATGCCGGATAAATATAGCTATCCAACTTAGCTTGTGGATCGTAGTAACCCACTAATGTCGTTACTGGGACGCCAAACTTCTCAGGACGAGCCGTTTTATACTGTTCAAATATACCATCTTTAATCCACGTTTTACCATCAGAAACAAAGGTTAAACGACTACGGTAAGGGACGGTCATCTCTTCACCGTTTATTTCTAAATATGAAGTAAATTCTGAATCTGAATTGAAAGTAAATATCTTACCTTTATTTAAAGCAGACGCTAACGGTACCGACATATTACGTTCAAAATAACCATTCCAAGTCGATAAATCTACCTTATCGAAATCATTAAATAGCATTGCAATATGGACAGAATTTGCATCCTTTGGCACAACAGTAGTCACTTCCATATGATCGACATGGTGAGTATATTCAACCATAGTTTGACTGTTCTCATCCCATTTTCTAAAACCAGTAGAAGAGGTCTGATCGAACACAACTTTGCTTTCTAAATTCTTCTGAATAATATGCATTGAGTATGGAGTATGTAAAGTAAAGCGCTGATCGCCATACATCGCCCAACCGCCAGCCATTGCATCTTTACCAAACATAAACATGTTATTAAATGCCGGAACACATTCTCCCTCATAACACATATCAGAATTAGAATTAATGGGCTCAAAGTTAGGAATAAAGACATTATTCGTTGAGTCCCAACCCCACGTTGAGTTTGGCATATCTGCTGGTCGATGGATCGATCCCGCAGCGCCGCCAGGGAAATGACCTAGCCCATAATTATGTCCAACCTCATGGCTAAACTCATTACCAATTGAGCTATCAAGCGTTACTATTCCACCACCACCTGAACCACCGTGAACTTGAACACCGTTGTTATACATACCACGTGAATTATGGGCCGTTAACTGTGCTGCAATGTAAGGATGTTCGTTTTCACCAGTACCTACGGTTGAATGAATACCATAATTGGCATTATTAACACCAATCGAAATTAATTCTTTACCAATACGCTGTCGCATCGTACCCGCATGCCAACCACCATCACTAGGATCGATATCAGTCAGCAAGGTACCGTTTGGTAACATAACTTCAGTTAAATGTAATGGCTCATATTCACTAACGATCATTTTGCTTACAGGCACAGTTTCAAAATATTCACGTTGTGATTCTTTATCTTTCTGAAAATCAAATTGCTAACGAGGCTCAACGAGCATACCCACATCTATCGTATGGATCAGTAGTTCTGTTGGAGCCCCGACTTTGATATTATTCAACGTGCCTTTTTCGACGTTATTATCAAACGTTAATGATAAACCTGGCTTAATCCATTCTTTTGGTAAATCAGCAGACCAATAACCATCGGCATAACTAATATTATTGAATATTAAATCTTCTTCTAAGATCCACGCACCATTAATATTTTTAAATACGGTTGTTGAGCCATTAGCAATTGTTTTACTACGATCTTTATAATAAGAAACGTGAGAAAGATACCCAGCATCAGATTTAAAAACAAATGTCTTACCATCCAAATTAGGGTTATTCTGTTCTAAAGAAAATACGCGGTTAAAATATCCATCTTTCGTATGCAAAAGAACAACATCATGCTCAGCTAATGCTGCTGCAATTGCCTCCGTCGTTGGCGCATTTGCATTAACAACCTTATCGACATCGTAACTAAAATCGATATTCGTATCTTTAATTTCAGGTATAGCTAAAATATTGGGTGCTAACTGGCTTGGGGGAAGCATCTCTAATTCACCCAGCTGATTTCCTGTTTTATTTTTGGCAATAACCGTTACTGTCGCATCGCCATCAAATGCAACTTCTGGTTTAAACATAACTTTCGTCTTACGAGCACCAACTAAGTGCATACGTGATTCTTGTTCGTTCGTCGTTGCTGGAATAATATGAGCCTGAGCAAAAAGCACAGCACCATTTAATTCACCAGATAAATCATTTTTAACATCATTAATATTAAAAAATATCGATGCTTTTTGAGGAAGATCCACACAACCGCTAGTCATTAATTTCGTCGTTAAAGGAGACTCCCAAAGGTAATTTCCTTCACTGTCTTGAGATCCTCGCATGGCTGGAAGTAATTCAAATTTACATTCATCCGATTTACCAGGATAAAGATCAAATCCACCATTATATAAATACTTGTCCCATTCAGTCGGTATAAAATCAAATACCGTAGAAAATTCCGAATTAAAATCTGAGAAACTAAATGTAATATTGCCATCAAAATTAACGACTAAACGCTTCTCTTTATATTCAAGATATTTTTTATCACCAATTTGAATGGTATTTTCAGAATGGGTAGCAAGCTCTGCTAATTCATTCATTTTATCCATCACCTTTATAGACATAGACTCTAGTGCTACAGCTTCAGCCTGAGCCGCCATGCTATAAAGGGATGCTAAAATAAATAATGCTATTGTTTTCTTTTTCATGATGTAGATCTCTTGTTATTGTCTAACAAGTATGAATTGCATTATTTTACTCGCAAAAACATTTATACATAATACGTCTGCTTTTACTTAAAAATAGGATATTACTATAAAAAAAATCACTTTTTTTTGAAATCAAAAAACAAAAAAACAACGAAATAAAGACAAAATAAAAATAAAAAAACAACACAGAAACCATGTCAAATAAATCTATCGACGACATAGTCTGGTTATTAACAATATCATTAGTAGGTTTATTTCCAATAATAAATCTACCTTAAAGAAAAGATATACCAATAAGGGATTACACCTTGTAATCTCATTACCACTCCCCCACCAGTAAGCGACTTTTTATGCCATAAATCTGCAATCCCATTGCTTGAAAAACATCATCAAAATTACGGCATGTCAGCGGTAAATTTGGTAATGATAATATCGCCTCATCAAAAAAACGATTTTGTTCCTGCTCTGTTTGCCATGCTAATTGCCACCAATTTATAATCCGCGGTTGAGATTCGCTCAATCGAGCTTTTGTCGGTACGCGGGCACGTTTTTTATTATTTTCAGTTTTACTCGCTGGCAATAAATTCCATTTATCATTATTTGGCCAATAAGCGAAAGGTAAACAATGATCGACTTGATAATCAGCTTGTAAACGTCTGCCACTCCAAACACTTTCTAATTCATAACCTGCTTGCTGTAAATGAGCAACCTTGCCTCTAACATCACGAGTATCATGGCTTTCATCGATCCACTTTAGACAGTCATAATAAGTTTGTAGCGGAATACCACGCTCTTCGTTTAATTTATAGCGACGCATCTCAGCGATCCATTGATTAACCACTAACGGTTCAATCCAGCTACTATAAAGCCGCAAACATTCCCACAAACTTTCATCTAATATAAAATGTCCAAAGCTTGTTAATGTCTCAAGATCTAATACCAATGATGGTGTTGAGCGTGTTGTCTGACGTTCCATCTGAAATAACGTATTTGATTTGCAGCCTTGATAAATAAAGGTCACTGGCCCAGTTTGAATGGTTGTTAATGTGTCACGAATCGCCGTTTGTAATGCTTTAGCTTCATCGCCAAGAAAAACAGCCCCAATCGCTAAATCATCGGCAGTAAGATGTTTTAATTTATTCCATCCCGCTTCTTTAACAAACCCTAAGCCTTTTTTACTCGCATTACTCTGTTGAATACCAAAGCCATTAATATCGATATCAATAAGACGTTTAAATTGTCGAATCCAATATAAACCCACTAATCCAAGTGGTAATTTTACTTTATTATTTTTACGCTCAAGTACAGCCCCAGAATGAGCATCAGCAATGCGTAACAATGTACGTAATAACGCCAATTTATAGGTTGCTGATTTAGCATCATTAACAATAATCTGGCGTATTTTTATCAAATCACCTGTTCCATCATCAGGTAATTGCATCACAACCGTTTGCCACTGCACACCACTACGACCTAATTCATCGGTATCTAATGGTGATACCGTATTCACCTGTAGCGCATGTTCTTTCGCTAGTTGCTCAAATTCAACCACACTCACAGGATAGGCCACGCGAGTATCATTAAAATCACCATATCGAAGTGAGATTACTAGCTTGCCATTCGCTGCTAATAAATTAGCTAACTTTCGAAAACAACGCGCTCGAATATTAGGCGCAATATGCATCCATATCGCCGAGAGCAAAATATAATCAAACCGAACACCTAACTCAATAATACTTTTAAGCTCTGGTAATTGATCATCCAGCCATGTGATTTTATCTACATACTGCTGAGTGTATTTTTTACCAAACTCGCGTAATGCCGTTGCAGGTTCAATGGCGTATACATCGCAATGATGCTGCGCAAACCACATCGCATCACGGCCAGTTCCCGCACCAATATCTAGCACCTTTGGAGTATCACTCTCTGAGGCAAGAGGCCAATGGGCTTGCCAACTGTGGTGAACTTGCTCAAAAGTAAGTGACTGGTATTGCTCAGTTAAAAATTCAGCATTCTGATGATAAAAATCAATGGTTTTTGACATGATGATAAATCTGAAAACAACATAGATTCATCATACTGTAAGTAATTGACAGGCTCTATTAAAAAAAGGTAACCAGTTAAATTTATTGGCATATTTGATAGTTACCTCATTATATTAAAATAATAACGGAGCATTACTATTTAACATTAGCTGTAAAAATTTTTTTGAAAGTGACAATTGAAATCCACTCTTGAGCCCATCGTCGCTGCCTATCAAATGCATCAAGCACGTTAGTGGCGATAGGTTCCCCAAGCCAATCAATGAGATCACTACGAACAAGACCTTTAGGTGTGTTGTGGTTTAATAATCTTTTAAATTAATAATATAAAAATCATACTATTAACGGTTTACCCTAAGTCTCAGTATAATATTTAATAGATTTATCAAGAACACCTAATGCTTCTTGTTTAGATAAGATCCCTTGAATATCAACGTTTGCATCAGAGCCTTTATAATTAGAGAACCATGTTTCAATGATTGTTAACACGCCAGGATACTGTTGCTGCATTTCCTTTATAGAATGGATATTCTTAAATGGTGATTGTTCGGTTACAGGAACCGCGATTAATTTATCATCTTGCTCACCGCCATCAAGCATTTTTAAACCACCGATTAAGCGAACCTGTACAATACTTCCTTGCATAATTGCGGAGCCAAGCACTAACACATCTAATGGATCACCATCACCACCTAAAGATTTGGGCAAGGCCGTATTTGGAATTGTGCCATAATTACTAGGATAACCAAGGTAATGAACAATACGCGGCTGTCCATTTTTAAATTCCCAATTAATCACTGATCCATCAATTTTACTCACTTCCCATTTTTCATTGCTTCCAGTTGGAATTTCAATGATGGCATTAATCGTCCCATTCTTATTTTTTGCAGGTGTCGCTGACAGATAATCCTGATCAGCTTTAATTGTATAAGTATCAATTTTTGAAAAGTTTGAGTCAGCGAACGCTGATGTACAACTGAGTAGCAGACTAATAAAAGCAATGTATTTTTTCATGATTAATTACATATCCATTAAATAAGTTAACTTATCTTCTTGTAATTAAATGAAAATTAAATGACACAATTATGACGATTTAAAGTAATGTTGTTTTATCCGAAATGGTTTCATGTAAGTGGTGGAAATTAAACCCACATTTAACGCCAGCAATTACAGATCTCCACCATGATTGTAAAAATCACAATATTTAGCTCAATCGGCAAAGAGAATACACACGGATCAGCATTATCATCACCTACTGGTTCAATTTAAGTTGGTTTCTTTAATTGGTTTATTATAGATGGTTTCTTAAATGTCGCAATGCGGGTTGAGGGGGAAGGTGAACTGGTTTCTCTGGGGTATACTTAAAAAAGCAACAAGTAACACCTTGCATTTATATAAAGGCAGTTAACGATGATACCGACAAATTGCTGGTTCTAAATTTTTAGGCAATGGTTTCCATTTAAATTCAGAATTGGGTTTTTAGTTGGTAAGTTCAATACAGAAAACGGCGACTCTGGATCTGAAGTGAATTTTTTGCAATAACCTCGTTAAATTTGGCGTGACAGTGTAGTTGTGTACTCGTTGAGCATTTCTTTCAGCCTTGTCGACCAATCCATAAAAGGCGCAAGCTATTTTATAGTTACCTATCACATCACCCGCCCTATGCTACGCCCCACTCTTTGATTTGCGAGAGTTCTGTACTAACAGTGATCCTAGCGCTATCTACTAAATCTTCGAGTAAAAAATCTTGTCACTGCGGCGTTATTTCGTGATTATTTGGCACAATTGCTTCTATATTGGTAATATTTTTTATATATTTCTTTTATATTTAAATTATTACCAATTAAGTGGCTTCCTTTACCATGGAAAACAAAAAGAAAGACAAATTTATAGAGCTTGCGGAAAATCGTGTAAATAAAGCTCTTAAAGATATTCAGCTGATATCAAATCTATCTAATACAAAAGCATATTCGTATACAAAAAAAGACACAGATAAGATATATGGTGTATTAAAGAAAGCAGTAGAAGACATGAAAGCACGATTTGAACAAAGTGAAGACAAAGAAATTAATTTTAAACTGTAACGATAACAACAGGAGAGCCCATTGATGAGTGAAGTAATTTTTGACACGACTCCCAATCATGCAAATGAAAGTGAAGGGCTTGGTGACGCAGGGACTGAAACCTATCTAGATGCACCGCTAGTCGGCTTAGCTCGCGAAATAGGGCAAAATAGCAGAGATGCACATGATACGGAATCTAGCAAACCGGCAAAAATTACTTTTGATCTATTCGAAGTAAAAAAAGACGAGATTCCAGCTTTCAAGCAATTTGAGACGACAGTCAACAGCTGTTACATAACTGCTTGTGAAAAAAAGGATAAAAAAGCAATCCCGTTTTTTGAAAACCTGAAGAGTCAAATAGAACGTCAAACAATTCGTGTATTACGTATTGCTGACTTCAATACCAAAGGGCTGCGTGGGCCATGCGAAGAAGGAACACCTTTTCACAGCTTAGTAAAATCTAAAGGTATTAGTAACAAAGACGATAACGAAGATTCTGGTGGTTCACATGGTATAGGCAAAAATGCAGTGTTTGCCGTGTCTGAAGGGAGAAGTGTTCTTTACTCAACAGTTTACGCAGAGAAAGGAAAGCAGGTCTTCCTTTTTCAGGGGAAATCACAACTAATTTCCCATAAAGGCAATGACGGTGAACAGAAAGGCGCAGCTTCCTATTGGGGGAAAAGTGGATTCCAAGCTATCGAAGATGTGGAAAGTATTCCTAAATGGCTGCAGCGTACTGAAACAGGAACGAGTATTTTTGCTTTGTTTTTCCCAAAGCACAGTAACTGGGAGCACAAAGTTGCCATATCATTGATCAATAATTTTACTAGTGCGATTTATCACAATGATCTAGAGTTCTCGATTGGAAATGGTGAGATTGAAATCAATGCCGCAACGCTACCGCAACATATAAACTCGCCAGAATTTAAAAAAGCAGCAAAAGAAACAGGTACTGAAGACGAGCTAAAAAGCACCAAGAACATTTATGAATGCCTATCATCAGAATTAACAACAAGTGATGAATTCACTATCAAAAACTTAGGCCCTTTTAGGTTAAAGCTACTACTAGGAGAGACCCAGCCTAAGCAGGTTAACATAATGAGAAATGGTATGTTAATCACTGCCAGCCTATGTAATTTTAAAGACAAGTTAACTAGATTTGATCGTACGTATAGTAATTTTATCGCCATTGTTGAACCATCCTCAGCAGAATCAAATGCAAAAATAAAAGGGTTGGAGAACCCAAAGCATGATCAGTTATCGGCTGAACGTATTCCCGATGTAAATGAGAAAAAAAACATTACTAAAGCCATGAATTCCCTTGGTGAAAAAATTCGCCAATTAATCAAAGAAAAAGCCTATGTTCCCCCAATGGATAAAGAGCTTATTGATGAGCTTAGTAATTTTTTTGCCGATGGAAATAACGAAACGACCTTCGACTTTGACAATAATAGACTGGAAGATCACCCAGCAATAAACGAAATAATTCCTGCTTCGGTAAAAAAGAAAAGGTCCCATGCTACCTCAGATAAGCCGACACAAAAACACTATGGTGAGATCGAAGAAAACGACGATACCGGTGAAATAGACTACGGCAG
>NZ_MSCQ01000002.1:980416-983629 GCF_002954725.1 Photobacterium phosphoreum
TGGCAGTGGTATCGGCGGCAGTAGCGGTGGTATCGGCGATGATGGCGGTAAAAATTTGCCCCGAAAGAAAAAACATGTTGCAGCAAGTGATTTCCGAATAATACCGAGCTCTGTACCAGGCGAATACCGACTGTGGATGACTGCTGAAGGGACTGGCACAGTTAATTTGAAACTGACAGCAACAGGAATACAGAAAGAAGAGCTACTTTATGTTACTGAATCTAAAAAAATCAAAAACAGTAATGAGGTGACAACTAAAGCAGGTTCGTTAGAAATAGACGCTAAAAAAGGTGAGCGCATATGCATTTCATTGACATTAAAACAGAAGTACACAGGGCCTATTAACGTGAAATCACTATTAAAAGGTGAGATGGCATAATGAAAATCAAAGACGACGCAACGTATCCACACCCTGTATTAAGAAAATATTCTGATGACTATCAAACAGGCAACTTTGATATTGAATATCATATAGACACTAAAGGTAGTTCTATTCTATGTACAGTGTTACTTGACGAACCACATATAGCAAATCTTGTAAACGATAAGCTAGCTAAAATAGGTGTTTTTATCACCTGTGAAGATACTAGTTATAAGAATTTTTTCGAGCTGAAAAATGTAGCAACCCAGCAAGGACTGGACTTCAGTCCAAGAAACTTCAAAGGCGCAGTTTCTTTAAGAGCTATCGTTTTTAGTACAAAAACCATATGTGATTATGAGCCAAGTAACCTTCACCAAGAGCTGGCAGATATCAAGTGGATGATTGAAAAAGGTGAGCTGCTTGCTTTCTCTCCAGAGAAAAGGTTTTATGCTAGCAACGCCAAGCTGCAACCAACAGAAACCATTTTTATGTTTACCGAAAGGGATGACATTGAGGAGGGAATAGTGCGAATCAACTTGGAAGAAGAAAAAATCGCAATCGAAGTAAATCGCAAGAGCCTTGATCGGATCAATGAAATGCGCGCGACAATAACAGGAAAGCAACTAATGTTGAATAGCGTATATCTTCCAGCTGTAATGGAAGTACTGAGTCAGTTATCACAAGATACTGGACTGTATGAGAATAAAGCATGGTATTCAGTTTTTCATGATAAGTGTACCTACCTAGGAATTGATATAACTGCGTCTTCACCATTAGAGGACGCCCAAAAAATACTACAACAACCTCTGTCATTGTTGTTAAATAACAAAGAGTTAATAAAATAATGGCACTAGAAAACCTAAAATACCTGTCAGAGAAAGAACATGAAAACTTACTGAATCAATATCAGCATAACAAGGACAAGTACCTAAATGGTGATTTCAAAGAGTTCATAAATTCTTATGGCTGGAATATGGAAGTCAAGAATATTCAAGTCGACTTTCAGTATTTTAAACATTTAGATGCAAGTTCAGATTCGTCGGAACTTGATGTAGAGAACTCACTTGCTGTGTGGAGAGCGCTGAGAAATATATCCCCAACCGTTGCCACTGACAGTCGAGTCTGGACGCGCATTTCTCATTCAGAAGGATTTGAGTTTACAAGGAAGCGCTGGCTTCTACTCCGTACATTCAAAACTGACAAAGAGGTTAACACCTCAATAAGGAAGCATTTTTTTGCCACCGGACGAACTCAATACCGAGACGATAATGCTATTGCTCGGTTATGGTGGAGCGCTTGGATTGCGCACCAAGTCAACCCAGACAACCCTCGATTTGTGTTAGAGACACTATTCAACAGAGCCGATACGCGCTCAAATATCATTGAACGGCCAGGAATAGCAACAAGATCAAAGCTAGTTAAGCCACTAATAGAAGTGATAGATCAGCACTGGCCTCTGAATGAGCGGGAAGTGCGTGAATTCATGATCGCGGTAAACTTATATGGCGGTGGAATTGTTTTCGAAGCTCTCTCTGTCTCTGATATCGATAATTTTTTGGAAAAGTGCCTGGCCATCGGGCGTAAAAAGGCTTCCGAAAAGAAAACAACAAATAAAAAATGAGTAAATATTTAAATTAACTTCGGCAAGGAAATTGGGATAGTGAGCAAACTTAATTACTGATGATATGAGTACCTTTGCTCGGTGAGATACTCACACATCTAATCTGTTCACATTTACGTGAAACTAAATGATCAGAGTATTAAACCTTATTAAGCATGAGTTAAAATATTATCCGCAGTAGAGACCGTACTGAATCGTTCAAATCAAGGGAAGCCCCCTTGATTTGAAATTTAATTAACTACTACATAATAAACAATTAATTAAGCTTTTCAGTTTATTGCCACTGACATAGTGTTCAATCAGCTCAATAGGATCTAAATACAGGCAATAAATCGGAAGATAACTATCATCTTCAAGTACCTTATTCGTTCGATTTTGCATATGAGCTGAAATTAGTGGTCCTTTACCGAGAAAAACAAACGCATTACTAACGATAGCTTCAATACTATAAACTTTCAGAGCTGTCGCATAAAAAATTGCTTTACCAAATCTGGCCAGCTAGGTGCGCTACCAAGTTCCTGAGTACCATAATATTTAGCATCAACAACAGCGAAAATATTACTATCCGGAAGCCTTAAAACAGTATCAGTTCGTTGCCCTTTCGAAGCTGCAGGCTTTATCGTACCATCCTCAAATTTATAAGCTGGAATTGAAAATAATTGATTAACTGGAAAATTCCATATCAATGATTTATCTAGCATGTGCACCCACATGCCATGGAAGTGCTGAAACCCGATCACGAAATCACTAGCCTCACGTCCACGTTGGAACTGAAGGTATTCACACTGCAACTTTAAAAGACGAATTTCACTTTCAGAAAAAACAGACATCAATTCAGAATTAAGAACACGAATCTGATTAGAAATATTACCCTTAGGTGTTGCTACATTCTGAATATCTAATGAAACAGATGTATCTGAGCCAGTAATCATCCATCCAAAAACCGCATCAAGTTCACGTATTACGCTAGCGTGTATACGTGAGATTTCACAATCAGACACATAACAGCGCCTAGTACCATACACGTCAAGATAAACTGGCCCTCCTTATCTAGGAAAAGGATCTTGGCTCGAGATAGTACGCTTCCAATCAGGTTTACCTGTATTTAACACCCGTTTAGATAACCGACGAGAATATAAGCCATTCGAACAGAAATATTCAAACTGTAGCCCCTTGTTGCAACCATTTAGAAATGTCACACAGTTCTGCAAGTTAGAAATGTCACTTTTCT
>NZ_MSCQ01000002.1:983899-1027828 GCF_002954725.1 Photobacterium phosphoreum
TATCGCCAAGTCGAAACTCAACAATTAAATTTGGCGGAGAGATAGGGATTTGAACCCTAGATACGCTATAAACGTATGCTGGTTTTCAAGACCAGTGCTTTCAACCGCTCAGCCATCTCTCCATTGCGGTAAATAGTATAGTTCTCAGCGGCGGCTGTAAAGAAGAAAAACACAAAAAAGTTCTAACTAGCTATTTTTTAAACAAAACATTGCCAATTAAGACATTAATCATCCAGAATTAAATCATTGGCGACCATCAAAATTAAAACTCTGCCGTTTATCAAAAAATACACTTGTTTAAATACGCTTTGAACACTGGCCTCTGTTTACAATGACTAACAATTTACCGAAGACATCAGCCACAATATCAGTACAATTTAACCCTCGAAATTAACACCAAGGCTCTATTATGAAACTGCGCTTTATCGCTAGTACCCTGCTACTCTCTTTTAGTCAGTTAGCATCAGCACAAATTAGCCAAATTGAACCTGCGTTGACGAACATTGAGCAACAGCTTGGAGGCACAGTCGCTGTTGCGGTCTATAACGCCAATACCAATACAAGCTGGAGCTATCATGGTGAACAACGCGTTCCAATGATGAGTACCTTTAAGACGTTAGCTTGTGCAGATTTATTACATCAAGCAGATACTAAGCGTGTTGACTTAAACCAGCCTATTATGATCAAGCAAAGTGATATTTTAAGCTATGCGCCAGTAACAACTGATCGTGTCGGCACTAGCATGACATTGGCTCAGCTGTGTGATGCAACGATGCTAACCAGTGACAATACTGCGGCTAATCTGGTGCTTAATAATATTGGTGGGCCTAAAAGTGTAACCCAATTTATACGCACGTTAGATGATGATACAACCCGTCTTGATCGTATTGAACCGAATGTGAATAATGTTAGTGCGGCTGAACTGCGTGATACCACCACCCCTATTGCCATGAATTCTACTTTATATAGCTTACTCTATAGTCATGCGTTATCAGAAACAGCACGTACACAGCTAAAACAATGGATGATGGATAACAAAGTCTCTGATTCATTATTGCGCGCAGCTTTACCTGTAGGTTGGCATATTGCCGATCGTTCAGGTTATGACAGCACGTATGGTTCTCGTGGGATCACTGCGGCAGTGTGGCAACAAGGTAAGCAACCAATCATGATCAGTATTTATTTAGCGCAAACAGGAAAACCAATGGCTGATCTTAATGCAGCAATAGCAAAAATTGGGCAATTGATTTTTACGCATTTAAAATAAACGCATAAAATGATGATAAAGGGGATCTTTTAACATTCCCCTTTTGCTATTGTTTATCTTATTCTTCACAAATTAGATATCACGATGTATTTATCGATTACGGGACTAATGGATTTTTTAGGCATGCTATTAACCTTTATACATAACCTATTGAATTTATTTCGATAACCTATTTATCTCATTGATCTATATGATTATAAACGCTATAAGGATCATCACATGTTAAGTTGTCACCACCATGATTATATCGAAATAGCTTGTATGCATCATTTGAGCGTTGATCTAACACTGAATGACGGTAGCCATATTATCGGTATTGCACACGATACGTTTTATAATCAACATCGTGAAGAATGTATGATGTTACAGATTAAAGAACAACAGCAATCTGTCGTGCTTGATACACTATCATCCATAACCGCTATAACGAAAAACCCATATTTTAATACGATCAACTTTAAATAACAGCTTGATTAATAATAAATTTACATTGTAAATATTACCAGAAAATGCATATACCACTTAAAACAAAAATGGCGTTTCTATTTTAACCAATAGAAACGCCATTTCTAATATTTAATACCATTTAGGTAGTTATGCAAATTTCATTTCCCCATGATCATCAAGATAAAGCGCTGCTTTTGCCTGACCAATCAGTTGCGCTGCATAAGATGGTGTTACTGCACGCAACTCACCTTTAGTAGATAGGAATGTACCTTCCCATACTTGATCTTGGTATGTACCTGATTCTAAAATCTCAATAACAACTTTCATAGTTAACCTCAACGTCGAATAAATAATAAAATAATGACAAAACCCTAAGGTAACTCGTCTTCTTTTTAAATTTACCAGCATAAAATTAATTGTCATCCCATGTAAATTGCAACGTTAGATACACAAATAGAGTGAATTAAAAATCACTGTCATCAAAAGTGCTTATTACACTCTGCTTTTACATGACTTGAGGCTTTCACGGTGAGTGTTTCGCCATAAAAAAAATACTAATACACTGATTTAATATGCTTTTATATTTTAACTGTCACTTTATCGCAATCAAATGACGGGATTTTATTATTTTGTCTATATTTCGATAATTTTAAATTAATCAATTAAAAGAGACATTATATTGATCTCGAAAAGCAAGATCTCATTTTTGATCACTCTAAAGCATCAAATTAGATTATCAAGGATGATAAATGGTCATTATGGATAACAATTGATAGGCATGTGTCTTATATTGATCGTTGTAATTTGTCAGTAACCGCATCTAACCAACCCAAATAACACCATAAATAAAAACGAACCCACGGTTAGCTCGCGGGTTCGTTTTTATTTTAAGCAAAAGAACAGCACGGTAATCTTGACTTAAATAGCCCAGCCTCCGGCATAGAACACCACTAATGCTATTGCAATAATAACCGTACCAATATTAAGTCGTTTAAAATCACCTGATACCACACGGCCAATCACAAGGCTTACAAACCCCAGCATAATACCGGTGACAATATTACCTGTTAGCACGATGAAAACTGCACATAACAACCCTGATAATGCATCAACAGAATCGTCCATATCCAGCTTACTCACATTACTGAGCATTAATAATCCGACATACATTAATGCTGGTGCCGTTGCGTAAGAAGGTACTAAAGAACTGAGTGGCGCTAAAAACAGCATCATGACAAACAGCAGTCCCACGGTTGTTGCCGTCAAACCCGTTTTACCGCCAGCGGCTGTACCTGCCGCAGATTCAATATAAACCGCAGCGGGTGAGCCACCAACAAAACCTGCAAAAATACTACTGACAGAATCGGCCGTTAATGCTTTACCGCCACTGATAATATTACCGCGCTCTGTCAATAAATTAGCTTGGCCTGCAACAGCGCGAATTGTCCCTGTTGCATCAAAAATAGCCGTCATCACTAATGCTAATACCGTAGGTAAAATTACTGGATTTAGCGCGCCCATGATATCAAGAGAGCCTAATAATGAACCGTCACCACCAAATGTTGGTAAAGCAAATAAACCGTGATATTTCACATTTGGATCAAAAATCAATCCAAAGACGGAAATAGCAATAATCACCAATAAAATACCACCTGGCACTCGACGTTTTTCAAGTCCAATAATTGCGGCTAAACCCACTAACGACATAATAACGGGCAGTGACATAAAATCACCAAAAGCCACCGGTAAACCCGCTTGTGGATTTTTAATAACCAGACCAACACCGTTAGCGGCAATCAATAATAAAAACAACCCAATACCGATACCCGTACCATGTGCAATCCCTGTCGGCATATTTCTCATGATCCAACCACGAATACCGGTCACAGTAATAAAAGTAAACACGACTCCCATCAAAAATACTGCACCTAATGCAACTGGAATACAGACCCCTTGCCCAAGCACTAAGCTAAAGGCGGTAAAAGCTGTTAATGATATCGCACAGCCAATTGCCATTGGTAAACGTGCCCATAACCCCATTAACAATGAACCAAATGCTGCTACTAAACAGGTTGCGATAAAGACTGCACTTTGGTTAAACCCTGCAGCACCCAACATACTTGGTACCACAATCACGGAATAGACCATGGCTAAAAAGGTGGTTAACCCTGCGATAATTTCTTGTTTAACGCTACTACCGCGCTCAGTAATTTGAAAATAACGATCTAAACCACGAGTGGATTCATTAGGGGTGTTATGTGTACTGTCAACAGACATGATGGCTTCCTATAATTGTCTGGTTTAAATCCATTATTGTTGGCCGTTAATCCTCACCTTCCGCCAACGCAAACGTTTACTTTTTTAATAAATAAAAAAGGCTGAGTCTATTATTCTCAACCTTTAGGTGATCATTGAAGTGATAATGATACCGAAAAAATAACCATTCCCGCCACCATAAACTGATTTTTCGCCCGTACGACAATAATCTCTCATAACCACCATGAAAATACTTTATTGATGACATGAAAAATATTACCAACAAAAACGTGACACACACAACAAATATCCTGCAACAACAAACATAAGTAGAAAAATATTCTATTTAACCTTTCTATATATAAGGATTATACGATTTTTTTCTTTGTAACTAAATGTATACTCATTATCATTGACTAACATGTAACGTTAGCCATTTATTTACTTCGCAAATATTAATATTTGCTTTATCAGTAATTTTTGACTCTTCTCTATAGAGCGTTAGGTGATTGCAATGAAAAACACACTTTGGCCTGCATTTATTGATGTTGTAAAACGCGATGTTGTTCCTGCTCTAGGTTGTACGGAACCGGTATCAGTCGCATTAGCCACAGCAATTGCCGTCAATAAGCTCAAGATGAATTATCAAGACATTACTGCTATTAATGTCCTTGTTTCTGCTAATTTAATGAAAAATGGCATGGGTGTAACTGTTCCTGGAACGGGTATGGTCGGACTAGAGATAGCTGCTGCTGCTGGCGCTGTCGCTGGAGATAGCAACGCCCAATTAGAAGTCCTTAAAAATCTAACCGCTGACGATGTTGCTATAGCAAAAACAATGCTTGATAAAAAAATGGTGACCGTCAGTGTTGCTAATGTCAGCAATATTCTTTATTCCAAGGTCACTATCTTTAGTGAGCATCATTCTGCAAGTGTCACGATTGCAGATAGCCATACCCATGTATTAGCCATTGAAGAAGACGGAATCACGACCTATATCGCCGATCCACAAAATACCTCACAAGCAGCAAAAAAAACCATTAGCAATAACCCTTTTATTAATGCCTGTGCGCAAGATATTTTTGACTTTGCTACCCAAGCACCATTAGCCGATATTGCATTTATTAAGCAGGCTTACCAACTCAACAACGATCTTTCTATTGAAGGGTTACACGGTAATTATGGCCTTCAAGTGGGCGCAACGTTCCAGCGCAGTGTTGAACGTGGTTTACTTGCAGGGGGCTTATTAACTGACGTATTACTGCGTACTGCTGCCGCTTCCGATGCTCGCATGGGGGGAGCAATGAAACCTGCGATGAGTAATTCAGGCTCAGGTAACCAAGGTATCGCAGCAACGATGCCTGTTGTTGTAGTTGCCGAATTTATTAAAGCCGACGATGAACAACTTATTCGTGCATTAATGCTGTCACATCTGATGGCTATTTATATTAAAAGCTACCAAAATAAATTATCCGCATTATGTGGTGCAACCACGGCATCAATGGGTGCAGTAGCTGGCATGACATGGTTACTGGGTGGTGACATTAAACAAATCAGTGCAGCTATTAACAGCATGATTGGTGATATTGCTGGCATGATCTGTGATGGTGCAAAAACCAGTTGCGCGATGAAAGTCTCATCGTCAGCAGGCTCTGCAATAAAATCTGCATTAATGGCATTAGACGGTATTGGCGTAACAGGTAATGAAGGTATTGTGGCACACGATGTTGACAGTACTATTCGCAATCTATCCGCACTGGCTAATGGATCTATGACCCAAACTGATGTGCAGATCCTTGATATTATGATTAATAAATAACCATACCTTCACCAAGGTAATGGTTAACTCCTCTAGATATACATATAAAGCTAGGTAACTACGTTGCTTTTTTATGTTTATCTAGAGGATTATATTACCTAATTTGTAGCATTATCAGCAAAAAACAGTAAAAACTGCATTTCCCCCCTTGTTTATATTCCTTTTAGCTATATGTAATCACTTCTAGTTATTTAAAAAATACGTCATTAGCGCAATAATCCCGTCGTAAACAGCACAAACGCTATTAAAAAAACCACCCTCAAACTCAATAAAAAATCGCACTATTGTGCATTTTTCCATTACGATATTTTGTGCGTTTACGTATTAAAATCGTTTTTGATAAGTGGTTCTAAAATATTTAAATAACATCAACTTAAAGTACGTTTCATGAGCAACCACTACTCATTTTAGCTGCGCTTTCGTTATATTTATATTTCTAAAAAAACGTGAATAAGGTCGGCAGTAATGCCGTAAAAATAATAAACCAAACACAGTAATTTGGTTAACTATTCAAGGCTGAAATTAATATGAACCAAACAGTCAATATATCTCCAGCAACAACGAATACGCCATTGCATGTTCGAGCAAATATGACTAAAGAGCAGTGGCAACAAGCGATCAAATTTGACAATGTAGACATCGGTTGGATCGTAATGAGCATTGGTATGGCCGTTGGGGCAGGTATTGTGTTCTTACCTGTTCAAGTTGGCGTTATGGGGCTATGGGTCTTTTTGCTTTCTGCAGTGATTGGCTACCCAGCGATGTATTTATTCCAAAAATTATTTATTAATACCTTAGCAGAATCGAAAAAATGTACTGATTACCCAGGGGTTATTTCTGGCTATTTAGGTAAAAACTGGGGCATTACATTAGGGATCCTTTATTTCTTAATGTTAGTGATTTGGGTGTTGGTTTATTCATTAACAGTTACCAACGATAGCGCCTCTTATCTACACTCTTTTGGTGTAACCGAAACACCGCTAAACCATAATGCCTTTTATGGGTTAGCGTTAATTAGTTTATTGAGTTATATCGGCTCTAAAAGTGAAAAATTCTTATTTAAAATCTCAGGCTTTATGGCGGTTACCGTTCTGCTATTAGTCGCAGTAATGGGGGTATTATTAGTGCCTCAGTGGAGCCTTGCCAACCTCACACCGGTTGAAAACTGGGGTTTAATGCTTAAAAATGCCATTATTACGTTGCCATTTACCCTAACATCAATTCTGTTTATTCAATCATTGAGCCCGATGGTTATCTCTTACCGCTCACATGAAAAATCGATTGAAGTGGCGCGCTATAAAGCCACCCGCGCCATGAAAATTGCGTTTACTATTTTATTCGTTATCGTATTTTTCTTTGCCGTATCGTTTACGTTCGCGATTAGCCAAACAGAAGCAAAGCATGCGATGGAGTTGAATATTTCAGCCCTTGCAATGATTGCCCATTATTTCCCGGGCAGTTCAGCAACGATTGTCGGTATTGTGATCAATCTCTTTGCGGTAGTAACATCATTCTTTGGGGTTTTCCTTGCCTTTAAAGAAGCTTGTCGTGGTTTAGCGATGAACGTGTTAGAGCGTAAATTTAAAACCAATAACATCAACACTGCGTTGGTTGATAAATTTACCACAGTATTTATTGTGCTGATTGCATGGGGTGCGGTTACTTTAAACCTTCCAATTCTATCATTCACTTCAATCTGTTCACCGATATTTGGTATTGTTGGCTGTCTAATTCCAGCTTATTTAGTTTATCAAGTACCTGCTTTGCATAAATATAAAGGTACCGCTACCAACCTCATCATTGTCACTGGCGTGTTACTGTGTATTTCACCCTTACTGGCTTTTATTTAGAACATAGCGTGATTTGATAACAAAAAAAACGCCGCAGTCTTAATGACTGCGGCGTTTTTCTTTATATTACAACCACTCAAATTAGGCAGTAACAGCGTCAACTTGTTTCTTCGCTTTCGCGCGTTTCTGCGCCATTGCCACACCGGATAACACCATAATGCCACCGACATAATGGTAGGTATGTAACTGCTCACCTAACATTACACTGGCAATACCTGCCGCCATGATTGGCAATAAATTCATGAACATTGCTGTTCTGTCTGCACCCAAACGTTCAATACTTTGCATCCACAACCATGGTGCTAATACTGATGCTAATAATGCCGCATACATAATTAACGGTGCTGCAGCGGCGGTAATAGCCATACGATGGCTGGTTAGCAATAATGGCGTTAGCATTACTACCGCAAATAAGCATTGCACATACACCGAGTGCCAATTTGTGATCGGCATTTTCCAGCGTTTAAGCAACACACAATATAATGCGTACACCACGGCAGCGATAAGCATTAAGCCATCACCTTGTTTAATGCCCTGACTCACCAAATTACTGATATGGCCATGGCTTAGCATTAACACTAATCCACTTAATGATAAAACCGCCCCGACGAGTGCAAACGGTGATAATCGCTGGCCTAATAATGGCACACTTAAAAACATACTCACTAATGGCACTAATGAAATAATCAATGCGATATTGGTTGCGCTAGTCGTTGCAGCAGCAAAATAGCCTAATGATTGGTTAAGCACCATGCCCAGTAAGGCTAAAAAAGCCAACTTTGCTAAATACGGTTTGATAATTGCTCGTTCACGCCACACAGACTTAGCTAAAAAAGGGGTTAACGCGACTAAAGCAAAAAACCAACGATAAAACGAAATAGCACCGGGATCGATGACACTAAATGCCATCTTATTGACAATGGCATTCCCTGCCCAGATTGCAACAGTAAAAAAAGGTAATAAATAGAACATGGTCGGCCTTAGATAAAACAGTCATTTCAATAAAGGGCATTGAAATAGATAACAACGCTATTTTGTCATTTCCTATGAGAAATATATATTCGTAATCGGACATAGAAAATGCTTAGTCGGACATTTATGTATTTAAGCAACAAATATGGTTTTAAATGACAAAACCCTAAATTTCTTACCGCATGAGCCAGTATAAGAAATTTAGGGTTTAATATAAAAATAGATGAATTATGAACCAATCATTACTTATCGTTGATTAATTGTTCTTTTTCACAGAACATCGTTGCCGCTAATCGCGCAAGGTTATAAGCATCAACATAGCCTGAGTGCTGACGCCCTTCCCAACTTAGGCCAGCAATTTCCATTGCAGCACGTTGCCCTAAGCGCTTATTAGTGACGTGGCGTTGTAATTTAAATAACGTCGCTAAATTTAAATACTCACGAAATGGCGCTTTTAGCTCTTTAGCGACACACTCTTTCATTAAAATGCGATCATCATGACCCCAAGCGGCATAGATCTTATGGCGTCCACCAAACTTTTGTTCAATCGAACGTAAAATTGTAGCTAATGGTTTACCATTTTTCTCGATCAGATCGGGCTTAATACCTGTTAGTTCAGTACAGAACGGCGAAATTTCATCGTGTTCAGGTCGAACATAATGTTGAGCACGTCGTACAATACGCCCAGTATTTAAATCCAGTTCCGCCACTCCAATTTCGATGATCTCACCAGTTCGCGATGTACGGCCATCATTCCAGCAGCACATTTCGAGGTCAAAACAGACAATACGATCAAAATTCATTTAGTTATCCAAGAGTCACGGGGTAAAACGGGCGCAGATAATACCATTTTGTCACCATGGGTTCATCCTTCCACGGCAGATTATTATTTCAGGGTAAAATTATACCAATAAGATTAATTCGTTGGTTAGATTAAAAAATCATGACTGATATACTCATATATTATCAATATCATTTGGATCTAAGCATGACAACTATTTACAACCCTATTATTGATAATAACAATCCACCAGATGATATCTTTTTTGTCCATGAAGTGTTTGAACCCGATACCAGCACCTTAATCCATAGCCATTACTGGGGACAATTGCACCTTGTGAGTAATGGTATTATTGAACTCAGCACCCACAGTAAACGCTTTTTAGCACCACCTCGATATGCGTTGTGGATACCCGCAATGACCGAGCATAAAAGCTATATTAGACGCAGCCTTAATTACTGTTCAATGAATATTTGTCCACCACTGTCAAATCAGCTCCCTGCTTACCCGTGTTTATTAGAGGTCAGTGCGATCATGTCAGCCATCATTGAAGATCTCCGTCAACGTAACATTACGGTTGCCACCACCGAGCAAGATCAACGCTTAATTAAGGTATTGTTTGATCAAGTATTACTGTGTGAAGAACATGACCAATTTTTACCCACCAGCGAAGATAAACTATTACAGCCAATTTTGGTTGAATTAGAACATAACCCTATTAATAACCTATCATTAGCACAATGGGCACAACAGCTACATACCACCGAACGTACATTAGCGCGTCATTATAAAAATAAATTGGGGATCAGTTTTACTGAATGGCGACAGCGACGTAAATTTATCTATTCACTGCATCTACTGCGCCAAGGCATGTCAGTTAACGAAACCGCACTCACCTTGGGCTATCACCAAGCCTCACCGTTTATTACTTTATTTAAGAAATACGCAGGAGCAACACCGGATCAATATCGCTTACGGTTAGATTAATCCACCTATCCCTACCTATTAATGATAAAAATCACCATAAAACTGCGCTCATAAACTGCTTTTCTTATTGCTGCAATCAAAAATAAACACCATCAGCGTTTGTTCTGTGCGCTAGATCTCCTTATCCCTATAGTCAACCTGAGAGTTAAATCACAACTCATTTGGCTGGTTACAAATGTCCAGTAAATGCACCCTTTATCCCATACCGATAATTATTTTAGCCGCACATAATAGCTCCAACAAAACGGCTTACCGCCATCTTAAACCTGTTATGTTCTTGTCCTTATACGTGGTCAACATTGTCATAACGAAATGGAGTTATTCTTATGAAAAACCAATTGTCGCAATTAAAACGGCACCTATTAACGGGCACCAGTCACATGTTACCGTTCGTTGTTGCCGGTGGTGTATTACTTGCATTATCAGTAATGTTAGGTGGTAAAGGCGCTGTACCTCAAGGTGTTTTCCTTGAAGGCCTTTGGGACATGGGTATCGCAGGTTTCACATTATTCGTCCCAGTGCTAGGTGGTTACATTGCTTACTCTATCGCTGACCGTCCAGCACTAGCACCAGGCATGATTGGTGCTTACCTTGCTAACCAAGTTAACGCCGGTTTCATTGGCGCCATCATTGTCGGTTTCATTGCCGGTTACGTGGTTCTACAACTTAAACGTATTCCGCTATCAAACAAACTCAAAGCCATCTCAACCTATTTTATTCTTCCTATTGGTGGCACGTTCATTGTTTCAGGTCTTGTTATCTGGGTTATCGGTGCGCCGATTGCAATGGCAATGGAAGGCATGAACGCATGGCTTCAAGGCATGGCGGGTACATCTAAAGCATTCTTGGGTGTGATTCTTGGTGGTATGACTGCATTCGATATGGGCGGCCCTATCAACAAAGTAGCAACCCTGTTTGCTCAAACCCAAGTCGGTACTCAACCTTGGTTAATGGGTGGTGTAGGTGTTGCTATCTGTGTGCCACCACTAGGTATGTTCCTTGCAACTCTTTTATCTCCTAAGCGTTACTCTGATGAAGAGCGTGAAGCAGGTAAAGCCGCTGGCATCATGGGCTGTATCGGTATCACTGAAGGTGCAATCCCATTCGCAGCCTCTGATCCAGTACGTGTAATCCCGTCAATCGTTGTCGGTGGTATCGTTGGTAACGTCATCGCATTCTTATTCGGTGTCCTAAACCACGCACCTTGGGGCGGTCTGATTGTCCTACCTGTTGTTGATGGTCGTATCTTCTACGTCGTCGCCATTATTGCAGGCTCGGTAACAACAGCCTTAATGGTTAACTTCCTTAAGAAACCTATCGCAGACCGTCAAGAAGAAAAAGCGCCAACCGCAGCTTCTGATGACCTAGACCTAAGTTTTGATTAATAACATCGCATTCATTTATCAACGCGTTAAATGTACTAAATGTACTAAATGTACTAACCGCATTAAATAACAAATTTGGAGATTCACATGAAAGTATTAGCAATCACATCTTGCCCATCAGGCGTTGCACACACATACATGGCAGCAGAAGCGTTAGAAATCGCAGCGAAAGCAAAAGGCTGGGATGTTAAAGTTGAGACCCAAGGTTCTATCGGTATTGAAAACGAAATCACCATGAGTGACGTTGCTGACGCTGATATTATTATCCTAACCAAAGACATCGCAATTAAAAACGAAGAGCGTTTCGCAGGTAAGAAGATTGTACGTGTTGGTGTGGCAGATGCTGTTAAGAAAGCGCCACAAATCATGGATAAAATTGAAGCTCACCTAGCACAAGCTTAATCGTACTCAAAGACACTATTTTACAGCAGTGTCTTTTATTCCCCCTTTAGTAAAGCCATCTTAGATCACGTTATTTAAGGTGGCTTTTTCTATAATCGCTCAAAAACACGCATAACCCCCACGTTGACAAAATAAACTGGCATCAAGATAACAATTTCAAGAGCATTATATCGCTTACAATCACTGGCTCAATGATAATACGCACATTCACACATAAGGTACGTCAAATAGCCGCTATTGATTGGTTAGTCCACGTCCATGAAAAATAACAATAAGTAGACGCAAGACATGCATAATATTTTTATCGATTTACTTGATAGTGCCATTTCTGATTTTGAATCTCTAAACGATATCTGGTTTGCGGGGGATTCTTTACCACCACTTGAATCAAGCTATCAAGTTAACTTTCCTCGGTTAGAATTAGTCTTTAAAGGCCGTTATGCCAACACCTTTGATAATCAACAACCAGACGCTGCCAATGTCACCCTAGGTGTCGGTGAGGCATTATTTATTCCTGCCAATGCATGGAACAAACCCGATTGGCAACATGAATGCTCAGTGTTAAGTTTATTATTTGGTAAAAGTCAGCTTGGGTTTAGCTTGGTCAGTAAACGCGCCAATGAAGAGGGCTTTTATGATGTGCAAAAATACAGTGTTCCACAACGTAGCAGTCACGCTATTGATCATATTCTCAATGCATTATCGAGCTTAACCCATGAAAAGAAAAAACAACCCGCTGATAAATTTCTCTTAATCGCGTTGCTATGCTACTGCAAAGACATGCTTGAAATGCCGATGACAGATAACACCCGCCGTAGCCAAGATTTATTTAAAGGCATCTGTATTTACGTTCAAGAAAATTTCCATCGTAATATCAACCGTAATACTGTCGCTGAACGGTTTAATATTTCCCCGAATCATCTATCGCGTTTATTTCGTCAAGAAGGCCATATGCGGTTTGCCGATTATATTGCGTGGGTACGCTTAGAGCGGGCAAAGTTTATGTTAAAGCGCTACAACTTCCGTTTAGAAGAAGTCGCTAATCGGTGTGGTTACCATGATTCTAATTATTTTTGTCGCGTATTTAAACGCAAAACAGGTAAAACGCCCACCGAATACCGCGTCCACTAAGCCTGTAAAGCAGTAGTTTCGCTACTGCTTTTTTATTTGCGTCATCTCAATATTAAATCGTCATTAGTGTTAATTGTAACAATAGTAGCAGGCGACAAAAGTGATCAACGGCGGTCACAATTCATTCAAATTGATACAAAAGTCCAGTGATTGCATGCTTAATCCACTGCTAATTAGTCTTATATCGTAATAGACTTCTATTTCATTGTGTTTCGTCTCGTTTCATTTTCACACAATAATAAGGATTGTTACGTGTCTCATATTTCATTAGATGGTCAGTGGACGCTCACTTCACCACAGCATTCTCATATACATACTACGTGCACCTTACCCGGTGATGTTCACTCTGCCCTAATTGCCGCAGAATTATTGCCGCAACCTTACTATGGCAGTAATGAAACCTTGATTCAGTGGGTTGGCGAAAGTGAATGGTTACTCACACGAGAGTTCACTATCGAAGCCGATCAGCTTACTGCCACCGCGATTGATTTGAATTTATCGTTTGTTGACACAATGGCCGTGGTTTGCATTAACGGCACGCAAGTTTTGACATGCAGCAATATGTTTCGTCTCTATCAAGTCGATGTTCTGCCCTATCTACAATTAGGCACTAATCACATCAGCATTGCATTAGCGCGTAATGATATCGAAGCACAGCGACGTGCAGAACTATTACCGTTCCCTGTGCCATGGGCAGTGGGTAATAATCAAATTCCGCACATGAATACCCTTCGTAAAACCCAATGTCACGCGGGTTGGGATTGGGGACTTTGTTTATTATCAACAGGTGTATATCACTCACTAACCTTAACACCTGTTTATAGCACCCGCTTACACCATGTTCGTACCCAACAAACATGGTTACCGAATGGCAATTGTGAAGTTACATTGACGATTGATTGCGACATCTTAGTTGAACAAACCACACAAACAGTTGAAATTAACTTTGACGAGCAAGTACACACTATCGCCATTGATAATGTAAACAAAGGCATTCAAACCGTAACCACCACTATTATTGTGACTGATCCACAGCGATGGTGGCCAGCAGGCTATGGCGACCAGCCGTTATACCCATTAACTGTCACCCTTAATAACCAAACCATCACTAAAAAACTTGGTTTACGTCAATTAACCTTAGATACGCAAGTCGATACCATTGGCAGTGCGATGACATTTGTGGTTAATGGCAATGCAATTACCGCCAAAGGTGCCAATTGGATCCCACTCGATGCCCTGCCTAGCCGTCAAACGCCTGAGCGTTACCGTCAACTATTAGAAGATGCGGTAGCTGCTAACATGAATATGATCCGTGTTTGGGGCGGTGGCATGTATGAGCATGATATTTTTTATGAGTTGTGCGACGAACTCGGATTATTAGTATGGCAAGATCTGATGTTTGCTTGTGCGTTATACCCATCAACCCCAGAATTTCTAGCCGATGTTGAATTGGAAATTGTTGACCAAGTTAAACGCCTAGCCGATCACCCTTCTTTGGCATTATGGTGTGGTGATAACGAAGTTATTGGCGCGATTGGCTGGTATGACGAATCTAAACACAATCGTGAAAAATACGTAGTGAATTACGACCGTTTAAATCGCATGCTGCAACAAGTAGTTGAACAATACGATCCAAGCCGTCGTTTTTGGGCCAGTTCACCGTGTAATGGCGAACTCGACTTTGGTGATGCATGGCACGATGATAACCGTGGCGATATGCACTTTTGGGATGTGTGGCATTCTGGCAAATCATTTGATGCTTACCACAGTGTTAAACCGCGTTTTTGTTCTGAGTTTGGTTATCAATCGTGGCCTTCTCTACCAACAGTAAAAACGTTTGCTGACAGTGAAGATTGGAACGTTACCTCACCGACGTTTGAACAACATCAAAAGAATGGCCGCGGAAATAGCATTATCACTGAAATGTTTACGCGCTATTTCCGCTTCCCTATTGGTTTTGCCAACATGTTGTATTTGAGCCAAGTGCAACAAGCATTAGCGATTAAGACTGCCTCTGAATTTTGGCGAGCACATAAACAACATTGCCGCGGCATTCTCTACTGGCAACTTAATGATTGTTGGCCGGTGAGTTCATGGTCAAGTATTGAATACACTGGTCGCTGGAAACAACTGCATCACCATGCTAAGCGCTTCTTCGCCCCCGTAATGGCGACATTTATTCAGCAACCACAACAACCATTATGTTTACATGTGGTCAATGATCATCACCATACCATGCCGATTAGCGGAACGGTGATCAAGGTAGATTGGCAAGGTAATGTGCTTGAAACTTGGACGCTAGAAACTCAGTTAGCCCCTGATAGCAGTACCATTTTATGGCAATCAGATGAACAGTTAACAACCACAGAAACTAAACAAGTGTTTTATCATGTTCGCTTAATCTGCGCTGATAGTAGTGTGACTAAAAATGACCATTACCCATGTTTATTTAAACACGCACAATTGCAACAGCCTGCAATCACGATTGAATGGTACCAAGATAACGATACCATTTGGTTAGAGTTAGACTGTGACTATCCGGCATTATTTGTTGAACCCCAACTTGAATGCCAAGGCCGCTTTAGCGACAGCAGCTTTACTTTATTGCCAAGCGCTATTACGGGCACTAAACATCGCATTCAGTATATTGGTGACTGTGATTTTGAAACCATAAAACAGCAGTTAACCGTATATCACCTGCGAGGCACCTATTAATTTATAAAATAATTTAAGTCATATAACTAATAAGACAAATACGCATATTTTTATATGCGTATCTTATTACATCGCTTATTTATCTATTATTTATACCTATTTAACCTTTATCTTTAAAAATGACACTGATAACAAATCAAGAAATAAAATAACAATAAAAATAGCATTTGAGATGCTACTCAAAGTTATTTATTTAAAAACAAACAATAGTAATTGATATATTCACTCTGCTTTACATCATGCTTAATACGGAATTAATACCCTACATTTATAACAAGGAATATTCATGATCATAAATAAAGCGCATACGTTAACGGTAGCAATATTGGCGGCATTATGTGCCCCAACCACTTTTGCTGCAGAAAAAAACCAATTAACCATAGTGGCTGATTTTTATCCCACTATGATACGTAACTTTAACCCTTACCTTGCCACCAATTTACGTACCACGACCGACTTTATTTATGAGCCTTTAGTTGTTTTTAACCAAATGCACGGCAACAAACCGGTGATGCGATTAGCTAAAAACTACTATATGTCTGACGATCTCACTCAAGTAACCTTTGAAATTCGCGAAGGCGTTAAATGGTCAGATGGCACCCCGTTTACTGCTGATGATGTAGTGTATTCCTTCCAACTTATTCATGATAAACCCGAGCTTGATCCGAAAAGTATGGATCGCTGGATCAAAAGTGTTCGCCAACAAGACAACAAGGTTATTTTCGAATTAACTGAAGCGAATTCTAACTTACCGTTTGAAATCTCCACCATTCCGATTGTGCCTAAACACATTTGGAAAGATATTGAAAAACCTGAACTATTTACTAATGAAAACCCAGTAGGTTCAGGTCCATTTACCGAGATTGATACCTTTACTCCACAATTGTATGTCCAATGCCGTAACCCTAATTACTGGGATAACGACAACCTTGAAGTCGACTGTTTACGGGTACCACAAATTGCCAATAATGATCAGCTGTTAAATAAAATAATCAAATCAGAGCTTGATTGGACCAGTGCTTTTATTCCTGATGTTGATGCCCTATATTCAGCCCGTAATCCAAATCATAAATACTGGTATCCTGCGGCAAGTACTCAATCTTTTATGATGAATTTTAAAACACCGCATCCAGGTAATAACGAAGCGATTAATACCCTTGATTTCCGTCGCGCGTTATCAATGGCCATTGATCGCCAGAAAATCATTGATGTTGCCTTTTACGGCAACGGTATTGTTAATGATTACGCATCAGGCTTAGGCAAAGGGTTAGAGTTCTGGGCTAACCAAGATATTTATAATCAATACAAAGGTTTTAACACTTACAACATTGATAATGCCAAAGCGCTGTTAGCCAAAGCGGGCTTTAAAGACATTGATGGTGATGGTTATGTTGAAACGCCAACGGGTCAAAAAATAGAGATTGCGATTCAATCACCAACAGGCTGGACTGACTTTAATAATACAGTGCAGCTTGGGGTTGAGCAGCTACAAATGGCAGGTATTGATGTTAAAGCCAAAACCTCTGACTTTGCGGTATATAACCAAGCGATGACCAATGGTACTTATGATATGGCCTACACTAACTACTTTAACGGTGCTGACCCTTACCGTTACTGGAACAGTGCCTATCATTCACGTTATCAAGAAGGTGCGAGCATGCCTCGTTTTGCAATGCACTTCTTTAAAAATACCGATCTCGATCAATTACTGGATAACTTCTATAAAACAGCTAATCAAGACCAACAAAAAGTCATCGCGCATAAGATCCAAAAGATTATTGCCGAAAACCAAATCACTATTCCTGTGATGTCAGGCGTCGATGTCTACCAATTTAATGAAAGCCGTTATACCGGTTGGTGGAGTACTGACAATCCTAAAGGTCGTCCTTTAGCATGGGCTGGCGTCCCTGAGCGTTTATTACACGTATTAGATTTAAAACCAAAAGCATAATAACAAAAATACCGTCATCTAAACCGTGGCGGTATTTATTGTCATGCGGTTAATCTCTGATTTTTATTAACGGTGCTATTTAATGGCATCATTTTTAATTTCGGTGCTATTTAACGATCAATAAAAATCTTTAGTAGGAATAAATACGATGGGCTTTTTCTTTCGGCGATTATCTTTTTATTTTATCGCACTAATATTTGCAGCAACATTAAATTTTATATTACCTCGCGCCATGCCAGGTGATCCTGTGACAATGATGTTTGCTAATGCGACCTCCCATGTTAGCCCTGAACGTATTGAAGCAATGAAAAAACTGCTCGGTTTTGTGGATGGACCATTATATGAGCAATATTTTTCGTATCTTGCCAATATATTTACCGGCCACTGGGGAACATCAATAAAGTTTTATCCGTTATCGGTTAATGATTTGCTTGGCGGTGCCATTGGCTGGTCATTATTTCTCACGGGTACAGCGGTTATTTTATCGTTTTGTCTTGGTTCAGTTATGGGTATTTTTGCCGCTTGGCGTCGAGGCAGTTATTACGACACCTTTATCTCACCGAGTACGCTAGTAGTGCAATCTATCCCTTCCGTGGTTATTGCAATGCTCGTAATGTTTACCTTTGCCATTGGCTTAGAGTGGTTTCCTATTGGTAATGCGTACACCTCAGGCACCACGCCTGATTGGTCAAGTTGGGCATTTTATAAAGATGTCATGTATCACGCTGCCCTGCCGTTGTTATGTGCCACTGTCAGTCAAATTGGTGGCTTTCTAATTAGCATGCGTAACAACATGATCAACCTGCTTAACGAAGACTTTATCACCATGGCGAAAGCCAAAGGACTGAGTGAGCATCGAGTTATTTTTAACTATGCTGCCCGTAATGCGATGCTTCCAAGTGTCACTGCCCTATCCATGGCGCTCGGCACCGCCATCAGTGGTCAGTTAATTGTTGAAATGATCTTTAACTACCCCGGTCTTGGAACGGTGTTATTAAACGCGATTCACGCCCGTGATTATCAAGTATTACAAGGCCAATTATTACTGATGACCTTGTTTATGTTGTTCTTTAACTTTATGGCTGATCTGTTAATTGTGCTGTTAGACCCACGCCTGCGTACTGGAGATCGATAACATGAAAGGGATTATTCAATTATTAGTCCGTAACCCTAAATCGTTAACCGGATTATGTATTTTAGTAATGTTTGTGTTAGCGGCTATTTTTGCGCCATTGATCACCAATCATGCGCCTGATAGAGGCACTGGTAACCCTCACGAATACCCAGCTTTTGTAGTTAAAGCGGCACAGACTAACCCTGATGGTTGGATTGCGAAAAACTTAGCCACCAATAAACGTACCTTGTTAATGTCGAAAAAAGCCGATCATATTCTAGGCACTACCCGTATGGGACGTGATGTATGGTCACAATTAATTTACGGTGCTCGTACCTCCCTCGCTGTGGGTTTAGGCGCTGGTATTTTAGTGTGTTTTCTAGCGACCTTAATTGGGGTTTCTGCTGGCTATTTTGGTGGCAAGGTCGATGAAATACTCACCGCAGCCATGAATATCATGCTAGTGATCCCCCAATTACCACTGCTGTTTATTATTGCCGCATTTATTGGTCAGGCAGGGCCATTTACGATTGCGATAGTGATCGCCATTACTTCATGGGCATGGGGTGCGCGGGTGGTGCGATCTCAAACATTATCCTTACGCGAAAAAGAGTTTATTCGTGCCGCAGAAGTATTAGGTGAATCACCGTGGCGCATTATCGCCGTTGAAATTTTGCCGAACCTGATGTCAATTGTTGGCGCGAGTTTTATTGGTTGTGTGCTACTCGCGATCATGACCGAAGCCAGTTTATCGTTCCTTGGTCTTGGCGATCCTAATGCAATCAGCTGGGGGGTGATGTTATATAACGTTCAAACTTCTTCATCGATGCTGATTGGCGCATGGTGGGAAATTCTCGCACCTTGTATCGCGTTAATCTTTATCGCGATTGGTTTGTCGTTATTAAACTTCGCTGTCGATGAAATCGCTAACCCACAATTACGCTCTCACAAAGGCATGCGCCGCTGGCAACAACATAGCGATGCCAACCTTGTTCAAACTCAAACCGAAATGCCACACCCTATTACTGATGGCGGAACCAAATAATGACAACCTCTTTATTCACCATAACCTTAACCCGAGATCAGCAATCCGATCAATTCACTCGTCGTCTGCATCTCACCCTTGGCAGCAGCCATAAGTTAACCCTTAATCAAGATGTCTGTGATTACGATGCCGAGATCAGCAAGCAGGCGATTACGGTTGCCGACATCCAAGATATTGGCTATTTAATCGCGACCACATTTAGCAACGCTTCCACGCTCCAGTTATCCATTGATGACAACATTGCCGCTCAATATAGCCACCAGCATTGGTTCAAGTGGCTGTCTTTTGGGCTCGCGTTATCAAACTATAATTATCGCCACAGTGATAGTCCCTTGTTACAACCCATCGTGGCAAATTTTAGCTTATTAAATGCCACCGACGAGGATAACTGCGCCTTTGAAAACGGAAAAATACTCGCTTACAGTCAATTAATTTCCCGTGAGTTAATGAATAAACCGGGTAATGTTATTTATCCACAATCCTTTGTCGAGGCCGTTGAAGCATTAGCGATTAATAACATTGAATTATCGTACCTTGATGAGGCGATGATGCTTGAACAAGGCTTTGGCGGCTTAATGAGTATCGCCCAAGGCAGTGATCGTGAAGCGCGGTTATTGTGCCTCGATTATCATCCTCAACACCCTCAATTTACGGTGGCGTTAGTCGGTAAAGGGGTTACGTTTGATTCTGGCGGGATTAGCATTAAACAACCGCGTTATATGAGTACCATGAAAGTCGATATGGGTGGTGCTGCCGCCGTTGTTGGCGCACTCAATGCCATTGCGCAACTGCAATTACCCATTAGAGTGATTGGTTTGTGTGGCTTAGTTGAAAATATGCCGTCTGGTAAAGCCATTAAACCCGGTGATGTGGTGACTATGCTCAATAAAACCAGTGTCGAAATCATTAGCACAGATGCCGAAGGTCGAATGGTATTGGCTGACGTACTTCATTATGCCCAGCAGCACTATCAACCGGATTATTTAGTCGATATTGCGACCTTAACCGGAGGCACTGGGATTGCACTCGGCAAGGCTTATGCTTCATTAATGGGCAATAATGATAACCTGATTGCTGATGCTCAAATTGCAGGCCAAGCGTGTTCAGAACCGTTGTGGTCAATGCCAACAGGTGGCATGTTTACCACTGCACTTGAAAGTGATTTTGCCGATTTACGCCATGGTAGCGAAGAACCTGATGGCAGCCCATGTGTCGCTGCAACATTTTTATCGCACTTTATTCAACCGGATCAAAAGTGGATCCATATCGATTCAGCCGCCATGTCATTGGGTATGAATCATCGTAAAATTTACAGCAAAGCCACCACTGGCTACGGGACACTGTTATTAACTGAACTCTGCCAACAACTGATCTTGCAAGATCAGTTGCAGAACGAACAAGGAAGTCGATCATGATCTTATTAGCAAACTCAGAAGCCTATCCGGGGATTGAAGCCTCAGCTCGTCGCCTCCAAGCGGGAGAGGAAGGCTTACGCGCATTGGTTGAAGGCATTAAACTGGTTGAGTTAGATCCTCGCGTGCGCACCGTCGGTTATGGCGGTTGGCCGAACGTATTAGGTGAAATGGAATTAGATGCTTCAGTAATGGACGGTGATAGCTTACGCACAGGCGCAGTTGGAGCATTAAAAGGCTATATTCACCCGATTGAAGTCGCCTACAGCGTGATGACCGATCTTAACCATGAAATTTTAGTCGGTGAAGGCGCAGCTATTTTTGCCAATGAAATTAATGCGGTCGCTGGTAATAACCTCATCGAAGATTCAAAGCAAGTGTGGTGGGAAAAGTTAGAACAAGCGATGACCCCAGAGCAACAAGCTGCATTTCCTAACGTGCCGCTTGCGCCACTGTCTAACAATGCCACCGATCCGGAACGTGTACGAGATACAACGGTATTTCTGAGCAGTGATATTAATCATAAAATTACCGCAGCGACTTCAACATCAGGCTGGGCATGGAAATACCCCGGTCGTTTAGGCGATAGTCCTATTATTGGTGCTGGATCTTATGCTGATAGCCGTTATGGCGCGTGTGCTTGTACTCATACTGGTGAAATGAGCATCCGCTGCTCAACTGCACATGCTGTCGTGTTATATATGAAAATGGGCATGACACTTGATGAAGCGGTCTATGAAGCGATTCGAGATCTCGATTATCTCAAAGATGGTTACACTGAAGGCGTTACTATTCATGCGATTGATTGCCACGGTAATCATAAAGTGGTGAGTTTAAATTGTCCGGGCAATATCACTTATTGGCTGTGGCAAACGGGAATGGCTAAGCCTGAAGAACGTCAAGCTGAAGTGATCATGACCAAATAATATGACAACCAATACTCATCAACCAGAAAACTGATAATAATACCCAGAAAACACCCTTACACAGTGCCAACAACCAAGACGAACTGGCTCACAGGGTGTTTTCTCTATAACCCATTTTTTATTTCGCTTTATTCAGAAAAAATCCCCACAGCTTTTGCCATATAACATCGAGTTGATTATAAGGCACATAATCATCACGAAAGGCTTTGCTATCATCTTCTGCAATACTTTTTACGTACTGTTTATTATCCGTGCTGATAATTTTTGTAAAATCACACGTATACGGTGACACTTCACGCTCAAGAAAACGTAAAGCTTGGCGAGGATCTGAAGTTACTTTAACAATATCAGGATGATGAGATAAACCATGAGTGATCTTTAACTTAAACCTTGTCATTGTTGCTGTCCTTGAAACGATTGAGATGATCAACAACCGCGAAAATGGAAATAGAAAAAGGGTGTTGAAATAAAATATACTCGCTCTTGTTTCTTTTAAATATCAGCAATATGTTTCAATTTGTATAAAAGATCAGTAGTTGTAACAAAGACGACCATTAAATAATAATACACTGAGAATTCTTAACAATAAGCCATAGCTAACCCGCTAGATTAACTAAATTTTCATATATTGTTACCATAAAACGGCTCAAATTATGCCTATAACCCATTCTACAATGCCAATATTATTATGCTGTAGTATATTCGTCCTTAATGGTTGTAATGACGATAATACTAACAGTACCCCAATCCCTGAAGAATCAATTCAAGCAACTGAAGAACCAGCTCAAGCAACTGAAGAACCAACTCAAGCAACTGAAGAACCAGCTCAAGCAACTGAAGAATCCGATCCCAGTTTAGCTATCGAAGAAGATAACTGTGATGTCGATAATTTCCAATTACTTGATTTTACGCCGTGGCAACGAGAGAACGGCTATTGGGTCGGTGAATATACCTTACTTGGCGCAGACGGTACGCCACAGGTTTCTAGCCGCTGGCCTTACCGTTATGATAATTATAAAGGCTTTATTCATTTAGAAGTGATTGGAAACGCGATTAAACAACGAAATGTGTTTTTATATCCGCCCAAATTAGCAGAATTATGTGATGCAACCACCGAAGCACTCGGTAATGGTCAGTGTGGTATCAATGGCAATGAGAAAATATTCAGTGCCGATCAAAAAGCCACTGATTGCAGTGGTAACATTTCAGGTCCATTTGAATCATTTGGCATGACATTAGACACTAATACCACCTTGATTGGCGATGATACGGTACTTTACCAAGTAAGAATGCCTGATGGCAGTATCATGCAAAATCAACTCACCACTCTACCACCGAACGACAGCCGCGTTCGTACTGCTCAAGGCTTTTTCTCGGGGAGCTCCACCTACGCCAGTTATTACCGCGAGCATAAAGTCACTCAAGAAGAGTTTTTCCAATTACTCGCTGCTGCACGTGTTGAATACAACATTCTCGAAACCGATCACTGTGGTTACGATAATGCTAACCAGCCCAGTCAAACCACCTGTGATGAGCATTTTGAGTTAGATCTTTCAGCTGAGTAATAACAAAAAAGCGTGCGCTTAGATCACTAAGAGCACGCTTATTTGATAACTATTAATCTATTGGCTAATTAATTAAAATGTCGCCTGCAGCGCTTGTTTCTTATCACCTGTCATCACAAACCGTAATTCACCACCAGCTTTAATATCGCTGTGTTTAAAGGTTAAGTTAGCACCTAACTCTTGACCATTGATGGTGACTGACTGCACGTATTTATTCACTGGGCTATTATTATCAGCCACAATAGTAAATTCACCGCCTTTGACATCAATGGCGACTTTATCAAACAATGGACGTCCAATTGAATAAGTAGGATCGGCTGGCGTGACTTGATAAAAACCCAATGCACTCATGATGTACCATGCAGACATTTGACCGACATCTTCATTACCAATCAAACCTGTTGGCGCGGTGGTATAGAACTGGTTCATGATTTGATCTAAATATTCTTGTGCTTTCCATGGCTCATCGGTCAAATTGTACAAGTATGGAATATGGTGTGATGGCTCATTACCATGCATATATTGACCAATATAGCCGGTTAAATCAGGTAATTCCTCACCGGTATTTGAAGAGCGGGCGGTAAATAATTCATCTAAATCTTCACGGAATGATTTCTCTGGTGTCATATCCGGTTTATTTTGCGCAACATCAGCGGCATAAATTTCTTGTTTTAGACGCTCAAAATCGTGCATTGGTTGGAACTTCCACTGCCATGCATTGCCTTCAGTAAAGGCAAATTCATCCACAAAATACGGGTCAAATGGCAATAATGGGCATTGTTCCATCACTTTAATCTTGCCGTCCGTTTGTACCACTTCAACCATCGTACATTCATTTTGGCGCGACTCATCAATAGGCTGATTAAACTGTGATGCAGGTTTATTCGGACTAACACTTAATGGATGGTTTTTAGGGCGTAAAAATGCCGTTTCTTTATCCCAGTGATGCAACCAATTATCGGCACGTTTAATAAATTCATCTTGCAGTTGCACATCTCCAGCCATACGCGCAATTTCTGATACCGCCCAATCGCCATAAGCAAACTCTAAGGTATAAGAAGCTGAATTCCAGTAGCCATGATGAACATATTCATTTTGTTCATAAACCTTCACTTGCACCACGTTTGCGGCACCAATGTTTTGATCTTCGGTCCAATCAGGGAACTGACTTTTCTCTTGGTAACGCGCGGTAAATTCAGCCGCTTCTAACGCATCTTGAGCATCAACCTTTAAATCTTTTGCCATTGCATCAGCAATAATAGAAATGGCAGGGAAACCAATCATAGTACCCGTATAATGCCCTTGCAGTTCCCACTTAGGTAAAATACCACCATCTTTATATTTACGAATTAAATCATTGGCATATTCTGTTGCGCGTTGCGGATTAATAATGGTTTGGAGTGGATGGAAAGCGCGGAAAGTATCCCACATTGAATACACTGAATAGTTAGGTGTATCCCCCGCGTCTTTAATCTCTTGGGTGCGCATGGCGCGATATTTACCGTCAATATCTTGAAAAATCATTGGCGCGATTGAAGCATGGTACATCGCAGTATAGAAAATCTCCTTTTGATCTTCTGTGCCACCTTCAACCTCAACCTTGGCTAACTCGTTATGCCATGCTTGCTGAGATTGCGCTAACACACTATCAAAGCCCCATGCAGGTACTTCTGCATCAAGGTTTTTCTCTGCGCCTTCAACACCCGTTGGTGATAAACCGACTTTTAATTCTAATGGTTGATCTGTCGGTGCAAATTCTAAATAAGCGATAGTTTTAACTGCTTCAATATTATCATTGTTTAATGTAACGCCAGTTTCAACACCATCAATTAATGCGGTTGCTTTAACTATTGGTTGATTAAATTTAGCATAGAAATAAACATGCTGATTATTCGCCCAACCGTCTGAACTGCGTTGACCACGAATAGTATATTCATCAATAATCTCAATATTACCGACTGTGGTTCGATTACCCCAACTCTTATTTAACGTGTGATCTAAATCAAATTTAATAAACGGAGTGCTACCTTCTGCAAAGGTGTATTTATGATAGCCAACCCTTGCTGTGGTGGTTAATTCAGCTTTAATTTCACCACGATTTAATTCAACGGAATAATAACCCGCTGCTGCAGTTTCATTGGCTTTATCAAAGGTATTGTAAGTAGCATTGGATTTTTCAGTAAACGGTAAGACTAATATATCACCTAAATCAGTAATACCCGTACCACTTAAATGGGTATGAGAAAACCCATAAACAGGAATATCTTGTTGTTTTCCATGGTCAAAATAACCTGCTGCCGATCCCCAACCATCCATTTCAGTATCAGGGCTTAGCTGCACCATCCCCGATGGGAACACTGCCCCAGGAAAGGTATGACCATCAGCACCCGTACCAATAAAAGGGTTTACATATTGTAAATATACGTCTGAAACTGGATCAATATTATCTTTAGATACTGTAGTATCATCAGAATTACAGCCAACTAATCCCATTGCTAGTGCAATAGAAAGTGCTACTGGACTCAGTTTATTTCTCATTATCATCGACCTATATTAATTATTATTCGACAGCGAGTTATATAAAATCAACTCAATATATTATTGTTCGATAATAAAAATAAACACACAAACTAAGTAGTAGCAAAAAACAACATTTACTGGACTTTTATAACTGATTACTCTTTTAGTGACATTGCTTCAATCTCATTCTTATTATTTATCCATCCACTAAAAATAATCATGAATTAAATTTTTGCATACGACTAAAGCGTCTCTTGATTAAACGATGAATGGCTAAGTGGGCTCAAATTAATCTTATTTAATTCCTGTGAACATAACTGATAAAAAGCGTCTGCTTGAGGTGATACTTGTCTGTCTTTGAAGCGTAATATGCCAATTATTCGCTCAATATTTGGATCGTTTAACGGGATCCACGTCAGTTTCTGATGATTAAATGGAAATGCCAATTTAGGTAAAGTGGTAATACCGATCCCTAATTCTAAAATTGAAAATAGTGAGGTAATATTTTCAACAGAATACAGTGCATGATCAAATAACACTCGTGCTGGCGTATTCTCTAATAATTGGCATGTACCATTAATAATAAATGGAAAAGCGCGTAATTGCTGCCATGATAGCCCTTGTGAAAAACAGGCTAAAGGGTGATCGGCAAGACAAACCACCCCCAGTGGATCAGATAATAATGGCGTAAAATCAACAGTATTATCATTACGATGAAGACAATGACCCACAGCTAAATCTACCTCTCCCGCTAATAATCGTGCTTCAATGCCTATCGCATTATCATCAATTAAAGAGACTTCAACATTTGGATGACTTTCAGTAAAACTAGCCATAACCTGTGGAATTAATTTTGCGGCCACTGATGGCACACTTGCGATACGTATCTTCCCCCTCTGACCAATGGCTGTCGCCTGCAAATCACTTTCAAGATCTTGATACTGTTTCATAAAATGCTGAATTTTAGGTAAACATACTTCACCAAAAGGGGTTAATTTTACTTTATGACCCGCTTCAAACAACCGTTGACCCAGAATTTTATCCAGTTCTTTTACTGAGGTAGATAACGCTGCTTGTGAACGATTAGCATGCACTGATGCAGTTCGAAAACCGCCATGCTCAACCACCAGCAAAAAATACTTCAATTGCTGTAACTTTATATCCATAGCAACAATCACCCTGCCAATTTATCGGTAAGTAGCATCCTTTAATTCACGGCTGATAAAATAAACTTATCAAAAGTGAAAAATAAACCATTCGATTTATCATTAAATATTCAGCATAATTTAACCAAATAGAAACATTAATGTTACATAAAAAGGTGAATTATGTCTGATAGCTCCATCAAAAAGTCGATAAAGACTGACCTTTTTGCCTCTAAAGCACCACTTGAATGGGCTATTGTCAATAATGGAACCTTATACACAGCACAGATCCCTATCGATAGTAGTGGCACTGTCGTCAGCGGAGGGATTGAAGCTCAAACTCACCAAGTATTCACGAACTTAATCCATACTCTTGAATGTGCCAACGTAAATTCTGAAGCAGTACTGCAAGTCCTTATTTATGTCACAGATCGCCGTTATCTCACTGTCGTCAATGCTATTTATGCTGATTATTTTTCGGCACCTTATCCAAACCGTGCCGCTATCGTTGTCGCAGGTCTTGCTCGTGAAGAAATGCTAGTTGAATTTGTTGTTTATGCTGCGGTCAATTAGCGCGCCCTCTTTTGCATAATTCCCCCTTTACCAAACAAGGATAAGTCAATGTCATACTCTAAATATAATCTTCGTTCACAAGCTGAAAATGCGCTGTATATTGATGGCCAGTGGCACAGTGGTACCACAACAATCAATAACATTAATCCCTCTGATATTTCTGACAGTATTGGTCATTTTTCTCAAGCAAGCGCGCAACAACTGCAACAAGCCATTGATGCCGCCAAAACTGCTCAACCAACATGGGAAAAAACCCCGTTAGAACACAAACAACGCATACTACAAGCCATCGGTGATGAACTGATTGCACGTTGTGATGAATTAGGAACATTACTTTCGCGTGAGGAAGGAAAACCGTTTGCTGAAGGACGTGGTGAAATCTATCGCGCAGGGCAATTTTTTCAGTACTTTGCTGCCGAGGTACTACGTCAAATGGGCGATCTTGCCACTTCAACCCGTCCTGGTGTTTCTGTTGAAGTCAGTCGTGAAGCTGTCGGGGTTGTGGCCATTATCTCACCGTGGAATTTCCCGACAGCCACTGCCGCATGGAAAATCGCGCCAGCATTGGCATTTGGTAACAGTGTTATTTGGAAGCCTGCTAACCTCACCCCAGCCAGTGCGGTCGCCCTTACTGAAATTATTCACCGTCAAGGCCTACCACCCGGTACCTTTAACCTTATTTTAGGTAGCGGTAGTGATATTGGTGACGCTCTTATCCATTCGAATCAAATTAATGCGGTGAGTTTTACAGGCTCAGTCGATACCGGCCGTAAAGTCGCCACAGCAACCGCACCTAATTTTGTACGTTGCCAACTTGAGATGGGCAGCAAAAATGCGTTAGTGATCGCCAATGATGCTGACATTGATATCGCTGTCGAAGCCACCATTATGGGATCGTTTTCAGGCACAGGACAAAAGTGTACAGCCTCTTCACGTTTAGTGGTAATGGACAACATTCATGATGCTTATGTTGAAGCCCTGATCGACCGTATCCATACATTAAAAGTCGGCCATGCGCTTGAAGATGGTGTTTTTATGGGCCCGGTTGTTGATGGTAACCAATTAAAATCCAACATGGATTGGGTTGAAAAAGCCCAGCAACAAGGTGCTGAATTAGGTTGCGGTGGTGAACAACTAACCCTACCGCATGACGGTTTTTATATGGCACCAACACTGTTCTTAAATACCGATAACCATTGGAATGTTAATCAAGAAGAAGTCTTTGCGCCATTGGCCTGTGTAATTCGAGTCTCCAATATTGAGCACGCCATAGCCACCGTTAATGATACCCGTTTTGGCTTAACAGGCGGCATTGTTACTCAAAGTTTACGTACCAGCGCTTTATTTAAACAACAAGTACAAACGGGCTGTGTGATGGTTAACCTTCCCACTGCAGGCACTGATTATCATGTCCCTTTTGGCGGACGCAAGCAATCCAGTTTTGGTCCTCGCGAGCAAGGTCAATATGCGAAAGAGTTCTACACCATAGTTAAAACGGCTTATCAACGTCCATACTAAGGAATGCTTGTATGTATAACGATCATATTATTATTGATGGGTTGCAATATTGCCATTGGGATCGCCCCTATTTTAAGCGCTTACAAGCCAGTGGCATCACAGCGGTACACGCAACCATGGTTTATCACGAAGATGCACGGCAAACCCTGACCCGATTTGGTGAATGGAATCGATTATTTGAACAACACGCTGATCTCATTATGCCAGTGCGAAGCGTTGAAGATATTAAAATTGCCAAAGCAACGCATAAAGTGGGGATTTTTTTAGGGGCACAAAACTGTTCCCCGATTGATGATGAGATTGATTTAATTGCAGTCATGCGCCAACAAGGGCTGTTGATTATGCAGCTTACTTACAATAATCAAAGTTTGCTTGCGACCGGGTGCTATGAACAAGAAGATAATGGCGTCACTCGGTTTGGTAAACAAGCAATCGCAGAGATGAATCGCGTTGGCATGATCATCGACATGTCACACAGCGCAGAACGCTCAACCTTAGAAGCAATTGAGCTGTCATCACGACCGATTTGTATTAGTCATGCTAATCCCTCATTTGCTCATTCAGCTCGGCGCAACAAATCCAATCAAGTGATTCGCTCACTCGCTCAACGCGATGGCTTAATTGGCTTTAGTTTATACCCGTTTCATTTACCTAACGGTAGCCAATGTCGTCTTGATGATTTTTGTCGCATGGTCGCAACTACCGCAGAGCTGGTCGGGGTCAAACACCTTGGTATTGGCAGTGACTTATGCTTAAACCAACCGCAATCAGTCTTAGAATGGATGCGTAATGGGCGCTGGTCAAAAACCATGGATTATGGTGAAGGCTGTTCTAATAATGCCGGTTGGCCAGCCAATCTTCCTTGGTTCAATGACCAACATGGCATGGAAAACATTTATCAAGGGCTGCTCAAGCATGGATTCAATGATACCGAAACCGCACAAATTTTAGGGGGAAATTGGTTCAATTTCTTACAGCAAGGCTTAACTCCTACAACGTCTTAGCAAAGAAATCACACCATATATAACGCCGATCACACACAATACTATAACAATAAGCGATCCAATCTATCAGGCGTTTTTTCTGATTTAAGGAAAGAGCGATGGACGACTTTGGCAATACGGGAGATAGAGCATGTCAGAAAAAACAAATATGATAAAACCGGATCCAATACCACGAACAGCCATCGAAAAACTGGAATTATTAAACCCAGTAATGTGGTTTAGTGGTGGTTTTATCGCCCTTTTTATCATGACAGCACTCTATGATAAAGCATTACTGACAACCCTAGTTAATAGCGGCTTTGCTTGGGCAATTACATTCTTCGGCCCTTACTGGCAGATCTTACTGTTACTGACATTCTTAATTGGTATAGCCCTTGCCATCGGTAAAACAGGTGGTGTCGTATTGGGTAATCTGGCTCAACCTGAAATCGATAGCTTTCGCTGGGTCGCCATTTTGTTGTGTACTTTACTCGCTGGAGGTGGCGTATTTTGGGCAGCTGCAGAGCCGATTGCGCATTATATTACGGTTCCGCCCCTTTTCGGCGATCCTGATAACACATGGCAAAGAGCCGTTAATGCCCTTGCGCAATCATTTATGCATTGGGGATTTCTTGCTTGGGCGATAACAGGCAGTTTAACTTCCATCGTATTAATGCACCTTCACTACGATAAAGGGCTCCCCTTGCAGCCACGAACATTGCTCTACCCCTTACTGGGTAAGCGAGCACTCACTGGCATGACAGGAACCTTAATTGATGCTTGTTGTATTATCGCTGTTGCAGCCGGAACGATTGGTCCAATAGGCTTTTTAGGGTTACAAATAGGCTTTGCTTTACATAACTTATTTGATATTCCAAACGGCTTTACAACTCAGTTAATTATTGTGCTACTGGCTATCGTTATTTATACCATTTCAGCGTTAAGTGGTTTAAACCGTGGTATTCAACTATTAAGCCGCTGGAATGTAATCCTCGCCTTAGGGTTAATGACATATATATTAATTGTGGGGCCGACAGGATTCATTATTAATGGTTACCTGCAAGGTGTTGGCACCATGATCGATAAGTTTATCCCCATGGCAACTTATCGTGGTGATGAAACTTGGCTTAGTTCATGGACCATCTTTTTCTGGGGCTGGTTTCTTGGTTATGGTCCAATGATGGCGATTTTTATCTCTCGCGTCTCCCGTGGCAGAACCATACGTCAATTAATCTTGATGCTAAATATCTGCGCGCCACTGATCACCTGTTTTTGGTTCACTATCGTCGGGGGAACGGGTATTGCTTTTGAAATGACCGATCCTGGTTTAATTAGCAATGCGTTTGCAGGATTTAATTTACCAGGGGCACTACTGGCGATAACACAGCATCTGCCCTTTCCAACGCTTATTTCAATTCTATTTTTAATTCTAACCACCATCTTTATTGTAACAACTGGCGATTCCATGACTTATACCATCAGTGTTGTGATCAGTGGCGATACCGAGCCCAACGCGTTTATACGGACGTTTTGGGGAATAATGATGGGACTCACCGCAATCATTCTAATCTCTTTAGGCTCAGGAGGAATATCTGCTCTCCAGTCTTTTATCGTTATTACTGCGGTACCCGTTTCACTGATTTTACTGCCCTCACTGTGGGATGCTCCTCGTCTTGCGGCACAAATGGCAAAACAACAAGGGCTCTAACCTTCAATCGTTCATAACATAACAGGTCATCAAGCCTAAATAACAATAAGCCTAAATAACAATAAAAGGGTGAACAACATGAAAACACACAGTTGCAACGCAACCAACATGTCCCTACGCAACCCTGCTGTTGTCATGCAACCTCAAAAGCTCGGTGCAATGCATCAAAACCGCCTTAGCTTTGTGCGGATCCTTATTCGCCGTATGGCCAATCAGCAATGGAAAATCACGCCAACAGTGTGGAATATTTCTTCGCAAGGGTATGGCATCGCCCAATATCGCTTAGATACCCCCAATCAGCATTATCATTTAGTGGTATTTTCTAATGCTATTAATGATGAAGATCGCAATGATCGGGTTATCGCTGAAAAATGGGATGTGACATTTGCCTTGGTTGTCGGTGATGTCGATGATGTGTTATTTGATCAGCTCCATAACAATGTTCCCCTTCAAGAAGCTGGACGTTTATCTAGTCAGGTATTGGTGCTTGCACGCGCAAATAAAAGCGTCAGAATCTTCAATCACATCATAGAAAAATTAGCACAAGGACAACAGCCAGAAACTCAATTACTCGCGGATGTGGGCTATATTCTACGTACCACCGCCGTTTATGGTAATGGTAAGTTTGGCATTGCTGATTTTGAACTTTTGGAAGATAACCCTGATTTAAGTCTCTCTTTTAGTGCTCAGATGTGCGCGGTGTATATTCTGCGCCAATTTAGCCTCGACTGGGTCCACTTTCTCGCCCAGCAACAAGCAAATGGCAACGCAGCGACTTTAGCACGTCCATTACAACGTTATATTGGTATCGGGAACGCCACAGGACTAGGTATGGCACCTTATTTAATTCGTCACCCGCGGATCATTGATCAATGGATGACCACCCGTGAAACCGCGATTGCGATGGCGATGGCAAACCCCATAACATCGGCTAGCCGCTTACAATTAGTACCATTACTGCAACGTGCCATTGATCATCTCCAACAAACAACAACCATTGATGTTGATCAACGTCAGCTAAATGTTGCCGCAACCATAGAGCTTCAAGTTATTATTGAGCAGCTAACATTCACCGCTGTTGATAATAACAATTGGCAAGACTTGTTAGCTCAATACCACACCATCAGCCAAGAAACACAAGAGATTTTAACCTCATGCATCCTTGAACTGTACCCCGAACAAATAGACATGCTTGAGAATAATTTCAATGCCGATGAAACCTTATCGTTAAGCACTGGCATCTGCGTTAGCGATCTCATATCACTATTACAACAACGCTATCAATGGGCATTAGATATTGATTTCTACCAACCACTTAATAATTACTGGTTTTGGTATCGCTCAAAAGATAAAGAAGAACCGCGTATAGGCATTCGCGGCCAAGAAGCCGGAGAAGAAAAAGAATTAGCACTTGATATTGCACGACAAGTTTTCTTTTTATACCAAGAATTACAACGCTCATCACCACAAGAAACCCTCGCGACTTTTTTATTAAAGCAGCCACAATATCGCGCGATTGCACGCCGAACATGGACGCTTGGGCAATGTGCTATGGGGGATATTCAAATCAATATTCTTGATCAGTCCACACAACCAATACATTTACTTCGGTGTAAATTAGCCATGTTTGGAGCCACGAAATTTGATCCTCGCTCTGACCGTTGGTTACGTGTGACCTTTTTTCAAGGCGCTCCACTTTCTGATGAGTTACACCCTGATGAATGGTTATTTCCACTCTTGCCAACCACCACTAAAGATATCAAGGAGTTGCCATGATTAACGTTTCTCATAATGAATTAATCACCCAATGCACCAAAGCTTTTGAAGGGTTACAGCGTCAATGTGGTGAAGCTGATATGATCGCGAATATGGTGGTTGATTTAGAGATGGTGGGATTAAACGGTGTCTCTCATTTTGTTAATGCACTGCATTTTTTAGCCCTTGAACAAGATGAAGCGGTCTATGTCGAACCTGTTATCAACCAACAACTCACCGCAAACTTATTAGGCTGTAGTATATTATGTCACTTACCTAATCTGCTTGATTTCACTATAGATAATTTAGCAAACCGCTCGTCAATCGTGCTCAATATCACCCAATGTCATCATCGTTGGCTCGCCTTTAGTGAATTGATTAAACTCGCGGGTAAAGGGCTTTCCGTTAAAGCGCAGTGGCTTAATAGCAGTGATTATAAACAAGTCGTCTATATATTAAATGCGGGACAATTATTACCTGAACTCTATATTGCTAATCATAAGGTCACGGCTAATGAGTTATCTTTAATAATGGATTTACAGTCATTATCGATAGAGATCAGTAAAAAAACATTAACGTTTCCTTTTATAAAAGAAGATTACCAACATCTTTCATCCTTCGATTTACAAGCGGCAAAACAACATGCTTGGAAACATGGTATTTCAATCGCCGTTGAACACTGGCAAATCATTAAACATGCGGCGAGTGCACTATTAGTGGAATCAAATGAAATCTCACCACTAAGTGAAAACGAATAAACGTTGACTGCAAAAAAGCCGTTATACACTTTCAACTACAAAGAGCTAACAGTATAACGGCTTAACTAACGCAACAATCAACCTTATTGATATAAATACTATTTATTCAATGATTGGTAATGTCATTGCTTGTGATTTGTCACCCGTCATCACAAATTTAAGTTCGCCACCGGCTTTAAATTCAGCGTGATTAAAGAACAGACCGTTATCTAATGGCTTACCATTAATGGAGACTGATTTTATGTACATATTATCATCAGCATTATTAAGCGCTTTAACGGTAAAGAAACCGTCTTTTACGGGTAAACGTACTTCATCAAATAATGGACGCCCAACGGTATATACCGGCTCTGCAGCATTAACTTGATAAAAGCCCATCGCCGACATTACATACCATGCTGACATTGAACCCACATCTTCATTACCAATGATGCCAGCAGGTTCTGCAAAATACATTTCATCTAAAATATAATCGACCACTTCTTGGGTTTTCCAAGGCTCCGCGGTCCAGTTATAAAGGTATGGAATATGATGCGAAGGCTCATTACCAAAGGCGACCTGACCAATCATGCCTGACATATCAGCGGTTTCTGTGCCTTCACTACCCGCAGTAAAGGTCGCATCTAAATTTTTCGCAAACGCAGCCTGCCCGCCCATTTCCTGTTGCAGACCTTTAATATCGTGCGGCACAAACCATGTCCATTGCCATGCGTTACCTTCCGCATAAGGACCTGATTCATGGGCGGTATTATAAGGGTCAAATGGCGAAATAAACTCTTTATCAATGGTTAATGGACGCATAAACCCAGTAACACCATGCTTGGCATACTCGGTTGGATTGTTATCAAAATAATACTTAAATGCTTGTGAGCGTTCTAAATATTGTTTTTCAAGCTCTGTATTAGCTGCCGCTTTAGCAATTTGTGCAATCGCCCAATCATAAAACGCATTCTCTAAGCCGTAAGAAACGGACTCTTTAATATTTTCAGCATTTTCATTAGTAACAGGCACAAAGCCTTGTTGTTGAGAAAACTTAATCGCATCGGGTAACACACGTTTTAAAACATCGAGATCCCACTCTTGAGCTAATGTGGTATGGTTATCATAAGTAGATGATTCAACTGCTGCTTGCAGTGCTTGTTGTTTTTCTTGTAATGTAAATTCATTGGGGAATTTGGTGATCGCATCAGCAATCACTGCAACAGACGGATAGCCAATCATAGTGCCAGTCTCATCACCTAAATGTTCCCACTTGGGTAATAAGCCGCTTTCCTGCCATTTTTGAACCATATTCTTAGCATACTGTACTGCACGCTCTGGCTCGGTAATGGTTTTTAATGGGTGTAAGGCGCGGAAAGTATCCCATAATGAATACACCGAAAAGTTCGGTTGCTCTGCTGTTGCTTGACCATAGGCAATCGAGTAATTCCCTTCACCATTACGAAGAGAGCCTTTCCCCATCCCTCTAAATTCACCGTTTACATCTTGATGTACTTGAGGAGCTATTTTTGTATGGTATAGCGCGGTATAGAAAATTTGTTTTTGATCAGCAGTGCCACCTTTAACATCAAAATTTAAGGCGCGTTGCCACTTCTTCACCGCAGCAGTTCTAGCTTGATCAAATGATTGATTCGCTTCAGCATCGTAGTTTGCTTTCGCACCATCAGCACTAACAGCAGAAATCGCTACTGCCGCATTCACGATTTGACTATCACCTGTTTCAAATTCAACATACGCGGTAACGTCAGCTTTAGTGCGCTTAGGTTTACCATCATTATCAGTGATCAATGCCGAAACATGCTCTGCTGTTAAGCCCTCAACCGGTTTACCGTTGGCAAGAATAACCACATTTTTGATTTTTTTATCAAAGGTCGCATGGAAGAAAATTTTCTGATTTTTCGCCCAACCAGAGAAATGTGCCGCATCCCTTTCACCGGTGATCGTATAACCATCCTCACTAACGGTTAATTGATTACGTAATGAGGTAGATCCCCAGTCACTGTTTAAAATAGAGTTTAAATCTATTTTTAACTTTTGATCAGCCCCTTGAGGATAAGTATAACGGTGAAAACCGACCCGCTCAGAGGCGGTTAATTCTGCTTTAATATTATTATCGGCAATTTCTACGCTGTAATAACCAACTTCAGCATGTTCTGAGGTTTTATCCATTTTAACAGCAATGGCTTTACGATAATCATCATTATCTTCAATGTACTTTTGATTCTCTTCAGTAAACGGCAAAAATAGAATATCCCCTAATCCCCCCATACCCGTACCACTTAAATGAGTATGAGAGAAACCAAATAAGGTGTCTTTATCGTAATGATAACCCGATGAAGAATGCCATCCCATTAACTCGGTATCAGGTGATAATTGAATCATGCCTTCAGGTACGACTGCCCCTGGGAATGTGTGACCATTAAAGCCAGTGCCAATAAATGGGTCGACAAATTTAGTATTGCCCGTTAACTCAATCGCTGGTCGATCTTTATCTGGCACAATAGTGGTATTATTATTTATAGTTTCATTATTACAGCCAGCTAATACCGCTGCGACCATCAGTGCCAAAGGCATTATTTTCATTGTCGACATATCCATTCCCTAGCTTATCTCGTGGCTGTAGATTGTTATATCTACCGCTACAGTTGAAAAATTCTGACGGGATTATCAATAAACTTAGCGGTGGGATATATAGGATTAATTACGCATTCGCAGGCTTTTTGTAACAGCAATTATACGTTGTGATATACCGCATATTCTCTAAACCGTTATTCTGGACTCAATATCACAGTTTTTATTATACTAACCATAAAAAAAGCCGCTACATGCGTAAACATATAGCGGCACTATCAATAAAATTGATAATCAACAGATAGAATTAGGATTTTAAATAACAGCCTTACCTTGTACCCATACTTTAACCACATTTTCTGGTTGAGCTAACGTAATAATTTTCTCTAGAATATCTTTCGCGCTATCAAATTCAGGCCAAATACGTAAGTTACCAATAGTCGGATTTGCTTTAATCACAATCGCATCAAAATGATAACCTTGATTGAATAACCCCACTTTGGCATCAAGCACTTGCCCGCCACCGACTGTTGCCATCCAAAATGCTTCCACAAAACTAATCCTCACATTGGCAGTGCCACGCTCAGCTGCAGGTAAGTAAATATTCACTCCTTCTTCACGTACACGCGAGTGGCTCACCGCATCAAAACTAGCACGGAAAATAGATGGCGATGGTGCACCTGCGATATCACTGCCTAAGCCAATTTGTACGCCGTGATCTAGTAATTCACGCGCAGGCATCGCTGCGTTGGCAAAATACATATTCGATAATGGACAATGACCAATCCCCGCATTAAATTGCTTAATTTTTTCAATATCGGCATCATTTAAGAAAATAGAGTGGGCGAGAATCGATTTGTTATTAAGTAACCCCATATCAGCGTAAATAGTCACATCACTGACACCGTAATGTTGGATGCTATAGTCACGCGCCCAATCACTTTCAGAACAATGGGTTTGCATGTGGAGATCATAACACTGCACTAAGCCGCCTAATTGCTGCAATAACTCACTGGTGCAACTAGGCACAAAACGCGGCGTGATCACGGGTTTTACTAATCGCGACTGATTACCCGCAAGCTCAAACACGTTATTAACAAACAATTCGGTATCATCAATCGCCTCTGTAACACTCGACTCACAATAATATGCAGGACATTGCTGACTATTGTCCATGTTCACTTTACCGACATAAGCACGTTGACCTACATTCAAACACGTTTGCGCGAGTAACTCCGTCGATTGACGGTGAATAGAGGCGAAATACACTGCGCTGGTCGTGCCATTAGCTAGTAATGTTTTAGTCACATCTTGGTAAACCATCGCTGAAAAATCATTATCTGCATAACGGTTCTCAAGTGGAAAGGTATAATTTTGGAGCCAATCATACAGTGGTAAATCAAGCCCTTTACCTGCCTGCGGCCATTGTGGTGCATGGCAATGTAAATCCACTAATCCTGGCAGTAAATACTCACCTTTAGGAATCACTTGTAAACAGTTATTACGCTTAAAGCTGGCTAATAAGTCTGCATATTCAGAATGCTGTGGTTGATAAGTTGCAGCAATATCCCCTTGATGATCAATTAATAATAGCCAATCAACATTGAACTCAAACTCACCTTTAACTGGACAGTGAAAGCAATCGGCAAGGACCGCAAACTTAATCATCGCTATATCAATCATGCGTTATTCTCAGTTGTTGTTTGAGTAACCGTTTGAGTTACTGTTTCAGAAGATATTATTTGAGGTTCGTTTGGTAAAATAAAATTCAAGATCACCGCGGCTAATGCGCCAATCGCAATCCCAGAATTCACTAAATACCCGACTAATTCAGGCAAGGCGTAAACTAATTCACGCGGCATTAATACTGCGCCAAGTGACAACATAATAGGTAAACCAACCACTAACATATTGCGTTCGTTAAGGTTGATGTGTTGAATAACGCGAAAGCCATTCATTGCAATAACCACACAAATTACAGTGAAAATCCCTGAAATTACGGCATGTGGGATCGAGGCAATAATACTGGTCAACTTTGGCATTAATCCCAGTAATAATAAAATAAAGCCACCTGCGATAATCGCACGACGCGAGGCAACACCTGTTACCGCGATAATACCTGCATTAGTGGAATAACCCGTAACAGGGCTGCCACCTAAAGCTGCACAAAAAAAGTGACCAACCGCTTCACCTGTTGCACCACGGTTTAAGCGTTCATCTTTTAGCTCAACCCCTGTCACCGCGCTAACTGCACACCATGTACCAGTGGTTTCCACTAACACAATCATTGAAATAAACAACATCGTCAAAATAGCAATCGGATCGAACGTTAATGCTCCAAACGGTAATAATGTTGGTAATTTAAACCATGCCGCATTAGTCACAGATGAAAAGTCAGTCATACCATAAAAAGCAGCAGTTAACGTCCCCAACACAATCGCACTTAACACTGAGGTTAATCGCAACCAGTGTAGTGATTTAAACAAACAACCTAATAAAATAAAGCTCGACAGTGACACCATACTCACTAGCGCAATCACAATGTTTTCCGTTGGTCGTTCACCACTGTAAATACCATTAAACGCGATAGGTAATAATGATATACCTACCACAATGATCACCGTTCCACCCACAATCGGTGGCACTAATTTTCGAACCGCTTTACTGAATAGGTTTAATGGCTTACCTAACAACGCCACTAATAATGCGACGGGAATTAATGCTCCATAAACCGCTCCCATTCCCATGGTTTGACCAATTGCCGCAATGGCACCAATCGGAATATAAGACGGCCCTTGCATCACAGGTAATTTTAATAAACACCGCGATTGAATAATGGTCGCTAGTCCTGCGACGACAAATGTCATTTGAATAAGCGCTGATGTATCAGCCACTGTGAGTGATAATAAACCGGCTAAAATAATTGGAACAATATATAAATCCATCGCTAAAACATGTTGCGCACCTAAAGAAAGCGAGCGAGGAAGTGATATTTTTTCATCAATATTAATCATGTTTTTTATATACCAATTAATAAACTATCAAAGGCGGCTATAGTGTAAAAACCGCCATTATTTTCAATTGAGATTGAATAAATATCATTCATATCAATAGATGAAAAATTAAATCAACAAACACTTAAAACTCAACGTATTGCATAACATCTGGATATTATTTTGAATCAGAATTATTTTAATATGGCGGGATTTTACCTAAAAAAAAACCAAAGGCAAACGTTTGCTTTGTGATTTTAATCAATATAATAAACAGGGATAATAATTACTTTTTAGGAATAAAAAACACTCAAAATAGTGATACTAGATCACCCGAGAGCAAGGCTTATTTGAACAAGCAAATAAAGAAAAGGGTTGAATACAGCAGAATACAATAGAGAATCGCCCCTCTAACTTTAGGCTATTTCTAGTTAAAGCTAGAGGGGTTTGAAACATTAACGTAGCGCAATCATTGCCGCTTCATAGTTTGGTTCATCTTTAATTTCAGCCACAAGCTCGCTATAAGTCACTTGCCCTGTTTCATCAATAATAATCACCGCACGGGCTGCTAAGCCTTTTAAAGGGCCGGCGTTGATATTTACACCGTAGTCTTGAGTAAACTCAGGCGCGCGGAAAAATGATGCCATCTTCACATTTTCAATCCCTTCAGCAGCGCAGAAACGGCTTGCTGCAAACGGCAGATCTGCTGAAATACACACGACAACAGTATTCTCAATGTCAGCTGCCGCTTTATTAAACGCACGCACACTCATCGCACAAGTTGGTGTATCAACACTTGGAAAAATATTTAACACCACTTTTTTTCCTGTAAGCGAACTTAGTGTTAAATCACTTAGATCAACGCCACAAAGTGTAAATGCAGGCGCTTGTTGTCCTGATTGTGGAAACACACCAGAAATAGAGACTTTTTTTCCTTCAGCAGTTACTGACATAACATTCACCTTTTTTATTATTTTAAAATTAATTATCCATAAAAGAGCTTAAATATACTGGTCTACTTTTATATAGATAACAATACTCAAAAATTAAATACATACGCTAAAGGGATGTTTATAATGATGTAGAAACAATAAACCATAGATAAAAAGTGGAATTAAAGTCAACTTTAAAAAATATAACCAATTGAAAAAAATGCATTTATTCAAGAGCCGTTAAGACTTAGTTTAATCTCACGATCAAATAAAAGAGAATGATAACTATTATTAAAAACAGAGATATTATATTTAATGAAAATCAGCGATAACACCAAAAAAAATGCAATATGGCTGGTATCTAGCCTTATCTTAATCAATATAGCCGTGTGGGTTATTGCGGTCATTGCCTTTCATCATCATCCAGAAATGCTGGGTATGTCCCTCTTGGCCTGGTCACTTGGTTTGCGCCATGCTGTCGATGCCGATCATATTGCTGCCATTGATACCACTACCCGTAAAATGATGGAACAAGGTAAAAAACCGATCACCATCGGTACTTTTTTCTCATTAGGTCATTCAACTATTGTGATGTTAGCTGCGGCAGCGATTGCGCTAACGGTAGGGACATTTAAATCCAAAATTCCGTTTATTAGTGATATTGGCGGCATTATAGGCACCAGCGTTTCTATTCTATTTTTATTAATTATGGCCTATATCAACCTTCGAATTTTCCTCTCTGTTTATAAAAAATTCAATGCCTATAAACAAGGTGTTCGTCCAACAGATGCGGATATAAATATTCAATTAAGTGGTCCATTAAATAAGCTATTCCATTTTTCATTTAAATTTATCAATAAAAGCTGGCACATGTATTTTATTGGTTTCCTATTTGGATTGGGTTTTGATACCGCCAGCGAAATTACCTTATTAGCACTATCAGCAACCAATGCCTCTCAAGGAATGAATATTTGGTTGATCATGATCTTCCCTGTCTTATTTACCGTAGGCATGTCGTTGATTGATACTCTTGATAACCTGGTTATGATCGGTGCTTATGGGTGGGCATTCTCAAAACCATCACGTAAGCTTTATTATAATATGACCATTACAGGCATTTCAGTGATTGTAGCGTTGATCATTGGGGGCTTAGAGGCACTGAGTGCTATTGCGTCAAGTTTGAAATTAAGCGGTTGGTTTTGGGATGGTATTAATACCATGACCGATCACTTTGGGATGGTTGGTATCGGTGTTATCGCGATATTTATTGGTTGCTGGGTACTATCGATCCTCAATTATAAGCTGCGTCGTTACGATAAGTTGGATCAACCGATTTAGTTGTTAATCCACTCTAATAGCCCCTATCCTCAGTCTATAATCTATAACGGTCGCATAAATTGCGACCGTTGCATTATCTAACTGCATGTATTATATGAATAATAATTGTTTCTATGACTATTTTTATTAACTACTTAAAATTCCTGGTAATTTATTTACGTGCAATCACAACAGGTGCTTCTCTCTTCCTACCCCTTAAAAACCTTACACCTTACCCCTTACACCTTGCGCCTAAGACCTCGCCCCAATTGTTCCCCATGAGTAATAATGTTTTGCCATTTACGGTAATTGTTTTGTTTTTGGTAATTGTTAATATAACCCCATCGAAACGCAGACAGCGTTCAGCAATAACAATAAACAAAAGGTTTACCGACTCATGAAAACAGTTATTAAAGCAATTATCGCGACCGCTATTATCGCTACTTCTTACACTGCTTCTGCACGTGATGGCGCTTTCACAGGTAACGTTAACCTCAACAATCAAGCGAATAATAGTGTGGTTGCAAGTCACTATGCAGTAAACGGTACTGCTGATAAATCACATTCAGGTATTGTAGTGATGAACAAAAACAGCCACATGAGCTTTAATGAAAAACTATTATCAGCCGCTGATAAGTAATATTTTGGCAGTAGAACCGTCCACACTTTACGTACAATTTAATTATTACCTATAAGTAAAAGTGTTTTAGTTTTATCTCTATTGTTACCAAAATAACAAGGTGTAGAATGACTGCATCGACACAAATAATAACCACTAAGTTCGATATAGCACATTACATCACCACCTATTGATAACGCGACATTAAATAAATTCAGACTTATGGCTAACGCGGTAAGTCGCTATAAATTCATAAATAATTATCGGAGTTTTACTATGAGCAATGTATTTTACATGCCACCTGTAACCTTAATGGGTCCTAATGCAATTCAATCTCTAGGTGCTGAACTGGCATCAAAAGAATTGAAAAAAGCACTTATCGTCACAGACGGTGTATTGGTTGAAGTGGGTCTGGTTAGTAAGCTAACTGACGAGCTAACTGCACATAACCTTGATTACGTTATCTATGATGGTGTGCAACCTAACCCAACTGAGAAAAACATCGAAGATGG
>NZ_MSCQ01000002.1:1028370-1049878 GCF_002954725.1 Photobacterium phosphoreum
CCTAGCACTTCTTGCACAAAGCAAAGCAGATTTCGTTATTTCATTCGGTGGTGGTTCTTCTCATGATACTGCTAAAGGTATCGCATTGGTTGCAGCTAACGGTGGTCATATTCGTGATTACTCTAAAGGTGTACACCTTTCTAAGAAACCACAATTGCCATTGGTAACAGTGAATACTACAGCGGGTACGGCATCAGAAATGACGGTATTTGCGATTATCACTAACCAACAAGATCAAACTAAATACCCAGTGGTTGATAAGCACTTCACACCGATTATTGCGGTTAATGATTCAGAATTAATGGTAGCAATGCCTAAATTCTTAACTGCAACTACTGGTATGGATGCATTAACTCACGCAGTTGAAGCCTATGTTTCTACCGCAGCAACGCCAATCACTGATGCGTCTGCTATTAAAGCGATTGAGTTGATTGTTAATAACTTAGAAGCAGTAGTAACTAACGGTCAAGACCGCGAAGCGCGTGATGCAATGCAGTACGGTGAGTACTTAGCTGGAATGGCATTCTCAAATGCTTCTTTAGGTTACGTGCACTCAATGGCGCACCAACTGGGTGGGGTTTATGACCTGTCACACGGTTTATGTAACGCTATTCTACTTGCTGAAGTATCACGCTTTAATGCCAAGCAAGTACCTGAGCGTTTTGTCGATATTGCTAAAGCAATGGGTATCGACACCGCAGCGATGACCCAAGAGCAAGCGGTTAATGCAGCCCTTGAAGCGATTGATGCATTATCTGAAAAGGTAGGTACTAAGCAACGTCTAGCTGATTTAGGTGTGACTGAAGATAAGCTAGCATTTATGGCACAAAATGCCCTAAATGATGCTTGTTCTTTAACTAACCCACGCCAAGCAAACCTTGCTGAGATTGTTAGTATCTTTAAAGCACGGATGTAATTACCCTGACTATCAGTAATTACAGGCGTTAATAAAAAAGACCACTGGTTTAATTATCAGTGGTCTTTTTTTTATGTCTAATCTCGATACTCACTATTTTTACTCCAACATCATTTATTGTCGACATATCGCTGATTGATATCCTTGATAAGCGAATTATCATCGATACTTACAGACAGCACACTATGAAATAAATAGCCTATATTATTAGTAATAGTTAATTGCTTTCGAAGTGATTGTTTTTATCTAAAATAGAGTAGATTATGATCCTATCAAGTCAATTATATAGTTAATCTTTTTAAGGCATAAGTTTATTAAATAAAAAACAATATCTCGTTTTATTTTTAATAACCCACTCTGTTATTTATTTAAATAAAAACAGTTAATGATAGTGGTAATATTTATGGTCACTAAAACAATAATTTAAATCAGTACGTTATGAGTAATCCCACATTTTAAAATAACGTTATTCAGCTGAATAATAGAACGCTTTAAATCTCATTTTTATATTTTATTTTAAAATAATCGTTGTATTTAACCGACTGTAACTTATTCATTTTTCATTTCGCATAAAATAAAGGACTTTATATATGAAAGCGGCTGTTGCACATGAGTTTAAAAAGAAACTTGTCATTGAAGATGTTAAGATCCCATCTATTGGTGTCAATGACGTATTAGTGAATATTAAAGCCTGTGGGGTTTGCCATACTGATATTCATGCTTGCCAAGGTGACTGGCCTGTTAAGCCTAAAATGCCTCTCATTCCCGGTCATGAAGGTGTTGGTATTGTTACCAAGGTCGGTGAAAATGTTGATCATGTAAAAGTCGGTGATCGCGTTGGAGTTCCCTTCTTATACACTGCTTGTGGCTATTGTGACTACTGCTTAGAAGGAAAAGAAACCCTTTGTCCTGATTGTCTTTACACTGGATATCATGTGGATGGCGGTTATGCCGATTACTGTAAAGCTGATGCCCGTTATATTGTAAAAATACCCGATGAGTTAGGTTTTATTGAAGCTGCACCATTATTTTGTGCTGGTGTGACGTCTTATAAAGCATTAAAAGTGAGTCAGGCAAAACCGGGAAATTGGGTTGCTATTGTTGGTGTTGGTGGTCTTGGTCACTTAGCCATACAGTATGCAGTTGCAATGGGATTAAATGTCATTGCGGTTGATACTGGTGAAAATAAAAAAGAATTGTCACTTCGATTAGGCGCCAAACATTTCATTGATTTTAAAGTTGATACCCCTGAAATTAAAATCAAAGAATTATTAGGAACAGGTGTTCATGCCGCTATTTGTTTAGCTGTATCTAAAGCAGGTTTTGAAAGTGCCTATGCCTCAGTTAGAAGAGGCGGAACACTAGTATTAGTCGGTTTACCACCAGAAGATATGCCTGTCCCTATTTTTGATACAGTCATTAATGGAATAACATTAGTTGGTTCGATTGTTGGTACTCGTCGAGATTTAGCTGAATGTCTTGATTTTGCAGCACAAGGTAAGATTAAAACAAACATTGAAGTTAGAAAACTAGAAGAAATAAATACCATTTTTGATGAACTTGAAAAAGGTGAAGTGACAGGTCGTATTGTCATGGATTACGAATAAGCATTAGATCACGCCATTATCTTTGATTAATGTTATTCATCGTTATTTTTTAGATAATACGTGATGATAATTGAAATCAATAATCAGTGATTGTAATTTTTATATTACAACCACTGATTTATTGTATTTAAATCAATTAAACTAAGACCGTCTTTGTCTCTTTTGACTCTCCTCGAATAATACGCGTTAATAAAGGCGCTATCATTAAGGTTAACAATGCAATTACTGCTGTAGTGTATCCAATAAGACTAAATATATGACTATAAATAGTGAGTGTCTGATGAGGATTTACAATACCTACAGGTGCAGCGGTTAATGTTGCAACCCAACCAGCGAAGACTGCTGCGGTCGCTAATGTTAAGAACCACATCCCCATAGCAAAGCCCATCATTCGTTGTGGAACCAGTTGAGCCACCATTGCCAACCCTAACCCCGAAACAAGTAACTCACCAATCGCCTGAAAAATATAAGATAATACCAACCAATTGGAACTGATAATACCATCACTATTTGAAAAATGAGCGCCAAGCGCCAATACTAAAAATGAGAAACTGCTAAATACCATACCAATAGCAAACTTCAATGGCATTGCAAAACGATCGCCATATTTATTATATATTATCGCCAAGATAGGACTGGCAGCCATCACCCATAATGAATTCAATGCTTGAAATTGCTCAGGTGCGACAGCAAAACCAAAGAGATCATGAGATACATTATGAATCGCAAAAAAATTTACCGATGTTGGCATCTGAAGAAATGGTACAAAAAACATAACACCTTGTAGCATTAATACAAATGCCACAATCATTTTTGCGCGTTCAAGACCATGCGTTAAAAAGGATTCACGAAAATACAAAAAAACGATAATTATACCCACAATAATCAAGATTAAATGCGCATAAAATAGATGCTGTAATAATGTTGCGCTGACAAAGCTCAATATTATGGCACCAATTAAAATACCCATATAATGAATACGATTAACGGGGTTCATATCAGGTTTTGAACCAATTTTTTTTACTATCTGACCACTGATGATAAAATTAATAATAGTAATAACAAGACCAACAGCACTTACCCCAAACGCAAAACTATAACCAAACTTCTCAGCAATCCATGGGGTTAATAATATAGAGAAAAGGGAACCTAAATTAACCGCCATATAATACATTGTAAATGCACCATCTAAGCGCGGATCATTTTCACCGTACGTTTTAGCTAGTAGACTTGATGGGTTAGCTTTAAATAAACCGTTTCCCATCGCGATAAAACCCATCGCAATATAAATTAATTTAGAATCCCCATAACCACTACTTGCTGATAATCCTAATAATGCATAACCAATAGTTAGAATCATCGCCCCAAGTTTAATTGTTCGTTTAGTACCTAATATTTTATCGCCTACCCAACCGCCAATAGCAACTGACCCAAAAACAAGTGCAGTAAAAGCACCAAATAATGTAAAGGTTACAGATTCTGACATCCCAAGAATTTTAACCATGTATACAGTTAAAATAGCTTGCATGCCATAGAAACCAAATCGTTCCCAAAACTCAATTGAAAAAATCAAATAAAACGGCTTGGGCTGCTTAAATATGCTCCTATCGGACATAAATTAATTCCTAAATAATTCGAAGGACAGCTAGTTTAAATGTGCTTATTTATAAACATAAAATTAACGCACAAATAAAAAATCAATATCTACCAGAAATGGTTTCTAATATGCTAACATTAATAGTTTAATAACTTTTATACAATTAAACTATTAATCATAATATAATCGTATAAACATCAATTCAGTATTAACACTAAATAAATAATTTATAATAATAATTACACTTATAACTATTTCCATTATTACCAAATATAAAAACACTATTCCTTAATTAGTGGTAAATCGTAAAATATATATTTTCATGAATATGCATTATTTAAATGATACTAGCGACTAATAACAACTGGAAATAACGGCAATGACGGGATTTTAATAGTTTGGCATTTAGCATGCTAAAAACAACTCAATACGGTGAGTCTTATTACTATTGTTGCACTCGTTTTAATCTTAATTAACCCTCCTGCTTAGTGTATACCTCTTCTCACATTATCTCCTTTCGATGATCAACCACCTACTCACTAACAGTTAAAAACAAAAAAACCAACTAAGCACTTAATAATAAACAAATAAAACATAACATGCATTTTAAGTGCATCTTTTATTATTGACAGACACCACCCTGAGGAATAACATGCATTCAAAATGCAACTTAAAGCGTTAGAGGAATTTAAAAATGGCTGTTCATGTTAAAAACAATATTACTTGGGTTGGACAACGTGATTGGGAAGTGCGTGATTTTCATGGCACAGAATATAAAACAACCCGTGGTACGAGCTATAATAGTTATTTAATTCGTGAAGGAAAAAATGTACTCATCGATACCGTTGATCACAAATTCACATTAGCTTTCCTACAAAATTTAGAACAAGAAATTGATCTTAACGACATTGATTTTATCGTTATCAACCATGCAGAAGAAGATCATGCTGGTGCTCTAAGTGAATTAATGAGCCGTATTCCTAATACACCTATCTATTGTACTGAAAACGCAATTGACTCAATCGTTGGTCATCACCACCACCCAGAATGGAACTTCAACACCGTAAAAACTGGCGATACGCTTGATATTGGTAATGGTAAGGCATTAGTGTTTGTTGAAACACCAATGTTGCACTGGCCTGATAGCATGATGACTTACATGACTGAAGATGCGGTTTTATTTAGTAATGATGCTTTTGGTCAACATTACTGTGATGAGCGTTTATTTAATGACGAAGTTGACCAAAACGAATTGCTTGATCAGTGCCTACGTTATTACGCAAATATTTTGACACCATTTAGTCCTCTTGTTACCAATAAGATTAAAGAAGTTCTAGGCTTTAACCTTCCAGTAGACATGGTTGCAACCTCACACGGTGTCATTTGGCGTGATAATCCAACTCAAATTATTGAGAAATACCTTGAATGGGCCAATCAATATCAAGAAAACCGCATCACTATTTTCTATGATTCTATGTCAAATAATACCCGCATGATGGCAGATGCAATTGCACAAGGGATCACTGAAGAAGACGATCAAGTCATTGTGCGTATTTTTAATGTTGCTCGTCATGATAAAAATGAAATTCTTTCCAATATGTTCCGCTCTAAAGGGGTACTTGTCGGCTCATCAACAATGAATAATGTCATGATGCCTAAAGTCGCTGGTCTACTAGAAGAAATCACTGGCTTACGCTTTAAAAATAAAAAAGCCGGTGCCTTTGGTAGCTACGGTTGGAATGGTGGCGCTGTTGATCGTATCCACGCGCGTTTAACTGATGCTGGTTTCTTCACGACCATTGGTCTTAAAACCAAGTGGCGTCCAGATGGTAAAGCATTACAAGAATGTCGTGATCACGGTAAAAAGATCGCTAAAGAATGGGCTCAAACTGAACGTCCTTATGATCATTACACACCTTTCACTACCGAAGTAACGCCAACAGCAACACTACAAGTCGTGATTGATGTTCCTAAAATAGTCGAACAAACATGTGTTGTTGAAATAGAGCCAATAACAGAGACGACAGTTAAATGTTGTGCACAAACTGCGGGTGGCCAGAAAATGTTATGCACGGTTTGTCAGTGGGTTTACGATCCTGCACTTGGTGAACCAAATCAAGGTGTTGCCCCAGGTACTGCTTGGGAAGATGTGCCTGATAGTTTCCTTTGCCCTGAATGTGGTATTGGCAAAGAAGTCTTTGAACCTATCAACTAAATGAAATGAGAGCTAACAATGTCAAATCCAATTATTGTCATTGGTAGTGGCTTCGCTGCTTACCAATGGGTGAAATCGTTTAGAAAACTGGATCAACAGACTACCATTACTTTAGTAACTGCAGATCAAGGTGCTGATTATTCTAAACCAGAACTAAGCCATGTATTTAGTCGTCATCAACAAGCGACAGATCTTATTAAACAAACGGCTACTGAGTTTGCAGCAGAGCATAATATTGAATTAATAACAGAAACAGTTATTAACGAAATTAATACTGCACAACAATGGGTGTATTTCAATCAACAACAATTACATTATTCTTCGTTAATTATTGCAACTGGTGCTACATCATTTATACCGAAGTTTGCTGGTAATGCGACCGATAAGATCATCACATTAAATAGTCTATCTGAATTACAACAAAATCAATCACAAATAAATGCCGCAAAGCATATTACTATTTTAGGGGCAGGTTTAATTGGTACTGAAATCGCGATTGATTTAGCCACTGCAGGTAAAAAAATCACACTGTGTGATAAAGCCGCAGCCATGATGCCCGCTTTACTACCAGAGTTTATTGCCGTAGAACTGCACCAAATATTAAGTCAAAAAAATATCGATCTTCAGCTAAACGCCACCATAAGTGAAATTAACACTGATGGTGAACAGCTAATAATTTCACAACAAGGACAAGAGGATATACATACAGATATCATCATCGCTGCTATGGGATTAGCACCAAGGCTTCAATTAGCACAACAGGCTGGAATCAGTACTAATCGAGGAATTATTGTCAATAATATGCTACAAACCTCAGCAACTAATGTCTACGCCATTGGCGATTGTGCTGAGATCAACGGTAAAATTAGTGCGTTTATTCAACCCATCATGTTATCAGCAATGGCACTTGCAAAAACATTAGCAGGTACACCAACGCCGTTATCTCTGCCTCCAATGTTAATTAAAGCAAAAACACCATGGTTACCGTTAAGTTTAGCGGGAATCACAACCGCTATAGATATTCATTGGCAAATTGAACGAGATCATGAAGGTTATATTGCTAAAGCACATACAGCGGATAAAACACTTATTGGATTTATCGCTTCTCATAATAAACAAAAACAGGTATTCGCATTGTTAAGACAGTTACCACCTGCATTATAAATATACCTGATTACCACCGAGCCTCAGCGAGTTTAAGCAACCGCTCAGGCATCGGTGCTGTTTGAATATTTGAATAAATAAGCTGGGAAAATATCTGTCAAAGATAGCCCGCCTAAGGCGAGACCTTAAACACGACTAATTAATCATTTTTCTGATTCTGTCGCAAAGTTGCAATATTAAAATACCACTTTCTTGCTGCTGGCCAACGATGGTCGTCCAATATTGGTGTTTTTCGAATGTTGTCATAGTTCCTCCTTCTAGTCGAAAAACTATGACAAAATCAACTGCAATTAGAATGTATGGTTAATTAAGCGCTTACATTCTAATAAAAACCCATAAATTATTTACACGCAATCGTGAAATCTGCTTTCATCCATTACTGTTGGTATTATCAAAAACGTTATAAAAGCTTTACTGCAATATGACCATTACAGGAAGTAATTAAACGACAAGGAAGAAATAACGAATAATCAATATAGATATGACTATCCAATTAAAATAAAGACCTCCGATCAAATAAGTGTATGGCATGAATTTAATCATTAATAATAGTGATATTAGTTGTATAACTATGCCTGTCTTATTTATATAAAACAATTATAAAATAATATTAAAGAACGATCATTCATTAGAAAATGAATATAAGTAATATTATACCTCTCATACAAAGTATAATATTACATCCAACAATTTCCTTATCAAAAAAATAAAACGTAATATATATATGTTAGTTATCCAAATCTGAAATCAAATATTTATATAATGGTAGGCTGTCATCGTATCAACATAATTAAATAAAATGTAACATTGTTAAGTATATTAACAACAAGCGTTATTAAATGATAAAATATCGCTTTAGTTGTGTTTCATATGAAAACAATTTGTATTTTATAAGGTCATTATCATGATGAATCAAATTAAAAGATTAAACTTTCAGATCATTCCTGCTCAGATATTTATTTTTGCATTTTGGATTAAGAATGGTTTTATTGATAAATTTTTTGGCGTTACTATTGCTGCATTCTTTCCTACAGAAGCAAATAAAGGCGATTCATGGGCTGGATGGGAGTCATATATAACGGGAAATTGGAATAAGTCTGATTTAGCACATATAATCTTTACACCAGCTTATAATTACTTGTTCCCTGTAATAGTTTTACTTCAATGTTTACCTGCAATTATAATTGTTATTGCTATAATTAAAGGTGAATTTTTACATGGAAAAGATCAAGTATTTACTCAACGAGCAGCCACCGCATCATTATTTGTAACGAGTGTTTTATTATTTAGCCAAACTATTGCAGGTGCACCTGATGGTCAGTACCTATGGCAGTTATTAGGCTTAGGTATGATTTTAATAATGTATATAAAAAGTATTAATAAATAGCACCTTTTAATTATAGCCTCTTTTATAGAGGCTTTTAATACATTTAAAGGTGAATTAATGGCATATTTTAGCAATTTAACTGAACGTTATAATCATTGGGCTAGTGAGCCCGACAGAATAAGCATCATAACATTTATTGTTATCGTCGCTATGTTCACATTTACTATTATTGCAATAACCGTTATAAGTATTTTTGATAAAATCATTAAGCATTAACTTTAAAAATTAATGCTTAAATCAGTCGTGAGCAACAGTCACCCGTATGGCATTACCCTGACTATCAGTAATTACAGCGTTTAAGAAAAAGACCACTCATTAAATTATCAGTGGTCTTTTTATGTCTAGCCTTAATTCTGAATATTTTTATATTTGCTCAGTTAAGATTGCTTCGCCATCACTTCAAAGTTATTGATACCAAAAATACCTTTCACATCATGATCACCAAGTTGCTTATTCATTTCTTCAAATGTTTGCTCTGGATTAAGATCGTTAAATAGTTCTGGGTGAATCCACTTGGCGAAATACTCAAGTGCAACAAGGTTATAAGGCGAGTTATAAAAAGGTTTATATACCGCGTAAACATCCTTAGTTTGGAATGCCTTAGTTGCTTTTAACCAATCACGTGACATCAGCAGTTTAGTTTGATCCGCAATGGCTTGATTATTCATTGCATAACCTAGCGGGATACCATGGGTCGCTTTGCCCGTTTTCTTGTCGATCCATCCCGCTGATTGCATAATATAAACATCAGTGTTGGAGGTAATAATCGTTTCGGGTGACATCACCCCTTTATGTGCACCTTTTAATGGCTTTTCTGCGATGTTCTCCGCTTTTAACAGCGTAATAAAGTCGCTCATATTGCCACCTGAATACGTATCGCAACAAGATTCAAAAGTGTAACCTGCCGCGGTCTCAAGAAAGACATTTTTTGGCTTAATTTCAGGGTGCTGCGCGATCACATTTTTAATATGGTTCAAATGTTTAAGATAGTAATCAGAGAATGCTTGACCCCGTTGCTCTTGACCTAGTGCTGTTGCAACGGTAGTGACTGAGTTTAAGGTATTCTCAATGGTCTTATCGCGGAAATCCGCGGTGATCACTTGAATACCTGCGGCATCTAACTTACGGATCAGGCCGGTTGACTGGGCTTTTTTAGCACTATCTAACCCAATGATTAGCACATCAGGTTTAGGTTTCATGTTAATAAAGGCTTCAGCGTCAAACTGTCCTTTACTGATCTTACCGATGGTATGCGCCTTCGCTAATGATGGGTAACGTTTAAGGTAAATATCATACATGCTAGGGGCAGAATTTTTCATATCATCACGCATCGCAACTAAATGCTTGCCCGCATTTTTGCCGTAAACGATCTCTAATAACGGAAAGTTACGCGCGGTGCCCAGTGCAATATGCTCAGGTTGATGATCTAACGTGATCGAACGACCGGTAATATCAGTGACGGTCATTGGGTAATCAGCAGCAAATGCAGAGCAAGAAACAAGAACGCTAACAGTAAGAGTTAATATTTTTAAGCGAGTTTTCATAATAAAGCCTTATTGGAAATTAAAAATCGTAACGAATGCCGATCATTTGTTGGATGTCGTTGTGTACCGTGTCGAAATTAATCGCCGCATAGGTTCTAAATTGGCTATTCCATCTTGCAGTAATATCCGCGTTAACCGCCCGAGTATCATCAACTTGATCAAAATTCAATTCACCAAAACCGATAGTCGCTTTATATATTGAGTTAATCTTATAAGCCGCAACAACGTCGTAACCGTTACCGGTTTTTCCCTTAACTTTCTGCCTCGTATATAACGTACCAAGGTATAATTTATCTAACTGATAACCTAAACCAATATCAAATTGTTGTTTTGATTGCTGCTGAACTTTGGCTTGTTTAGCGTAACCTATCGCAGTGGTGAATCCGCTATCACCAATCGCTTGGGCACCAGCAATAGAGAAACCACCATCAAAGTCACCTTTGTTTTTACCTTCTGCTCCGGCATAATTTGCGCTTAAAGTGGTTCCGAAGTCGTTGGCATAGGTGGTGGCAAGGCTGTTGGCGACTCGCTTGCCGACTTTGAACTTGTCAGCAGCAACCGCGCCATAAGCGGCTTGAATATCGGTAATATCGGTCACGACACTCATCGAACCATCCGTTTTACCGTAAACGAGGGTTGCATAACCGTTATCTAAAGCCGCTTTAATCCCGACATATAAGTGGCGCGTTTTTTCTGATTTAGCTTTAAATTCCTGCTCAAATACGCCGATTCCGCTAATTGTTTCTGTCAGCTTTGTTTCGCCAGAGATCTTAAGTCTAGTACGACTTAAATCACTAATATCATGATCATTATTTTCTGCCCTTGCTTCAACTCGACCACCAATATTCAGTTTTGAGTCATCTGTTTTATAAAGACTTGCTGCATTCACGGTTCCACTTACTGTGGCTAAACATAACATCCCCAAAGCGAGCTTCTTACTACTAATCAAAATCACCTCAATCATTATTTAATATTACCTTACGGCAAAAAGATAATGAGAATAATAATCATTTAATACTTTCTGTCAATTTTTGTTACACCTTTATTCCTAAAAAAGAATTATTATTCACTATGAGCATGTAAAAGAAGGGGATTATAAAAAGACAGAAACAATTTGCCATCGATGATGTTGTAAGCATTGCACAACTAGCGAATTGAAGCAGCTAAAGAGAAGATTAAAATCAGTAAATACAACCAGATAAAATTAGTTTTTTTATTAATTTAATTAAGGTGAAAGTTTACAACATAGCGACAACAAAAGAAAAAACGCAAGCGGTATCGTCATGTAAACGAAAGAAGAGGAAATGAGGAGGAAGAAAAAGGACTGCCTCGTAAGCTAATTGTTCAGGATTAACTTAACGAGGCATAAGATTTTCGTAGCCGAATAAATTTATTTGAAATCATTACTTTAAACAATAGTTGTTGTTTTATTTTGTGGTGTTGACCTCATAATCTGATGTTTTAAGTCAAAAAAATCCGAACAAACAATAACGTTGTTCGGATTTTAATCACTTAATATCAATCACTAATCTATTTTAAAGGCGCTACGCTTTTGCTGCATGCTTATCTAAATATTCTAAAACAAGCTTACGATCAGCAGCACTTAAGCCTGCACGTGGGAACATACTTTGCGTGATCCCAGCCCATTGCCCTCGAGTATGTGCTGCGGGGTTCGGTGCAGCATGACACATAGTACAACTCGCATAGAATATTTCTTGGCCACGGCTAATCTTCGGTGCAACCTTACCCGCATTCGCTTTATGCAGTAATGCAATACGACCATCAATATTTAAATCAACCATAGGTAAAATAGAACCATCATTTGGCCCTGTTGGTTGTTCGATCATTGGTGGTTCATAGGCTTTGTTTGGTGAACATGGATCGGTACATTTTTTATAGTACGCTAAACAAGTATTCGCACTTGTCCCTTGGCTTAATCCACCACATGCTTGATCAGAGGTAATAATATTAATCTGCCCACTATTACAACGACCCAATTTATCCAACTGTAACCATGCGCCTTCATGTAAACAAGCCACACCACGACGCACTTCATTAGATAATTTAGCACCACAAAGTAGTGCACCACGTTCATTGTGTAATTCGACAAGATCGCCATCAACAATACCTTGATCATGCGCATCTTGCTCATTGATCAATAAATATTGACGCCCATCAACACACTCATAACGATTGGTATCTGCGTTTGCCATTTGTGAGTGTAAACGCATCCAAGGATGAGGACTAAGAATATGCAATTGGCCTTTTTTAGCATTTCCTAAAAATTCAAATGGCTGCATATAAGTCGGTACAGGAGGACAATCGTCCAATTTCATTTTAGCGATTGATTCACTGTACAGCTCAATTTTACCTGATGGAGTATGTAACGGATGCTTTTCAGGATCATCATAAAAATCCCCATGACGTTGCCAATAATCAGCACTTTCTGGGGTTGGCATAACGGTAACACCATCTTTCCAGAATTCATCAAACGGTTTAATTTTAGCGGCAGTTGATGATTCGTATGCTGTTTTAAGCAACGTCATCATATCTTTACCTGTAGTATATTTATCTTCTACATGGAAAATTTTGGCTAAACGACGGAAAATTTCAAAGTCATCTAAACTTTCACCATAAGGTTCGATAACTTGCTGCATAGCATAAACTTTATTATTGCTATACGTACCACCAGAAGTAATATCGGTCCGTTCTAATGCGCTGGTTGCAGGTAAGACAATATCGGCAAATCTTGCTGATGCACACCACCATGTATCTTGACAAACATAAGTCTCAACTTTGTCATTCATGGCCTTGATTAGAGCATTAAGGTTTTGTTGGTGTGAGAATAAATTATTACCTGAATTATATACCATTGATATATCGGGGAATTTCAACGTTTGTCCATTGTAAGTAAATGACTTACCCGGATTACGTAACATTTCAGTTTGAAGCACAACCGGACAACCCGCAGAAATAGGATTAAAACCTTGGCCGAGTGTCACTGGTAATGATGAACCCGATTGTGGCATACCACCGTTACCATAATGCCAGCTAAAACCAAATCCTTCGCCAGCCTTACCAATTTTACCAGCCATTGCCGCAAAGTTAATAATTGACCAGTGGATCATTTCACCATGATCGGCACGTTGAACCGCCCAACCCGCGGCAATTTGAGTCTTTTTAGTTTTAAATAATACCGCCAGCTTTTTAATTTCATCGGCTGGAATACCGGTTATTTTAGCTGCCCATTCAGGGGTTTTAGCGACACCATCTTGTTTACCCAATAAGTAATCAAGATATTGCTCATAACCGACGGTATATTTTTTTAAATACTCAAGATCGGCTAATTTTTGATCTTGTAAATGGAAAGCCATCGCATTAAATAATGCCGTATCAGTTCCAGGAATAATTGACACCCATTCACTGTCTAAATTACGATCGGTCGTGGTACGTTTAGGGTTAATTGAAATAAACTTAATCCCTTTTTGTTTCCATTTCAGCCAATGGCTTTGCATTTGATGATCAGCAACGCGGAATTCAACACGGTTTGTTTTCCAAGGATCACTACCAACTAAAACAAATACTTCAGTGTGCTTTTCAATAACAGGCCAAGCCGTTTGTGGTGAATACACTTCCATATCGCCGACAATATGCGGCAAAATAACCGTAGATGCACCTGCTGAGTAATCGCCAATAGTGGTACTACAACCACCAATGAGATTAAAGAAACGACCTTGAACAACAGGTGGGCGCAATAAACCCGTATTTGACCAACCATCATACGATGAGTCAAAAATACCTTGGTTACCTTTATTTTCGATAGTATGTAAAATCGCACTTGCTGTTAATTGCAAGGCAGTGTCCCAACTTACACGTACAAATGGCTCTTTACCGCGTAATTCAGGCTTAGTATCACCGCCTAAATTTTCTAAATATGACTTACGTACCATTGGATATTGAATACGTGTTTTATTGTAAGTACGGCTTAATAAACCTTCTAATAACATCTCTGTAGGTAATGGATCAATTTCTTTACGAGGTTGAATACCAATTAATTTACCGTCTTTTACTACACCATAGAAAGCTCCCCAATGGCTAGCACTCGGAATTAACAACGTATCATCAGCAAATGCAAAATTGGCGGGGAATAATGTTAAACCATTTGCTGCAATAGCAGTTGCTACAGCAGATTTAAGAAAGTTTCGACGAGAGATAGGCATAATAGCTCCAATTGCCATTTTATATATCTAAGCGACTTCAAAATAATGAAATTAAACGTATTGAATTTAATGATTAATTACTAATGACAATTATTTCTATTTTGCCAATAGCCATTATTAACAGTACGTAACATATCGACTATTTTTAATAGCTTTGTTTTTATTTTTAATAGAATCTTGGGGAATATTACACTTTATTTCATATTTAAATAAATAATAAAAAAACAAACAGTGATTGTATTAATGAATGGATAATCAATAAAATATTTGATACCGATTATGATTTATCTATAAATAAGCCGAATAAAAAAAATCCTACGGTGTTTACCGTAGGATTTATGATGTAACAAATATAATTAATTATTATACTTTATTATATTACAGCTTATCGAGCACCAACAGGTAACGTATCAGCATGTAAGAACTCACCAATACCCGTATCAGGTGGTGTCGAATCTTCAGTCGCTCCCCAACGTTTATTCGGGGTACCTCCCATGATGAATACTAGATCGCCACCATACATAATAATTAGTTAACACTCGGTTTTTTATTGGTCATCACAAAATGCAGTTCACCACCAGCCCGAATTTTACTATGGTCAAAAGTATAATTATTACCCAGAGGTTTACCATTAATCGTTACTGATTCAACATAAAGGTTATCAGGGCTATTATTTTCAGCAGTGATAGTAAATTGACCGCCGTCGACATCAAATTTCACTTCATCAAACAATGGTCGCCCAATAGTATAAACTGGCTCACCTGGGTTAACTTGATAGAAACCTAATGCGCCCATGATGTACCATGCTGACATTTGACCCACATCTTCATTACCAATTAAGCCTTCCTTGGTTGGGTGGAAGAATTCTTTCATTGCCTGATCGACATATTCTTGAGTTTTCCAAGGCTCAGCCGTCCAGTTATACAGATATGGCACATGATGATCGGGTTCATTACCCATAATAAACTGACCGATATAACCTGTCATATCCCCTTGAGAGGTATCAGCTTTGTCGTTCGCGGTAAATAAGGCGTCTAAGTTTTGTAAGAAACCCGCCTCACCGCCCATAGTCTGTTTTAAACCCGCGATATCGTGCGGGGCAAACCAACTCCATTGCCATGTATTACCTTCCGTGAAATCTTGACCACGGTGCTCAGCGCGATAAGGCCAGAAAATATCAAATGACGTCGTATCATTAATGTCACAGTTAGCTGGCAACGGCGCAATCGGATCGCCTTGGCCGTCAATGGCACATGATGGATAGTTATTTACCCAAGTGCCATCGTGATTTTTAGGACGCATAAATCCAGTGGAACCATATTTACCATATTCGCTAACATTATGATCAAAGTAAGGTTTATAAGCTTGTGAGCGTGCCATGTAACGTTGATATTGTGCGTCATCACCTGCCAATTTAGCAATTTGGGCAATACACCAATCGTAATAAGCATTTTCTAAACCGTATGACACCGATTCATTGACCAGTTCATCGTATTTATCTTGGGCGATACCACCATCTTGGGATTGTTTCTTAGCGTCTGCTGGCACATAACCGTGTTGCTCAGCATATTCACCATGACGGGTCATGACCGTAAAGCGTTTATCACCATTCCACGCATCTTTATAAGGTACCCAATCTTGGGTAATAGTAAGATCAAAGTTTGCTGACACATCCGCCGCTTGAAGGGCTAATTCAAAATCTTGCTGAGTAAATGCCTCTGGATATTTAACCATTACATCGGCAATGACTGATACCGCAGGGTAACCAACCATTTCACCCGTGTAGTCAGAATGTAATTCCCACTTAGGTAATACACCACCTGTTTTAAATTTATTCATTAAATCATGGGCATATTCAATCGCACGATCTTTATCAATAATGGTTTTAAGAGGGTGTGCAGCGCGGAATGTATCCCACATTGAATAGACTGAATAGTTCGTAAATCCGGCTTCGGCTTGATGGACTTTACCATCCATACCACGGTATTTACCGTCTACGTCTTGATACACAAACGGCGCCACATAAGTGCGGTAAAGCGAAGTATAGAACATGGTTTTATCCGCTTGTGTACCGCCTTTAATAGTGAATTTATTTAACACATCCGCCCATTGTTGCTGGTTATCTGTCACCACATCATCAAAATCATAACCATTGGTATCAGCATTTAAGTTCGCTATTGCGCCATCAATGCCTGTACCTGAAATCGCAATTTTGACCGTAATCGGTTGTTCACCAGCCCCAAAATTTAAATGGGTCACCACATCACTAATACGCTCACGCTTATCACCATAGCCTTGATAATCCGCTAAGCCGACTTCTGTTGCTGCGGTTTGTTTGCCATCGACATATGCCATGTGGCCACTGAACGGTTCTGAAAACTCCGCATAAAAATAGACTGTTTGCCATTGGCCCCACTCATTACTGGTACGCGCGCCAGCAATGGCATTATCCGCCACTTTTTTATAGTAAATACTACGAGAGTGATTACCGTATTGTTCCAATAGCTCATGTTGTAAATCAATTTTCACTTTGCGATCTGCGCCATCAGGAAAACTATAACGTTGAAAAGCAACCCGATCCGTGGCGGTTAATTCAGCTTTTACTTTGGTTTCAATCAGATCAACCGCGTAATAACCGACTTTGGAAACTTCTGTTTGCTTATCCATGGTAACGGCTGTCGAATGAAAACCAGTATATGGTAGGAAAGCAAAATCATTAAGATCGCCTTTGCCCGCACCGGAAATATGGGTAGTACTAAAACCAGACAGTTGATTTAAATAATGATGATAATCAGACGGTGAGCCTTTACCGCCCCAGTTATTCGGGTTCCAATTATCAGGACTTGGCTGAATCATCCCTTCTGGCGTCACAGGACTTGGATTAACGTTGCCTAAACCATTAGTACCGATCAAAGGATCAACATATTTTAATACTGCCAATGTTGACTGCTGATCATCCTTATTGGTTGGCGATCCTGATCCATTGTCATTATTACACCCACTAAGGCTGATTGAGAGTGCGATTGCTGCTGCAACTATTGACGGTTTAAACATCGTATATCCATCCTTTTATGTATTACATCACTTAATTATCAAAGCGATAGTAATCGTATTAAAACAATTTCATTAATTAGGAAGAGAGTATTTATTCGCTATTGAATTAATAATTACCACCGTATCCTGGTGATATTATTAAGAATAAAAAAATAAGGTGATATAGGATAAATTACGCATTCACTGCATATTTGTAGCCATTATAAATCATTGGAACTAGGCTCCCATTGTTATATAAATATATTGTGACTCAACATCACTATTTATTATTTATGTTTTAATAGCCAATTTGATTAATATTGCTATCTTTAAATAAAAAATCCCATAACAAAGGTCATGGGATTTATATTAACTATTTTTATTTACATTAACTGATGCTATTAACGCGCACCAACAGGTAACGTATCAGCATGTAAGAATTGACCAATACCCGTATCAGGTGGCGTCGAATCAGCAGCTGCTCCCCAAAGTTTATTCGGGGTATCTCCCATAGTGAACACTAAATCGCCACCGTACATGATCTCATCATGGGTTAAGTAAGTACGGTTAAACGCTTTGCCATTGAACGTGGCATTTTGAATAAAGATATTCTCACGACTTACGTTCTTAGCGGTAACGTTAAACGACTGACCATTACCCACATCAATCGACGCAGTTTCAAACATTGGCGTACCAATTTCATAAATACTGCCTGCATTCACTGGATAGAAACCTAGCGCACGGAACACAAACCATGATGACAGAGTTCCAAAGTCATCATTACCACAAATACCATCAGCGGTGTTGTCGTAACAAACATTAGTTGAGGCTGCAATAGCCGCTTGAGTCTTCCATGGTTGCCCAACGTAGTTATACAAATAAGACACATGCAGATCAGGTTCATTACCTTGTACGTGTTGACCTACGTTACCAGTATTAAACACCGGGAACTGGTTATCACCTGCATTACGGTCTGGGTATGTTGACCAATATTCATCTAAACGTGCTGCAAATAATTCGCCCTCTTTTGCTTCAGGGTTAAACTTACGATCCGCTTGAGTCATCAGATCTTTTAGACCATGAATATCATGTTGCACACTAAAGAAGTACTGCCAACCATTTGATTCAGAGAACGCCCAGTTAAACATATCTGGACGCCAATCTTTACCCGTATTTCCACCAGTTACAGGATCGGTCCAGTTCTTATCGATAAACTGGCCATTATTATCACGGGCTTTAAACCACCCTTTCCACGGTGTATTGGCTTCACCACCGAAATCAAATTGTGATTGCCAGTTATTTGAACGGTTAGCAAATTCAGTGTAACGCGGATCATCTTCGCCAAACACCAATGCAATTGACTTTGCAATCATCCAATCGTTCATTGAATATTCAAGTGAATATGACGCTGTCCATGAATCTTTAAACGGTGAGTGCTTACCGTATGAGTCGGTTTCTGTATCATGCAGTTGAGCCGGCACCCAACCATTTTTCTCATATTCACCAATCCATGATACGCCTTGGCTGGTTGCCCCACGTGCATCCGTTACCATTGCAGTAATTAAGCGCGCTTTAATATCATCTTGATCTGTTTGACTAAAACCAAGCTCTGTCATACGGGCATCAAGAATACCTTTTTCCAACACATCATAAATAACCGGGGTTGAGTGCATCCCCATCATCATGCCGGTTTCATTACCTTTAAATGTCCACTCAGGTAAGCGTCCCTTTCGAGATTCACTTGCGTTACCTTCGGCATCAAGTGGCGTAAACTCTTCTTCAGCATAAGAGAGCATCGATAGCACAACATCTGCTAATGCATTTGGGGTAAAGATAGATGCAAGCGGTTGCACATTACGGTAGGTATCCCAGAGTGAGAAAGTGTCATAACGAGTAAAGTCAGCCTTACCATCATTGTTAGCATCGGCTAAACGAACATCATCCACTAAAGGTGCTTCTTTACCCCAAGATGGACGACCATTTGGATAAGCATTACGACCTTGGAAGGCACGATAATATTTACCATCAAGATCTGAGTGAGTAGTTTGACCTAAGAAAGCATGGTACATAGCGGTATAGAACGTTTGCTTATAGGTTTCATCACCTTCAACTGTTACTTTACCAAGCAATGCTTCCCATTCTTCAGTCGCTTCTAAACGTACATCATCAAAATCTTTATCGGCAACTTCAGTCAAGTTTAAGAATGCGCCGCTTAATGGTGCTTTATTGGTGCCATCATTACCAATCGCGGTGCTTGATAATGCCAATTTCGCTTCAACCGCGAGTCCTTGTTTTGAAGTGTCAAATTCAACATAAGCGCGGGCATATTGGTACTTACCGAACACATCACGATCATTAACGGCATCATAGGTTTGAGAGCCGTTAATCGAGCCTATTTCAGTAAACTCAGCGGGGGCATTAACGTATTGTTTGGTTTCTTGGTCGTAATAAGCAAAACGGACATTTTTGATCGGTTGATCAAATTCCATCACAAAAAATTCTTTCTGAGATGCCGCCCAACCATCTGACAGTCGGTGACCAATCAAACGGTTATTGTCTTTATCCCACCGAATAAAAGAATCTGAGGTGTAATCCCAGTTAAGCTTAAAGCCAGTATTAACAATAATTTCAGATTTTTGATCGCGCGGGAAAGTATAACGATGAACACCAACCCGATCCGATGCGGTTAATTCTGCTTTAATATCGTAATCAAGCAAATCGACTTTGTAATAACCCGCAGTAGCCTGCTCATCTTTATGTTTAAAGTGTGATGCTTCTAAGTTCAGAGTCGCTGAACCTTCGTTGATCATAAAATCAGAACGAGAGTTAATTGGCATCACTAAAATGTCATTTAAATCCCCTGCACCAGCGCCTGATAAGTGAGTATGTGAAAAGCCACTGGTACGGGCATCATGATAATAATAACCCGAAATATATTCCCAACCATTAGAGCCATTATTGGGAGACAATTGCACCATACCGTTTGGCGTTGTCGCACCAGGGTAGGTATTGCCTAAGTTTCCGGTACCAATAAATGGGTTAACATAGCGGGTTACCTCCATACCTGATAAATCAACCGGAATATGTACTCCCATGTCAATAACAGGCTTTTCGGTACTCGGTTTATCATCACATTCTTCATCGCCTGTAGGTGGACAAACGGGCTTATCACCCTCTTCAACCGGTGGTAAAATATCACTGCCGTTACCATTAGGATTAGTAACATTCACATCAATATTATTAGTTTCATCATCACAGCCAGTAAGACCTAATGTGCCTGCGATAACAGCCATTGCAAGTAGGGTGCGTTTGAATTTCATTTCAAATCCTTTTGTTATTAATTTGATGTATATTCACGATAAGAAATAGCATTCAACGTATGAACTTATTTCTTATCGTTATATTTAAATGACACTTTGTTTTATTAATCGCAGGCATTATTAAAAATAAATATTTATGACGATATAGGATAAATTACGCATTAACTGTATATTTGTAACTATTGAAAATAGCTGTGAGTAGGATCTCATTGTTATATAGCTATATTTTGGCTCAATATCACAGTTTATTTTTCATAAAAAGACAATATCAATAACACTGCCGTTAATTTTATATTTAAATTAACACGGATCTATTTATTTAGAGAATACTGCGTAACATCACATAAATATACATCGGATATAATCGTGCTATAAAGATGACTATTATCCAGTTTCTATATTTAACATTTGAGTAATAATAATCTAACAATTTAAATATAGAAATATTGTCATGATCATCCCAGAAAAATGACCTTTAGCAGCATGCAGTACCCACTCATGCTGC
>NZ_MSCQ01000002.1:1050454-1051607 GCF_002954725.1 Photobacterium phosphoreum
GAAATTGCCTTCAAGCTTATCGCTTCCAAAGACATGGCACTGTCGTGACTCGATACGGCCATGACCTTTTTTAAAAATAATGTTATTGGCTACATTTGCTCGCTCAGCTGTAAATGCTTTTTCTACCGCTTTAAGGTTAATACATTAAGTGCAGCATTAGATATCTGTTTAGATGGGTTTGGTATTACCTATATTCCTGAGTTTTTATGTCGAAATCTTATTGAGGAAGGACGACTTATCCATATATTACCAAGCCTTTATGCGTCACAAGTCCCGATACCTGTAAGCTTTATTTATCCAGAACGTGATTTAATGCCTCGACAACTACGCGCATTTATTGATTTTACAATCACACGCTTTCAAGATGATATTCAGCGACGAAAAAAAGATAACTAACATGATCCTACATTTAAAATAAACCGTGATTAGGTCTAATGCCGATCAGTTAAGATCTAAATATTTAGGTTGAACGATCCTCGCAGTGTGTAAGAATCCGAGAATATTTATATTCTCGGATTTTTTTATGGATGTCTCACAAGCCTTAAATATTATTAATGACTGGAAACCAAATCAAATTGAAACACTGTCTGATTTATTACCCTTAGAGTTAATTAATGAAGCTTATGCACTGACTGATACTGTAACGATGAGAAAGCGAAAGCTTACTCTAGAGTCTATGGTTTGGCTGCTTGTGGGTATGGCTATCTATAATGATAAGTCCATGAAAGATTTGGTTAATCAACTAGATATAGTCGATCGAACAGGTAAAGCTTTTGTTGCTCCTAGTGCGTTAACACAACGTCGCAAAACATTAGGAGAACCTGCAATGAAAGCTGTTTTTGAGCGAATGACCGCCTCTTGGATTGAGAGTGCACAACTCCCACAATGGAATGGTTTAACTCTTTTAGCTGTTGATGGCGTTGTTTGGCGAGCACCGGATAGTCCTCAAAATAATAAAGTTTTTTCGCGTCAAAAAGATACCCAATACCCTCAAGTAAGAATGGTTTGTCAGATGGAACTCAGTAGCCATTTAATTACGGGTAGCGCTTTCGATGACTATAAAGTCAGTGAAATGATAATCGCTGAAAAATTGATAGAAACTACACCTGATTATAGTGTCACTATGTTTGATAAGGGGTTCTATTCTTTAGGG
>NZ_MSCQ01000002.1:1056049-1061776 GCF_002954725.1 Photobacterium phosphoreum
ACTTAATAATGACTTGATGGGCAATTTGTTCATTATCAGTTTGTTCAATTTTCTTCATCCAATAGTGAAAATTAGCGTAATTGATATCGTTCTGTTTGCAAAATTGCGGTATTGAAATACCACTATTTTGCTGCTGGTTAACGATGGCTGTCCAATATTGATGTTTTTCGAATTGTGTCATAGTTCCTCCTTTTAGTCGGAAAACTATGACAAAAGCAGGCTGTAATTAGAATGTGTGGTTAATTAGGCGCTTACCCTCGAACAGTAAAGCCGAGACCTCAGCGGTACGCTAAAAAGAAAAAAGCCGTTCACCTTAAGTGAACGGCATTAGTGATTAGGTCGTCTATCTATAAAAAGTCATACAGGACGACCTACAAAATAAAGCAATATTTACCACTATAACTCTCTTTATCATTAGCTTTATTTTATAATTTCATGAATTTTTAAAGCACTACTACAGCTAATTAAAGTAAAGTGAAAACTTTCTGTTTCATGCCTATTTGTTTTTATCTAGAATTTAGTATTTCATAAAATCTGATTACAACGCTTTATCGTCTCTACACTTATTGATATTCGGATATTGTATACTTATTTCGTCCTGTATTTTTAGATTCGTAAAGTGCTTTATCTGCATAATTAAAAGCTTCAGATAAATTTATTTTTTTTGATGTTATAAAAGCACCAATAGAAATTGTTATATCCAAATTTTCTATTTTTTCATTACTAACTATATTTAACAAATCATTAAGTTTATTTACTAAATTATTTTCATCTATTAAGCTATCAAATAAAATAACAAATTCCTCTCCCCCCCAACGAATTGGTATATCTGTTTTTCTAATCAAACCCCGTATTCTTCTAGAAACTTCGCTTATTACTAAATCACCAATAGCATGGCCATGGTTATCATTAACTTTTTTAAAAAAGTCTATATCAATAACAACGATGCAATCTGTTTTTCTTGTTTTTTTAAAGAAATCTTTCCTATAAAAACCGGTTAGATTATCCTTTTTATTTCTCGTGAAGAAATAAAAAATTAAAAAAACAATTGAATATAAAACAAAACACAATATATATAATAACACTAGTAATTTATAATCAACATTTATTGGAATATTAACTGTATCTTTATTATTTTGTTTTTCTATTATATTAAAAATTAATTCACTTATACCTACGTCAGATGATAATTTCAATGCTGTCATATTACTATAGCTATAGTTCATAACATATTCATGTAAAAAATCATATTTTATATCTAGTAACAATATAGATTTAATAACCTTATTATTATATAAAGGATAATAGATTGTTATTAATTTTTCTTGCGTTATATCCTCAAGATATGGACCATATACTTTTATAGTTTTATACACAGAAAGGTTATCGTTACCCAAGTGGTAATCAATTTTTTCAACATCAAGTAAATAATTAAAATAACTATTCTTTTCTTGAATTTTTTCCATTAATTCTTTATATCCTTTTTTATAAGGATATATATACATATAACCAGGAAATACATTTGCTACTGTCCATAAATTATTACCAATAATAGTATTTTCATGGCTAACTTTGATAAGCTCTTGAATATTTGAAGATAATAATTTAATATTATCCGACCTATTCGGTGAAATTACTAAATTTTCATTACTGATAATATTACGATAATCTGTTTCATCTGTATTTATAACACTAATTTGATATCTATAAATACTATCACTTAAATATCTAAATAAATTATCCATTTCATTTTTTAATTTCTCTTTATTAATATGCAAATTAAACAAAGAAGTAATTAATGATAGCATTAATATGCTACCAACTGTTTTTATTTTATTATTCAGCATTTAATTAACACCTCTATAAATAGAAGATATAATATAAACATTATTATCATTTATAATCTTCTGTCTAAAAATATGATATTCAGCATTAATTTCCTCAATGTACTCCTCCTCATAAGAAAAACAATCCTGACTACAGATTAGTTTATTATCAAGTTCTAAACAGCTTTTATAAAAATCATATAGTGATATTAGTTTATTCGGTTCAATACCTACAAGATCCATTTTCATTATATCGATATGAAGATCATTGTTATACACCACATAACCATTTACATCTCGAATAATAACCGCACAGCTAGATGACATCATAAGAGGTGCCATGAACACCATTTTAGATGAACCTATATTCTTCAATAATTCTCTTGCTTTATTCTTGATTTCTTGAGGTTTACTTTCATAAAAAAATATATTTTCATAATCACTATGAATAACCTCATAATCTTCATTAATCGTTAATTGATATATAAGTTTTTCAAGCTTCATAACAAAAGATTCATCAACATTAATTTCAACTTTATCTATGAAATTTTCATTTTCATTTTCTATAAAAGTAAAAAAATCAAGTAAACTTGGTCTGGCAAAAAAATACCCCTGACACTTTATATTATTACTGATGTTTTCTAATAATTTAACTTCACTCTCATTTTCAACGCCCTCAACAACAATATCTTTTTTAAAAATAGTTGTTAATTTATATATTATATTTTTTAATAAATTAAACCCAGAAAAACTATCACTTATTCTTTGAGTAATACATCGATCAATTTTAACAATATCGATAGGTAAATTAATCAATAAATCAATATTAGCACATCCCTTACCAAAATCATCAAGTGCGAATTTACAATTCGTTTTTTCCTTAATCTGACTAATATTTTTATGTATTTGTTCTAAGTTAGAGCTCTTGTCATATTCAGTCAATTCAAGAATAATTGTTTTTTTATTTTTATTTATTAATTCAATACATTTATAAGTAAATATGTCTGATTCCAAGCTCAGCAAGGATATATTTATGGAAAAAAAATCAAACTTTGATGTTTGTATTTCAGATAATACTTTTGATAAAATAATTAAATCAAAATCAACTTTATTTTTCTGACTCATCACAAACTCTTCTATATTAATAGAAGAATCTTCAAATCTTAATAAAGCTTCTAAATAACTAATTCGGTTATTTATATAAATTGGTTGATAATGAAAATACATAAATTGTTCACTAATTATTAATTATATATACATTTAAATAAATTTAAATAATTCCTATTATAGAACATTAAAAATATTAATTCCTATATTGCTTTTAATTACCATTTTATTCGATAACTTATAACGTAAACATTCAATTATTACTAATATGCTATTCCTTTTTGGGATATTAAAAATCACTCCATAATATTTTTATGTTAAGTAGCTAAAGATAAGTTAAAAATACTTAGAAGCTGTTATCACAAGAAATCAATAGGTTTAAATTCCCCGATAACTTGACACCTAGGGCAAAACATTAAGTTGCCAAATTGTATGTTAATGTTAATTTAATATTATGTAAGACTCATAAATGCAACTGGGGTGTGAATTTTAAATATTTACATATGCTTTTCCGACATCCTGAAAAGTAGTGCCATATGATCTTGTAGCGATTTCAGACTATAGCTACATTTAAGAATCTTACCGTTCATAGAAACGTTTCTTTACGTAACGAGTATAATATCACACATCACATAGTGGAATCTTAATTTTCAATAATGTGGCGTGTTATATTGATCTAACTCTCAAAATATCTATTTAAATTAGTTACTAATCTAAAATATCACCATAAAAAATAAAAATTCATCATGACGATAAAAATAATCAGTCATAAATACCACTACGTTTTCAATTCCTTTAAAAGATTCATTACTAATGAGAACATACCTTTAGAGGATGTAATTAATTTACCCCGCCCTTCATTTACATTTAATTCCTATGAATAATCGGTAGAAAGCATTGACCGGCTTTAATATTTATAATCACATGAAATTTGAATTTTTATTTCCTCATTTATTCATCTTGATAACAAATAACAAATAACAAATAACAATATATAAATAATTATGATGATTATCTTAAATATAATTTATAACTTAAGTTTATTTCATGGTTAAATTCCTAATCTCTTATCTTATAAAACAATTACAAGATAATTTATAAAATAATTACAGCTAACTAACGTTGAATTTTAGAGTAAAAGCGCTAACATTATTTAACTAATTTGATTCTATTTGACCAACAGATCACGTTGTGACCTGATACTCGATTTTTTGAGAGTATCACCATGAACATCAATACCTTTTCTTTTTATTGACCTAAAAAAACTCGTCAGTCCACAAAAATCAGTTATTCATTATTTAATGTTCTGCTCATGACTATTTAGTATCTATTGAGATTATCGCATACAAATAAAATACCTATTTAAGGTTAATACATTAAGTGCGGCACTAAATATCTGTTTAGGTGGGTTTGGTATTACCTATATTCCTGAGTTTTTATGCCAAAATATTATTGAAGAAGGACGACTTATCCATATATTACCAAGCCTTTATACGTCACAAATCCCAATCCCTGTAAGCTTTATTTATCCAGAGCGTGATTTAATACCTCGACACGACTACGCGCATTTATTGATTTTACAATCACACGCTTTCAAGATGAGATTCAGCGACGGAAAAAAGATAACTAACATGATCCTACATTTAAAATAAACCATGCTTATCTAGTTAGTGAATAAAAATAGACAATTCACTCTCAATAACCATATTTAAACGTTAGATAAGTATTATATTAATAATCAGTCAAATAAATTTATCATCTTGATTACAATACCGACAATAATTAGACATATAACTAAAACAACCATTCAGCATATTGAGTACTCAAATGAGATTAAGATCTAACTTATTATTAAAGTAATTTTTGTTATTTATTTATCAGATAATCATCAGCGTTTTTTTACTTCAATTAATAAATAATTATTCCATCTGTATTTACCAATGAGAACAACATGGAATATATCTTTACACTATGTATAGTTGGGCTTGTCGCCAGGGTGAGATCGTGAACGTTTTATAATCGATTTGACGATCACATCTAGTTGTGATCATATACTCCCTTTTCGGGGAGACCATCATGCACATTGACCATTTTAAAGAACATTTTGAGAGTATCATTGACCAACGCCAAGATGCAAAAGTAACCTATTGCCTTTTTGAAGTATTATTTGGTTCATTATGTGCAGTGATTGATGGAGCTAAGGGATGGTTTGATATTCGTGAATATATTCTTGGTCATCATGACTGGTTTGCTCGCAATAATATGTTTTTAAATGATATTCCAGCTGATGACACTATCGCACGTATCATCTCAACTATTGAACCTAAGCAGTTTCAAGAATGCTTTATTAACTAGATGTCATCAGTCCATACGCTGACCGAAGGTCAAGTCGTTGCTATTGATGGCAAAACACTTCGTGGCTCCTATAACCGTGAAGATAGATCTAGCACCATCCATATGATCAGCGCCTATGCATCATCTAATAAGTTAGTGTTAGGGCAGTTAAAAACGGAACAAAAAAGCAATGAAATTACCGCAATCCCTGAGCTTATAAAAATGCTCGACATAAAGGGAGCATTGGTGACTATTGACGCAATGGCTTGTCAAACGAAGATAGCTAAAGCTATTGTTGATAAAGGCGCCGATTACTTGCTTGCTGTCAAAAGTAATCAGGGAAAACTTCGAATAGCGGTAGAAAAAGCATTTGCAGCTGAGCGAGCAAGTGTAGCGAATAATATTACTTTTGGCCGCATCGAGTCATGTCTGTGGTAGCGATAAGCTTGAGGGCAATTAC
>NZ_MSCQ01000002.1:1062784-1201332 GCF_002954725.1 Photobacterium phosphoreum
AACTCATGCTGCCTTTTTATTCCCCCCAGCGATTTCAATTATCTTTTGTTTTCACCGTTACTCTCACACCACTATATACAACCACCTCCGTTTAAAATCACCACAATATAAAGCAGCCATCAACAACAACGCACAAAAATGCTAATCATTAATGTCAATATCACTCGATAAAGCAATGAGATCCCTATCACGGTTGGTTATTACGGTTACAAATGTCCTATAAAAGCGTCGTTTCTCTTCTATCTTGCTAACGATGAACTACTTATATTGAGCTCATTGCCCAAGCACTAGATTATTTAACAGCAGGAGACACACATGAGAGTTGTCGCGATTACCGCATGTCCAACAGGGATTGCACACACTTATATGGCAGCCGACAAGCTCACTGAGACAGCGAAAAAACTCGGGATCACAATAAAAGTCGAAACCCAAGGAGCCATGGGAATTGAAAATCGCCTCACCGACCAGGATGTTGAGCGTGCTGATATTGTTATCCTCGCCGCCGATATTAATGTCGAGCAGAGTGACCGTTTTACAAAACATCGCTGTCTAGAAGTTTCTATTCAAGATGCATTACAGCATCCACGACGCATTTTTTCTCAATGTCAGCAACTGTTGTTAGCTCACCAATAACATTAAATAAATTTAAGGCGTATTATTTATGACTCACCAATTTCAGTTTCAATGTGTCTTACCTAATGGTATCCATGCACGTCCAGCCAACCATTTAGAACAACAGTGCCGTCAATTTGAGTGTCAAATTACACTAACCAATCACCGCACTAATAATTCAGGTGATGCGAAAAGTGTGTTAGCATTAGTGGGTACAGATACGCTATTAAATGATAACTGCACTTTACACTTTGAAGGCGCAGACAGTGAACAAGCGTGTCAGGCCCTTCAAACTTACATTGAACAACAATTTCCACATTGTGATGAAGCATTAGAAACGTTATCGGATGATAGCGAAATTGTGTTACCGCAATCACTACTTCGCCACCAGCCACAATTAATCACCGGTAAGCGCCTTGCTCCAGGCATTGGTCACGGTGTATTAACCGCAATGAGTCAAATTGATCCGCAGCAATTTGCAACAGCAGCACACGATGACAATGAAGCCCAACGTTTTGAGCAAGCACGAGTACAAGTAAGCGCTAACTTAAATCACACCATTGCTAATGGCTCACACCACGAACAAGAAATTACCAGTGCTCACTTAGCAATCATTAACGATTCAAGTTTCATTGATGGTGTCACAACGCTGCTAACCATCCATTCTACTGCCAATGCTATTTTAGCGGTGATGGAAAAGCTGTGTCATCAACTTGAGCAGTCAGCAAGCAGTTACTTACGTGAACGCGTACTGGATATCAAAGATGTCTCGATTCAGTTATTAACCGCGGCTTACCCTAACGTATTGGATAACCAAACTGCATTTTCGCTACAACAACCGAGTATTGTTATCGCGAACGATTTAACCCCAAGTCAATTTTTAGGGCTTGATAAAGCATTATTGCAAGGCTTGGTATTAACCCATGCAGGCAGTACCTCACACACGGTAATTTTGGCGCGTGCGTTTAATATTCCAACCCTTTCTGGTATTGAAATCAAAGAGTGTGCAGCGGCATTAGATCATCAGGTTTATCTTGATGCTCAATTAGGTGTACTGGCTATAGAGCCTAGCATCGAAGTTAGCGGTTACTTCAATCGAGCGATCACTTTAGCAAATACTCTAAAGCAACAGCAAAGTTTATATGCCCACCAGCAAGCGACAACGGCTGATGGCCATACTATCGAAGTCGCTGCCAATATTGCTTGTTCAGTTGAGGCAGATAATGCCTTTGCACAAGGGGCTGAAGGTATTGGTTTATTCCGTACTGAAATGCTGTTTATGGATCGTCAACAAGCACCCGATGAAGAAGAGCAGTTTAATCATTACTGTGAAGTACTCACAGCAGCCAATGGTAAACCGGTGATCATTCGTACCATGGACATTGGTGGCGATAAGCCGATTGATTACCTTGCCCTACCCCATGAAAATAACCCGTTCTTAGGTTACCGCGCGGTACGTATTTACCCGCAGTTCTTGGCACTGTTCCATACCCAATTAACCGCGATTTTACGTGCCTCGGTGCATGGCAAAGCCAAAATCATGATCCCGATGATTCAAAGCATTGAAGAGATCCGTTGGGTTAAGCAACAGCTAGAAATTGTTAAACAACAACTGACCGTCCAAAACATTGCTTTTGATGCTGATCTGCAATTAGGTATCATGGTTGAGATCCCATCAGTAGCATTCATTGTTGATTTGTTCTGCAAAGAAGTGGATTTCTTTAGTATTGGCTCCAACGATATGACCCAGTATTTATTAGCCGTTGATCGTGATAATGCCAGCGTATCAAAACTGTATAACAGCTTAGCCCCTGCTTTCCTGCGCTTATTGAAGCAAGTGGTTACTACCGCGCATACTCATGGTAAATGGGTAGGCTTATGTGGTGAGCTTGGCGCAGACAGTAAAGTATTGCCATTATTAGTCGGTGCAGGTCTTGATGAAATCAGTATGAGTGCACCGAAAATTGCCGCCACCAAAGCACAGTTAACCGAGATAAACTTCGCAGATAGCCAAACGTTATTTGCAGAGGCATGTGAGTGCGCCACTATTGAAGAGGTTGAAGCTCTACTTGAACAGCGCCACGCTCAAGCACAAGTTAAACCAATATTAGTTCAGCAATGTGTATTTAAAACCGCAGATTTTGCTAACAAAGAAGAAGTGATCCAAGCACTGGTCGGTAACTTGGGTATTCAAGGCCGTACAGATGAAGTGTATAAGCTTGAAGAAGATGTCTGGGCACGTGAAGCAGTATTCTCTACCGGTTTAGGGCATGGCTTTGCGATTCCACATACTAAATCTGACCATATTCGTCATTCAAGTATCAGTATTGCGCATCTGGATAAGCCGATTGATTGGATGTCAGATTCTGGTGAAGTTGATTTCGTTATCATGCTAACGTTGAATAAAGACCAAGGCGATCAACATATGCGAATCTTTGCTGGTCTTGCACGTAAGCTTATTCATGAAAGTTTCCGTGACAGTTTACGTCAGGCTGAATCACCAGAAGCAATTATTGCGATTATTACCGAACAAATTGGTTTATAAATCTCAACACAGCAAAAAATCAGTGAGATAAAAATCAGTGAGATAAAATAAAAATAGCCCCGTAGTTGCCATTAAAACAGCAACTACGGGGCTTCGTTATTTTACGCTACTCGTCTATTACTGTCGCAACACATCAAGCGGGAAATTATCACTAGTGTCAGGTTGCTGATCATTATCATCATCAAGATCTTGTATATCAGGAATAGTATCGTTATCGCTATCAGTAAGATGAGTACGTGTAATTATCTCATAGGCAATACCGCCATTGGCTTGGTTAGCATTGTCATCGAGTTGCATCACATCAAGTTGATAGATACCACGAGTATTATCAGTAATTGCCATTGGATCAGCTTTAAACAGCAATTTAACTTCCCCTTCATTTAAACCTTGATTATTAGAGGTCACAACAGCATTTAGATTACGAATAATATGCGGCAATTGGGTGATCGTTTGCCATTCATCATTACCGGTAAAGTTAACTAAATTGATCTGTAATTGCCCACCTTGTTGTAAAAACCGTTGCTGCTCTGCGGTACCAATTTGAAGAATGATCGGGTTACTATCTTTAGTAATACTACGGGCAATAAAGTTAATTTGTTGAGTTAAGTTGGCTAATAAATCCACCACATTCATATTACGCCACGCAATATTATTGTTATAACGAGTATTATAATTAATATTACTGGTTTCAGGATTGGTCATTGGATCTTGTGGATTAACCAAGCGAGCAATTAAGCAGTAGTGTCCCGTACTTGGTGGTGTCCACCCTACTGTTGCCGCTATATCAGCGCCTACGGCTAAACTACCAATCGTATCGGTGCCTAATAAGGTCCAATCTGCTGGCCATGATAATCCCGTCGCTGCGTGTGCCCAATACACTTCAACTGTGGTATTAAAGGCTGTCGCAGCACCGCGATTTTTAACATTGACATTAATCTCATTCGGTTGACCATACTCTGGGTTTTGATGACCGCCAGTACTCCCCACCGTGGTACGATTCCAAATGGCTTTACTGCGCCACATACTCTGCCCAACCATATTCGCATCAGGCTCATTACCGGTATCTGGGGCGGTGCCAGTGTAATCATAATGGGTATCTTCAACCCACACATCAGCAGTAACATCACAAGCCGCTGGAATAGCAAAGCCATTAGTAACACTTAGACTATTATTACTGACCGACGTCGCATCAACACCTAAACCAAAATCAGCAAACGCTTGCCACACTAAACACACATCTTCACCAGAGTAATTATCAATCGCCGCTTGAATAACGCCATCACGAGTATCAATAAAGCTTGGCGAACAAATAGTATTTTTTAACCCTTCAGTGAAATATAACAACGCGCGCTGATTACCACTGCCACCGACGGCATTATACAAGTCGCTATCAAACCCATGCTCATTCACCAATGCCCAATACACTTCCCAACCCGCCTGCGCCCATACTGAGCCAATACCATGCGGCACTGACATACCAGATGTAATACTTTCATAGGTATAATTATTAATCGCAGGATCGGTACTGTATTGTTGCGGACGAATGCCAGCCCCTGTTATTGGTTGTCCTAATACATAGGTTCCCATACCACGCGGATCGGCACCTGTCATACCTGCAGGATGGGTTAACATGATGGCGTATAAATCACTGATCCCTTCTGAAGGACGCTGATAATTACTTAAGCAATTCACATTCGTCGGCCCACCAACTAAACGATTAGAAATACCATGGGCATATTCATGCACAATAATCGCACCATCATAATCGCCATCACGATCAGGGGTAGTTAAATTCCATAAATACATTTGCATTCGAGGTCGGCTGCCATCTGCGGGGGTATAGAAATTAGCATTGTTATAGCCACCACCATCTTGTGCTTCAGCACGAACATCATCACCGCCAAGTCCTGCGCCACCATATTGATTGACTTGAAAATTACCCGATGCCTGATCAAAGCCATACAAATAAGTAATATCGTGAATAATATTATTCCAGTAGAACAAATTAGCGGTAGCAGCATAACTACTGTCAGCTGGCGGTAACGCTAAATCCAATGGAAATAAACAATTAAGCCCAGCACCACAATCAGGCTCAGTCCCTGTTGGTGAGCCACTATTATTTGAGTCATTATACGCATGAACGTTATTACCGCGCATAATGGTATATTCAGCGCCAATGCTGGCATCGAGATCATGCCATTGCCATGGTGAACCCGGGTTTGCTGCTGGATTGGTCATTGTTTGACGCGCATTCAGTGGCGTGGCGTGATTTGGCGATTCAACTGGAATAGGGAAAGCTTCATAGCTGTCACTATCAACTTGGTCAAAGAATGCCAGTACATCACCATTTTGAGCATCCACCAGCATTTGATAAACATGACGTTGGTCGTGGGTAAATAGAATAAAGCTCCATGCTAGACGTAATTGATCGCCTTTGACGGGAAAATACACCAGTGTGGCATCAATTGGTTCTTTCGAGGCGGTCGTTGCCGTTAACGTGGTTTTTTGATCGTCACGACTAAGATCTTCACTGTCGATCTTTGGCTGATGAATCAGGTTGATCCCGACTTTCCTCGCACCATTAATGATAGCTTGTTGTACTGAAATCACTGGCGTTGCTTTGTTAACAATGACCTGATCAACCGCAGGTGAAAAATCATTGTTAATACTTAAAATACGCCCATCTCGATTGACATTGACTTGCAGTAAAGCATTAAAAATATCACGCCCATAACGTTGTTGCTGAAAGTAATACCGTTGTGAACCAGTGGCTTGGGTTTGGCGAACTTGCTGAATCACATTAGTAAGATCGGTATCGGATAACCGCAATAAGTCACGCTGCTGATGAAGAAAGTCCATTACCACCGTTGCTGTCGATTTAGCAGGCTCCGCTTCAGTTAAATAACCCGTTTTATTATAGATAACCCGCGCGACACCGGTTTTTTTATCGTAATCCACATTCAGAGTCGGTAGGCGTTGACTTAATGTCGTTTGAGCATTTACCTGTGTGGTGGTAGGAGTAATATTTACATTGGCAGTTGAAGCGACTCGCATATCATAATTAGCCGTTTCAATATGATCGGTGGTGTCTTGTCGTTGGGATAAATATAAATCAACGTTATTAATACTTAATGGTGCCGCCGTCACTGCTTTTTGCACCATAAACCCAATTGCTTGCGCTTTAATATCATGCGCACCAACTGTAGTGGTAAAGACCAACGCACCATCGGTGGTAAAAGCATCTTCTCCTGTAGTGCCTATAGGGATTGAAGCATCATCAATATAGACTTCAGCACCTTTAATTGGGTTACCATTGGTATCATAGACATTGACTATAAATTGAGCATTTAACGCGGTACTCACATCAACTTCTGAATCATTAAACGTCACTTGGCAGCCAAGAGTTTTATCTTGTTTGGCTAAAACAAAGTTATCCGATGTACAGCTGGCAAACGCACTAACAGCGGTCTGACTACTATCATCAAAGAATTTAAGCGTTAAATACAATGCTTCACTATTTGCATCTGCAAAACTTAAATTTAATGGCACTGTCACTTGATAAGCCGTATTGGTACTGGTTGGAGGATTAAATATAATTGCATCATCAAAGACGATCATACTATCAGGGTTAATCACTTTGAGTTGAGTACGTAAACTATTAAGCTCATTGACATAATTGACAATATTGGTAGGAATTTCAATGGTTAGATTAGTCGTATCGCCTTGAGAATTAAAATTAAATCTCGTGATCGCCATTAATGGCACAATGTCATACTGCAGGCTGGTGGTCGTGGCATCAATAACCAGTGGTGAATTAGCAAGTGCAAGCTTACCTAGATGTTTATTATCATCATAAAAATTGACCCCTAAATTATAATTACCAAACGCAATATTGAAATATAAGTCTGACCGTGATGTCGCAGGATTAATCGCAAACTTCATCTCGGCAGCACTATCAATCTCAATACCGATGATAGGATTATTCAACGCTAATAAATTTAATTGAGCAGGATCAATATTAAAAAATAGTTTTGCCATTTCAGGATTAATGGATATTTGAGTATCAATATTACCTAAAACAGGGCTGACCACCATATCAACCAGCGCATTATCACCCGTAACCTCGGTAGTAAACTCACCATAATAGGTTTGTTCATTATACTGTAAATTAAGCACAAAATGATAATTAGCTGGCGTTAATCCTACCGTTGTTGCCGACGATATTTCAAAACTGTCTAAATCTAAGGACGCTTTCCAATCAAACTCTTCCGTCGTATTTTCATCTACATTAGTAACGGTTAACTTACCCACGACTAATATAGGTGCTTGTCCATTCTTAGCCGTTACTTGATTATTGTCATTTAAGATTTGGAACGCACTGAATTTAGGCGAGAAATCAACAGTCACCGCATCTACTTTTGAGCTGCTATCATTACAACCAATAATCGATAACAATAAACACAGTAAAACCCAATAATACAGCCTTTTCATAATGCGACCTTCTCTAATTTTTACTTATAACGTCAGCCAACCTGACATAAGATAAAATTATAGAGAGCGTAAATTATTGATTACGTCTTATTATAAAGACTGCCATTTAGCCATCCAAAAAGTATCGCCCTTACCTCACTATATAAATGCCCCAGATCTCATTCAAAACGTTCTAGCGTTTATTGGTTGTTTTACGGCAGCTTTTAGCTAGTTCATCTCGCAAAAATCATCAATTATTGTCATTAATAAATAGTTAGCATTTCCCTTAATTACTCCCACCGCTTAAATATAAGGAAAGAGTAATGCAAACAGGTTATTGGGCAGTTGATGCTTTTATTATTGCCAATATCACATTGTGGATCACTGTCTGCGGTATTTTTATCTATCAACAGTATTCCCACGGTGGATCATTGGTTAACCAATCAAATAGTAACCATTCAAGGAATATAAAATGACCCCTAAAACGCTTGGATATACCACGATGATTGTTTCTGCCACACTCATGGGCTGTGTTGGCTTATTTTCTCGAAATATTAATACCAGTGGGGATGTAATCGCATTTACGCGTATGTTGGTTGGTGCGATCTGTATTTTTGCCATTATGTTATACCAAGGTAAAGGTCAACAAATAAAAAATATTAAACTGACCCCCGCTGTCATTACAAGTGGCGTCTGTTTAGGGTTATGTCTCGCCGCTTATGTTTCTGCGACCCAATATACAACCTTAGCCAATGCGGTATTTTTAATTTATACCGGCCCTGTTTTCTCAACTATTTTAGCGGCAATTTTCTTAAAGGAAAAAATATCCGCCTTAACAGCATCAATGTTAACCGCGGTATTTATTGGCTGTTTATTTATTATCGGCATTATTAGTTATACCCCTCAGACAGGGCTAACGTTGTCGCTGTCGTTTTCTAAAGAGAATATGGTCGGTGATATTCTGGGATTAATGTCAGGTATCGGCTATGGCCTGTATTTATTCTTTAGTCGTTACCGGACCGATATTGGATCAGACTCTCGCTCATTATTTAACTTTTCATTTGGTGCGATAGCAATTGCGATTTGCTTTGTTATTAATCCACCATCATTAGCAGCAATGGATGGCACCTCATGGTTATGGCTACTTTCAATGGGATTCTTTATTGGCTTTGGCGCATTATCACTATTAACCATTGCCGCTAAGCATTTAAAAGCTGCTGAACTGGCCTGTATTTCTTATTTAGAAACAGTGGTTGGAGCTGGGTTAGGTATTCTCGTCTTTAGTGAATCACTAACCGTTCTACAAGCCATTGGTGGTGTACTCGTTATCGGTGGTGGTATGGGAGAGATCGTGATTAATATCATCAAAAAACAGACATTATCTCATAAGCCGCAATCTCACAAACCCCATCCGCAATCATAAGGTGACACTATGAATACCTCACTCAACTGGGGCTTACTATTGGTGACCGTGACTATTATGGTCGGTTTAGCCCTTTACAGTAATAAAGTGATGCACAGTAGCAAGGATGAGGGCGGTTTTTTATTAGCTGCTAACTGTTTAGGTCCTTTTGTTGGGGCCTCTACTATCGTTGCTACGGCCTTTTCGGGGTGGGGATTCATGGGATCCCCTGGGGTTGCCTATAAATATGGAGCGATTGAACTGTTAGGTAATTTTTTCTTTGCGCCCGCGATGATTTTAGCGGTCCTTTTTTGTGCGCGATTTCTCCATCAAAAAGCGCAAACTATGGGTACATTGACAATAGCTGAATATATTGCCGTCAGTCATGAGGGTCCACAAAGTGTAAAACGTATTACCCAAGCATTCTGTGCCATTATCACCATTGTGTTATTACTGATTTTTCTAGTGGGACAAATTAAAGCATTAGGGTTATTAGCAGGACAATGGCTCGGTATCAGTCAAACAACCGCCTCGTTTATTATGGTAGCGATCATTATTCTCTACACCTCTATTGGTGGGCTGGCTGCGGTTGCGTTTACGGATACTTTTATGGTACTCGGGATGTGTTTATCTGCCATTATTATTATGGTGACTATTTTTACAGATTTACCGCCACAGGTATTAATAGAACAACTTAATGCTATTGATAAAAACTTGTTAGATCCGCAAGATTCAGGCCCTTATGGAAGTAGTCGCTGGCATGTGTTGATGGTGCTGCCCTATGCGTTTATCTACAGTGCAACCCTGCCTTATATGTCGGTGCGATTTATGGCGTTTGCGAATACCACTAAATTGCATCATGTGGCCGCCTATATGACCCCAATGGCATGTTTATTAAGCCTTGTGCCTATTGTTGGGTGTTATATTCGAGTAAAAGTCCCCACCCTGACCAATCCTGACGATGCAATGCCCGTCTTTCTTACCCAATTCCTGTCGCCCTATTTATCTGCAATTGTTACTTTATTTATTTTATTTGCAATGAAATCAACCGCAAATTCAGTCTTACACGCTATTTCAGGGGCGGTATCGCATGATTTACGTCAGGCACTATGGCCACATTCATCACTGACGGCAAAGCAGCTATTATTACTTAATCGCAGTGCTGTGTTTGGGCTCGGTGGGCTCGGGTTTATTATTATGCTCTTTGCACCACCATTTATGTTGTCCATGCTAGCCATTTTAGGCTCGGGAACATTGATGGCGGCATTAGTCGCACCAACCTTATTAGCCCATTGGTTACCCGGTAATATTTATGCCGCACTCAGTGCATTAGTGATTGGTTTTTTTAGTGGGTGCTTATTGTTTGTTGAGTTTCATCTAGGCTGGGTTGAAGCCCCTCTTTATGCTTCATTATTAGCATGCTGCAGTTATGCACTAGTAGCAAAATGTAGCCAATATCAATTAATCGCTAATTATTTACGTTAGCCTAAAACCGAGACATAAAAACAACAAGAGAATAATGTTTGCGTTATGCTCTTGTTGTTATAGCACAGCTTCGGTTTGCCATTGATGAAATTGTTTTTGCACTTGGCCTTGTATCGATTGTGAATGACCAATATTTTCCCGTAACGCAACGTGATTGGCTCGATAATGCCGAGGGGTGACATGCAATAATGTTTTAAATTTTTCATTAAAGTTTGATAACGATGAAAAGCCTACTTCTGCCCCGATATGAGCAATACTCCAATCTGTCGACACTAAATATCTTGCTGCTTGTTTCACCCGCTGCTCAATTAAATATTGCCGAAATGTCACACCAAGATGAGTATGAAAAAACCGCGAAAATGTACTTTCAGCCATGTGTAATTGCTGGGCAACAATAGTCACTGTCAGTGGCTCAGCAAGATTGGTGGCAAGATATTGCAGCACACTATCAATACGATTTTCAGTTCTTTTAGTGGTAGAAAAAGCAAGCTGATGGGTTTCTAATATTTGACTAGGTTGTGTTTTTGTTAATTGATCAAGTAACATTAATATATTAAGCAATTGCTTAAAATCAAAAGTATTCTCGATGTTATCCATAATCTCAAATAATGGGTCTAACCACTCACTTTCAAATAATAACCCTTGTTTTGCATGATCTAACATATTTTTTATTTTACTAAACTGCACACTATCAATAAACGTTTGGCCTAATGCATTTAGTCTAAAATGCAACACATCTCCTACACAAATCTTATTATTATCAATATTAATTTTAAATGGATTAAAAGGTGCTAATAATACTAATTGCCCTACTACTAATGGTGTTTGAGTTGATGATAAATGTAATATACAGCCATTTTGTTTAGGACGAATCAATATATAATCAGCGCCAAAAATAAAATTCTTATTTTCAGTTAATGGTTGTAAATCAAACATTAAAAATTTAGGTGTATTTGCTATTATCTTCTGATACATAATCCCCCCTTTTTTTATGCCTCCATTATTACCACTTTATACGACAGATCTAGATGGTTTAGTTGAAAGTGGGCGGCTATTCACTGACACTATATATCCTTTTTTTAAATATGTGATATACCATCTAAGTTTTTAAGTAATAACTGAAATAAGCATACTCATAATGCCATAAATATCATCCTTACTGATTGTTTTTTATTCTTCATAATAAAGAGTTGTAACAACCACGATAAATTCCACTCTCAGCATATAATCGACATTTATCGGCAGAACTTCGCTATAAAATGCATTTTAAAGGCGCATTATAAATGTATTGAAGAGCACAACATAAAGCCTTTAATAGCGAGAAGCAGCGACATAACACATTGTTAAATAACAATAATAAACATCTATTATCGGGCGTTAAATAAACAATGTGTCAATAAACACTGTTTCAATACAACGATTCGTTCTCATGGAGAATTGCAATGAGTATTTCTAACGACTTTTATCCTAATGCTTCTTTACCTCTTGAGCGTAAAGAATCCGGTGTACCTTATGTTAGACCTGGCTTACATGTTGAATCTTATAATGATTTTGATCCTCTTCGCCATGTCATCGTGGGTATTGCTGATAACCAACATATTCCAGAAGCTTGCCCTGCGAGTAATGAAAAAATTCCTGCAGACTCTCCAATGCGTGGCAGTAAGGCTGGTCGTCGTACTCAAGAATCTATCGATCGGGCTAATGAGTGTTTAAATGGCTTTGCTCAGATCCTTGAAAATCGCGGTATTATCGTCGACCGTCCAGGGGCAGTTGACTGGCATAATAGTATCAATACACCTGATTTTTCAATTAGTTCTGGCTTTGGTTGTATGCCGCCTCGTGACTGCTTGCTTACCATGGGTAAAAGTATGTTAATGGCACCGATGAGCTTTCGTAGCCGCTATTTCGAATATTTGGCATATACCGATCTTCTTCGTGAGTATTTTGAATCAGATCAACAATGTATGATCGAACAAGCACCACGCCCACGTTTATCAGATGATAGTTTCCGTATGGATTATGTCGCCGCCTATGAATATCTATCTGATGAAGAAACAATGGCACGTTCATTAAATAAAGAATACAGCACCAGAGAGACCGATATTTTATTTGATGCCGCAGATGTGATGCGTTTAGGGAAAGATATCTTTGTTCAACATGGCCTTACTACTAACTTAGCCGGTATTCACTGGATCAAGCGTAAATATGAACTAATGGGTTACCGTATTCATACATTAAGCTTTGCTGATAACCATCCGATTCATATTGATGCAACATTCTGTCCTCTACGCCCAGGACTCATGTTACTCAATCCACATCGACCATTATTTGCTGGCCAACGTGAAATTTTCGAAAAGAACGATTGGCAGATTGTTGAAGCCGTTAAACCTGCATGGGATAACCCTCCACCTCTTTGCTATTCAAGCACATGGTTATCAATGAATACATTAATCATTGATCATAAAACTGTCTGTGTTGAAGCCAGTGAAAAAGCCCAAATGGAGCAATTTGATAAGCTTGGCTTTAATGTTATTCCAGTCGATTTACGTGATGCTTATGCATTTGGTGGTGGTCTACATTGTGCAACGGCAGATGTATGGCGTGAAGGTAAATGTGAAGATTATTTCCCTAATCAATTTAGCGGATCACATAATATTGAGCATTGGGAATACTAATTAACTCTCCATTTATACTTTTATATTCGCCCCTTAATTGCAATATTATTAAGGGGCTTTTTTATCGCTATAGTTTATTAAATCAAGCATAAAAAAAGAGCTAACGAGGGCTCAAAAATGTTATATCACTGATAATTAGCAACCAAAATGGTTTTTATTTGTCAGTGCTAAATAAAGTATTAATTTAATTAGCACATATCAGTATATAAAGAACAGAATAAAACACAGTCTTATTTATATTTATAATGTTCCACCTAATGAAAGATAAAATGAGCTTTCACCGGTAGACGTTTGACCATAACTTAAATAAACTGGACCTAAAATAGAATCGACCGCAACATAAACACTACCCGCAGTGATTGCACTATTCCAACTCATTTCAGAACTGCGATCCCACACTCCTCCCTTTTCAAGCGAAGCGCCAACATAGACTGGTAATTTAATCGCACCAAAATTATTATCAATCACTCGATAACGATAAACTAAGCTGGTTAAAGCACTATAGCGTCCATTTAATTCATAACGATGATAACCCGATAAATTAAATAGCCCGCCAAGATCTTGTGCATAAATAGGCAATAAATTATCGGCATCTGAGCCAGCTGTTTTCATAGAAGCGACAACGGTATGTCTATTATATGTAAATGGTTTAATTATCGATAGCTTATAATATACTGTATCTCCGGCTTCCCGCTTACCAAAATCAGGTCGACGTAAGGTATTACTATAGCCAATTTCACTATTAAAATAAGAGCCGTTAGCGGGAAAGAAAAAGCTGTCTAAATCATCATAAGTCAGATCGAGATAGGGACCATACAAATCATAATTGTCTTTACGATCAATTGAAGAAAGAGTAATGCTACCCGTTTGAGCTTGATAACCTAACGTTAATGCCGCCCAAGGCTTAATATTCCATCCCATTTCGACATAAGCATTAGTTTGATTATATTTAGCATCAATATTTTTTAATTCATTTGCATTTAGATCATAATACGTAAAATTATCAAACCGACGAATTTCATTACTGGTTTCGGCACCAAAGGCAGTAAAAAAGTGTTGTTGATAATCGATTGGAAAATAAAATTCAGTGGTGATATTTTTCCAACTGCCTAATTGCCATTCAAGTAACCACTCTCCACCTTTATCAGTAAGATCGGTGTAAATATATTGAGCACCAAATGAAAAATCAGAACGACTTTCAAAGTCATCTTCAAATGCGAGACTAAAGTTTAAATATCCGGGTCCCCAAGACTTTTCATTAATATCCATAATAAGAATATTTTTATTGTTTTTTTGTTTTATTGAATAATTAATTCGCCCATAAATATCTTCACTTTGTAAACGTTTTACCGCCTGTTCTAATTCATCGTTAGAAATCACTTTCCCTATTTTTAATTCTAATTGGGATAATAATGTTTTATCGGGTAAATTAGTATTATTAATAATTTCGATATCATCAATAAAATAAGAATCATGAGCCGATAAATGTACTCGGCGAATATTTTTTTGTTTATTATATTCGGCATAATCTTGGGAAGATAACTGATAAGGTAATAAACGTGGTAGTGACGCTAATGTTATTTTTCGACCCGCTTGATAAGCTTGCTCAAGTTTATCAAAATCAGCTGCAGTCATGAACGAAACATTTGGTTGTAAATAAATATCACTTGGCTTCATTAAGCTTTTTTGAAAATCAGCACTGGCATTAGTCATATAAGTTGTTAATTGCGACACAATATTTAACGCACTGTCTAAGTCTTTTTTCGGCATTAAACTATCACGAAGATCTACCGCAATAATCACATCAGCACCAAGCTGTTTGGCAACATCAACAGGCATATTATTAACAACCCCGCCATCGACCAATAATTTATTATCTAAATGAACAGGTTTTAACGCGCCAGGTACGGTCATTGAAGCTTGCATTGCAGTAGCTAAATGGCCAGACCCAATGACAACAGGTGTGACTTTAGTAATATCCGTCGCAACACTACGATAAGGAATAGCTAAACGATCAAAGGTTTTTAGTGCGGGTAGATTATTGGTAAGCTGACGTAAAATAACCGCTAAGCCTTGTCCTTGAAAAGCACCAGGACGAGATTTAAACTCACCATCAATATCTAAACCCAAATCAGTATGTAATTGATAAGTATCATTTTGTTTTTTTCTACGTAACGATAAATCATTACGACTCGCGCGATCTATATAACCAGTGTTCCAATTAGTCTCAAACGTACGTTGTTTAACTTCTTTCGCTGAAAGTCCCATCGCATACATACCGCCAACATAAGCTCCCATACTGGTGCCTGTAACGATATCTACGGGAATACGGTTTTCTTCTAGCACCTCAAGCACGCCAATATGGGCGGCACCTTTAGCACCACCACCGCTAAGCACTAAACCAATTTTAGGACGCTCAATAACGGGACGATCTGCTGCTGCAGCATAGACATTAGCAGTCGGTGTACTAATAATAATACAAAATAAAACACCGCTAAGATCCTTTTTACTGAACAACATCGTCTAACTCCGTTAACAATAATACTTAGTAACACGTAATACAGATCCGCTATAACATGCTAACTCTTTGATGTTTATTAAAACAAAAAGAGAGTCTATAAGCACTCTCTTTCTTGATACTTCGCAGATTATATACCTTTCGCTACATCATCTAATGCGCTTAATACTTGATCGGTAATATGACCTTCATGGACTAATTTACAAACCTTACGGCGCACAGCTAAACCTGATATTAAGCGCTCAATGGACAAATGACGCTCATCTTGACGGCTATTATACAACTCAACCGTTTTACTTAAGGTCTCATAGCTGACGCGTTCACCCGCAACATGAAGCCAATCAAGCTTCTCTAAATAGCCATGACACTCTTCTGTAATTGTCGTCGCTGGATGCCCTGTCATTGCCGATAATGCCGTTATACTGCGTTGTAGCGCTTCAGAAGAGGTGTATTTAGATAAAACGATGGTGAGCTCATCCGCGTTAATTTCAACTAAATGCTTACGTAACTTAATTCGACGCCCTAAACGACCACGAGGACGTGGTTCTTTACGTTGAATAGGTTCAAATTCACCATCAATAATCGCTGATAATTGATCCAATGCTTGTTTGGGCATAATCTCATTACGTAATGGATTCGGCATTGTAGGTGCCATATTACGCTTGCCTTCATTGGTTGTTTTTGCGCGAGAATAACGAATAACTTCTTCGGCATCAGATTTAATATCAATCCGATAATCAGTATAACGCTTATCAATTTCTTCAGCAGAAATGGTTAAGTGATAGCCCCATAGATTCACAGCAAACATGGTTTCTGTCACTTTTCCTTCCGCTAATTTTTTCAATTCACGAATAATATCTGAAGAAAAACGACGCCATTCAATATTCCTTGCAAGCTTTTGATTCAATTCACTTAAAAGCATTGAATCAACCACTCTACGAGACATTCTACTTCTAAAAAATGTGTACAGTTGAAACACTAAAGTATGTTGACGTAAAATCTCGGGTGGAAATAAGAAAAAGTAATCACGCGTTAATAATTCATCAAAAAAGGAAGGTTCCCAAACCAGAATATACAGATTTGGTTTGATTCGAATCTCACCATCTTCACCTTCTTGAGGGGCCTCTTCTGATGCTGTAATGGTACGCGCGATAAATCTAAATCGATCACTTTTAAAACCTTCTGGCATGTTTTCACTTAGCCAACGGCCAGTTAGTTCATGTAATTGAAAGTCAGTGAATTCAATACGATCAATACTTTCGCGAATTGAATCACGCGCAGGTCCACTGTCTTTTTTACCGCGTAATGCCAATATATCGGTAATGTATACAGGGGTTTTATTTGCCATTGATCGTAGTTGAATTTCATAATCAGCAAGATGATGATCATGGTATTGTACTGTTAACGTAAACAATGCAAATAAGGTCATAAGATCATCAACAGTCATGATCGACTTTGACGATCGTGTTTCAATGATCGCTTTAGTACCACTGATCGCCACCATCGCTTTTTGATAACTTTTTTTAGTACGTGGTGGTGCTAAAGCCTGATCAATGATACCAGCCCAACTGGTGGGTGATACCACAATTTGATCGGCTTCATCTGGCATTGACGGCGGAGTGCCCAAACCATATTCAGTCAGTAAACGACGATTAACAGGATTTTGGGCTAATGCTTTTGAACGTTTTTGTTTTTCACGTTGCTTAAATTGTTCAGAAAGTAAACTTCCAGTGCCAAGTTGAGAAATGAGCAATGCTGGATTAATAAAGTGATGTAACATTGTTTTGCCAGCTAAACCTTCTTCAAAGCGCACCGGTTGTTGATTAAATAAACCAACAGTAACGGCGGCTCGTAAGCGTTGCTGAATAGCGGCTCGTGTTAATTGCCCTTCTGTCGCTTCGATAAGTTCTGTTGTTGAAACCATACCATCTTGGGTTGATAGGCCACGTAATGAAATAATATTCAATAGCTCAATAATACTTTTGGTTACACCTTTAAAATGTTGGTACTGAGGTAACCAGTCTACCAAATTTGCTGGGATCACAAATAAATGACCATCTTTGTGTGATCTTGGTGCTTCGATCAATATTTTATCAATCGGATTTTTTTTTGTATTTCGAGCGGAATTCATTTGTCATTAGCCGTAGAAGCATCATCTTTCCGTAAAGATTAATAGAAAAAGATCAATAAATAAAGTTTTTTATTTAATGTTTTTTAAACTGATCTTTATGATTAAAACTGATCTTATTGATAATATGATCTAATGATCAGGTGATTTTTTTACATGTAACATATTGTTTATAAATGATATTATTTAAAGTGGTATTGGAACGATGATCAATGTAAAGACAGAAGCATGATCATATAGAGATTGAAAGCATGATCATCATAACGGTGGAACGATGATCATTAGTAAGTTGAAAACATGATCAGGATAAAGTTGAAAGCATGATCATCATCAGTTATCACCTTTTCCACAATGTTATCCACAGTGCGAGTAGAAAGAGGTGTATTTGCAGTACTGAAAGTGACGGTTCATACAAGATGATGCGCTTTTAGGGCTGGAAAGATGATCACCGTAGCGTATTTTCAATTTTTAAGCGGCTATTTCATACCTAAATATTCATTTCATCGTTAATTTTAAGTTGAGTTGACACTTTATTGAAATGACATTCGACGTAAAAAGGCTGCTGAATATCATTTATCTGTTGTTGGATTAATGATCATCAGTCTCTATGTGTATTTCAATCTTCTGTTATCGGTTAACAGTCGTCTCTATTTTATCATTTGAATCTGATCTTTATCTCTCTCAGCCCTTATTGAATAAGCATTCTCCGTAGTTAGACCTCTATTTTACATGCTTCCGTAGTGTTTAATATACCTGCCTGATTATGATTGCCACTCTTGATCATTTTTCCGCTATTAATATGATTAAAAGACACTGTAAATACGCTTATTTTACTGTTTATTAGCTCTTGATCATCGTTTCATATTTTGTTTATTTTCAATGGAACAATGATCAAGTACCAGTGCTTTTTTTTGAGAGTGTAAGACTTAATTTCAGGTTGTTTTTTAGATTATTCACCGTTATTTCCTATTTTAGGCTGATTTGCTAATGAAATTGAGTAATTTCATTAGCATTATTATATTATCAACATAATATCCATTTTTGATATTGAAATAACATCCCCCGTAAAATGTCCCCTCTTTTTCATTGTTCCGATGAAAATAGCTCATATTCTGATTTACATTGTAAACTTGTGACGTTGTAACATTTTCACAGAATAACTTTTCTTGGGTAATTAGTTAGATGATGAAGCTAGATTTAAGTCTAAAAAATGTAAAAATTTATGCTTTTTGCATTAAATCATGTTTTTATGTGAGAATAATGTCACATGTTTTTGTTCAGCTTTTTATTGTTTATGTTGCTGTTTATTGTACAATATAAACAGTCAATCATCATGGCGTAGAGTAATAATGAATAGGGAACAGACGATACAAAATTTGCTCAACATTGCAGAGCAAACTAAACAAGTACAAGCCGATCGTATTGAAATTGTTTTAGAAGAGCGTCGTGACGAGGTTTTTCCACCAATGTCAAAAGCATTAATGGAAACGCGTTCAGGCTTAACGCGCCGAAAGTTGGATGATGCAATCTCACGAATGGAAGCTACGGGTCATCAATTTACTAAAAATAAAGCTAACCATTATTCAATAACCCTTGAAGAAGCACATCAATTAATGGCTTCTGCAAAAAAACCAGCCTTTTATGAGCGAGAAGGTGCTGGACGTAAACCTTGGGTAGTGAACGTTCAGAACCAAAAAGGTGGCACTGGAAAATCAATGACGGCAGTGCATATTGCTGCGTGTTTAGCGTTAGATTTAGATAAACGGTACCGTATTTGCCTTATTGACCTTGATCCTCAAGGATCTTTACGTTTATTTCTTAACCCTTTGATCAGTATTGGCAAACAAGAAACTATTTATTCTGCTGTCGATGTGATGTTAGATAATGTACCTGAAGGTGTGTTAACGGATAAGCATTTTGTGATGGATAATGTGGTTATGCCAACCCAATATCCAAACCTTAAAACCATAGCAGCGTTCCCTGAAGATGCGATGTTTAATGCTGATGCATGGCAAGATTTAGCCGTAAATCAAGATCTTGATATCGTTCGTTTACTGAAAGAAAAGGTGATAGATCCTATCGCAGATGAGTTTGATATCATCATGATTGATACCGGTCCCCACATCGATCCTTTGGTATGGAATGCAATGTATGCATCTAATGCACTGATTATTCCTTGTGCAGCAAAACGTTTAGACTGGGCATCAACAGTTAACTTCTTTCAGCATTTACCTACTGTTTATGAGATGTTTCCCGAAGATTGGCACGGATTAGAGTTTATTCGTTTAATGCCAACCATGTTTGAAGATGATAATAAAAAACAAGTTTCGGTATTAACAGAAATGAATTATTTGTTACGTGAGCAAGTAATGATGGCAACAGTACCACGCAGCCGTGCTTTTGAGACCTGTGCCGATACTTATAGTACCGTTTTTGATCTTACTGCTGCTGAATTTGAAGGGGGAAAAAAGACCCTTTCAACCGCTCAGGAAGCAATTCAACGAGTGGGTCTTGAATTAGAACGTGTTATGCACAGCCACTGGGCAAACTTGAACGAGGAGTAATTGACAGATGGCAATTAAAACTACAGATCTTAATGCACGTTTGTTTGGTAAAGCAGATAAACGTCGTGCGACGAACGTTACAGAAGCACAAACAGCAGCTCGTGATAAAGCGGCTGTTATTGAATTAGCTGTTGCGGGTGAAGATACTGTTGCGTTTGAATTAGTAAAAGTAAATGCAGATGATGTCAGTACTCAAACCATCGTTTTTGCTGAAAATGCGCGTGAACAAGCGTTTTTAAATGAGCATGCTTTAGCTGATATTTTAGTGACATTAAAAGATCGTGGTCAGCAATACCCAGCAGTGGGACGTTGGCTTGATGATGGGCGAATTGAAGTCTTAGACGGTAGTCGCCGTCGTATGTCTTGTATTATTGCTCATAAAGATTTCTTAATTTATGTCGCAAAAGGTATCAATACTGAACACGCTAAGTTCCTATCAGATGTTGCTAACGCGCATAAGCCATTATCATTGTTTGAACGTGGCAAAGAGATGCAGTCGTTGTTAGACACCGGTAAAGTAGCTGACCAGAAAGAATTGGCTAAGTATTTACAATGCAGTGAAGCATTAGTCAGTGGCGCATTAAAAGCGGCCAGTTTACCGATGGAATTATTAATGGCTTATCCAAGTGTTGGTGAACTTGGTCGTCCGACGATTGTGAAACTTCATCGTATTTTCTTTGGTTTGAACCATGAACAACAGCAACACATGATTGCTGATTTAAGTGGTGATAATGCGTCATTGTGGAAAACAATCAATGCGCAAGGAATTAGCCGTATTACCCGTGAAGTGACGGGAAAACTAGAGCAATTAGGTGAGCAATTACATCCTAAAGTTGTTATTGATAAACCGACATCACAAGATTTAATTAAGGGTAAAGTCTCTTATATGCGTGATGGTGATAAGTTGCAGCTTAAATTGAAAAAGATGAGTGATCGTCAAATTAATGATGTATTGGCTTATTTAAATGATTATCTAAAGTAATTAATGGTTTATTTTGCTTAATAAGAACCACGCTATATGCGTGGTTTTTTTATGCCTGTGATGGCTGTGTTATGATCTGTCTGTCATTTATTCATGGATCTATTTATGTCGGTGCAGTTAGAGACTTTATTTGCTCAACTTCAACAGCAGCTATCACAGCATTTTTGTCGTCAATTAGTGGTATTAGAAGGTAGCTTTGAATGGGCTGCAACCGGTGCTGTGATTATTGGTAAACACTTTTCACAGCGGTTGTGGGCTGGTGATAATGCACCAATGTCATTTACATCATCATCGTTTAAACAGTCGAAGCAATGGCTTGGACAAGAGTTTGATATGGTGGTTATCAATGCACTTGATGGTATCAATGCTGATAGCTTAGGAGCGCTTTCTGGCACAATTAGAGGCGGTGGTATATTAGTTATTATTGCCCCACCAACATGGCGATTAAGTCATGTTGCAACGCCGTTCTATCAACGTTTAGGTCGTTTATTTTCCAGCCCAGAAGTGATGCTTATCCAACAATCACAGCCGCTACTATTATCGCCTTCTGTTGCAGCGCTTGCTGATGTTATGTTGCCGCCAATATTTAGCGATATAAACACTCAGCGTTGCTGTTTAACCAGTGGCCAATCTGAAGCTGTCGATGCGATAATTAAAGTTATCACAGGGCATCGTAAACGGCCATTAGTGCTATCTGCTGATCGGGGGCGTGGAAAATCAGCAGCGTTAGGTATTGCCGCCGCAGAATTATTACAAACTCGAACGATTAAAATTGCCGTTACGGCCCCTTCATTTGCCTGTGCTGAAACAGTGTTTAAACATGCTCAATTACGACTTGCGGCAGCTGAGCAAACACATCGTCATCAATTGCATGTAGGGGCGAGTCGGCTTGAATTTGTGGCAGTCGATAGGATTGTGAATGAAGCTTCAAATTTCGATTTTATTATTGTTGATGAAGCGGCGGCAATCCCTGCAGCTATTTTAACTGATTTGCTTGGCCGTCATAATCGATTAGTTTTTGCGACAACGATCCATGGTTATGAAGGTACAGGACGTGGCTTTGAGATTAAATTTAAACAACGATTAACTGAAAAAATGCCGCAATGGCGCAGTTATTGTCTAGAGCAACCGATAAGATGGGCGATAGGTGATCCACTTGAAGCTTGGATTTTTAAAGCATTATTACTCGCAGCGCAAGCCCCTAATGTTCGTGTAATAGAGGCGGCTCCTGCTACAGTATCGATTGATTATACGGTGTTAGCTGCAGCACAACTGGCTGTCAATGAAGTATTATTAAACCAACTTTTTGGGCTATTAATTAATGCCCATTATCAAACATCGCCAAATGATATTCAGCAATTACTGGATGATCCTAATTTAACTCTTATTGTTGCATTACAAGCAGAGGTTATTATTGGCTGTTGTGTGGTCTCTAAAGAGGGGGGATTTGACCCGGAATTAGCGCAATTAGTGATGCAAGGTAAGCGTCGTCCACAAGGGCATTTGTTAGCGCAATCATTAGCTGCGCATTTAGGTTATGCCATCGCAGCTGAGCAGCATTGTTATCGTATATTGCGTATTGCTGTGGCAGATGGCTTCCAGCAACAAGGTATTGGTACGCAATTAATTGAGACGGTATTGCAACAGGCGATGAATGAAAACATTGATTATATTGGTACAAGTTTTGGTGCTGTTAGTGAGTTAGTTGATTTTTGGTCACATTGTTTATTGCGTCCATTGCGGCTGGGTATCACGAAAGATGCTGCCAGTGGCCATCATTCATTATTGTGTGTTAAGCCATTATCTAATGCTGCTGGGTTATGGTTTGATGACGCTCAATCGTTATTTGGCGCTTCTTTTTCTTGCCAGCGGGTTGAACAATTTAATCAACTTGATAGCCAATTATTTTTTAAATTATATGCTGATAACGTACAACGACCATTAAATTATGGTTTGTCACAATCACAGATTGAGCATCAACTTGATATTTTTATTGAGGGAGGGCTTGGTTATGATGTCGTTGTTGCTAGTCTTGAAAGTTGGCTGTCAGATTATTTATTACAAGATGATTGCCATTGGCATGATGATTTAGGTTTTGCGATTGCCAAAATTTTACAGAAACAGTCTTGGTTCGTTGTGGCTCAACGCTATCATTTATCAAGTCAAAAGTTAGCCCAACAGCATTTACGCAATGTTGTTGCTCGCTATTATTCTTTATCTTCTCAGATTCATTAGAGGTCTATGTTATGCAGATTCAAGTTGATACTCATACGCACACACTATCAAGTGGTCACGCTTACAGTACTATTATTGAAAATTCTCAAGCGGCGGCAGCGAAGGGATTAAAAATGTTTTGTAATACTGATCATGCTTCTTTAATGCCAGGTGCTCCGCATTTTTGGTATTTTGCTAACCAACGTGTACTGCCTCGTTTTCTTAATGGTGTCGCTGTATTACGGGGAGTCGAGGCGAATATTATTAATACAGCGGGCAATGTTGATCTTGATAATACCGTTTTGGCTAAATTAGATTGGGTGATTGCGAGTTTGCATGAGCCTGTTTTCAAACCGACGCATCGAGATGATCACACTGAGGCGCTAATCAATACTATAAAATCGGGTGTTGTCGATGCGATTGGCCATCCTGGTAATCCTAATTATGATTTCGATTTTGAAAAAGTGATCCGTACTGCGGCTGAGTATAATGTTTTAGTTGAAATAAATAATTCATCATTAGGCCGTTCTCGAGTGGGTAGTGCTCCGCGATGTGAAGATATAGCAATGATAGCGAAAGAGGTGGGTGCTCGAATTACGACGGGGTCAGATGCTCACTTTGCAGCTGACGTTGGTAACTTTTCAAGTATTCAGACTTTGTTAGCGCATGTTGATTTTCCTCAAGAGTTGATTACCACTCGACATCCTCAATCCTTGTTAGACTTTTTGACTGAGCGTGGAAAAGTAGTTGCTGAACAGTACCAAGGGCATAAATGGTAGTTGTTAGGTCGTCTTTCAGTTTACACTGTAAACTGTGATTAAATGATATTTACAGTGTAAATTAAATTGTTTGATTTACACTGTAAATGAGCCAAACACCACAGCCAAACACCACAGCCAAACACCACAGCCAAACACCACAGCCAAACACCACAGCCAAACACCACAGCCAAACACCACAGCCAAACACCACAGCCAAACACCACAGCCAAACACCACAGCCAAACACCACAGCCAAACACCACAGCCAAACACCTCAGCCAAACACCACAGCCAAACATCACAGCTAAAACTGTTGGTTGTATATTATTGTCCGAGCGGGATAATAATTTACAGTGTAAATACTAGATAAGGATAGAGGGAGAATATAAGAAGGAAATTTACAGTGTAAAGAAGGGGATATGAAAACTCTATTTACAGTGTAAATAGAGTCTGTGAGATTATTAAAATTTACAGTGTAAATAGATTAAGCAGTGAGGGGTTGTTTATCTGTAATGAATCCTTGATAGCCGCCAACAAATAATTCAGAGAGTCTGTCTAATTGTGTTGCTGTTTCTACTCGTGTCGCAATAACTTTAATATTAAGACTGTGTGCAGTTCGACAGATAGAAGATAGGACGGTTGATTTTGTTTGATCATTGAGTTGGTGAGTATAGACGTAATCAATTTTAACGTAGTTAGGTTGTAGTTCTTTCAGATACGTTAATGATTGGAAGTTGCGGCCATAGTTATCAATACCAAATCCAAATTCATGTTTACGAATGATCGAACATAAAATACCGGTTGCATCGGTATGTCTGATACAGCTTACTTCTTGGATTTCAAAAAATAATCGAGAACTTAGTGAGTTGTTTTTTTGTAATAAATTATCTAACCACCGAATAAAGCTAGGATCATTAATACAACTATTAGTGATATTTATCGCAAAAGGACCGCTTGTTCTATCTGCATTTAATTTATTAATAATAGCGACAATAACATGCCTATCAAACCAACTTCCTATTTTTAAATCTTCTATGGCACCTAAGAACATTCCAGCAGAATAGTAGTTATTGTTTTTCTTGATTGCTGTAAATACTTCATAATGATAAGTAGAACCATTTGAAAGTGTTGCTGGTTGGTATTTATAGGTAAATAAATCTTCACTGATTGCTTCCTCAAGTAATGATTTCCATTGTTGTTTTCCGAGTGTTGTTTGGCTATTTATATCTTTAATGATTGAAACTGAGTCATGTGACATTATTTTAGCTTGAGTTAATGCATTATCTAATTGAGTTAATATTTGACTTGGGGTGCTTTCGTTTTCATTAAAGACTAAACCGATAGAAACATTGTTATTAATAGTGGTCGTTGCGGTACTTAAATCATTAAAAATATTGACTAATGATTTACTGCAAAGTTGTAGTTTTTCAATGGAAATATTTGGAATAAGAATAGCAAATTCATCTTTAGAGAGGCGAGCAAGCGTTGCATCATTAAAAATAAGTACTTCATTTAATCGTGCTGATATGGTTTTTATTAATTCATCACCTTTTTTAAACCCTTCATTCTGATAACATTCATTAATTAGATCTGTTTGAATTAGCCCTAATCCTCCTTTGTGAGATTCATTGAGCCATGAGCTTAGTTGATGAATGAAGAAACTGCGATTACCTAAACCTGATGTTGTATCTAGGTAGGCTTGTTGTCTTAATTTCATCGCCTCATCAGCTTGGTTCTTAAAATTAGTATCTAATTGATAACAAATTTTATTAAATGCTCGCACAATAATCGCTAAATCGGTTTCATTAGGTATAGAAAGGGGAGCTTGATTTAAATTATCTATTGTTTTAGCTCGTGCAGTGAGCCGCGATAATGATGCAAGATTTTTGTGACAAATAAAGTAAACAAACAAACTTGAGATGATCGCAATAAAGATATTTGTTAATACGGTACGTGTACTTATTTGCCATAATAGTTGGTAATTAAGTACTGGTTGTACTGTTATTGTTAATAAGCCTAATGATTGATTGTCATTTTCAATGATACGTTGTTCAGTATGAGAAGGGATTTTAAAAATATCTTGAAACCAATTAGGTGAGTGGTTTGTAGATATAAGATTATCTTGACGAATAAGTTGGCGAGTATTCGTATTCGTTGATGCTAAATTTATTTGGCTATAATAAGTATTTGAAAATAATTGATTGGTAATCGTTAATAATTCTTGCTCTTGGATTTTTGACAACATGGAAGCATTTAGCTTTGTGAGTGCTTGAGGTAGTATAACTAGAGCTCTATTAATATCGGTTTGTGACGTTATGATATGTTGATTTTTTAATGTTGAATAACTTGAAAAAAGTTGTTGTGCCGTGGCTGCGCTAACAATAGAGCAAACTAATACGGTTAGACTAATAACTTGGCGTTTGAAAAGTGTCATAATTTGAGCACCAAAAAAGTTAAGTGCAGCATTCAATGAGTAAATCACTGATAGAGAGATGCTGAAGATGAAGATATCTAATTGTTCTAATTTATCAAAACTCTGCAATATGCAGTTGATTGTTTCTCTATCAATGTTGCTTTTCGCTAAATGCGTCTATTTATTTATGCAACAATTGAATGTTTGCACTAGAGATGTATTTTTAATTCAGTTGTTTATAGCGAATGATATTAATGATTGAGTATTTTTAGGGTAGGAGATAGAAATGGATTTAACTGATATTCGTCGAGAATATACCAAAGGTGGTTTGCGTCGCGATGATTTACCGAAAGAGCCTCTAGCGTTATTTAATAAATGGTTACAACAAGCCGTTGATGCAAACTTACCGGATCCGACTGCGATGACCGTTGCAACGGTTAATGCCGATGGCCAACCTTTTCAACGAATTGTTTTATTAAAAGATGTTAATAATGACGGTTTCATTTTTTATACTAATTTAGGTAGCCGTAAAGCAGAACAATTACAGATAAATAATAAAATAAGCTTACATTTTCCATGGCATATTCTTGAACGACAAGTGCATGTTACCGGTCATGTTGAGCAACTCTCAACGCTTGAGGTAATGAAGTATTTTTCAAGTCGGCCAAAGGAAAGTCAAATAGCGGCTTGGGCGAGCAAACAAAGTTCGCGCCTTTCTGCTCGTCAGGCTCTTGAAGGGAAATTTTTTGAATTAAAGCAGAAGTTTTCTGCGGGTGAAGTGCCTCTTCCTAGTTTCTGGGGAGGGTATCGAGTCAAATTTGATTCAATTGAATTTTGGCAGGGTGGCAAACATCGCTTACATGATCGTTTTATTTATTTACGTAATGATAACAATGATTGGGATATTGAGCGTTTAGCACCATAGTAAATTAATCAGCAGAGTAATCACGACTCTGCTAATTTTAGTTAGTATTCTGTTAATATGATCGATTGTTGGGTTTTCAACATACTTTCGGGAATATGAGAACCAAAACCAGCATCAAGGGCTAATTCAATCAATTCACCTTTTGAATTAGCATTAAATTTTTCTCTTAATCGAACCACATAATTCTCAACAGTTTTCACAGCGAGCTGTAATGTTTTGGATATGTATTGTGGTTTTTTACCATAAAGCAGTAGAAACAATACTTCTGATTCTCGAGTATTAAGAAAAATATTTATTTGTTGATTAAAAGTGTTTTTCTCGTGGTATTGGGTTGTGTTACTACGACAGATCCAATGTCCTATTTCAAGTAAAGACGTATGCTTTAACTCGACGCCTGAAAAAATAACACCAATAACGTTGTTGTTATTATCTCTCCATGCTGTTTTGGTAAACAAATGTGCTCGCCAATATCCATCGGCATAGGGATGAATATCAAGTATGCGTAATTGTTTTTCAGATTGGATCACTTGTAAGTCTTGCTGTTGAAATAGATGAGCGTATTTAGGGTTTAAATGGGGTATATCAAAATCGGTTAAGCCAATACAGTCGAGAGGATTATTAAAACCAATGATTCTCGAATATTCATCATTTACATAAACAAAAACTGAATTTATATCTTTACAACCCCAACAACCAGGTAATTGGTTTAATATTTCGAATGAGGGGTAATTACCATTATTGTTCATTTTTTATTAGCTTTATATTCTTTATTAATTATGATCTTTGTTAATTGTAATGAGTTTATTACAGTGGGTAAATATGTATATCCTGTAATGCTCGTTTTATAAGCAAAAATATATTGAATAAAAAAAAGCCGACCATAAAGATCGGCAAAAACAAGACGTTGACTCTTTAGAGTATAATCCTGTACTACGTGTAGAAGAGGTAATCAATAAGTGTTGTTATTTGATAATAAATATTACAACTCTTATCGATTTTATCCTTGCGGATAATTATTAACATTTACCACTGTGTGGTGAAATATTAATACTATAACTATATCTAAGCCGCCAGTAACAAAATAGGGGGGAAATCACCCATTGACATATTTGGTTTTTATTGTTAATTGGGCATGCCTGTATGCTTTATTGGTGCCAAAAAAGTTTTTTTCCAAACGTTAAACTATTGTCTGTCATTTTTATCATGGTTAGTTTTATCCTCCAAATTGGGGCTGAAATGAATTTAGCTTCTGGAAATGTAGTGTAATAAAGTGTATTTGCTCTCTCTGCAGCTTTATCCCTAAGTTTTTCGATATCGCCTTTAAATTGAATGCCTTTTATATCTATTATGTTTTGGGGTTGGGGAGCGATAGTGCCTACAATATTATTATTTAGCATCATGAGTTGGCTGTGATGACTACTGTCACTTGTCATAATAAATAAGGACATTTGTTTTTGGTCAAAAACATAATAACAACTAGCACACCATAAATCGGAATGAGTATTAGCACATAATGTTAATAAGTGATTGTTTTTTAAAAAAGCACTTATATGTTTAGTTTCATTCAAGAGATGCCTTCGATCATTAAGTAAATCCTCAGAGTAGCATAAAGCGATCAGGTACGATTTAATAGTCTTAGTACAAATGAAGGGAATCAACAATTTTTATCATTGATGATGTGATACCGATAAGGGCTGGAACGATGATCAAGAAAATCTGCAATCATTTATAAATTCCTGATGTTTTTTGTAACTATTTGTTTAATAATGTATTTATTTTTCAGTTGTTAGGTTGGAGGATGGTTGAGTTTTAGCTTAATAAGCAATTAGTTGTTATAGCTGTAATTGATTTCACATTAACCGTAACCAATTCTAACTTGATCATCGTTCCGTGGTGAGCATGTGCTCGATTTCTTAAAAATAAGACAATAAATAATTAATGAAACAATAAAATCATAAGTAATAAAATTATTATTTACGAAGCAATATTGATATAGGCTAGGTTATGTTAATTATTATACGTAATTTTTTATTTTTATTTTTATTTTTATCAATTAGTTATAAATCTTTTTCTTCTGAAGTTTTATTAACTAAAACCGTTACAAATATAACGCAAGCCACTGAGGCATCGACATCAATTGAAGCTGTGCCTGGTGATGTGATTGAATATAATCTGTATGTATTAAATGATACTAAGAATGTTATTTCAAATATTCAGATATCGGCTTCTGTACCTCAGTTTACAGTATCAGCGATGGTTATTGATTGTAATACAAGTTCTTTACCATCAGCATTAAGCTGTCAGGTTATGACGCCAGATGGTATTAATCGCTCAGGGTATCAAGGCTTGGTTACTTGGAAATTATTGGGCAATCTTAATGTGGGGGAAATAGCGAAAGTAAGCTACCAAGTTATCATTAAATAAAAGTAATTTTTGATGGGTAGTCAACGTGGGTATATAAAGGAAAGGAGCTGTTATATGAGACCAACATTAGTAAATAATCTATTTTCCAACTGAATATTCCTCGTTTTAATGTTTAGTATCACAACGGTTAGTATCATCTAATTGAGCAATTGTTTTTATTCTTCATAAAAATAATTGCTCAATTAGGGAGCTATGCATCAGCTGTTTTTATTAATAAATTGCATCAATATCTGAATGCTTTCAGGTGAGCCGGCTTGTTCTGCTAGCAAGAAATCATAAATAGTATTTTCATGATCGGCTACGAGTGTAAATAAAGCATGGTGTTGTTGCGCATTATCGGCTTGTTGTTGATAACGCTGTTGATAAGGAGCGACCCAAGTCACCATGGTATCAATTAATGTTGACCATGGTAGGTGAAGCCATTTATTTGCATCGCTTATGCCTTTTTGTGCCATATCCACATTATAATCAAGACATTCAATTCCTAAGGGTAGCAAGGCTGCTTTTAGTTTTTTTGTGGTTATTATTTCAATATCAAGTAAGGCTTGCAATTTGTTGTTATGGCTATGGTCACTATACTGTTCAACAAAGGTTGTAAAAAAACTGATGCCATAGAGCTCACCTAAATAAGCGTCGTACAAATGATTGAGTGTCATAGTGGGATCCAAGGTAATTTATATTTAGGTATAATATGCCGTTTTGTTTTAAATGTTGAGTATAAAGGAGAATAATAATGGCGTTGAGCATTTTTCCATCTTGGATAGGTGGCTATGAAATTAAACAACACATCACTAATCCTAATATAGACGTTGGCGATTACAGTTATTATTCAGGTTATTACCACCAACATCATTTTGAAGATCAATGTGTTCATTATTTATTGGGTGACAAAGTCAGTAACGAGGCTTGGCAGTCGGGGATTTTTGGAGAAGTTGATAAGCTTATTATTGGTCGATTTTGTTCAATTGCCAGTGGTGTAGTGATTATGATGGCAGGAAATCAAGGTCATCGACATGATTGGATATCATCATTTCCGTTTGATTTTACAGAGTTTGGTGACGGTGTGAAAAGTGGTTTTGAACGTGCAGGAAATACCGTTATTGGCAATGATGTTTGGCTTGGCGCTGAATGTGTGATTATGCCAGGGGTTAAGGTCGGCGATGGTGCTGTGATTGGTACTCGTGCAGTGGTTACTAAAGACGTTGAACCGTATGCGGTTGTTGTTGGAAATCCTGGTCGATGTGTGAAAAAGCGGTTTCCTCCACAACATGTTAAACAATTACTAGAAATGAAGTGGTGGGATTGGCCATTACCACAATTAAAAGCAGCAATGACGATTATGTGTAGTGCCGATATTGATAGCCTTTATGGTTATTATCAAACAATGGATAGCCCATCAGTCGATGAATAAGTCATCTTTTTTGTAAAATAAGTGAATTTATTCGTGAGCAGTAATGTTTTCTTACCATTTAGTATTCGCTGCAAGAATGCATAACTGATAATATTATTTATATTGTGTCTATTATTTTTATCAATTGATATTTAAGCACTAAATACGGTGCGTTTTTGAACGTTTGGGTTAAAAAGTCACAAATTATTACTCGTAATAACTTAATATTTGAAAATTTCACACATTATATTCAACTTAATTTGATTAAATGGTGCGGATTTATGCGAATTAAATCAATTTTTAGTCTTTAAATTGATCTAAACCAGTAAATTTTAAATTTTTAAGTGGTTTTTGAAACAAAAGTTGAGACATTAAAAAAAAATTGAGTAATATGACTGATACGTACTTATTGAGTTGAATGATTATTACGCATTGAACTGAGTAAATACGAAACTGGATTTTATTAATAAATTCGAAATTCGCCCTTAAAAATTCTGATGAGATAACCATGAGCAATTCTTTAGTTCTCGTAATCAATTCTGGTAGTTCTTCACTTAAATTTGCGTTGATTGATACTGTAACCGGTGAAGCTACGTTAAGTGGCCTTGGTGAGTGTTTTAATCTCCCTGAAGCAGTTGTTAGCTGGAAAGTTAATGGTGAAAAGCATGAGTTCAAACTCAATGGCCTAGAAGGTCATCATCAACAAGCCATTGATCGTATTGTTGCATTAGTTGATGAGCTTGGTATGAAAGACGATATCGTGACGATTGGTCACCGTGTTGTACATGGCGGGACTAAGTTTAGCACTACAGTTCACGTTGATGAGCAAGTCATGGCTGATATTGAAGCGTTGAGCGATTTAGCTCCGCTACATAATCCAGCACACGTATTGGGTATGCGTGCCGCCGCAAAAGCTTTCCCTTCTTTGTCACAGTTTGCTGTTTTTGATACGGCATTTCACCAAACAATGCCTGAAAAAGCATATACTTATGCGATTTCTAAAGAAGTTTGTCAGCAATATAATATTCGTCGTTACGGCGCACACGGCACTAGCCATTATTATGTTACTCGTGAAGCGGCAAAAAGAATTAATAAACCTGTTGAAGCATCAAGCTTTATCTCAGTTCACCTTGGTAATGGCGCATCTGTATGCGTGGTTAAAAATGGTGAAAGTATTGATACTTCAATGGGTTTTACCCCTCTTGCTGGTCTAATGATGGGAACACGTTGTGGTGATATCGATCCAAGTATTCTTGAATATTTATTGAAGAAAGGCTGGACACCCGAACGTTTACATAAAGAGCTTGTAAGTAACTCTGGTTTCTTAGGTGTTTCAGGCTTGACCAGTGATTGTCGAGGAATTATTGAAGCAATGGAAGCGGGTAATCATGACGCGAAGCTAGCGTTTGAAGTGTTTACTTACCGTGCTGCAAAATATATTGCTTCATACATGGTCGCTTTAGATGAATTAGACGGTATCATTTTCACCGGTGGTATTGGTGAGAACTCATTACCTGTACGTCGTGAAATTATGCGTCTATTGAAAATTTTTGGTTACCGTGAAGATATTGCGGCTAATGAAGCGGCTCGTTTTGGCGCTGAAGGCGTTATTAGCCAACCAAATACGCCATTAGCGATAGTGATCCCAACCAACGAAGAATTTGTTATTGCTCAGCAATCATTGGCACTACTGAACGCTGAGGCGTAAGATCGTGTCATTATTTTAGCTTAGAGAATGTTGAAGATAACGCTCTGAGATGAAAGACAGAATACAGTGAATAACGAAACGGCTTTGGGCAGATGTCTAAAGCCGTTTTTCGTTTTATAGCGTCTGATTAATAGTTTTTCTAGTAATAGCCATGGGTATCAATTGTTGATCTAATAAAGCATCACGCTGAATGGTTTTAAATTATTAGCCTGGGTGACGCGATATGATGCTAATGAATCTGGTTAATAATATGTCGGTAATAGAAGAGGATAGGAACGATCAATATCACAAACGTGGTTAGATTACATCATATACAGTAGTAGAATATTTTGTATGGTGGATATTTACTGATGAAACAATCCTCTTCAATGTTAATGAATCATTTGGATCCTGCGCCGTTATCGATGAGTGCTTGTACAACGATCCTTGTTGGTCATCAAGTGACTGTTGATGGATCCTTTATCATTGCTCGTAATGAAGATCATGAAGCGATCAATGCGAAACTGTTTAACTTCCATCTTGCAGAAACACCTCAATTACATGATTTCCATTCTATTGGCGCGATGGGAAATAAATTTACCTATCCTGCTGCAAAACAGGCACTGCAATATACTTCAAATTCTGATTTTGATACTAATGGCACCAGTTTTGGTGCTGCTGGATTTAATTCTGCGGGAGTGGGTATAACAGCGACTGAAACGATATTTAATAATGCTCAAGTATTAGCAATTGATCCCTATGTAACGGCTACCGGTATCGGTGAAGATGCGATTGTTAATGTTATTTTACCACGAGTACATAGCGCGCAAGAAGGGGTAGCTTTACTTGGGCATATTATTGAAACCCAAGGTACAGCTGAAGGTTTCGGAGTCGCATTTGTTGATAACGACGGTATTTGGTATTTAGAAACAGGAAGTGGCCATCATTGGATGGCGGCTAAAATACCAGCGGATAAATATTTTGTATCTGCTAATCAAGGACGATTAGTTGATTATGTTGCAAATCACCCTGATTTTATGGGATCCGTGGGATTAGTTGAATTTGCTCATAAACATCACTTACCTTCAGCTGAAAATAGTGAGGTATTTAATTTCCATCGAGCTTACTCACAAGATGTTGAACATGATAAAACCTATAATTATCCGCGGGTATGGACCTTGCAACATCTGTACACCGATGGTCTTACAACACCGATCGATCAAGGTGAATCATTTCCGGTCTATTTAACACCGAAAAATAAGCTCAGTGTGTATGATGTGATGCAAGGTTTACGGAATCATTATCAAGCCACAGATCATGATCCTTATGCACATTGTAATCCCGCAGATCCTTATCGTCCGATCGCTGTTTTCCGTACTGAGCATTCGCATGTATTACAGCTACGTCCATATTTGCCAACTGCGATCGGTAAAATTCAATATATTGCTTATGGTATGACAGCGCTTAGCGTTTATTTACCGTTTTATCAAGGAATGACAGCAGTCCCTGAAGCGTTAACGATTGGTGATAATAATGCTGATAATCATTCTGCTTATTGGAAATTTCGCAAGTTACAAACACTAGCGATGATGGATTGGAATCAATTTTCGCCAATAGTACAGCAGGCTTATGATGATTTTGAACAGCAAACAGCGCATAAACAAAAGCAGATGGAAGCTGAATATATGCAGTTGTATATTGCTCAACCAGCGCAAGCAGTGGCGCTTATTAATGCCTTTGAGCATGATATCTTAACGTTAGCATTAGCATTGACTGAAGATTTAACGAATGAACTGTTTACTCGGTTAACGATAAATGTCGATAAGTTATATCACTTTTCAGGTGCATAAATATAATTGAAGCATAAATTTAAAGGCACTTATTAGTGCCTTTTTTTGTTGGAACACTATGATGATGGATGTTTTCGCAAGCTTATAAGTATGATAAAAAATAACATCGTGAAATGTTATAAAAGGCGAGAATGATAGTGTTTCGTTGTAGCCAATACGATGGATTCAAAAAAAGACTATTATTGTCGTCTTTTTTTGAATCCTGTGAGTGATTAGCGTCCGTGTTTTTTTAAATATTCGCAATCGCTATTTGTTGATCACGCCACCGAAAAATAATCTCTTGTGAGTTAGTCTGACAACCAGTGCAGGTTTGATCACAAGCCTTTGTTGCTTCGCAGCGTTCTATGTTTCCTCTTTTTATAAGATCATCGAGCAATACGAGTAGCCATTGTGGTTCACTGTTAAATTTTTTGCACAGCAGGGCCAAAGAAATAGTTCTGGCTGCCCGTACTGCATTTCTAACCGCAATTAAGGAGGTCATTAGTGACACCCTCCACTTTTGTGTTGCGCTGGGGTGGTTGGCATCGACAGTTGCCAATCAACTTTTTGACTCAAATAACGGATACCAATAATAAAACTTAACATTAATGAACTCGCAAATATTAACCAACCGATTGTTGCTATTGGGTGGTGGGCAAACGTTGCTGTTTGATAAAAAGCAATCGCGAGTGCATACGCCACCGCGATCCCCCAGAAAGTAGAGAACCACGCCCAGTTACGGCCTATTTCTTTCGCGATAACCCCGATTGTTGATACACAGGGCACATATAATAAAACAAAAATCAAATAAGCATAGGCACCAGCCATTGAACCAAATTGATTATGCATTTGCCCCATCGCTGTTGTATCCATGTTGCCATCAGCTTCACTGGCTTTAATCGGGTTTTTTAAGGTTGTAAATGAGAAACTATTTTCAACACCGGTAACGGTATCTTGCCATGCTGTTTTTAGCTCTGTTAGTAAATGGAACGGTTGTGAACCATCTGCTATTTTTTGATTGGCTAATTCAGCACTGTAAAGAGTATTGAGTGTACCGACGACGACTTCTTTGGCTAAGAATCCAGTCAGTAACCCCACGCTTGCAGGCCAATTTTGTTGGCTTACACCAAGCGGTGATAATACCGGAGTTACCCAGCGACCAATGTCAGATAATGCAGAATTTTGTTGTTGACCCGGTTCAATAACACGCCCAGAAAACGTCACGCTATTAAGAGCCATAACAATCATACAAATAGGGATGATCAGTCGACACGCCTTAACTAAAAAGCCTCGTAGGCGACTCCAACTATGGATCAACGTTGTTTTAATGCTTGGTACGTGATAAGTCGGCAACTCCATAATAAAAGGAGAGGCTTCACCTGTTAATAATGTTTTCTTTAATATAAAACCGGTGAGCACTGCGACAAAAATACCGAGTAGGTAGAGTGAGAAGACAATTAAACTGCCCATTCCTTGAAAAAATGCGGCAGAGAATACCCCAAAAATAGCGAGTCGAGCACCACAAGACATAAACGGTGCCATCATTGAGGTTAAAATACGATCTCTAGGGGTTTCGAGTGTACGTGAAGCCATAATTGAGGGGATATTACAGCCGAATCCGACAATGAGAGGCACAAAGGATTTACCCGGTAGACCAATAGATTGCATTAAACGGTCGATAACAAAGGCTGCACGTGCCATGTAGCCACTATCTTCTAATACCGAAAGATATAAGAACATTAATCCTATTTGAGGAATAAAGGGCATTACTGTATTAATACCGCCGCCAAGCCCTTGTGATAAAATGGCGCTTAACCATAAAGGTAACCCAAGATACTGGCATAGCCATGCCGTACCATGAATAAAGATAGCGGCTGAGCCTTCATCAAAAATAGGTTGTAGCCCGCCACCAATGTTAATCGCAAACCAAAACATTAAATACATGACGAATAAGAAAATCGGCAATCCGAGATAGCGATTAAGGACTACCGCATCGATCCATTGGGTTAATTTATGTTGTGTCGCCTGCTCATGAGATGTTGATTGAGTGATGATCTCAGCAACCGTTTGATAGCGAGCATCTGCAATTAATAAATCAGCATGTTCATTGTATGTTTGATAAAGTAAATGTTGATAATGGGTGACTCGATCTGGAATATTCGTATTTAACACATGATGTTGGGCCGCAATATCTGATTCGAGTAATCTCAAGGCTAGCCATTGTTTATTGTTATTTTCTATTAATATGTCAGGAATATCCGCACTTAATTGGGTGATGATATTGCCTAATTGGATTGGGAAATGGGTTTTAAAGGGAGGAATATGTGGCGTAATGAGTTGTTTTTCAATCGCAGCTTTTAATGGTTCTACGCCTTTATTTTTGTTAGCAATTAAACACACAACAGGGCAACCCAATTGGGCTGATAATTTTTCAGCATCAATGACAATGTTTTTTTGACGTGCAATGTCGAGCATATTCAGAACAACTAGACAAGGTACATGCATTTCAAGTAATTGCAGAGTTAGGTAAAGATTACGCTCAAGGTTGGCCGCATCCACAATATTAACCACAAGATTTGCTTCACCACTCAGTATATAGTCGCAACCAATTTGTTCATCGATTGAGCCTTGCTCGTCAAATGAACTCATTGAATAAATACCGGGTAAATCAACAACGGTTACTGTTTGGTTATTATACTGATAAGTGCCTTCTTTTTTATCAACCGTTACACCTGCCCAATTCCCTGTTCGTTGTCTGGCACCGGTTAAGGTATTAAATAATGTGGTTTTACCACAGTTTGGGTTACCCAATAAGGCAATACTATTTGCCATTATTATTTCTCCGAACATAGTTTGATAATAGGAAAAGTAGCTAATAAAATCGAGGTTAAAAGTATATTAACGTTATTAGTTTGATTGTTTAATATAAATGTAAATAGATATCAATTACATTTATATCGGGGTTGATAGCAACCGTCAAATATTATTTAAAAAATAGGCATTATTTATTATGGATACTGATTTATTTAGGAGTAATTATTACCCACTAAGAACAAGTTATTTTATCTATTAATGGTGATCTTAACGTAGTGGGCTTTTATTGTTATTTTGAAGGTGAAGATAGTTAATAAAAATTACTTATATTGAATCGTTGGTTTATTATTGTTAAATGATACTGGCTGTAGGCATCCCATTAATTAATGGCTATGTTAATTTTAGTTAATGATATCAATAATCACTTGTTACAAGTAGTCGGTCATAGAGTGTTCAAAAATTGCGATCTAATATGAATAGTGCCTAATTTGACCCAAATGTTATTTTTTGTGACTATCTTTGTGATGTGATTAATATTTGTTAACAATTATGTGTTTTTGAAAATGATTGTTTTGGTTTATTATTACTGTGTTTATAATCAGTGTGTGAAATGTTTTATGTGGTTTGAAAGCAAAAAAAATACAGCTGCAGTGGATAAAGATAAATTGATTTCTGAAATTCATGAGCTTGTTTTAAAACAATATAGTCAACATGATATAAAACTAATAAAAAACATCACCTCTAAAGGTAGTATTGAGTTACATTTTGCTGTGGCGGGTGAAGATGTATTACAGATGAGCATTGAATCATCCAATGCTTAATTGTTTTATCATAAAATCAGCCATAAGTTATTTATGGCTGACGATGATTTTTTATTTTAAATGATTGATTTTTTTGTTATTAAATGAAAATACATAATTAGCTGCAGCATAAATTATTATTGTATAACCTAATAGTTCAGTGGTTTCTTCTGCAATATTTTTCACAATACGCTGAAAATCAGAACCCATTACTTGATGCCAAAAAACGTCCATGCCAAATAATCGTGAGAATACAAAAATAATGGCTAACCCGATGCATAATATTGGGAAGTTTTTGTCTTTTACAAATAAATATAATGTGTTAAGTGTATTTTCTCGTTTTTGTATGGAGTAATAAAGTGCCGTGATTGCAGTAATTATCGCGGGATAAACCCAAAATCCATGAAAGACTGCATTATCAAAAAATGAATCGAGTTCTCTAATTAACATACAGAAAAAGAAAGCTGAAATTAATATAAACCCATGATGATGTTTTTTATCTGTGAATCCGATAAATAAAAAAGATCCGGCAGTAATAGCCAAAAACATTTCTTCAGTCCACTCTGTTAGTGATTGTTCGGGTATATTATTATGTAATGTTAATACATCGTAACGAACAGCAATAATAGGTAGTATCATAAGAATTAGAATAAAAATGAAATTAATGAATTTCATGACTATATAGTTAAAGTGTTTAGACATAATATCACTGTTGTTTTGTTTTATAATTATCCTTTGAATATGATTTAATTAAATCAATCAGTTACGGTCCCTGTGAGTAGGGGCGTATAATAAGTTAATTAATTATCCATTTCAAATAGAATTAAATCATAAATAAGTAAAAGACTTTTACTAAAAACCATTAAATTATTTTATATGCAACAGATTTGTTGGTTTGTTGGGGGGTAAAGTTAATATTATTATTTTATAAATAGATAAATAGATAAATAGATAAATAATGACGGGTAATCACTGTATCATTTATCTATTTAAGAGTAATTTATAACTATTGACCTAGTTGAGATAAAAGATGGTCAATAACTACTTTTGTTTTTAAATCTTGTGTTTTATCTTTGGTATAAACCAATGCCATTGAGTGTGCAGTATTAAACGGTGAGACGGTATATTGATTTAATATCCGTATTAGTTTTTTTTCATTAATTGCTGTGATTACCATATGATGTGGCAATAGAACGACACCACCATTTTGCAGTGCTGCTTCTAATAAAGCCAAAGAGCTGTTACTTGATAACCATGCTGAATTGAGTTCTATTTTTTGTTTAGTTTTTATGTCTGGCTGAGTCTGTTCAAAGTACCATTGGGTGCTAATATTTCTAAAGTTTTGAGCTAACAGTTGATGCTGTTTAAGATCGACTGGCTGGTGTATTGGTGCTGCTGTTGCTAAATAATCAGCACTTGCACAGGCCCAATATTCTATATGTTGTAGCGGCCGAGCAATAAAAGCACTGTCGGAATAATCTTCAATACGAATATAAATATCATAGTCAGCGCCGTAAGGATCTAATGCTTCTTCGCCATAATTGAGGTAAATAGTGAGTTGAGGCCATTGCTGTTGTAATACGGGTAATAGCGGAGCGATATAATGAGTGCCATACCATAGTGGGGCACTTATTTTGACATGTCCTTGAACCCGTTGTTGATGTAAAGCGACCTCTTCAGCCAATTGATCAAGTTGCGCACAAATAACCATTCCTTGACGATAAACGTGTTGGCCAGTTTCGGTTAATGATAACCGTCGAGTATGCCGAATAAGGAGCTGACTATTAAACTCTTTTTCTAATTGTTGGACGTGCCTTGAAATAGATGAAACAGCAACATTAAGTTGTTCTGCTGCTGCTGAAAAGCTGCCTTGTTTTACCGTAGTAATAAAATAGCGTAAAGATTCGATAGATTTCATAATATTGGCTCACGATATTGTTGTTCATTTTTTTGTAGTGCAATGTGTATCCATTAAAACACATATTATTGTTTCGAAAAGTGCAAAACAGTTTTTGAATCTTGGTACTTACCCTTTTATATAAAAGGATTAGGATGTTTGAACTGACTACTGATTGTTAAGTAGATAATTTTTACTATCAAGGCTATAAAAATGAAATCGTCACTTACTGTTGTTGAATATCTTATTGAAGCATTAAAAGCGATTAATTTGCATCACGTTTTTGGTGTTCCAGGTGATTTTGCCTTTCCAATCAATGATGCTATTTGTAACGATAGCAACATTGAATGGATTGGTTGTTCTAATGAATTAAATGCGGCATATGCTGCTGATGGTTATGCTCGTGTTCATGGTATAGCGGCATTAAATACTACCTATGGTCCCGGAGAGTTAAGTGCGTTATGTGGTGTTGCAGGCTCTTTTGCTGCGCACTTACCTGTGATTTTTATTGTCGGTATGCCAAGTTCAAGTTTGATGACAACGGGTAAATTAATTCACCATACCTTAGGTGATGGTCAATTTGATATTTTTGCTAAAATGGCTGCTGAAGTCACCGTTGGCAATGTCGTATTAAGTCGTGATAATGCTGATGTTGAAATTCAACGGATGATTCAAATGGCATTAACCACGAAGCGTCCGGTTTATATTGGTGTCCCTGAAGATATTGCCAATATTATATTAACTCATCCACAGTCTTTTGATTTTTGCTATGCAGCGCCTAATGCGTCTAAAGATGTTGACGCACTAGCACAAAAGATAGCGACACAGATCAATAAAGCCCGTCATCCGGTGGTAATGGTTGGTGAGCATTTACGGGTGTATAACGCCTTAGATCAAGCTCAAACCCTGATTGAAACAGCAAACCTTCCTTTTGCGACAATGTTTGCCGATAAAGCGATTATCGATGAAACTCATCCTAATTTTATTGGTTTATATGATGGTAAAGTGATTAATCGTGCAGTACGCGAGATGGTTGAAAATAGCGATTGTGTGATAAATCTCGGGGCATTATTCACTGATTTTAATACTGGCGCATTTAGTGCGCGGTGGCCACAAAATACGATTAATGTCTATGGCGATCGGGTTGAATATGAGCAGTATTATTATGATGCAGTTGCGTTAGCACCATTATTAACGGCAATTACCGCATTAATCAAACCGCGCCCTAATATTAATTATCCTTGTTATATGGGCTATCGCCCAGTTCAAGCTGCTGCTGATGCTGCGATTGATACCGCTTATTTATACCCTCGCTTAGAGCAGTTTTTTAAAGAGGGCGATCAGATTATTGCTGAAACAGGGACGGTATCAATGGGGCTTGGAATGGCACATTTACCCAAGCAAGCCCGTTTTTACAATCAAACACTATGGGGCAGTATTGGTTGGGCGACACCTGCCGCTTTAGGTGCTGCATTAGCGAATCCTCAGCAGCGTACCGTGTTATTAACTGGCGAAGGCTCTCATCAATTAACTGTGCAGGAAATTGGACAATTTCATCGTTATCATCAAACACCGATTATTTTTGTTATTAATAATAATGGCTATTTGATTGAACGCATTTTGTGTAAAGATCCGATGATCGCTTATAACGATTTATGTCAGTGGAATTATACGTTATTACCTGAGGCGTTTGGTATTAGTGACTGGTTAGTAGCTAAAGTAGAAACTAACGCTGAGCTTGATGAAGCATTAGCAATGGCACAAACAGCAACCACTGGGGTATATATTGAAATAGTAACGGCGGTGATGGCAACGCCAGCTTTAGCGGCAAATTTAGCGGCTCAGCTCAATTCGGCACGTGGTATTCCCGTGCACGTGATGGCTGTTGAAGACTAAATAAGCTATTGAACTGATGATAATGTCGAGCCTTTTTATCGGCTCGGCATTGTTAGATATAATTAAATAAATTCAATATAAGGTGAATCGAAATTGGTCAAATTAGGGAAGATTGATAATATTTGTGCAGCGGGTAACCCCAGCCAACGGCATAATGAAGCATTGACTTGATCTGCTGCTATGGTGGGAATAATACGGCCATTATTATAGTTATGTTGACTATTTACCGTTAACTGAGGCCATTCACCATAAATCTCATTACCACGGACAGCTCCCCCTGTGATTATTTGGTGGCCAGCCCAGCCATGATCTGTGCCACTGGCATTGGCTTGTAAACGACGTCCAAAATCAGACATTGTTACACAAGTTACTTGATCATTGAGACCTGAATCGACCATATCAGCATTAAAGGCACTTAATGCATCACTCACCTGTTTAAGTAGCTGTGGATGAATATTTTGTTGATCCTTATGAGTATCAAAACCTTCAAGACCAACGAAAAATACTTGGCGTTGTTGGTGCATATCATCACGCGCTTTAATTAAACGACTGACCATATTTAGCTGCTCTGCTAAATCTAACGCCGGATAAGTGTCATGACTTGGATGCTTAGCTAAAATTGTTTTTATCGCTTCATTTTCAGAAAGGTTACGCGACATCGCACTGGCATAGTTACGCATATAAATATTGCTATACTGGCGTTGAGTAAAATGAGCAAAATAACCATCAAGGCGTTCTTCATCATTCCAGGCCGAGTATTTCCCTGCACCTTTACCATTAACAACCGTTTGTTGGGCTTTTTTATTGCGCAGCAATTTTTGACCTTGGCTTATTGAAATCAACGGAGATAGGCTACCTGTCGCACCAAGCATGTCCATCATTCTTCCTGCCCATCCATAAGCATTACCGAGGTTTTCAGTACCTAATTGCCATAGATCTTGTTGCTGATTATGCGCCATTAGAAATTGTGGTAATTTAACCTGATCATTACTAATATCATCTCGCGTTGTTGGTTGAATTAACTGACCTGAATTAATAATCGCCGTTGCATTACCTGCTTTAAACAAAGGTAATAATGACGACATGTTATTATTAATACTCAGTGGCACCCCATTGGTTGTGGTTAAATTCAAAGGGCTTAATTGCGTTTCAGGTAAGCCCATTTTAGGTCGAGCAGCTTTATAGTCTTGATAGGCATCACATCCAGGGGTTGGTACAATCATATTGTAAGCATCGTTACCGCCAAAAAGAAACACACAGACTAAGGCTTTATTGGCATTTTCTGATGATCGCGCAGCATTGGGTGATGTTAGGGCTGAGGCAAATGTTGATGTAGATAAGGTCGTCGCACTAACAACGGCACTGGTTTTTAAAAAATGTCGACGTGATAATTTCATGGTTAATTACCCTTCACAGAAAAATTCAGGTGCCGTTGTCGCAATGTATATGGCGTTGATAAAACGGATCTTGAGTTGATAAGGTGCGGTGTGGAGAGATAAAGCCTTATACATATAATCCTGAAGGCTTTGTGACATTAAGCCACCGTAAAAACGTTCATTAATAAGTGCCACATACTCTGTTGTGCCCATTGATAGGTCATGAAAATCGGTACGATCCCAATGCCATTCTTTGGCGTCAGTTTTATTCCATTTTAATGTGTTGTACCACATTCGATTGTGAGTCTTGCGCATGATGTCTGCGGTTATTATTGTAAATTCTGGGGCCGCAAGGCCTAAATCAGTAATTTCACCTTGAGGGGCATCATTAGGTTTATAAAAGTTAAATACAGTTTCAGCACAAAGTGCAGCTTGACCGTATGTTACTTCGGCCCATTGCGTATCCCACCAATGTTCACCTACAGCTTGCATGTTTAATGCACGTAATTGATTAGCAACGACAAGTAAGGGTTCTTTAAGTAAACCAAAATGTTGGTGTTCATCTTTAGGATCGTGTTCTGCAGCGTAACTGATGCCTTTAAAAACATCAGGATCGGTGAGAACGGCTTTAATGGTGGCTTGCAAATCACCACGGATACCGTCGCCGTTATCTTCAAATACTTCGGCAACACGTCGAATATGGTTACGACTTGGATTACTGGTCACAAAGCGTTTAATAAGATGAATTGCAATAAAAACGGGGGTATTGCTATGATTAAAGAGCATATCAACAACAGCATCAAGATCTTGGTTTGCATCTTGACCTGCAGGGAAATGGGTGCCCATTACCGTCTTTTCCCCCATATCATGCTGACTATTATCCGCTGTCATGGGAGAGATCCAATCATAACGCCAATTGTCATAATGGATATTCCAGCCACAGAGTAAACGTGACATATTCTCGACATCATCTTGATTATAAGTCGGTATTTTATTGCCATTTTGGTCAAGTATTGGTTGACCGTATTTATCCAGTTGCCATAAACCAATGGTGAATAATTGCATACATTCACGGGGAAAGTTTTCATCAGGAAAGGTATTGGTTTGTGGGTTATGCTTTTTGCTACCAGATAATGTTAAATATTGACCCATCATTGCACTAATCGTTACGGTCTTAAATAAGGTTCGGAAATTATCAAAAGCATGTTTAACAAGCATGTCGTAATAATTTGCCAAGCCTTCGTTGACCGAACCTACGCCATGTGAAGAAACAACAAATAATTGACTTAACGCGTAAGCCATACGTTGACGTAATTGATCTTCACCTGTGATCGTACATTGCCACCATATACCTTGGCGCATGTCATCTTGGGCGTTACGGTAACTTGAACTGCTAAGGAGTGATCTTAACTTGGATAGTTGGTAGGTGGGCGTTGCTGAAAATTGGTCGTCAAACCAAGCATCAAAGCCTTTTTTTTGAAGAAGATCTATTTGGCCTTTTTTAGGACCGAATGAACCCCGATAAAGAAACTTAGCACATTGACGAAGGTTATCGCTATATATTTTGGTGTCAGTCATGATTATTCCTGTTGGTACTTATATTGTACCAATCTTATTATGATATATATGGATTCTTATTCGGTCGATAATACTCTATATATTTCATGAAGGAATGTTTGTCTGTAAATGCTGACAGATAATTTACTTTTGTATTGCTATGTAGGCAAATATTAATAATAACGGTCAATAAATATCAAAATTATTGCTAATACGTGTTTTTTTGTCTTTATATCGCCGATGTTGTCTTTATTTTTATTGGTATATTAACGCTGTTAGTTTTTATTATAAATAATATTTAGTATATTATTCTTTAGAATAAAAGCTCTATTTGAAAACTAAGGATAATAAAAAACCCTTATATACTTTCAACTAGAAAGAGTATAAGGGTTTGTTTATAAAGGCGAGCTATTAATATGCTGCTGGTTGCTGTGCTAATTTGCGAATTTTAATTTCTTCAAATAGTGCAACGAGCGCCATTAATACACAACACGCAATAGCGGCTGCTTTAATTGCGGCAAACGTACCAGTCCAACCATCAAGACCGAAGAAAGGGTTACCTTCGGCGATATAACCAAGTCCGATTTTTGCAAACGAATCACCAATTAAGTAGGCAAATGTTCCTTTTACACCGTCAGCTGCGGCTAAGCCTTGTTTAGGTACAAAACCGATTGCAGCAACACCAATAAGCAGTTGAGGGGCAAACACTAAGAAACCAAGTGCAAATAATGAGGCTTTATAAGCAAAAATAGAATCAGCGTGTTGATAGTAACCTAAGGTAAATACGATACCAATTAATGCAATACAAGAAACAGCACCACGACGACCATTAAATAAGTCTGACAGTAAGCCCCATAAACAGGTACCGACCAATGCACCGATTTCAAACATGGTAAAGCCAGAGTTTGCAACGTCTTTAGAGAAACCTAAAATTTGATGTGCATAAACCGTCGACCATTGATCGATACCGCTACGCACGATGTAAAGGAATACATTAGCAAAACAAAGTAGCCAGATGACTTTGTTAAAGAGTACATATTTCTTAAAGATTTCCATCTTCGTCAATTGATTTTCTTTAACGGCATTATCTTCTTCTGAAATAGGCTCTTCAAAAATTTCTTCTACTGTACCTAGTCCATAGGCTTCTGGGCTATCGTTGCCCATAAAGAAACCGATAATTGCAATGATAATGGCGATCACTGCAGGGAAAATAAACATCCCTTTCACATCGCCGCCAAAGAAATAATCAGCACCAAACATCGCAACAGCCGCGGCTAATGCACCACCCGCATTGTGTGAAATATTCCAAAAGCCAACGCCTAAACCACGACGATTACGTGGTGTCCAGTTAGTAATGGTTACTACTGAGTTTGAACCACCGCCTGATTGGAAGAAACCAGAAGCCGCATAAAGGATGGTCATCATAATAAATTGGCTAGAACTCGGTCCCATGACTAAGCCCATACCCAGAATACAAAAACCAGAGAGTAACAAACCTAAAGGAAGAATATTTTTCGCATTCTTACCGCCAGACCAGTAATTTAAAACGGTTTTACCAACACCATAAGTGATTGAGAAGCCAAGGCCGATGGTACCCAGTTGGGTTAAACTCATACCATAATCAGAAATCATATCATTCTGGGCAATGTTAAAGTTTTTACGGACTAAATACATCGCCATATAACTAACGAAAACTACTAAATAGGATTTTAAAAAAGGAGAAAACCATAGTTTACGACGTTCTGTTGGCGATAGGTCAAGCGTGGGCTTGCGGACTCGTTTAAGTATTGATAATTCCATCGGCTGGATCTCGTTAGGGCTTAAATAAGATTTGTATTTAATTGAACAAATCGCTGCAGCCGAGACCATACCGATACAACAGATAAAGGGATTAAGAATTTTTCCTAGTTTTTTAATGGAATTTTAAATCTCATTGTTAGATCACGTTTTTTAATTTTTTATAGTAAAACATAGATTTCACTTTTGAAGTGTAAGTGCGGAGAAGTCTAAATTAGATGATCAAAGATATGAAAATAAATCAGAGAATAACAGCTTTTATTTATTTTAAAATAAAAATAGTGATGATCGTTTATATATGATCTTATTTTAAGCATGCTTTTCTATAACTGCATATATTAGTGGTAAATATTAATATTATTTTAACTGAAAATAAAACTTATTATATTAATAAGCATTTTGATGAGTATAAATAGATGGTTGCTTTAGTGTGAATTCGTTTTTTTAATAGCGTATTGAAAAATAATAAGATTAATATTTTTGATGTTGATCACAGCTTAAAGTTTGCCTATTTACGATTTATCTACCATAGTTAAATTAACCTGAACTGAGATATATTATCGAGCTTACGGAGGAAACAAGCTGTTTTCATCTAACTCAGGGGATTCAGGTCCCGGTTGTTATTAGTAGACCTATTCAACCCGTTACTAATAACGATCTAGTTGCAACGCGTAACAGTAAGTGAAATACGTAAAAGCTTCTAAGGTAACACTTCTTAGTTGTTAACAATTTGGATAGCAATACCGTAAAACTCTTGCTTCTTCGTCAATATATGGGTCCATACATAGTTATCGGACACGCCAAACTCAACGTAATGAGTGACGAAGCGTAACAACTTGATGTGCCATGTAAGTACATTAAGCGCAACATCCTAGCCGCACTTGTATAGTGCGGCTTTTTTATTTGTTGGAAGTATTCAGTATTCTAAAAAAAGCCAATTATTATTTTTTATTATTGAAATTATTAACATACTGATCTTTAAATTTTTTTTTATTTTATCCACAAAAAAAGTGGGTAACTATTGAATATCAATACAGCTAGGTGATTATTTTTGATTCAAGGAAGGTATTTCTTGTTGTATGAAAGGAAGTAATGATGTTGCAGAAGTTACAATCATCAACTGTTGTTAGTTTGTCTCAAACCGTGAGTTATCATCGCCATAATCATCACCAAATTGTGATTAGTTTATCTGGGCAATCAGAGTTTGGTATTGATGGAGTAACAAGTTTAGTCTATCCAGGCCTAGGTTGTTTTGTGATGGCTAATTGTGATCATACCTTTGTCGGTGTGGGTGATAATGAATTGTTAGTGATTAATTTACCTCTAGTATTTACCGACAATAATCAAATGGAACAACGCATTACGCAGTTATTTTCTCGCTCAGGGTATTTCAATTTAGATAATCAATCTCAACGATTGATTCAATTATTGTCTTTGGAGATGAAAGCTAGCCCTGATGATGAATTATTACAGCAAGCATGCGCCATGACTTTGCTGTGTGTATTGCACCGTCATTTTAAAATTCCTCCCCGTGATAAACAATCTCAACGTATTGATATTGATATAATTGATAATTATATTGAGCGTAATATTCATCATAAAATTTCAGTTTCACAATTAGCGGCGATAGCTTTTTTATCTGAAAGTCAGTTTTATGCATTGTTTAAATCACAAATAGGCTTTACACCGCAACGGTATATATTACAAAAACGGTTACAGCTTGCTAAGCAATTGCTACAAGAGAGTCAATTAACTTTAGCGGATATTGCTCAAATTTGTGGTTTCGCTAGCCAAAGTAGTTTTTCTCAAGCATTTCGACGCCTGTGTGGTATTTCTCCGGCGCGTTATCAGCATAGCTTTTACAATACTGTTATCATTTTTGATTAAATCAAACATTAAATGTTACTGCTAATACAGTGCTTGAGTCTTATTTTGTTAATCAGCAGAGTTTTACTAAAAATATTCAGAGAAAATAGCAAGACGGCTATCGCTCCTCAGCATAGTATCGGGCCTTAAACAACAACACTGTAACATTTCCTGTATGGATAATGTTTTTAATGGTGCCGATTATATTGAGGTATTTTTATGTTCAATGCAGCTGATGTTCTTCAGCCTTCTTTTATTGATCAACCACTAGATCGGTTATGGTCGCTGATTTCACCCCACTATGCCGTAGATGAATCATGGTGGTTGGCCCAGTTATTGCCATTAGCAGCGCCTTCTGTGCAAGAGCGCAGTAACATTGAGCAACAAGCAGCAGAATTAATTGTACGTGTAAGGGCAGATAAACATGCCGTTCAAATGATAGATGCGCTGTTATTGGAATATAGCTTAGATACTAAAGAAGGTATTTTGCTAATGTGTTTGGCAGAAGCATTGATGCGTATTCCAGATACTGCGACAGCGGATGCGTTGATTCGCGATAAGTTAACGGTTGCAGATTGGAAATCCCACCTTAAAAATTCTGACTCTTTATTTGTGAATGCCTCGACGTGGGGACTGATGCTAACCGGTAAGGTTGTTGGATTAGATCTGCCACGCAATGGTTCTTCATCTCATGTGATTAACCGGCTTGTGAATAAAATGTCTGAGCCAGTGATCCGTCAAGCAATGCATCAAGCCATGAAAGTCATGGGTCATCAGTTTGTGTTGGGACGTGATATTGATGAAGCCATGAAAAATGGTAAATCAAAGCGCGATCAAGGTTTTAGTTACTCGTTTGATATGTTGGGTGAAGCAGCATTAACGGTAGCTGATGCAAGTAAATATTATCAAGCTTACGTCACAGCGATCGTTGCCGTTGGACGTGATAATTATTCTGCTCATAAAGGGGCAAATAGTACCTCACCCAATCCGACGGTTTCGATAAAACTATCAGCATTACATCCTCGTTATGATGTTGCGAGCGAAGCGCGGATCTTAAATGAAATGTTTGACTCAGTGTTATCGTTGTTACTCTGCGCGCGCGAACATAATGTAGGGATTACTATCGATGCTGAAGAGGCCGATCGATTAGAGCTGTCATTAAAATTATTTAAAAAATTATATCAGTCACCGCAAATGCGAGGCTGGGGCCGATTTGGTATCGTGGTTCAAGCCTATTCAAAGCGTGCTTTACCAGTATTAGCTTGGGTAGCTGCGTTAGCTAAACAGCAAGGTGATGTTATTCCATTACGCTTAGTGAAAGGGGCCTATTGGGATAGTGAACTCAAATTAAGTCAACAAGGAGGGTATAGTGCTTATCCAGTATTTACCCGTAAAGAAGCGACTGATACATCATATTTAGCCTGTGCGCGTATGCTGTTATCATCAGCATTAAATGGGGTTATTTATCCACAGTTCGCTACCCATAATGCACATACTGTTAGCGCGATAGTGGCTATGGCACCACATAATCATTACGAATTTCAGCGCTTACACGGCATGGGCGATGCGCTCTATAACCATGTGATGGCAATGCACCATGCACAAGTTCGTATTTATGCGCCAGTGGGGAGCCATAAAGATCTATTGCCTTATTTAGTGCGACGATTACTGGAAAATGGTGCCAATAGTTCATTTGTACATCGTTTGGTTGATGCAGATTGTCCGATTGCAGAACTGACAGAGCACCCTGTTGATAGCTTAGCAAAGCGCCAAACATTACATAATAATTTGATTCCATTACCGCCAAAAATCTTTGGTGATGAACGCCTAAACTCAACCGCAATCAATATCGATATTGATTCCCAATGGCAGCCTTTCAATGCTGGTGTCGCGGCTTTTGCTGAACATTACTGGTATGCGACGCCGTTACCGATGACCACCACTGATGTTGCCGCAGAGATCATAACAGTGACTGCACCTTATGATCGACGAGAGGTTGTGGGTGAGGTAACTTTTGCTACCCATGCTCACGTTGATAATGCGATATCACAGGCAGCGAATGCATTTAGTGATTGGTCGACCAGCCCTGCTTCTGTTCGTTGTCGCTATTTATTGTTACTTGCTGAGCGTTTAGAGTTGCATCAACACGAACTGGTGGCGTTATGCCATCGTGAAGCAGGAAAAACGATTCAAGATTCGATTGATGAAATACGGGAAGCCGTGGATTTCTGTCGTTACTATGCTCAGCAAGCGACCCAACATTTTGAGTCACCGCAACGGATCACCAATTACTGTGGCATTGATCAGCAATTACGCTATCAAGGCCGAGGGGTCTTTGTGTGTATTAGTCCTTGGAATTTTCCATTAGCGATTTTTATCGGTCAAATTAGTGCGGCATTAGCGGCGGGCAATACCGTTGTTGCTAAACCTGCCGAACAAACATCATTAATTGCTTATCGTGCGATTGAGCTTCTGCTTGAGACCGGGATCCCTGCTGGCGTTATTCAGTTTTTGCCTGGGCGTGGCGCGGATATTGGCCCGCAATTATTGTCTGATGAGCGTATTGCAGGCGTGGTCTTTACGGGGTCAACGCCAACCGCACAAGTGATTAATCGTACGCTAGCGGCAAGGGAGTGTGCACCAGTGCCCTTTATTGCAGAAACGGGAGGACAAAATGCAATGATTGTTGATAGTACAGCATTGCCTGAGCAAGTCGTGCGTGATGTGGTGCGATCTGCCTTTGCATCGGCCGGCCAACGTTGCTCTGCGTTGCGAGTACTTTTTGTTCAAGCAGATATTGCTGATCGGGTGATTGATTTAATTAAAGGCGCAATGGCTGAGATCAAGGTCGGACGTCCCGAACTTCATCGAACGGATGTTGGGCCAGTCATTGACAGCGTAGCGCGTAACAAACTGCTTACTCACATTGAAACGTTAAAAAATCAAGCACAGTTGATAGCTCAAACGCCGTTAAGTGCTGAATGTCAGTTCGGTTATTTTGTGCCACCAACAGCCATTGAAATTAGCCATATTAAGCGATTACAACAAGAACATTTCGGGCCAATTCTGCATGTGATTCGGTTTAAGGCTAACGAGTTATATCAGATTGTTGATCAAATAAACCACACTGGATTTGGATTAACACTGGCGATCCATAGCCGCAATGAGCGTACTTATCTTGATATAGAGCAACGTGCCCGTGTAGGTAATTGTTATATCAATCGTGATCAAGTTGGGGCTGCTGTCGGAGTGCAACCTTTTGGTGGTCAAGGACTATCGGGTACAGGACCAAAAGCGGGTGGGCCACATTATTTGTATCGGTTTACTCAAGATTGCATTCAGCCAATAAATAAAAAATAAGGAGTCGTCATGCAGCAAACAGCGAATATGTTGCAAGTCTTAATTGATCACAGTGATGCGGCGATGATCAGTTGGAATAGTTTGGGTTTTGATAAGCGGGCGGTGATTTTACAACGTTGGGCAAAGCAGTTACCGATGAATATTAGCGTGATGGTGAATTACCAATGTATAAATGCATTGGAATATGTTGCTAACACTGAGCTGATGCCGGGGCCAACAGGTGAAACGAATGCGCTGTATTGCAGTGGTCGAGGGGTGTTTATTGTGACTGCGCAGCAAGGTGCCCCTGCCGCTGCGATTGTGGGTCAATTAACCGCGGCATTGGTGTGTGGTAACTCAGTATTATTGTGCATTAACGATGATCACTATGCGACGCAAATAAGCACTGAACTTGAACAATTGGGATGTCTGAGTGGCGTAATAACGGTGGTTAATATTGCTCATCTTGATGCGTTAGTTAATTCCCCTCAAATTGCAGGTGTTGCTTATTGTGGTGATCTTCAAACAGCGCAACAGTTGGCGCGTCAATTAGCACAGCGAGAAGGATTATTAGCGCAGTTAGTTAGCGAACTTGATGGAGAGGCATTACCTGTTATTGGTGCTCAGCGTTATTGCTTACGCTTTGTTACTGAACGTACACGGACGATTAATATTACTGCGGTAGGAGGAAATGCCACTTTATTAGAATTAGGAAGTGGCTAAACAGTGTAATGCGATTTACATGCAGTAATCATAATAGGCCTTTGCAATGAACAGAGGCTATTCAAAAGGAATAAATGAATGATAGAAAATAACATCGCTATAACTGTTACGTTTATAGCCTACCTCATCGCTATGTTAGCAATTGGATATATTGCTTATAAGCGTACCGCAAATTCAAGTGATTACTTTCTGGGAGGCCGATCTCTTGGGCCATGGCCTGCTGCGTTATCAGCCGGAGCGTCAGATATGAGTGGTTGGTTATTACTTGGGTTACCCGGTTATGCCTACCTTGCTGGGATTGAATCGCTATGGTTAGCTGGAGGGCTGCTGTTGGGGACGTGGCTTAATTGGTTAATCTGTGCCAAACGTCTGCGTACTTACAGTATTACTGCGGATAATTCATTAACATTACCTGAATTTTTATCGCGACGATTTGATGATAAATCTAAACTTATTCAAACCCTATCCGCATTTTTTATTTTGCTTTTTTTCCTTTTTTATACCAGTGCAGGGTTAGTTGCCGGCGGTAAATTATTTGAGACTGTATTTGGACTTGATTACACCGTTGCTGTCATTCTTGGTACCGTTTGTGTGGTGTCTTATACTTTATTTGGTGGTTTTTTAGCCGTGTCATGGACGGATTTAGTACAGGGTTTACTGATGTCTGCTGCGTTAGTGATTGTGCCTATTGCAGCGATGAATTTAAATCAACATCATCTAATCGATATGCTTTATGAAAAAAATCCTGAGTTATTAACGTTATGGCGTAATGTCAAAGGTGAGCCTTTATCATGGATTGCCATTCTATCATTAGTCGGATGGGGAGTCGGATACTTTGGACAACCCCATATTTTAGCGCGATTTAAAGCAACACGTTCTAACAAAGATATTGCTACGGCTCGCCGTATTGCAGTGATATGGACGGCTTTGTCAATGGTCGGTGCGGTGCTTGTTGGGCTCACGGGGATTATTTTTGTTGATGGTCAACTCGGTGGTCAATTAGCCGATAGTGAGAAGATCTTTATGTTGCTCGTGAATGCGATTTTTCACCCTCTGGTGGCTGGCATATTATTAGCGGCTATTCTCGCTGCGATAATGAGCACTGCTGATTCACAATTATTAGTGTCATCTTCCGCACTGGCAGAAGATTTTTATAAGCAAGTCTTTCGCACTCAAGCTTCGAGCCAAGAGATTGTTACGGTAGGGCGTATTGCGGTGATTGTATTATCAATTATTGCATTATTACTGGCACTAAACCCTGATAGCTCAGTGTTAGGGCTCGTATCTTATGCATGGGCTGGGTTTGGTGCTGCATTTGGTCCGGTGCTATTATTGAGTTTATATTGGCAATCGATGAACCGTTACGGTGCGTTAGCCGGCATTATTGTTGGGGCGGTCACTGTAGTGGTATGGAAGCAAATAACAGGGGGTATTTTTGACTTATATGAAATTATTCCAGGGTTTATTCTCGCGACCATTGCCGTCGTTGCTGTGAGTAAAATGACGGGAGCACCGTCAGCGTTAGTACAACAGCAATTTCAACGTTACCAGCAAAATTTAGTTGATTTCGAGTAGTTATTTACTATTGCTTATCAAGCATCCTTACATTGGTAGGGATGCTTATTGTTGCAATGTGATATTGAATAAAAATCGGTATTTCGAGGCTGATGCTTAGCTAATAAAGGTGCATAGTAATTAGAAGATAAGCAGTAAAATAGCTATTAACGTAATATTGAATAAGGGATTTTATATGTTAACCATGATTGATATTGGCATTGATAATGCTGTTGCTTTTACGTTATCAGGTAAAATGACACAAGATGACATGAAGCGTGTATTGATGGATGCAGAAGCTAAAACTGTTGATCACGGTGGAATTGTGATTTACGAAGAAATTGAAAGCTTTTCTGGGATTGAATTGGCCGCAATTGTTGAAGAATTAAAATATATCATTCATGCGGGTTTAAAGCATATTAAGCAAGTTGCCGTTGTTACGGATGCTAGTTGGATCGAAAAAGTCGTTAAAGTGGAAGATGCGCTCTTTCGTAATATTGATATTCAATACTTTACCTTTGCTGAAAAGCCACAAGCTATTATGTTCTTACAACAACAATAACACATGCTGGTGGCTAAAATTCCCTTGGTATCAATCACATATTAAGCGATCCTTGTACCAAGGGATACCGTTATTAATGTTATAGTCGCTTAAAAATCAACGAAGTATTAATGCCACCAAAGGCAAAATTATTACTCATGATGTAACGACAATCAATATTTCGACCTTGGCCTTGAATATAATCAAGCTCACCGCAGCGTGGATCTGGGGTGTCTAAATTTAAGCTTGGATTAAACCAGCCATTGTTCATCATTTCAATACTGAGCCAGGCTTCAATCGCGCCACATGCTCCAAGAGTATGCCCAAAGTAGCTTTTAAGGGTACTGATCGGGGTTTGATTGCCAAATATATTGGCAGTGGCTTGGCTTTCAGCAATATCGCCTTTTTCTGTTGCTGTGCCATGGGCTGAAATATAATCAATATCTTGTGGCTGTAATTGTGCTTGCTGCAAGGCCATTGTCATGCATTGCTGCATGGTTTGTTGTTGAGGCTGGGTAATATGGGTCGCATCACAATTGGTCGCAAAACCCACCACTTCCGCTAAAATAGTTGCGCCTCGATCTAAGGCATGTTGATATTCTTCTAATACTAACGAGCCTGCACCTTCGCCGATCACTAATCCATCCCGATCAGTATCGTATGGACGCGGTGTGGTTTTAGGGGCGTCATTTTTAAGGCTAGTTGCAAATAGAGTATCAAACACGGCCGATTCTGTTGGACATAGCTCTTCTGCGCCCCCTGCAACCATCACAGTTTGATAGCCATGTTTGATGGCTTCATAAGCATAGCCAATTGCTTGGCTGCCAGAGGTACATGCACTGCTGGTAGGGATCACACGACCGCGTAATCCAAAGAATAATCCTACATTAACCGCAGCTGTATGTGGCATCATTTGGACATACGTGGTGGCGGTGATTTCTTTGGTGGTTTTATCATTAAGCATGGTACCAAATGCGCCAATGGCGGGAGTGCTACCTACTGATGAGCCGTAAGCAATCCCGGTGCTGCCGTTCGTCAAAATAGCATTACCTAATAAACCTGCTTGGGTTAGGGCATTTTCACTAGCGACCGTTGCTAATTTTGATACGCGTCCCATAGCACGTAATTGCTTACGAGTATAATGCTTTGGCACCTCAAAATCGGTAATTGGCGCGGCAAGTTTGGTATTTAAACCCTCATAAAGGGCATAATTCTCCATATAGCGCACCGCATTTTCACCCTCGCGTAATTTTTTTTCGACGGTTAACCAATCTTGACCCAGTGCAGTTACCCCACCCATGCCTGTGATAACAACGCGACGGCTCATACTAAACCTCCATTAATAGAAATAACTTGGCGAGTTACATAAGCAGCAATATCAGACATTAAATAACTGACTAGCCCTGCGACTTCTTGGGGATCGCCCATACGACGTAAAGGCACTTGGGGCAGTGCATGCTGTTTGACTTCTTCATCGACCATTCCGGTATCAATCAACCCTGGCGCGACACAGTTAACAGTAATTTTACGTTTAGCCAGTTCAAGCGCGAGGGATTTTGACGCGCCAATAATACCGGCTTTAGCAGCGCTGTAATTGGTTTGACCGCGGTTACCGGTAATGCCTGACACGGAAGAGAGTGTAACAATACGACCACCTTGACGCAGTTGCACCATTGGCATCACACATGGATGAAGGACATTATAAAAGCTATCAAGATTGGTATGAATAACCCCGTCCCATTCTTGCTCTGTCATCGCAGGAAAAGCGGTGTCGCGGGTAATGCCTGCATTACTGACCACCCCATAGTAAGCACCATGGTCGGCAATATCTTGTTCAAGATGCAGACGGCACTGTTCGCGATTGCTAATATCAAACTGAATGATTCGTCCCTGACCGCCCGCACTGATAATAGTGGCTAGGGTTGATTCTGCACCTGCTTGATCACTCATATAATGTACTGCAATAGTAAACCCATCTTGTGCTAATTGGATCGCGATTGCACGTCCAATGCCTTTACTAGCACCTGTAACCAGTACCTGTCGAGTCATGAAGTATTCCTATTGTTTGGTGTTAAGCAGGGTTGCAATTTTTTCTTCAGAAGGAAGATACGCATTGAGTTGGCAACTAGCAATAATTTGTTGCTGATGGATGATTTTACAACTAAAAACAGCCATGTTGTTGTCTTGCATTAAGCGTTCAGCATGAATATCAAGTACGACCCCTTGATTAAATTGCGACCACTCACTGTGATAGCGACGACAGCCGAGTAAGAACCCAATCGGTGCCGATTTACCTTGTTGCCATGCGTGATAGCCTGACCAACTCGCAATGGTTTGTGCCATTAGTTCAATACCCACATAGCCAGCAACACTCTGAGATTGTTTATTAAAAAAGAGATTATCGGATCTGATTGTCACTTGGCAATGTACATTTTCCATCCCAACATTGATGAGTTCATCAATTAATATCATCGGTGCATCATGGGGCAGTAATTGTGCCAGTGGTGGGGTGTTAGTCATTAACGTATCCAAAAATTAAACTGATGTTATTACCGCCAAAAGCAAATGAATTACTTAGGACGGCAGATGTCGTCAGTGGTAACGGTTGTTTGACGAGCGTGATTGGCAGTAATGGATCTTGGTGCCCGTCATTTATTTGTATCGGTAACGGTAACTGATAAGCCAGCATATACCAACAAATAGCCGCCTCTACTGCACTGGCTGCGCCGAGTGTATGCCCAGTTAATGGTTTGGTGGAACTGACTGCGACCTGATTGCCGAACACTCGAGCAATGGCTTTGGCTTCCATAGCATCATTCAGTGGTGTCGCGGTGCCATGGGCATTAATGTAGCCAATATCATCAGGTTCTAAACCCGCATCAGCTAATGCATTTCGCATTGCCACTTCTGCGCCATTGCCCTCTGGGTGGGGCGCTGAAATATGATACGCATCAGAGCTATCGCCACCACCTAAAAAAGCAATTTGTGGTTGTTGTTGTGATGGCAATGATTGTTTTTTCTCTGAGATAGCAGGTGTAAGTGCTAACAACATAAATGCAGCGGCTTCACCGATATTAATCCCATTACGATTAGCACTGAAGGGATTACAACGCTCAGAAGAGAGTGAATCTAAACCATGAAAACCATTGAGTGTGAGTCGACATAAGGTATCAGCACCACCGACAATAACCGCGTCGGCTAAGCCTGCTTTTAATAACCGTTTTGCCGATAAAAAGCTGCGTCCACTGGAGGAGCAGGCGGTTGATATGGTGTAAACCAATCCGGTTAGACCAAAGTAATCAGCAATGAATTGCCCTGTATTCACTGGTTCTTGTTGATGATAATGATAATCCTCAGGCAAGTGACCTTGTGCTGCTAATTGTTCTAATGCGTGTTCGCCATCACTGATCCCTGAGGTTGTTGTACCAATGATCACCGCGATACGATCAGCGCCATATTGGGTAATCGCTTGCTGTATTTGGGGGCTTATTTGCTGTAATGCTGACAGTGCAAGACGATTGTTAGCCGTATTTTGATGTGGATATTGTTGCTCATTAATCGCCGTTAATGGGGCTGTCACTTGACCAATAACGGTTGTACTCCCATCATTTAGCCAATCAGACACGGTACGCATGTCGGGGCTAAATCCTTGCACCAAACGGTGTTGGATCTGTTCTGGCGTCGCACCAAGTGCGGAATGGAAACCACAGCCGCGAATATAGACTGGGGTTGTGACTTGATTATTGTTCATAAAATCTCGTACGAGGTTATTGACGCTGATAGTGTAATGTTTTTATGGTGATAGTGTAATCTGGCTGGTAATGGGTAAACGTGATTGTCCCCGTCAATCTATTGAGATCTTGATAATCAATTTTAGCCACAATCGCACCGTTATTGTCGATAAGTTGACGTTGGTATGGCGTTTGTTTTAACTGCCAACCTATTTGTTGCAGCGGTTGTTGCCATGCTTCAAGTGGCCACAAGGTGAGCATCATATTGAACAAGACTTGCTTAGGTTCTGGTAATGTTGAACCTAAGCCTGGCATCACATAGGTGGTTATATGCTGATGGGTATAATCTAAGCTGAGGATCCGTGAGCCCCATGATGAAAACCCCGCCAGTGCTAATGCTTGTGGAGTAACTTGTAATTGCGCCGGTAATTGATGGCTTGTTTGTTGCCATGTTGCGGTGATCAACTGACTGGCGGTGAGTGAATAACCCAATTGCGCAGGGGTGGGTAAAGTAACCACCGTATTAGGCGCAATCTTGACTTGATTACCCTGCGGAGCCTGCACCGTTGCACACCCTGATACTAATAAGGTGAGCAATGGCAGTAACCAGCGATAACCAAGGCGATGTAAGCTCCAATGCTGCATGTTATTTAACTCCTTTATTTGATGTGCTGTTCGATGTAGCGCTTGATATGTTTAAGGACGATGGTGTCATGGCTAACGGGGCAAGTAACCATGCGATAATGATCCCTGTCAGTACTGTAATCCCAAAGCTATGAATCGCTTGAGTGGCACTTAACGCTAACAATCCAAAGGATAATACGGTCGTTAATGCGGATAATGTGATAGCTAATAGCGTTGAACGGCGGTGATGATTGTTATCCGTTGGTTTTAATTCAGCAAAAAAGAGGCTGTAATCAATGCCGATTCCCAAAATTAATATCAGCGCCAGTAAATTAAATAAGTTTAATGACGTGCCACTAATCGCGGTGATTGCAATCCCGGCACAACCTCCAATTAGTGACGGCATGATCATTTGCAGACCTTTTTTGAGCCTGTAGCGCCAGACTAATAACGCTAAAATTACCAATGTTGCTGCAATTAATAGTTCGGTGACCCGTTGGCGATATTGCCCAAAAAGATGTGATACTTCATCGGCTTTATTAAGGTAGCTTAATTGACTATCTTGCGCGGCTAATTGTTTTATCGCACTGAGTTGATTGACGCCAGACAGTAAAATGACCGCTCCATATACAGACGATGGTGTTGTTTGAATGTTACCAAGCCAAGTAAAACGCAGTGGTTTTGAGACGGGTGAGGCCAAATATTCAGCGATAGTTAATGGTTGGAACGTCGCAGTAAATTGTGGTGGGTGGCTTAATTTAATTTTCTTATCCAGCACAGAACCTTGCTGTTGATATAACTGCTCCACTAATTCGAAATTATGCTTTTGGGTCGCAATTGAAGGTAGATAATGACCGATACTTTGGTAGCTATCAAGTTTGTGAGTAATTACTAACTCATTGAGTTGTTGATCGACAGCCGCTAATTTAATTAATAGATCTTGTGCTGTTTTAGCTTTAACCAAGAGCATTTGTTGACCACTGCTAACACCCGTGATCGCTTTAATGGTTGCCTCTTGTTGCTTGAGTTGTTGTGGTAGTGCTTGGAGCTGGCGAATATCATCATCATAGCGAATATGAAATAGCCCTAGAATAGAAACGACAGCCAATATTAATGGTACCCACCAACGAATGAGAGGTTGATGCCACAATTGTAACCAGCCGTTGAGTAATTGCCGACAAGGTAGTGGTCGTGGTGAACATGGCTTTGAGGCTAAGGTTGGATACCAACATACAACCGTTGCGTAAGCGGCAGTAAGACCAATTGCTGAAAACAACGATAATTGTTGTAGCCCTGGGAAAGGCGCGACTAACATTCCCAGATAACCAATTAAGCTGGTAATCAGACCTAAGCTAATGGCGACGAAAATATGCCTGAGCCCTTGGTGTGGATCCCAATCTTTTCCTGCGGCTAATCTATCGGTGAGATAGTGAAATGCATAGTCAATCGAGACCCCAATCAGGCTAGCACCAAACACTAAACTAAATAGATGTACTTTGCCAAAAATGGCGACAGTGCCGACAAACGCAGCAATTAAACCACAGCTAATTGATAATAAAGCTAATACTAAGGGAAGTGGGCTGCGGTAGACCACCACCAATAAAATGATGATCCCTAACAGTGATCCTACACCGATAGTACTGATTTCTTTCTCAGCACTTTGGGTACCGTGAGCGGCATAAAAAATCACCCCAGTATGTAAGATATCCACTTTCTCAGTGGCAGTAGAATAGTGGTTGATGAGCTGTTGTTGTAATTTTTCTAGCGCAGGTAATTGGTGTTGTAATTTAACACTGTACGGAGAGCCTGCGAGTTCAGCACTGATCAATGCGTAATGACGCTGCTGATATTTGGTGGTTAAAAAACCGTGATCAAGACTGAAGTGACCACTTTGAGTGCTTAATTGGGTTAAATAGTCACGAAATAATAGAAACGGATCATGTTCAAGCTCAGCACCTGTAACGCCAGAAAAGGGATTATATAGCGCTTGTAATACTTGAGTTGTTTGTTGTTGAGGGTTATGTGCTAACCGTTGTTGCTGTTGTGGCGTTAACAGCTGAAACCGTTTGGGATAATAAAATTGCGCCCATGCTTGCTGTTGGCTGTGACTCATTTTTGCATCAATAGTGGCAAACAATCCCAGTTTAGCAAGCTGATGACTAAACTGCTCTGTTGCTGTGATCATCGTATCGCGATCAGGGCTGCCAACTAAAAATACCACCTTATTGCTCATGCTGGTGGCGATATGATCAAAGGCTTGTTGTGCCGCAGGATCTTGATCATTTTGTGGCAATAACGCCAGAATATTGGTTTCGATTGGTAGTTGTTTATGTGCTGTCAATTGGTAGCCTAAAGCGGCAACTAACAGCAGCATAATCAACAGCCATAAACGACTAAGGTTAGAATTGGAAAACACGTTTTTCTTCTGTGGTGAGTGTTGATGGTGTCGTGCGTTGATGACTAAAAGTAATCACCGTTTTATCGCCACGAATTTCAGCCAAAGTGAGCTGATTAATGAACTTACCACCTTGGAGGGTGATGGTAGTGAAGACTTTATTTAATGGTGCTTGCTTGGGCGTTAACACTAATTGCCACTGCTTTTTCGTCGCAGTATGGGTGTGAGTATCGGTAGTGTCAGTCTCTGGGGGTAATGTCGTCAGTTTTAAGCTAAATTGCTGATTTAACGCTGCAGTATCACCATTAAAAAGTGCCAGAAAAATATGACTAAAATAAAACACCATTGGGTTTTGCGCGGCCGTAATAATTTGGGCTGGTTGGTTATCAAATTGTTGACTGAGTTTATCTTGGGTTAACACTAACGATACTGCCATCGGGGCGGTTTGGTGCCACCATAAGCCGCTATTCTCAGCAATAATAAATGTACCATTAGAGACTAACGGTTGGTTAAACATCGCCATGGTTCGGCTTTGACTAAAATCACCACGCACAATTTTGGTAGTAGAAAGAGTCTGTTGAAGTTCATTGAGGGTCATGGCTTGGGCTGACAAACTGCTGCAAGCAAATGCGATACACAAGATAGCTCCTCGCCACCATTTTTTTTGAGACATAACGGTTGTTAAATTAGTGATTATCATGCCAAGCCTTTATTTTATCAGTAAAAACTGTAGGTGAAACAAAACACATTTCGTGATTATCAATGCCGACAGCAACTTGCATTGTATAGCCTTTTGTCATTCGTATATTGGTGTTTGCATCATAGATAATATAATCAACCCGCAGTCTATTTTCCCATTCGGTGAGTGTGGCGGTGATGCGAATTTTGTGATCAAAAGGAATCGGTTTAACGTATTTTACGCGCGTATCAATGATAGGCCATAGATAGCCAGAAGCTTGCATTTGGTGATAACTATAATCAATCTTTTCCATTAATAAGCGGCGAACTTCTTCAAAAAAACGGAAGTAGTTACCGTGATAGATAACGCCCATCGGATCGGCATCTTGAAAAAGCGTGGTTAGCGTCAGCTCTGCGGTTAATAATGGTGGTGAAGTTTCTTGGTTCATAAATGACGTAATCCGTATGGATGCACTAATAAACCAACGATCTTGAACACTGCTCAAGACCGTTGGTGATCAATGGTTAGTTAATAGATCGTTAACGATCAATATAAAGACCAATATTGTTGTTGGATCTTGCTAATGAAGTGACGTAAATCGTGCTCTAATGGGCGATCTTCAATTACCAATTCAAACTCAGCCAATACTGCTTGTTGCATGGCTTGTAATGCTGGGCTGATATTAGTGTCATTAAGTTGATCATCACGTTTACGCAATTCAATCGCTTGAGTTGCGGCTAATAATGATGCCGCAGTCACTTGTTCTGTTAGCTGTAATACTCGTAAACAATCACGAGAAGCAATCGTACCCATGCTGACTTTATCTTGATTGTGACATTCGGTTGAGCGTGAAAACACACTTGCCGGCATGGTGTGTTTCAGTGCTTCTGCTGTCCATGCTGAAATACCAATTTGAACCGCTTTAAAGCCGTGGTTAATTGGTTTACGTTCACCGGTTGCGCCGGTTAAGTTAAAAGGCAGCCCGTTATTGAACTTATAGTCCATCAGTTGTGCCATTTGACGATCGAGTAAATCGGCAATATTGGCTACAGCTGTTTTAAGGGTATCCATTGCCATCGCAATATGACCGCCATAAAAGTGTCCGCCGTGCAGTACGCGCTCGTTATCACCGTCGATAATAGGATTATCATTGGCACTATTGAGTTCATTTTCAATCATCTGGCGTAGCCATAGCAGACTATCTTGTAGTACCCCAATAACATGAGGCGCACAACGTAGAGAATAGCGATCTTGCAAACGATCACTGTTACGCGGTGGACGCTCAGCTTGAAGATCAGATCGCAACCAACTGGCGATTTGTTGTTGTCCTGGGTGTGGTTTTACCGCAAACAGTGCCTCATCAAAATGGAACGCATTGCCTTGAATTCCAACCGAGACCATGGCGGTAATTTTCGTCGCTAATTGGGCTAAATATTCTGCACGTTTATAAGCAATACACGCTAAAGCGGTCATTACTGAGGTACCGTTCATCAGTGCTAAGCCTTCTTTTGGCTTAAGTTTTATTGGGGTGATACCTAGTTCTTCAAATACATCAGCGGTTGGGCGAATTTTGCCCTGATAAATAACCTCACGTTCGCCAATCAATGTGGCGGCAAGGTAAGACAGCGGGGTTAAATCACCACTGGCACCAACCGAGCCTTCTTGAGGAATACGAGGGCTAATATCATGATTGATCAAAGTAACAATTTGGTTGAGTAATGGATGACCAACACCAGATACCCCTTGAGACAGTGAACATAATCGGGTTGCCAATACGGCACGTGCTTGTTGACGGTCAAGATCTTCGCCTAAACCACAGCCATGAAAACGGGTAAGATTTAGGGGAAGATCATCGACAAGGTGGGTTGGAATCGCCACAGTACAGGAATCACCATAACCGGTTGTTACCCCATAAATCACCCCTTCTTCTTTTAATAATCGTTCAAGAAAGGCAACCCCACGATCTATTTTGCTGGTAAATGCACTATCAGTGTTCATTTCAGCAGCAGCGCCATGACTAATGGCGACCACATCTTCAATGGTAAGGCGTTCTGCGCCAAAGCGGATCGTTTGTTGCGGTATTGTCTGTGAATTATTTGTCATTTTTTTTCTCACTAAGCTGCCAAAAGTTAAAAAAGTTATACCATTGTAATGGCGCTTGTAGCGTGTAGTGCTCAAGGCGAGTTGCGTAGTGTTCAACAACGGTTTGCAATACGGCATTACGGGTGGCGCGTGGTAACGTTATTTGCTCACTAAAAGGTTCAAAATACACATTAAAATGGGGGATGGATTGGCTATCGTCACGTAGCCCAAATAACAGATAAACCGGGGTTTTAAGTACCGCTGCCAGTATAAAAGGGCCATGTGGAAATGGTGCTTTTTGGCCAAGGAAATTAGCCCATCCGACCCGCTTTTCATTCGCAACTGAGGTACGATCGCCTACAATCACCACCCATTCACCTCGCTCAACTTTCTGCTGAAGCATAATGGCAGTATCGGCACCGAGTTGATTAACATGGATCAGATTGAGATTTGAATCAGGATTAACGGCTTTAAGGACACTATTAAAATGTGCCGCATGCTCAGTAAACACTAACGCATTAATTTTAATATTTTTATGGCGTTGGCTTAACGCGCGACATAACTCAAGATTACCTAAATGCGAGCCAAGAATCACAACGCCTTGGTGACTGGCAACAATGTTATCAAAGTGATGTTGACCATGAATGGTGAGATTATCAGCATCATAATCCCCTTTCCATGCTGCCAGTTTATCGAGTGTCGTGTGCCCAAACGATAATAAGTGGCGATATGTTGTGAGTTTTTCAGGTAATGGCAACTGTTGTTGTTCGGCATAAGTTTGTAGTTGGTGTAAGTATTGTTCTGAAGCTTGACGAGCCGTTTTACTGGTTAAATAGTAATAACCAATCACCAATGTTAATAATCCATTGACGACTTTTCTGCCTAATAAGGTATAGATAGCCAGTAATAGTTTGATCCCCAAAACCGTACCGCGCTCACCATGACTTGACCAGTGTTGTGATCTTGCTTGATGACGTTTTAATAATGTGGGGATACGAGGCAACATTCCTAAAAATAATTTGGTGTGCATCCAACTGATTTTGATGTTATCCCATAGTGCATCAAAATGTGAGATACCGCCTTCAGGATAGATCACCTTGGTATCAATGAATCGAATATCACCGTTATTCCAATAAAATCGCACCATAATTTCAGTGTCAAATTCCATTCGATGGCTGAAATTATGCTGATTTAAGGTTTTCATGATTGGATTGATAGGGTAGCAACGAAAGCCACACATACTGTCTTTGATTGTCAATGACAGGGTTTCAATCCAGACCCAAAAATGGGTGATATAACGACCGTATAAGCGAGATTTAGGGATCGAATCATCGTAAATTGGCTTGCCTGAAATAAGCGCTGTTGGGTGTTGATGAGCGACGGTCAGTAAATCATTAACGGTGGTTAAGTCATGCTGACCATCGGCATCTATTTGAATAGCATGGCTATAATTTTGTTTAGCGGCATGCTTAATCGCCGTCATCACCGCATAACCTTTACCCCGATTGTGCGCTAAGGTAATTACTTCAACCAAGGGTCTTTGTGCTTGTTGCGTTAAAATATTTTTGGTTATGGGATCACTGCCATCATCAATAACAATAATTGGATAAGCAAAATGTTGTAATGCATCAATAACTGCAGGCACTGTGTGACCATGGTTATAACAAGGAATAATAAAGCATGGGTGGAACCAACTCATGCTGTTATCCCCATGGTTATTTTTCCTGATGAGTGGATGATTTTTTCATTTTCAGGCGTTAATGAACTAAAACTAAAGTGTAATTTTTGTTTATCGATAACCCAATCTAATGTCAGGGTTATAATAGTATTTGGTAAAATAGGTTGTTGGAATTTCACCACATCCATGCCTTTAAATTCTGTGGGCATATCACTGAAATAAAGGGTGGCAAAATGGACAGCCCAATCAATTTGACTGACTCCAGGTAATAGCGCAAATGTTGAAAAATGGCCTTTGAAATCATCTAATTGATGATCGGCACATAAGGTAATAACCGCATGGTGATCAACAATATGGCTGCTAAGTAAGGTTGGTGATTTTCTGTTCATTATTGTTATTACTTATTAGTTATGGTCATTAAACAGGTTTTCAAGATCGCGCATCAGCCGTTTTCCCTGACTATTTAATGGGATCTCTGCAATTGGTCTAAAACGGCGAGGAATGGCAATTGGTTCAATCCATTGGCGTAATTGTTGGCGTAAGAGTAACCAAAACTTACCTTTTCCAATGCGATCTAATTGCTCAATACCTTGTGCGGTAAGGGTGATCACCGCAGCGATTTGTAACCGTTGCTGTTGTTCTAATGGCAGTACTGCGGCTTCTTCAATCCACGGTAATTGGCATAATCGTTGTTCAATTTCAGTTAACGATATGCGTTTTTCTTCTATTTTGATCACCCGATCAGTACGGCCTTTAAGTTCAAAATGATCAGCATCAATTAACACACAGTGATCACAAGTTTGATACCAATGCTGAGGGTCAACAAAAGGTGAACAAATTTTTAAGCACTGTTCGGCATTAAGAGCAATATTAACTACCTTAAACCGCTGCCATGGTGTGGTTGATTGCTGCTGTTGGCGATAACCAATCCCTCCTGTTTCGGTACTTCCAAATACTTCAAACGGTAATTGACCTAATAATTGCTGGCAATGTTGAGCGGCTGCAAATGGTAATGGACCACCGGATGAAAATATAGCGTTATAAGGTGTAGAGGCAACATCAATGTGTAAGCGCTTTAATAGCGCAGGGCTACTGATCAATACTTTATTTGATGCAGCCTGTGCTGCCACTTGTTCTGGATAATCGAGATTAAAACAATCAAAACTACGACCACGGCATAGCGGCCACAGTACTCGAAATAATAACCCATAAATATGCTGATGGGAGACGGTACTACAAATATGGCTTTGCTGTAATTGTTGCCCCCAAATAGCCTCAAGTTGAGCGATTTCGTTATCCAATAAATCGAGGGTTTTGATAATCGCTTTGGGCGTGCCGCTTGAACCAGAAGTAAACAAGGTCAGTTTGATATCAGCAAGGGACAATGGAGAAAATGTCATGTTAGATAGCGGCATTTTCTCCTGAGTATTGAGCAAGGCATTGATATTGATGGTGGTTACTGATGGGGGAACATGTAGACCCGCATCATGTAATAACACATCAAAATGTGAGCCTAATTCAGCTAGTGCTGCGGGCTGATGATTACTCGGTAAAATTAACTGTTTGTTAGCATAAATAACCGCCATAAATGCCACTGCAAACAAATAACTGTCGTGACAGCAAATGGCAAAACGCGGTTGTTCAGTCAGGGCTAATTGTTGGCTTAAACTAAAAACATGCGCTCGAAATTGAGGCCATGTGTGTTGTGTTTCACCATTGATTGCCACGTTATGTTGATGATGAGTAGGGCGCTGCATTAAGGTCGATAATGAGGTTAAAGCAGAAGGGGGTGTTACTATATGCATAACCGTTCTCAAGTGGTTTAGTGAAAGTTAGTACTTACTTATTGAGCGTGTTTATGACGAAACCATTGGCGACATAACCACTCGATACCAAATAAGCTTCCTGCTAAGAGATAACTGATAAAGCCATTGTAAAGTGTCCATATATGCAGGGGCATAAAACAGGTGATTAATGCAATTGCGCCATTAATAATAAAAAAAACACACCATATTTTAGTAACATTACGGGTATAACGGACACCGCTTGCAGGTAAATCAGGCTCTTGTAATCGCGCTAAGCGTTCAATTAAACTTTGCTGTTGCCACAAGCTACTACTGAACAGTCCTAGCATCAAGATATTGACGATCACAGGGTAATAGAGCAGTAGCCCTTGTTGACGAAACAATGTGCCTAATAAGATCAAGGTTATGCCAACGCCACCACTTAACCAGCCAATATATTTAAGCTCTTTTAGTTGCGTCTGCTTAGCTGCGATGATGCGGACAATAAAAAACACCGCCAGCAAAGCACCGACAGTCGTTATTCCCCAACGATTAATGCCGTAATAAACCGCGACGGGGTAAGCTATCAGGGCTAATGCTGACAATATTGTTAGCAGACGCATTATCATTATTTAGCCTTGAGCAGATCTGCAACGGCGATAACGACATCATTAACCGTACGAACATTTTTAAATTCATCAGGCTGGATTTTTTTGCCCGTGAAGTTTTGTAAACGTACAACCAGATCAACTGCATCAATGCTATCGAGATCAAGGTCTTGATAAAGGTGTGAGTCTAGATGGATATCGTTAGCATCGAGTTCAAACAGCTCAACTAAAAGTGTTTGAACTTGGTCAAAAATCTGGTCGTTATTAATTTGAGTCATAATGATTACGCTTTGTTCTGTGAGATGTAATTAGCAAGATTAGCCACTGACGCAAAATGTTGACGAGTATTAGTGTCATCAGCATCAATAACAATATTGTATGTTTTCTTTATCGCAAGTCCAAGCTCTAAGGCATCAATGGAATCTAACCCTAAACCATCGTTAAAAAGTGGCGCATCAGTATCGATATCTTCAACACCAATATCTTCTAAATTTAATACATCGATAATCAACGTTTTTAATTCTGTATGTAGTTGTTCCATGTTACCTGCTTGTTATTGAGGGTTAATGACAGCATCAATTGTTGTCAAACGTTGGTTGGAAAAATAGCACTGGTTAAATGTTTATTGAGTTGCCGAGCCGCCGTTGTAGACGAGCTATTTGCTGCTAAATACGATGCTATATTCAGTTTGTCTTTTATTTCAATTAAGAAAAAGGGTTTATGATCGGGTACTTGATACCACTTTTGCTCTTTAGTTAAAAAGCTCGGTGTGACGGTTATATGAATAACACGGATATCAACCTGACTACGCACGGCTATTTGTGCTGCACCACGCTGTAATTTTGGTGTTATAGCAGGTGTTGTACGCGTCCCTTCTGGAAATACTAGTAATACATTACCTTGCTGTAAACGTTGATTACAGGCAGTTAGCAATCCCTCAGGATCTTTATTGGGTATATAGCCGGCGGCTTTAACAATACCTTTAATAAAGGGATTATGCCAGATTGTTGCTTTCACTAGACAATCACATTGGGGTAATTGCGACGCTATTAAGACATAGTCAATTAAGCTTGGGTGGTTGGCAACAATGACGCAGTGTCTATCTGCTTGTAGTGCCGCTAAGTTATCAAATCGATAATCAATTACTTTTACAAAACGCATCGTGCGACAGAAAAAATGAAAGGCACGTTGAATAATAGTCTGGACTTTCATTTCCCGCTGCTGACGTTGAGGGGTCAGTAGTGATATGACAGGAAAGACCATAAACGTCAGTACCAGCGCACCTAAACCAAAAAAGCAGAAGCATCCGGCTGTTGCAATAATACGCCAGCTTTTATTCAGTCGTTGTGTGATTGATAGGGTACTCATGATTGATGCTGCCACTGCCATTGTTGGGTTTGAGAATGAATCGACCATTGACTATCTTTATTAGCAAGGTGCTTGATAACCGTTAATGTTTGCGGATAGCAATCGACACTAGGATGACGTTCACGGTCGACTTGCGGAGTCGATTGCCAGCATAATTGATTATTATCACCGTAAGAGATCACCATTGCTAATGCAAAACTTGGGTATTGATGCTGCTCAAAGTGCTGATATTCATTCGGTAAAGGTTGATCAAAATCGACTATCAATACGCGATGGTGTGGATGCTGAGAGAGATAGCACCCAGTTTCAATCAATGCCATATGGAGTGTGTTTTCACCGCCCGCTAATGACGTTACGGCGATCGGTTGGTGGGTGGCAATCGTATATAAGCCAGCTGCGGTATTGTGCACCGACTGTGAAAACGCAATCGGTGAAGCATCATCACCATTTATTATATCTTTGATTAAGTTTACGGTGCGATGTAACTCGCCGTGACGACTGGCAAACACAATATAATCGATATTATTGGTTTCAGTGATCGTTATTGCCGCTTGGAGTGCCAATTTACTGAGAGGACTCATGCGGCGTCGCATCATCGGTGGAATTTTATCGGCTGCTGGTGGCTGAGGATCGATGAGTTGTGAGTTGTTAGCCCAAGTTTGCCAATCATCAAGGGTTGTTAAACCCGGAACAAGGGCAATCCAATGGTCAATATTGAAGTGAATCGTATTCATAGGCTCCACACAAACAACAAAATAATCAGAATGTTGAGTAAGAATTAATACATATATTGATAAAGTTTATCATTAAATCAATCAGATAGCTGGGAAATATATGATTTTAGAATAAATCTTTTAACTTTTATTGGTGTTTTTATTAGTTGTTTTAGTTAGGTTGCTGATATATGTGTAATTATTAATATTGTTTGTTTTAAAACAGTATCTCTCGATAGTAGCTCGTTAGAATAGTTGCTGAATTTTATGTCTTCTTATTTCCTTCAAAATAGGTGCCGTGTGAGTCGTTTTACTAAAGATCCGTTTAATGCATTAGCTGCAAAAACGGAAGCTCAAAAATTAGCTTTTGCACCGATTGTTTTTCATACGGCTCGTACATTGCGTGATGTGAATATATTACAAGTATTGGATGATGCAGGTAAAGAAGGACTGAATGCTGAGCAAATTGCAGCGGCCACTCAAGTGCCAGAGTATGGTGTTAAGGTCTTATTAGATATGGCGTTAAGTGCCTATATTGTGACTTGGCAACAAGACAAATATTGTTTAGCTAACCTTGGCTATTTTTTATTACATGATGGTATGACTAATGCCAACATGGATTTTACTGCTGACGTTTGTTATGCCGCTATGATGCATTTAACCGAATCCATTCAGCAAGGCAAGCCTGCAGGGCTTAAAGAATTGGGGGATTGGTCAACTATCTATCAAGGATTATCGCAATTACCTGAACAAGCAAAACAAAGTTGGTTTGCATTTGATCATTTTTATTCTGATCGTTCATTTCCGCTATTATTAAACAAAGTGTTTACTCACCAACCAAGACGAATTTTTGATATTGGTGGTAATACGGGTAAATGGGCACTTCAATGTTGTCAGCATAACCAAGATGTTGAAGTCACCATTATTGATTTGCCACAACAAATAGCAGTTGCAACAGCCAATGCCGAACAGGCTGGATTTGCCGATCGTATTAAAGGTCATCCTGTCGATATGCTTGATCGCACCCAAGCATTACCACAAGGTGCTGATGTATGGTGGATGAGTCAATTTTTAGATTGTTTCTCTCCAATGGAAATTCTTAGTATTTTACGTCGTGTTAGACAAGCGATGAGCCTCGATGCCAAAGTCTATATTTTAGAGTTATTTTGGGATGCTCAACGTTATGAGGCGGCTTCTTATTGTTTAAATGCAACCTCGTTATATTTTACTTGTTTAGCGAACGGTAATAGTCGTTTTTATCGTAGTGAAGATTTTTTAGAGCTTGTCATAGAAGCAGGCTTTACTGTTGTTGAACGTGAAGACGATATTGGCCTCGGTCATACGTTACTCACGCTGCAAGCTGGATAAATTTAGCGTAAGGATAGCGATTGTGAATCAAAAACAGCGTACGCAAGTGGTTATTATAGGTGCTGGCCCTTCAGGTTCAGTAGCGGCTGCTTTATTACATCAACAACAGATTGATGTGATTGTATTAGAAAAAAGTACTTTCCCGCGTTTTTCAATTGGTGAAAGCTTATTGCCAGCCTGTATGGCGGTCATTGAGCAAGCAAACATGTTAGATGCCGTTACTGCCGCAGGATTTCAGTTTAAAGATGGGGCAGCTTTTCGTTATCAAGATCGTTATACCGCGTTTGATTTTAACGATAAATTTACGCCTGGGGCGGGAACAACCTATCAAGTACAACGTGGACACTTTGATAAAGTATTAGCCGATGAAGCCGTTGCTCAAGGGGTAGAGCTTCGTTATGAGCATACGGTTGAGGCGATTGAATGCCTTGAGGGGAAATCAATACTGACAGTGACTGACGAGCAGCAACAGCCATATATGTTAGAAGCGGATTTTGTGCTTGATGCGAGTGGTTTTGGGCGGGTATTACCGCAGTTATTGGATTTAGAAAAACCATCACATTTGCCACCTCGACAAGCGATATTTTGTCATGTGACAGATCACATTGATAGTAACCACTGTGAGATTGAATATGATCGTAATAAGATTTTAATCTCAGTTCATCCACACTCTGCAGATGTATGGTACTGGTTGATCCCATTTAGTAATGGCACTTGCTCTTTAGGTGTGGTTGCGCCACCACAATGGTTAGCTAGCTATGGTGATGATCCTCTTGCTGTGTTAAAACAACTGGTTAATGAAGAGCCGGGATTGGCAACCGTTTTAGCTGATGCCCAGTATCCAACGAGTGCTGCAACCATTAGTGGTTATTCTGCCAATGTGACTCAACTGGCAACGGCTAATTACGCTTTGTTAGGCAATGCAGGGGAGTTTTTAGATCCGGTATTTTCTTCTGGAGTGACCATTGCAATGAAATCGGCGCAATTGGCAGCGGGAGTATTAACACGCGCATTTGCTGGTGAGAGTATCGATTGGCAACGTGATTACGCTGAGCCACTGATGGTGGGGGTTGATACTTTTCGTACCTATGTGGAAGGGTGGTATTCCGGTGAATTGCAAACTGTGATTTTCCATTCCAACCCTGATCCTAAAATCAAACAGATGATTTGTGCAATTTTAGCGGGCTATGCATGGGATACTAATAATCCCTTTGTTACTCAATCACAACGGCGATTAGCGGTGGTTGCCGCCTTATGCGCTGATTAATCCTGAGCTTAAGACGAACAAGCCGCTACATTTTCAACTCAACGAGTGATGAATGTAGCGGCTTTTTTAGATCTGATGATTAGCGATGCATATCAAGGTATAAGCTTTCAACTTTAGTACGTGCCCACTCAGTCTTACGTAAGAACTTGAGGCTTGACTTGATACTCGGATCATCATTAAAGCAACGAATGTTAATCCGTGCGCCTAGTTCGTTCCAACCGTAATGTTCGACAAGTTCAATCAATACTTTTTCTAAGGTGATGCCGTGTAGCGGATTATTTTTCTGAGTCATGCTGTATGCCGTTTAAGTGACTAATTTAAGATACTTAGTTATTAGTGCTTAGTGTAACTGACAATGGCATGATCCCCAATGTTGTTTTTATGGGTGACAAAGAGTTATCGTCAGCATCAATATAGAGTAGATAAACGGAATATAAAACTCAAACCAACAATTATTAATGATAATGCTGAGAGTGCTTATTATTGATGTTGCTGTTTATCAGAATAATATAATTATGGCTTATTATTTAAAGTATATATTCCTAGATGCTGATAATGAGTATCAATAAAAATCAGCACTGAAAGTTATATTAGTCGTTAGTACGATAGTAATAATTTTAAGGGTGATTTTTTAGTCGTGGTTTTGGTTTTTTTTCTGCGTTCTAAAGCACATTTAGGGCAGCCATTTCCCGCCAGATGGTTGGCTGGTAATTGGGAAAACTCGCCATGGAGACTGCAAATAATGATGCCTTTTATTCGCATAGTCTGGTATTCAAATAATGAATAGTTATATCGGTTACCATGAATTTTTTTTGCATCTACGATAAAGTGTTTTGTGGTCTTCTTTTGATTGTTTTTCGTACATTTAGGGCATCCTGAACCACGTAAATGTGCATCAGCACGTTGAGTGAAATCGCCATGAATAAGACAAGTTATGTCTATTTTTTTGAGTGCACCAACATAGATAATATGATCATAGCAATAACGGTGATGATGAATGTTGTGCGCTTTTTCTATGTAGACAGATTGTGAATAATGGTAGGAATGTGCACATTTTGGACATCCTTTTCCTGCAAGGTGCGCATTCGGACGTTGTTCAAATTTCCCATGTATTCGACAGCTGATAATCCCTTTCGTTAATGTCCCGCTATATATAAATTCCTCATAAGTATATTTGTTGTCGTGGATAGCTTTTGCTCGTTCAATAAATGCACTAATCGTCATCTTTAGCTTACCAGAACAGGCCGGACAACCATGTCCTGCAAGGTGAACATCGGGTCTTTGTTCAAAATTTCCATGGATCGAACAAGTGATCGTGCTTTTTGTTTTGGCGTTTTTATAATCAAAAAAAGCGTAGCTGTACTGCTGTTGGTGGCACTTTCGGGCTTGCAAAATAAAGGTGTTGGTATTTTTCTTCATATTATTTGTTGTTTAATTTGTTGTTTAATTTGTTGCGTTATTGGTTTGTTTTTGTTGCATTTTAACCTTTTCAAATTCTAAGCTGATTATTTGTTTTGATATTGTCAACGGTGCAATTATCGGGAAAATAACGTTTTTTTATTGAGACCAAGTAAAAGCGTGACAACCGTTGAATATAAAAATAAGTTAAAAGTTGTTAATGATTAATTATGCTTAATAAGCACATTATAATCTGGATTTTAGATTGCAACAACAAACGCCAAAAATAGTAATCATTGTTTGCATTTATTTTAATGGCTATCACAAAACTGATCACGTAAATTTTATACGGCAAACAACGGACTTAAACATATTGAAAAATAAGCCTATTTGTAAAACGTATTAATATATCGAACTTATTTTCATATATTTAATAATCGCTTCAGTTGAATATTTTATTGTGAAATGAAATAGGGCCAAAATGATTCAGTATTCATAGAGGTTCAACATGTCGCATATTATGAGCTAGGTGTAATTCATGACTTTATATATTTTTTAATAAGCATAAGTAAGATAAGGAGCCGTAATAACTACGATACAGACGGTGTAGAGGATTTAAATATGAAAGCAGACTCAGGTTATAACGATATTATTTCTGCAGCAAAAATCATATTACTCGGACAGTTAATACTTGGATGTTTATTTATATTATGCATTTGTATTACCCAAAATACGTTTAGTGTGAAATCTGCAATTATAGGTGTTGCGATCGCGGTTATTCCTTCATTGCTAGGGCTCGGTAGCGCTGCATATAAGGTGAAGATAAATAACGAAATTAATATCAGATATTTAGCCAAGCTTAATACGTTAGTTAAATGGGTGTATACCGCCTTAATGATATTAGTCGTGGTTCGTTTTATACCGGTTGATAATAAAATTATGTTATTAGCCTATAGCGTTACATTTTTAGGGTGCTTTTTAACTCCGATACTTAACAAACCTCAATTTAGGATGACGTAAGGTGGAATCAGTAACTACCGCTCACGATTATATTGAGCACCATCTAACATTCTTCACTGTGGGTAAGGGTTTTTGGAGCATTAACATTGACTCCATGCTCATGGTTTGGTTGTTAGGTTTATTGTTTATTGGTGTCTTTAGATACGTTGCTTCACGAGGAACCAGTGGTGTTCCTGGTAAGTTTCAATGTTTTATTGAGATCACTTATGAATTTGTAAACAACCTTGTTAAGGAAATATTTCAAACTAAAGATAAGTTAATTGGCCCATTGGCATTAACTATTTTTGTGTGGGTTTTCTTAATGAACACCATTGACTTATTACCTGTTGATTTTATTCCCGCACTTGCTCGTTTATTTGGTTTTGAGCATTTCCGTGAATTACCTTCTGCGGATGTCAATGTGCCGATGTCGATGGCGCTAGGTGTATTTATGTTGATCATAATTTACACATTAAAAACAAAAGGACTTCGTGGCTTTATTAAAGAACTCACGACACAACCTTTTGAAAGTCCTTGGCTTTACCCTGTGAATTTAGTTTTGGAGTTAGTGACATTAATATCAAAACCAATTTCTCTCGGTCTTCGGTTGTTCGGCAACATGTATGCAGGTGAAATGATTTTTATCCTGATTGCGTTGATGCCGTGGTGGATGCAATGGGCGCTCAGCGTTCCATGGGCATTATTCCACATTCTTATTGTGTTCCTACAAGCGTTTATCTTCATGGTATTAACGGTTGTTTATTTGGCAATGGCCACAGAAGAACATTAATAAACTAAGTTCGATTTACGTTTTAACTATTTAATAATTTTGGAGTCATTCATGGATATTGTAAGTGCAGTTCTTTATGTTGCTGGTGCACTACTGATTGGTTTAGGTGCTGCGGGTGCGGCAGCTGGTATTGGTAACTTAGCCGGTAAATACCTTGAAGGTGTTGCACGTCAGCCTGATTTAATGCCGATGCTACGTACACAGTTCTTTATCATGATGGGTCTTGTCGATGCGGTTCCTATGATTGGTGTTGGTATTGGTCTTTACATCATCTTTGCTGTGGCTTAATAGCTAAAACTACCGTTATTTATCATAACGTTATTTAAATAGTGAGGATGGTATGAATTTAAATGCAACCATGCTTGGTCAAGCAATATCCTTTGTGATTTTTGTTTGGTTATGTATGAAATATATCTGGCCGCCGCTTACTGCGTTAATAGAACAACGCCAGCGCGATATTGCAGACGGGCTTATTCATACTGAAAACGCAGTCAAAGAACTCGACATCGCTAAAGCGAATGGTGCCAAAGTTCTTGACGATGCGAAGAAAAGTGCGAGTGAGTTGGTTGAGCAAGGTAATAAGCGTCGAGCACAGATTATCGAAGATGCCCACGCTGAAGGCGAGAAAGAAAAAGCCCGTCTTGTAGCGCAAGGTCAAGCAGAGTTAGAAAGCGAACGTAATCGCATTCGTCAGGAACTACGTGCTGAAATGTCCGATATGGTCATTGAAACGGCTGAGAAACTGATCAATCGCAATTTGGATACTGATGCTAACCGCGATCTCGTTAATAAACTTATCACGGATATGTAAGCGGAGAGCACATTATGTCAGATCCACTAACCATTGCTCAGCCCTATGCTAAAGCTGCATTTGATTATGCAGTTGCTAATCAGGCATTGGAACAATGGGAGCAAATGTTGACCATCGCAGCAACGGTTGCTAGTCAACCAATCATTGCTCAACAGATTGAAGACAGTGAACAGTTTGGTGCGAAGGATTCAGCAGCGTTTACCGACATGTTCTTGGGCGTTTGTGAAGGTCTACTGGACGAACATGGCCAGAACCTAATCAAAGTGATGGCTGAAAATGGACGTCTAAATGTGATCGTTCAAGTTGTCGAATTGTTTCATGAGCTTAAAGATGATTATGAGCGCATGGTTACAGCGCACGTAACAACGACTGAGCCATTAAGCATTCAACAACAAGCCAATTTAGTACAGGCGCTGCAGAAAAAATTAAATCGCAGTGTTGAGCTTGATTGCCACATCGATGAAACGCTAATAGGCGGCATACTGATCAACGCTGGTGAACTGGTGATTGACGGTACGCTTAAAAGCTCTATTAACCGACTAGCAACGAGCCTTCAGGCGTAATAGGTAATTGATATGCAACTAAACTCTAACGAAATTAGCGATTTAATTAGACAACGAATCGCAACCTTTAACGTGACAAGTCAGGCACGTAACGAAGGGACTATCGTCTCTGTAAGCGACGGTATTATTAATATCAATGGTCTTGCTGATGTTATGCAAGGTGAGATGATTGAATTACCGGGTAACCGTTATGCGTTAGCGCTTAACTTAGAACGTCACTCTGTAGGCGCGGTAGTTATGGGTCCTTATGCTGACCTTGCGGAAGGCATGAAAGTGACCGGTACAGGTCGTATTCTTGAAGTTCCTGTTGGTAAAGGTTTATTAGGGCGTGTGGTTAACACCCTAGGCCAACCCATTGACGGTAAAGGCGCTATTGAGAATGACGGTTTCGCACCAGTAGAAATCATTGCTCCAGGTGTTATTGACCGTAAGTCGGTTGATCAGCCTATCCAAACAGGCTACAAAGCAGTTGATGCAATGGTTCCCATTGGTCGAGGTCAGCGTGAGCTAATCATCGGTGACCGTCAAACGGGTAAAACAGCGATGGCGATTGATGCCATTATCAACCAGAAAGATTCTGGTATTTACTCGGTGTATGTTGCGATTGGTCAGAAAGCATCAACCATTGCCAACGTAGTGCGTAAGTTAGACGAAAACGGTGCACTACAAAATACTATCATTGTGGTTGCCTCTGCATCAGAAGCCGCAGCTCTGCAATACCTAGCGCCTTATGCGGGTTGTACCATGGGTGAGTATTTCCGTGACCGCGGTGAAGACGCGCTAATCGTTTACGATGACTTGTCAAAACAAGCGGTAGCTTATCGTCAAATCTCACTTCTACTTAAACGTCCACCGGGTCGTGAAGCTTATCCTGGTGATGTGTTCTACCTTCACTCTCGTCTACTAGAGCGTGCATCACGTGTAAATTCGCATTATGTTGAGCGTTTTACCAATGGTGAAGTGACTGGAAAAACGGGTTCATTAACTGCCTTGCCGATTATCGAAACTCAAGCGGGTGACGTATCAGCATTCGTACCTACTAACGTAATTTCGATTACTGATGGTCAGATTTTCCTTCAGACTAACTTGTTTAACGCAGGTTTACGCCCAGCGGTTGATCCAGGTATTTCAGTATCACGTGTTGGTGGTGCAGCCCAGACTAAGATCATCAAGAAACTGTCTGGTGGTATTCGTACCGCATTGGCGCAGTACCGTGAATTAGCCGCGTTTGCTCAGTTCTCATCAGACCTTGACGATGCAACGCGTAAGCAGCTTGATCATGGTGAGAAAGTAACAGAACTGATGAAGCAAAAGCAGTACGCACCTATGTCTGTCGCGGAGCAAGCACTTGCTATTTTCTCTGCTGAAAAAGGTTATTTAAACAACGTTGAGTTATCTCAAATTGGTGTGTTTGAAGAAGCATTGATGGCATTTGCAAAGAGTCAACATGCTGAGTTGCTTGCCTCAATTAATGAATCCGGTAATTACAACGATGATATCGAAGCTAGTCTGCATCAGCTTCTAAAAACATTCGTTGATACGCAGTCGTACTAAGTAACGAGAATAGTAACGAGAATACTTTCCGTCCGAACGACGCAGTATGAATGTAGATAGGAGCTAACCATGGCAAATGCAAAAGAGATCCGCACTAAAATCGCTAGCGTACAAAATACGCAAAAGATCACTAGTGCAATGCAAATGGTTGCCGCAAGTAAGATGCGTAAAGTTCAACATAACATGGAAGCGACCCGCCCTTACGCAGAAAATATGCGTAAGGTGATTGGGCACTTAACTTCCGGTTCGTTGGAGTATAAGCATCCCTATCTTGAAGAGCGTGAAGTAAAACGAGTAGCTTACATCATTATTTCTTCTGACCGAGGATTATGTGGTGGCTTGAACATTAACTTGTTTAAGAAAGCGCTGGCAGATATGCGCCAGTGGCAAGATCAAGGGGTTGATGTCGATACCACCTTGATCGGCTCAAAAGCAATTTCGTTTTTCCATCGCTTCGGCAACGTGATTGCACAGACATCAGGTATTGGTGATTCACCAAAATTAGAAGATATTTTAGGCCCGGTTAATGCCATGTTGGAGTTTTTCGACCAAGGCAAAATTGACCGCTTGTTCTTAGTTTACAACCAATTTGTAAACACCATGGTGCAAATGCCGAAGGTAACCCAGTTGTTACCTAATCCAGAGCTTGAACAAGAGGCGTCAGAAGACGTTAATCAAGCCAGCCGTTGGGATTATATCTATGAGCCTGATCCTAAACCGATCCTCAATGAATTGATGCTTCGTTATATCGAATCACAAGTCTACCAAGGCACCGTTGAGAGTATCGCTTGTGAACAAGCAGCACGAATGGTTGCAATGAAAGCTGCCACAGATAACGCGGGTGATCTGATCAATGATCTTCAGCTGGTATATAACAAAGCCCGTCAAGCTGCTATTACCCAAGAGCTAAGTGAAATCGTCTCTGGGGCACAAGCCGTTTAAACCGAATTTTAAGGACATCAAATGAGTACTGGTAAGATTGTCAAAGTCATCGGCGCTGTCGTTGACGTTGAATTTAATCAAGATAGCGTGCCACGCGTATATGATGCGCTTACCTTGAGTGACAGTGAGCATGCCGCATTAGTATTAGAAGTGCAGCAGCAAATTGGTAGCGGTGTTGTACGTTGTATCGCAATGGGTTCATCAGACGGTCTTCGCCGTGGGTTAGACGTGGTGAATACTCAAGCACCTATCTCTGTCCCTGTAGGTGAAGAAACGCTTGGCCGTATCATGAACGTATTGGGTACCCCAATCGATGAGTGTGGTGCAATTGGCGAGAAGAAAAAATACGCTATTCACCGCGCAGCACCATCATATGAAGATCAGTCAAACAGCTCTGAATTACTAGAGACTGGCGTTAAGGTTATCGATCTTATTTGTCCATTTGCCAAAGGTGGTAAAGTTGGTCTGTTTGGTGGTGCGGGTGTCGGTAAGACCGTTAACATGATGGAACTTATTAACAATATCGCCAAAGCACACTCAGGTTTATCAGTATTTACTGGTGTGGGTGAGCGTACTCGTGAAGGTAATGACTTCTATTATGAGATGAAAGATGCTGGGGTGTTGGATAAAGTAGCCATGGTTTACGGGCAGATGAACGAGCCCCCTGGCAACCGTCTTCGTGTAGCACTTACTGGTTTAACCATTGCAGAAAGTTTCCGTGATGAAGGCCGTGACGTACTGTTATTTATTGATAATATTTACCGTTACACCCTTGCGGGAACAGAAGTATCAGCGCTGCTTGGTCGTATGCCATCAGCGGTAGGTTACCAACCAACATTGGCTGAGGAAATGGGTGTACTGCAAGAACGTATTACCTCAACTAAAACGGGTTCTATCACCTCTATTCAAGCGGTATATGTACCAGCCGATGACTTGACTGACCCATCACCAGCAACAACCTTTGCTCACTTAGATGCAACCGTTGTACTGTCTCGTAATATCGCTGCATTAGGTCTATACCCTGCGATTGACCCATTGGATTCAACTTCACGTCAGCTTGATCCATTGGTTGTTGGTCAAGAGCATTATGATGTTGCCCGTGGTGTACAAACAGTACTTCAGCGCTATAAAGAATTGAAAGATATTATTGCTATTTTAGGTATGGATGAATTATCTGAAGAAGATAAATTAACAGTATCTCGTGCACGTAAGATTGAACGTTTCCTAACTCAGCCTTACCACGTAGCAGAAGTATTTACTGGTCAAAAAGGTATTTTCGTTTCTCTTAAAGAGACTATCGCTGGCTTTAAAGGCCTATTAAGCGGCGAGTATGATGACATTCCAGAACAAGCATTCTTGTACTGTGGTGGCATTGAAAATGTACTTGAAAAAGCGAAAACCTTATAAGGCTTGAGGAGGCATTATGGCTATTGGCGTTACCGAGAACACGTTTCAACTCAATATCGTAAGTGCTGAGGGACCGTTGTTCTCAGGCCCAGCTCATGCGCTGGCAGTTTCAGGCTCCGATGGTGAGTTGGGTATTCGCCCTGGTCACTCTCCGTTATTGAGCCGACTAAAACCTGGTGTAGCAAGTTTCGTCATAAATTTGAAGGATCCCGAAGAAATCCTTTATATTTCTGGCGGTATAGTTGAAGTTCAACCCAACGTAGTAACTGTACTTGCCGATACGGCAATGCATGGGAAGGACATCGATCAAGCCCGCGCTGATGAAGCTCGCCGCGCCGCTGAAGAAAACATCAACAGGCATGCTGATGATGTTAACTTCGCGATGGCGGAAATGGATCTGGCAAAAGCAATGGCACAATTACGTGCGGTTGAATTAACCCAGAAACAAATGCGCCGTTAAACCAGTTGGAATAATACGTTAACCGTACGTTATGGCTAAATCACCATAGTTGTAGCGTGTGGTTATGGTCTTATACCTACTGGTCCCCGTCTCTATAGGTCTCCAGCCTAATACCAAGGGACAATATGATAAATAGCTAGGATGCTTTTATTATAGGTGGACGTTTAGTTTACCATCACTATCCAAAGCCCCTGCGCTGTACCGAGCACAGGGGCTTTTTTTGTTTATTTTTTAGAACAAATTCAAACCAAAGGCTGTTTTAATATCAGTTAATACTTGTTGCGTTTGTTGGTTTGCATTATCTGTGCCTGACTTTAGCACCTCAATTAAATAGTCTTTATTGTTTAAATAATCAGCCCGACGTTTACGTATTGGAGTAATTAAATCTTGCAGGCATTGTTCTAAAATTTTCTTAGTGGTGCCATCGCCTAAACCACCTTGACGATATTGCTGCTTTAAGGTTTCAATATAAGCACTATCAGGGTGGAAAGCATCAAGGTAAGTAAACACTATATTCCCTTCTATACAGCCAGGATCTTCGACGCGAAGGTGGCTTGGATCGGTGTACATTGATTTTACAGCTTGTGAAATACTCTTACTATCAGCACCTAATGTGATGGTATTACCCATTGATTTTGACATTTTATTTTTACCATCAGTACTCGGTAAGCGAGCAACTTTGCTTAATAGCGGTTGGCATTCCACTAAAATATTTTTGCCTGCAATAGTATTTATTTTTCTGACAATTTCATTGGTTTGTTCAAGCATCGGTAATTGATCGTCACCAACAGGAATTAAACTTGCACGGAAAGCGGTAATATCTGCCGCCTGAGAGATGGGGTAGGTTAGAAAGCCTGCTGGAATCGAGCGTCCAAAAGCTTTAGATTGAATTTCACTTTTTACTGTAGGGTTACGTTCTAAACGCGCAATAGAAACTATGTTGGAGTAATACATCGTTAGCTCAGCCAAAGCGGGAATGGCAGATTGTAAGCAAATGGTGGTAAGTTTGGGATCAATACCAACCGCCAAATAATCGGCAACAACATTAAGGATATTGGTGGCGACTTTTTGTGGGTTATGACCGTTATCCGTCAGGCCTTGCATATCAGCCACTAAAATATTCTGTCGGTATTGATGTTGTAGTTGAACACGTTGTTGCAGTGAACCAACGTAATGACCGAGGTGAAGCTGACCTGTGGCCCGATCGCCGGTAAGAATAATCGGTTGATGTTGAGTTGGTGTGATTGATGCTTGAGTGTTCATGTTTTTCTCCGAATAAAGTGCGGCCGGAGAGGTGAGGAAATACGGATAAGATTAGGCGTATTCATTTGCAACCTTCCGGCGGCAAAATGAAATAGAAATAATAACTATATCAGCGCCGCTCTATGAAGAGCGCCACCAAAATAAAAGGGGTGAGGTATTAGTTATTGTCTTTATCATTCTATAAACGTATCAAAAACTATTTCGTCAAACAAGCTGTTTTAATGGGAAAATTCAAATGGGTGTAAACCTAAGTTATATGGTGGTTTAACATAACTACTAGTGATAAACATAAAAGCATTAGAATATCGAGTAATAATTTTATCATTTAAATTTTCAGATGAAACCTGTTATAGGCGAGCATGAATATTTACACTAAAAACCAGCCACGACGTTCTTTTCTATAGATAATCCCTTGGATTTCTAATTGCTGTAATGCGTCTTTAACCGTTAATCTACTCGCATTAAATATTTCACTCAACTCGCGTTCAGAAGGTAGTCGTTTTGATTGGGTTGCAAATAATCCACGTTCAATTTGTTGAAGTATCGTTTCACAAATAAGAGCGGGTTGTGATGATAGTTGATCGTTCATTATAATTTTGATTAACCATTATAAAATTAGTGATATAAATATTAATAGGATACAGCATAGCAAAGGTGTGTCATTGTTGTGTCATTACTGCTGAAGTAATTTGTGGTTAGTCACTGTTTATTACCGCTATCGAGATAAAAATAAAATAGAGTTTGGTGATATCTTTAAATGGTTATTATTGAATGCAAAGATTCCATTTATGGAATAAGTGTCTCGAATTATAATTGTGATATTTATTTTTCATGTGAATGTTTATATGTGTTTGGCTATTTTATATATGCAAAACAATACCTAATGATTGTTTTATAAAACATGCATCAAGTCATTTAAATGTACAGTGTTTTAATCATCGATTTTTACGATTGATGTAATCATTTTTATTGAGTGGATTTTTTTTTACTTCTTTCTAAATTATGGCCGTATACAATAATTAGAGAATGAAAAATGAAAATCCTACCGTTTGTTTTATGCTCAACTTTACTTAGTACATCAGCATTTGCTTCAAATACAAATATAATAATTGATACACCTAAAAGTGGCGCTCAGGATCCTGTTATTAATGGTGCAATAGCAAGTGATAATGTCGTGGTTGGTAAGGATTCGTCTTTTCAAGGTATTGGTAATCTCATTATTGGTTCAAATAGTACTTCTCATAATGAGTCTGTAGCGATAGGTAATCATACTTCGGCAAAGGGAGAGTCGATAGCCTTGGGGGCGGGTTCTGTTGCAATCAATAATAGTATTGCCATCGGTAATCAGTCATATTCTAATGATGGTCAGGTTTCTGTTGGTAATGAATATCATCAACGTCGTATTGAAAATATGGCCGCAGGTCAAAAAGATACTGATGGTGTTAATGTTAGTCAGCTAACGCCATTAAAAGAGGGTATTACGGCAAATACAAATCAGATTAAAACAGTTGAAACAAATGTAGCCACTAACAGCGCAGGTATTATCAGTAACAAAGGTGCTATCACGACTAACAGCACAGATATTGCGACCAACAAAGGTGCGATTACAACCAACACCACTAATATTACGAATAACAGAGGTGCTATCGCGACTAACAGTGCAGGTATTACTGCCAATAAAGGTGCTATCACAACTAACAGTACTGATATTGCAACTAATAATGCCAATATTTTGACGAATAAAGGTTCAATTACAACCAACAGCGCAGATATTAATAGCAATAGAAATACAATTTCGACTAATACCGACGCGATTGATCGTAATATCACTAATATTAATAATAATACGACTCATATCCGTTCAAATACGGTAAATGTTCAAAAGAATACCTCAGAGATAACCAAAACTAAGCAATTAGCGACGACGAATCAAACTAATATTAGTAAAAATACTGATGGTATAAAGACTAACCGAACAAATATTCAACATAACTCTGATCGTATTGATAATATTGATACCAACAATAAGAATTATGTAGATAATAAATTTAATCAATTAAAAACCGATATTTATCAAGTTAGAAAGCGTGCAGATGCGGGAACAGCTTCAGCGATGGCAATGACTCAAATAGCAGCGCCATTAAATGGTTATAAATATAATATTGGTATCGGTATTGGTTCATATGGTGAACAAGCAGCAACGGCGATTGGTGCTAAGTTTAGAGTGAATCAGACCACGACTGTTGGTCTAACATCATCTTATGACTCTCAGCATAACTTTGGTACATCTATTGGTGCTAATTGGTCATTTAACTAATCATTGTTATTGAATAGAAAGGAATAAATACGCTTTTTTACCATCGTAATTATTAATTATTACGAGGAGTTTTATTCGTAGAATACGAAATTTTCGATAAAATTAGTCATGTGATTCAATTAGTAACGACTATATTGATGTTTTTTAATTGCTATTAAAGTAAATTATATTTTTTATTAGCAATAAAGTGAAAGATTATTGTGCGTGATGGTTCTTTTTTCAGCGATCAAAATTAGAGGTTAGCCACAAACTGGATTAATTTTCATTGAAAAATAACTAACATTGGTTAAATATTGATTAATCGACCTATAATAAATAGTAATTTATATTTTATTTTTGATCTTTAAATATAAAAAAAACATAAAAAAGCGTATTTCTCTGCATTATGATTTCTATTGGGTTTTTGTATAACCCATTGTTTTTAAATTAATATTTGAAGTGTGTGTTTTTTGTTTTAGACGTTACTTATAGGTATTATCACTAACACTACCTAGTAGCGGTTAATTACACCCAGAAAATAAATTTCATCTTTGGTTGTGATATATGTTTATATACTGCCAACTTTAATACTGATATTAGTCTGAATTAAGACAATAAGCATTGTTGATTTTAACATGAATCAAAAAATAGAGATTCAACCGCAAAATACGATCCAGAATTATATTGATGAGATATCAATAAATAGTCCAGTGACTAGTAAATATTCAATGTCAATGACACGAGTGCAATGGCGAATTTGGTTATTAGCGACATTTGGTAAGTTTTTTGAGGGTATGATCGTTTTTATGATGGGGTTAACCCTGCCATTATTAACTTTACAATTTCATTTAACAGAGCTACAGAAAGGTATAATTAGTTCCTCTATTCTGTTTGGTATTTTAATTGGAGCAAGTGCTCTGGGTGGGCTATCTGATCTTTATGGACGTAAAAAAATGTTCATTATTGAGATGGCTTTACTCTCTATCTGCTTGATAGGTATGGCGACAAGCCAATCTTATTTAAGTCTTTTAGTGTTTAACTTTGGCATTGGCTTAGCTTTAGGATGTGATTATCCTACGGCGCACTTAATGATATCTGAAAGTATTCCGTCTAAGAACCGTGGTAAGTTGGTTCTGGGGGCTTTTGCATTTCAGTCTGTTGGTGTGTTGTTTGGTATTTTAACCGGTATTTTTGTATTGACGTACGTGAACGACATCAATGCATGGCGCTTAATGTATATTATTGCTTTGATTCCATCACTAGCCATTACGATTGCACGTTTCTTTATTCCAGAAAGTGCGCATTGGCTTTTGTCTAAAAATCGTAAAGCTGATGCTGAAATATCACTTAAGCGGTTATTACGTCGTTCGCAACAGTCGTCGATGCCAATTGTAGAGGTGCCGTGTGACGAGGTTGAATTAACATCTTGGTTACATGGATACAAACGGTTATTTAAAGAAAAATATCGCGCCAAAACAATTTTGGCATCAGTGCCTTGGTTTATTCAAGATCTCGGTACTTACGGTATTGGTATTTTTACGCCCGTGATACTGGCATCTGTGCTTGATCCACATAAAGCAACAGGAGGCGATGCACTACATAACACAATTGCCAATACAATTTATTTAGCAAAAGGTACAGCCGTCATTGACTGCTTGCTTATTGTTGGTGTTATCTGTGCGATTATTTTTTCTGAATCGATTGGTCGTATGAGGCTGCAAATCTATGGCTTTATTGGCTGTGCTGTTGGCTTATTGTGCGCAGCAGTTTCAGTAAAAATGCACGGTGATTATCAGATTTATCTGTTGTTCTTAGGTTTTATGTTATTCAACTTCATGAATAACCTAGGTCCTAATGCGCAAACATATTTGATATCAGGTGAAGTGTTTCCTGTTAAAATTCGAGCTAAAGGAGCGGGTTTTGCAGCATCAGTAGCAAAATTTGGTGCGATTTTAACGGCTTTTTTATTCCCGATTTTGTTGCATGGAATCGGTGTGTTCACGCTCTTATTGTGTTTAGTCGTAACGTCATTATTAGGCGCATGGGTAACACATAAGTACCGTTTTGAAACATCAGGTCGCAATATCGAGAGCATGTAAGCACAGTTTTAATTTCAGAATTATTAAGCATCAGTCACTGACTGGTGCTTTTTTTGTTTTTGTGGTTAGGCGAGTGTGACTTCATCCTGGTTAAACAACACCCAAACTTTATATATTTTTTATATTTGACGCGGGAAAATATACCCTAACTTTACATTACCCTTGTTAACCTGCTCGCCTCGTTGAATGGAATAAGGCTTTATGTGTTGCAGTCGTTATTATAGCTGACACATATGTAACAAATTATGCAAAATCAAAAACAGTCATTATTAGTACTTACGTGCTTATCTGTTGGGATTGTATATGGTGATATTGGTACTAGCCCATTATATGCCTTTAAAGCGATGTTTAGCGGTTCACATGCGTTGGCTATTGATCCTGCCAATGTTTTTGGTGTGTTATCTCTTGTTTTTTGGACCTTTGTGATCACCGTTTCGATTAAATATTTAGCGGTTGTCACGCGCGCGTCTAACCGTGGCGAAGGCGGAGTGCTGACGTTAACGGCATTAGCACATGGTGTTGCCCCTGAGCGCAGTAAAAAACCAATTATATTTTTGGGTATGTTAGCCGCTGGTTTTTTCTTTGGTGAAGCGATCATTACCCCTGCAATGTCAGTGTTATCGGCAGTGGAAGGGATCACGGTGATTAACCATGATTTACAACCGATGATTATTCCCATTGCGATCACTATTATATGTGGGTTATTCGCGATTCAAAAATACGGTTCAGGCAGCATAGGACGCTTATTTGCACCGGTAATGCTGCTATGGTTTGGTTGTATCGGTGTGTTGGGGGTTATTAGCATTATTGCTCACCCTCGAGTGCTAACGGCGTTAAATCCATTATATGCGGTAGAGTTTATTGTTAATCATGGTATTGAAACTCTATTTACCCTTGGGGTAGTGGTATTGGCTGTGACTGGGGTTGAAGCGCTTTATGCTGATATGGGGCACTTCGGTATTAAATCTATTCGTCTGGCTTGGTTTTTTATTGTGATGCCATGCTTAGTACTGAACTACTTTGGTCAAGGGGCGTTAGTGCTGGCAGATGCGAGTACGGCAACGAATCCATTCTTTATGTTAGCGCCCACTATTTTACGGTTACCGTTAATTATACTAGCGACGTTTGCGACGGTTATTGCCTCTCAGGCTGTGATTTCGGGTATTTATTCACTGACCCGCCAAGCGGTTAATTTAGGTTATTTGCCACCGATGCGAATTTATCATACTTCGCATCAAGCGCAGGGGCAGATCTACGTACCTCTGGCTAATGTATTATTGTTTGTTCTTGTTATCACTGTGGTACTAACATTTGGCAGCTCTGAACGTTTAGCGGCAGCCTATGGGATAGCGGTGACCGCTACAATGTTAATTTCATCGGTATTTACATTAGTTGTTGCGCGCCATTTATGGCATTGGTCACGATTGATGACATTCCAATATGGGCTATTAATGCTCACTTATGATGCGTTGTTATTTACTGCGACCTCATTAAAATTTATGGATGGTGGCTGGTTACCATTAACTATCGGTTCGATGGTGTTTATATTGATGGTGGTGTGGTATTTAGAACGGCAACGATTAGGACTACTGCTTAAACAACCGCTGTCTGCTGAAGCGATGGTGAGTGAGCTTGAGCAAAAACAGTGGACACGTGCATCGGGTACGGCAGTGTATTTTTCGCGAAATGAAGGGCAAGTTCCGTCGTCATTAATCAATAACCTGAAATATAATGAGATTTTACACCAACGGAATGTTCTTTTAACGTTTAAATATCCAGATAAACCGCGAGTGCATCCATTAAAACGCATGGAAGTGACCCAACTCTCTGAAACCTTCTGGCAAATGATCGTTTATGTTGGTTATCAAGAATCGCCTGATATTGAACAAATCTACACGGTTTCTCGCAGCAATAGTTTTGTTCTCCACCCAATAGATACCTTGTTTTTTATGTCATCAGAGCGAATAAAAGTCAAACCAAGCTCATGGTGGCATGATGTAAAAGCGCGGTTATTTATTTTATTAAGCCGTAATGCTCTGCGAACGTCAGAGCGGCTGCATGTACCGCAAGATAGGTTAATTGAAATTGGGGTGCATGTGGAGATATAACGCCTTAGGTTTAATGACAGCACTTATCATTATCATATTTAATAATGGTGAGTGTTGTTGTTAGTTTTATGATGTCGAGTTTATGTGGTCAATAACGAGAAATGAATGAATAACCCGTTGTCATGGTTTGATATAACCAAAACCAGCATTATCTTATTGTTATATGTCGTCGTGACATATTTGGGGGTTGCCTTTCGGGATGTCATTATTGAAACTGATACCGCCATGCTGTTGTTGCTGCTTAATATTGTTAGTGGTGTGTTGTTACGTAAGCGGATAGCGTATGTGATCACCGCTATTAGTATTGTCGCATTTCATTTCTTTGTTTTACCTGAGCATAACTCGTTTAGATTTCAGAATTATCAACATATTATCACCTTTTCAGTGATGGCATTTAGTGGTGTGTTTGCGGTGAGATTAACCCAATCGCAACAGCAGAAAATTCAAGAAAATCAGATATTACGTGCAGAGCTGAACAGTAATTATGATTTAGCATCAGTACTTGCAGCATTAAATGAGAGTCATGCTATCGCTGAAGCCTCAATTGTCCATCTTGAGCAACATTTCCAAATGCGAGCACAAGTATGGCTGTTTGCACCGCAGTTACATTGTCTTGCGACGCATCAGAAACTCAGTGACATAACCTATCAGCCGTTAATTGAACGTTTCAGGCGGCGGCAACATCACCATATTGAATATCTCTCGCCATCATTGAGTTTACACCCGTTAGATGGGCAGTCGGGTATGTTTGGGGTGTTGTTGATTGATGCATTATCCGAACAAATGTTTAATCCTCTTCTCAATACTTTGATTAGCTTATCATTAGCAAGATCTGAATCCAATGTCGCTTTAACGTTAGCGAAAGAAGCCAATCAATTAGAACAAATGCGTAATACCTTATTAGCGGCAGTCTCGCATGATTTAAAAACACCCTTGGGTGCTATCATTGGTTCAGCGACCACATTAAGTGATACCGGCTTACATTTGCCAGAACAAACCCAACAAGAGCTATTACAGTCGATTGCAGAAGAAGGCTACAGTTTAAACCGTAGTTTAACCAAGTTACTTGATATCAGTCGTTATAGTATTAAAACTTTGATCCCTAAATGTGATTGGGTTGAACCTGAGGAGATGATTGGTAGTGCTATTAAACGGGTTGAACAAGTCATAAAATCGCATCCGATTAACTTGTGTGGTGATACGATTCTAGTGTCATTAGATTACACCTTAATTGAACAGATTATTGCTAATCTTGTTGAAAATGCGGCTAAATATAGCCCTATAGGCTGTGCAATTGATATTCAGACTAACTATCGACACGGTCATTTTATTATTGAAATTGCGGATCGTGGTTGCGGGGTTGCACCAGAAGATAGGTTGCGTATCTTTGAGCGTTTTTATCGATCAGAACAAGTAAAAGTCAAAGGTACCGGTTTAGGTTTAGCCATTTGCCAATTAATCGTTGCTGCCCATAATGGCGAGATAAGTGTGTTACCACGCGCTGGTGGTGGCAGTGTGTTTGTGGTGAAAATTCCTTGTGAAAAATATGAATTAACGGATATTTATGAGTAATGACAGTAAAATTTTAATCATTGAAGATGAAGCTCCTATTCGCCGCTTTCTTGATATTTTAGCCACGGGCCATGGTTATCAAGTCAAAACGGTTGAGACTGCGCAAGAAGGCCTTAAACAGATCACAACTTGGAATCCACATTTAATCTTATTGGATCTGGGTTTACCCGATGCTGATGGCCTTGATTTTACCAAAGAGCTACGTACATGGACCGAAACGCCGATCATTGTTATTTCTGCTCGTGATAAAGAAGCGGATAAAGTACTGGCTCTTGATGCAGGCGCGAATGATTATTTAACCAAACCGTTTGGTAGTGGGGAGTTGTTAGCCAGAATTAGAGTGGCGTTACGTATAAATACCAATATAAGTACAGATGATGTAATCCAATACCAGTTTGGTGATGTCATATTAGATGTTGCCATGCAGACGGTCACCTGCTCAGGAGAGATCATCAAGTTAACCCCGAAAGAATATAAAATCTTAACTTTTTTAGCAAAAAACATGGGTAAGGTGTTAACCCATAAGCAGATATTAAAAGAAGTTTGGGGGGGGAATTATACTGAGCATGCTCATTATGTACGTATTCATATTGCACAATTGCGTCATAAAATAGAACGCTCACCGGCTCAACCGCAATATATTATTACTGAAAATGGGGTGGGTTATCGCTTAATAAGTGACGATTAAGCCACCGTTACGATGCTGATAATGTTTTGTTTATAAAAATTTTATATTCACCCTCATAATCCTTACATAAACATTAGATTAAAATTTATACCATCAAATGAGTACGATTCATTGAGGATAAAAAAATGTTTATTGAAATGAAAATTGGTCTCGCTGTGATCTTTTTTATATGGATGCTAACGCGCAGTCTGTATAAAAAAGCAACATGGGTACAATTAACTATTGTCGGTTTACAGATATTTTCAGTACTGCTTTTGATTGAATTATCTATTACCCATTATTTTCCTGAGTTTCTGGAAGCGAAATGGTTAATTGGAGTGTTTTTTGCAACAGTATTTATACTTGCTGCGGCTAAAGAACGCTATTTATCTAAGAGTGAACAACAAGAGATTAAGTAAAGATGGGTGAAATTAGCATTGGCAAGTTACTGATTGTTGCCGTGATTTTTGTTTTATTATTTGGTACAAAGAAACTACGTACCTTAGGCAGTGATCTAGGCTGTGCGTTACGTGGTTTTCAAAATGCAGTGAAAGAAGAGCCTCAAGCTAAGACGGAAACGGTTATCGATAGCCAGCCAGTCTCTAAATCAGTAAATGATCAGTAACTATCAATACAGTGATTATGTATTGTGTTCGAGAGTTATATAATGTCGATATAACTCTCGTCATCCCCCTTGACCTTCCCCTTTGTGTAACCTTTATGCTGTTATCAAATCATAGATAACAGACAGTCGAGGTCAATATGAGTTGTTGTAATAAAGCCCCTAAAGGTGGCGCAAGCTTGGGACTATTATTGAAGTTCATTGCTGCTATTTTTGTGTTGTTATTGATTGCTTCTTATTGGCAGTAAGGATTTATTAATGAAACCAATAGTCGTGGTTGAGCCTCATCATCGTCGTTGTTATATCGATGGTTCAATAATGAGTATAGAATCTCTGCTAACAACCTTAAACACTAATCAATACATTATTTCTGCGACGCTAAAATCACCCCATAAATTACGGCTGATTTACGATTTTAGATATATTGAATTCGAACAAATATTAGCCATCATTGTTGCTGCTGGCGTTAATTATAAAAATGGTTTTTTTCAGCGATTAAAATATCAGCTTTATAGTGATGCCGATCTACAAGCACGAGACAATCTTAATATCACGCCATTTTGCTGCGATAAAGTAGCGATAAGACGTGAAAATCTATAGTTCAGTGTCTATTTAGCCATCGTTTATTATTCATCGTTCAATGGTGTTAGCGATATTGCTGGCGCTTTTTCCTTTGTATTACCCATAAATCAGCCCTGATGTTTTTTTAACCAGCAATATAATTAACAATGCGATTGTTCACATTTTTATGCTGCGGTTAGATATAAACTCTATTTTATATTATGGCTTTATCATTATGAATAACGGTTGTTGTTGATGATCATAAAGTGCGCTGGTTATTGTTGTTATACACGGAGACAGAATATGACTATCGGTAAGTACCTCAGATGGAAAGATGCGCAAGGGAAAGTGTTTCGTCCAGTGTCACTCACAGGCACCGAGTTACTCAATGATCGCACTTTAAATAAAAGTACGGCTTTTACTCAAGAAGAGCGTGATGCTTTTCAATTAACGGGATTATTACCCCCACGAGTACAAACGTTTGATGATCAACTTAACCGTGTCTATGACGGCTTTAGTAATGCTTCAACAGATATTGAAAAATACCTCTTTTTACGCTCGCTACAAGATCGCAACGAAACCCTCTTTTATGCCTTATTATCACGCCATGTAGAAGAAATGACGCCGATCATTTATACCCCTACGGTGGGTAAAGCATGTCAAGAATTCAGTCATCGTTATCAAAAAGCGCGTGGGTTATATATTACCGAAGAAAACGTGGGTGCGATGGGTGAGATGTCGCGTCATTTTATGGGTAAAGAAATCAAAATAATTGTGGTTACCGATAGCCAAGGAATTTTAGGTATTGGCGATCAAGGTGTTGGCGGTATGGGGATCCCGATTGGTAAGTTATCACTCTATACTTTGGGTGCTGGTATTCATCCAGCCCATTGCTTACCGATTGTATTAGATGTTGGTACTGATAACCAAGAGTTACTTGATGATCCGATGTACTTAGGTATTTCACGTAAACGGCTGCGTGGTGATGCTTATAAGCGCTTTATTAAAGCCTTTGTGAAACAAGTCAAACGACATTTTCCGAAAGCAGTATTGCAATGGGAAGATTTCAGTAAAGCCAATGCGTTTGATAATCTTGTCGATTATGAAAACAGCTTGCCATCGTTTAATGACGATATTCAAGGTACAGGCTCGGTTGTATTAGCGGGTATTTTGGGTGCATGTAAGATTAAAAAAGAACGCTTAGTTGATCAAACTTATGTTGTGTATGGTGCTGGAGCTGGTGGTGTCGGGGTTGCCGATCAAATCTATGCCGGGTTACTTAAAGAAGGCTGTACTCATCATTCTGCCCGCGAAAAGATCTTTATTCTTGATTCTAAAGGGGTGGTGTTTGATGATCGTGATGGTTTAGAAGATTATAAACGTCGCTATGCAAAACCTCGTGCTATATCTGAAGGTTGGCATGCTGCTGAGTTAGGTAAAATTAGCCTAACGGAACTTCTTAATAATCATCCAGTGACGGTGTTATTAGGGGCCAGTGGTATTGGTGGTTCATTTACTGCTGATCATATTCAAAAAATGATGGAATATACGCCACGACCAATTATATTCCCACTCTCAAATCCTACCGCCAATTGTGAGGCTATCCCTGAAGCGATTTATCATTGGAGTGATGGTCAGGCGATTGTAGCGACAGGCAGTCCATTTTCTGATGTTGAATACAATGGTCAGCAGTACCGTATTGGGCAGGGGAACAATGTGTTTATTTTCCCTGGGGTTGGATTGGCATCGATTGTGTCGCAAACAAAAACAATCTCCCAAGATATATTTACCACCGCTTCTTATGCATTAGCTGAGTGCGTGAGTGAAGAAGATATTGCTATGGGCTGTATTTACCCTCGCATTAACGATTTGAAGAGTGTATCTGTACATGTGGCGCAGACTATTTTAACCCAAATGCAAGCAACAGATGCCTGTAGTTATTTACGAGATAAAGATCTTAAACAACTACTAGCAGAGCATATGTGGGAGCCAGTATATTTACCTTATCGACGAGTATAAACTCACAAAATTGAAATGATTTTTAAAGCCGTATTTTAATGAAATATGGCTTTTTTATTATTTGACCTCGCCACCTCGCCACCTCGCCACCTCGCCACCTCGCCACCTCGCCACCTCGCCACCTCGCCACCTCGCCACCTCGCCACCTCGCCACCTCGCCACCTCGCCACCTCGCCACCTCGCCACCTCGCCACCGAAACGTTTCGCTAGCAAAACTGTGAGCGACATAACTTTTTTACGCTTATTTTTACGACTGAAAGCGATCATTCTCACAGCCTTCTTTTTTTTCTCTGGTTTATTTGTTAGGGACGTTTATTATCCAAATCGAAACGTTTCGATGTGTTTTTCTGTCACTTAAAAATATCAATTCTAAGACAGAAAATTTGAGCGGTATAACGTGTAATAAGAAGGCCAATAAGATGAAAAAAACTACCCTAATTAATGCCGAACTTTCATATCTTGTAGCAACGCTAGGGCATACAGATGAAATTACTATTTGTGATGCGGGCTTGCCGATCCCTCAACATGTAAAACGCATTGATCTTGCGTTAACTCATGGTGTACCAAGCTTTCTTGATACGGTGACAGTGATGTTATCGGAATCACAAATTGAAGGGGTGCTGATGGCAGCAGAATTTGCCGAAGTCAGTCCGACTCACCATCAAGCCTTATTAGCCATTTTAGATCAAGAGTGTTTAACAACGGGAAAATCAATTCAAATTGGCTATTTATCGCATCAAGAATTTAAGCAACGTACTGCGCAAAGCCGTGCGGTTGTGAGAACGGGAGAATATACGCCATATGCCAATATTATTTTCCAAACCGGTGTGGTGTTTTAAATAACACCGTTTGAGACATTGCTTTATTTCAATACAAGATACGTAAATATCAAAAATATCACGCTTTTTGATAAGGGTGATTATTTATGGAAGATAAATTATGTTTATTAAAAATAATACAATTCAACATGCTGATGGTTTTTTAAATAAAACCCCGATATTCCAATTTTTATTATTATCGTCAGTGTTTGCACTTTGGTCTGCGGCGGCAGCACTGAATGATGTTTTGATCACCCAGTTTAAATCCATTTTTGATCTGTCTAACTTTGCTTCAGCGTTGGTGCAGTCGGCGTTTTATGGCGCTTACTTTTTAGTGGCTATTCCAGCGTCAATGGTGGTGAAGAAAAGCTCTTATAAATTGGCGATTTTATTAGGTTTAGCACTGTATATTTTTGGTTGTTTGATGTTCTTCCCTGCATCTCACGCCGGCACATACACCATGTTCTTAGCGGCTATTTTCTGTATCGCGATTGGTCTGTCGTTTCTTGAAACGTCATGTAATACCTATTCTGCGATGATTGGTGAGCCTGAGCGTGCAACATTACGTTTAAACGTTTCTCATACCATTAATGCAATGGGTTACATTATTGGTTTACTACTAGGTAAGCACTTGATTTTCCAAGAAGGCGTTGATGTTGGTCATATGATGGCAACCCTAACTGGTCCTGAGCTTGAAGCATTTAAAGATCAAGTATTGCAACAGACATTGGAACCTTATAAGTGGTTAGTCGGTGTGATTGCAACGATTGCTATTTTGATTGCGATGACTGAATATCCTAACTGTAAAGCGGCATCAGATAGCAAAGATAATCAACCTTCATTTGGCGAGACACTATCTTATTTAATGGGTAATAAGCGCTTCTTCAAAGGCATTGCGACTCAGTTTTCTTATGTTGGTATGCAAGTTGCGGTGTGGTCATTCACTATCCGTTTGGCACTAGAATTAGACCACAATATGGTTGAGCATGACGCAGCGAACTACTTATTGTATGCCTTTATCATGTATTTCTTAGGCAAGTTATTAGCGAACTATTTATTCACTAAGACTTCACAAGAAAATGTATTGATGGGTTACTCCGCAATCGGTTTTGTTTGCTTGATGTACGTTACCTTTATTCCTAACTTCAGCGCTGTTTGGGTTGCTGTGGGGACATCAGCATTATTTGCACCTTGTTGGGCAACGATTTTTGCCTCTACTTTACAATCGGTTGATACACGCTACACCGAAACAGCAGGTGGCTTTGTGGTGATGTCGATTATCGGTGGTGCAGCGATTCCTGTGATTCAAGGTCTACTTGCCGATAATATTGGCTTACAATCTTCATTCATTGTTAGTGCGTTATGTTTCGCCGTCGTGTTTGTCTACTTTATGAATGAAAAGAAATACAAGCAACAATTCAACTTTGTAGCTGCTAAAGCGTAATGTTCTATTATGACCACTCAAACATGGGTGGTCAGTTTTTGCGAGGAATTGAATATGTTTACCTTACCGTTATATAAAGAAAATTTCACCAAACAAAGAACCTTAATCGCTCAGTCTGAACATTTTGAAATTCACAGCTTCCTGTATCATTCAGGTGTACATGCGATTGAAATTAAAAATGCAAAAGGGCATTTAGTGGTATTGCCTTTTATGGGACAGATGATTTGGGATGCACAGTTTTTAAATACTGATTTATGCATGAAAAATATGTTCTCTGAGCCTAAATTTGCCAAAACAGTGGTTGAAACCTATGGGTGCTTTGCTTTTCATGCGGGCATGATCCGTATGGGATGCCCATCGCCACAAGATGATCATGTATTACATGGTGAAATGCCTTGTGCAACAATGGATGCTGCATGGTTAGAAATTAATGATGATCGTGTTGTTATCAAAGGCTCTTATGAATATGTAATGGGCTTTGGCGATCATTATTTAGCAATGCCTTCGGTACAGTTGAATAAAGACGCTAGCTTATTTGATATTAAAATGGTGGTGAAAAATCTTGCCACTGTGAATATGCCGTTGCAGTATATGTGTCACATCAACGCGACGTATGTTGAAAATGCAGTGATGACGCAGAATATTCCAGATAGTGCCTTAATGTTACGTGAAACTGTACCTGCACACGTACAACCAACAGCGCAGTGGTTGGCATACAATGAAAGTTTGAAAACATCAGCACCTATTTCTATATTAGATAAACCTGAAATGCATGATCCAGAAGTGGTGTATTGCATGGATGACATTGCGCGTTATGCCGACAAAGCCGTATTTAAGATGCAGATCGATGCTGATAAATACCTGCAAACCGAGTTTGATACCCATGAGTTTAATTGTGCGACACGATGGTTATTATGCAGTGGTGATCAACAAGTTGCTGCTTTTGCATTACCTGCAACTTGTCGACCTGAAGGTTTTTTAGCGGCTAAAGAGAAGGGTTCTTTGATTTATCTTCAACCGAATGAAGAACGCTGCTTTAGCGTACGTACGGGTATTTGCCAAGCGTTATAATGTGTATTTACTCTCTCCTGAATGTTATTTAGTGATGGTAGGAGAGAGTAAAATGGATGCTTTTGATTTTTTATTTTAACGGTTAATTCAGCTAAAAATTAAAATCATCCATTTTTGTTATGTTCTATTAGAAAGGCTCACTAAGAGCCGAGGAAAACCCTATGAATAAGTTAGTGGTATTAGGTAGTGTTAACGCTGACCATGTTCTGCAAGTCCCTTCTTTCCCTCGCCCAGGCGAGACGCTTCACGGTCGTAACTATCAAGTTATTGCTGGGGGGAAGGGAGCGAATCAAGCAGTAGCTGCTGCGCGTTTGAATGCAGATATCGGCTTTATTGCTTGTGTGGGAGATGATTCATTTGGGATCAATATTCGTGAGAATTTCCGTATGGATGGCATTGATATCACTGCAGTAAAAATGGAGCCTAATTGTCCGACGGGTATTGCAATGATTCAAGTATCAGATAGCGGTGAGAACAGTATCTGTCTTTCTGCAGAAGCTAACGCAAAACTAACAGCCGCTGCGATTGAACCTGATTTAGAGCGTATTCGCCAAGCTGACTATCTATTAATGCAATTAGAAACCCCATTGTGTGGTATTGAAAAAGCTGCGCAAGTGGCGAAAGATGCAAACACAGTTGTGATCCTAAACCCAGCACCGGCTCGTGTATTATCTGATGAGTTACTCGCATGTGTAGATATGATCACTCCTAATGAAACTGAAGCTGAAGTGTTAACTGGCATAACGGTTACTGATGCTGAAAGCGCGCAACAAGCGGCGAATATTTTGCATGCGAAAGGCATTAACACCGTGATGATCACCCTTGGTGCCAAAGGTGTATGGTTAAGCCAAAACGGTTGTGGCGATATTATTGCGGGCTTCAATGTTGAAGTGACTGATACCACTGCGGCAGGGGATACGTTTAACGGTGCATTCGTGACTGGTTTGTTGGAAGATTTATCTTTAGAATCAGCGATTAAATTTGCTCATGCTGCCGCTGCTATTTCAGTGACGCGTTTTGGTGCGCAAACCTCTATCCCAACCCGTAAAGAGGTTGACGATTTTCTTGCTCAGCAATAATTGCTAACGGCATTACTCATAAAAGGATCAATAACATGGCAACGATGAAAGATATCGCAAAATTAGCAGGGGTTTCTACATCCACTGTGAGCCATGTTATTAACAAGAACCGCTTTGTCAGTGAAGAAATTTCACAGCGGGTGAATAACGCCGCTAAAGAACTGCATTACAGTGGTCCTTCGGTATTGGCACGTAGCTTTAAAGTGAATCGTACCAAAACCTTAGGCATGTTGGTGACGACATCAACCAATCCTTTTTTTGGTGAAGTGGTAAAAGGCGTAGAGCGTAGCTGTTATCAGAATGGTTATAGCCTTATTCTGTGCAATACCGAAGGTGATCACCAACGGATGCGCGAATCGATTAATACTTTATTGCAAAAGCGGGTTGATGGCTTGATCTTGATGTGTTCATCGCTAGAAGGTGAACGGATTGAAATGTTTGATCATTACCCTGATATTCCCGTTGTGGTGATGGATTGGGGATCAATGCTATTTAGTAGTGATAAGATTCAAGATAACTCGCTGCGGGGTGGTTATATGGCGACCCAATATTTGATAGCCGCTGGCCATACTGATATTGGTTGTATTACAGGACCTTTGATTCGTTACCAAGCGCAAATGCGTTATGAAGGTTATAAGCGCGCGATCAATGAAGCGGGTTTAATCTTTAATGCCGATTGGATTGTGGAAGCCGATTTTGAATGTGAAGGTGGTTATGATGCCTTTATGAAAATGCAGCAACATGACTGCTTACCCAGTGCTATTTTTGTGTCTAATGACATGATGGCAATGGGGGTTATTAATGCCGCGAATGAGTGTGGTATTGATATTCCCAATGATTTATCCCTGATTGGTTATGACGATATTCATATTGCAAAATTTATGTCGCCCGCATTGACCACTATCCATCAGCCAAAGTACCGATTAGGGCAGGCTGCAGTGGAAACCTTACTTAAACGGTTAGATAATCCAACCAGTGATGCCCAAACTATTCAACTTGAGCCAACCTTAGTGACTCGTAGCAGTGTGAAGGTTATCGCTGACAGCCATTAATCTGTCGTATCACCCAATATTGAATAACATAATGTTTTACTAAGATGATAAGTTTCCCCACTTATCATCTTTTTTTTGCTCAAATAGTATCAACTTACGCCAATAGATTATAATTTAGATATCGGTATGTTACTGATGAAACTGATGTTCTTCATGTCATGACTCAATAGATAACCTTGTGAAAGGAGATCAGACAATTGAACCGTAAAATAGATGACTCATTAGCCGTGTGGCTAGATGGATTTAATCTGCAACTGGCCGCATTAAATGCAGCAGGTATTCCGTTGAGTGCAACGCGCGCGCGGCAAGGATTAGCCACTATTACACAGTCATTGGTTACTGATATCCCTCCTATAGCAATGATTATTGATGATGCTATTGAGCATGTGCCAATCAGGGTATATCACCCGCAACCTCAACAACTATTGCCTATTTTGATGTATTTTCATGGTGGTGGGCATGTTGCGGGCAGTATTGATGTCTATGATCCTATCTGCCGTAAATTAGCGTTAGCCTGTCAGCATATTATTGTTGCGGTTGATTATCGCTTAGCGCCTGAACATCCTTATCCTGCCGCAGTTGATGATGCTTATTTATGTTTACAGCATTTGCTACCAACACTGGATCGGATTGGTATTGGTTATATATCACGGATTGCGATTGGCGGTGATTCTGCTGGTGGTGCGCTCGCGGCGACAATGTGTGCATTAACACAAGATGATGATACGGTGAAAATTAGTAAGCAAGTGCTTATTTATCCTAGCCTTGATTACACCTTATCGTTGCCTTCGACGGTGATTAATAGCCATAATTATTTTCTACAGACAAATAAAATTCGATGGTATTTTGAGCAATACTTTCAGGACCAGTATGATCAATATAAAGCCTCACCATTATGGCTGCCAATATGTGCGACATTTCCTGAAACATTAATGATCACGACTGAGTTTTGTCCACTACGGGATGAAGGGGTTTATTATTATCTCAAATTACGTCAGCAAGGTATTTGTGCCCAGCATTACCACGTTCCTGATATGGTGCATGCATTTTTAAATCTAGAGAATATCGTGCCACAGCATTGTCAGCAGACATATGAAAAAATAGGGGAATTTTTGTTTGAAGATCAGTAAATAAGATAAGTGAAGCCGTAAGCAATAATGTTCAATATTACTTACGACTCAATGATGGTGGAATACTTGTTTCATTATTCAAACATTGACTCTAGTAGTAAATATAAGCCGCGTAATAAATCCATATAACACCTTCCATAGTGAATTGTTTTTTAATTTCGGTTCAATCCAGAATAGTGCGATTGCATAGTAAGTCAATGGTTGGTGGGTGAAAAAAGTGTCTATTGTGAACACTGATCACGAATTGTTATCAATAGGTAATAAATAGAGTTTTTTCAATGTGTTTTAGAATATTATTGTCAGGATACCGACACAATATAAGGATTATAGATGACAACTCGTTTTAAGCATTTAGCAACAGCATTTGAACCTTTTATGTTATTGATGGGGGTCGTAGGTCCATTAGCAACATTGCCACAGTTATATAAATTATTTTTTTCTCATAGTGAGCATGCTTTAGGGTTATCGTTAACCACATGGGTACTTTATGCGCTATTGGCTGCATTATGGGCAGTGTACGGTTTTGTTCATAAAAACCCACCTATTTGGGTTGGCAACAGTTTAGGGTTTTTAATGGATATGGCTATGGTGATTGGTATCTTTTGGCATACCGGCGGTACGTTTTAACGCTATAAACACAATTTATATTTAACTATTGTATTAAGTGGTTATTACTTTCGTTTTTACAAATATTAACTTTCAGTTGTGATATTGTGACTAAAAGCAAAATAATGACCACTTTTTAAACGTTTAATAGTGATGTGTGTACTTTTTTACTTTCAAAATATCCTTTACCGTAATTAAACGAAAATTAATAACGGAAGGATAAAGGAATAATGAAACATGCTAATTTAGCGGTATCTATTGCCGTGGTATTATCAACATTAATAGTACCTACCCCTGTATTCGCTCAACTTAACACCACACCTGTTGCTAATAATCAACAACCACAGACTTTGGTTGAGTATCAAGCGTTACGCCAACGTTGGGCGGCGAGCTTTCTTGGTGATGCAACTATTCCTTTCGACGCGATATTAAAACAAACCGTTATTATAACCAATAATGCAGCAGCCCAACATTGGTCATCAATGCTAACAGATTCTACTCGTACTAGTTTGTGGAATGATGTGGTTTTAGATGCTCAAACGGATGCGGGTAAAGAGGTATTAGGAGCTAATATCCGCACTTCTTATCAGCGATTATTTAGTATGGCGAAAGCCTACCGTCTACGTGATGGACAGTTGCAAAATAGTGCTGAGTTATTAACGGCTATTATTGATGGCATGGCATTTCTGAACCAACATTATTATAAAGTTGGTGCTAAAGAATGGGGTAATTGGTGGCACTGGGAGCTCGGTACACCGAAAGATATTCATAATATTTTAGTGTTGTTATATGACCAATTACCGCAGCAATTAATTACCACTCATACTCAAGCAACACGTTATTTCACTCCAGAGACAACCCATTTAGGTGCAGGGCCTGGTGCTGATGTGTCAAGTAACCCTCATTATCGTTTATCGACGGGGGGTAACCGCACTGATAATACTCAAGTGGTTATTCTACGAGGTATTCTGGATAACAATAGCGCTGAAATAGAAGCCTCTATCGCTGCTTTATCACCCGTATTAGCGGAAGTGACAACCAGTGATGGCTTTTATAGTGATGGTAGCTTTTTACAGCATTACGATATTGCCTATAACGGCACTTATGGCAATGTATTACTTAATGGTTTAGGGGCGCAATTACATTTAGTGGCGGGCTCACCTTGGCAAGCAACCGATCCTGTGCTTAAAAATATTTACCCTATTATTTTTAAAAGTTACGCGCCATTATTGGAACGTGGCACCATGATGGAGTTTGTGAACGGGCGTGCTATTTCTCGGCCTACAGAACAAGGCCATCATGTTGGTCATTTAGTGATTGCTTCATTATTACATTATCTTGATGGCGCCGATCCACAAACAAAATTACGGTTACAAGATTTAATTAAAACACAGATCACGCAAGATACGTCTATTGATTTTTTTACTTCGATTAATCATGTTGGTAACTACCAAAAAGCCAAACTATTAATGGCTGATACCAGTATTAATGGCGAGCAACAGTTGCAAGGTTTCTTTAATTATCCAGCAATGGATCGCGTCGTTTATCGTGGTGATGATTGGACCTTTAGTTTAGCAATGCATTCTAGCCGTCTTGGTAATTTTGAATGTATGAATAATGAAAATAAACAAGGGTGGTTTACTGGAGATGGGATGGGCTATCTCTACAATGGTCAACTTGATCATTACCAAGACTATTGGCCGGCAGTAAACCGTTATCGACTAGAAGGAACCACGGTCGATAATCAATTGATGTCTGATTGTGGTGGTCAGCGAAATCAAATTCGAGGGGGGCGTCAAACACAAATGGATTGGGTTGGCTCGGTGGCTTTGAAAGAGATTGGTGCTGCAGGCATGGCGTTTAGCAACTGGGATAATACGTTAACGGCTAATAAGTCATGGTTTATGTTTGAAGATGAGATCGTGATGCTAGGCTCAGATATTAGTTCTACAACTCAAGCTGATATTACCACAACCGTGATGAATCGAAAATTAGCCGAAGTTGGTAATAATAAGCTGTTTGTTAACGGTAAGCGTTGGCAACCACAATTAAGCCACACCATGAAATTACGGACATTAACACTTAGCAATAATGAGCTTGATGATGCAGATATTAGCTATGTATTCTTACAGCCAACCACCGTTACTGTTGAACAGCAATTACGCAGTGGTGATTGGAGTGAAATTGGAACGCGTAGTGGACAAGTGAGTGCAAATTTTGTTGCCGCCACCATAGAACAAACACCTCAGAATGATCATTATGCCTATGTATTACTGCCTAATGCGGATAAAGAAGATGCTCAAGAGTTTGTTGAAGAAATGCCGATTAAAGTACGTCGTAATGATCACTTAGCCCATATCGTCACTCATAAAGATGAAGAGATAACAGCAGCTAATGTATGGACAGACCAAGCCGTTGTAATCACCAAGCAGATCACTGCAGTTTCCAAAATGGCGATCATGGTTGAAAAAGATGATCGTGAGTTAAATATAGTGGTTAGTGATCCATTACAAACGCAAACGATGTTACATATAAAGTTAAATAAGTCAGTTAAGATTGAAACTGATTCTGAGCAGCGATTACAACTTGATGGGCAAGGAAATCTGATGATTAATGTCGAAGGTTTAGTTGGTCAAAGTTATCCGTTTACTCTGAAAAAATTATCTGCTAGCTAATGTGAGCCGTAAACTTTGCTCTATAACTGTTGCTGATATGTATTTATATATTCAGCAGCAGTTTTTTTATTTTTATTTTCTGCGTTATAAGACAAAACACTTACGTTAGCTTTCATTTTTATTCGTTTGTGATCCTTGCCGCTTTAATCTTTCGTTTTCTTTCGTATTATGCGTTATCAGTATTTCGAAAGTCTTTTAAAGGTTCATTATGGCTTTGTCTTCATTCCATTCTCAGCAAGCACGTTTTCATATGATGGCTAAGCCAACCAGTTATCGTTGTAATTTAAAGTGTGATTACTGCTTTTATTTAGAAAAAGAAACCGTGGTTGGTAATACCAGTAGTAACAGTTGTGGATCGGCTGCAAGTACGACGAATGCGGCCATACCAAGTAGTGATCAAATGTCAGATGCCACGTTAAAGCGTTATGTCCGCTATTATATTGCCAGCCAAAATAGCACTGAAATCGACTTTTCATGGCAGGGGGGAGAGCCCACGCTTGCTGGGCTAGATTTTTTCCGCAACGTGGTTAAATATCAAGCCCAATATGGCGCGGGTAAAAATATTACCAATAGCTTTCAAACCAATGCGGTGGCGATTAATCGGCAGTGGGCGCAATTTTTTGCCGAACATAATTTTCTGATTGGCGTTTCTGTGGATGGTACTCCTGAAGTACATGATAAATATCGTATTTCAGTGAACGGTAAACCCACTTTTGAGCGAGTTAAAAAAGCGATTGAGTTACTTTTAGAATATCAGGTTGAATTTAATATTCTTACGGTTATCAATGATCAAAATTGGCATAAAGGCCGTGAGACTTACCGCTTTTTAACCTCACTTGGAGCGCGTCACTTACAGTTTATTCCTATCGTTGAAGTCCAACCGCAATATCAAACTAATACCAGCGGTCATTATTCACCTCAAAAAGATGCACCATTAACCCATTTTTCAGTGCCTGCTGAGGGTTATGGTCAGTTTATGAGTGAAGTGTTTGATGAGTGGTTACAGCACGATGTCGGTACTGTGTTTGTGCGAATGTTTGACAGTATTTTAGCGACATGGCTTGGGTATCCTGCCTCTGTTTGCGTGCAATCAAAAGAATGTGGTCAAGCGATGGTGATTGAAGCCAATGGCGATATTTATTCGTGTGATCATTATGTTTATCCCGCCAATAAACTCGGCAATATTGCGACCACAGAACTTGTGAAACTCGCGACCAGTAAACAACAACAGCGTTTTGGCAGTGCTAAATCTCAAAAGCTGACTCAACAATGTCAGCAATGTGAGGTGCATGGGTTGTGTTATGGCGGTTGCCCTAAACATCGTTTGGTGAGTGTTGTGGGTGAAAAGCATAAACAAAATTATCTGTGTGGTTCCTATCAGCAGATTTTCCGCCATACCGCTCCTGCAATGCACATGATGAGTCAGGCGATTCAACAAGGTGGTACAGCAGTAGATGCATTACCTTATTTAGCGCAACTTCGCTCAGCATAATATTAGTTATTTAATTGAATTTAAAGCCATATTGCTGTGTGTTACAGCAGTATATTACAAGGAGTATATAATGAATCTGTCCTCGACGAAGAAGACGGTAATTGCGAGTTTTGTGGCTGCTGCCTGCATGGCCTCTTCTACTGTGGTGAATGCAGCCCCAGAGACTGCCACTGCAAAACAACCCAATGTATTATTAGTGGTGATGGATGATCTGGGGACAGGTCAGTTAGATTTTGCATTAGACAGTTTAGATAAAAAGACCTTGGCTGATCGTCCTGTCCCAGTACGTTATCAAGGTGATTTTGATAAAATGGTGGATGCTGCTAAACGTGCAATGCCAACCGTGGCAAGTTTAGCTCAGCAAGGCGTGAAGATGACCAATGCCTTTGTGGCTCACCCTGTTTGTGGTCCTTCGCGTGCGGGTATTTTTACCGGTCGTTACCCAACCAGTTTTGGTACTTACAGTAATGATGATGCGCTGCAAGGTGTGCCATTAGACATCAAACTACTTCCTGCTCTATTTCAAGAAAATGGCTACAATACTGCCAATATTGGTAAGTGGCACAATTCAAAAATAAGCAGTAAAAATGCCGTTGCAGATAACAACAAAACGCGTGATTACCACGATAATCAGATCCCTGTCACCCCCAAAGAATATTCACCAGAACAACGTGGATTTAATTATTCCTACAGTTTTTACGCCTCTGGTGCCGCGTTATGGGATTCACCTGCTATTTATCAAAATGGTAAAAATATTCCAGCACCGGGTTATTTAACCCATAACTTAACCAATGAAGCGTTGCAGTTTATAGAGCAAAGTGGCGATAAACCGTTCTTTATTAACCTTGCGTTTAGTGTGCCGCATATTCCCTTAGAAGAAGCGTCACCTGCGAAATATATGGAGCGTTTTAAAACGGGTAACGTTGAAGCAGATAAATATTTTGCGGCGATCAATGCTGCCGATGAAGGGCTTGGACAAATTGTTGAACTGCTGAAGAAAAAGGGTGAATTAGACAATACGCTCATTTTCTTCTTATCGGATAATGGCGCGGTACATGAGTCACCAATGCCAATGAATGGTATGGATCGTGGCTATAAAGGCCAGATGTATAACGGTGGTGTGCGGGTGCCATTTGTTGCTTATTGGCCGAAGCATATTCCTGCTGGTGGTACCAATGATACTTTGATCTCAGCATTAGATATTTTGCCAACAGCACTGACAGCGGCGGGGATTACTATTCCAGCAGAAATGAAGGTTGATGGTAAAAATATTTTGCCAGTGCTTGAAGGTAAAACAAAACAATCGCCACACCAATACATTTACTGGGCTGGCCCTGGTGCCAAGCATTACAGTGAAGAAAATGATGCATTTTGGCACGGCTACTGGAAATGGATCACTTATGAATCGAATGATATTCCTAAAAATCCAAATGTAGAGAAATTATCAAAAGGTTCATGGGCAATTCGTGATCAAGAATGGGCATTGTATTTCTATGATGATGGCACTAATAAAGTGAAATTATTCAATGACAAGCTTGATCCAAGTGAACGAAAAGATCTGGCTCTGCAATACCCACAAAAAGTGAAGCAAATGAAACAAGCTTTTTATGAGTGGATCAAAGATAAACCTAAGCCAGTGGCATGGGGACAAGATCGTTATCAAGTATTAACTGAATCAGCAAAAGGTTAATAACAAATTATATATTATCGCATCACCGTTATGTTGAAGGGATATCAATATGATCGTGGTGCGTTATTGTCCATGGAGGACGACAATGATAAATGATATTCAAACACCTACCGCAGTCACTGAGCCTGAGTTGGATAGATTAACCAAACCTCATCATATAACGCTACAGCCACCCTATATAGCGAAAACGATTCAAGCAACTGAGCGACCAACTATTCCTTATGAACACCCAACCATTGCGATGTACTTTAAGCTATTTAAACAGCGACTAGTGCGTTTAAAAATGAAAGCGCCTACTTATTCTAATAATGATGCTGCAATAGCGGCATGTTTTACTGATGATGCGCTAAGTATTGAGAATAAATGCGAATACTTAGTACGTTATGTTGCTGAAGCGTTTGAGCATTACGCAGTATGGGATTATAGCCATGCTTATTATCCTGGTCGCCCGAGTCAGCAAAGTGCACGTACCGATGCGATGGAAGGCTCTAGCCGTGTATTGCCAACATTAGCAGCGTGGATAAGCCAACATGGTTCGCAGCCGCTAGCGGGGCTAAATGGTCAGTCTTTGGATCTTATTGCTATGTTGCGCAATGCTTTCTTAGCGGGAACTGATCCTCGACATGCGGGGTATTGGGGAACATTACACGATTATGATCAACGTATTTGTGAAAGTGCCGATTTAGCGCTGGCATTATGGCTGAGTCGTGAACATGTTTGGCAACCAATGACCACTGCTGAGCAGACCCAAATTATCACGTGGTTTAAGCAAGTGAATCACTGCCAAACAGTGGATAATAATTGGCACTTATTTCCGTTAACGGTGCAATTAGTGATTAAGGCGTTAACGGGAGAAGATACCGTTGCTTACGATAAATATGAACGGGTAAAACAATTTCATGTTGGTGATGGCTGGTTTCGTGATGGCGCTAAAGGTAACTACGATTACTATAACGCGTGGGGATTTCATTACTCACTCTATTGGCTTGATCAAATTGATTCAGGGTTTGATAGTGAATTTATTCATCAAACTCTTGCGGATTTTGTTAGCCAATATCGCTATTTATTTACCGCTGAAGGTTTGCCTTTCTTTGGCCGTAGTGCTTGTTACCGTTTAGCTGCCGCTGCGCCATTAATTATGGCGATTGATCAGCACAGTGATGTAATTTCTGCTGGTGAAGCTCAACGCGCCTTTGCAACTAGCTTGGAATATTTTATTGGCAATGGTGCAATGCAACATGGTGCGCCAACCCAAGGATTGTTTAGCGACGATACCCGTCTGGTTGATAACTACAGTGGCCCTGCGAGTAGCTTTTGGTCGTTACGAGCACTCAACATTGCTTTATTTTGTGGGGATCGCTGTGGCTTGTGGCAAGCCGAGCAACAACCATTACCGATTGAGCAAGGGGATTTTAATTTTTCATTGCCAGCGATAAATGCGCAAGTGATTGGCATTTTCGAAACGAAAGAGGTGGTAGTAATATTCAAAAATGATTATATCACTGAGCAAACGCCATTATCTCGTCGTTTAGATCCACAATTACCCCGCCATTATTGGCTTGAAAATATACTTGGGCGGGCGGAAAGACCAAAGAATAACTTATTGCGTAAAGGTATTACCTGCTATTCATCCAAAATGTCACACTTCTTTTGATTTCGTTTAGTTACTTTTTTTCGGTTTGAAAGCATTTATGTGATTTAGATCTTTTTATTTGTCTTTGTTTTCGAATACTATCTAAATCGAAAGTTAACGGAAGGTTTGAGGTTTTTTATGTTTTTGGTTTCTTCGCGTGAAATGCTGCTAAAAGCGCAGCTAGGCGGCTATGCCGTTCCTGCTTTTAATATTCATAATCTTGAGACGATTCAAGTTGTGCTTGAAACTGCGGCTGAGATGCGTTCTCCCGTTATTCTGGCTGGCACACCTGGCACTTATTCTTATGCTGGCACTGATTACTTAGTGGGTATTTGTCTTAAAGCGGCAAATATTTATCAAACGCCAATTGCATTACACATGGATCACCATGAGTCGTTTAGTGACATCCGCACTAAAGTAGAAGCTGGCATTAAATCAGCGATGATTGATGGTTCTCATCATAGCTTTGAAGGCAATATTGATATTACTCGTAAAGTCGTGCAGTTCTGTCATGGTTGGGATTGTTCAGTTGAAGCAGAATTAGGCCGTTTAGGCGGTCAAGAAGACGATCTTATTGTTGAAGATAAAGATGCACTTTATACCGACCCTGATGCAGCCATAGAATTTATTAATGCGACGGGTATTGATTCATTAGCGATTGCGATTGGTACAGCTCATGGTATGTACAAAGAACAACCTCAATTAGATTTTGATCGTTTGGGGATTATTCGTAGTAAAACAGATACACCGTTAGTGCTACATGGTGCTTCAGGTGTGCCAGATGAAGATGTACGTCGTTGCATCGAATTGGGTATTACTAAAGTCAATGTCGCTACCGAACTTAAAATTGCGTTTGCTGATGCAGTGAAACAATATTTTATTGAGCACCCAGAAGCGAATGACCCACGTCATTATATTATTCCGGGTAAAGCGGCAATGAAGAAAGTCATTCAAGATAAAATTCGTGTATGTGGTAGCGAAGGAAAAGCGTAATTAATCACAGAATATAACCTCTCGCCAAGGATGACACAATGTAATGCTAGTTCCCCCTAAAGTTAATCGCTTTATTTGGTATTGCATTTATAACTTTGAGTGATGATGTTTTTTGGCCATGATTGATTCCCATATCTCGTCGTCATGGCCTTTTTTCTGACAGCTAATAATGGCTCGTAGGTGAAGAAAAATGACATTTCCAAATTCAGCAATAAAGCGCAACATCGCTATTTTGGGTGAGTGTATGATTGAGCTAAGTGGAACGCCTTTTGCGACCCAACAGCAAAATTTTGGTGGTGATACGCTTAATACTGCGATTTATCTCTCTCGATTACTTCCTCAACGTTCCCCAAGTTATATCACCGCACTCGGCATTGATAATTACAGTAATGCTATGGTTGATGCATGGCAGCATGAAGGCATTGATTGTCGTTTTGTGATGCGTGAACGCGATAAATTACCCGGCATGTATGCGATTGAAATCGATCCACAAGGAGAGCGCAGCTTTCACTATTGGCGCAGTGATTCAGCCGCACGTTATATGTGTGAGCATGCTCAGTTTTCACAAATTATTGCACAATTAAAAGACTATGATTTGATCTACCTCTCAGGGATCTCTTTGGCGATTTTACCGGAGCATGGCAAAATTAAACTCATTGAAGCCCTTGCAAACTTAAAAGCTTCTGGTTGTAAAATTGCGGTTGATTCTAATTATCGACCACGGTTATGGAATGGTGCAACGCATGCTAAAACATGGCTATCAGAACTGTATCGATTAGCGGATATTGCTTTAGTGACCGCTGATGATGAGGATTTATTACGCGGTGAAGTCAACACTTCCGCTGAGGTTATTGCTGAGCGTTTGCACCGTTTAGGTGTCAGTCAAGTGGTGGTGAAATTAGGCAGTAAAGGCGCAATGTGGTCGCAAGCCGGTCAGCAAGGTTTTGTTGACGGTAATCAAATTGAACATGTCATTGATACAACCGCCGCTGGGGATTCTTTTAATGCGGCTTATTTAGCAGCATGGGCCAAAGGTATGCCAATGATTGCTTGCTGTCAGTGGGGAAATAATCTTGCCGCTCAAGTGATTCAACATCGAGGGGCCGTTATTCCTCAGCAATGTACCCAATATTTAACGGATTTAATGAGTAGTAATTATGATGACAAATGAATGGATTGATCGTTTGCGTGCATTGCGAGTAATGCCAGTAATTCAAATTGAAAACGCAGCGGATGCGGTGCCGCTCGCTAAAGTGTTAGTCGAAAATGGCCTACCTGCTGCTGAAATTACCTTTCGTACTGCGGCGGCGGCTGAATCTATTCGCTTAATTCGCGCTGCCTATCCACAGATTGTATTGTGTGCAGGCACAGTGCTAACGATAGAACAAGTTGATGCTGCTATTGCCGCTGGTGCTGATTTTGTGATTAGTCCTGGGTTTAATCCTTCGACGGTAACATATTGTTTAGAAAATAATATTAAAATGATCCCAGGGGTTAATAACCCAAGTTTGGTTGAACAGGCGTTAGAACTTGGTGTGAGTGCGCTTAAATTTTTCCCTGCCGAAGCCTCTGGTGGCATTAACATGCTTAAATCATTGGTTGGGCCTTATAGCCAAATTCAATTGATGCCAACAGGTGGTGTAACACCACTTAATTTGGGGGAGTATTTAGCTATTCCTCAGGTGATTGCATGTGGTGGAACATGGATTGCACCAACCCGTGCGATTGCTAATCATGAGTGGGATCTGATTGCTGGTAATGTGCGCGAAGTGCGGGCTATGATTGATCAAATAGGCGCATAGGAATGTATTATGACTGATGTAAAACATGTTGCGGTATTGCTTGCTGATGGTTTTGAAGAAGGTGAAGCGGTGGTTTTTATCGACATTATGCGCCGTCTAGATATTAAAGTGGATGTATTGTCATGCATGGAAACCACTACGCTTAATACTTACTTTGAAACTAAAATTAGTGCTGATTATGTGTTAGCCGATAAATTCGACACCACTTATGATGCGGTGATGATGCCCGGTGGCCCGCAAGGTACTGATAATTTATCCGCAAATGCCAATGTGATTGCTTTTCTAAAGCGCCATATTGATGCCAAGAAGTACATCTGTGCCTTATGTTCTTCTGGCGCTAAGGTGCTTGCTGCGCATCATTTATTACAAGGTCGCACGTATACAACGGGCGATAAATTAGCTGAAAAATTCGATGATGGTGAGTTTGTTAAACAGAAAGTGGTTGTTGATGGGCAATTTATTACCGGACGTGGGTTAGGGGTGAGTTTTGAATTTGCCTTTACGGTTGCACGTTATTTATTAGCCGACAACCACCAAAAAGTTGATTGGCAAGCAAGCCATATCTATTTTGATCATTGGCCGTTGGATAATTAATAATAACCCCTACAGCCTTAATATTAAAAGCCTAGCTAATCAAATAGCTAGGCTTTTTTAGTTAACAATAAACAGCAGTATATTATTCATCGTTAATGGCTGCATGATAATGAATTAGCCACCACAAGAGATTGAAAGTTTGCCATCATCATTACGGGCTAATTTGATTGTTGTTGTCGCTGATTTTTGGTTTTTAGGGAGATAAACTGCGCAGTGAGCGAAGTCGGGAACGCTGGCTTTATTAATTGTTTTTAGTGCTGTTTTTTGATTATCAACATTATCGCCGCTATAAACTGAAATACTGTTTATTTGTGCTAGCACTGGTTGTGTTACAGCAACTGTTGCTGCATTTGCAAACAATGACACTGAACTTAATACAAGAATCGATAATAACTTTTTCATAGTAGACCTTATTAATTAGAGGGAGGATTGTTCTAAAACGAGGTCTAATGTAAACAGCAGTTATCTATAAAGCAATAATAAATTATCGATAAACGATAATTTATTATTGCTGGTTTTTGTTTGATGTTTGATTTGTTTTTATAACAATATGATTCTTAATAAGAAATATAAATATTCACATAAGAATTTCAACTTTCATTATTGTTGATGTAATTGACGAATGATTTCAAGGGCAACCGCTTGTGCAGACGCAGGATTCTGTCCGGTGATGAGATTTTTATCAACGACGATATAACTCTCCCAATCGGGACCTTTACTATAATGTGCACCTTGGCTTGTTAACATATCTTCAAGTAAAAAAGGGACGACATCAGTGAGTCCAACCGCAGCTTCTTCACTGTCACTAAATCCCGTCACATTTTTACCTGTGATGAGAGGGCTTCCATCAGGATTTTTCGGTGCTTTTAATGCTGCGGGACCATGGCAAACAAGGCCTGTTGGTTTGTTGTGTTGATAACAGCATTCAATGATATTTTGTGATGCGGTATCTTGTGATAGATCCCACAGTGGTCCATGACCGCCAGGATAAAATACAGCATCATAATCAGCAGGGTTAATAGTTGATAATAGTAAGGTATTAGCTAATTGCGTGACGGCTTCAGGATCATTTTTAAAGCGCAGAACAGATTCTGTTTGCATCTCTGGTGTATCACTTTTTGGATCAATCGGCACTTGTCCACCCATCGGCGAGGCGAGAGTAATGGCGTAGTTATTATCTTTAAAAGCGTAAAATGGAACAGTAAATTCATCTAACCATAGGCCTGTTTTTGCTGTGGTTTCGCCTAAAGCGTGATGAGATGTTAATACGATTAAAATTTTCATATTTATCCTTGAAATCTCGTTAAAATAAGCCATTTAAATTAAACATAATTTAATATTACAATTAGTTATAGGCTTAAATAATGAGGCTCACAAGCGCAATCGTGACTCTTTTTTATCAATATAATATCTAAGTAGCTATTAAAATAATGGCATGGTTGGTGCGAGGATTATTGAGAGGATCCAGATTATATTTTAAGCGAGTAATGCTAAAAAACAAAAAGGCCACCGAAGTGACCTTTTTGTGAAAAATAGCGATCTATAATTAGTCAGCTATTTCAGCATTGTGGTAAACGTTTTGTACGTCATCACAATCGTTTAGCGCATCAAGGAATTTTTCAAACATTGCAATATCGTCACCAGCTAATTCAGTCATTGTCTGCGGTACGAAAGCAATTTCTTCAGAGTCAATTTCTACATCAGCCATTGTTGCTGCAAGTGCATTTTTAACTTTAAAGAACTCAGTGTGAGGTGCATAAACGGTGATTTCGCCATCTTCACAAGTGATGTCAGTAACGTCAACGTCTTCCATCATTAGATTTTCAAGAACAACTTCTTCGTCAGTACCTTTGAATTCAAATACTGCTTGGTGCTCAAACATGTGACCAACGGTGCCTGGGCTACCGATTTTCGCATTATTTTTAACAAATGCTTGACGAACGTCCATGAAAGTACGGTTGTTGTTGTCTGTTAGACAGTCAACGATAACCATGCAGTTGCCTGGGCCAAAACCTTCGTAACGTGCAGTTGAGTAATCTTCACCGCCGCCGCCTTTCGCTTTATCAATCGCTTTGTCGATAACGTGGCTTGGTACTTGATCTTTTTTCGCTTTTTCAATAAGACGGCGAAGTGCTAGGTTGCTATCCGGATCTGGACTGCCGTTCTTAGCACAAACGTAGATTTCTTTACCGTACTTAGAGTAAACCTTGATCTTAGCGCCTTGGGTTTTTGCCATAGACAATTTGCGTACTTCGAACTTTCTTCCCATGAGGAATCACTCTCTTTTACTGTTTTAGACGGTCAATTATGCAAATATTTTACCAGTACCCCTTAATTCTGGCTAGTTAGATCTGTATTTATGCTAAGTAAAGTCGATTTTTTTATGTTTACGTTGAAATAATAAACCAACTTAAAAATAGTAATCAGAATAGTTATTTTTGAAGCTAAAGATTTCAAATATAGGTTAATTTCTCGTAAGGTAATAAAATAAAGCAAATAAATCCCATATTTTCTCATATTATAAGAATACCACTTGTTGTTAGTGACATAATTGGTTACAAATAATCATCACATAAATTAGAGATAACCTACCTGTGACTCATTCACTCAGTGCTAATGAAAAATTGTTGCAAGTGCTTATTCACATTGCTGCATCTAATGTACCGCTGCAAGCACAACAGCTCAGTACCGAAATGGAAATGCCAATAAGTAGCTTATACCGCTATTTAGCCTTACTTCGTGATTGGAATTTAATTGAAGAAAATCATGGTCGTAATACTTACAGTGCTGGGCCTGCTGCATTACAACTTCAACGTAATTTTGACATGAATTCTCCGTTACCTGATGGCGTTCGACCAATATTGAAACGTTTACAACAGCAAACGGGTGAGATGTCTGCTTATATGGTTGCTGTTGGATTTAATGCTTTATGTGTTGACAGTATTGATAGCCCTTATGCGCTTCGTTGTAGTTATGAAAAAGGTCAAAGTCAGCCATTGATTCGTGGTGCATCTGCCAAGGTCATTCTGGCTTATTTGCCATTGGCACGCCAATTAACGATTTTAGAACATTACGATATTACAGAATCGCAGCAAATTGATACTTGGATTGCTGAGTTAGATTTGATTAAACAAGATGGTTTTGCGATCAGTACTTCAGAGATTGATGTTGGTGTTTCTGGTGTCAGTGCACCCGTATTTGTGGGCAATAAAGTTGTTGGTGCTGTTAGCGTGATGGCACCTGCAGAGCGCATTAATAGCCGTAAAAATAAAATTGTAATGTGTGTATTACAAGCAGCGAGAGCATTACCACCGCAGCACTAGTGTGTGCTGTTTGTGAAAGATAGGGAAGATAGGCGTATGTTAGTTGATCAATTAAAAAAGTTATTTAAAAATGAGCCACAAAAACCGATGCTATATCATCGTAAACATACGCTCATCCGTCCTTATACCCAACAATGCCAGCGTGGCATTATGCTGGTTGGTGTAATTTCAGATCTTAGCCTTGATTGGGGGCGTGGCTTGCAAGGTGCCAAAGAAGGACCTGCCAGTATTCGGCGTATTCTTCCTCGTACTCATTCACAAACTAAATTACCCTTCTATGATGCAGGGGATATTGAACAAAGCGTCAATGATCATAGTTTTGCCGCTGTGAGTCATAGACAACATCAATTGCTGTTGCGTAGTTTACGAGATGGTCATTTTCCCGTTGTTCTTGGCGGTGGACATGAAATTTCAATTGCCAGCTATCAAGCTTTGTCTGATTTTAGTGCTGAAGCCATTACTATTACAGAAGATCAGCAACCGCAGCTGATACCACCGCGGGTGGGGGTGATTAATTTTGATGCTCATTTTGAGCTAAGACCATCATTATCGTTGCGTTCGGGGTCTGCATTTCATGCGGCATGGTGTTATAGCAAAGATCAACAACGCAGTTTTGATTTTCTTGGTTTAGGTATTTGTGATCATGCTAATTCACAAGCGATGTTTAAACTTGCAGAAGATCTTGGCTGTCAATGGTTACTTGATCATCAAATGACAACCCGCAATAAAAAACAGGTACAGGAACAACTAGATAGTTTTATTGATAGCGTTGATTGTATTCAGTTGAGTATCGATCTTGATGTGTTTTCATCATCAATAGCCCCTGGCGCAAATATGACGCGGATGCATGGTGTAAGTTTATCCATGGTTGAATGGGCGATTAAACACATTATGGCGAGTGGCAAAGTAAAGATTGTTGATATCGCTGAGTTGAATCCTGAATATGACTACGATAATCAGACTGCAAAATTAGCCACTAAGCTCATTCAAACTATTGTTCATTTTGTATAACCTATATTTATAAATGAGTAACAACATGAAAATGCTAGTTTTATAATCACAAAGATTGTTTTTTGATGATTTTGATTAATAAGTGATATTGGATTAGCTAATGTTATAGTTTTTTAGCAAAAAGACTTTACAGCTACCGTGATGATAGGTATTATTCGCGGCATTGGAGAGATGGCTGAGCGGTTGAAAGCACTGGTCTTGAAAACCAGCATACGTTTATAGCGTATCTAGGGTTCAAATCCCTATCTCTCCGCCACATTCTAGAAATTTGATTTATCGAGTTTCACACAGAATTGGAGCGGTAGTTCAGTTGGTTAGAATACCGGCCTGTCACGCCGGGGGTCGCGGGTTCGAGTCCCGTCCGCTCCGCCAACACAACGAATCCTCGTCAGAAATGACGGGGATTTTTTGCGTCTGGAGTTTAAAAACCTAGATGCTAGATGCTAGATGCTAGATGCTATAAGTGATGACATAAATGTCAATAATCGGCCTGTCATGCTGGGGGGCGCGCTGATTTTCGGAATGGCAAGTCCCGTCCGCTTCACAACACAACGAATCCTCGTCAGAAATGTGAGGATTTTTTGCGTCTATTTTTTACAGCGAATACCCACCGGTTATTATCCGTCATCTCGGAAGAGAGGTACGAACTATCCGTGATCTATTCATTACGTATTTGAGCATTAAAGACGCCAGTGAACATGCGTTAAAACCCAACGAAAACAGTCATTCTAGGACACGTGGGAAGTAGATTCCCTATCTCGTTCGTAACCTCACTGTAGGGAATGACGGGTGGTTGTTCGTCACCTTGTTGTAGGGAATAGCGATGAATGTCGTTCGTACAATACTACAGGTAATAACGCGAGTTATTATCCGTCATCTCGGAAGAGAGGTACGAACTATCCGTGATCTATTCATCACGTGTTTGAGCATTAAAGACACCAGTGAACATGCGTTAAAACCCAACGAAAACAGTCATTCTACGACACGTGGGAAGTAGATTCCCTATCTCGTTCGTAACCTCACTGTAGGGAATGACGGGTGGTTGTTCGTCACCTTGTTGTAGGGAATGACGGGTGGTTGTTCGTCACCTTGTTGTAGGAATGACGGGGGTTGTTCGTCACCTTGCTGTCGAGAATGACACAAGGTTAGTTAATCACGAATCAAACAACTACTTATTAACCGCTAAATAGGCCCCTGCAGCAATCATAATGCTACCCGCTGTTTTGTTTAATCGTTGCTGTGCGATGGGTGTCTTAATTACTTTAGCTAATCGTGAAGCGCCATAAGCAACTAACATAATGGCTGACATCAAGGCAATGGATGACAAAACAGAAATTAGGATGATATCAGTGCTGTTTAAACGGGTTAAATCAATAAACGTCGGTAAAAAGGAAACATAGAACAAAATGACTTTAGGATTAGAGGCTGAAATCAAAAAGCCATGACCAAAACTGGCTAAAGGTGTTTGTTGTGGCTGTTGTTCAGTATCTGACTGTTGGTTTTGTGATAAAGCCGTCAACATTTTATAACCAAGGTAAATTAAATAACCTGCGCCTAAATAACGAATAATCACAAAGATTTCTGACCAATTTTCAGCAATAGTCGCTAAGCCAAAGCAGGCTAACTGTAAGTAGAGTAAATCACTACAGACCATACCTAACGCCATCATTACGCATTGACGAGGACCTTCAACCATCGCTTTAGCGAGAATAGCAAACACGCCAGGGCCAGGAGTAATTGCAAAGATGAAAATAGCACAAAAGAACGCGATTGCAGCTTCAAGTGACATGATGTCATTCCGTTAAGTAAAATTTTTCAGAATGCTATCACGTGAGCAATATTTTGCCTTTTATTTTTTATGTTTATTAATATTATTTGTAATATATTGTATTTAATGTGTTTTATATGCACTACAACTCTATAGTTATTGTCGTTAATAATGTTAATTGAATAATTAAAGTGCCATATTTTGCTTTTTAAATAGTCAAACGATAGATAAAGCATGGTCTTTTGTGACGTTTAGTTTCAGAATGTCGGGTTTATTGCATTAGCAAATGTTAAGAGCATCACTGCGTGGTTCTCTGTCTATAAGTCTTCAGAGGGAAAAGTTCTTGGATAAGCCCAAAATTATATGTGTAGAAGGTAATATCGGTGCCGGTAAATCGACATTACTCCCTCAATTAGCCGTAGCCTTAAATGCAACCGCCATTTTAGAACCAGTAGATTCTGATCCTGAATTTCAACATTTATTAGGTGAATTTACTCGTGATCCCTTTAACGTTGAGGCTCGCAGTAATTTTCAGTGCTACATCACGGCTCAGCGTGCTGAACTGTTGAATAATTTAGATCCTCAAGGTGTCTATATTATTGAGCGTTCTTTACTGAGTGATTTAGTTTTTACCCATGCTTGTATTGCCAATTACAACAGCACCGCTGAAGATATTGCCAAACACATGGCGTGCTACCAGCATTTGATCAGTCAAATCAATCAATATCCAACCATTGATTATTGTATTTATTTAAAAACAGATCCTGAAGTGGCTTATAGTCGTATGCGTCAGCGTGGACGTGCAGAGGAAATGGGATTAGATCTGGGCTATATTAGTGATATTGATGCATTTCATGATGCTGTATTACCACAAGCATGTCGTAAGATGGGAACGACGTTAATTCATATTGATTGGAATACACCACTTGCGGTTGCTGATTTATTACCACAATTGAATGCTGCTGGTTTAGATATGAACTAATGTAACGGAGTAGTGATATAACACTAGAGAGGCTACAGTTAATGATTAACTGTAGCCTTTTTTGTGATTAGCTTTTTAGCATCTGCCAATATTTTTGGTAAATATTAACTGCATCACCGACATCATCAGTAAACTCGCCATTATTGACTTGCTCGTCTGTCGGGAAAATCATCGGGTCATTTTGTAATTCAGCTGGTAAAAACTGTTTGGCTTGTTTGTTTGGTGCAGGGAAACCTAGCTCTTCAACAATTTTTGCCTGATTTTCAGGTCGCATAAAGAAATCAATAAATTTGAATGCGAGATCTTTATTTTCACTGCCTTTTGGCACAATAAAGTTATCCATCCATAAAATAGCGCCTTCGGTTGGATAGACAAACTTAAGCTCTGGCATCTCTTTTTTCGCCATAAAAGCGTTACCATTCCATTGCATACCCACCATTGCTTCTCCTGTTACATAAGGAACATGGGGTGCATCTGAATTATAAACCACGATATTTTGGCGTAACTGAAGTAATTTTTCGTAAGCTTGCTTAATCTCTGTTTCACTGGTGCTGTTTATGCTATCGCCTTGTGCGCGTAGTGCCATACCAAACACATCTCGAACATCATCAAGTAACATGACTTGTTGTTCAAAATTTTTGTTCCATAGATCATTCCAACTTGTTACCTGATCATGAGTGATCACTTCGGCATTGTAGCTGATCCCAGTTAAACCCCATACATAAGGTAAAGAGTAATCATTATTAGGATCAAAAGGTTGTTTCATTAGACCAGGATAGACGTCATTTAAGTGATGCATTTTGCTTTTATCTATCTTTGCAAGCATGCCTTCACGAGCCATTTTTTCAATAAAATATGTAGAAGCAAATGCGACATCATAACCTTTGCTATCGAGTAGCTTCAGTTTGGTGTACATCGACTCATTATTATCAAACGTAGAGTAGTTGACAGTAACATCATATTCTTTTTCAAAGGCTTTGATTACATCTGTTGGCATATATTCTGCCCAGTTGTAAACGTTAAGCACGTCATTTGCTGCCGAAACATTAAATGCTGAAAGTGCGAATGCTAGTGTGGTCACCCCTTTAAATATCTTATTCATATTATTAATTCCTAAATTGACCAGGTAAGTCAGATCTGAGCGCGGATATTAGAGATAACTTTATTTGTGTCAAAAACTATCATGTTAAATTATGAACTAGATCACAGTAATAAATCGCTTGTGAAGGCGTGAAAGTCGTGACATTATCCGCGCGATTTTTAACCTGTATTTTTTTGTGGGCAATTGGAATGTCAATCAGCAGTCAATATATCGATAGTTACTACCAAGCAACCGTGAATGCGTTACCTGAACAACCACTACTTGATCAAGCGATTGAAGCTGATGTATGTATCATTGGTGGCGGGATGACGGGGTTAAATGCCGCGATTGAATTGCGTCAAAAAGGGTTCTCGGTTGTGGTGCTTGAATCACAACGTTTAGCATGGGGTGGATCTGGTCGTAATGGCGGTCAATGTTTAGTAGGTTATTGCCTAGGGTTACGTGAAGTTGATGAAACGTACGGACCTGAGTGGGGCAAACAACTGTGGGATCTGTCTTGCGAGGCGATTGATATTGCTCGTGATCGAATTGAGAAATTCAATATTGACTGTGATTTTCAACAAGGCTATATCGAATTAGCATTGAAGAAAAGCCAAGAAACAGAGCTAAAGTCTTGGTATGACCTTAAACAGGGTCGTTATGATTATCCAAGTGCTAGCTGGTGGGATAAAGACAAGGTTCAACAAGTTGCACATACTGAACGTTATTTAGGTGGATTGTACGATTCAAACAGTGCCCACATGCACCCATTGAATTATACTTTAGGTCTAGCACAAGCAGCACTAGACTTAGGCGCGACTATTTTTGAAAATACGCCTGCGGTGAAACTTGATAAAGGCAACCCGCATATTATCCATACTCCAAAAGGTCAGGTTAAAGCGAAGCAAGTTTTATTAGCTTGTAATGCATACCTTGATGGGTTACACCGTAAAGCACAAAGTGTTGTATTACCGGTTGTGTCATACATTGGTGTTACTGAACAACTTGGTGATCGTCAACCTATCAGTAATATGATGGCAATGTCAGATTTAAATAACAGCCTTGATTATTACCGCCCAACCCCCGATGGTCGTATTCTGTTTGGTGGTGTTAATCACCCATTTAATGGTGAATACAGCGATTCAAGTGAGCGTCTACGCCAGCGAATGATCACCGTATTCCCACAGCTTGCTGATGTGAAAATGGAATATCATTGGGGTGGATTGTTTGCGGTAACGCGCTCTTACATGCCACAAATTGATCATTTAGGTAATGATATTTATGTTGCCCATGGTTACACCGGTCATGGTGTTGGATTGACCAATATTGCAGGTAAAGTGGTTGCCGAGGCTATGGCGGGTACTGCTGAACGCTTTGATGTATTTGCTAAAATTAAGCATGGTTGGATTCCAACCCCTGAAGTTTTACGTAAACCAGCACTAGCAATGGCTATCTGGAAAGCACGTTTAGAAGATTCACTAGGTAAATGATTAAAAATTATTTGCAATAAAATACAAAAAAGTAAGTTTATTTGCTATCTTGGTGGGGTTAAGAGTGAATTATTTGCTTATTTAAACCTATCTGAGAGAGCCTTATGATCGAGCGTCAAGAAACGAAAGCCCGTATGAGTCGTGTTGTTAAGTACAATGGTACCATTTATCTTTGTGGTCAAGTTTGTGCTGATGCAACCAAAGATATTACTGAGCAGACACAGACGATGCTTGATAAAGTTGAAACGCTGCTTGAACAAGCCGGCAGTGATAAACAACATATGTTATCTGCAACTATTTATATCAAAGATATGAGTCTGTTTGCCGAAATGAATGCCGTATGGGATAACTGGGTTCCTGAGGGTTATGCCCCTGCACGAGCTTGTGTTGAAGCCAGTATGGCACGTGATGTTTTATTGGTTGAAATCTCGGTGATTGCAGCTGAAAAATAAAATAAACACTTATTTGTAATTCTCAAAGGCCGACAGTTTGTCGGCTTTTTTGTGTTCAAATAAACGATAAAGTATCACAATGGTGCAAAAAACAAGCGGTTGATATTTTTAATTAAATTTTAGCTTTACAGCATCAGTTAACCTCGCTATCATGCGCGGCATTGGAGAGATGGCTGAGCGGTTGAAAGCACTGGTCTTGAAAACCAGCATACGTTTATAGCGTATCTAGGGTTCAAATCCCTATCTCTCCGCCACATTCTAGAAATTTGATTTAATCGAGTTTCATACAGAATTGGAGCGGTAGTTCAGTTGGTTAGAATACCGGCCTGTCACGCCGGGGGTCGCGGGTTCGAGTCCCGTCCGCTCCGCCAACACAACGAAGCCTCGTCAGAAATGACGAGGCTTTTTTGCGTCTGGAATTTAAAAATCTGGATTAAATGTTAGATACGATAAGTGATGGCATAAGTGTGAATAATCAGCCTGTCACGCTTGGGCGCGCGCTGATTTTCGGAATGGCAAGTCCCGTCCGCTTCACAACACAACGAAGCCTCGTCAGAAATGTGAGGATTTTTTGCGTCTATTTTATGGCTATTTTTTACAATAAATATCCGCAGGTTATGATCCGTCATCTCGGAAGGAAGGCACGAACTATCCGTGATCTATTCACCCCGTGTTTGAGCATTAAAGACAGCAATGAACATTCGCTAAAACATCAATGAGAAGAGTTACTCTACAACACGTGGAAGGTAGATTCCCTATCTCGCTCGTAACCTCGCTGTAGGGAATGACGCGGGGTTAGCTTGTCATCTAGCTGTAAGTGATGAATGTAGTTGATATAAGTTTGTCACGCTGGGGCGCGCTGATTTTCGGAATGGCAAGTCCCGTCCGCTTCACAACACAACGAATCCTCGTCAGAAATGTGAGGATTTTTTGCGTCTCTTTTATGGCTATTTTTTACAGTGAATATCCGCAGGCTATTATCCGTCATCTCGAAAGGGAGGGACGAACTATCCGTGATCTATTCACCACGTGTTTGAGCATTAAAGACAGCAATGAACATCCACTAAAACATCAATGAGCATAGTTACTCTACAATACGTGGAAGGTAGATTCCCTATCTTGCTCGTAACCTCGCTGTAGGGAATGACGCGGGATTAGCTTGTTATCTAGCTGTAAGTAATGAATGTAGTTGGTATAAGTTTGTCACGCTGGGGGGCGCGCTATTTTTGGGATTAATAATAATAATTGATATAAGCAATTAGTTGTCTTGGTATATATAAAAATCAATTAAATTTCCATACTAATGTATAAATTTTACTTATGTTATTTATTTGTTTTATCTGCTTGTAACTTATATAATGTGCAAAATTCCAAATTTATTATTAGAGTGAGTATTAAATAATATCACTTATATAGTCTAATTATGTTTTAAAGGTTTAATTGATGATTCAACGCATTATATCTTATGTATATAAAAGAACATTATATAAAGTTTATCGTTCTCATGTTAATAAGAAATTACAAGCAAGATTAAAGAATAAAAATTTCAGCCTGATCTCTAATAACTGTATCGGTGGTCTAACTTGCAGTGATTTAGCTCAACCTTTTAATTCACCTACCGTAGGTTGTTTTTTCTATTCAGATTGTTATCTGAAATTTTGTGAAAACCTTAAATACTATTTATCATTAGAATTAGAACAAGCGACAAGCTCTAAGTATATTGATTCTTATCCTTATATTTTGGGTAAGTTAGGGGATATTGAAATTCACTTTATTCATGACTCATCATTTGCCGAAGTAAAAGATAAATGGGAACGAAGAAAAAAACGCGTTGATTTTAATAACTTATTTTTTGTTATGTCTGATCGTGATATTTGTGATGAAGGCGATATTGAGCGTTTCTTACGTTTAGATGATGGTAAATCAGTGTTCTTCGGTGCTCGTAAGCGTTCTAATTTGGATAATTTTGTTCATTGTTATAATGAAAAAGATGAAATAACAACGCAATTTTTTGCGATGTATCGTGTTCATGAGAAATATTTTGATATGGTTGAATGGCTTAATAGTAAGCAGATTAAAACATATTAATCGTTAAATGAATGATACTGATTAAAGAAAACGATCTTGAATTAGTATCATTCATGAATATGCAATTAAGCGCTATGATGTTTTCTCTTACCTTCTGTTGTTAAGCGAGCATTACCATGAGAATGAACACGACGTTTTCCTTTAGTTGTTTTGATATCGCCTTTAGCCATTAGAATAATCCTTGTTAATAAATATATAAATAAGATGAAGTTATAATAAATTTATTTTTATTAAACACAAGCTAATAGGACTGCTGTTAAAATACCAACAATGTAAACATATACGGACACTTATAATATTTTATTACACAATAATTAATATATTTTTAGATATAAAGGCATCTAAATAATAAATTTGATTATTCAATTAGATTATATTGATATTTGCCCATTTCAATACTGAATATTATTTATTTTAAATTACTATAATTCTTATATAGTAAGAAATAGAGTAAAAATCACAAAATTACCACAATATTAATTATTGCTGCCAGTGAATAATCTGTTCATCATTCCAATTTTCATCAATGGTTGCGTAATCTTGTTCTAACAGGTGACGTTTTATTTTTAATGTTGGCGTTAAGATACCGTTTTCAATGCTCCAAGGCTCTTTAATCATCAATATGCCTTTGATTTTTTGATGAGATTCTAGTTCGTTATTTATTTTAACTAAAATATCGAGGAGCTTTTTTTGATAACGTTCACGATTAAGCTGCGGATAATGATGAGCAATCGCTAACAGTATAGGGGCCGACATGCCTGAACCAATTAAGCATACCATTTCAAAGTTACCGAGCTCCATGAAACGTTTTTCAATCGGAACTGGAGAAACAAACTTGCCTTTGGCGGTTTTGAAGGTGTCTTTCTTACGGCCTTGAATGGTTAAATAGCCATCATTGTCTAAATTACCAATATCACCTGTATGTAGCCATCCTTCGTTATCAAAACTTTCTTGTGTTGCCTGAGGATTATTATAATAGCCACTAAATAAGCCTTGGCTACGGACTAAAATTTCTTTATCTGCGGCAATTTTTAACTCAATACCTGGGCCTGCATTACCGACAGTACCTATTTTATCACTGCGATAAGGATGATTAAGGGTGCTGTAAGCAAATGATTCCGTCATTCCCCATGCTTCGGTAATATTGAGACCAATACTTTCATACCACTGTAATAACCCAGCCGAGACAGGTGCTGAACCACAGCCGAGGACACGCGCTTGGTCTAACCCTAACCCTTGGGCTAACTTACGTTTAATCAATGTTGATATTAAAGGAATCTTGAGCAGAATATTTAATCTATTTTGTGGCAGTTTATCTTGGATCCGTTGTTGGAATAAAGTCCATAAACGGGGTACAGAAACAAAAATAGTAGGACGATGCATTTTCACATCATCAATAAAAGTATCAAGAGATTCAGGAAAAGCGACTTGTAAGCCTGACATAATCGAAGAGCCAAAAATATAAACACGTTCAGTAATATGCGCTAACGGTAAATATGAAAATAAACGTTCATTTGCTTCTAAGCTAATATGCTCAATAATTTTTTGTGATGACCAGACAAAAGCGCCATAGGTTAGCATGGCGCCTTTAGGCATACCTGAGGTACCGGATGTATATACAATCGACATTAAATCAGTGTCATGATGTGAACACCGCTCTGAGGTTGGCAAATACTGTTCAATGAGTGTATCTAATTGAAATTGACCTGCTGGTGTGCCCGGATAAGAAAAGGCGATAGTGGGTAACTGTGGGTGGCTTGCAGTAACTTCATTGATCGCTGTTGGGCTGTCGAGTTTTCCTATAATGATTAATGTCGCGTCACTATGATCAATACAATGACTAATTGTGTCAGCCCCCGCGGTGGGGAAGATGGGTACGCTAACATAACCCCCTAGCATCATGGCTAAATCACAGATAAACCATTCAGCACAATTTTTAGAAACCAGTGCAATACGATCGCCTGGCTGAATACCTAATTGTTGGAATGCTGTTACTAAACGTTGAGCTTTATCCGCAACACTTGCATAAGTGTAATTAACAAATTCACGATTGATGATTTGCTTTAAATAAATATCGTTAGGGCGTTCATTAGCCCATTTGATGATCATGTCAGCAGGTGTTTGCAGTTGAGCCATAAGCACTCCGTCTCACAAATTAGTCATGAATTATAATGTGTTGCAGTTATGTTAAATTTAAGCTGACGTATAAGCTACCGTCAAGTGGAATTATGCTATTCGTTTGATATTTATTTGAAAAATAGGCCACTGAAAGACATTTAATCTATTGAATAGTAATAATTTAAACTGAATGTTTATCTGAATGTTGAGTAGCCAATTTACTCAATTTATGTGTATCGATATAAATTGAGTAAGGCGAGACATTAAAGGGTGCTAAGAGGTGATTAGGTGGCCATTACGCTACAATATAGCTTTTGGCTTGGGTGTGTAATTGTTGGTAGAGGTCGGTATGCCGATCTTCAACTTGGCAAATAGACAGCAAATCTTCGATAAAATACCCTACTGCTCGCCATTCAATCACAGCGATTTTTTGTTGTTGTTCAGGTAAAAGATCATCATAAATCGATGCCGCCCCAAAATCGCCCACTAAAATATTAGCATTATCGTCAACCAGAACGTTGTGTGCATAAATATCACCATGAGCAACCCCTTGTGTCTGCATATGGCTAATTACCGCGGTCATTTGTTCAACAATTGTCGCGATTGCTGCAATTGACAGTGTAAATTCAGCTGGGAATGTGTCTCGCGTACAAGTGGCTAACGATGGTGGCAAGCCGAGGTTATGATAATGGGCTGGAATTAACGCCATGATCAAGGCGAGATAATTCGGTTCATTCACTTGTGCTAATGACGCTACTAAATTGGGATGGGAACCTGTTTTTAAGCATGCATTTAGTTCATCTTGCGGGTAACCATCCGAGGTAACTTGTCCTTTAAAGACTTTAACCGCGATATTGTTATCAAGCTGATGTGGATTAGATAACCATCGTGCTAATGAAATGACCCCAGAAGCCCCTTGCCCTAATACTTGCTCTAGTTGGTAATCATTTGAAGTAACATAAGGCAGTGAATTAGTCACCTGCTGATGACGATTAAAATCATTACCAGAAAAAGCGAGCCACGCCAATTTAGGTAGATCAAGTAGTTGGTTGGGAAAGGCTGTGAGTGCATTCGCCGATAATCGTATTAACTGTAAGTTAACTAATTGATTCATAGAAAGCGGCAGTGCGGTGAGTGTATTTCCCGCTAATGCCAATTTTTGTAAATGGATGCAGTCTCCAAGCGCTTCAGGGAGGGCGGTTATTTTATTATCTGTTAAGATCAACCAGCGTAATTTTTTAGGCAGTGCGCTTGCTTCAACAGTTTTGATTTGGTTCGATTTAAAGCCGATCATTTCAAGATTAGGACACAAACCTAATACGGTGGGTAATGCTGTAAAACAGTTATTTGAAATGAAAATAATACGTAATTGGGTTAATTGACTGAAACTATCAGGCAAATGTGTTAATTGGTTATTGGTCAGATCTAACACTTCCAAGCTGTCACTCAGTGTTAGAATTTCTTCCGGAAATTGGGTCAGCTGTTCACTTAATGTCAAATGAGTGATGCCTTTAAGTTGGCCTGAGCGTAATTGTTCTAAAGTATGCAAAAGAGTCTCATTTTTAAGTTGGTATACTGTTAGGTGAGCTATTGTAAAGATTTTAGAAGGTTAGATCACGGCTACTGCGAAAGTTTATGATATTGGCATAGTGCCACTATAAAGTGATGGTTATTTAATCAAAAATTCAGGTAAACTAGCGCAATTCAAGTTGGTTATTATGTAAATTAGCGCAATATTATGCGTGTAGAAAATTGTCATGAGGGTTGTGTGCTAAAAAAAGTTATTTGTCCATTAATGCTAGTATTAACATCAACAAGTTACGTACAGGCAGAAGCGCTATATATTCCATCGTCGTTATCAACATATGCTCTCTACCCACCAACAGGTAGTCGCACGATCACTGATGTTATGAACCGTTATACGCCTTTTGTTGAGCCACGATTAAAACGATATTTTGAAAATGTTGGATTAACTTACCCTCCGAAAAACATTGCCTTATTTGCGATGAAACAAGAACACAGTGTTGAGTTGTGGGCTGAAGAAAAAGGCAAATGGTCTTACGTTAAACGTTATGCTATTCAAAAAATAAGTGGTCATACCGGGCCTAAAATGCGTGAAGGTGATAAACAAGTGCCTGAAGGTGTTTATCAAGTCTCGCTGTTAAACCCTAATAGCCGTTATCACTTATCAATGAAGCTTGATTACCCTAATGCATTTGATCGCAAATATGCGCAATTAGAAGGTCGTACATCACCCGGCAGTAATATTTTTATTCATGGTAAACAAGCTTCGGTTGGTTGTTTAGCTATGGGGGATTATGCGATTGAAGAATTGTTTTTATTAGCTGAACGTACAGGGATTGATAATATAGAAGTATTAATTAGCCCACATGATCCAAGAAAAACTAAATTGCTTGCAGCAAACACTCAGCCTTATTGGACTAAAATTTTATATCGTGATATTGAACAGCATGCGAGAAAATTTAATCGTTAATTATGTGGGTTAGCCCTAGTTAAGCGAAAAACATTTTGTAATACTACAATGAACCAATATTCTTGACGTCATTATTGAACGTCAAGGGTATTATCGTTGCATAAAATGATTAGAACAGAGTCAACGCATTATGCCCAAGCGTAGTAAAGAAGACACCGAGATCACCATTCAGACCATTATGGATGCAGTGATTGAGCAAATACTGACGTTAGGTTACGATAAAATGTCGTATACCACCTTGAGTAACCAAACGGGTATATCAAGAACCGGTATTAGCCACCACTTTCCTAAGAAGCAAGATTTTGCACATGCACTTGATGGGCGAATCTATCATCTTTTTGTTGATAAATTGGATCTAACTGGCGATTTGCAGGCATTTTCTACAAGTTGGTCTGCTGCATTAGAAGATGAAAAGTTTCGCGCTATTTTACGATTATTGTTTCACCATATTTCTTCTGCTGAAACATCACATGAATTTGCTCATCGTGGAATTGAACGTCTGTTTACACTGTGTGAGCAACGTTACGGTAAGCAGAGTATTGTCGAATTAGAGTGTTTATTAGGACGTTCATTAATTCGTTTAGCCCGTTAATTATGGCTTAAGTTTCTACCCGTAAAATTTGACTAAATATGAATAGCCCACATTATTGTGGGCTATTTTGTTTATAGAGCATAATGATATTCATGTTTATATCCCACCTATAAGTAACTAAAATAAAGTAATTATTATAGAATCTGCTAATATTTATTATTTTAGAGTATATGCTCTATATTTGTAATGACACATTGGCAAGCAAAGAGGATAAGGTTAGTAGATGAAAATGAGGCCATTGATGGTGAAGCAACTGACAATTGCACTATTGGCAATAGTACCGACAGTACATGCAGCGCCAGTGAGTTTTAATGATGCGTGGCATACTGTTGTTACCACAAATGATGGTTTAGCTGCCGATCGTGCCAGTGTTGAGCAAGCGCAATATATGCAAGATGCCGCCAAAGATTTATATTTACCTAAGGTAACGATTGGCGCTAATTACACCCGCTTAGATCATGATGTTAAAGTATCACCGTCAGATTTATTTGGCAGTATGCCTGCCTCGAATACTGATATTGGTAAAGTTATTAATAATATTGTTTCTAATTCACAATTAAATTCTGCTTTTACATCAACCATTTCTGATCGTGATGTGTTTACCAGTTCTATTCGTGCTATTTGGCCAATTTTTACGGGCGGGCGTATTAACGCAGCGCAAGATATTGCTCAAGGAAAAACCGACCAAGCCAAATACATGTTAGCAATGCAACAACAAGCAAAATTTGAAGACTTATCACGGTTTTATTTTGGGGTGGTCTTAGCTAAAAATGTATTACAAACGCGTATAGAAGTTGCAAATGGCTTAAAACGTCATTATCAAGATGCGGTTAAACTTGAGCAGCAAGGTCAAATTGCGCGAGTTGAGCGACTACAAGCGCAAGCGGCTTATGATAAAGCCAAAGTCGAACAGCAAAAATCCCTCCGCGATTTAGAAATTGCCCAAGTTGCTTTAACGCAGCTCTTAAAACAATCGACACCTGCGATGCCATCAACGGGGTTATTCATTAATAATTCACTGCCACCAATGACTGCTTTTGTGGATAAAACCTTAGCGACCTATCCGGGGTTGCATATTTTAGATGCCAAACGTAAGCAAGCCGACGGTTTAATTGATGTAGAAAAAGGCAAATATTATCCCGAGGTTTACGTTTATGGTGATTATAACCTGCATGATAGTGGTAGTTTAGCGGCAAAGATGGCGCCTGATTGGGCGGTGGGTGTCGGTGTTAGTGTGCCATTGATTGATAATTCTGGTCGTTCTGGGAAATTAAGCGCAGCGCATTCAATGGTAACGCAAGTGAACCATTTACAGGCGCAAGCTCAACAAGATCTAACCGTTCTGGTTGAAAAAACCTACCGTGAAGCGAAACAAGCATTAGAGGAATATAACGGTTTGGCGTCTAGTTTAGCACTTGCACATGAAAATAGTTTATTGCGAGAGAAAGCCTTTGGACAAGGGTTATCAACCTCACTCGATGTGGTGGATGCTGAATTGTTTTTAGCCAGTATTAAAACTCAACGTTTAGCGGCAGCTTATCAATATGTTGCTTGCTTAACGCGCCTACTTGCCATTAGTGGTGAAATGAACACATTTAAAAATTATCAGCAATATCAAGGGATCGAGGTCAAATTATAATGAGTAAGTTAAAAGCAATTGCTATAGCTGTGCCTGTCATTGCCGTGGTTGGATGGCTCGGTTATACCTTCTGGCATGCTTACCAGCCTCAACCTGAACGTATGCAAGGTCAAATTGAAGCTCAGCAATATAATATTGCCTCTAAAGTGCCTGGGCGTATTGATAAAGTATTGGTTCGCAAGGGTGATGAAGTTCAGCCTGGGCAATTGATTTTTACGATTTTAAGCCCTGAAATTGACGCTAAATTAGAACAAGCACAAGCCGGTGAACAGGCAGCGGGTGCACTAGCGCAAGAAGCAGAAAAAGGCGCACGTATTCAACAAATTGCCGCTGCAAAAGACCAATGGGGTAAAGCGAAAGCCGCTGCTGCGTTAATGCAAAAAACCTATATTAGAATTAATAACCTTTATAAAGACGGTGTATTAGCAGAACAAAAGCGTGATGAAGTGTATACCCAATGGCAAGCCGCTCAATTTACACAAAGTGCAGCTTACCAAATGTATCAAATGACAACAGAAGGTGCACGAGTAGAAACCAAACGTGCCGCACAAGAAAAAGTCAAAATGGCAGCAGGCGCAGTGGCTGAAGTACAAGCTTATGTGGCTGATACTAAGGTGAGCAGTTGGCATAAAGGTGAAGTGTCACAAGTCTTATTACATGATGGAGAATTAGCGCCACAAGGATTCCCTGTGGTCAATATCATTGATATTAGTGATGCATGGGCGGTGTTTAATGTTCGTGAAGATAAATTAAAAGATTACCAAGAAGGCAAAACCTTTAAGGTTACGATCCCTGCTTTAGGCAATCAAAGCTACCAATTTAAAGTCACTCATGTGGCTGTCATGGGGGATTTCGCAACATGGCGTGCAACTGACACCGCCAAAGGTTTCGATATGCGAACGTTTGAAGTTGAAGCTCGTCCAACTCAACCTATTAATGGGTTACGAGTTGGCATGAGTGTTATTGTTGAGTAATGCTATGGTTGTCTATTCAGCAATAAAAAACGAGTGGCGTACTCTTTGGCAAGATAAATGGTTACGGGCGCTGGTGGTGTGGTTACCTGCATTGTTGTTTCTGACGATGTGGGCGATTTTTGCGGCTGGTATTGCGCGTAATTTGCCTGTTGGTGTGGTTGATCTTGATCATAGCCAAATGTCGCGCCAATTAACGCGTTATATTGATGCCAGTCCAAGTATGGCTGTCACTCGCCAATTTACCGATGATCACTCTGCCAGTGCAGCAATGCGCGCCAATGATATCTATGCCATGGTGGTGATCCCTGATAACTACGAAAAAGACGTTAAGCTCGGTGAAGCGCCACAAATTACCATGTTCTATAATGGCCAATTTATCTTAATTGGTAAGGTTATTAGCGCGGCAATGCTCCAGGTGGAAGGCACCTATAATGCAGGGGTTGAGGCGTTCAGGAATATGAGTTCAGGTACGACGGTACGACAACAAGCATTAGGTCAAGCTGTGCCTATTCGCGCCCAAATAACGCCATTATTTAATAGTAATAGTCATTATGGTCAATTCTTGGTCTCAGCAATTATCCCCTCTATTTGGCAAATTTTAATTGTAGCAACCACAGTATTAGCGTTGGTACATGAAGCGCGTGGTCAAGGTTTATGGCAATGGTTAGCACAAACACCTTGTCAAAAATTACTGGGTAAACTGCTCGCATATTCTGGTTTGTTTTTGATTCAGGGGGTGTTGTTTTTATGGTGGATGTACGTTGCGCTTGATTGGCCGATGCATGGTCAATGGGGAATATTGATTGCCGCTCAAATATTGATGGTGTTTGCCTGTCAAAGCATGGGTAGCCTGATTTATTTTATAGCAATGGAAGCACCACGGGCAATGAGTTTTGTTGCGGCTTATACCGCACCTGCATTTGCCTTTATGGGGATCACGTTCCCTGCTACAGATATGCCTATTATTGCCAAGATGTGGCGCGGGTTATTGCCTGTCAGTCATTATATTGAAGTGCAATTACAGCAAGTCGATTATGGTAGTGGTTGGTATCAAGCATCACATCAACTGTTAGTATTAAGCAGTTTTATGTGCGCCTTATTACTGGCGATGGGATTAATGTTAGTGCGTCGTAATAAAGCATTAACGAAAATATCGGCACAACAGGGAGATCATCATGAGTTGGAGTGATTTATTTAAGCATGAATTAAAAGCCATCTTTAGTAACTTTTCATTGTTGTTTACTGTTTTTGGTGGAGTGGTCTTTTATTCATTTTTATACCCATTACCTTATCTTAATGAATTACCACGAGAACAACGGGTAGCAGTGGTTAACCTTGATCATAGCCAAATGAGTCGTGAGTTAATTAGGATGGCCGATGCCACACCACAAGTTGATATTACTGAACATCTTGGCAGTATTCATGCGGCTAAAGTTGCGTTAGAAGATCGGCAAGTGGATGGTATTTTAGTGATTCCAGAGCATTTTTATCGTGATGTGATGATGGGAACCAGTCCAACATTGGCTTATGCCGGTAATGCCGCGCTATTTTTGGTTTACGGTACGGTGGTTGAAGGCTTAAATGATGCGGGTAATGCATTAGCCGTTAAAGCAAAAATACATCGAATGATGTTGACCGGTGATGGCGCAGAAGAAGCAGCACAGCATGTGACAGCCATGAAACTTAATATGCGACCCGTATTTAATGTCACTATGGGGTATATTAATTATGTGGTGCCTGCGGTCTTTGTGTTGATCCTACATCAGACCTTATTAATTGGGGTTGGTATGTTGGGCGCAGCAGAAAATGAGGCACGTGCCGCGGGTAAAACGGGTTATTGGGCACAATATCCTATTTGGATGGTGATGACGGTACGGACGGTCTTATTTACCCTAATCTATTTACCGTTAGTGATGTATTACTTCGGGTTTACTTATGTCCACTATGGCGTTAATAGGCTCGCATCGATCCATGATTTGATCATGATGACGATTCCGTTTTTATTGGCGGTTATCATGTTAGGTATGGTACTTGGACAATTATTACCACGCTGTGAATTAGTAACGCTAGTGGTATTGTTAAGCTCATTACCTTTGGTGTTCAGTGCTGGATTTATTTGGCCTTCTTCTGCAATACCTGTAGTGATTAATGATATTGCTCAATTGGCACCTTCTACTGCTGCGATCAATGGTTTCCTCGGGCTTAATCAGCTTGGAGCGAGTTTTGCACAAGAGATTAATCGCTGGGGGCAGTTGTGGTTACAGTTTATTGGTTTCGCTGCAATCAGTTATTGGTTAATGTATCGAGCGCGAAAATAAAACAATAACACCAATAAAAAGAGCATATTAATGCTCTTTTTTTTGCATTTAAATGTACGCTGTTTTATATTGGGCGTCGTTGGGTGAATAAGATGTGGCAAATGTTAAATTAATAGCCACACTTAATAAGTAAAGTTACGTTCAAACTAGTAGGAGGTTGTCTTGAGTCATAAATCAATAGCGAATAAAAAAGTAATGGTCGCGGTGGCGATGATGTTGTCATTTGGCGTCGCAGGTTGTGCTCAGAATCCTTATGGTGATGCTTACAATGTTGGCGAAGCTCGAACAATGCAAACGGTTTTGACAGGGACAATTACTAAACTTGATGCTGTAACAATGAGCTCTGATGGTGAAAGCACGATTGGTACGCTTGCTGGTGCTGCTATTGGTGGTATTTTAGGGTCGAAAATTGGTGGTGGTTCAGGCTCTGATATTGCCGCAATTGGTGGTGCACTTGCTGGTGGTGCGTTAGGTAATAGTGCTGGTGGTGCTGTTGGTAAACGTCAAGGGGTTAATATTGTTATTAAGCTTGATAGCGGTCGTACCGTCGCCGTGGTACAGCAGGTTGATCCTAACATGATCTTCCGTGTGGGTCAGCGTGTTGATATGTATCAGCAAGGAAACACGACGCGTGTTGTACCGGCTAATTAAACCGATATAGTGACCAATAAAGAAGGCAGTCAATACTGCCTTTTTTATTAACTGTATTTTGGGGAATAAGAGTAACGTTTATTTTTTGTTTAAATAAAAACGGCTATGTTGATTAAGTGGGCGTATTTTGTTTCTTATTTGCTGTTTAAGCGGCGTTTATTAACGTAAATAAGAGTTGTTTTTAGCAAACTATTATTCTGCCAGTAAACAATTGATGATCATGAGATGCTGTTATTTTATAAAAACAAGCTTATTGTTCTGGTATTTTATATTTTTATAGTTATTTGTCTGGTCTGATAAGTACATGTATCTTAGCTGCAAATGAATATTCCAAAGTATAAAAAATGAGCGAATAATTAATTTGTAACTAATTGTGTCAAAGAGTACGCTGTGCGCTTTCTAAAAAACCTCTTTGAACGACCCATATTTGATGAATAATTCTAAACTAGACGCGACTTATAAACGCCTTCGTTGGCAGATAATTATTACGACTTTCTTGACCTATACTGTGATGTATATCTCAAGAAAAGCATTTGCTGCTGCTGCGCCATTATTAATGAAAGATCTAGGCATGACCATGGTTCAGTTTGGTTTGGCCTCATCAATTTATTATATTTTATATGGCCTTTCAAAATTCAGTTCTGGCCTTCTTGCCGATAGAATTAATCCGCGTTTATTTTTAGCACCAGTGTTAGTTGTGATTGCGATTATTAACGTTGGGATTGGTATGACCAACAGCGTTACGATGTTGCTAGTGCTCTATTGCTCAACAGCTATTGTCCAAGGTTGTGGTTTTCCACCAATCGCTAAAGCAATCAGTCAATGGTACTCAAAATCAGAGCGTGGTGGTTGGTATTCATTATGGAATACATCCCACAATGTTGGTGGTGCATTAGCACCATTAATTGCTTCTGCCGTTATTGCTTACACGGGTAACTGGCGTTACGCATTTTATGTACCAGCAGCTATTACTGCAGTACAAGCTGTTATTGCGGCTATCTTGATGCGCGGCAAACCTGAAAATTACGGTTTACCCAATGTTGGTGAATGGCGTAATGATACTAAGCAGCTAGAGATTAATAAGCGCTCTGAAACTGGTTTATCAATGTGGGTAATGTTCCAACGCTATATTTTGACTAACCCTATTATTTGGTTAGCGATTGGCGGTGACTTATGTATTTATGTAATTCGTACTGTTTCAAGTGATTGGGTAAGCGTTTACTTCGTTGATGTACTACATTGGGACTTAGTTCGTTCTAACTCATTAGTCGCTTGGTTTGAGGCGGGCGGTATTTTAGGCGGTCTGACATCGGGTATTATTTCTGATAAGTTCTTTGGTGCCGATCGTTGGAAAACAATTTTAATTTACTGCTTTGTGTTAATTGGCGGCATGGTTTGCGTTGCTATCACTATCCATATGAGCTACTTACTTGTTGCGTTAGGTTTCTTTATCATTGGTGCTGGTATTTACGCGCCACAAATGCTGTTTGCATTAGGTATCATCGAAGCATCGCATGCTGATGGTGCGGGTGCTGCCACAGGTCTTAAAGGTGGTGTGACTTACATTGGTGCAGCACTTGCCGGTGCGCCAATTGCAATGATTGAAACTGCATATTCTTGGAATGGTGTATTTATATTACTGGCTGCCATTGCTGTTACTTTAGTTATTTTGACCTGCGTTATTATTCGTGTTGACAGTAAGCGTCTTCCAATGTAGTTCATTGATATTATAGCTAATAAAAAGCGACCATTATGGTTAATGCCGTTCACTTAAGGTGAACGGCTTTTTTCTTTTTAGCGTACCGCTGAGGTCTCGGCTTTACTGTTCGGGGGAATGTTCTTTCCCTTCGCCCCTCTAATATTAAGCTTTCAGCGA
>NZ_MSCQ01000002.1:1201357-1352022 GCF_002954725.1 Photobacterium phosphoreum
AACCATTATGGTCGCTTTTTTTGTCTTTTTTATCAGTAACAATAAAAGATTATCGATTTATAACCAAAATCTAACGAATAGAGTTCAGCATAAAATCCATTACTGGATCAATCTTTGCTTCAATCGCAAGTGCTTTTGGCATAAAGCTTGGCGTTTTAAGAATACCGCGCTCAATTAACTCATCAAGTAATGGTTTAAATTCAAACCCTGTTTTACCAATGAATAATGAGGTTAGATCTTCCGTTTTATATGCCTGAATCGCATCTTTTAAGCCACGTAGATAGAGGAAGTCTTTAGTAAAACCACCGCCACGATACGCTCGAGCAGTAATGGTAAAGGCTTCGTCATCACAGACGTCATAATCATGACGCAAGCTATTAAAACAGTCGTTAAAGCTATCACCATTGACCATCATTTCGACTGCAACCACACGTAACGCCAATGTTTTTAGACGATGAAGTGGGAAGCTGCCAGATAAATGCTCACATAAAATCGCTAGACCTTCTTGAGTATGAGTATTACCCGGTAAGCCTAATTGCAATATTTTAAGTGGCTGTCGTTCAGCATTGACAGAGGTGACAAGGTGTACACCTAGTTCGTGGTGGATCAATGCATCTAGATCACCTTGGGTAAAGCGACTGTTTGGATTGACCTTAATAACCTTACCACTCACCATCGCGCGAGCAATTAACTGCTTTGATGATACCACTTTACACGGAATATTATATTCAGCCGCTGCTACTTTAAAAGCTTCTATTGCTTCTTTAGCACTGATGTTAGCGGGCTGTTGTTCTTTATATTCACACGCATGCAGAATAAATTTTGCATTGGCGATATCACGTTCATCTGGCTGACCATAGTAACGTAATGAGTTATATAAAAACTCGTCAGTACCAATACTGCAAAGTAAATCAATACGTACCGCTAACTGATCGATGACTTTTCGGTACATTTTTTGTACGTCAGCATCTCGGATCGTTTCAACAGGCAAGCGATAAAGCTGCTCACGGAACTTATACGGATCCAAATCCAGTTGACGATAAGTAAACTGTGGTTGGTAGCTGTATGGTTTACTTAAGAAGCGTTTTTTTTCTTGCTTTAAGTTAGTTGGATTTATATAGCTTAATGTATTGATACCTTTTGCTATTTTGTACAACTGACGATCAAGGTTAATCACTTCTTTCGAAAGGTTCGATGCTAAGACATCGCTACCAGTAAGCCCTTTGGCCTTGGTGCGCTTAGTGATAGTGAACGCTGCATGTTCAGTGATCACTGTCTTCATCGACTCTTTCAACTTTTCAATCACTAGAGGGTAGGCTTCACCGCCTTCTTCGTTCATGAAAATCTTTTTCACCTCAATGGGCATAATTAAGGTGTTTTTGAAGTGTTGTTTAATGAAAGCGGCTTGGTAGCCTAAACCTTTGAAAATATCATTCTCAAGCGCAATAACATCAATATTTGGCAATTCAACATTGTTAAGCCCGTCAAGCAAAACATCGATTTCTTTACGCCAACGACGACGGTTAACCTGCATTGTACCTACATTAAATGTCGGTGTTGCAGTATCAATACGTTGGTAGTTGTACGAATGAATATCGTAAATTAGGCACAAACCGAATTGCAGCTCTAAGGTCTCAACTAAGCACTGTAGAATGCGATAGTAACTTTGGTGTTTAGCCAAGGTTATTTCACGCTCAGCATCACTGAGAGGCGCTAGCCAAACCTTTTTACCCCATGCATCATCATAGATACAATTATCTGGCGCACGGTTAAGATCGTATTCATAACGCGAGTCTTCACCTTGCAATACAATCGGTAGTGAAGAAATGAAGTCTCCTGTAAACGGATCTTCTTCAAAATAACGCTCTTCTTCTGTTAGTGCACACTGTGATTGCAGTGATTGACGCAGTTGATGACCGTTATGGATTGCAGTGGCGATATAAGGCTGATATTCACTAATGCGAATCATCAAGCTACCATCGTCACGATGGGCCTCAAATGGCGTAAGACTACGGATTTTTTCTACAATTTCTAACTCAGTAAGCAGCATCTGCAATTACCTTCCGAAAATCATTTTTGCGTGTAATGCCAACTTCTTTTGCCATCACAACGCTTTCAACAAAATCGAGTACATCACGTTGCAATTTAACGCGATTTAGACGGTTAATACGGGTAATACCACCAGGGCTTAAAACGTTAACTTCAACTAATTTACCGTTAATAACGTCGAGGCCAACGAAGTACAGACCATCACGGACCAATTTAGGACCAATGTGTTTACATAAAGCAAGTTCTTGTTTAGTTAATACGTGCTTAACTTCGCGACCGCCGGCATGAATATTTGAGCGTACATCGCCTTCTGCTGGCACACGACGCATAGCACCAATAGGCTCACCATTAAGCAACATAATACGTACGTCACCTTCTTCTGCGCCTTCAATGTAGTCTTGCAGGATAACGTAGTTCTGATCATCACCAATGTAAAAATCTAAGAGTGATTTCACGCTCGATTTAGCGCTTTTTTCAATTAAGATAACACCCTTACCGCCGTAACCATTAAGTGGTTTTAGGATCATGCGTTCGTGAGGTGATTCATCAAGTACACGCTCAAGATATTCGCGGTTTTTAGAAACGTGAGTAACAGGGATAAATTCTTTGTTTGGATCAGGCAATGAAGCGGTATAAAGTTTATTATTTGCTACACGTAGACCGTCGATATCGTTAACGATAAACGTATGGTCACGCACTGAGTCAAGGAAGTTCAGTGCCATCGTGTCTAATGGCGGGTTAGCGCGCATAAAAATAACGTCAAAGCCCGCTAATGGTAGCTCGGCGTTATTAAATTCAGCTTTACGGTAGAAGCTTGGAATATTGTTTGAGACTTCACCTTTTTTTAATACGTTACAGAAAGCAATTGCCATACTGTCGCGCATGGTTAAGTTACTCGGTGTTGTAATGGCAACCGTGTGACCGCGGCTTGCGGCTTCGTGAATCAAACGTAAAGTAGAGTCGTTTTCTGCTTCAACGCGTTCCCACGGATACATAACAAAACAAATTTTCATAGCTATACCAAAAAGTGGCCTGCTAAATTGGAACGCAGGCTAATATAAGAAATAAGCCATCACACAGAGTGGGATGGCTTCATTTTGTTGGCGATTGTCTTGAAAATCCGTTTCTAAAAGTGTTGTCTAATAATCAAGGTCGTTATCAGTACCACTATCGCTATCATCATCATCACCGTATGAGCCTGTCGTATGAGCTCGTTGTGAAACACATAATGTATAACTACGTGTTTTATGACTGGTATGGTTTAGGTATTTAATCCAGCACTTTCCAAACTCAGACACCGCTTGTTGTTGACCTTGCACTTCAGCTAAAAACTGAATTTCTGAGTCATCAATCGGTTGGGTGGTGCCGTCAAAGAGCGCACGCATAGAACGTCCATAGTTTTCTAATACGCTGGTTTCACTAATAGTAAAAACCCCTGAGCGGTTAAAGCCGCGTGGGAAGTTTTTATCGTCGTAAAATTTACCTTCACTTCTCATTCATAAAGTCCTTGATGTGATTTGCGCTGATATTTATCCAGACTTGCAATGTTGTAAATCAATTATTTTTTATTGTTAAGATGAAAATATTTGATTAATATTCAGTGATAATAGATTGTACTATTTCGCAAGGTATGAACATTGAATCTATTCGCGATATAATGCCATATATATACAATTGTTTTTCTATTTAACCTACTCTTATTATTGAGAATTTTGCCGTGGATACTGAATTACTTAAAACATTCTTAGAAGTTACCAAAACTCGTCACTTTGGTCGTGCTGCTGATAACTTATATTTAACCCAATCAGCCGTCAGCTTCCGTATCCGCCAGCTTGAGTCACAATTAGGTAATCCGCTATTTTCTCGTCAACGTGGAAATGTGCACCTTACTGCTGCTGGTGAGCGTTTGCAGCCTTATGCTGAGGCTATTTTGCAAACTTGGGGACGGGCTAAACAAGATGTTGCTTTAACGGATAGTTTAAATACTCAATTGGCAATTGGTGCTTCACCTTTATTTTGGGAGTTTGACGGTATATCTGCTTGGATCAATCGTATTTATGCGACAGTACCTGGACTTGCGTTACGTTTAGAGTCAGTGAAACGAGAAGGAATGGCAAAACGATTGTTTGATAAAAGCATTGATTTGTTTATTACCAGTGAACCTCCCAAAATTGAAAATTTACATGTCCAAAAAGTGCGTGACTATCAATTACAGTTAGTGACTAACCAACCACACTGTGATGTGCATAGTGTGCGTGATATTCCACTTATTTATCTTGATTGGGGCACGCGATTCTCTGTTGAACACAGTCGTATACCGGAATTACAGCGTACACCTATATTGCATACGCATTCATGTAAAATGGCATTAGATTATATTTTGGAAAATGGTGGTGTCGGCTATTTCCCATCGCCAGTTGTTGCTAATAGCGCAGCATTAGGTGAATTGTATGTTGTTGAAGATGCTCCAATTATGGAACAGAGCCTATATTTAGTATGGCGTGAAGCGAGTGATAAAGAAGCATTGATAAATGCAATTGTCGATGTGCCATTCAAGAATGTGATCGAAAGCATTTAAGTTAAATTATTTATTATTACCAGTAAAATAACTTGTTGTACGGGAGCGAATTCCTGAATTAGTCTAAGAAAAAATGCTGCTAAGGTAAGAAACAATGAACCATGGACCGGATTGTCTGTCATGTTTTTTATATTAACTTAGCACTGTTTTGTCACAATAGAACATTACAATTGCCTGTGTTCTATTTTAATAATTATCTACTCTGGATGTAGGTCAGGAAACGTAAATGGCTAAGATAAACCAAAAATTTCACAAAGGTAGCAAATCAAAGTTAAATTCTGAGTTTGCAGATGACTTTCAGGATTTAGATCAGCAATCTCGTGGTAAGAAGAAACGTCGTGTAACACGTTCGCGTTTCGATAGTCCGGAGTACAGTGATTTCGATTATTAATAGTGATGTGTAATTCACGATAAAAGATCGGCAATTAAGCATTAAAAAAAGGCGTACCTAGAAGGGTACGCCTTTTTGTTATTAACACCGTATAGTACCAATAAATTTATAGTGCTAATGAATTATTATGATGGACTCTTTTGTTCGTTTAATGTCGCATAACGGTGCAGTAATTCTGTTAATACACTCACCCAACCAAAAGCATTATCAGGTGCGTTGGCTAAAATCTTCTCAACTTCTGCGCAATGTTGTTCTAATGTCACCGCTTCTTCTAATTGAAAAGAGATGGCATAAAAATGCCATAATAGTAAACGGATCATGCGTTCACTGTTTTGCTGCGCATTGTCAGAATCAGAAAATGCGACATTAACTTCCCCTAATGCAATCGCCGTCATTCGTAACATTGCATCAAACTGGGTTGATTTTAGACGTTCGTCGCTGTCAATTTCTTCTTGATCAAAGGTAAATATTTCCTGCATCACATCTTCTGGTACCATACGACCTATTACGCGAAGGCTAAATTCTTCTAATTCATGTCGAGGCATGGTTAAAAGGCAGTTTAAGGTATAATCACGTTGCATATAATTTCTCGCAGATACCACGACGCCGATCAGGATTGATCATTTGGCGAATTATCAAGGTGAGTATTTTGGAGTATTTGGGCACAAAAGGCTAATAAAACCCAAACTGATAGGTTGACGCAAGAATATCTGACAACGTGATGACAACCAGATTTGCATACTTAGGTATGTTAATTCTATTAATGTCAGTGTGTAGGCACTGATCTCATTTAGCGAATGCTTCACCAATTATACGTTGGTCTCCTGATAATCTCATCTATGGTGACGACGAACTTATTACATTGAACAGGCTTATGACGTCAAATAATCAACAATCACCCTCTCAAGCGCCTCAAATGAAGAAAAAACGTAGTGTTATTGTACGTGCCTTAATTGGTGCAACATTAATCGGTACTGCGGGTATGGCTTATTTAGGTTATGACTTAAACCAACAAATTAGTGCTAAATTTGCGGGTCAATTATGGCAACTACCGTCTGTTGTTTATGCGCGTGAGATGGCATTACAGCCAGGTGCACCGATAACTTATAATACCTTGGTGAATGAACTTAAAGTATTAGGGTATCAAAAAGTCGCGAAGCCTGATCAAAGTGGTGAATATGCCGCGAATGGTTGGAAAGTTGATTTTGTACGTCGCCCGTTTAATTTTAAAGAAGGGCCTGAAGGGGCTCGCCATGTGTCGGTATCGTTTAATAATAACAGCATAACGAGCATCATGGATTTAGACTCTAATAAAGAATTAGGCTTTTTGCATATTGATCCCAAGATGTTAGGGATGCTAGAAGCCCATTCAGACGAACAACGTATTTATTTGCCTGAAGATAAAATGCCTAAATTGTTAGTGGCAGGTTTAATCGATACTGAAGATCGCCATTTTTATGAACATGATGGGATTTCATTAGTCGGTATTGCACGCGCATTCATTGCCAATATTAAAGCTGGTCATACGGTTCAAGGTGGCAGTACGTTGACGCAGCAGCTTGCTAAAAATATGTTTTTAAGCAGCCAGCGTACATTCTGGCGTAAATTTAAAGAAGCTTACATGGCGATCATCATTGATACTCGCTATGGCAAACATGAAGTCCTTGATGCTTACATGAACCAAGTGTATCTGGCCCAGTTTGGTGGCTATGGTATTCATGGTTTTGCTTTAGCATCACGTTATTACTTTGACCGTCCATTATCAGAATTGCGGGTTGATCAATTAGCACTATTAATTGGAATGGTAAAAGGGCCGACTTATTACAACCCTTGGCGTCATCCTGAACGCGCTAAAGAACGTCGCAATATTGTGCTGAGTTTAATGAATAAAGACGGTGAAATTAGCGATGATGCTTATCAAGCTGCGATTAAATTACCGTTAGATATTCAGGTAAAAGGACAATTAGCAAAGCGTCAACCAGCTTACTTTGATCAAATTAAAACGGAACTTGAACAAAAAGCAGGGGCTGCTTTTGAAGCCGGTAAAGGATTACGTATTTTTACTTCCCTTGATCCTCAATCACAAAAGTTAGCAGAAGAGGCTGTTGCGAAAGTGATGCCTGAAGTGCAAAAACGGGCAGGTAAAGATTTACAAACCGCAGTGGTGATTGTCGATCGCACAACCGGTGAAATCCGTGCCATGATCGGTGGTGATAAACCGGGATTTGCAGGTTATAACCGCGCGATTAATGCTCAACGTCAAGTGGGATCAGTCATTAAGCCTGCGTTATATCTTTCTGCATTAGAAAATCCGGCTAGATTTAGCTTGGCAACTTCACTGAAAGATCAGCCGTTATCGATTAACATGCATGATGGTGCCGTATGGAGCCCACGAAACTACGATCGTAAATACCGTGGTGAAGTGCCGTTATTTGTTGCACTGGCTAAATCATACAATGTGCCGACGGTGAACTTAGGCATGGCGATAGGTGTTGATAAGGTAACCGATACGCTGACGAAGTTAGGTATTCCACGGGAGAGTATTCCCCAAGTACCTTCATTATTCCTTGGTTCAATTACCTTATCACCGTTAGATGTCGCACAAATGTATCAAGGTATTGGTAATGAAGGCTATTTAGCACCGTTAACTGCCTTGAATGCTGTGGTTGATGAAAATGGTAAGGTTCTGTACCAAAATTGGCCGAAAGCGGCTGAAGTTGTGCCACCGCAAGCAGCATGGCTAACGATGTTTGCATTGCAAGATACGGTTAAGTTTGGTACTGCCCATTCACTGAATAAACTATTCCCTAATACCCATTTAGCGGGTAAGACTGGTACCACAAATAATGGCCGTGATAGCTGGTATGTCGGTATCGATGGCCGTGAAGTGGTGACGGTTTGGATGGGGCGAGATGATAATAAGAGTACCCATTTAACTGGAGCTAGTGGTGCATTGCGTCTTTATACGGATTATATTCAACACCGTAAACCTGAGCCGCTATTGTTACGTCAACCGGCAAATATTGAAGCTGAAAATTATCAGATTGCCGCTGACGGTGAATATATTCCAAGTTGCACCGGCAAAACCCGAATGCCTATTTGGGACCCGCATGGTGATCTTAAACAGAATTGCCAAGCTGAAAAAGTGAAACATAAAGTTGAAGGTTTTTTCAATAAACTGTTTAATTGGTAGTTAGTGCTTACTACAAAAAAGCCTCCAGCTATGGAGGCTTTTTTTGTGGTGAGGTTCGTATTTTAAGTACTAATTCGGTAGGTTATTGGCTTGCAATATAGAAAGAGTAAATATTGATGCGTTTTTTAAAATCGTCAGTTCACACTGATTTAATCCACCTTGATCTTCAATCTCCAGCATTGACAATATATCATCGTCAAGCAACCCGTGCGATTGTACTTAATGGTGACAATATTTTGATGTTGTACACTGCACGTTACCATGACTATACCTTACCCGGCGGTGGTATTGATGCAGGGGAAGATCAGATCCAAGGGCTAATTCGAGAATTAGAAGAAGAAACGGGCGCGATGAATATTCATGATATTGAACCGTTTGGTCTATATGAAGAATATAGACCTTGGCATAAACCTGAACATGATATTGTCCACATGGAGTCATTTTGCTACGTGTGTAAAATTGATGCTCAATTAGGATCTACGCGGCTGGAGGATTATGAGCAGAAAAATGGAATGAAGCCTGTATGGATCAATATTTTTGATGCTATTGCTCATAACGAACAGACGATGTTACATTCAGACAAGAAAGGCATGTCCATTGAGCGAGAAACGTTTTTATTAAAGCGTATTGTCAGCGAATTATTAGCTATACCTGGTACGTAATGAATGGCCATAAAAAGAAAATCCACAATAATAACGTTATTATTGTGGATAATAATAACGTTATTTCTTTTCAGCGCGCTTAAATGTCACGGTATGGTTATCTGAACTTAAGATCAAAGTATTATTATTGACTAAAAATTTAGAAGGACCTGTTAGCATTTGTTTGACAAACCCATCAACAGTCGCTTGTTCATTTTGAATGCACATTTTTTGAGTTGATGCTAAATTTTTAGTGGTAAGATCTTGAGCGGTGATGCGTATTTTACCGGTTAACGTATTACAGCCAGAGTAGCTAACATTAAGGTTTTTATTAATCTGTAGTTGTGGCTTGATGGTTAAAGCATCTACTGGTTGGGTATAGCCATCGATAGCGCTAACTGTCCATGTATTAACAAGATCTGCTGTATTTTTAGGTGTGCCTGCACAGCCCGTTAATATTGTTGCAATAAATAGTGTTGTTAGTAGCGTTTTTTTCATGGATATTCTCTTAATCTTATGTATTAGGATGTACTGTAAGGTGTTGAGATTTAAGTTATCTTTTATGCTGGTAATCTGCATATAAACAGGGATACGAAAAAGGTTAATTGATTACCAATCATATCCGTTTGGTAGTAGTGAAAAAAACGGACGCCAAGTGTGACAAAGATCGCTAAAAATGTAAATGTTCACTTATTAAATAATAGGATATTAATTAAGTAAATTTCCTCATGGTATATATTATTTCATATAACAAATAATTATATCAATATATCGGCTCAAGGCGTGTCATTGTTTATGCAAAACGCCATATAAGTTATTAATCTCATTAGTGTGGTAGTTATGTTTCAAAAACAACATCTTATTCAATTAGCGAATATGAAAATGCCGTTTGGTAAATATGCTGGTCGTGTATTGATTGATTTACCCGATGAATATCTTCTGTGGTTTCAAAAGCAAGGTTTTCCAGAAGGGCAATTAGGCATATTAATGGCATTAGCACTTGAGTTTAAAATAGAAGGCTTAGAATCAGTGATCCGCCCATTGAGACAGGATCAGTAAGGTGGTAAAACGTAAACATCACTATTTATGGAAAACAGCCATGACGATTATGATTGGCTCAGGTCTGGTGGGGTGCGCACTATCACCTCAATTAAACGCATTAACGTTTATGGATCCTAATTTTCAGCGCTGCGTTGCTACACAGGGTAAACAAGATCTTCAGCAGATCACCACATTAGAATGTAGTCATTTTAAGATAAGAGATGCACGAGAGGTGCGCTATTTAACACATTTAAAAACATTAGATTTATCATCAAATCAATTAACGAATCTTGATGTTAGCCATAATCCGCTGCTAACGTATTTGAATTATGATGATACGCTGATTAATCATCTCGATATTAGTCGTAACCCTCACTTACTTGCCCCTTTTTATACTCTTGATGAGCCCAATGGCCCCACAATAATGGCAGAATAATAATGTTAAAAGCAATTCATCATGTCGCGATTATCTGCAGTAATTATACGCGCTCAAAAGCCTTTTACTCACAGTTATTACAATTAGAAATTGTGTGTGAAACTTATCGTGAAGATCGTGATTCATATAAATTAGATCTAAAATTACCAGATAATAGTCAAATAGAGTTATTTTCATTTAATGGTGCTCCGCAACGTCCGAGCTACCCTGAAGCACAAGGGTTACGCCATTTGGCTTTTGCGGTGGATGATATCGCAGCCATTGTGCGTTATCTAGAAGCTAACGGGGTAGTGGTTGAACCGATCCGTATTGATGAACTTACAAATAAAGCCTTTACTTTTTTTAATGATCCTGATGGCTTACCACTAGAGTTGTATCAAATTTAACAAACCGTAGTAACAAATAAAATACGGCGTATACAATATTAATTTTCATGATATCTTTAACTAACAACTATATGCGTGAGTGTGTATAGTTGTTGCTCGTTATTGGCGATCAAGGATGAAATAAATGCGTCGGATTATTTTCAATCAAAAAGGCGGTGTTGGTAAGTCAAGTATCACAGTCAATTTAGCCGCAATCAGCGCAGCTAAGGGCTATAAAACATTGGTGATAGATCTTGATGTACAAGGTAATAGCAGTGCCTATTTAGGGGTTGATATTAATCAGCCGAATGATAAAACTATTGCTGAACTCCTCAATCAAACCGCGTCTTGGTTTGCTGTATCGACCCCTGTACGTGATTACCCTCAGCCAACGGCTTATGATAACTTATTCATTATTCCATCGAGCCCGAAACTTGATAAGTTAGAAGTGGAACTTGAACGACGTTATAAAATTTATAAGCTACGGGACGTATTAGATTCTTTAGCGGAAGATTTTGATCGTATTTATATTGATACCCCTCCTAATTTAAACTTTTATACTAAATCGGGTTTAATTGCAGCCCATAAATTATTAATTCCTTTTGATTGTGATAATTTCTCTCAGCAGGCTCTAATTAAGGTAATGGATAATCTTGCCGAGTTACGTGATGATCATAATCGTGATTTAGTGTTAGAAGGTATTGTAGTGAATATGTTTAACGCGCAAGCAAAGTTTCCGCGTCAAATTATCGAAGAGATTAAAACGCTAGGCTTTCCTATTTTAGAACCGTATCTACCTCAATCAATAAAAATGAAAGAATCGCATTATCAACAATGTCCAATGCTCTACTTTGATCCTAAACATAAATTAACTCAGCAATTTATTGCATTGCATGATGGTATTGAAGCTGCCGTAACACTAGAGAATTAATCATACCGCGGAATAGAATTAATGGTAATTCGAGATTGAATTACCATTCACAGATTATGCTATTTTCGCGGGAAAGGCGCGTTCATATTCTTCCATGAAATCACGACGAATATCTTGTTCAAGGTGGGTTGCGCGTTCTGTTGGACAAAACAACATAAAATGAACGATTTGTTCACCAGTACTTGAACTACTAATATGGATATGAGGTTCTGAACCTGGAAGATCTAGCCCCGCATGCTTTTCTATCACGCTATTATAACGACGGGCAACGTCAATAAAGTCTTCGCTATGATGGTCAATTTTAGTAATTATCGTCGGAAGAAGAGGATATAGATTAACAAAGTCTCTTACGACGATAGAAAAGTTATGATAAACATAACGTTTCATGAAATTAAGATTTTTCACTGGATACGTGAAAAACATGCTGTTGGGTAAGGTGGCTGTTTTCCCTGTGTAATGATACTGCCCATGATGAAGATCTATTTCTTGAATCACTGTCGCCATCATATTGTGTTCAATCACTTCGCCACAAATTTTTCCAACTTCTATCCAATCACCAATACGAAATGATCGTGAACTTGCACGTTGTATTGAGCCAGTAAAGCACAGAATAATTTCTTTTGAGGCGACAACAATAGCAACAGCTATCGCTGTTAAAGAGAAAGCAAATTCACTTATTTCTGAGCGCCACAAGGCAAATACGATCACTAACATTAAAATAAAGGTGCCATTTTTGGTACGAGACATCCATTTACGCTGTGTTTCAGTAACAAAGAAATCATCACCACGAACTTGAGACAGTATAATGCGCCGAACAATAGTAATAACGGCAATGATTAATGCAGTGAAGAGCAGTTTGTGGGTTAATAAATAGGTGAATATTTCAGTGATTATATCCATGTATTCCTTTATATTGACGATATTAAGTTGTTAATATAACAAAAATTCCATATTTTTACTGCTTAATTTACTAATTATTTATACTTTATATATTAAATTTCTTTAATGCAATAAAGAGCTATTAGTATGTAAGATATATTTATTCTGGATAGATAATTATAGTCTTTATAAATATTTACACGACAATTAAGAAAATATGAATTAATTATAATTGTAATTTATAAAATTTTATTGTTGGTTTTTGTGAAACTTTCTATTTATATAAAATAACAAATATGAGCATGTGATATTTCTGTGTTATTAATATAATTAGTATTAAGTGCATTATTTTTTATTGGTTTCATTTATTAAGCGGTGTGTAATGAGCTCAACGTTACTTTCATTTCTAATTGCTTCATCTGTATTAAATCCGACTATGAATAACAATCATATACATACTTTAACGGATAATAATAACTTAGCAATAGTTATTCCTAAACAAAGCAACAAAATATTAACTAATCCTGGGATTGGATTTACTGAGTTGGAGCGAGTGGTTAGTAATGATCCAGAAAATCCTTTTTATGAGGGTCCGCCTGTAATATCGTATCCAGATACGAGTACGATGTATTATCGTTGGTACTGGGATCAATTAACAACGGCAACTGATCCCCAGCTAAATGAAAAGATGCTGGAAGATAAAATTGATAGTGTTTTAAAAATTGCAGCAGCGGTCAATAAAAAAGTTGTTATCCGATTTATGGCTCTGCGAGGTAAAAATGATCCTATTTATGATCCTGACGTGAATAAAGACAGTAGTGGGATTCCATGCTGGCTGGTACAAGAATTATATGGCCATGGGGTAAATGGTGGTAGTTGTCATTTGTCTGATTCAGAAGCTGTAAATATGTTTAAAAATCCATTATTTATTCATCGCATGCGGCAATTTCTTGATGTGTTAGGGAAGCGTTATGATCATAATAAGGCATTATTACGTATTGATATGGGTATGGTGGGAACATGGGGCGAATGGAATCTCTCAGGTTATGCTCCATCAACAAGTCAGAGTGTAGGTTTAACCGACAATGGCTACACACTACATGATTTAGAACCTTACATTGATGAGTTGTCTCATGCTTTTCCGCATACCCCAAAAACGATGCTAGGAACCAATAAAGGTGATTTTCTTAGTTATGCTACGACACGAGGTTTTGGTTGGCGAGTGGATTGTCTTGGTGATTGGGGGGAAGGTTGGAATGAAATGCAAAATGGTTATCCTGATTTAATTGCTCATGCTTCAGATATTAATACCAATATCGCGCCAGATTTTTTGTTTACTCAACGCTGGAAGAAGTCCGCAGTTGATTTTGAAATTTGTCAAGATTCCTTACAAGATTGGAGTCGTACGAGTAATCCATTACACCTTACGTATGATCAGGTTCAGAAAACCTTTAATTTTGCATTAGAAGAGCATGCATCATTAATTAATGCTAAATCTCATCCAATTCCTGAACAATATCAATCATTACTTAAAGGTTTTTTAAATAAATTAGGCTATAGATATCAACTTAATCAAGTAGATTATAGCCGTGAGGTTCCACAAGGTGGCACATTAACGATTAATAGTCAGTGGCAAAATTTAGGTGTCGCACCGAGTTATACTAATTATCCAGTAACATGGCGATTACGTACTACGGATGGCGATATAGTTGCTTATTATACATCGACTGCAAATATTAAAAATTGGTTACCAGCTAATCATTATGAAGATCAATCACCAATATATAAGATCTCTGATCATTTCCAGTTAAGCCCGCATATTGCGAAAGGACAATATTTTGTTGATGTTGGTTTAGTGGCTAAAAATACGCATATGGCTAAAGTATTATTAGCCAATGATACAAAAATGACGACAGATAAAGGGCTGCCTTATATATTGAATAACAACAGTGATGTTGATACACCGAGTAAAGGCAGCGATCATCACCAATATTCTGATAATAGTGGTCAATACGTACCCGATAACCGTGGCCAATACGTACCCGATAATAGTGGTCAGTATATACCGATGGATAATGGACAATACGCAGCAATAACATCAGATAAAATTAAAAATAATAATGATATTGCACCTTATCTTGATAATTATAGTTTGTATTCACATCACCAAATGAATAAAAAATCAGCCTTGTTTTATGTTAGTCAGCACAGTGATAAATATATAAAGCAACAAAATAATATTGGGCGTTGGCATGAAATTACCACTATTAATGTGATCTAAGTGTGATGGAGGAGGCGTTAAAATATTCTTACGATAGGGGATGATTGATGTTGATTATTAATATGTTTTATTTATATATATCACGCGTTAATATTAGCCAAATATAATCATTATTGAATATAATTAGGGATGTAATAATGCACATATTCACCGATCGTAAGCATATTATTATTGATACTCGCTCAGAGGAAGCGTTTATTAATCATCATATTGATGGCAGTGTCTTTGTTGGCTTTCACGGTACAGAGTTTAAATACTGGTTAGAATTATTATTACCAGATAAGAATATAGACATTGAAGTCATTACAGACGTTGTTTCTCGTCAACACATTCTTGATACCATCCATCAATTGGGTTATTCACACGCTACAATTATGACCGATGATGTAGAGTCTGAAGCGTTATCGACAATGCCATTGTTACCAAATAGTGATGATACACCCGTATTGGATGTTCGTGACTATAGTGAATCTGATGCGAAGGCTCATGTTGCTGATATTCTTCAAGTTAAATCTGGCGATGATAACCAGCAATATATTGTGCATTGTAATAAAGGTTATCGCTCATTAATTGCGGTTTCAGTCTTGAAATTATTAGGATTATGTAAGTTTATTCATGTGGATAACGGTGAGTTAGGACAACAAAAAATAAAATAGAGTGGTAAGTAATCTAAGTTTGTTGGATGAAAAAAAAGCCGAAGTATATAAAAATACGTCGGCTTTTTTATTATATATGTGCGTTATTAACGACCAAGAAACGCATAACCTGTTGTAAATGCTGATTCTTGGAATTGACGTAAACCTGTTGCACGGAAATCAATCGCCATCGGATTACGTTTTAATTTCTCTTTGATATCTGCATTAGACATAAAGTTAACATCTAGATCATCAATTAACTGGATAGCCGATTCAAGCTTAAAGCCGACAGAGCTTCCTGCAAATTTTCCGCGTGTTTCACGTGTACGGATCACTACTTTTTCTACTTTGTAGTCATCAAGTAGTTTTTTAAATGCAAATTGGAAATCTCTCATTTTTTGGTTATCAAGAGAATTATCCATAATGAACTTTTGAGTGCGACACTCTGGAATACCGATCATTCCACCTTCTAAAGTTAGTAGGCAAATAATGGCTTCGTTGCTACGTAGTTCAACTGAACAAATTTTCATGTCTATACCTGAATCCTAATATTTTGGTCGTTATTGTAGGCTAAAAAGCGATTAGCTGTTAGTGGTGAGATGTTTTTTTATCAATATTGTTGCGGAAACTTCAATCTGCGCTCTTATCGTCAGATTTTAATATAATGGACGTAAATTTGCGCCTGAAATTTCCTCAATTAATGCCATTGTGTGCATAATTATGGAGTAATAAAGCCAAAATAGGAAAAGAGATAAAAAAGATGTTCTGTTTTTGCTTTAGGGTAATTGAGTAACAATAATGAGGGATTTAATGTAATAAAAGAGAATATTATGAACAATGCATTATTTAGTCGTCAAAATACAACCATGCTCACTTTTTTTAAGCATCAGCTATTGGTTGCAAAAACCAACGATGAGTATGATGCTATTATAGCAATGATTCAGTTATGTAATTGGGATCCTAAGTATTTTCAACAAGATAAAGATTATGCTATCGATTATGAAAAATAGCTGTATGTTATAACGCTAACGACAAACTGCCGTTAGCGTTCTTAGTGTTGTTAGCCGCGTTTAACTGGCTTGTAGGCGCAACCTGCTGCTTGGTAGGTTTCTTTGTCAGTAATTTCAAATGTAGTGTAGAAGAACCAAGCAATAAAACGCATCATCTCATCGCCGTCATTCATTACCCACTCTGCAAACTCTTCAGGTTCACCTTGGTCATTTTCTTGACTAAATACATGGTAAATACGTTTTTCACCGTCAATCTCAGCTAAGCTAAAATGACCAATTAATGCAGCTGCTGCATCTGCAACTTCTGGCTCTTCATTGTTTGTTAGTGCCTCAAGGATTGCTGACACTGAATCAAGTTGTGCTAATTCTTTTACGAGTGTTTCAAATTCTTCTTGTTGCATGATGTTATCTCATTATTTCACTATGGTGAGTATAATAACCTTAATTGTAAATAGAACCAAAATGTTCAACTTGTGTTAGGTACATACGCATATCAAATTCGAGTTGATGGTATTGCGGTTCCATGTGACAGCAAAGTTGATAAAAGGCTTTGTTATGATCTTTTTCTTTTAAGTGTGCCAATTCGTGTACAACAATCATCCGTAAAAAAGGCAGTGGGGCCTCTTTAAAGATGGTAGCGATTCTGATTTCATGTTTGGCTTTGAGTTTATTGCCATGCACACGTGAAATAAATGTATGTAGACCCAATGCATGATTTATAACATTAATTTTATTGTCATAGCCAACTTTACTGATTGGCGCCGATTTTTTTAAATACTGATTTTTTAATTCAATAACATAATCATAAAGGGCTTTTTCTGTTTTAATGGTATGCGGTGCAGGGTAACGGTTAAGTAACAATGTTTTGAGTTGGTCTTTGTCAATTAATTGCTGAACTTGATCAACGAGGTGAGGAGGATAACCTTGAATATATTTGAGTTGTTGCATAACCGATATTACTCTTAACCAAAAGACTTATGCTATAAGTAGGTAACTATCGAGGCAACCTTATTCTTGGGTAAACTGAGATAAAATACTTGGAGCTTGATAACTAACATGACGTTCAATTATAGAAGGATAAGTCATTGTGTTTTTGAAAATTCCCCCACCTATCTTTGTTGTTATCGCATTACTTGCTATGTATGGATGTAAGTTGTTTTTGCCATTATGGCAATTTAAGACGCTTTGGATCATCACTATCCCATTAATTATCATTACGGTGACCATTGGTTTTTTATCCATATTAGCGTTAGCAAAAGCCGATACAACCATTAGTCCTTTTACACCAGAAAAAACAGCTCGACTCGTTACGCGAGGTATATATCAATATAGTCGTAACCCAATGTATCTTAGCTTATTATTATTGCTTATTACGGTAGTGTTTATCAGTGGAGAGTTATCCTCAGTTTTTGTGGTGATAACCTTTGTGTTAGTGGTTAATCACTATCAGATTAAGCCTGAAGAAAAAGCACTAATGTATCTGTTTGGTGATGAGTATCGTCACTATTGTCTACATGTCAGGCGTTGGTTATAGAGACTGATCTTATTTATGCCTTTACCATCTTGCTTATTTGCATACACTGTTTAGCAAATAATAATAAGATGACTGTTATTATGAGAGATAATATTAAGTTTAAATAAATGAGGCCATATATGAGTAAAGCAAAAATTGGTATCGTAACGGTGAGTGATCGCGCGAGTGCTGGTATTTATGAAGATATCTCAGGGCAAGCAATTATTGATACGCTGAATGATTATCTGACTTCTGAGTGGGAACCTGTTTATCAAGTTATTCCTGATGAACAAGATGTGATTGAGCATACGTTGATTGATCTGGCTGATAACCATAATTGTAGTTTAATTGTAACGACTGGCGGTACTGGTCCTGCAAAACGAGATGTCACGCCTGAAGCTACAGAAGCGGTATGTGATCGAATGATGCCTGGTTTTGGTGAGTTAATGCGTGCAGAATCGTTGAAATTTGTACCTACAGCCATTTTATCTCGTCAAACAGCTGGCCTTAGAGGCGATAGTTTAATTATTAACTTACCAGGAAAGCCTAAATCTATTCGTGAATGTTTAGATGCTGTTTTTCCGGCAGTACCGTACTGTATTGATTTGATGGATGGTCCATTCCTCGTTTGTGATGAGAATATAATTAAACCTTTCCGTCCAAAACAAAAGTAAAGATATAAAACGCTAAAGAGAGCGACATATTGATGTCGCTTTTTTTGTTGATCGCTATCAATTAAGCTCTTTATTTTTTTAAAAAATAATTTGAATCTAGATCACGGAAATAGATGATGATTATCATTAATAATACGATGTTCAATATTAAAAGGAGGATAAATTCTCCATAGAGAGTATTTTCTTATTTGTTTTCAATTGGTTATATTTTAGCGTCAATTTCCATTGGTTATTTATTGTTATAGATGTTGGTTTATTTATTTTCTTTGTGAATTGTTTTTTTTTGTTATTTGTAATATTCTCATGCGAAGTTTTACTGCTAGTTTCATATAAGTGCTACTGCGTGGGTTTGAATATGGATGTTAAAAAAAGCTGGGGTTTTATTTCTATCACTTTGGGTGTGATCTCTCTTTTATGGGGTATGGTTTCATTGAGTGGTATCATTGGTCAAGAGCATGTCTTTGCTGAGATGGGATCTTTTGTAACCATGACGGGATCTGATTTGTATAACAGTACTTACACTGAAAATATGTTGGCAGCGGAACGTCATAAAAATTTTATAGTGTTACTAACGGGTGTTGTAATGGCAATTATTGGCTCGTTATTAATGAGAATGCGTTTGTTTAAATTATAATTAATTTTTCAGTCATGGCTATTGTTTTATAGGCATGGCTGATACTTCCCAAGAATCATTTATATCGATTCATTTCTGCCATTTATTTGTTATCGCTGCCTACTATGTTGTGAGATAAAATAGCTATATAACAGTGAGTAACACTTGATGGTTTAAAGAAAAATCAGTGTTATTTTTCAGCTCACAAAGCCTATTAGTTGTCATTTCTTATTTCTTTTTGATATAAAAAAAGATAAAAATTGTCCATTTAAACAAATTTTTGTGTTTTTTTAATAAAACATTATTTAATTGTAACTGTAATTGTACAATGTTTTATTTTTATTGGTGATTTTCGTGTTATAACTGTATGTTTTTAAAAGGTATTCTGAATTCGTCAATTTATTGCTGTTTAAGTATTCTTTTTGTGCATTTATTTATGACAAAAGTGACAGAAACTTGACGGTCTGGCTGTTTTTTACAGTATAATCATATCGAAAGCGTGGATGTTTGAACGCGTAATTATTAGAAAACAATAGAGATGACATTACTCATTATAAAATTAGTAGTGCTAGAGGCTAGTTTAAGCTATGAAAAGACAAGCTATAAAAATAGCGGATGATGGTTATACTGTATTAATAAAAGCCAGTGATTTATTACTGCTCAATATTACATTAACATTTATTATTTCTTTACACAGTATTAGTGAAACCGCTGTTGGTTTGGCTGCAAGTTTTCTTTTTTCTGTCATTTTTTTATTGGTAGGAGAGTACAGTGGGCTTTATAAGAAATATGTCCGTCAGGATTACTATAATACGGTACTAAAAACGTTATTTACCTTTTTCTTGTCATTTTTAGTATGGCGGATTTTGTGCCAGCAGTTGAACACGTTTGAAGGTATTAATGGCTCGCATTTAAATCATGTCATTACTTGGCAATGGATTATTTTGTCTATCATTTCTGTGGTTGTTGTTAAGTTTTTAGTTATTTATGCTACCCGGGAGTTTTGGAAGCGAAGTCCTAATGTTAGACGAATAGCTATATTAGGAATGACTAAAGGTGGTATTGCAATTGAACAAGCATTAAGAAAAAACATTCGTTATCAGAAATTTGAAATATCTTATTTTGATGATCGTGATGAGAGTCGATTTGGTTATTTATCACAATCACCGCTCCATGGGAATATTGACCAATTAGTGCAGTTAGCTAAAAATGGTGAAATTGATGAAGTTTATATTGCGTTACCTATGGTAGCAAAAGATCGTATTCAGAAATTTTTGAAATTGTTATCAGATACGATTGTTGAAACTTATATTGTTCCTGATTTATATACTTATGATTTAAACGTAAGCCAGATTAGTACTATTGGTAATGTTCAAATATTTAGTGTATTTGGCTCTCCGTTTGAAGGAATGGGCGCAGTATTAAAGCGTATTGAAGATATTATTATCAGTAGTATCATTATCTTATTGATTTCACCAGTATTGGTTGCTGTTGCTATTGGTGTTAAACGCAGCTCTCCTGGCCCGGTGTTATTTAAACAAGATCGCTACGGTTTGGGCGGTAAAAAAATTCGGGTATGGAAATTCCGCTCTATGGGCGTAATGGAAAACGATACAGTGGTGACTCAAGCAACGAAGAATGATCCACGTGTAACAAAATTTGGTGCCTTTATTCGTCGTACATCATTGGATGAACTACCACAATTTTTTAATGTGCTACAAGGGAGTATGTCAATTGTAGGTCCTCGACCACATGCTGTTGCACATAATGAAGAATACCGAGTCCTTGTGAATAAATATATGTTACGTCATAAGGTTAAGCCTGGTATTACCGGCCTTGCGCAAATTAAAGGTTTTCGTGGTGAGACTGATACGTTAGATAAAATGGAAATGCGCATTAAGTATGACCTACAATATATTCAAAATTGGAGTCTGTCTAAAGACTTGAGTATTATTTTCCTTACGATCTTTAAAGGATTTGTCAGCGAGACAGCGTACTAAATTATGCATTTATTTAAGACAAAGAATGTTCATTTATTGCTGGTAGGTTGTGTTTGCGCAACCTACAGTTTTACAGCAAGTGCTGATAGTACTTTTCAAGACTCTAAGCATATAGATCCTTTTTTAGGTTTAGAATTTTCTTCATCAATCAATGCGGGCTATGGTTTTGATGATAACGTCTTGCATCAGCGCGATAGTAATATTATTAGTTCTGATTATTATGCGTTAAAACCGACTTTTAGTGTTGTTGGCCAGCGTAATACCAAAAATTTTGGTCTTTATTATTTAGGTGACTACCGAAATTACACTAATAACGTTGTAAAAAGTGATAGTTATGATGACCATCAATTTAATGGTGTGTTTAATTGGGAATTAGGTATTCGTCATCATTTATCTGTGACGGGAAGTTACAGTAAAAACCATGAAGCGTTAGGTACTGGCGTAACAAAAGGTTTTTTCTTTGATAACGATACATCAAAGCCTGATATAGCGACGTTTAATGCTTTTAATATTACGCATGATATTGGTCGAACCAATAAAAAAATAGATACTCAATATACCTATGGTGCCAAAGGGGCCAAGGGAAATATTATTGTTGATTTATCACAAGCCCGTACTAATTATAACATTCTAAATAGTTATCAATCGGCGTTTAAAAATTATTTAGAAAATGAAAATGTTACAGAAAACGATGTACGACTTATTTTTAGGCATCAATATACAGACAGAACACGTTTTGATTATACCTTGATGTATAAAGATTTTAATTACCTTGATCATGAACGTAATAATAATGAGTTGATTGGTGCTTTTTCTGTACTTAGTCAGTTAACAGGAAAGTCAAAAATAGAAGCAACAGTGTCTAAAGTGCAAAAGAAAATGCAAAGTACGAATTTTTCTGGTGTAAATTGGAATGTTTCTTATAAATGGCAACCTGTTGATTATTCAACAATAATGTTAAAAACTTTAAGTGAAGCAAAAGAACCAGATAATACTGGCGATTTTGTACAATCATTTCAAAATAGCATTAGTTGGAAGCATCAATTTTTAGGGCATATAACAAGTTTATTATCTTATAAACATACCTCTGATAAGTATCATATTCGAAAACGAACTGATCGATATGATGATGTAGCGTTGAGCTTACACTACTTATTTAGACCTAAAGTCGAGTTTATTTTCGATTATCAATATACATTATTTCATACTGATAATAGTGCTGATCCAGTGTTTATTGATGGAAATACTTATGAAAGACGATTAGGTTATGAGCAAAATCAATTTGGTTTATCAGTCAAAGTGGCGATTTAAAATGAAGAAAATAGTGTCTATTATTTGGATATTAACCGTTAGTTTATTTATGAGCACTGCTGCATCAGCAGCACCAAAAATAGCAGGTAATGATTATTTACTTGGTGCTGGCGATCAGATTCAGATTTTAGTTTATAACGAAGCTGATTTATCGATGAAATTAAAAATAGATGAAAGTGGCAATATTATTTATCCCTTGATAGGTAAGTTGCAACTTGCAGGAAAGACCCCTGATCAAGTCGCTCTAGATATTCGTGATCGATTAAAAAATGGTTATATTAATAACCCAATGGTGACTGTTTCTATGCTTGAATTCCGTCCTATGTATGTTTCAGGTGAAGTTAAAACACCTGGAAGTTATGAATATCAACCAGGACTTACATTAGAAAAAGCCATTGCGGTAGCTGGTGGTTTTACTGATCGTGCAGATCGTAGTGACATTGATATTCGCCGTTCAAATGGTCAATTATTAAAAGATGTTACACCAACTCAAGCTGTCTATCCTGGTGATACAGTTATTATAGATCAAAGTTTTTTCTAGATTAGGATAGTTATAAATGAGTTCATTATTCGTTGAAGACGGAAGCAAGTTGGAAAGTACAATTGACTTTTCACGCTTACTTAAATCAACAAAAAAAAGTTGGTGGAAAATATTAGCCTTTACTGTTGTAGTAACAGGGATAGCAGCTCCATTCATTTTAAAATTGACACCAAAATATGAAGCTTATGCAACAGTATTGCTGAAAGCTGAATTAACCAATCCAACAACATTTGAAAAAGTCGTTGATTTTGATTCCACACGTAAAGAATATTACGAAACTCAGTACCAATTACTGAAATCTCGTCGTGTAATTTCACAGGTGGTTGATGATTTAAAGCTTTATCAAGATCAAGAGTTTATTGGTAAAAAGCCAGTAAAAGATGACACTTTAGCAAAACAAAAAGAACGCAGTATTCAATATGTGCTTAAGCATATGACAATATCTCCAGTACGTAAAACGCAGTTAGTTGAGGTCGGTTTCGAATCAACGACAGCGAAAGATGCCGCTGCTGTTGCGAATGATATTGTGAAAGTGTTTGTTAACTATTCTGTTGAAGATAATCGTGATGCGAGTTTAAATGTCTCTTCGTTACTTGAAACGGAAGTTAACGATTTAAATCACCAATTGAAATCAAAAGAAGCAAAACTAAATGCTTTCTTGAAAAAAGAAGGGCTAATTACCTTCCGCGGTGTTGATGGTTTCCAGACTGAGCAGTTGTCATTATTGACTGATAGTTTAGCCACAGCAACAGCGCAACGTGTGAATTTAGAAGCGCTTTATAAAACGGTTTCGAGTTATCAAAAACAAGGTTTTAATGCCTTAGCCGCGATTCCTGATGTTTCTCGTCATCCGCAGATGGAAAATCTACGCCAGATGATTATTGAGCAGAAAACACAACTGGCTGATCTTGAAAACCGTTATGGTCCTAAATATGAGAAAGTGATTCAAGCTCGTTCACAACTTGTTGTTCTTCAAGGTCAAGCAAGTAAGTTGATTAACCAAATAGCTGAAGGTATCAAAGAGCAATATCAAGCATCAGTTATTAAGCAAAATCAATTACAAGCTGCAGTTGATAAACGCACTAATGCATTCCAGCTATTAGGTGAGAAAAAGACACAATATAACAATATGATGGATGATATTAGTCAGACACGTACGTTATATAATCAATTGCTACAACGTCAAAATGAAACGCAAGTAAGTGGTCAGTTCTCTGAGCCGACAGCAAAAGCGATTGATAGTGCTATTGTGCTATTAAAGCCGACAAAACCTAACAAGAAGTTACTGATTGTTGTTGTTGCTATTATGTCACTACTTATTGCGGTTCTGTTTGTGATTGTAATGGCGGCTCTCAATAATAAAGTCATGTCGATTAATGAAATAAAACGACGTTTAGGACTTAATGTTGTTGGGGAAATCAAATCTTACCCTCAAGCGGTTACGCCTAAATCAGTGCTGGATAATAGTGCTCAATTCTCGACGTTAGATGAGGCGTCATTGGGTATTAGAAGTCAATTGTTGTTATTAAATGCTGACGCTAAAATGTTAGCTGTAACATCAGCGACCTCTCAAGAAGGTAAGTCGTTAGTAGCAACATTAGCGGCTAAAGCGTTGGCAATTGATACCAAAGTGTTATTAATTGATATGGATTTACGCCATCGGAATATCACTAAATCATTAGGTTATGCTGATAGTAATGGTTTAACTGATATTTTGTATCATAATATCGCAACCAATGACGCTATTGTTAACCATCATGGGATTGATATTTTAGCCGCTGGCAGTGATGCAACACGTTCGCCATTAGTTGTATTAACGCATAAGAAGTTAGCTGCTTTATGTACAGAATTACGCCAATGTTATGATTATATTATTATAGATACACCTGCAGTTACTGATGCTAAAGATGCTATTTTGATTAGCCAGCTTACCGATTCAGTATTATTTGTAGTGGCATCAAATAATAATAGCACGAATGTTTCACTATCAGCGTTGAAGGAACTTAAGCAATATAAAGCAACAGTACTTGGTTGCGTGCTTAATAAAGTGAATGCGAAACTGATTGAATCTAATGAAAATATAATTACAACATCTTCAAAGGATGTTCTTTTATGAGTTTAATTAAAGGTGCCTCTACAATAGGAGGCGCTTCCGTTATCTCGCAATTGATAGGTGCGTTTACCATCCTATTTATGTCATACCGTTTTGGTATGTCAGATGTAGGTAATTACGCACTTACATTTAGCATCATTATGATTGGTGCTCAAATTGCACTTTATGGATCGCACTTTTTATTACCAAAAGTTGATCAACAAGATATAGGCAAAGCCGTGGTGTTTTGCATGTTGCAATCTTGGGGAACAAGTGCAATTTATATCTATATTGTAAGTCATTTCTTTTCGCTACCATTTTTTGCGATTTATGTTTTAACGGCCAGTTATTCAATGATGATTATTTCTGAGTATGTTTTCTTACGAAATAAAATTTTTAGTAAGTTGGCTATTCAGAGAATATCAGTGACCTCAGTTGTCTTTCTGGCATTATTAGTGTCATGGAAAATTGAATATTTTTATTATATATGGGCTGGTGTGCATGTATGTTTAATTGGTTATTGGTTATATAAGTGTCTGGATTTTAGTATGTTTTCTAAATCTGATTTCTTACCAACAACCCAAGTTCGGTTTTTCATTAAACACTGGAATCATTTATCACGAGTCGGTACTGCTGAAGTGGTGGCAAACGCAAGCCTACAGCTCCCGACGGTGTTAATTAACTATTGGTTTAGTCCATTGGTTGCTGGTTACTTTGCAGTTGTGAATCGCTTTTGTTTATCACCTGTACTTATTCTTGGCCAGTCAGTGCGTAATTATACGTTTTCTAAATGGTCTGAAGATTTTCGTAATAAAATCTTTAACTACTCTGAATTTAAACAGGTACGGTTATTTTTAGTGGCGATAGCATCGGTAACTGTTGCCGGTATTTATTTTGTTTATCCATGGTTAACACAACATGTACTGGGTGAACAATGGGTACAATCCGTTGAAACATCGCGTTTAATGCTACCTTACGTATTTGCAATGCTTGCTTTTGTGCCAATGACTGTAATCGAATTGATTTTTGGTGCTCCTAATTATTTCTTACGCATTCAGTGTGAGCAATTAGCGATAGTGATATTAGCGTTTGTGATCATGCCATTTATTTATAAAAGTTATGTAATTTCATTGTTAGCCTTTACGGTGCTAACAGCGGGACGATATTTAATGATTTATATTAAAATTAACAAACATGCGATTGTTTTACGTGATAAAGGCGTAGTGTAAATGAACACAGGTTTTTTCTTTCAAGCTTATGTATTTATTACACTAATTTTTAGTGGGACAGCACAATATTTTACCGATATTGATGCTTTTTTATGGCTGCCGTTTATTATGACGATGGTGATGGTGGCATTGGTACCATTACAAACACGTTATAATTATGAGCCGCTAGATCAGCTTGAAACGACAATTCTCGTACTTTTTACTGGCTTTTTTGTGCTAGCAATAACCAGTACTTTGATGCAAGAAGGGCTAAAAACTACCATAGCAGGTATTAAAAATGGCTTAGGAATATCATTACTATTACCTTGTTTACTATTAGGTTTTTGTCGTGAATCGCAATTATATCGTATTTGCAAAAAATTATATTGGGTGTTTTATGCTCAAATCCCATTTGTTGTTTATCAAGCTTTGATTGTTGTTCCTGCTCGGGTGGCTTTTGAAGGTAAGATGGACTCATGGGATTCTGTTGTGGGTACGTTTGGCGGTAGTATGATTGCCGGTGGTAATGGTGCCTCAATGGGGCTATTTACTCTGCTTATTATGATGATGAAACTGTCTGAATATAAGCATGGGGTAGCAAAATTATGGTCGGTAGCACTACATATAGCCATTGGCTTTATTATTTGTGTAGTTGCTGAAGTTAAATTTGTAACCTTATTAGCGCCATTCTTCTTACTGTATATATACATAAAGCCAAGTTATGTAAAAGAAGTTAGGGTTATCGACTTTAAAACGATTTTATTGTCTATCGTGGGCATTTTTATCTTATTGTCGTTAATAATTACAATATTATCATTAGGATATACCAGTAAGTACCAGTCACATTCGATGAGTATTTTTGATATTTTCCTACAAAATATTGGTTATATTTTTGATCCGACAGTCATTGTTGCTGGTCTCGATGGTAACTTAGATGAATTAGGACGTGTAACAGCATTGGCATTTTGGTCTCACCATTCTGATATTCACGGTCTTGTGAATCAGTTATTTGGTTATGGTCTAAATAGTTCAAATGCTGGCGGTGCTGATCCTGGTTATATTGCAATGTTGTTTGAATTGAGTTTAGGCTCAACCGCATTAGCGATTTTCTTGTGGGAAATTGGTCTGGTTGGTACTGGGTTATTATTAGCGATAGTGTTCCTGATTTTAAAGGGATCAAAGCCCAAACCATTATTCTCGACTAAGGACTTATCAAGAGCCGATATTAACTTGTTATCTTATCAGCCTGCCTTTATAGGATTTACTATTGCAGGTCTGATTACGTTACCTTATTCACCGCTGCTTGCGTTGATACCGGTATTTCAATTTCAGTTTTATTTTGTGTTAGGTGCCATGATGATTATTCGAAAAGCGACCCTAACAAAAGCAAAAGGTTTAGCATGCTTGAATTAATTAAAAAAGAGTTAGCATTAAACCCAGGTTTAACCTCTAAGTTCTTTATTGTTAACTTTCGGTTAGCTTCTTTATTTTATACTCCAGGAATAATGAAAAAAATATTCATTATTAACGTTATTATTCTTAAATTACTCAAGTTTATCTGTGGGCTTGATATATCACCAAAAACAAAGATTGGTGCTGGATTTATTTTATTTCATCCTCAGAACATTGTTATTAATGCTGACAGTGTATTAGGTGACAATGTGATGCTGAAACATAATGTCACCATTGGCAATAAAGTCGATCCTGTGACTGGCCAACATGTATCACCCGTTATTGGCAATAATGTTGAATTAAGCCCCGGTGTGGTTGTGTTAGGTAACGTGAGTATTGGCGATAATTCAATTATTGGTGCGGGAGCAATTGTTGTGAAAAGTATACCTAAAAACGCAATTGCAGTTGGTAACCCAGCTATCGTCATTAAAGAAATAAGTGAGAAATAGTGGATGAACACCAAAATTAATGTCATCAATTTTGTGCCTGAAGAGTTACCATCTTATCGTCCAGACGTTGATGTTTTATACTCTAAAGAGTTACCCAAAGAGGGTGTGAATACCACGATTGTTGGTATGCCTAAAACGGAAACTGTGAATATCCAAACAGAGGGTAGTACCTTAAAAACCAGTAAAAAAACAGCTAACCGTCATTTAGATTCAGTGGTTTATTTCTTTAATGCGGCAAAGTTAGCTTTTAGCGCAAAAAAAGAAGGTTTTCAACTCATTCAAGTGCGTGACATGGTCTGGGTCGGTTTAATCTGTTTAGTGATCGCTAAACTAATTAAGCTACCTTATACCTATTGGGTGTCATTTTTGTATGCTGAAAGTCGTACGATGCGTGCGAAAGATCAGACTGAAAATATACCTAGTTGGAAGCGTCCGATTATTTTAGCGCGTGGTTTGCTTGAGGAGTTTATCCTTTATCGCATTATTTTACCTCATTCAGATCGTGTCTATGTGCAAAGTGACTTTATGCTTAATTATATTAAAGATAAAGGCATCGAACAAAGCAATATGATGGTTGTGCCAATGGGGGTTGATTTTGAAAAGATTGACGACTTCGCTAATACTGATGCAATAAAAATACAACAATGGGGTGATGCGCCTGTTATTGGTTATCTAGGTAGCCTTGATCGACTCCGTAAACTTGACATTATTATTGAAGCATTTAAAGAAGCCAAACTTACAGTGCCTACACTTAAATTACTTTTTGTTGGTGATTCTGAAGTGATGAAAGATCGCGAGTTTTTACAACAAACGGCTGATGATATGGGACTGAGTGATGATTTTCATATTACGGGTTGGGTACAAACAGAACAGGCATGGGCATATCTTAAAGGTGTTGATATGGTGATTGGTTTTATGAATCGTGGCCTGTTGTTAGATGTATCAACGCCGACCAAGGCAATGGAATATATGGCACTTAAAAAAGCCATGATTTGTAATGACTCACCTGATCAGCAATTTGTCATTGAACAATCTGGTTGTGGACGAGTGACCGATGGAACGAGCCAATCCTATGCTGCCGCGATGGTTGAATTGGCACAGCAGCCAATGACACAAACCGAGTTAGATGCTGGATATAATTATATTAAAAATAACCGTTCTTACGCGTTTATTGGTGAGCAAGTTGCTACTGATATTAAGAATGTTGTTAATCAAAAAAATTCATAATGGCTGGTGATTCAATGAAAGTTCTATTTGTTAATAAATTCTTTTTCCCACATGGTGGCGCTGAGACTGTTTTCTTTCAAGAGCGCGATATGGTGCAAGAAGCAGGATATCAAGTTATTGATTTTTCAATGAAGCATGATAAGAATATTGCATCAGATTATGCGGATTTTTTTGTTGATAATGTTGATTACCATGGCAAACATTCAATTTTTGATAATATTAAAGTTGCGGTAAACTTTGTGCATAATCAATATGCATGTGATCAATTTGAAAAGCTCATTAAAGCTGAACGACCTGATATTGTTCATTTCCATAATATTTATCATCAAATCACACCATCAGTGATCAAAATTGCACGAAAATTAGGCTGTAAAACGGTATTAACTGCGCATGATTATAAATCTGTTTGCCCCAACTACAGCATGCTTGCTGCTGGGGAAAATATTGAATTAGATTGGATTACTGGTAGTAATATTAATCTCTTTAAATACCAGTGGCAGGATGGTTCATGGCCACGAAGCGTATTATTGTCACTAGAGGCGTTATATCACCGTACGATGAAGAGCTATGAAGCATTAGATGCCTTTATCGCGCCTTGTGAGTTTATGAAATCAATGATCTTACGTCAAATTCCATCAGCAAATGTTGATGTAATCGTTAATGGTATTGATGCAACAACCACTGATATCGGTAACGACGGCGGTTACTTCTTATTTTGTGGTCGTTTAACTCAAGAAAAAGGCATTGTGACATTGGCACAAGCGCATAGCCAACTTACTGGTAATACGCCGCTTAAAGTATTAGGCACTGGGCCAATGTTTGATCATATTAAACAAAATTTTGATAATGTTGAGTTATTAGGCTTCCAAACAGGAGAGGCACTGACTGAAATTATCAAAAACGCAAAAGCTGTTATTGTGCCATCAGAGTGGAATGAAAACTGCTCGATGTCAGTATTAGAAGCGATGAGCTATGGTAAGCCAGTAATTGGAGCCAATATTGGTGGTATTCCTGAGCAAGTTGTAGATGGTGAAACGGGTTACTTGTTTACATCTGGTGATGCCGATGATCTTGCCGCTAAAATGCAATTATTAGCAGATGATGAAGCATTAGTGGCTGCAATGGGACAAAAAGGGCGCGCACGCTTATTAGAGAAATATTCATTAGATGTGCATAAAAGAGATTTGATTAAATTATATCAATCACTTTTAGCTAATTAATTTCCCCCTAATAATAAAATGTCAGTTAATTGCTGGCATTTTACATTTTAAGAGATGGTATTGTGAATAAATCTATTTTAGTGTTGGGTACGCGTGGTATTCCTAATGTTGCAGGTGGTGTGGAATCACATTGCCAAGCTTTATACCCATTGTTAGTTGAAAAATATGGTATGGATATCACCGTCACTGCTCGTAAGCCTTATGTACCTTATACTACAAGTGTTTACGAAGGGGTGAAGCTCGTCGCCTTACCCGCTGTCACGAATAAAGCTTTAGAGGCTCCATTACATTCGTTACTTGCTGCTTTTTATGCGATAAAAACTGGCGCTGATATTGTTCATATTCATGCGATTGGACCGGGACTCGTGACACCATTGTTACGTTTATTTGGTAAAAAAGTGGTTTTTACTCATCATAGTCAAAATTACGATCACCAAAAATGGGGTAAATTAGCGAAGTTTATTTTACGCTTAGGTGAAAAGTGTGCGATGAAATATGCCTCTGAAGTCATTGTTATCTCTGATTTTATGCAAAATTTGATGAGTGAAAAATATGGACGTAATGATACCCATCTGATTTTTAATGGTGTCAATAAGCCTCAATTACCGAATCAACCAATTATTCAGCAATATTTAGATCGTTATGATTTATCGGCGCGTGATTACGTGGTTGCTGTTGGTCGCTTTTCACAAGAAAAAGGGCTAGATGTATTATTAGAGGCTTACAAGCGCAGTGGTATTAATAAGAAATTAGTCCTTGTTGGTGATAGCGATCAACCGACAGCCTATAGTGAAAAATTAAAAGCCACGGCCCTTGCGACACCGGGTGTTGTATTAACTGGCTTTTTATCAGGAGAAGCGCTTAATAGTATTTTCTCGCAAGCCGATACTTTTGTTTTACCTTCGTTTAGTGAAGGGTTACCAATAGCACTATTAGAGGCAATGTCTTTTTCTTTACCGGTTGTTGTGAGTGATATTCCTGCTAATAAAGCCGTTCATTTAGATGAAAAATGCTACTTTGCATGTGGTGATAGTCAAGCATTAGCCACATTACTTACCACTGCTGTTGATCAACCGTTAGTCTGTTATGCTGAGTATTTAAAAAAATATGACTGGAATTTAATTGCAAAGCAAACGTACGATGTATTTTTAGCAGCAGAAAATGATAAATAATAGGTGAGTAGCGTGTCTTCAAATAGTAAATATACTCAAAGCCAGCAAGGTGTTATTGATCGTATAGTTCACACGATCCCCATTGAAATACGTGATACCTTTGATAAAAAACAGTTAGCTGCTATTGAAGAATCAATTGCTATCAATAGTAGTTATGATCACCATTGTATTGATTTTCGTCCCGTTATTGGTATTGGGCGGTGGCGTTATTATGCTGTGTTTTTATTAGGTAAAGATCGCCGTAAAGCACCACGCCGTCGAGCGAGTATTACAACGGTTATCAAAGCGTTGGCTGTAGTGTTTGGTTTGTTTTTTCTATTTGTTTCTGCTGTATTGACGTTATATTTAATTAAATCAGCGTTGGGTATTGATATTTTTAAACATTTTTCCTTTGGTATTTGGGATTATTTTAAAGCGCATTTTTTAAATTAAGAATAAAGGCATATCACCAACGCTATTTAATAGTAGTAAATCGGTGATATGCCTTATTTTTAATTATTGCTTTTTTAAAATTGTAATCGTCGTGATGTTGTACCAGTTATCGTCCAGTTTGCCTTCAATGCCTAACTTTACAACAGCATTATTTGTTTTTGGGGATACTAACCCAACATCGAGAAAGTAAAAATCAGCAGCAATATTTCCTGATATATGAACTTTATTTTCAACATGATAAGTTGGAGGTGTGCCACCAAGCACATTTGCTGGTAACCACTTCCTGATATTGGTATTGGTATTAAAAGTGGCTACAATTGCACCTGACGAGGAACGTAATCGCCATTTTAGTGAGTAATTATTATAACTAGGGGCGACACCTGTGTTTGCCCACTGACTTTTCAACAATAACATATCCCCTTGATATACTGATTGTTGGGTTGTGAGTTGTTGAAGTTCAAACCGATAACCTAATTTTCGCAATAGATTATCGATAATCGGTTGATATTGTGTTGGTATCATTGATGATCGAGCATTGATCAATGATGCATGCTGCTCTAGTGCGTAATTGAATGTGTCTTGTATTTTATCGTAAGTATATAACCACGTTTGTTTAGACCATGTGTTGAGTGTATTACAAAGCTCAAAATCTACCGGTGCTTTTTTCCAGCGTTGAGAAAATGCATGATCAACATTGTGGTTAACAATCTCATTTTTACCCATTGCGTGTGCAATCGCATCAGGGTAACCATTTTCCATATGATTCCAACCGCTTTGATTCCAATCACCTAAACAGTCTGCTCTCCATCCCATGTGAAAATGCGACGTTGCATAACTCATAAAATCTTCATGAGCTGAAGCCATTAGCGTGGTTTTTTGAGTATGAGGAAATGCCCTTGCAACCAAATTGATATAAAATTGCAGATCTTTTTCAGTGTAACCCTGATCGGTTAAATCAGGTATATTTGAAATTTTGGCGTTAGTGCGCTCAGAAAGATTCCATTCACCCCATGTACCAACAAGTCCGGTATCAATACGGAGGAGATTTGGATTCCCATCAAATTTTTTCCCCAATGCCATCATTAGTTTAGTAATTTGTTGTTTAAAGTAAGGATCATTGTAATTAGGTATAAACTTATCAGAACGCGAGCACGATTCTTGAGCGTAGTCGTTATTGCCGTTGATAAGTTGTTTCTTTAACCAGCAAGGAATGCCTAAAATAATATTATGATTATCACTTAATTGATAATATTCGTCTTTACCTGAGAGTGTCATAATACGGAAAACAAGTTTTTTATGATGTGCAATTGCTTGAGCTAGTGTTTTCTCTATGATGCCGAAATCATATACGCCTTGTTCTGGCTCCAATTGCTCCCAATACCAACGGTAATATACAACACTCGTTTGTGGGTAGCTTTTAATAGGATTATAAAGATCATCATGGCTATCAATAGTGTAAAAATCAGTTAATCCTATATCGGGATTAACTAAAATATCATTAATAGGATGAGGATTGAGAACCTGATTATTGACACTCGTATTATGAGGTTGAATCTGAAAGTTATTTTTTTGTTTCTGTTCAGTTATTATAGGGTGTTTAGGTAATATAACCGAAGGATGGTTATTATGCATGACGGTTGATAATAAAAAAGCACTAAGTAACATAATTTTCCTAGCAAAATATATTTAGAAGTAATATCAATATTAATTATTATTATTAATTTTTGATCTTAGTTATTATTTGATAATAAAGTGTATTAATGAATACCATCGATTATTATCTTTATTATTAATAGCAATTGAGACTGCTGCATTATGTGTATGTGGTGTTACTAGGCCTACTTCAAGTATATACTCTCCTGGTTGTATATTTTTAGGTAATGTAAAGTCGTTATTTTGATTATAAGTCGGTGAAATACCATCTAAATTTTTAGCGGGTAGCCAATGTGTAATATTATTTTTAGTGTTATAATATGCGATGACTTTGTGTTTCTTATTTACAATTCGCCATACGATAGGGTAATTGTTATAACTTGGTGCAACACCAACATTTTTCCATGTTGATGTTATTTTTATTAATTTACCAGGTATAAAACTACTGCTAAGTGTTACCTTATTAAGAATAAAACGATAGCCTATTTTTTTTAAAAAATTATTTAATAAAGCTTGATATTCTTTTGGAATAGGGCTTGATTTTAAATTTAATAATGAAGCATGTAGTGTAAGGGCCGTTGTGAAAGTTTGTTTAACTTTTTGCTGAGTATAAATAGTAGGTTGTTGAGCCCATTGTAGCATTGTATCGCAAATTTCAAAATCAACGGGGGCTTTTTCCCAACGAGATAAGAATAACGGATCATCAAATTTATCTGTAGTGTTGGATTTTATATCCTTTGTCTGTTTTCCTTCGATATGGCGTAGTGTCTGGGGGTATCCTTGTTGCATATGATTCCAGCCTTTAGCCCAGTCGCCAAGGCAATCTGCTCGCCAACCTAAACCGTGTTTAGTGGCATAACTGGCAAAAGCATCATCAGGTGAGCCCAGATCAATCGAAAGCATTTTATTGGGAAAAGCGTTACGCATCATGTCAATATACGGTATTAATTCTGCCGTCGTATAGCCAATATGCCCTAGCGTAGGTCTTTTTCCCTTATAGTGTGTTGCTAAATGCCACTCTCCCCAAGTACCAACAAGACCGACATCAAGGCGTAAGATGTTTGGATTATGATCATAGCGTTTCCCCATTGCCGTGATGAACTGCTGCAAATTTTTCTTAAATATTATGTTGTTATAATCAATGACAAAGCTATTGTCATTACTACAACGATTGTGTGTGTGAGGGTCTAATTGCTTTTTTAGCCAGCAAGGAATACCAAGTATTTTTTTAGTATCTTGCGATTTAGGCGAATAATAGGTTTCATTTAATCCAGCTAACGTCATAAACCTGATAACAACTTTTTTGTTGGCTTTTTTGGCGGCTCGAATCGTATCATCGATCAGTTTATAGTTATATTGACCTTTGTTAGGTTCTAATTGCTCCCAATACCAGCGAAAGTAAACAACCGACGTCGTTGGGTAGCTCGGTATATTCCAGTTTGGGTTATCTTTAATATCAATAGTTTGGTGGTCAGTAATTCCAATATCAGGATTGACTAATATTTTGTCACTTATTGTTGGTTGATATTCAATTGTCATAGCCTGTACAACCGTAGGTGAAAATAAGCTAAAAAAACACCCAAAGATGAGGTATTTATTTACTATTGGCATCATGTGTGACCTTCTTGAGTTATTATCGGTGTTTTACAAATGTGTATTTTTTATGATTAGTCAAATAAATAAATAAATTTTTATATTATTGATATCATCATAATTGAGTATATATTTTATTTATATTTATTGTGTTATATTTATAACAGAATTAATGTATACATGCTGTATATTGATTAGCATTAGTTATATATGAAATAAATATTTTTCCTGTGTTTACCTATATTGTGTTTCACGTTATGTGGAGCATTTAAGGAATTAAATTAAATGAAGTTGTTAAATAAATTTACTGATCAAGATTTCTGGCGTATTGGCTTGATCAAAGAGCATCCATTAGACGTGATTATGAATGGCTTAAATGCTTATGATATTCATTGGTTTAATTTTACAGATAAAGATTTTGAAGCAGATCCTTTTGTGTTTACATTAAACAATAAAAATTATATTGCTTATGAGATTTTTGACTACTCTCATGGTAACGGAAAAATTGAATGCGTTGATTTTGATGGTAAACGTTATGATTTTTTTGACGATGTAAATAAAATTGTGGGACATAAATCATTTCCTTTTACGTTTGAAGAAGAAAATGAGTTATATTCTATTATTGAAACGTCAGATTTAAATGAAATGTCATTGTATAAATTTAATGGCATTAAATTTGAGAAGGTAAAAACGTTACTTAGCGGTGGTAAATACATTGATAGCTGTGTAAAAAAAGTTGATGGTGTATTTTACTTATTTACCTCTACTTCAGACGAACCTTTTAAGCAGCAGTTATTTTTTGCAGATACCTTATTAGGTGATTATCAACCTCACCCTTGCTCTCCTATCGCAAATGATAAGGCTTTTGGTCGTAATGGCGGGCCGATTGTTGACCGTGATAATAATTATTACCGTGTTTGTCAAAACTGCGCTGTAACATATGGTGGTAGTTTAAAAGTAATGCATATTACGACGCTATCAAAAACCGCTTATACAGAAGAATTTTTTAAAGATGTAATGCCTGTCGTTCCATTTTCTGATGGTATTCATACCTTGTCATGCTGGGGCAATATGACAGTGATTGACTCAAAAAACATTTTATCTAAATATAGCAATATATATAGAAAAATCAATTATTTAGTAATGGTTAAGTTGGGTAAGGAAATTCCTTATTTTTAGCAAATGAATTATATCAACACGCTTAAATAAGTGAAAAGCGCCATATTCATAATGAATAGGCGCTTTTTTGTGATTAGTGGTTGATATTTATACTATCAATATAATACCAATTATCATGCGTTATACCATCAATGCCCAATTTGATTTTTGCCGTAGTCGTTGATGGCTCAACCAGTGCGACATCAAGCTTATAATTACCCGGCTCAATATTATGTGGTAAATTAAATGTGTTTATTTGCTCATGTTTTGGCGCGTCACTGTCACGATTATCAGCCGGTAACCAAGCGCGAATATCATTATTGGTAGAGAAATAAGTAATGACATGATTATCGTCGTTACGTAAACGCCATACGACAGGATAATTATTATAACTAGGTGCCACTCCTGTATTTTTCCACGTTGAGGCGATAGTTATGGGTGATGACGGTGTAAATCGACTGCTGATCTCAACTGACGATATTTCGAAACGATAGCCCAATTTTTTAATAAAATCATCCATAAGATCTTTATATATTATAGGAACATTACCTGACTTTAGATTAAATAATGAGGCATGTGAATCGAGGGCAAAGTCAAATGTCTTTTTAACTTTATCCTGCGTGTAAATTTTTTCATTTTGTGCCCAGGAATCGAGATCCTGGCAAACTTCAAAATCAACGGGTGCTTGTTTCCAACGATTAAGAAAATGGGGATCTGCATGCTTATTCGTATTATGGCCATTGCCTTGTATGTGTTCAATGGTATTGGGATAGCCTTGATCCATATGATTCCAATCGGGTTGCCAGTCTCCGATACAATCAGCACGCCAGCCAATATTGCGCTTGGTTGCATAGCTTGTAATATCATCATCAGTAGATGCCAAATCAATAGATAACTGCTTGTTAGGAAAAGCATTCTGCATTAATTTGACATAGGGGATTAAATCTTTCGTATCATACCCATGATGACCTAGCGTTGGTTGTTGATAGCCCATTTGTGATGCGAGGTTCCATTCTCCCCAAGTGCCTACTAAACCGATATCTAAACGTAATATATTATTATTATTGTTATAACGATCTCCCATTGCTTTAATAAACCGTTGTAAGTTCTTTTTTAAAATCGGGTTTTTATAATCGACCACAAAGTGATTATTATCAGCGCAACTTGCCCCTGCTGTATTTTCATCAACTTGTTTTTTGACCCAACAGGGTATACCCAATATTTTTTTACCTTCATTAGAGGACGGGTTGTAATAAACCTCATCTTTTCCTGCCATTGTCATAAATCGGATAACGGTTTTTTTACCTAATGCAGCGGCTTGATTAATTGTTTCATCAATGAGCTGGAAATTATATTGTCCTTTTTTAGGCTCTAATTCTTCCCAATACCATCGAAAGTACACTACGGATGTTTCTGGATGGCTTGGCTTGTTCCACCATGGATCACCATTAATATTAAATGATTGGTGATCAGTAATACCAATATCAGGATTGATTAATATATTGTCGATGATTGTTGGTGTACTTGTTTGGGTCGTCTCTTGTGCAATAGCCATATTAGTTAATGGCAGAGTAGTAAAAGTCAGTAAGCAAAGCTTCGCTAACAGAGTGATTGATTGGGAAGGCATATTGAAAGCAATCGATTTTTTAGTGTTTGGTCGCATAGTTATTCACTCGGGGAATATTAAGTAATTATATATAGTTAATATGTATTGTTATGGTGTGAACTATGCCAAAAAAAGAACAAATGAGAAGAGATATTATCGGAATCGGAATCACACTTTTCAATAATGGTTATTGTGTTTGTGGGGTAGATGTTTATGTAATGTTGGTTATTGTTATTAAATCGGCTTTTTTTATGGTGTGATTATTGGTTTTTTATATGATTTATGAGGGACAAGTGAAAAAGGTAATGCAATATATCGCTTCTAAATCAGAAAGAATAAGAAGCGATATGTGGATATTATTGAATATTGGCTGTAGGAGTATGAGCAACGTAAGCTTTAGTACCCCATAATGGTACGGTTGATAAACTGTGCTTATAACTACCGGTAGTGGTTTTGGTTGAATATGATAAATACATCAATGTTTCTGATTGTGGATCATAAATACGACGTATCTTCATTGTCTTAAAGAAAATACTTTTCGATTTTTTAAATACCACTTCACCTGATTTTGATTTATCAATTTTCGCTATCATATCAGGGGTTATTTCGCCTGTTTGACGGCATGAAATTGAGGAGTCAGATGGATCCGCTAAACTTAAATCGGCTTCAATACTTGCAATATGACAAGTAACACCTGGTACAACAGGATCGACTAATGTATTTAGTTTAATGTCTTTAGTGGTAAACATACCTAAAGAAACGTCGCCAACTTCATTATCTGAACAGCCACTCAGTGTTAATGCGATAGCAATAGTACTGGCAACGAATAGGTTTTTTTTCATACAAACTCCCTGTTAAATGAACGATATCACTTAATATTATTATTGGTTATTGTTACGCTAAGTTATACGCGAAACTGAGATCGTTTTCATCATACTCTTTGATTTGTGATACTTATCAACAATGAGGTATGGTTAAGATAACTTATTTCAAAAAAAATATCTTATCTATCATAAAGAATTAATATCATTATAACACTTTGATATCTATAGTTTTTAATGTTTAATTTTAGGTCTTCAATTCTTGCTTTATAGTGATGTAGCGTAACTTTTATTAAAAATGCGCTTTTCAAGAGCAACAATTACACATAGGATGAATGTAGCAGCAATGTTACTATAATAATTGTCAACGGATAATTATTACTGATTATGAGGAGGATATGATGTCAAATATTCTTGCGTTTCCAGTAAAAGAACAGCTTCGAGATCGTACGCCGTTAGAATTAATTGTTGAGCAAGAATTGTTAGATTTAGGTGCAGATAGCTACATGATTGATGTTGTTATTGAACGAATGGAAAAATTTTTAGTGCTTGCTTCATTTGAATTTGATTTGAAGATGAAAGTGTCTAAGAACTGTTTAGATGAAATGAATCAGACTGTATTTCCTGTGATTTCTGATATGCAGGCATCAATACGAGAAAATATGAATGAAATGCTAACCGAGCGCGTGTTGCATGAAATCCGATTATACAATTTAGAAAGGCATGCCGTTAAATAATATATGCCCACATTTTATGATTTCACTATATATGAAAGACATTGTATCTATAAATAATGCCGCTGCTTGATGTTTATCATGACAGCGGCTTTTTATTAGTGTTTATTTCCTAATTGCCACAGCTTTTCTGCTCGGCTACCTATCCACCAAAAACTTAAAGCTAATATCGCAAAAAAGAGCGCTTTATGCAGTGTTCCCCAAAAAAACTCAAAATAACGGCTATATAAACACAATAATAAAAAGATGATCCCAAAAGCTCTTATTAGTGGGTTATTATATTTAATCCCGTAGAGAATAGCGCCTAAGGTCAGGAATATCATTGCAACACTCCAACCCCATAGCTCAATTTGTTTGATATGTGACCAAGCACTTAAACTGTCATAATTACCAAAAATAGTTAGCATCCATAAGGCGCTAAAGAAATACAGTAACCCGATAAATAGCGTTGCTTCTTGGAGATATAACAGTCGGGGATTATGTTTTACAAGGGCACTGAGCCCAATAATTAGTGCGCCAATCACTGTCAACCGTAATGGAATATTCATCCCCCAGAAGAGATAGTGATTTGGGGCGAGATAAGAGGTTTCTGTTAATACCCAGAGCCCCACACCGAATAAAGCAAATAGCCACACTAAGACAGAGCGTAGTTGGACACCAATAATGAGATAGGTGATAGTAGGAATAAGAATAAAAAGACTTTCACGCCAATTTTGTGCCATCGCAGTATGACTTAAAAAACCACTGGCAACGGCAGTTATGAGTACGCCAAAGAAAAACATCGCTTCATTACTGACTGTTTTTTCTGGGTAACGTTGTCGACGTTTGACACCAAGAAAAAAGAATCCTCCAGCAATGAGGGTGCTGATAATCGTTAATACACTTGCAGGGGTATTAATCAGGCGTGACATCAGTGCCATTAAATAATCATCAGCGACTAATAAGATCACTGATAAAATGAAACAAGCAATAGCGACCCAGAATGAATAGACCGCCAGCAGCTTCCAATCAAAACTGATAATGCGGTAACTCTGGCGCAATTGCTGCGCTTGTTGAGTATCAATTAGCTGTTGCTGTTGCCATTGAGCAATTGTCTCGTTAAGCAGTTGCCCCTGACGTTTATTAACTTTCATATCCATGTGAGTTCCAGATAACACCGAGCATCTATGTGCGTTGTATTATCTTAATTGTATAGTCAAATAATAGAACTGATGATTGTAACGGATTGGTATGATATTGGTAGCGTAAAGGTTGGCTTTGAGTAATGCTGCTGGATATATTATATTGTTGGCATTAGTGATAAACATTGTCGGCACAGGCAAACCTTCGGTGAATCTGACGATGTTTGGCGTGGTTCAATATCAAAACACCAGCATGTTGATTTTCCCGCACTAATATCACATTGTGCTGGCTGTTGGCATTGTGGGCATTGGTGAGTGGCTTTAATCGCTTTAATATCTGCCATTATCGCCAGTTGTTGGTGTTCTTGATAAGCTATCCAGTGGCTGATCTCTGTCATTGTGCGTAAGCAGCCACTGCACATTCCTGCGTTATTTTTACATTTAGCAATACATGGTGATTTCACTATTCATACCTATTAACGAGTCCAGTAAGTGGATTAACATGCTAACGACTAATAGGGACAAATACTACTCTTGCTATCGCTTCAACGCGCAGGAGGGCTAATTTATTGTGGTTAGATATGTTCAGATGCTTATGAAGCAACTTGTTTGATTACCTCATAAATAGCAATATCATCTTGTGATAGATGGTGACTAGGTATGGTTAACGTTGTGACGTTTTTCATGCCAATTTTAAGCATGACATTTTCAGGACCTGATACTGTTTTTAAATGGCGACCGTAAAGGTGTTGTAAATTAAGCTTATTAAAGCCAAATTCTTTAATACGCTCAACGGCTTCAGTACAATAACCGTTACCCCAAAATGGTACGCCAATCCAATAGCCCAGTTGCGCGCTGTTCTGATTAATATTTTCTAATCCAGCACAGCCTACCAGTTGGTGATTACTTTTTAGTGTAATGGCAAAGATAGCTGATTGGTGACTATACCATCCCGCTAAGTGTTTACCGATCCATTTTCCCGCCATACCATCAGAATAAGGGTGTGGAACACTAATGGTACCGTTTGCGATATCAACATTTCCTGCAAGTTGTTGTATTTTGGTTGCGTCAGATAATTCTAACGGACGAAGAATTAAGCGTTCTGTTGTTAACAGCGGTTGAATTGTATTCATAAAATGTACTCAAAACATAGCTAGATGTGACTATTAATCAATAAATTCAAATTTATTTATAGTGCCATGATCAATTATTGAGCGAGTAATACTGTAAAATAGTAAAATCTGTGGAGTAACGCTTGATTATTAACGTGGTATGGATCATTAGGAATGTGGATAGACTACTTTATTGAGGGGATCGGCGTTAGTTTCGCTAAAATGAATTAATTTAACTAATGCGAGTTTAATAAAGCGATAAATATGTTGTTTGATCAGCCACCCTGTCCCTATAAATTTAGGCGTAAAGGTCATGTGGTAGAGGATCTTGGTTTGATTTGCATTAATGCTAATAAATTTTATCCAACTACCGTGCTCTGCAACGGGTGCACCAGTTATAATTTTATAATGAAGATGTTCATTTTCTTTAAAATCAATAATTTGTTCTTGATAAACGAAAAAACCATTATTCACTTCACGTATAGCGCCGATCCCATTATTATGGGGTTTTCCGGGACGTAATAAAATGTAATGCGCATTAAAAAATCGGTGTAGTTGTTCATGATCTGAAAGTAATGCAAATAATACCTTTTTAGGCGCATTAGCGATAAGCTCAATAGTGATACTGTGTACCGTCATAGTTCTTTCCTGAATCTAAAACTTTTTCTCATTGTTAAGCATAGATGTTAGAACAGTATTTGTGTTCTTATCATGAGTAAAAAAATATTATCGGCGTATTTTTAGTATGAGCGTCAAAATGGCGGCATAATTAATAAAAAAACACAAGCAAGGGATAAAATAAAAGCTAAAAAATTTTACTTATTTAGCAATATGTTAGCTCTTTTTTTATCCAATAAATAACCAAATTAAGACATATTGCACAAAAAAAAGACCATCAATGGTTGTCAAACAGCAAAAACATATTTATATTAACTAGGTTGATATAGATCGTTAGGTGAAATTAATTGTAAAAAACAGAAAGTAGTAGATTATATTCTTTCCTAAATTATCCTCCACGAAACCTTATCACCATCATATTTATCCACGACGGAACTTATTTATAGTCATTGTTGTCATAAATATATATAAAAGAAGTTGTTCATCGTAATTCAATTAATATGTCATTGTAATGTCATATAAGATTGGTTAACTAGAACACGAATAGTCGAGTAAGAACGGTATTAATATATAGTGATATCAACCTTGCTCATTGGGAAATAAATGAGAGGTTTATAATGAAAACACGCAGTCGCAGACAGTGGTTTTACCATAAAAATCAAACAACTAAAGCAGTTAAAGCTTAAGTTTAAGAAAACATTTCTTTGTGGGTGATAAAGAAATGAATACATTTAATTATCCTCTAATTAAGTGTTTGTTGAAAATTGTTTATAACAAAGCTCAACCGCAAAGTGGCCAGGAATCTATATTCACGTTGTAAAATTTCTGGCTAACTTATACTCCTTGTTATGTAATACTTTAAATTTTTAATGCCTATAAAAAGCAATCGTTTGCTTTGGTGTTGATTTGTTTCTTATTAATAATAATTATTATGCACTATTTCTAATTATCTATATAAATTACCACCAAGAATAAGATCGCTAGGTAAGGTAGTAAGCGACATATTACCAATATAAATATTACCGTCGACAACCAGTTTATTAGGTAAGGCTCGAAGTTGGCTATTTTGAAGTAACAAATTCCCTTTAACATATAAGTTATCGGGTAATTTTTTGAGTTGAGTATGAGCAACACTGAGATCACCGTGCACTTGCAGTCCAAAGTTAAGCTCTTTAATTTTAGAGTATGCAAGGTTGATATAGCCATCGACTTTGAGTGCTAAAGGTAAATATTCAATATGACTATAGGCTAAATTAAGATTTCCTTTAACCGTTAGGCTTAGCGGTAACAAACGAATACGACTATTTTCAAGATTAAGATCACCACTGACTACGAGGGGATCGGGTAATCGAATATCGCCACTGTCTGTTAATGAAATATTACCGTAGCTATCTTGATAATTAAGTAAATGAGTCGGAGTTAATGCCAAAGCTGGTTGGACGATAGTGAATAAGCTGATCACGCATAATAGTCGTTTTAAAATAGACATATTGATAGACACCGCCACTTTTCATAATGAGTAAGTGCTTATATCGGACGATATTGGACTTTCTTTAGGTTTTAATGAGCATTTAATGGCGGTGATCGTTGTTGTTTTTGTTTGTGTTTCTATTCAATGTATAATCAGCGCCCATTTAGCTAATAGGTTAATCGTTAATGAACAAACAAGCGTTACTTGAGCGTATTCAGGCACAGTTAGAACAGACGTTACAAATAGCGACTGAGGCTGCGATGCGTGCTTATAATACCGCAACTGACGATGAAAATGTGGCTGAAAATAAATATGATACTTTTGCATTAGAAGCTTCTTATCTTGCTCATGGTCAAGCATTGCGAGTGACTGAATGCAAAGCTGATATTAGTGCGTATCAACAGTTATTGGCCACAATGCCCACCCAACAAGATACGGTTGTTGTTGGTCATTTAGTCTGTTTAGAAGATCATGATGGTAACGTCAAACGTGTATTTTTAGGTCCTGCAGCCGGTGGATTAAAGTTTATTATTGATGGGCAAGATGTGATTATTGTGACGCCAACATCGCCTTTTGGTGAAGCATTACTTGGCCGTGAAATCGATGAAGAAGTCGATATTCATATTGGTGGTAATGTCATATGGTTTGATGTGATCAGTATTGCATAGTGTAATAAACACACGATGTAGTAAGGGGTTATTGGAACTGATTACGATTGCGTTGATAATAATAATATAAATGCTCAATGAATAATTTGACTTTAGTTGGTTGCTGTTTGGTATAAGGATATACCGCATAAATACCTAATGATTTAGCGACATAAGGTGCTAATACTTCAACTAATGCGCCTTGGGCTAAGTCTTGAGCGACTAATATCTTAGGAACGTAAACCAAGCCTTGACCATGTAATGCTGCCCCCCGTAGTGCAGAAGCATTATTGGTTGTAAAATTGCCATGAACATTGATCGTATGGGTGCCGAATTTATCGTTAACGAGCCAAGCATTAGCCCCTGTTTCTTGAAAGCTATAACCAAGGCAATTATGGCAACTTAATTGTTCGGTATCGACAGGCGTACCATGTTGAGCAAGATAGCTGGGTGCACCACATATCACCCACCGCGCTTCTACCAATTGTCGTGCAATAAAACTAGAGTCCGGCATTGCGCCTGTACGAATAGCGAGATCAAATCCTTCCTGTACTAAATCAACAAAACGATTATCGAGATCCATTTCAATGTGAATATCGGGATATTTCTCACTAAAAGCGGCAATCGCCTCTGGCAGAATAAGTTCACCAGAGATAGTGGGAACCGTTAAGCGAATATTGCCCGTTAAACTTTCACCTAAACCACTCATGGCGTCATTGGCATTTTGAACTGCGTTATACACTTCTCTAGCATGGTGATAAAACACTTCCCCAGCTTCTGTCAGTGTTAATTTTCGAGTGGTGCGGTAAATGAGTTGTACCCCTAACGCATTCTCTAACGCTGTTATGCGTTTGCTGACGACGGATTTCGTTAAGCCGATATGATCGGCGGCCTTACAAAAGGAACCGGTTTCAATTAGATGGTAAAACAGTAATAAATTTTTAGTGGTTGGCATTAGTATAGTTTTTGCAACACAGATGTGAATTAATCAATATATATCAACTATACCGATAGCAGTAAAATTATTCATCCTTTATTGAAATAGTAAGCATGGTATTTATGCTTAAAAATAATCACATGGAGCAATGATGCAGCCTGCTTATACGGATTTGATAGAACAATTACGCCAGCAAATTGATGAAAAAAGAATTATTACCGATCCAACCTTAACCTTGGCTTATGGTACTGATGCGAGTTTTTACCGTTTGTTACCGCAATTAGTTCTACAGCTTGATACACTCGATGAAGTTATTTTTGCGATTAAAACCTGTTATGAACGTCAAATAGCCATTACGTTTCGCGCAGCAGGCACCAGTCTTTCTGGTCAAGCACAGTCTGATTCTGTGTTAATTACCTTAACGCGACGTTGGCGTGATTATAAAGTGTTGAATGAGGGTGCTCAAATTTGGCTGCAACCGGGTCTTATTGGTGCAGAAGCGAATACCATTTTAGCCCCATTTGGACGTAAAATTGGCCCCGATCCCGGTTCAATCAATAGCTGTAAAATTGGAGGGATTGTTGCTAATAATGCTTCAGGTATGTGTTGTGGTACTTCTCAAAATAGCTACCGTACCATTGCAGGTATGACGGTGGTTTTAGCCGATGGTACTTTGCTTAATACTTTAGATCTCAACAGTATTGCCGCGTTTAAAAAAAGTCATCCAAAGATGATTTCAGAACTGATGCTATTGGTGAGTGAATGCCAAGCTAATCGTGTTTTAGCCGATAAAATTCGTCATAAATATCGATTAAAAAACACTACTGGATACAGCCTTAATGCGTTGGTGGATTTTGATGATCCGATTGATGTCTTGCAACATTTATTTATTGGCTCAGAAGGGACGTTAGGTTTTATTGCTGATGTGACTTATAACACTGTTATTAACCATGCTTTTAAAGCGTCTGGTCTGTTCGTGTTTGCTGATATTGAACAAACATGTCTTGCTGTCAGCCAACTCAGTAAAACCCGTGTTGCAGCGGTAGAGTTAATGGATAACCGTTCATTAGCATCCGTAGCTGAAAAGCCCGGCATGCCACGTTTTATTGCGCAATTAGGTGTGGATGGTAATACTGAGGCAGCGGCATTATTAATTGAACTGCATGCTGAAGATGAACACGATCTGCTGCTTCAAAGTGATGGAATACAACAGATAATCAATGCGTTTTCGCCCATTAAACAAATAGATTTTAGTCGTGATGCTAAAGTGTGTGAGCAATTATGGGGCATTCGTAAAGAACTATTTCCGGCTGTTGGTGCAGTACGAGAAAGTGGCACAACGGTTATCATTGAAGATGTCGCCTTTCCAATTGAACAATTAGCGCCCGCCGTACGTGATTTACAAACACTCTTTGTGCAATTTGAATATCATGAAGCGATCATTTTTGGTCATGCTTTAGCGGGTAATTTACATTTTGTCTTTACACAGGCATTTGATACGCAAGTTGAAATTGAACGTTACAGCGCATTTATGGATGCTGTTGCCCAATTGGTGGCGGTTGATTATCAAGGTTCATTAAAAGCCGAGCATGGTACGGGTCGCAATATGGCACCCTTTATTGAACTTGAGTGGGGGTATGATGGCTATCAGCTGATGCTGGCGATTAAAGCTATTTTTGATACGCGCGGAATATTAAATCCGGGTGTGATCATTAATGCAGATAAAAAAGCACATATTAAGCATTTGAAAGCCATGCCCATTGCGGATGAGCTTATTGATAAATGTGTTGAGTGTGGTTTTTGTGAGCCAGTATGTCCATCACGTAATTTATCGTTAACACCGCGTCAGCGTAATACCGTATTTCGTGAAATATCACGTTTGCGACGCAGTAATGAAGATCCTGCTCGTTTAGCCGCAATGGAAAAAACCTACCGCTATTATGGACTTGATACCTGTGCGGCTACTGGGCTGTGTGCTGAGCGTTGCCCTGTTGGTATTAATACTGGGGATTTAGTGCGTAAATTACGCCAAAATCACACTGAAAAAGCCAAGAAAATTGCTTCATGGACAGGGGACCATTTTGCAACAGTGACCGCTTCTGCAAAGGCTGGATTAACTATTGCGAGCCAAATGCATAAAGTATTGGGCACGAACAAAATGCGTAAACTAACGCAAAAGGCTTATCAACTGTCAGGGCATAAAATACCGCAATGGACGCCACATTTACCATTGCCTGCTGCGAAAATAATAGCCCCTGTTATTAACGGGATAACAAAAGAGCGAGTGGTGTATTTTCCAAGTTGTGCAGCTCGAAATATGGGGGTTGAAGTACAAGCAAAAGATAAACGTCCATTGGCTGAAGTAACGATGTCTTTGCTGGAAAAAGCAGGCTATGAGGTGATATTGCCTGCAGATCTCAATAATCAATGTTGTGGAATGCCTTATACCAGTAAAGGCTTTCCTGAAACAGCACACCTTAAAGCACAGCAACTTGAACGCGTTTTGTGGGAGGCTTCAGAGCAAGGCCAATATCCGATATTGATGGATACCAGCCCATGTGCCAGTACCAGTAAGCAACATTTACGAAAAGAACTTACTATTTATGAACCGTTCCAATTTGTGGCTGAGTTTGTCTTCTCAAGATTAGAAATTATCCCTCAGCAAGAGCCGGTGATGCTACATATTACTTGTACGTCACGACGCCAAGGCTTAGCACCACTTATCGAGCAAGTAACTAAAGCCTGTGCGCCACATGTGATTATTCCCGATGATATTAGCTGTTGTGGTTTTGCGGGCGACAAAGGCTTTACTAAACCAGAACTTAATGCCAGTGCTCTCGCCCCATTAAAAGCGCAAGTACCGGCAGGGTGTAGTGAAGGGTATTCAAATAGTCGAACCTGTGAAATTGGTTTATCAGAACACAGTGGTATTGAGTACCGCTCAATTTTATATTTAGTTGATAAAGTGAGTCATCGTCGCTAATCACGATGGGTTGATTTTCGTTAAAAAAGAGTTTGATTATTGGCTCGAATAAAAACCTCACATTGTTGAGGTTTTTATATTTAGATATGTCCAAATTATGTCGTTCCAGCTGAGAAACTTTATTTTAGTGCGTGTATTAGTTACGTAACGCTTAAAAAGTAACCATTAATAAAAATGGTTTTTAAGTTTTTATATTTAAAGTTAAATAATAAAAAGAACTAAAAGTTATCTGATAGTGGTGGTTTAGTGAGGGAAAATCATTAAATTAATGCTTTTACTCTAATTCATATTCGCTAATGCTTAAAATGAATGCTTATAAAAGCAGTTTGTGAACTCTATCACTGTTTGCTGTACTTGAAAGCCTTGGTTTGCAGGATTATTATTTCAACACTTTAATTTTTGTATTTATGTTTATAATAATACAGTTGCACTATTGTTAATGTGTGTATGTATTTTTTGTTAGCAGGTAAACATTTTTAGCTAAAATAATCCCTATCATCTAGACTCAAATTTAGCTAACTATTAGCTAAATAGGATAAATCCATGGCAACGACAGATACGGCTCAAATAGAACAGTCAAAACCAGCAAAAAAATCAAATAAGTTTCGTAATATTATCATTTTTATTATTATTGCTGCTGGTTTAGGTACCGCAGGATATTTTTATACTCGCCATCAAAAATTATATCCAAGTACTGAAGATGCTTATATTCATGCCAACATTCTTTATGTTGCACCGCAAATTAGCGGTAAGGTTTTAAATGTTAATGTTGAAAATTATCAGCATGTTACTGAAGGGGATTTATTAGTTAAGATTGATCCTGCGCCTTATGAAATTCAGTTAGAACAAGCGAAAGCGGCTTATGAAGTGGCCAGTCAGCAAAATAAAGCCACCGATGATGCAATTTTAGCGGCGAGTGCGAATGTACGTGCGGCTGATGCTAACCTTGTTGATGTTCAAAAAACATACCATCGTGTGATGGATTTAGTGAACCGTAAATTATTACCGTTACAACAAGGTGATGATGTCAAAGCAAAATTAGCTGGTGCGCAAACGGCACTTGAAGCTGCTCGTGCAAAAATGTCGCAATTGATTAATCAACAAGGTGCGAAAGGCGATGAAGCCCCGCAGGTAAAACAAGCGGCAGCTGCATTAAGCCAAGCTACGTTAAATCTATCGTATACCAATATTTATGCGCCATATGATGGTGAGTTAGGAAAAGTCACTGTTCGCCCTGGTAGTGTTGTTTCGCCTGGTCTTGCAATGATGCCATTAATTGAAGACAACACCGCATGGCTGCAAGCTAACTATAAAGAAAAAGATGTCGGCTTATTAAAAGTAGGTATGACAGCAGATGTTGTTTTAGACATGTATCCTGATGTGACTTATCAAGGTCAAGTTGAAGCACTTTCACCTGCGAGTGGTTCATCTTTCTCATTATTACCCCCTGAAAACGCAACCGGCAACTGGGTGAAAGTGCCTCAACGTTTCCCTGTTCGAGTAAAATTTACTGATTTAAAAAATAAGCCATTACTTCGTGTGGGTGCGAGTGCTGATGTGACTATTGATACCCAATCAGAGACGAAGTAATGAGTGGGTCAGTCACGCCAGCTAATCGCACATGGATCACCTTAGCCGTTATGTTATCAGCGATCATGGTATTGCTGGATATGACGATTGCCAACGTTGCATTGCCACATATGATGGGGGCACTAGGGGTTACATCTGAGCAGGTGACGTGGGTACTTACTTCCTACTCAATGGCTGAAGCTATTTGTATACCGCTGGCAAGTTATTTTGCGCTTAAATTTGGTGTGCGTAGATTACTCATCGTTTCGGTGATTGGTTTTATCATTAGCTCCGCTTTGTGTGGTCAAGCTGATAGCCTTGCTGAGATGGTTATCTTTCGAATAATGCAAGGCGCGTTTGGTGCGTCTGTTATTCCATTAGCACAATCAACCATGGTACAAATTTACCCTGCAAGTGAGCGCGGTAAAGCGATGGCATTATTCAGTGTCGGTATTTTATTGGGTCCTATTTTAGGTCCAACAGTCGGTGGTATTATCACTGAAAATATGGATTGGCGCTGGATTTTCTATGTCAACGTACCTGTAGGTGCATTATGTCTTACCTTGGTTTATCTGTTCGTTAAGATAGACGGTAAAGGTGAATCAAAATTAGATTGGCCATTAGTTATAGGCATGACCGTTGGTATTGGTCTACTGCAAATGGTACTTGATAGGGGCAATGAAGAAGGATGGTTTGCATCTAACTTTATTCTCTTTTCATTGATCATTAGTGCGATTGCTTGGGTATTCTTCATTGTGCGTTCATGGCGTACAAAAGGGGATGTCGCGCCAATGTGGCTACTAAAAGACCGTAACCTTGCGGTGTCATGTTTAATCATGGCAGGCTTTTCGATGGGGTTATTTGGTATTACGCAGCTACAACCGATGATGTTGGAACAGTTACTCCATTATCCGGTCGAGACGACGGGGTTTGTGATGGCACCCCGCGGGTTAACATCAGCGATTGTATTGTTAGTCATGGCGCAATACATGGATCGATTAGATCCCCGAATGCTGGTGGCTGTCGGACTTGGATTTAGTATCTTTGGTACTTATTTAATGATGCAATACTCAATGAATATTAATTTATATTGGGTATTAATACCGTCAATTATTCAAGGCATGGGAATGGGATTAGTATTTGCCCCATTGAGTCAAATGGCATATCGAACCTTAGAGGCGAAATATGCAGTTGGTGGGGCGGTGATGTATAACCTTTGTCGAACCATTGGTAGTTCATTTGGTATATCGATAGTAAATACTTACTTTAGCCGTACACAACAGCGTGAATGGCATGCATTAGGTGCTGATATTACCCCAATGAATCCTATATTGCAGCAGCAGGCAATGCAGCACCATACCACGGTTACTGATCCTAACTTTATTGCTCAATTAGGTGCGCTATTGCACCAACAATCGACATTACTGGCATTTGTATATACGTTTGGTTTTTTGATGTTTTCTTATGTTGCATTGCTACCTTTATTGGTATTGTATAGATTTAAGAAAAAAGCGATTAGCACGAATGAATAAAGTGTCTTGATTTTCGTATATACCACTAAAAGGTAGGGTTTCTGCCTTTTAGTGGTTGTGATTTAATGCTTATACTAAAGCGGCTAAATTTTTGACCTAGCGGTGAGTTTTATTGTGTCATCCCAATGTGAACCACTAGTCGATCATTGGTATGGTTGGCTATTGATATGTATACCTTTTTTAAAACCGGTCACAAAATGTACGCTATAAAAAACTTTACAACCGCAAGGTTTAATGCGAATATACTTTTACTCTGTAGCTAGAGTTATTGATTGAGAATTAAGTTAAAGAAAAACCCTTAGAAACATCTTCGTTATTGTTGTGTACACTAGTGTTTCCCTTCGCTTTTCATCATCATATTGAATAATTTAAGCTTCAGTGCATCGCATTTTGCGATAATTTTAAAAAATCTATATTAAGGGACACATTATGTCTAACAAATCAACTGGTCTAGTAAAGTGGTTTAACGAAGAGAAAGGTTTTGGTTTTATTACTCAAGACAATGGCGGCGCTGACGTATTCGTTCATTTCCGTGCAATCGCTTCTGAAGGCTTCAAAACTCTTGCTGAAGGCCAGAAAGTGTCTTTTGAAGTAGAGCAAGGCCAAAAAGGTCTTCAAGCTGCAAACGTTGTAGCTCTATAATTTTATAGTTAATCTATAAAGTTTGATAAAAGCGTAAATAACAATGTTATTTACGCTTTTGTAGTATCTTGGATCCGTATTTAACGATCATCACTTTCACTGCTTTTCTTAATGTCCTTTCCTGCTACTATTTTTACTCCGATAAATCCTATTATCTTCATTAATATAAAATAATGTCTCTAACTATAATTTAAGTATTATATTTACCAATACCAATACCAATACCAATACCAATACCAATACCATTAATTATAAGTGGTCATCTTTCAAAAGCATTAGATTCGCATGTGCTACCATTATAGGACCTATCACCCTCGCGGGCATTCACTGTCGGGAATGACGAAAAAGGGTATTAAATTAGGTCATAAATTTATTGTAATCGGTATTATTATTATGAATAGTTAAAACTAACTAAGCGTCCATCATAAGAGCAAATGAGGCTTATAACCTTTTTTTTAAATGCTTGTTGGCAACCATAGACAGTTTTTAAATATTGAATTTCATCTTGTATATTACTTTCAAATTCTGGTGGATAAACAGCATCGATTGTTAATGAATTGCCAGTAATTGTTTGATGTGTAAGACGAATGTTTTTCCAATGTGTCATGCTGTACCTTATTTAATATTATGTATATCATTAAATAGTACGTCATTCTGTATATTGTTGATAGCAGTATAGGGTGTTATTGGTGATAAAGAGGTTACTATTCTGTATCTGGTTTATATATAGCATAAACTATACATAATAATGGGAAAACTGGAGGGGATAAATACAAGAGAAGTATTAGTATTATTAAAAAGCCACTATGAAGAGTGGCTTTTGTGTGAAGTGGTAGGTGTTTTTATCGTGCGTTAGTCGGTGCAATAAGACGAGCTTTACCAATAACGTGCGCTAAAATGTTATAACCTGCTAATGCTGGTGATGCATTTTCAGGTAGTTTAATATTCGCTGTATTTAATGCATAAACAGTGATTTGGTAATTATGTGGTTTTGCATTTGGCGGTGGGCACGCGCCACCAAACCCTTTAAAGCCAAAGTCATTAGTTACCATACTTGCACCTTTTGGTAATGCTTTACCACCAACAGTACCAGCGCCTTCGACAAGTGAATGTACATCAGCGGGAATATTAATCACACTCCAATGCCACCAACCACTGCCTGTTGGTGCATCAGGATCGTACATTGTTACCGCAAAGCTTTTTGTTCCAGCCGGAACATCGGTCCAACTTAATTGTGGAGATTCATTTTTCCCGGTACAGCCCCATTGGTTAAAGAGCTGCTGATTACTCAATGTTTGATCATTGGTTACATTTTGACTGGTTAATGTCATTGCGGCTTGTGACATAAAAGAGGGTAAAGTAAAGAGCATGGCCACAGCAATTGTTTTAATTTTCATTATTGCACCTTTGAATGGTTAATCTATATTATTAAATAAATTATGATCATTAAACGTTAATGTAAAATACCTTACGCCTATGATGTATCATTAGTTACAATAGCTCAAATCAATAAAAATATACGAATAGTTGAGAAAAAATAACTTAAGGATAAAAATTGAGATCATTTCCCCCGTTAAAAGGTATTATTTATTTTGAAGCTTGTGCAAGGTTACAAAGTTTTAAATTAGCCGCTGAAGAATTATTTGTAACACCAGGAGCTGTGAGTCATCAGATCCAGACGCTTGAGGAATTTATAGGTCAAAAATTATTTATTCGTCAACATCGAAAAATTAAATTAACCAATGCCGGAATACGATATTTTGGTCGTATTTCATTGATTCTAAAAGATTTAATTCGAGCGACGACTGATGTGGGTTTTATAACAAAAACACAAAAAATAACGGTGTCGATTCCACCGACGTTATTAAATCGATGGTTATTACCACGTATTAATTACGGATACTTAACGGCAAATGATATTTCAGTTGTCTTTATTGATACCATTGAAATGTTAGATTTAAATAGAGAAAATATAGACATTTCAATACGTTACTGTATTGATAGGCCGAATGAGAAATATTGCCGGTTATTATTTCAAGAACAAATGATTGCGGTATGTGCTTCGAGTTATATTGATCGGCCTTTAATCAAACTTTCAACGGAATTATTAGCGACCAGTACGTTGATTGAAACGACCAATAGATTAATTCAATGGGATTTGATTTTAGCTAATAATAATATCAAACCGCATCCAAATCAGAGTAAGGTTTACTTTCAAAGCTCAATGCATGCAATTGAAGCTGCAATACAGGGGCTCGGTATCGCTTTCATTAATCGTATTTTTGTTGAGTCGTATTTACAACAAGGAATATTGATAGAGGCGATTGATATGAAAGTAATGGAGGATAAGATTCCTAGTTATTACTTAGTGAGTAATTATGAAAAAATGCAAAATCCAGCAACTCAACTTCTTTATCAAGAAATTGAGTCATACATTAATGATGATATTACAACAACTAATGTTGATATTTTTTAAGGGGCAGTGTTATTGAATTAATGCGAATTACTCAGCATGCATTGCAATATCTGTAATCGCATTATCATTCTCAATATCTTCAAGCAGTGATCTTAATATTAAAATTGCTTGTTCTAGTGAATATTCATTAGAACTCACTAATGCCTGAATTTGTTGCTGATAATCTGATAATTGCCTCACTATTTATCCTTATAAACATCAGTTGTTAATTTAGCACTGTATTTCTCACCCAATAAACTATCGCGTGCTGCTGACCATGCATTGGCATAACACATTGCTAATTTTGCATTATCGCTACTAAGGATAGTTCCTTTTTCAATCGCTTCTTTTTTATCATAGCATTGGGCATTAATTGTTTTGCTATACACATCACCTTGGTTAGTTAGATTATAAACTTGATCCTTAGCTGTTTTTGTTACTTGTTGTAAACAATGAATAAGCCCTTGTTCGTCATAATTTTGATTAGTAACACATGATTGTACAACAATCGAATTTGTTGCATTCGCTGTTACTGAAAATAGCGTACCAAGAGTAACAGTCGCTAAAAGTGTGTTTTTTAAAAAAGGAGACATTTATATTTACTCTGTTATTTATCATCTATATATAACAAATAATATACCTTAAGCATATAAAGTAAATGCGATAAATAATGAAAAAGACTATTTATTACGTTTTAAACTGCCCTTTTGAGAAAAGCTAATAGCTGGGTTAATTTACGTAATCATTTGTTGTGTAAAAGATAAAAATAGAGTTAATATGTTGCAACTAAATAACAGTTAGAATGATAAATGCTCAAGGATGATGTATGAGGGAAGTTACATTTGAAAGTGATGTAGTTCGTCTTTATTTGAATGACATATCGTTTAAGCCTTTACTCACTAAGGCTGATGAGATTCTTTATAGTCGTAAATCATTATTAGGTGATGAAAGGGCTAAATGTGTTCTTATTGAGTCTAACTTACGTTTGGTTGTTAGTTTAGCTAAAAAATATCGAGCATCTACTTTATTACTGAGTGATTTAATTGATGAAGGAAATATTGGTTTAATTACTGCTGTGGAAAAGTTCGATCCAGAAAAAGGCTTCCGTTTTTCTACTTATGCATCGTGGTGGATTAAACAAACCATTGAACGTGCTATTCATAATCAAAGTCGTACTATTCGATTACCCGTACATGTGTCAAAAGAAGTGAATACTATTTTACGCGCTCATCGTGATTTAATGAGTAAAAATAATAATGAACCATCGCCAGAAGAAATTGCGGCGTATTTAAAGCGTGATGTGAGCGAAGTATCATTTCTAATCACAAATAATTTACATGTTTTATCGTTTGAACAAACATTGAATGAAGATGAAAATAATTCGTTATCATCTTTTATTGCGGATGAAAATTCTAATTTAGACAAAGGATTAGAATATAATGACATGCAGATTATCACTAAAAAAATGTTATCTAAATTATCAGATCGTGATCGTGATATTATTTGCCGTCGCTTTGGTTTATTGGGCTATGAACCGCAGACATTACAAGAAGTTGCTGATGCTATTGGATTAACACGTGAACGAATTCGTCAATTACAAATAAAAAATCTTACTCGTTTAAAGCGTTCTTTAGTTAATGATAATTATGATATGGAAATGTTGTTTTCTGCCTCAGCATAAGTAATGCCATTGATATAATTTGTCATATTTTGAAGGGAGGGTATAAGTCATCCCTTTTATATTTGGTATAAATACAGGGAGTGATCATAAACACACAGTTATGCTCCATATCTGTAGATTGCGATTTGTATTGAGAGGCATACTATAAAAGTTACGTACATAGTGATGAAATCATTATTGTTCATAATTTTAGGAGTATTGTTATGCCAATTACTGGTGAAGCATGTGAACATTCAGAATTACTGAATGTATTAATTTCTCGGCAATCATTATTATCTACCAATAGAATGCAATATATTGTTTATGCTGCTGCATTAGCGTCTAAAAATAACCATGTGCTACAAATGATCCAACACCTTGTTGGGGATGTAACAATCAATCAGCGTCAAGATATCCATCATGCTGTTGTCAGAATGGCGGCGACTAATGCTTACTATATGGCAATGCATAGTGTCGAATTAAGATGTAATCTTACTAATGCGATGCAGTTAGCACCTTTAAAAGAATTAGATGTTGAAGACCAAACTAGCTATTATTATGCGTGTATTGCGGCTTGTTTAGTTAATAATGGTTACAGTTGTTTAAAGAATCATATTACACTTCTACGTTCTTGTGATGAGTCTGATGATTCAATTAATATGGCATTAAAATTAACAGCCTCAGTGTTAGCCATGTGCCAATCAAATTTTAATAATAACTGTTTTTTAGATAAGTGATTTATTCTAAAACAAATGAAAAATTTAGATATAAAAAAACCGCTAATAAATTAGCGGTTTTTTTTAATGTGGCGGAGAGATAGGGATTTGAACCCTAGATACGCTATAAACGTATGCCGGTTTTCAAGACCGGTGCTTTCAACCGCTCAGCCATCTCTCCATACTGCATATAATAAAGTTAAAGGATTGAGCTGTAAATATATTTATCAAAATGACTGTCTAACTGCATGCTAAATAGACGATATTGATGTTTTATAAGGCTTTTTATCCATTTACTCTTAAAATATTGAATGTATGTAATGGTTTTTGAATTTTTAATTATGTAATTAAATTAACACTATAGTCTGATGTAATAATATAAAATCATATGATACTATTCACTTTGATATTAGTGTTATTCAAATTTATATATGGATATACGCTAAATATTAAGATTAAATTTTTTATAATCACTATTAATTATTAATGGTATGTTGAGAGATATTGCTGTGATTGATCTATTAAAAGATATATTAGGATGGACATCTGTGGTGTTTTATATCTTAATTACTATATTTAACACGATGAAAGTTACCCGTTATGCCGCTTTTGCTTCTGCGACTAACGATACAATATGGTCGATTTTGATGGGATGGTGGCCGAAAGTTATTCTTAATTTATCGGTTACAGCAATAAATTTATACCGATATTTTAAAGATTTCACTCAAACAGCGAAGATTGTTATTCAGCTATTGGCTGCGGTAATGATCCTTGGTATATCGTACATCGTTTATGTTGCGGTGCATGCTTTTATTGCTGAGCCAACATTGGCGGTTGGATTACAATTTGTTGATTTAGGCGTGATTGTTATTGCATTGTATATGACCGAATTGAAAAAATATCGCATATTGATGTTGTTATCAGGTTTTGTTGGGATGGTGGGGTATTTTGGTAATCCACAGATGATGATCATTAAAGCTTTAGTTATTATTATTATGAGTTATAAGCTGTTTACAACACGTAATGATACTCCTGAGCAACGAGCTGCTGAAAATAAGTAAAATATATAAAGCATCAGGTATTCTGCATATAGTTATTGATATAAAAAACGCTCATTGCTTAACACAATGAGCGTTTTTTATTATCTGCTTAAATGTAGATACGTTATATCTAATTTAGATTTCAAAGCTTGCTAGAGCATCGCCGTTATCTAATAATTGTTGCAGAGCTTTAGGTGTACGACCTTGGCCTGTCCACGTTTTTTCATCGCCATTTTCATCTACAAATTTGTATTTAGCTGGGCGAATGGCACGTTTTTTCTTTGTTTTTGGGTTATCGCCAATTAATGCGATTAATTCTTCAGGTGTAATACCTTCAGCGGCAAGCATATCGCGGTACTTCTGCAGTTTTGCTTCTTGTTCTTTATTTTCGGCTTTAGCTGCTGCTTCTTCCACACGACGTTCTTCAACGATTTGAGTGAACTTTTGTAGACCTTCTTGTAGATCTTCAATAGACATTTCACGCGCTTGAGCTCTTAAAGAGCGTAGATTTAAAAGAGTTTCAATCATGTTATTAGTTCTAAATAAAAGTAATTTTGTCTATTGTACTTAACTTTTATAATAAGACACTAAAAATAGTTACTATAGTTGTAACTAAATCTCATTTTTTCTTTTAATTGTCATATTGCGACGGGTTTATTTAATTTAAAAATATAGAGATGACGGCTATTTGTTCATTGGTGGCTAATTAATAAGAAAAATGCAAGCTAGAGGTTATCTTACCGTTATTATATTTTTCAATTATCGCAAATGTTAGCCACTGCATAAAAAATAAAGAGCTATTTATTCATTATAGTGCATTAAAAGCCACAGATTTAACTACCAATATGCTCTGTATTTGATATTAGTATTTGTAATTAGGGGAGGGAGTAGCATAAAGATTTTATCTTTATTGCTTGTTGATATGAATAATAAGTCGATTATTTGTTTCTGTTTGTAACAGTAAAGTCATGTATCTGATTAGTAATTCATCAGATAGTGGATATTTGCGTAAATCATTGATTATTTATTACTGGATTAAAATAATTCATCGTTACCATAATCGATGTTATTTGTGTGTTTAGTGTTAAAAGAACATCATATATGTAACTTTTCATGGATGATATATAGCAGTAAGGATATCGTTTGAGTACATTACGTAAAAATTTCGAATTAATTGATAAGCCCACATTTTTTGGTGCATTAGCAATGCTGATCTCGGTGGTTGTTCCACTTCTTTTGTTCCCTAAAGAAGGGGCTGAGTGGATTGCCATCGCTAAATCCTTTATGACAGACCAACTCGGCTTTTTATATTTAGCATTGGGTATGGCTGCTTTCTTTTTTATGATCTACATTGTTTTTTCTGATATTGGCCAAATTAAATTGGGCGATGCAGATGAAGAACCTGAGTTTAAAACGGCATCATGGGCTGCAATGCTATTTTGTGGTGGTATCGGTGCAAGTATCTTGTACTGGGGTGCTATCGAGTGGGCTTATTATTATCAAAGTCCACCATTTCAATTAGAGCCAGGTAGTGAAGAAGCGGTACGTTGGGCTGCAACGTACGGTGTATTCCACTGGGGGCCTATAGCATGGTGTATTTACCTTGTACCTGCAGTGCCTATTGCCTATTTCTTTTATGTTCGTAAACAACCGGTCTTAAAAGTGTCTGCTGCGTTAATGCCTGTTATTGGTGAAGCGCGCAGTCATGGCTGGATAGGTAAAGTAATTGATGTCCTGTTCATTTTTGGTTTATTGGGTGGTGGTGCAACAACACTAGGTCTAGCTGCGCCATTGATCACTGAAGGTGCGCACTATTTATTTGGTACGCCTAAAAATACACAAACACAAATTATTGTATTACTGCTATGTACTTGTATTTTTGGTTACTCTGCTTATGCCGGTATGGAAAAAGGCATTAAAGTACTGAGTAATATAAACTTCTGGGGTGCATTAGGTTTACTAGCGTTCATTCTAGCGGCTGGCCCAACGATTTTCATGTTAGAAACTGGCTTAGATTCATTAGGTCGTATGTTGTCTAATTTCTTCATTATGGCAACGTGGGCTGAACCTTTTGGCGGCTACGGTACTTTTGAAGATACTCACTTCCCACAAGATTGGACAATTTTCTATTGGGCATGGTGGTTAGTATTTGCACCAAGCATGGGCTTATTTATCGCACGTATTTCTCGTGGTCGTACAATTAAGCAAATGGTAACAGGCTCTATCTTCTTTGGTTCTATGGGTTGTTTCCTTTTCTTTATGGTACTGGGTAACTATGGTCTATCGCTACAATTATCAGGTACGCTTGATGTTGTTGGTATTTTGAATGCAGAAGGCGCAACCAAAGCTATCTTCTCTATTCTTGAGCAATTACCGTTTAGTACGATTGTTATTGCGGTATTTACACTATTATGTTTGATTTTTACAGCAACAACGTTTGACTCTATCTCATACATTTTAGCTTCTGTTGTTCAAAATGATGTAACAGAAGAGCCAATGCGTTGGAACCGTTTGTTCTGGGCATTTGCAATGTCGTTCATGCCATCAGTGTTGATGTTTATGGGCGGTCTGGAGACACTACAAACGGCTGCAATCGTTGGTGGTTTACCACTATTATTTATCACTGTAATGTTAATGATTTCAGCGGTAAAAGCGGCTTCACTAGATTTAAAAAATCAAGATGGTTACGAAGATCCTGTGATCAATATTGAAGATTTGCCAGATGTTGATCCATGGTCGACAGAAGGTATGGCATTAGCGAAGTTTGAGCAATTGAAAGATGCCGCGATTGAAGCTGCTGAGGCTGAGCGTAATGCATTAGATGAAATCTGGAAAATTAAGAAAACAATTCGAGCAGAAGCATTGGCACACGGTAATAGTGGTGCAGATATGGGTGATGTTCCTCAAGAATTAGCGGATGAGTTGCACCGTCTAACTGCAGAAGCAATGGCGGCAAAAGAAGCTAAACTTGAAGCATCAGAATTAGCTCAAGAAGCTCGAATCGTTTTTAATGATATTATTAAGCAAAAAGAAGAAATCTTAGAGCTAGAAATGCAAAAAGCATAGAGAGTAAGAGATTAGATACTTTTATAAGGCGATCTTCGGATCGCCTTTTTTATTGGTATTTTTATTGGTATTTTTTATTGCAAGAGTAATAAAAGTGGTTAGTTATACGTGATCAATCGAAATCATAACTTTGCCAATTATTTTAATATCGTCTTGTGCAACGGCTACTGAAGATTGACCATAATGCAGCACTAACTGATTACCAGGCAGACGTTGGATATCATTAATAGACAGTAGATTATCAATCATAATCAGATAGCTACCGCTAACGGCTAGATTATCACTTTTATCGATGATCAATGTTGCAGACGTGATTTGTAATGCCATAAAAAGGTGATCTTTAATATTGGCTTGGTTGAGTAGTACAGGGTCAAAAAATAAAGCGGGCAGAGACGTCAGTTCACCTGATTTTAATTGATAATGAGGTAAGGTTAATACTTTCTCTTGAGTCGATGTTACCTTGCTAGGAAATGCCTCGCCTTCATTTAAGAGTAGCCAACGCAGTGATACCCCTGTGGCAAGGTGGGAGCGAATAGCGATTTCAAATGGCGTTGTTTCCCGAGTGTGCCATGTGGAGACGGTACCTCGTGGAATACCAAAAACATCAGCAAGATCTTGATATTCATCGATGTTTAAGACTGAGCATAATTTAGATGTGACGGCTTTTCCACCGAGGTATTGGTAGGAGGAAATAGTAGGAACATGAGATTTATGTGTTGGATTAGGTTTCATTTAGAACTATCAACCCTATCAAGGTAATGGAATAACAGCAAATTAAGTATTTAATACAGGCAATAACAGGCATTAAATGACATCTTATGCATAAAGCTTGGTTAATGTATTTAATGATAATTATACATTTACTTTATGTATAGGTATGTAAATTTACTAATTTTGGGTTAAAGGTGAAACTTGTAGCGTATTATTTTGCAATATTTTGTCATATTTGACTCGTTTATATAGAAAGTGCCGCTATATCGTATGGATTGTTACTTATTCATTTTATACCGTGATGTGATAGTTAATGTTATATATCCTAAAAGCAATAAATAATCATATTCCCCTTACAATCTTACAAAGTGCTTAGTTATTATCATTTATATATTGAGCATTAAAGCGGAACGAATAACGTTCCGCATAAATTTATATTGTTAGCATTTGATGAAGTTCTTTCACTTTTTCCGGTGGCATTGTTTTAACTAAAGCAATGACAAGTTCATTTACGTTTTTTGCAGATGGACTGATGGTATGACTAAAACCTAAAGACATAACAAAAGTATGTCCACATTCAGGATCTGAGCATGAACAATATAAATCTGCTGCTGCATTTGAAAACCAGTTTGTTTTATTAATACGTGCTTTTTCGCCACACTGAGTACAATGAATACGCATTGCCATTTGAATTACCTATTTAATATTGAGGCAAAAATTCAAGAATCATTGGTATAAGCAATGTCATTACCCACAAAGAGCTAAAATATTGTGAGCTTTTAGCTCGATATAGATAAGCTTAAATTTTTGCTTTTATGGGAATGATAGGATTACCTACCGCTATCAACCTCGATCTGCTGCATTTTAGTGAATGAGATGTCGGTTAATTGCTCAATTCTGTCATAAAAACCCACTTCTCATATCAAATGGTAAAATGAAATTCGGATTAATTCGGATTTTTACTCTTTTCCGATAATCTCATAACGTCAATTGATGCATTAAGTTTTCAAATGAATAATAATCACTGCATCAAGTAAAACACTGGAGTAATAAGAAATATCAATATTGAGACTTACATCATTGGAGATAGATATTGGGGGAAAATCCCTATTTACTTCAAATAAACAAGGAATTATAAGATGTATGAGTTATTGGATTGGTTAGTAAATAAAATGGTGTTCGTGGTATTTGTTATCATCGGCCATTTTCAATTCATGACAATAGAAGCTTGGTCTTTAACTATTTCGTGTTGTATGGGGATATTCGCTTTATCACTGAGTTATTGGCATAAGAAAGTTATGCAACAAATAGCAAGAGAGAGAGGAATATTCATTCATGAATAAACTAAGACCAATTTTATGCTCAATTACTGCAGTGATAGCGCTCCTTGGTGATGGTGGCGTTGGGGATAGTACATTACCAATAAGAAATGTTGTTATTGCTGGAGAAAGCCAAGGGAAATTAAAACTAACATATAAAGGATTAAAACTTATAGGAGATTATGAGGGGTGTAGGTTAGATGCTTATCGCTGCCCTGCTGGCTATAAAACAAATGGTATTGGTAATATTCATAATATAACCACCGATATTATAGATAATGAACAAGTAGCAAAGGATTGGGTATTAAATATTCAGCAGGCTGAATCTTGTTTAAATAATGTTATTGGGAATAATGATATTACGCAAGGACAGTATGATGCTTTAACATCATTTATCTTTAATACTGGCTGTAAACGTTTTATGAAAAATAAAGATCTTACTGATACAAAAATATCTACCTATGTAAGATCTGGAAAAATACCGCAGGCTTGTTTGCAATTATCTCGCTGGGTTTATGGCGGAGGTAAAAAACTAAAAGGCTTAGTAAAACGAAGAATGTCAGAATATTCACGGTGCATTGAATAGGATGTGTGCCTATGAGGTTATTATTATTATCAATTATCTTTGTTTTATTAGTGAAATCTGAATATATGGACCGTGAGTTAAGTTCTTTAATTATAGATAGAGACAATATTTTGATGATTAATAAATCAAATACAGCCAGTTTGAAATTATTAGTAGATCAGAAAAAAGAGAATAATGAGTTATTACTACAACGGGAACAGCAAAGAATAAAACAGCAAGGAGAACTTGCTTTTACTACAGAATCGTTACATAACTTATTGTATGAAAAAGAAAAATATCATAAGCATTGGCCTGATGATGTTATTGATTGGTTGCAGCAACCATATTGAACCAGTGCGTATAGAAATGATTACTGTGTTACCTGAACCGTGGTTGATCACTGCATGTCATAAACCAAAAATAACAGGGAAAACACCAGCACAGACAATTGCTGTAGATTTTCCTCGACTTAAAAATGCATTATCTAATTGTGCACAACAAGTTGATGACTATCTTCAGTGGTATGAACAACAACAAAATATAATTAATAAAAATAATCATATAAATTGAGAGATTCTAAAATGACAAATGAAATTAATAAAAATGTAAAAAATACCATGTTGAATAATGAGCAATATATTACGGCTATTGTTGACGGTAGCTCGAATATTAATACTTTCCCGACTGAAAGCACTACAATGCGACTAGGTGGGTCGTCACAACCAAATATTCCATCATGGGCAAATTATGGCAATATGTTATCGCTAGTATCGCCAGGTGCAGATACTGCCACTCAAATTTTAAGTGGTTATGATAATAAAAGCATTGGTTTTAGAAGTGGTAATAAAAACACACTTCCTAAGAATGATTTTGTGAAATTTTTTCATGAGAATAATATTCCTACAGCAAAGCAAGTCGGGGCGGCAGTTGCATTAACCAATGGGCAACCAGGTTTGGTTTATAATATGCGTACCGATGGCACATGGACTGAAGCGATCAGTGATGCTCCTTATGATAACAAAGAGTATGTGCGTAAAAATGGTGATTGGGCTGAAGCGACACTAGCACCTACTGTTAGTGATGGGCTAAATAAACCATTGTGGGTAGAAGCAAGTACGATTGGTATTATTTACAATGATGCTAAAAAAGCAGCAGCGAATGCTTTAATTGTTAAAAACTTAGCCGCTAAGCAAATAGTACGGTTAGCGTTTATTGATAATGTGTATTTTGATACCACCGCAGGTGAAATCGTTATTCGTTACGGTTTAGAGCTTCATGGTTGCTTAGGTAAGAAAATTCATTGGGTAGGTTCACCTATAACAACTAATGGCGATCATTGTTTAAATGCTATGAGTATGCCGAATGTGGCGGAAATGCCTTATTACTGTGAAATGAATTGTTATCACGTGACAACAGGTAAACTTAACTTTATTGAAGGTGATGGCTGGGGCGGTTACCGTGGCATTATTTCACGCGACTGTAATTACGATGGCAGCTTTAGCTATAAGTTCTTTGGTAAAGAGCAACACCCCAAAAAAGGCAATCCAAACTCAGCGACACAAACATTTAAAGGTGATTATGCAGGTTTTGGTGAGGTAATTTTTGACAACTTAACCTTGACTAATTCACGTCATCAGGCATTTTTAGGCGCGAATCAATTCCCTTATGAGCGGATTGTTTTCCGTAATGTTGTGATGCGAAATTGCAGTCGAGGTCTTTACTCTGGTGGTATTACTAATACTCACCCATGGTACTTAGAGGTACAAAAAGCGATGCGTAATATGATCGTTGAGGGTCTTGATTGGGAAAATGATGCAGATTTTTGGGCGGGTGAAGATAATAACTCAGGCCTATATATTACATCGTTATTGTGGGAAGGTAATCGCTTAACCCTTACGAATGCGCGTATCCGTGGTGTGAAAATTCGTTCGCATACTAATAATAAAAATGCGGTAGCGCTCTATCCTGTTTATCTTGGCGGTATTCGCGTTGAAATGCGTGATTGTGAAACAGTGAATATGTATAACTTTAGGACGGACGGAAGTACGAATACTTGTGTGTTTTTGAAGAAAGTACGTAATGCATTGATTAATAATATAGATCATCGTTTTGAAGAAAATTTCTTTAGTAATATGGAAACCAAGTTCAATGTGACGGTTGATAATACTGAAGGTGCGTTTATTTCATATTCCCCAGAACCGGGTTCACCTTGGGATGATAGTGTTAATTATGGTAGTGAACCTGCAGAGTCAATTGTTATTCGTAATGTAAAGTGTTGGCTCCCTAAGCTATTACGTACTGCTGAAATATCGACTCAGATTGTAGGAAGTTATGAAATCACGGATTGTGATTTTGAATCGCCAGATAATGGCCATAACAGTAATGGTAAAGTATCAGGCGCATTTACATTTCTTACCGTCAATTGGTGGGATAACAGTAAATATTCAAGTGATAATCAGATGGTTAATCGCCGTGCGATATTCAAAAGGAATCGTGTTTATACGCCAAATAACACGGCTGGTAAGTTAGCTTATATTAATATTCGCGATATGCGCCAACATCGTAATGGTGGTTATATTATCGATATCAGTAATAATGATATTACTGCAAACTGCCTTAAAGAGTTACATTTAACCTGTAATCCAGGCGCTGAATTTAAAACTGAAAAATGTATTATTAACCAAATTACATTAAATAATCGTGTTCATATTGTTGATTCAAGCCAAAATAATGTGAAGCCACGCCATGATGTTTTTGTTGCAGGTAATAAAGTACCGAAAGTTATACGATTAGACATGGGCGGTCATTATACTTCAAGTGCTAAACAAGCTTTATTAGGCCGTATTCAGCAAAATGTGTTTGGTACTGATATGACAGCAGGTAAGTTCCGTATCTCCTATGCAGAGGTATCTGGTGCAACTCCTGGTATTATTTTAATGACTGCAACTCGTCCAAGTAATGGTTGTATGCAGAATAAAACGCATGATTATAACGGTACCATGACCACCAAAGCGGGTTGTTTTGATTTCTATGCTCGTATTGAGATCAGTAATGTCAACATTGAGAAAGAGACATGTACCATTGGTTATTTCCATCCATCAACAAAAAAATGGACCCAAACGCTATGGGATGCAACTAAAAATGACGGTAGCTTTGAAATTCTAATTAATAGTAAAGATCGTTTTAATAATAGCGGTGAAATGTCGCCACTTCGAGCACGTATTGGCCGTCGTTCAAGTGATCTAACACTGATGCTATACCCTAGTTATGGTGACAGTCATTACTCATCAGTATTGGATCTTGAATTAAATATGAATCAATATTAAGTAACAAATATCAAGAGGCGTATATATAGTACGCCTCTTTTTTATTCGTTATACTAATATTTTCTCATTATATCAATAAGATTTAATTGATGGTGTGAATTGATTTTTGTTATTTTTTTAATATTAATACTGCACAGTAGTATTTGATAATAACTTTCGTTATATTTAAATTACTTTATCGTAATAAACAACGCATCGAAACGTGGCAGTATTTAAATACTTTTATTTATACATTTAAGTGACTATATAGTACTTAAATGTATATCTATTAATTATGAATTACAGGGCCATTTATCCACAATAGCAGGTAAGTGAATGAGTAACGATGATAAAAAAGGCATTTCTCGCCGTTCTTTTTTAAGAAGTACAACAATGATAGCGGGTGGTGCAACGGCAGGTATGTTTATCCCTGGTGCCATTGATAAAGTCAGCGCACTTGATTTTATGAAACACTCAAATCAGCCTGCAGTGATCATTACTACCAAAGGACGGGCTTTGATCGCTAAAATGCAAGCCGAAAAAAAGATCTTGCTAATTGACTCAATGATTTTTGCTTACAAAGCTAACCGTGGTAAAGCACCAACAGAAAATGAACAATTACAACCGAATGACATTGTCCATAATGCTAAAATCCAGCATCAAATTCGATTATCTGAAAATGAGATAGCACTTTCAACCACACTTGATAGTGATGTTGGTCCTTTTAAGTTTAATTGGAGCTGCTTATATTGTAGTGAATATGACACCATTATTGCGATCACTTATCCGCAGTTAACAACGAAAACTGTTGATGGCCCGGGTGTTAAAGGTAATACGTTAATTCGCTCTTTTATTATAAATTATAATAATATAGCTGAAATTACTAATAGTACGGCTATGGCTACTAGCCCTAATCTTATGGCGCATCAACGGTTAAATAATGTTGAAAATTCAGCATTACAAGCCATTATTGATCAGCAAGGTCAAGATTGGTTTATTAAAAATGGTTTTATGGTGTTACCCGTTGAAGGTGTCTATAAAGTCATGGCGGGTGTGGCTTATATTTCCGGACATCGTATTGAATTAGAGCATAGCCGTGTTATTGATGTCGCTAATAAGCCTTTTTATATTTATGTTGATGCATATAAAAATAGTAATGATACCGATGGGTTAGAGACTAAATTTAATATTATTGCCTCAACGAAAGATTTAAAAAATTATGTTAATACTGATGGTGTACATCATTATTATTGTAAACTTTGTCAGGTCATGGCAGATGGTTCAGTCAGTGATTTACGGCCTCAAAATACCGTCGTTGATAAAGGTTGGGCAGAAGCACAAGATCATCAAGCGATAGAAAGCGTCTCTGGCCTTAAAATATATCCTATCAGTCGTAACTTAGCCGTCGGTGATATTATTCCATCAGGGTACAACGGGTTACGTGTTAATAATAAAATTTATCGAGTGATCTGTCATGGTAGCGTAGATGAAATCGATACTAATGATACTTTTGTCATCGTTAATGAGAATAAATATTTTCTACAGCCTTGTATTGAAGGTCAGAGTTTTTACTCTATTGATAACCTTGAGCATTATGCGCCATTATCGGATTGGGGCGATAAAATTAATTATGCTGCAGAAATTTGCCGTAAAGGTGGCTTGATTTTATGGATCCCAAATAAAGTTTATCGTTTTAATAAGACCATAGTACTAAAAGATATTAACGTTCAATGGGATGGCACGTTAGAGCTTTGTAGTAATGTCGTTGGTGTCGTTTTTAAATATAACGTTAATTTAACGGGTAATCCCTTTATTCTTCGTTCTCGTTCACTTGATCATTTTGATAAAGCAATGGTGATGTTAACGTCATCAACAGAAAAAGTTAACGGTAAATGGAAAACCAAAGGCTGTGTTGAAAACAAAATATCACAATTAAATATTCTTAATGGCTGGATTGATTATGAAGAGTCCTCAAACGGAAAAGTATTGGATAGCAGTAAACTTACCGGGCGCGGATTAGTCTTATTAGCAGGTAGTTGGACCGCTGGTTTAACGACCCAACGCTCGCATGAATATGTATGGCGTAACTTTGTTTCTGATGTTTATGTTGATGGCTTTGAACAACCTTATGTATTGGAAGCCGTGATTGATGATATTAATCCGAACCGCTGGGTTACTTGGGTTAATGGTAATAAGTTACACAATTTATGTGCGCGCCGCTTTAGTCAAGGGTTTGTGGTTAAATCACCATTATTACGACCGAATGGAAAAATTGGTGGTGAAGTGGCGGGGAATACCTGTGCCAGTCTTGATTTTCAATGGTCAAGTTATACGACAGAGAGCTTTCTTGTTTGTGAGGGCCGAAATAATAAATTTGAATTAATGGGTTGGGATGCGCCTAAAACGGCAACCAATACCATTCAATTTTTACGTGGTAATAGTTTTCCAGCAGGTTATGGTGAAGCGGCTGGTAATATCGTTGAATTATATGGCGCGACGTTACTGCACTTAAATGGCAGTGATTTATCCCCCTTAGTGTATGAATCTAATCCGGGTTTAAACACTTTTATTGGTGAAGGTTTTCAGGCGCGTAATCTTATGCCTGAATCATCACCGCCAACTGTTGGTTCAACATTAACCAATAGCTATATACCTAAATTAGATAATTTTTTAGCATTCATTAATGAGCGTCCAGGCTGCCATGTAAGGCTCTTTAAAAATGGGCATTTCCAATCAAACGTTGATCTTGCGCCAATGTTTGATTTTAATCCTGAGTCTTCAGTACGATTAGCTGTCGAAAAAGGAGATCAATACCGAGTGGTGATCTCGTTAGAAAATGCGATAAACCATTTTAATATGGTCGGAAGCACACTTGGTTATAATAATTTATCTGCGGGGATGATTAATATTGATTTACATGATCGCCATAAGAAATCCGTTTATTCATCACAGCAGACATTAAAAACGGCCAATGTAACCGGATTTATTAATGCCACGAAGATTAAAACCATCGTGATCACTTATAGTGGTTTTGAAAAATCGGGTAAGTTGAATATCAGTGCGTTATATGGTCAGACGTATAATAGAAACTCTTCACAAGGGGTCATGACTGCAGATGGCGCATGTTGGATGCAAGATGATATAAAAATCAATAAAGCAGGTGCTGGGGTTGTTATTCGTGATGAGGTCAACGGTCAGCTCTACCGCATTGCTATCGCGAATGGCGAGCTAAAGCTAGAACCCGTAAAAAAATAATAATTTGTTATGCTATTTATGCCGCTTTTTGAAGCGGCTTTTTTTGATTGCCGTTTGTTAATCAATAAATAGTAATTAAAATGAAAAAATAAGCACTTATAGTGAATAATATAATATGCATCGAAAAGTATAATTAGTCTGTAAAAATGTTTTTACATAATAGTGGTTATGTTAATTAAGAATAAGATTATTCTTATCGGCTATTTAATGATGATAAATATAATGATATGAAAAAAAGAACACCCTCAGTAACGACTAAATTATCACACCTTTCTAAAACACTTTTGATAGTTAATAGTATTTTCCTTATCTCTGACTTTAGCCTGTTTGTCTTATATGGCAGCATATTGGCATTATTATGTAGCTGGTTAATGTTGGCAAATATTGTCTCAATTCGATATAAAATTAATATACTCTATAAAGGTCATATTGTTATAGGCTACTTGCGTTGTGCTTTTATTCCTTTCTCTGTGATACGAGATGCTAAGCGTTTTTATCAATACTAGGTGCTAGGTGCTAGGTGCTAGGTGCTAGGTGCTAGGTACTAGGTACTAGGTGCTAGAGTGGTAGCCTTATCAATAGCGACCAATATTGATGTTAAATATGTTGATAGTGAATTATTTTGCTTATAGTGAATATCCAAATGTGATATTGAGTCCAATAACTGTGTTATCTGCTTAGTTATTATATAAAAAACAACAACCCATGCTGGCGTTAAATTGCTTTCATATGTATATTTATTATGGTTATCATAATTAAGGCTTATATATGAATATTAAATGTATTGCTGTGGCTGTGAGTGCATTGTTATGTGGCTATTCTACGGTAAGTTTTGCGATGTCGAGTACACAAACTGAAAGTGTGCAGCAACTTGAGCAAATGAAATCGAAAGTATTACAACGTATTGTTGAAACGCAAAAACTTATTGAAGATCCTACCAATATTGAGATCCGAGACGGACAACGCTTTCTTAAATATAACGGTTACTTATACGCAATAGCATCCAACAACTTACCTTCTTTTATGCCTTTTGTTGATGGTTTTGATTATGCAGATCGTTCCGCTGAGGCAATGTTTGATTTTATTCAAGCGCCATGGAAATTAGTTAACCAAATGGATGGTGTTTATATTTATAACGATCAATTTGGTTACACGTATTTAGAACAATGGGATAAAGATAAGCAATGTAATGTGCAATATCTTGTTGGTGATAAAGATCTTGTCAGTACCGCGACTAAAGACTGTTTGCCTTACAATGCCGATTTAATTGATGCATATGGTTTTATTGATGAGCAACCTATTGTTAATCATCTTAGTGGTGATTTAGCCGCCCAAATACGTTTTATTCAAAACCAAACAGCTGAGCCATTTGGTAATGATGAAAAAGAGCAACAACGGATTGTTTCTCAACGTGAAGCCTTATTAGTATTAACGCCAATGCTTGACCATGAGCCAAAAAGTATTGAGTTAAAGATTTATAAAGATGGGGTGCTACTTGAAACCCGTCAAATGACCAACCCTCTGCAAATATTAGACTCAGATCGCACCAAGCAAGATGATCGTAAAGATGTTGTTTATTCGAAACGATCATTTACGACAATATTACCCTGGAACTGGGTTGAGCAAGGGTTAAGTTTACAGTTTGCAACCTATAGTGGTCTAAGTGGTGACTTAAGCGCTGATCGTATTGATTTTGCGGTGCCTGCTCATCTTGATATTCCGATGATCCGTATTGGGATGTTAACGGAGCCGCCTGCGGCTAAGCCATTGGAATTACAAACTGCGCATTATGGTTCAGAATTATTTCAACGGTTCCCATTAGCTTCGATGACCATCAGTCATTATTTACCGATTAAATTAGATAAAGTTGTGATGTCTAATGGCGATATAAAAACCCAATATAGTGATTATGCTTCACCGGGTATTCACAGTGGTGATATGCGTGAGGATATTACCAAGTCACTGATTCAGATGGGTATTGCAAATGCTAATTATGGCGTCGCCAGCTCAGGAGCAAGTCAATGGCAAGCTGATAATTACCCAGCGATAATGATGGGTCATTCTATTGGCCGTTATAAAAATGATAAAGGTGAAATCGGCAATTATACCCATGGTTTATCGGGTGGTAATGGCATGGTATTACTTGCTGATACGACCGGTAATGAAGTGACACATGAAATTGGTCACGCACTTAGTATGGGCCATTATCCTGGTGGTTATGCAAATGCAACCCATGGTGCTACAACAGGCTGGGGTTACGATGCGTATCGTGGCTATATGGCTGATAACCTTAACTGGTGGTCAAATGTTAATGGTGAATATGGCTATGGCGATATCATGGTTACACCATATAAAACATATTATGGTTATGGCACCGATCCAATGGGTGGCGGTGGTTTTGATTCATCGACATCAAACTATCCATTATTTACCGGTTATTCATCAAAACGCATTCAACACTATTTAGAGAGTAAAGATTATCTTGATATGAATGTGGCGAGTGGTTATAGCCATTGGAATGCAGTTGATCAGCAACTTGAACCTGTTACAACGACGACCAAGCTAAAACCTGTTCAGCAAGGTGTTGATGTAATGACTGTAGTAGGCTTTTATGATCCACAGCTGACCAATACCAGTTATATTTATCCTGCACTATATGGTAGCTCAGGCAATGTTTATGATTTGCCCCAACCTGTTGCGGGTCAATGTTGGGCAACAGTCACTTATGGTGATAATTCAGAGCAGATTATTGGTCTTGAAGGTAGCCGTAAAAATAACGGCGCAAGCAATAAATTGCATTTCAATTTGGCGCGCGATCGTGCTCCGCAAACAGTGGTTGTTGAATGTCCTCAAATTAGCCTTGAAACGATTGTACGTGATGAGTTATTAGCTCACTACGGCCAAGATCGTTTTTATGCGTGGGGAGAGAATAATCGTTGGGGTGAAATCGGTGATGTCTTTGAATATCATCGTAATGGCCGGGTTGAGCTCTTTGAATTAAAAAAACAACATTATTGGTATTTCCCAGGTGCTGGTGAATCAAATAGTGAATGGGCGTTTGTTGGCTATCTTGATCAATTTATTACTGATAAACAACCAGACGTAAACTTTGATGAATTAGGTCGTGTCACTGTTGATACGCGTACGTTTGCGACTAATACTGAATACCCTGCGAAAGCGGTAACGATTGGTAAAGGTCAGGGATACGATTTAGCAATTGAATCTCAACCAACATTTGCTGAACAAAGTGATCTTGTTCAACTTGATTTTGAAACCATTAACTTATTTGATCAATGGGTAGCTGATCGTTATGGCAATGGTGAGCTTAATAATGGCGTAACGCATAAACGTAAGCGTGCAGGTGCGGTTTATGTTCATTTAAATACTGAGCTGAACACCCGTGATTATTTCTTAATGAAAACAGTCACAGCGGGTGCATTTCCAACCGAACATCACAGTAATAATGATTGGAAATACTTAGGTTCGGCTGAATCTTATGTCAATTTTGATTTCAATCCACTTAAATTGAACCGTCAAAATCTATCAAATGTTGAACGTTTAAAAAATTATTTTGAGCAAGCGTCATTATTGACGTGGGATCAACGGACGACAACGACGTGGGATACATCAAGCAGTGCAGTGTTCATCAATCCTACGGACGACGGAATCAATGAATACTTTATTCAGAGAACGCCAGCTCAAGGTGGTGAGTTCCCAATCAATAAAGTGTCAAATAGTGATTGGATATATTTAGCGGATGATAACTCGTTGAATCAATTAGTGCTTGAAATGGGTACTAACCAAGCAGTATTTGAGCAATTAGTGCTTGATTGGTATAAACAAGATAATTTCGGTAACTGGGGCGACAATGGCCAAAAGGGCAATGTTGGTGATATTTATACCTATCACTTCCATGATGGGAAAACCCATTATTACCGTTTAAAGACCACCAACTATGGTTACTTCCCTTGGCCGTCAGAGCAAGATCCAAGTAATGGTAACTGGCAATATATTAGTCATTATTAAGCGTTATTAGTACTAATTAGTGACATTTAAAAAGCTGTATTTAACCTTGTGTTATTTACGGCTTTTTTATTGATCGTGCAACAAGGTAGGCTCAAATGCTAAACTGAGGCTTATTCCATTGAGTGATTACAGAAAGGTAGTGTAATGAATCCGATTATTGCGTTGTTGAAAGAGAATAATATTAGTGATGGGCAAATCAGTAGTATTTTCGAAATGTTAACTCAAAATCCTCTTGCAGCAATGGCAACCATTAGCCAACTAGGTTTACCGCAAGATAAACTGCAAATGCTGATGGCACAAGTCATGCAAAATCCTGCGTTAATTAAAGAAGCGGTTGAAGAGCTAGGTTTAGACTTTTCAAAAGTAGAAGCAGCAAAAGAGCAACTGCAACAATAAGTTTGCTGATAACTGAATATTTAAGGTCGCATACAGCCTATATACTAAGGCTGAGCGGCCTTTTTTTGTGGGCGTGACAAATATCAATCGACGACAAGGGAACCACTAAGCTGCCATATTCAACCATTGAACAATTGCGTTACGGTCGCGTGACTAGTCAAGCTTATTTCTTTGGTACGGGTATTGAAAAAACACCTGTGAATAAGGTCACGGTAACGACATTAGGGCTGGTGGGGGATGAGCAAGCGGAAACATTTCATGGTGGTGTTGATCGCGCGGTGCTGCAATTTGATTGTGACTATTATGCTCAACTACAGCACACCTTTATACTTCCGCCCAGCGACTTGATGTGGCGCAACTACTAAATACCCATCAACGAGGCTCACATGTTTATAACTGTGGTAGCTCAAAATTCGTGCCGTTAGTGCGTGATAATGCCAGCCATTGGCATGACAATAATGTTCATTTTGAAAACTTTAGCCCAGCTGAACATGCTTGTAATAGTGCATTTACTGCTATTGTCTCGCAAGCTGGAACTGAGGTTGAATTTAGCGTGAGTGCCAAACAATCATTGCTTGATGCCATAAGAGCACAGGGATTACGTCTTGATTCTGCTCGTGAAATAGGCACTTGCGGTCGCTGCAAGGTAACATATAGCGGTGATGTTGATCATCGAGATTCAGTGTTATCAGCGCGAGAGCGACAAACCTATATGACCCCTTGTGTTTCACGTGCTAAAAGCGGGGTGTTGAAACTTGAGTTAGCATAAAGCAATAGCACGAATAGCTATTTTGAATATCAACTGAGCCTACAACCAGATTAACTGCCGAATACCATTAACGTACTTCGAATGGCGTGAGGGGCGTAGCGGGCATGATCCAACCAAGTGAGATAATGCCTGTTCGTTGTCGGCATCGGTTTTTATTTCAAGTAATACATACTCGCCTAAGCTGGTGGCATGGTTAAAATTGGCGACATTAAAATAGCGCTGGTCATAACATTCCATATTGCGATCAAACGTTAGCCGTAATTTACCATCAGCAGAAATATAATAATCGCGCAGATAACGAATGATCACTATGGGGCTTTGTTCGTTACCGATGGTGGCTTGAATATTAGCAGGAAGGGTAACAAAGTATTGTTGTAATACTCGCGACCAGCAAGGGTTATCTGGTTGCCAATTAAGACTCACAGGATGCTGTATTTTCCAACCTTTACCCCCACGGCGGTATTTGTGTTCAAGTGTGGCATCGGTTGGGGTTGCAAGTTGATGGTACCAACGCAGACGTGTTTTTTTACGTGCGCTGATACCACTTAAGTTTTCTTGGTAACGATCTAAAAACGGATTATCCAGATATAAGCTATTAATGTAGCGCGTCTCATAGTGGCGGCGAAACAATGATGGATGCAAGGTCAACCAATTCTCGACTTGTTGTAATCGATTTAATGGGATCGGTATTTTAACTTCAAAGCGTGAATTCATTGCGGTTTATCCGGTTTCATAATGGTGTTGTAAAGCTGGCTGACATTGAGTTTTTGTGGCGTAACAGCTTGACCATCAATAACTAAACGATTACCGATTGCAGCCATTACTTTATGTTGGCAATCAATGCATTGCCAATTATCAACCGTGACTGTGGCACCGCTAAAGAGGTTCTTTTTACGGTAGCTCATTAAGCCATAATAGTGCACGTTACGGCCACTGACATTGGTGGCGTTGATCTGTGAACCATCTTTAGCCACTAAACCGATACTCACATCACTAAAATCAATATCTGTCGCTGTGATCTGGCTCTGTTCGCCGACAGAAATAGCTTTATCACGAATATGGCTAAAATGCAGATTAGCCAAGGTTAACAATGAGCCGCTAACATCAATCCCATCACCACCAGAGCGAGTGCCGATATGCTCAAAGCGGCTATTACTGATGCTGCCGCGACAGAAATCGCAATCAAAACCATCAGATAAAATATGACTTAATGTTAAGTGAGTAATATTAATCTCGCCATTAACAATGTTTAATGCATCTTCAGTGTGGTTATGGTGTATTTCAGTATGGTTAATCTCAACCTTAGCATTGATAAAACTGATCGCTCCACGTGGACGCCAGAGCCCTTGTTTAGGGCTGCCAACATCAGCAATATTGACATGATTTAATACACTTGGTGTAGTCGTTGCCGTTGAAAAAACCACGAGCCCAGCCCACGGTTGATGCTGATGTTTTGCGATCAGTTCGACAGGGGCTGGTGCCGTTCCGTTAATGGTCAGTCGCCCAAACACCATGATGCCAGCTTGAGATTCAAACACTAATTGCGTACCAGCATCAATAATCAGCTGCCAGTTGGCTGGGGTGCGCAATCTGTGATTAATATGCCATCGACCCGCAGGGATTTTCCAATGATCATCACCGACTTCGATAAAGGGGTAGTCACTAAGATTTGGCTGTTCTAACGGACGCGGTAAAAAAGGCGTTTGGAATTGATAGGCCGTTAATCGCACCTCGGCTAAGGTTGTTGTTGGCGTAGCAGTGCTAACTTCCACAGAATCAATAGTGTTGGGAAGGGAGAGAGTAAGTGTTTGCTTAGGCTGTAATTCTAAAGGTAACTGACTATTAGCTTCTTCGATGGCAATCGGTTGATTGGCTGAGTTAAAACCTGTCAGTCGCTGCACATATAACGGCGCTTTAGTTGGATTAGTGATAGTTAACTGTTGTTGATGGTTATAAAAGCTCGCCAATTCCCACAATGGTGTGGCTCGCATGGCGGTCATATTAAGATGATATTCAGCGGCTAGTGGCGTTATTGAATCGCATTCACGATTGCGGTATTGCTGTTGTAAGCAAGTGATTTGAGTGGTTAACAGTGAGGTATCGAACCACGGTGTCAATGGCGCACTACCATCCAGCATTGCTCGTTGGGAGTGCTGGATAGCATTCAAATGTTGCTGTAATTCACCTGATTTAATTAAGCCAGCTAAGGTTGTTAATGCCGCTTGATAATGGTGCTCAACCTCAGGATCGGCGCGCATTGTTTTACTGATCAACAACTGTTCGCTAGGCGAGCGGATTAATAATTGGTGACGGCTAGGAGATACCGCAACATCACTTTGAATCGGCTCTAGTTTTGCTGTATGTGGATTATAATACCAACGCCAATTATTCCAGGTTAGTGCATGCCATGCGCCCCATGTATCAACGGTGGCTAGATATTGGCCTAACAGCTGACTGTCAAAAACATCACTGGCACTGCGGTGACCATTAATAAAATCACTGAGTAGGGTTAATGCTAATTGACGTTGGTAATTGAGCTCCAATTTACGACTGATGCGTTTTTGTTGTATGACACGCGGAGTTAATTCGCGGCTAACGTGATCATTGTCAATTTGCTGTGAATGAAGATCGAGCCGTAAAATCATCCCTTCAGTTCTGTTATGTGTTGCCAGTAAATCTTGACCAAACCCTTGCTCGTGGTACATCACGCCCCAATCATCACCATTGACAATCACTTTTACTGGCGTGTATTGCGGAGAAATAATATTAAATTTGGCTAAGCGTAGGGTTTGTGCAAAAAGCACCGGACCTTGATGCGTTCTCACATGAGGACTAATCAGTGCAAAGCGTTGCGAATTTAGGATTGCATGTTGTTTTTTGAGATTAACTTTTAGCGACCACCGCTGATGACCACTAACATGATCAGTTAGATCACCTTGTAAACGAACATCGGCATTAAAATGTTGATTATTAAACGCTATTTTAGCGGGGACTTGAGATCTTATAGCGGGGATTGAACCTTGCTCTATCGCTTGCTCACGGTTATCGGCTAATTTTTCCCATTCAGGGTAATCAATATCAACCACGATAACGGGCAACTGATGATTGGCATATAGCCAGCGTATGGGGGCATGTAATATATCCGTTGCCAGCTGGTGGATTTTGGTACTTGGCGAGGTTGAGAGGGCCACATAGCCTGAGTGGATTAATTGCGTTTTAAAGTAGTTAACGGAGGGCAGTGCCAGTAGGAGGATCATGATACTAACAACGGTAATGGTGATCCGCTCGGTTGATGTTAACCCACGTTTATTAGGTGTTAGTCTCACCGCTATACTCCAGCAATATTGTGTTGTTCAAGCAATGAGATCTTAATGGTAGGGAAACGTTGTTTTAATAATGCAAGGCAGCTGTCTAGCTGTTCGACTTCTGTAGCAGTAATAAAAAACGTCGCACTAAAGCTGTATTTATCACAATCAAAACGCCTTAGTTCTAAGCGCTCACTATGGCTAGCAAGCAGGTTTTTTAGTTCATTTACCGATACTGTAATTTCATGTTCACTGTGATCGTTGATGGATAAAAATAGCCCTTGTTCTTGAGATACCGTCATATTGCGACGTTTAGTCCACGTGACTAACACTAAGGTTACTGCACAGGCTAATAGTGCGGCTAATGTTTGCCCTGCACCTAAAGCCACCGCGATACCAATATTTAAAAAGAGGTAGATTAATTCTTCTGGCTCTTTTATTGGGGTTCTAAAGCGCACAATAGACAGTGCGCCGACAAGTCCTAATGCCAATGCGAGTGAGGCTTTAACAACGGTAATAATTAAAATAACCGTTAGCATTAACAGCGGAAATAAACGTGAGAAGTCTTGACGGTTACAAAAAGCAGAAGAGTAATGTCGAAAATGGAGACCAATAATAGACGCTAATAAGAAACCTAATAATAAGTTAAGTAACAGCGCCCATAATTGCACACTGGCATAAGGGAAAAAAAGGTTTTTAATATCCTGCGGTAATAAAGTGAGCAATACCGGATCGATGGCATCCATAATCTGTCCTTTTGATTCGATCTTTTCAAAGTGTAGTACAGGAGGAATTGATACATTGTCTAATAGTTAATACTTTCCTATATTAAGGACAGGAAAAATTCTTAAGCTGAATGTTTTGGTGGGTATTTATATGATTCTATCGTATAACGTTAGTTGTGTTTTTATGAGTGCAACGTGATGTAATTCTCAATGTTGCTGTAATTGTGATGTGTATTATGCAAATAAAAATAGAGACTGATAACGGTCTGAATAAGTATATATTGCTGATTGGTATCTTTTAGTGACAATGACCCAATACAAAGGAGACCGCCGATGTCAGAAGTCAAACCTATTTATATATGTGAAGTCTGTGGTGAGTCAGAATATCTTGAAGGTGACCATACTATTATTTGTATTTGTGGGCATATTCAGACAATTGCTGATAATGAAACTGTTTTGGATAGTTTGTAATTTTAAGCCACTCAATATGAGTGGCTTTTTTAACTGTCACCAATACTCTGCCTTGTGAATATGGTGGATATTATTCAGTTTGCATTACTGTTATTAGTTCACGCTCTTTTTGTCTTTTTGATAATAGTAATAACATTATAGTTTGAAGAAGTAGTGTAAAAGTAAAGATAATATAATCTAGTAACGTAAAGAAGAACAAAGGACAGCCATATCTTTGCGTATCAACCATGAGTAACTACACTTAAGCTTCAAGTTGCTTATGGTGAAACCAATGACAATCTCAAGACGGAAGTTGATAGAGCCTCAAATCACGCCCTTTTATCATGTAATTAACCGCTGCGTACGTCGTGCCTATTTGTGTGGCGACGACCCGTATAACGGCAAAAACTATCACCACCGTCGAGGTTGGATAGTAAATAAAATCAAACAATTAGCAGCTGTGTTTTGTATTGATGTTTGTGCTTATGCTGTGATGAGTAACCATTATCATTTGGTGCTAAAAATAGATACCGAGCAACAACAAAAGTTAACCCCTGAAGAGGTAATATCGCGTTGGTTACAGTTATTTAATGGTCATCCTATTGCGGTGGATTTCTTAAAAGAGGGGCAAATCGGCTCGGATAAACAACAAGCATTATCAAATTTAGTGGCTGAATGGCAACAACGATTAGGTAGCATTAGCTGGTTTATGCGCTGTCTTAATGAAGAAATTGCCCGCAAAGCCAATAAAGAAGATCAATGTAAAGGGGCTTTTTGGGAAGGGCGGTTTAAATCTCAAGCATTACTAGATGAACAAGCGTTACTATCGTGCATGATGTATGTTGATTTAAACCCGATCAGGGCTGGTGTTACACCGTCACTAGAACAGTCTGATTTTACCTCGATTCAGCAGCGTATTCGTGAATATCAGCAACCGAAAACCTCCGCTAAACAATCACCATCAAATAAAGGTCATTTTCAATTATTACCCTTTGTTGGTGTTGAACATCAGGCAAAAACAGCCGGAATACACTTTGCTTTTGCCGATTACCTTGAACTTATTGATTGGACTGGTCGGTGTATTCGCAATGATAAAAAAGGCTTTATTGGATCTAACCAACCAAAGATTTTGCAACAATTGGGAATAACTCCTGATGCTTGGCTTGAGCATAGTGAACAATTTATGGAACATTACGCCAATGTAAGTGGTAAATGGTCTCGAATGTGTGCATTCAAACAACATGCCGGTGGGCATTGGTGCAAAGGAAAATCAGCGAGTCACCAGTTACATCCTAATTAGATATAGATTCTTAGTATGAGATAAAAATACCGCAATAATTGTCAGGATTGTGGGCGTTGCCGATCCTGAAATATGAGAATAGGACAGATTTAACGAAGAATTGAAATAATGAGTTGTATATTTTAGCTCCGAGAGCTTATTGCTAGTGGGATAGTTTGTTTTTTGGGGGCTCTATTTTAATAAATATTTGGCTGTCCATTGTTCTTGTCATTGTTCTTTTCTTGTTCTGCTCCTGATAGTGATAGAATCTCCGCATCAGAATTACCGAGAAACTCTATGTTTATCCATCATGTTAACGGCATCGACTGGCTGGTGATTACAGCTTTTGAAGAACTGAAAACTTTATTTATCGAAGAAGCTGGTGCGATCACCTATTGCTTCTCTACTGCCAGCGAATTGAACCTGATTGATCAAGCTAAGCGCAGTTATGGATATTTGCCTACACTCAGCGGCGTAATCACCGATACTGGTACATTTCAACGCCAGAATAACGAAGAAGATTTGATCCCACAGCTTGCCTGCCTAGTTGAAGGGCGTGGTCGAGTGTTTATCTATCACGGCGGCTTTGTGGCTTTTGTGGATGACGAGCAAACCTTTATTACTCGAATGGACTGAATAAAGCATCAAGGACAGTTATAAACAAAAACAGACAGAAAAAAAGAGGAAGAAAAAAAGAGGACAGCCATAATTTATTCTTTGAAGATTGAAAAATTATGATGCTAGAAGTTTTGAATTTCCAACCAACTGAAATAAACCACAGCCAATTCTAATGTGGGCTAGACTAAAGAAAGAACACAAAAAAGCCAGAGTAAGATCATTATCTTTCTCTGGCTTTATATAGCTTTTAAGGCTGTTTAAATAACAAATTTACTGAATAGCAAGTAAGCTTATTCTTTACCGTAAACGTTGTTTTCTTGCTCTTGTACTCGAATAAATGTTGCGCGTTTTGTTAGCTCTTTCAGCTGAGCTGCACCAACATAAGTACAAGTAGAGCGAATGCCACCCATGATATCTTGAATGGTGAAATTCACTGAACCACGGTAAGGCAATAATACCGTTTTGCCTTCAGCTGCGCGGTATGTTGCTACGCCACCAGAGTGTTTAGACATTGCGCTTTGGCTCGACATGCCATAGAACTTCATGAATTGCTTGCCGTCTTGCTCGATAACTTCGCCGTTGCTTTCTGTGTGGCCTGCAAGCATACCGCCAAGCATCACGAAATCAGCACCGCCACCAAAAGCTTTTGCTACATCACCCGCACATGAACAACCACCGTCACCGATGATACGGCCGCCTAAACCATGAGCAGCATCAGCACATTCAATAATCGCTGAAAGCTGAGGGTAACCTACGCCAGTTTTAACACGGGTAGTACAAACAGAACCTGGGCCAATACCGACTTTAACAATATCTGCACCCGCAAGAATCAGTTCTTCCACCATATCACCAGTTACCACGTTACCTGCACTGATCACTTTATCAGGGAATTGGGCGCGAACACGCTCAACGTACTCAACAAGATGCTCAGAGTAACCATTAGCAATATCAATACAGATAAAGATAATGTCACTGGTTAGCGCCATGATGTCTTTGGTCTTTTGGAAATCAGCTTCAGACGTACCGGTTGATACCATTACGTTGTTTAATACTGAAGCATCGTTAGCTGTAATGAACTCAGCCCATTGTTCAACAGTGTAATGTTTATGGATTGCGGTCATTACTTTATGTTGTGACAATGCGATAGCCATATCAAAGCTACCTACAGAATCCATATTAGCAGCAATAATTGGCACGCCTGACCATTGACGACCACTATGTTTAAATGTAAAATCGCGGGTTAAATCAACTTGAGAGCGACTTTTCAACGTTGAGCGTTTTGGACGAAATAATACATCTTTAAAGCCTAACTTTAGATCTTGTTCGATACGCATAATATTTATCCCTTAAATTTTATCGAATGTTGCTCTAGTTAAAATCGTTACTGGCAGGTAACTTTTTTGCCTTTTGAGCAGGCACAAAAAAACCGGAGCGTTGGCAGACGCTCCGGTTTTCAGCATTATAGGCAGAGATTTTTTAAATACAACCCATTAAATGTAAGTGAATATATATTAATAAGAATAAATTTATTAATAACTATCACTTTTTTATTATTAATCCCTTATTTTTTATCATATTTTAATTTCAAACCTCCCCGAATACCTGCATAATTTATGCTATTGATAAGTTATAAAATAATTCAAATGCTATTGGTATCTCTTTTTGTAAGGGCTATGATTGAATTTTAGAATAACGTAATACATTAAATCGGTTGTGGAAGGTTTGAGTTGTTTTATAGACGAAAGAAAAAAAATCAGTTTCCTGTTGATTTTTATGGTGAAGAAGGAAGTTGGCGTTTTGTGATCCGCGCTATGTGTCAAAATGAAATTATCGATGCGATGTATTGGTGTGCGCATATTTCATGTCATCGAAAAGATTTTGATTTGCTTCATATTGCGAGTGATAAATTTGATTGCCGCTATAATTATTCAACAGCAGACCTATCAGATCTTCAATTTGGTTTAAGTGGTACACCGCTTAAAGTGACCATGATGGGTCCCATTGTATTGATGTCGACAATTAAACAATATTTTGTTGATACTGAAATGGATCACGAATCTGAACAATCAGCATCTAATCAATTACATCACACAATGGCGTAAATCCGTTTGTGTTGTCATAAAAAAACGCTAAATAATATCGATTATTTAGCGTTTTTTTGTGATTTTTTTTGAGGTTATATCATGCTTAATTGAGGCTGCGTTCTAATAATTGGTGTTGGTATTGTGCTGGGGTTAAGCCTCGATTACGTTTAAAGGCTTTATTAAAACTTTGCACATTACTGTAGCCCAGTATCGTTGCAATAGTGCTGATATCCATACCTGAAAGCATATATTTTATGGCTAAATTACATAAAATATAATTTGTCGTACCTGTGAATGTCCATCCATAATCGTGTAGTCGTCGTTGCAGTTGTTGTCTGGATAATCCTACTTTTTCAGCCACAAAATCGAGGGTTGGAAAACCGTAATAACGTGAATAGTTGATCATTTCAAACATCACCTTAGCAATATCTTGTGGCTGTGGCATATTGAGTAAATCATCAAGCTGTAAATTTGACACTAAGATGGGTTTGGTTATTGGTAATGGACGTTGATTGCCATGTTCTAATATCGACAGATTGAGCCATACCTTGGTCGCGGGTGCTTGCCATGTAATTGGGCATCCAAAAAATTGTTGGATCGCGGGATCTGTGATTTCAGGACCATATAACTCTATTTTTACGGGCATATAATCATCTCCCATATAATTACGGCTGACTTGAGTAAATAAAATAGCCACTTTTAGGCTATCAAAACTCGCACCACTGCCATGGGCATAACTATTGTTATATACCCACTTGACGATTTTCCCCGATTGCTCTCCATGATAAGAGGCCCCACCTTGTAAGCACGAAATGCCATAGTTGATCCGCCGAAATGCTAATGCGAGATCTGGACAACTGACATACCAATGACCAAGTGGACCAATATTTTCAAAAGTGAGATTGGTTGCCATCTTGATCATGTAAGCGGGATCACCAGTTAACATCTTAATACGTTCTAGCCAGTGTAAATAATCATTAAAAGGAATTAAGGATGTCGGCTCTTTTAGAAGTTGTGCGGGAATACCTAACTCAGTAAGTCTGATGCCATAGTGCTTTTGTAAGCCAAGCTCTAATGGTTTGAGGTAAGCCGTACGAATAAAGGCAATATTTATCATTAGTATCCTTAATCACTATGTTGTCATTTAATAGGTATTAATCATATTTACAGCTTATGTTGGATTGATTATATCAAAAAGCAGCTATTTTTAATTTAAATAGACTCTTATTGTGTTGTTAGTGTGATCTCTCTCCACAATGGCTGTATTCATCACTGCATGAGTGATGGCTTTTGAATGAGTTTTGTTTTGAACCGGAGAGTGTGAATGAGTTTATTGAGTATGCCTTTTGTCGATACCAATATTGATACCGTATTAAGTGTGTTTGCTGGTGTGGTATTGATAGCCACTATAGCAGCAGTGGGGATTGGCTTTTGGAAAATACATGAATTACCAATCCATAAAGCGTCGACCAAAGAACATCATCAAATAGGTCTAATAACGGCGCTCACATGGATTGGTTTTGTATGGCATTGGGTATGGGTGTTGGCGGTTATTATTGCGTTCGTTGATGGTGAACAAGCACTGTGTCGCATTCGTGATATTTGGCATGGTGATCGTATTCCTGTAGCGGCAACTGAATCTGTTAACACTGAGGAGAAATAGCATGTTAGAAGGTTTAGCTGTATGGGCATTGTTTATTTATTTGCTGCGCTTAGTGGGTATGCCATGGAATAAATTCACTCAAGCTTTTGCGTATATTGGTGGCGGTAGTTGGTTAGTATTTGTGTGGTTTGGTTTAATTACCTATGCGCCAATGGATTTATCTGGCGGCTCATTAGTACAATCGCCACATATACAGTTACGACCAGCATCGACATCGATTAATGGCCGTGTGAAAGCGATTTATGTCGAGCCAAATAGTCAGGTTACTCAAGGTCAATTAGTGTATGAATTAGAACCTGAACCGTATGTAATTGCGCTTAACAAAGCCCAAGCAAGTCTCGATTCAGCAAAAGTCGCTCGAAAAATGGCAGATCAAGATATTGAAATGGCACAAGCATCTAAAACCGCAGCGGTGAAAGACATTGATATCACGACCAAGCAATTAGCAGCAGCGACGGCTGATCACCATTTAAAAAGTGCCATGCTTGCTCGGTATGTGAAGCAGAATAATGTTGTTAAACATACAATAACGGCAAGTATGTTAGATGAGCAACGGACAGCAGTTGCAGTTGCTCAATCTCAACAAGTGATGTTGGACTCACAAATTGAAAAAGCGCATATTGCGGTTAAAAAAGCACAATTAAGTATAGAAAAAGCTGAATTAACAGTCAGTAGTCGTGATGTTGATGTTGTGACGGCGCAAGAAAATGTCGCTAAAGCACAATGGGATTTAGATAACACCAAAGTGTATGCACCCGCTGATGGGTTTGTCACTAATTTCATTATGCGAGCAGGGCAGTTTGTAGGTTCAATTCCACGTATCCAAATGTATACCAATGAAAAATATGTATTGATGCGTGTTAATCATCAAGCGATTCGGAATGTGAAACCGGGTCAAATGGCGGAATTTGCGTCAGCTGTTTATCCTGGCAAAGTGTTTGCCGCTGAAGTTGAAGGTATTGTTGAAGCAACCGGAGAATCACAAGGTAATTTAATTGGCCGTGAAACCAATGTTCGTCAAACGACAGGCGCGAATATTGCTAATAAACACCACTTTGTACGCTTAAAGCTTTATGAAACAGAAGGCTATGATATTCCTGTTGGTTCTGTGGGATTAGCGTGGGTGAGTGCAGAGAAACCAATTAGCTTCCTTGGGTTCTTAGATGTTATTCGTGGCATTATCATTCGTATGAAAGCACAAGTGTTCTATGTCTGGTCAATGTAACTATTTGTAAAATATTATAATAATAACGTTTGTATTTCGGTTCACCTGCCGTTGTTTATTCAGCGGCAGTTTTTTTATTATGAAGATAGACAAATTATTTGAGTTAATCTTTACGCAGGTTATTGACCATTGAGATAGGAGTAGGATAACGGTGTACAATCCAATAAGTTGAAATTACAAAAGTGGTAATCGTCACTGTTTCGATGAAGGTTTTTCCTTGATCTGACAGTAAGCCTTGAGCGGTTGCAGCGTAAATTAATAATAATGAAAATTCACTGGCTTGACTTAAGCGAGCCCGTAATTCAACACTTTCAATGTGGTTTTCATTGGCTAATATTAGGGCTATTTTAAATCCCCATGCTTTAATTCTAATTAAGCAGATGCCAAAAATAATCCCTAGTACAGTATAAATATCGCTGTTCCATAAATTTATTTTCGCACCAATAGCAAAGAAAAATAAGATTAAGAAAAACTCTCGTAATGGCTTTAGATGCACCGCAATAGCTTGTGATATGGGGCTGACAGCGAGTGATATACCAGCAATAAACGCGCCTGTTTCATAGGATAGCCCGACACTGTGACTCAATACTGCCCAGAAAAAGCACCACGCTAATGTGGCAATAAAACTGTATTCTTGAATAACATCAAACCGTTTTAGTAACGGTAACATGATGTATTTGACCGCAAAGTAAGCACTTACGATGATAGCTATCAATTTAATGATTAATACGCTTAAGCTGATAGTGAGGCTATGGTGAGTATCGATATTAAGCAGCAAGAGCACACTGATGGCGATAATATCTTGCATCAGTAGAATGCTGGTCATTACTTCCCCCATACGTAAGTGATGCAGGGTAGTGGTTGGGATCAATTTCAAACCAATAACGGTACTTGAAAACATCATTGCTGCTGCCGTGATTAAAGCATCACCCACGGTAAGATTGATGAGTAATGCAAATAAAAAACCACTAATAAAAAAGAGTAAGCAACTGACAAGTGTGATCACTGCACTTTGTTTAAATAGGTGTAATAGTCGCTGAGGTTGAAGATTTAAGCCGAGAATAAACAGCAACAGAATCACGCCGAGATGGCCCATTTGACTAATGCTGGTGGCATTAGTCACTAGTTGCAGCCCGTATGGACCAATAACAATACCAGTAAAGATATATGCAAGAATAATGGGCTGGCGCGTATAAAGGAAAAGGCTACTAAAAATAGCGGTAACAATAATAATGCTACAGAGCTCAGTGATTATGCTGGTTAGGTGTTCAAGCATATGACCTCTATTGTTTTATTATTGTTACGTTAGAACTCGCTGTGGCTGTAATGTTGATAGTGATTGATAATATCAGCGATCAGTTCAGGCTCTGAAAAATCATCGACAAAATAGCGTTGTTGTTCATTTTTGATAAATACCTCAAGGTGAGTGTCATCACCATCAACACTTGGAATAAAATGGATGGCATATTCATAAGGTAATTGTTTGTTATTGGTGATCACTAATCTGAAGCGACGATCGATACAAAAAATATCGGTAAAATAGCCAGCAGCTGAAAGTTGTTTACTTGCTTTTGTTACTGCCGATTTTGCAATGGTATAACCGGTGTGATGTGCGGTGATAGTCGCCATGACGAAGCCCTCTTTAACAATGCTGAGGATAAGACGTTAGGAGTAACGTTGGTCTATATCAAACGATTTTATAGGTAGAAGACACAGCGTTACCAACTAAATAATTCAATCATCGTCATTAGATCTTTTTATCAATATTGAGGTATCGATATTTGCTTAATTTATTAGAGTAACGACCAGATTATGTATAAAACAGTAATAATAAGTGCCTTTTTAGTTTTTATTATTACATTTTAGTCTTAAATTGATGCTTTGGTAGGTAAGATTTGCATAATAAGAATGAATATTAATTTGAGAGGCATTAATTATGCGATATAAAAACCTTCGTTTTATCCCTTTAGTTGTATTATTTGCAACTTCGACAGCCGTACATGCTGACGGTGTAATCAAGCAATTGCACAAGGTAAATAAGCAACTTTCTCATGTTGAAAATACCCTTAGCAGTACTCAGAATAAATATAACAACACAACAAGAACCATGAAAGAACTTAAAGATGGCACTTATGCTGAGAAAAGTGTTGAACGGGCAGTGAAAAAGAAGCAGGAAAAAGTAGTTAATAATCTGATTGATAGTTCAAATAATGTTATCCGCAAAGCAACCAATAGCGATTAGTTAGAGTGCAGGTATATAGAAATACGGCTATCAGATGATAGCCGTATTATTTATGTTGTGTTTTTATATTGTTAGCAATGTACGTTATGATTTTTGTAAGAGTACATTGGCTTGTTTACGCTCTGCTGCCATACATGCTGCGGCAGTGAATACCACATCAGTTGAACTGTTCAGTGCTGTTTCTGCTGAATCTTGAATCACACCAATAATAAAGCCTACCGCAACAACTTGCATTGCGACTTCGTTTGGAATACCAAATAAGCTTGCCGCTAATGGGATTAACAGTAGCGATCCGCCAGCAACACCTGATGCGCCACATGCAGATACCGCAGCAACCACACTCAATAATACGGCTGTAGCAAGATCAACTTCAATACCTAGCGTATGTACAGCGGCCAAGGTTAAGACTGTGATGGTAATCGCAGCACCACCCATATTAATGGTTGCGCCTAAAGGAATAGAAACTGAATAAGTATCTTCATGCAAATCAAGATCTTTACATAGCTTCATGTTCACAGGAATATTTGCTGCTGAACTACGGGTAAAGAAGGCGGTAATACCACTTTCACGTATGCAACGAAAGACCAGTGGATAAGGATTAGCTTTGATCTTAGCGAAGACAATAATAGGGTTGATGACTAAAGCAAGAATAGCCATCGAGCCTAGCAACACAGCCAGTAGGTGAGCATAACCTAATAGCGCATTAAAGCCTGTTTGAGCAAAAGTATGTGCGACAAGACCAAAAATACCAATGGGAGCAAGACGAATAATAAAACGTACAATTAATGTTACGCCATCAGACATGTCTTGGAAAACTTGTTTAGTGGCATCACTTGCTTGGTGAAGTGAAAAACCTAATGCAATTGCCCACGCCAAAATACCAATAAAGTTACCGGTCATTAATGCATTGATTGGATTATCCACGATTTTAAAAAATAGTGAGTTAATAACTTCGGCAATACCCTCTGGCGGTGCAATAGAGGTCGTGTTAGTAACAAGCGTCAAAGTGGTAGGGAAAAGAAAGCTCATTGCTACAGCGGTAAAAGCGGCTAATAATGTTCCTAATAAATAAAGAAAAATTATTGGCTTCATATTGGTATGAGTGCCTTTTTTTTGATTCGCAATCGATGATGCGACCAAAATAAACACTAAGATTGGTGCGACAGCTTTTAATGCCGCAACAAATAGCCCACCTAAAAAGCTTACGCTAAGTGCTGATGATGGAGCAACGACGGCTAAAGCAACGCCGGCAATAATACCTATTAATATTTGTATAACTAAACTGCCATTAGCGACTCTGGCAAGAAAAGGTTGTGATTGGCTCATAGTTCATCCTGCATTTTTATTGTTGTGTTTAAGTTTTATATTTTGTAACAGAAACATTTTTTAACAGGATCTGTTTCAAATAGCTAGCCTTCTTTTTATAAGCACAGGTATTGCTGTTTTTTAACAAAGTTTATTACGTTTTGATCATAATTGAATATCAAAAAGAGTGTTTTTGTTGGTATGTGTCACGTAAATAAAAAATATTAATTAAGGTGGGGTATTTAAATGTTAAATTTTTTTGGGGACATTATTTGCAGGAATAATAACGAATACTGATTTTATTTACAGTTAGTTACAAAATGAAAGCGCCTAATATCGTTTTTTTTACTCGTGTGAGTCATCGATATTAGGCGTTGTGATGAGGCTATTATTATAGCCTCTTATTTTTTGGTGGTGTTATTTAGGATCTAGGCTAGATAATGTTGTAACTGTATATTTTTCTACGGTTAATTGTTTAGCTTGAATTAATAATGCTAACAATGGTTGATTATTCCATACGCTATCGAGAGGGGAATAATGAGCTGCCATCATTGCTTTTACTTCATCATCCAGTTGTTGTAATAATTGTGGTTGAGTATTAAGTATCGAATATTGTTGCTGACGCCATTGTTGATAGTAGGTTTGCACTTTAATCGGATCATTACTATTAACCGCATTTTCAAGAGCTGAAACTACATCTACATTTCCAGTTGTGATTGGCGTTGAGGCAATAATTTGTTGCTGACGTTTTTTAAGTAATAATATTAAGGTGATTATCCATAATATCGCAAACACTAGTGTTGCCCATGGCCATATAGCTGCCGTTGTGATGGTTTTTACTGGATTGGTCGTTGCCGTTGCTGCTGGTGGCGTTATTGTTGCTGGTGGTGAAAATTGGTTATTCGCCGTTGGATCTGCGATCACGTTTATAATTAAACCTGAAATTTCACTGCGTTGTTGTTTTGCTGCTGTTGTGTTCCACCAGTTAATGGTTAATGGTGGTAGCGCGACTTTCCCCACTTGGCGAGGAATAATGACTTGTTTTAATGTCATCACACTGTAGCCATTTTCGGTACGATATTCAGGTTTTTCATTATAAATACGTACGGTGTCAGGGTAGATAAGGTTTATATTTGGCATATTACTTTGAGCAACATCTTTAATCCGTAAGGTAATGGTACGGGTTATTGGCTCGCCAACTTTAGTAGTGACATCATTTTGGTTAGAGACTTGTGGTTGCCATGTTTGCTGTAATTGTAGATCCGGTGTTGGTAACCATAGCCCTTTGTAATCAGTAGGTTTAGGTTTGATATTCAGGCTAATGTTTCGAGCATTTTCCTTAACTGGAATAGTAATACCTGAACTAAAACCATTGGCACCACGAATAGCACTACCATTGAATGTTGAACCGTGGATGATCACCTTACCTGCTTTTTCTGCGGTAATTTGATAATTACGGGTGATGACTAAATAACGACGACCATTTTGGACGATATTATTTTGGGCATCTTGACCCACTTGTGACACTGTTAAACCGTCACCTGATGGCGCACTCAATGATGCTTGAGATAGTTGCTCACCAATTAAAATCTTAACGCGATAATTAATGCTTTCACCAACATACAGTGCATTTTTGTCGATTTCAGCGGTTACTCGAACATTGGCTTGATCTGCTGCTGTTGAATTGTTTTTTTGACTGCCTTTAAGCACTGTAATCGTGATTGGCGTTGTTTGAGAGCTGCCTATTTTAAAGGCAGGAATCGTGGCCGTTCCGACATTTTTTGCAGCAACGGCAATCGTCCAGGTCGTATTGCGTGACATCGTACCGTTAATTAATGACGTTGAGCTGCTGACACTCGGTTGGCCATAAGCAAAATTAGGACTCAAAACACTAAAATCAACGCTGTCGGGATTAATAGCCGTATCGACTGAAACCGATAATTGAAATACTTGATTCACTGCAACAACATTTTTAGATACCGTTGCTTCTGCTTGTGCCGCCATTGCTTGTAGTGGCAATAATGCGACTAACATGGTTAAAAGTAATAACCATGGAGAGAGGCATTTTTTAGCCCAATTATTTTTATTTACTGACATTTTTATCTTCTCTATTACCATGATTTATTACTTTGCTGCTGCTCGGCTCTTTGCTGTGCTTGCAACATTAATTGGGCTCGAATTAACCCTGCGGTATCATCGGGCACTTGCTCAAGTTTTTTCAAGATCGGATTACTGACCGAAAGCACTTGTTGCTGATCACCGTTTGGTTCACCTTGTTGCATCGTTACTGCTGACGGTTGTTGGTCTTTACCGTCTTTATCTTGTTGTTTATCTTGCTGTTGAGCCTGTTGAGCCTGTTGAGCCTGTTGAGCCTGTTGAGCCTGTTGAGCCTGTTGAGCCTGTTGAGCCTGTTGAGCCTGTTGAGCCTGTTGAGCCTGTTGGCTTAGTGCTTGTTTTGCATTGTGTTCAGCTTGCTGTTTCTTTTCTGCCGCACTCATTGACGGTTGTTTGTCTTCTTTTCCAGCCTGTTGTTGTGTACTGTCTTGTCCTTGTTGTCCTTGTTGTCCTTGTTGTCCTTCTTTCCCTTGTTTTCCTGCTTTTTGCTGCTGGTCTTTGTTATCTTGCTGACCTTGTTGCTGCTGGTCTTTGTTACCTTGCTGACCTTGTTGTTGCTGGTTTTTGTTACCTTGCTGACCTTGTTGCTGCTGGTCTTTGTTATCTTGCTGACCTTGTTGTTGCTGGTTTTTGTTACCTTGCTGACCTTGTTGCTGCTGGTCTTTGTTACCTTGCTGACCTTGTTGTTGCTGGTTTTTGTTGTCTTGCTGACCTTGTTGATGTTGGTCTTTGTTATCTTGCTGGTCTTTGTTACCTTGCTGACCTTGTTGCTGCTGGTCTTTGTTACCTTGTTTTCCTTCTTTCCCTGATTGTTCCTTCTTTTCCTGTTGCTGTTTTTGCTTTTCAGCTTGCTCAACAATGGCCAAGTTCTTCTTAGCATCGGCAAAATCAGGTTGTTGTTTTAGCAGTTTTTTATAGGTTTCTAATGCTTGTTTATAATCCCCTTTTTGGGCGTAAGCGTTACCGAGATTGTATTGTGACGTTGGATCTTGTAGCGGTTTGAGTGTCTCTATCGCTTGCTCATACTGCTTGGCTTTATATTCAGCAATTCCTTTCCATTGTGGCGAGGTGAAATCTTGTGCGGCTTGTTTATAATTGCCATCAGTAAATGTTTCATAAGCTTGGCGGTTAGTGTTAGTCCATGGACTCGCTTGAGCATGATCGATGGGTAATAAAATAAACATTGCCGCTAAAACAACCCCACGACGAAAACCGAGTAGGGCAAATAATAGCAATGGAATAATTAACCAGAAGCCACCATTTAAACGTTCTTGTAATTCTTTCTCATGGCCTTTTTTACCGCTGTCTAATGGCTTGGCAGTAAAGTGAACAATAGCGTTAACATCATTATCGGTCGCTTGTGCCATTTGTAATATGCCCCCCGTACTATCAGTGATTGACATTAAAGTACCAATATCAATTTTACTGATCACAGGTGTGCCATTTTCTGATAATAAACTGCCATTAGGGAGCTGAATCGGTGCACCTTCAACGGTACCCATTGCCAAAATAGACACGCGGTAGTGGGTCCCTTTGAGATCGGCTAATGCTTGTTGAGCAACAGTTTTACTCATACCGTCAGTCATTAAGATGATGTCACCGGTATTGTGGCCTGCTTGCTTGAGTAATCGTATTGCTTCTGCGATCCCCGAGGCAGCATTATTACCTGCAATCGGCATCACATCAGGTGATAAACTTGGGATCAAATTACGTAACGTACTGCTATCGGTCGTTAGCGGACTGACTTCATAGCCATCACCCGCGAAAGCAACCAGTCCCGTACTGCCTTCCTTCCAACCCGGTAACATATCTAATGCTTTAAATCTTTCTTGAGTTAAGCGATTAGGTTTTATATCCGTTGCATACATAGATTGTGACATATTCATCACTAATACCCGCGCACCACTGAGGTTATAAGCGGGCAGTTTAACTTTTTGCCAACTAGGCCCTGCCATGGCAATAACGGCAATCAACCAACCGAGTGTTAATAAACCTAGCGGCCATCGTTTAGGTTGTTGTTGAGTCAGCCCCAATTTTTGAGCAAGGTGAGGGGCGATTAAGCCTGAATGCTGTGCTTTGCCTTTTAACCAAGGTAGAACAATGATCAAGGGAATTAACGCTGCAAACCATAATGGATGCATAAAGGTAAAATCAGCCATGACGTTTCCTCATGAAAGCGATAATAACGGATAAAAGTAATGCCAACGCTAATGGGTAGCGGAATAGCTCATCACGTGGTCGCCAAGTTTGTTGAGCATTATTAACCGGTTGAAGTTTGTTAATAACATCGTAAATTTTTGATAATTGTTGTGGGTTTCGGGCGCGGAAGTATTCACCACCGGTCATTGCGGCTATCTTACTTAAGGTTTTTTCATCAAGATCAGACGATGGGTTAACAACCCGATCACCGAAGAAGCCTTTTTGGATCATTTTATCAGCGCCAATACCGACGGTATAAATTTTAACGCCACTTTCTTGGGCAAGTTTGGCTGCTTCAATTGGACCGATAACGCCAGATGTATTACCACCATCACTGAGTAAAATAATCACTCGTTGTGGTGCTTTACTGTCGATAAAGGTCTTTGTTGCCACCCCTAAACCTTCACCGATGGCTGTGCTTTGGCCTATTAAACCAAGCACAGTGCGATTAAGTTGTTGTTCAACGGTTTTGCGATCAAAAGTTAACGGTGTTTGTAAATAACCATGATCAGCAAAAACCACTAACCCCAGTCGATCGCCTTTGCGTTTTGCGATGAAATCAGACAGTACATGTTTCACAGCAGTTAAACGGTCAATACTTTGACCATCTTTGGTTACCATGTCAGGGATCGCCATTGATCCTGAGAGATCGACTGCTAGTAGCATGTCACGGTGCTCAGGTTTTATTTCTATCGGATCGCCATACCACACTGGTCGTGCAACAGCACAAATAAGGCTTATCCATATTATTGTCATTAACACTTTACGAATAATCGAACTGGGTTGTTTTTGGCCCATACCTTGTGGCAACTGCGGCAGATGAATGGCTGCAGGTTGTGCAACGGGTTTACTGAATCGATAAACTACCCATGCTAATGGCAATAAGGCCCATGCCCATAGCCACACAAACTCAAACATTGGATGACTCCTTGGTGATCACATTCGGATGATTATCATGACTCATGGTTTTAGCGGGTAGGGCATGTTGTAGCCATAATAATGCCTGCTGCCGACAATCATTAAATTGCGATTCTGTTAGTGGCGTCGAGGAAAAAAGCCCTTGTTGCCACGATGATTGTTGGTCAACAAAACCACGGTATTTAAGCGGTAGCTGTTGATCAAGAAACAGTAACCATTGCGTACCCGTTAAGGGGGCAATAACAGAACGAGGAAAATAGCTTAATGCGGCTTGTTTTAGTAAGACATTAATAGCCGTTAACCCACCCTCAAAACAATGGCTTTTTAATATTGTGATTGCTTCTTGTTTTGCCGCGTAATGTTGATTACGGCGGCGAAGTTGATAACCCACAATGATAATTACAATCAGGCTCACAGTAATAACCGCCCACCATCCCCATGCTAGCGGCCAATAGCTTGGTGCTGTGTGAAGATGAATATCGGCCAGTGGTAGTGGTGGTGCAGCAAGTTTACTCATCACTTTATCCCTTGAGAGTGTGCTCCCAGCTGTTGCAATAACGGTTGCGCCGCTGAGAGAGTATGCAATGGTATGGCGAGTGATGTTGCCATTTCACTAATGAATTTTTGATGAATTTGATATTGTTGGCTTAATGAATCGCGCGTTTTTTTTGCCGAGAAATCAAGCCATGCTGATTGCTTATTATCAGTAACATGTTCATGGCCTCTGTATTGTGTTTGCCCTTGCTCAAGGGGATCATGAATTTGGACAAATTGAATGCGATTATGTTGCCGAAGTTGACTTAATCGACGTTTATCTGCCGATTTTAGCGTGTTGAAATCACTAATAATAATAATCTCACTGCCTTTAGGACACAGATAATGTAATCTTTTGAGTGTGATTGAAAAGCCATCATTATTGATATTATCTATTGTTTGCAATGCGTCATGCTGGGCTGAAATTACGGCATTAATTATCTGCAATGGTCCTCGCTGACGTGCAGTAGGTTTACACTCAATAGTGTTAATTCCATTATAAATCACCGCGCCAACACGATCTTGTTCATCAATTGCTAACCAACTGAGTAAACTCGCAAAATGCGTAGCTTGTACGGATTTAAGCATTAATTGTGAACCAAATTGCATGCTACTGCTGAGATCAATAAATAACATGATTGGCTGTTCACGTTCTTCGGTAAAGAGTTTGGTATGTGTTTTACCTGTACGGGCAGTCACTCGCCAATCAATAGAGCGAATATCATCGCCAGCTTGATAAGGGCGGACTTCAGAAAAGTCCATTCCGCGGCCTTTATGACGACTTTGATGGTGGCCATTGAGTTGTGACCAGATACTTTTTGCCGGCGCTAGCCATCTTACCGCTTGATTTTTATATTGCAGTAGCTCTGCTAGACACACATTGACGCCATCGCTATGGGGTGGCAGCGCTACGTTGATGTGTGTGGATTTCATAAGCTAGCGACCTGAGAGATAAGTGTTTCGACAACACGATCGGCCGCAATACCTTCAGCTTGTGCTTCATAACTTAACAATAAGCGGTGTCGTAAAACCGGATAAGCCATAATCTGAACATCTTCTGGCGTCACAAAATCACGGCCACTAAGCCAAGCATGAGCACGCGCACAGCGATCAAGCGCTAAGGTTGCACGAGGACTGACACCCATTTGTAACCATGACTGTAATTGTTCACTAAAACGATGTGGTTCACGTGTCGCCATCACTAAACGAATAATGTAATGCTCGACATCATCCGCCATATGAATATTCAAGATTTCTTTTCGCGCTGCAAAAATATCACTTTGGCTAATACGAACAGGTTCTGTTTTCTCTATGCCAAGTGCTTCACCACGATTAAGGCGCAGAATTTCCAATTCACTTTCTGCATTAGGGTAATCAACATTCAATTGTAATAGAAAGCGATCTAGCTGGGCTTCAGGTAGTGGATAAGTACCTTCTTGTTCTATCGGGTTTTGAGTTGCCATCACCAAAAATAATTCTGGTAAGGGGTAGGTTTTACGACCTGCAGTAATTTGTTTTTCAGCCATCGCTTCTAACATTGCCGCCTGTACTTTAGCAGGGGCGCGGTTAATTTCATCTGCAAGTACTAATGAATTGAAGATAGGACCAGGTTGAAAGGTAAATTCAGCGGTTTCTGGACGAAATATATCAGTACCCGTTAAATCTGAAGGTAAGAGGTCGGGTGTGAATTGAATCCGATGAAAATCACCTTCAATACAATCAGCAAGCACTTTTACAGCACGCGTTTTTGCTAATCCTGGTGGACCTTCAACAAGAATATGCCCATCAGCGAGTAAAGCAATTAAAAGCTGTTTTACTAAATTAGGTTGACCGATAACCTGACTTTGGAGGTAATCATTTAGGCGCTGGAATGTACTTGCTAACATACAGATATTTCCTTTGAGATTTAAAATACTGAAGATGAAACATTTTTTTTCGGACTGCGAAAATTTGATTAAGTTCACACTTAATGACGATGGTGGATAAAAAAACATGGATCAAATTTACGTTTTGTTAAGAAAAACATCATTATTAATTATATTTGGGCGATATTTTGAGATTCAATCTATGGAGCATTATTTATAATTTGATGACTTTTTGTAACATTTTTAGTGAATTTGAAAAATCAAGGCATCGTTACTTTTCCTCAATGTCATCTGACCACTGTAGTTTGAAAATAGTTTAAATTTAACTTTTCAGTAACATTTGTAAATGATAAAGATTGTTTTGGTTATTTTAGTTTATTGATTTTAATGAGTTATTAGTTTTCAGTATTAACTCAATAAACACACCTAGTGTTAATAAAATGTGTTTATCTGGCTGTTATTGATTTGTTTGTTAATACCAAGGGGCCGTGTTGTGAAAAATGTTAATTCCTTTGCTTGCCATAAATATGCATCTGTGTTGTTATGTTCGGCATATGCAATATGTTTGTAATTAACTGGTGTTATATTGCAGTTGTAATCTAACAAACAATTATGAATGTAGTAGCGTAACAATCTAAAGATTAGATCGAAAATTTATTTTAATAAATATGGCAATATAAAAGGAAGGAGCCTTGGAAATGAAAAAAGTAGCATTAGTGACTGGCGCTAAAGGCGGTATCGGTTCTTCAATTACTCAGGCTTTAGTTGATGCAGGCTTTCGTGTCATCGCCACTCATCACCCAAAGAGTGAGCAGTCAGCTAAAGAGTGGATTAAAGAAAATAACTATTCAGCTGAATCAGTACAATTGTTGCCATTAGATGTTGTTGATACCGCATTTTGTAAAGAATCATTAACCGCACTATTAGAGCAAGAAGGTCATATTGACGTCTTGGTTAATAACGCCGGAATCACTAAAGATACTACGTTTAAACGTATGACGGCTGAGCAGTGGAATGATGTAATTAACACTAATCTTAATAGCCTATTCAATGTTACGCAGCCTTTGTTTGATTCAATGTGCCAACACGGTAATGCGCGCATTATTAATATTACGTCTGTTAACGGTTTGAAAGGCCAGTTTGGTCAAACGAATTACTCAGCAGCAAAAGCTGGCATGATTGGTTTTACTAAAGCGTTAGCCGCTGAAGGCGCACGTGCTGGTGTAACGGTAAATGCAATTGCCCCTGGTTATACAGGTACAGCGATGGTTGAAGCCATTAAGCCTGAAGTACTGGAATCAATTAAAGCAGAAATTCCAATGAAACGTTTAGCGCAGCCTCAAGAAATTGCGGCAGCAGTTGTCTTTTTAGCAAGTGATGCAGCGGCATATATTACTGGTGAAACATTATCAGTAAATGGCGGTTTATACATGCACTAATCGTGCTTGTTATAACGAAGACAAAATAATAAATCACATATAGAAAGGATGCTAAATATGGCTAAGGTATACATTGTTGCCGCAAAACGTACCCCAATCGGTAGTTTTAATGGTGCGTTAAAATCAGTTTCTGCAGCACAACTCGGCGCGGTTGCAATTAAAGGTGCATTAGCGCAAATCGATGTTCCAGCGGATGCAATTGATGAAGTAATTTTAGGTAATGTTGTTGGTGCTGGTCAAGGCATGGGTCCTGGTCGTCAAGCTGCTATTTATGCAGGTCTGCCAAACGAAGTACCTGCTTATTCACTGAATATGGTTTGTGGTAGTGGCATGAAAGCATTAATGGATGCTGCTGCGCATATTAAAGCTGGCGATGCTGACCTTGTAGTTGCTGCTGGTGCTGAAAATATGTCACAAATTCCATTTTGTGCATCATCGAAGATCCGTGATGGTCAGAAAATGGGTAACCTTGAGCTAACTGACCTTTTAGTTGCTGACGGTCTAACTGACGTATTCAATAACTACCACATGGGCGTAACTGCTGAAAATGTAGTAGCAAAAGTAGGCTTAACTCGCGAGCAACAAGATAACTTTGCACTTGCTAGTCAGCAAAAAGCCATTGCCGCGATTGAACAGGGACGCTTTGTTGCTGAGATTTGTCCAGTAGAAGTCGTTAGTCGTCGCGAAACTGTGATTGTTGATACTGACGAATACCCGAAAGCAAATGCTTCGATTGAAGATTTGGCTAAGTTACGTCCAGCGTTTAATCGTGATGGTTCTGTTACTGCAGGTAACGCTTCTGGTATCAATGACGGTGCAAGTGCAATTATTGTTGCTTCTGAAGCCGCAGTTGCTAAGTACAATTTGACCCCGTTAGCAGAAGTTGAAAGCTATGCACAAGCGGGTGTCGCTCCTGAGATTATGGGTTTAGGCCCTGTTCCTGCGGTACTTAAAGCCTTAGAAAAAGCAAATCTTTCAATTGAAGATATTGATCTTCTTGAATTTAATGAAGCCTTTGCTGGTCAAGCATTAGGTGTATTCCATGAAGTCGCTAAAGAAACTGGCACGAAAGTGGAAGATTTAGTTGAACGTGCGAATGTAAATGGTGGTGCAATTGCACTAGGTCACCCTCTAGGTGCATCTGGTAGCCGTATCCTTGTTAGCTTGCTGCATGAAATGTGTCGTCGTGGTGATAAATACGGCATGGCGACATTATGTATTGGTGGTGGCATGGGTACTGCAGTTATTTTAAAACGTGTGTAAGTAAATAAACTAATACAATCAGTGTGATACTACTTATAGGATCACACTTTATTACTATCAATGAGGAATGTTCTATGTATACGGAAATGTTTAAATCTTTTTCTGAGCAAACAGAAAAAACACTAGCACCATACGCAAAATTCAACAAAGTATTTGCTAAAAATGTTGAGCAACTAACTGAGCTTCAACTGTCTGCTGTTCGTGCTTACAGTGATCTTGGTTTAAACCAACTTAAAGCAGTAAGCGAAGTTAAAGATATTGAATCGCTAACAGCATTTAATGGTCAACAACTTGAAACGTTAACTAAGCTGTCTCAACAGCTTTTAGAAGATAGCAATAAGTTCTCTTCTGTAGCACAAGGCTTTAAAACAGAAGTTGAAGAGTTTGTTGCTGAGAATGTTAAGCAAGCAACACCTGCTATTTAAGTTGTGATAAATTTCATTGTATTTAATGACAATGTAATTATCTAATACTTATACCAATCAGCCATATAAGACGCTTATATGGCTGATTACTTAGTCCAAGTACAGGGTTTTTGTTATGAACAATCACTTCTTTTCGGACTACTTTGCCAAGCTCCAAGATATGAACCAGTTATGGTTAAAGGAGTTAGACTCCGGCAAGGCAGCCATGAATACCCCAGTAACTAAAGCACTTAATGAAATGAGCTTGGAAGATACCACTCAATTTTTAGAGAAAGCGGCCGCGCAGCCTGGTGCTTTAGCTAAAGTCCATATGGATTGGTGGGAAAATCAACTTAAGATTTGGCAGAATGTCGCTGTTGGTAAGACAACCGCAGAAAATGCCATCATTAAGCCAGCAAAAGATGATAAACGTTTTAGTGATCCTGCATGGGAAAATGAAGCTTTTTATAATTATATTAAGCAATCATATTTGTTATTCAGTGACACAATGCGTGAAACAATTGATTCAATTGAAGGTGTAGACGATAAAGCAAAAGAGCGTTTAGGCTTCTTTTCTCGTCAAGCCATCAATGCGTTATCTCCAACAAATTTTGTAACAACCAACCCAGAATTAGCTAAATTAACTGTTGAAACTAACGGTGAAAATTTAATTAAAGGAATGGAACTGTTACAAGAAGACATGAAAAGCAGTGCTGACGTGTTAAAAATTCGAATGACCAACGATGGTGCATTTGAATTAGGTGCTAACATTGCTTGCACTGAAGGTAATGTGGTTTTTAAAAATGAGCTATTTGAGCTTATTCAATACAAACCACTGACTGAAACCGTTAATAAAACACCGCTTTTGGTTGTGCCGCCTTTTATCAATAAATATTATATCCTTGATTTGCGTGAGCATAACTCAATGGTACGTTGGCTTGTTGAACAAGGCCATACGGTATTTATGATGTCGTGGCGTAACCCTGATGAATCAATGAAAGATGTTGATTTTGAACATTATGTTTTAGATGGTGTGATCAAAGCGGTTGATGCTGTTGAAGATATCACGAAACAGAAGCAGATTAATGCGGTCGGTTATTGTATTGGTGGTACGCTATTAGCAACAACGCTAGCGTATTATGCTGTTAAACGTAAACGTAATCGTATTAAATCAGCAACATTCTTTACCACATTATTAGACTTCTCTCAGCCTGGTGAAATTGGTGCTTATATCAATGATCCTATTATTTCGGCAATTGAAGCTCAAAATGATGCGAATGGGTATATGGATGGACGTTCACTTAGCGTGACTTTTAGTTTATTACGTGAAAATAGTTTGTACTGGAACTATTACGTTAATAACTATCTGAAAGGCAATAGCCCAATTGATTTTGATTTGCTTTATTGGAATGGTGATAGCACTAACGTGGCGTCTAAATGCCACAGTACATTGTTACGTCAATTCTATTTAGAAAACAAATTAGTTGCAAATAAAGGCTATAAAGTCGGTGGTGTGTACATTGATTTAAGCAAGATTAAAGTGCCAACATACTTTATTTCTACGCAAGAAGATCATATTGCTTTATGGCAAGGTACTTATCGTGGCGCTAAGCAGTTAGGCGGTAAATCAACGTTTGTTCTTGGTGAGTCTGGCCATATTGCGGGGATTGTAAACCATCCGCAAAAGAACAAATACGGTTTCTGGGTTAACGATAGTAACGAAGAAAATGCTGAAGTTTGGTTTGCTGGCGCTAAACGTCAGGAAGGTTCTTGGTGGACACATTGGAATGTATGGCTAACTGAATTTAGTCCTGCAGAACAAGTGCAATCCTATGAAATTGGAAGTGAAGCCTATGCACCGTTATCGGTTGCGCCAGGTGATTATGTAAAACAAACGTTACCTATTTCTGAATCTTAATTGTAAACGCTTTTCTAAGCCCAGATTATTCTGGGCTTTTTTTTAACGTTAATTTCTTAACATCATGATACTAATATTTTTTTTACTTTTTTTGTTCAGATCTGATTTTTTGTTTCTAAGTTATGCGGTATTTTGAGTTTTATTGGCTATATTTTTCAGATAGGTATAACTAGAAAATAATCGGAGTAAAAATGACAAAGCTCGTTAGTATTGAAGGAATCGGTGAAACTTACGCAGCAAAGCTAGCTGCTATTGAAGTTACCACAATCGAACAATTATTAGAACTTGGTTCAAAACCGAGTGGGCGTAAAATGCTGGCTGAAAAAACAGAAATTAGCAGTAAACTTATCTTAAAGTGGCTGAATCGTGCAGATTTAGCACGAATTAAAGGGGTTAGTACCCAATATGCTGATTTATTAGAGTCTGCAGGTGTTGATACGGTACCAGAGCTAGCGCAACGTAATGCTGAAAATTTGCAGACTAAAATGGTTGAAGTCAATGAAGCGAAAGCATTAGTACGCCATTTGCCACCACTTTCAGCTGTGGAAGATTGGATCTCACAAGCAAAACTATTACCACGTGCAATTGATTATTAAGCTTAGCATAAGGCTGTAAATGGTAGTGAATAAGGACGGAATATGCATTTTTTAAAGCATGGATGGCTTGTTATTATCGGGGTTATGGGTTTTGTTGCGATCAGTAATGCCAAACAATACAGCACTGATACTCTACCTATTATTCAATCTGCTGCTCAATTACAGTTGGACTTATTACCGCAACGCCATTGTTTATATGCGGGAAAAGCGTATTCATTAGGGGCAATTATCCGTACAGATAATATTGTATTGGAATGTCGTTCAGCGCAAGATATTGAGCTCAATGGTCCTTTAAAGTGGGTTATACGTGAGCAATCACCATAACTTTTAATATTTCAAATTAACAATAAAGCCAGCTTCAGATTTACCCTATAAAAATCAGATAAAGCTGTTTACTGGCTTCATTAATTATCAAAATAGTAACTTATACTTATTGATAAATTATTTCGCTAGAGAGCGGCTTTTTAGTTCAAAAATTAACTTTTCAGCGCTACATTCAAATTGAATACGTGCTGTTAATTCTGTACTTGTTTCATCAACAGGCGTTGTTTCTACTTTAAAGCTCGCATTCACTTGTTTTGCTAACGCTAGGTAGTTTGCAAGTTCTAGTTCTAATGCTGTTTTACCTTTTGCGAAAATTTGAACATCAGCGATATCATCATTTTCTTTGATCATAAAGCCCATTTCAGCTGAAACACCACAAGCATCGCAAGGTTGGTATTCTTGGTTTTCTGTTGTCATAACTTTACTTCCTATTAGTTAGTTTTAGCATTTTAAAGCGATGTGAGTCAGATCGCCATTGATTAATATGAAAAGTCAGTTTTTAGCTATTAAAGTGCTAAGTTACAATAACTGGTGGTTATTTATTCAACAATTACTGTGGTATAAGCGGCAAATATGGTCGAAAGTTTGTTGAAAAGGATAGGCTTCTAATACGCCAAATCCTTCAATTTGTTTTGCTTTGAGTTTGCTATTTAGCGGCGTGCTCATGCCATGCAGAAAACGGGTAATTGCAGCCATTGAAGGGGCGCTACTATTACGTTGAATAAATCCATCACTCCATGTTGTCATTTGTTGATCAGTAATTTCTGGCAGTGTCGGTAACGCAGGTAAAGTAATGGTTTTACCGCGGCAGACCGAGCAGTGACCACATTGTTTTGGTGCATGATGATCAGCAAAATAGCTGGCTAATTTGTGGCTTAGACACGTTTTACTTTCAAAAAAAGCAATCATATTTTCAATACGGTGAATCTCACTATGCTCTTTTTGTTGAAATAATTGATACAATGCTTCTGTTTCAGTTTCAATATCAAATTGATTCTGATTAATACGGTAAACATCGGTCATTTGTTTACTTTCAAGGGTGATCCAGCCTTGTTCGTTCAAATAATCAATGGCTGCGACAACCCGTTTTCTATCGACTTGGTAGCCTTGCCACAATGCGTCCATATCTAAGGTATGCCAAACCCGAGCTTTGGGTGAGCAGGCAAAAATTGTTTCAATAAATTGGCGGCGTTCACCTTGGAAACGTTGGGCAATATCATGCTGTGAAATATTCATTTTGTAGCGATAATCCGCAAAATAGGTGAACATCGGTTCAATAATGTGGCGAATTTCAAGATAGACTAATAATGTTTTAAGCGGCAATAAGCGAATGTTACTGTCTTTCGATAAGCGTCCACTCATTATTTCCCATTGCTGATCTTGGGCCTGTATTTCACGTAAAACATAAGCAATAGCACTGCGATCTGGAGTGTCACCAAAGACAAAGTTTTCTAATACATTCAGTCCGGACTTATTCGCGATAACAGTACATTGTGAAATTTCACCATCGCGTCCTGCGCGACCAATTTCTTGGCTGTAATTCTCAATTGATTTGGGTAAATCAAAATGAATTACTTGGCGAATATTGGATTTATCGATTCCCATGCCAAAAGCGATGGTAGCCACGATACAATTGATGTCGCCATTCATAAATTGTTGTTGAATGCTATGACGGCGCTCTGCGTCCATACCTGCATGATAGGCTTGTGCTGGAAAATGACTGCGGCTTAATGCTGCTGCAACTTGCTCTGCTGTGTGTTGTAAGGTGACATAAACAATAGAGGGTTCATTACTTCGTTGTGAGAGCTGGTGCGTAAGGGTATCTATTTTTTCATCTTCGTCAGCGGCTAATACGGTTAAATCAAGGTTATTACGGTAAAAGCCAGTCACAATTATATTATCTTTATCGATGGCAAATTTATCCTGCATATCTTGAATAACTGCTGGAGTTGCTGTCGCGGTAAGCAATAGAACTTGAGGGATATTCAATGCTTGCTGGTAATGAGGCAGTTTCAGATAGTCGGGACGGAAGTTGTGACCCCATTCTGAAATACAGTGTGCTTCATCAACCACTAATAATGAAATGGGAATTTGACCAATAAAATGGCGAAAACGTTCATTTTTTAGACGTTCAACCGATATCATTAGGACTTTGATTTCACCTTGACGGATCTGCTGCATCACTTGTTGTGTTTGTTGCCATGTTTGGCTGGAATCAATCGAGGCCGCTGGAATATTTTTGGTGGCTAAAAAGTCGAGTTGATCTTTCATTAATGCTAATAGCGGTGAAATGACCAAAGTAAGATGGGGTAATTCAATCGCGGGTAATTGATAACATAATGATTTCCCTGATCCTGTCGGAAATATTGCAGCCGTAGAATGGCCATTGAGGACACGGGTAATGACTTCTTCTTGTCCGAGGCGTAAAGAATCAAAGCCAAAATATTTTTTAAGTGTTTGATGATACATGTATTAATACCCGCTAATCATTGATTGGTCGCTATCATACCGTATTGATTTACGGAAAGGTAAAAAGCAGGGCTAAAGTTAAGTTATTTCTGGCGAGGTTATTCTCATTTTAAATGAAGTAGATGTATTGTTGCATTAAAAATTGTTGAGTATGTAAGGGCTTATTGTCCTTACATACTGTATTTTGATTATTAAGAGAGGGGGAGATATATTATTTCATGAGACTGGGTGATGTTATGGCTTTCTTTGCCAACTCTTTAGCAAATTCACTGATATCCGCTTCAATAGCACGAATATGGCGAGTGACATCGGTAGTATCTATTTGTGTCATTTGACGTTGTTCCATCACAATATTGCCATTAACTATCGTTGTGCTGACATTGCTTGGATTTGCTTGATAAACCAAAGTGGCATAAGGGTTGTAATTGGGCATCATGTTAGCTGATTGGGTTTCAACAATAATAACATCGGCTTTTTTACCCACTTCAAGTGAACCTATTTTATCATCCATATGCAGTGCGCGAGCACCACCAATGGTGGCTAATTCAATTACCTGTTCTGGGATCATGATAGTACGATCGTTATGCTTTAAACGCTGCATATTAGCGGCATAACTTAGTGTGCGCCATAGATCGACTTGATTGGAACTCATCGGACCATCGGTGCCTAAACCCATTGGTAACTGTTGTTGATACATCTCCCATGCAGGTGCAATACCCGTTGCGCCTTTTGCGTTTGCCATTGGATTATAAGCAACACCCGCCCCTGACTGTTTAATTAAATCAATGTCAGCTTGGTCAATATGAATAGCATGAGCAAGTACCATCCGTTGATCTAAAACACCAATGTCTTTAAGCCAAGCGACAGGGCTGAGTTTTTTAGGGTTGTCACTAATGCGTGCTGCTTCGTTGCCAAATTCGCCAACATGAATTAAAACGGGAACATTGAGCTTTTTTGAGAGCATATTGATTTGTTGGAGTTTTTCTTTTGAGACCGTATAAGCGGCATGAGGCGCAAAAGCAGGGGTAATTAACGGGTCATTTTTATAATCGTTAATAAATTTCTGACCATACTCAAGACCGCCATACGGTTGTTTTGCATCAACGACTGGGAATTTTATGACGGTTTCACCTAAAATGGCACGCAAACCGACTTCTTTGGTCGCTTTGGCCATTTCATCGACATGATAATACATGTCTGCAAAAGTAGTGACACCGCTTTGTGCTAAATCAATTGCGCCAAGGCGAGTCGCTTGATAAATCAGTTCACGGCTGAGCTTTTCGCTTTCAAGGGGAAAGAAGTAAGCAAATAAACGGTTTTCGATGCCTTCTTCACCTAAACCTCGAAAAGCAATCATCGGCAAATGGTTATGGGTATTTATCATACCAGGCATCACAATCCCATTTTGGGCATCAATAATGCGTGCTGCTTGGTATTGAGCTAATAACGATTGATCACCAACTGCAACAATGGTGTCGTTATTGATAACGACCACCCCATTATTAATCAGCTGTTTTTTGTTATCCATGGTTATAACTTGCCCATTTTTAATGATTAAACTTGCTTGGGGAAGGGATGGTTTTGTTACTAACGAACTGCAGCCTGAAATAAGCAATAGGGTTGTTATTAAACTGATTTTGATACGCATTGATAGCCAATAATAAAAAGAAAGATAATTGGCGGGATTATAGATGCAAAGTAATGTAACTAAACAATCCTTTGCTTAAGTTACCATGATTTTTGTGAGCTTAATCTAGTTGTTCATTATTATTAATAATAATCGACAGTGGAGTTTTAAATAATTGTGCTGGTATTAATGATAACCAACCATTGCCTCGAGCATATTCAATTAATCCGGCACGACTTGAAATACCATAGCAAGCAAATCGAATGACTAAATTTGCTATTTGTTTTTCTACAGCCTTAGGTGTTCGGTGAATAAGCTGAGCTATTTGTTTAGTTTGTCGGCCTCGTAATAACCAAAATAAAACAATTTCTTGTGCTGGCGTTAATTTTGGTTCTAATGGTCGAGTTGTGCTAAATGATAAATTTGATTTGTTAGCCGCAAGAACCTCTGCAAAAGAGGCCATATTTATCCAATCTTTTACTTTGCTTGCTGTAAATTGAATCCCCCAAGGTTCACCATTAATAATAATGGGTTGTTTAATAAACGTATATGCATCCATACCATAAGAGTAATTATGTACATCTATGGTTACTATCGTTTTATTTTGAGCTAATGCTAATTTATCTTGCTCAACAAAAACGTCAGAAAATGCAGCAGTGTCACATGGTAAGTCGTTATCTTTTAATCCTTTTATATCTGGCGGGGCATTAACAAGATCTCTATAAGCATCATTGGCATATTCGAAAATACCTTCTTTCGATTTTAAGCCTGCAGGGTAGGGAGATAACGACAGCATGTGAATTAATACTGATAAGTATGTTGATTGATTAATATTCACAGGATCATTTTATCAAAAATTCATTTTAGTAATAATAGTTATAATTGGGGTAAATCCCCGATTATGCTAGTATATTTAAAACATATAATATTCTATGAGTAAAGAAATAATTATTTAAAGAAGACATAAAATATTTTATTTTAAATTAGTAATATTCTAGAAGTAGCATAGTGATGTTTATTTGTATTTTGAAAGTACAAAAAATATTATTTTCATCTCTAGTTTTTATGAACTCTGTTTATATGCATCTAATTCTAGAGATAAAAAATAATATTAATTGTTTAATTAAAATGAAAAACCAATACCGCCAGCATTATCATAATGATTATAGTCTGAAATAGAAATACCATAGCCGCTTTCAAATATTAGGTATCCACGTAGACGCTTATAAATAGGGAAATTTAACGTCACTTTTTCATAGCCGCGCGAGAAGCCACTTTCTAGTGCATTTCGTACTGTAAAAGTGATCATCGTTTTGCCATCAATATTCCAATTCATACTGATACGACCATAGCCAAGGTAGCTATTGATGTCCTTGTTATAGTCTTTAGCGCCAAAATCAAGTCGTGCCCAAGGTTTAATGCTTAATGTTAAGGCGTCCTTTTTGAACGTCATATCAATAAAAGCCCGATTCCAGCTGCGTTCTTGTTCTCCACCTCGGCCATTAGACTCATGAACTAAGCCTAGTGTACTACTCACATAGTGAAAACCATTGGTATAGGTTGTTTTAGTCGGGAATGTCCAAAAAACAGAAGGTTCGTATTCGGTATCTCTAAAGAAAGCGGATGATGCATAGGCTTGCCAGTTTGAGCGCTGTGTGTAGGCAAAATACAATTGGTCATTGTCATATAAAATACCGGAAAATAAGCGGTATTTTAAACTGATTTGAAAATTGACATTATAGTTACTTAATTTACCATCTTCAGGTATAACTGATTGATATTCTTTGTAGTTCGGTGATTGAGTATAATAGAAAGGTAGAACAAAGTTATCTTTATATTGCTCTAAAAGTAACGCATTATTACTGTCGTAGTTTAGAGAATTATTAATTGACGTTGAAAGAGGTTCATCAGCATAGGCATGAGCAGCATAGCCACTCGTTACGATAAATAAACCCGTTAAAAGTATGTTTTGGTTAAACTGTTTTGGTCTGATATTGTTCATTATTTTCTATCATTATTATTTTTGGCTATTGTTATCATAAGAGCTAAACTAGGCTTTTGTCTATCGATACAAATGCAAACAATGATTTTTCGTTATTTATCTCTAAATTATTAAAATAGGTAAAATAAACGCCTTAATAATATGAGATTAAGGCGTAAAATAATAGATTAAATCAATTGTGCAAGCATCGTATCGTCATACGGAGTAAGCGGTTGACCTGCTTGTACTTTTTTGACGTAATCTGGATTGGCGATGAGTGGACGACCAATCGCAAGTAAATCAAATTTCCCTGCGGCAATGGCATCACTGCCTGATTGTGGGCTATAGCAGCCAACACCAATTAAAGTACGTTGATAATGGGTACGCATATAATGCGATACACTACCATTAAGATAGTCAAAATTCATGGTGTCATCAAAAATTCCCACATGTAGATACGCTAAGCAACGTTTTTCAACTTCAGGCAGTAAGTAATCAAACACTGCACGATCACGAGCATCACCTTCGAGATTGAAGTAACCTCCTGGTGATAAACGTAAGCCAGTGCGATCACGACCAATACGTTGGCTAATGGCATCAATAACAGCGAGTGGGAAACGTGCCATATTCTCTGGGGTTCCGCCAAATTCATCATCGCGCACATTGGTGTTGAAATGTAGAAATTGATCGAGCAAATAACCATTTGCGCCATGAATTTCGACGCCATCAAATCCGGCATCAATCGCGTTTGCTGCTGCTTGGCTAAAATCAGCCACGAGTTGTTCAATTTCAGCTTTAGTTGCAGGCTTCGGCACTGTGTAAGTGAGTTCGCGCATTCTTGGTAAGGTACCTTCAAGCGCGATAGCGGATGGTGCTAATACATATTCACCACCAAAAAAGAACGGATGAGCGACACGACCGGTATGCCATAGCTGTGCAAAAATTTTGCCACCGTTGTTATGAACCGCATCTGTTACATTGCGCCAACCATTAATTTGCTCTGGCGTAAATAAACCTGGTGTGTGTGGATAACCTTGACCATCAGCACGAATTAAAATGGCTTCCGAGATAATAAGTCCTGTATCAGCACGACGGGCATAATAATCGACCATCGCTTGAGTTGGGACTAAATGGTCATCAGACATACAGCGTGTTAATGGCGCCATAATGATACGGTTTTTTAAGGTTAGCGTGTCGTTAAGTACAACAGGGTTAAATAGGTTATCGAGCATGATTATCACCTCTAATTTGAATGCGCGTTCAAGTTAGGCCTATTTGAGTAATGATTCAAGCTTTTTTTGAATGCTTGTTCAATATTAAGTAAACTAAGCAAAGGTAAAGCAAAAGAGAGTCATTATGCGTAGTGCTGAATTTGATCGCGATCAGGTGTTACTATCTGCAATGGATGTTTTTATAACAAAAGGTTATAGCAACACCAGTATGCAAGATTTAAAAAAAGCGACAGGACTTCATCCTGGTTCAATTTATTGTGCATTTAACAATAAACGTGGGTTGTTATTAGCGGCATTAGAACATTACCGTGATCAGCGTTACGCGCAGTTTGTGACTTTATTTTCTCAATCCTCGTCGGTAATCAGTGCAATTGAATCTTATCTAGAGCACGTTGTTGATGAATGTGAACGTGAGCAGATTAAAGATTGTTTATTGCAAAAAGCATTGAGTGAACTTGCTCAACAAGATGTTGAAGTTGCTGATGTTATTAGCCAGATGTTGAAACAATGGCAGCAGACATTGGCCGAACAACTTGCATTAGCGCAGCAAAGACATGAAATTAATGACCAGCGTGATAGCCAACAGCTAGCACAATTTTTAGTGATGGGAATTTATGGTCTTCGTACTTTCTCTCATACACGTCCTGAACCTGGGGTGATACGACGTTTAGCCGCTGATCTGATGGCTTATATTCAACAATAGCGACCATAACAATGGCCATCATTTTGACGATTGTTAAAAAATATTGGCATATAAAATCGACATATAAAAAAGGGAGTCAACATCAATGATGTGACTCCCTTTTTGTTTAGTTGTTATTGCGAAGTAGGTGGTTATTCCACTTTAACGCGGAACAATACCGCATACAGTAATGGAATCACGACTAATGTTAGGATGGTTGCGAACAACAGACCAAACATAATCGTTACCGCCATACTCTTAAAGAATGGGTCTACCAGTAATGGAGCCACACCTAAAATCGTTGTAAATGCACCAAGCAATACTGGTCGAGCACGGCTAAGTGCCGAATCAATAATAGCTTGATATGGCGTTTTACCCGCAGCTATTTCAACATCGGTTTGGTCTACCAATACAATGGCATTTTTCACCATCATACCAATTAAGCTTAGGAAGCCCAGAATAGCCATAAATTCAAATGGCGTTTGGAAGATCACTAAGCCAACCGTTACGCCCACTAAAGCAAAAGGTACAGTTAACCAAATCACTAATGGCTGACGAATAGCGTTAAACATAAAGATCACCGCTAAAATCATTGCTGCAAAGCCGTAAGGGGCAGAGCTAGCAAGACCAGCATTAGCGTCATTTGATGCTTTATATTCACCGTACCATGTCAACTCGTAGCCTGGCGGTAATTCAATTGCCTCAACCTTACCGCGTAGATCATTAAAAGCATCTGCCGTAAAGACTCCTGGTGCAGGGTCTGCCTGAACCAAAATCGTTGGAATACGGTTAATACGGCGTAGGATTGCATCTTCCCAAGCAACATTCACTGATTCAATTAACTGACTCACTGGAATTAAATTATTGACCATACGGCTGTAAACTTGTGTATTTTCAATCGCACGTTCATGAGTACGTTCATTATCTGGCGCACGCACAACGATAGGGATTAAATCATTACCTTCACGGTAAACACCAATGTTACGACCTGTTAACGTTTGTGCAATTGCTTGGCTTATTTCTTGATTCGTTAAGCCAAAACGTTGTGCTTTTTCAGTTGAATATACAGGTTTAATCACTGGAACTTGCTGACGCCAATCATCTTGAACAGCGATTAAGTTCGGATCACTAAGCATAATAGCTTTAGCTTGTTCTGCAAGGTCACGTAATACCTTGCTATCAGGGCCTTTAAATCCAGCTTCAATTTTCTTACCGCCGCCACGACCAAGCATGAACTTCCATACTTTGATTGATGCTTCAGGGTATTTAATATCAAGCTCTTTTTGGAGTTCAACCAACAATGGCGCAATATTACGGTAATCATCAATATCGATCAGTAATTGACCATAGCTTGGATTTCGAGCTTCGGGAGCATAAGTCAGCATGAAGCGTAAACCGCCACCACCGATAAAGCTTGAAATATTACTGATACCAGGTTTTTGTTTAACGTCTTGCTCTATGTTAGCAACAACGGTTTGAGTGTTTTGAATATCAGTACCTTGCGGCAGGTACACATCAACCACAAATTGTGCACGTTGTGACTCCGGCATAAAGCCCGGTGGCACATATTTCACGCCCCAGATAGCACCAACAAGAGTAGCAACCAGTAATAAACCTGTCGTCTTACGGTGAAGAAGTACCCACGATAATAAGCCTTTGTAGCCAGTAACAACTTTGCTTGGTTTATCGGTATCTGTTTTCACTTTTACTTTTAGGAACTGGTGACACAGTAGTGGTGTAACTGTAACGGCAAACAACCAACTTAATAGCATTGAATAAAGGATAACCCAGAACAATGATCCTGCGTATTCACCCATATCTGATGGTGATAGACCGATAGCACTGAATGCACAGATACCAACAACCGTACCGCCTAATAGTGGCCATTTAGTTGCATTAACGACTTCTGGAATAACTACTTCCCGATCTTCGTTATTTTGTAAGCGAACTAAAATACCGTCAGTAACAACAATCGCATTATCAACCAGCATCCCAAGGGCAATAATCAATGCACCTAGAGAAATACGCTGCATCGCAATATCATCAATTAACATGATGCATAGCGTGCCAGCGACGGTCAGTACTAAGACAAAACCGATAATGATCCCTGAACGAACGCCCATAAACAGTAAGAGTACGATAAATACAATCACTACTGCGGCAATCAGGTTATCAATGAAGTTTGTAACAGAATCACGGACTGAATCTGATTGCATCGAAATAACATTCAGTTCCATACCCAGTGGACGCTGGCTTTCTAATTCGGCAATACGCGCTTTAACCGCATCACCCATATCGACAACATTACCACCAGTAACATTAGAAATACCAAAGCCTATCGCACGTTCACCATTGTAACGCATCAACATCGATGCTGGTTCTTGGTAACCACGTTTAAGGTTGGCTATATCTTTGAGATGTAAGACGGTGTTGTTATCACCAAGACCTACTTGCAGGTTTTTTAAGTCATTAAAAGAGTTAACATTTGGCGTTGGCATTACCGGAATACGCATGCTATTTGCTGTTAAACTACCTGCGACTGTGACGATATTTTGCTTTTGTAATACGGATAAAACATTATCGATTGATAAACCAAATTTAGCTAAACGCTCACTGGTGAACTCAACAAAAATAGTTTCTTGTTGTTCAGCTAGCGTTGCGGTTTTAGCAACCCCAGGAACAAGTACTAATTCACGACGAAGACTATCGACATAATCAGACAGTTGTTTATCAGTAAATCCTTCACCGGTTACAGCAAAGAATAGTGCGTAAACATCAGAGAAGTCATCGTTAACAATTGATGGACCAGCCCCAGGTGGTAATTGACGCTGGGCATCAGCAATTTTTCGACGTAATTTATCCCATACTTGTTGGAGGTCTGCTTGGCTTTTTGCAAACTCAAGTTTGATCTCAACCGTAACTTCTGACATACCTTGCTTTGAAACTGATTTAACTTCTTTCAGTTCCTGCAATGACTGCACAGCCCCTTCAATAATATCAGTGACTTCATCTGAGACTTCTTGTGCTGTGGCACCGGCATAAGGCGTAATAATTACGGCTTGGCGAATCACAAATTCAGGATCTTCAAAACGTCCTAATTTTAGATAGCTGATGTAGCCACCAATTAAGATGATTGCAATCATCACCCATACACTGGTGCGCTTAGCTATGGTATAGCGAGCGATATCCATTAATCTTATGCTCCGTTTTGAGAGTTATCTGTGTATGGGCGAATTTCCATACCTGTTTTAAGTTTCGATACACCTGCAATAACAATGCGCTCGCCTGCAATCAGACCAGAAGGAACCGTAATGCAATTTTTATTGATGGTGCCAACTTTGATGTAACGTTTTTCTACGATGTTACTGTCAGTAACAACCCAGACGAATTGTTTGTTCTTGTTATCGGGTACGACTGCCGTTAGCGGTACAATTAACGGGTTGTTTTTATTGTCGATATAGTCTTCAGGGCATTCAGCAACATTCGGTGTTACTTTGACGGGCATACCAGGCAGAATATTCAAGCCTTTCGAATCATCCAACCCCAAAACAATTGAGAATGTTTGCGTAATCGGATCCGCTTGCGTTGAGTAAGTACGTAGACTCAACGGTAATAAGTGACCTGGAATATTGGTAATTTCAGCGTTAGCTTTTTTACATTTCATGCCACTTAGCATCACGATGTCAGGAATGTTAATCACGACTTCTAGATTATCTAGATTATGCAATGTTAGTACTGATGTATTCGCTTGAATTTGAATGTGATTATCAATCAACTTACGACCAATGATGCCATCAAATGGTGCTTTTAGTTGGGTATAAGCTAGCTGATTCTTTGCTTCTTCAAGGCGGTTTTGTGCCAAGTCATAACGTGTCATTAGTTCATCAAGATCACTTTTAGCGATCGCTTGTGAACTTTCATAAATTGACTTACCACGTAAGTAATCTTTTTTAGTGTTGTTTAATTCCAGTTGTGCCGCTGAAAACGTTGTTTGAGCATCTTTAGGATCTAATTTTGCCAGCAGTTGACCTTTATGTACCTTGTCACCTTCATTTACAAAGATGTGACTAACACGGCCATTAACTTGAAATGACAAATCTGCACGCTCTGCTGAGCGGATCACACCATTAAAATTTAAACTACTGTCAGCTTTAGGCATAACAACTTGAGTCAGGGCGGGACTAATGATAGGCGCGGTGACAGTTGTTTCTTTTTGACTGTCACATCCTGACAACATCACTACCGCTAAAGATAAACTAACGGCCATGGCCAGTTTATTGATTGTTAACGATGTCACATTGGACATTGCTGAATGAGTTTTCACCGTGTTCTCCACTATCATTAGGTTGATGATTAACGTTGGTTAACCATGTACAGTCACCACTGAGGTAAACTAAGAATGCATTCTAGTGATAAAAACCAAATTGTAAACTACGCAGTGTACTTTTTTGTTTCAGATTGTTAGACTGCGCTCATAATCTGAAATAAAAATAGTATGAGGAATCTCTTAAGGATGAAGCAAACTGAGCGTAAGCATCTAGCCATCATTGAAGCTGCGAAAGAAGAGTTTATAACTCACGGATTTTTAGCATCGAATATGGATCGTATATCAACAGAAGCTGCGGTCTCTAAGCGGACGTTATATCGTCACTTTGAGAGTAAAGAGGTGTTATTCGTTTCAGTGCTGACTATCATTCAAGAGTCGGTAACTGAAAATGTTAAGTATGAGTTTGATCCAGAGAAAACATTGACGGAACAACTGACAGCAATTACTTGTCGTGAAGCGGATATTTTGTATTCAACTTATGGTATTCCACTGTCGCGTACCATTGTGATGGAATTTTTACGCCAACCTGACTTAGCGTTAAATTTGATTAAAGATTTATACAGTACAAAAGCGATTACGGATTGGTTTCAGCAAGCAATTGCTGCAGGCTGTATGATTGATAAAAATGTGATGTTGCTGACTAATATTTATATTAGTTTATTTCAGGGACTGCTTTTTTGGCCACAAGTGATGAATATATCACCTAATTGTGAGGGGAAAGTGCTTGAGGATAATATTAATACCGTGGTGTCAGTATTTTTAGCGTCACACATGATAAAAGAATTACCATAAACGTTTTGAGTCTAATTGTTCAGTTATAGGTATTAGATAATAGTATTGCTGAAATTAATCGCTTAGCGTTATACTTTATGTCAGATATGCATTCGAGATATTAAAATCTCATCTAATAATCCTGTGGAAGATAGACAAATGAAAAAATTACTCGTGGCCTCTGCTATTATGTTTTCATCAATGTCAGTGATGGCAGCAACGCAATCAACGCAAGGTGGTTTTAACGGTCCGACTGAAGCGGCTCCACTTGTTCAAGCGAAAGGTGGTTTTAATGGTCCAAGTGCTGTTCCTGTATTAAATACAGTGAAAGCCGCCTCGCATGCTGATGATAATGTTGCCGTAGAACTTACTGGTTATGTTATATCTTCAATTGGTAAAGAAGATTATATGTTCAAAGATGTGACGGGTGAAATTAAAATTGAAATCGACCATAAAGATTGGCATGGAATTACAGTAACACCTACCACTAAAGTGATCATTCGTGGTGAAGTAGATAAAGATTGGACAGTACGTACTATTGACGTTAATACTATTGCTCTTGCACAATAATTAATCATGTTATAGTCGAAAAGAGCCAGCATAAGTGCTGGCTTTTTATGCTTTTCATCAACTAAGCATTAAGAATAAACTTCTCAATTACTTGTGCAACACCACTATTATTATTGGTATCTGTAATATAGTTAGCCATCGCTTTGGTTGCTTCAGTTGCATTGCCCATTGCGACCCCTAATCCTGCAAATTCGATCATATGATGATCATTACCTGCATCGCCCATCGCAATCACTTCATCTTGTTTAATATTTAAGAAATCAGCCAGTGCCTTAACACCGACACCTTTGTTGCTATTGGTGTGCATAAATTCAAGGAAGAAAGGGGCACTTCTTACAATCGTATACTGTTGATATAGCTCAGAAGGTAATTGTGCAATCGCCGCTTCAAGACGATCTTCTTCATCAATAATCATCACTTTCATGATTTCTTCGTTGTCGTCTAACTCTGAGAAGTCAGCGAGTGTGATAGTTAAACCATTAATTTTAGCTTCGTGATCGGTGTAGTAATTATGCGCTGGTGTAATCAGTCCCTGACGGCGAGAAAATGCATGCACATGTACACCCAGATCGTGAGCAATAGCTGCAATCGCTTTGGCATCACTGCCGATTAACGTTTGGCTTCTAACCACTTCTTTACTCGCAACCCGTTGTACTAAAGAGGCGTTATACGACAGCACAAAATCATTATCGCTATCCATATTAAGTTCTTTTAACGCCCATTCCATCCCTTCAATGGGACGACCTGATGCTAATACAACATACACACCTTGTTCGCGCGCTGCAGCAATCGCTTGTTTATTCATCGCTGAAATAGCGCCGTCTGAATTAAGTAATGTGCCGTCCATATCAAGTGCAACTAATTTATACATTGTTATTGTCCATCACGAATAAAATACTAGCGCCATAATAAGCAAAATCAGTCATAAAAACGATAAAAAGTCGTATTTATATTGAGTAAAAAAGTTCTGATATTCGATGAAAAAATAAAGTAAAACGCTCTTTTTTTGTGGTTTATTTGTAATTGAATTGTTGTATTTCTTTGTGTTGCAGTGGTTATTTGTTTAGACTACTAACTATTATGTATGTTTAGTGACAGATAAATAAAGGGAAGTTATTTATGCGTAAGTTAGTTATAGCATCGCTATTTATGGCTAGTTTTTCAGTGCAAGCTGATACAGAAAAAGAATGTGGAAAAGTGACGATTGCTGATATGAATTGGAACTCAGCGACCTTAATTGCCAATGTTGATAGCTTTATTCTACAACATGGTTATGGCTGTGATACTGAATTAGTGCCGGGTGATACGATGCCAACTGGTACATCAATGATTGAAAAAGGTGAGCCTGATATTGCTCCTGAAATGTGGAGTAATTCATTAAAGAGTGCGCTTGATCGTGGTGTCAAAGAAGGGCGTTTAAAATTTGCAGGGCCAACATTCTCTGATGGTGGTGAGGAAGGATTTTGGGTGCCTGAATATATGGTTGAAACAACACCTGAGCTAGCCACCATTGCTGGCATTAAGAAAAATGCCAAGCTCTTTACTCACCCAGAAGATCCAGAACAATCAGCATTTTATGGTTGCCCTGCGGGTTGGAATTGTCAGATCTCCGCTGGTAATTTATTTAAAGCGCTTGATTTAGCAAAATCTGGATTCGATTTAATTGATCCCGGTTCAGGTGCTGGTTTATCGGGTTCTATTGCAAAAGCTTATGAACGTAAACAACCATGGTTTGGCTATTACTGGGCACCAACAGCCGTGTTAGGTAAATATAAAATGGTTAAAGTTGATTTTGGCTCTGGTGTTGATGCCAAATACTTCTCATCGTGCATTACTAGTCCTGAATGTGTTGATCCTAAAGTCACTATGTACCCACCATCAGCAGTGGACACAGTTATTACCACTTCATTTGCTGCGCGTTCAAATGACGCGGTAAAATATTTATCAGCGCGCTCATTTACTAACAGTCAAATGAATGAATTATTGGCATGGATGGAAGATAATCAAGCTGATGGTGAAGCGGTTATGGTGGAATTTTTGACTCAGCATGAAGCGATTTGGACCCAATGGGTATCAACAGATGTCGCTACAAAAGTTAAAGGCGCATTGAAAGATTTATAAGTAACAGGATGATACTTATGTCAAAGGATTCATGGTTAACAGAGTTTCCTCAACTTGAACGAGCACAGTTAGTTGAAATTAGGAAAACATTAGATGGTAGTTATCGTGCTTTTTCTCGCGAATATGGTGATACCATCGAGCGCTTTTTTGATCCATTACTGGCTTTTTTAATTTGGTTTGAAAAACTGTTGCTGGCAACCCCATGGTGGTTAGTGATCGCGGTATTAGCTGCAATTGCTTATGTTGCGAGTCGATCTTGGAAGTTATCACTTGGGGTGGTGATTTCTTTTGTTCTGATTGGTGTTTTTGGCATGTGGGATAATACCATGCGCACCATGAGTATTATTTTAGTATCAACCTTGGTCGCAATAGCAATCGGTATACCAACAGGTATCGCGATGGCAAGATCGGATCGGATCCAGCGTATTGTGACGCCGATGCTCGATGTGATGCAAACCATGCCCGCATTTGTCTACCTAATTCCGGTGGTGATGTTACTGGGTATTGGTAAAATCCCTGGCGTGATAGCGGTGGTGATTTATGCGGTTCCGCCTGTTATTCGTTTAACTAACTTGGGTATTCGTTTAGTGGACGAAGAAGTATTAGAGGCAGCAACAGCGTATGGAGCGAGTCCGATGCAGCGTTTATTTGGCGTGCAAATACCCCTAGCAATGCCCAATATTATGGCGGGTATTAATCAGACCATCATGATGGCGTTAGCGATGGTGGTTATTGCATCGATGATTGGTGTCAAAGGCTTAGGTCAACCGGTACTTAAATCAATTACGAATCAATATTTCACCTTAGGATTGCTCAATGGATTAGCAATTGTGGCATTAGCGATTATTTTTGACCGTATCTCTCAAAGTTATGCTCAACGGAGTCAGCAGCATTTAAGAGGGACACATCAATGAGTAATGAACAACGTACTACTCCGCTTATTCAAGTTAAAAATTTGTATAAAATCTTTGGCCCTAAAGATAAGCAAGTGCTCAAAAAAGTAAAAGCGGGAGAATCTAAAGACGCTATTTTAGCGGAAACGGGCCATACCGTTGGGTTAAGTGATATCAATCTAGATATTTACCCCGGTGAAATCTTTGTCATCATGGGGCTGTCAGGTTCAGGTAAGTCAACATTAATACGCCACTTCAATCGCTTAATTGAACCCACTGAAGGCAGTATTATTATTGAAGATACCGATGTGATGACTCTCAACGCCAAGCAATTGCAAGATTTTCGACGTCATAAAATGTCGATGGTGTTTCAACGCTTTGGTTTAATGCCGCATCGAACAGTATTACAAAATGTTGGTTATGGTTTACATGTTCAAGGGGCTAAACCTGCTCAGTGGCAGCAACAAGCACAACAATGGCTCACCACCGTAGGGCTGGCGGGGTATGAACAAAGTTATCCGGCTAATTTATCGGGAGGACAACAACAACGGGTTGGGCTTGCTCGTGCATTATGTACTAATGCCGAAGTATTATTGATGGATGAGGCTTTTTCTGCATTAGACCCACTGATTCGAAGCGAGATGCAAGATCAATTGATTGAATTACAACAAAAACTGCATAAGACGATTATTTTTATTACTCATGATCTTGATGAAGCATTACGGTTAGGTGATCGTATTGCTATTTTACGTGATGGCAAATTAATTCAGCAGGGTAAACCGGTAGATATTTTACTTAACCCGGCTGATGATTATGTCGAAGCCTTTGTTAAAGATGTCAATCGTGCTCGTGCATTAACTGTTGCTACAGTAATGAAACCACAATGTGTAAGAATTTCAGCTGAAACTATTGGTGAAGCGGTGGCTGAAATGCGGAATGCAAAAGATGATTATGGTTATTTTATTGATGATGACGGTTATCAAGGCGTAATTACTCAACAAACGTTAGAACAAGTTAATGAAGCTGATTATAGCAAAGCCATTGATTTATCTATGCTGAAGACCGTTCCTGCTATTGCAACAGATGCCTTATTAGAAACGGTTATTCCTGAAACATTGGACAGTGACCATCCATTACCGGTGATTAATGAAGACGGTGATGTTACGGGACGATTATCTCGTTCAACATTAGCCGAAGCATTAAGTGATCAAATAAAAGAGCCACAAGATTAAGATGATTAAATCAGAGACTAATCTTGCGGTATATTGATCGTTATCTTGCTTTTTCTTAATAAAAAGCTCCATTGTTGGAGCTTAATTTTACTTATTGATTTTTTGTTGTTCTAAAGAAAATTGATATAAACCGATAATACTGTTTCGTAACCAATGCCAGCATACAAATAAAAGAACCAATGAAAATAATACTGCAGAGATAATCGAATTAAAGGTATCAAGGATCGTATTATTGACCCCAAGGCTTTGCATCAATGAATAACTGATAAATGCAACCATGACAAATGATATTATTAATAGCAGATAAATAATACCGTGCAGATAAATTTTGCATAGCGTAAACAGATGATTAGTAAAGTTATCAACTTTTTCTCGTAATCTATAACATATAGCAGCAAGAATAAGACTAATAATGATACTAAATATAGTCATTGTAATGATGCCAGAATAGCCATAATAAAGGGCTATTAGTAAAGATAGTGTTGTAATGAGATACATAGATACAATCAAAATAGGTTGTAATCTTCGATGTTTGACAAACAAAAAACTCATCCTTTCAATAATTCCAATTAGGTATAATAACATCACGCTAAATGGTTATGCCAATATTTGTTATTTCATCATTATTTGGTGAGGGTTTCTGCATTTTTGGATGATGTTTGATGGATGATATTAATGTAATAGTTATATTTTTTGACTGTTTATCGAATTATTAATTGGATGGTTTTGTATAAATAGTTGCTATTTTTGTTATCGAGATAACGAATTTTAATCGACCTTGTAGCGTTTTAGTCATTTTTCATATAATAAGAGGTCAAATACACGCGGTTAGTAATATTTCATAATTTCAAGTGTTTTTTTATAAATTAGAATGTTTTTTATTAGATTGTGTTGTATTTGTATTTTTTGATGTGTGAGGGCGATAACAATGGGCATGGGTAAAAAAGTACTTGTTGTCGATGATGATCAAGAGATCCGTGAATTACTGGATGAGTATTTAACAAAAAACGGTTTTGACGTTATTACTGCGGCAGAAGGCGAAGAAATGAAACGGCGTTTAGCCGCCGGCTATCCTGATTTGATTTTATTAGACGTTATGATGCCCGGGGATGATGGTTTTACACTGTGTCAACATATTCGTAAAAGCTCGAATGTGCCTATTATCATGCTCACTGCTGTTTCTGATGAAATGGATCAGATTATTGGTCTTGAAATTGGTGCTGATGATTATATTGCTAAACCGTTTAGTCCTCGTCAATTATTGGCGCGTATTAAAGCACTATTAAGACGAATAAAGCCCACAGATAGTTTGCCATTATCAACAGAAGCTAAATTTATTCGTTTTGCTAATTGGCGACTTGATACCACTACGCATTGTTTATTTGATTTAGAACAAAAGCTCAATTTCGAACTGACTGGCGGTGACTATTCATTACTGATGTTATTTTTATCTCGGCCCCAAGAAATATTAGATCGTGACACGATTTCTTATGCCACAAGAGGGCGCGATACTTTACCGTCAGAGCGCGGTATTGATGTTGCTTTAAGCCGTTTACGACAGCGATTAGGCGATAAAGGCCGTACTCAACGGTTAATAAAAACCAGTCGTGGTAATGGCTATATCTTTACTGCAGATGTGGTTTACGAAGACGCGTAATGCACCAATCATTACGTTGAATAAAGCTAATAACGTTAGATAAAGTGTGATCGCTTGTATGAGCATCACACTTTTTTACTATATGGATAATGGGAAATGAATTGGAAAGTGTTGTATCCGAAATCATTGGTTTCGAGAACATTGTGGTTAACATTATTAGCGGTATTTTTAGCACAAGTGATTGCCACTGCGATTTGGTATAGCCAATCAAAACAGCGTGATTTAGACGGATTACAATCTACGTCAGCGAGTATGGCGACGATGTTTGCATCAACAGTGACTTTTTTCCAATCATTACCAATGCAATATCGCCATATTGTGTTAGATCAATTGCGCAATATGGGAGGGACCCGTTTTTTTGTTTCTTTTAATGATGAAGAAATTCGTATTGATCCGATTGCTAATTCAGAACAAAAACAGATGGCAGTTTCGGTGTTTGAAAAAGTGTTACATCAAAAATTGCCACGGTTGCCAACAATAAAAGTTGAATTTTCTCGCCCTGAAACATTACATGTGATTAAAAATGATATTTTATTGAGCGATTTACCCCGATCTTGGGTGCATAATACGTTAAGTTTAGAGCCATTAAATCCGCCTATTTTAGTGGTGCAAATCGAATTAGAAAAAGATCAGTGGCTGTATATTGCGGCATTATTACCTGCACCTTATATGAACTTAAAAGATGAAGTGATCACTCGCCAACAAATTTTGTTTTTGGTGTTTATTACCGGTTTGTTATTAGTCTTTACCTATATCATGGTACGTCGTCAAACGAAGCCATTAAAACAATTGGCTGATGCGGCAAACGCGTTAAGTCTCGATATTTATCAACCGCCTCTCAAAGAGGAAGGTGCAACGGAGTTAGTGATGGCAACGCAAGCATTTAATCGAATGCAGTTGCGATTACGGCGTTATATTGAAGATCGTGAGCAACTATTTTCATCTATTTCGCATGATCTTAAAACGCCTATTACTCGGTTACGATTACGGGTTGAATTGATTGACGACGATAAGAAAATTGATAAATTTAATCACGATCTCGATGAATTAGAAATGATGGTTAAAGGGGCATTACAATGCGTAAAAGATACCGATTTGCATGAAAATATTGTCCCGATTGATTTAAATTTACTACTAGCAAGTATTGCTGAACGACATAATCATCATGATATCAATGTGACTTTACCAACCGTGACGATTGCACCGATGATGGGTAAAGCATTAGGTTTAAAACGGTGTTTAAGTAATTTAATTGATAATGGGGTTAAGTACGGCCATAAAGTCACTATCGCCGTAATTGATAAGCCCGATAAAATAATTATGACGATTACCGATCAAGGGAAAGGGATTCCAGAATCATCATTATCAGCAGTGTTTGAACCTTATTTCCGTTTAGCGACCGATGTTGACGGTCATGGGTTAGGGATGGGTATTGCGCGTAATATTATCCATGCTCATGGTGGTAAATTAGTGATTAAAAACGGTTTAACCAAAGGGTTAATTGTTGTGGTCGCTTTACCTCGAGTCTTGTCGGTAGCATTGGCTTAAACAAAGAGAAAATATGAAACTAAAATATCTTATGTTTGCATCTGTTTTATCATGGTTACCCGTAACCTCTGCGGTGGCATCTGGCCAAGTTGAAGTGTTGCATTGGTGGACATCAAGTGGTGAAGCAAAATCGGTCAAAGTGCTTAAACAGATGATGGAACAGCAACACCATAGTTGGAAAGATTTTGCGGTTGCTGGTGGCGGTGGTGAAAGTGCGATGACAGTCTTAAAAATGCGGGCAGTATCGGGTAATCCCCCTACGGCTGCGCAATTAAAAGGCCATGATATTCAAGAATGGGGACGGTTAGGTTTTTTAACGTCACTTGATGATGTCGCTCAGCAAGAACGTTGGGATCACGTCTTGCCTCCTGTCGTTGCAAATATTATGAAATATAACAACCATTACGTGGCCGTACCGATTAATGTACACCGCGTTAATTGGCTATGGGTTAATCCTCAAATATTGCATGCAGTAGGGGTAAAAGTCCCCACAACCTTAGATGCATTTTTTGTTGCAGCAGATAAAATTAAAGCGGCAGGATTTATCGCGTTAGCGCATGGTGGTCAGCCATGGCAAGATGCGACGTTGTTTGAAAGTATTGCGTTGGCAGTATTAGGTTCAGCTGATTACCGTAAAGCATTTGTTGATCTTGATATGGCTGTAATCAACAGCGATAAAATGGTGGCGGTATTTAGACAATTTAAACGGATGAAAGCGTATATTGATCCCAAATCGGAAGGGCGACATTGGAATTCTGCTACCGAAATGGTGATTAATGGTCAAGCAGCCATGCAGTTTATGGGTGATTGGGCTAAAGGTGAATTTGCACAAGCGAATAAACAAGCGGGTAAGGATTACTTATGTGTTCCTGCTCCTGGCACTCAACATCAGTTTACCTTTAATATCGATAGTTTGGCCTTTTTTAAATTAAAAGGGACTGAGGTCGATAATATTGCACAGCATGACTTAGCCCAAACATTGTTGACCCCCTCTTTTCAGCGTATTTTTAATTTAAATAAAGGGTCGATTCCGGTTCGATTGGATATGGACATGACAGCGTTTGATCAGTGTGCGTTAGATTCAATGCAAGCGTTTAAGCAAGCATCATCATCGGGCGATTTAGTGCCAAGTTTTTCGCAAAATTTAGCCACAACTGCTGATGTACAATCAGCCATTGTTGATGTGGTGAGTGAATTTTTTAATCAGGCAGATCCTGACCCAACATTAGCGCCATCAAGACTTGCACGGGCAATAAAATCAGCGATATAGTGGCGTAGGTTTATAAAGGATAAGACTATGAATACAACCTATTTACCTTGTGTTGAAGTAGAACCAACCGTTAGCGCGACTGCCAGTGTTATTTGGCTGCATGGTTTAGGCTCTAATGGTCATGATTTTGAAGCAATATTGCCACAATTACAGTTACCTGCTGATATGCCTGTCCGGTTTATTTTTCCGCATGCGGCGTCTATTCCCGTTACGATTAATGGCGGTGCAGTAATGCCGGCATGGTATGACATTATTTCATTGGATGTGTCACGTAAGCTTAATGTCGAGCAACTGATGCATTCTGCTCAGCGCGTGATTGATCTTATTGAACGTGAAATCAGCCGTGGTATTGCCTCTGAACGTATTATACTGGCTGGATTTTCTCAAGGGGGCGCAGTGGTCTACCATGCGGCTTTGTGTTATTCAAAACCATTGGCAGGGTTACTGGCATTATCGACCTACTTTCCAACCGCCAATGTTATTCAGTACAGCGACGCTAACCGTGAGATTGATATTGAGATCATGCATGGTAGCTACGATCCTGTGGTTGTACCTAAACTTGGGGAAATGGCTCGGGATGACTTGATTGCGGCGGGTTATCAGCCTCATTGGCGAACGTATCCAATGGAACATCACGTCTGTATGCCACAAATTAAAGATATTGCCATCTGGATAAAATCACAGCTTAGCTTATGAAGTCGATGATAATATAAAAGAGTGACTGATAAAAAAGCAGCGGATAAGAGTATTATCCGCTGTGTGGATTATGATTTCGCGTAATAAGCTAAAGAGCAGGTTGTGGCATTGATGGTGTTACTTTGTTTCGTTGTTGTAAGTCATGCCATACCATTGGTAATACAATAATGCTTAACAATATTGTAGATAGTGGCATTGATAGCCATACCCCATTAACCCCTAACCATTGCGGTAAGAAGTATAAAAACGGCAATTGCACTAACATGTTACTGATGGAGATAGTGAGCGCTTTTCCTGCCTTATCAACCGACATAAAATACACGGTTGCCAGAACAATTAAGCCATCTAAAAACATCGCAAACAGGTGTAATTGAATGCCACTAACCGCTTCCGAGGTCAGTGCCGCATTACCGCTATTAAATAATCCAATCAATGTGTGTGGGAAACTATACAATAATGCAAACCATGAAATACCGGCAATAATCGTTACTTTAATCGCTAAAAAAGTTGTTTTACTGATATTTTGTGGTTGTTTAGCGCCATAGTAATAGCTCACTGGTGGTTGCATACCCTCTGCGATACCCTCAGCAACTAAATAATATAATGTCATCATATAGCCAACAATCGCAAACGCACTAACAGTAAGTTCAGTGCCATATTGCATAAACTGGTAATTATGCAGAGCGACCACGAAACTGGCATAGAGATACATGATTAACACCGATGAACCAAGGCTCATTATTTTCCAGCAGTGACTAAATTGAATATTTACTATTGTTAAACGGATACGAAGTGGTGAATATGCAGAACAAAAATAGATGATCCCACCAACAACAGTAATACTTTGCGCAATAATGGTCGCAATCGCGGCACCTTGTAATTGCCACTTAAAAATACCAATAAACAGATAATCCAATACAATATTAGTCAATGCACCTGCAATTAATAATCCGGTGGCTATTTTAGGGCTATCATCATTACGGATCAGCATTGGGATTGCACCGGCAAAAATAGTCACAAATGCCGCCCAACCAAAACTTTGAACATATTGTAGAGCCAACGCTTTTATGGTGTGGTTAGCCCCTTGAATGGTTAATAATGTTTCACCAAAATGAACAAATAACACCAACGCCATGACACTGATAACGGTAATTAATAATACGGCATGATCTAACGCCCGTTGCGCATGGTGAGGATTTTTTTCCCCTCGAGCAATAGAGATAAGTGTCCCACTGCCAATACCAATCATTAAACCTAAGCCTGATAACAAATAAGTAATCGGCCATGCCATATTAATTGCAGCTAACCCTTGATAGCCCACATAGTGGCCAACAAAAATACCATCAACAATTTGATATAGACCAGTCACTAGCATGGCTGCAATAGACGGGATCGCATAACGCCAAAAATTTTGGTTAATAGTGAGTGTTGGCGGTGAGTGAGTTAATGGCATCAGAAATCTCATTATATTAGTCGCATATTGGTAGCGGTATTATCCTTGTTTATTAGATTGTTCAAAGATAATATCTATCTTATTTTCGGATGGATTAAATCGCAATGGATTGGACATTAGATCAGCTTAATGCGTTTGTTATATCAGTAGAACAAGGTTCCTTTTCAGGTGCTGCTCGCCGTATAGGTAAGGCACAATCACGGATAAGTACTGCCATCAGTAATCTTGAAGCCGATTTAGGGTTTGATTTGTTTGATCGTAGTGCCCGTTTACCCGTATTAACACTTGCGGGTGAACAGATGTATGAAGAGGCGAAAGTGGTTTTAGCCCAATGTGATCGGCTGCAATCACGGGCATTGACCTTAACTAAAGGCGAGGAAGTATCACTCACTATTGCAATGGATGAAGCAACACCCACCACCGTATTTGAAGAGTTTTTTGAACGGGTTGCTGCTACTTTTCCATTGTTAAAGTTAACTATTATTAGTGGGTCTAAAGATGATATTGCAGGTCAAGTTGATGATTTAACTGCAGATTTGGGTATTTTATTTTTTAGTAAGACTCTGCCGAGTAGTTTAGAATTTACCCCTATTTGTGAATTTAATTCATCATTGATTGTGGCTAAAAATCATCCATTGGCAAAAATATCAGCACCAACGATGCAGCAACTCGGGCAATATCGGCAGCTATTAATTTGTGATCGTATGGGCTATTACCATACAGATGCACTGTCGGCGAATTATTGGCATATTGATAGTTATTATTCGATTACGGCGTTTGTATTAAGGAATATGGGATGGGCATTTGTGCCTGATCATGTGTTTAATTACTCAATCTTTAAAGATGGGGTGGTGAGGTTATCAATAGAAAATATTCCGACGTCACCGTGGATAGATATGGGATTGGTAAAGCGACGCGATCAAGGTAATGGTCCGGTTCTTCGCTGGATGTACCAAGAACTGAAAACCATGTTTGCGCAACATAACTAACAGCTTATTATTGGCGAATGGTAGAAAAAATGGAAAAGAGTTTGGTGAGAGATCCTTTACCGCTAGTTGTGGCTGGACCTATTTTACGAAAAGTAACCGCAAAAGAATTAACAATATGGTTGGTTACAACCCGTCAATTTGAGGCAGATTTTAGTCTGTTTATGGGATCAGATAAAACACCTTTTTATGAGGCTAGCTTTAATTCTGCCGAGCAAATTCAAATTGGTAAACAGGCGTGGGTGGTACTGGCTCATTTTATGGGCGATTTTCCACAAGATACACCGCTTGAATATCAAATAATGACAGCAGAAGGATCATTAACCGAATTAATGCCTGATTTATTGTATGCCAATGAATCTCGCTTGAGTGTGGTGATTCAGCAACGTGCTGATTATGTGCTGCATGGTTCGTGTCGTAATCCGCATTACCCCAGTAAAGACAGTTTGGTTGCTGCTGATAAGAAAGTGAGTACGTTAGCTGCTGTTGATCGTCCGAGCTTATTGATGATGAGTGGCGATCAAATATATGCTGATCATGTTGCTGGACCGATGTTAGATGCCATTCAACAAGTAACAGCATTATTAGGGTTACCTGATGAGACATTTGAACAGGCACAGATTGCTGATACCACTGCCTTGTATCAACACCCACAAAATATTTATGGGCGCGATAAATTATTACCCCATTATGTTAATGATGAAAGCTGGTGGCGTCGTTGCTTACCGACAACCACAACGCCTATTTTTAGCTCGCGTGAATGTGAAAATCATTTAATTAGTTTTAGTGAATTCTTCGCGATGTATTTATTGGTATGGTCGCCGACATTATGGCCGTTGGTTGATCGCAACCGTTTTGCGCGTAATGGTTATTGTAATGCTGGTGTTGCTGTGTCACCTAAGTGGCAGCAAACATGGCAACATGAAGCGCCCATTATTGATGATTTTGTTGCAGGCCTTAACCATGTATGTCGATTAATGGCGCATATTCCGACGTATATGATTTTTGATGATCATGATATTACCGATGATTTTCAGCTAAATCGGCGTTGGGAAACTGCGGCTTACAATAATCTGTTTTCTCGACGTATTATCGGTAACGCTTTAATGAGTTATTGGCTATGTCAGGGATGGGGTAATGCGCCTGAAAAATTTACTCAGCCTTGTTTAGATTTAGCTCGAACATTTTTTGAACGGCCAACACCGCAAGCCCAAGATGCGTTGGCAGCGTATTTTTATCGGTTTGAAGAGTGGCATTATACTATTTCAACGGTGCCGAAGTTGGTGGTGCTAGATACACGCACTCGACGTTGGCGTTCAGAGTCTAATCCTAATCGTCCTTCAGGATTGATGGATTGGGAAGCACTGGTGGAATTACAGCAAGAATTATTGCATGAATCGGCGGTGATTATTGTTTCTGCCGCCCCCATTTTTGGGGTTAAGTTTATTGAAACCTTACAACGAGTTATGACCTTATTAGGCCAACCATTGGTGGTTGATGCTGAAAATTGGATGGCGCATCCAGGCTCTGCTAATACCTTATTAAGTATTTTTACACATACTAAAACCCCGACGACATTTATTATTTTATCGGGTGATGTGCATTATTCGTTTGCCTACGATATTACGTTACGCAATTTGAACGGTCAGTTTAAAATATTTCAAATCACCTGTAGTGGACTTAAAAACGAATTTCCAAATCGGTTGCTGAGTTTTTGTGATTGGATGGATCGCTGTCTTTATAGCCCGCATTCCCCCCTTAATTGGTTTACTAAACGGAAGCGACTATTAATTGAAAAGCGCGATCCAGATGTTATTGGTCATCGTCGCTTAATCAATAAAAGTGCGATTGGTGAATTGTATCTTGATGAGCAAGGGGCACCACGAGTGATTGATATATTAACCGCAGAAGGGGAGGTGATCCATTTCCCAGTCAAAACATCTCAACAATAATATGGCATTTATTTTACTTATAAATGACAATAGTATCAATATAATGTGATTGTGTTATTATTATTAACTTATTTTGGTACTAGTGATTAATTATAAGTGGAGGGGATATGCGTTTTTCACAGAAGGTAGGTTTCACCTTGTGCGCTTCTTTGCTTATGCTAACTCTGTTGTTAATTGTTGTTGCTAGACAAACTTACAGTACAAAAGCGGTCGTTGGTACAGTCGTGAACGTAAATACTGCTCGCTTTCAGAGTAACAATAAGTTTTATTTACAAGTTATGTCTAATCAAACAAATAATATGGTCAAGATTGATATACGAGATGGATTTTATTGCCCTATTGGTTCTCAAGTGGTGTTTGTACAAAAGAGCTGTATGTTATTTGGTGGTAATGCCTATGAGTTTATTTCATGTGATTTTTCATATTGACGACGGGATTAATTATTGCCGATATTGATGATGTTATTTCTCATATTTATGGTTTTATTTTTATAAATAAAACAGATTTAATACCGCATTATAAAAAAAAATGACCTATTATTGACTTTGACATGACGTTAATTAGATATGTTTTTCATACTAATGGTGGATACTGTTAGGGTTATATTTGAATATGAGTTTTACAGGAGTTGATATGAAAAAAAGTATTATTGCTATAGCGATTGCTGGTTTAGTGCTTGTTGGTTGTGATCAAGCAAGCCACGATTCGGCAAAAGAATCTGCGGCTTCAGTAAAAGCAACAACGACTCAAGTAAAAGACGATGTTGTTAGTACAACAGACACAGCGCTTAATTCAACCAAGCAAGCATTAACAGATTCTGCTGATGCTGTATCGGATACCGCAGATAAAGTGGCTGATAAAGCGGCAGAAGTTAAAAATAATGTAGCAGACAGTTCAGATGCTGCAGTAGAAAGTTCTAAGCAAGCAGTATCAGATTCAGCCGCTGCTGTTGAAAATAAAGTTTCTGAATTAAAAGATAATGCAGCAAATGCGACCACCGATGCTGTGGATGCCTCTAAAGATGCAGCGAGTGATGCTGTAAAGAGTGCAACAGATATGAAAGATGCCGCGGTGGATAAAACCAAAGCAGCCACCAATGATGCGGTTGATATGATTAATAAATCGGTTGATTCAGCAGAGAAGAAAGTAACTGATTTAACAAACTAATTAATAGTATAAAGTAATAAAAAAACATTGATATTGACGTTAAGATGCCGAGTATTATCAATGCTCGGTTTTTCTTTTTTCACAAGGAGTTTACGGTGAAAAAAAAATGTTTATTAGCGGTTATGGTTGTACTTGCGTTAGGCGGGTGTGATCAAGCTAAAAATGGTGCGAGTGCTACGGCGGCGAAACAAGCTGAAGAGCATAACGCACAAAATTCATTAGATTGGATGGGCGAGTACACAGGTATTCAGCCTTGTGGTGATTGTTCTGGCATTGAAACCAGCTTAACCTTAAATAAAGACGGTAGCTTTGTTTTAAATGAAACTTATCAAGGTAAAAATACTAAGCCGTCTGTTGATAAAGGTAAGTTTAAGTGGAATGATCGTGGTGATACCATCACGCTAAATCTTAGCAGCAGTCAGTCAGTGAAGTATTTCGTTGGCGAGCATCGTATTTTCCGACTTGACCAACAAGGTCAGCGTATCAAAGGTGATTTAGCGGATGCTTATACACTGACGCAAAATGACGATAATTAATTTTTAAGAAAATGCTCTGAAGTCTCTTTTTATTGGTTAAATAAGAGAGATCAGGGCATTTTTTATTACATCATATAAGTAAAAGCACTTTTTTTAGTTATTTTTCATTATTGTGAACGTTCAATCTCTTCATCTACCCAACGTAATAGCTGTTTAATAGCACGCGATAACACCTGATTTTGACGCACGATATAGCCAAGACTGGTGGTGGGAAAATGCGGTAATGGTGTGATTGTAGTTTGTAGATGTAATTTCGAATGCAATGAAAAACTCGGTACAATAGCAACCCCAAATCCTGCTTCAGCCCAGTCTATCTGCGCATCAACACTGCCAACCTCCATCACATGATATTTAGCCAGTTGTAAACTTGGTAAGGCTAAATCGATTAATTCACGGGTGCGCGTATCATGGCCTAATAAAATTAATGTTGGTTCTTCTGCGGCAAGAGGCTGTGATTCAATAATCGCTTCTGGATCCTGAGATAATTGTTGCCAGCGTTCTAAGCCATTGCCTAATGCGCACCATTTAACCTGACGCAGCTCCATAAAATGCAATGGTTGACTTTCTTTTTGGGCGATCACAAACCCTAAGTCAGCTTTGGCACTTTTTACCAGTTCAGTAGCCTGTGACGAGGTGGTATTAAAAAGAGATAAATCGATACCGGGATATTCTTTTTTAAACGCTTGAAAGGGACTGATAAGTAATAACCGCGAGATAATATCACTGGCTGCAATAGTCAGTGTGCCTTGGTTGAGTTCGTTAATCGCATTTAGATCCGCCTGACAAACTTGTAATTCCATTAAAGTGTTTTCTGCACTTTTAAGTAACCGCTCACCCGCTTGGGTTAATCTAAACGGATTCCTTTCAATTAATTTTACCCGCGTTGCTTGCTCGAGCTGTTTAATATGAAGGCTAACATTGGGCTGAGTCATATGAAGCGCTGCGGCTGTTTTTCCAAAATGTTTATGTTTAGAAAGTGCGACGAATGTATTAAGCCAATGCAAATCTACCATTTTTACCTTCTTATTTTGGTTCAGACGCTATTATTGATAATGATATTATCAGAATAAACTCAATGGTTAATGTACGCCATATAAGAGATTCTTATCAAGTTAATAACGATTATTAATTATTTTTATTGCGTCATTGAGCATAGGATAGAGGTCTTGCTTTTGAGGAGATTAAATTATGTCGTCTATTGTTGTTGTTGGTGCTAACTGGGGTGATGAAGGTAAAGGTCGGATTGTTGATTATTTAGCAGACCAAGCTTCAGCGAGTATTCGTTTCCAAGGTGGTAATAACGCAGGTCATACTGTTGTTAACGATTTTGGTACTTTTAAACTACACCAGTTACCAAGCGGCGTATTTAACCCTGATTGTATCGCTGTTTTAGGCCCTGGTATGGTTATCAGCCCAGAGAAATTAAGCCTAGAAATCGAAGAAGTAGCAACATCTGGTGTTAACGTTAAGTTATGCATCTCAGATCGCGCCACACTATGTCTACCATTGCACGCACTAGAAGATACTCTAGAAGAATTACGTCTAGGTGACGGTGCTTACGGTTCAACACGTCAAGGTATCGCACCTGCATACGGTGACCGTGTAATGAAGAAGGGTATTCTTGTTGGTTGGTTAAATCAGCCAGAAGTACTTCTTGAGCGTATTCAATTCATGATGGATTGGAAATTGCCACAGCTTAAAGCGTTATATCCTTCAATGGAGTTCACGCAAACAGCTGAAGAAATGACAGAGTGGCTACTTGAAGTGTCTCAACCTTGGCGTGACAGCATTTGTAACGTTACTGAGCCACTAAAAGCGTTACAAAAAGAAGATAAAACATTATTGTTTGAAGCACAGTTAGGTGCGGGTCGTGACTTAGTTTACGGTGAATACCCATGGACAACATCATCTAACGTGACTGCAGCTTATGCAGGTATCGGTAGTGGTTTACCAGCACTTCATCCTGAGCGTGTTATTGCTGTTGCTAAATCATTCAGTTCTTCAGTAGGTACAGGTACATTGATCACCGCAATGGAAGATCAAGACCAATTCCGTGAAGATGCTAAAGAATTCGGTGCAACAACTGGCCGTCCACGTGATATGGGTTACTTTGATGCAGTAGCAACACGTAATGGTGTTGAACTACAAGCAGCAACAGAAATCGCATTAACTAAGATTGACTGTCTAAGTGGCATGAAAGATCTTAAGATCTGTGTTGCTTACAACGGTGACCACACTGAAAACCCAATTTGGCCTCAAACTGCATCTCTAACAGCAGTTTATGAGCAAATGATGGGTTGGGATGAAGACATTACGGGTTGCCGTAAGTTTGAAGAACTACCAGAAGGTGCACAACAGTACGTACTTCGCATTGAAGAACTAATGGGTGTTCCTGTTAAAATGGTATCAGTAGGTCCAGAGCGTGACCAAATGATCCTACGTTAATCGTAGCGTAATCAAAAATTATAACGGGCGAGTTACTCAGTAACTCGCCCGTTTTTTATTTGTTTATTTATTAGAATGACACACTATTACCCTTGAACCTTGAACCTTGAACCTTGAACCTTGAACCTTGAACCTTGAACCTTGAACCTTGAACCTTGAACCCTCGAACCCTCGAACCCTCGAAACCTCGAAACCTCGAACCCTCTTCCCTATTTCCCATATTGCTCTGCGGTAATGCGGATCACATCGACCACAACATCACTGGCTGCTTGTAACGAGGGCACAGGTAAATACTCATAAATCGAATGGAAGTTGTGTGCGCCTGTGAAAATATTTGGGCAAGGTAAGCCTTTTTGTGACAACACTGCGCCATCATAACCGCCACGCATTGGGGTTGTTTTCATCTCAATGTTATTACGCGCGTAAGCTTGTTTAGCTATTTCGATGGGAAAACTGGCATCACCTTGTAAGCTATTAGCCACATTTTGATAGCGATCAGCAAGGGTTATTGTCACTGCCGCTTTGCCCCATAATGCTTGGCAATTCTCAGCCAGTGTTGCCAGAAATTGCATGCGTTGTTGATAGCCTTGATGAGTGAAATCTCTTACATCCATTTTCAAGACCGTTTTAGCACTGTTACCGCTAAGATCTTTGACCCAATAATAGCCTTCACGACCATCAGTATATTCAGGTGCTTCACCTGCTGGCAGCATAGCAATAAATTTGTGCGCCATTAACAATGAGTTTTTAAGTTTACCTTTGGCTGACATTGGGTGGGCTGATTGACCAATAAAAGTAACGACGACATCACCTGCGTTCCAGTTTTCATCGACAAATTCACCAATACCACAACAATCTAAGGTATAAGCAAAATCTGCACCAAAGGCATCGACATCAAAGGCTTTAGCCCCACGTAACCCTTGTTCTTCGTCAGGAACAAACGCAATTTTTACGTCGCCATGTTCAATGGCAGGATTATCAATCAGAACCGTCAGTGCGTGCATAATGGCTGCAATAGCGGCTTTATCGTCAGCGCCTAACAAACTGGTGCCGTCAGTGACAATAATGTCTTGGTATTGATATTGGCTAAGCTCAGGAAATTCAGCGTGTTTGAGAACGATATTTAATGCGGGATTAAGAATAATATCGCCACCAGTATAATGAACAATCTGGGCGTGAGTATCATTGCATTGCTCAGCACTGGTGTCTAAATGACCAAAAAAAGCCACGGTTGGAATTGTTCGTGGACTATTACTTGGTAAGGTTGCCGTTAGAATAGCGCTATCACGCAAAATGATATTCTGTAAGCCTAATTGGGTTAATTCTGCGGCTAATATTGTCGCTAATTCCATTTGTCCTAGTGATGACGGCATAATGCCAGCAGCACCATTTTCACGATTAGTGGTAGTGTTAATGCGAGTGTAATTTATAAAGCGATCAACAATATTCATGATATTCATCCAGAAGAAGACATTATTGAGAGTGGTGTTTCTAAGCACTTATAATGAGGGTGAATATTCCACTATTTATCGTTATTAACAAGAGAATTACTAAGCTGACCATGGGGTTTTGTGAGCTCTGTAGGATCTTATATTGTGAGGAGCTTACTAACTAGTGTTTAAAGATAGTATGACCACGATTTTTAACCCACGATAAGATCAATGACACTCAATAAAGTAACGTTCATCTGCTTGCTCTATATACTGATAGAATTAATAAGGTGGTATTTTATGAAGAAATCAGCGTTACCATCGTCAGCGACACTAATCAATTTTGCAATTTTTACAGCGTGATTTTCCTGTAAATAAATAGGAAATTTTGTAGCGATTACGGGCAAAAAATAAATAACATTTATCAGCAAAAAAACCAATGATAGGCCAGCGCAGTAGTGCTAACCATTTCTTTTTACCTATTGATTTCCAAGCAAGACAAGTGACATCAAGTCCGAGTAATAATTGGGGAGATTGCTCATGATCAGGGAAATATAAGCCATGTAATATTGTTGAGGCGTCAGTAACCTTTATATAAGGGAAACGTTGATTAAAATCAGGTGCAAGAATATCCTCAAACAGAAGCTGTTGATGATTATTGTGTATTTGTAGTTGACGCATTTCAGTAACACAGAGTGGACAACTGCTGTCATAGAATAAGATTAATTTCATAAGTTCCTCCTGATATCTCTTAATAATAGCGACTAATCGGTATTCTTTGGCTGATTTTATTATTTAAGGTTACATCGACTGTAAAACCTAGGATAATAGTCGCTATCTATTGTTAATTTTCAGTTGTGAATAATTAACGAGAAAAATTTAAACTGCTAGGATATTGATTATGCGCGCCTTCGTATTACGAGCCCGTTCTGCTCCAACAGACAGTAAGATGTTATTAGCTTCAGTTGGACAAGATGCTCACACTGAGATTTTGGCTCATGTTTTAATGAATGCTATTTTTGTAGCGCAATCACATCGTGAAGATATTATGGTGCATTTAGTTCTTGAAAGTACTCAAGACTTCTCTCGCACTATTAGTTTTAATTCAAATGAGATCACTAATTTATCTGGCTTTCATGAGCAAGCTTGGTTGGATAAAATAGCGCATGCGTTAGATAAATCTATCGGTATGAATAAAGAACAATTGCGCAATGTTGAGCCGGGTATTTGTGTTCGTACTATTAGCTTTGAAAAGTTAGTGGGTGAACTAGCAGAAGATTACCAATTATATATGCTCGATAAAAAAGGCGACTTTATTCGAGATATCGAGTTAGCTGCTAATCCTTGTTTTTTATTAACTGATCATATGCCAATGCCAAAGAAAAGTTTTAATAGTTTAAAACGTCTTGGCGCAGAAAAAATCAGTTTAGGGCCTAAAATGTTATTTGCTTCTCAATGTATTGTGCTTATACATAATGAGTTAGATCTAACGTTATAATTGTTTGGTAATTGTTGCTTATTTAACAAATAAATAAAGAGCTGTTAAGTGGTAGTTGATAATTCAACAAACGGCTTAATGGCTTTTTTATTTGTCAATTAAATAGAATATTTATGCGATATATTGTTTTTATGTGATTTTTTATGTGGGATTAATGGGGCAATGTAACTAAAAGTGTAAATTATCGCTAAATAGTATATAGTTCAGCGTCGTTTTTTATATAGCATAAAGTCCTCTTTATTCGTGTGAAAATTAAGATACTAAATATGGAGCAAGATTAAGCTTGAGCTTATAGATGTTCAGTGTATTTTCAGTATTAAATACCTGTGGTATTGCGAATTAAATAACAATTATTATCGTTAGCCTTTATGGCCCCTTTACCTAGGAAACAATATGCAATTATCCTCTCAGCCTAAAGGGCTTTTTCACCTCATTGCTATTCAGATGTGGGAATTCTTTAGTTATTACGGCATGCGGTCGTTATTAATTCTCTTTTTAACCCAAAAACTTTTAATGTCTGACGACCATGCATTTGCCCTCTATGGTGCTTATACATCGCTTGTTTATGTTACTCCGATTTTAGGTGGTTATTTAGCTGACCGTTATTTAGGCAACTATTGGTCGGTGATCATTGGTGGCTTATTGATGGTCGCAGGGCATGCTGTACTGAGTATTCCGAGCCATGACAACACCGTGCTATATGCCGCATTAGCACTTATTATTTGTGGTTATGGTTTTTTTAAAACTAACTCAAGCTGTTTGTTGGGTGAGTTATATAAAGACCATGAAGATGCGCGTGAATCTGGATTTTCGATTTCCTATATTGGTGGCAATGTTGGTTCTGCTTTAGCACCGATATTCTGTGGTTATGCTGCGAGTCGTTGGGGCTGGAACGTAGGTTTCGCACTTGCGGGTATCGGTATGCTTATTGGTTTAATTATCTTTAGTACAGGTCGTAAGCATTTTGCGCATGTGCAAAAAGCGAACCTACCCGCGTTACGTCAAAAAACAGCAGGCTTTAGCCACTGGCAATTGATTATTCTTGGCGTGATTGTGTGCGCGATTGGTTTAGTCTTTGTATTACAAAATTTACTTGCTGGCTATATTCTGGCTATTATCTTAGCTTTTTCTGCTTTACAAATGATTCGTCTATACCGTAAGAGCAGTATTGAAGATCGTAAGAAATTAAATGCAATCATCTACTTCATGCTGTTTGGTATGGTGTTTTGGGCGTTTGATCAGCAGGGCGGTAGTTCAATAAGTTTGTTCATTGAGCGAAATATTGATACTGATATTTTCGGCTTTCACATTCCAACCGCTTTTTTCCAATCAGTGAACCCTGTTGCGGTTATTGTTGGTGGTGGTGCTGTTGCATGGTTATGGAAAGTGTTGGCATCTCGTCAAATTTCAGTACGCACTTTAACCAAACTGAATATGGGCTTGTTCTTGCTAACGGCAGGTTTTAGCTTAATAACTTTATCGTCTAAATTGGCAATGGTGAGTGGTCACACAACATTCTTATGGTTGTTCCTTGGTTTGTTCTTAATTGGTATTGCTGAGCTGTTTATTGACCCCGTAGCGTTATCTGCTATTACACGTATGAACCCACAAGGTGCAACGGGTACAGTTGCGGGTATCTATATGTTAATGGGGGGCTCTGTTGCGAACTATTTAGCCGCGAACATTGCTGAATTAACTTCAACGGGCACACAAGCAACCACTACTGTCGACTTGATTGCTTCAGCGACACAGTATCACCATGTGTTCCAATCAATTTTCATTGTTACCGTTGTGGTGTTATTGCTTGGTATCTTAGTGAATTTAAAAAATCGTAACGAGCCTGAATACGATTAATTTATTCTCTTAAGAAAAGGTCGATACTGTAAGCTATTTTTAGTAGACAGGATCGGCCTTTTTTTTGGCTGTTTATGATCATTCTGTGTCAGACGTTGATACTATCTTTTGTGATACCATTAACAATGGTAATCAAGAATAAAGATTACCGTATAAGAATAAAGAGTCGTTGAATGAATGATAAAAAGCAATATTCAAAAGTACCAAGTGGTCGATTATCACGGTTAGCAAAGCTTGGATCATTAGCGACGCGGGTGGCTTCTGGAATGGTAGCTGAAGGAGCTAAGCAATTAGCGACAGGGCATCGACCCAAAGCGAGTGAACTTATTTTAACGCCAGCGAATGTTAAACGTGTTGCTGATCAATTGGCAGATTTACGCGGTGCTGCGATGAAAGTCGGCCAATTATTATCAATGGATGGTGGCGATTTATTACCACCGCCATTAACCGAGTTGTTGTCTCGATTGCAAGCAAATGCGAAACCAATGCCCATAAGTCAACTTAACTCTTCTCTTGAACAGCAATGGGGATGTGATTGGCAACAGCAATTTAGTCAGTTTTCATTTTATCCGATTGCCGCGGCATCCATTGGGCAAGTGCATAAAGCGACAACCCAAGATGGACGTCAATTAGCGCTTAAAATTCAATATCCTGGAATTAATAAAAGCATTGATAGTGACGTAAATAATGTGACGACGTTATTGAATATCAGTGGCTTAATTCCTAAGCAGTTAGACATTTCTGAGTTATTGAATGAAGCTAAAAAACAACTTCATGCAGAAGCAGATTATTTACTTGAAGCGCAATATGTGAAGCAATACCGTCAACTATTAGCGACCGATACACGTTATTTATTGCCAGATATTGCCGATGATTTAACGACAAAACAGATTCTTGCGATGACATTTGTTGGTGGTGTTGATATTGATAAATTAGTCGATCAGCCACAAACCGTACGTGATCATGTTATCGAACTTGCCTTTAGTTTGATGTTTAGAGAAGTGTTTGAATTTAGATTAGTACAAACCGATCCTAACTTTGCTAACTATCGCTATGATATTGATAGCAAACAATTAGTATTGCTTGATTTCGGTGCTACACGCGTTTATCCACAGTCTATTTCCGAAGGCTATCGGCAATTAATGACGGGGGCAGTGATTGATGATCAACCTCGAATGCTTGCTGCATTAAAACAGATTGGATTCTTCTCGCAACCGATTGAACCGCAGGCCCAACAATCATTATTGGCATTATGTTTACAAGCTTGTGAGCCGTTGAAATATCAGGGTGTGTATGATTTTGGTCAGTCTGATATGGTACGTCAAATTCGTGATGCAGGCAGTCAATTAAGCATGAAACAAGGTTATTGGCATACACCGCCAGCCGATGCGATTTTTTTGCACCGTAAATTAGGTGGATTATATTTATTAGCCGCGAAACTAAAAGCACGGGTTGATGTTAATAAAATATTTTTATCCTATATGACTGAATAATTATCTATCTCAGGTTATTTTTCCTCAGTCAAGAGTCTCATATATAGAATATCAGTTATTATTTTGGGTAATTTATACCTTACTCAACAATGGCTATACTAATCACTTCTGAAACCAATTTGTATGACAAATGCCCACTAAAAAGTAAACGCGTTATGACTGGTAAACACATCTCTTATGCAGTACAAAATATTGAAGGACTTTCCTTTGATACTACAGATATATCAAAAATAGCGTTAGTCACCGAAGGTGGTGGTCAGCGCGGTATTTTTACCGCGGGCGTATTAGATGCTTTTTTAGAAGCAGAGTTTAATCCCTTTTCTCTGATGGTGGGCACATCTGCGGGATCGCTCAATTTAGCCTCTTATATTTGTGGTCAATACAAACATGCTTATCGGGTGATTACTCAAGCAACTACAGATCATCACTTTTTTGATGTTTATCGGTTTATATTTGGTCGTGAAGGCTTAGATTTAGATTGGTTGATGAAACAAACGCAAACCAGTTTTGAACTTGATTGGCACCAAGGGCGTGAAAATATGCGTTCACGCACCGTGTTAGCGTCAGCAAGTGGTGTTAATAGCCATCAGGCAGCGTACTTTAACTTAAACAGTGATAATTGGTCATTAGCATTAAAAGCATCATGTGCTGTACCGGTACTCAATAAACAACCTATTTTCTCGCAGAATGAATACTGGGTTGATGGTGGATTATGTGCACCAATTCCGGTTCAAGAAGCGTATGAGCGCGGTTATCGTCATATTGTGGTTGTTCGAACTGTACCTATCGACACGTCATTTGATCACTGTTGGATGACCAATATTAGTCGCGCTTTGGGTAATTCTAAAGCGGCAGGTATGATTGAAATGTTGCTTGAGCACGAAGATAACTATCGAAAAACCCAAGAATTTTTAAGCAATCCACCTGATGATGTGACAATTTTTGAAATTCATCCTCAAAAACCGTTAAAATCGAAAATGATTGGTAGTGATTTAGCCGCTTTGGATATGGATTATCACTTGGGTTATCAATCGGGTAAATATTTTCTCAATACCGTTGGCCGTCATATTAATATTCAAGATGCGCCTTATAAAACGGATTATAAGCATGACATTGAAAATGATGATTTAATGAAATATGCCTAATTTTATTACTCAAATAATATCACTGTAAACGTGGAAATATTTGGGAGCCTTTACGAAGAAGTTGATAATCAATGAACCTGAAAAATGTGGAATTTACAACCAAGGAGTCGGTATTTACACAGTTGATGGAAAATGACGTTCATAGTATGTGGTTGCAACGTAAACAAAATGCATTTAGTGGTAAAGATGGGGTGAAAATCCAATGGATCAGTGTCACTAATCCCATTAATACTCGCTGTATTGTAATTGTGAATGGTCGTAATGAAAGCTTTTGGAAGTATCAAGAAATTTTCTTTGAATTTTCCCGACAAGGTTATGATGTTTACGCTTATGATCATCGAGGCCAAGGTGCCTCTGGTCGATTAACCGCTGATCCTGAACTGGGTCATGTGAATAGTTTTGATGACTATGTTGATGATTTACAAGAGTTTGTGACTAAAGTTGTAGAAAAAGAAAAAGACTATCAGCACCGTTTCTTATTGGCGCATTCTATGGGGGGGGCCATTACCACCCTGTATCTTGAAAAATATACGAGCCATTTTGATGCGGTAGTACTGAATGCACCGATGTTTGGTATTCACATGCCAGTACCTTTAAAACTGGTTGCATCATCGATTGCCAAGATCATGGAACACTATCAGGATGAGCCTTCATATGTATTAGGGCAGAAGCCTTATCACGAAGAGCCATTTGAGAATAATGCTCTGTGCCAAAGTAAATTACGCTATGTTTGGGCAAAGCATTTATATCAAATTCATCCAGAATTACGCATTGGTGGACCAAGCCCACGTTGGTTATGGCAAGCGATTCAAGCTGCTGATCACTGTATTCGAGATGTAGGGAAAATAGAGATCCCAGTATTATTATTACAAGCAGGTAGCGATACGGTTGTTGATAATAATAGCCACCAACGATTTTGTGGTCAGAATAAGCACTGTAATCTGAAAGTTATCCGTAATGCGCGCCATGAGATTTTAATGGAAAAAGACGTTATTCGAAATCAAGCCTTATGTGAAACGTTAGCTTTCTTTAATCAATTTATAGTGTAAATCGATTTAAAATAGGTAAAGCACAAATTAACGCTAAAGAAAGAGGCTGTATTTAATCATTAAATACAGCCTCTTTTGTTTTTAAATAACACTAGATAATTACTTGATAAATAATGTGATTTTATTTACAGATAAACCAAGATTTAGCATCTGCTTCAATAATGGCTTTTTTATGCCATGGCAGTGGTGTTGATACTGGTGCTATACGCACATCACCTTTGATTTTACGTGTAGCAAGCACACGCACACGGCCATCTTTTATACTTTCAATCGTGCCTTTGTAAGTGACACCGTAAGCATCGTCTTTCGACTTTTTATACATACACACAGTTTCACCTACATGAGACGCAATAAAGGCTGTCTCTTCTGTCCAGGGTTCTTCTGCGGGTGGCGGTGTTTCATCATCGAGATGTTTAATCGCCTTTGAGCTCATTAATGTCCGATGGATAGAGTAAGGTTGATAACCTAATAGTTTTGCACCATCAATCCATGCCGTTTGAGGAATGTCTCGATTTTCAATAATGCGCATGGTGACGAAAGGGCCACCGGAACAAATATCAGCCCATAGATCAATTGAAGAAATGCGAGATGCAAAAAGGGGCGTCTCTTGATCAGTATTAGGATGTTGAACACACCATGTGCCAGTGTCTAAATTCACCATTGAGCCGTTATTAGCGGTACACGTTTTCGTGGCTAATTGGTCAAACTGTGCAATGTCTTGTTGTGCTTGTTGCTCGCTAGTGGAGCAATAACGGTAACTATAAGAAAAGGTTTCTTTAGGGTAAAACAAACCTTTATCAACAACAACGCCATTATTACGCGTGCTATCGGCTGCAATGAATTTTTTAGCAGCTGTTTTAAAACTGTAATCAGGTGCTGGTTTTGGTGGTGGTGTTGTTGAACTACAACCCGCAAGCACAGCAATAACTGCAGCGAGTGATACACGGGTAAAAAGGGTGTTGTACATGCTTGCCCCCAGAGAAAATGCTTTTTGATATCGGTGATCAAAAAACGCTAATAATAAATAAGTCTATAGGGGACAACAGAAATTGTTAGGAAGCAAGCCATTATTCTGTTAAAAAAAATGAGTTTTAATAGATTCAATGAGTTACTGGTGACAAAGATTTACTTAGGTTGCGAGGTTGTGACTTATTGAGAGTATTCTCGGCACTAAAATAAAATAAGCCCATTGATGATAAGCATTAATGGGCTGCAAAGTTATTGATAACTAAATAAGATTAATCAGCAAAAGTATCAAGTAGTGTTTGTGAAACGATAAAGTAATTAGTGCCTGTTTTCGCTTCTACAAAATCAAGTAAGCGGTCGTAATGGCCGTTATCATCAGCAAAAATCATTTGTTGTAATGATGTACTCATGATGACAGGAGAAGCGGTTAAACCGATGAACATAGTGCCGTGTTCCATTGCATTACCAAATGGACGGTTCTGACGCAGCATCTTGATTTCTTTATCATCAATGATCACTTTACTCTTGTTGTTGTGCGCCCAAACTGGCTTCACATCATCATCAAGTTCAATATCATCAAGTTTAGTACGACCAATCACTTGCTCTTGGTATTCTGTTGATTGCTTATCCCATAAACCTTGACGGTCAATGTAACGCTGAACGGTTAGGTAGCTACCGCCTTGGTGAATATCAAGATCATCAACCACTAATACTGCATTCATACGCGCTGCATTTTTAGGGTTTTCTGTACCATCAACAAAATCAATCATGTCGCGGCTATCAAGGTATTTAAAGCCTTGGATATCTTCAATTAATGTTGCGATACCCGCAAATGTTTGTGCAAGGTATTTAGCGGCTTGGTAGTTTAAATCCATACGCTCAGATTTAATCATGATGAAGAGATCACCAGGTGTGCTAGGGAATTGACGCTCACCATCAACCATCGCTTCAAAATCTTGTAGTAAAGCGGGTACAGGCGTTGTTGGGAAAGCTGTTGCCCAACCATGATGAGACACACCAACGGTAAAGCTAAGATCTGCGGTTGAATCTTTTTGTCCAATAGATTTTTCAATGATCTGAATTTTAGCAAAAGCATCACTAACAGCTTCCGCATTAACATCTGCTTTAAAAACAAAAGTGAGGTATTCAGCAAACGTATTTGGATTTGATAAAGCACCAGGTTGGGCACGTTCAGATAACATTGGATTCATAATAGTAGACCTTAATTAAAGCTATCTTGTTACGTTACGCTTTTTAGATAGCGGGCTATAGGTAAATTTTTGTAATGTAAAGTTTCACATTTTAGGCTGTAAAATGATACCTAATCTGTTGTTAATAGTGAAACGACGAAGTGCACAAATTGTTTATATCGTTAATAATTTTTACTTCTAACGATATTGACGTGACGTTATGAACTTGGTGAGGCGTTTTTTGAATGAAAGCATAGTTTGGTATGAGGCAAAAAGGCGACATTGAGATACAAATTATTTGCGTTGAAGCATGTTTTATTTGAAGGCATGAACAATCAAAACTACGCAATAAATAGATCGATGACCAGCCTTTTTTGGTTATTTTATTACGAATATGGCGTTGCTCACAAACTTATCATTAGGTGCTTCTTTCAATTAAAAACCTTTGATACTAAGTACTGCATGTCGACACAGGTTTCTTTAGGAGGGTATTGTGTCTATTAACTCTATCGATTATTCAGAAATTTCTTCCGTTTCATCTAAGTGGGAACACAAGGACGATTCGGCGACCAACATCGCAGATAGCAAGAAGCAGCAAGGTGCTGCACGACGACGCATTGAGATGCTACGCGATATTCAAGCAAGTGGGTTAACCCTTGCCGAAGCCAGAGAGTTGGGTTTATTGCATTAAGCATGGAGTGGATCAGGGTAAGCCTCACAAAGGCTAACAATCATGAATTCGTCACTAAATAGGTCACTAAGAGAGTCACTAAACCAAAAACCAGACAGGATTTACTTCACGGTTATTAAAAGAGGTAATATTTATCATCAGCGGATGACATGTGTAGGCAATACAGGTAAACCACGAGCAAGTGTTACCGTATCCCTAAGAACAAAAAGTGCCATCACCGCCAAAGCGAACGCTGAGCAACTTAAAAACAAGTTGGTTAGTACCAATGGAGCATTAGACTGTTTTGATAATGCTCGCTACACGCTAAAGAATCTTGCCTGTACTCTCAGTACACCAATAGGGATACCACTCGGCGTCCCTTTTTCTTGTCCAGATAACACCCCTGCCGCGAAATCCTCTTCATCTATTTCAGATAAACCCACACTCAAGCTAATGACGTTTACAGATGTTGCTTATGCCCCCAAACAACTACCGCTATTCCCTACAGTGAATGCTGAATCCAACGATCGCGATGCTTTTCATATGAATGCCAAGCCCAACTCCGTCATTCCCTACAGTGAATGCCCGTGAGGGCGATAGGGAATCTACTGTCAGCGTGTTGAATTTTTAAAGTAAAGAGATGGCTGTTTTATATTCATTTGAAGCAGATCTTTTACACTGTGGTTATGCGCAGTAATAGCTATTAGTAGAAAAATCGGAAACTAAATGGTAAGTGCCCGATTTTGTGATGACTATCGGGATTCATAAGTAAAAATGTATCTGATTTATAATGCTTTTTATATTATGAAAAGATAAATACGGGCGCATGTTCAAAGAACAAATTCGGGCAAGTTGTTAATATAATAAGTTGTTAGCTCTACTTAGTTTAAAATTTAGGTTGGAAGGATAAATGATTAAAGAAGTAACAAATTCAATAAAAGCTGCTTTATATCAGAGGATCAGTAGTCCTCTTTATGGAACGTATATATTTTCATGGGCAATATATAACTGGGAGTTAGTATTGCAACTACTTTTTGGTACGAACAAATTCGATCAACGATTAGCTATATTTAAAACGGGTTTGATACCAGAAGATGGCAGTTTTAATTACAATACAATTATAGTTCCTTTTATAATTACAGCGTTAATTCTCATAATACAACCGTTATTGCAACGTTTTATTTTTATATATACGGAGTGGAATAAGAGTGAAGGCCTAAAAAAAAGAGATGAATATGCAAGTGAAACGTCGCTTACTTTGGAACAAAGTAATGAATTGAGATCATCGGTACAAAAAGTTCAACAATTCCATCAAGAAGTATTAAAAAATAAAGAAGAGGAAATTAATGAGTATAAAAAACAAGCAGAGTCTAAAGATAAAGCTCTAAATACTGTTAATGAAAATAATCTGGCTTTAATTGAAAAAAATGCACTTCTTGAAAATGATAAGTCAGAGCTTTCATCACAACTAGCGAAATTAAATAGTGATATTTTAGTCAATAATGATAATTATACTAGATTGAGTAAATTGTTATCTAAAGCGAGGAAGTCAAAGAGCGAATTTATTAAATTAAGTCAAGTTAATGGCTGGTTTATTAATGAGACAATTAAAAGGCAACTTCCAAAAGTTATTTATATTGATAATGATTTTCGTGTAGCTCAGAACGCTAGTATCTTTGTTGAAATGTTAAATGCATCAAATGATGATGCTTGGGTTACAGGCTGCCATGAATTAATGATTCATGGGTTTTCAAAGTGCTGGAGCTTTGATATGGCTGATTCCTATTTCAGTGAAATAATAAAGCCAAATTTACAAAACTTTAGTGCTGACCATCTTAGAGATCTTTCGACTGTAATGCGCGCTAATGGACAGATTCGTGATAGAAATAGGGCTGAAGCAGATATGAAGTTAGTTACAGCAGCTCTTAGCTCTAAAGTTGCGTAAAGCTAACAGATAAGGATATGTGTCGCGTAGCCGACACCTATCCGAAGTGTTGGACAAGCCCGAGCGGCTTTATATAAGTAAATATTGGGAATGTCATGAAAGGTGATATTGAAAAGAAGTCGAGCGTTATCCTTGGCGTGAACCAATCAATTTAATTAATTGATTTATAATTAGATCCTCTTTAATTATTACGCGTTAATGCCATTATCCTTATTATTTTACGTTTTTATCTGGGTCGAAAAATCCCCGCCAATTGCATGACATGCTGACAGCATGGACAAAAGGGTTGTGCCGTTAAACGGACAACTTTTTGTTGTGGGGACAACGTCAGTTGTCCTGCTAACATAAAAGCATATTGGATCAGTTGAAGTTGTTTCTTCTCATGCCCTCGTAATAAACCATAATCACGAACTCGCCTTAATCCTTTCGGTAATACATGTTGCAATATCAGCCATAGAAACTGTAATACAGGTAAAGTGCGTGTTTTCATTGTTTTTGTTTGATTATCTTTATATCGAAATGTCACCTGATGATTATCGAGATAAAGAATGTCTTTATCAGCAATTACACCCCGATAAAGGTATTTCGATAAATACAATAATGCAGGTTTTCCATGACCAACATAGCGACAATCTACCACCCATTTATTTGCTAATTTGTCAGGTAAGGGGAGCTTGAGTACGCTGGTGATATATTCCAGCAATCTAGCTCGCCATACTTTCGCTAACGCAAAAGCATTAAATAGGTACTTGTTTTTACACTGTATCCATTGCCGCTTGTTTTCATCAAAGCCACCGCCAGTGATCACCATATGAATATGAGGATGTAAGTCTCGACGACGATTATGAGTATGTAACACAGAAGTAAAACCTATTTTATTGCCAAGATGTTTATCATTATTAGCAAAGCTTTTTACAACACTGGCTGTGATGGTAAACATGGCTTGGTACAACAATTTAGGGTGTCGTTTTGCAAGGTATCGAAGTTCTGCTGGCAGCGTAAACGTCACCATAAAATAATCAATCGGTAACAGTTTTTGCTGTTGCTTGTTTAACCAATCTGATGTGGTTCGGTGCTGGCATTGCGTACAATGACGGTGTCCGCATGACATTGGATGATTGATGTGATGTTCACAGTAAGAACATTGCCAGCGACTATGTCCTTGTTGTTCCGTATGACAAGCCAACATGGCTTTCATGGCATTGCGGATATCGTGATTAATATTGTTTGAATAGGCAGTACAAAACTCATTGAAATAAGTAAAGATATGGCTGTCCTATATTCTGCATGTTTTTACAAACAGATGATCCCAATAGCAGATCAAAAAAACATAGGACACCCATAACTTTCCCTTTAGAAAACAGATAACTGAATTCCCGCTAGGGCGAATAGGGAATCTACTGTCCGCGTGTTGTAGAGTTTATGTTTTTCCGTAAAATTTAACGTGTTTCACTGGTCTCCTTAAGGCTCAATCACGCGTTGAGTAGATCACGGATAGCCTCGTTTCTCGACTTCCGAGATGACA
>NZ_MSCQ01000002.1:1352974-1355419 GCF_002954725.1 Photobacterium phosphoreum
TAGGGAATCTACTCACCGCGCGTTGAGTTTTTAAAGTAAAGATATGGCTGTCCTATATTCCTATATTCTGTGCTTTACTCTGCCACACAGCGGCTTCGTTCAACAAATGCATCAACACGATTTGCTACATTCGGGCGTTGTCGGTTTGCCTTTAGTTTCAGTGATTAAGGCGTTAAGATTCAGCTAAGCCTGTATCGTAGCAAACGTGTTACGCAGGTGTTACATTTGAAGGTTGTCTCTTTTGGGATACAATGCTATAGTTTAACCAGATTTGATAATTAGAGGTTGCGATGCCAGAGATAGATGCATTGCTTGGGCTTTCATTTTGTTTGTATTTTTTTGATAACAAGCAGCATAAATTACCTCATATTCATGTCAAATATGGTAGCTATGAGCTAATCATAGCAATTGAAACAGGTGAGTGCTTAGAAGGTTATTTGCCAAATAAGCAACGAAAACGAGCAGAAGCTCACATTGAAAATAATCGAGTAAAATTGATGGCAATGTGGAAACAAGCAGTTGCTGGTATTAATCCGGGTAAATTATAGGTGACGTATGTTGAAAGTAATTGATGTTGATTTGGTAGCTGATTTTACACTTGAGCTTACTTTTAGTGACGGTTATACCGGTGAAGCAAACTTAACTGAGTATTTCCAAAAAGAAGCATTTAGCCATGTGGATAATTTTCAAAAGTTTGCATTAACGGCTGACGGCTCTCTTGATTGGAGTGGTGCTGAATTATCTGCTGCAACGTTAAAAGAAATCACGGTTGGTAGTTACACTGAATCTGATTTAACGCCTTTTGACGTTAAAGAAATGGAAATGGTAATCAAGCAGGCTTCATGGGATTCAATGCAAGAAGGTCGAGCTGACATTTTGCAAGCGGCCATTCGTTCTTATGTTGAACAATTTGGTCACAGTGTTGTAATTGAACGCGCAGGGATTAAAAGTAGGACAAGTGCTTATCGTTCATTAAAACCTGAAACGACACCAAGTTTTGGTACTTTAGTTCAATTAGGGCATGCCGTTATTGAGTTAGCTAAAGATAGAGTATCTGCTCATTCTTTGAGTCGCATGTAACAGATAAAAATATGTGTCGCGCAGTCGACACCTATTCAAAGTGTTGGACAAGCCCGAGTAGCTTTATATAAGTAAATATTACGAATGTTATGAAAGGTGACACTGAAAAGAAGTCGAGCGTTATCCTTGGCGTGAACCAATTAATTTAATTCATTGATTTATAATTAGACCCTCTTTAATTATTACGCGTTAAAAAAATATAGGACACCCATAACTTTCCCTTTAGAAAACAGATAATCATTACTCTATTATCAAGGCTGATTATCGTTATTTCCTACAGTGAATGCCCGCTAGGGCGATAGTGAATCTACTCACCGCACGTTGAATTTTTAAAGTAAAGATATGGCTGTCCTATATTCACTTTACTCTGCTGCGCAGCGGCTTCGTTCAACAAATGCATCAACACGATTTGCTACACTCGGCATTCTAGGTTTTCTTTTTGTTTACCGCGTTAAGTAGTAAATTTTGGCTTAATCTGCATGACAGCAAACGTTAACAGCTTCTTTGTTACCTGTGCAGTATATTGTACATTTCAATTTTAATGAGTTAGACTTGTTCAATATTAAGTACAACTCAACAAAGAGGTAATTATGCGTATAGTTTCTTTTACTGAAGCTCGAAATGGCCTTAAATCTGTTCTTGATGGCGTAGTTAATGATGCAGATTGCACAATTATCACTCGTCGAGATTCTGAAGATGCAGTTGTAATGTCTATGGATTATTATAATAGCTTAATGGAAACGATTTATTTATCTCGTTCTCCTGCTAATGCTGCTCATCTAAACAAATCAATTGCTCAATACAATGCCGGTCAAACTACGGAAAGAGATTTACTTGAATGAGTCGAATGTTAGCTTGGACTGACGATGCTTGGGATGATTACTTGTATTGGCAAGGTCAGGATAAGAAAACGCTGAAGCGCATCAATAAATTAATTACTGATACGAAGCGTTCTCCCTTCGAAGGCATTGGTAAACCAGAACCATTGAAAGAAAATTTGGCAGGTTTTTGGTCACGTAGAATTGATGATACCAACCGATTAGTTTATGTAGTTAATGATGCACATTTGACAATAATTTCCTGTCGCTATCATTATTAATTTGAAGCGCAGTTAACAGATAACAAAAGCACAAGACACCCATAACTTTCCTTTTAGAAAACAGATAATCATTATTCTATTGTCAATGCTGATTATCGTCATTCCCTACAGTGAATGTCCGCGAGGGCGATAGGGAATTTACTGTCCGCGTGTTGTAGAGTTTATGTTTTTCCGTAAAATTTAACGTGTTTCGCTGGCGTCCTTAAGGCTCAATCACGCGTTGAGTAGATCACGGATAGCCTCGTTTCTCGACTTCCGAGATGACG
>NZ_MSCQ01000003.1:0-126585 GCF_002954725.1 Photobacterium phosphoreum
TTTTCATATTAGCCTTAATATCTACATTCCCAGTATTAGGTAAAGATGCACCACAAGAAGCAGCGACTAATGAACCAAAAGAAAAATGGGGATTAGGCGTTCTATTTCTAGCGATTGCTGCTTTATGTTACATCCTAGGTCAACTTGGCTTTATTTCTTGGATCCCTGAGTATGCAACCCAAAAACTAGGCTTATCGATTAGTGATGCTAGCCAATTAGTCAGTTACTTCTGGGGTGCTTATATGATTGGTATGTGGATTTTCAGTGCATTACTGAAAAAATTCGACCTGCATTATTTTGTGGTTGTTTTATCTGGATTAGCCACTGTGCTAATGTATCTATTTAATAAAGATACTGACCCACATAACCTTATCTACATTATTTCAGCACTAGGCTTTATCAGTAGTGCAATTTACACCACGATCCTTACTTTAGGCTCACAACAAACCAAAGTATCATCACCAAAATTGGTTAACTTTATTTTGTTATGCGGCACAATCGGTACCATGTTAACTTTCGTGGTAACAAGTCCTATTGTTAAAAACTATGGCGCACACGCAGCTCTAGTTACTGCTAATGGTCTTTACGCTGCAGTATTTGTAATGTGTATCTTGGTCGGTTTTGTGACTAAACATCGTCTTCATGGTCATGCTGATCACTAGCTAAAACGCTAACCAATAAAAAAGCCTCATTTCATTATGAGGCTTTTTTTATAACTAAATAAAAGCAGAGACCACTCTGCTTTATCTATTTATTGTTTAATTATTACTAGGGCGCATTGATGGGAATAAAATCACATCACGAATAGTATGTGCGTTAGTAAATAACATCACTAAGCGATCAATACCAATCCCTTCACCCGCTGTTGGTGGTAAGCCAAACTCTAGCGCACGGATATAATCTTCATCATACTGCATGGCTTCATCATCGCCAGCGTCTTTAGCGTCCATCTGTGCTTTAAAGCGTGCGTCTTGGTCCTGAGCATCATTAAGCTCAGAGAAGCCATTGGCAACTTCACGACCACCAACAAAAAACTCAAAGCGATCAGTTAAGAATGAATCTTCATTACTGCGACGTGCTAATGGGGAAATGTCAGCAGGGTAGCCAGTAATAAAGGTCGGTTGAATTAGCTGAGGTTCAGCCGTTTCACCAAAGATTTCCTCTAATAACTGACCACAAGTCCAGAATGGTTCAACCGTTAAGCCAACTTCACGTGCAATATCTGCCATTAATTGACGATTTTTAACATCATCATAGGTTAACGCTTGAATACGCGCATTGTCTTTAGTGTAGTGCTGAATTGCCGCTAGCATTGTCATACGAGTATAAGGACCATTAAACTCAATAACATGCTCACCATAAGGTAGGGCTGTGTTACCACAAAGATCTTTAGCAATAGTACTTAATAAGCTTTCTGTAAAATCAATCAGATCATTATAATCAGAATATGCCATGTAAAATTCCATCATGGTAAATTCTGGATTATGGCGAGGCGATAAACCTTCATTACGGAAATTACGGTTAATTTCGAACACACGCTCAAAACCACCAACGACAAGACGCTTCAAGTAAAGCTCTGGTGCAATACGAAGATACATATCAATATCTAACGCATTATGATGAGTTACAAAAGGTCGAGCAGAAGCACCGCCAGCAATTGGGTGCATCATTGGGGTTTCAACTTCCATAAATTGCTGTTTGATCATGAATTGACGAATCGCTGCAACCACCTTAGAGCGCATAATCATTGTCTTGCGAGATTCTTCATTAATGATCAAATCAACATAGCGCTGACGGTAACGTTGTTCTTGATCTGTTAAACCATGATATTTTTCAGGTAATGGACGTAATGCTTTAGTTTGTAGCTCATAGCTATCCATATTGACATAAAGCTCACCACGATCGGAACGATATAGTTGACCTTTAACACCGATAATATCGCCAATATCTAAACCGTGATATTTTTCTTTTAATTCTTTTTGTACTTCTTTACTCGCATAAACTTGAATACGTCCAGAAACATCCTGTAATACTAAGAATGGTCCTCGTTTTGCCATAATACGACCGGCAACTGCGGTGGTATAAATGGTATTAATTAAATCTTCTTTTGATTTATTTTCAAACTCAGTAATTAATTCATTTGCTAATTTCAACCGACGAAAAGTATTTGGGTGACCATTTGCTTTACTGCCTTTTCTTATATGATCAAGTTTTGCTCGACGTTCCGCAATCAGCCTATTTTCATCAATTTCATTTTCTAACATAATATTACCTTTAATCAATTAATCGTTTTATTAAAAAGAGAGGTTTCGAATATTTATTTAAAAAAACTAAATTTATAACCCGATTATGGGCCTACTTTAAAATAAATAACCACCAAATAAAAAACGTGACATTCGTCACAAAACATTAGAAAGGCAATAAATATCTTTTATTCTAGGTTAAAAATGAAATATGAAATTACAGTTAGCCTTTGATTAATAATTTCCATCTATATATAAAAGCAAATAATATAGAATTAATTAAACACAATCATTAACAATAGAAATGAAACCAAATGGCTTGGGTAAATTATAAAATAAATAACTGGTTATTAATTACAACAGAAAATTGTTTATATAAATCAGGTAAAAATTATATTATTGAACCCAGGATAACCAAACTATTAGCTTTTTTAGCTAAGCATCAAGGTATCGTATTTACACGAGACGAACTGATTGAAAATGTTTGGGATGGTGCTGTAGTTAGTGAACAAGTAGTAACACAGTCTATTTTTGAGTTACGTAAAATACTAAAAAAAATGGATGAAGAACATTGGATTGTTACTATTCCCAAACGAGGCTATAAGCTTGATATCGATGTACAACAAATATATGTCGATCCTAATACTGGTTTTAAGCTAGAAGAATTTCATTCTTCACATGAACATACCAATGATGTGTCAACTCATGCATCATTTCCAGCGGGACCAATGACACGGGCTTTTAACAATACAGCAAAAGAAACCCCATCGGCCACAACGAAAGCAGTTGATAATGCTAAATGGAACCATTGGTTTTTCGATATCTGCATTCTAACCATGCTACTAATAACACTCGTATTTATCAGTTGGAGCAACGAAAAAGTTACCCCTCCTACTGCGGCCTTAAATCCTCGTTTAATCAATATAGTATCGGCACCGCAATCAGCAACCAATCAATTGTACTCACTTGCAAATATAATCAAAGACACATTATTTAAGTCGACGAATTACATCAGTAGTTTTAGTCATCAACCCAATGCAGGTAAAACGCTATCGCTATACGTTAATCAACACCATCAATTACATATTGAATTGTTTAATAACATATCAAAAACAATTATGTTACGTAAAAATCTAAGCCTTGATAGTAATAACGCATATCTGATCATTGAAAAACTACTTAATGATTTAATACAATCCCTTAATTATAACCACCAACAAACTCAGTATTATATTGCTATTACTAACCCCGACATATTGTATGATTACCTTGAGTTACCAACTGTTATCACTACTGATAACCAAACAAATACTCACTATATTGAAAAAATAAACACACTTATTCAATCATACCCTCAAAATAGTTACTTATTAGCACAACGATATCTTGCTTATGCGATCCTACTTACGACTAACAATAAAATAACATCGATGCCAACACTAATGAATTATGGTAAAGTATTAGTCAAAAATGTCACATTAAATAAACAACATGAACCTACTGAAATATATGATGCTTTAGCACTTAATGAACTTTACCAAGGTAATTTAGCAGCGTCTTATCATTATTTGTCTCTTGCAAAATCACAGTCGCAACAAAATACAGCTTTCCGCTATATATTATTAGGTAAGATCAGTGAATTGACACATAAAAACCAACAAGCTAATGAGTATTATAGTATGGCTCTGTATTTATCCCCGGATCAAGAAACACGAATACTATGTGAAAAGCTCGTTTTCATATCACAAATAAATACGACAGAAGGCACTCCCCGCCATTAGTTTTATAACGTCATAGTATTGATCACACAACAACTGTGCTTGTTTCATTATTCATTGAATAAGATTAGCTATTCAAATCTTATGATAGACCTTAGCTGTAGCACTTTTTTACTGCTCATAACAATGGCAGCATTACAATGCTAATTAAAATTAACACTCAATCTGAGGTTTATAACCATTATAAACGAGTAATTATTTTATTGATAAATAAATTATTTTTTCACTATCAATGTAACGCATTGATTAAATTAAACTTAAAAATAAAATAAATTAAAAAAAAACCAATTTTATTATTTTAAAATTGTGAGTAGAAGGTTATTTAATTAACGTTTCTATCTGCTGTAGATTACATCGAACTTACTCGTCATTGATTATTTGAAAGTAAAAACATTCTTATTAATGACGCTAAACGTACATAAACATTTTAAATATAATTGTATTCTTTGGAGATTGTTACATGTCGTCCGATACATCCAAAAAAATAGGCTTAGTAGCCTGTACTGGTGTGGTAGCTGGTAATATGATGGGTAGTGGTATTGCGCTGCTTCCCTCGACATTAGCAAAAGTCGGTTCTATATCTATTTATAGTTGGATTATTTGTTTAGTCGGCGCGTTATCATTAGCTTTTGTTTACGCCCGCTTAGCAACCAATAACCCTCAAGAGGGTGGTCCAATTGCCTACGCTGGTGAAGTTTCGCCTGCTTTTGGTTTCCAAACGGGTGTGCTTTATTACCATGCAAACTGGATTGGTAACCTTGCTATTGCAATCACTGGGGTATCTTACCTTTCTGTGTTTTTCCCAATTTTGAATAACACTATTCCAGCGGCAATCGCAACTATTGCTTCAGTATGGGTATTCACCATTATTAACTTACTTGGTGGTTCATGGGTAAGTCGTCTATGTACGTTAGGTCTAGTACTAATTCTTGTTCCTATCGTTGGTACTGCTGTTGTTGGTTGGGGTCACTTTGATGCGACAACGTACATGCAAAACTGGAATACATCACACAGCTCAAACTCTCATGCAATTGTAAGTGCTGTATTGATCACTCTATGGTCATTTGTGGGTGTTGAATCCGCCGCAGTATCCTCTGGTATGGTAAAAAATCCTAAGAAAACAGTTCCGTTAGCAACCTTACTTGGTACGATTATTGCGGGTGTTATCTATATTCTATCAACCCAAGTTATTGCTGGTATGTTCCCAGCTTCTGAAGTAGCTGCTTCTGGTGCACCATTTGCACTAGCAACAACCGCTATTTTTGGTGCTTGGACTGCTCCATTTGTTGCAGCATTTACCGCTTTAGCGTGCTTTACATCTCTAGGTTCTTGGATGATGTTGGTCGGTGAGGCTGGCAAACGTGCAGCTCGTGATGGCAACTTCCCTGCTGTTTTTGGTGAAACAGATAAAAACGGTGTTGCTAAAAAAGGCTTAGTACTTGCTTCTGTGATGATGACTATTCTGATGATCGCAATCACTCTCTTTAGCTCAAGTGATAGCCATGCTTCAAACCTATTCGATATTTTAACTTCTGATGCAGTGTTATTGACTATGCTGCCTTACTTCTACTCAGCGGTTAACCTTATTCGTTACGAAGGTATGACTACCCGCAATGTATTTGTGATGTTATTTGCAGGTGTTGCATGTATCTTCTGTTTCATCGCACTTATCGGTGCAGATCCATCAGCATTAGCCGCAACGTTTGTTGTTTCGCTAGCTATCTTCATGTTCTACGCTCGTAAGCTTGGTTTCCGTCAACACTTACAACTAGAACAAGAAAAAGCAAATAAAGTGGCACAATCCCACTAAATTAACCCCCTCATAATATTATTCAGGCGCACAATTACACCTCCCAAACTGGAGTGGTGCGCCTTTGTTTACTCTGGAGATATTCAACAATGAATACCATAGCAATCTTAAATAACTTAGGTGTATTCTTCAAAAAATACCCAGTTCAAGAATTAGAACAAGCATTAGCAGCACGTGGCTACAAGGCTGTGTACCCTGTTGATGAAAAAGACTTAATGAAACTACTTGAAATGAATCCACGTATCAGTGGTGTGATTTTTGACTGGGATACTTACTCATTAGACTTGTGCCAGCAAATTAACCAAATTAACGAGAAACTACCGTTATATGCATTTGCTAACGAGCATTCAACCTTAGATATTAACTTAGCGGATCTACGCTTAAATATTTACTTCTTTGAATATTGCCTTGGTAGTGCTTCTGATATTGCGCATAAAATTGAGCAAGCAACGGAAGACTACAAAGACAGTATTCTACCACCACTAACAAAAGCATTATTTAACTACGTTGATGAAGCTAAATATACTTTCTGTACGCCTGGTCACATGTCAGGTACAGCATTTAATAAAAGCCCAGTGGGTAGTATCTTCTACGATTTTTACGGTGCGAATACCTTCAAGGCTGATATTTCAATTTCAATGCCTGAACTCGGTTCGCTATTAGATCACTCAGGTCCTCACAAAGAAGCTGAAGAGTACATTGCGCGTACGTTTAACGCGGATCGTTCTTACATTGTGACTAACGGTACGTCTACTGCAAACAAAATTGTGGGTATGTTCTCAGCACCTGCTGGTAGCACTGTACTGATTGACCGTAACTGTCATAAATCATTAACTCACATGATGATGATGACAGATGTTGTGCCAATTTATTTCCGCCCAACACGTAATGCTTACGGTATTTTAGGTGGTATTCCTAAGAGTGAATTTAGCCGTGAAGTGATTGCTGAAAAAGTGGCTAACACTCCTGGTGCAACTAAACCTGGCTATGCGGTTATTACAAACTCAACTTATGACGGTTTGTTCTATAACACCCAATTTATCAAAGAATCATTGGATACTAAGTTCATTCACTTTGACAGTGCTTGGGTACCTTACACTAACTTTAACCCTATTTACGAAGGTAAGTGTGGTATGAGTGGTGAAGCAATGCCGGGTAAAGTGTTCTATGAAACCCAATCAACCCATAAATTATTGGCAGCATTCTCACAAGCTTCAATGATCCACGTTAAAGGTCAGCTTGAAGAAGAATCTTTCAACGAAGCATTCATGATGCACACTTCAACATCACCACAATACGGTATTGTGGCGTCTGCTGAAATTTCTGCAGCTATGATGCACGGCAACGCAGGTCGTCGTTTAATTCAAGACTCAATTGATCGCGCTATTCGTTTCCGTAAAGAAATCAAAAAATTACGTTCAGAATGTGACGGTTGGTTCTTTGATGTATGGCAACCAGAAAACATCGATACTACTGAATGTTGGAACCTAAAACCTAATGAAAAATGGCATGGTTTCAAAAACATCGATGAAGATCATATGTTCCTTGATCCCATTAAGATCACCCTCTTAACCCCAGGGATGAACGAAGATGGCGAACTTGATGCTTCAGGTATTCCAGCATCACTTGTGGCTAAATTCCTTGATCAACATGGTATCGTAGTTGAAAAAACTGGTCCATACAGCCTATTGTTCTTGTTCTCTATCGGTATCGATAAGCCAAAAGCAATGCAGCTACTACGTGCTCTAACTGAGTTTAAACGTGGCTATGATCGTAACATGACCATTAAGTCATTCTTACCATCGCTATTTAAAGAAGATCCTCAGTTCTACACTAATATGCGTGTACAAGATCTTGCTCAAGGTATTCACGACCTAACAGTGAAATACCAATTGCCAGAACTAATGTACAAAGCATTTGATGTGTTACCAGAAATGAAGATGACACCACATGATGCATGGCAGCAAGAACTACGTGGTGAGGTTCGTGAGATCCCATTAGCAGAAATGGTTAATGAAATCAGTGCTAATATGATCCTACCTTATCCTCCAGGCGTACCTGTTGTGCTTCCTGGTGAAATGGTGACTGAGCAATCTCGCCCAGTATTAGATTTTCTTGAAATGCTATGTGAAATTGGTAATCACTTCCCAGGCTTTGAAACTGACATCCACGGTGTTTACAACGTTGATGGTGTTTACAAAGTGAAAGTGATCAAGCGCTAGTACCTACGTGACTAACCAATAAAAAAAGGCCTAATTATTCATTTAATTAGGCCTTTTAAAATCAATGTAATAAATAATAATTACTTGGCCATATATTCTTGAATCATAAGTCGACCGCGATGAATCCGACTTTTAACCGCCATTCTGGTTAATAATAATTTGTCTGCAATTTCACCAATAGAAAGCTCTTCTAAGTCCCTTAATAAAATAACCGCACGATATTTATCAGGTAAAGAGTGAATAGCCGCAATAAGATCTAACCGTAAATCATTATTTGAATAATAAGAAAATAGCTCTTGGTAATCATCGGGCATTTCATCTAACTTATGCGTTTGCTTCATTAATTTGGCGCATTCTCTTTTGACAATAATAAATAACCAGCCTGGAAATGCTTCCACTGTTTTTAAAGTACCAATGCGCCGCCAAATAATTGCAAGAGATTCTTGTACTGCATCATCAACATCATTCAACGAACATTGTTTAAATGCCATTTTTTTTAATGTCGGTTGCCAATTAACCAACAATTTTTCAGTCGCTTGTTGATTACCATTACGGGCTTCTTCGATTAAAAAGTAGCGATCATCCATCATCAGATTCCTCTTACATAAAATGACGCGATAATTTTATTACTATGCTGAGCAATGAATCCAAATGTCACTCCCCATGCAATATGGGCTAAGTAGACCGTTACAGGAAAAGCAATGGGAGCAAATTGATGGCCGAAATAACCAACACCTAGAATATTCATTACCGGGCTAACCATAAATGTCGTGCCAACCGCAATGGAAAATAAGACTCCAAGCCACCACCTACCCTTGCTTTTACCAACCAGAGCTAAATAAATAAAAGTAAATCCAATCCCATTCCAGAAATGATCTCCCCAACCGACCATGTTTGACCACCAATTAGGTCCAACCATAAATTGGTCTGTGAGTTTAACTCCCATCAACATCGGTAAAGAGCCAGGCATTGCATGAAAATAACTAAAGCCAATACTTCTGACTATTTCCATACTAACAGTACCAGCACCGCCTGCTAGAATGGATAACAACATCAAGTTAACCAATGACTTATTAGACGACCATGCTGCGTAAATTAGAATACTAAACCATACTAATACTGCAGGAACAATGGTATGAACACCTAGCCAATGAAAGGTATACAAACCCGTGGCAGATAACGTAAACGCAAGAGGAGAAATAGATGCCGCGACTACAGCTATTAATATTAACGTTACATCACGACTATTTGATAGCTTTAATCGCTGCATGACTTATTGCCTTATTTAGTTGCTGCTTGAGTAGCAATATTCATAATTTTCTTTTCTAACATTTGGCCTGGCATGACTAATTTAGGCGAGATCATGCCAAGTTGTTCTGCAGGGTTAAACCATCCAATCCATGTTTTATTATTTTGATTCCATACGTATAAACGTAACGGTAACACCGCACCCGCAGCTGGATTCATACTAAATACTTTTTTCGCCATTTCAGGATTACCAATTAAAAAGCTCGTTCCTTTTAAATCTAACCCTGTCATTGATAACACCTTACCTTGATCTATTTTCCCCATCACCATCATTTGATGACGACTGGTTGCTGTTTGTATCGCAGCTGTAGTCTCGGTAAATGTTTGTTGCGATTCTACTTTGGTAAATGAGGTAACAGGAGCCGCAATAGCACTTTGACTTGCCATAAAGAATACCGCACTCATTAGCGTTGATAGTAAAATATTTTTTGTTTTCATTTGGTGTCACCTTATTGATAGTAAGTAAAATAATTTGTTTCTACTTTAAAGAGCAATGAGATCACCAAAAGGATTCAATATATTTCATCTTTTTTTCATTTATCACAAAAATAAAATATAACTAATTGATACTTATAATATTAACAATTAATTTTTTTAAATTTTAAGCATAAAAAAATCCGAGTATATAAATATACTCGGATTAATCATTAATCAAACTAACGTGTCTTTATAAATACAGCGACATCATGGTCTAAATATTACGTGCGACTTCATAAGCATCCCAAACCGCATTCATGATATTTGACACTTTACGTGCATCACCAATAAGGTAGGTATCTTTACCACGACTTAAAATCTCATCATGGAGATCGTTAACGCTTGAATAACCGACGGCAATACAAACATTATCTGCAACTATTTCTTTAACACCAGTAGCAGTTTCGATATGCGCATGGCCATTTTTATAACCAACAAACTTACTGCTGGTCATAATGTTAACTTGTGCTTCTTCCATTAAATCAAGCAGCATTGATTTGTTGGCCCAGTTAGTATCAGCACCGCCATCCATAACTTTGGCGAGGTATTCAACCACGGTTACTTGCTTGCCTTGGTTTTTCAGCCATAGTGCAACTTCACAACCCACTAAACCACCACCGATAATCACCACGTTATCGCCAACAGGCTTTTTGGCTAATAAAATATCATCTGCGCTGCAAATTTGTGGTTCATCAATACCTTCGATATTGCGTAAACGCACAGGCACAGAGCCTGTCGCAATGATCACCGCTTGCGCATCATCTAACTCTTTTGAGTCTTTATCAATAATGGTATTTAAATACATTGGTACAGCAAGTCGCTCTAGTTCAACACGGTACCAATCAAGCAATTTCTCATCGGCTTTTTTAAAATCAGGTGCGGCAGCTTCATAAATATGGCCACCAATTTGATCTGATTTTTCAAATAGCTTCACTTCGTGACCTGCAAGTTTTGCTACTCGAGCACTTTCAAGACCTGCAATACCGCCACCGATCACGATCACACGTTTAGGCTCTAGTGCTTTTTCAATACTGTAAATTTTTTCACGACCACAAGCAGGGTTCACTGAACATGAAATTGGCTTATGGTTGAAAATACGTTGTAAGCAGCCATCATGACAACCGATGCAGGGACGAATTTGCTCTTCTCGATTTTTCATGACCTTATTTGGCCACTCAGGATCAGTCAATAACGGACGTGCTAGGCCTACAAAGTCAATTGAACCGTTTTTAATTGAGTCTTGAGCAAGTTGAGGATCACCCATCTTACCGCCCATAATGATAGGCACATTTACCACATCTTTGAGTTTTTTTACAAACGGAAGGTATAGACCATCTTTAGCATATAGCGGTGGGTGGGCCCAATACCATGCATCATAAGAGCCAGTATCAGCATTAAAGCCATCATAACCGGCTTTTTCAAGGATCTTTGCTAATTCAAGACCTTCTTCAGTATCACGACCAGATTCTTTAGCCGCAACATTAATACCGCCTTTACCTAATTCTTTGATAAAAGAACGAATACTATAACGTACGGTAACGGGGTAGTTTTCACCCGCACCACGACGAATCGCTTTCAATATTTCAATAGGAAAAGTAGCACGTTGCTCTAAATCACCATTAAAGCGATCAGTTCGATCTTTGTTAAACACTGACATGGTAAACTGATCGGCTAAATACCCCTCGTGAACTGCATGCAATTCGATACCGTCAAAACCGACTTTTTTAGCAATTGCCGCCGCTTCTTCAAAACGAGAGATAATGCGCTCAACTTCTTCAGTTGTTAACGCACGGCACATCACTTCTGGATCCCAATAATTTGGTACTGCTGTTGGTGCCACTGGCTGAGTTTCAAGTAACGTTGGCTTCGCTACACGCCCAAGACCTGCTGATACTTGCAAAAATATTTTTGCGCCATAAGAATGCACACGCTCAATCATTTCATAACATGAATTTTCAAAAGCAGTAGGGTTATGAGTTACACAGGTAAATGTCGGCATTTTCATGCGTTCAATTTCATTTTCTACCTTCGTAAAACCCGTAATAATAAGACCAACACCGCCCTTCGCTCTTTCAACAAAATAATCAGCAGCGCGTTGATTAAATTCGCCTTCACGACCAGCAAGTCCCATCAGACCCATAGGTTCCATTACGATTCGGTTTTTAATAGTTACGCTACCAATTTTCATTGGTGTAAAGAGTTCTGATCTATTCATTGTTAGGCTTTTGCGTTAATCAACATTGCCCAAAGTCTAAAAGTAAAAACCCTATTAATTAAGTGTATTAAATGCATGTTTGTTATGCCTATATGTCATAACGATTACTTTTTGTATGACAATAATATTAGTTATTATTACCTTACTAAGTAAAGTCGTCATTAATACCGACTTTGAGACCATTGTTACTTAAACAGCCATAAATCATTGTATAAAGTAAGGATATAGGCTTGGATAGATATCCCTATCACAATGCGACCACGCTAACCTAATACTTATCGAGGGGATTGGTTACTGTTTACATTAAAAATATCCATCATCAGTAAATAATGATCGGGAACATCTATAAAACCAGACAAAGCCATTTTTCAAAAATATGACCATTCAGATTAATAGAATCATTTTAAGCATTGCTAATGGATATTATTTAACGATTAATGTTGTTAGCGCTGCCACAAAAAACAATACCTACAAAGGATATAATACTGTACTGTTTACTTCTTAGGGAGCCTTAAAGTGCTTAAAAAATGCATATTAACACTGGCATTTGTTAGCCTGAGTCAAGCTGCACTAGCGAGTCCATCTCCAGCAGCAACCAGCTATAACCTGTTTTTGATCCCAAGTCACAATGTTGATACAACGGTATCAACAATTAGCAATCAACTAAAACAACACCAACTATCTGCTCTTTATAGCCAAGGTTATTTACCACATATCACTCTCTATCTAACCGAATACCCAACCACAAACCTCAAGTTACTCCAACAACAAGCCCAACAACTTGCTCATCAATGGCATCAATTTCCTTTAACACTCAAACATATTGAACGTACTAAGGGAGACTGGCTAATGCTTAAGGTCAGTAACACTCGTGAGTTACAACGCTTAGCCGATACCGCAGCTATTACTGTTTCACCTTTGCGTTCTATGGATCCTAAAGTACCAGCATGGGTAAGCCACTACCCTGAAAAATTAGCTGCATTTCAGCGCTATGGCAGTCCTAATGTCTTTACTAATTTTGAACCACATATCACCTTATTAGCGCAGTCTGATCCTCAAAAACTGACCCAATTTATGGCTGATTATGGTGATAAATTTCAATCAGTAAACTTTAAAGCACTAGGCATAGGTATCGCAGCGGTTAATAGTAATGGCCAAGCTAAAGCGGTGATTGCACGTTACTCATTTGCTAAATAGCGCCGATAAAAAAGCCTCAACCAAAGATTGAGGCTTTCATGTAACACTTTGCTATTTCAAGCTAAATAATGATAGCGATTACTCACCTTCATCTTCATTTATTTCATCCATGAAACGAGCTCGACGTAATTCAGCTTCTGCCATAACCGCATTGATTTCAGCCATTAAGCCATCAATATCAGCATCAATCTCGCTTTCAATATATACGCCAGTTAATTCTGTTTCTGGGGTTAGCGTACCAGCTTGAAATAATGCCCACATTTCTTTGCCGTATTGAGTTTCAAGTACTTCTGGCGCATAACGACCATAATACTGGGCCATGTTATTAACATCACGCTCAAACATCCATTTAGCGTTATTATTTGCAGAAGCATCTACCGCTTGGGGTAAATCAATAATGACAGGCCCTTGACCATCCACCAGCACATTAAATTCAGATAAGTCGCCATGAATAAGACCAATACATAACATACGCTTGATATACTTTATCATTAGCGCATGATCGCGTAAGGCTTGCTCTTTGGTCAACGTAATATCATTTAAACGTGGAGCAACAGCGCCATCAGCATCTGTAATCAGCTCCATTAACAATACGCCATCGAAACAACCATAAGGAATAGGAGCACGTACATCGGCTTTTAGCAATAATGACAGTGCATCAACTTCAGCCTGCTGCCATACTTTTTCTTGCTCATCACGGCCAAATTTAGAGCCTTTTTCCATTGCTCGAGCGCGGCGACTGTTACGTACCTTACGCCCTTCACGGTAAGTTACCGCTTTTTTAAAACTGCGCTGATCAATTTCTTTATAGACTTTAGCGCAACAAATTTTACCACCACTGCGAACAACATACACAGAGGCTTCTTTACCGCTCATCAGTTGAGATAAAACGTCATCAACAAGACCATCTTCAACGAGGGGTTGTAATCGTGGAGGAATCTTCATTACACCTACATTTGTCAGTAACTGGGAATATACTTATTTATAATATCGCATTATCGCCAGCTGAAAATTTTTAACAAGTATTGATGATGGTTATTTCTCAATAGCTCAAATAACCATCAAAGTTAACATGCAGATCACAGCGTTAAAATTAGATTATTAATCATTAAATACAACAACATAAAATTCCAATCTTCAATGTATCTTTCACCTTAAGCTCCTTTCATTATTAGTCTCAATAAAACACCATCTGTCGATGGTGACTGATTTAAAAATAAAAAAAATAATGAGAAATCACATGAAAAATGGCTTATTACCCCAAAAATCATTACTCGCGGTAGTAATCATGAGCACCCTTGCTCTTTCACCACTAGCAATAGCACAAACACCAACCAATACCTCAATCAATAATCAATTTATAAATAATTCATCATTAAATATTAAATTAATCAGTGATACTCGAGTTCGTTCTCGTAATGACAACTCAGCGTTTGATGCTTATGGTCGGTTAAATTATTCAGCCTACAATGCCATTATTGATTTTAATTCTGGCTATTATGATAATTTTATCGGAGTAGATGTTGCAGGCTATTTAGCCGGTGATGTTTATAACAACAGTATCCAAAATGATAATAATGAATATTTATCCAATGAAATTTCATTATCACACAACCAAGATTGGGGGGCGGGTAATGGTCCACATCTCAAACTTTATACTGCGGCGGTCAAATTTAAATACCACGATCTTTTTAGCGGCAAAATTGGTTTAATTCAATCAACAGGCAACGGCACAATCGGTAACGTCTGGTCATTTGTACCAGGTACTTACCGAGGTTTAGAACTGAACGCTCATATTGACGGGGGTAAGTTAACCTACTTCTGGGCTGATAAATACACCGCACCATGGCTACTCAGTGAGGATGATTACGTTGGTTGGGCAAATACCCAATGGAATTATATTCACTCATTAGGTTATGAAAACAGCTTCGGTGATTTTTCTTATAATCTTGGTATTGGTCAAGCGATGGATGTTCGTTATAGCGATACAACTCGCAGCGTTAATCCAACCTCCTATAAGATCTACACTCGCTATCAACTGAACCCTAATATTCAACTTGCAGCTGATTTTTATGGCGTTAACGACAAGATTAAATATAACGGTTTAGGTTATATGAGTGGGCTATCATTGAATATGAATCATGGTCAATGGAGTTGGTTATCACAGTTAAGGTACGCTAATAGTAATAACGGTACTGAAATTGTGCCACGTACTATTTATACCTACGCCATGAATAATGGTAGTTGGTCTCAGTTTTGGGATGCACTCTCTGATTGGAACCAGTCAGGAGAAGTCTCGCTGTATAACCGCTTATCTTTTAATGCTGGCAATGGTTGGAACTACTACATGGGCTTAGGCTATGGTTCAGGAATGGACAGTGCTAAAGTGGGTTATAACAACGAAGCCGCCATAAATGGCACTGTTGGTTACACCTTACAACAAGGCACATTAAAAGGCAGCGTAGTGCAATTACATAGCACCTGGTTAACCCGTGACGAAATTAAATCAGCTACTGCTGGTAGAGATGAAACCGATGTTCGCTTGCAAGTGATCATTCCCTATTCTGTATTTTAATTGAAGTAGTCAAAATCACTAAGCTACAGATATATGCGCCTCAACGTTTAGTTGGGGCCTTTTTATATCAACAATCATGATCACTTTATCAAAGACAATAAATACATAAAGGTAATAAACAATAAATTGGGGACTTAAACCCGCTTTCCTTTGATTGATGACAAGGTGAAAAGCGAACTTAAGAAATTTTGAATGACGATGAGGCACAAAAAAAGCCCCAATCTTGCGATTGAGGCTTTCTTCTGAAATTTGGTGCCCGAGGACGGACTTGAACCGTCACTCCCGAAGGAAACGGATTTTGAATCCGTCGTGTATACCAATTTCACCACTCGGGCTTATGGCGGCTATTATACGGATATCATGTTGATGCGCAAGTACTAATCCAGAACATTTATCATATAAATACTCAAGCGCTGATTTTTCAAACTATCTTGATTTTATTGATGGTAATCAAACCACTATGTAATGTGATCGATGAATATATTTTGTAGCAATTTAGTGCATTCATTCGCAATTAGTTTACTGCTACACTGCCGCCCATAAGGATTTGTTCAACTATTATTGATACAGGAACCATCATGAAGAAAATCAAACCGCAACCGACTAAACCTTCACACCAATATCCAAGCTTATTACGTCGTTTAGGCGCTTGGTTCTACGATACTCTTATCGTCGCGGCTATTTTAATGGTTGCTGGTGCGGTTGCGATGGCAATGGTTGCGGCACTCCTTCATTTTGGTGTACTGACGTTAGGCAACTACCTAGATGCCAGTGATTATATAATCTCTGACCCGACAGCTAGTGCGTTATACAGTGCTTATCTTGCCATGGTTATTATTGGTTTTTATAGTTATTTTTGGACTCAGGCTGGTCAAACTCTAGGAATGCGAGCATGGAAACTAAAGCTTCAAAATAAAGATGGCTCTCATATTAAAATCACCCAAGCTTTTATTCGTATAGCGACTTCTGCATTTGGTTTAGGTAACTTAATGGCCTTTAATAATAAGCGCCGTTCAATGCAAGATATTATGGCAGAATGCGAAATGATCGTGACGACAGAAGTGCACTAACCCTACGTACGATACAAAACAATGCCAATAAAAAAGGAGCCATGCGGCTCCTTTTTTAATCGCTATAATTTACGGCGGAGTAAATAAATAGTGATCGCTAAAAACACCAGACTTGGCGCAAGCGCGCCAACTATCGGCGGTAAGTTATAGACTAAGCTCATTGGTCCAAACACTTCATTGGAAATATAAAACGCAAATCCAAAGATAACCCCAGATAACACCCTTGCGCCCATGGTGACAGAACGCAACGGTCCAAACACAAACGACAATGCTAATAACATCATTACTGCAATAGAGACGGGTTGCAGTGCTTTACGCCAAAACGCCAATTCATAACGTACAGCATCTTGCTTCGATTCTTTTAAATAACCAACATAATCATATAACCCAGAAAGCGATAACTCTTCCGGTTTAACGGTTACAACGGCTAACTTATCGGGCGTTAATGTGGTTTGCCATTTTTTAGTGTCGTAATGAACATTTGTAATCTGAGCAGGATTAGTCATATTGGTTACGGTAACATTCTGCATCGTCCAGCCAAGCTTGGCGTCATAAGTTGCGGTTTTTGCCGATAACACATCAAGTAGTTTATCTTGGTTATCAAATTGCCAAATATTCACTACATCAATTTGATTTTTATCGTGCACACGACCCAGATAAATAAAGTCATTATCATCTTTTGCCCACACACCACTTTGCACCGATAGCATACTGCCACCGCTGATCCACAATGCACGAAGTTCACGCGCTGCTTTTTGCGCTTGTGGTGCGCCCCATTGACCTAATAACGTCACAATGATCATTAATGGTACAGCTGTTTTTAGGGTTGATAAGCCAATGTCTAACTTAGAAAAACCTGACGCTTGCATTACCACTAACTCAGAGCTTGATGCCAACATCCCTAAGCCGATTAATGCCCCCAACAATACTGCCATCGGGAAAAATGTCACAATGTCTTGTGGCATGGATAATAATACAAAATATAACGCTTTCAGCAGATCGTAACTGCCCTCACCCACTTTACGTAACTGCTCAACATATTTAATGATGGCAGATAACCCCACCAAGGTTGATAAGGTTAATGCCGATGTCGCGATAATAGTTCGGCCAATATACCAGTCGAGAATTTTAAACATTAACCGCGTCTCCGTAATTTATCTTTGAGGCGTCGAACCGGTAAGCTATCCCAGCTATTTAAACCAATCGCGATCAATAAAGCGCCAATATTAATCGGCCACATTCCCATCCACCCAGGAATAAAACCATCTTCAATCGCAGATTTTGCGGATGATATTGCTAGGAAATACGCTAAATAAATTAATACTGCTGGCGCTAATTTAGCAAATCGTCCTTGACGAGGATTGACCGCTGACAACGGCACCACAATCATAACCAATAACGGAATACATAAAATTAACGATAACCGCCACTGTAGTTCTGCGGTAGCGGCTAAACTTGGATCTTTTAACAATTCAGCGGTGGTTTTCGCTTCCCAATCACGGGAGCCTTGCTTTACTTTACGTTGCCCAATTAAGGCTTGATAATCATCAAAATGTGTAATGCCATAATTAAGCTGAGTCGGTACCCCTTCATAACGGGTACCATGCTGTAAATCTAACATTTGGCGACCATCAGTTTGTTCTGTCACAAAACCACGTTCCGCCACCATAACGCTTGGTTGCAATGAATCTTGGGCTTTTAATTGCGCCACAAACACATGATGCAGTTTGGAACCTTTATCTGTAATGTTATTAACAAACACCACCCCTGAGCCATTTGGGGTCATTTGGAAAGTGCCTTTAACTAACATATTTAAGCCTGGATCCGCTTTGGCTTGATCTGTTACTTGTTCAATTTTATTTTGAGCCCACGGCGCAACCCATAATGAATTCGCCGTTGCTATCGATCCGGTAATCAATGCCAATGCTAGTGCAGCGCGAATAAGAAACTTATTCCCCATACCAGTGGCACTCATCACAGTAATTTCGCTTTCAGCGTACAAGCGGCCAAAGGTGAGCAAAATACCAATATATAAACTCAGCGGTAACATTAACAATGCCATTGCTGGAATAGAAAGTCCCATTAAAGTAATGATCAGATTGCTCGGAATCGAACCATCGGTCGCTTGTGCTAAAATGCGAATGAACTTTTGGCTAATAAAGACAAGAAAAAGCACAAAAAGTACTGCTAATTGGCTTTTTACTGTCTCTCTCGTCAAATACCTAACAATAATCACGCGTTATATTCCCATAGAAAACTTGTTTTTTTGATGGAATCACTATAGTTTTTCGTTAAATTAGTTATTTTTTTATCTTTCGGCTGAATGTAGTCCGCGCTTCTAAGCCTATACCGAAATCTCGGCAGAGCAAGCAAGTGTGGTATTATCTAACATTTAGCGTTAATTGTCTTTATAGGATGTTAGGAGTACGCATGGAGTTCAGTGTCAAAAGCGGTAGCCCCGAAAAACAGCGCAGTGCGTGTATTGTCGTGGGTGTATTTGAACCACGTCGCCTCTCTCCAATCGCGGAACAGCTAGACAAAATAAGTGATGGCTATATTAGCTCATTACTGCGTCGTGGTGACCTTGAAGGTAAACCAGGACAAATGTTGTTATTGCACCATGTTCCCAATGTATTATCTGAACGTGTATTACTGGTTGGTTGTGGTAAAGAACGTGAACTTGATGAACGCCAGTATAAGCAAATCATCAAAAAAACCATCAGTACCTTAAATGAAACCGGTTCAATGGAAGCGGTATGTTTTCTTACTGAGTTGCATGTTAAAGGTCGCGATACCTACTGGAAAGTACGTCAAGCAGTAGAAACAACCAAAGATAGCCTTTATACCTTTAACCAATTTAAAAGTAACAAGCCTGAGACGCGCCGTCCACTACGTAAATTAGTTTTTAACGTACCAACACGTCGTGAACTGTCTTTAGGCGAACGTGCTATTACTCATGGTCTTGCTATTTCTTCAGGCGTAAAAGCCAGTAAAGACCTTGGTAATATGCCACCTAACGTCGCTAATCCTGCTTATTTAGCCTCACAGGCACGTCGTTTAGCAGATGATTTTGAAACGGTTAGTACCAAAATCATTGGCGAGCAAGAAATGGCAACTTTAGGTATGACATCATACTTAGCAGTTGGTCAAGGCTCTAAAAATGAAGCCATGATGTCAGTGATTGAATACAAAGGTCATCCTGATCCAGAATCAAAGCCCATTGTACTTGTCGGTAAAGGTTTAACCTTTGACTCAGGCGGTATTTCTATTAAGCCTAGCGCTCAAATGGATGAAATGAAGTACGACATGTGTGGTGCAGCTTCTGTATTTGGTACCATGAAAGCACTGGCTAAACTAAACTTACCAATCAATGTCGTGGGTATTTTAGCCGGTTGTGAAAATATGCCAGGTGGTGGTGCATATCGCCCAGGTGATATTCTTACTACTATGTCAGGTCAAACAGTTGAAGTATTAAATACTGATGCTGAAGGCCGTTTAGTGCTATGTGATGCATTAACTTACGTTGAGCGTTTTGATCCTGAATGTGTGGTTGATGTTGCGACATTAACTGGCGCATGTGTGGTGGCACTTGGTCATCATATTAGTGGCTTAATGGGTAACCATAATCCACTTGCTCACGAACTGATTAATGCCTCTGAGCAATCGGGCGATCGCGCTTGGCGTTTACCAATGAGTGATGAGTATCAAGAGCAAATTGCCAGTCCATTTGCAGATATTGCCAACCTAGGTACGCCTGGTGCTGGCACTATTACTGCTGCTTGTTTCTTATCTCGCTTTACTAAGAAATATAATTGGGCTCACCTTGATATTGCAGGTACGGCTTGGAAAGGTGGCGCTGCGAAAGGCTCGACCGGACGTCCAGTGCCATTGCTGGTCCAATTCCTACTCAATCGAGCAGGCCAAGAGATTGTCGAATAAGACACTCAGAAAAGGGCCTATGGCCCTTTTCTTTTAGGACATTAATTTATGACTCATGCTACGTTTTATATATTAGATGATAATCAAGATGATGCTGATAGCGATTTTCAGTGGCATTTTGCTTGTCGTTGCGCAGCCATGAGTTACCGTCAAGGATTACGGATTTACCTACTTGCAGCAGACAAACAACAGGCAGAACAAATAGATGAATATCTATGGCAACAAGATCCCGACAACTTTGTCCCGCACAATTTAATTGGCGAAGGACCAAGAGGTGGATCGCCGGTTGAAATTGGTTGGCCCGGTTTACGCTATAGCGGACACCGCGCAGTATTAATTAATTTAGCCGAAATTGTCGCAAATTTTGCGGTTAGCTTTGCACAAGTGGTAGACTTTGTCCCTTGCGACGAAACGCTCAAACAGCAGGCGCGCGAGCGTTACAAGGCTTATCGCCTTGCTGGCATTCAAATTACGACTGCCAATGCTGTTACTGAGACGCCTTAATTCCACATAGAATAGAATCCTTCTAAGAGCGCTATGGAAAAGACATACAACCCACAATCAATTGAACAAGCGCTTTATCAGCGCTGGGAAGAGGCTGGTTACTTTAAGCCTCATGGTGATACATCTAAAGATGCTTACAGCATTATGATCCCGCCACCAAACGTCACAGGCAGCCTTCACATGGGCCACGCGTTCCAGGATACCATTATGGATACCCTGATTCGTTGTGAGCGTATGAAAGGTAAAAACACCCTATGGCAGGTTGGTACAGACCACGCAGGTATTGCTACCCAAATGGTTGTGGAGCGTAAGATCGCTGCTGAAGAAGGCAAAACTAAACACGACTACGGCCGTGATGCTTTCATCGATAAGATCTGGGAATGGAAAAACGAATCTGGTGGCACTATCACCAAACAGCTTCGTCGCCTTGGCGCATCAGTAGACTGGGATCGTGAGCGCTTCACGATGGATGACGGTCTATCAAATGCAGTACAAGAAGTTTTCGTTCGCCTATACCAAGAAGATCTACTTTACCGTGGTAAGCGTTTGGTTAACTGGGATCCAAAACTGCACACAGCAATCTCTGACATCGAAGTTGAAAATAAAGATGTTAAAGGTTACATGTGGCATTTCCGTTACCCACTAGCAGACGGTATTAAAACTGCTGATGGAAAAGATTACATTGTTGTAGCAACTACTCGCCCAGAAACTATGCTGGGTGATACAGGTGTTGCGGTAAACCCTGAAGATCCACGTTACAAAGATCTGATCGGTAAAGAGATCATTCTGCCTATCGTTGGCCGTCGCATCCCTATTTTAGGTGATGAACATGCTGATATGGATAAAGGTACGGGTTGTGTAAAAATCACCCCTGCACACGATTTCAATGACTACGAAGTCGGTAAGCGTCATAGCCTACCAATGATCAACATCCTAACTTTCAATGCTGATATTCGTGATGCGGCGGAAGTCTTCACCACTAACGGCGAAGAAAGCGATGTTTACAGCACTGAAATCCCAGCAAAATACCAGGGTATGGAGCGCTTTGCAGCCCGTAAAGCTATCGTTGCTGAATTTGACGAGCTAGGTCTGCTAGAAGAAATTAAAGATCACGATCTTACTATTCCTTATGGTGATCGTGGTGGCGTGGTTATCGAACCAATGCTAACCGCACAATGGTACGTTCGCGCGGCACCATTAGCTGAACCTGCTATCCAAGCAGTAGAGAACGGTGATATCCAATTCGTCCCTAAGCAGTACGAAAACATGTACTTCTCTTGGATGCGTGATATTCAAGATTGGTGTATTTCACGTCAACTTTGGTGGGGTCACCGCATTCCAGCTTGGTACGATAACGACGGTAATGTTTACGTTGGTCGTAACGAAGATGAAGTACGTGAGAAACACAATCTAGCGCCTGTTGTGGTGCTAAACCAAGACAACGACGTACTGGATACATGGTTCTCTTCAGCACTATGGACATTTGGTACCCAAGGCTGGCCAGAAAACACCCCTGATCTTAAAACTTTCCACCCATCTGATGTGTTGGTAACCGGTTTTGACATCATCTTCTTCTGGGTTGCGCGTATGATCATGATGACCATGCACTTCTGTAAAGATGAAGACGGCAAGCCACAAGTTCCGTTTAAAACTGTTTACGTTACTGGTCTTATCCGTGATGAAAACGGCGACAAGATGTCAAAATCGAAAGGTAACGTACTTGATCCTATCGATATGATCGACGGTATTGATCTTGAGTCTCTAGTAGAGAAGCGTTGTGGCAACATGATGCAGCCTCAACTAGCTGCGAAGATTGAAAAAGCCACTCGTAAGACATTTGAAGCAGGTATTGAACCTTACGGTACAGACGCATTACGTTTCACCCTTGCTGCAATGGCTTCTACTGGCCGTGACATCAACTGGGATATGAAGCGTCTTGAAGGTTACCGTAACTTCTGTAATAAGCTATGGAACGCTAGCCGTTACGTACTGATGAATGCAGAAGATCAAGATTGTGGTTTTGCTGCCGATAGCGAACTTGAATACTCAGTTGCAGATAAGTGGATTGAATCACAATTCCAACTAGCCGCGAAAGACTTCAATGCTCACATTGATAACTTCCGTCTAGATATGGCTGCTGGTGTACTGTACGAGTTCATCTGGAATCAATTCTGTGACTGGTATTTAGAGCTAACTAAACCTGTTTTATGGAAAGGCACTGAAGCACAGCAACGTGCAACACGCCATACCCTAATTACAGTGTTAGAAAAGACATTACGTCTTGCTCACCCTGTTCTTCCTTACATCACTGAATCAATCTGGCAGAGCGTGAAGCCGCTAGTTGATGGTGTTGAAGGTGAAACTATCATGACTCAGGCTCTGCCTCAGTTTGATGAAGCACAGTTTGATCAAGCGGCGATCACTGATATTGAATTTGTAAAAGCATTCATTACCAGCATTCGTAACTTACGTGCAGAATACGATATCGCACCAAGCAAGCCACTGTCAGTAATGCTGAAAGTCGCTGATGCTAACGATGCTGCCCGTATTGAAGCGAACCTGACTGTACTTAAATCTCTGGCTAAACTTGAAGAAGTTAAACTATTGGCTGACGGCGAAGTAACACCGGCTTGTGCGACTGCACTTGTAGGTAAATCTGAGCTGATGATCCCAATGGCAGGTCTGATCGACAAAGATGCTGAACTTGCACGTTTAGACAAAGAAATTGCGAAAATGGCAGGCGAAATCAAACGCACTGCTGGCAAACTAAGTAACGAAGGTTTTGTTGCTAAAGCACCTGAAATCGTAATCACTAAAGAACGTGAAAAACTAGCGGGTTATGAAGAAACATTGGTTAAGCTGACTGAGCAAAAAGCAACTATTGCTGCGCTATAAGTTTTAGCTAAATCCTAGAAACAAAAACCGACGTTTTTTGGCGTCGGTTTTTTTATTGCCCTTATCATTACAAGCCTCCCCTCAATCTAAACAGACTCCTAAACATACTCCTAAACATACTCCTAAACATACTGACAGATAATAGCTTTTACCTATTGGTAGTATATAAAATACCGAATTTATCTATTGAAATAAGTTTGTAATACTCATTGCATCAAATTAATGAGATTACCCTTATGAAGAAAACCCTCAGTTTTGCCATCATCCATTTTACCGTTGCTTTTAGTTTGGCATTTCTCTTAACGGGAAATCTTTTAATTGGTGGCTTAATCGCTTTAATTGAGCCAATGGTTAATACTGTTGCTTTCTACTTCCATGAGAAAGTATGGCAAACCAAAAATCTTGTTCAAACCCAACATTCCTCTCCGAGTAAAAAGACAATCAGTTTCGCTATACTGCACTTTAGTGTCGCTTTTACGGTGGTGTATTTATTAACGGGTGATGTGCTTCTTGGCGGCACCATGGCAATGATCGAGCCGACTATCAATACTTTTGCTTATTACCTGCACGAGCGAGTGTGGCAAAAGAAGCAGCATCAAAATACGCCTCAACAATTAATGTCGATGATGGTGTGTTTACACCATTAAGATAGTAAAAAACCCTGCTTGTTAAATGACATTACATCAATAACAAGCAGGGTTTATTAACTGGTATTATGGGTCGCTAATAACATTACTCACGCATAAACAGACTACTAATAACTTTGCTTAAGGTGATAAACCCGTAAACCTTGTACCACTTCAGCATAAGTCGCAGCGCCAATGTATTTTATTTGACGTTGGTGTTCAGGCACTAAAGTGAAACTTGAATCTTCAAATCGTCCTTCGCCTTCAAATTCCAAATGCACAAAGAAAGCTGGCTTACTGCTACTGAGCATTACCACGATATCATTATTGTGTTCGGCAACTTCAAACCGTAAATCAGGACAGGCTAACTCACAGTATTTAGGACGCGCTGGAAACCACGTATTTTCAATTAATTGCTGACCACTATGCAAATGAACATGGAAAAAACCATCTTGTTCATGACCATCTAAATCTTCATTAAGCCATTCCCAAACCACTTTGGTTGAGTCAGCTTCTAAATATTGAGTAATCGGCTCACGATAAAGAATTTCCCCTTCCCAGCTTTGCCACACCACCTCGCCTTTTAACTCGGTATTTTTACGGCCATCATTGACTAAATGTAATTTCAGCCCTTGTTGATCTCGCGTAAAAGTGGCTATTTGAGGTGCAAAAAAACGCCGCGCATGGTAATGCAATTGTTTCCAACGGCCGCTGTATTCAATCGATGACCACGAGCTTACTGGCCAACAGTCATTTAACTGCCAAAACAGCATCCCACGGTTAGTTGGTTTTTGAGTACGCCAATATTCAGCAGCTGTTTTAACCGCTAATGCTTGTTGCACTTGCGATAAATACAACATATTAACGAACCCGTTTGGAAACCTGAAATAGCGGGTAAACATCTCGGTAATAACCGAATTACCATGACTGCTTTTCTGATGGTTTTCAAAACTTGGCGAGCTTATATTCCAATCTTGTTCAGGTAAGAAACTCTTTACCGTTGGCAATGATGGCCAAGATTGAAAACCAAATTCAGAACAAAAACGCGGGGTCACTTGCAGATAAGCATCAAATTCTTTACCACTATCCCACACATCCCAACAGTGCATATCACCCCGTAGCGGATCATGATGCCACGTATCGATAATATCCAATTCACCATTACACGGTGAGCTTGCCCAAAAACGACGAGATGGATCTTCACGTTCAACCACTTCAGCTAAAGTACGGTTAAGACGATCATAGTTAAGCAGATGTTTTTCACGATGTTGACGCGATTCAGGATCGCGATCAATCGCACCTAAGACTTCATTATCACCGCACCATAGTACTAAACTAGGATGATCTTTTAAGCGTCGAACTTGGTATTCGACTTCTTGCTCAACTTCAGCAATAAAATCTGGGGTTGATGGGTAAAGGGCGTTGGCAAACATCAAATCTTGCCAAACAAGCAACCCTAATTCATCACAAAGATTATAGAAAATATCTTTTTCATACATTCCACCACCCCATACGCGTAGCATGTTCATATTGGCAGCGGCAGCATCGGTTAACAAACTTCGATAACGTTGCTCAGTCATACGCGCAGGCATGGCATCAATCGGGATCCAATTGGCACCACGAGCAGAAATAGGCACATCATTGACCATCACCACCATGCTTTGGCCCTGATCGTCATCTTCAGTGATCAGCTCTAACTTACGTAAACCAATTTGTTTGGTGATCGCAACGCCATCAGCTTCCAGCGCCAACTTATATAATCGCTGCTTACCGTAACCTGCTGGCCACCAATGACGAGGGTTATCAATACGGAAAATGACACTGGCTTTGGTGGCTTCACGATCGAGAGTAAGGTGGAAAGTCTGACCGTCAAAGGTCACTGACGCATTAGCTAACCCTTTTTCAGAAACAACTTCATAATGTAATGTAACCGCTAACTCACACCCTTGCTGGTGCCATTTCTGTTTGGTGGCTAAATGGCTTATGCGAACATGCTCAATCGGCTGCAGCACAATATCACCATAAACACCTAATACAGATAAACAAATACTCCAATCCCAACCACTATGGAACTGTGGTTTACGCAACGTATTCATAAACGGAATTTGGTTATTACCCTTTGCCCACGGCACTGGAAACGGTAATTTATCAGCACGATTTTTAGCCGCTAAATCAGCACGATGTAATACAATTTCAATACGGTTAGCACCAATTTGCAGACAACTTAACACATCCACTTTATGACGCATGAACATATTATTAAAATCGGCAACGGTATGACCATTAATACGAATTTCGGCTACCGTATCAAGCTGATCTAATACCAAATCCATGGCATTACACGTCAATTGTTCGGCAGTTAATTCAAAGTGGCGGCTGACAATCCAGTCGCACTCACCAACCCACTGAACTTTTTTTTCATTGGTCGCCCAATAAGGATCAGGGATCTCTCCGGCTGCATATAATGCTGAGTGAACATCACCCGGCAAATCAATATGAAGGTCTTGAATTGCTGAGCGTTGGACACACGCAAGCAACCACTGGCCATTAAGTGAGATTGTCATCAATCACTCCAATACTGAATTATTCAGTATGATTTAAATGTGTGAGGATAAAAGGAAAGATTTACACGCGTCGTGATTACAGACAGTGATCACGAGTAAATTTCTATCATATCGTTAATATCAAAGTTTGATACCAATGCCAAAAAGTAGAAAAAGCCAGCAAAATGCCGGCTTTTAAGAACAGAGTGGTGTTATGACGATTTATTCTTCGTCTTCATTCTCTTCTTCATCATCTTCGTCAGATTCGAAGTAAGTACCCCAACCGTCGTAATCGATGCTGTGCTTTTCAGCCAGTTTAATCAGCTTTTCAGCTTGCTCATCAATTAGTTCTACATTTAGGGCTGATTCCATTACGGCATCAAAACATACAACTTTGCCGCCGCCATCTTCAGGATCCAGTTCTAACTCTTCTGCTTCTAAAACATTAAAACCAAGTTTAAATGCTTCAACCGCAGCAGCTTCTAGTTCTTCAAATGTGTCTGCAGAGAAGTGGTGCTCAATAGTATAAAGCGCCTCTGGCTCACTGCCATCTTCAAGTAACGCGGCTATAATTTCGCGCGTTTCTTCTTTTTGCTCTGCAATCAATTCTGCGTAAGACATAGTATCACTCTACCTATGGAATAAATTTGCTGGCAAATATCGCATGGTTTGCACTCAATTACCATATCTTACGCGTAAGCCCAGCCTAAATTGATCTTAATCAACCGTTGATGGATTAATGCTTGAAGACCAAATACTCATCAATATGCATAAAATTTCACAATCATTACCCTCTATTCTTCGCTAATAACCACAACACCAACCTTCAGTCTGCTATTTAACAATAACGATTCGCATAGCCACCCAGTTTTTTTAAACAAATATCCCCAAGATAAAAATGATGCTTTAACACCTCGATATAAAAGCCAAAAAACTGTGAACAGTCGTTGAGTTAGCAACCATAAACCACTTTAGAATCATGATGCCCCACCGCTAAATGAGACCGCTTATGATCGATTTACCACCGTGATATTAGGCTGTACTTTTTTTAATTAGTTACGTTTATTGTTTGTTCCCTTATTTTTTCATGAGTGATCCTTATCTCTCATGCAGACAAACACACCTTATGGTTATCACTAACCGACGGTGCAGGAGATAACCATGACAGCACATACAGAGATTAAACCGGTAAAGAAAAGCTTCTTTGCTCAGTTAAAATTCCCATCTGCTTATACTATTTTATTTATGCTGATTGCTTTTGTTGCCGCCCTCACATGGGTTGTACCCGCAGGTCAATATGATCGTGAAATGAATACAGAACTCGGCAAAGAAGTACCTATTACCGGCACTTACAAACCGGTTGAGAGTAACCCTCAGGGCGTTGTCGATGTATTACTGGCACCAATAGATGGTTTTTATAACCATGAATCTTATGAAGCAGCGGCTATTGATGTGTCGTTGTTTATTCTCATTATTGGTGGCTTTCTAGGCCTTGTAACTAAAACAGGTGCGATTGATGCTGGTATTGAACGCGTAACCGCTCGCTTACACGGTAAAGAAGAGTTAATGATCCCTATTTTGATGGGTCTGTTTGCTGCTGGCGGCACAATTTACGGTATGGCAGAAGAATCATTACCTTTTTATACACTGCTTGTTCCTGTGATGATGGCGGCACGTTTTGATCCCTTAGTTGCGGCAGCGACAGTATTACTTGGCGCTGGCATTGGAACGCTAGGATCAACCATTAACCCCTTTGCTACCGTTATTGCTTCTAATGCTGCTGGTATACCTTTTACTGATGGCATTATGCTGCGAGTTATTATTCTGACTGTCGGTTGGTTAATCTGCGTTGGTTATGTGATGCGCTATGCAAAAATGGTGCGTGAAGATAAAACTAAATCAATTGTGTATGACCAATATGAACAAAATAAAGCCCATTTTTTAAGTAATCAATCAGATCAAATGCTTGAATTCACCACCACTCGTAAAGTTATTCTGGCTATTTTTGGACTCTCTTTTGCGGTAATGATTTATGGGGTTGCCATTGCCGGGTGGTGGATGCCACAAATATCTGCCATGTTCCTTGGCGCTGCGATTGTAATAGGCTTGGTATCACGAATGAGCGAGGAAGATTTTTCAACCAGCTTCATTGATGGGGCGCGAGATCTGCTTGGAGTCGCGTTAATTATCGGTATTGCACGTGGTATCGTGGTGATCATGGATCGTGGCATGATCACCGATACCATCCTAAACTCAGCCGAACATATCGTTACTGGTCTCTCGGCGGTAGTGTTTATCAATGTGATGTACATTTTGGAAATATTACTGTCATTTCTAGTGCCATCAACTTCAGGACTCGCAGTACTGACAATGCCGATCATGGCACCACTGGCTGATTTTTCTGGGGTCGGACGGGATCTGGTTGTCACCGCTTACCAATCGGCCTCAGGCGTCGTTAACCTTGTGACTCCAACCTCAGCAGTGGTAATGGGAGGGCTAGCAATTGCACGTGTACCTTATGTTCGCTGGTTAAAATGGGTCGCGCCATTATTAGGTATTATTATTCTATTTACGATGGTGGTACTCAGTGTTGGCGTGATATTAATGTAGCTTGTTAATTCACGTTTAAATTAATATCATCAATTAAAACCGCCAACTGGCGGTTTTTTATTATCCATAACAAACATAACCATAGTTATTATCACAGAGCCATAAAATAGTTATTTATTCGGTTATTTTATAACTATCTATATCCCTCTATTCATCTATTCATCTATTCATCTATTCATCTATTCATCTATTCATCTATTCATCTATTCATCTATTCATCTATTCATCTATTCATCTAGAAGAATAAAACAGCCATTACACACATACAATAAAAACATTAAACAACATATTTAAATTAAAAAAATAACACTAAAACAGTTAAAAAAATAACAAACAGTCATCACAAAAAATACCTAAATGTATTATTTAAAAATCAAATAAACGCGTTATTTACTATATCTACTCACCTTAATTGAATAATATTCGCGCCTGTTAATACTTATTTTAGACAACCAAATGCATAAGATTTCATATCAAAATAAAATAAACAACAAAAACAAAAACTTACCAACAAACATTGCTTTAAAAAGCAGCGTGAGCACATAATAAATCACTGCGCCTATTTGTTTGTTGATGCTATTTTTCTGTAAATAACCACTTTACAGCGCCTAACTCATTAATAATTAAACTGTGATAGTGATCTTATACAAATAAAATCCATCACGTAGAATCAATTACATAAACAACACCTAATACTTATTTAACGTTTCGTAACTTAAACATAGCCAATCACTAATAGGCATAAATAGAGAGATACTATCATGAGTAACTTTTATGTGGGTTCTGAAATAGGTCAACTACGCCGCGTACTCATTCATCGTCCAGAGCGTGCTTTAAATAATCTAACACCATCAAATTGCCAAGACTTATTATTTGATGATGTATTATCTGTTGAAAAAGCAGGTCAAGAACATGATGTCTTTGCGAATACTTTACGCCAACAAGGTGTTGAAGTTTTATTATTACAAACCATGTTAAGTGAAACATTAGCCGTTCCAGAAGCAAAAGATTGGCTATTATCAACTCAAATATCAAATTACCGTTTTGGGGATACCTTTGCCAATGATATTCGCTGTTTCTTAGCTGACTTACCTCACCCTGAACTCGCTTCTATCCTATTAGGTGGTTTAAGTTACGCCGAATTACCACTGCTATCATCTTCTATTATGCAAAAAATGCATTCGCCTTGTGATTTTATTATTAAACCATTACCGAATCATCTCTTTACCCGTGATACCTCATGCTGGGTCTATGGTGGTGTGTCTATTAACCCAATGGCCAAAGAAGCGCGTCAACGTGAAACTAATCATTTACGGGCAATTTATCGCTGGCACCCGACATTTGCAGGCCAAGACTTCATTAAATACTTTGGCGATGAGCAAAATGCTTATGACAAATCCACCATTGAAGGCGGCGATGTTTTAGTTATCGGTAAAGGCAGCGTGTTAATCGGGATGTCAGAGCGCACTACCCCACAAGGTGTTGAAGCGTTAGCGGCGAGCTTATTTAAGCACGGTCAAGCCAAGCAAGTCATTGCGATGGAATTACCAAAACACCGTTCATGCATGCACCTCGATACGGTTATGACGCATATGCGTGAAGATACCTTCTCTGTGTACCCTGAAGTGATTCGTAAAGACGTCCAATGTTGGAGCCTAACTGGCGATAATTATGGCAACGTTAAAGCCAAAGAAGAAAATTATTTTGTTCACGCTATCGAAAAAGCTTTGGGCGTTGATCAACTAAATCTCATTACCACTGGCGGCGATGGCTTTGAAGCAGAACGTGAACAATGGAACGATGCTAACAACGTGCTAACCGTCAGCCCTGGAGTGGTTATTGGTTATGAGCGTAACACTTACACTAATGAAAAATATGATAAAGCAGGGATCACCGTGTTACCTATCCCTGGCGATGAATTGGGTCGTGGTCGTGGTGGCGCACGCTGCATGAGCTGCCCAATTGAGCGTGATGGTATTTAACTTAATAACAAAGGCTGGGGCGCCTATCGACCAGCCACTAATAAATACGGAGAGACACAGCTATGACTAAAAAAACAGTTGTTATTGCCCTTGGTGGTAACGCCTTATTACGTCGCGGCGAGCCTTTAGAAGCCAGCATTCAACGCCAAAACATTGCCACCGCAGCCAAAACCATCGCTGAAATTGCACTGCAATACAATGTCGTGCTCGTTCATGGCAACGGTCCACAAGTGGGGTTACTGGCACTGCAAGGGTTGGAATATAAAAAAGTGATGCCTTACCCATTAGACGTATTGGGCTCTGAAACACAAGGCATGATCGGCTACATCTTAATGCAAGAACTGAAAAATTTGCTCCCAGAACAAGATGTCTCGTGCATGCTCACTCAAATGCTAGTTGATCCACAAGACCCAGCCTTTGCCGATCCAACCAAGCCTATTGGCCCAGTGTATCAAGAAGCAGAAGCACGTGAATTAGCCGAGAAATTTCAATGGACAGTAAAAGCTGACGGTCAATATTTCCGTCGTGTAGTGCCAAGCCCACAACCGATTGGGATCGTTGAATGCGATGCTATCGAAACCTTAATTAAACGCAATCATTTGGTTATTTGTACTGGCGGCGGCGGCATTCCAGTGAAACGTGAGAATAACAAACTGATTGGTGTCGAAGCCGTAATCGATAAAGACATGTCAGCTGCATATCTTGCCAAGCAATTAAATGCTGATGCCCTGCTTATTTTGACTGACGCTGATGCGGTTTATCTTGATTGGGGCAAAGCAACCCAAAAAGCAATTTCAAGCACCACCCCACGAGCATTAGCACAATACCGTTTTGATGCTGGTTCAATGGGGCCCAAAATCGAAGCATCGTGTGAATTTATCAACCAAGGCGGAAAGTTAGTCGGTATCGGTGCATTGCATGACGGATTAGAGATCCTCAAAGGGCTTGCTGGAACAAATATTATCGCAGATAAATAGAATAACTATTCACAAATAATAAAAAATGAGATACACATATTATTAACATTGATTATTATCGAGTAACTCAACCATAACATAACAAGATTCAGTCGAAGAGATACTGAACCTTAAGAGGGATACATCATGGCTTTTAATCTTCGTAATCGTAACTTCCTAAAATTACTTGATTTCACTCCTCGTGAGATTCAACATTTACTTGAGCTTTCGGCTGAATTAAAAAAAGCAAAATACAATGGTTATGAGCAACCACGCCTAAAAGGTAAAAATATTGCACTGATTTTTGAAAAAACCTCAACCCGTACTCGTTGCGCATTTGAAGTTGCCGCTTTTGACCAAGGTGCTCAAGTTTCTTATTTAGGCCCGTCCGGTTCTCAAATTGGCCATAAAGAATCAATGAAAGATACCGCACGTGTATTAGGTCGAATGTACGATGGCATTGAGTACCGTGGTTTTGGTCAAGCCATTGTTGAAGAGCTTGGTACATATGCAGGGGTCCCAGTATGGAATGGTCTAACAGATGAATTCCACCCAACACAAATTTTAGCTGACTTTCTAACCATGCAAGAGCACGGTCGCGGTAAAGCATTACACCAAATATCATTTGCTTACCTAGGTGATGCACGTAATAACATGGGCAATTCATTGATGGTCGGCGCTGCTAAAATGGGAATGGATATTCGTCTAGTGGCACCAAAAACATTTTGGCCTGATGCTGAACTTGTGGCTCAATGCCGTGAAATTGCCGCTGAAACAGGGGCTAAAATCACCATGACTGAAGATGTTCAAGAAGGCGTTCAAGGCTGTGATTTCCTTTACACTGATGTCTGGGTATCTATGGGTGAAGCCAAAGAAGCGTGGGCAGAGCGAATTAACTTAATGCTGCCATACCAAGTTAATATGGCAATGTTAAAAGCAACGGGAAACCCACACGTTAAATTTATGCACTGTTTACCAGCTTTCCACGGCGAAGATACCGCTGTTGGCAAAGAATTAGCCCAAGCTTATCCCGTGTTATCTAAAGGGGTTGAGGTGACCGATGAAGTGATTGAATCAGCGCATTCAATTGTGTTTGATGAAGCTGAAAACCGCATGCACACCATAAAAGCAGTAATGGTTGCGACGTTAGGTAGCTAACGGCTCCTCCTATAACATTACCACTGTTACTTAACTGCCGCTTACTTGAGCGGCAGTTGCATATTATTTCAATCACATTATTTAACATTAATTAAAAGTGTTATTTTACAAATAAATACAAACAAAATAGTCCTAAGATATTTCAGTTTTAATTGCATAAAAATCCGTTGTTTGAATAGTTAACGCAAACGCTTGCGCCATTAAAAATAGACGGTATAATCCTTGCAATTTGCCTAGCAAGAGATAAAAAATGAACCCTGCCATGAACACAATATTGACTCGCAGTAATCATCCATTGATGATGGTTTGTTATTTTATTTTTACTATTTTTCAAAAAAAAGCCTCCTTTTAGTAGGGGGCTTTTTTTTGCCTAAAATTTAGTAACAAAGACAGTTGTTAATTTAATCACACCATCATAGGGAAAGAAGCCATGGCTAATTCGCTGTTTAAGAAGCATATTATTTCCATCCCCGAGCTTAATCGCGCTGAACTCGAGCTTATTATTGATACCGCTGCGAGACTAAAAGCCGATCCGAACCCGACTTTGCTGCAAAATAAAGTCATCGCAAGTTGCTTCTTTGAACCTTCAACCCGTACTCGTCTTTCTTTTGAAACCGCCATTCAGCGTCTAGGCGGTACTGTGGTTGGGTTTGATTCACCAGGCAATACCTCGCTGGCAAATAAAGGCGAGACATTATCTGATTCAGTGCAAGTGATCACCTCTTATGTAGATGCCTTTGTTATGCGTCACCCACAAGAAGGTGCAGCTCGATTAGCGTCTGAATTTTCCAATGGCGTCCCCGTTATCAATGGTGGTGATGGTGCTAACCAGCATCCAACCCAAACCTTATTGGATCTGTTTACTATCCATGAAACTCAAGGCCGACTTGATGGTATTAATATCGCCTTTGTGGGTGATTTAAAATATGGCCGTACCGTACACTCATTAACTCAAGCATTATCAAAGTTTAATGATGTTAAATTCTTCTTTATTGCCCCTGAAGTATTGGCAATGCCAGATTACATTTGTGAAGAATTGGATGATGCGGGGATCAGTTACAGCCTCCATAACAACATGGAAGATGTTATTCCTGAATTAGATATTCTTTATATGACACGGGTTCAAAAAGAACGTTTTGATGAGTCTGAATATGTCCATATGAAAGCGGCTTATATTCTGACAGCGAGCATGTTAGAAAGCGCCCGCGACAATTTAAAAGTATTACATCCACTACCACGGGTTGATGAAATCACGGTTGATGTCGATAAGACTAAACATGCTTATTTCTTCCAACAAGCAGAGAATGGCGTCTATGCACGTCAAGCATTACTTGCACTTGTCCTTAATGAAACCCTATAACGAGGTATGACGATCATGGTTAAAGAAACCCAACTCAAAGTTGAAGCAATTAAAAACGGCACCGTTATCGATCATATTCCAGCAAATGTTGGCATTAAAATCCTTAAATTATTCAACATTGATGGTACTAACGAACGCGTGACGATTGGTCTTAACTTACCGTCGTCAGCATTAGGCGCTAAAGATCTGATTAAAATTGAGAATGTGTTTGTTAGCGAAGATCAAGCCAATCAATTAGCCCTTTATGCTCCTAAAGCAACGGTTAATCAAATTGAAAATTATGCCGTGGTTAAGAAGCTTAATTTATCATTACCTGAGTTTATCAGTGCTATTTTTAAATGCCCAAATAGCAACTGTATTTCACATGGTGAACCGGTAAATAGTGGTTTTAAAGTATTGACTAAAAAAGCGGATATTCAATTAAAGTGTAAGTACTGCGAAAAAGTATTCTCACGCCAAATCGTGACTGAATGTAATAGCTAACGCATTATATTTAACCTGCCCAGCACATACACTTTCAACGAGAAAGCACTATCAATATGCGCTGGGCATTTTTTATCTGGATTCAATTAACGACAAACTCAAAGTAATCTATAACGTTAATCGTCATCACATTACTATCATTCACTGGCATAACTTCATATCACGTTTGTTATTTGGTGATAATGGTCATATCTCCGCTACATTATAATTGCTACCATTAATATACAACAAATGGCATTATCATCTAATGATTACAGCCTCTTATAGCGACACCGATAATCTATCCCGCCTAATCTATTATTGATCGATACATTGCCAAGGAGTGACTTCAAATGGACACCCAACACCCAGCAATCGAACATCATTCTTGTAATGATAATATGACATCTGCATGTAAACGCTTATTACAACAACAAAGTTTTACAACCCAAGATGATATTCGGTATCAATTAATTCAATTAGGCTTTCACGATATCAGTCAATCAACAGTATCACGGCTATTATTACGACTAGGTGTCGCTAAGGTGCCCAATGCCGCAGGTAAAAAAATATATTGTCTAACCACTGAAAATGAACCGATTCTGATTAATGCCTCGATTGCATCACAAATAGAGTTTGTTAGTCATAATCAGTTAGTGGTTGTTATAAAAACCCATCCTGGTGGGGCGCAATTGGTGGCAAGGTTAATTGATATGCAACCTCACGTTGACATTTTAGGCACGGTTGGTGGTAATGATACCGTTATGGTTGCGCCCAAAGACATTACACGAATAGACCAATGCTTACAGATCGTAAAACAACGCTTAGGACTTAAATAGCGATTGATAGCCATAATGATTAGTTGAATATAGGTTTTATTGCCCCCATATCAATACACACTGAAAGGCGATTATTTTGCCTTTTAATGACCATAAAATAGGATAACTCATGACAAAAATTCTTCATACAGAGCAAGCACCTGCAGCAATCGGTCCTTACGTACAAGGTGTAGATCTTGGCAGCATGGTAATGACATCAGGTCAGATCCCGGTTAACCCACTAACAGGTGAAGTTGCAGCAGATATTGCCGCCCAAACACGTCAATCATTAGATAACGTTAAAGCTGTTGTTGCAGCATCTGGTCTTACTGTGGCTGACATTGTGAAGATGACGGTCTTTGTTAAAGATCTGAATGATTTTGGTGCGGTAAATGAAGTCTACGGTGCATTCTTTGATGAACACAATGCACCTTATCCTGCTCGATCTTGTGTTGAAGTTGCACGTCTACCTAAAGATGTGAAGATTGAAATTGAAGCAATTGCAGTACGTAAATAATTATAAAAATAGCGATCACGAGACTGAAATCAGTGATCGCTTTTTGTTCCTAGCACTCGCTATGTGTTCGCTCTGCCAGAGCTAATACTTGTGCAAACCATGCTGTAAACAACTGCGGTGCCTGTTGTAATTGCAACTGTAATTCAGCAGTAGACCACCAACGATATGCCATCACTTCCGCCGGATTAGGAGTAAATACCATCCCCTCACCATTGGCAATCAAGACATGATCTAACTCATGTTCAATCAATTTATTATCCAATTTAGCGTAATAACAAAAATGACCTACATCTGCTAACGGGGCCGTCAATGTAATCCCCATCTCCTCTTGTAAACGACGCACACCAGCCTGACTTAGGCTTTCCCTCTGCCGAGGATGAGAGCAACAAGTATTAGTCCATAAACCGCCGCTATGATATTTTTCTAATGCACGTTGATGTAATAAATATTCACGCCCAAAAGGAGTATCTCGATAAAGTAATACCGAAAAAGCCAAGTGCAATGCACCATCACGATGAGCTTGCATTTTTTCTTGTAGACCAAGTTGATGGCCTTGTTCATCTACTAATATTACATATTCTTCAGTCATGATTATCTTCTACTTACTGTCTCAAAATATTGCTTATCGTTATTAAGTAACTATAAAACAAAACAAGGACATGCTTATAAAACATGCCCTTGTTAATAACACTTATACTATATCTTTTAGTTATGATTTTTAAGTATTATATATTAAGTATTAATGTTTATTACGCTGAGCGACTTCTTGATCCAATTCTGCCAGTTTAGTCGCCATTAGTTTACGGCTTTGAGTAAGTAAGTTTCGTACATCTTCTTTTTCTAAACCAACAGTTGCAATCGGCTTCATTACCTCAACAATCACTAACCCGTTATCCCAACGATTAAGTTTTACCTTATCGGTTGAGCTACACACAATCGGTACAATCGGCACTTGAGCGCCAATAGCCGCATGAAAAGCACCGGTTTTAAACGGCAATAAACCACGACCACGCGAGCGTGTACCTTCAGGGAACATCCATACGGATACTTTATTTTTTTTGATTTTATCCACAACCTGACCAATAGTACCTACTGCTTTACTGCGATTTGCACGATCAATTAGAATGTTACCGGTGATCCAATATAGCTGCCCAAACAATGGGATCCAGACTAAACTTTTTTTACCAACCGTGACTGTACGCTGCATGATTGCACCTGAAACGGTAAATAAATCATAAGTATTTTGATGGTTAGCGATATAAACCGCAGGGCCGACTTGCTCAGCACCTTCCGCATAACGGATCTCTAGTTTAATGCCAACAACACGTGACATTTTGCTAAAAAGTCGCCCAAAAGTATAAACATGTTTAGGATTACGGGGACTAAATAAACAATAACCACAGCCAAAGACAAAAGTTACAATGGCAAAAATAGCGATCGCAATCATGCGCAAAATATAAATCATTAAAACACTCCTCAGCGTACAAGTGTGCGCTAGTATACCCACCACAAGGGAAATTACACTTGTTATGTGTATCGACAACTCAAGCGACAGCAGCACAATTGACGCAAATAAATCATTAAAAAGCCCTCATAGATACGAGGGCTTTATTGTGTGTATAGCCGAAATTAACTGTCAGTTAATTGATCATCACTAAGAGTTTGTGGTGAATCAATTTCAATCTCAGTCACTCGTTGCAATCCACGTGGCAACATTGATCCTCGACGGCCTCGTTCACCACGGAAATTCTCAAGATCACTTGGTTTCAAGCCTAACTTCCGCTTACCAGCATACAAGGTAACATGGCTATCTGCGGTAATAACCGTTAAGTAAGATAAAAATTCTTCACGCGCTTTTGCTCGTGCTGATGGAATATTAATGATCTTATTACCCTTACCTTTACCTAGTTGCGGCAAATCTTTAATTGGGAATAACAACATTCGACCTTCATTGGTGATCGCCATGATTTGGTCGTTATTAATATCAGCAATCGGTTGAGGCGGTAATACCAATGACTTTTCAGGTACGGTTAATAAGGCTTTACCGCTCTTATTTTTAGAAACCATGTCACTGCTTTTACAAATGAAACCATAGCCAGCATCCGATGCCATTAGCCATAATTGATTATCATCCGCCATCATTACCTGACGCATATTGGTGCCAGGAGTCAGATTTAGACGACCGGTAATAGGTTCACCTTGGCTACGTGCTGACGGTAGACTATGCGATTCAAGCGCATAACTACGACCATCTGAACTGAGGAAAATAGCAGGCTGATTACTCTTACCACGCGCATGGGCAAGATAATTATCCCCTGATTTATAATTCAGCGTATTAGGATCAACCTCATGCCCTTTGGCATGACGGATCCAACCTTTTTCAGACAACACCACGGTGATCGTTTCACTTGGAATTAAATCACGCTCTGTTAATGCTTTTGCTTCTGCTCGTTCAACCAATGGAGAACGACGATCATCGCCATACTTTTCAGCATCAGCGATAATTTCTTTTTTAATCAAGGTATTTAAACGACGCTCAGAACCTAACAACTTTTCAAGCTGATCGCGCTCTTTAGCTAATTCGTCTAATTCACCACGGATCTTAATTTCTTCAAGCTTGGCTAATTGACGCAGTTTTATTTCTAAAATAGCATCAGCTTGAGTGACACTTAAATCAAAGCGAGACATTAATTCTGCTTTCGGATCATCTTCACTACGAATGATCTCAATCACTTCATCAATATTTAAATACGCCGCTAATAAGCCTTCTAAAATATGTAATCGAGCGATAACTTTATCTAAACGATACTGCAAACGACGACGGACCGTATTACGACGATACTCGAGCCATTCTTTAATGATCGTCACTAAGCCTTTCACTTGTGGACGACCATCTAAACCCAGCATATTGATGTTAGCACGGAAACTTTTTTCTAAATCTGTCGAAGCGAATAAGTGATTCATCAATTGATCACAATCAATCCGATTTGTACGAGGCACTATCACGATTCGGGTTGGATTTTCATGATCAGATTCATCACGTAAATCTTCGACCATTGGCAGCTTTTTAGCACGCATTTGCGCGGCAATTTGCTCCAATAATTTGGCACCTGACGTCTGATGAGGCAGCGCAGTAATAATAATATCACCGTTCTCTTTATGCCAAATCGCACGCATTCTAATACTGCCACGACCCGTAGCATACATTTTCTGCAAATCAGATTTTGAAGTGATAATTTCAGCTTCAGTCGGATAATCTGGACCTTGAACAAACATCATCAGTTGTTCAAGATCAGCATTTGGATTATCGATCATATGCACCGCAGCATTAGCGACTTCACGCACATTATGCGGGGGAATATCGGTTGCCATACCCACGGCAATACCGGTAATACCATTCAATAAAATATGCGGTAATCGTGCTGGCAGCATTTTAGGCTCAAGCATAGTACCGTCAAAGTTAGGTACCCAATCTGCTGTGCCTTGATTTATTTCAGCTAATAATATTTCTGAAAAACGCGATAAACGGGATTCGGTATAACGCATTGCAGCAAAAGATTTTGGATCATCAGGCGCACCCCAGTTACCCTGACCATCCACTAACGGATAACGGTAAGAGAAAGGCTGTGCCATTAGTACCATCGCTTCATAACACGCCGAGTCGCCGTGTGGATGGAATTTACCTAATACGTCACCGACAGTACGTGCTGATTTTTTATATTTTGCAGTGGCACTCAAACCTAACTCTGACATCGCATAAATAATACGACGTTGTACTGGTTTTAAGCCGTCACCAATAAAAGGTAAGGCACGATCCATAATTACATACATGGAGTAGTTTAAATAAGCGTCTTCAGTAAACTTTCTAAGTGGAAGCTGTTCAACGCCATCCATAGAGACATCAGTCATCGTGAGATAATCCGTCTTAAATAATGCGATTCGGCAAACATAATGTTTGCCGATTTAAAAATGAGATATATGTGGGGCTGAATTACACTTCCGCCATGTCGCCTTTGCTTTGTAGCCAATGGCGACGATCTTCTGCGCGCTTTTTACCGAGCAGCATATCCATCATTTCATTAGTTTCACTATCATCATCAATAGTAAGTTGAACTAAACGACGGGTATTAGGATCCATGGTAGTTTCACGTAATTGCAGTGGGTTCATTTCACCCAGACCTTTAAAGCGCTGCACGTTGATCTTACCGCGCTTGCCTTTTAAACGCTCCAGAATGGCATTTTTTTCTGATTCATCCAGTGCATAAAAAACCTCTTTACCCAAATCGATACGATAAAGGGGTGGCATCGCGATAAATATATGCCCTGCTCGTACTAACGCTTCAAAGTGCTTCATAAACAAGGCACATAATAACGTTGCGATATGTAGTCCATCGGAGTCCGCATCGGCAAGAACACAGATTTTACCGTAACGTAGACCACTTAAATCATCACTATCAGGATCAATACCTAATGCGATTGAAATATTATGGACTTCTTCTGATGCAAGTACTTGATCAGATGATACTTCCCACGTATTCAATATCTTACCGCGTAATGGCATGATAGCTTGGAACATACGATCGCGAGCTTGTTTCGCTGAACCGCCTGCCGAATCACCTTCCACTAAGAACAATTCTGTGCGGTTTAGATCTTGCTGCGAACAATCGGCTAATTTACCCGGTAAAGCCGGACCTGAGGCAATTTTCTTACGCACCACTTTCTTGCTGGCACGCATACGTCGATGGGCATTAGCAATACAGACTTCAGCTAATAACTCCGCCAGCTGTGGACGTTCATTAAGCCATAAACTAAAGGCATCTTTCACTACACCTGAAACAAATGCCGCACATTGACGTGACGATAAGCGTTCTTTGGTTTGACCAGCAAACTGTGGATCCTGCATTTTCACTGATAATACGTATGCACAGCGATCCCAGATGTCATCAGCGGTAAGTTTTACTCCACGCGGTAACAAATTGCGGAATTCACAGAACTCACGCATCGCATCAAGTAAACCTTGGCGCAGACCATTAACATGGGTACCACCTTGTGCGGTTGGGATCAGGTTAACGTAACTTTCAGTGATCAGTTCACCACCTTCAGGTAGCCACAATAACGCCCAATCAGCCGCTTCTGTCGCACCACTAAAGACACCTGTAAAAGGTTCTTCAGGCAGTAAAGTGTAACCTTTTACGCCTTCAGCCAAATAATCTTTCAAGCCATCGTCATAGCACCAACGTATTGTTTCATCGGTGATTTTATTAGTAAAAACAACTTCTAAGCCAGGGCATAAAACGGCTTTAGCTTTTAAATTACTTTTAAGACGAGTAACCGAAAATTTGGCACTATCAAAATATTTAGGGTTCGGCCAAAAATGGACTTTAGTGCCTTTAGCACGACGACCACAAGTACCAATAACCTCTAATTCAGAGACTTTATCGCCGTTTTCAAATGCGATTTGATACACTTGACCGTCACGTTTAACAGTCACTTCAACCCGATCAGAAAGGGCGTTAACAACGGAAATACCTACCCCGTGCAAGCCACCTGAAAATTGGTAGTTTTTACCCGAGAATTTACCTCCGGCATGTAATTTACAGAGAATAAGCTCAACCCCAGAAACACCTTCTTCTGGATGAATATCAACAGGCATACCACGACCGTCATCAATCACTTCTAATGATTGATCGGCATGAAGAATGACTTCGACTTTACGAGCATGTCCAGCCAAGGCTTCATCGACACTGTTATCGATAACTTCTTGACCGAGGTGGTTAGGTCTTACCGTATCGGTATACATACCCGGACGGCGGCGTACTGGCTCAAGGCCATTTAGAACCTCAATGGCTCCAGCGTTATAGCTTTGATCTGTCATATCACGGAAATTTACGGGAAAATTTTGCAAACAATAGTCAGTAACCCTCGCGATGTTGTCAAGCAAGAGTCAGCGGAAGACTCACATTCAGTGAGTCGAGTCTCTTTTCTGTCGTCATGAAAAGGGACGTAAACTGGGTATCGATTTTATGCTAATGCACATAACTTGATTTATAGGGTAGCCTATCTCGTTACTCAATGAACAGATAAGTCAGGTTATAACCCTAAGAATTGAAGAATGGTGGCGGGAAAACGTTCAAAATTACAAAAACTATGATCACCATTAGCTTCTATTGTTAGCCTACAGTGTGCATATTTTAATGCTGCTTGACGATAATCTAGCACTTCATCGCCTTGTTGTAATAACACCCACAACCGTTGTGGCTGAGTAATAGTAATCACGTCGAGTGCTTTTAACTCATCAATGTGTTGAGGTTCCAACACGTAATTTTCACCACTATAGGGATTCTGTTGTGGCCCAAGATAATCAACCAACAGCTGATAAGGCGTAACCGCTGGGTTAACTAACACTGCTGACAACTGATAACGCTCACTGAGCCAAGCACTTAAATAGCCCCCCAAAGAACTACCAACAACACCGATAGTGTAATGGTCGTTATATTGCTCAATCAATTGTGTCAAATATTGACTTGCTTGTGCCGGATAACTTGGTAATTGAGGCGCTATGACCTTTATATCAGGTCGATGTTCACGACAATAGGCTAGCATTTGTTGGGCTTTCAAGGAAAATGGTGAACTATTAAACCCATGTAAATAAATTAATAACGACGGCATCAGTACCCTTCTGCATCAAGTTTAGGTTTAAATTGATCACCACTAATACGGTGGACGCTGGTAATAATTTGTCCATCATTGATTAATTCTAAGTAACGCCACCCCGGATTATTATGATCTAAAGCAAAATCATCAGAATCTGGCATAAATTGAATACAGGTTGATGGTGTCGCCAGCACGCGTACGCCATGGTAAGTACGATCTAAATCTTGATGAATATGACCACACAATACTGCTTTTACTTGAGGATGGTCATCAATCACCTTCCATAAGCCACTGTTATTATGTAGTTGATGTTGATCTAGCCACGCACTACCGGCTTCAAGCGGGTGATGATGTAATAAAATTAATGCATGCCGATCAGGGTAACGTGCAAGAGCGGCATCTAATAAAACTAACTGTGCAGCGCTTAGCTCACCATGCGGTACACCTTGCACTTGGCTATCAAGTAAAATCATTTGCCAATGATCGCCCACTAGTACCTGCTGTTGTGGCTTTATTTGCTCACTCGGTAAAATGGATTGCATCGTTGGCTGAAAATCATGATTACCCGGTAACCAAAAGCACGGTTGTGACCAGCGTGAAATACCATCAGCAAAACGCTGATAAGAATAAGGGGTGTGATCTTGAGAAATATCACCCGTAGCAACGATGGCGTCAAAATGACGCGCAGCAGCATCTACCCCATTAAGCACGGCATGAAAACTGTCTTTGGTTGCCACGCCAAGCAAAGAGCCGGAACCATTGGCAAACAAATGAGTGTCGGTAATTTGCAGAAGAACCACACTTTCGGGGTTGGTCTGCGGCAGCGAATAGGTCTGCAAAACGTCAAAAACCTTGTCTATTCTGAGCAATTAAGTTCAATTAACAAACGCATTGTTTACTAAGCCCGTGGCGTAAACAATGCTTCAACCAGTCACCTAAGAAAAGGTTGACTTGATGTTTCTCATTTTTTTGGTGCATACGCAAGTTTGGATAATCATATATTGGCTTGAGACGAGAAATCTGCTGCACAGCACACACTTCTGCGACCTTAGCATCATGATATAACCGTACCGTGAGTAAGGGCGCTAAATAATCAACAACGCTCTCATTATCAACTAAACCTAATGTTACCACGGTGGTATAGCGAGTCGATTCAATAATTTTCAACTGGTATGTATCATTACAGACGAGGTATACCTGCACATCTCCAACATCATCGCTACGCGGCAATAACGGTAAGAGTTTTGCGTAATTAGTTTCATACAAGCGCATTAGGCTTGTCAAATCAACAGTATACCTTTTATTCAAATCATTCCCCTAGGATTATACGATAATTTATTTTATGCTTTTCGCAAACGTTGATGATGTAACTGCAGCCATTGTAGTGCGATAATTGTAGCCGCATTTTCAATTTTACCAGATTCTAACCATTGATAAGCCTGATTTCTTGAAACAACATGAACCCGAATATCTTCTGATTCACTGGCGACACCATGAATACCAGCAGCTAAACGGCTATCTACCTCACTAATAAAGATATCAAGTATTTCGGAACAGCCACCTGAACTGGATAAATAGCGTGATATTTTTTCTGTTTTACCCAACACTAATCCCGATTCTTCCGTCGCTTCTCGGCGTACCACTTGCTCCGGCGATTCATTATCATGATCGAGCATACCCGCAACAATTTCTAACTGCCATGGCTGACAATTAGCCGCCATCGCACCAACACGGAACTGCTCAATCAATACCACCCGATCAAGCACTGGATCATAAGGTAAAACCGCAGCGGCATGACCACGTTCAAACAATTCGCGTTCAAACTCGCCACTCCAACCACCAGCAAATAACTTATGCCGTAAGCGGTATTTAACCATTTTAAAAAAACCGTCATACACTGTTTTAGTTGATAAAATTTCAACATCTTGCCGATTAAACGTCGGTTGAGTAGGTAAACTATTTGACGTTTTATCCATAATTTCGTCTCCTTTGAGGATAGATATCTATTAAAAGTTAACCAACTTCAGTCAGATAGTATCAAATTTAGGTTATATTCCTTACGGCCATACTAAAAGTGTAATATTCCATTTTTAGCGTTTAAACAATTAAATATTATGTATCTTTTTGACACGCTGTTTATTAAATCGATTACAATGAACCTATAATTGAATGTTAAAATACAATCATTAAGTAAAACTACGTAATGATCAGTTTCAAGCAAGCCCGCTTCAGGTAAAATAACGCTTGCACTATTTATACATTCCCATTTTTGTCAGCAAGACCAGGAAAGGCATCCATGAAAAAATTGCTTCCAATCATTATTAGCCTTGTAATTGGCTCTATTAGTCAATCAGCATCGGCTGACGATCTCGCTCAGATTTATCAGCAAGCCAAGCAAAATGATCCCCAACTTCTAAAAGCCGCGGCCGATAAAGATGCAGCTTTTGAAGCAATCAATTCTTCACGTAGCACACTTTTGCCACAAATTAATCTTTCTGCTGGCTACAATACCTACTACCTTGATGCCAAAGATGGCCGAGATAACGGTTTTAATGCGGGTGTTAGTTTAAGCCAATCATTATACAACCGTGCCAGCTGGGTAGGTCTTGATATCGCAGAAAAACAAGCTCGTCAAAGCGATGCTTCTTACGCGGTAGCTCAACAAGGTCTTATTTTACGCGTTTCTACAGCGTATTTTAATGTTTTAAAAGCCAAAGATGACTTGAAATTTGGTGAAGCAGAAAAAGCAGCCGTCGGTCGTCAATTAGAGCAAATGAAACAACGCTTCGAAGTGGGTCTATCTGCGATCACAGACGTTTATGATGCTCAAGCACAATACGATACGGTACTGGCTTCTATCATTGTTAAGAAGAATACCCTTGCTAACAGCTACGAAGAATTACGTGAAATTACTGGTAATGCTTATTCGTCATTAGATCCATTAAATACTGCTAGCTTCTCAGCCAACAAGCCAAAACTGGCTGCCGATAATCTGGTAAAAGATGCTGAGACTGAAAACCTGACCTTATTAGCATCGCGCATTGGTCAAGATATTGCGCGTGATAATATTTCGTTAGCAGATTCTGGACACTTACCGACCTTATCGTTTGAGTCAGGTTATCAATATGATGACACGAGCCCAATGCCTGGTTCGCCAGATCAAGGTAGCCTAACCGCAGGGATTAAACTTGATTTACCCATTTACAATGGTGGTAATACCACCTCTCAGGTAAAACAAGCCCAATATAAATACGTATCAGCTAGTGAAAATCTGGAAGCACAATACCGCTTAGTGGTAAAAAATGTCCGTAACTACTACAACAACATTAACGCGACCATTGGTTCAATCAATGCTTATAAACAATCAGTGGTTTCTGCAAAATCTGCGTTAGAAGCAACTGAAGCAGGTTTTGATGTAGGTACCCGTACTATTGTTGATGTATTAGACTCAACCCGTAGCCTATACTCAGCTAACAGTGAGCTTTCTAATGCGCGTTACGATTATATCCTAGCGCAATTACAGTTAAAGCAAGCGGTAGGCACACTTAGCGAACAAGACGTATTAGATATCAATTCAGGTTTAGTACAAACTAAATAAGCCTGACAATATCGATATAAAAAAAGCGCCTCACGGCGCTTTTTTTGTGGGTGATAATCCTAAGATTAACCACGCCCACCACGAATAGCTTCAATGATTTTAGAGGTCGAACAACCATCTTCAAAATTAAGCACTAATACTTGACCACCCGCAGCAATCACTTCTTTGCCACCCGCAATTTGGTCAGGTGTATAATCACCACCTTTAACTAAAATGCTCGGTAACACTTCACTAATTAGTCGTTGCGGTGTCTCTTCGGTAAACGGAACCACCCAATCAACCGCACCTAAACCTGCTAATACCGCCATACGGCGATCTTCAGGATTAACCGGACGTCCAGGGCCTTTTAAGCCTTTGACTGAATCATCAGAGTTAACGGCAACAATTAAACGATCACCCAATTTAGCCGCTTGCGTTAAGTAAGCCACATGACCTGCGTGAAGAATATCAAAACAGCCATTGGTCATAACTACGGTTTCACCACGGGCACGGGCTAATTTAACCGCATCAACCAGCGCTAATTCAGAAATAACCCCAAACCCACAATCTTGGCTGCCATGGATCGCTTCCGTTAATTCAATCGTCGATAAGGTTGAAGTACCTAACTTCGCGACTACCACGCCAGCAGCAGCATTCGCAAGCTTGCATGAATCTGACAACGATTTACCTGCTGACAATGAAGCGGCTAATACTGAAATAACCGTATCACCAGCACCGGTCACATCGTAAACTTCTTGCGCCAAAGTCGGCATATGTAATGGTTCACCGCCTTTTTCAAGCAGTGTCATTCCATGTTCAGAACGGGTGACTAATAAGGCTTCAAAATCAAATTTTTCAATTAATGCCATGCCTTTGTCGACTAACTCTTGCTCAGAATTAACACACCCTACAACGGCTTTAAACTCTGATAAATTCGGCGTCAGTAACGTTGCACCACGGTAACGTTCAAAGTCGGTACCTTTAGGATCAATCAATACCGGCAATTTTGCTGCACGCGCTAATTGAATCATCGCCTGCACATGTACCAACGCGCCTTTGGCATAATCCGATAATATCACGGCCTTCGCATTCTTGAGCGCTGGTTGCATACGTTCAAGTATTAATGCAGGATCAACATTCTGAAAGCCTTCTTCAAAATCTAATCGAATCAACTGCTGACCACGGCTCATTACCCGTAATTTAGTAATAGTGGGATATTCAGCCAATGCAACAAAATCACTACTCACATTGAGTGACGACAATTTTTCAGTTAATGCACGTGCAGGTTCATCCGTTCCAGTTAAGCCGATCAATTTAGCATGACCACCTAACGCTGCAATATTCATTGCTACGTTGGCCGCGCCACCCGGGCGTTCTTCAATCTGATCAACTTTAACCACTGGCACTGGCGCTTCTGGTGAGATACGTTCAGTGGGACCCGTCCAGTAACGATCGAGCATTACATCGCCAACAATCAATACCTCTGCATGGTTATAATCAGGCAGCGTCAGTTTCATTTTTTTCTCCGAGAATATGGCAACGTTCGAATCTTAACATAAACTAAAATCGAGGGGCATTAGGATAACCGCTAAACCTCATTAGGCTCTAACCATTGTTGCCATACCAACTCAACAATATGCCGCATATCAACAAATTGCTGCTGATCGACATATGCAGGCAGACCTAACAAACTCAATCGATGTATCGCATTTCGCATATCACAATAAGCGTGCTGTAATTGGTTCGCGATAGTGCTATCAATAATGTCATGATCCGCCAATGATTCAAAAATACGCACATTATCAGACCAGCGCGTTAAAGCAGGTTGTTGATGAGCATAAGCTAACACTAAATACTGCGCTAAAAACTCAATATCAGTGATCCCGCCTTGATCTTGTTTTAGACCAAACATAGCCACTTTTTTCTTACCTAGATGCGCCCGCATTTTATGGCGCATACTAACCACATCATCGGCTAATTGAAGCTGATCACGCGGTATTGTTAATACTTGCTGGCGAACATTAGCAAATGCTGCCTGTAACATTGCATCTCCATATACCATCCGTGCCCGTACTAATGCTTGATGCTCCCATGTCCATGCCTGTTGCTGCTGATACTCACCAAATGCACTCACGGTAGTAACTAATAAACCTGAAGCACCTGACGGACGTAAACGCATATCCACTTCATATAACACCCCAGAAGCGGTTCGGGTTGAAAATAAATGTATGATCCGTTGCGCTAAACGTAAATAAAACTGCCGTCCATCAATCTCTTTATTACCGGTAGTATAGATATTATCAGGGCAATCATGGACAAACACTAAGTCAAGATCTGAACCATAACCCAATTCCCAACCACCGACTTTGCCATAACCAATCACGGCAAAACCTTTACTTTGACGCTCTAACAAATGACCCGGTTCGCCATATTTTGCTGATATTTGTAACCATGCTTGATTGACTACCGCAGCAATAATCGCTTCTGCAAGATAGGTTAAGTGATCACTTACTTTCATTATAGGCAGTACACCTGCAATATCAGCAGCAGCGATACGTAATAATTGGGTTTGTTTAAACTGTCGAATCGCTTCCATCTGTTGCTCCATATCCTCTTCAGGAATACGAGCCAGATATTCACGCAATTCATCTTGATAACTGGTGAGTTGGGTTGGCTGATACAAATGCTGCGGATCAAGCAATTCATCCAATAACAACGGATACAAGGCTAATTGATCCGCCACCATTGGACTAGCAGCACATAGCCTAATAAGCTGTTTAAGTGCAACGGGATGTTCGGTTAGTAATTCAAGATAGGTGGTACGAGTAGCAATACGAATGATCAATTTCGTCAATCGCGGTAACAGTTGTACCGCATCATCACGTAACACCACTTGCGCTAAAATTTCAGGCATTAATGTTGCTAGAGCTTCACGCCCACGAGGACCTAAGGTACGTTTTGATAATTCATGTTTAAAAGCCATTAAATTCTGAGCTTGTAACTGTTGCTCCGATGCCTCTAATTCAGCCAGAATACTGAGTAATACGTCCTCATTGGTCACCATCGACCACATTTCATGATACTGAGTCGCGACTTCTTGCTGATTATCTTGTTCATCATGGCCAATAATATCATCGAAAATGGCATGAATAGCGCTCATATGCTGTTCTGTCGTTACTACTAATGCCGCCCAATTGGGCTCTGCCATTGCACACGCTAATCGTGCTTGATCAAGGGCTTTATCTGGCAAGGTTTGGGTTTGCTTATCATCAATCGCTTGCAATAGATTTTCTAGGCGACGTAAATGGCAATATCCAGCGGTTAAAGTATCGACATCAACTGGCGGTAATAAAGCCAATTCCTTAATTGCAGCAAGGGTTGGTAATAAACCCCGTCCTCGTAAACTTGGTTCACGTCCACCCCTAATTAATTGAAAAGATTGGGCGATAAATTCAACTTCTCGAATGCCACCCGCTCCTAATTTAATATTATTGGTCAGGCCACGCCGACGCACCTCACTGCCAATCATCGCTTTCATGCGACGTAGCGACTGAATAGCACTAAAATCGATATACCGTCGAAATACAAACGGCCGTAGCATTTGGCGTAAACCTTGATATTGGCTAAAACTTTCTTTACCCATAACCCGTGCTTTGATCATCGCGTAGCGTTCCCAATCACGACCTTGTTCTTGGTAGTAATCTTCTAATGCCGCATAACTCATCACTAACGGTCCGCTATCGCCAAAAGGACGTAACCGCATATCAACCCGATAACAAAAGCCATCAAAAGTGACTTGATCAAGCGCTTTGATCAAGCGCTGCCCTAAGCGAGTAAAAAACTGGGCATTGGCAAGGCTACGTCGACCGCCGACCGTTTCACCGTTTTCAGGGTAAGTAAAAATAAGATCAATATCCGAAGAAAAATTCAGCTCCCCCCCGCCCAGTTTACCCATGCCTAAAATTAACATTGGCTGTGGTTCGCCCTGATCATTCATTGGCGTGCCCCACTCGGTGCAACATTGGCGATAAAGCCAATGATACGCTTCCATGATCAACGCTTCTGCCAATTGTGATAAACAAGCGAGGCTATACTGCAAAGATGCCTGCTGGCTAAAATCTTGCCATGCGATTAACGTCATATAGCGACGTCTAAAATGACGCAAACTACGCATCAAACTGGCTTCATCGGTTACTTGGGCAAGTTGTTGGCTCAATAACTCACGATAATCAATCGCCACACAGTACTGACGCTGTTCAAATAACCATCCAAGTAACTGCGCGTCCTGTTGTAAAGAAGCACTAATAAAATCACTCAGCCCTAACATGGCATACAATTCGTCTTTAGCATCCCCTTGCCATAACGCCAACTGTTGTGGCTGTTGCTGAGCTAATTTTTCCCACGCTAAATCTGCGGCGATAACGATATCGCTACAATGATTAATAGTTGGATATGGGTATGGTTTTTCGGTCGCCATGTGCTGTCCTTGAACAAGTAACTCGATAAAGAGTTCTAATTTAGCATACAAAAACGCCCATCAAGCGATGGGCGTTATAATTTTATTTTATCGAACCAACAGCAGTTTATTTACACGTTAAACGTGGCTATTTTGGTTTCAAGATCATTGGCTTGCTGATGCATGTCTACAGCAGTTTGTGCTAACTCAGTAACGACACCTACCGAGCCATCGACTAATTCTCGCACATTGGTTAAGTTGAGGTTCATTTCATCAGCAACGGTACTTTGTTGCTCTGCAGCTGCGGCAATCTGAAAGTTCATATCATTAATCTGCTGAATTTGTTCAACGATTTTATTCAATTCACCTCCCGCACTGGTGACTAATTCAACCCCTTCCGCCGCTTCAACAACACTGCGTTCCATTAAATGAACGGCTTGCTGTGCACTTTGCTGCAACTGCGCGATCATATCTTGGATTTCAACCGTCGCAGTTTGAGTGCGCTGAGCGAGATTACGCACTTCATCCGCCACGACTGCAAAACCACGCCCAGCGTCTCCCGCTCGCGCCGCTTCAATGGCAGCATTAAGTGCTAATAGATTAGTTTGTTCTGAAATACTTTGAATCGTCACAATCACTGAGCTTATTTTATCCACTCGAGTTTCCACTTGATTAACGGCACCAGCTGATTGAGTAATGTCATTCGATAGTTGGTTAATCGTCACCATCGTACGACTGACAAACTGCTGCCCTGTTGCCGCTTGCTCTGAGGTATCAAGGGTTGCATTCGATGCATCACGAGCATGACCCGCAACGGTTTGTACTGTCGAGGTCATTTCTGCCATTGCTGAAGCTAATTGATCAATCTCAGCAAACTCTTCTTGAGCCGATTGTTTAGTTTGATCCATCATTAGTGACATCATTTCAGCTGATTGTAAGAGGGCTTTTGCTGCCTGTCGCTGAGCAATAAATACCGTGGTAAGCTGAATGCGACTCTGTTCAAGTTCTCGGCTCAGATCACCAAACTCATCACGGCATTCCATCACTATTGGCGGAGATAAATCATAACAAGTTAATGCCTGAATACGTTGCTGAATATAGCTAATCTGACGCAACATAATCCGTGATACGAGAAATAATACTAGAATAAAAATCGCCACCATCAAGGTGGTTTGCCACACAATTTGGAACAAGTATTGCTGATAATAGGCGAATGCCTGCGCATTGGATTGATAGCTAATCACCGCTAACTTTAAGGTCGGTAGCTTTACAATATAGCCATTACCGCTATTATCTTGCAGCGTAAAAGCCTGATTATTTTGATTATTATTAATAATAGCACTCAGTGTTTGACCACTTTTAAGCAGCTGTTTTAGATTAATCACTTGTTTAAGATCAGATTTATCTAGCATGCCACCATCACTATAATCAATAACGTAGACGCCATTATTGGTCATTGTTGAAGATAATGCCGGTACTACCGCAGCAGATTTGGCCTCAGCAGTTATTAATGCCGTTAGCATCTGCGCATTAGACACCGCTAATTGCTGTACTTTATCTTGCTGATTGGCGATCACTGCTTGATAGAATAATTCCGCATCCCATAGCTGCTTACCAATTAACAGCAACGTACTAAATACCATTAATAGTATCAATTTTGGTCTTAATTTGAGGTTGGTTAACCACTTTTCCCACGGTTTAAACATTAGCGTCGCCATTCATCATCTCCGTATCACTAACGTTTACACCATTCACCTTGGCAGTGACGGCATTATTCGCCAGCCGTAATATCATCCATAAGCATCATTGCTTTACTCTCTGAATTAGTTATCGACATCCGTGATTAAATATTTAGCCAACAACCTAAGATATTCTTTAAAACATGACCGATACCACATCAATGATGGTATCCGTAACGTTGTGATCAGTATAAAAACAACAACGCCCCGCATAAAGCGAGGCGTTGATATTTAAGACTAACTCGTTACCTATTACGGCCAGTAAGGGGTTAGCTCAATACTGATCTGCCGAGTCTGACTCATGGCATGTAATAATGACTCTTCTTGACGCTGCAGCCATTTTTCAATTTGCGCTAAGTCATCACCTTCAAATAAAGGTAATAACTGTCGAATCGGTTCTAATTCACGTAAATCTTCTAGGCCTTGTAATAAATCTAACCATGGCATTCTAAAACAAGCGCGACGATCTTCATCATATAAGCCTGCAAAAGCAATACCACTCATCAAATTACGGACTAAACGTGGCTTTTGATCAAGGTAATCAATTCGACTCAGCTGACGCTCTGCAGGAAATACATCAAGTAATTCCGACCATGAACGGGTTAACATATTATCAGCAAAACCTTTTACGGGAGCCGCTAACTTGTCGCGGGACTTATCATCAAGGAATGGCTGCCAGCCTCGGCTTAAAATCCAACGGCTGAGATCTAACAATAATCCACAATAGCGCGCAGATCGCATCAATTGGATCATATCGTCACTATCAGGTAATTGTACGTAACGAAGTTCTAATTGCTGTTGTAACGCTTTACGAACATTAAGCTTACGTAATACATAGGCTTTATCGTCAATCAACGCCTGAATACTGTTCGCTTCTTCCAACCAATCAAGCTCACCTTCTAGCCATTGCAATTCTTGACGTAACAAGGCACTAGCACGACGAGGAATGATACCGCCAAACGTCGCGAAAGTTTGACGAAGTAAACTTAACGCTTGTGAAATTTGTATTAACGCTTGCGGATCTTGGCGTTCCACATAAATTTGCTCATGATACAGCCAATGCTCTAACGCATGTTCAAGCGTATTAATAAATGTAGTTTCAACTGAATCTTGAGACGTTGTCTCAACAAAAACTAACGACTTGATAGGATCGCCTTGATAATCAGCAGCAAGTCGGTAGCCACGAGCAGCCTTGCTAAGATTACCTAACCGCATTCCACCATCAACGCATAATTCACGCGCTAAAGTGAATAAAGCGTCTGTCTGACCCGATTTAAGTTCTAGTTCTACTTCACAAATTGGCGAGCGTTTATCATCGACACTCACTTCACCATGATCAAATGCTAATTCAATTTGGCTACCATCTGGCATTGCTACTAACCATTGCTGACGAGTAAAATCAGTACTAAATAATGGTTGAATTTGCTGCTGAACAGCAACAATATCAAAGTCGTGAGGCCAAGCATCTGCGGGATGAAGCGCTAAACTTGGTGCCGTACTATTCACTTCAACATTGTATTCAGGACGCTGATGTAATCCAGCAACAACACGGCCTGCCGTTTTTAATGTTTGAACAAACACATCATCAAAACGACGAATACGTAAACCGATATCATGTTGGCGCAATACTTGATCGGGAGTGTCAAAGTAAATATTACCCAACTCTCGACGGCTCTGTTGCAGAATTTTAGCTGCGGAAATTTTTCCCACCAGCTGAGTTGAAAATTCTGGTAAGACAAAAAACTTCAGTTCTATCTCGGTTTCCATAGTTATACCTATAAACGGTGGCAAACCAAGGATATTTGCTTATTCACTCAAGGGCAAGTGAGAAATATCAATAAAACCTTGATCAAAACTAGTTCCACTATACTCTTTAATACGTTAAAATGCGCGATTCAATGACCATCGCTCAAGATTTAGCCTTATTCGGGCGCTCTTTAGGTTGATCGGCTATGCCAGTAAATACAATAATGGGGCTCTTTGCAAAATCCCCAATCAAACCACTACAACGCCATGTTATTCGCGTAACTGAGTGTTGTGATCTGCTTATCCCGTTCTTCGAGGCATGTAATGCTGGAGATTGGGAAAAGGCGGCCGTTTTACGCGAACAGATATCGCAACTTGAAAAAGATGCGGATGTACTCAAGCGTGAGATCCGTCTGAAGCTTCCTCGTGGTCTTTTCATGCCAGTAGATCGTACTGATATGTTAGGACTGTTAACCCAGCAGGACAAACTCGCTAACCTCTCTAAAGATATCGCTGGTCGAGTCTTAGGTCGTAAGCTACAAATGCCTGCTATCATGTACCCAGACTTCGTGGCATATATTCAACGTTGCTTAGACGCGGCTGATCAAGCTCGCCGTGTAATCAATGAATTGGATGAATTACTCGAAACTGGTTTCAAAGGCAGAGAAGTGACGCTTGTCGCCGAAATGATTAATCAGCTAGATGTTATCGAAGACGATACCGATGCTATGCAGATTGTCTTACGCCAACAATTAATGTCCATCGAAGACCAACACAGCCCGGTGGATGTCATGTTCCTGTACAAAATTCTCGAGTGGGTAGGCGCAATTGCTGATCAAGCACAGCGGGTCGGCTCACGTTTAGAAATTATGCTTTCGCGTTCTTAATAACGAGAATTTAACAAAACAAGGTTTTACAATGGAAATCCTGGCTAACTACGGCACTCTATTAATCGGAGTGGCAGCTTTTTTTGGTCTTTTGATGGCGATTGGTATTGGTGCAAATGATGTTGCCAATGCCATGGGTACTTCAGTTGGTTCAAAAGCACTTACAGTAAAACAAGCGATCATCATTGCGATGATTTTTGAATTTGCAGGTGCTTATCTTGCAGGTGGTGAAGTTACCGATACTATTCGACAGGGTGTTATCGAAACTTCTCTATATGCGGCCCACCCTGAAACCCTAGTTTTTGGCATGATGTCAGCGCTTCTTGCTGCTGGTACATGGCTACTTGTCGCTTCTTTTATGGGCTGGCCTGTTTCAACAACACACTCAATTATCGGTGCTATCATCGGTTTTGCCTGTGTGTCAGTTGGCACCAATGCAGTGGATTGGCATTCAATTCAAGGTATTGTGGGTAGCTGGCTAATTACACCGCTTATTGCCGGTATATTTGCGTATCTAATTTTCATCAGTGCTCAACGATTAATCTTTGATACTGATAACCCGATGGCAAATGCAAAGCGTTTCGTTCCCATTTATATGTTTATCACAGCGATGGTCATTGCATTGGTAACAATTAAGAAGGGTTTGAAACATATAGGTTTGCATCTAACAACGGGTGAAGCTTGGATGGCATCCATTGGTGTCTCTTTTGTCATCATGGTTGTAGGTTACTTCTACATTCAGCGCAAATATGCTGATGACGATCTAGTAGATAGTAATGGTTATGCAGGCGTTGAGAGTGTATTTAGCGTATTGATGGTTGTTACGGCGTGTGCAATGGCATTTGCCCATGGTTCAAACGACGTAGCAAATGCAATTGGTCCACTATCAGCGGTTGTTTCAACCATTGAGAACTCAGGTCAAATTGCAGCGCAAAGCCAAATCGCATGGTGGATCCTTCCTCTAGGTGGTATTGGTATCGTCATCGGTCTAGCGACTCTTGGTCATAAAGTAATGGCTACCGTAGGTACAGGCATCACTGAGTTAACACCGAGCCGTGGTTTTGCAGCTCAGTTAGCAACAGCGTCGACTGTTGTTATAGCATCAGGCACGGGTTTACCAATCTCAACCACACAAACACTTGTTGGTGCGGTATTGGGTGTTGGTTTTGCTCGCGGCATTGCTGCTCTTAACCTTGGTGTTGTTCGCAACATCGTTGCATCATGGATTGTTACTTTGCCGGCAGGTGCTTTACTTGCCATCATCTTCTTCTACATAATACAAGCAGTATTTAGTTAAAGAGTGGCAGAGTTCAAAGAGAGAGGTCTCCCCCTCTCTCTTTTCTTGCTCCCTTCCCGTAAAGCCCTTACTATCCTCGATCTCTAACCATTTCAGGTTCATCAAGGATTCGATAGTGAAGCATCTCATAAGTTTTTTTTTGTTCTGTTTTACACTGATTAGCCCGATAGCTAATGCTGAACAACCTCATTATATTTCCGACAATTTATATACATACCTATTAAAAGGTCCTGGCAGTCAATACCGTATTGTCGGTAGTGTTAATGCTGGCGAACCGGTAACAGTATTAGAAACCAATAAAGACTATAGTCGTATTACTGATAACCGTGGTCGTAGTGGCTGGGTTGAATCTAAATTCCTTTCAACGGATGTCGCACTAAAACAGCGTTTACCCGTTTTAGAAACAGAGCTGACAACAGTAAAAGCACAATTGGCTGAAGCACTAACGAGCAATAACGCTCAAAATAGTGAACTCAATAAGACCTTGGTTCAACGTAATAGCCAAATTAATCAATTTGAAACGCGCAATACTCAATTACAAAATGAATTAACGATTATTCAAGATGAAATTCGAACGTTACGTGCCAAAATTGATACCCAAAAAGATGACCTGTTGATGAAATGGTTTACTTATGGCGGCTTAGTTGCTGGCGTCGGATTGTTATTTGGATTATTGCTACCCCATATCACCCCTCGTCGTCGCAAACGTACCAATGGTTGGGCATAATCTACCAAGATCTTCACCGTCGTTAATAGAACCATCCAAATAGACAATAAAAAGGCAGCTATCATATTAGCTGCCTTTTGGTTAATTAATTGACTGTTACTATTACCATTCAGATAACGCTGGCATGCTAAATTGATAGCCGTCAAATGCCAAAATCACATCCCGCGCTTCAATTTTCACTAACTTTACTCCAGGTGCAATCACATCACCCTGATGACGTTCATTACCATTAACTTTCACCCACCGTTTCGCTGGCGTAGAAGAGTAAATATGCTGATTAAAATTCATCTTCGGTAACTGGTGTTGCACAGAACTCGGTAATAACCCAATCGGAATAACATTGGTTTTTGCAGCAGTAGAAGCCTGACGACGCTCGGTGGCACTACGATCAACATCACTATCTGGATATTGTTCACCGTCAGTCGCCACAATCGCTGATTTGAGCTTAGCTGCAAGTTCTGGCGGTAAATCAGATAAATCGAGGTTATCTAGCTTATAAGGGTCATGGGATGCTGGTAATGCTTTAGAAGCGTGTTTTACTGGCTTAATCGACACTACATCATCATATGTTGGTCCAAGATCAGTATATTGGTCATCATCCCTCTGATTATTGGACGGGCTTTTGGTCTGTGTGTGTGAAGTATAGGCTGGAGAGGCCGAGTAAAGACTATCACTGATAGGCAATGGCTCAGTCACCAAGTCAGGATACGCCATAAAAATCACATCAGTATTCGCGACGGTTTGATCTAATAGTGGCTTTTTAGGCGCTTGCAAGACGCTATTAACGGGTGTTGATAATGCCGTTTTGGTCGGTGTTCGCTGATCATCTGCTGCTCGCTGATCATTTAAGGCCGGTATCGGCACTACTGAATGCTGTTGATAAACCTTATACGCCACAACTGAGGCTGCGGGTAATAACGCAATAATTATCGGTACAATCCACTTCGATCGTGATTGTTGTGCTTTGACAGCACGCATAGGATGGACAATTTTCATTGGCTCACCATCACTCTTTCCTAAGCTTGATTGGTTAGTATTCTTTTCATCTGATTGCTTTAATGCCGTTAATAACTGAGACATTATGCTTGCTCCGGTTGTAACGTTGGCCCAGGAAGATTAAGTGCCGAATCAAGGATCATCAGCGTCATCGGTCCAGCAATACCATCGGCTGCAATATCTTGCGCACGCTGAAAACGTCGTAATTTTTCTAATACCGTTTGATCAAAATAACCAACTTGGGGTCCATTTTCACCCAAATACGAATTCAATTGCTGATTCAACCATGTAACTCGATCCCCACTTTGACCAAAACGAATGGTGGTCTTATCCCCTAACGGTGGACGCCATAACACACTAAATTGACCGTCCCAACGCGCTTCAAACCAAGTTGGGGTCACAGAAATACGTTGATGATCTAATAACAATTCAATTCGATCATCAGTAATCGCATATACCACCGCATAAAATGGTAATTGTTGACCATCTTTTAAGGTTACGATCACAGGTCGATTAATCAATCCTAAGCGCGCTAATGTTGTTGATCCAGAAGAGCAAGTTAATGCAATGCGAGAACTGGTGGCGCAAGTTGCTTGATTTAACGCAGTCTCAAATCCCCATAATTGATACAGACTTTGCATCGCATTACGTTGCTTACGACTATCATTGATCACTGCAACTAAACGTGACTCAACGCTCGTTGCTGCGGTTTCAACACCAGGAACAGCCGTTTTTACGGGAACAGAAACTTGATTCATCACCGTGGTTGCGACTAATGGCTGCGACACACGGGTTGGCGATTGATATTGCCATGCTACCGTTGCCATTACCCCACATAACGTTGCCGCAACAGTCCAAGGCAGCCACGATAGGGTTGAACGAGAAGATGCTGCTGATGGTACCTGCCAACTTAAAATATCTTCACACGCTTGAATCGCCATTACTTTAGTAACGCTGTGCACACCACTCTGACACGCTAGCTGCATTGACTTATCACACACTAAATTTATTAGCCTTGGTACGCCTTGCGTTTGTTTAGCGATATAGCTGATAACATTGGCATTAAATACTGGATAAAGACAATCAACAGCACTCAAGCGGTAATGAATATACTCACTGACTTCTGTTTCCGTCAGCGGTAACAAATGATAACGGGAAGTGATCCGTTGGGCTAATTGGCGTAAACGCTCTTGCTGTAATAATTGTTGTAATTCCGGCTGACCAATTAACACCACTTTTAATAATTTTCGACTATCCGTTTCCAAATTAGTCAATAACCGTAATTGTTCTAACACATCCGGCATTAAATGCTGGGCCTCATCCACTAACAGTAGTGTCTGTCGACCTGCGGCATGGTTAGCAATAAGATGCTGATAAATAATATCGGTTAGTTGCTTAAAACTGGCTTCATCACGGTAATTTAAGCCTAATTCATCACAAATAGTAGCCAATAAGTCATGGGATGATAGTGCCGGATTTAAAATAACAGCCACTTGTGCTTGCTGTGGCAACCGCGAAATCATTGCCCGTAATACCGTGGTTTTTCCAGTGCCAACCTCACCGGTTAACAGCCCAAAACCACCGCCATCAGTTAACCCTGACAACATGTGTGTCAATGCTTCTCGATGACGCTCACTGAGATAGAGAAAACGGGCACTTGGCACAATTGAGAATGGCGCTTCGGTTATGCCAAAAAAATCTTGGTACATATATATACTCTGATACGTAAATTATTTAGGAATAAATTTGTCGACACTATTGATAAGCGCATTCAATCATCGTTCAACAAGATCATCAACAATATAAACACCACTGAATACAGACAAACTCTCATTACTGATCGATATTTGCTATCATGGTGACTGAATAAATCAGTGTATATTGGTTAACAACATAATACCGATTAACATTATCATGCTGTGATAATAATGACTTTTCATTGTGATCTACAACTATTAGCCCCTGCGTGGTTTTAAGGAGTCTTCATTGCAAACCTATCTTGTCGGCGGTGCTGTTCGCGACACCTTATTAGGCTTACCTACAACAGATCAAGACTGGGTTGTTGTCGGCACAACCCCAGCGACCATGCTTGATTTAGGTTATGAACAAATTGGCAGTGATTTTCCGGTGTTTCTGCATCCTCGAACCAAACAAGAATACGCTCTGGCGCGTACTGAACGTAAATCAGGCCATGGTTATACTGGCTTTACGTGTTACGCAGCCGCTGATGTTACCCTTGAACAAGATTTATTACGACGGGATTTAACCATCAATGCTATTGCTCAAGATCAACACGGGCAGTTAATCGATCCTTACGGTGGTCAACACGATCTAGAACATAAAATTTTACGTCATGTTTCACCTGCATTTAGCGAAGATCCACTGCGAGTATTGCGGATTGCACGTTTTGCCGCCCGTTTTGCTCATCTTGGTTTTACCATTGCAGCCGAAACCATGGCGTTAATGCAAGAAATTGTCATCAGTGGTGAGTTAGCAAATTTAACCCCAGAGCGGGTTTGGAAAGAGTGGCAAAAATCACTCTCAAGTAATGATCCACAAATCTTTTTAACCGTATTACGTCAATGTGGCGCACTCGCGGTGATCATGCCAGAGCTCGATGCATTATTTGGGGTCCCCCAACCAGCGAAATGGCATCCTGAAATAGATTGCGGCATTCATACGCTATTGGTTGCTAAACAAGCAGCATTACTCAGTGACAATACGATCATTCGTTTTGCCGCCCAAGTGCACGATCTTGGTAAGGCATTATCCCCAAAAGATGATTTACCTCACCATAAAACCCATTGTCGCGATGGCATTAAACCGATAAAAAGACTCTGCCAACGGATCAAAGTACCCAATGACTATCGCGATCTTGCGTTATTAGTTTGCGCGCAACATACTAAAATCCACCACGCCCAAGAAATGCGGGCGAGTACTTTTATTACTATTTTTGACCAAATAGATGGTTGGCGAAAACCGGAGCGTATCACTCAACTAGCAACATGCTGTCGTGCTGATGCTCGTGGTCGTCTAGGCTTAGAAGATACCCTCTACCCACAAGCAGATATCGTGATAGCCGTGTTTGCTATCGCCCAAGCTGTCCCTGTCGCGCCGATTATTGCTGCAGGTTTTACCGGCGCTGATATCAAACAACAATTAGCTCAAGCACGTGCTTACGCGGTTGATGAGTATTTACAACAAACTCGCGCGTAATATCAACTCATTAAAAAAGCCGACATGATGTCGGCTTTTTTGTAACACACTAATTGATAGCGTTATTTAGACCATAAATACAGGAATAGACCGACACCTAAAATTAAACGATAAATAACAAACGGTGTCATACCAATACGAGTAACTAACTTTAAGAATACGTGAATACACGCATATGCACTAACAAAAGAGACCGCGATCCCGATACTAAGATTACTGACATCAATCGGCTCAACACCAGTGACCAATTTCAACCCTAAGTACCCGCCAGCTAACAGAATAATTGGAATCGACATTAAGAATGAGAACCGTGCTGCCGCCTCACGTGTAAAGCCTAAATATAATGCCGCTGTCATGGTTGCACCAGAGCGAGACGTACCAGGAATGATCGCAGCCGCTTGTGCTAAACCAATTAATACTGCACTTTTCCATGTGGTTTGATATTCATTATCCGTTTGCTTAGCATGCTTATCGACCCACCATAGCAGCAAACCAAAAATGATGGTTGTACAAGCAATCACCCACGCTGAACGCAAATACATTTCAATGAAGTCTTTCATCAACAAGCCAAAAATACAGGCAGGGATGGTTGAAATAACAATCATCCATGCCAATTTAGACTCGGCATTATGTTGACGTTTAAAAATTGAAGCTAGCCACGCACCCAGCAATGTAACGACTTCTTTACGGAAATAAATCATTACGGCTAATAACGTACCAACATGCACAGCAACATCAAATGCTAACCCTTGATCCGGCCACCCTAGTATTTCTGACGGTAAAATAAGATGGGCAGAGCTTGATACAGGTAAGAACTCTGTTAATCCCTGTAACAGGGCAAGCATAATCGCTTCAAAGTGACTCATTCATTATCCTTAATTTATATTTTTAACTATCAATGTAAGTAATCGCTTACTCAAGATAATTCAACAGGCCATAGTTGCTGTTGAGGTGAAAATTTTTGCCATAATTCAGCAATCGTGTAATGTTGCCCAGGAATAACCAACTCTGGGCATAACTCACTCATCGGCCACAGTACAAATGCAAATTTATACAAATCGGAACGTGGTAACGTCGGGGAGCATTCACTGATCACGTCGCCATACAGTAAAATATCGAGATCAATAGTACGGCTTTGATTTTTAGTCGCAGCTTCGGGTCGTCCCAGTTGACGCTCAATGTCTTTTAATGACTGCTGTAACACCGTCAATGGGAGTGATGTTGTTATTTCAACCACACTATTAAAAAAGTTATCGCCATCAAAACCAACCGGCTCTGCTTCAAATACACGCGACATTCGCCATGAGGTTGCCAATTGCGTGACAGCTGCGATACCGGCCGGTAAATAATGTTCACGCTCAATATTGCTGCCAATGCTGATATAAGCGGTGATCACTACTTAATACCTCGTTCAATTTGGACCCCGACCCCGCGCGCATTAGCAATAGCACCGGGTTTTGTGATCCGTACTTTGATCCAAGGCACCGCAAAGCGCGTCATAATTAAACTGGCGATATCTTCAGCGACACGCTCAACTAACAAAAAACGACCTTGGGTAATATGTTCAGTAACGGCAGTACTCACCGTCGAATAATCTAAGGCTAAATTAACATCGTCACTCATCGCTGCAGGACGATTATCGTGAGCCATCTCCAAATCTACTACCAATTTTTGCTTGATCTGTTGTTCCCAGTCATACACTCCAATAGTGGCGATAACTTCAAGTTGTTCTATAAATACCATGTCCATATTTAATCGCTAATTTTGTTAGAGGTCGGATACCTAATACACACAAAAACGCGTATTATCAGGCTATATACGTTAGCGTTAATCAATGCTAACAGGTCAATAACACACTCAATATTGACCATAATTGTGACTATATCACAGCCATAATCACGCTGATATTTATCAGCATCAATATTGATAAAGATAAGATCTGGCTAACATTTAGCGTCAATACACAGCACAGCTTAACTTTAAATAACCGGAATATTGCATGACACCATTAGCGTTACTGATGATCATTGCTGCCTATCTATTAGGATCAATTTCCAGTGCAGTGTTAATTTCAAAACTGTACCATTTCCCTGATCCTCGTACTCATGGTTCACGCAACCCAGGAGCAACCAATGTCCTTCGCCTCGGTGGTAAAGTTGCAGCAACATTGGTGCTTGTTGCTGACATTCTCAAAGGCATGATCCCTGTTTGGTTAAGCTATTATTTTGGCTTAAATCCCTTCTTATTAGGCATTATCGGCATTGCTGCTTGCCTAGGCCATATCTATCCGATTTTCTTTCACTTCCAAGGCGGAAAAGGTGTTGCAACCGCCCTTGGTGCATTAGCACCTATTGGCTGGGATCTTAGCGGTAGCCTAATTAGTATTTGGATATTAGCGTTAACACTGACAGGTTATTCATCATTAGCATCGTTGATCACAGCCTTAGCAGCACCACTAATGACATGGATGGTTAAGCCTGAATACACCATGCCTGTCGCGATGCTTTCTTGCTTAATTATCTTCCGTCACCAAGACAATATTCGCCGCTTACTTGATGGCGACGAAACCAAAATATGGCAGAAATTTGCCCGAAAAAGTAACGAAAAGCAATAAAAACACAGGAAAACACACAAAAAAAAGCGAGAATATACATTCTCGCTTTTTGTTTAGATTAACCTATATTTATCGTTAAGCAACTGGCTTTAATTGATCAATAGGCCAGCGCGGATAAACCTTAACCCCAAGATCCATCAACTCATTATTTTTCAAACGTTGCATGCCCGCATAAGCAATCATGGCACCGTTATCAGTACAAAATTCAGTGCGCGGATAAAACACTTCGCCATGCATGCCTTTCATCAAGGTTTCAAGTTGCTGACGTAACGATTTATTGGCACTCACACCGCCAGCAATCACTAAGCGCTTATAACCCGTTTGCTTCAACGCGCGCTTACACTTAATCGCTAAAGTATCGACGACTGCATCTTGAAATGCATAAGCAATATCAGCGCGGGTTTGTGGATCATCATCGTTGCCACGAATGGTATTCGCCGCAAATGTTTTCAAACCTGAAAAACTAAAATCAAGCCCTGGGCGGTCTGTCATTGGACGCGGGAACTTAAATCTCCCCGGAGTACCTTGTTCAGCCATTTTGGACAATAACGGGCCTCCTGGGTAGTCTAAGCCCATCATCTTAGCCGTCTTATCAAATGCTTCACCTGCGGCATCATCAACTGACTCGCCAAGGATTTTATAGTCACCAATACCACGAACGTCAACCATCATGGTATGTCCGCCAGAAACAAGCAGAGCCACAAAAGGAAATTCTGGCGCATTGTCTTCTAGCATTGGAGCCAACAAATGGCCTTCCATGTGATGCACAGCTACCGCTGGTAAATCCCACGCATACGCAAGGCTACGGCCGATTGTCGCGCCGACTAATAATGCCCCTACAAGACCGGGGCCAGCTGTGTAAGCAACACCATCAAGATCTTCTGGGGTTAAGCCCGCAGCAGCGAGTGTCGCGACGATCAAGGGAATGGTTTTTTTAACGTGATCGCGTGATGCTAACTCAGGCACCACACCGCCGTAATCAGCATGTAACTTTACTTGGCTGTAAAGTTCATGTGCCAATAAGCCTTTTTCATCATCAAAAATTGCGATACCTGTTTCATCACAGGAGGTCTCAATGCCCAATATACGCATAACAGCCTCTATAGTATTCGGTGGTCCAATATGAAAAATCAGCCTAGTTTCAACAACAACCGCTAATTCATATAGGTTTATAAGGGGGTAATTGAGTGCCATGTTACCGCTGTTAACACAAATTAACCAGTTCATAGGCGCAGAATGCTTTACAAATACCCCCAAATCAGATTAGAATTTCGCACCATTTTAATCGACTGACACTTTGACGTCAGTATTAAACCGAATCACTCTGAGGTGAGTATTACATGCCAGTAATCAAAGTACGTGAAAACGAACCGTTTGACGTAGCACTACGTCGTTTCAAGCGCTCTTGCGAAAAAGCAGGTATCCTTTCTGAAGTTCGTCGTCGTGAGCACTTCGAAAAGCCAACTACTGTACGTAAGCGTGCTAAAGCAGCGGCAGTTAAGCGTCACCTGAAAAAATTGGCTCGCGAAAACGCGCGTCGCGTTCGTCTGTACTAATCGTTAGATTATAAAACAGAAGGATCGCGTAATGACTCTTATTGAACGCCTAAAAAGCGAACAAATAGCGGCGATGAAGGCGAGAAATAAACCTCGTCTTGGTGCCATCCGTTTGGTACTTGCTGCAATTAAACAACGCGAAGTTGACGAAAAGATCATTCTTTCCGATGACGACGTGTTAGTAGTATTGACCAAAATGGTGAAGCAACGTCGTGACTCTGTAGCCCAGTATGAAGCTGCAGGCCGTCAAGATCTTGCTGATATTGAACATGCTGAAATCAGTGTCTTAGCAGAATTTATGCCTCAACCGTTAAGTGAAGATGAAATCTCTGCTTTGCTGGATGATGCTATTGCTGCAACAGGCGCTGCCAACATGCAAGATATGGGCAAGGTCATGGGCGTACTGAAACCGCAAATTCAGGGTCGTGCCGATATGGGGATTGTTAGCAAGCTGGTGAAAATCAAGCTAGGCTAATCACTCCTCTTATTCTGCAACAAGCCGTGCTATTCTTTTTGAATGCGCGGCTTGTTTGTATCTGACAATCCTCTCTTTTTAACGGTCTAACCGTTACATTCTTTTTTTACTCTAGGTTGTTTGCTTTGTTATGTCAGGAAAAATACCGCGTTCCTTTATCGATGATTTAATCTCTCGACACGATATTGTCGATGTTATTGACGCGCGCGTAAAACTCAAAAAGCAAGGTAAGAACTTTGGTGCCTGCTGTCCCTTCCATAATGAAAAAACCCCTTCTTTTTCGGTAAGCCAAGAAAAACAGTTCTATCATTGTTTTGGGTGCGGCGTTCATGGCAACGTACTTGACTTCGTGATGGAGTATGATCGATTAGAGTTTGTCGATGCCATTGAAGATCTTGCCTCACAGTTAGGCTTAGAAGTACCACGCGAGAATGATGGTAATAATTTTTATAAAAATGAACCAACAGTATCTAAAGCTCAAAGATTAGATATTTACAATTTACTAAATCAAGCTTCTATTTTATATGTTAATGAACTAAAAAAAGAAGAGAATAAACATGCAGTTGAGTACCTCAAACAACGAGGTCTAAGCGGCGAAATAGCAAAAAAATTTAGTATCGGATTTGTTCCAAACTCTTGGGATTTTTTAAAACGTCATTTAGGCAAAGATCAAACTGCTATTGATTATTTAGAAACATCTGGAATGCTAGTCGTTTCTGATTCTGATTCAAATAAAATATATGACCGTTTTAGAAATAGAATAATGTTTCCTATTCGAGGACACAAATCTAATAAAGGGAAAATTATTGGGTTTGGTGGACGAGTTCTAGATAATAGCGTACCCAAATACTTAAACTCACCAGAAATAAAAGTATTCCATAAAGGTACTGAGCTATATGGTTTATATGAGGTTCTTGAGGATAATTCTAATCCAGATAAAATTATGGTCGTTGAAGGCTATATGGATGTGGTTGCACTAGCGCAATTTGGGGTTAATTACGCAGTGGCATCTTTGGGAACCGCCACTACTGGCGATCATATTAAAAGTTTATTCCGTCAGACCAGTACTGTTGTGTGCTGCTACGATGGGGATCGTGCCGGACGTGAGGCGGCATGGAGAGCAATGGAACAAGCACTGCCTTATTTAGTTGACGGTTGTGAACTTAAATTTATGTTCTTACCTGATGGTGAAGATCCCGATACTTACATTCGACAATATGGAAAAGATGAATTTGAAACACAAGTATCATCTTCTATGTCTTTAATTGATTTCATGTTTAATCATCTCACTAAACAAGTAAATATGACAACAAAAGAAGGTAAAAGTAAACTAATGCTACTAACTAAGCCTTTGATTGAAAAGGTAGCAGGCGAAACTCTTCGCGAATACCTAATCAATAAACTAGGCTATAGTTTAGGTTTACCACCAGATCAAATTAGAGTAGATATAAAGCGAACACAACAAGAAACACCTCGTTTGATTAATCAAAGTATCAAACGTACGCCAATGCGAGAAGTGATTGCCTTATTAATTCAACACCCTCTTTTTGTTAATCAACTCAAATTTGACACTAAAGCATTTGAAGACATAGAACTGGCAGGATTAAATTTATTACTATCGATAGTTGAAAAATGTCGCATAAACCCCAATGTAAGTACAGGCCAGTTACTAGAATCATGGCGTAATACAAAAGATGAAGCCATGATGGCACGACTTGCCGCATGGGAGTTACCGTTGTCTAAAGATGAAGACAGTACTCTAGAAGTATTCTTAGACGCAATGGATAATGTAATAAACCAATGCGTACAAAAACAAATAGAAAAATTGCAGGCTAAATCAAGTACTGTCGGCTTATCAGTCGAAGAAAAGCAGGAATTACAATCCTTATTATTGGATCGTCCCGCCTAATAAGTAGTCAACAATTAAGAAATTTGTTATAATGACTGGTTTGCAACTCTGCATACTAAATTATCACTCAGACCCGAAGTTGGATACCGTCTATGGAGCAAAATCCGCAGTCACAGCTAAAGTTACTTGTTGCTAAAGGCAAGGAACAAGGCTATCTGACCTACGCCGAAGTAAATGACCACCTACCAGAAGATATTGTTGATTCTGATCAGGTTGAAGACATTATTCAAATGATTAATGACATGGGTATTAAGGTAGTTGAAACTGCCCCAGATGCCGATGAACTCATGATGACTGAAGATAATGCCGACGAAGACGCCATTGAAGCAGCGGCGCAAGCATTATCAAGCGTAGAAAGCGAGATCGGTCGCACAACAGACCCTGTACGTATGTACATGCGTGAAATGGGTACGGTTGAACTACTTACTCGTGAAGGCGAAATTGATATCGCAAAACGCATTGAAGATGGTATTAACCAAGTTCAATGCTCTGTTGCTGAATACCCTTCAGCAATCGCTCATTTACTTGAGCAGTTTGACAAAGTTGAAGCCGATGAACTTCGTCTAACTGATATCATTTCAGGCTTCGTTGATCCTAACGAAGAAGCTACCGCAGCACCAACAGCAACACACATTGGCTCAGAGCTCAGCGAAACTGATCTTGAAGATGAAGATAAAGATCTTGAAGACGGCGACGACGACGATGATGCGGAAGATGAAGAAGAAGACGATGGTAGCATCGACCCTGAATTAGCGCGTGAAAAGTTCTTAGAGCTTCGTCACTCCTATGAAAAAATGGCATTAGCCATTAATACTAATGGTCGCCAACATGCTACGACTGAAGTTGCTGTTGAAGAATTATCAGAAATCTTCAAGCAATTCCGTCTGATTCCAAAGCAATTTGATCGTCTAGTTAGCTCACTACGTGATTCAATGGATAAAGTACGCACTAACGAGCGTCTTATCATGCGTATGTGTGTTGATAATAGCAAAATGCCAAAGAAAACATTCATTAGCCTATTTGGTGGTAATGAATCAAACAGTGATTGGATTGATACCGCACTTAACTCAGGCAAGCCTTACGCTGAACGTCTAAAGAACTATGAAGAAGATCTTCGTCGTGCAACGTTAAAGCTACGCATCCTTGAGCAAGAAACGGGTCTGTCTATTGAGCGAATCAAAGACATCAGCCGTCGTATGTCAATCGGTGAAGCAAAAGCGCGCCGTGCGAAAAAAGAGATGGTTGAAGCAAACTTACGTCTTGTAATCTCTATTGCCAAAAAGTACACCAACCGTGGTCTACAATTCTTGGATTTGATCCAAGAAGGTAACATCGGTCTAATGAAAGCGGTTGATAAATTTGAATACCGTCGAGGTTACAAATTCTCAACTTATGCTACATGGTGGATCCGTCAGGCAATCACACGTTCAATCGCTGACCAGGCACGTACTATTCGTATTCCTGTGCACATGATTGAAACCATCAACAAATTGAACCGTATCTCACGTCAGATGCTTCAAGAGATGGGCCGTGAGCCATTGCCGGAAGAATTGGCTGAACGCATGCAAATGCCGGAAGACAAGATCCGTAAAGTATTGAAGATTGCTAAAGAGCCAATCTCAATGGAAACCCCAATTGGTGATGATGAAGATTCACACCTAGGTGATTTCATTGAAGATACAACACTTCAACTACCAATGGATGCAGCGACTGCAACAAACTTGCGTGCTGCAACTAACGATGTACTTGCGGGTTTAACACCACGTGAAGCTAAAGTACTTCGTATGCGTTTCGGTATTGATATGAATACTGACCACACGCTAGAAGAAGTGGGTAAGCAATTTGACGTTACTCGTGAGCGTATCCGTCAGATCGAAGCGAAGGCGTTACGTAAATTACGTCACCCAAGCCGTTCAGACGTACTACGTAGTTTCCTTGACGAATAAGAAAACGCGCTAACGTTATAAAAAAAGCGAGCCTAGGCTCGCTTTTTTATTGTATGCAATCACAACATTAAAAATTTAAGAAGTTGATTCTCTTTTTCTAACTGTCGAAAAAGCAAACAATTTTTTGGCGTTAATCACTAGACAAGTGTTACGCCATCCCCTATAATTTGCCGCATATGGCCCCTTAGCTCAGTGGTTAGAGCAGGCGACTCATAATCGCTTGGTCCCCAGTTCAAGTCTGGGAGGGGCCACCAAATTTCAAAAAGGCTGAAGTATTTTTACTTCAGCCTTTTTTCGTTTTCAAAGCCAATAAGATAATCTTCACCTATCATCTGCTATTACTTTGATTACACAAAAAATATCATTAACCCACTGACACTTGATAAATAACAAAGCTTTGTTTTTATTTTTCCACATAATCGTCATTTTTATGCAACACACAGTATCAACAATGAACAGCTATATCTCAGGGTGCTAAATGGTGGAATATCTGCTATAATCCTGCGCTTGAATATTGGGCCGACAATCAATGTTCTAAAGGCATTTATCGATTCGCTTAATAATAATAGCGGTATCTTTAACACCATTTGAAATCATTTAAAGATGAACGTTACAAAAGCGCACTAACGCTTTTTTAAAGTAATATTTAAAGAGTTTTTTATTTATTCGTTACTCACTATCAGATAACAACATAGGTTGATTATCCGATAATGATTAATGTTAATTTTCCCTTGGGTAACAAATTCGTCCGGAGAGTATCCTCAATGAAAAAGACCAAGATCGTATGTACGATTGGACCAAAAACTGAATCTGTAGAAATGCTTACTAAACTAGCTAATGCTGGTATGAACGTAATGCGTCTTAACTTCTCACACGGTGACTTTGAAGAACATGGTCAGCGTATCACGAACTTACGTGAAGTTATGGCTAACACAGGCAAAGAACTAGCTATCTTACTAGATACTAAAGGTCCTGAAATTCGTACTATCAAACTAGAGGGTGGTAATGACTTCACTCTAGTAGCTGGTCAAGATTTCACTTTCACAACTGATACATCTGTAATCGGTAACCAAGACCGTGTAGCTGTAACTTACCCAGGTTTTGCTAAAGACCTAGTAAAAGGCAACATCATCCTTGTAGACGACGGTCTAATTGAGATGGAAGTATTGGAAACAACAGAAACTGAAGTTAAGTGTAAAGTACTTAACAGCGGTGACCTAGGCGAAAACAAAGGTGTTAACCTTCCTGGCGTTTCTGTAAAACTTCCAGCTCTAGCTGAAAAAGACAAAGCTGACCTTAAGTTTGGTTGTGAGCAAGGTGTTGATTTTGTTGCTGCATCTTTCATCCGTAAGGCTGAAGACGTACTAGAAATCCGTGCATTACTAGCTGCAAACGGCGGTTCTGACATTCAGATCATCTCTAAGATCGAAAACCAAGAAGGTGTTGATAACTTTGACTCTATTCTTGAAGCATCTGACGGCATCATGGTTGCTCGTGGTGACCTTGGTGTTGAGATTCCAGTAGAAGAAGTTATCTTTGCTCAAAAGATGATGATCGAGAAATGTAACCGCGCTCGTAAAGTGGTTATCACTGCTACACAAATGCTTGATTCAATGATCAAGAACCCACGTCCAACACGCGCAGAAGCGGGTGACGTTGCTAACGCAATCATGGATGGTACTGACGCAGTAATGCTTTCAGGCGAATCAGCTAAGGGTAAATACCCAATCGAAGCTGTAACTATCATGGCGCAAATCTGTGCTCGTACTGATAAAGTACTAAAAGCAGAGCTTGGTTCTCGTCTAGATAGCCCACGTCTACGTATTACTGAAGCAGTATGTAAAGGTGCAGTAGACACAGCTGAGAAGCTAAATGCTCCACTGATCATTGTTGCAACAGAAGCAGGTAAATCTGCTCGTTCAATCCGTAAGTACTTCCCAACAGCACGTATTCTTGCTGTAACAACAAATACTAAGACAGCAGCACAGCTATGTCTTTCTAAAGGTGTTACACCTGTTGTTGTTGAGTCAATTAATAGCACTGACGCATTCTACCTTCGTGGTAAAGAACTAGCGTTAGAAACGGGTCTTGGCGCTAAAGGCGATATCGTAGTAATGGTTTCTGGTGCACTTGTTGCTTCAGGTACAACTAATACTGCATCTGTTCACGTACTATAATTGTTCGTAAACAAGCCTTAAAAAAGGGAGCTTCGGCTCCCTTTTTATTTAGCTATAATTTCTGGCTCATAATTCGCTTATCGACTAAATTATCTACAATATTGTCAATATTTATAAATCACCACCTCACGAACACAGACTAGATTAGTGTTTTATAAATCAAAACCTAGTAACGGCTACATTCCCACCCAAAATCAATTTTAATCATTGCCTATCACTCTCTTTAATGTTTAAGCAATAAACAAAGCCAGTTATACTCCTTATCAATAGATACTGACGTACCAATAACTTCTATCAACGGTTATATCTGTCGGTGTCGAATAACTATAACAACGAAGAGGGAAACTGTGTCCAGTCCTACGCAAACCAATAAAATCATGGAGGTCATACGACAAGATATTTTGCTTGGTAAATTGACTCCCGGACAAAAACTTGTTGTTGCCGATTTGAAAGAACATTACCAAGTTGGTGCATCACCTATTCGAGAAGCATTAGTCCAATTATCGTGGAAAAAGTATGTTAAGTTTGCGCCACAAAAAGGCTGCTGGGTTGCTCCAGTGTCCGTGGAAGAGCTAACGGATCTTTTTAATGCCCATCAATTGATTTCACATGAATTATTAAAAAAAGCAATTGTACAAGGTGATGAAGCGTGGGAACTCAATATCCTCACCAGCTATCATAAATTAAGCCGTATTAATCCAACCTCTGATGATGCTGATCTCTCCGAATGGGAACAACGTCATGGCGATTTTCATATTGCTATTTTATCTGGCAGTAATTCCCCAGTGTTACTGGATCTTTACCTTGATATCTACGAACAACTTAAACGTTATCGTCATATTTGGCTAAGCCATACACGCGAAAGTGAAAATCGTTACAACGATGACGGTGAACATGAAGCATTAATGAAAGCAGTATTAGATCGTGATATTGAGCATGCACAGGCGATTCTAAATAACCACTCAAAAAATGCCGTCAGCTCTGTTAGCCCTTATCTCGAGCTTTACCACGATAATTAAATAGTAAAACCCATGACACATCGATGCCATGGGTTTTATTTTCAACTCAAAGCTATACTTTTAAAGCGCGTTCACCACGAGCAAGACCCACGACACCACTGCGTGCTACCTCAACAATCTCAGTTGCCTCGCCTACCGCCGCTAAAAAGGCATCTAATTTATCACCCGCCCCTGTTACTTGAATCGTATAAATCTGACTAGTCACATCAACAATCAAGCCTCGAAATATATCCGCAGTACGTTTAACTTCGGCTCGTGCAAATCCACTCGCTTTGACTTTTACCAGCATTAACTCACGCTCAATATGATCAGATTCAGTAACATTACTGACCTTCAAAATATCAATTAATTTATGCAATTGCTTCTCGATTTGTTCATAAGAAGCTTCATCTTTAACATGAGTGGTAATATTTAAGCGTGATAACGTTGGATCATCAGTCGGCGCGACGGTTAATGATTCAATATTATAACCACGTTGAGAAAATAGCCCCACGACTCGAGACAGCGCGCCCGGTTGGTTTTCAAGTAATACTGAAATAATTCTACGCATTAAGTTCGCTCCGTCTTGCTTAACCACATATCACTCATTGCACCACCACGAACCAACATTGGGTACACATGCTCAGTTTCATCAACACTGATATCAATAAAGACCAACTTATCTTTTAATGCTAATGCTTGCTCTAATTGCTGATCTAACAGCTTAGGATCAGAAATACGCACTCCAACATGGCCATACGCTTCTGCAATAGCAGCAAAATCAGGGACAGAATCCATATACGATTGAGAATGGCGACCTTGATAAATCATATCTTGCCATTGTTTTACCATACCGAGAAAACGATTATTAAGATTAATGATTTTGACTGGAATATCGTATTGCAGCGCCGTCGAAAGCTCTTGAATATTCATTTGAATACTACCATCGCCTGTGACACACACGACCTCGGCATCAGGTAATGCAAATTTAACCCCCATTGCCGCAGGTAAACCAAAGCCCATGGTGCCAAGCCCGCCAGAATTAATCCAACGTCGAGGTTTATCAAACGGATAATACAAAGCAGCAAACATTTGATGTTGACCCACATCTGAAGTGACATACGCATCACCATCCGTAAGACGATATAACGATTCAATCACCTGCTGTGGTTTAATTCGACCACTGGTGGTGTCATAACGTAAACATTGACGTTGACGCCATGTGGCTATTTGTTGCCACCATGGCTGTAATGCATCTTTATTATCACAGCTATCTTGTTCATTAATCAGCTTGAGCATACTGGTCAGTACAGTCTCTGCTGAGCCAACAATAGGAATATCAACCGCGACTGTTTTTGATATCGATGATGGATCAATATCAATATGCATAATGGTGGCATTCGGGCAGTATTTCTCAAGGTTATTGGTGGTACGATCATCAAATCGAACCCCAATACCAAAAATCAAATCAGCATTGTGCATCGCCATATTGGCTTCATAAGTACCATGCATACCCAACATACCTAAACATTTTTGATGCGTTCCAGGGAAAGCACCAAGTCCCATTAAGGTATTAACCACAGGAATATCTAATTTTTCAGCTAATGTCATTAGTTGCTCACTGCAACTCGACATAATCGCACCGCCCCCTACATAGAGCACAGGTTGTTTAGCAGCTAATAAGGCTTTTACACCACGCTTAATCTGGCCTTTATGGCCTTGTGTTGTCGGATTATATGAGCGTAATGCTATCGATTGTGGATATTGATAGGGATATGTTTCAGCAGGATTAAGCATATCTTTAGGAATGTCGACCACAACCGGTCCAGGACGGCCACTGGCAGCAATATAAAAGGCTTTTTTGATTATAGTAGGGATATCTTCAGGTTTCGTTACTAAAAAGCTGTGCTTAACCACAGGTCGTGAAATACCGACCATATCGCACTCTTGAAAAGCATCATTGCCAATCAAGTTACTCATTACTTGACCCGAAAACACCACCAACGGAATAGAATCCATATAAGCGGTAGCAATTCCCGTTATGGCATTGGTTGCGCCAGGCCCTGAAGTTACAAGTACAACCCCGACATCACCTGTTGCACGCGCATAACCATCAGCCATATGTACTGCTGCTTGCTCATGACGCACTAATACATGTTCAATATCGCTTTTTTCATGTAATGCGTCATAAATATCAAGTACTGAACCTCCGGGATAACCGAAGATATGTTTAACGCCTTGATCGATCATTGAACGAACGATCATCTCTGCGCCAGACAACATTTCCATATTTTGTCTCCAGATCGATGAAACATAGTTAGGGCTTATTTTTAGCCTAATAAAATACATGACTAAGCATGCTATGTTTATCACAGTTGCAATAACAAATGTGAATAACTGCAACAACCTTAACGCTTTTGCAGCATTCATTGCTAGAGTAAAAGAGGAGTTTACGGTTTTTATCTATCACATTTGATATTACTAACGCTTTATATAACCATTTATTCACGCCACGTTACCAACCACTAGCATCAAGTAATAAACCAGCACATTTGACTAAGTAATAGCCATAAAAAAAGAAGCCAATGAGGCTTCTTTCTTAAATTTAAGTAAAAAACGGCTTAGTCGTCTTTTTGTTGCGCTTTTTTATGGCTTTCTTCGTACATATGCTCAATCTCTTTATGGTAACGATCTTGAATCACTTTACGGCGCAATTTCTGGGTTGGTGTTAATTCACCTTTATCCATTGAAAATGATTTAGGCAACAAAGTGAATTTTTTTACTTGTTCAAAACGTGCTAAGTCTTTCTGTAACTCAACCACACGTTTTTCAATTAATTCAACAATTTGACTATGCTTAACCAATTCCATGCGATCTTTATATTTAATATTAAGTTCGCGTGCATGTTCTTCTAGTGTTTCAAAACAAGGCACAATCAATGCTGAAACAAATTTACGGGTGTCAGCAATAACAGCAATTTGTTCAATCAAGTGATCTTTACCAATCGCGCCTTCAATCACCTGTGGTGCAATATATTTGCCCCCTGAGGTTTTCATCAGTTCTTTAATACGATCAGTAATAAACAAGTTTCCTTGCTCATCAATATAACCTGCATCACCCGTTTTAAGGAAACCATCTTCAGTAAAGTTATTCGCGGTTTCTTCTGGCATATTATAATAACCGCGCATCACCATTGGACCACGAACCAAAATTTCGTTGTCTTTACCTATTTTAACTTCAGCACCTGGCATCGGCATACCAATCGAGTCGGGATTAAAACAGCGGTCATCCCAGCAAGAAACCGTTGCGGTTGTTTCTGTCATGCCATAGCCTAACTTAACGTTAATTCCCATCGCATGAAAAAAGCGTCCAATACCCGCATCTAATTTAGCGCCACCACACGGCATACACTTAATGTTCCCACCCAGTACAGCGCGTAACTTAGATAACACCATTTTATCAGCAAGGTTATAGCTCTTGGTTAATAACCATGACGGCTCTCGACATTGCTGGCGAGCAAGTGACATTCTTGCCCCCATATTCACTGCCCACGTAAAGATCATTTTACGATGGAACGGTGCGCGCGAGACTTTCTCATGCACACCAGAGAAAATCTTTTCATAAACACGAGGAACAGCTGACATGTAATTAGGTTTTACAGTAACCAAAGCTTCTTTGAGTTTATTGGTGTCTGCTAAATAGCAGTTAATCACACCGCGGTGCAATACATAGAATGTCCAAGCCCGCTCAAAGACATGTGATAGCGGTAAGAAACACAGTGACGTATCACCTTCATCTAATGCTAGGCGTTCATCATGGGCAATAATTTGTGAAGCGACATTGGCATAATCAAGCATTACCCCTTTTGGGGTGCCCGTTGTCCCTGAGGTATAAATCAACGTCAGCAAATCATCCATAGCTAAATCACCAAGACGAGTATCAAGCTCGAGCTGATGTTCTGAACTAGCGGTCTTTAAAAAATCAACATAGTGACAAACTAAAGGATGTTGAGGTAATTCAACATCATCGGTAAGTGCGACAATACGCTCTAAATTTGGACACTGATCAGCGATAGCAACAGCGATATTTAACTGTGCTTGCTCACCAACAAACAGTACTTTTACATTGGCATCATTAAGAATATATGCTGTCTGTTGAGGTGTATTAGTTGGATAAATAGGCACCGTAACACAGCGATTATATAGCGAAGCAAAATCAGCAACAGTCCAACGAGGCATGTTATTAGCAAAAATACCGACTTTATCTTGTACTGCTAAACCTTGATTGAGTAACGCTAACGCCAATTGTTGAATTTTTTCACCAAAATTATTCCAGCTGATATCTTGCCACTCGCCATCAACTTGATGACGTAGAGCTGGACTGTCGCCTAAGCGCGCAATTTGCTGACGAATGCGGTGAACAATATGGAAATCATGTTGTGCCATAAGTACTCTGTTTTTTTAGCTTACACTTGTAAGCTGATTTGAGAGATGCAGTCTACAATTCAGCCTTTGAAAAGCCAACTATAATGCATATTAAATTATAGTTTCTAATAACCCTTAGTACTCTATACCTGCTTACTTATTGTCTACAATGACTTTTTAGCTAAACGATAAAAGTGTAAGAATCTATAAATAACATGGCGCTATAACGAAAAAACCACGCAATAAAATACGTGGCTTTATTTGCCATGTTGATTACAAATAAAAACTATATTGGCAGCACGGTTTTAAATTCCTCAACAGCATTATTATTACCTTTGAGCAAATAAAAAGACCAGCGTTTATGCTGGCCTTATTTTATCGCTAAACAAATAATTAGCTGGTCAGATCACCACAAATAGCCATTAATTGATCGCGCATCCAAATATTACCTTTATCTTTTTGCGTTGACTCATGCCAGCTTAGGTAACCGGTGATTTTAGCGTTGGCAAAGGGTAACGGTAGCACTTGAATTTGTAAGTTTTCAGCAGACGCTTCAGCTAACCAGCGCGGAGCAACAGCAATCAATTCAGATTGGCTCACGACAAACATAATATCATTGAGACTTGCACCCTGATAAGCGTCCTGACAATGTTCCGCACTGTTATTATAAATATCATCAGCAAACATTTTTACATCTGATACTGATTTTAGAACAGCATGCATCTCAGTATTAAATTCCTCAGCAGAAATACTATCGCTGATACGTGGATGGTTATTCGCAACAATAGCCACTAATTCATCACAAAATAACTCAGTGCTACAGAAACCATCTTCATCAAAGCGTGCATAATCAATTACAAAATCGACTTCTTGATAACGCATTTTTTGCGATAGCTCAGCGTCTAACTCAGCTTCTAATTGCAATTGAATATGAGGCGCTTGTTCACGCATGGTTGATAATACCGTTGGGGCAAAACGCATATCTGAAGGGCTACAAATTGCGAGTTTAAAAGTGCGGCTTGATGTTAATGGTGCAAAAATAGAACACGGTAATTCATTTTTTACCAACTGCAGTGCTTGACGTAATGGACCAAATAATTGCTTAGCACGTTGTGTTGGCTGAATGCCACGACCATGGCGAATGAAAAGTTCATCATTAAACATCACTTTTAAACGCGCAACCGCATTACTTACTGCAGGTTGCGACATACCTAAATTTTGCGCTGCGCGAGTAATATTTTGCTCCTGCATTACAGCATCAAAAACCGTTAATAAATTAAGGTCAACACTACGTAATGTTGTTTCCATACTAAAATTATCAACGGCAGCAACGGAAGTAGTCGTTCGGCTCATGGTATACCTCTAAAATTTAATTATTATTGATGCATCGCAACGCCATACTAACTTAGACATTATTTCTCACTGTCTACAGAGTTTGCTTTAGATGCCCTGATTGGGATACATCCAGTATTAACCATATAGATTGATGAAACTAATAATAGAAAATAAGACAATATGAACAGACACTTATTTAATTACAATTCAGAAAAATAAAAGATTAGAATTCAATACCATAGGTAAATATAAAGATAAAATTAATTTAATATAAATAAAATCACCATAGATAAAATAAGATAAAATAGGCTTTTAATTTCAACGTTCATCATTTATTTTCAAATTAAAATTCACAACGAGAATATTATATACTTATTATATATTTAAATTTTGTATATATTCCAATACAAGTATTATTCATGTATAAATATAACAATTAGATACAATTATTAATTTTAATAATAGATATTAGTTATAAGAACTAATTATATTATTAATAATTATCATTCAATTTAAAAATAAGAGTTAGTAAATACTTACATTTGTAATCTCCACTACCTCTTCTATTCATATCGACTTCTTCCCCGACTAAAAAGTACAAAAAAACACAACTTTTGGTTGACCTATAGCCCGTCTATTTGATATTCATTTGTTAACTAAATTCATTGAAGTCTTTAATAAAATGAAAATACGCTTCTCACTTCTCTTAACACTCCTCCTTATCGTGACATGATCACGCGGGTTGCTATCGAGTGGGAAACACCACCAAAGATTTCAAAACCCGCGCAAACAAGCGCGGGTTTTTTCATATTTTGACCAGCGCAAGTGAATGCGAAACTCAGCCCTATAACGGCTTATATTTAAAAGGATGTCACTATGAACAATCAGGTCATTATTTTTGATACAACATTGCGCGATGGCGAACAAGCACTATCAGCAAGTCTCACTGTCAAAGAAAAACTGCAAATCGCCTATGCCCTTGAGCGTTTAGGGGTCGATGTTATCGAAGCTGGTTTTCCGGTGTCATCCCCTGGTGACTTTGAATCAGTACAGACTATCGCCAAGCACATTAAACAGAGTCGTATCTGTGCCCTTGCTCGTGCTGTAGAGAAGGACATTGATGTTGCAGCTGAATCATTAAAAGCTGCTGAAGCATTTCGTATCCATACCTTTATTTCAACCTCAACTGTCCATGTGCAAGATAAGTTACGTCGAAGCTATGACGATATAATTGCAATGGGAATTGCAGCAGTAAAACGGGCGCGTAAATATACCGATGATGTCGAGTTCTCATGTGAAGATGCAGGACGGACACCGATTGATAACCTATGCCGAATGGTAGAAGCCGCAATTAACGCGGGCGCAAATACGATCAATATTCCCGATACTGTCGGTTATACCCTTCCGAGTGAATTTGCCGGCATTATCACCCAACTGTTTAACCGCGTACCGAATATCGATAAAGCAGTTATCTCGGTACATTGTCATGATGATCTCGGCATGTCAGTCGCCAATTCTATGGCAGCGATTCAAGCAGGCGCTCGTCAAGTCGAAGGCACAATAAATGGTTTAGGTGAGCGCGCCGGTAATTGCGCCCTTGAAGAAATAGCAATGATCATTAAAACCCGTCAATCACTCTTGGGGGTACATACTAATCTCAAGCATGACGAAATCCACCGCACCAGCAAAATGGTCAGTCAGCTATGCAATATGCCGATTCAAGCCAATAAAGCCATTGTAGGCAGTAATGCCTTTAGCCACTCATCAGGCATTCATCAAGACGGCATGCTGAAAAATAAAAACACCTACGAGATCATGACCCCTACGTCAATTGGGCTTAAAAATCAGGCTTTAAATCTTACCAGTCGCTCAGGTCGAGCAGCCGTCAAAAGCCATATGGATACCCTTGGCTACACCGAGCATGAATACGACCTAGATAAACTTTATGCTGATTTTCTTAAACTAGCCGATCGCAAAGGCCAAGTGTTTGATTACGATCTTGAAGCCTTAATGCACTTTGCTAACTTGCGTGATGAAGATGACTTTTTCAAAATAAACTATTTAAGCGTTCAATCTGGCAGCGTGATGGCGACCACCAGCATAAAGCTTCAATGCGGTGAAGAAGAAAAGTGTGAAGCTGCTGTCGGCAATGGTCCTGTTGATGCGCTTTATCAATGCATCTACCGTCTAACGGGTTATGAGATTGTACTTGATAAGTTTGATCTTACAGCTAAAGGCGAAGGTGAAGATGGTTTAGGCCAAGCCGATATCATTGCCAATTACAAAGGTCGTAAATATCACGGTACGGGTCTTGCGACTGATATTGTTGAAGCGTCGGGTCAGGCTCTGATCCACGTTATCAATAGTATTCATCGTGCCAACCAAATCGCGACAATTAAACAACAAAATAGCCTATAACTAAGTGCATCAAAAAAAGTAGCAGCAAAAGCATTCAATTTTATTTTTAGTACATTACGGAGAGCACCCACCATGGCAGGTTCATATAATATAGCAGTACTACCCGGTGACGGTATTGGCCCAGAAGTGATGCAGCAAGCATACAAAGTCTTGGCTGCAGTCCAGCAACAGTTTGATATTAGCTTTAATTTTCATCAGTTCGATGTCGGTGGGATTGCGATTGATAACCACGGTTGTCCATTACCCGCCATCACTTTAAAAGGTTGTGAAGCCGCGAATGCGGTGTTATTTGGCTCTGTCGGTGGTCCAAAATGGGAACATCTGGCCCCAAATGATCAACCTGAACGTGGTGCACTTTTACCATTGCGTAAGCACTTTGAATTGTTTTGTAACTTACGTCCGGCACAAATTCATCGTGGCTTAGAGCACTTTTCTCCCCTGCGGGCTGATATTTCAGAACGAGGCTTTGATATTGCGGTAGTACGTGAACTCACTGGCGGGATTTACTTTGGGCAACCAAAAGGTCGTGAAGGCGAAGGCGCGCAAGAAAAAGCGTTTGATACTGAAATTTATCATCGCTATGAAATTGAGCGTATTGCTAAAATTGCGTTTGAATCAGCGCAGCTACGCCGTAAAAAAGTCTGTTCCATCGATAAAGCAAATGTCCTACAAAGCTCAATTTTATGGCGTCAAGTGGTTGAGGAAGTGGCTCAAAACTACCCTGACGTTAGCTTAACCCATATGTACATTGATAACGCGACCATGCAACTGATCAAAGATCCGTCGCAGTTTGATGTGATGCTATGTTCCAATATTTTTGGCGATATTATTTCCGATGAATGCGCCATGATCACAGGATCCATGGGGATGTTACCTTCTGCGAGTTTAAACCAACAAAAGTTTGGTATGTATGAGCCTGCGGGTGGTTCCGCGCCTGATATTGCAGGTAAAAACATTGCTAATCCGATTGCCCAAATTCTATCCGCGGCCTTGATGCTACGTTACAGTCTTGATGAAGAAGAGGCTGCGCGGGCAATAGAAAGAGCGGTAGCACAAGCACTCGAAGCGGGTGAACTTACAGCCGATTTAGCAAGTAATAGCACCGCCCTAACCACCAGCGAAATGGGTGACAAAATCGCTGCCTATATTCAACGACCATAAGGAGCAGCAGCATGCCAAACAATACACCGTCAGCAGCAACGCCAGCCAAGACGCTTTATCAAAAAATTTATGATGCTCATGTGGTTGTCGCTGCGGCAGGCGAAAACCCGATTTTGTATATCGACCGTCATTTAGTCCATGAAGTCACCTCACCGCAAGCATTTGATGGGCTGCGCGAACAAGGTCGTCAAGTTCGTCAAGTGAATAAAACCTTTGCCACCATGGATCACAACGTTTCAACTCAAACCAAAGATATCAACGCTTCAGGTGAAATGGCACGTATCCAAATGGAAACCCTTGCCAAAAACTGTGCTGATTTCGGCGTCACCTTATACGATCTAAACCATAAATTTCAGGGTATTGTTCATGTCATGGGCCCAGAACTTGGGATCACTTTACCCGGCATGACCATTGTATGTGGTGACTCACATACCGCTACCCACGGTGCCTTTGGCGCACTCGCATTTGGTATCGGCACTTCTGAAGTTGAACATGTATTAGCAACCCAGACCCTGAAACAATCATGTGCTAAGACCATGAAAATTGAGGTTAAAGGCAAAGTAGCAGCAGGCATTACCGCCAAAGATGTTGTATTAGCAATTATCGGTAAAACCACTGCTGCCGGTGGTACAGGTTATGTGGTTGAATTCTGTGGCGAGGCGATCACCGATCTATCGATGGAAGGTCGAATGACGGTGTGCAATATGGCGATTGAATTGGGCGCTAAAGCAGGTTTGATTGCACCAGATAAAACCACCTTTGATTACATTAAAGGGCGTGAATTTTCACCTCAAGGGGCTGATTTAGAAGCCGCTATTAGTTATTGGCAAACCTTAACCAGCGATGATAATGCAGTATTCGATGCGATAGTGACTTTAGATGCCACCGACATTAAACCGCAAGTCACTTGGGGCACCAACCCAGGTCAAGTGATCGCCGTTGATGAACGGATCCCTGCCCCTGAAAGTTTTAGCGATCCAGTAGAGCAAACATCGGCTAAAAAAGCCTTGGCTTATATGGGATTAGAAGCTGACAAATCATTATCTGATTATACTGTAGATAAAGTTTTTATCGGTTCTTGTACCAACTCTCGTATTGAAGATATGCGTGCCGCTGCAACCATTGCTAAGGGACGTAAGGTTGCCGCCCATGTGCAAGCATTAGTCGTTCCTGGCTCAGAACAAGTCAAAGCCCAAGCGGAACAAGAAGGCTTAGATAAAATCTTTATTGAAGCTGGCTTTGAATGGCGACTCCCTGGTTGTTCGATGTGCTTAGCAATGAATAACGATCGCTTAGGCCCCGGTGAGCGTTGTGCGTCTACCAGTAATCGTAACTTTGAAGGTCGTCAGGGTCGTGATGGTCGTACTCACTTAGTCAGCCCTGCAATGGCAGCAGCAGCAGCATGTGCGGGTCACTTTGTCGATATTCGTCAACTTGAACCCGTATCGGTATAAATAAGGACATAACGATGACAGGCTTTACTCAACATACAGGCTTAGTGGTGCCATTGAATACCGCTAACATTGATACCGATGCCATTATTCCGAAACAGTTTCTCCAAAAAGTCACTCGTACCGGATTTGGGCAGCACTTATTTCATGACTGGCGCTTTTTAGATGATGCAGGTCAACAACCTAATCCCGATTTTATAATGAATACTCCTCGCTACCAAGGTGCCAGTATTTTATTGGCGCGTGAAAACTTTGGCTGTGGATCATCGCGTGAACATGCCCCGTGGGCGCTGGCTGATTACGGCATTAAGGTAATGATCGCTCCCAGTTTTGCTGATATTTTTTATGGTAATTCAATCAATAACTACATGATCCCTGTCCGTCTTACCGATCAACAGATTGATGAATTATTTGAATTTGTAGAAGCAACAGTTGGCGCGAAGATCACGGTCGATCTGGAAGCAATGACAGTGAATGCCAATAACAAGCAATATCCGTTTGAAATTGACGAGTTTCGTCGTCATTGCTTATTAAACGGATTAGACAACATAGGCTTAACGCTACAACATCAGGCTAAAATAGCTGAATATGAAGCTAATATTCCGACTTATCTCGCATAGATCACCTGCTCAATAAAAACGCCTGCCAATCAACAGGCGTTTGTTCCTCAAATTACACTCAGTACTGTAATAAACCAAGCCCAACAACGGTCTTGATCATCATCTTGTTATTATTACGGGTTAATTATGCGCATTGTTTTGAGCTTATTTTTTATTTTATGGTCCCTGAATGTGTTTGCCGCCCCCAAGGCTGATCTTTTACCTTACTGGCAAGATCACGTTGCCGCGAATCAACGTCAAATCGATCATCATCAATGGCAACAATTATTGGATAAATACCTAGTTGTAGAGCCACAACAAACGTTATTTCGTTATAGCGCTGTCACCATCGCAGATAAACAACAACTAAGTGGTTATATCAATCAACTGAATCAGCTTGATCCGCGCCAATATAATCGTAATGTTCAGTTTGCTTATTGGGTGAATCTTTATAATGCGCTGACAGTACAATTGATCATTGATAATTACCCAATCACATCAATTACTAAACTCGGTGGTTTTTTCAGTTTTGGGCCTTGGGATCAACCTATCGTCACCATCAATAATAAAACCCTTAGCCTTAACGATATTGAACATCGAATATTACGTCCGATCTGGCGCGATCCTCGTATTCACTATGCGGTTAATTGTGCCAGCTTAGGTTGCCCCGATTTACTGCCGCAAGTGTTTGACAGTCAGCAACTTGAGCAACAACTAAATAATGCCGCGAGCCGATTTATTAATAGTCCAAAAGGCGTTCGTAGCAACTCAACCCAAACCACGTTATCATCCATTTATGACTGGTACGGTACAGATTTTGGCAATCAACAGGCTTTATTGCAGCATATAAATCATTATCTACTGCATAAAAAAATCAATGGCGATAACCTCAAATTTGATTACAACTGGTTGTTAAATCAGAAGCTATAACTTAACGCTAGTTACAGGTACAATACTCGCGTTCTCATTGGGGAGCCTTTTGGCTGAGATTGTTGTTATTATCTTGATGGATATAGCAGAACCCATTGAACCTGAACCAGGTAATGCTGGCGTAGGAATTGAGAAACGCATTGGTATTTCACCAGTGTCAATCTGCTATTACAGCATGATACTTACCCTCTCAACCCTGTGCCGCTCTCTCTTTTTATTTTGTTCGCAGGATGCTGACATCAGGAGCGCATAGTGAAAATCCGTTATACACTTTTACCGTTAATTTCGATGTCGTTACTCTCAAGTAACGTCTTCGCCGCTGATAATACCCTTAATGTTTATACCTACAGCTCGTTTTCATCTGAGTGGGGACCGGGGCCAATCATCAAAAAAGCCTTTGAAGCCCAATGTGATGGTTGCAAGGTTAACTTTGTCTCTTTAGAAGACGGCGTATCCATTCTTAATCGAGTGCGCTTAGAAGGTAGCCGTAGCCAAGCGGATATTCTTCTGGGGCTCGACAATAACCTGATGACCGAAGCCAAACAAACCGGGTTATTAGCCAAACAACATGTTGATCTCAGCAAACTCACCCTGCCTAAAGGTTGGCACGATGATACCTTTATTCCCTATGATTACGGCTACTTTGCGTTTGTTTATGACAGCACCAAATTACCTAACCCACCCACCAGTTTAAAAGCGCTGGTTAACGATCAAAACATCAGTGTGATCTACCAAGATCCACGCACCTCAACCCCAGGTCAAGGGTTGATGTTATGGATGAAATCGGTTTATGGTGATAAAGCTGCCGCTGCATGGCAACAATTAGCCAAGCATACGGTTACAGTTACTAAAGGCTGGTCAGAAGCTTATAGCATGTTCCTTGATGGTGAAGCCGATATGGTATTGTCATACACCACCTCACCGGCCTACCACATCATAGAAGAGCACAAAACCCAGTATAAAGCGGCTAACTTTAAAGAAGGCCATTACATGCAGGTTGAAGTCGCTGCCAAAATGAAAAACAGCCCCCATCCTAAACTGGCCGATCAGTTTATGCAGTTTATTGTCAGTGACGCTTTTCAATCTCAAATAGCGACCCATAACTGGATGTATCCGGTCACTAAGCAGCCACTACCTGCCGCTTTTGAGCAACTAAGCATACCTGACAAAGCATTAGAATTTAGTGCTGATGAAGTCGCCCACAAGCGTAAAGCATGGATTCGAGAGTGGCAGCAAGCGCTGACCCAATAATGGCATAGAGCTGTGAATAAACGTGTAACTCAACTTCTGCCCGGGCTATTGAGTGTCGGGCTGATTTTATTACTGGTGATCGCCGCGATCACCAGCCTTATACTCCATGCTGGGCAATGGCAACTGAGTAGCTTATGGCATGATCCCTATTTACGCCATGTGACGCGGTTCAGTTTCTACCAAGCCTTATTATCCACCTTACTTAGCATCGTGCCTGCGATTGCGATTGCTTACGCATTATCACGGCGTAATTTTATTGGCAAACAACTGTTACTACGTTTATTTGCCATGACCTTAGTAATGCCAGTGTTAGTGGCAGTATTTGGTCTATTAGCGATCTATGGCAAAAGTGGCATTCTTAGTCACGGATTAAGCCTACTTGGGTTACCACGGCTGAATATTTATGGTTTAAGTGGAATTTTACTGGCACATGTATTTCTCAACTTACCGTTAGCGGTGCGCTTTTTACTTCAAAGTTTAGAAGCTATTCCACATGAACAGCATCAATTAGCCGCCCATTTAGGCATCAGTGGTTGGCATAAATTTAAGCTGGTTGCTTGGCCACGGCTACGCCAACAATTACCCCATGTGGCGGGGCTCATTTTCATGCTGTGTTTTACCAGTTTTGCGGTGATCATGTCGCTAGGTGGCGGTCCTAAATCAACCACCATTGAACTGGCAATTTACCAAGCGATTCGCTATGACTTCGATCTTGCTACAGGTGCTATTTTAGCGCTGTGGCAAATGTTACTTTGTGGCGGATTAGTACTACTCAGCCATCGCTTTGCCAAACCCTTAGCGACCTTTAGTGCTTCGGTTGGTAAAAATGTGGTTAATTATCAAGATAATTGGCGCGCAAAATGGTGGGATTGGAGCTGGATCGTGGCGGCAATATTACTGGTGATCCCGCCGATTATTGCGGTCTTTGTTGCAGGGTTAAACCGCCAACTGCCACAATTGTTGCAACAGCCAGCACTGTGGCACGCGGTTGCTAATTCACTCAAAATTGCGGTCATGGCATGTAGTTTAGCGTTTGTGTTTGGGGTGATGATCTTACTCGCGAGTCGACAATTACGCTTGAATAAACAACGTTTGAGTGCCGATAGTATCGAAATGATTGGCACCATTATTTTAGTTACTCCAGGGCTAGTATTAAGTACCGGGATTTTCTTATTACTCCGTCAATACACCGATGCCTATGGCGCAGCTTTTTGGGTTGTTGTGGGGGTTAATGCATTAATGGCATTGCCTTATGTGATCAAAACCCTTAGCCAGCCCATGCTGCATATTGCCCAACAATATAATATGTTATGTCATAGTTTAGGCATGAGTGGTTGGTCTCGATTACGACTTGTAGAATGGCGAGCACTGCGTAAACCGATTGCACAATCATTGGCAATCAGCTTAGTACTCTCATTGGGCGATCTAGGCGCGATTGCTTTATTTGGCAGTCAAGATTTTCAAACCTTACCGCTGTATTTATTCCAATTAATGGGTAGCTACCGCATGGATGGTGCGGCTGTAGCGGCATTATTATTGTTATTACTCAGCTTGGGCTTATTCAGCGCAATTGAATATTGCTTCCAACCTCGGCGTACCAAAGGCAAACACCATGCTTGATATCAACCAATTACGTTATACCTACCAACCTCAACACCAGCATGAACACCCAATGCCGTTAAGCTTTAACTTTAGCCTTCAACAAGGTGATATTGCAGCGTTAATCGGCCCGAGTGGTGCAGGTAAAAGTAGTTTATTAGCGCTTATTGCGGGGTTTTTACAGCCCGATAGTGGTGATATTAGTATCCACCAGCAATCAATTATTACGCAAGATCCCGCTCAGCGGCCATTATCAATGCTGTTTCAAGAGCACAATTTATTTCCGCATTTAACGGTCTATGAAAATATCGCCTTAGGGGTTGATCCACGGCTTAAACTTAGCGCACAACAGCAACAGCATGTGCATGATGCCGCAGTTAATGTCGGGCTAGAAGCGTATTTAACACGCTTGCCAGAGCAATTATCTGGTGGTCAACGCCAACGAGTCGCACTGGCGCGGTGTTTGATTCGTCAGCGACCACTATTATTACTTGATGAACCCTTTTCAGCCCTTGATCCCGCATTACGTAATGACATGCTCAAACTGGTTCAGCAACTCGCACAGCAACAAGCCATCACCGTATTAATGATCACTCATAGCCCTGATGATGCAAAGAAAATCGCCAATAAATGTATCTTTGTTGATAATGGTGAAGTAAAGGCATTCGGTAACACTGACACGCTATTAAACCAGCCTCAACAACTGGACTTACGTCATTACTTAGGGTTAACCACGGTATAATAACAACCATAAATAAAGCCGAACGCTATACGTTACCCGTACAGTGTCCGGCTTATCTTGTTAACACCCGTTAATGATAATGAGCCCTAAAATTAGCGTGAGCTTACAGATTTTCTTCAGCAAACTCCGCCAAACGACTTCGTACTACGCCATTAAGATAAATATTGGCACTACCATCAAAATGTTTAAACCGTTCAACAATGTAGGTTAAGCCTGATGTCACTGGCGATAAGTAATTAGAATCAATTTGAGATAAATTACCTGAGCACACCAACTTGGTGCCTTCACCACAACGAGTAATGATGGTTTTAATCTGAGAGGCGGTTAAGTTCTGGCACTCATCAAGCAATACAAATGCATTTTGAATTGAGCGCCCACGCATAAAGTTTATCGATTTAAATTGAATATTGGCTTTATCAAAAATGTATTTCATTGAGCCATCAGTACAGACATCATGTTTATGTAACGCCTCCATGGTGTCGGTCACCGCCGCTAGCCACGGCAGCATTTTCTCTTCTTCGGTACCGGGTAAAAAACCGATAGACTCGGCAATTTCTGGAGTATTACGGGTGACAATGATCTTGTCATACATCCCTTTTTCAATCACTTGTTCTAACGCTGCTGCCATTGCTAAAATGGTTTTACCACAACCTGCAGGGCCGGTTAAAATCACCAGATCAATGTTAGGATCAAGCATTGCATCCAACGCCATCCCTTGATAAATATTTTTAGGATGAACCCCCATGCCTGACGATGCATTAAACGTTCGTAACTAATATCTTTAATGGTAATTTCTTCACCATCAATGGCTTTGATCCTTGCTGCAAACTCTTCACCGTCATCAAGTAAATATTGATTCACATACGGGGTTTCAAACAGTGACTTAGGTAGTGTGTGTAAAGTTGAGCTACCGCGATTTTCAGAATGACATTCAGCAACATTACTCCAAAAGTTACCGTTATAGCGATGGAAACCTTTACTAAGTAAAGCTACATCATCAATCAATTGATCGGAGCGATAATCATCGACATTTAACACCCCCGCCCCTTTGGCACGTAAGCGCATATTGATATCTTTAGTGACTAAGACTACGCTTCTGGGAGCATGTTTTTGTTGTAGAAAAAGAACGCTATTAAGAATACGGTTATCACCCGCTTTATCACTAAATGCATGAACCGTTTGTTTAACTTCATAATCAGCAAAAATAGCAATGGTGCCATTGTGAGGGATGTGATCATTAAAACAAATACCCGCTGAAATTTGCTCAGGGGTAGCATCGTGAAAGATATTTTCTAGGGCACGGATAGCAACCCGTGCATCACGAGAAACATCACGTTTACTGTCTTTGATACGATCTAATTCTTCCAATACCGTCATGGGGATCACCACGTCGTGTTCTTGGAAAGAGAAGATAGCGAGAGGTTCATGAAGTAGAATATTTGTATCTAATACAAATAGTTTCCGTTCTGCATTATCCATAAGCATCTCCTTGGTAGGGCGGATAGTAATAAATGACCTATCACTGTTTTAGCTTACGTCAAAATTAACCATTTAGTTAAATTACAACGTTATAACAATTAAAGCTTATATTGGTGAAACTAAGATGACATTGCACCTCATGTCTCTTTTACACACTTTCACCGTGACCTTAATCACATCATGCAGTAACATAACTCCCCCATTTTTGAGTTATGCGTATGCCGTATTATTTCTCTATGCATTTAGTTTTATTATAGACGATAAACAGCTAACGCGAATTATAACATTTTCCTTTATATCAAATAATTAGAAGGTTTTTAGCACTATGCCATTTGCTTTGGGTCAACGTTGGATCAGTGATACAGAAAGTGATTTAGGTTTGGGCACAGTCGTTGCTATTGAGCCACGCACTGTCAGCTTGATGTTTCCAGCATCAGATGAAAACCGTTTATACGCTCGACATGATGCACCAGTTACCCGTGTAATGTTTAATGTTGGCGATGTGATTGAAAGCCACGAAGGCTGGTCGCTAAAAGTTGAAGCGATCGAAGAAGATAAAGGAATTATCACTTATATCGGTACCCGTACAGATACCGAAGAAAGCGATATTGCGTTACGTGAAATATTTTTAAGCCATCAAATTCGTTTTAATAAACCGCAAGATAAATTATTTGCAGGTCAAATCGATCGCATGGATCGGTTTGCATTACGCTACCGCGCGCTAAAAAATCAGTATGAGCAACTAAAAAGCCCATTACGTGGCTTATGTGGCATGCGTGCAGGCTTAATTCCGCACCAGCTTTACATTGCTCATGAAGTCGGTCGCCGTTATGCACCACGTGTGCTTTTAGCTGATGAAGTAGGTTTAGGTAAAACCATTGAAGCGGGCATGATCATCCACCAGCAGGTGCTATCTGGCCGTGCTGAACGTATTCTGATTTTAGTCCCTGAAACCCTACAGCACCAATGGCTTGTAGAAATGATGCGTCGCTTTAACCTTCACTTTTCTATTTTTGATGAAGAGCGTTGCGTTGAATCTTTGGCAGATGCTGCTAATCCATTTGATACTGCACAATTTGTATTATGTTCACTTGATTTCCTTCGCAAAAGTCGCCGTCGCTTTGAGCAAGCACTGGATGCCGATTGGGATCTACTCATTGTCGATGAAGCACATCACCTTGAATGGAGCGAGGAGCGTCCAAGCCGTCAATACCAAGTGGTTGAAGCGATTGCTGAAAAAACGCCAGGTGTGTTACTGCTAACAGCAACCCCTGAGCAATTAGGCCGTGAAAGTCACTTTGCTCGCTTACGCTTATTGGATCCTGATCGTTTTTATGATTATGAAGCCTTTGTTGAAGAAGAGCGTCTATACGAACCCGTTGCGGATGCTGTCTCTCAATTACTTGCCGGTGAAACACTTGATAGTAACGCTAAGCAAACCTTAGTCGACTTACTAGCAGGTCAAGACGTCGAGCCAATGATCACCGCGATTGAAAATGCAACCACAGCAGAGGATGCTAAAGCACTTGAAGCGCGTCACGAGCTGATCCGCAACCTGATGGATCGCCATGGTACTGGTCGCGTATTGTTCCGTAACACCCGCTCAGCAATCAAAGGTTTCCCTAAACGTCACCTTAATATGTACCCATTGCCGATGCCTAATCAGTACAGCACTGCAATGCGTGTTGCTGGCATGATGTCAGGCAAACTAAGCATTAACGAAAAAGCGATTAAACTGCTTTACCCTGAAGATATCTATCAAGAATTTGAAGGTGAGTCAGCCACATGGTGGAACTTTGATCCTCGCATTAATTGGCTATTAGATATGCTAAAAGCCAACCGTAATGAGAAGGTATTGGTGATCTGTTCTCGTGCTCAAACCGCATTAACGTTAGAACAAGCATTGCGTGAACGTGAAGGTATCCGTGCGACCGTGTTCCACGAAGGGATGTCGATCATTGAACGTGATAAAGCCGCGGCATATTTTGCTCAAGAAGAAAGTGGCGCCCAAGTATTGATCTGTTCAGAGATTGGTTCTGAAGGACGTAACTTCCAGTTTGCTAATCAATTAGTGATGTTCGATTTACCGAGCAACCCTGACTTACTAGAGCAACGTATTGGTCGTTTAGATCGTATCGGTCAACAACGTGAAATCGAAATCCACGTACCGCACCTTGAAGGCACCTCACAAGCATTACTGGCACGTTGGTTCAACGAAGGCTTAAACGCGTTTGAAGAAACCTGTCCAACCGGTCGTCCTGTTTATGAAGCTGTATGTGAAGAGCTAATCACCTTACTTGCCAGCGATAAGCAAGATAGTGACGCATTAGAAGCAGTAATCACTCGAAGTGCTGCGCTACATAACGAACTCAAAGGCAAGCTAGAGCAAGGCCGCGATCGCTTACTTGAAATTCACTCTAACGGCGGCGAAGCAGCGCAACAGTTAGTCGAACAAATCAGTAGCAAAGACGGTGATACCAACTTAGTGTCTTTTGCGCTAGGTTTATTTGACACCATTGGTCTTAACCAAGACGATAAAGGTGAAAATGCAATTGTAGTGACGCCATCCGAACATATGATGGTCGCGAGCTACCCAGGCTTACCGTATGACGGCTGTACGATCACCTTTGATCGTAATACTGCACTGTCGCGAGAAGATCTGCACTTTATCAGCTGGGAACACCCAATGATTCAAGGTGGTATCGAATTACTATTAAGTGAAGGGGTCGGTACAACTGCGGTTTCATTACTGAAAAATAAAGCATTGCCTGTCGGTACGTTATTGTTAGAGCTGATTTACGTAGTTGATGCACAAGCGCCAAAACAATCAGGTATTGGACGTTTCTTACCCAAAACACCGATCCGTATTTTGTTAGATAGTAAAGGTAACAACCTTTCTGCTAATGTTGAATTTGAAAGTTTTAACCGTCAATTAAGCCCGATTAACCGCCATTTAGGCAGTAAATTGGTTAACTCGGTCCAAAAAGATATCCATGCCTTAATTGCCCATGCTGAGCGTGAAATTGACAAAGAACTGGTCACTGTTCGCAATCAAGCACAAGCCGAGATGGAAGCAACATTACAAGCTGAATATCAACGTTTACTCGCTCTTAAAGCCGTTAACCCTAACATTCGTGATGACGAACTAGAGCTAATCCAAAATCAAATTATTGATTTGACCAATTACATTACCAAAGCGCAGATTCAACTAGATTCATTGCGTTTGATTGTTGTTAGTCATAACTAATTATTGATTTTACCGTTATAAAAAAATTTGACCGCCGATGATATGTTTAGCACATGTGATCGGCGGTTTTTTATGGCAAAAGAACTATAGACATACCAATTGTAAGGTATTCATATTAGTATGCTGACCAATTTTTTACTCTCAACGTGTGAGCGCACCATGAAACCATTGCCTGTGTTGAATTACAATCCCCCCACGGATCCTTGGCTGGACACTCTTTTTCTTGATAGTGATATTATTGCTGTCAACAAACCAGCAGGTCTGTTATCAAACCCAGGTCGTCAACCTGAGCACCATGACAGTGTGTTTGCGCGTGTATTGGCTCAATATCCTCAATCACAAATTGTGCATCGGTTAGACATGGGCACCTCTGGCTTAATTGTTTTAGCATTAAACAAAGCCGCTGAACGCCATTTCAAAGCGCAATTTCGTGAACGTGAAACCCAAAAAGTATATTACGCCCGTGTCTGGGGACATCTGGAACATGATACGGGTACGGTTGATTTACCTTTAATTTGTGACTGGCCAAACCGCCCGCTGCAAAAAGTCTGTTTTGATGATGGCAAACCGTCGGTTACTCACTATGAAGTATTAAGTCGCGACGAAAATAGCACCTTAGTACGCTTATTACCGATCACTGGTCGTTCACATCAGTTACGTGTCCATATGCAAGCGCTAGGACACCCTATTTTAGGTGATAAGTTCTATGCCAATGATGAAGCAATTGCAGCGTCACCACGACTGTTATTGCACGCAGCAGAGCTAACGTTTACCCATCCAGGTAGCGATGAACCAATGCATCTTTTTGCGCCATGTGAGTTCTATCCCCAAGCACCAACCCAAACAATTTACCCATAAGCGGTAGGCATCTTTAACAATGAATGCTAGCGTAAAGCCTGCATTCATTGTTTATTGAGGTTACCCATGGAAACTATTGTTTTTCTTGATCATGGAACCATTCCTGCACACATTAGCTTGCCTCGTCCTGATTTTTGTCACCAATGGTATCAATACGCGACAACCACACCATCACAGGTGATTGAGCGCCTGCAACAGGCCACTATTGCGATCACCAATAAAGTTGTGCTTGATGGTCAGGTACTGGCTCAATTACCGCACCTCAAATTTATCGCTATTGCTGCGACTGGCACCAACAATGTTGATCTCGACTATTGTCGAACCCACAATATTAAAGTCGCTAATATTCAAGGCTACGCCACGCGATCTGTGCCTGAGCATGTTATCGCGATGATTTTTGCCCTCAAACGCAATCTTGCTGGTTACCAACAAGACATTGCTAACGGTGAATGGCAACGGCAGCAGCAATTTTGTTTCTTTACTCATCCCATTACCGATGTCGCAGGATCAACCTTAGGGATCATCGGTAACGGCAGTTTAGGTCAAGCGGTTGCGACACTGGCGCGCGCTATCGGGATAGAAGTGCTATTTGCCGAACACCCAGGAGCAAGCCATTGCCGTGATGGCTATCATCCGTTTGAGCAAGTTCTGCGTGAAGCTGACATCATTAGTCTGCATTGCCCACTGACTGCAACCACCACTAATATGATTGCCGCGCCACAATTAGCACTAATGAAATCCAATGCGATAATTATTAATACCAGCCGCGGTGGATTGATTAACGAACAAGCCTTAGTTGATGCATTACTCGCTCATCAAATAGCAGGCGCGGGTATCGATGTGTTTACCGAAGAGCCAGCTCCCGCAACGAATCCTTTAATCGCTCATAGTCATTTGCCAAACTTAATTTTAACTCCGCATGTGGCATGGGGATCAGATTCCGCCATTCAAAGCTTGGTGAATCAACTGATTGATAACATCAATAGTTTTCATTTAGGCACCTATAAAAATCAGCTTTAATCTCAATTTTCAGCCACAAAAAAGCGAGCATTGCGCTCGCTTTTTATTTACGCTTCAACCACTGTTTCCGTTAGCTGACTATTTAAAGCCTTTCTCTTTACGGATCAGATCATAAGCCGCTTGCAGTTCTTGGGTTTTTTGCTTGGCTATTTCCATCATTTCTGGTGGTAAGCCTTTTGCTGCCAACTTATCAGGATGGTGTTCATTCATTTGTTTGCGATAAGCACGTTTCACTTCTTGTGCTGACGCCTCATCATTAACGCCCAACACTTTAAACGCATCCGCTAATTGATCGCGAGTGGGTGGTGCTTTAAAACTACCACCTTGTTGCTGGTGATGAAAACCGCCTTGCTGAAAACGGAACGCCGCTTCTTGCATTTGCAAACGTTGCTCTAATTGGGCCTCAGAGAAACCAAGATAACGCGCAATCACATGTAACAACTCACGCTCTTTCGGGTGTAGTTCACCATCAGCGAACGCCGCTTGAATTTGAAGTTCTAAGAAAAACTGTAATAAATCTGCGCGTCCAGCCCGACTACGAACGCGGTTAAGGGTTGCTTCTAATGGGAAGTTATCTTCTTTACCATCACGAAATGCATCTTGCGCTTGACGACGAGATTCACCTTGTAACCCCATTCGATCCATGATCGTACTGGCGACTCGAATTTCATTTTCAGTCACGCGGCCTTTGGCTTTTGCCATATGCCCCATGGTCGCAAAACAGGCATTAAAGAACTCAGCTTGACGCTCCGCATTAGTGGCATTTTTACCACCAAAACCACTAAAGCCACCGTTCATTTGGCGAGCATAAGCCTTATCAAATTGATGACCAATAAATAAACCGATTAAAAAACCTATATATTTAGGGCCTAGCAATATTCCCAGTAGAGCACCGAAAATTTTTCCCCATATACCTGTTCTCTGCATTCTATACTCTCTGGTAGTTCGTTAATTTTTTCACTGTTTACCCAACAGCATGCGCTGAAAAGATGCCGTCGCGTTAAATTTGCATTATGATAGCTGTCATTTGTCGGGAATGCTTGTAAAAAGCGCAACAATTCACCTTGCACCAAATTGATACAGGAATGTTGAATTAGATGTCACTTACCTCTCACAGCTTACTAGCCACAATGATTAGCTTAGCCCTTTATGGCCCAGCAATGGCGGCAGACATCACTGCTACAGATGGTGATAGTCACAACCAACAAACCATTGCTGATCCTGCTAATAATGCGTCTCATGGTAACAAAGATCCTCTTACGATGGTACGTGGCGTCTGTATCCCAGAAAAAGATCGCCAACAAGATACCAATAACGAACCGATCCATATCAGTGCCAATCGGGTTGAAGCGCAACAAAATAAAACCGCAGTATATTCTGGTGATGTGGTAGTTAAACAAGGCACGCGCACTATTGTTGCTGATAAAGCGACATTACAACAACCTACCAACATTGTGACTGCTAACGGCAATGTTTTTTATCAAGATGGCAGCATGGATATTGATGCCAAGCGCCTGACTAGCAATCTTGATACCAAAGATGCTCAAATGGATAATGCCGTCTACCGGATGACCTGTCAGGCAGGCCGTGGTGATGCTAAATTAATTGAACGCCGCAATGTTGATGGTACCCAATTTTATAAGATGAAAGATGGCACTTACACCACTTGTCCTAGCCATGATAAAAGTTGGCGCTTTGCCGCTGGCAGCCTAGAGCGTGAAGGTGATTCGCCATTTGCAGATTTATATAATGCCCGCTTTGAAGTACTTAATTTCCCCATTTTTTATCTGCCTTGGTTGCGTGTTCCGGTTACAGACCAACGTCTTACTGGCTTCCTTTACCCATCGATTAGCTACGGCTCAAAGAACGGTATGGAGCTTGAAACGCCATTTTATTGGAATATCGCCCCTAATTACGATTTAACTTTTACACCTAAATACATGAACCACCGAGGATTACAGTTAACCTCTGAGTTTCGTTACCTGACAGATTTTGGTCAAGGTAAAATGGTCGGTGAATATTTAGGTCACGATAAGAAATACCAAGATTATGATAAACGTTGGGGTATCCAATGGACACATAGCGGTATTATCGATAAAAACTGGTTGCTGAACATTGATTACAGCAAAGTCAGTGATCCAAAGTATTTTGACGACGTTGATTCAATTATCGGTCAACGTGAAGATAATAACCTGCTGCAAACTGCATCATTGGCGTACCGTAATGATAATTGGGACACCAGCTTAATGGTACGTGACTTTCAACCACTAACTGAAAGTGGCGAAGGCACCCAATATCGCTTAATGCCTCAGCTATCAAGCACCTATTATAAATCTGACTTACCTTACGGATTAGATTTTAGTCTGCCAATGAGTATCAGTAAATTTGATACTGATGATCGCGCTAAACCAACCGCTGATCGAGTAACGTTTGATCCCACACTAACCTTACCTTATGCGACGCCGTGGTGGTCAGTGACCACTCAAGCAAAATTAAATTACGCACATTATAATCAACAATTTGATGTTAAGCAGAACCCTAATTTAAGCACGCTAGATAAGACCGTTGATCGTACCGTTCCAGAGTTTAGAGTTAACAGTAGCTTATACTTTGAGCGTGACACCTCAATTATGGGTGAGCACTACACCCAAAGCTTAGAGCCGCAACTGCAATATCTCTATGTTAAAAATGTTGATCAGTCTGGGATTTATAACCCAGTTAATTATAATGGTGGCGGTTACGACTCAACCCGTTTACAACAAGATTATTACGGTTTGTTTAGCGACCGCACCTATAGTGGTCAAGATTACATTGCACCAGCCAACCAATTTACAGTCGGCGCCACAACCCGTTATTATGATGCAAACTTTAAGGAACGTTTTACCCTTTCTCTGGGTCAAATCTTCTATATTGATAAACCCGTCGCTGATGGCTCTGAAGCAAAAAGCTATTCTGCAACCGCATTAGAAACCGAATTTAACCTTGATGATAATTTATTCTTCAAGAGTTCGATGCAATATGATTCAAGTGAAAATGAAGTGCAGCAAGGCAGTACCGCGATTGAATACCGTAATGGACGCGTTTTTATTCAACCAAGTTACCGTTACGTATCCAGTAATTATCTTAATCAATATGTTGCTAATCCAAATCCGGTGATTCCTAATACTAATGGTCAACGAGATGGTATCTCACAGTTAGGTGTATCAACGGGGTTCCCTATTAACGATAATATTGATATTACTGCGGATTACTTCCAAGATATCAATGTCAATAAAATGCTAGAGAGTCGTGTAGGCTTAGTTTACCGCTCTGCATGTTGGATGATAGGTTTAAGCTATAATCGCTATGCAAAAGATCCATTGAGTCAGAACTTTACCGAATATGACAGTAATGTCAGTTTCTCGTTTAGTCTTCTAGGACTTCAAGGTGCACGACCATTAGGTCAAGCTTCAGATGATGGCGGCAATATCTTAGGTTATGCTGACCCATTCACACTTAAAAATTAATGATCGTGGCGATAATACATATCGCCACTCAACATGACGGACTATAAATGAAAAAGTGGAAGTATTCGGCGCTAAGCGTAATGCTCATGGGTATGACAGCAACTGCGATGGCAGCCCCTCAACCGCAAGAGTTAAATCAAATTGTAACCACTGTTAATGACGGTGTTATTTTACAAAGTGACGTTAATGCAATGCTAAAAACTGTTCATCTTAATGCTGCGGCTGAAGGGCAACAACTGCCGCCTAACAATATTTTACGCCAGCAAGTGATGGACAAATTAATCATGGAAAACTTGCAGATCCAGCAAGCACAACAGCTGGGTTTACGCATTGACGACAGCCAACTTGATCAAGCCATTGCTGATGTCGCTAAACAACGCAATATGACCGTTCCACAACTGCGTCAAGATTTAGCCAACGCAGGTATTAGCTACCCAATGTTCCGTGAGCAATTACGTAACGATATGCTAGCTTCTGAAGCGCGCACCATTATTGTTCGCAAACGCGTTAATATTCTGCCACAAGAAGTGGATAGCTTAGCTGCACAACTTGCTAAGCAAACTCAACAAAACGTCCAATACAACATCAGCCAAATTCAAATTGCCGTTGATGATGATGCTGATAAAGCAACGCGTGAAAAAGCCAAACAAGAAGCGGATAAAATTTATGCTGAGATAAAACAAGGCGCTAATTTTGCTGAATTGGCTTATCGCTATTCAAAAGGCCCTAAAGCCCTTAAAGGCGGTGAATGGGGTTGGATGAGCAAAGAAGAAATGCCAACTATCTTTGCCGACCAAATAAAAACCAGTAGCAAAGACAGCGTGATCGGTCCTTTCCGCAGCGGCGTTGGTTACCATATTTTGAAAATTAATGACGTTAAAGGCATGCCAACCGTTTCTGTGGTTGAAGTGAATGCGCGTCATATTTTGATTAAAACCTCTATCATTTTAAGTGATGCCGCAGCGAAAAAAGAATTACAACAAATTCGCCAAAAAATCATTAGCGGTAAAGAAACCTTTGCAGCAGCTGCGAAACAATACAGTGCTGATCCCGGTTCAGCAGCTAATGGTGGTCAGCTAGGTTGGCAAGTACCGTCAATGTATGCACCTGCTTTTGAAAAAGAAGTAGAAACATTACCAGTAGATCAAATTAGCCAACCGTTTAAATCTCAGTTTGGCTGGCACATTGTTGAAGTTGAAGGTCGTCGTAATGTCGATCGCACCGAAGCGGCATTAAAAAACCGTGCTGCGCAGATTCTATTTAACCGCAAGTTTAATGAAGAAGCGCAAACATGGTTACAAGAGCTACGTGCTGGCGCTTATATCGAACAAATGAATAAGGTAAATAATGGCTAATAACAAGCAACTGACTAACACACAACGGATTGTAATCACCCCTGGTGAACCGGCAGGAATTGGGCCAGATTTAGTCATTGCCTTGTGTCAGCAACATTGGCCACACCAACTTGTCATTTGTGCTGATGCGCAGGTTATGGTAGAACGTGCGGCTCAATTAGGTTTACCTTTAACCATTTTACCTTATCAGCCCGAACGACCTGCTCAACCGCATCAAGCAGGCACCATGACAGTTGTTCAGGTTGATAGTGCTATTAAGGTTGTCTGTGGGCAACTTAACGAGCAAAATGGTCTCTATGTATTAACGACACTAGAACGTGCAGCTTCTGGCTGTATGAATGGTGAATTTGCAGCAGTTGTTACCGGCCCTGTTCATAAAGGGGTGATTAACCGCGCTGGCGTTTCTTTTAGTGGTCACACTGAATTTTTTGCGCAGCAGTCAGATACAGCACAAGTTGTTATGATGCTCGCAACAGAAGGTTTACGGGTTGCCTTAGTAACAACCCATATACCTTTAAACTGTGTTGCTAAAGCCATTACCGAGTCTCGACTTAAGCAAGTTATTCGTATCTTGCACACCGATTTAGTGACTAAATTTGGTATTGATGATCCCAAAATTTATGTTTGTGGACTCAATCCTCATGCCGGTGAAGACGGTTGTTTGGGTATGGAAGAAATTGATACTATTACCCCAACATTAGAACAACTGCGTCAACAAGAAGGTATTAATCTGATCGGCCCGTTACCGGCAGATACTATCTTTCAAGAAAAATATTTAGCTGATGCCGATACGGTGTTAGCGATGTATCACGATCAAGGGTTACCGGTGCTGAAATACAAAGGCTTCGGTAAGTCAGTCAACATTACGTTGGGACTTCCCTTTATCAGAACTTCAGTAGATCATGGTACCGCACTGGAACTCGCAGGTACTGGGCAAGCAGACATAGGTAGCCTTCGGACAGCGCTATCCCACGCCCTCGAATTGGTAGAAAAACAAGCATGAGCAGCGATCAAGTCCACTTAGGTCACCGCGCGCGTAAGCGCTTTGGCCAAAACTTTTTAAAAGACCCATACATTATTGATGGCATTGTGTCAGCGATTAACCCTTTACCAGGCCAAAACTTGGTAGAAATTGGCCCCGGCCTTGGTGCAATCACTGAATATGTTGGCAAGTTAGTTGATAAATTTACTGTTATCGAACTTGACCGAGATCTGGCTGAGCGTTTACGTAACCACCCCGATCTTGCCTCAAAGCTAACCATCCATGAAGGCGATGCAATGCGTTTCGACTTTACGCAGCTTATTCAACCGAATAACAAGCTGCGTATCTTCGGTAACTTGCCTTATAACATTTCAACACCGTTGATGTTCCACATTTTTGAGTTTCATAAAGACGTGCAAGACATGCACTTTATGTTACAAAAAGAAGTGGTTAATCGCTTAGCTGCAGGCCCTGGTAGCAAGGCTTATGGTCGTCTAACGGTAATGGCACAGTATTACTGTAAAGTAATGCCAGTACTTGAAGTACCGCCAGAATCTTTCGTACCAGCACCGAAAGTTGATTCAGCTGTAGTACGTTTAACACCGTATGAAGTATTACCGTTCCCATGTACTAACCGTAAATGGCTAGATCGTGTGTGTCGTGAAGGCTTCAATCAACGTCGTAAAACAATCCGTAACTGTTATAAAGGCTTGTTCACTCCAGAACAACTTGAAGCGCTAGGGGTAAACCCTGGCCATCGTCCTGAAAACATTACGGTTGAACAATTTGTTGCTATGGCAAACTGGCTTGATGCTAATTTCCAAAAAGAACAATAATGTAATAGCGTACTAATAAAGACGCAAATAACATCAAAAACCCTGTGTAACATGTCACGTGTTGCACAGGGTTTTCTTTATTTATCAGCTAACAATACTAGAATGAGAATAAACCATCAGCAAAGGATGTTGCCTGTGAGTCTCTCATCACCCCCCACAATTAAATGCCATGTTGTCAGTCATTATCTCGCTGAACAATCACAGCCAGAACTGCAACGCTATGTGTTTTCATATACCATCACCATCAAAAATTTAGGCCGCGGCAGCGCTCAGTTACTTAAACGTTATTGGTTAATCACCGATGCTAACGCTAAAAAACTAGTCATTGAAGGTGAAGGGGTTGTCGGTCAAAAACCACATATTAATGCTAATGATGAATTCACTTATACCAGTGGTACTGTCATTGAAACCCCTGTCGGTGTTATGCAAGGTCAATACACCATGGAAGATGATGCTGGTAATGCCTTTAGGGTTGAAGTCGCACCATTTCGACTAGCAATGCCGAACATTCTTCATTAACCTAATGCGATTAATTTCAGTTAATTAACGCATTAATAATGGGAGCACCATGGCGACTTATCTTGTCGGTGATATTCAAGGCTGTTTACCCGACTTAAAAAAATTATTGGCACAAGCTAATTTCGATCCTCACACTGATCATTTATGGCTTGCGGGCGATCTGGTTGCACGCGGACCAGAATCATTAGAAACATTACGCTTTGTGAAAGCATTAGGTGATCATGCTACGGTCATTCTCGGCAATCATGATCTGCATTTATTAGCCGTCTCACATCAACTCGCGCGCTAAAAAAAGCGATCATATTCATCAAATATTCACCGCAGAAGACGGGCCTGAATTACTTAACTGGTTACGCCACCAGCCACTATTAGCCGAGCACCCCCACTACCCATTGGTGATGGTTCATGCGGGAATTACTCCTCAGTGGACACTGGCACAAGCCCGTCAACATGCGCAAGAAATCGAACAGTTACTTCAGTCTGATGACTACTTATGGCTGCTAAAAAATATGTATGGCGATGGCCCTGATTGGTGGCAAGACGATCTTTCGCGCTTAGAACGGTTACGGTTTACGATCAACAGCTTTACCCGCATGCGATTTTGCGATCCTCAAGGACGGCTAGATATGCATTGCAAAGTACAACCTAACGATCCTGCCGTTGGTGACCTGATCCCGTGGTTTGATGTCAAGCGCGCTCAACCATTAGATAAAACGATTATCTTTGGTCATTGGGCGGCATTAATGGGCCACCAAGACGATCACTGTATTGGCTTAGACACTGGCTGTGTCTGGGGAAATAGCTTAACCATGCTACGTTGGGAAGATGGCAAACGATTTGTGACAGAGTGTCCACTCTACGCCTGATCGCCAGTTATAAAAATGCCGACAGTTATTGTCGGCATTCTCTGACTAATACGAAACACTCACCAACTATGATCGTTCGAGGATCACAAACTCCATCGCATACGCATTTTTATCATCAGCATTATACCGTTGGCTTTCAACGCGATGCCAATGTTCACCCCAATCTGGAAACTGAGTATCACCCTCAAGATCCGCATCAATAAAGGTTAAATACAGGCTATCAGCTATAGGCAAACAAGCTTGATAAATACTTCCACCGCCAATAATCATCAATTCTGGTGCATCACCAGCAACTAACTTAGCTGCTGCAATATCGCTAACGACGGTAATACCTTCAGCAGTAAAATTAGGATTGCGGCTAATAACAATATTTAATCGCCCAGGTAATGGTCGGCCAATCGATTCAAACGTTTTACGGCCCATCACAATCGGTTTACCTAGCGTACAACGTTTAAACCATGCAAAATCCGCCGGTAAATGCCATGGCATACTATTATCTTTACCAATGATCCGATCATGAGCCATTGCTGCGATCATACTGATCTTCATTTTGCGTCTCCATTCACACTGTCAGTGCTCAGATTATCATTAACGTGTAGTTATACCACAGGACGACGACGATAAAATAATAACCCCGGCATTGCTAATCCAATTGCTAGTGCAGCCACAATAAACACCGCTTTCAATACGTTGTCGATCATCAATCCCCATAAAGCTAATGAGAACCCACGGTGATTAATTTCAACAATCGCAATCATGGCTTTAAAGGCAAATACCCCCGGTACCATAGGGATCAACGCCGCCACTGTAAACACCTTAGGGTGAGCTAAAAAGCGGTGTGACCAATGGACACCGATCATACCGACTAAGGTTGCAGCAACGAATGTTGACCATTCAATAGAGAGCCCCCAATGCATTAATAGGAACCGCGCGCCATGGCCCATAGCCCCACCAATTGCACAATATTTTAGCGCTTTTTGAGGGACATTAAACACCAATGCAAATCCTAATGCAGGGATCATCGCCAGTAACATATCATTGAGTAATGCCAGTATTAACGTCATAGTAACCACCCCCACACATCCAGCACATTCATCGCAGCAATAATGCCCATACAGGTCGAAAGGGTGAGTAAACTCGCCATTGTCCAGCGTGCTAATCCCATACTTGGAAAGCCTTTGACCATGTCAGCTACCGCATTAATTAACGGAAAACCAGGCACCAACATTAGCACTGATGACGCCATTGCAAGAAAGGGCTGTTCGCCAATATTATACACTTCTCCTAGCCCTGAAATTAAGGTAGTCACAAACGCTGTTACAGCAAAATTAAGCAGTGGATTAAAGTGATAACTGGCGATTTGCTGGCGGACAAACATACCTACTGATGAGGCACAAAAAGTCAGTAAAAATACCGGCCAATCGCCACCCGCTAAACGGCTAAATGCCGCGCATGAAAGTCCGATCATTATCATCACAAGCCAGCGATTATAACGCTCAGTTGTAAGGTTTTCTAAGCGATGATGAACGTCATTACTGTCCAATAACCCCCGCTCAACAAGAATACAAATACGTTGAATATCGGTCACAATTTGCATATTGATCCCACCGTCTTGACAGCGGCGAGCCGTGGTAATACAACAACCTAAATGGCGGGTACTGATCACCATTGAACTGGCTGATAATGACACCTCAACATATTCAACGCCGAGCGCTAAACCCAGTCGACGGGTAATATCCATAATCACCGAGCTCTCTGCACCATGTTGTAATAACCGTTGTCCTGCACCAATCGCTAGCCGTGTTATTTCACGCTGCTCAGGCTCACTCAGGGGTTGTAACGTTCTTTCCATGCCAATACCTATTCATAATCCATTATAAAAAATATCGTTAATCTTCCCTAGCATACCTAAACCATCATCCCTACATGTTGATTAAGCACAAAAAAAGCCACACCTCAAAGGTGTGGCTTATTTAAGCATAAAGCGCGATAAAAAGGCTTATGGCTTGTAGATGATTTCTACATCGTAATCATCTTCATTCCAGTCATCCCAATCATCATCATCGTCTTCATCCTGAACTTTCTTAATTTGTTCAGCGTGGTAATCATCCCACTTAAAGTCAACTTTATCCGCTTGCTGCTCTTCAATTTCATACTTAATACGTGGCAATGCATCAATGGCAACCATCAGATCATAAGTCAGTTCTTTCGTACCCACACGGTTTAGGGCAGAAATGCTGTAATGCTGACCTTCCCATGCTAATGCTTCAAGCACTTCGTTGATCTTTTGTTGTGCTTGCTCTTCATCAAGAAGATCCGCTTTGTTAAATACAATCCAACGTGGCTTATTGCCTAGCTTATCGCTGTATTGCTCAAGCTCATTAATGATCGTAAAGGCGTTCTCTACTGGATCAGAACCATCTGCAGGCAATAGATCAATCATGTGTAATAACACACGACAACGCTCAAGGTGTTTCAAGAAACGAATACCTAGGCCAGCGCCTTCAGCAGCACCTTCAATCAGACCTGGAATATCAGCAACCACAAAACTACGCTCAGCATCAACACGTACCACACCCAAGCTTGGAACAAGGGTAGTAAATGGATAGTCAGCTACTTTCGGCTTAGCAGACGATACAGAGCGAATGAAGGTAGATTTACCCGCATTAGGCAAACCTAACATACCAACATCAGCTAACAACAATAGTTCAAGACGTAAATGACGAATTTCACCTTTACTGCCCATACTCTTTTGACGAGGAGCCCGGTTTACAGATGATTTGAAGCGGGTGTTACCTAGGCCGTGGAAACCGCCCTTAGCAACCATCACTTTCATACCATGTTCAGTAAGATCGGCAATCACTTCGCCAGTATCTTCATCAATGGCACGTGTACCTACAGGTACTGTTAATATTTGGTCCTCACCGCGCTTACCGGTACAGTTACCACCACGGCCATTTTCACCACGCTCAGCAGCATGGAAACGCTCAAAGCGGTAATCAATTAGCGTATTAAAGTTTTCATCCGCGAACAGATATACATCACCGCCGTCGCCACCGTCACCGCCATCAGGGCCGCCACGAGGAATGTACTTTTCAGTACGAAAACTTACTACACCGTTACCGCCATCACCGGCGTCGGCGCGAATAACCGCTTCATCTATAAACTTCATTTTTTTCTCCGCACTGTGGCGTTTAACATACAGCGATGATGGCATTTAGCACTTATCACCGCGTAGTAATTATTGTCATGGACCTTGACTATTTGCTTGGGCGAATAAACTTATGGCCTATAGCACAGCAAACAGCGCCACTTACCACAACCATAGCACCGAGATAGCCCCATATATTCAAAGAGACTGTCGCAACATATTGTGGCCAAGCCAAACTCGCAAGATCGACAAATAATATCGTAAACAAAGGAGTCAGTGTGATCACTGCACTCACTTGTGATGCTTGCCAACGTGCCATTGCTTCTGCAAATGCACCATAGCCAACAAGCGTATTAACACAACAGAATAACAACATCCCTAATTGACGGTTATCCATTGTTAAAATTTGTTGTGGTTGTGCCATGGGCGTTAGTATTACAGCACAGATAATATAAATCATCAGCAATATTTGTGCTGATGTAAATTGCCGTAATAACCACTTCTGTGCCAAGCCATAAACGACCCATACTAACGCAGCAGCAACAGCAAGGCTAACACCCACAGTATAGCCAGAAAAACTGGTAAACAACTCAATAAGCCGTTCATTAAAGAATAGGATCAAACCACTAATGAGAGCAATCACACCAATAATTTGATGTCGACCTAATTTTTCTTTAAACATCCATGCACTGGATACTAATAGCATCACAGGGGCTAATTGGATAATCACTTGTACAACGGGAGGGCTTAGATATTTTAATGAACTGTTATACAGTACAAAATTACCTGCGAGACCAAGACTGGCGATGACGAGCACCACACAGCTCATTCGTCCAAGATTTGATATTGTTGGTAATTGCTTACGCCACGCTAAAAAAAGGCCTAAGCCAAACGCTGCGGTAATAAAGCGATACCAAACAATGGTAAAAGGATCCATCACTTCTACGGCTTGCTTCATTGCAATAGGTAACGCACCCCAAAAAACAGCGGTTGTCATTGCAAGAAAAAAACCAATCATCGGGCCACGATCAATCATAAACCTTCCAGATATAAAAAGCCCCGCCGAAAAGGCAGGGCTTTAATATTCGTGTCGAATCTGAAAATTATTCAGCGTCGATAGATACGAATTTACGGTTTTTAGGACCTTTAACTTCAAACTTCACTTTACCGTCAGATAGAGCGAATAGAGTATGGTCTTTACCTAGGCCAACGTTTGTGCCAGCGTGGAACTTAGTACCACGTTGACGAACGATGATGTTGCCTGCTAAAACAGACTCGCCACCAAAACGCTTAACACCTAGGCGTTTGCTTTCTGAATCACGGCCGTTATTAGTAGAACCGCCAGCTTTTTTATGTGCCATCTTTAAATTCTCCTGTTATTAAGCGCTGATGCCAGTAATTTTGACTTCAGTGAACCACTGACGGTGGCCCATTTGCTTACGAGAGTGCTTACGACGACGGAACTTAACGATTTTAATCTTATCGCCACGACCGTGAGTAACAACTTCAGCAGTTACTTTACCGCCAGTTACAAATGGTGCGCCTACAGATACTTCTTCGCCATTAGCTACTAAAAGTACTGAGTCAAATTCAATGCTAGCGCCAGTTTCAGCATCTAGTTTTTCTAAGCGTAAGGTTTGGCCTTCGCTTACACGGTGTTGTTTACCACCACTTTGGAAAACAGCGTACATGTCTTACTCCGCTTCTCCGCATAGGCCATTTGCCACGTCTAAAATGGGCAATGGGTATGCGCTTAATCTTGTCATCAATAGGGCGCGAATGTTACGCGAAAAGAGACTTTGTGGCAAGCCATTCTCGAAAGAAAATTGGTGAAAAGCTACCCAATCCAAAAACTGTTTGAAATAGCTGTATTTGAGGTTATGACGATAAGGTTATTTTAGTGTAAGATTCACGTATCAATTCAAAATATTTTCCGCCCTACGCGGCTAACAATCTTGCTGGACGTATAATGGATTTTAAAGCTATCCAAGCGCTCACCGCCAACGATATGGCGGAAGTCGACGCGAAGATACAGGCGCAACTAAACTCAGATGTCGCCCTTATTAATCAACTCGGATTCTACATTGTAAACAGTGGTGGAAAACGTATTCGCCCTATGCTTGCTGTGTTAACAGCACGCGCACTTGGCTATGACGGTGATAAACACACCACAGCCGCTGCTTTTGTTGAATTTATTCACACTGCAACATTGCTTCATGATGATGTGGTTGATGAATCAGATATGCGTCGAGGCAAAGAAACCGCAAACGCAGCTTTCGGAAATGCCGCAAGTGTTTTAGTGGGTGATTACATCTATACACGCTCATTTCAAATGATGACAAGCCTAAGATCGTTAAGGATCCTTGATATCATGAGTGAAGCAACTAATGTGATCGCTGAAGGTGAAGTACTGCAGTTAATGAACTGCAACGATCCTGAAACCACTGAAACTAGCTATATGCAGGTGATCTATTCGAAAACTGCACGATTATTTGAAGCATCAACGCAAATTGCGGCTATTATTGCAGATGCACCTGCTGAAATTGAAATCGCATTGCAGGAATATGGTCGCTATTTAGGTACGGCTTTCCAATTAATTGATGATGTACTTGACTATGTTGCCGATGGCAAAGAAATGGGCAAGAACGTTGGCGATGATCTTGCGGAAGGAAAACCAACATTACCGTTACTGCATGCGATGCATCATGGCGATCAAGCTCAGGCTACAATGATTCGTGATGCAATAGTACATGCTAATGGCATGGATAAGCTTGATGCTATTCTTGCGTGTATGCACCAACATGGTTCGTTAGAATACACCCAACAACGCGCAGAACAAGAAGCACAGAAAGCCATAGCCGCCCTTGCTCCTATTGCTGAATCAGACTACAAACAAGCATTGATCACGCTAGCGCATATGGCTGTACAACGTAAAAAATAATCCTCCCCTTTACTCAAAGAACCTGTCCCTGCGGCAGGTTTTTTTATACCCGCTTGACTTGCACCATAATTGCCCTGTAATGATCAGTCATGATCTATACTGTAGCTACCATATAAATATTACGCTCATTAACTAAGGCGGTGAGTATGGATATAAAGCATTTAACGAAAGGGATGTGGGTTGAATCTTATCATGGGGTAGGTAAAGTGATCGGCATTGATCATCAGCATCAGTCAGTGATCGTTGAGCACCGAGAGGATCACCAATTACAATCCATTGATATTGTCGATCTTATCGAACAGCCTCAACTCCATACTGGCTGTGATCAGTATTATTGATCATCCTAGATATTACAGTCATAAAAAAAGCGGCCGTTTCTGCCGCTTTTTTAGTTTCAAGAGTTAGGCTAAGTTACTTTGTCGCAAACTCTTCACCTAAAGTAATATCTGCACGTAATGTCTCAAGCATACTTTCTAATGCATTTTGCTCAAACGCGCTTAATTTGCCGTAATCCATTACTTCTTCAATACCTTCTTTACCCAGTAATACCGGTTGAGCGAAGAAACGAGTATGCTTACCATCACCTTCAACGTAAGCACATTCAATCACACCTTGCTCACCTTGTAGCGCACGTACCATAGCCAAACCAAAGCGACACGCCGCTTGACCCATAGATAACGTCGCAGAGCCCCCACCCGCTTTAGCTTCTACAACTTCAGTGCCTGCATTTTGAATACGAGGAGTTAATGCTTTTACTTCATCTTCAGTAAAACTCACACCTTCAACTTGCGATAATAATGGTAAAATAGTCACGCCCGAGTGACCGCCAATAACCGGTACTCGAATATCACACGGAGAAACACCTTTAAGCTCTGCAACAAATGTTTCAGATCGGATCACATCCAGGGTCGTAATACCAAATAACTTACGCTTGTCGTAAACACCGGCTTTTTTAAGTACATCAGCAGCAATTGCAACCGTGGTATTTACTGGATTAGTAATAATACCAACACATGCTGTTGGACATACAACTGCAATTTTTTCAGCTAATGATTTTACAATACCCGCATTAACATTGAATAAATCAGCACGATCCATACCTGGTTTACGAGCAACACCTGCAGAAATAAGCACAACATCAGCACCTTCTAGTGCGGGTGTTGGATCGTCTCCACAATATCCTTTAATTGCGACAGGAGTTGGGATATGACTGAGATCAGCCGCAACGCCTGGTGTCACTGGAGCAATATCATATAAAGCAAGATCTGAGCCTGCAGGTAAACGGTTTTTCAATAGCAATGCTAATGCTTGACCAATACCACCAGCGGCACCAATTACAGCAACTTTCATGTTCGTTCTCCTTTACGATAGAAGTATATTTATTAACGTGGGTACAATCTAATTCAGTTAATAATAGTAGTAACTGAATAACAATCTATGGACGTTATATTAAGCATAAAAAAAATACAATCATCTCCGACGCGCTTTGCGAAGTAACGCAGAATCCCATAAAAATGCACTCAAATGCTTTTATCCTACAAATAAAATAAAAATTTAATAAGGATGCTACTTTCCCATAATTCAGTTAATTAGTTATGGTAAAACAATGACAAGAGTCACAATAAAATTTTTTATTTGTACCAAAAATGTAGCTTCACATATTTATTTTGATTCACTTTGTTTGCCAGTGAGTCACAGGTTATGCAAAAATGGTTTACCTCGTCCCTGTAGATAATATTTACTTATGCGAAATTCAGATAAACAAGAACGTTTAGTTAAAGCGTTTAAATCAATTTTAAAAGAAGAAAAATTCAGTTCTCAAGGTGAGATTGTTGATGCGTTAAAAGCACAGGGTTTTGATAATATTAACCAATCAAAAGTCTCGCGCATGCTAACAAAATTCGGCGCAGTACGTACCCGTAATGCAAAGATGGAAATGGTCTACTGCCTACCGATTGAACTTGGCGTTCCAACAATCACTAGCCCATTAAAAGAATTAGTGATGGAAGTTGGCTTTAACAGCGCATTAGTTGTGATCCATACTGGTCCTGGTGCAGCACAAGTGATTGCCCGTTTATTAGATTCTTTAGGTAGAGCTGAAGGGATTCTTGGGGTTGTTGCGGGTGATGATACAATTTTCATTACACCGACAAATAACATCACTACCAATGACCTTTATGAGTCGGTATGTGATCTATTTGATTACAGTAACTGATCAATAATTAGGGTCTATCTTACTTTAGAGCATTAACATACATGCTCAAAAAATATAGACCCTGAGTCTTAGCGTAACTCTGACTAAATTAGAGATACTAATGTTTTTTATGACAATTTACGCTGATCATAACCCCAGCGAGGAACCAGACCTTGTTCTATCTTCAAATGGTCTAATATCCGCGCCACCATAAAATCGACCAAATCAGCAATGGTTTGTGGTTGATGATAAAACCCTGGAGCCGCAGGCATAATCGTGACCCCCAATTGCGATAACTTAAGCATATTTTCAAGGTGAATACTTGAGAATGGCGTTTCTCTGATCACCAAGAGTAATTGACCATGCTCTTTAATCACCACATCTGCTGCTCGCTCAAGCAAGTTATTTGACATACCATAAGCTACCGATGCCAACGTCGACACTGAACATGGACAAATGATCATTTGTTTTGGTGCAGCCGAACCCGATGCTACTGGTGAAAACCAATCCTCTTTACCACACACCACCAGCTTTTCTGCAGCACACTGTAAATAATCAACTAACTGTTGCTGTGCCGTTGCAGGTGCTGCCGATAATTTAAGTCCGTGTTCAGTGGCCAATACCACCCGTGCTGCTGATGAAATCAACAGATAAACCTGATAATCTGCTGCTAACAAACATTCCAGCAAACGCAAACCATAAGGTGCACCAGACGCGCCAGTCCATGCTAATGTTATCTGCTTATGCTTCATTATCTCTCTCTTTATTTTGCTGTCAATGCGGCTAATAACTTGTCATGAATACCGCTAAAACCACCATTACTCATCACTAAAATCGTATCACCCGCTTGGGCAGATTCCACAATTTCAGCCACCAACATATCAATATTATCGCTACAAAACGCAGGTTGAGGGCATTGATCGGCAATTTCTTGCACTGACCATGGAATATTATCAGGTTGAAATAAAAACACTTCATCAGCGGCATGTAATGCAGGAGCCAAATCGTGTTTATGAACCCCTAATTTCATGGTATTTGAACGTGGTTCAAGTACTGCTAAAATACGAGACTGATGTAATTTCGCTCTTAATCCACCAAGCGTCAGCTCTATTGCCGTTGGATGGTGGGCAAAATCATCATAAACAGTAATACCGTTTACTTCACCTTTATACTCTAATCGACGTTTAGTATTGATAAATTTAGCTAATGATTCACAAGCTAAATTTGCGGTTACGCCAACATGTCGAGCCGCTGCAATTGCCATTAATGCATTATTGACATTATGATCGCCAACTAATGCCCAATCGACAGTACCAACCAATTGCTCATCAAGATAAACATCAAACACACTGCCATCAGCCAGCTGTTTTTTCGCTCGCCAATGACCATCACCACCAATATATTCCAGCTCGCTCCAGCAGCCCATTGCTAGCGTTTGATCAATATTTTCAATCCCATGTGGCGCTAAAATACGTCCATTTCCCGGCACAGTTCGAACTAAATGATGAAATTGGCGCTGAATGGCTTTCAGATCATCAAAAATATCCGCATGATCAAACTCAAGGTTATTCATGATCAATGTCCGTGGATGGTAATGTACGAACTTCGAACGCTTATCAAAAAAAGCACTATCATATTCATCAGCTTCAACCACAAAGAACATGCTTTCACCAAGACAAGCAGAAACACCTAAGTTTCCAAGTACTCCCCCAACCAAAAATCCAGGTTGATAACCACAATCATCTAAGATCCACGCTAACATACTCGCGGTTGTTGTTTTGCCGTGCGTACCTGCAACAGCCATTACCCAACGATCATGCAATAAATAATCCTGTAACCATTGAGGACCAGAAGTGTAGCGTAAATTATTGTTAAGAACGTATTCGACACAGGGATTACCACGACTCATGGCATTGCCAATCACCACTAAGTCAGGTGCAGGATTTAATTGTTCAGGATCATATCCTTGAATTATTTCAATACCTTGAGACTCAAGCATGGTACTCATCGGTGGATAAACATTGGCATCAGAACCTGTAACTTTATGCCCTAGTTGAGTCGCTAATGTGGCAGCGCCTCCCATAAATGTTCCACAAATACCTAAAATATGAATATGCATAATTGCTGTTTCCATCCTTAATTTTTATTAATGTCACGCTTTGGTGTTACTTCGTTACCATAAAAAAGATCTTTATATACAATTCTTTATATAGCGAAAAATACTATGAGGTATCCGATCTCATTATGCGTTGAGATCCAACCAGTATACAACTGAATCTCTATCCCCTTATGACAACATGATGCAAGGATTGTTTATGACCGATATTAGAACGCTTGGTGAATTTATTGTCGAGAAGCAGAATGATTTTCCTCACGCCAGTGGTGAACTATCATCGTTATTGGGCTCGATCAAACTAGCGGCTAAAATCGTGAACCGCGAAATCAATAAAGCCGGACTCGCAGATATAACTGGATCAGTCGGTAAAGAAAACGTTCAGGGAGAAGAACAACAAAAACTCGACCTTTATGCTAATGATAAATTCAAAGCAGCACTAGAGGCACGCGATCAAGTGTGTGGTATTGCCAGTGAAGAAGAAGATCAGGCGGTCAGTTTTAATCGTCAAGTAAACCGTGATGCAAAATATGTGGTGTTAATGGATCCACTTGATGGTTCATCTAATATTGATGTGAATGTCTCCGTCGGTACCATTTTCTCAATCTATCGTCGAATATCCCCCGTTGGCTCACCAGCGACAGATGCTGATTTCCTTCAGCCCGGCCACCTTCAGGTTGCTGCTGGCTATGTAATTTATGGTTCATCAACTATGCTGGTTTATACTACCGGTAACGGTGTCCATGGCTTCACTTACGACCCCTCACTCGGTGTATTCTGTCTCTCGCATGAAAACATGCAAATTCCAGAAGATGGGCATATTTACTCAATTAACGAAGGCAATTATATTCGCTTTCCATTAGGTATCAAAAAATACCTCAAGTATTGCCAAGAATGTGTACCGCAAGATAACCGACCTTATACCTCACGCTACATTGGATCGTTAGTCGCTGACTTTCATCGGAATTTATTAAAGGGAGGCATTTATCTTTACCCGAGTACAGCCACTTATCCAAATGGAAAATTACGACTGCTTTATGAATGTAATCCAATGGCATTATTAATAGAACAAGCAGGCGGGCGAGCAACCGATGGTCAACAGCGGATTTTGGATCTTATCCCGACAGAATTACATCAACGGGTGCCTTTTTTTGTGGGCTCAACCAATATGGTTAACAAAGTAGAAGCTTTTCTCCACGAAAGCGATGAGTAATAATCACTAATATTTAAGGTGGAATTGACCACCTTAAATATTCATCGATCACACAGACTGTCACCGAAACACCTCAAACAACCGTGCTATGACTGCGGTTGTTTTTAATAACAATCATGATAACCTCAATATTGATAACATTTCATTAACAATAAAGAGACCGATCATGAGCTTAAATAAAGTAACAGCTGGTCAGAATATTCCTCACGATATAAACGTTATTATTGAAATTCCAGCCAATGCAGATCCAATTAAGTACGAAGTAGACAAAGCCAGTGGCGCGATTTTTGTTGACCGTTTTACCTCAACCCCAATGTTCTATCCGTGTAATTATGGTTATATCAACCACACTCTTTCTCTTGATGGTGATCCGGTTGATGTCTTAGTACCAACCCCTTATCCATTACTGGCAGGATCCGTGATTCGTTGTCGCCCAATCGGGGTATTAAAAATGACAGATGAATCTGGTGAAGATGCCAAAATTGTCGCAGTACCTCATAGTAAACTCAGTTCAGAATATGATCACATTCAAGACATTGATGATCTTCCTCGCTTATTGAAAGCACAAATCGTACACTTTTTTGAGCACTATAAAGAATTAGAAGCCAACAAATGGGTCAAAATTGATGGCTGGGAAAATGTAACCGCGGCAAAAGAAGAAATCATCACTTCATTTGAACGTGCAAAAAAATAGCGAGGTCTCGCAATGAAACAAGCACTTAAACATGGGCTACTCATTACAACATTAAGCCTTACCGTTATCGCGCCAACAAGCTTTGCTAAAAATGTATCAATACAACAATTTTGGCAGTTACAACAGCAACAGCCTAATATCATTATTGATGTTAGAACAGCCTCTGAATTTGCTGAAGGTCATTTAGCATCGGCCATCAATGTACCTTATCAAGATATTGCAACGATCACTGCTCGCTATAAAGATAAAGCTCACCCCATTTTACTTTATTGGAAATCAGGCCGACGGGCAGAAATAGCAGCAACGACACTCAAAAAACTAGGTTACACTGCGATATACAATGGGCGTAATTATCAGCAACTAAAAACAGCTCAGCCGATGATCTCCCCATAAAATGATAAGACAAAAAAAGCCCGATTATCTCTAATCGGGCTTATTTATTATTAACACTCAAAAAACAGAGTATTAATGTTGTGGTTAATTAAATTCAAATTGGTAAAGTAAATCCACGGCCTGATCAAGACCAGAAACAGCTTCAACATACAAATTCCGCATTAATCGATAACGCAAAGTGAATTCATCAACTTGGTTGAAAATTCCGACACCATATTTAACCTGTAAACCAGGCGCAATATAACCACTGATTGTTACTTGCGAATCATCACCAGCACCAGACGTTGATAAGCTGAGATCTTTAACACCAACCGCCTCACCAACATCACCGACGAGTTGACCACTTTGTGCTAAGCCCATACCAATCAATGCGGTTGTCATTGCACTATTACTGTCACCTGAGCTTTCAGAATCAAGATTCTTACCAGTTAGGATATATGACAATGCATTTTGTTGTGGCATTGCTGGATCAGAGAAGATATTAACTTCTGGCTTATCAGCAGGGCCCGTCACTCGCACTCCGGCAATAACATCATCCTCAACATTATCTGGATCTCGAATCGCTTCAATCGAAAGATAAGGCTGCTCTGCTGGACCGTTAAATAAAATCTGTCCTTTACGGATCAATAACTCTTGTCCTAGTGCGCGGTAGTATGATCCTTTAGCAATATTAACTTCGCCATAAATCATCGGTCCTTTACCTGCTTGGCGAATATTTAAATCACCCAACAAGCCCGCTTTTAAGCCAAATGCAGACAATTTAACATCATCACCAATATGAACAAAAATATTGGTTTTAATATCAAATGGTACTTCTGATTTTGCTTTTAATGGTTGCAGATCATCTTTTAAGATCACTTGATCTTTCGAGACTTTTACTGCCGATTTAGGCAATTGATTAACCGTGATGCGTCCCCACGGAATACCAATTTTACCGGTGATCTCTGCTGCTGTTGGTGATGCTTCAATGGTTAAATCAGGAGATACCTTTAATGCGACCATCGGTGGCACACTAACCTTCAACTCTTTACCATTAATATTTAACTTGGTTTTCCAAGCTGCCATATCCTGCCAATTACCGGTACCACGTAATAACAACTGGCCATCTGGCGTATAAATATTACCGATTAAGCTGGCGTTATAACCACTAAATGCCAATTTAATATCTGCATTTTTAATATCTAACGGTACTTTACGCCCAGTAGCTTCAAGCTTAGTCACTTTCAATAAACCATTAACTGCAGGGTGTAAAATAGGTCCAGTTACGGTCAGGTTAGTATCAACTTGACCATCAAACTTATGATAATCTTTGATCATCGGCTCAAGGAACCCTAATGTGAAACGATCCAGCTTCACATTAGCATTAATCTGCTTATCCCCCTGCAAATTAGAGATCGTTGCACGACCACTTAGATCACCATTATCTTTAATCGCAACTAACCAATTTGCGTTTAAAGTATTATCTTGCATATCTGCATTAAGAGTAACTTTATCCCAACCTAGCTTCAGAGGCTGCTCATCACTACTTACTTGCTGGCTTATACCACCGGCAGGCATCATGATATTGGCTTTTACATAAGGTGCCGTTTTAGGGGCCCATTTCGCATCAACATTCGCACCTAACTCACCATTAACTTTTAACTCTGGTGGCAAGAATGGCTTTAACAAATTAAAGTTAAAATGACGAACAGCTAGTTGCGCTTGACCCGAGGCTCCAGCAGTAAGATCTTGTGTTAAACAAATCCCCGCTTTTCCTTGTTGCCAACAATGTGCGCCAACAGTTGCCATTGCTGTTTTCAAGTCATAACGAATCGACGTTGGGTGGTTAAGTACCCAATCACCAACAGGAGTCGTGATATCACCTTTTGCTAATGTACCCTGCCAACCAGTTTGCTTATTAAAAGCACCATCAATCAATAAATTTGCACCAACAGGATCACCTTTAGCATTCACACTTAGACTATGCTGCTGTTCAGTACCTTTAAATAGGATTTTAAGATCATCTAATGTTGTTGTGCCATATTTACCTTTAGCAGCCGTTAAACTGATATCTGCCTTCATCGCAGGTAAAGGCGTCACATTACCTTTAAGATCAAACGATGCTAGGCTAGCTAACTGTTGCCACCCTAAATCATCACCTTGTAAATCAAGCTTAATATCAGGTGTTGCCATGCTACCAGAGAGCTTAACATCACCTTTAACAGCACCATGCAAACCTGCTAATGATTTTGATAAATCAGGGGCATCAATATTAGCAATCATATTCCAGGTTTTATCCAGCTGACCTTTCACCATCATGCCATTAGGGCCATGTTTTAACGTCAGCCCTGGTGTATTGACCTGAAGTGAATCTCCTTTGCCGTTAATATCCGACGCATCTAACTGACCAACAAGCGTTAATGCTTGTTTCATGATAGTGCCATCAACGGCTAGCTGTGGCAGTTTGACAAACCAACCACCTTGCTTAGTTAATCCACCAGAAGTGACCAATTTACCGCTAACATTACCTTTAGCCGCTGGCCACTGTAATCCAGGCTGAATATCAGCAAAGGCTAATTGTCCATTCCAACTCACTAATTTTTTCCAATTAGCTTGTGCATTACCCGTTACTACACCACCTAATGTATTAATCTTTAAAGAAGAAAGATCAACTTGATTTAAATCTCCTTTACCATTAAGCGCTAATTTTACCGCCGGCATTGGCGTACCATCAATGCTACTATTCGCCTTAAAAGTGAAACCTTTCAAGCTACCTTTAGCATCAATTACTGTGTTATCAACGGTAAATTCAGCTGGTTTATCAATCGGCCACTGTAGATGTTTGCTGGAAACTGCAACATCAAACGGAAAATCTGCCTTAAGTGGCGATAACTGTCCTTTAATTACAGCATCCAATTTACCTTTCAGTTGCGCGTCAACAAGTAATTTTTGTAATGAACCATGAGCCTTTAAAGTCAATCGATGACCATTAATGGGCTTCATTGCGATTTTAGCATCAGCATCTAATGTTAATGGATAATCACCCGCCAACGTCACTTGTGCCTTCGCATTTAAATTAGCTTGTGGTGCATGAATCTGCAGTTTTTCTACATTAACTTCGCTACCTTTACCTGATGCAATCAACTCAAGTAACGATACTTTTTGTGGCGTTTTTCCTACCAACTCAAAGTTTTTAACGGTAAACCGTTCAATATTAAATGACATTGGCAATACAACGTCAGGTAATGTGATGACGGTAGCATCAGATTTAGCCTTAACATTAACTTTTGACCTTGATTTCAATTTTACAGGCTTTTCAGCAGGAGCAAGTGCTAACTTAATATTCTCCCAATCCGTTGGCTTTAATGTTACATGACTGCCAACAACCGTCGCCGCGGTAGAAAAATGTTGCCAACTCACTTTATTAGCCAAGATATCAAGATCAATATGATCTAAGGTAACTTTATCAACCTTAATCGGTATCGGTAGACTAATTTCCGTTACTGGTTTTGAAGGCTGTTCAGGCTCAGTTACTGGCGGTAATTTCGGCATCGAAAACGTAACACCATTAATACCTAAATCTGAAATACAAATCTCAGGCGTCAATAAGCAACGATCATCCAAGGTTAAATTCAATTGCTTAACCGCTAAATCCATACTGCTATCTTGATAGCGCACGTTATCAATTTGAAAACCGCTTAACAGTGATCCAGTGGTATCACCAATTGATAATGCCGGTAACGCTTTTTGCGCCCCCCAACTAGCCACTTTTAGCCCAGCAGGGGTATATAAAATCACCGCAACAGCAATCACTAATAACAATAACAGCGCTAAAATAGCGAGAGCAATACGCTTCACCCAGATCATAATTCAGGCCCTAGAGTAAAGTGAAGTTCAAACTTATTCTTGGCTGGCTTATCAAGCCCCCAAGCAAAGTCGATACGAACAGGACCGACAGGTGATGCCCAGCGTACGCCAAAGCCCGTGCCTCGCATCCAATCAGGTTTATTATCATTCCATGTAGAACCATAATCATAAAATAGAGCACCCCACCAATTACCGTATAGGCGATATTGATACTCAATACTGGACGTTGCCATATATTGACCGCCGACCATACGTCCTAAATCATTACGTGGTGAAATAGACTCATAGCCATAGCCTCTAATGCTATTATCACCGCCAATAAAGTAACGTAACGATGGTGGAATATCTCGAATACTATCAGCTAAAACAGCGCCGCCAGCTACGCGGAAAATACCACGTTGATTTTCGCTTAGCGTACGAATCCAAGCTGATTTTGCCTGTAACCGAACAAAGTTTGTATTTGAACCTAATGCTTTATTAGCAAATTCAACTGAGAAATTATATTTACTACCAGATCGAGGAAAGACTCCACCAGTGAACTCACTCTTGCTATAAGAAAGTCCCGGTAGGAATACATTAAAAGTACCCTCTTCATCACCGCCTTGCTTGTATTTTTCATTAAGCCAATGTAATGAAACGGTACGATCCCAACCTGAACTCAACTTCCAGTGACGTTCAACACCTAAGCCCAATTGAGTACTAATGGTATCGTGATTATCAACATAACGAATGCCGCCAACAATTTGATAATAATTATTTAAAACGTCATCTAAAGGAATTTTATAGGCCGCCTCAAGCTTTGGCTGTTCTTTGGATATCTCAGATTTAAGATAAAAACTATGGCCATTGCTGGTGATCCATGGCTTTTTCCAATTAAATTTCAAACGCGGGCCAGTATCCGTTGAAAAACCAATACCCGTTTCAATTTGATTCTTAACTTGAGGAGTTAAAGCAACTTCAATCGGAATTTTATCATCTTTACGTTTAGTAACATCGCCACCAACATAAATGGATGAGAACCAACCAACATTAGATAAACGTTCATTATATAAACCTAATTTAGAGGCTAAATAAGGTTCATTTTCAGTATAAGGGATCATCGAACGAAGACGGTCATCCTCGATTTGACTGCCTGTAAAATGAGTATCGCCAAAAGTATAACGACGTCCAGAATCAAAATCGAGAGTGATTATTGCTTCATTACGTGTAGGTATAACACCTAATTCACTATTCTTTAGCTCAGCATCAAAATAACCACGACGGACAGCTAAACTTTGTAATGCTGATTTCAAAGCTTCATATTTGCCTTGGTTAAGCGGCATTCCTATTCCTAAGCCACTATTTTTTAATAACGAAATAAAAGCAGGATCATCTTTCGCAGCTCCCGTAATAATAATATTACTTTGGCTAATGTGAGTACGAGGACCAGCATCAACTGTCACTGTAATTGCCGTCTTTTTACCACTGCCTTTAACATGATAATCATACGTTGGCTGATAATAACCTAACGCTTGTAAGGCTTGATCAATTTCAGATTTAACTTGCTCTTGAAAACGTAACGTATTGCTATAATCATCTTTAGATATAGCCGATAAATACGCATCAACATTATCTTCAAGACTACTGTTTAATCCCTTAACTTTAAGAGATGCCGCCATTGCCGGACTTGATAACACTAAGGCAAAAGATGCGACACCCAGCCACTGATAAACTTTATTCATTCGGATTATACTTCTTGGATAAAATTAAATTCATTCACACGGTCTATTCTGGAAGATGATGTATCTCTATACCAACAATAGCTATAAATATTATTAATACTAAACCACTCAATTCAAATATCTATCACTAACAACATATTCTATTCGTTGGATCGTATATTTAGAGTTAAACCACTTTAGAGTAATAACTAGAGGGTGCATAGTAGCCCAAAAATGTCTGAAAAATTATTAATACTTTTTAGATAGCTTAATAAAATAACTACCTACTAAATATTATCAACAAGCGTTGCAAAATGAAAATAACAATCTCATTCTCACCCTAGTATTTATTCATCAAAATTAATCTTTATCGTTAAAATCCCCCCTAGTAACAGTCTTTAGCAACCCCTACTATTTCAACTAATAAACCCTTATGCTGCATGCTGATTTAAGCACTTGTAGTTGACAGTATTTGAATTTCTTTATTCACTTCTGATAATACATTCAATGAGTTAAGATCGGCGGACTTAGGTGGAAGTAAACGACCATATTCAAATTCAAAGCCACCAATACCTATAATAAAAAGTCGTCCTTTAAAGAAATTTTTAACATGCTTCGCTACTTGAATTGGACGATAGACTTGAAAAATTCTCAACATATATCCTCACATAATAATTAATAAAACGCAGTTGTTTTTATTAACAACAAAAACATGCAAACAATTTGCCACATAAATTCAACAAGTCTCATCACAACAATTAGCTAAGCTCATCATCAAATAGAATCACATTCACTACACTAATAAAATCATTAATAAACAAGGACAATTATGTATAAGACACTATTAGCGATAATTTTTAGTGCTATCGCTCCCACTTTAGCTCAAGCCAATAACATTAAAATAGACACAACATTACCGACAGTCACCGTAGCGAATAAAGGTGAACTCGTACTGAACAATAATACTATTGGCTATCAATCTTGGCGTAGTACCAACCTCGAAGGAAAAACACATATCATAATAGCAATAGCAGGAAGAAGTTCTGCAAAAGAAATCAATGCCGAATTAGTTAGTGCGATCAGTGCTGCAAACTTTCCACAAGCAAAATATCAAACAATAACCATCATCAATCAAGATGATGCTATTTGGGGAACTGCAAGCTTTGTACAAAGCGCTACTGAAAAGAGTAAAAAGAAATATCCGTGGTCATCTATGGTGCTAGATAGTGACGGCGTAGTACAAAAAACATGGGACTTAAAAAAAGAGGACTCTGCGATAATTGTAATCAATAAAAACGCACAGGTCGTATTTATTCATGAAGGTAAGCTTAATCAGCATCAAATAAAACAAGTCATCACATTGGTAAAGAAAAACATATAAACTTTATTTACTACTTAAGAAATATTAACTCTGGCCGTTATTAATAGCGGCCAGATAGTAAGTAGATATTTTATAATGACATCAATACAGCAACCAATAAAAGCAACACCAGTAAAACGATCATTAACGAAGAGTAAGAATCGCACTCAGTCTCTAGCACAGCATTTTGGTTATGATAGCTTAATTAACCCCAATAATGACTTATCATTAGCAAAAAGACTCTTCAACAGCCAGCAGTTACAATACCAACGTGAACAGCACAATATCGAAAAAATATTCAAACTAACTTATGATGAATGCAAAAATGAAACAACCACAGAACCAGACCCTGATTGGTTAGTACGTTTTATTGAAATGGCAAAACAAGTCCATAGTCCATCGATGCAAAAATTATGGGCTAGAACTCTCAAAAAAGAGCTTACACGTCCAGGAACAACATCATTAAAAACCCTTACGATCTTAATAACAATGACTCAAAGAGAAACCCTGTTATTTCAACGAATCATAAGTGTATGCTGCCAAATTGGTAAAAATAACGATAAAAAAATAATTACGAGCATCAAAGCACCAGCAAAATTTATTCATTTTGGAGCAAAAATCAGACATTACCCTATCGAATACAATCTACCTTATTCCAGTATCATTATTTTAATGGATCTAGGGTTAATACTAAAAACAGAATTTGAATCAAGTGCGATGAATCATACCGCGAGTCTGCAACTCTATTTACAAGATATTCGCTACAACTTAAGTTGCTACAATAAAAACACATCTTTTACTTATTATCGCATATCACCGATAGGGCAAGAACTTGCATCACTAATAGAATATAAACAAAATCCTAAATACCAAACTTATCTACTAGAAGTACTTGCTCAACTATTTAGTATCACAACAGAATAATTTTCTTAATACTTAAATGTGAAATTTAAACTGATTTAAAAAGTCCAAATTGAAACGATTCTTAAAATCTCTGGTTATATAAAGCTTAATAAGATCGATGTTTGGTTTCAGGATTAAGCAATATTTAGACACCACAACTCGCCTTTACGCTAAACGAGAAACTCAACCAAGAGCGATAAAACGACAGCAGTTTGAATATGCTTTGCGTATCACAAGAATGTATTCAAGAGATTGGATTAACCTGACCAGATTATACCAATCTAACTAAAATTATGACCTAATTGAAACCATCATTTTGGATGAGACTTACTATGGATAGCCTAGATAATACCGACTTTAAAAAGCTTGCTCGCCAACAAACAACGATTCAAATGAAAATAAGATTACTTGCCTAAAGCACTTCAAAGAAGGTAAATCTCGTACTCAAATTGCTAAATACCTCAAAGTTAGCCGAACAAGTGTTAATAAATGGGTTAGTGTTTTTCTTGAAGAAGGCTTAGAAAAACTTCGTAGTGGTCGTCCTGCATTTCTCACACCTAAACAACGTGGGCGATTAATAGGCGCGGATATTCATGCTTATATTCTCAAAGAATTTGATAAAAACGACCATCCAGATTCTATCTATTATCTACTTAAGCACATGGAATTTTCGTGGATAACGTCACGGTCAAAACATCCAAAAAAATCACAGTAAGCTCAGGATAATTTTAAAAATTTAAAATTGAAACGATCATTAAGATCCCTGGACATATAAGGCTCGATAAGGTCGACGTATGCTTTCAAGATGAAGCAAGGTTTGGACAACAAAATACCACTACCCGTATTTGGACTGAGCGAGAAACTCGACCAAGAGCGATAAAACAACAACAGTTTGAATATGTTTATCTATTTGGTTCGATATACCCAGTAAGAGGAATTGGAGAGGAGTTAGTGGTACCTTCGGTAAATTGAAAAATAATAGCTGAGCACCTTGCTCACAAATCACCGAAAAAGGTCGTCACACTATTGTCATTATGGATGGTGCAGGCTGGCACACTGACGATATTGCCAATCTCAGTATCATCAAACTTCCACCCTACTCCCCTGAACTTAACCCAATTGAACAAGTTTGGAGTTGATTACGACAACACTATCTCGCTAATCAAAGTTTTACTGATGATAACAACATTGTAGATAAAGTCTATGTTGCATGGAATCGCTTTAATGAATCGGCTTTACGTATCACTAAAATGTGTTCAAGAGA
>NZ_MSCQ01000003.1:131896-182937 GCF_002954725.1 Photobacterium phosphoreum
CGTTAGCACAATACATCGTATTGGCTGAGGCTGCGTATACTACTCCGCGCCAATTTAAAGTCAACAAGTTTTTTAAATCAGATTTAAGAAACCCTTTACTGACTTGCCTTGCGTTAAAAACAAATTACATTTCCAACCATTCGAATAACATTCAAATCAAGACTGCGATTTTCATAGCTTAATATAAGACAAAAACAGTCAATTACCGCAATGATTTTTTATAAACCGCTTATCGACAAGTTACACACAGGTTGTAAGTAACTTACTAACCGTAGGTATTCCGTGTCGTTGGGCTGCATTATAGAGAGAACACAAAGGATGACAATTGTTTATTTGCTTTTTTGGTGTGAATGCTAGTAATACCAACCAAAAGCCATAAAAGACTCAATATTCATACAACAACATCCCTGATTAGTAGTTGTGATTTAAAAATGCTGCTGACTATTTAATCAATCAGTGACTTTTGGTTAATTTAAAATGATTATGAGACAACAAAACAAGGATTCAATAAAGATTCACGATCATAACGAAGTGGTAAACCCTCAAAATCATTCACTGTAGCGCCAGCACTTTCAGCTATACATTGACCAGCTGCGGTATCCCACATCATTGTTGGCCCGAAACGCGGGTAATACTGGGCGCGTCCTTCAGCCACTAAGCAAAACTTCAATGATGATCCAACCTCAACCAATTTATGCTCACCTAATTGTTGAAGATAAACAGCTAACTCAGCAGAAGGGTGTGAACGACTACCAACAACGGTTGGAATAGTAGAGGGTAAAAGACGAATCACATCTTTACCTGCTTTAGTCACAAGCCAAGCTTTATTACTATCACCCAACCACGCTTTATTTAATGCAGGCGCATAGACCACTGCTAAAATAGGTTTCCCGTTTTCAATAAGTGCGATATTAACGGTGAACTCGCCATTCTTATTGATAAATTCTTTGGTGCCGTCAAGTGGGTCCACCAGCCAAAAAGATTGCCAATGTTGACGCTGTTGCCAATCAGTATGTGGTGACTCTTCAGATAAAATAGGGATATCAGGCGTTAACTGTTGTAACTGACTAATGATAATTTCATTCGCGGTAAGATCCGCAATGGTCACGGGGCTATTATCGGCTTTATTTTCAATAATAATATTACTGTGATAATGCGTCATTATTGATTTACCCGCATCCAATGCGATGTTGTATATAGCATCAAGTAATGTTGTCACTTACGGTACTCCTGTTACCAGTTATCAAGCAATAATACCTCGACTCCGTAAAGCGTTAATACATTGCTCAATTAACTCATTAATATTATGACTATCGGCTGCAAGATGAATTTCAGGCTGTAAGGGCGATTGGTACTCTGCATCAATACCTGTAAATTGCTTTATTTCTCCCGCACGTGCTTTTTTATATAATCCTTTAGGATCGCGCTTTTCGCATTCAGCCAAAGGGGTATCAACAAATACTTCAATAAATTCACTTTGTGGCAGTAAATCTCGAACTAATTGTCTTTCTTCACGATGGGGCGAGATAAACGCACTTAGCACGATTAATCCTGAATCAGCCATTAGTACGGCAACCTCACCAATCCGGCGAATATTTTCACGTCGATCTTGCTCTGAAAAGCCAAGATCTTTGCATAACCCATGACGAACATTATCACCATCTAATAAATAGGTATGATAACCCAACGCCAATAATTGATGCTCTAAGGCTCCAGCAACCGTTGACTTACCAGCACCACTCAACCCAGTAAACCATAAAACACAAGGCTGCTGCTGCTTTTGCTGACCTCGCTGCTCTTTAGTCACACTATAACTATGCCAGACAATATTATTGTTATCATCATGGGACTTCGTTGTCGTATTCATAACATATTCCATTGTTAATTTAGTTAAAAGGAAAGACGAATGGGATCAAGATCAACACTACGCTGGAATACACAATGGAAAGCGGTAATCCAAGTTTAATATAATCTCTAATTTTATAATTACCGACGCTGTAAACGAGTAGATTGGTTTGATAACCATACGGTGAAATGAAACTCGCACTCGCGCCAAATAACACTGCCATAATAAAAGGCATCGGATCGACACCATAGCCAAGCGCCAAGCTATAGCTAATTGGAAAGGCCAATGCTGCCGCGGCGTTATTGGTGATCAGCTCAGTAAGAATTAAGGTGAGTAGATAAATGGCAATTAAACCACCATAAACACCCCAACCATTAAATGCGGTAATAAGGGCTTGTCCCATGTGGTGTGATAAGCCGCTGGTCATCATTAATTGTGCTAATGTTAATGCTGACCCAACAATCACTACAATATCGATAGGAAATCGACGGCGAAGCTCACCAAATGAAATAATACCCAACGCCACCAGCACCAATAGATAAACGGCTAATCCTTTTATCAATGGTAGCCAATCAAATAAAGCCAATACAATCACACTTAAAAAACCGGCTAATACTGTTGTGCTGCGATAACGGTCTAAACGGGCGCTTGAATCGAGACCATTAACCAATACAAATTCACGCTCAAGCTTGGTTTGCTTTTGGTTAAACAGTTTCCCCGGCACAATAACTAATGTATCTCCAGCTCGTAATTCAATATTACCCAAGCCACCAGCTAACCGTTCATGGCCACGACGGATGGCGACTACTACCGCATCAAAGTTTTCGCGAAATTGAGTGATTTTTAAGGTACTACCACAAATAGCAGCAGAATGGCTGACCACTACCTCCATCATCGATTGACCATTAAGATGATGCTGACCAAATAAATGCAGTCCTTCTATTTCTTGTAAAGTGGTGACACTTTCAATATCACCACAAAACAATAATCGATCGCCTGCTTGTAATTTAGTCTCAGGGCAAACGGGTGCAATTGTCTTACCATCACGAATAAGCTCAGCCAAAAATAAACGCCGTAATGCGCGAAGTCCATTTTCAGTGACACTCTTTCCTATTAACGGTGAATGACTTTTTACTCGCGCCTCTAAAAAATAAGGCAGCTGTTCTTCACTGTCGTCATCGTTATCCGGTAAAAAATAACTCAATGGGATTAAGATCATTAACCCAATAACTAATACCGCTAAGCCAATCATGGTCGGGGCAAAAAAACCAAGACTCGGCAAGCCGACATCTTCAACAAAGCTATTAATAATAAGATTAGTCGATGTACCAATTAAGGTCAGTGTGCCCCCTAAAATAGCGGTATACGATAAAGGCAGTAATAATTTAGAGGGTGCATGGCGTTGATTACGTTTTATCGCCCCAATTAACGACACCACCACCGCGGTATTATTGGTAAAAGATGATAATAACGCGGTTGATAATCCCAGCTTAGCCACAACTGAACTATGACCACCTTGTGAAATCTGGCGTCCAACCCAACTAATTAAGCGGGTTTTTTCTAATGCAATTGACACTAATATCAACAGCACTAAGGTTAATAATGATGAGTTAGTAAAATTTGCGGCAATGGCTGGTAATTCAATTAAGTTTGCTTGAAAACCAATAAACGCACTGCCAGCAAATAAATACGCGGGTTTAATCTTCGTGGTGAGCAAGCAGAGAATAATCACTACTAGCATTGCCAGCACAGTAGCTTGTTCCCAGCTCATTCACATTACTCCAGTAATTGACTGATATCTTTCGCATCCCAATGCGGGAAGTGCTTACGGACTAATGCATTAAATTCAACTTCAAACGTTGAATAACTACGACTGCTTTTATCTGTTGCTAATGGCTCTCTAATTAATCCGGCGCCAACGGTTACATTGGTTAATCGATCAATAATGATAAAGCCGCCAGTATCTTTACAGGTTTGATAGCTATCAACGGCAATCGCATCGTGTAAGTTGAACTCACATAAACCAATGCCATTAAGGGGTAACGTCTCGGTTGCAAAGGTATCAAGACTATTAATATCAACTTGATGACGTATCGTACTTACACTGCCTAGCGTTTTTTTACCTGCCACTTTAATATCATACTGACGTCCCGCCGTTAATGCGGTTTCCCCCATCCAGACAATATCGGCTAATACATTATTACTTAACGGCACGTTATCTTCCGTGGCAATTAACGTATCACCACGGCTAATATCAATTTCATCCGTTAAGGTAACAGTAATGGCTTGGCCTTTAGTTGCTGATGCTAAGTCACCATCAAAAGTGACAATCCGCTCTACAGTCGATATTTTACCTGAAGGTAATGCGGTAACTCGTTGCCCAACACGTAATTCACCCGACGCTAATGTGCCAGCAAAGCCGCGAAAATCGAGATTAGGACGATTCACATATTGAACAGGAAAACGTAAGTCTGCCGAATCATCATCCGTCGACAAATCAACGTATTCTAATAGCGTTAATAACGGCTCGCCTTGATACCACGGCATCTTGGTACTTTGACTGACAACGTTATCGCCCTCTAAAGCTGACAGAGGTAACAATTGAATATTGATATTAGGATTGAGTTTTTTTGAAAATTGGAGGTATTGCAGCCTAATATCGTCAAAACGTGCTTGATCAAAATCGACCAAATCCATCTTATTAATTGCTACAATAAATTGGCGGATACCAAGTAAACTGGCGATATAAGAATGACGTCGCGTTTGATCTAAGACCCCTTTACGGGCATCAATCAAAATAACCGCCACATCACAGGTCGAGGCGCCAGTTGCCATATTACGGGTGTACTGCTCATGACCCGGAGTATCAGCAATAATAAACTTACGTGCTTTGGTCGAGAAATAACGGTAAGCGACATCTATGGTGATCCCTTGCTCACGCTCTGCTTGCAGTCCATCGACTAATAATGCTAAATCAGGTTTATCGCCCGTGGTACCGACTTTTTGACTATCAGTATGGATTGCAGCAAGTTGATCTTCATAAATCTGATGCGAGTCATGCAGTAGACGACCAATTAAGGTACTTTTACCGTCATCAACGGAGCCACAGGTTAAAAATCGCAGTAAAGATTTATTATGGTGTTGATCGAGGTAAGCTTCGATACCCAATTCTGCGACCTGTTGTTCTATCACACTGTTCATTATTCTCTCCTTAGAAATAACCTTGGCGTTTTTTCAATTCCATTGAGCCAGATTGATCATGATCGATAGCTCGACCTTGACGTTCACTGGATGTCGCCACCAGCATTTCTTCAATGATCCCCGGTAACGTATCAGCAGTAGATTCCACCGCTCCCGTTAACGGGTAGCATCCCAAAGTTCTAAAACGGACACTTTTTTGCTCAATGGTTTCCCCTGGCTGTAACTCTAACCGCTCATCATCGACCATGATTAACATCCCATCACGCTCAACAACCGGTCGTACTTGAGATAAATACAGCGGCACAATTTCGATTTGCTCTAAAAAGATATATTGCCAAATATCAAGTTCAGTCCAATTGGATAACGGGAACACGCGAATGCTTTCGCCTTTATTAATTTGACCGTTATAGGTTTTCCATAATTCAGGGCGTTGATTTTTAGGATCCCAACTGTGATTTTTATCGCGGAATGAATACACTCGCTCTTTAGCGCGTGACTTTTCTTCATCGCGACGAGCACCACCAAATGCAGCATCAAAACCGTACTTATCCAGCGCTTGTTTTAAACCTTGGGTTTTCATAATGTCAGTATGCTTTGATGAACCATGGGTAAATGGCCCCACTCCCATCGCTACCCCTTCTGGATTCTGATGGACTAATAAATCAAAACCGTATTTCTTGGCGGTACGATCACGAAACTCAATCATTTCGCGAAATTTCCACGTGGTATCGACGTGCAATAACGGAAACGGAATTTTTCCGGGATAAAAAGCCTTACGAGCTAAATGCAACATCACTGAAGAATCTTTACCGATGGAATACATCATTACAGGGTTATCAAATTCAGCCGCAACTTCACGCAAAATATGAATACTTTCCGCTTCGAGCTGTTTGAGGTGGGTTAAACGTTTCGAATCCATCACTCTCTCCATGTTATGCCAGTTTCACTACCGCTTCAGGTTGCGGTAATAACTGTTCCTTTGTTGTGAACCAAGCTAATTTATGTGACAACTTAACGACTTCACCGACAACAATTAACGATGGCGAAGCAGCATGCTGTGCTAAATCGGCAAGTTGATCTAATTGTCCGGTTAATACTTTTTGAGTGGCCTGTGTGCCGCGTTCAATAATCGCTATAGGGGTATCAGGGGCGCGGCCATGTTGTAATAACTGCTGCTGAATATGGCTCGATTTCATTAGCCCCATATAAATCACTAAGGTTTGATTACCACGCGCTAAGGTTGACCAATCGAGCTGCTGACCATCGGGCTTTAAGTGCCCAGTAATAAACATCGCGGTTTGAGCGTAATCACGATGAGTTAATGGAATGCCAGCATAAGCAGTGGCACCTGCTGCGGCAGTAATTCCGGGAACAACTTGAAAATCAATCCCCGCCTCTACCAGTACTTCTAACTCTTCAGCGCCACGACCAAACACAAATGGATCACCGCCTTTAAGCCTTACAACGCGTTTACCTTGTTGGGCATATTCAACAATTAAACGGTTAGTTTGCTCTTGCGGCACACTGTGAAAGCCCGCTTTTTTTCCGACACAGACTAATTCCGCGTCACGGCGCACCAACGCCATTACTTCATCGGAAACAAGGTAGTCATACAGCACTACATCTGCTTGCTGCATTAACTGTAAACCACGTAAAGTTAATAACCCTGCATCACCGGGTCCGGCCCCAATTAAAGCAACTTGCCCTGTTGGTGGCGTATGGTTTTGTAACTGTTGTTCTAATGCTTGCTGCGCTTCACTATGACGACCAACAGCAATCAAATCAGCAAAACGACCATTAAAAGCTTGCTCCCAAAAGGCACGACGACTAGAAAAGGTAGGGAGCTTGGTTGCAAGATAACCTCGAAAGCCACCAGCTAGGGTTGCCATCTTGCCTAAGTGCTGTGGCAGTATCACTTCTAGTTTTTGACGTAGTAAACGCGCAAGAACGGGCGCTTTACCTGATGATGAAATCGCAACAATGATCGGTGAACGATCAATAATTGACGGCACAATAAAACTACAACGTTGAGTATCATCAACTACATTGACCAATACTTGGCGTTGATTCGCTGATTGATAGACCAAGGCGTTCAGCGCTTTATATGGGGTAGCTGCAATCGCTAAAAAAATCCCATCAAGATCGCTAGGAGTAAACTCTTCACCAATATGGCGAACTTGACCCGCGGCAATGGCTTCCTCAAAATCCGTATTAAGCTTAGAGGCAATCACCCCCACATCTGCACCTGCTTTTAATAACATCCTTGTTTTGCGCCATGCGCTATTACCACCACCAACAACCAAACAGGGTCGACGCTTTAAATCAGCAAATATTGGTAAATAATCCATTGTTAACTCTCCATTGTTGCTCTGTTACCACTATAGAGAGCCGGTGATATAACTTGAAATTCTAAAGTTTCATTTTTTATACTCAAAAGTTTGGTTGTTAATTCGAGCGTTCTCTTTCTGTTACCAAAGAGGATGATCAACCGCAAATAAATACAAACCAAACATAAATAGCGAACAGCAGCCAAAATGAAGGATTTTCAAATAACACTTCGAACCTAAGTTATGCTTTTTATTTCTTAATTTAATGATTCATTTTTGCTTTCAGCTCCATAGTTACGGTTATTTAACGGTTTAATAATCGTTGTGCATATAAAAAATGAGAGTTAAAGCACAATTACGCGACAGGTTGTGATAGTAACCGCATAAGATTTGCTATTTTAAGCGCGCTTTCCTTGCCTATCCTTTGGAGATACACATGACACTATCTGTTAAGCCTTTATCAATTGCGGTATTAGGCGGACTCCTGCTACTTGCCGGCCCTGCAAACGCAGAAACAATTAAATTACGTATTCTTGAAACAACAGATATTCATACAAATGTAATGGATTACGATTATTACAAGGATAAGCCAACCGATAAAACAGGCTTAGTGCGCACAGCAACATTGGTTGAGAAAGCGCGCGCCGAAGTAATTAACAGTGTCTTGGTTGATAATGGTGATTTATTGCAAGGCAGCCCGATGGGTGACTACATGGCAGCCAAAGGTATTAAAAAAGGCGAGGTTCACCCTGTTTATAAGGTCATGAATCAACTTGGCTACGCAGTAGGTAATATTGGTAACCACGAATTTAACTATGGCCTAGATTTCCTTGATACCAGCATCGAAGGCGCAAACTTCCCTTATATCAATGCCAATGTTTATGATTTAAAAACCGGCAAAAACTTATTTACGCCTTACCTTATTCAGGATTACACCTTCAAAGATAACGACGGTAATAACCAAAAACTAAAAATTGGTTACATTGGTTTTGTGCCACCACAAATTATGGTGTGGGATAAAAATAACCTTGAAGGTAAAGTAGAAGCGAAAGACATTAAACAAACTGCTGAGAAGTTTATTCCACAAATGAAGGCGGAAGGCGCAGATATTATTATCGCCATTCCACACTCTGGCGTTTCAACTGATCCGTATAAAGTGGGCGCTGAAAACTCAGTCTACTTCCTCACCCAAGTTGAAGGCATCGATGCAATCGCATTTGGTCACTCGCATGCGGTATTCCCAAGCAAAGACTTTGCTAATTTACCCGGCGTTGATATTGAAAAAGGCACCATTAATGGTATTGCAGCAGTGATGCCAGGTCGCTGGGGTGATCACGTTGGTATTATGGATTTAGTGTTAAATAAAGAAGGCAATAGCTGGAAAGTAACCTCAGCCCAAACTGAAGCACGCCCTATATTTGATAAAGCCAACCAAAAATCGTTAGTAAAAGCCGATCCTAAATTGGTTGCAGCAGTAAAGATTGATCATAATGCCACTCGTGATTTTGTTAACCAACCTATTGGTAAAGCTAGCGATGTGATGTACAGCTATTTAGCCTTGGTTCAAGATGATCCAACCGTACAAATCGTTAACTTGGCACAAAAAGATTACGTTGAACGCTTTATTCAAGGCGACCCCGATCTTGATGGCCTGCCAGTATTATCAGCAGCTGCCCCATTTAAAGCAGGCGGTCGTGGTAATGACGCAGGTAACTACACCGAAGTAGAAGCAGGCCAACTAACATTCCGTAACGCGGCTGACTTATACTTGTACCCCAATACCCTTGTTGCGATGAAGGTAAAAGGTAAAGATGTTCAAGAATGGCTAGAATGTTCCGCGGCACAGTTTAATCAAATTGATGTTAACAGTGAGAAGCCACAAGGATTGATTAACTGGGATGGTTTCCGTACTTACAACTTTGATGTCATTGATGGCGTCAAATACAACATTGATATTTCACAACCTGCAAAATACGATGGCGAATGTAAGCTAATTAATCCAACCGCTAACCGTATTAAAGATTTAAGCTTTAATGGTAAGCCGATTGATTTAAAGCAGACGTTCTTAGTCGCAACTAACAACTACCGCGCTTACAGTGGTAAATTTGCAGGAACGGGTGAAGCGTTTGTTGCTTTTGCATCACCCGATGAAAACCGTACTGTATTATCCGATTACATCAGTCGCGTGAGCAAACAAAAAGGTCAAGTGGTACCAAGTGCTGATAATAACTGGCACTTCACACCACTGAAAAGTGATAACAAACTAGATATTCGATTTGAAACTGCAAACAGTGATAAAGCAGCACAGTTTATTAAAGATAAAGGCCAATACCCAATGCACCAAGTGAGTACCACGCCTGGTGGGTTTGCTATTTACCAATTGGATCTTCAATCTAAAAAATAATAACACTTCAATGTAACATCTATATACCGCAACCTTGGTTGCGGTATTTTTTTGGTACACTATCGTTACTGCCTATTTCAACGTTAGATTATCTATGTTCTCCAATAACCATGTCGAATTAATCGCTTTCCTAACCCAACTTGGCGCTGATGCTGCTACCATTAGCGATGTGATTGCCGTAGCGGAACCGTTAGAACTACCTACTCGGCATATTCTATTGCACCAAGGGCAACGTCAAACCCATTGCTACTTTTTATTAAACGGCCTCTGTCATGCGTGTTATCTCACTGATCAAGGTAAGCAGTTCAGTAAAGAGTTCTATTGGGATCAAGATGTAATCATTGGATTTGAAAGTCTAATTAATAACGAACCATCAGCTTTTCTATTAGAAACATTATCAGCCAGTCAATTAATCATGTTGCCCATCACATTATTTCAACAATGGCGCCAGCAACAGCACCCACTCTATCAAGCATTATTAGAACGCCAGTTACTGCATAAAGAACACAAAGAACGCTTTATGTTAATGCACACACCAGAACAACGATTACAACTATTTTGTGACCATTTTCCAGAGTTAGTCGGTCGCATTACCGACTACCAATTAGCGTCTTACTTAGGGATTACTTCCATTAGTTTAAGCCGTATCAAAAAACGGATCGCAAGTGACGATATTATTGATAAAAGTTAACCATTGTTAACCTCATTACTGATAAATATCGATACACTCAGCAGTATATCTAATAAGGACTTTAACCATGACGACTTGGCAATGTTTACCCTTTGAACAACTGACCACCCACCAGCTTTATGATCTTTTAAAGTTACGTTCTGATGTGTTTGGCGTTGAACAAAATTGTGTTTACCCTGATCTTGATGATCACGACCGAGCCGATAGTGTTTACCACCTCCTGGGTTACGCAAACAATGAACTCGTTGCGTACCTCCGTTTATTAGCGCCAGGGGTAACCTATGATAACGTCAGTATTGGGCGGGTGGTTGTGGCGCCAAGCCAACGTAAACATGGCCTCGGTCATCAATTATTACGTCAAGGATTAGCCCACGCAGAAGTCATTTGGCCACAACAGTTAATTGAAATTGGTGCTCAACAATACTTAGTCGATTTCTATCGCTCTCATGGTTTTACTCAAACTTCAGACATGTATCTTGAAGACGGTATCCCTCATGTTGATATGCAATTATTACAAGATCTGGTGTAATGCGTTGGTCTGCAGTTTCAGTCGGTATTGCGATTTTAATTTGCGGTAATTTATCGTCATCACTGTCTGATGTGGCAGTAAAATTATTAGATGGCAGCGTATCTGCGTTTCAATATATGTTTATTCGCCAATTATTGAGCGTGATCCTAATTGCACCATTATGGTTACGATTAACCCCCGCTCAGCGTGATATTGGCCATTGGAAAATCAATGCTATCCGTGCCCACTTAGTATTAGCAGGCAGTGGGATGTTACTGATCGCTCTAACCTATCTACCACTAGCCACCGCAAATGCCTTATTTTATGCCGCGCCACTATTAATGTTACCACTATCAATGGTCGTGTTAGGTGAGCGCCCTAATAAAGAAAAAGTGCTAGCAACTGCGGTGGGATTTATAGGCATTATTATTGTGTTACGCCCAGATCAATTTCATTGGGCGGCATTGGCAGCGCTAGGTACCGCATCAACGTTAGCGTTATATAATGTTTTAGTGCGCAAATTACCGCCTCAACAACCGATAATTAGTACACTATTTTGGACCGGTATTTTATCGTTACCAATATCAAGCTTATTAGCCTATCAATATTGGCAACCATTACAGCCAAAGCAATGGTTATTGATTGCAGCAAGTGCCGTGTTTACCTTGGGCTATCAGGGATGTTGTGTGGCAGCGTACCGTCAAAGCGAAACGTATAAGATTGGTTTGGCAGAATATTCGGGGCTGATCTTTGTGGCGATATTGGGTTATCTATGGTTTGACGAAATTCCCGATTTACTCACTGGTTTAGGTATTCTATTGATTATTATTCCAATGGCACCATGGCCAAAGATTCGTCATTCTAAAAATGCACTAACCCATAATGCAGATTAAGAAATCTAACACTTAAAAACAACAAGCCGCCAAGTTTACCACTGGCGGCTTGTTTATTTAGAGCTCAATAATAGGTTATTTATTGGCGGTAGAAACGACCACTGGCATTTCTTGCATACGAAACAGAAATACCGTTACCTTGAATTTTTAAGCCGTCGATCTTACCTTGGCTATTTTGACGGTAACGTAATGTTTGTCCGGCTTGAATACGGCTAATTGGCTTACCCGCCCCTTCAATATTCGCCATGGCATAAAGATCGCCTAACGGTAAATTTTTATCTCGGAAAATATTGGCTAGGGTTTCCCCTGCTGGTACTTTTAAACTGTACCACTGACCTGCAACACCTGCGGGTTGTTGAGTTGCAACGGATGCAGGCTGCACGTTAGGCTTAGCACCTTGCGATACCACTACGGGCTTATGAGTTGTAGTATCAATGGTATAAACCTTACCGCCATTAATCGGATATATTTTTGATGTCATAGGCTTACGTTCAGGAGCCGGACCACGATCTTCTATGCCACCCGCCGCTTTCATTCCAGCATCTTCTTTAATATCAGCGCTATCTAATACCACATCGGTACGTTTAACGATGCCTTGTTTACGACTACCATCAGGATTGTTTTCTGCCTGAATATTAGGCCCAGATGTGACGAGGCTAGCAACATCACTATTGCCTAAATTAAGAGAAATATCACGACGCATCGGTATTCCCCCCGATCCTCCCTCTAATTCTTTTGCTGATGGCAGCATTAATACACCAATAAATACTGGCACCACAAACAGTAACGCCCAACGATGAAAACGAGGAAAACGCTGCCATACTCGACAGGCTCCAGATAGACGCTCGCTGCATTTTGTCTTTACCGCGCTAATGTTTAGTTTTAGTGGCGGTTGACGGCGGCCGTTTTTTTTATTTGAACGGCGGTTTACCTTTCCCATATACAGCACTCCAAAGCTTCATATGTCACGCAATTAGCGAATATTGGTTACAAACATTTACCCGACGGGGGCTAAACTGTTATCCTGCCTGCTTTAATTCATTCTACATTAAGAGATGACAATAATGTCTGACGTTAAACTAGATACAGTTGAGACTAAAGCAAGCTACGGTATTGGTCTACAAATGGGTCAACAACTAGCACAAAGTGGTCTTGAAGGCCTAAACGTAGCAGCAATTGCTAAAGGTATTGCAGCTTCTCTTGCTGGCGAAATGCCAGAAATCGAAGTTGATGAAATCAACAATGCGCTACGTGATCTTCACACAACAGCAGACGCTGCACGTCAAGAGCAAGCTAAATTAGCGGCAGCTGACGGCGAAGCATTCCTAGCTGAAAACGCACAGCGTGCAGAAGTTACAGTAACTGATTCTGGCCTTCAATACGAAGTTCTAGTTGAAGGCAACGGTGAAATCCCAACTTCTGACAAGCAAGTACGTGTGCATTACCACGGTATGCTAACAGATGGCACTGTTTTTGACAGCTCTGTATCTCGTGGTCAACCTGCAGAATTCCCTGTAACTGGCGTTATCGCTGGTTGGGTTGAAGCTCTTCAAATGATGCCTGTAGGTTCTAAGTGGAAGCTGTCTATTCCACAAGACCTTGCTTACGGTGAGCGCGGCGCAGGTGCTGCTATCCCTCCGTATGCTGCACTAGTATTTGAAGTAGAGCTACTAGAAATCCTTTAAGATTTTTAGCTTGAACAAATAAATAAACGGCGCTCCGAGCGCCGTTTTTTATGGCTGTAAAATAATTCAATCAATAATAAAGCATTACAATCAGACAAATCTTCACTAGGATTGACATACCCAAGTCAATTTCTAATTTTAAAGACTTCGGTATTTATCTTTACTAAGGAGTCTCCAATGAAAAAACGTCGTATCGTCACGACTCTCGCAGCGGTTGCATTGTTATCATCAAGCACCATGAGCTACGCCTTTAGCTTATCTGATATTTTCGGTGGAGAAAGTGCCGATCAAGTGGTCAGCCAAGTGGCACAAAACCCACTAACAAAAACCCTTATTTCTGAGCTTGGTGTTAAACCAGAGCAAGCAGCCGGTGGTGCTGGTGCACTATTAGGGTTAGCGGCGAGCCAACTTTCAGGCCCACAAGGCAGTGAACTTTCAAAACTGATCCCTGGTGCTGAAAAGTTAACGGACTCATTACCAATGGGATTAGGTCAGCTACTTAGCAACCAAGCTAACATTGATAAAGTGTTCTCATTACTTGGTATGGATCCAGCGATGATTAACAAGTTTATTCCTGTTATCACCCAGTTCTTAGGCCAGCAAGGTGCAAGTAATGCCCTTTTAGGCGCGCTAGATAAAGTATGGGCACCTGCTGCAAAATAATATTTTCAGCCCCAATAACCAACAAGGCAGCGTCGATACGCTGCCTTGTTTTTTATTTAACGTCTTGATTATTTAACGTCGCAATTTATTACCGCTTAAATACCTGAACCTTGTGATTCAGTATCATTATCTTCATGCAACCCACATTCACGTTTCAGACCAAAAAAACGGGTCTCTTGTTCTGTCATTCCCGGTTGCCATTTGACCGTAGTATGTATATCACCCACCGATAAATAATCGTGCTGTTTTAACGGATGGTAAGGTAGGCCATGTTGCTGCAAGTAAGCATCAATATCCTCATTACTCCAGTCAATCACCGGTAAAAACTTAAACCGTCCATTTTGAATAGCTAATACCGGTAATGTCGCTCGAGAATCCGCTTGCTCACGGCGTAAACCAGAAAACCATGTGCTCACATTGAGCTCATTTAATGCCCGTCGCATCGGCTCAACTTTGTTTAATTGATTATATTGCTTAATGCCATCAACACCTTGGAGCCACAATTGACCATAACGTGCCTCCTGCCATGCAGCGCTTTGTTTTGCACTGTATACATGAAGGTTGAGGTTTAACTGTTTGGTTAAGCTATCAATAAATTGATACGTTTCAGGGAATAAATACCCGGTATCGGTTAACACCACCGCAATATCCGCTTTAGCTTGCGTGACGAGGTGTAACATCACCGCCGATTGGATGCCAAAACTTGATGCTAACGCAAATTCCCCATCAAGGTTATCAAGCGCCCACTGCACCCGTTGTTGCGCTGTCATCGTTTCCAGCGTGGCATTAATTTCAGCCAGCTGAATAATTTGACTCACTTTTGGCAGTTCAAGTAACTCAGCCAGTTGACATTTAGGCATAGAAATCCCTCATCGATATTTTCACTTCATCAATAATGCCAGCGCGAATAGTAAAATCACCAAAGTCTTCACTGCGTTGACGTTCAATTGCCCAACGCCCGACTAAATTATCAATTTCATCCATGATCTGAGCGACGGTAATGTTTTCACGGTACATTTTCGGTACACGGGTACCATTACGGTTGCCCCCTAAATGCAAGTTATAGCGCCCGGGTGCTTTACCCACTAAGCCAATTTCAGCCAACATCGCACGACCACAACCATTAGGACAGCCCGTTACCCGTAGAATGATATTTTCATCGTCGTCTAACCCATGCTTTTCTAGAACACCTTCAACATCCGTCACAAACTCGGGCAGGAAACGTTCTGCTTCTGCCATCGCTAATGGACAAGTTGGCAGCGATACACACGCCATCGAGTTTTTACGTTGCTCACTAACACTGTCATCCATCAAACCATGATCACGTGCGATCTTCTCGATCCTGGCTTTGTCTTTCGCTAACACCCCTGCAACAATCAGGTTTTGGTTGGCGGTCATTCTAAAATCACCGCCATGCACCTTGGCAATTGCTGCCATACCCGTTTTTAGGGACTTATTGGGGTAATCAAGTAGACGCCCATTTTCAATGAACAAAGCGAGATGATGCTTACCATCAATACCTTCCACCCAGCCAATGCGATCACCGCGATCGGTAAACTCATACGGGCGACTGTCTGCAAATTTAATGCCTGCACGTTGCTCAACTTCCGCTTTAAATACCTCCACCCCAACCCGATCAAGAGTATATTTAGTTTTGGCATTTTTACGGTTTGAGCGATTACCCCAATCACGTTGCGTTGTTACCACCGCTGTCGCAACATCTAAGGTTTTATCTAATGGTACAAATCCAAAATCATCCGCGCGACGGGGATAAGTTGCATGATCACCATGAGTCATCGCCAGTCCACCACCAACCAACACATTAAAACCTACCAATTTGCCATTATCAGCAATCGCAATAAAATTGAGATCATTAGCATGGACATCAACATCATTTTGCGGCGGAATAACCACTGTGGTTTTAAACTTACGCGGTAGGTAATTACTGCCTAAAATCGGCTCTTCATCGGTTGTTTCTAATTTTTCACCATCAAGCCAAATTTCAGCATAGGCTCGCGTTTTAGGTAATAGATGCTCACTGATTTTTTTTGCCCACTCATAAGCTTGTTGATGTAGCTCCGATTCAACCGGGTTAGTGGTACACAGTACATTACGGTTCACATCACCTGCTGTTGCAATAGAATCGATACCAATTTTATTGAGCGTTTGGTGCATTAATTTGATATCAGGTTTTAGCACGCCATGAAACTGGAATGTTTGACGGGTTGTTAAACGAATACTGCCGTACGACGTGTGCTCATCAGCAAATTTATCAATCGCAAGCCATTGTTTTGGAGTGATCACTCCCCCCGGCATCCGCGCTCGTAACATCACATTTTGGAGCGGTTCTAATTTTTGTTTAGCACGCTCAGCACGAATATCACGATCATCTTGTTGATACATGCCATGAAAGCGAATTAACTGAAAGTTATCGGCGCTAAAGCCACCAGTAATACGATCATCAAGATCTTGTTCTATGGTGCCACGAAGAAAATTACTCTGACGCTTTAAACGTTCGTTATCTGATAATTTTTGCTCAGTCATTAGTACACATCCCTTTGATAGCGTTTAGTTTTACGCAGTTCATTGAGATACTGCTCGGCTTGTTGTGGTGTTTGATTTCCTTGCTGTTCAATAACAGTTAACAATGCGTGATGGACGTCTTTTGCCATGTGGGTTGCATCGCCACACACATAAACATGCGCGCCTTGTTGTAACCACAGCCATACCTGTGCAGCTTGCTCTAAAATACGTTGCTGAACATACACTTTCTCAGCTTGATCACGACTAAACGCCACATCTATTCGCGTCACAACACCAGCTTTTAAATACTTTTGCCATTCAACTTGGTAAAGAAAATCTTCGGTAAAAGTTCGATCACCAAAGAATAACCAGTTTTTGCCGTTTGCTTCACGGTTATCACGCTCTTGAACAAATGCACGAAAAGGCGCAATCCCGGTACCGGGGCCAATCATGATCACTGGCGTATTATCATCAGCAGGTAATTTAAAGTTATTATTGGTTTCAACAAACACTTTGACTTCACCACCTTCTTCTAAACGCTGGGCCAAAAAGCTTGATGCGCCACCTTGACGTTGAACATCACCTTGTTGGTATTCAACCACACCTACAGTAAGGTGCACTTCTTCACCGACTTCTTGTTGGCTTGAAGCAATCGAATATAAACGCGGTGTTAAGCGGCGTAACAAGCCAATGAATTGCGGGGCGGTTAGCGTGGCTTTCTTTTCCGCTAAGACATCAATGATTTGAGTGTTGGCTGAATACTCTCGCAGCTTTTCACGATCAGCCACCAGCTTTTGTAACTTTTTGCTACCTGAAAGCTCTGCGTATTTGGTTACAAACTGTGGATTTGATGCGGTAATTTCATATTTAGTGATTAAAGCATCACGTAAGCTTAAAGCTACGCCATCAACATCAACATCAACCGAGGCCTCAGCATCTAAGCTAAGTTTCGCTAAAATGGTATCTGCCAATTGCGGGTCATTATCAAACCACACCCCCAACGCATCACCAGGCTGGTAAGTTAATCCTGATTGCTCGAGATCGATCTCAATATGACGCACATCTTTGTCTGAGCCACGGCCGGTGATTTTTTGGCTAACGGATAAACTGGCACTAAAAGGATGTTGTTTATTATAAACAGTGGAAGCTACTTGATGTTGCCCCACTGGTAACTGCACTACTTCAGCTTCACCCGTTGATAACGTTTGTTGGGTTTTGGCTAAGACTTGCAACTGCCATTCAGCTGCCGCAGCATCATAATCGACATCACAATCTAATCGTTCTAGCATTGGCTGAGCGCCTAATTTCGCTAGAGATTGATCAAAATCTTTTGCCGTTTGACAGAAAAACTCATAGCTCGAATCCCCTAAACCAATAACGGCATAATGTAAGTCGGGTAATTTAGGGGCTTTCTTTGATTGTAAAAACTGATGTAACTCAATCGCATCATCAGGGGCCTCACCTTCTCCATGTGTTGAGGCAACAATGATGACATGCGTTTCTTTCGTGAGATTTTTAGCTTTAAAATCACCCGCAGAAATCAGCTTAACAGCAATATCTTGCGCTTGAGCTTGCTGCTGTAACGCTTCAGCAACGCCTTTAGCATTACCTGTTTGTGAAGCATAAATGATGGTTAATTGCCCCGCAGGCTTGGCTGCAGCAAGTACATTTGACGTAGGAGCAACCGCTGTTGCTGGCGATTGAGATTGGCTTAACCCCCAAAAGTAACCACTGATCCAAGCCAGCTGTTGTGGTGATGATTCCGCTGCAGCTAACTTGAGTTGATCTATTTGTTGATCATTAAGTGGGCTAGCTAAAGCGGATAGTTGATTGATTGACATAGCACGACGATCCCTATTCATTGCTTTACGTTAGAGTAGCCATTTAAGCTAATAACAAGAAAGAATAGATAAGAATGTTTTATAACCATTTGTAAGGTTAAACGTACAAAAAAACCAAACAGCAATAATACTATTTGGTTTTTAGCTAAGAGAATATAGATAGGATTTAATATTCGTCAGCGATCCTAACCTGCTGAAAACCAACCTCAAATGCTTGTTGGGTGGCACTGTCAACATCACCATAACACTGCTCACTACCACCAATATCCGTTAAGGGGACTAAGCCACCGTGACGATGACGAAATTCAACAATATAACCACTATTAATCGAAGGCTCGACCAATGCTTCAACAAGATCTTGGTGAGCATATAGGTGTTTCAATTCAGTTAATGTCATCACTTACTCCCCCTAATACTGGTATTGTGCCTTACCAACACAATCAGTTTGCTTACCTTTAAAAGTGGTACACAAACCCAATTTTCGCCAATAAAAAAACCACGAAATAATCGTGGTTTTATAATTGGATCACAGAAATGCTTAACTGTTAATTAAAAATCAACTTCCACACCAGCAAACCAACCATCAAGTTCAACATCACTTGTCGTTGATTTCTTGAAGTCATAATCCATCATACGGTAGCCCGCACGTAAATTAAGATCTGCAGCAACCAAGCCTAAGGTATATTTCACACCCGCTTGACCATCAAACAAACGTGTACCGTCATATTTACCCGCATTCGCTTGAGCAAAAACGGTTAGTGGTGTTGCTGGAATACCCAACTCGGCAGCAGCATAAACTGTTGGCTGCCAATCACTAAAGCTGTTCTGGTGCTGAATCTTAACACCTGCAAATTTAGTCATCGTCACACCAAGATCAAGTGCAACTAAATCGTTATCAAGAATCTCATAATAAGCGGTGAAATCACTTTGCTCAAAATTCACATTGCCTGTATCAATATCGTTATAACGTACCATCACGTTTGGCACTAAAGGAATAAAGTGCTCAAAAGATGCGTAATAAGATGTTGAGGTATCATCACTTTTCTGACCATTTACTTTTGCATTTGTAAACCATGCATCCGCACCCACTTTAACACCTAATAAGGTATCAGCTTGGGCTGGAAGGGCTGCCGCTAGCGTCATTGCTGCTGCAATTGAAAGCACCACTTTTTTCATGCCGAGTCTCCGCTCTTTATCATTTTATGTAATTAATCGCACAAAATTATATCAGAGTCAGTATAAAAACTCTGCAATCAATCGCAGTTAATCGCGACGATGACGAGACATCCGCTCTTGATGCTGTTTATCTGCATTACGCTCACGGAAGAACCAAATACCTAATGCTATAACAATGATCCACGGTAATAATTTAAACACCAACCCTAACATCCCAACAACCGCCATTACCGCAAATCCTGCCGCAACCGCGATCAATACTCCAATCAGACTGACGCCAGTAAATATCAGCACCAATGTAAAAGCGACTAAAAACAGAAACTCAAACATAGATTATCCTTTTATCTTACTGCACCATCCACATGAAGCTGCAGTATCAAATTTATTATCACCTACAATACTGCACAATTCACGCCAACTCTAAACTAATTATTTTTTCTTATTTTTCATGCATATAAAAAACGCCAACTCGATAAAGAATTGGCGTTTACTATTTATTGGTTAATTTCACCTAATACTCAGTAAAATTCACCACATCAATCAATTAAATTAGCACTATTGTTATACATCTAACTCGGCAGGGATTTTAGCTAATGCTTGTTGCACAACTTCAATACCAGCACCCGGTTTATGGGCATTTTCACTGATATAACGACGCCATTGACGTGCACCTGGCATACTTTGGAATAAACCTAGCATGTGACGAGTAATATGGCCTAAGTATGATCCGTTAGCTAACTGACGCTCAATATATGGATACATTGCCTCAACCACTTCACGACGTTTCATGACCGGACGATCGCTACCAAATAAACGCTGGTCGACTTCTGCCATTAAATATGGGCTCTGGTAAGCTTCACGACCTACCATTACACCATCTAAATGTTGTAGATGTTGCTCCATTTCTTCAAAGGTTTTAATGCCACCATTGATCGCCATGGTTAACTGGGGAAAGTCTTGCTTTAATTGGTATACACGTGGGTAATCCAACGGTGGAATTTCACGGTTTTCTTTCGGGCTCAAGCCTTTTAGCCATGCTTTACGGGCGTGAATAATAAAATTATCACAACCACCTTTTGTTGATACGGTATCAACAAAGTGGGTTAAAAATTCATACGAATCTTGTTCATCAATACCAATACGCGTTTTAACGGTAACCGGAATATCAGCAACTTCACGCATTGCCGCTACACATTGTGCCACCAGCTCAGCTTCACCCATTAAGCAAGCACCAAACTTACCATTTTGGACCCGATCTGATGGACAACCTACGTTTAAGTTAATTTCATCATAACCACGCTCAGCAGCTAACTTAGCACAACGCGCAAGATCAACTGGATTTGAACCACCCAGTTGTAACGCTAATGGATGCTCTTCTTCGTTATACGCTAAGAAATCACCTTTACCGTGAATAATTGCGCCAGTCGTTACCATTTCGGTATACAACAATGCTTCTTTACTCATTAAACGATGGAAATAACGGCAATGACGGTCGGTCCAATCCAGCATCGGAGCGACAGAGAAACGGGTAGAAGGGTACATATTACAATATTCCTTAAATATTAAGTGGTTATGGCAAATACCACTTACGGGTATTGCAATATTCTTCATCCAATATTAACTTTATTTAGCAAACAAAAACGGATGAGGGACAGTTTAGGAGGCATCAATTGTCCCTAAAATATCTTTTTAGGCGCGGATTCTACCTTAAAATAGCAGTTGTCACCATGGTTACCAAAAACCAAAAAAGCGCTCGAAACCCACGGATAGAGTTTCGAACGCAAAAATTATTTTACTTTAATCCTAAAATTTATAATCAACAGACCATACAACTTGCTCCGTCGCTTTTAAGCGGGTATTGGCTTGCTTATAGTTTTGATCTAAATAACGGTAGGTTAAATCGCTTGAGATATGACTGGTCAGTTGAATATTAGCACCCACTTGCCCACCCCACACAAAATCACTGGCACTTTGTGCACCGGCATTAGAATATGAGATTCGATCATGTGAGATCCCCATTGACGGGCCTGCAAAAAGGTTAATTGTAGAAGTGACAGGCATTAAATAGTCATAAGAGGTTAAGAATAAGTTTTGAGTATGCTTGGCTTTGTCGTCCTCAATCGAGTAACGATCTTTTTTAAAGCCATATGTCGCACTTAAACGATGATGGTCATTAATAATAACACCAGCACGTAATTGATAACTGGCATCCTCACTGTGTTTGTTTGCATCACCTTTAAAGGTATCCGTTTGATAACCGATACCGCCACCAATAAAGCTTTCCACATGACTTTGTGCCATCACACTTGATGACAATGCTCCAGAGAATAACACCACTGCTAATACACTTTTTTTCATTATTTAATCCCTTTTGTTTACAGTAATACCGCTTATAAATAACTATCTTACAACGCGTTTTTAAGCGTTTAATCTATTTGTTACTCGTAAACTAAAACAGCTTAACTGCACCGCAACTTAATGAAATATAAGACTATTAGTTATCTTACTCTAGCCTGAATGGCAGTAGTTAAATGACATTAATACCTTCAACTAAATGTAACAATATATGTATTAGTGCATCGATATTTACGGTGCTATTAAACCGTTTGAGATTAGCTTGTTATAAAAAAGTGGTTATCTCTATACATGGCTTTTAATAACGAAAAAGGCCTTGAACAATGTTCAAGGCCTTTTTGAGAATTCTTTTTTTGCTACCAGTCAATAATTGACCGTGCTGCAAGACTTTACTTAGTCATGTTGCCGCTTTTGTACATTGTAGAAAAGACTGGCGTGTAAAGTGCAACAATTTTATTAATGATACCTGACATTGATTTTTACCTTAAAAGATTAAGCTTTTTATATATAACCATCGCCTAATTACTGAATATTTAAGGCATCGGTCACGTTTCGTTGGGCGTCATTATAGGTATTTTTCATTGGTTGAGAAATGAAAAAAAACACTACCTAGACATTAGTTTTTATAATGATTAATACTGCGCATCTTGAGCTGTTTTTTATTATTCATGTTATCGCTATATTACTCAAAGAAAATCAAGATCAGCCTACAATGCCCCCATATCACAACATCTTGTTTTTTCTGTCAGTTGATAGCGTGATCATTTACACGTAATCCTCTTCCTAATCGCTATTGCGTGCTAAGTGTGAGTATGTTTTCAAGCAGCTGTGATAAAATAACAACTTAATGACGTTTTTTTGAGGCTCTATGACGGTTCAAACTCAACTGCTAGCCAAAGCACAACAGCTCTGTGATCAACGCGGGGTAAGAATGACCCCCCAGCGCTTAAAAGTACTGGCGCTGATCATTAATCATCATAGTTCTATTAGTGCTTATGAGTTACTTGATTTACTCAAAGCATCAGAACCCCAAGCTAAACCACCCACGGTTTATCGCGCCTTAGATTTTCTACTCGCACAAGGGTTTGTGCATAAAGTCGAATCAACCAACAGCTATATTGCTTGTTGTGTACTTGGTCATGCTGATCATTGTTCACAACTATTAATTTGTGATACGTGCGGATTTGTTGAAGAAACCCACGATGATGAAATTGCAAAACTATTACGTATAAAATCAGAACAATATGGCTTTAGCATTAAGCATCACGTAATTGAAAGCCATGGTATTTGCCATAAATGCCAGCAAACTAACAACGATTAACCCTCTGTTAGTGCTATCACTGATAGTGGTAGCATTATTCCGCCAATTCTAAGCGATGTTAATGCTATTCAACGTAATATTAATTAACGTTAGCCAAGACATAAAACCACAATAAAAAACTACTCATTGTCATAAATTCGATCTAGACTGAACTCTTCATACGCACCTAGTTACCTATTAACTGTAACTACTACGATTAGTCTATAAGGGAAAGACGTACATGAGTAAACTGACTGGAACCGTAAAGTGGTTCAACGATGATAAAGGCTTTGGTTTTATTTCTGCTGCCGATGGTAAAGATGTGTTTGTGCACTTCAGTGCTATTCAAGCACAAGGACGCAAAACATTACGTGAAGGTCAAAGCGTAGAGTTTATCGTCACTGATGGTCAGAAAGGCCCCCAAGCTAGCGATGTTATTACAGTATAATTCGCTACTGCCAAAAATAAAAAACGCCGCTATCATCACGATAGCGGCGTTTTATTTTATCGGTTAACCATCGCTAACCAATATTCGGCATTATGCACGCCATTGTTTGAATGCATTGATCAAACCATTGGTTGAACTATCGTGGCTCACAACACCATCAGTGCTGTTTAGCTCTGGTAAAATTTGATTTGCAAGTTGCTTACCAAGTTCAACGCCCCACTGATCAAAGCTAAAGATGTTCCAAATAACACCTTGAGTAAAGATTTTGTGCTCATACAACGCAATCAGTGCGCCTAACGTGTATGGTGTGATTTCTTTAAGTAGAATCGAGTTCGTTGGACGGTTGCCTTCAAACACTTTAAATTCTGCTAACTCATCAATTTCTGCTTGTGATTTACCCGCAGCAACAAATTCAGCTTCAACTGTCTCACGACTTTTACCAAACGCTAATGCTTCAGTTTGGGCGAAGAAGTTAGCCATCAGTTTAGGATGATGATCACCTAATGGATTGTGGCTAATAGCAGGTGCAATAAAATCACATGGAATCAACTTCGTACCTTGGTGAATAAGTTGGTAAAACGCGTGTTGACCGTTCGTTCCTGGCTCACCCCAAATAATAGGACCTGTTTGGTAATCAACAGGCTTGCCACCACGATCAACATACTTACCATTTGATTCCATGTTACCTTGTTGGAAGTAAGCAGGGAAACGGTGCATGTATTGATCGTAAGGTAGGATCGCTTCAGTTTCTGCGCCGTGGAAGTTGTTATACCAAATACCAATTAACGCCAAGATCACGGGTAACTTTTGCTCTAGTGGTGCTTGAACAAAATGGTTATCCATCGCATGACCACCTTCCAATAACTTAACGAAGTTATCAAAACCTACTGCTAAGCTAATCGAAAGACCAATTGCAGACCATAGTGAATAGCGACCACCAACCCAATCCCAGAACTCAAACATGTTATCGGTATCAATACCAAATTCAGCCACAGATTCCGCATTAGTAGAAAGTGCTGCGAAGTGTTTAGCAACGTGGGCTTTATCTTCCGCCATCGCTAAGAACCAATCACGCGCAGACAATGCGTTCGTCATGGTTTCTTGGGTAGTAAAGGTTTTAGATGCAATTAAGAATAACGTTGTTTCAGGGTTTAAATCTTTTAGGGTCTCAACAATATGAGTCGCATCAACGTTAGAGACAAAGTGCATGTTGAGACGGGTTTTGTAAGCTGATAACGCTTCAGAAACCATGTAAGGGCCAAGGTCTGAACCGCCAATACCGATATTAACTATATCGGTAATTTGTTTACCGGTATAACCTTTCCACTCACCACTCACAATGCGGTTAGTGAAACTTTCCATCTTAGCCAATACGGCATTAACCGCTGGCATAACATCTTCGCCATCAACAATGATTGGCATATTGCTACGGTTACGTAACGCAACATGTAGTACAGCACGATCTTCAGTACGGTTAATTTTCTCACCGTTGAACATATCCGCAATAGCCGCTTCTAGCTCAGTTTCTTTCGCTAATGCAAACAACTTAGTCAAAGTTTCTTCTGTGATCAGGTTCTTGGAATAATCCAATAAAATATCAGAACCAAACTGAGCAGAAAATTTGGCAAAACGCTCGCTATCATTAGCAAATAAATCACTTAATTCGAAATCTTGAGCTTGCTCAAAATGGGCAGTCAATGCTTGCCATGCTTTTGTTTGCGTTGGATTAATGTTGTTTAACATAATAATGTTCCCGATGTTGTTATGTTCATCCCTCGAATCATATCGTCTTCGAAAGATCCTCGATCTATGCCATTTAACCTAGACCACTAGCTCACTAATAATAATGTTACCTGTTACAACTAATGATGACCTTAAAGTAACATTATCGTCATGGTATCAAATCACGAAAATATCACTGCATCATACCTGTATTTATCAGTAAGATGATAATGGTAATCACTAATCAAACTAAAAGGTTTCACCGATAGGTAGCTAACTATGTGGTATCAAAAGACGATTCATCTTACCCCGAGAGCGCGTGGTTTTCATCTAATAACCACTGAGCTAGAGCAAAATTTAGCAATAATTCAATCATTAAAGGTCGGTATTGTGCATTGCTTTATTCAGCATACATCAGCCAGCTTAACCATTAATGAAAATGCCGATCCAACTGTTCGTGATGATATGGAAGCACATTTTAATCATAGCGTTCCCGAACGCGCTACTTTCTATCAACATACCGATGAAGGTGATGATGATATGCCAGCCCATATTAAAACCGCATTACTCGGAAACAGTATTAGTATTCCTATTACTGATGGCCAGCTTGCGTTAGGTATGTGGCAAGGAATTTACTTAGGCGAACACCGAGATCACGGTGGTTCACGGCGAGTCGTTATTACCGTTCAAGGTGAATAACCATCGATAACACTTTGATAAAAAACTCATAAAAAACCCATAAAAAAGCCGCGAACGAATGTCGCGGCGCTTACGGTTATTAATTATTTATTCAGTTATGACATTGATTATGAATAGGTCATTGCCACTCGAGGTGTCAACTTGGTCATTAGCTCATAAGCAATCACGCCAGTATATTGCGCGACCACTTCCGCGGGTAAACCTTTACCCCATAAAATGGCTTCATCACCGACTTTATCTGTCGCATTCGGCCCCAGATCAACCGTCAGCATATCCATCGAAACTCGACCAGCGGTTGGTACGATACGACCATTAACCACTACAGGAGTTCCATTAGGTGCGCAACGTGGATAACCATCACCATAACCGATAGCAATAACACCCACTTTAGTATCACGCTCACAAGTCCAGATACCACCATAACCGACTTTTTCACCTTGTTTGACGTCACGTACCGCAATTAAGCTTGAGGTTAACGTCATCACTGGTTGTAAGTTATAGTTTGATGCCATGCGGTCTAATTCATCAAATGGTGACACGCCATACATGATAATACCAGGACGGATCCACTCAAAGTGACTATCAGGCCATGCTAAAACCCCGGCAGAGGCTGCAAGTGAACGCTCACCTTCATAAGGTTTAGTTAAGGTTGAAAAGCACTCTATTTGCTTGACGGTAATATCACTACTTAGATCATCAGCATTACCAAAATGGCTAATAAAGCGTAATGGCTTAGCGACATTATCGCAGTCGTGTAACCGTTGCATAAATTGTGGCACTTGTTCTGGACGTAATCCAAGACGATGCATACCAGTATCTATTTTAACCCATACCCGTACAGGCCCATCTAGCTCTGCTTGCTCAAGCGCTTCAAGTTGTTCAATTGAATGCACTACGGTATGAATATTATTAGTCACTAATACAGGTAAATCTGTGGGGGCGTAAAAACCTTCCAATAATAAGATCGGTTTTACCACTCCACCCGCACGCAGCATTAACGCTTCTTCTATGCGTGCCACACCATAAGCATCAACATTGGTAAGGCTCTTTGCCACATCTAACAACCCATGTCCGTATGCATTGGCTTTAACCACCGCCAAAATTTTACTGTTTGGTGCCTGCAGGCGGATTTGACTCAGATTATGTGCCAAAGCTTGGGTATCAATATGTGCAGTTGCAGCTTTCATCCAATATCCTAAATAATTTTTAAGGCTTACTCTTCATCAAAAGCAGGGCCAGCATAGTTATCAAAGCGAGAGAACTGGCCTTGGAACGTTAAACGTACAGTACCAATTGGACCATTACGTTGTTTACCTAAGATGATTTCAGCGATCCCTTTAAGGGCACTGTCTTCGTGATAAACCTCATCACGGTATATAAACATGATTAAGTCAGCATCCTGCTCAATGGCGCCAGATTCACGCAAATCAGAGTTAACAGGACGTTTATCTGCTCGTTGCTCCAATGAGCGGTTAAGCTGGGAAAGGGCAACAACGGGCACATTCAATTCTTTCGCTAATGCTTTTAGCGAGCGTGAGATCTCAGCGATCTCTAAGGTACGGTTTTCTTGTAAGCCGGGAACACGCATCAACTGTAAGTAGTCGATCATGATCATACTAAGACCACCATGGTCACGCGCAATACGACGCGCACGAGAGCGAACCTCGGTAGGCGTTAGACCTGAACTATCATCAATAAACATATTCTTCTTTTGCATCAGAATACCCATGGTTGATGATATTCGCGCCCAATCTTCGTCATCCAATTGTCCAGTACGGATCTTGGTTTGATCAACACGCGATAATGATGCCAACATACGCATCATGATTTGTTCAGCGGGCATCTCTAATGAGAAAATCAGCACCGGCTTTTCTTGATCCATCGCCGCGTTTTCACATAAGTTCATCGCAAAGGTGGTTTTACCCATCGATGGACGCGCAGCAACAATGATCAAATCAGACCCCTGCAAACCAGCAGTCTTCTTATTTAAATCAGTAAAGCCTGTTGAAACCCCTGTCACACCGTCTTGGGGTGATTGATAAAGCAACTCGATACGTTCCAGCGTACGCTCTAAAATAGTATCAACATTTTGGGGGCCTTCTTTATCGTTAGTGCGTTGTTCTGCAATGGCAAACACTTTACTTTCGGCCATATCCAGCAAATCTTCACTGGTGCGGCCTTGAGGATCATAACCCGCATCTGCAATTTCATTAGCAACCCCAATCATGTCACGGATCAAAGCACGTTCACGGACAATATCAGCATACGCTAAAATATTGGCTGCTGACGGGGTGTTTTTAGCTAATTCAGCAAGGTAAGCAAAACCGCCAACATCATCAAGTTTATCTGAGCGCTCAAGATGTTCAGACAGCGTGATCAAATCAAGTGGCTGTCCACCTTCCAATAAGGCTGCGGTTGCCTCAAAAATAATCCGATGAGGACGGCTGTAGAAGTCTTTTGCAACTACTTTCTCAGCAACAGTATCCCAACGCTCATTATCCAACATTAACCCGCCAAGTACTGATTGTTCAGCCTCAAGCGAATGGGGTGGCATCTTAATGGCGTCCATTTGATTATCTTTTAATTGTTTCGATTTACGATTATCTGTCATAGCAATTGTGCATTTACCAAAACCAAGAACGGAGCTCGACAGTATAACCTATCCCCTGCTTCTGCGTAGCTATAAACCATTGCGATTGATCACTTCCCAGCCTAACAATTATCCACCTTTTTAAGTTGACGAAAAGTATGACAACGATTCCTAACCAAAAGCTGACAAATTTAGGCTAGAATGCGGCGATCAATATTTTTATCTTCAATTTACCCTGCCAGCGGAGGACTTTTGGCAAGATATATACTCACATTACTACTGCTTGCCACTACCGCAGCCAATGCCAGTGAAGAATCAACACCAGAAGCACCGAGTGAACCCTCACCGCTAACCAGCACTATCGGCTTGGGTTATCAAGCACTATCGGGCAACTCTGATTCCCAGACCATGAATGGTAATGTGGCGCTGACATACACCAAAGGTCGTTATCAAACCAACGCCGATGCTAAGTTTATTATGGCAAAAAAAAATGGCCAAGAAGATAAACGAAAACTATCAACCAGCTTAAAATCAAAACGAATGATCCGTGATGGGTATTATTTTTATGGTAATGGTAGCTATATTGATGACCGCTATGGGCCTTATTATGCAGATTCGATCGTTTCAACGGGTATAGGTTACCGTTTATTTAGCTATGAAACCTTTCAAACATTGGTGGATATTGGTCCTGGCTTTCGCCACCAAGATCCTAATCTCGATGAGATAAAGAGCGACAGTATTGTTAAACAAGAAGTTGTTAATGAAATGGTACTGCAAAGTACGATTGATATGCAATGGAAGCCTTTAAAGTCATTAACATTAAGTGCTAAATTCAATTTTATATCCGGTAAAAGTAATACCACACTAGAAAGCTCATTCAATGCCACCAATGCTATCACTGATAATATTGCCTTAAACTTAGGCTACACTCAAACCTATTATTCATGGGTGCCAGAGGGCATGAAAAATTCCGATACCACCACTACGATATCGTTAATTTATACGATCTAGTCGCCAACGCCCCAAATTACAGACATAAAAAAACCAGCCCGAAGGCTGGTTTTTTACTATTAAAGCTAAAAGCGATTACTGAGCAGCAACAACGTTTAGTTTAACAGTTGCGAATACGTCTGAGCTTAGCTGAACGCTAACTTCAAATTCGCCAGTAGCACGTAGTGCGCCTTCAGGTAGACGTACTTCACTCTTAACAAGTGCAACGCCTGCAGCAGAAACTGCTTCAGCGATGTCACGAGTACCGATTGAGCCGAATAGTTTACCTTCGTCACCAGCTTTAGATGCAATAACTACACCTTCAAGCGTGTTTAGTGCTTCAGCACGTGCTTGAGCAGCAGCGTGTTGCTCAGCAACTTTAGCTTCTAGCTCTGCGCGACGTGCATCGAACATTTCAACGTTCGCTTTAGTCGCCATAACTGCCTTAGCTTGTGGGATAAGGAAGTTACGAGCGTAGCCCGCTTTAACGTTAACCTGGTCGCCAAGGCCACCTAGGTTAGCGATTTTATCAAGTAGAATAACTTGCATTATCTTGTCCTCTATAAAGTTCTAAAAACGACTAACGCTTACAGATGCTTATCTGTGTACGGAAGAAGTGCTAGGTAACGAGAACGCTTGATAGCGCGAGCTAGCTGACGCTGGTATTTAGCGCGAGTACCAGTGATACGGCTAGGTACAATTTTACCAGCTTCAGTGATGTAGTTTTTCAGAGTTGCTACGTCTTTGTAGTCAATCTCTAGTACGCCTTCTGCTGTAAAACGGCAGAATTTACGACGACGGAAGAAACGAGCCATGGGCTATCTCCTGATCTAAATTAAGTCAATGTGATCGGCATGCAAAACTAATTTCCCGATGCCATTACGGCCGGTTTGGTAAGAGATAAATCCCTCCACCTTAATATTGCTTCCGACAACTAAATCTTGAGTGAGAACTTGTTGACCTTTACCACTGATTACCACGTTAATATAACAATATATTTGGCGTGGTAAGTCAGCTTCCCGCTGCACAGAACGATGCTCAAGCACAAAGTGACAATGAGGTATGCCTGCCGGGGATTGGCTTCGTTTGGGATGCTTGGCAATAGTACCAGTCAACACCAGACGATTAGTCATTTAGCAAATTACTCAGCAGCTGCTTCGCCTTCAGATTGTGCTTCAGCACGATCGTCACGCTTAGTAAAACGCTCTTCTTTAGCCTTCATCATAGGAGATGGCTCAGTTACAGCGTTTTTAGTACGCATGATCATGTTACGGATCACTGCGTCGTTGAAGCGGAAGTTTGACTCAAGCTCGTCAATAACAGCCTGCTCAGCTTCAATGTTCATAAGAACATAGTGTGCTTTGTGCAGTTTGTTGATTGGGTAAGCCATTTGACGGCGGCCCCAATCTTCTAGACGGTGAATTTGACCACCAGAATCTTTGATAGCAGCAGTGTAACGCTCGATCATGCCAGCAACTTGCTCGCTTTGATCAGGGTGCACCATGAATACGATTTCGTAATGACGCATAGGTTGCTCCTTACGGATTATTCAGCTTCCCTTGTCGGCTCGGTTAACCTGAGGAAGCAAGGAACTAAAAAAAGAACCGAGAATTTGGATGACGGATAGTACAGAGAATGATCAATCTAGGCAAGCTTATTTTATCGCCAGCAACCGCTTTTCAATGAAATGAACCTTAACCTCAGCTTATCATGCTCACAACGCAATGATTCTCATAATTGCTGTATAAATTTCATACCGCTAGGTAATAAAAAACCCGCCTAGTCACAACTAGGCGGGTTTAAATAATTATGCAGTTATTTGACGTTAATCACGCATTATCCGCGTTGACGTACCGCTTCAAATAAACAAATACCGGTCGCAACCGATACGTTCAGACTTGATACTGAACCCGCCATTGGGATTTTGATCAAATCATCACAGGTCTCACGTGTTAGGCGACGCATACCTTCACCTTCAGCACCCATAACAATCGCCAATGGCCCTGTTAGTTTGCTGTGGTAGATATCGTGCGTTGCTTCACCAGCAGTACCCACAATCCATACGCCTTTATCTTGCAGCGCACGCATAGTACGTGCCAAGTTAGTTACGCGAACTAATGGCATGATCTCAGCTGCACCACAAGCCACTTTACTTGCGGTTGCATTTAGCTGTGCTGAGCGATCTTTCGGTACAATCACCGCGACAGCGCCAGCAGCATCGGCGTTACGTAAACATGCACCTAGATTATGCGGATCAGTCACACCATCAAGAATAAGCAGTAATGGATTTTCTTGCGTAGCCAATAAATCATCAAGGTTGTTTTCGTTATATTGCTTACCAGGACGCACGCGCGCAATAATACCCTGATGAGAAGCACCATCAACTTTGTCATCTAATGCTTTACGGCCCGCTTCTTGAATCGTGATGCCTAATTCTTGTAACTCAGTAATTAACGGCAGCAAACGATCATCTTCACGCCCTTTGAGTACGAATACTTCAATAAAGCGCACCGGATCAGATGCAAGTACAGCTTTAACGGCATGGATGCCAAAAATCATATCATTACTCATGGATTAACTCTTCTTTGCTGCGCGTTCTGATTTACCCGCACGTTGCTTTTTCTTCTTGCGAACTTTGGGTTTCTTTTTAGGATCAGTCAGCGGCTTTTCATCCGATAACTTACGTGGTTTTTTATTTCTTGGCTTTTTCTTTTTAGCGTCAGCTTGTGGAATCGCGCCTTCTTTTAAATTTTTACGTACCGAAGAACGCTCACGTTTATTTTTAGAACGTGATTCATCAGCTACCGCTTCGCCATTTTCAACTTTAAACGCAGGCATGCCTTGACGCTTTAAGCCATCAGCTTTACGCATGCGTTGTTTTTTCTCACGCCCTTTAGCCGTTTTACCCGCACCGCGTTGTTTACGCTCAGCACCAACGATATCAAAATCTAATTGACGATCATTTAAGTTAATAGCCGCCACTTTAACGTGCACAGTATCGCCTAAACGATAAATCACGCCCGAGCTTTCACCGACTAAGCGTTGACCCACAGGATCAAATTGGTAGTAATCATTAGCAAGGTTTGAAATATGCACTAAACCGTCAATGTTGAGTTCATTGAGTCGTACAAAGAAACCAAAGCCAGTCACGTTAGCGATAACACCTTCAAACTCATCACCAAGATGATCTTGCATGTACTCACACTTGAGCCAATCAGACACATCACGGGTCGCGTCATCAGCACGACGTTCAGTGGTTGAACACTGCTCACCGATAGCATCAATTTCCTCAAATGAATAATGATGACCGCCAGTTAACGTATCGTTTTTAGTGTTACCCGCTTGTTTAGCAATTAAGTATTTAATCGCACGGTGCAAGGTTAAGTCAGGGTAACGACGGATTGGCGAGGTAAAGTGAGCATACTGGCTCAGTGCTAAACCAAAGTGACCAATATTATCCGCTTGATAAATCGCTTGCTTCATTGAGCGCAGTAGCATGGTTTGAATTAATTCACGATCATTACGATCTTTAATTAAATTCGCTAATGCTGCGTAATCTTTTGGACTTGGCTCTAAACCACCACCAAGTTCTAAACTTAGCTCGCCCAAGAAATCACGGAAACCTTGCAGACGTTCTTCACCTGGGATGTCGTGAACACGGTATAACGCAGGCTCTTTGGCACTTTCAACAAATTGTGCTGAGGCGATATTGGCTAAAATCATACATTCTTCGATGATTTTATGCGCTTCATTACGGACTAACGGTACGATGTTCTCGATCTTACGATCAGCATTGAAAACAAACTTGGTTTCAATGGTTTCAAATTCAATCGCACCACGCGCTTCACGAGCAACTTTCAGCGCTTTAAACATGCTGTAAAGTTCTTCAAGGTGCGGCACTAATGGCTGGTAACGTTGACGAAGTTCTTCATCACCATCAAGCATGTTACTTACTTTAGTGTAAGTTAAACGCGCATGTGAATTCATCACCGCTTCATAGTGCTTATAACCAGTAAGCTTACCGCCCTCAGAAACGGTCATTTCACACACCATACACAAGCGATCGACTTGCGGGTTAAGTGAACATAAACCATTTGAAAGCACTTCTGGCAGCATTGGAATAACTTGAGCTGGGAAGTAAACCGAGTTACCACGTTTTAGGGCTTCGTTATCCAGCGCTGATTTAGAACGCACGTAATAACTTACATCGGCAATTGCCACCCATAAACGCCAGCCACCATCAGGATTACGCTGACAGTGAACCGCATCATCAAAGTCACGTGCATCTTCACCATCAATGGTTACTAACGGCAATTGACGTAAATCAACACGACCCAATTTAGCATCTTCTGGTACTTCTTCCATCAGATGCTTAATTTGATTGTCGACTTCTGATGGCCACACATGTGGAATATCATGAGTACGCAGGGCGATTTCAATTTCCATACCCGGCGCCATATTCTCACCCAGTACTTCAACCACACGACCCACCGCATTATGCTGACGGGTTGCACGTTGATTGATCTCAACCACAACCACATTACCCATGCGGGCACCTTGACGGACGTCTTGCGGAATAATGATATCTTGTGCAATACGAGAATCATCAGGCACCACATAACCCATGCCGTCTTCAAGGAAGAAACGACCAACAATTTGGTTTGGTGATTCAGTTAATACACGTACAACACGGCCTTCGCGACGACCACGTTTATCTTCGCCATCAGCTTGCGCTAAAATGTAATCACCATGGATCACACTGCGCATTTGATGGGCAGGTAACAATAAATCAGTGTCTTTACTGTAAGTACCTTCAGGACGTAAGAAGCCAAAACCATCGCGGTGGCCGATAACGTACCCTTTAATTAAATCTAAACGCTCAGGCAATGCGTAACATTGGCGGCGAGTAAAAATTAATTGACCATCACGCTCCATCGCACGTAAGCGACGACGCAGGCCTTCATATTGATCATCACCCTCAAGCTTTAACGCAGCAAATAACTGGTCGCGGCTAACGGGTGTACTAAAACCACGAATTACTTCTAGTAGTAGTTCACGGCTTGGAATAGGATTTTCGTAATTAGATGCTTCGCGTTCGCGAAAAGGATCAACCGGTAAATCGGTAGTACCTTTAGACATAAACAGTTCCTGTTGGCCAACCATACTTTAAGTATACTCAGCTCTTAGGTGAACAGATGGGAACAGGTAATTTCATAACTACCTATTCCACTAAATAATAGGGAGTAGTGTGATGCTAGATCATTATCTTTGAATGATCTTAGTGTTCTGCAGGCAACCCCAATAAGACACGCAATGGTGGATTATTATCTACCAAAGTCAATAATGTGTACTTATCTAGCTCATTTAAAAAAGCATTACGCGCATCAGCAAGGATCCCCTTGAGCTGACATGCAGGAGTAATATTACAAAAATCAGGCGCACAATTGACGATTTGTAACGGTTCAATCGCCCTTACCACATGCCCTAATACAATATTTCCCGCAGGCATTCCTAAGCGAATACCACCATTTTTTCCGCGTACGGTTTCTACATAACCTAATTGGCCTAATTTATTAATAATTTTGACCATATGGTTACGCGACACGCCATAGGTATCGGTGACTGTTGTGATACTTGTTAACTCGCCGCTAGGCAAGCTTGCAAGGTATATCAAGGCTCGTAGGCCATAATCGGTAAAACTAGTTAACTGCACATTCACTCCTCCTGTTGCTATTTTAATCTTGTTCTTGACTAAAAGATACAGATCAGATACAACTTATAACATATATTATAAATACAACTTATAAAGAGAAAGTAATGCTCACTCAAAAAACCATTGATATCGTAAAATCGACCGCCCCCGTCATTGCCGCCGCAGGCCCTGCAGTAACCCAACACTTTTATCAGCGTATGTTCAGCCATAACCCTGAGTTAAAAGATGTTTTCAACATGAGCAACCAACAAAATAGAGACAATGACGCACCTTCTAGTCAGCAAAAAGCGTTATTTAATGCGGTTTGTGCTTACGCTAATAACATTGATAATTTAGCAGCATTATTACCTGCCGTAGAAAAAATAGCCCAAAAGCACACCAGTTTTTTAATTACTGCCGATCAATATCAAATAGTGGGTCATCATCTGTTAGCAACCATTGATGAATTATTAGCACCAGGACAAGAAGTCTTAGATGCATGGGCAGAAGCTTATGGTGTGTTAGCTCATATATTCATTAGCCGTGAAGAAGAAATTTATCAAGAGAGCAATGATAAAGACGGCGGCTGGCGTGGTACGCGTGAATTTATCGTTACCAGCAAACAAGCTAATAGTGAATTAATTACCAGCTTTACCTTTACCCCCGTAGACGGTGGCCAAGTCGCGACTTACAAACCTGGGCAATATTTGGGTATTTATATCAATGCGAAAGAATTAGCGAACCAAGAAATTCGTCAATACAGTTTATCGTCAGCACCCAATCACAGTCATTATCGCATTTCAGTTAAGCGAGAAGCACAAGGAACGGTCTCAAACTATCTTCACGATAAGATCAATATTGGCGATAAGGTTAACTTAGTCGCACCTGCTGGTGATTTTTTCTTGAATGTTAATTCACAAACCCCCGTTACTTTAATTTCTGCGGGTGTGGGATTAACACCAATGCTAGCGATGCTTGAAACGTTAACTCAACATCAGGCAGCAGTGAATTGGTTGCATGCCACAGAAAATGGTCAGCAACATGCTTATAAAGATCATGTAAAGACACTGGCTAATCAACATTCGCACATCGCTGCATTGACATGGTACAACGCCCCAACCAGCAGCGATCGTCAAGCAGAAGACTATGATTACCAAGGCTTAATCGAGCTTGATAAAATCACAAATCAAATTTCAGATCCTGAAATGCATTTTTATTGCTGTGGCCCAGTCGGTTTTATGCAGTTTATCGCTAAGCAGTTAATTGAATTGGGTGTCACCACTGATCGTATTCATTACGAATGCTTTGGACCACACAAGGTACTGTAACGTCTTTAGCTGACAACGCCAGAGTCGATCCATAATAAAAACAGCACCTCATTAGGTGCTGTTTTTTATTGCACTGAATAACTGCTGTTACCAAAACGATGAGCGTCGTTTAGCGCGCGCAATAATATTCGCTGGCATCTTTTTTTCTAACTGCTGACGTAATTGACGGATTTGTTGATATTGGCCTTTCTCGGTGGTCACGGTTTGATATAACCATCGATAAGCATCTTCGTAATCTAAAGGGCTGCCATTATCGGCAATCAGCAATTGCGCTAATTGAATTCGAGCGCGAACATTGCCTAAGGCGGCAGCTTCCCGTAAATAAGGAATAGCGCGTTGTTTATCTTGTTGTAAAATAACACCCTGAGCGTAATAACGTCCCAGCTGTTCCAATGCAACAGGCACCCCTTGTTGAGCAGCGGCACGCATATAATATAACCCCTGTGCTACATCTTTAGGCACACACACCCCCCACGCCAACATATCACCATAAAGAAATTGATAAGCGGGTGATTCAATTTGTTCGGCGCGTGCTTGAATATCTTGTACTAACTGACAATCATCGGCTTTAACTTGAGCTAAATGCTGATTGGTTGTAAACCATGCACTCAACTGATCCTCGGAATAAATAGGCACAGCCTCTCCAACCCCAGTGATCGCATGAACCGGTGTTGCCAACCAAGCAGCAAACATTATCAACCAGGATTTCATTGGCATTCCTCAAACGTCGAATAGTTAACTATCGGCAATTTGAGACCAAACTTTAACGCAATACAGATCGTACTATAACGCTATTATTCAGCTATAAAAAAACCAGCTCGAAAGCTGGTTTTTCTGCTTAAAGCAACCGCTAGTGATTACTCACCGTATGGATGTACTTTAATGATCGTTTCGTTGCGATCAGGACCCGTTGAAATAATATCAATTGGCACACCTGTTAGCTCTTCGATACGTGCAATGTAATCAAGTGCTGCTTGTGGTAGCGCATCCAGTGTTTTGGCACCAAATGTTATTTCGCTCCAGCCAGGCATTGTTTCATAGATTAGCTCTAGATCTTCGTACGCATCAGCCGCCATTGGAGAAACTTCTAGAATCTCACCAGACTTCGTTTTGTAACCAGTACAAATTTTCAGCTCTTTAAGACCATCTAGTACGTCTAGTTTAGTTAGACAGAAACCAGAGATAGAGTTGATTTGTACCGCACGACGCATAGCAACCGCATCAAACCAACCAGTACGGCGTAGACGACCAGTCGTTGCGCCAAACTCGTTACCAACAGTACCTAGGTGCTTACCTACTGGATCTTGCTTTTCTAAACCATCATATAGCTCAGTTGGGAACGGACCAGCGCCAACACGAGTACAGTATGCTTTTGCAATACCAAGAATGTAACCTAAGTAACGAGGACCAAAACCAGAACCTGCAGCAACACCACCAGCAGTGGTCGTTGACGAGGTTACGTATGGGTAAGTACCGTGGTCGATATCAAGCAATGTACCTTGCGCACCTTCAAACATGATCTTGTCGCCACGTAGACGTGCATCATCAAGTTCTTTCGTTACGTCGATAACCATTGATGTTAATAGGTCAGCTTGAGACAGTACTTTTTCTAGTACTTCTTCGTAGCTTACAGGCTCAGCATGGTAGTAATGCTCAATCTGGAAGTTATGGTAAGCCATGACTTCTTTAAGCTTTTCAGCAAAGGCTGCTTTATCAAATAAATCGCCAACGCGAAGACCGCGACGAGCAACTTTATCTTCGTAAGCAGGACCGATACCACGACCAGTAGTACCAATTGCTTTTTTACCACGAGCCGCTTCGCGAGCTTGGTCAAGAGCAATGTGGTAAGGAAGAATCAGTGGACAAGCTTCTGATAGGAACAGACGCTCACGAACAGGAATACCACGTGCTTCTAGTGGGCCCATCTCATTCATTAGTGCATCAGGAGAAAGTACAACACCATTACCGATGATGCATTTAACATTGTCACGTAGGATACCTGATGGGATCAGGTGAAGAACAGTTTTCTCACCGTCAATAACTAGGGTGTGACCGGCGTTGTGTCCGCCTTGGTAGCGAACTACATATTTTGCATCTTCGGTCAGCAGGTCAACGATCTTACCTTTACCTTCGTCACCCCATTGGGTGCCAAGAACGACTACATTATTTGCCATCTTTCTTCATCTATCATAGTTAAAAAAGGATTCTAGCACCTTAACCGCCCGCTTGCAGTCATTTTTGGCTTAATACATTTCATATTTGACGCGTTTTATCTGTTTTTTATGGCTGTTTTTCTACATTCTTAAATACATCATATACGCAATAACACTGCCAGCCACGACCAGACAGCCACCAATACGACGTAGCGTATTATCATCTTGTTGGCTTAATTGACTAACCATATTGCGCCATCCTTGGGGGGCGAATAATGGTCCTAAACCTTCAACAATTAACACTAAACCAATGGCTAATAAAATTGTATTCATCATGTATTTTATCCAAAAAAAAAGACAAGGCCAAAGCCTTGTCTTTATTATAACGATTACGTTGTTAGTAAAGCGAGCTTACTTTGCTGGTAGCTCTGAATGGTTCATATATTTAAAGAACTCATTATTCGGATCAATAACAAGAATGTCATTTTTCGAACTAAAGCTCTTTTCATACGCTTTCAGAGAACGCCAGAAGCTGTAGAACTCAGGGTCTTGATTATATGCTTTTGCATAAATCTCAGCCGCTTTTGCATCTGCGTCACCGCGTACAACTTGTGCTTTACGCTTCGCCTCAGCTAAAACTGTTGCCACTTCAAGTTCTGAACGAGCACGAAGCTCTTCAGCACGTTGACGGCCTTGAGAACGGTAGCTACGTGCCACTGACTCACGCTCAGCACGCATACGACGGTAGATAGACTCACTGATTTCATCTGGTAAATTGATTTTCTTAATACGGAAATCAACTACTTCAATACCTAAGTCTTTCGCACTTTCACGCGTTTCTTCAAGTACATCAGCCATGATTTGATCACGTTGGCCTTCAACTTTCTTCACCGGTACCACACCTTCAATTACCGCTAGAGCAGCTTTTGCCGCTTTAGTTTGTGCAATATCAGACGATGTAGTAGATGCTGAAGTGCTGTCTTCTCCAGATACGATTTGCTTGATTTCTTTCGCACCAATTTCGGCACGTAAGCTATCAACAACTTTACGCTTTAACAATGATTCCGCTGTTGATGTATTACCACCACCCGTTGCTAAGTAATATTTACCGTAATCTTTAATACGCCACTTTACGTAGGTATCAATGATCACGTCTTTTTTCTCAGCTGTTAGGAAACGGTCAGCTTGGTCATCCATGGTTTGAATACGCGCATCAAGATCATGCACACGATCAAAAACAGGAACTTTAAAGTGTAAACCTGGCTCGTAAATTCGTGCAACTTCGGTATTGTTATCTTTTATGATACGACCGAAACGCACGACGATACCACGCTCGCCCTCTTTCACGACAAACATAGACATCAATAATAGTGCAATAAAAATCACAACTACTGGGATGATTAACTTACGCATAATTAATATCTCCCTTGACGGCCAGTGTCAGCGCGTGGTGTTGGAGCGACTGGCGTTGGTGTTTCCACTTTTTCCAATTCAATACCACTTAATCGGCCAGAATCTACTGGCTTTTTCGCTTGGTTATTTGATTGATTCATTAACTTTTCAAGTGGTAAATACATCACGTTATTACCACCAGATTTAGTATCAATTAACACCTTGCTGGTATTGCTGTATACACGTTCCATCGTATCAAGATACAGACGTTCACGGGTTACTTGCTTAGCGGCTTCGTATTGTGGCAACAGCTTATCAAACTGTGCAACATCACCGAGTGCACCATTAATAACACGCTCAGAATAACCTTCTGCTTCGTTCTTCAGACGCTCAGCACGACCCGTTGCTTTTGGCAAAATGTCATTACTGTAAGCTTCTGCTTCACGCACATAACGTTCTTCATCTTCACGTGCTGCAATAGCATCATCAAAGGCATCTTTAACCGCTTCTGGTGGACGCGCACTTTGGAAGTTAACGTCCACAACACGGATACCCATGTCATATTTTGCGATAATTTTATTAATTGCAGCTTGAGTATTCGCACGAATAGTCTGACGGCCCGTTGTTAACGCTTGATCCATAGTTGAATCACCGATAACCGCACGCAGTGCAGAATCTGTTGCTTGACGCAAACTATCATCGGCATTGGTAACACTGAACAGGTATTTCTCAGCATTATCAACACGGTATTGGACATCCATCTCAACTTTCAATACATTTTCGTCTTTGGTTAGCATTAAGCCAGAAGCTCGTAGCGAACGAATTGCTTGTACGTTAACAGGGATGACTTCATCAATAAAAGTCGGCTTCCAGTTCAAACCCGGCTTGACGATTTGATCAAACTTACCGAAGCGCAGCACAACACCTTGTTCTGCTTCACTTACAGTGTAAAAGCCTGAAAATCCCCATACAGCCACAGCTAAAACTGCAACAGCACCCAAACCTACAGCGCTACCGCTGCCTGTTGGTCCTTTTTTATTACCAAACACACCACCAACCTTACGACTTAGTTTTGAGAAAACCTCATCCAGATCGGGTGGTCCTTGTTCACGTCCACCATGATTTTTATTACCCCAAGGGTCTTTATCATCACGGCCGCCGTTGTTACCAGGCTCATTCCACGCCATTATAGAACTCCATCAATGTGATATGACGACAGTTTTTATTACTCAGCAATCCATTAAGCAACGATGTAGTCATCTAACGAAGTACTTTCTCTTTTTTGTAACCGCGACCATTCTGCCATCGGTAAGCGAATATCAATCATTAAACAGCCATCTGATTCATACTCTTCTTGCACAATACATCCCATCTGATAAAACTTACTGCGTAGCCGTCCAATCATTTCAGGCGGCAAACGCAAGCTGTGCTTTATCATTGTTCCTGCAAGACGTTCTGTTAAGGCTTGGAATAACAAGTCAATGCCTTGCCCTTCCATGGCTGATACCCAAACTCGTCGAGGTAAACCCTCTTCGTCACGCTCAATTCGTGGTTGTGCATTATCCAAGTTATCAATTTTATTCATAACAAGTAAAACAGGAACGTCGCTGGCCTCGATTTCATCAAGTACGGTATCTACCGCCTCAATGTTCTCGCGAAAACGATCATCACTGGCATCAACCACATGAAGCAATAGATCTGCTTCTTGTGTTTCTTTTAATGTTGCTTTAAACGCAGCCACTAAATCGTGGGGTAAATGTCGAATAAAACCAACAGTATCTGCAAGTATCGCTGCACCGACATCTGCAACTTCAATCTTTCGCAATGTTGGATCTAAGGTAGCAAACAGCTGATCGGCTGCATATACCCCAGCATCGGTAATACGATTGAATAATGTTGATTTACCCGCATTGGTATACCCAACTAATGACACCGTTGGGATTTCTGCTCGATTACGCGCTCGACGTCCTTGATCACGTTGTTTAGCGACTTTATCTAAACGACGTAAAATTGTTTTAATACGTTCTCGTAATAAACGTCGATCGGTTTCTAACTGAGTTTCACCTGGCCCGCGAAGGCCAATACCACCTTTTTGTCGCTCAAGGTGAGTCCAACCACGAATTAATCGAGTTGATAAATGCCGTAATTGTGCTAGTTCAACTTGCAACTTACCTTCGTGGGTACGTGCGCGTTGGGCAAATATATCGAGAATTAACCCGGTACGATCAATCACTCGGCATTGACAAAGCTGCTCTAAGTTTCGTTCTTGTGCAGGTGACAATGCGTGATTAAAAATAATTATATCTGCATCAACAGTTTTTACTGCATCGGCGATTTCTTGCGCTTTACCTTCACCCACATAATATTTTGGAAGCGGTGTTTTACGGCTACCCGTAACTACGTGCAGCGCGTTAACTCCAGCGGAAGACACTAGCATTTCAAATTCGCTAAGATCTTCCCATTCCTCATCTTGAGTGAAGTTTATATGAACAAGAATAGCCTGCTCACCAGCTTCATAACGGTCAAACAAGTAATCGACTCCTTATTTGAAAATAATCTTACTCTTCTGTTTTTTCTGGACGGTCGCTTCCTGCTGGACGATCACTCGCATGGTGATGATTCACCGGACGAGCGGGAACAACAGTAGAAATAGCATGCTTATAAACCATCTGGTTGACGGTGTTTTTAAGTAAAATGACAAATTGATCAAATGATTCAATTTGGCCTTGTAGTTTGATACCGTTTACCAGGTAAATAGAGACCGGGATTCTTTCACGACGCAGCGCATTCAAAAACGGGTCTTGCAGAGATTGCCCCTTAGCCATTATTTCTTTTCCTTATTTGTTTGTAGTTGTATTAGCAACGAACAAAAACTAAAAATACGCAAAGCAGTTCAGAGTATACACGTTAATTAAACATCACATCTAACTGAGTTTGTGACGGTTTGTAACGCGCTATCAACATCACTACTATCCAACCAAGTCAAATCTTTCCAGCCACGAAGCCAAGTGATTTGACGCTTTGCCAATTGACGGGTAGCACAGATACCACGGAAAACCGCTTCATCTATGTCATGTTTCCCGTCCAAATATTCCCACATCTGTCGATAACCGACACAGCGCATAGAAGGAAGTTCAAGGTGAAGATCACCACGGTCATACAATGCCCGCACTTCCTGTTCAAACCCTGCTTCGATCATTTTTTTGAACCTAAGCTCAATTCGATGATGCAGTACAGCCCTATCCGTGGGCGTAATTGCAAATTGGTGAACCTTATAAGGTAACGATTCACCTTGAGTCTTTGTTAACTCAGTTAATGTTTTACCTGAGATGCGAAAAACCTCCAATGCACGAGATAATCGCTGTGGATCATTAGGGTGAATCCTTGCACCAGCCACAGGATCAATTTGCACTAATTCATCATGCAGTGCTTGCCAACCTCGAGCTTCAGCATCTTGTTCTATACCGGCGCGAACAGTATTATCTGCCGCAGGTAATGGTGACAAACCTTCCAATAATGCCTTGTAGTACAACATAGTACCACCGACCAACAAAGGAATCCGCCCCGCAGCTACTATATCAGCCATTTCTTTTAGTGCATCCGAACGAAAGTCTGCAGCAGAATAACTTTGCGCTGGATCACGAATATCAATTAAACGATGCGGTGCTAGTGACAATTCATGCGCATCTGGTTTTGCTGTACCGATATCCATCCCTTTATAAATAAGGGCGGAATCGACACTTATCAACTCAACGGGTAGCTGCTCCCGCAACCGAATCGCTAGATCAGTTTTACCTGACGCTGTCGGGCCCATTAAAAAAATTGCTTGTGGTTGTGGCTTAGTCATAAATTACTTAAATGCTTCTATCGCTGCTTGCATATCAACAGGACGAACAAGTTGCGCTTTAAACGTCATCACTTGTTCCCCCCATAGCTGCTCTAATTCGGTAATTAACTGAATCGCTTGTGCCAAGGTATAACTTGTTACCGGCATATGGCATTGTTTAGCGAGCCAGAATAAAAGGTTATCCCATCCTTGAGCATCAGGATCATCACTCACGGTATGAAGATAGGTTAACAAATTTGGGATTAACTGTTGTAAGTTTTGTTGCCTTAGTGGCATACACACCGCAAGAATAATAATGCTATTACGTCCTTTGGACTTTAGTTGGATCCCTAATTGCTTTAATAATTGTCCATGTTGCTCAGCGCACTGAATCAATTCCACCTCAATCGGCACAGCCAATGGGATCAATAACGGTTGGGGCTTTAAGCCTTCCGTTTTTGCTAACTGTAACTGGCCAACGTGACGTAAGTGCTCTGCGATCGGTAAATGCAGTAACACCATTTCATGTTGCTGACTCAACAATAAAAATTGCTCATCAACAACAACTAATGCTTTTCCTAACCCCACATTGTTACTGTGAGAACGCTTACCCGTTATCGCTATTGGCTGTCTTGATAACGGCCATTCACGTCGCGGCTCAGCTATTCGAGTCGAGGGTTCGGTTAATGTAACTTGGCTCGGTGTCGATTGAGTCGGTTCAGTGTTATCTGTTGTAAGCAGCTGTTGATAAGCTTTACGCTCTGTCGCAGTAGGCCCAGGTTCACCATAATGGCGAGGAGAAGCATTTGCATACTGTCCAGATTTTGAACCTTGCTGACGTTCAACAGGTACTAATTGTGATGAATTTTTTGGGCTACTCTTTTGACTATAGCTTTGTTGAGTATCTTTACTAACTGAATTTGCTAATAAAGTTTTTTCATTTGAAAAAGTAGAGACAGAACCTTGATTGGAATCAGGTAGGGATATAGGTGTAACTGGCGATGAATCACTTGCAGCTAACCAACTATCGGGTGCAGCCTTATTCGGGTAATCAGGCATCGCAGCAATAGTGTGTGATGCGCGATCAATAGGATCGGTAGTTACCTCAGCATGTGCACTGGCTCTCATTGGTGCTTGATACTGATGCGCATCATCAACATCTGCGGCTTGCTGTAATGCACTTTGCAGGGTTTGATAAATAAAATCATGCACTAATCGAGCTTGATGAAACCTAACTTCATGTTTGGCAGGATGAACATTAACGTCCACTTGATGTGGATCAACCTCAATATACAACACATAAGCGGCATACTGATCGGATCGTAAGCTTGATTCATACGCTTGTCGAATCGCATGATTGATCAATTTATCTTTCATCATACGACCATTAACGTAGCAATATTGAATGTCATTTTGGCTACGAGCTCCTTGTGAGCTACAAATCCAACCTGATAATTTCAAATCACCATGCGCTAATTCAACCACTAATGCATGTTGCAAAAAGGAAGGTCCACAAGCGGCAGCTAAACGGCGTTCTTGTTGTAATGCATTATCAGCAATACGATATTGTCGCACCAATTTACCGTTATGGCGCAGTGTGATCGCAACATCAAAGCGGCTTAAAGCAATGCGTTTGATCAGTTCATCAATATGAGTAAATTCTGTTTTTTCAGTCCGTAAAAACTTACGTCGCGCTGGAGTATTAAAAAACAAATCCAAGACTTCCAGTGTCGTACCTACGGGATGAGCGGCAGGTTTTAACTGAACATCCATATCACGACCTTCAGCATAAGCTGACCATGCTTCTGCTTGATCTTCGATACGTGAGGTTAAGGTTAACCGTGAAACTGAACTGATACTGGCGAGGGCTTCACCACGAAAGCCTAAGCTAACAATGGCTTCTAGATCATCCAATGAGGCTATTTTTGAGGTCGCATGACGGCTTAAGGCCAAACCAAGTTCATCCTTAGCAATGCCTTTACCGTTATCACGAATACGAATCAGCCGGCTGCCACCTTTTTCGATATCAATATCGATTCGAGTGGCACCGGCATCTATACTATTTTCAACAAGCTCTTTGACTACCGATGCGGGGCGTTCAACAACTTCACCCGCTGCAATCTGGTTAGCCAGCCGAGCGGGTAAAATCTGAATCGGCATAATTAACTTCTTGGAATGATTAGCGTCTGTCCTACTGCTAGTTTATCAGAACGTAGCTTATTCGCATCACGAATAGTTGCTACAGATACCCCATATTTTGCCGCAATCTTACTTAGAAACTCACCACGACGTACTTTATGACGTTCTACTTTCGTCGCCGCAACGGCAATTTTTAGTTTCTGTCCGACCATGACCTTGTCTGACTTTAAATGGCTCGTTTGACGAATGCTACTCATGGTGACCCCATATTTAGCCGCAATTTTGCCAAGATACTCACCACGCGTCACGGTATGCCACACAATACGAGTGGCTGGAGCGTGATTAGTTACCACTTTAGCAGCTGCCGTTTTTACAACAGGCGCAGTCGTCGCAGTAGTAATGCCAGAACCAGGGATCACAAGAACTTGACCAATATTCACTGAATTTGATTTCAAGTTATTAGCCGCTTTAATCGCCGCCATTGATGAACCATATTTCGCGGCAATACCACTTAATGTTTGGCCAGACGTGACTTTATGTTTCATGCCTCCAGCTTTCAAACGCGAAGCAAACAACGTGCCTTCAGGTGGATGGGCGGTAAAGTACTGTAAAATGCCTTTATAAACCGCATTAGCTAGTTGATTTTGATGGGCATTAGAGGTTAATTCACGCTCTTCAATTGGGTTCGTAATAAAACCTGTTTCAACTAATAATGATGGAATATCTGGTGATTTCAAGACCGCGAGACTGGCATATTGCGGTACCGTTTTGTGTAAACGCGCAATATGGCGCAAATTCGCCAAAACGCGTTTAGCGACATCGTAGCCTTCTTTCTGTGAATAACTAAATTGCAGATCGAGTACCGCACGACCTAAATATTTATCTTTAGGATTGCTTGATAATACATCGCCACCACCCAGCAACTCTGATTGCTTCTCGCTTTGCTCTAACCAACGACCAATCTCAGTATTAGCACGACGGGTGTTTAATACCCATACCGATGCACCACGAGGTTTAGGTGAACTAAAGCCATCTGCGTGAATAGAAACCAATAATAGCGCTTTATTTTTACGTGCGATCTCTGAACGTTTACTTAATCCTACATAATAGTCACCACGACGAGTCATGACCGCACGCATACCGGTTGTAGCATTGATTTTAGCCGCTAATTTACGCGCAACAGCTAAAGTTACGTTCTTTTCATATTTATGGGTTGGTCCAATAGAGCCGGGATCATCACCACCGTGACCCGCATCGACTGCGACCACAATATCAGCCGTACCTGAAGGTAACTTAGCTAAATTGTTTTCAGTCGCAGTTTCTTCTGCTTGCTCTTCTTTATCAACAGCCCCAACGCCAGAACCATTAGGTAAATCCATTACCAATCGATAGCCATAGCTACCATCAGGTGTTGGTGAAAGTGAGAATATTGTTGGTTTCGTGGTACGTTTAAGTTCAAACACTAATCGCGTAGTGCCTTTTTCAGGCGCATTACTGCTACGAATAGTGGTTAAGATCTCACTCTTAGCAACAGTGATTGGTAACTTGGTTTTCAGTGAGGTCTTGTTCAAATCGATCACTAATCGTGACGGATTAGATAGCATAAACTGCGAATAATCTGCTTGGCTTTGCATATCTAACACGACACGCGTTTCATCAGGAGCCGGCCACACCCGTACTCCTTTTAGTTCATTTGCAAAAGCGGTAGAACTAACTAATCCCACTCCCAAAATTAGAAGATTTGCATACGTCCGTAACGCCATTTCTAATTAACCTAATTGTAAGTGGTTGATCAACGTTGAACCATAATCCGTATTCGACGTTACTAATGCTGTTCGGTGATCGCCGTCATAACGCAATTCCAATTCAAGATCAGGTGCGGGCAACATACCGATGCCTTTTTCTGGCCACTCCACTAAACAAATAGCATCATTGGTAAAGTAATCACGGATCCCCATAAATTCTAATTCTTCTGGATCCGCAAGACGGTATAAATCAAAATGATAAACTTGCCAAGGCGCAAGATCATACGGTTCAACCAATGTATAGGTCGGGCTTTTCACATTCCCTTGATGACCCATTGCACGGATAAAGCCACGACTGAATGTGGTTTTACCTGCACCTAAATCACCATGGAGATATATTGTTGTTTGTTGCGTGCAGGCTTTAGCCAATTTAAGGCCAAAATCTACCGTTGCCTGCTCATCAGCAAGGGAAGTTTCAAATGTTTGCATTATATTTTATCTTGGGTTGACTAATTGACGAATAAACGGAAAAAGATCAGCCGCCAGCATACCACGCTCGCCGCTTTGCGCACATAAATCTGCTGCTTTAAGATAAATCAACACCTAGATCTCTCTTTGTCGAAATAAAGATCTCACTGCAGATGGTCGCCTAATTTTACCGCAATAAAGCAATACCATTCAATTTATGTCAGGCACATATTCAGCACAGGTGCAGCTTTACACCTTTGCAGATTATCTCAGCTATTATTGCAACCATTGACAATAGTGTGTCAGCTTGTGAGATTACAGCTATCCCTTCTTCAGTGATTAACAATAAGTATCAATTAAATTGTTACCTATTAGCAATCATCACTAATGACCACTCTAAAATAAGAATGTGCTAGAATCCGTTCCCTGATTTTTACCCGTAATAAGACTGACACTATGACTATCGATTATCAACAACTCGCTCTGCAAATTAAAATCTGGGGACAAGAACTCGGCTTTCAAGCGGTAGGGATCAGCGATATCGATTTGTCACAACATGAAGTCCAATTACAACGATGGTTAGATGCTGGCTACCATGGTGATATGGACTGGATGGCACGCCACGGCATGATGCGAGCCCGACCACATGAATTATTACCAGGTACCGTCCGCGTAATCAGTGTCAGAATGAATTATTTACCACCACAAGCAGGTTTTGCTCAAACCTTAAAACAACCAACAAAAGCCTATATTAGCCGCTATTCGCTTGGACGAGATTATCACAAACTGATCCGCAACCGTCTTAAACAGTTAGGCCAACGGATTGAAACCGTTGTCGGTGAATTTGGCTGTCGACCATTCGTCGATTCAGCACCGGTACTTGAACGTCCATTAGCTGAAAAAGCAGGATTAGGCTGGACGGGGAAACACTCACTCATTCTTAACGACCAATCAGGCTCATGGTTCTTTTTAGGAGAGCTGTTAATTGATCTCCCCTTACCCATAGATGAGCCAGTAAGCAATCAATGTGGTAAATGTGTCGCTTGCATGACTAGTTGCCCAACGGGTGCCATTATCGAAGCAGGGGTAGTTGATGCGCGGCGTTGTATTTCTTATCTCACTATCGAATTTGACGGTATCATTCCTGAACAATATCGCGCCGCCATCGGCAATAGAATTTATGGCTGTGATGATTGCCAATTGGTATGTCCATTTAACCGCCACGGAGAAATAACCGCAGAAACAGACTACCACTGTCGTGATACGCTGTTTCAACAAGATCTGGTAGCACTCTACCAATGGAATGAAGCAACATTCTTAAAGAATACTGAAGGATCGGCTATTCGCCGCATTGGTCATATGCAATGGTTACGTAATATTACTATCGCACTAGGTAATGCGCCGTATCAAGTAGATATCGTGACAGCGCTAACGATGCGTCAGGGAGAATATCCATTAGTCGATATTCATATTGAGTGGGCTTTAGAGCAACAGCGCCAAAAACACCAGCAATTGGTTATCGATGTTCTGCCTAGCTCAACTAAACGGTTAATACGGATCATAGAGAAGGGTCTACCTCGAGATGCGTAACACTCTGGGTATATGTGGAAAACTTTTTAAATTAAGCTAAAAACAGTAGGGAAATTAAAGATTAAACACAGGGAGTGGATAACATAATCAAGATGGTTATCCCGATAGGGAAAGAATCAAATGAACTGTGTAAAAATTGTAGATAAAACAAAACTAACCCTTAATAAACAAACAGTTATCCTGTTAGCTATTTATGGTTAATAAGACTAATAGTTTCAGATCTATTACCCGTTATAAAGTTATTCACACCTAGCTATCACATCTAATCAACCAACTTACCCACAGATTTTTTTATGTGGATAACTCTGTTAATGTAACTGTGATCTAACGGTGCAATAAATCTAAAACACTCACTAAAATAATGACTTATCAGGTATTGTTATCAATGAATAACAACAAACAAAATAAACCACAATATTGCTATCATAGTAAGTACAATTTATCAGTGTTAGGAAAGAGCATTTGCCATATATGACAATATTGATCTTACAAAACATCTTTGCAAATAGCTAAGATGAAAAAAACAACCATTAGGTTGCATGATCAATAGCAGATGATGTAATCGAAGCTGATTGCTTCTAAGTGGGCTTCGTAGTCAAACTAGAAACACTTGAAGCAGTACACTGATGATATCGGTAATCGAATACCTCAGGAATACCACATTAAGACTAATACTTCACAGTAGTAGTTCACCGATAAGTTCGATGATAACTAAATTGGAGCGACACACGAGGTTCGAACTCGTGACCTCAACCTTGGCAAGGTTGCGCTCTACCAGCTGAGCTAGTGTCGCAGAGCTAGGTCTTTCACCTATCATTTATCACTTAAGCGGCAATAAATTATTAA
>NZ_MSCQ01000003.1:186229-247609 GCF_002954725.1 Photobacterium phosphoreum
ACAACGAAAGAAAACAAACTCGTTATCTCCTTTCGAGGCTGCGCATTATACGACTAAAATTATCGGATGCAATAGATCTTCATCTAAAAAACGCAGATTTTTTTCTAACTGCTTATTTTCATATCAAATATTGAAAATATGCTCACGATAATAGCGTAACTCGGCAATTGAATCATGAATATCATCTAATGCTAAGTGACTTCCTTTCTTAGAAAAACCATCCAGTAACTCAGGTTTCCAACGACGGGTTAATTCCTTAAGTGTACTGACGTCAAGATAACGGTAATGGAAATACTGTTCAAGGATTGGCATGTGCTTATATAAAAAACGACGATCTTGGCCAATACTGTTACCACAAATTGGAGATACGCCCTTTGGCACCCACTGCTCTAAAAAATCGATGGTTTGAGCAACCGCTTGTGCTTCTATAATCGTACTTTGACGAATACGTTCGACTAAACCACTATTAGTATGTGTGGTTGTACACCAATCATCCATTTTTGCTAATTCAGCTTCTGGCTGATAAATAGCTAGAACAGGGCCTTCAGCCAACACATTAAGCTGTGGATCGGTCACAACTGTGGCGATTTCAATGATTTTATGAGTTTCTGGATCTAATCCGGTCATTTCCAGATCAATCCAAATAAGGTTCTGATCGCTGATTGTCATTCGATATTGCCTCTTTTGTGACTAAACCATGTATGATAATACCGAAAGCCAACCAAATAGAACGATATTCTTGTGGCAAAAAAGAAAAAATTGACTCAAGGTCAGAGCCGACGTGTCCGCTCTAACCAAAATAAGCGCTTAGATCGTGCTAAAAATGAAGTCCAATGGGACGAAGCTCTATTGGAAAGTGCCCGTGAAGGGCTGGTTATTACTCGATTCGGTCAACACGCTGATGTTGAAGATCCGCAAACGGGTATTATTCACCGTTGTAACTTACGTCGCAGTATTCAGAGCCTTGTTTCTGGAGATCGTGTCGTCTGGCGTCCCGGTGTTGAAGCATTACAAGGCATTGCTGGTGTTGTAGAAGCAGTACATGAACGAAAAACAATGCTGACGCGTCCTGATTACTACGACGGTGTAAAAGCGGTTGCAGCTAACGTTGATCGAATTGTGATTGTGTCGTCAATACTGCCAGAGCTATCACTGAACATTATTGACCGTTACATTATTGCAGCTGAAACCATCGGCATTAAACCTCTAATTGTCGTCAACAAAGTTGATTTATTGACGCCAGAACAACGGGTTGAGGTTGAGCGTAAATTAACGCAATACCAAAACATTGGCTATAGCGTGCGCCTAGTTAGTACTGATACCGGTGAAGGACTTGATGATCTTAAAGTTGATTTAAAAGATCATGTCAGTATCTTTGCAGGCCAATCAGGTGTTGGTAAATCCAGCATGGTTAACTCATTAATGCCTGACGTTGAAGCTGATATTGGTGATGTTTCGACAAACTCGGGTTTAGGTCAACACACGACCACCGCAGCAAGACTGTATCACTTTGCTGATGGCGGCGATTTAATTGACTCCCCAGGTGTGCGTGAATTTGGTTTATGGCATCTAGAGCCTGAACAAATTACCGAAGCCTTTGTTGAATTTCGTCAACACTTAGGTGGCTGTAAATTCCGTGATTGTAAGCACGGTAACGATCCTGGTTGTATTATCCGCGAAGCGGTTGAACGTGGTGATATTAGTCGTGCACGTTATAACAGCTACCATAAAATCATTGAAAGCATGTCGGAAACTGTCGCGAACCGTCAATTTTCACGTAACAAGCCAAACTGATAATCAATATATGCCTAAGAGAACTGATTATTTTCTTAGGCTTATTTTTTTATCGACTATAATGCTAATTAACACTGACAAGCTTGCCTTACCCCCTCCCTGCGTAACACTAGAATAACTGACATTATTACAATAATTCGGTACTATTATGGGTTGACGTTATTCTTCCAAATAAGCAAAGAATAACTAACTTATTGATTAATTAATATTTAGTGGAAGAATAATTGTGTTAGATAAGATTAAGATTGGCCTTCAATATAGTATGCCCAAACATGCATTAACCCGCCTCGTGGGTAAATTAGCAGCTTTTGAAGGTGGCAAGCTAACCACCGCCGTTATTCGCTGGTTCATCAAACAATATAACGTCAATATGGCAGAAGCACGTAATCCAGATCCAACGGCTTACCCTACCTTTAATGCTTTTTTTGTACGTGAACTAATGGAAGGTGCTCGCCCAATTAATAATGACCCACAAATTATCAGCCATCCAGCAGATGCTTGTGTAAGTCAATTCGGTCCAATTAAAGCAGGACGCTTATTCCAAGCTAAAGGACACTATTTTAGTGCCTGTGAATTATTAGGCGGTGATAGCGACTTAGCGGATGAGTTTATGGGCGGTGAATTTGCGACATTATATCTGTCACCGAGTGACTATCACCGCGTTCATATGCCATGTGATGGTGTATTACGCCAAATGATTTATATTCCTGGCGATCTTTTTTCAGTAAACCCACTAACAGCAACTAACGTACCTAATTTATTTGCGCGTAATGAACGGGTTGTGTGCGTGTTTGAAACTGAATTTGGCCCACTCGTTCAAGTTTTGGTTGGTGCCACTATTGTTGGTAGCATCGAAACAGTATGGGCTGGTACGGTAACGCCACCGACAGGTCCTGAAATTCGTCGTTGGAATTACCCAATCGCTGGCGAGCAAGCAATCAGTTTAAAGAAAGGCCAAGAAATGGGGCGTTTTAAGTTAGGATCTACTGTCATTAACTTATTCCCTAAAGACAGCATCCGTTTTGTAGAAAGCATGCAACCACGCCAAGTAACACGCATGGGACAACCTTATGCTGAATATCTAGTCAAATAAGCCATCTAAAAAATACTATTACACAGGGTAGCAATTGCCCTGTGTTTTTTCTTTTACTACTCCATATTCCGCAACTCTATCTTTTCACTTAGCGTCATTTCCCCTGCTTTATATTACTGCTATCGACCAAGTCTATTCCATAAAGGTACTTTTCAATACCAAATCAAAAGATTACTGTGCTAACGTTAGTGCTTCATCTCGCGTATCAAGTGCTACTATTAGGTCGGGATAATTATCACTCATAGGTAATCATAATGAAAAAAAACACAGTATCCGCATTAGTACTCGCCTTAGCGACCTGCTTCTCTCTTTCTGCACACGCTAATGCAGCATGGGGATATGGTGACCAGCAAGGTTCCGAGCACTGGGTAGCGAGTTATCCGACTTGTGGTGGGGAGAACCAAAGCCCAATTGATATTCAAGATCCTATTCAAGCCCAAACGCAGCCATTACAAATCGACTATGATGGTAAAATAACCAGCATCACCAATAACGGCCACACTATCTCAGCTAATGTCAGTGGCGATAATAAAGTTATTATCGATGGGGATACTTATACCCTGAAGCAATTCCACTTTCATACCCCGTCTGAGAACTATATTGACGGTAAACAATACCCGCTAGAAGCACATTTCGTTAACGTTGATGCTAACGGTCATATTGCCGTGATTGCGGTTATGTTTGAAAATGGTCCTCGGGCTAATAATGAACTAACCACCTTACTAAAAACAATTCCGACCAAAGGCGAGACCATTGACTTTAATGGTGATCTAACCCCTAATGCACTCCTTCCAAGAGAGCGTCAATATTTCCGTTACAATGGCTCATTAACCACACCACCATGTACAGAAGGTGTACGTTGGTATGTCATGCAAAGTCATCTCACCAGTTCAGCCGCTCAAATTGAACAACTTAACCAAATGATGGGTGACAATAACCGTCCATTACAACCACTCAATGCTAGAATTGTGATCGACTAATCACTGATGTAAATGATAACCAGTTGCATTAACGACCAAGTCAAGCTACACTTTTTTCACGGTTAAAATGCCTTGAAATCCTACTTGTCGTTTAACTTAATCATTTACACTAAATAAATCGTCGATGTTCATTGCACGTTCCCTCAGTATGCGGTTTTTGAACAATAATCACAGACATCAGCTGGTGCATAACGAATAATTGATAACTAAAAAAGCACGGTCATAATCACCGTGCTTTTTTAGCTCAATCTATTTTAGGACGAATTAAGCCTACTTAGAGTCAAACAGATATTGTCGAGAACGATTAGGCGATTTCGATAGGAAAAGCCGTAACTTGATCAATATGATCGCGTTCTAATGCCAACATAATCACCCGATCAATCCCTAATGCCACTCCAGCGCAATCTGGAAATCCAGCCCGTAATGCTTCAACGAGATGCATGTCGATAGGTTGAGGCTGTAAACCCATGCTGACCCGCTTTTTATTATCATCTTCAAACCGCTGCAATTGTTCATCACCATTAGCTAGTTCATGAAAACCATTGGCAAGCTCAATGCCTTTAAAATAAACTTCAAACCGTTCAGCAACGCGTGGATCTTGCGGGTTAATTTGTGCCAATGCCGCTTGTGAGGCAGGGAAATCATACACAAAAGCAGGTACTGTTTGGCCTATTTTAGCTTCAACGCCAACACTAAACAGTAACTGTAATAAGGTATCACGATCTTGCTCAGGCTCGGCAATATCAGCCAATCCTAATCGAGCAGCAACTGCTTTTAGCGCCGTCAGCGAACCTTCTAGTGGGCACACACCTAATACATCAACAAAGGCTTGTTGATAAGTCATTTTTTCAGCCGCACCACAGCCTAATACTTGCTGCAATAACAGATCCATCTCAGCCATTAATTGATGATGGTCGAACCCTGGTCGATACCACTCTAGCATTGTAAATTCAGGGTTATGATAACGTCCCGATTCTTCATTTCGAAATGATTTACAAATCTGATAGATAGCACCACTACCCGCCGCTAATAACCGCTTCATATGAAACTCAGGGCTAGTCATCAAATACAATGTTTGCCCATTAGCATAACCTGGGCCAACAAATTGGGTTTTAAAAGCATGTAAATGAACATCCGTCACTGTCGCCTGACTCATGGCAGGCGTATCCACTTCGATAACATCACGATCAGCAAAAAATTGACGAATTGTCGCGAGTAAAATAGCACGCTGTTTTAATTGAGTAATATCAGCAGTAGGCTGCCAAGGCTGAGACATAACCGTTTCTTCTTATATAAAAGGAAATCTGGTCATTATTCTAACAAAGCCACGCTTCTAACCAAGTATTGAGCGCATTATATTTATAGCTAACTCATGCTCATTATGAATAAAAATGAATGGCATTAACAAAAGTAACCCTAATATCGACGAACAACAGCAGCAATTCTGGCAACTAAATGAACCATACCTAATAACAAAACAAACACACTAACACCATAAGCATCACATTAACGATTAGTTAAATGCATCTCGGAGCTTATAAAATCTTTTGCAACAAGGTGTTACACCTCAACTTTGTTACACACAGTTAATGATTTACAAACAACTCATCACAAACAAAACAACTCACTAACAACAACAAGACATGACAACTTGTGACAATAATCACATTTTTTGTAATCAGATTACATTTTTTGATTATTTCATTAAAAAGACGCGTCTACATCATATTTTATCTTAATGAGGTTTCATAAAATACGCGCAGGATTTCAAGGATAGGTACGCATGACGTACCTTTTCATTTTTTTACCGTCTTACCTTCGGAGGATAGCTGTGAAGACTATTACCACAGATATCGCTGTAATTGGCGCGGGTGGTGCAGGCCTACGTTCTGCCATCGCTGCTGCAGAAGCAAACCCAGAACTAGAAATCGCACTTATTTCAAAAGTCTATCCAATGCGCTCGCACACAGTTGCCGCTGAAGGTGGATCTGCTGCTGTTATCAAAGACGAAGATAGCTTTGATAATCACTTCAACGATACTGTTGGTGGTGGTGACTGGCTATGCGAACAAGATGTGGTTGAATATTTCGTAGAAAACTCAACCCGCGAAATGATTCAAATGGAACAATGGGGCTGCCCATGGAGCCGTAAAGAAAACGGTGAAGTGAACGTTCGTCGTTTTGGTGGCATGAAAGTTGAACGTACATGGTTCGCGGCAGATAAAACTGGCTTCCATATGCTACACACCCTATTCCAGACTTCTATCAAATACCCACAAATCAAACGTTACGATGAATACTTCGTGGTTGATCTTTTAATTGAGAATGGCGAAGTTCAAGGTCTGATTGCAATTCATATGGCTGAAGGTGAACTGGTTTGTATTAAAGCAAAATCAGTGATCTTAGCAACCGGTGGCGCGGGTCGCGTTTACCACTGTAATACTAACGGCGGTATTGTAACTGGCGATGGTATGGCAATGGCGTTCCGTCATGGTATTCCACTGCGTGACATGGAATTTGTTCAATACCACCCAACAGGCTTACCTGGTACGGGTATTTTGATGACCGAAGGTTGTCGTGGTGAAGGCGGTATTATCGTTAATAAAAACGGTTACCGTTACCTACAAGATTATGGCATGGGCCCTGAAACACCAGTGGGCGAGCCAAAAAACAAATACATGGAACTGGGTCCTCGTGACAAGGTTTCACAAGCGTTCTGGCATGAACAACAAAAAGGCAACACTATTCAGCACCCACTAGGTGATGTAGTAATGCTTGATTTACGCCACCTTGGTGAAGAATACTTACATGAGCGTCTACCGTTCATCTGTGAGCTAGCGAAAGCATACGTTAACGTTGATCCCGCTAAAGAGCCGATTCCAATTCGCCCAACAGTGCACTACACCATGGGTGGTATTGAAACTAACGGTACCTGTGAAACCCGCATTAAAGGTCTATTTGCTGTTGGTGAATGTGCCTCTGTCGGTCTTCACGGTGCTAACCGCCTAGGTTCAAACTCACTGGCTGAGTTTGTCGTATTTGGTCGCGTTGCAGGTGAACACGCAGTTAAACGCGCTGAAGAATTCAAAGGCTGGAACGACGCTTCAATCAATACCCAAATTGACGCAGTACAAGCACGTATTGATGCCCTAATGGCACAAGAGGGTGATGAAAACTGGGCTCAAATCCGTACTGAAATGGGTCACACCATGGAAGCGGGTTGCGGTATTTACCGTCAACAAGATTTGATGCAAGCAACTATTGATAAGCTAGCAGAACTAAAGCAACGCTTTAAACATATTAGTATTCAAGATAAAGGCAAAGTCTTTAACACTGATCTACTGTATGCCATTGAAGTCGGTTATGGTCTTGATGTTGCAGAAGCAATGGCACACTCAGCGATTCTACGTACAGAATCTCGTGGTGCGCACCAGCGTCTAGATGATGGTTGTACTGAACGTGATGATGTGAACTTCCTGAAACATACATTGGCATTCTATAACAATGGTGATGCGCCAATTATTGATTACAGCGATGTAAAAATCACTAAATCACAACCAAAAGCGCGTCTATACGGTGCAGAAGCAGAAGCTCACGAAGCACAAGAAAAAGCACTCGCTCAAGAGCAACAAGCAGCACAGTCAGAAGTACAAGAGGAAAAGGCATAATGTCAGACAATCGCATTCAAAAAATTGAAATTCTGCGTTATGACCCAGCAACAGATGCAGAACCGTATTTACAACCTTTTGAAGTACCGTTCAACGACACCATGTCAGTACTTGATGCACTTGGTTATATCAAAGATCATCTTGATAAAAACCTAAGCTACCGCTGGTCTTGCCGTATGGCGATCTGTGGTTCATGCGGCATGATGGTTAATGGTGTTCCTAAGTTGGCTTGTAAGAGCTTCCTTCGTGATTACCCTAACGGCGTTAAAATTGAGCCATTAGCAAACTTTGCGATTGAAAAAGACTTAATTGTTGATATGACACCCTTTATTGAACGTCTTGAAGCAATTAAACCTTACATCATTGGTAACAACCGTACACCTGAAGATGGTACGAACATCCAAACACCAGAGCAAATGGCAAAATACAAGCAATTTGCAGGATGTATTAACTGTGGCCTTTGCTACTCAGCGTGTCCGCAATTCGGCCTAAACCCTGAATTTATCGGTCCTGCGGCACTGACACTGGCACACCGTTACAACCTTGATAGCCGTGACCATGGTCAACATGAGCGTATGGCACTTATCAACAGTGAAAATGGTGCTTGGGGTTGTACATTCGTGGGTTACTGTTCTGAAGTATGTCCAAAGAGTGTTGATCCAGCAGCCGCGGTAAACCAAGGCAAAGTGGAATCATCAAAAGATTTCGTTATTGCAATGTTGAAGCCTCAGGAGGCATAAGGATGAGCAACCGTAAACCTTACGTTCGTGAAATGACGCGTACTTGGTGGAAAGACAGTTCTTTCTACCGTTTTTACATGCTGCGTGAAGCCACTGTATTACCGCTCATTTTCTTTACTATCTGCTTAACCTTCGGCTTAGGTTGTTTAGTAAAAGGTCCTGAAGCATGGCAAGGTTGGCTGAATTTTATGGCTAATCCTATTGTGATCATTCTAAATATTCTTGCGTTAGCGGGCAGTTTATTCCACGCGCAAACATTTTTTAGCATGATGCCGCAAGTGGTGCCAATTCGCATTAAGGGTAATAAATTAGATAAGAGAATTATCGTTCTTGCACAGTGGGCAGTTGTTGCTGTCATCACCGCCATTGTTTTAGCGCTAGTTTAAGGAGCCGCTCGTGATTAATTTACATCCAAAACGTTCCGATGAACCAGTATGGTGGAGTTTATTTGGTGCCGGTGGTACTTGGTTTGCCATGATCTCCCCGGTGACTATTTTAGTGCTTGGTATCATGGTTCCACTAGGTATTATTAGCCCAGAAGCAGTAAGCTATGAGCGCGCTGCAGACTTCGCAACCAGCTTTATTGGTGCTTTGTTTGTTATTGCGACCTTATCACTACCAATGTGGCATGGTATGCACCGTCTACACCATGGTATGCATGACCTTAAGTTCCATACTGGTGTTGCTGGTAAAATTGCTTGCTACGCTGCGGCGTTCTTAGTAACTGCATTATCGATTATCTTTGTGTTCATGATTTAATTATCACGTCATCACACTCTAAAAAGCATCGCTCACTCGCGGTGCTTTTTTTATGGCTTCAATTTATAAGCCGCGATCAGTCGTTATAAATTTCAGCCAACAAAAAAGGCCGCCTAAGCGACCTTTTTTAAAGCTCAATATGAAATTACTTCACACGGCTTACGTATTCACCTGAGCGGGTATCAACTTTGATAACTTCGCCAATCGAGATGAATAAAGGAACACGTACTACAGCGCCTGTAGTCAGTGTTGCTGGCTTACCACCAGTACCTTGTGTATCGCCCTTAAGACCAGGATCAGTCTCTGTTACTTCAAGCTCAACAAAGTTTTGAGGAGTAACAACGATAGGGTTACCGTTCCAAAGCGTTAGCGTACACGCATCGTTTTCTACTAACCATTTAGCATTATCACCAACAGCTTTAACGTCTGCTGCGATTTGCTCAAAGGTTTCATTGTTCATGAAATGGTAGAATTCACCGTCGTTGTATAGGTAATCAAGTTCAGTATCGATTACGTCCGCAGCTTCAACTGATTCGCCTGATTTAAACGTTTTTTCAAGAACTTTACCTGAAATAAGTTTACGGATTCGTACGCGGCTGAACGCTTGACCTTTACCAGGTTTAACAAATTCGTTTTCGATAATGACACATGGTTCATTATCAAGCATAATTTTCATTCCGCTGCGGAATTCATTGGTGCTGAAAGACGCCATTCTAATCCTCTTAACATCTTCGAGTTGTATTTAATGTCGCATATCATACCCCGAAACGTGCCATCTGTTGAGCAAAACTGGCTGAATGATCTAGCTAATGCGATATCCGATCCGTTAAAGCTACTCAATATGCTTAAAATTGATCCAACACCTTGGCAAAAAGGCCTTGCTGCTAAAAAATTATTTGCGCTTCGCGTTCCTGTAAGTTTTGTCGAAAGAATGGAAATTGGCAACCCATATGATCCATTGTTGCGCCAAGTACTGCCACTAGAGCAAGAATTCGAAGTTCATCAAGGCTACTCAACCGATCCTCTTGATGAGCAAGATAACCCTATTCCAGGGCTATTACACAAGTATCACAATCGTGTGTTGATGATCGTTAAAGGTGGCTGTGCGGTGAATTGTCGCTATTGTTTTCGCCGTCATTTCCCTTATCAAGATAACAAAGGCAATAAAGCCGTCTGGCAACAAAGTCTTGATTACATCGCCACCCAACCACAAATTAATGAAGTGATTTTATCGGGTGGTGATCCACTGATGGCAAAAGATCACGAACTAACATGGTTACTGGAGCATATAGCCGCGATTCCACATATTAAACGGTTACGTATTCATAGTCGGTTACCGGTCGTGATCCCACATCGCATCACTCCAGCACTGTGTGCATTGTTTGCCAGCAGTCGCTTACAAATTATCATGGTGACCCATATTAACCATGCCAATGAAATCAATAACGCGCTCACCATGGCAATGACACAGCTCAAGCTCGCTAAGGTCACACTGCTAAACCAAAGCGTACTCCTTAAAGATGTTAATGACTCCGTCACAGCGCTTACAGACCTCAGCGAAGCCTTATTTGATGCTGGAATATTACCTTACTACTTACACGTACTGGATCACGTACAGGGCGCGGCGCATTTCTTTGTTTGTGACCAGCAAGCACGCAGCTTAATAGCAGGATTAATCAACAATGTCTCAGGCTATTTAGTCCCCACATTAGCGCGTGAAATTGGCGGCAGAAGCAGTAAAACCCCACTTGATCTTCACCTTGAATAACCGCTATTGATTGATATTCTTGCCCTACGCCACCTAATTTCTCTCATTATTTCATCGAATTAATGCTGACTTGTCATTACGAGTCAGCAAGATCTCCACCTCAATATCAGCGCCAAATTCACAACGTACAGCTTTCATCGCTAAAAACACCAAAAACATACACCCATCTTTTGGCCTATCATGGGCCATACAATAATACGACATAACTCATTGTTTTATAACAAGCGTACAGCTTGTACAGCTTTAGTAGCTATATATCTAAAAAGCTATCTGCCTATGATGTTACTTTTACTATTCTGCCAATTTTATTGCAGCTCACCATTAGAAAAAATCATCGTGGCAGATCTCGATTTTTTAATGATTTACGTGCATAGTCGCGATTCATACAGCAGCCCTTTATCGTATAGGCGTTCGCCAAACGTCATCGCTGCTGCCACTAGCTCCTTTACATGAGTATCGCAATGAAAATTGGCATTTTGTCACAGGACGCAAACTTATATTCAACCCGCCGTCTGCATGAAGCTTGTCAGCAACGAGGTCATGAAGCCGTTATTATCAATGCTCTCCGTTGTTATATGAATATCAACTCGGTACAACCTTCGATTCATTTTAAAGGTACTGATCTGATTGGCTTTGATGCCATCATTCCACGTATTGGCTCCGACATTACCTTTTATGGTTGTGCTGTATTACGTCAATTTGAAATGATGGATGTGTTTGCTGTGAATCAATCTATTGCGATTTCACGTTCTCGCGACAAACTACGTTCATTACAATTACTGAGCCGTGAAGGTGTCGGTATGCCTGTTACTGGTTTTGCGAGTAAACCTGATGATGTTTTAGATCTGATTAAAATGGTTGGCGGTGCGCCTCTAGTCATAAAGCTTTTAGAAGGCACTCAAGGGATTGGTGTCGTACTGGCTGAAACCCAAAAAGCAGCAGAAAGTGTAATTGAAGCATTTCTGGGCCTTAAGGCTCACATTATGGTGCAAGAATATATAGAAGAAGCCGGTGGTGCCGATATTCGTTGCTTTGTGATTGGAGGGAAAGTCATCGCTTCAATGAAACGTCAAGCAGCAGAAGGTGAGTTCCGCTCCAACTTACACCGCGGGGGCAGTGCTTCATTAATTCGTATTACCCCTGAAGAGCGCAAAACAGCGATTGCAGCAGCCAAAGCAATGGGACTCAGTGTCGCAGGCGTTGATTTATTACGTTCTAAACGCGGACCACTGATCATGGAGGTTAACTCCTCCCCTGGTCTTGAAGGTATTGAAGCGGCAACAGGCAAAGATATTGCGGGTATGATCATTGATTATATTGAAAAAAATGCTGGAAAAAGCCGTCGTAACTTACAAAATCAATAAGTTATAAATAATACGTTATCGATAAGCAGCCTTATAATGGCTGCTTTTTTATTACTTAAACAAGGCCGTTCAGCTTTTAATTAAAATAACAGCTAAAAGGTGCCATTTATCACTCTCTGATTGTAATGAACAAAATAAACCGTAAGTCATTGATGGTAAACAAAAAATAACCGTACAGCTTTTTAAGCTTTTTGCACCACGAACTACAGCTAAAGTAACATGGCAATCAAACCCATCTAAATCGTCAATTTTTCATGAATAAACCTAGAACCAGCCTATTATCAAAAAAAGACAGGTTATGAATCAATAATGTGATCTTTCAAACACTCAGCAAGCAAGACATTGATTAGTGCTACCTCGAACTATCAAATTACGCTAACGTATAAACAATTCGATGACGATAAAACTAAAAAAGGATTAGCCATGATTGATTTTAGCTATGATGTTGAAATGGTAGAAGATGATAAGCCATATAGTATGGGACAGGTAAATACCAATGATGTTCCAGCAGAGGCATTGACGACCTACACCCAACTGATCTCACAGTTACTGCAGCAACCAGAACAAGGCAAACGTTATGCGGGTTTTGGCTTTGAGGGTGCAGAAAAGCTAGCGTTCAGTGCATTACAAATTACTGAGCATGATCAAATTGGCGCGGGAATGGTCTACAACCCCGATGATAATGGTGATAATTTTGTATTAATTGGCCGCGTTTTCTTTAGTATCAAAGATAATAAGGTCTCGTTTAATATGGAACCCAATGCGGATGATGTGCTAGTACAAGGGGATAGTGATCTACGCGGCTACATTCAATCATTTGTGATCTGCTTTATGGCTGCATGGGTCGCTTTAAACCAAGAACATCTACCGAGCTAGAATTAATAGACACTTCTTTTTTATAGTGTGTCTTTATATTTAAATCGCCTCTGCTATCACTACAGGGGCTTTTTTACACTTAACTTATATATAAAGTAGTAATAATTAGCCAATAACCTTACATCTAACAATAAAAGTGGATCACCACACTAACAAGTACAGCTTAATAGAAAAATATCACCTTTTTTATGCACAAAAACAAGCACATAATCACACTGCGGCCAAAACTCAATAAGCTACTGATAATTAAAGAATTAAAATGCGTACAGCTTTTCGAGCTTTTTACACCTCAAGCAATAGGTAGCGGTGTTCTTTTACCTGCTAAAATCTCGCAACAACCTAATACTTCCCATTCAGCCGCGAACAAAACACTAAAACTAAAACTAAAACTAAAACTAAAACTAAAACTAGGTAATCAAAGCTCAATCTTGTTATGTCGACTTGTATTGTTCTTCTTTTTATTAAAAGTACAGCTAAAATAAAATCATCAAATTAATAGCTGCTTACGTAACAATAATAAGATAAACAAGTAATAATATAGGATTAAACACTTTGATTAAAAATCATCAAATATACATAAGCACTCTTTAAAGAGTAAATGTGATGTAAAAGATTACATTTATAAATAAACATGTACTTGGTTTTTATGCTCACACTTATATCGATAATAATCCGTTTTAAACACCCTTCGCTTTATCTTCCATAATAAGAAAAGCAACCAACCAAGATCAGCTTTTAATAAAAAACACAGCTAATAGCTGTACTTATTTACACTGTTCGATACGTAGACTTATCGATACCGTAACTCTTTGTTTTAACTTGATTTTATTTGCGTACAGCTTTTTGACGAATATTCCAAGTGAACTGTTCACAAAGAACAACAGCTAATCAATTACTCAGATTAATAAAGAATTGCTTTTATAGAGGCAATAAAAAAGTCGAGCTATGCTCGACTTTTTTGACACTGCTTTTTATAACAAAGAGAGCTTAATCTCTATTGTTACAAAGAACTTTACATCATACCGCCCATGCCACCCATACCGCCCATGCCACCCATATCAGGCATAGAAGGAGCATCAGAGGCTTTATCAGTAATCATTGCTTCAGTGGTGATCATAAGACCCGCTACAGATGCTGCAAACTGAAGTGCTGAACGGGTTACTTTTGTTGGGTCAAGAATACCCATATCAATCATATCGCCGTATACGCCAGTCGCTGCGTTGTAACCGTAGTTACCTTCACCAGCACGAACGTTGTTAGCAACAACAGATTCTTCATCACCTGCGTTCTTAACGATTTGACGTAATGGTGATTCCATCGCACGAAGTGCTAAACGAATACCCACAGTTTGTTCTTCATTGTCGCCTTCAAGACCAACAACTTTAGATGCAGCGCGGATAAGTGCAACACCACCACCGGCAACCACACCTTCTTCAACCGCAGCACGTGTTGCATGCAATGCATCTTCTACGCGATCTTTTTTCTCTTTCATTTCAACTTCAGTTGCTGCGCCAACTTTAATGACCGCAACGCCACCAGCAAGTTTAGCTACGCGCTCTTGAAGTTTTTCTTTATCGTAATCAGAAGTCGCATCTTCAATTTGTTGACGGATCTGAGTTACTCGACCTTGAATCATGGTTTCTTCACCAGCACCATCAATGATAGTAGTGGTTTCTTTAGTGATAGTAATACGCTTCGCTTGACCAAGATCTTCTAGTTGAACTTTCTCAAGCTCTAAACCAATCTCTTCAGAAATAACCGTACCAGCAGTCAGTACTGCGATATCTTGTAGCATTGCTTTACGACGATCACCAAAGCCAGGTGCTTTAACAGCAGCAACTTTAACGATACCACGCATGTTGTTAACCACTAATGTTGCTAATGCTTCACCTTCAACATCTTCAGCAACGATAAGCAGTGGACGAGATGCTTTTGCTACGCCCTCTAGTGCTGGAAGAAGTTCACGGATATTTGAAACTTTCTTATCAACCAATAGGATAAATGGGCTTTCTAGATCCACTGAACCCGCTTCTTGGTTGTTAATGAAATATGGTGATAGGTAACCACGATCAAACTGCATACCTTCAACAACATCAAGTTCGTCTTGAAGTGCTTGACCTTCTTCAACCGTAATAACACCATCACGGCCTACTTTTTCCATTGCTTCAGCAATAAGGTTACCAACAGTTGTGTCAGAGTTTGCAGAAATAGTACCTACCTGTGCGATAGCTTTTGTATCTGCACAAGGAACAGATAATGCTTTTAGCTCTTCAACTGCAGCGATAACTGCTTTGTCGATACCGCGCTTAAGATCCATTGGGTTCATGCCCGCAGCAACCGCTTTTAGACCTTCTGCGATAATCGCTTGTGCAAGTACTGTTGCTGTTGTTGTTCCGTCACCAGCGGCATCATTTGCTTGTGATGCTACTTCTTTCACCATTTGTGCGCCCATGTTCTGGAATTTATCTTCCAGTTCAATTTCACGCGCAACAGAAACACCATCTTTAGTGATTGTTGGAGCACCAAATGATTTATCTAGTACAACGTTACGGCCTTTAGGACCTAATGTTACTTTTACCGCATCAGCTAGAATGTTAACACCTTCTAGCATTTTAATTCGTGCGTCGTTACCAAACTTAACGTCTTTAGCAGCCATCTTGGGATTTCCTTTCTTAATTTTTAATTTAATGTGATCGGATTATTCAACGATTGCCATAATGTCATTTTCAGACATGATAAGAACTTCTTTACCGTCAATTTTTTCAGTTTTAGTGCCGTAGCCTTCTGCAAAAATAACCACATCGCCCACTTGTACATCAAGCGGTTGAATCGTGCCATTTTCAAGAATGCGACCTTTACCTACTGCAAGGATTTTACCGCGAGTAGATTTTTCAGCTGCAGAACCAGTTAACACGATGCCACCGGCAGACTTAGATTCAACTTCTTGGCGTTCAACGATAACACGGTCGTGTAAAGGACGAATGTTCATTGGTCGTCTCTCCTGATAATTAAGGTAATGTCCATGATTTGAAGCCCACAAGCTCTCACTTGTATGACTTCTATATGGGTAAGATGTTGGGTCTAATTTCTAAATCGCAAGGTTTAGGCGGTTTTTTTTTGTTATTTATTTGAGAAATTTTGCCCGATCACACACTTTGCATTAGGGTATGCAAGCATCCTTATTTTGAGACCACTATGGCAACACTACTCAAGTCAGATAAACATGGATTATTATCGGCCCCTATACCTGATGCATTACGTCGTTTAGCAGTGCCAATGGTATTTGGCATGATCGCGATTTTAATGTTTAATTTAGTCGATACTTTCTTTATTTCACGCTTGGGCACAAATGCACTCGCAGCGGTGAGTTTTACTTTTCCAGTCACCTTTGGCCTTAACTGTATCACCATGGGGATGAACGTCGGTATCTCGACCAGTATTGGACGTATGCTGGGTCAAGGTGATAGTCACAGTGCGGCTCGGATTACCACTCATGGGCTATTACTAAGCCTGTTATTAATGATTATCGGCTCCAGTATTGGCTTGCTCACCATTAAGCCATTATTCACCTTAATGGGAGCGTCAGCTGAATTACTGCCAATCATCGAACAGTATATGACGGTGTGGTACATCGCGATCCCTTTACTGGTGATCCCAATGGCAGGTAATAGTGCCATTCGCGCTACAGGAGATGCCAAAAGTCCGGCTAAGATCATGGTGATCGCGGGGATTATAAACGGTTTATTAGATCCGCTATTGATCTTTGGTTATGGCTCTTTTCCTGCTTTAGGCGTCAAAGGCGCAGCCATTGCCAGTGGCATTAGTTGGGTGTTTGCACTTATTGCATCGTTATATCTGCTTTATCAACGCGAAAAATTACTGATCTTGCCGCAATGGCGCTTATTAAAAAACGACTGGCAACAAATTTTACATATTGGTGTACCTGCCGGTTTATCAACGGCACTTAATCCACTGTCAGGGGCATTATTAATGGCTTTACTCGCAAGTCAGAGTACTGCCTCGGTTGCCGCTTATGGTGCCGCGATGCGGGTCGAATCATTATTAGTAATTGTAATGATGGCACTTGGCTCTGCATTAATGCCTTTTATGGCGCAAAACTTAGGCGCACAAAAACCACAGCGGGCATTTAGCGCGCTCTTTACTGCCATGCATTTTGCGCTTGGATTTCAGTTATTGGTTTTTATTGCGATGGTGCCATTAAGCATGCCTTTAGCGGCACTGTTCTCTAAAGATGGTGTGGTTCAAAATCAATTGTGGCATTACTTATTAGTAGTGCCTGCCAGTTATGGATTACAAGCAATTTGTATGCTGTTAATTAGTGCGCTTAATGCGTTACATAAAACCATTTATGCACTGTGTTGGAATCTGCTGCGACTGTTTGTGTTATTACTGCCTGCAGCATGGATTGGCAGTTATCTTTATGGGACTGAAGGGCTATTTATTGGCATTGCTGCTGCCAATGTTGTCAGTGGGATTGGTGCTTATTACTATGCGCGAAAACTGCGTAATAGCATGCTTTCACCGCAGTAATAAATATGAATAGCATGAATAAAAAAAGCAGCCATGGCTGCTTTTTTTATTTAGTAAATTTCAGCTATATCGATGTTACATTTAAGGCAGACGAGGATTGGAATTGTTATTATTATGGTCATCCTTACGTTCAAACTCACCATCAAACACATCACCATTGGCTGCATCTTTTGAATGAGTATGATGTGAAAAACCACCACCGAATGGATTAAAGCTATTTTTCAAGGTCACTTTCTGCATTAATAGTCGTGCGACCTTAGCTCGTGAAAGTGGCAATAATAAGACTAACCCTAACGCATCGGTCATAAATCCTGGCGTTAGTAATAATACTCCAGCCACGGCTAACAACATCCCTTCAATAATTTCTTGAGTTGGTACTTCACCTTGTTGCAGCTTCTTCTGAACAGAGATTAAGGTTGCAATACCTTGGCTTCTCACTAACGATGCTCCAATAACTGCCGTTAAAAAAACAATCGCGATCGTTGGCCAAAGCCCTAATAAGCCACCCACCTGAATGAATAAGCCAATTTCAACCATTGGCACCACAATAAACAGCAACATTAATAGTGGAAACACAAATAACCCCTTTGATTAAATGATTTTATACTGACGCATAGCAATAAACCTTACCTGATTTTACGTCTAATTACTCATTACTAATGCCATTAACACATCGAAAAGTGTTAACAAATAATACAATATTATAATTTGAATCAGATCCCAAAACCTTTGCCTACTTTCCTACATTTTATTCACATCTTGTCATTTTTATTCATTTTAAGAGCAAAATAACGTGCTACTGTTAACAGAAAATGTGAAAGAGATCGCGTTTCTGTGCAAAGATTAACAAGCTCTCGTAAAAAGTGATCTGGATTATGTTTTTAGCGGTTGAGGGGAGTATTATCAGCCTCAATTAAGATGTCAGGTACGATCATCTCGCCACAACGTTGCGACAATGGATTATCGCTCTAACTGTTGGCTTACTCATTGATTTTAATTATAAAGATTTGCTAAGGGCTATATTATGTCTCAGATGATTGATCTTGAAAAAAATGAAGCGACACTGAATGTTGCAACCCGTATAGAAGAAGATCTACTTGGCGAACGCCATGTTCCTGCAGATGCTTATTGGGGTATTCACACGCTACGTGCTATTGAGAACTTCAATATTTCAAACACAACAATTTCAGATGTTCCTGAATTTGTACGTGGTATGGTCTTTACCAAAAAAGCAGCAGCAATGGCCAACAAAGAGCTTGGCGCAATTCCTTCTGATATCGGTAACTACATTGTTCAAGCGTGTGATCTTATCCTTGATACTGGCCGTTGCATGGATCAATTCCCATCAGACGTTTTTCAAGGTGGCGCAGGCACATCAGTTAACATGAACACCAACGAAGTTATTGCTAACCTTGCGCTTGAAATCATGGGCGAAGAAAAAGGTCGCTACGATATCGTTAACCCAAATGATCACGTTAACAAGTCACAATCAACAAACTGTGCTTACCCAACAGGCTTCCGCGTTGCGGTATACAACAGCATCATTAGCATGCTAGAAGCACTAGATTACTTAAAAACCGCATTCGATGTTAAAGCAACTGAATTTGCAAGCATTCTAAAAATGGGTCGTACCCAACTTCAAGACGCAGTGCCAATGACTGTTGGTCAAGAATTCCATGCGTACGGCGTATTACTAAAAGAAGAAATTAAAAACCTTCAATACACTGCGCAACTATTGCTTGAAGTTAACCTAGGTGCGACAGCGATTGGTACTGGTCTAAACGCGGCAACGGGTTACCAACAACTGTCTGTTCAACGTCTTGCTGAAATCACAGGTTTGCCTGTTGTTGCAGCTGAAGATCTTATCGAAGCAACATCAGACTGTGGTGCTTACGTAATGGTTCACGGCGCGTTAAAACGTACAGCAGTTAAATTATCTAAGATTTGTAACGACTTACGTTTACTTTCTTCAGGCCCTCGTACTGGCCTAAATGAAATTAACCTACCAGAAATGCAAGCAGGCTCTTCTATCATGCCAGCAAAAGTAAACCCAGTGATCCCTGAAGTGGTAAACCAAGTTTGCTTTAAAGTTATTGGTAATGACACCACAATTACCTTTGCAGCAGAAGCGGGTCAATTACAATTAAACGTAATGGAACCTGTTATTGGTCAAGCAATCTTTGAATCCATTAGCCTTCTTAAAAATGCATGTATCAACCTACGTGATAAGTGCATCGAAGGTATTACGGTTAATAAAGAAGTCTGTGAAAGCTACGTCTTTAATTCTATCGGTATCGTGACTTACCTAAACCCATTCATTGGCCACCACGAAGGTGACATTGTTGGTAAGATTTGTGCAGAGACAGGTAAGAGCGTCCGTGAAGTGGTGCTTGAGCGTGGATTGCTGACGGCAGAGCAATTAGATGATATCTTCTCTATCGAGAACTTAATGCATCCTCAATATAAAGCGAAACGTTACAACTAAAAGCGTTAGCGCCAGAGAATACCAGCGGATTGTCACTTGATTATCCGCTTTTTTTTTGTGAACAAATCCTCTTTTTTATTTTTATCTTTTAAACTTTTAGACAGGAAAAATTCTATGACTGGAATTGAACTCTTGGTCGTTCTGGGCTTTATTTATTTAGGCTCCAGAATTGGCGGTATTGGTATTGGTTTTGCCGGCGGTGCTGGTGTGTTGGTATTATCATTAGTGTTTGGAATGCCCACTAGTGAGTCATTGATCCCTATTGATGTTATTTTAATTATCATGTCAGTGATCACCGCGATTGCAGCAATGCAAGTGGCTGGCGGAATGGATTGGCTGGTAGAAATTGCAGAAAACTTTCTTCGTAAACACCCTAAGCGCATTACCTTCTATGCGCCTATAGTCACTTATTTAATGACAGTGTTAGCCGGAACTGGGCATACCGCTTTTTCAACCTTACCTGTTATTGCTGAAGTAGCTAAAGGTCAAGGCATTCGCCCTTCTCGTCCCCTTTCTATTGCCGTTATTGCCTCACAGATCGCGATCACTGCCTCTCCTATCTCAGCGGCGGTAGTCTTCTTCTCTGGTATCCTTGAACCTGTTGGCGTGAGTTACATTACGCTACTGGCTATTTGTATTCCAACCACCTTTATTGCTTGTATGGTCGGTGCTTTTGTCGCTAACTTCATGGGATGTGAGCTAAAAGATGATCCTGTTTACCAAGATCGTTTAGCCAAAGGCTTAGTTAATATTGAACAAGCAGGTAAACGTGACATTAAGCCAACCGCACGCAAAGCAACCTATATTTTCATTACTGCGATTGTATTAGTGGTTTGTTATGCCGCAGCTATCTCTCACTCTATTGGTTTAATTACTAATCCAACATTAGGCCGTAATGAGGCCATTATTGCAGTGATGCTTACCTCTGCTGCAGTAACGGTATGGGTAACCAAAATTGATGCAGCTGAAATCCCATCCGCACCAACGTTCCGCTCAGGCATGACCGCCTGTATTTGTGTACTGGGTGTGGCATGGTTAGGCGCAACCTTTGTGAATGCTCACGTTGACGGCATTAAAGAAATCGCAGGATCGTTATTAAGCAGCCACCCTTGGATGCTAGCACTGATTCTATTCTTTGCTTCAATGTTACTTTACTCACAAGGTGCAACCACTACAGCATTAATGCCTGCAGCTTTAGCTATTGGTGTTGCTCCACTGACCATGGTTGCTTCTTTTGCAGCGGTAAGTGCTTTGTTTGTATTACCAACCTACCCAACACTACTGGCTGCGGTGGAAATGGATGATACCGGTTCAACCCGAATTGGTAACTTAGTCTTTAACCACCCATTTTTTATACCAGGTGTGGTTACCATTTCTACATCAGTGGCTTTAGGCTTCTTATTCGGTAGTTTTATTTTATAATTAACAACTTGCTCGAGGTTATTCAAAAGCTGCTTTCGAGCAGCTTTTTTTTCGCTAAAGATAAATAATTGCTAAGCTGATAATAGGGTATCGTAAAAGTTAAAATGACCAATAGCGACAACAAGGATGTTTATTGATGATCAATCTCAAGACAAAATACGCTTTTGGAGGCTTAGTCATAGCTATTATGATAATAGTGAGTGGTTACTTTTATTGGAAAAAACCCGCGCCAATGGCGTTAACTTTTACCCCGATAACTTCGATTGTAGAATTAAACCGAGCCCTTAAAATAGCTGCTCAACAACAACACCCAGTATTACTTGATGTCTATGCTGAATGGTGTTCCCCCTGTATAGCCTTAACTCAAAAAACCTTTCCTGCGACCAAAGTGATCCCTCAACTCAATAAATTCACCCGTTTAAAAGCGAACGTTACCGCCAATAACGCAGCTGATATCGCCTTAATGCAACACCTTCAAATTATCGGTTTTCCTAGTTTGTTATTTTGGGATCCTCAAGGTAACCCGTTACCCCAAGCAACGATCAGCGGCTTTATTAACGCTGATGATTTTAGTCACTATTTACAGCTACCGATGTTCTCTCCAGCACCATCATCAGCCTCACAAAAGACCCCATAATAACCAGAATAATTGCAATATAAATAACGCTAAGCGCGATCAAGATCTAATCTCAACCGTGACTAAATTGCACCTTAGTTACTGAGGTGTTAACGTGAAAATACTAACTACTACCACAGGCATCGCCATGGACGTGCAATACACTATTGTTATCGCCGATGATCACCCATTGTTTCGTAGTGCCTTATTTCAATCGCTTCAGATGGCTATCAGCGGTGCTAACCTCATTGAAGCAGATTCACAAAATTCGTTATTTTTATTGTTAGAAAAAACCGATGATGTCGACCTATTATTACTCGATCTGAAAATGCCGGGATCAAATGGTATGTCTGGGCTTATTCAATTACGTCAACAATACCCTGAACTGGCGATTGTGGTCATTTCTGCCAGCGAAGAAGACTGCGTTGTTCAACAAGTTTATAATCATGGCGCATTTGGGTTTATTCCCAAATCCAGTGATATGCAGACATTATTAAATGCCTTAAAACAAATTCTTAATGGTGAACCTTATTTTCCGACTACCATCACTCCCAATGATCATCATCAACAACTTGCCACTAAAATTGCCGCGCTAACACCACAGCAATATAAAGTATTAACCATGCTGACCGAAGGCTCACTCAACAAACAAATAGCCTATGACTTGAGTGTCTCTGAAGCCACAATCAAAGCGCATATGACGGCTATTTTTCGCAAATTAAACGTTAAAAATCGCACCCAAGCCGTCATTTTATTACAACAGTTAGAAATCGATTAATCCGCCAAGCACAGTAATCTTATTACGAGATAACTTTGCTATACCTTAATTATGACGCCCTTTTTTAAGCGTCATTTTATGGTGCGGATATTAGGCACTGATTTAATATCGCTCGTAACTTCAAAGGTTTTACGGGCTTACTTAAGAAGCTAAAACCATGGTCCCGAATCATCGTTTGATTGTCAGTTAACCGATCAGCACTAATCACTACCCCCTTAAAATGCGATCCCAATTGCGTTCGACACCACAAGAGAATCTCCAATCCTGTTTGCTGCTTGGCAAGATGATAATCACTTAAGATTACGTCAGGCAGCCAACCATCTGTAAGTTGTTTCATCGTTTGGGCTTTATTTACAGCAGTACGCACCTCACAATGCCATTGTTCTAATAAGGTCGTCATCGCGACTAATATATTCGATTCATTATCTATGCACAGAACCTTTAATCCCGCTAATGATCCCCCTGCCGAATGCGATAATTGCGGCGTTTTTAATGGCAACATTGAAGGCGAAATACGCCCAACTGATAATGAGAATACTGTGCCGTGTTGAGGCCATGATCGCAATCCCAATGGATGATCTAAAACCCGTGAAATTCCTCGCGCTATCGCTAGCCCCAACCCTAATCCATGCTCTGCTCCCGTTTGATCCATTCGCGTAAATTCATCAAAAATATCGGCTTGTTTATCAATAGGGATACCGGGACCATTGTCCCACACCTCAATCAAGAGTCGGTCACCACGACGACGCACACCTAATAACACTCGTCCTTGAGGATTATAACGAAAAGCATTGGTTAAAAAGTTTTGTAATGCACGTCGCAGTAATTTACCGTCAGAAAGGATCACCGCATCACTCATCACGACGTTAAAATCAATTTGCTGATCTAACGCCAAGATGCCAAATTCGGCTTGCAGCACACTTAAAACATCACTTACTCGCAATGGCACACGATGAGAAGCTAGTTTTCCAGCTTCTAAACGTGATACATCTAATAAGTCGCCAATTAAATCCTCAGCAGCACTTAATGCACTGGTGATATGGGATGCAAGTCGAGCGCTTTGCTGACCCTCACTAACTTCAACTAATGATGATGAGAATAACCTTGCTGCATTAAGCGGTTGCATTAAATCATGACTCACCGCTGCTAAAAATCGGCTTTTAGAACGGGCTTGTGATTCTGCTTGTTGCGTTGCCACCACCAATTGCTGATTGAGTTGTTCTAATTGCTGAGTCCGTTTTTTAACGCGTGCTTCTAAATTCTCATTGGACTCTTTAAGTGCCGCTTCGGCTTGGCGAAAAGCGGTAATATCACTAAAACTCATCACAAATCCGCCGCCAGGCATCGGATTACCTTGAACCTCAATCACCTGACCATCAGCGCGCACCCGTGACGAAGTATGGGCGGTTCTTCGTTGTAGATGTTGAACTCGTTTGGCCACATGCAGTTCAGGATCCCCCTCACCACATAATCCTTGTTGGGCGTTATACCGAATCACATCTGTAATAGGTCGCCCTACTTGAATAAGTTCGGCCGGAAAGGTAAATAATTCTAAATAACGTTGATTCCATGCCACCAGCCGCAACTGTTTATCAACCACAGCAATACCTTGGCTAATATGCTCAATTGCTCCTTGTAATAAGCCGCGGCTAAAATCAAACATCTCTGATGCTTCATCAACGATAGTTGCAACATCCTCCAGTTGCATATTTCGCCCTTGCAGTGCAGAAGTAAGTACCAACTTCGCTGATACTTCTCCGAAAACAGAGGCTAATACTTTTTCTGTGTGTGAAATTATAGCGGGTGATGCTTGTTGGTCAGCTAACAACGGACATTGTTGTTGCTTTGAAAATTGACTAAAAGCTTGCTGTATACGTTTACGGCCAACAAACCTTGCCGCTAATGTTTCAAGCTCCATCACTGTTATTATGGCATCCATTATCAACGTCTCTTAATTATCCCCTCCCACTGTAACGGAGTTCCTGACCTTGGCTCAATCGACACTGATCACAAATATTAGGGTAACGTTAATATTGTTATTACGCGCTAAGGAGCAATATTTAGACAAAAAAAGCGTACCCGTTAAATAGGTACGCTTCATATCACCGTTATTATTATGTTTTGAGCTTTTAATTTATTTGTGGCGTTAACGACTGTGGTTGCTTACCCGGTAACGGTAAACGAATAAAGAACACGGGCACAGCCATCACCGCCATAACCCAGAACACATCCGCGCCCCAATCGCCATAAACCCAACCACTGATTGACGTTAAAATTGCCATTACAGCACCTAACGGAATCGCGTTATACAACGACTGCAGAGCCACCATATGATTGCTTGGTGAACGCTCAATATAACGAATAGCTGCCAAGTGAGCCGCAGCAAATGTCACGCTGTGCAATGACTGCACCGCAAACATTGCCCATTGATCAGTAATGGTCGCGGTTAATCCCCAACGCACTAACACACCCACAGCGGCTAAACGGAACATGTTGTTAATCGACCAATTAGCAAATAAGCGCTTACTTACTAGGAACATCCCTACTTCTGCGGCAACACTGAAACTCCATAAATAACCAATCATGGATTCATCAAAGCCAATTTTTTGCCAATAAATTGAGCTAAAGCCATAATATGCGGCATGACTGCCCTGCAACAGTGCCGCAATTAACATTAATTTAATCACTGAGCTATCGCGTAAAATATGCATTAATGCTGGGCGAGCTTGTTGGTGGCTATTAACATCAACTGGCATCACGACTGGGTTACGGGCTGCCATTATTTGTGCAAAGCCTAAACCTGCTAACGCCACCCACGGAATAATATCTGCGCCATAACGCTGAGCACATAAACCAACCACAGTCGAGCCAGCAATAAACGCAATTGAACCCCATAAACGAGTGCGACCATAATCTAAATGGCCTTCTTTAGCATAATGGTTAGTAATGGCATCTGAAATTGGCACAATTGGCCCAGCAGATAAATTAAATAAAACGGTTACTGCCGCCAATGCCAATAAATTTCCACCGCAGACAATATAAATAATACACGCCACCAGCCCAAGTAATGTAAAACCACGCAGTGCTGGAATTAAATGTTCAACTTTATGAATCCGTGGCGTGATCACCAGATTAGCAATACAGCGCACAGCGAAACCTAACCCTAATAGCAATCCAATATTAGAGTCATCAACCCCTACATGTTTAAACCAAATCGCCCAAAAGGGTAAATACACCCCATAAGAAAAGAAAAATCCCAATAAATATTGGGATGTCCAGCCATAAGGCTTACTTTTAAACATAATAGATCTCAAAATGTGGTAGATGAAAAACTAAGCTATTATGCCGTAAATCAACCACTACCCCGTAATAGTTAGGTCATTTTTACTCGTAAATAACACATCTTTGCAAGCTAGTTGCGATCATTGTCACACTCTATTTTCCAATAAAATCACTGTTAACAAATAAGACAGCGCACAAAACAAAATGTAACCTTTATGCAACATGCAAAACACACCACTTTATGCTTCGATCTCATCCTAAAGTCTAATTGTCGATAATCACATAATCATCCACTTTAACTGCTAATACCGTCTAAACCATTGTTTGTTAGATATTACAGACATCAATACCCACGCAGGGAAAGAACTCAAGGAGAACAAGGATGAGTGAGGTTCATATTTATCCGGTCGATAGTGCAATTGCCACCAATGCCCATATTAATGATGACCAATATCGTGAGATGTACCAACAATCAACTATAAATCCTCAAGGTTTCTGGCGTCAGCATGGACAAATCCTTGATTGGATCACTCCTTACACTAAAGTGAAGAACACCTCATTTGATAGCGGCCATGTCAGTATTAAATGGTTTGAAGATGGTGAGCTTAATGTCTCAGCCAACTGTATTGATCGTCATCTTGCTGATCGGGGTGATCAAGCGGCGATTATTTGGGAAGGCGATGATCCTAATGACGATGCAACCCTAACTTATAACGATCTTCATCAACAAGTGTGTCAATTTTCCAACGCCCTCAAAAGCCAAGGGGTGCGTAAAGGCGATGTAGTGTGTCTTTACATGCCAATGGTCGCAGAAGCCGCTATTGCAATGCTAGCGTGTACCCGTATTGGCGCAGTACACACCATCGTATTTGGGGGGTTCTCCCCCGAGGCTCTTGCTGGCCGAATTATTGATTCCAAAGCAAAAGTTGTGATCACCGCAGATGAAGGTGTTCGTGGTGGTCGCGCTGTACCTTTAAAGCAAAACGTTGATGATGCACTCGCTAACCCACTCGTCACCAGTATTGAAAAAGTAGTGGTATTTAAACGCACTGGCGGCAATGTAGAATGGCATAGTGAACGCGATGTATGGTGGCACCAAATAACAGCAGTCGCTTCTAACCATTGCGCACCAGAGCCAATGAACGCAGAAGATCCACTGTTTATCCTCTACACCTCCGGCTCAACGGGCAAACCTAAAGGCGTATTACATACCACTGGTGGGTATCTGGTTTATGCGACAATGACCTTTAAATATGTCTTCGATTATCAACCAGGGGATGTTTACTGGTGTACCGCCGATGTGGGTTGGATCACCGGTCACAGTTATCTCGTTTATGGGCCATTAGCCAATGGAGCAACCACAGTATTGTTTGAAGGGGTACCAAACTATCCATCGACCAGTCGTATGAGCGAAGTGGTTGATAAACATCAAGTCAATATTCTCTACACTGCCCCAACCGCGATTCGTGCATTAATGGCGAAAGGTGATGAAGCTATCGCAGGCACCAACCGTTCATCATTACGTATCATGGGCTCGGTAGGCGAGCCGATTAACCCTGAAGCATGGGAATGGTATCACCGCACCATAGGCAATAGTCACTGCCCCATTGTCGATACGTGGTGGCAAACAGAAACAGGTGGGATTCTTATCACCCCACTTCCTGGCGCAACAGCACTCAAGCCCGGTTCAGCAACTCGACCATTTTTTGGTGTGCAACCTGCGTTGGTTGATAATATCGGTAACATCTTAGACGGCGCAACGGATGGTAACTTAGTCATGACCGATTCATGGCCGGGACAAATGCGTACTCTATGGGGCGATCACGAACGTTTCGAGCAAACCTACTTCTCCACTTTCCCTGGTATGTATTTTACTGGCGATGGTGCCCGTCGTGACGAAGATGGTTACTACTGGATCACTGGTCGCGTTGATGACGTATTGAATATTTCCGGTCACCGCATGGGCACTGCTGAAATTGAATCTGCGTTGGTGGCATTTGATAAAATAGCCGAAGCAGCGATAGTCGGTGTACCGCATGCGATCAAAGGCCAAGCGATTTACGCCTATATCACCCTTAATGACGGTGAATTTCCAAGCGCAGAATTACATAAGCAAGTGAAAGATTGGGTACGTAAAGAAATCGGTCCAATTGCAACCCCTGACTTCCTTCACTGGACAACAGCACTGCCTAAAACCCGTTCAGGTAAAATTATGCGCCGTATTCTTCGCAAAATAGCCACAGGCGATACCGACTCCTTGGGTGATACATCGACACTGGCCGATCCCAGTGTGGTTGATAAACTGATTGCAGAAAAACAGCAATTACTTTGAAGCTAATTAACAAAATAAAAAATCAATAAAACGGAACCCAAAAGACCGCAACACGTGGTCTTTTTTTACGCCGCCATTAATGATAATTTAAAACTAATTCAGCTTAGGATAAGCTACTTAACGCTAAAATATCGTGTTAACCGGTTCGATATTGATAATATTTATTGAAATAACACCATGAAACAACCCTATAAATTGTCTTTTTTTTAGCCCTATTATCACTGCATAGTAATGACTAACAAAAACACAGTTTTATTACTAAATTCTTGCACTTAGTTACGCTACATTAACGTAGGATGAGTACATTCACATTCGCTAACATTCTTACAACGGCTTACACCTGTTCGCGTAAAAAGTGGTGATTAGACCAGTATTTTGCTGCGATTTGCGTTGAATTCTCTATAATTGGTTCACAATTAATGTTTAGCAGTAAAAAACGGACACATGGAAGTCAACTTGTAGATAGCTACAAGTTGTTCGAGTTTAACCTCATAAATAACTAATGAGACCTCAAGATGCCGACCGTTAAACGAATTTTACTTATAAATGGACCGAACCTAAATTTACTCGGTTTACGTGAGCCGGATCATTATGGCCAACAAACACTCACGCAATTGGTCCATCAATTAACAATGAAAGCCGTCGATCTCGGCGTGACATTAGAACACATTCAATCAAATGCGGAACATGAGTTGATTGATGCGATTCACCAAGCCTATGCTAACGTGGATTTCATTATTATAAACCCAGCAGCCTTCACTCACACTAGTATTGCTATTCGTGATGCCTTACTTGGGGTTGCTATTCCGTTTATTGAAGTACATTTATCTAACGTTCACGCACGTGAACCTTTTCGTCATCATTCTTACTTATCGGATAAAGCGGTAGGAGTGATTTGCGGCCTCGGCCCTGACGGTTATGAATTCGCCCTACAGGCAGCGGCTAATCGCCTGCATGCAGATAGCTAACTGAACAATATATAAAGAGAAAAATAATGGATATTCGTAAAATTAAGAAGCTAATTGAACTGGTTGAAGAATCTGGTATTGCAGAGCTAGAGATTTCTGAAGGTGAAGAATCTGTTCGAATCAGTCGTAATGTACCACTACAGGCAATGCCACAACAATATGCTGTTGCCCCTATGGCTGCACCTGTTCAAGCAGCACCTGTTGTGGAAGCACCCGCAGCATTCCAAGCACCCGTAGCACCTGCTGTTGCTGCTGGTCATCAAATTCTTTCTCCAATGGTTGGTACTTTCTACCGCGCACCAAGCCCTGAAGCAAAGAACTTTGCTGAAGTAGGTCAATCAGTCAACATTGGCGATACCCTATGTATCGTTGAAGCAATGAAGATGATGAACCAAATTCAAGCAGACAAAGCAGGTAAGATCGTTGCAATTCTTGCTCAAGAAGGCGATGCAATTGAATTCGACCAACCGCTTGTAATCATCGAGTAATCGAGGCTCCTGGCTATGTTAGATAAATTAGTAATTGCGAACCGAGGTGAAATTGCACTTCGAATTCTTCGCGCATGTAAAGAATTAGGTATTAAAACGGTTGCTGTTCACTCAACCGCAGATCGTGATCTTAAACACGTATTATTAGCAGATGAATCAGTGTGTATTGGTCCCGCACGCGGTATCGACAGTTACCTGAATATTCCTCGTATTATCAGTGCAGCAGAAATCACAGGCGCAGTAGCGATTCACCCTGGCTACGGTTTCTTGTCTGAAAATGCTGATTTTGCCGAGCAAGTAGAACGTTCTGGTTTTATTTTTGTTGGCCCGAAAGCAGAAACTATTCGTCTAATGGGCGATAAAGTTTCAGCGATCAGCGCGATGAAAAAAGCCGGTGTCCCTTGTGTACCAGGTTCTGATGGTCCACTTGATGACGATGAAGCGAAAAATAAATCTTTCGCTAAACGTATTGGTTACCCAGTTATCATTAAAGCATCTGGTGGCGGCGGTGGTCGTGGTATGCGTGTAGTACGTTCTGAAAATGAACTGACTGAAGCGATTGCTATGACTCGCGCAGAAGCAAAATCTTGCTTTAATAATGACATGGTTTACATGGAAAAATACCTTGAAAACCCTCGTCACATCGAAGTACAAATACTGGCAGACGGTCAAGGTGGCGCAATCCATTTAGGTGAGCGCGATTGTTCAATGCAACGTCGTCACCAAAAAGTAGTTGAAGAAGCACCAGCACCCGGTATTACCGAAGAAATGCGTAAATACATCGGTGAGCGTTGTACTCGTGCTTGTCTTGAAATCAATTACCGTGGTGCAGGTACGTTTGAATTCCTTTATGAAAACGGTGAGTTCTACTTCATTGAAATGAACACTCGTATTCAAGTTGAACACCCTGTGACTGAAATGATTACGGGTATTGATCTGATTAAAGAGCAATTACGTATTGCGGCAGGTCAACCGTTATCATTTAGCCAAAAAGATATTCAAATTCGCGGTCACGCAGTTGAATGTCGTATTAATGCTGAAGATCCAGAGCGTTTCCTTCCTTGCCCTGGTACGATCACACGTTTCCACTCACCGGGTGGCATGGGTATTCGTTGGGAATCTCATATCTACACTGGCTACACCGTACCGCCTTACTACGATTCAATGATTGGTAAGTTGATCGCGTATGGTGAAAACCGTGATGTGGCAATCTCACGTATGCGTAATGCATTAAGTGAAATGATCATTGATGGCATTAAAACCAATATTCCACTTCAGCAAGAAATCATGGCTGATGAAAACTTCCAAAAAGGTGGCGCTAACATCCACTACCTTGAGAAGAAGCTTGGTTTACAATAATAACGTTATTTAACGTTAAAAAGGCTACCTAAGGGTGGCCTTTTTTATTTTTAACAACAGCACATTTTATACGCTGGATACTAGACATGGCATAAACCCCTATCTTTTGCCACAATAGCGCCCTTTTTTAACCACTATCAGTGATTATTTCAATTCACTGATCAGTCTTTTACTCATCACAACTGGAGAAACCGCATGAAAACGCTTTCTGCCCGCTACCGTCAAGCGCATAAAGAAGCGCGCTGGGCGATAGGACTTGCGTTAGCTTATTTTCTTTGGTGGTACGTTTCCGCCTATGGCTTCGCCCCTGCTATTAATGACCTCAGCATGCCAACCCTCTATTTTGGTTTCCCATTATGGTTTTTGCTGTCATGTGTCATTGGTCCAATTGTTTTTACCATTCTGTGTGCCTTAATGGTGAAATTTATTTACCGCGATCTTCCTCTTGAAATAACTGACGATAAACCACATGAATAGCCAACTTATCATTCCTTTGGTGCTGTATTTAGCCGCTGTTTTTGGCGTTGCACTCTATACCCGCCGTTTTCAGAGTAAAGGTAACTTCCTTACTGAATACCTCGTCGGTGGTCGCAGCATGGGTGGCTTTGTCCTTGCCATGACCCTTGCCGCTACTTATGCCAGCGCCAGCACCTTTATTGGTGGCCCAGGAGCGGCTTATAAAATGGGGCTAGGATGGGTATTACTCGCCATGATCCAGTTACCCGCTGCATGGCTGACATTGGGTGTGCTCGGTAAAAAATTTGCGATTGAATCTCGACGTCATAATGCGTTAACCCTCAATGATATTTTATATGCGCGTTACCAACATAAGGGGGTGGTGATCTTTGCATCCTTATCACTGCTACTGGCTTTCTTTGGCACCATGGTAGTGCAATTTGTTGGTGGAGCACGCTTGCTGCAAACCGTCACTGGGTTATCTTATACTCACGGGCTGATGCTATTTGCTATTACGGTTGGGCTCTATACCACTATTGGTGGCTTTAGAGCGGTCGTCATGACCGATACCATTCAAGGGATCATGATGATCATTGGCACGATCGCGCTTCTGGTCGGGATCGTTCACACTGGCGGCAGTATTGGTGCCCTTGTCACTAAGCTGCATTCCATTGATCCAGCATTAGTATCACCTTATGGCCCTCACCATTTTTTAAGCCAACCATTTATGTTGAGCTTTTGGATCTTAGTCTGTTTTGGGGTTATCGGATTGCCCCATGCTGCAGTACGTTGCATGTCCTACAAAGACAGTCGCTCACTGCACAAAGGAATGGTGATCAGTACCATTATGGTCGCGCTATTAATGTTTGGTATGCATTTAGCCGGTGCGCTAGGCCGTGCCATCGTGCCAAATATCGCCAGTCCTGATCAGATCATGCCAATCTTAATGGTGACAGTATTGCCACCAGCGGTTGCAGGGATCTTCTTAGCAGGTCCAATGGCAGCCATTATGTCGACGATTGATTCCCAATTAATTCAAGCGTCTGCAACCTTGCTTAAAGATTTATATATTAATTATATCAATCCTAAAATTGCCGAGGGTGAAGCCGCTGAAACCAAGTTACCTAAATTATCATTATGGGTAACGGCTATTTTTTCAGCATTGGTTTTTGTAGCGGCAATGAACCCACCCAATATGATCATCTGGCTCAACTTATTGGCCTTTGGTAGCTTACAAGCCGTATTCCTATGGCCTTTAGTACTGGGACTGTATTGGGAAAAAGCATCAGCAACGGGTGCTTTTGCATCAATGATTGTTGGGCTAACCACTTACTTAGCGTTATCGTTAGGTAAACCTGATATGGGGGGTATGCATGCCATCGTACCGACATTAATCATTGGTTTGATCGCGTTTATTATCGGCAGCTATGCGCGCCCCAATAAATTGAAAATCGCCGACGTTAACTGATTTTTCACCGTTAATTGCGCTAACATAGCCACACATTAATCAGAGAGAGCCAACCCGCTCTCTCTTTTTTTTATCGATTGTTTGCTATCTGCTAATGGGGATTGGTGAAATTTCATGCTAGACTGCGCCCCCTATGTTCAAGTAGTCACAAAATAAGCGAATAAACCATGCCTTGGATTCAAATTAAACTGAACGCTACTGCAGAGAACGCAGAAGCAATTGGCGATATGCTAATGGAAGAGACTGGTGCTCTATCCGCCACTTTCCTTGATGCACAAGACACGCCAGTTTTCGAGCCGATGCCAGGTGAAACCCGTTTATGGGGCGATACTGACGTGATTGGTTTGTATGATGCTGAAGCCGACATGGATTTCGTGCTGAACATGCTTAACAATAGCCCGCTAATTGCTGACGATTTTGCTTATAAAATTGAGCAATTAGAAGATAAAGACTGGGAACGTGAGTGGATGGATAATTTCCACCCAATGCGTTTTGGTCGCCGTTTGTGGATTTGCCCAAGCTGGCATGAAGCACCAGAACCCAATGCCGTCAATGTATTGTTAGACCCAGGTTTAGCATTTGGTACTGGTACTCACCCAACCACATCATTGTGTCTTGAATGGTTAGACGGTCAAGATCTAGTTGGTAAAACCATCATCGATTTTGGTTGTGGTTCAGGTATTTTAGCCATTGCTGCACTTAAATTAGGCGCAGCAAAAGTGATCGGTATTGATATCGATCCACAAGCTATTTTAGCTTCTCGTGATAACGCTGAACGCAATGGTGTTTCAGACAATCTAGAGCTATACCTGCCACAAGATCAACCACAAGGTATTCAAGCTGACGTCGTTGTTGCGAACATTCTCGCTGGCCCATTGCGTGAACTATCACCCGTGATTAAGAGCCTAGTGAAACATGGCGGTGACTTAGCCATCTCTGGTGTACTTGAAAGCCAAGCCGAAGATGTTGCTACCTATTACAGCGATGAAATTACATTAGATCCAGTAATGGCACGCGAAGAATGGTGTCGTATCTCAGGTCATAAAGCATAATATTTACGGTAATTGGTTGCTGCTGTTGATTATTTTTAATTAATTTAACGGTTCAATTGATTGAAAGTCATACGATTTTGACAAACAAAATCATCATGCTCAATTATTGGCCTTTTCAGCAGCGTAAAAAATGCGTAAAATGCGCGCCCTTACTGGCACAGTCAGGTAGAGACATTTTGCATATCGGTCCATATCAACTTAAAAACCAACTGATAGTCGCGCCAATGGCGGGTGTGACCGATCGGCCATTTCGTGAATTATGCCTTCGCTACGGTGCGGGCATGGCTGTTAGCGAGATGATGTCGTCGAATCCAGATCTCTGGAAGACGTCTAAATCGCTCAATCGCATGGTTCACGAAGGTGAATCAGGGATTCGTTCGGTTCAGATAGCAGGTGCTGATCCAAAATTGATGGCCGAAGCTGCGCAATTCAGTGTTGAAAACGGTGCGCAAATCATCGATATCAACATGGGATGCCCAGCCAAGAAAGTAAATAAACGATTAGCCGGTTCTGCGCTACTGCAGTATCCCAATCTTATCGAAGACATTCTTCGTACAGTGGTGGACGCAGTAGATGTGCCCGTTACGCTTAAAACCCGTACTGGCTGGGACTTGGACAACAGAAACTGTGTCAACATAGCCAAACTCGCCGAACAATGCGGCATACAGGCCCTCGCCCTTCATGGACGTACCAAGGCTTGCATGTACAAAGGTGAGGCGGAATATGACTACATTAGAGCGGTGAAACAAGCCATCTCGATCCCAGTTATCGCTAACGGTGATATCGATAGCCCGGAGAAAGCACGCTTTGTACTCGATTATACCGGTGCCGACGCTCTAATGATTGGCCGACCTGCACAAGGAAAGCCGTGGATTTTTAGAGAAATCCACCATTACTTAACAACCGGTGAACACCTCGCTGCACCGTCAATTGACGAAATCAGCGAAATTATGTTGGGTCATGTTACGGCACTTCACCAATTTTATGGTGATTACCTAGGATTACGCATTGCACGTAAACACGTGTCTTGGTATTTGAAAGAGCATGCACCAGCAGGTGATTTCCGCCGGACCTTCAACGCACTCGAGGATGCTCAACAGCAAATCGATGCGCTGCAAGGCTACTTCGAAAACGTTGCATAAATACTAGAAGAGCTTACAGAATTATGTTCGAACAAAATCTGACTTCCGAAGCGTTAACAGTTACAACTGTAACTTCACAAGACCAAATCACACAGAAACCATTACGTGATTCAGTGAAGGCATCCCTTAAAAACTACCTTGCTCAATTAAATGGTCAGGAAGTCGACGATCTGTACGAGCTTGTGCTTGCAGAAGTTGAACAACCACTACTAGACACTATCATGCAATACACGCGCGGTAACCAAACTCGCGCTGCAACCATGATGGGTATCAACCGTGGTACGCTACGTAAGAAACTAAAGAAATATGGCATGAACTAGTCAAAACTGACTAAACTGTTGTAAAGAAAGCCATTTTCATTCGTATGGAAATGGCTTTTTCTTTATATGTACCCTCATATGTACCCCTGAATATTTGTTAACCCCTTATACCCATCCAAAGTAAGACGTAAAATAATGACGAATACTCGCTTTATTCATATCGACATAAACAAAATGTCATCAGAACTTGAGCAGATCTCTAGCCCACTCAATGCTATCACTCAAGAAATTCGTAAAATCACTTACACATCAGTAAAAAAAGAACACCTGCAGTATATCGATGATATTTATCAGTTAGTCTTACGCCATCACGAAATCCAAGAATACATCAAGATTCAACACCCCATAACACCTGCATTAAAGCGAGCTATAACGAGTATTGTTCAAGTTATTTATGGTGGTCGAGTTAGCTATCTGGCTAAACGCCCGCTCATCGAAAAACTTGTACAAACAGTTATAAAGTTTGTCGAATTTACAGATGGCCAACGTGTGAAAGTAGGTGCGCTACTCCAATACCTTGGGAATTACTTATTCGTAAGCTTACCTATTCCTTCAGTTAGCATTATTCGAAAAGCATTAACGAATCTTGTACCTGAGTATATCTTAAGTCGAGGCCGAAGTTGCGCGGCAGCGCTTCCACTGCTAGAAGCATTTTTTAAACAAAACCCAAATTTAATCTAAATCGCTGGCGGCTGTCGAGCATCAGCATTTTCCTTTATTCATAATGAATTCCATTGAATACATATGAAATCAAAAGAGGATTATCTGATGACATCAACTTTCAGTCCTAAAAATGCAACGATTACTACCGAACGTCTTATTAGAGAAGATGAGCGGCGCTTGATCACGTCTATTAGTCGTGCACAGTGCTATCAATTAGAAAAAAAAGGCCTATTCCCTGCTCGTATTCATCTTGGTGCCAGAAGTTGCGCGTGGCGGCTTAGTGAGCTTTTAGCATGGATTGAGGCTCGTTAATCATGGGAAGAAAAGCTAATAGTAAAGGTATGCTTCCAAATGGACGCCATAAAAATAGTGAGCGTTTTACTAAAGCATTACATCAAATTTTCGACCATCCAGACTACAAAACATTAAATCATGACGCACAGGCATTACTTTGGCTTATAACGAAGCAATATACAGGCTTCAATAATGGCATGCTAAAAGCAACACTCTCCATCATGCAAGAATGGGGATGGAAGAAAAAACGTTTATACAAGTGCCGTGATGAGCTAGAAAAACATGATTGGATTCGTATCAGTAGGGCACAACATTTTCATAAACAGCCAATTTTATATGCGCTGTCATGGCTAGATATCGATGAGCCATCAGCCAATATTCGTTTTGACGATGGTGTAGTCACATACAAAAAACGTTCTTTACGTTTTTGAGGTTCCCTATAAACCCCATAAATATAATTTAAGGTCGCTGATAAACACCAAAAGGTGAATTCATCACCACTTTACAATGATTTATGGGGTAGTTTAGACACCTTAACAAGCCGTTTTTCGATTGTTTATGGGGTCAAAATGAGCCTCATCTATATATATCTACCATGCTTTGAGTAATTAAAATGGTCACTAATAAAGTATTTAATAACACCCAACCTAATCCTATAGCCCCAATAACGGAAATGCTGGTCTTACTCTCAACCCCTAGCTATAACAAACAAACGCCGCAATACGTACAGAAGGTTGAACAATTCAGTCAAAATTTGAAAACAATGCTATTGAATGACACACCTTTAAAGCTAACAAGTGGTCATTAAATTAATTTCCCTTCAAACAAACCCCATGAACCGAACCAATAAGTGCGCAATTAGCCCACCAGCATAATTCGCACTTATAGGAGCTAACCTAATGAATAAACGGTTTAACCTTGAATCATTGCCATTATGTGGTGCTAAAACTCGCAATGGTGAATCCTGTAAGCGAAAGGGGAATAAGCGCAATGGAAGATGCAAACTACATGGCGGTAAGTCAACAGGTGCAAAAACAGAACAAGGAAAGATGGCATCTCGCCTCAATGCGTTAAAACAGTTTCCTAGTTGGTACTTTGGCGAACCTATACCCATACACTACCAACAACGGGCATACCAATGTTTTGAGCGACTACACGCGCTAATGACCGCCCAACCTATCGACTGGCAACAGGTATTTTATTTAATTGATGTAGACCGTATACCACTTGAAATGCTCAAGTATCAAATCATGGAATTAACATCAGCCAATGAGTTATTGATGCTGCAAGTCGCCCTAGACCGTTATTACCAAGAACAACATAGTGCGCACCTTAGCTTTACCGTTTACCTGCCTCAGTTAACGCCTAATAGCTACAATAGTGAATTAAGTAAACCACAACGTGAATATCTTGATCAGTGGCTCAACAAGCATAGCCCCCTTAAAGGTACAGCCTTAGATATAAAATAATAATTATTCGTCCACCAGCTAACCATCCAAATAGAGATGCTGGTGGATGTTCACCATAATCCCTTCTGCTACAATGCGCGCAATTATCTTATTGTTACTTTGATTAAGAAGCCTTCATGCCTAATTCTAATTTTACCCAAACCGCAGCCTTCATTTGGTCTGTAGCTGACCTACTTCGCGGTGATTTCAAACAGTCCCAATACGGGCGTGTGATTCTGCCGTTTACCCTGCTACGTCGTCTTGAGTGTGTACTGGAAGAAAGTAAAGATGCGGTTGTTGCTCAAGCAGCAACAATCAATGCTATGAGTATCACGGAAGAAGCTAAAGAAAAAATGCTCAAACGTCATACTGTTTCAGCATCAGCACCTAAAGGCTTGTCGTTCTTTAACACCTCACCGATGGATCTAGGAAAAATAGGTCAAAGTGACATTAAAGATAACCTAGAAAACTACATTCAGTGTTTCTCTGCCGATGCTCGTGAAATCTTTGAACACTTCAAGTTTGATGAATTTGTCGGTTTATTGGATGACGCTAACCTGCTGTTCAAGGTAGTAAAGAAATTCGCTACCACTGACCTTAGCCCAAAGGCAGTATCAAACCATCAGATGGGGTTAATCTTTGAAGAATTAATCCGTCGCTTTGCTGAAAGCTCTAATGAAACCGCAGGTGAACACTTTACCCCTCGTGATATCGTTCGCTTAACCACATCACTGGTGTTCATGGAAGATGATGAAGCCCTGACACAAGATGGCATCATTCGTACTATCTATGACCCAACAGCAGGTACAGGTGGTTTCTTATCATCAGGCATGGAATACGTTCACGAATTGAACCCTAAAGCCGTAATGCGTGCTTTTGGTCAGGAGTTAAACCCAGAGTCTTACGCTATCTGTAAAGCCGATATGCTCATCAAAGGGCAAGACGTTAGCCGTATCAAGCTAGGTAACACCCTATCTAACGACCAACTACCAGCAGACCAATTCGATTACATGCTGTCTAACCCACCGTTTGGTGTCGATTGGAAGAAAATCGAAGGTGAAATCAAAGACGAGCATACCCTAAAAGGTTTTGATGGTCGCTTTGGTGCAGGTTTACCGCGTGTATCTGATGGCTCATTACTGTTCTTGATGCACCTTATCAGCAAGATGCGTGACACTCATAACGTTGATGGCAGCGTAAATGATGGTGGTCGTATCGGTATCATCCTAAATGGCTCTCCACTGTTTACGGGCGGTGCTGGTAGCGGTGAAAGCGAAATTCGTCGTTACATCCTTGAAGCTGACTTATTAGAAGGCATCATCGCCCTACCGACTGATATGTTCTACAACACAGGTATTGCGACCTATGTGTGGGTACTGTCCAACAAGAAAAAATCTGAGCGTAAGGGCAAAGTTCAACTGATTGATGGCTCGAACCTGTGTGGCAAGATGCGTAAATCGTTAGGCTCTAAGCGTAACCTAATGAGCGAAGATGACATCAAACTCATCACCCGTACTTTTGGTAACTTTGAAGTGGTTGATGCCCGTGAGCTAGATAAGCCAGCAGAGCAAAAATCTAACCGTGGTCGTCAATCGTCCACCAGCAAAACAGCAGCACCAAAGACATTCGCTAGTAAGATTTTCAACAGCACCGACTTTGGCTACCGTCGCTTAACCATTGAGCGTCCATTGCGTCTATCAGCACAAATCACCGATGCAGCGATTGAAAGCCTACGCTTTGCACCCAAGCCATTCAATGCGCCTATGGAGCGTTTATATAACGCATTTGGTACAGCATGGAGCGAGACTGACTACGGCTACCTTACAGCAGTAGAAACCGAAGTGCGTGCACTTATCAAAGCTGAGTTTAGCGAACTGAAAGAAAAACAAATCAAAGATCTGTTAGACAGCAAGTTATGGTTATTCCAACGCTCGCTAATGGACAAAGCCCAACAGCTACAAACCGCAGTATCTGCTATGTCTGTTGGTAAAGAGATGGCTGGTGGTCGGAATGTGGTAAGCAATGATTTCAACCAATTCGACATCACCATGAAAGGCGCATTCAAAGCAACGAGCATTAAGTTTGATACCAAAGAGAAGAAGCAATTCTTTGATGCGGTAACGTTTAAGAACCCAGAAGCTGAGCCTGTAATCAAGAAAGTCATCAAAGAAGCCGCACAACCGTTATATGGTTCATTTAACTACAACGGTAAAGTGGTTGAGTTCCAACCAGATGGCGACCTACGTGATAACGAAAACGTACCGCTTGATTCTAGCGTTACCACCACAGAGTCAATTGAAAGCTACGTCAAACGTGAAGTATTGCCACACGTTAGCGATGCGTGGATCAATGCTGATAAGCGCGATGAGAAAGACAATGAGATTGGCATTGTAGGTTATGAAATCCCGTTTAACCGCCATTTCTACGTGTATCAGCCACCTCGTGCGCTAGAAGCCATTGATGAAGATTTAGCATTGGTCAGCGATGAAATTATGAGCCTACTTCAAGAGGTGCGTTCGTAATGAGTAAAGCAGCCTTGAGCGGGAAATACGCAGCGTATCCAGAATATAAGGATTCGGGCGTTGAGTGGGTTGGATCTATACCATCCTCATGGGAAATGTGGAAACTGTCACATGCTTATGAATTAATTGGTTCAGGAACGACACCCACCTCTAATAATGAAAAGTGGTTTCAAGGAGATATACCTTGGATTACAACAGGTGAGCTTCGTGAAAATATAATTACGGATACAACGAAAAAAGTCTCACCTCTAACTATAGAGACTTTCACGGCTTTGAAAATTTACCCTAAAGGTTCAATTGCTATCGCTATGTATGGCGCAACAATTGGCAGACTAGGGATTTTAGGAGTAGATGCAACTACAAACCAAGCTTGTTGTGTAATGACAAAATCAAAGGTGCTTAAGAATAAGTATCTTTTTTATTGGTTACAGGCATTTAAAGACGACATTGTTCAATTATCATCAGGTGGCGGACAGCCAAACATTAACCAAGAAAAAGTTGCTGCATTAAAAATCTCAGCACCAGTGCTAAAAGAACAAACCCAAATCGCAGCCTTCCTCGATCACGAAACGGTAAAAATCGACACGCTTATCGAAAAGCAGCAGCAACTTATCGAACTGCTTAAAGAAAAACGCCAAGCGGTGATTAGCCATGCCGTCACAAAAGGGCTAAACCCTGATGTACCAATGAAAGATTCGGGTGTTGAGTGGTTGGGTGAAGTGCCAGCGCATTGGGATATAACAAAGTTTGGCTATATTTCATCAGTTGTCCGAGGAGGATCACCTCGCCCTGCTGGCGATCCCACGCTATTCAATGGTGACTACTCCCCTTGGGTAACAGTTGCAGAAATCACTAAAGATAATGATATTTATCTAAATCAAACAGAAACATTCCTCACAAAAAAAGGAAGTGATCAATGTCGAGTATTTCAGTCTGGGACTCTACTGTTATCAAATAGTGGCGCAACACTCGGTGTACCTAAAATACTAAGCATTGATGCCAATGCTAATGATGGGGTTGTTGGCTTTGAAAATTTACAAATTAATTCTGAATTCGCTTATTTCTATTTATCAACGTTAACCCATAATTTAAGAGAAAGGATCAAACAAGGCTCTGGTCAACCAAACTTAAATACAGATATTGTAAAAGAAATTTCTGTGCCAATTCCCTCTAGTAATGAAGTTAAATTAATAGTTAATTCAATAAAGGAAACTATTAACCGTTATTCACTACTCACATCGAAAGCACAAGATGCTATCAATCTAATGCAAGAACGCCGCACTGCCCTTATTTCAGCAGCCGTCACAGGCAAGATTGACGTTCGGCACTTTACCTTGAAAGACGGGATAGCACCCACCACCAACAGTGATACCAATGAGGCAGTACAAGAGGCAGTACAAGAGGCAGCACAAGAGGCAGCACAAGAGGCAGCACAAGAGGCGATGGCATGAGCAAAGACACCACTCAAGAACGTATATTTCAAGATGAAATGATCGCTCAAATGGTCGCTAACGGTTGGAAGCTAGGTAAATCTGACCGTTATGATCGTAAACGTGCTTTGTATTGTGAAGATGCACTGCACTTTGTTCAAACGACTCAACCCAAAGAGTGGGAAAAGTTTGCCAAGGTGTACCCCAATGACACCGAGCGTCACTTTCTTGATGCGCTGGTGGCACAACTAAAAAAAGCCGACAGTAACGCTACAGATGCCGTTTCTCGCACTTACGGTACACTAGGTGTGCTGCGTCACGGCTTAAAGATCCGTAACGCCCGTTTCTCGCTGTGTCAGTTTAAACCAGAGCACAACCTTAACCCTGAAACGCTGGCACGTTATGAGCAGAACATCTGCCGCGTAGTGCCAGAATTAGTTTACAGCCCTTACGCCACCGCAGAGCACTTAGCCCTAACAGGCAAGAAAGCCAAAGCATGGCGTATTGATTTGGTGTTGTTTGTAAACGGCTTACCAGTATCAACCCTTGAGTTGAAATCTGAGTTCAAACAAGCGGTACACAACGCCATTAAGCAATACAAACAAACCCGTTTGCCGAAAGATCCTGAAACCAAAAAGCCTGAGCCATTACTGACCTTCAAACGTGGTGCATTGGTACACTTTGCTGCAAGCCAATACGAAGTCTTCATGGCAACTAAGCTAGCTGGTGATGACACCTTCTTCCTACCGTTTAACAAAGGCACGAAAGAAGGCGGTAAAGGTAACGATGTACCCGAAGATCAAAACCGCTACGCCACTGATTACCTGTGGAATGAAGTATTACTGCCTGAGAACCTATTAAAAATATTAGGTAGCTTCATTCACCTGCAAATTGAAGAAAAAGAAGATTGGGAAGGACGCAAGTACAAGAAAGAAACCCTGATCTTCCCTCGTTACCATCAGTGGGATGTGGTGCGTAAACTTATCGGTGCAGCCGTTGCTGAAGGTACGGGGAATAAATACCTGATTCAGCACAGTGCAGGTTCAGGTAAATCAAACTCGATTGCATGGACAGCCCACCAGCTATCTACCCTTTATGATGAGCAAGGTGAAAAGCAGTTCCATTCAGTGATTGTGGTAACAGACCGCACCGTATTAGATGATCAGCTTCAAGATACCATCTATCAGTTTGAACATGCTGATGGTGTGGTGGGACGTATCAACAACAAAGAAGGTGACGGCTCTAAATCTGAAAAGCTGGCGGCTGCGCTTGAGAACTCTCAACCTATCATCATTGTGACGATTCAAACCTTCCCGTATGTACTGCGTGCGATTGAAAACAGCGTGAGCTTAAAGCAGCGTAAGTATGCGGTGATTGCCGATGAAGCCCACTCATCACAAAGCGGCTCTACCGCTCGTCAGCTTAAAGAAGTATTGATGACCGAAGAAGCCGATGATGATGTGATGCTATCGTCAGAAGATATTCTTGATGCAACCATGGCGGCACGTAAGAACAGTAATAATCTTAATTACTATGCGTTCACTGCAACACCGAAAGCGAAAACCTTAGAGTTGTTTGGACGCCGACCAAATCTTGATGAACCAGCGTCTAAAACCAACAAGCCACACGCCTACCATGTGTATTCTATGCGTCAGGCAATCGAAGAAGGCTTTATTCTAGATGTACTCAAGAACTACACCAGCTATCAAGTGGCATACAAGCTCGTTCAAAAGATGGAAGCCGCTGATAAAGAAGTAGACAGCAAGAAAGCAAAAACCAAGCTTAATCAGTGGGTACGCTTGCATGATTACAACATTTCACAAAAAGTAAAAGTGATTGTTGAGCACTACAAAAACCATGTAATGCACTTATTAGGTGGTCAAGCAAAAGCTATGGTAGTGACGAGCTCTCGTAAAGAAGCGGTACGCTATAAGCTGGCGTTTGATAAATACATTACCGATAACAACTACCAACGCATTGCAGCAATGGTGGCGTTCTCTGGTGAAGTGGAATTTAACGACAACGATCCTGATAGCCTTGCGCTGCTTAATAAGAAATTCACTGAAAACAACATGAACCCTAACTTAAAGGGTCGTGATATGCGTAAAGCGTTTGATAGTGATGATTACCAAGTGATGCTGGTGGCTAATAAGTTCCAGACAGGCTTTGACCAACCTAAACTGTGTGCAATGTATGTTGATAAGCCTTTAGGTGGTGTGGAGTGCGTACAGACCCTCTCACGCTTAAACCGTACTTATCTCGGCAAGGCTGAAAGTGGTACGTTTGTATTAGACTTCTTTAACGAGCCTGATGATATTCTCGAAGCGTTCCAACCTTACTATCAAACCGCTGAGCTGGTGGATGTCACCGATCCTAACCTTGTGTTTGATTTGTATGAAAAGCTACGTTCTAGCGGTATTTTCTTATGGAATGAAGTTGAGCAATTCTGTGTTGCCTTCCTGACTAAGAAGAAATCTAACGCTGCGGTGAGTAATATCTGCAAACCTGCGGTTGACCGTTGGCAGCATCGTTATAAATCTGCGATTGATGCTTATATTCAATCAAAAGATATGTTCGAGCGCACCAAGAAGACCCAAGATGCGGTTCTAATTGCTAATGCTGAAAATGCTTTTAAAGAGTGTAAGCAGGAAAAAGACCGCCTAGAAATCTTCAAGAAAGACTTAGGTAGTTTTGTACGCTTCTTTGAGTTCATGTCACAGATTGTCGATTATGAAGATAAAGAGCTTGAGAAACTGAGCCTGTTTGCCCGTTATCTACGTCCACTCCTGCATGAACAAAACGTGCAAGAGGATGAGATTGATTTAAGCAACGTCGAGATGAGCCACTACCGCTTATCAAAGATCCGTGAACAAGACATCAAGCTCAAAGAAGACGCAGCAGATTACAAGCTAGAGCCAAGTAATGATGTCGGTACGGCTAAGCCTAAGAACAAGGAAGAAGACTTCTTATCGCTGATCCTTAACCGCTTAAACGAGTTGTTTAGCACTGAGAACTTAACTGATAGTGACATGATCAACTATGCCAAGACGGTACGTGACAAGTTATCAGAGAACGAATCAGTAATGACCCAGATTAATAACAATACTCGTGATCAAGCCATGCTAGGCGACTTCCCTCAAGCGATTGATGATGCGGTAATGGATAGTAATGAATCACACCAAGAAATGATGATGCAGTACCTATCAAACCCAGAACTGGCAAAAGGCTTTGCTCGGGTAGTGTTTGATATGTTGAAGGGCAGTTGAAGTAATAAAACTAAGTAACTATTGTCTTAACAAACGATAGTTACTTTTACATGACTATTTTTAATTTCATTGCACTCCAATCAATATATTCCTGAGTCCACTTGGGTAGATAATAGACCATTAATGATGGTTAATTTCATTCTATTATGCTAATTAAGTATATTGCGTATATAAAATCAGAACTAATAAAACAATGACATTAAATTACATCAAAATAGAAAAAGAATACGTTGAACTTTATTCACCTTATTCGGGTAATTGCTTCAATAATGGCGAAGAAGTGTTATATGAGCCTGAAAACGACCCGACATGTTTATTCACATACATTGGCGGCGCTGGGGAATGGGGCTATATCTCACCGAGAGTCGAAGCTATTCTCAAAAATCTAGATCTTAATATTGAAGATATTGAACCAAAGATAATTTCGAAAATGTTAACTATCGATGGTGGCGTTGTTTTTGAATGTAATGATGGGTGGAATGGCACTATCTGGTTTGCTTTTGCTCCTGCTCTTGAGGAATAGCAAATAGAATTAAATAGAAAAGGCAGCAAAGCTTAGTAGCTCAACTGCCTTTTATTCTTACAGAAAGAGATCTGACTACATCTTCCTGATAATTTACTTCCAATCGACTGTTTAAATAGCTAATTGCTTAATCTGAGTTCTGCCGTCTTACATTAAATGGATGTTTTTGGGTACCCGCTAATTAGGTTTTATTTATTTCCCATCATTCGTTGAAACTGCTTGAACTGCTCCTCCATATCTGAAGAAGTGCCCTCTGCTGGTTTGGCTAGTTTCCGCAATAACTAGGCCTGCTTGTAGTCAGGTACATCACCATAACTATAAAAACTAGTCAGTACGCTTTCATGCCCTAAATTTTGACTCCATACTTTAAACTCTTCAGGAGTTCGGCAAAGTCTTTCACCTAGTCGAACCAAAGTATTACGGAAGCTATGAGGGTTAAAAACTTCTTATCGCTGATCCTTAACCGCTTAAACGAGTTGTTTAGCACTGAGAACTTAACTGATAATGACATGATCAACTACGCCAAGACTGTACGTGACAAGTTATCAGAGAACGAATCAGTAATGACCCAGATTAATAACAATACTCGTGATCAAGCAATGCTAGGCGACTTCCCACAAGCCATTGATGATGCGTAATGGATAGTAATGAATCACACCAAGAAATGATGATGCAATACCTATCCAACCCAGAACTGGCAAAAGGCTTTGCTCGGGTAGTGTTTGATATGTTGAAGGGACAGTAATAAGCCCTGACATCATAATATTTAAGGCTATAGGCACTTTCCTATAGCCTTTTTATTGTTTGTTTTTCAACCAATTGATTAAGTATCACTGATAATCACCAAATATCACTGAGTTATCACCATTTCATCACTTAATATTTATTCTTTATAGTCATATAGTTACCTCAACGAAACGAATGAGGTAACACATTATGAGCAATAACAATCACAAAGCAGATCAAGCAAATAAAAACAAAGGAACAACAGGTACGAATAAAACTTATCAAAAAGTTTTAGATAACCGTAGCCGCCAATTAAAAGATAAGGAGTAAGCTATGCCTGACTCATCAGATATGACTCAAGATGAACTAGATATTTGGTCTGATATCAACAACCCCAATAATGATGCTGATATGGATGATTGGGCTGATGCACATAATCCAAATAATGACGATTATCTAGATAATTAAGTACTTCGCTGGTGGATATAAAATCAATCCACCAGCCATTTTCAATGGTTAGTAAGACAATGACAGAACAAAAAGAAAAGTCTCAAAAAAAGTACCGCTACACAAAGCAATTAATCAGACTAGCTATCGAAAATGGTTATACAAATAAAGATATAGCAAAAAAGGCAGGATTCTCATCTGAAGGTCAAGTATCTAAGTGGCGTAATGGAAAAGCACTGGCAACAGAACGCCAAGTACAGTTTTTCATCAATGAATTTGGACACCTATTGAAGCGAAAGATGGAACATCTTTTTTATAGCCAAACAGAAAACCCATATGAATTTATTTATCATAAAATAGAGGGTGAAATACTCTTAACTCACACCTTAAACTACAGAGATAGCAGATCAAAGCCAATAGGAAAAGTTGGAGTTTGTAAGTTTGCCATACTTAATTTAGGTAGTGTTTTTCATCTATTAGAGCAAAAAAAAGTAGGCTTAGATGATGATGGTTCAAATGTTGATAAATTATTAAAAAACAAGAAAATAAGCAATAATGAACAAGCCAACTGGTATTTAGTAAAAACACATAAAAATTTATCACCACAAGAACTTGTGGATACCATAGATTCTATTGTGAATACATTCTGTCATTCAGAAAATAAGTTAGCCAGAAATATACGTAATGATGCACTTTATCTTAAGTACATAATCAGACAATTTTTACTTAAAAATGGATACGCTATCAATGATATAGTTGATCTTTAAGTAGATATGCTGATAATAACCGAACCCAAATAGCCCGAGGAGAGCTAATCTCCCACATGAAGTTGGACACACAACTTTACAATCAATGCGAAGGCAATAAGCCACACCACCTAATTGCCTAAATGGTGTTAGGTCGTGTTAAAGCATTTCCGGTACTAAGTGATTTGCCACTGGCTAGGTGAAAACGGTGAGCCAAGTAGCCGAAATGATCCTTAGTAATATGGGATAGGGGTGGGTAAAGCCAGACCATTTGTCTTTATGACTTATCGTCTGGCTTTTTTACATTTGAAAACTTAATGTTGCTTCATTACTAATACATTATCAGCAGGATTTATCAGTAAATCTAATCTATCTAACCATAGATCTAACGCAGCCTTTTTCTCAGGTAAATATTGGCTTCTATTATAAATAGCCATCACTCCGCCGAGACTATGACCTAGTAATTGTTCAACCACATGCGGTGCGACACCTAAATCATTCAGTTTAGTGGCTAGCGTTCGACGTAAATCATGTAACGTCCATTTTTCTTTATGGTCTAATCGCTTCCACATTTTACCACCTTGAACACTTACCGCTTCTGGTAACTTCAACTCACCTAGTACGTATTCATTACCACTCATTGACTTTAATTCTAATAGCCAACTAACAATCTCTACAGGTATTGGGCGAATAATAACAGCATCCGTTTTACTATGACTTTTAGGGACAGTCCAAAAACCTTGTTCAAAATCCCACTCATCCCATGTAGATAAACGAATCTCTTGCGTTCGAGCACCAAAAATAATTAATAATTTAATTAAATTAGGATAATAAGCCATGTAACGCGCATTGGGTTTTTGTACCATTTCCCATATATCTGCCAGTTCTTTATCGGTTAATACTCGATCTTTTTTTCGTTGTTTAGAACCAACATCAGAAATCATCAAATCATCTAAAGCTCTAGTATGTGCATAATGACGAACACGACAGAAACGCAATGCCTGTTTTGTGTTTTGTAAAACATATCCAGCAGCAACTGGTGCTGCTTTTTGCTCGCCCTTCACCCCTTTTCGAATACGATCAAAACACTCTAACCAATGTCGAGTTTCCAGCTGCTCTATAGGTAAATCACCAATATAGGTATAAATATGTCGCTTAAACTGAGCACGATGTTTTTCAACATTAGCTCGATTTCCCTCAGCATACTCAACTAACCAATACTCTAACGCCTCTTTCACCGTTACTGGATTCAATGTTTTTGTTATTTGAATCGTGCGTTGATGTTTTGGGTCTAACCCGTCAGCTAACCATGAACGACACTGCATCACAACTTCTCGTGCTTTTGATAGTGAAAGCTCAGGGTAATCCCCTAAATCAAACCGCTTATTTTTATTATTTATTTTATAGCGGTATTGCCAACGAATCTTACCTGTTAATGACACCCTTGCACCTAAGCCATCCCCATCAGAGTAAGTTACTATTCCTGTCTGAGGTTTATCTAGCATTGCTTTTAAATGTTTATCAAATAACCGTGGCATTTATTTTCTCCATGGGCACGAACCATTCATGTACCCTCACGTGTACCCCTAGTTAATCATAAAAATCAAAACCTGCCAATACCAACACATACATAAAAACAATTTAAACCAACTACAAACAAACACTTACAACAACAACCAAACACAACTCAATACAAACCAAAACACTAAATTAATTCATATGGCATGAACTAAACCTTATTGGTTTAATGATTGTAAAAAAGCCCATTTCATCATCACGATGAAATGGGCTTTTTCGTTATATAGTAATCGGTTAATCATCATGTTATTTATTTTTAGCTGTATCAGCCTTATTTAAAAGATCATACTTAAAAAATTTCTGCATATGCTCACATTGACGACATTGAATAATCCGGCGAATAAATAACCGTTGATAAAATTTACGGTGTACTCGTTCAATATCATATGACTGGCAGTGACTACACTGATTCACTCTAAACTCCTTTAATGCACAGATACGCAACAACGAGCATACACTAAATCAGAACCAAGATAAATTGATTGCATATTAGCAGCAGTACTTATAGGTATTAAGAGCTTGATTATTTAGGTTAAATATTAAATAAAAAATTCCTTTCCTTCATCAATCTATCATTAGTGAGTTGCCATATAAAAAAAGCCCACTCATATAAAATGACATAGGCTCTTTAATAACGACTATTTGTAACAACAATCAACGTACTTACTAAATATTTTATAATTGGCGTACGGTTTAAAATACAACAGACAAAACCTAACTGTCTGATTTATTTAAAAACGTATACTTAAAGTGTTTATGCACATGACCACATTCATTACAAATTCTGACACGTTTAATTAATAAACGTTGGTAAAACCTCCGATGTATTCTTTTAATATCATAAGATTGACATTTATCACACTTGAGCATAATAAAACTCGCTAATCATTTAAGAGTGCGATAAATTATACCTTAAAGGCAATTATCACTATATGATATCAATTACAAAAAAACGCTATCTCAATAAATAGCGTTAATTACCCAACAGATGATCTCAATATTATCGAGTGATCAATTCATTCAACGCTGCAATCAAAGCTGTTACTCCCATTTCTACCTTGCTACGTGGGCACCCAACATTTAAACGTACATATCCTGTACCTTCGATGCCATACGTATCACCACGCATGATCGCGACCCGATGATCATTAATCAATACTTGCTGTAAAGCATCCATATCAATCTTCAGGGGATTTAAATCAATCCAAGCTAAATAGGTTCCTTGCGGCACTTGATAGTATAATTCAGGAAAAGCCTGATTTAATTGTTCAGCAACATAATGCAAATTAGCGTGCAGATACTCTTTAAGACAATCAAGCCACTCTTCCCCTTCATTATAAGCAGCGATATGACCAATAACGCCAAGAATAGAGGGTGATGACAGTCCATGAGCGGCTTTGAGCTGTGTTAAGTACCCATCACGCAGACTCTCATCAGCAATCACAGCATACGCACCTGTCAGCGCAGGAATATTAAACGATTTAGAGGCTGAAGAAACCAATGCCCATTGCTGATCAACCGCGACTTGTGGCCAAGGAATATAATCACTAAAAGCAATGTCCATATGAATATCATCGGAAATGACGTTAACGTTATGGTGCTGACAAATCTGCGCCATACGCGTTAATTCATCACGGGTCCATACTCGCCCTGTTGGATTTTGGGGGCTACACAATAACAACACCTTGCACTCAATACGCGCCGCTTGCGCTTCAAACTGTGGCCAGTCAATCTCATAACTGCCCGTATCGGTTTTCAATAGTGGGCTGGTTAGCAACTGGCGTTGATTAGCATTAAGCATATTGGCAAACGCATCATAAGCTGGAGTATGAACTAATACGCCATCACCAACTTCAGTCCATAATTGTACTAACTGCGAAATGATATAAATCACTGACGGCCCGTAAACGATACTATGGCTATCAAGCTCAGTGTGATAACGACGCTCAAACCAACCACAGATCGCCAATTTAAAATCATCGTGATTCCAGCGACTATAACCAAACACTGAATGCTCTAATCGCGTCGCTAACGCCTTTTGAATACAGGGCGCCACCGCAAAATCCATATCTGAAATCGTAAACGGCAATAAATCATCACAACCAAAACGATCTGCAACATAATCCCACTGAGTGCAATAAGTACCGTAACGATTTACTGGAACAGAGAAATCAAACATAACAACCTCGCAGGCAATCGAGCCTAAACAATAAAAATACAATAAAAAAGCGGAGCCTTAAGCTCCGCGGTTTAAATTATGCGCTAGCAGGTAGCAAGCCTTGTATTTCGTTTTTCACCATATGAACTTGAGGTCCAATCACCACTTGTAGATTATGCGCATCAAGTTTGACCACCCCTAAGGCACCATTGGCTTTTAACACAGCATCATTGACTAAACTCATGTCATTGACTGACAGACGTAAACGGGTAATACAATTATCAAGTGAGACTAAATTATCCGCACCACCTAATGCCGCTAAAATAATATCGCCTTTATAACCCGTTGTTTTCTCACCCGTCACCGCAAAGGCTAATGCTTCTTTGGTTTCAACTTCACGCCCCGGTGTTTTAAGGTTAAAGCGAGTGATTGCAAATCGGAATACGCTGTAATAAACCACAAACCATACCGCTGCTACCATTGGCACTAAATACCACTTGGTTGCAGTGCCTTGCAATACACCAAAGATCAAGAAGTCGATAATATTGCCATCGGTATTACCAATGGTAACGCCTAATAAGCCCATAACCATAAAGCCCACACCCGTTAAAATGGCATGTACCACATACAATGCAGGCGCAACAAACAAGAACAAGAATTCTAATGGCTCAGTGATGCCTCCGATAATACAAGCGATCACACCTGATAATAATAACGCTTTCACCTTGCCGCGATTTTCAAGACGCGCACAATGATACATCGCTAACGCAGCGCCCGGTAAACCACCTAAGAACACTGGCATTTTACCTTGAGATAAAAATGCGGTTGCAGAGCCAGAGAACCCTTGAGAGGTTGGGCAGGCTAACTCAGAATAGAAAATATTAAGTGCACCACTAACGGTTTTACCACACACTTCTAACGAACCACCAGCCTCAGTAAAACGTACCAATGCAACTAAAACATGGTGTAAACCAAACGGTAATAATAAGCGCTCACCAGTACCAAATAAGAATGGACCAAACGGACCGGCATGAGAAATCAGGTTACCAATACCAGCAATGCCCATCGCAAAATATGGCCACACCACAGGAACAACTAAACCCACCACGCCTAAAACTAGCGTTGAAATAATAGGTACAAAACGTGCGCCACCAAAGAAAGCTAATGCATCGGGCATTTTATAGGTGTAAAAGCGCGCATGCAGTTTAGCGACAATAATACCGACAATTACAGCCCCTAAAATACCGGTATCAATTGACTCAACCCCAAGAATTAACTTAACCCCATATGCTTTTTCTTCGGTGGAATTTCCAATAACGCCAGCAACGGTTAAATAGAAATTAATCGACAAGTTTAAAGCGGCGTAACCAACAAAACCTGCAAACGCCGCCACCCCTTTTTCTTCCCGCGCCAATCCTAATGGAATCGCAACAGCAAACATAATCGGCAGATAAATAAAGGCCACTAAGCCAATTTTAGTCATCCACATGAACAACAATTGTAAAAGGGTATTATCTAAAAAGGGGATGCTTTCTTTAACAGCGGCACTCGATAGTGAACTACCAATGCCCAATAAAATGCCCGAGAACGCTAATAAAGCGACCGGGAGCATGAAGGTTTTGCCTAAGCTTTGAAAAAATTCCCAGAGGGTCGTTTTAGGTGCAGATTTAGCCATAATGAGTCACTCACTAACGAGACATTCAACATCGATAATAAAGAGGTAAATCGTTTTAGCTCTTTATTGAAAAAAAACGTCGACAAAAATGAGCTCAAGACTTCGGTCAACGCTTTTGATAAATTACGTAGCAAATGATAAAACGTTTTACCTATTTTTATCGCTAGCAAGATCACGGAAATATAGCGAGTTAGCACCCATTTCCAAATTTGTGATCCTGTTACAATAATTGCCACCAAGATAACGTTTTTAAATGCAACCGCATGAATAGGAGCCATTCACTGATGACGAGTAAGACACCCAAAATAAAAATTACTGATGTCGCAGCCTACGCTGATGTCTCTGTGTCTACCGTCTCGTTAGTACTCAGTAATAAAGGCCGAATATCCACCGCAACCATTGATAAAGTTAATCAAGCTGTTGCTGAATTAGGCTATGTTCGTAATACTGCAGCGGCTAATCTACGTACCTCCCATTCCAATTTAATTGGCTTAGTCTTAAGCGACATTACTGATCCGTTTTATACTGAGATTACCGCAGGTATTAGTGAGGAATTAGAACAACAAGGTTATTTGTTATTTTTGGCTCAATCGAATCACAGTCCACAAAAATTAATCCAATGTGTGCAATCAATGATCCAACAAGGTGTCGCCGGCATTGCTTTTAGTCCGGTAAGAGAAGCGACGGCAACGGTTATTGCAATGGCACAACAAGCGGGGATCCCTGCGGTTTGCTTAGCGCGTGCAGCAATGAATAATGAGGTTGATTATATTGGCCCTGATAATCATCAAGCTGCCGTTCTTGCCACTCAACATTTCATTGAGCAAGGTCACCGCCATATTGCTTATATCGGCGGCTCGGGTGAGTCATTAACACGTGCGGAACGGTTAGGCGGCTTTGGGAGTACTTTGATTCAATACGGATTACCCTTTAAAAATGAATGGATCATTGAAACCAACAATCAACAACAACATGCCGCAACAACAGTGCAGCAATTATTAACTCAACATCCAAAGATAACAGCCATTTTATGTCATAGCCCAACGGTGGCATTAGGGGCTATATATGGGGTAAAACGAAGCGGAAAAAGTGTTGGGAAAGATAACTATATTGATCAACAAGTGGCGATCATTAGCTTTGATGATATTGCAGAAGCCACATTAATTCAGCCATCACTGACCGTTGTAAGCTCGCCAGTAAGAGAAATTGGCCAACAAGCAGGTAAGCGCTTACTTTCAAAAATGACTAACAATAATACTGACATTCAACGTTTAATTCTCGCGCCACAACTTATCTGTCGTGATTCAGCCTAAATCATAGCCAATAAAAAAGCTTCGTCGTAACGAAGCTTTTTTACTGACCAATCTACCAATCTACTTAGATAACTTATAGGTAGTCACATAAGTAAGCAGTGGTTTTGGTAACTTTTACGTGGAATGCGCTATCACCTGGGACTTCAAAATCATCACCAGCACCATAAGTTTCCCAATCGACATGACCCGGTAATTTTACGGTAAGTTCGCCTTTTACGACTGTCATACGCTCAGGGGCAGCGGTCGAAAAGGTATATTCACCCGCAACCATCACACCAACACTGGCATGATCACCTGCAGATTCAAAGCCAACAGATTTTACTTGGCCATCAAAATATTCATTCACTTTTAACATTGAATTTCCTTATTGCTAAACGGGTAAAGCAAATTTTCGAAGCCCTGAAACTATCACAATTTCAAATGAACCACTAACGAAAAATAGTTGTCAAAAATATGACGAACTAACCTGATTTTGACTTGGATCATGATAAAAAAACGCTACACTAACGCCAACCATTATTTGTTGGAATCATTAACATTGAAAAAGATAACTATTGTAGCCATCATATTTAGCCTTTTTGTAATTGCAGGTTGTTCAAGCCAAAACAAACAAGATATGAAACAAGGCTTGACGGAAGTCGGTCATGCCACCAGAGATGCAACCACAGCAACGGGTCACTTCTTTCGTGATACCACCAAAGATGTGATTGAAAATGTCAAAGATGCCACTAATAATTAATCATCACAATGACACTGTCCTGAACTACAAGGCTCGGGTTTTACTGCTGGGTTCGCCATATCATCGCTGTCATTCAGTGCCCCTAAAATCGAGCAATGACTAGCATCATCATTACGATGACCACAACAAGCATCATTGATTTTTTTTAATGCGCCTCGAATCCGTTGTAGTTCAGCGATTTTAGTATCAACTTCATCTAATTTCGCTTGCGTGATTGCTTTTACTTCAGCGCAACTGTGAAGGCTTGCCTCAAGTCGAATATCTAATAACTCACAAATTTCACCAAGGCTCAAGCCTATCGCTTTAGCACGTAAAATAAATTTAACCCGCGATAAATCACCCTCACTGTAAAGACGATAACCACTGTCACTACGGCCTGCGGGTTCAATCAAACCATTCTTTTCATAAAAACGTAATGTATCACTGCTGACATTACATAATTTTGCTAATTGTCCAATTAAATACATTCAAACGCCCTTTTGCTTAACCCGCTATTTCAGTGTCAACCCTAAATAGCAAACGTTTGCGCAATGCTAATATTCATGTAGAATGAGCACTAGATTGATACGTATCGTTCACTACTTCTTGGCTTTGCTCGATTTTAGCCGAGGATATTTCCCAACGCCAATCTAATCCTATCTAAGCTTGGCGTTGGAAAATATCCTATTCACTGTGTATTAGAGAGATGGTAGCAATGGAAAACGTTCGTCCTATTCGCCGTGCGCTGCTTAGCGTATCCGACAAAACAGGTATTGTTGAATTCGCTCACGCCCTCGCCAACCGCGGCGTAGAAATTTTATCTACAGGTGGCACCGCGCGTTTACTTGCAGAACAAAACATTCAAGTCACTGAAGTTTCTGACTACACCGGTTTTCCTGAAATGATGGATGGTCGTGTCAAAACCCTTCACCCTAAAGTACACGGTGGCGTTTTAGGCCGTCGAGGTATTGATGATGCAATTATGGCACAACACGGTATTAACCCAATTGATATGGTGGTGGTTAACCTGTACCCATTTGCAGAAACCGTTGCGAATCCCAATTGTCGTTTAGAAGATGCGGTCGAAAATATTGATATCGGCGGTCCAACAATGGTGCGTTCAGCGGCTAAAAACCATAAAGATGTCACAATTGTGGTTAATGCTCATGATTATGATCGCGTTCTTACCGAAATGAGTGCCAATGATGGCTCATTAAGCCATGCAACTCGCTTTGATTTAGCCATCTCAGCCTTTGAGCATACTGCTGCCTACGACGGAATGATTGCGAATTACTTTGGGACTATGGTGCCATCTTACGGTGCTTCTCTGCTTGATGACGAAGCGCAACAAGCCGATGCCGAATCAAAATTCCCACGTACTTTTAATCAACAGTTCGAGAAAAAACAAGACATGCGCTACGGTGAGAACAGCCACCAAGCAGCTGCATTCTATGTTGAAGCAAATCCACAAGAAGCATCCGTGGCAACTGCAACTCAACTGCAAGGCAAAGCACTGTCTTACAATAATATTGCAGATACTGACGCGGCCCTTGAGTGCGTCAAAGAATTTGACCTTCCTGCTTGTGTGATTGTTAAGCACGCGAACCCTTGTGGGGTTGCGCTCGGTGACAATCTCCTTGAAGCTTATGATCGCGCTTACAAAACCGATCCAACCTCTGCCTTTGGTGGCATCATTGCTTTTAACCGCGAACTGGACGCAGCGACCGCACAAGCGATTGTTGATCGTCAATTTGTTGAAGTGATCATTGCACCTAAAGTCTCTCCACAAGCAACCGCAATTATCGCTGCTAAGAAAAACCTGCGTTTACTTGAATGTGGTGAATGGTCAACTAAAACCACTGGCTTTGATGTTAAGCGTGTTAATGGTGGTTTACTGGTTCAAGATCGTGACCAAGGCATGGTATCAGTTGATGATCTCACCGTGGTCTCACAACGCCAACCAACGACTGATGAGTTACGTGATGCACTCTTCTGCTGGAAAGTGGCTAAATACGTTAAATCAAACGCGATTGTGTATGCTAAAGGTAATATGACTATCGGCGTCGGAGCGGGTCAAATGAGCCGTGTATATTCTGCCAAAATCGCCGGTATTAAAGCCGCGGATGAAAATCTTGAAGTCGCTGGTAGCGTAATGGCATCCGATGCTTTCTTCCCGTTCCGTGATGGTATTGATGCCGCAGCAGAAGCGGGCATTACCTGTGTAATTCAACCTGGCGGTTCGATGCGTGACGATGAAGTCATTGCAGCTGCTAATGAACACGGCATGGCAATGGTGTTTACCGGTATGCGTCACTTCCGTCACTAAGTTGTTATCACTTTAGTGAAAAAGCAATGTCGATTTAGTCTCTGCTCTTATTGTAAAGAGTAGGGATTTTTAAGTATTTAGCGTAAAGCAATAAGGATTAACGATGAAAGTACTGATCATTGGTAACGGTGGCCGTGAACACGCACTGGGTTGGAAAGTCGCACAAAATCCAACGGTAGAAAAAATCTTCATCGCCCCAGGCAATGCTGGCACTGCACTTGAACCAAAATTAAAAAATGTCGATATTAGCGTTGAGAATATTAGTGGTTTAGTTGAATTTGCGCAGAACAATCACATCGAACTGACGATTGTTGGCCCAGAAGTACCATTAGTGATTGGTGTGGTTGATGCCTTTCGTACTGCTGGATTAGCCATTTTTGGCCCCACCCAAGCGGCTGCGCAACTTGAAGGTTCTAAAGCGTTCACTAAAGATTTTTTAGCTCGCCATAACATTCCAACCGCTGATTACCAAAACTTTACTGAAATCGAACCCGCCTTGGCTTATCTAAAACAAAAAGGCGCACCGATTGTGGTCAAAGCCGATGGCTTAGCTGCAGGTAAAGGCGTAATCGTTGCGATGACAGAACAAGAAGCAGAAGCGGCAGTACGCGATATGCTGGCTGGTAATGCGTTTGGTGAAGCAGGGCATCGGGTGGTGATTGAAGAGTTTCTTGATGGTGAAGAAGCGAGTTTCATCGTCATGGTTGATGGTAAGAACGTCTTACCAATGGCCACCAGCCAAGATCATAAACGGGTTGGCAATGCTGACACTGGCCCTAACACTGGCGGCATGGGTGCTTACTCTCCAGCCCCTGTTGTAACTCAAGCAATTCATGATCGCGTGATGAAAGAAGTGATCTATCCTACCGTTGAAGGCATGGCTGCAGAAGGCGCGCCGTATACCGGTTTTCTTTATGCTGGCTTGATGGTGATGGCTGACGGCACACCCAAAGTAATTGAATATAACTGCCGTTTTGGCGATCCAGAAACGCAACCTATTATGCTACGGATGCAATCAGATTTAGTTGAGCTGTGTTTAGCGGCGATTGATGGCAATCTTGATAGCGTTGAATCAAAATGGGATCCACGCGCTGCTATCGGGATCGTACTGGCGGCTGGCGGCTATCCTGCCGATTACCACAAAGGCGATATTATTAGTGGCTTGCCTCAGCAAGAGCAAGCCGGAGAAAAAATCTTCCATGCAGGTACCACCAATAATATCCACGGTGATGTAGTGACTAATGGTGGTCGTGTGTTATGTGCCACAGCGATGGGTGATACCGTATTAGCCGCTCAACAACGTGCTTATACGTTAGCGCAGCAAATATCATGGAATGGCATGTTCCACCGTGATGATATTGGCTACCGTGCGATTGCTCGCGAACAGTAACCTCTTTATCCATAACGGAAAAACGCGCTCATCAGGCGCGTTTTTTTGTTTGTAGCTCTCAATATTATTACTTTTTCAATAAATTCGGTGCTACCAAACATTGCTGCTGTGGTCGTTGCAATAAAATATCATCAACCTTTAATTGCTGTTCGTTCAACTGGCCACTGACCGCCATATACCCTTGGCCGGATAATTTTTCAGCCGTGGACTCAATAACCACTTCCACCGCCCGTTGCTGCTGACAAGGAATAAACTGCTGCTGTTGCCAGTGCCCTTGCACCCACGTTTGCTGCCGATGAGATAGCTGTTCCACTTTCATCGCTAATCCCACTGCCTGCTGACGTAATTTGGCAATTTCAACATTGGTTAACGGCACAATAGTTTGCCCTTGTTGATAACGCTGAAATACCGCTAAACCATCGCTATCAAACCGTAATTGCAATTGAAATGGTGTAAGGGAACCATCAATTCGTTGCTGCCCTTGTTGAGAGAGCTCAAACAGCTTTCCTGAGCGCCAGCGATAGCTAGCCTGATATTGCCCTTGATTTAGGGTGAACACTCGCTCATTGAGCGTTATAGGCTGATTAGGACGGAAGGTATACCAATAAAAATGAGGACCATCAGCGGCTGCTTGAGCAACAGTGACAGTTTTTGGCGCAATTACTGCATTTTCAGCCATGTCGCTTGCCGCACAGCCTGTGAGTAAAAATGCAACCGCCAGAGAAAGCGTTATACGATTCATAAAAAAACGCCAGAAGCTAATGCATTCTGGCGCTATTTTTAATTACTTTAGCGCGTCTTTAAGTGCTTTGCCAGATACGAACGCTGGAACGTTAGCAGCGGCAATTTGAATTTCCGCACCCGTTTGTGGGTTACGGCCAGTGCGTGCGGCACGATGATTTACTTTAAATGTACCAAAGCCAATTAGTTGAACCTGGTCGCCATCTTTAAGCGCATCAGTAACGCCTTCAAGAGTAGCTTCCAATGCTAATTTTGCTTGTGCTTTAGACAAATCTGCTTTTTCTGCGATCAGGTCAATCAGTTGGGTCTTGTTCATTAGGTTTCCCTTCTAAGGTTTTGGGCTTAATACCGCCCAACTCTAATTCATAAGAAGCCTGTGTGGCAAAGGTTTGTCGGCTTTTATCTGTCTAAATGGAGACTCTTTAACCATAAACTGAGCTAAAGTTCACAAAATGTTACTAATAACATTCAAAAAAGAGTTGTTTTTATTTCCACTCGCCCCGATTAATATAGCCGAAATTCGCTGATTAATTGACAGGTTGATATGGTACTGCTTACGATTTACATCTCTGTAGCTATAGGGGTGTCGTTTATTTGTTCCGTTTTAGAAGCGGTTTTATTGAGTATTTCGCCGGGATATATCGGCACTTTACGTCAACAAAACCACCCAGCGGCAGCTAAACTCGCCGCACTCAAAAATAATATAGATCGACCCTTAGCCTCAATTCTAACCCTTAACACTGTCGCGCATACCGTCGGTGCAGCAACAGCAGGCGCACAAGCAACAGTCGTATTTGGTAGTGAATGGTTGGGTGTATTCTCAGGTGCATTAACCGTTGGTATTTTATTACTCTCAGAAATCATTCCAAAAACAATCGGGGCAACTTACTGGCGTCAATTAGCACCAACCAGTGCAATAATATTACGTTGGATGGTGATCTTATTAATGCCACTGGTATGGGTTTCAGAACAAATAACCCGTCGTCTTGCTCACGGCCACGTCCAACCAAAACTACGAGATGAATTATCGGCCATGGCAATGTTGGCCCATGAATCAGGTGAATTGGGTGCTGGCGAATCTAAAATCCTCACCAACTTACTGCAATTTAAAGATGTGAGTGTCACTAAGATTATGACGCCACGTCCGGTATTATTCCGTGTTAATGCCGAGCAAACCATCAACGAATTTTTAGCAAAACATAAAACGAGTCCATTTTCACGTCCATTAGTGTTCAGTGAGCAAAGCGATAATATCGTCGGCTTTGTACACCGCTTAGAACTGTTTGCAGAAAGCCAAGCAGGCAAAGGTGGTCAAGAACTCGGTGCACTGATGCGTCCATTGCCTGTCATTATGAACAATGTAAGCGTACCAAAGGCATTTGAACGTTTAATGCAAGAACGCTCACAATTAATTCTTATTGTTGATGAGTACGGTACGGTACAAGGCCTTGTCACTCTGGAAGATATTTTTGAAAGTCTTGTTGGCGAAGAAATTGTTGATGAAGCCGATAAGAATACTGACATGCAGCAACTCGCTTACCAACGTTGGGATAAGTGGAAGAAAAAACACAAAATGATCGAAAATAATGATGACGACATGTAATTAACACCATTATTTACCGTGACTGACTAGATACAAAAAAGGGACCTTACGGT
>NZ_MSCQ01000003.1:249293-267953 GCF_002954725.1 Photobacterium phosphoreum
AGGACCTTACGGTCCCTTTTTTATTGGCATAATAATCAACAGAGTAATTTATTAATTATTATCAATACAATAGCTATAACCTGCCATGCGACTCACCACCCAACCTATAACCAATACCGCCACAGTTGGCAAAACCCAGCCAGCATAATAATGATATAGCGGTAAATAGGCCGTTAGCACATTATCAACCGCGGTTGGCATCACGCCCAAAATATGTGCTGCATCAATACAACCAAATGCCGTTGCCGTTGCCACAACCGTTAACACTGCCGCTTGAGATAATTGATGACGCAACGGAGCAATCAATAACAGCGCAATCGCTATTGGGTGTAGTGCAACCACAACCGGTAACGTCACTTCTAATAACTGCGCCAAACCAACATTGGCAATCAAACCTGATAACACCATAATCACCCACACACTTTTAGGGTAAGTGACTTTACTAAAACTGCGGCTGTAAAATTCACTGCCGGCGGTAGTAACACCAATCGCGGTAGTCAAACATGCCAACACCAACACTGAACCCAAAATCATAGTGCCAAAAGCACCAAAATGCGCGTTGGTAAAGGCAGTAAGAATTTCACCGCCGTTTGCAAAACCCGTACCTAAATTAGCACTGGTTACGCCAATATATGCCAATGATAAATACACTAACGCCATCGCTGTGGCATACATTAACGCGGCAATAAAAGTATATTTTGCAATCGCTTTCGGACACTTAACGCCCATCCCTTCAATTGCTTTAAAAATCACCCAACCAAAACCAATCGAGCCCAGCGCATCCATGGTCATGTAACCCTGAGTCATGCCCTCAGCCATTGCCCCCGTCGCATAAGGACCAGATGCTACTTCAACCTGACCTGATGGATATAACACGGCGACTACAGCCATAATGGTTAAAATAGTCAGCAATACTGGTGTCAGCCATTTACCTAACGTATCAACTAACTTGCCTGGGTATAACGAAAATAAAATTGCCGCTAAACAGAACACCGCTGAAAAAGGAATTAAGCCACTGTCACCAATAAACGGTGCCAAACTAAATTGATACGCAACTGTAATTGTACGCGGAATAATAAATGCAGGGCCAATAACAATAAACAGCACGACCCAGAAACCCGTTGCTAATGGTTTGGGTAATGCTGCGGTTAAATTATCAGAGCCCCGCACCCAAGCCACAATCACTAATGCTATTGCAGGTAAACCGACCCCTGTTAATAAAAACCCCGCCATACCACTAAGAAAGTTATCTCCGGCTTGATAGCCTAAATAGGGAGGGAAAATTAAATTGCCAGCACCTAAGTACATGGCGAATGTCATGAAGCCTAAGGCGGCGATATTGCGGGCACTTAACATAGTATTCCTTGGTAATTACTTTTAGCTTGGAGAAAGCGAGACGGGAAGTGATGGAATTTATCCTGCCGGCTTGCTCACAAGCTGACAGAAAAATGGGTATGGCTGTCAGCCCTGAATGAGATTCAGAGAGAGCAAGAGCTGTGAAGTAGCAATCGACGATGTGCTATCAGCAACCACTGATGGAATGAAGCAAGATACAATAGTATTTACGATAGAATTTTTCATATTTGCCTCCCTCAAACCAACAGACCACGAATATCGTAGCGAATGCGCTACCTAATGGTTATGTTATAAACGCTGAAGGGATACAATTACAAGAGCCAAAATAAAATAAGTGGAATGGCGTAACCTTTATCCACCAAGCAGTCATATACACTGCTTTTCGATCTTAAAATCAGAATAAACAACCAAACCAAATTAAACAATTTATTAACATTAATCACCTGATGTCTAATTATCACATCACAAACATCATTTATTGGTTACAGTTCAAACTATAATTTGGCAACATTTGCTCAATCAAATAACAGCAGACATAAAAAAAGAAGCCAATGGCTTCTTTTTTTTATTCAATTATCAGCGAACAATTAAAGTTCAATACCAATGTTACTGATTGGCTGATCGCGCAATTCAGCACGTAAATCTTTGATCAAGTCAATATCACGACTTTCCGCTTCTTTTAATGCACGGAAAATTTCCCACTGAGTATCCCACTCAGCGCATACTGCTTCATTTTGTTTTTGATTTTCGTTAGTGATTTCAATGCCTGACTGAGCAGACTCTAAATCAGCCACCGTTTCAGCGGATAAAGCACTTAACTTAACCACAGTTTCCATCATCAAATCACGATCCAACATTGCATGTAGAAGATCCGCTAATGCAACACAAGCATCAATCGCAGGACGAACAGCATATAGATCGTAATCGTTTTCACTTGGTACCATGTCTTCTAACTTTTCAAGCTGGCTTTCAAAGTTGATTTTGGCATTTTTAACCGTGAGGATCTCCCACACACTGTCTAAGATCACTCGGTAACGTTGACCATCTGTAAACTGTGTTTCTGCACAGAAAAAAGCGTAATTCGGATACATACGCTCACATAACGACACCATAAAAGTCAGATGTTGCCAAGGTTCTAATTTTTCTAAACGTAACTGGATTGGATTCTTAAGCATGGGATAATCTACAGTAGTGATTTAGGTGGAAGTTTACTTGATAAACGAATGCTACAAAAGGAAAAGCATGATCAAAGTTAAGATCGTTTCTCGCCAACAGCAGCGTTATGTACAATTACTGACTGACGCTAAACTGCCAAACTTGGAAATTACAGAGGATCCACAGCAAACAACGGTGCTAATTGCGGATCCACCATTGATCGCAACGAGCATCAATAATTATCCCCATTTACAGTGGCTACAATCTACTTATGCTGGTGTTGATGCCCTAATTAAACCCAATTTAAGACAAGATTATCAACTGACTAATATTCGCGGGATCTTTGGCCCTTTGATCGCTGAATATATTATTGGTCAGATCCTTAATCACCAGCGCCATTTCTCTCGCTATGCTTTACAGCAACAGCAGCACCAATGGCAACCGCACCCCTATCAATCTGTCACTGGCAAAACCATGGTAATTGTTGGCACTGGCACCATCGGTCAGCATCTAGCGAAGGTTGGCGCGGTATTTGGCTGCCATATCATTGGCGTTAATCGCAGTGGTATCTCTGCCAGCGCTGATTTTCAGCAAACTTATGCCATCACAGCCTTAAATACTGCACTTACTCAAGCTGATTATGTTATTTCCATTTTACCTGCGACTGCTGACACTAATGATCTTTTTGATCAAGATCGCTTTAGTCATTGCAAAAATACGCTATTTTTTAACGTCGGTCGTGGTAATGCTGTTGATGAGCAAGGACTATTAACAGCACTTAAGCAACGGCATATTAGCCATGCTTTTATTGATGTGTTCAAAACAGAGCCACTTACAACAGATCATCCATTTTGGCACCATCCTAAGATCAGTATAACCCCACATATCGCCGCTGAAAGCTTTCCAGAACAAGTAACTAGTATATTTAAAACTAACTATCATCGCTTTCAACAACGCCAACAACTTAACTATCTCATTGATTTTAAAAGAGGTTACTAATAGGTTAGACCACTAACTATTAATCAGTTCCGGCATTTACATTACAGTAACAATAATGATCTTAGCAGGATCCTGCTCGGCCTTACTACTTTTCCCTCGTCCTCATAAAATAATAATCAAAAAAAAACCATACCGAAACGGTATGGTTTTTTATCAACCTTAAGCTTCAATACACCGTTTACAGTGTATTTATAAAGCAATGGTTATTTATGGTACGGCTTTGATAGCTCATGTACAGCATCAACAAACACACCCGCATTTTCAGGCGGTACGTCAAGATGAATACCATGACCTAAGTTAAATACGTGGCCAGTACCTGTATCACCAAAACCTTCTAAGATAGTGGCGACTTCTTGGCGAATACGCTCAGGTTGAGCATACAATACCGATGGATCCATATTGCCCTGAAGCGCAACTTTATCACCCACACGACGTTTAGCATCGCTAATATCAATCGTCCAATCTAAGCCAATCGCATCACAACCCGTCGCTGCAATTTGCTCTAACCACATGCCACCATTTTTAGTAAATAGCGTCACTGGTACACGACGACCATCATTCTCACGAATTAAGCCATCAACAATTTTATGCATATAACGTAGTGAGAACTCATTGTAATCACGAGGGGTTAATACACCGCCCCACGTATCAAATACCATTACCGCTTGCGCACCGGCTTTGATTTGAGCATTTAAGTACTCAATCACACTATCAGCCAACTTATCTAGCAATAGGTGTAATGTTTGAGGCTCGGCATACATCATCTTTTTGATCTTAGTGAAAGCTTTAGAGCTACCACCTTCAACCATGTATGTCGCCAGTGTCCATGGACTACCAGAGAAACCAATTAATGGCACTTCACCTTGCAAATCATGACGAATTTGGCGAACGGCATTCATTACATATTGCAATTCACCTTCTGGATCAGGGATACCAATACGCTCAACGTCAGCTTTACAGGTAATTGGATGACTAAATTTAGGCCCTTCACCAGCTTCGAAATAAAGTCCTAATCCCATTGCATCAGGAATGGTTAAAATATCAGAAAATAAAATCGCTGCATCCAATGGAAAACGCTTCAAAGGCTGGAGCGTAACTTCACTGGCTAATTCAGCATTTTTACATAGCGACATGAAGTCACCAGCAACACCACGTGTCGCACGATACTCAGGTAGGTAACGGCCAGCCTGACGCATCATCCATACAGGTGTGCAATCTACGGGCTGCTTTAGCAATGCACGTAGGTAGCGGTCATTCTTTAATTCGCTCATTTGAGACTCCACGGGTTAATTCTGCGCCATATTGTAGCACTCATTAATCTTAACAACCGAGTGCAATTGTTCGACAGCCTTTGATTAATAAGTCTCGTTTTGATCATTTAATTCTAAAACAGTGTCGATAAGTTGCCGAGCAATCGTTCCTACAGGAGCAACCTCAGGCAATTGTTCAGCTGTCGCCCATATCGCATCGGTCAGTTCTTCATAATCAGGCTTAATTTCACCACCAGCATAATCGGCGGTAAACCCTAGCATCAAATTAGACGGAAATGCCCACGGCTGACTATCAAAATAACGAATATTTTTAACCGTTATCCCTGTTTCTTCTAGTACTTCACGCGCGACACATTGCTCAGCCGTTTCACCCGGTTCAATAAACCCTGCAATCACGGTATACATACCGGTTTTATGGCGAGGATGCTGCGCCAATAACAATTGGTTACCTCTGCGAACGGCCACAATGATACAAGGCGATACGCGTGGATAATGGATACTGTCACAACTTGAGCAATGCATCGCTAACACATTGGCATCTAATTGCAGCTTATGCCCACAATGACAACAAAAGCGCTGGCTTTGCATCATATATGCTAATTGAATGGCTCTACCTGCTAATGCAAACAGCGCACTATCACCTGAAACTAATAGTCTTAAGCTAAAGAAACTCGCGTCATCAAAATCGGTTTCTGCAACCAACCAATACACAGGTATTGTATTAAAATACCCCACAATACGTTTAGTCACAGTACTACAAATAAGCTGTTCACTTGAACATAAAGGCAAACAGCCGTTTTGTAACAATAACTTGCCATTTCTAATCACACACCAATAAGCCTGATTCTCATTTTTTAACATTTTTATTACTTTCATCCTTGCAGCAGCGTAAATTTACTGGCAATCTAATCTTGAAACGGAATATTTATCCGAAATCATATCTCTTATATCAAGAGCCGGATCGCACAAGCATCCAAATTAAGATGCTGATAGATCATGAGGATGTGCTCATGCTAAGTAAATTTGAACAAGTTAAAAAAGAATGGGGCGGCCATAACGATGTTATTGATCAATGGCTAATGATGCGCCAACAACTACTGATCGATTACTGTAAGCTAATCGGTATTACTCCCAATGATGATAATCGTCATCTACCTACCGCGTCCAAACTATGTTTGTTTAGTGAAGATCTCATCGATTATATTTCAGCGGGTCACTTCAAGATTTACGATAACGTAATGGTACGCTGGCATCAAACAGGCTTTTCTCCAACAGAAGAAATGTCTGCACTTTATGCAAAAATCACCCTAACCACCGAACCCTTATTAAATTTCAATGATCGCTATGGTGCCATCAATGATAATGATCCATTAGAGACTCTTGATGATGATTTATCGCAGATGGGTGAACTCATGGAATCTCGGTTCGCGCTAGAAGATAAGTTGATTGAATTAATCAGTGATAGCCTTGCTTGCCCGCCAGGGGCTTAACGTCTTGGTGTAATAACAACTCACTTATTATTGTGGCAGTGAGCTTGCTGCCACCTATTTCTCATGTCGAATAAAATCTATCACCTCGCACCTCGCAGGATCATTTTTCCCACTTTCTAACTAAACCTTAAACTAAACCTCAAATCGCAGCCAATAAAAAAGGCACCCCGAAGGATGCCTTTTAGAATCAGTCACGCCAAGAATTAATTCTCGTCGTTAAGACCTGCATTCAATAGTGCCGCTAAGTCTTGAGAGGCTTGCTCTGCATCAACTTGTGGTGCTACTGGCTCCAGTTCAACATTACGTTGATTCTGACGACGTAGGTGGTAAGAGAAACCTGTACCCGCTGGGATCAAACGACCCACGATTACGTTCTCTTTCAGACCACGAAGCTCATCACGCTTACCAGAAACAGCTGCTTCTGTTAGTACGCGAGTTGTTTCCTGGAACGATGCTGCTGAGATGAATGACTCAGTCGCAAGCGATGCTTTAGTAATACCTAGTAAGTCACGAGTGAAGCTTACTAATGTCTTACCTTCAGCTTCAAGCTGACGGTTAGCAATCGTTACGCGAGAGAATTCAACTTGCTCGCCTTCTAGGAAATCAGAGTCACCAGAAACAGTGATAGTTACCTTACGTAGCATTTGACGAATGATAGTCTCAATGTGCTTATCATTAATCTTAACGCCTTGTAGACGGTAAACTTCCTGAACTTCGTTAACGATGTATTCTGCTACTGCGTGAACACCACGTAGACGTAGAATATCGTGCGGAGTTTCTGGACCATCGGCAATTACGTCACCCTTCTCAACTTTTTCACCTTCGAAAACGTTAAGTTGGCGATGCTTCAGGATCATCTCTTCGTACGGCTGACCATCAGTTGGCGTGATAATTAAACGACGCTTACCTTTAGTCTCTTTACCGAACGATACTGCACCAGTAATTTCAGCCAAGATAGCTGGTTCTTTAGGCTTACGCGCTTCGAACAAGTCAGCTACGCGTGGTAGACCACCCGTGATATCTCGGTTACCACTAGATTTCTGTGGAATACGAGATAATGTATCACCGATACCAACCATTGCGCCGTCATCAAGCTGAACAATCGCCTTACCTGGTAGGAAGTATTGAGCTGGCATATCAGTACCAGGGATCATTACATCGTTACCATCAGTATCAACAAGTTTGATAGCTGGACGCATATCTTTACCTGCTGCTGGACGTGCTGCTGGATCAGTTACTTCGCTTGAAGATAGACCTGTTAGATCATCTGTTTGACGAGAAACTGTTACGCCATCAATCATATCAACGAACTGGATACGACCAGCCACTTCAGTGATGATTGGCATGGTGTGAGCTTCCCAGTTTGCTACTGTTTCACCAGCAACAACCTCGGCGCCATCACCTTTAGTTAGCAACGTACCGTAAGACAGTTTGTAGTTCTCTTTCGTACGACCAAGCTTATCAATGATGCTTAGCTCAGATGCACGAGAAGTAATTACAAGCTTACCAGCGTTGTTAGTTACGAACTTCGCATTATGCAGCTTCATAGAACCAGTAGTTTTCACTACGATCTTATTATCTGCTGCTGCTGCTGATGCCGCACCACCGATGTGGAACGTACGCATTGTTAGCTGTGTACCAGGTTCACCGATAGACTGCGCTGCAACAACACCTACTGCTTCACCTGAGTTGATCAGGTGACCACGAGCAAGGTCACGACCGTAACAGAACTTACAACAACCGAAATCGTTTTCACACGTTACTACAGAACGTACTTTAACTTGGTCAACAGAGTTTGATTCTAGAATCTCACACCACTTCTCATCAAGAAGCGTATTACGTGGTGCTAGAACTTCTTCTGTACCAGGAAGTAGAACGTCTTCAGCAACAACACGACCTAGAACACGATCACCTAGTTGTTCCTTAACATCACCACCCTCGATTAGAGGCATCATGGTGATACCAGCGTAAGTACCACAGTCATCTGCTGTAATAACTACGTCTTGCGCAACGTCTACTAGACGACGCGTTAGGTAACCGGAGTTCGCTGTTTTAAGTGCCGTATCCGCTAGACCCTTACGAGCACCGTGAGTAGAGATAAAGTACTGGAGTACGTTTAGACCTTCACGGAAGTTCGCAGTGATCGGCGTTTCGATGATTGAGCCATCCGGCTTAGCCATCAGACCACGCATACCCGCCAACTGACGAATCTGTGCAGCAGAACCACGCGCACCAGAATCGGCCATCATGTATACACTGTTGAACGATTTTTGCTGTTCTTCTTCGCCGTCACGGTTAATAACAGTTTCAAAAGACAGGTTATCCATCATCGCTTTAGCAACTTGTTCGTTGGCTGTAGCCCAGATATCGATAACTTTGTTATAACGTTCACCAGCAGTTACAAGACCTGACTGGAACTGTTCTTGAATTTCAGCAACTTCTGCTTCAGCTTCAGCGATCTTAGTGTACTTAGCCGCAGGTACAACCATATCGTCGATACCAACAGACACACCAGAAAGTGCCGCATAAGCAAAACCTGTGTACATAATTTGGTCAGCAAAGATAACAGTATCTTTCATGCCCAGCTTACGGTAACAAGTGTTAAGAAGCTTAGAAATCTGCTTCTTACCTAGTGCTTCAGTGTTTACAAGGCTAAATGGCAGACCTTTAGGAACGATAGGCCATAGCATTGCACGACCAACAGTAGTATCAACAAGTTGAGTATTCTCAACAAAGTTACCCTGTTCGTCTTTCACAAATTCGGTAATACGTACTTTAACGCGAGCATGTAGCTCTGCGTTTTTAGTAACATATGCTTTCTCAGCTTCCGCTGGTCCAGCAAGGTACATGCCTTCACCTTTCGCGTTGATTTTCTCACGCGTCATGTAGTAAAGACCCAATACAACGTCCTGAGAAGGTACGATGATCGGATCACCTGATGCTGGTGAAAGGATGTTGTTGGTAGACATCATCAAAGCACGTGCTTCAAGCTGCGCTTCTAGAGTCAATGGCAAGTGAACCGCCATCTGGTCACCATCGAAGTCGGCGTTGTATGCCGCACACACTAGTGGGTGAAGCTGAATCGCTTTACCTTCGATAAGGATTGGTTCAAACGCCTGAATACCAAGACGGTGCAATGTAGGTGCACGGTTTAGCATTACTGGGTGTTCACGAATAACTTCGTCTAGGATATCCCAAACAATCGCTTCTTCGCGCTCAACCATCTTCTTAGCAGCTTTGATTGTCGTCGCAAGACCACGAGTCTCTAGCTTGCCATAGATGAATGGCTTAAATAGCTCAAGTGCCATCTTCTTAGGAAGACCACACTGATGCAAACGTAAGTATGGACCTACGGTGATAACAGAACGACCTGAGTAGTCAACACGCTTACCAAGCAAGTTCTGACGGAAACGACCCTGCTTACCTTTGATCATGTCAGCCAAAGATTTCAGAGGACGCTTGTTAGAGCCTGTGATAGCGCGGCCACGACGACCGTTATCTAGCAATGCATCAACAGATTCCTGCAGCATACGCTTTTCGTTACGTACGATGATATCAGGAGCAGCCAGGTCAAGTAGACGCTTCAGACGGTTGTTACGGTTAATAACACGACGGTAAAGATCGTTAAGATCTGAAGTCGCGAAACGGCCGCCGTCTAGTGGTACCAACGGACGAAGATCCGGCGGTAAAACTGGCAGTACAGACAGGATCATCCACTCAGGGTTGTTTCCAGACTGTAGGAATGCTTCAACCAATTTAAGACGCTTGGTTAATTTCTTACGCTTGGTTTCAGAGTTAGTTTCTTCTAGCTCTTCACGCATGTTTTCGATTTCAGCATTTAGGTCCATGTTGCCTAAAAGTGCTTTAACCGCTTCTGCGCCCATCTTCGCGTCGAACTCGTCGCCCCACTCTTCAAGTGCATCCAAGTACTGCTCTTCAGAAAGCAGTTGGCTACGCTCAAGGTTGGTCATACCAGGTTCGATGACTACATATGATTCAAAGTAAAGTACACGTTCGATATCACGTAATGGCATGTCCATTAACAAACCGATACGAGATGGTAGTGACTTTAAGAACCAGATGTGGGCAACAGGTGAAGCAAGCTCAATGTGACCCATACGCTCACGGCGTACTTTAGTCTGAGTAACTTCAACACCACATTTTTCACAGATCACACCACGGTGCTTCAGGCGCTTGTACTTGCCACAAAGACACTCGTAGTCTTTTACCGGGCCAAAGATACGTGCACAGAAAAGACCGTCACGCTCAGGCTTGAAGGTACGATAGTTGATTGTTTCTGGCTTTTTAACTTCACCAAAAGACCATGAACGGATCATGTCAGGTGAAGCTAGACCGATTTTGATAGCATCAAATTCTTCGGTCTTATGTTGTGCTTTCAGAAACTTAAGTAAGTCTTTCACATTCGGCTCCTGTGAGGAGTTGACCCATAAAGGCGCCAGGACTACTGGCGCCTTCATATTTATACCGGAGTAACTAATAAGTATAGGTGACTAACCCAAGCTTATTTGTCTTCCAGCTCGATGTTGATACCCAACGAGCGGATTTCTTTCAACAATACGTTGAATGATTCCGGCATACCAGGTTCCATACGATGATCACCGTCAACGATGTTTTTATACATCTTCGTACGGCCGTTAACGTCATCTGACTTAACGGTTAGCATTTCTTGAAGGGTGTAAGCTGCGCCATATGCTTCAAGCGCCCATACTTCCATCTCACCGAAACGCTGACCACCGAACTGAGCTTTACCACCCAGCGGCTGCTGAGTAACAAGGCTGTAAGAACCGGTAGAACGGGCGTGCATCTTGTCATCAACCAAGTGGTTCAGTTTAAGCATGTACATGTAACCAACAGTTACAGGACGCTCAAACGGGTCACCAGTACGGCCATCAAACAACTTCAGCTGGCCAGACGTTGGAAGATCACCAAGTTGTAACAACTCTTTGATAGATGATTCTGGACAACCATCAAATACAGGCGTTGCAATTGGTAGACCTTTACGAAGGTTTTGTACAAGTGTACGTACTTCGTCGTCTGATAGTTCAGCAATGTCAACCTTCTGGCGAGTATCACCAAGATTGTAAACACGTTGTAGGAAGTTACGGAACTTATGTAACTCCTGCTGTTCTTTCAGCATATCGTTAAGCTTGTCACCGATACCTTTCGCCGCAAGACCTAGGTGAGTCTCGAGGATCTGACCGATGTTCATACGTGACGGTACACCCAATGGGTTTAGCACGATATCAACAGTCTGACCTTTTTCATCGTACGGCATGTCTTCAACAGGGTTAATCTTAGAGATTACACCCTTGTTACCGTGACGACCTGCCATCTTATCACCAGGTTGAATGCGACGACGAACAGCTAGGTATACTTTAACAATCTTAAGTACGCCAGGTGCTAAGTCATCACCCTGAGTGATTTTACGACGTTTAGTTTCAAACTTCTTATCGAACTCAGCTTTCAGTTCATCATACTGTTCTGCAAGCTGTTCCAATTGGTTCTGTAAAGATTCGTCGTCAAGCGTTTGTGCAAACAACGTATCGCGGTTCATTGTAGAGATTTTCTCTTCGCCGTAACCTGCAGATAGTAGAAGCGTACGTACACGAGCAAGAAGACCACCCTCAAGGATCTGGAATTCTTCTGTGATGTCTTTCTTCGCTTCTTTCAGCTGCATCTCTTCAATTTCAAGAGCACGCTTGTCTTTCTCAACGCCATCACGAGTAAATACTTGTACGTCAATGATCGTACCAGTAACACTACCAGGAACACGTAGAGATGAATCTTTAACGTCAGAAGCTTTTTCACCAAAGATAGCTCGTAGAAGCTTCTCTTCAGGTGTCAGTTGTGTTTCACCTTTAGGGGTTACTTTACCAACTAGGATGTCGCCACCCTTCACTTCTGCACCGATGTAAACGATACCTGATTCGTCCAACTTAGAAAGCGCTGCTTCACCCACGTTAGGGATATCGGCAGTGATTTCTTCAGAACCCAGCTTCGTATCACGCGCCACACAAGAAAGCTCTTGAATGTGGATAGTGGTGAAACGATCTTCCTGAACTACACGCTCAGAAACTAAGATGGAGTCTTCGAAGTTGTAACCGTTCCAAGGCATGAACGCGATACGCATGTTTTGACCAAGCGCTAGCTCACCAAGGTCTGTTGAAGGACCATCAGCAAGAACATCACCACGTGCTACTGGCTCGCCAGGTAGTACAGTTGGACGCTGGTTAATACATGTGTTCTGGTTAGAACGAGTGTATTTAGTTAAGTTGTAGATATCGATACCTGCTTCACCAGGAATCAATTCGTCTTCGTTAACTTTGATAACGATACGAGAAGCATCTACAGACTGAACTTGGCCGCCACGTTTAGCAACAGCAGTTACACCTGAATCAACACCAATTTGGCGTTCGATACCAGTACCAACTAATGGCTTATCAGCACGAATAGTAGGTACGGCCTGACGTTGCATGTTCGCACCCATAAGGGCACGGTTAGCATCATCGTGCTCTAGGAACGGGATTAGAGATGCCGCCACAGATACAACTTGGTTAGTTGCAACGTCCATGTATTGAACATGGTCGCGTGGGTGCAAACCTGAATCGCCTTTCTGACGAGCAGTGATCAATTCGTCAGCAAAAGAACCATCTTCGTTAAGCGCGGCGTTTGCCTGTGCAATAACGTATAGACCTTCTTCAATTGCTGATAGGTATTCGATGTGATCCGAAACTTTTCCGTCTACAACTTTACGGTAAGGTGTTTCCAAGAAACCGTAAGGGTTACAACGCGCAAATACAGATAGCGAGTTGATTAGACCGATGTTTGGACCTTCAGGAGTTTCGATAGGACATAGACGACCGTAGTGAGTCGCGTGTACGTCTCGAACCTCAAAACCAGCACGTTCACGAGTCAGACCACCTGGACCAAGCGCCGAGATACGACGTTTGTGAGTAACTTCTGACAACGGGTTGTTCTGGTCCATAAACTGTGACAATTGAGAAGAGCCAAAGAACTCTTTCACTGCCGCAGAAATAGGCTTCGCGTTGATTAAGTCCTGAGGCATGATTGCATCAAGATCGCCTAAACTTAGACGTTCTTTAACAGCACGCTCAACACGAACTAGACCTACACGGAATTGGTTTTCAGCCATTTCGCCAACAGAGCGAATACGACGGTTACCAAGGTGGTCGATATCATCAACCTCGCCTTTACCGTTACGGATATCGATCAACTTCTTCATCACTTCAATGATGTCTTCGTTGCTCAAGATACCAGGACCAGTTATTTCTTCACGAAGAAGAGAACTGTTGAACTTCATACGACCAACAGCAGAAAGATCGTAACGATCTTCTGAGAAGAACAAGCTTTCAAATAATTGATCAGCTGCTTCACGTGTTGGTGGCTCGCCAGGGCGCATCATACGGTAGATTTCTACCAATGCACTTAGACGGTCAGTACTGTTATCCACACGTAGTGTGTCTGACATGTACGGGCCATGGTCTAAATCGTTCGTAAATAGAACTTCAATCGACTTATGACCAGCCTGAGATAGAAGTGCTAACGCTTCCAAGCTTAATTCTTGGTTAGCCGTAACAATCAGTTCGCCAGTTTCTTCGTTGATGTAATCGCGCGCGGCAATTTTACCAACGATATATTCAACAGGTACTTCGATACTATCAATGCCATCTTTCGCCAGTTGACGAATATGACGAGCAGTGATACGACGACCTTGCTCTACGTAAACTGTACCGTTTGCTTCGATATCAAAGCTTGCAGTTTCGCCACGTAAACGCTCAGGTACTAACTCCATAACTAAAGACTTACCACGAACTTCGAAATTAATCTTCTCGAAGAACATGTCAAGAATCTGTTCAGTTGTGTAGTTAAGTGCGCGAAGGATAATAGACGCAGGTAGTTTACGACGACGGTCGATACGTACGAAAACATTATCCTTAGGATCGAACTCGAAATCCAACCATGAACCACGGTAAGGGATTACACGAGCGTTATATAACACTTTACCTGAGGAGTGGGTTTTACCCTTATCGCTGTCAAAGAATACACCAGGACTACGGTGCAGCTGAGATACGATAACCCTCTCGGTACCGTTAATAACGAATGTACCGTTATCTGTCATGAGCGGAATTTCGCCCATGTAAACTTCTTGTTCTTTAATGTCTTTTACGGTGCCAGCCGGCGCGTCACGATCATACATGACCAGACGTAGCTTCACGCGTAGTGGAGCAGAATAAGTTACGCCACGAATTTGACATTCTTTGACATCGAAGACCGGCTCACCGAGACGATAGCTAACGTATTGCAGCTCGGAATTACCATTATAGCTCTGGATTGGAAAAACAGAGCGAAAGGCAGCTTCTAGACCGTAATGCCCTTCAGGATCCTGCTCGATAAATTTTTGAAAAGAATCAAGCTGGATCGATAGCAAGTATGGTGCATCCAACACTTGTGGACGCTTACCAAAATCCTTACGGATACGCTTTTTCTCGGTATAAGAGTAAACCATAGGTTCCTCAGATCGCTGATAAGTGATCCAAACTACCCCATATCACATGCGGGGGTAGTGACTAATCGTTGTTTTTATAGTAGGAATATTCCAATAAAACTAGAATATTTTTTACGCAGACAGTGGATACAAAACAAGGTAAAAATACCACCGGTCTATAGCGCAAAAAGGCCGGTGGCATTTTTGCCACCAGCCAATAGCCATAAAAGGCTATGAAATCAAATAATAATTATTTAACTTCAACAGAAGCACCAGCTTCTTCTAATTGAGCTTTAAGAGCTTCAGCTTCAGCTTTATCTACGCCTTCTTTAACAGCAGCAGGAGCGCCGTCAACTACAGCTTTAGCTTCTTTAAGGCCTAGACCAGTTGCGCCACGTACAGCTTTGATAACTTGTACTTTGTTTGGACCGCAAGAAGTTAGGATAACGTCGAATTCAGTTTGCTCTTCAGCTTCAACAGCTGCGCCGCCTGAAACTACTGCAGCAGCAGCAGAAACACCGAATTTCTCTTCCATAGCTTCGATAAGCTCAACAACTTGCATTACAGACATTTCTGCAACTGCGTCTAGGATTTGCTCGTTAGTGATAGACATAACAATTCTCTTTTAAAGTCAACAATAAATTTAAATAGCAATCAGATAAAGTGCGGCAATTAAGCTGCAGCTTCTTCTTTCTGATCACGTACAGCCGCGATAGTACGTACAAGTTTACCAGCAGACGCTTCTTTCATGCACATCATTAGGCGTGCGATAGCTTCGTCGTAAGTTGGTAGAGTTGCTAGTACATCAGCGTTGGCAATAGCGCCTTCGAATGCAGCAGCTTTGATCTCGAAGCTTTTGTTCTCTTTAGCGAAGTCTTTAAAAAGACGCGCTGCAGCACCTGGGTGCTCATTAGAGAAGCCGATTAGTGATGGACCAACGAAAACGTCTTGTAGACATTCAAAGTTAGTACCTTCAACTGCACGACGTGCTAATGTGTTACGAACAACTCTTAAGTAAACACCAGCTTCACGAGCTTGTTTACGTAGAGTTGTCATTGCACACACACTAACACCGCGAGAGTCAGCAACAACTGCAGACAGGGCACCATTGGCAGCTTCGTTGACTTCAGCAACAATTGCTTTTTTGTCTTGAAGATTTAATGCCATTGGATTTGCTCCTGGATAATTTCTGGGTAACCCCAGTATTTACACCACTCGCTGCCGGTTGGCAGGAGAGTTTTACGGCGCAGATCCAAAAAAGACTTACATCAATCATGTTCTGGCACCGTCTACGTAGGTAAATTAAGTTCCGAAAAACACCTACGGTCTTTGACGGAGGTTAATTGCAAGCAATCAACCTCAGCCACGAATTCGGAAGCGACAAATTATACACTAACTTATCGCTTCTGCAAATTAGTTTACGCTACAGTCGCTTTCAGAGAGTTCTGATCTAGCGCTACACCTGCACCCATAGTGGTAGAGATGCTTACTTTCTTAATGAAAGTACCTTTCGCTGAAGACGGCTTAGCACGCTTCAGTGCAACTAGAAGAGACTCAAGGTTCTCTTGTAGTTGAGCGGTCTCAAAGTTCACTTTACCGATGGTAGTGTGAATGATACCGTTTTTGTCGTTACGGTAACGAACCTGACCAGCTTTAGCATTTTTAACTGCTTCAGCAACGTTAGGCGTTACAGTACCAACTTTAGGGTTTGGCATAAGACCACGAGGACCAAGAATGGTACCAAGTTGACCAACAACGCGCATTGCATCAGGAGATGCGATAACTACGTCAAAGTTCATTTCGCCTTTCTTTACAAGAGCAGCTAGATCTTCCATACCTACAAGCTCAGCGCCAGCTTCTTTAGCAGCTTCAGCGTTTGCGCCTTGTGTAAATACAGCAACACGAATGTCACGGCCAGTACCGTTAGGTAGTACAGTTGCACCACGAACGTTTTGGTCAGATTTACGTGCATCGATACCAAGGTTAACAGCAACGTCAACACTTTCTACGAATTTAGCAGTAGCTAGTTCTTTAAGAAGAGCAACAGCTTCAGTGATGTCATACTCACGAGTAGCATCAACTTTGTCACGGATAACGCGCATGCGCTTAGTCAATTTAGCCATTATCTTAACCCTCTACCACTAGGCCCATTGAACGAGCAGTACCAGCAATTGAACGCTTCATAGCTTCAATGTCAGCACCAGTCATGTCTGCAGCTTTAGTCTCAGCGATCTCTAGGATCTGAGCTTCAGTTACAGTACCCACTTTGTCAGTGTTCGGACGGCCAGAACCAGACTTAAGACCAGCTGCTTTAAGCAGAAGAACTGCTGCAGGTGGTGTCTTAGTGATGAACGTAAAAGAACGGTCACTGTAAACAGTGATAACAACTGGAGTAGGAAGACCTTTCTCCATTGAATCAGTCTTAGCGTTAAACGCCTTACAGAATTCCATGATGTTTACACCATGTTGACCAAGAGCTGGACCAACTGGTGGACTTGGATTCGCTGCACCAGCTGCAACTTGCAGCTTAATGTAAGCTTCTACTTTTTTAGCCATTGCTATATACCTAATTTTGGGTTCAAACGTCTATTTTAAACAAATAGACTCCCCGTCTAACGAAAGGGCGCGAAATTATAGCCTAATTCCACACCCCTGACAATACGAGTTGAACAGAATTTGATCAGTTCTTTTCGATTTGACCGAACTCAAGTTCTACTGGTGTTGCACGACCGAAGATTGATACAGAAACCTTAACACGGCTCTTATCATAATCTACAGATTCAATCGTACCATTAAAGTCAGCAAACGGACCATCAGTCACGCGTACCACTTCACCAGGCTCAAAGACTGTTTTATGTACTGGAGACTCACTAGCTTGTTGTAGACGATTCAAGATCGCATCCGCTTCTTTATCAGAAATCGGTGCTGGACGATCAGACGTACCGCCAATGAACCCCATTACACGAGGGATGCTACGTACCAGGTGCCATGTTTCATCGTTCATCACCATTTGTACAAGTACATAACCTGGGAAGAACTTACGCTCACTCTTACGGCGTTGGCCAGCACGCATTTCTACCACTTCTTCCGTCGGTACTAAAACCTCTTCAAAGTGCTCTTCCATACCATGAATTTTGATATGTTCACGTAGTGATTGTGCTACACGGCCTTCAAAACCAGAAAAAGCCTGTACTACATACCAACGTTTTTTTGGAGCTTCGCTCATGAATTATTACCTCACGCGCCAGTAACTAGGCGCACTAAACGGACCATAATGCCATCAATACCCCAAAGGGCTAATGCCATCACGACAGTGACTGCTAGAACGATAAAGGTTGTCTGCGTAGCTTCCTGACGAGTAGGCCACACTACTTTGCGGACTTCCATGCGCGATTCACGTGCAAACGTAACCACGGATTTACCTTTTGCTGTTAATGCAGCAAAAATACCAGCAACAACCACAAGGGCTACTACGGCAGAAGAGCGCAGAACAACAGAAACATCACTGTATAGGTAATTACCAACCACAGCAGCAGCTAGCAAAGCAAAAACCACGACCCATTTCAGGCCATCCATTTTGCTTTCGCTTTCTTGGTTTTCGGCATTCGCTTTCATACAACCAACCTGTAACTAGTGTTAATCATCTAGACGAAAATGACCCCGCTTGAGCGAGGTCTAGGATGAAGGAAAAGGCTAAGCCTTTAATAACATTATAAAAAACTTCATCTTTACGAAATTTCATATCCACACTTTGAACAAAAAACATTCAACTTAAAGTTAAAGTGTAGAAAAAGGGCATCAAATGATGCCCTTTTTAGTGCTCTATCGTCAAATTTAATTCAACGATCTTAGCGTAGCTTAT
>NZ_MSCQ01000003.1:268351-275433 GCF_002954725.1 Photobacterium phosphoreum
CGTTGTAATAGTGTCTACGATACCGATGATAGCAACTTCATCACCAACTTTAACGATACCTTGCTCAATACGACCAGTTACAACAGTACCACGGCCTTGGATTGAGAATACATCTTCGATTGGAAGAATGAATGGTAGATCGATAGCACGCTCTGGCTCTGGAATGTAACTATCTAGAGCTTCAGCTAGTTCAACAATCTTAGCTTCCCACTCAGCTTCGCCGTTTAGCGCGCCTAGTGCAGAACCCATGATTACTGGGCAATCATCACCTGGGAAATCGTACTCAGAAAGAAGTTCACGAACTTCCATCTCTACTAGCTCAAGTAGTTCTTCATCATCAACCATGTCACACTTGTTCATGAATACGATGATGTAAGGAATACCAACTTGACGACCAAGTAGGATGTGCTCACGCGTTTGTGGCATAGGGCCATCAGTCGCAGCAACTACTAGGATACCGCCGTCCATTTGAGCAGCACCAGTGATCATGTTTTTAACATAATCGGCGTGTCCAGGACAGTCAACGTGTGCATAGTGACGTGCAGGAGTATCGTACTCTACGTGAGAAGTAGAGATAGTGATACCGCGCTCGCGCTCTTCAGGAGCGTTATCGATAGATGCGAAATCTTTAGCAACACCACCGTACACTTTTGCAAGTGTAGTACAGATAGCAGCAGTTAGAGTTGTTTTACCGTGGTCAACGTGGCCGATAGTACCAACGTTAACGTGCGGTTTTACGCGTTCGAATTTTTCTTTAGACATGGATAGTCCCTCTGGGCACGGTATTTAGTGGCATTACGACCACACAACCAAACATGGGTTTGTTGAGTATATAACAAATTGATAAATATTGACTGAAGAGTGGTGCTGATAGGCAGATTCGAACTGCCGACCTCACCCTTACCAAGGGTGCGCTCTACCAACTGAGCTATATCAGCACACAAGAAGTGTGGAGCGGGCAGCGGGAATCGAACCCGCGTCATCAGCTTGGAAGGCTGAGGTAATAGCCATTATACGATGCCCGCAAAAACTTATTTACTCGTAGCGCTATTTAACTATTTGAATAATGGTGGTGGGAGAAGGATTCGAACCTTCGAAGGCAGTGCCGGCAGATTTACAATCTGCTCCCTTTGGCCACTCGGGAATCCCACCGAAATTCTTGAAACTGGTGCCGACTACCGGAGTCGAACTGGTGACCTACTGATTACAAGTCAGTTGCTCTACCTACTGAGCTAAGTCGGCTTAATTGATGCGCATTCTAGATAATGATTATTTTTGATGCAATACCCTAGCTGCTTTTTTTTGTGCTTTTTTTATTAATTGTCGTAAATTTATCCATTATCGACATTTCGCATACAAAGCAAGTCCTTCAAGAACTAATTCTGATCGGTGCTTATAATGTTTAATATCATCAACAGGAAGATGACGCACACCGCCGCCACATAGCACCACCTCAGGCTCGACCGCTAATTTTTCACGAGCTTCTTTTAGCCCATATTCAATCAAACCAATCAAGGCTGCCCGGCAACCATTTTTAAGTCCATCGGCAGTATTATCAGCTAGTTGCAAGCTATGACAATGCTCATGATCAGAAAACACCTTGGTGGTATTTTCTAATACCACTTTCATCATTAACTGATAACCCGGTGCAATCCAGCCACCAAGGTGCTTTCCATCGCCACTTAAAACATCAAATGTCAATGCAGTACCAATATCGACGATCACGGTTGGACGCTTAACTTGTTGATGAATAGCAACTAAAGTTAACCAGCGATCAACACCTAAATACTGATATTCGCTATAACCATTTTTAACCCCAAAATCCTTACGCATCGTTTTCACTTGTAACACAGGAATATTAGCGACTTGTGCAATACGCTGAATAGTATTATCGACCTCAACGGGACCAACACTGGCAAAAACAATTCGCTTAATTTTTTGCTCTAAAATAGGATCAAGTACTAACTCTAGCTTCTTACTCGGATACTTACCGAACAACTCTACCTGACCCGTTACTTGTAATAGGGCAACCTTAACGTAAGTATTTCCCGCTTCAATTAATAATTGCATTAACAACCTCTAAGGCTGATTTCACCACCAACATAAGCAGTAATACCATAATCCGTTTCAAGTAATAACGCGCCTTGCTCATTAATACCACGAGCAATTCCCTCAACCACACGATCACCAATAAGTAATTTCACCGGACGGTTCAAAAAGTTATCGATCTTATTCCATCGTTCAACAAAACCACGAAGACCGATCTCTTCATATTCATTTAACGTTTGATGAATGCGACTAATTAATGTTGCCGCTAATACATTACGAGACGGTAGCGGAGAACACGCTGCACTTAAATTGGTCCACGCCTGATCAATCATATCGGTCGCAACCGTTGGCATCGCAATATTTAATCCCATGCCAATCACTAAATGTGCTGCATCACCGGCCTTTCCCGTCATTTCAACTAAAATACCGGCTAATTTTTGATCCCGATAATAAATATCATTAGGCCATTTGACTCGAACATCCGACGCACCAACTTGCTGCAATGTTTCTGCGATAGCTACGCCAACGACCAAACTTAATCCCATAGCAGCCGCAACACCAGCTTCTAAGCGCCAATAGGTGGATAAATAGAGATTACTACCAAAAGGAGATTGCCACTGTCGACCTCGTCGTCCACGACCAGCTTGTTGATATTCTGCTAAACAAACTGCGCCATTGGGTAACTGTCCGATCTGATTAAGCAAATGCTGATTAGTCGAATCAATCACCGGAATTAATTCTAACTGTGAGCAATGAACTAATTCAGCAATACGTTGATTATCAAGTAACTCAATCGGTGCTGCTAAGCCGTAACCTTTTCCTTGAACACGATATAAATCAAGCCCCCATTGCTGAATAATTTTAATTTGCTTGGCAACCCCAGCACGTGACATCCCCAATGCCAGTCCTAGTTTTTCACCTGAATGAAATTGACCATCTGCTAATAGACGAATAAGGGCTAAACGGGTTGAATGATCTTTCATGATGCTAGGATCTCACTCAAATGTGTCTCAGCATTCGCCGCCATAAATCGCACTTCATGTTCCAAACCGACACCAAATTTCGTTACAACGCTATCAACAACATATTGTGCTAAGTAAATAACATCTTCGGCGGTTGCTGTACCAATATTCGTTAGCACAAGAGCCTGTTGTGGATGTATTTTCGCACCGCCAATTTGATACCCTTTTAAACCACATTGATCAATCAACCAACCAGCAGCTAATTTAACATGCTGATCATCAACACCATAACTAGGCATTGATGGATAGTCAACAAGTAGCTTATCACGTAATATTTTAGAGATAATGGGGTTCTTAAAAAAGCTGCCTGCGTTACCAATTTTACAAGGATCGGGTAATTTGGCTTTACGCACATCACACACAGCATCAAACACTTGCTGAATAGTCACCGTTGTCGCATCAAATTGATTTAAAGGTGCATAAGCAATTTGCGGGTGCCATTGCTTCGATAAACAAAAACCAACCGCCACAATAATATGACCATCTTTTAATTGATGCTTGAAGATCGAATCTCGATAGCCAAACTGGCAAACAGCGGCGTCATAACGTTTAACCTCATTGGTATTAACGTCTAACACATCAACGTACTGACAAACATCCTTGAGTTCGATACCATAAGCACCAATATTTTGAATAGGTGATGATCCAACACAACCTGGGATCAGTGCTAAATTTTCTAAACCACCAATATTATGTTTTACACACCAGCTCACCAGTTGATGCCAGTCTTCACCGCCTCCGACATGTAAACAAAAACTCGTAGCAGTTTCTGTTAACGCAATACCTTTAATTCGATTAAGAATAATCACACCTTGATAGTCTTCACAAAAAAGTAAATTACTTCCTTGCCCAACAACCAATTTAGGCATCGTATTAAAATTTGAGTCTCGCCAAATAGTAACAAAATCATCAATACTCTCGGCTTCAACTATCTGTGCGGCTACAGCATCAATACCAAAGGTATGATAAGGCGCTAACCCATGATCAGGTAAAACTTTCATGTTAATTTAAGACCATATCTTTATACTAATTGGACTATTTTACCCGATTCAATCTCACAACGCAGTGTTTTCCCATGAGCCAAGTTCACTATCAACAGCTAAATCCAATTCGATTACCGATCGTCAATAAACTCTATAAAGATTTTTACCCTGCAGGCAAAGCAAAACGTGATGAAACCCTATGGATTGGTGAATCACAACAGAAAATTATTTGCTGTGTTCGATTTAAACATATTGGAGAGTTACAGCTATTAACGGGCATGCTAGTTACACCTGAATATCGAGGCCAAAAAATTGCCACTCAATTACTGCAGCATGCCATTCCACAGATGCAACAAAAAGCCTGCTATTGTTTTGCATTTAAAGAACTTGAAGCACTCTATAAATATGCAGGATTTATTACGCTACAGCCTCAACAATTACCCCACGATTTACAACAACGGTTTGAACGTTACTGTAATAGCGGAAAAAAACTCATTCCCATGCACTATAACGCTCAGCCATAATCACAATTTAGTGAGACAGTTATATATCTGACAATGAGATAGGTTGACTTGACAATTTTTCTGATATAATTCGTATCTTAACTCAAATTTATCTTCTTATAGATCGTGTAAACGAGGCGATAATGGATTCAGCTATTGCTAACAGGCAGTACATAGATCAACTGCCGTGTATTGCGCACAAGCCCGAAAATTTAGAGACTCTTTTTGACGCGAGCTCTTTCAGACAGCGTTTATACCAAGAAATTGATTCAGCATCTCAACGCATTTATATCGTTGCTCTTTATCTACAAGATGATGAGGCTGGTCGCGGTATATTGACTGCCCTATACGAAGCAAAGCAACGTAATCCAGCGCTAGACATAAAAGTCTTCGTTGATTGGCATCGTGCTCAACGTGGTCTGATTGGCGCCAGCCAATCTGATGGTAATGCTGCGTTATACAGAGAATATGCAGAAAAGTATCAACACTCAATAGAGGTGCTTGGTGTCCCTGTTCGTAATCGTGAAGTCTTTGGTGTATTGCATTTAAAAGGCTTTATTATCGACGATACAGTGATATACAGCGGTGCTAGTCTTAATGATGTGTATCTCGCACAACACGACCGTTACCGTTACGATCGCTACCATGTCATCAAAAATAGTAAACTTGCTAATAGCATGGCAACGTTTATTACTGAAACTTTAGTCGAAAGTGATGCGGTTAATTGTCTAAACCAAGCTGTACGTCCTGATACAAAATCATTAAAAAGTGCAATTAAAGATCTCCGCTCGGAATTACAGCAAGCAAGCTATCACTATATTGCAGAATCGATTGCAGCAGACGAAGTAGGTTTAACACCACTAATTGGTTTAGGTAAGCGTCGTAACCAGCTCAACCAAGAAATTTGTGCATTAATTGCCAGTGCGCAGAAAGAATTAACCATTTGTACACCTTATTTTAATTTTCCTCGTGGTGTTAGCAAAGAAGTTATTAAAGCATTAAAACGTGGTGTTAAAGTCACTATCGTTGTCGGAGATAAAACCGCTAATGATTTTTATATACCACCATCAGAACCTTTCAAAACTATTGCCGGTTTACCTTATCTTTATGAAGTAAACCTCCGTAATTTTGCAAAAAATAATGAAGCGGCGATTGCGAGCCGTCAATTAGCGATCCATCTATGGAAGCACGACAACAATAGCTTCCACCTCAAAGGTATCTGGGTAGATAATCAATATATGCTAATCACGGGTAATAACTTAAATCCGCGAGCATGGAAACTTGACTTAGAAAATGCAATACTTATTCATGATAAAAATCAACTTCTTGCACAACAAACACAACAAGAAATTGACTGTATACTAACTCATACCACCTTGATTGGTAGTTATAAACAAATCGAAAAAATCGACAGTTACCCGACCAAAGTGAATAAATTAATTAAACGGATCCGTCGTGTTAAAGCTGATCATATTCTTAATCAAATTCTATAGCGACTGAACAATGCGCGGCAATAACCTTAATTGCTGCGCTATTTTTATTAAGCCCCTCAACGTTCTATATTCCTCCCAGCTTAACTTTTAATATAATCTTTATACTAATAGGCATGATTTTCTAATTTGATAATAATGCGCTTGCTTTGGCACACATCAAAGAAGATAAGCCTCAGATTCAAATTACTAAATATCTCAACGTTAGCCGAACAAGTGTTAATAAATAGGTTAGTGTCTTTCTTAAAGAAGGCTTAAAAACCGGTAGTGGTCGTCCTGCATTTCTCACATCTAAACAACGTGAGCAATTATCCAATTATATTAAATTTAAAGCTCAAGATTCTTCGGGTGGGCGATTAATAAGTGCGGATATTCATGCTTATATTCTCAAACAATTTGATAAAAACGACCATCCAGATTCTATCTATTATCTACTTAAGCATATGGGATTTTCGTGGATAACGTCACGGTCAAAACAATCACAACAAACTCAGGATAATTTAAAATTGAAACGATCATTAAGATCCCTAGACATATAAAGCTCGATAAGGTCGACGTATGGTTTCAAGATGAAGCAAGGTTTGGACAACAAAATACCACTACCCGTCTTTGGGCTGAGCGAGGAAATCAACCAAGAGCGATAAAAAACAGCAGTTTGAATATATTTATCTATTTGATTCGGTGTGCCCAGCAAAAGGAATTGGAGAGGAGTTAGTGGTACCTTCGGTAAATTGAAGAAATAATAGCTGAGCACCTTGCTCACAAATCACCGAAAAGGTCGTCATGCTATTGTCGTGATGGATCAGGCTGGCACACTGACGATATTGCCAATCCGTTTAATAATCTCAGTATCATCAAACTTCCACCCTACTCCCCTGAACTTAACCCAATTGAACAAGTTTGGAGTTAATTACAACAACACTATCTCGCTAATCAAAGTTTTGCTGATGATAACAACATTGTAGATAAAGTCTATGTTGCATAGAATCGCTTTAATGAATCGGCTTTACGTATCACTACAATGTGTTCAAGAAA
>NZ_MSCQ01000004.1:0-76061 GCF_002954725.1 Photobacterium phosphoreum
CGTTGACTCAACACTTCGTGTTGGTCGGGATGCGTATGATACGCAAGTTCAACTTAAAGTCAAGAAGAAATTTTATTTTTCTAAAACATCTTGTTGACTTCCTTTTCGCCGTAATAGCAAAAGAAAAACACTTCTTAAAAACAATCACCTTGATATTCATCAAATTACAAGTTAACTATAAGATTGAAGCTAAATATCAAAAGTTTGAACTTGATCGGCTGTTTAACCGTATTCCCTTTCGATGGAGCCGCATTATAGAGACTTTGATCACTCTGACAAGCCTTTTTGAAAAAAAAGAATGTAATTGATGATTATTTCATCTAATGTGAACAATGTGACTGTAATAAGCACATGCGAGCGAATTTAAGCTCAATTATTATTAATTACAGGTCATTAAAATTGGCATCATTGTAAGCTTGATGTTAAAACACCCATTAATGCATTCTTCTCTTTCCCTTTTGAGATGTACTTTAAATATGAAATCAAATAATCAAACCACAATAACCGTGATTGCTATCGCTATCATTGGCGCCTTAATCTTTAGTATGTTCAGCAGTACTCCACCAGCCATTAGCTTTGCGCTAGGTGCAATGCTAACAGGACTGGCGTTACACTTTATGCAAGAAAGTAAACATACCATCCTCGATGAAATAGATCCTTCTCAGAGTAGTAAAACCCTTTATGTTGGCAACCTTCCTTATCGTGCAAATGAAAGTGACGTAAAAAACCTTTTTGCTGAGCACGGTGATGTTTTTGCCGTCCGCTTAATGAAAGATAAACGCACAGGTAAACGTAGAGGCTTTGGCTTTGTTGTAATGAATAGCCAAGATGCCGAACATGCAATTGATCAGCTCAACAATCAAGAATATGGTCAGCGTACACTAAAGGTACGAGAAGCCAATGAGCCTAAAAATGCGGATAGTTTAGATCTTGAATAATATCTAATTGCATTTCATTTAAGCTTTTATTCAGCGCCGCGGCATCTGATGTTGCGGCGCTGCTATATGTAACGTTCTTTATAGACGGTGTTATCGCAGCCACATCCGTTGATAACGCTAATAGTAATGCTACCCGCTTAGCGATAGCTTTACCTGAATCTATAATATTTACCTGATGTTTTAGCGCCAATAGGATTTCTTGTTTTATTAGCGGAAAATGAGTACAGCCTAAAACAATACTATCTACGCTACCTTGCCATGGTGCTAGGATCTCTGCTAATTCATCGATATCTACCGACTTAGCGCGTAGCTTCTGCTCTGCCATTTCAACCAATCGAGTCGAACCTATCATTTTAACTTCACAACCATTAGCAAACTGCTGTACTAATTGATGTGTATAAGCACGATTAACCGTTGCTGGTGTTGCCAGTAAACCAATCGATTTTGTTTGGCTGATCAATGCGGCAGGTTTTATGGCTGGAACAACCCCAACTACGGGTATTGTTAGCTGCTGACGTAACGAAGGTAAAACGATAGTACTGGCGGTATTACATGCTATAACAACTAAATCGGCCTGATATTGATTGGCTAATAATGTCACAATATGATTGGTGCGCTTGATTAATGTCACATCGTCTAATTCACCGTAGGGAAAAGCTGCATTATCGAAAGCATAGATATACTGTACTTGAGGTAGTAGAGTATGGATCTCTTGATAAACAGATAAACCGCCCACCCCTGAATCAAAAATGACAACTTTTTTCACTACCACTTACCTTATTACGACATCAAACCATCATGATACTGCGATATCAGCATCTGGAAAAGACTCGGTCTCAACGAGTGTATAGCGCTGATAACAAAATCGGGTATTGGTTTCGCGCTCTAGCCAAGCTAAGTTTAAAGGTTGTTGGTAAAAAGGGGCGTCGACAACCAATGAATGATACTCACCATTCTCACCACACGGATCGATTGTGATGGGGAATTCACTTAATAACTGATGATCAAGCCAACGCCCACAAAACTTAATATCTAATTGGGTACTATCGACTGTGACTAATTTTGTTTGAATGCCACACTCAATAATTTCATTAGCTAACTGAAGGCTTGATTGCCCTAATAAGGGAAAAACACACTCCCAACCTGCTGGTTCAATGTATTGACGCCGATAATCTGCAATACCATTACAAAACAAATCTCCGAACGCGATACCATCAAATTGTAATCCGCAATTTTTCAAACCATCAACAATCGTCTGTTGATAGATATCATGGGCAGGAAATACTTCAGGTAATGCAATCAGCACTAACGGTAAACCAATTAACTGCGCTTGTTTTTTAACAACTGCGATAGGTGTTGCTTGAAAAGGGACATCGTTATCAACATGGGTTGTATAAAGCCCAACAACCTCATAATTAGAATCATTCATTAACCGCCATAACGTTAAGGCTGAATCTTTACCTGATGACCAACTAATAATCACTTTCTGTTTCATATTTATCACCATCAAAAAAGCCGCACAATGGCGGCCTTGAACTATAAAAAATCACACATTAGAACTGATAATTAATGCTGGTGTAGTAAGTTCGACCCGGCATAGCATAGCCGCCAGCTGTTTCGTAATCTTCATTTAGAAGGTTCGCTACTCGTCCTTTCAAAGCGAGCTTAGGTTGCAACCAGTATGTTAGTGCTATATCCCATGTATCATAGGCTGGTAGTTCAACCCCAAAATCAGGACGCTTACCGTGATACTGGTATGTCACAGCAGTATCAAGATCACCATAACTCGCCGTACCTACCCATTTAAATGAAAATTTCTCACGACGGATAAGTTGCTGACCTTTACTATCTCGAGGATCTTTAAAATCAAAATTCAACTGATGAGTAATAATACCCGTATCAAAGCCTGCTTCGACTTCAATACCCTTGATTTTACTCTCACCCTTTACAGTTTCATAAGAGGGCATACCACCAGTATAATCAATTAAATCATTAATACGCATTTGATACGCAGTTACAGCTAAACTACCAATGTCGTAGTCAGCATGTAAGGAAATATCGATATTTTTTGAGGTTTCAGGATTTAAATTAGAGTTACCCGTCGACCAAGCACTTTTAACATAAAGTTGGTAAAGATTAGGGGCTTTAAATGCGGTGCCGTACGAACCACGAAGTTGAATATTGTCAGTTAAATACCAACCACCAGCAATATTGTAGGTTGAATGGGTACCATATTGCTGATTATCATCCAGACGAACACTGGTTTCGATACTTACAGGCGAGTAATCCCATAAGCCAATCGCATAATAACCGGTATTATCACGCTCTTTATTACCCGCAAAACCAGTTAAATCATTCCATTGCTCTTGACGCCAATCAATACCACCACTCACAGATAGTGTTGATAATAGTTGATATTGGTTATGCCATTGAACATTACGCTGGTGATATTGATCCTGACGATTGATAATATTAGTTTTATCAACATAATCAAGGTTATCTTGCTTTTGGTAATCAAAAATCAGTGATGACTTATAGCTATTCTGTGCATATTTTAAACCTGCGGAGTAATCATTAAATTCCGTTTCAGCTCTTACATACTCATGAACAGGTACAGCAGGATCTAATGGAACGTTATTTACTTCATCCCAAGAATCATAATATGAACCATCATATTGGTAATGATTTTTATACCAACGGGTTGCGACATAACCTGAAATCTCATCAGTAAATTGATGATGTAGTGCTAACGATGCATTACGGCTATCAAAACCATGTTTATCACCGTCATTCAATCCTGGCTGAGGATGAACATTATAGCCTTTATCATTTTCATAACCGGCTGCTAGTTGTAATACACTCTTATCACCGATCTTATAAGCGCCCGCGACACTCGCTTCCTGATAGTTATGACTGCCAATACCTAAATCTAATTTAGTTTTTGATGGCGTATCTGTACCAGTGAGGGTGATGATATTTATCACACCACCAATCGCTTCTGAGCCATAAATTGCAGCTCGAGCACCACGAGTAAATTCAATACGCTGAACTTGTGTTAATGGAATTTGATTAAAATCAACATTACCCGCCACAGAGCGAGCCATACGAATACCATCAACCAAAACCAAAACTTGATCGGAGTTTGCACCGCGAACAAAAATACTCGAACTTTGTCCACGACCACCATTTTGAGTGATCTGCACCCCAGGTAGTAAGCTCAGCACTTCAGTTAACGTTTTCGCTTGTACTTTATCGATATCTTGACGAGTTACGACATTAAAAGGTGCTAGCACAGATGTAATTGGCTGCTCAAAACGGTTAGCCGTTACTACCATCACATCATCAGATGTGGTGTCTGCTGCAAATGAAGCAAAAGAAGGGAGACACAACGACGCTACTGTCGCTGCTAAAAGGGATTTTTTCATTACAATTTCCTAAGTCGCGTTTATATCAAAGCAATATTGCTTCTCTGCTGGTTGGTATTCGGACTTAAGAGCATGACCATATGGTCGCCTAGGCAACAACTTCCCATTGCCACTATACTAAATCATGCATTGATTATTTGTAGGGAGCATCAACAGTGTTTGGATAACATCCATGTGCGTTCGTTCTCTATTACCGCTGCGCGTCAGTTACGGACTCTCACCGTATTCCCGAGCCATCCAAGGCTTAACCAGCACTGCGAGAATGCTAGTGTTGTATTGCTTTACTGTCTAGTTTTGTTTGGCATTAGTTATAAAATTTTGGATACACAAATATTTTAATTTGGAACAACACTGGACATCAGTGTGCAATACAATAAAATCTGCGGTCTTATTTTGAGCAGTCGAGGCACACACTATGACATCCACCGTCCTTAATACCGCTGACTACCAGCCCCAGTTGGATGAAAAAGCAGCGCGTATTCAAGATCTACTTAGCGATTTTGAAACGCCTGAATTGGAGGTGTTTGCCTCTCCTGCAGAGCATTACCGTATGCGTGCAGAATTCCGTGTTTGGCACGAAGGCGAAGAGCTGTATTACATCATGTTCAATCAACACACCCGTGAGAAATACCGTGTTGATCAATTTCCAGCAGCAAGCCGTTTAATTAACGATGTAATGCCGATGCTACTGGAAGCTATTAAGCCGATAAAAGCACTGCGTCATAAACTATTCCAAGTGGATTTTTTATCGACCCTAAGTGGTGAAATTCTGGTTTCTATGCTTTATCACCGTCAATTAGATGATGAATGGACAGAAGCTGCCAAAAAACTAAAACAACGTTTAAATGACGAAGGGTTTAAGTTAAATTTGATTGGTCGTGCACGTAAGATGAAAATCGTCTTGGATCAAGATTACGTCATTGAACAATTAAAAGTTCATGATAAAGCAATAACTTACAAACAAGTTGAAAATAGCTTCACCCAGCCGAATGGTGAAGTTGCACAGAAGATGTTGGAATGGGCGGTTGATTGTACTCAAGATAGCGCTGGTGATTTACTTGAACTGTATTGTGGTAATGGTAATTTCTCATTAGCACTTGCACCGAACTTTGAGCGAGTACTGGCAACAGAACTGGCGAAACCATCTGTTGATTCAGCACAATACAACATTGCGGTGAATAACATTGAAAACGTGCAAATTATTCGCATGTCTGCAGAAGATTTTACTGATGCAATGGCTGGTAAACGTGAATTCCGCCGTCTAAAAGATCAAAATGTTGATTTGCAAAGTTATAACTGTAATACCATTTTTGTCGATCCACCCCGTTCAGGTATGGATGATGGCACCTGCCGCATGGTACAAGGCTACGATAACATCATGTACATCTCATGTAACCCTGAGACATTACGCGATAACTTAGCGATTCTAACTGAAACTCACCATATCACTCGGTTTGCGCTATTTGACCAATTCCCTTACACCCACCACATGGAAGCGGGTGTATTACTCGAACGTAAATAACCGTTAACGCAGATAATTTGAATATAAAAAAGGCGCTATCAGCGCCTTTTTCTATTCCGATTCATAGTAAATATCATTTACTATGCTGCTTTTTGCTCTTTCTTATCCATGATACCCATTTTGTATGACACCCAAAATAGCAATGCCAGTGTAATCATCAATGGAATGAAATTTGAGCCCATATCAGGGTATTCAGCACGCAGAAAAGCTGCATAACCAAATACACCCACAAAGAAACATGCACTCGCAATAGCAGGAACACCTTCAGCCATTGGTTTACGCATATATTCTTGATATAAACCGTACAATGCCATGGCAAATGCCAAGACAGGGAAAATAGAGAACGCTACATAGCTTGAGAACAATACTGCCAGAGTGCCGTAACCACAAATCCCAGTTATTATAGATAATACTAGTGTTTTACGCTCTGCTTTAAGTTGTTGCTTTTCCATATACTTCACCAAAATCAAAATAAGATTATAGTTTCTGCCTGAGCTCTCGACGCTCACGCTCTTTACGGTACCAATAAGCACCTTTTGCAATCATTCTAAGTTGCATAATTAGCCTTTCGGCATGCTCAGCACGAGCATGACAATCTAGATCAAGCGCTTCAGCACCTGAACTAAAGACTAATGTCACTGACGCTTCAGCTTGCGTATAAGCCTCTTCATGGGTTACCCCAGTTTTAGCTTCAAGATACTCAGCTAATTCAGCCCCGAAATGTTGTATTTCCCGTACAACCGCAGCACGGAAAGCTGTTGATATACCAGAACGCTCACGAAGCAGTAAGCGGAATACGTTAGGACTACTTTCGATAAATTCCATAAAAGTCTCTACTGAGGTACGGATCACGCTGCCTTCAGTAGCGATACGTTGTCGTGCTTGACGCATTAATTGACGAAGAATTAACCCTCCCTCATCAACCATGGTTAACCCTAACTCATCCATGTCTTTAAAATGACGATAAAAGGATGTTGGGGCAATACCGGCTTCACGCGCAACTTCACGTAGACTTAAATTAGAAAAACTTCGCTCGGCACTTAATTGGCTAAAAGCGGCATCAATTAATGAACGCCGAGTTTTTTCTTTTTGCTGAGCCCTAATCCCCATGAATTATCTGCTTCTCTGTGATTTTATTACAATGGTACTCTGTTTACACAGTAACATCCGCGTCATTGCAGCGACGCTATACTCTCACATAGTAAAGGTAGAGCGCGACTGACGCAAAGCCAGATTAATATCATTTTGCATTTTACATCACAAAATGTGGCGTCTGTTTAATAACCTATCGGGATCTATAACGTTTGATTAATAATAAAAACTTCGTGATCAAGTTCGAGGTCTGATTATGTAACCGTTCATCCTTACCCACCAAACCGTTACCATAATGATAATTCACATTAGAGCAACATGATCAAGGAATGAGGCTATGTCTAATAACCAACCCACCCACAAAAATCATTTTGATGTCATTATTATTGGTAGCGGCCCAGGTGGTGAAGGAGCTGCAATGGGACTGACCAAAGCTGGATTTAAGGTCGCGATTATTGAGCGTGAAAATAGCGTTGGTGGTGGCTGTACCCATTGGGGCACGATCCCCTCTAAATCATTACGCCATGCTGTGAGCCGAATTATCGAATTCAATCAAAACCCACTCTATTGCAATGACACTTCAACTTTACACCGTACCTTTAGTCAGATCCTCCACCATGCAGCAGAAGTGGTTAGTAAACAAACTCGTATGCGCCAAGGGTTTTATGATCGTAATCACTGTCAAATTATTCATGGTGAAGCCAAGTTTGTTGATCACCATACCGTTAGTGTTACCAGCAATGATGGCAGTATTGACCATTTCCGCGCCGAGCGTTTTATCATTGCCACAGGTTCACGCCCATACCAACCAGCAGAAGTTGATTTTAATCATTGCCGTGTTTATGACAGTGATTCAATTTTACAATTAGCCCATGATCCTCGTCATATTCTAATTTATGGTGCTGGTGTGATTGGCTGTGAATATGCCTCTATTTTTAGAGGGCTTGGGGTCAAGGTTGATTTGATTAATACTCGCCAGCGGTTATTAGAATTTCTTGATAATGAAATGTCAGACTCACTGTCCTACCACCTCAGTAATACCGGCACCATGATCCGCAATGATGAAGTATTTGAAACCATTGAAGGCACTGATGACGGCGTTATTCTGCACTTAAAATCCGGCAAGAAAATGCGCGCTGATTGTTTGCTGTATGCCAATGGCCGTACCGGTAATACCGAAAAATTGGGATTAGAGCATGTCGGATTAGATGCCGACTCACGAGGACAATTGAGAGTTAATAATAATTATCAAACGACGGTTGAACATATCTATGCGGTTGGGGATGTTATTGGCTACCCTAGTCTTGCGAGTGCTGCTTATGATCAAGGTCGCTTTGTCGCGCAAGCGATCAGTACAGGTAAAGCCCAAGGGCAATTAATCGCCAATATTCCAACCGGCATTTATACCCTGCCAGAAATCAGTTCAGTTGGTCAAACCGAGCAACAATTAACCGCGGCAAAAATTCCTTATGAAGTGGGTCGATCGCAATTTAAACATCTCGCTAGAGCCCAAATTGCAGGTACAGAAGTCGGCAGTCTAAAAATATTATTTCATCGTGAAACTAAAGCCATTTTAGGTATTCACTGCTTTGGTGAACGTGCCGCGGAAATTATTCATATCGGCCAAGCCATTATGGAACAAAAAGGTGAAGGTAATACGATTGAGTATTTTGCTAACACTACCTTTAATTACCCAACGATGGCGGAAGCATTTCGAGTCGCAGCGCTAAACGGCCTTAATCGCTTATTCTAGCCACAAAACATATTCTGGAATCAAAAAACGGAGCCGCTATGGCTCCGTTAGTGGATATCTGACTTATCAATAAATAATCTACTCGGCGGTCATTAAGCGATCGTCAGCGGTTAAAATTGATGCCCACGGTAATTGCTCGTCACCTAACACAATAAAGTTGGGGTTTTCTAATGTCTGGCGCAAGTTATAAGACAACGGCGTAATATGGGTATTGAAAATTCGCCCCCCCGCCTCTTCAACAATACATTGGGTCGCTGCGGTATCCCACTCACCGGTTGGCCCTAAACGTAAATAACAATCAGCGCCACCTTCTGCGACTAAACATGCTTTAAGAGAAGCCGAGCCCAGTTCAATTAAGTCATATTGATACTGACTATCAAATCGCGCCTTAGTAGTATCAATATTCTGACGACGACTAATCGCAATCGTTAAAGCACGTAGGGGTGAATGGTGTTTATTGGTCGAGATCACACACGTTTCACCATCGGCGGTGATTTTATGTGCCCCTTGACCTTGAGCCGCATAATACGTCACACCTGAAACCGGTGCATACACCACTCCCATGACCGGCTTATTATTATCAATCAAAGCAATCATAGTGGCAAAGTCACCACTGCCTGCAATAAATTCTTGAGTACCATCAAGGGGATCAATTAGCCAATAACGAGGCCACTGACTACGCTCCGTAAGCGAAATATTAGCATCTTCTTCAGACAAGACAGGAATATCAGGGGTTAACAATGCTAACCGCTCAATCACTAACTGATTAGCCGCTAAGTCAGCACTGGTGACTGGAGTATTGTCTGATTTAATATGTTGTTCAAATTGCCCTTGTTGATAAATATCTAATATCAACCGACCTGACGCTTGAGCAATATCGATAACATCAAGAATAAGATGGTTAAGTGTCATTGGCTATTCCTCACGGGCTAAATACTTCAAGGCTAAAAATAGCGCACTGATACTGCGCGCTTCAGCAAAATCAAGATGGTTCAATAGTTCTTCTGCTTGCGCTAACGGCCACCGTACGATCTCTAATGGTTCAGGCTCATCACCTTCTAAACGCTCAGGGTATAAGTCTTGACCGATAAACAATGTCATTCGGCTCGAAAAATATGAGGGTGCCAAAATAACTTCTTTTAATGGCTGTAATCGCTGCGCACCAAAACCAATCTCTTCTTTCAATTCACGGTTTGCCGCTTCAAGTGCCGTTTCACCCGCATCAATTAAACCTTTAGGAAAACCTAACTCATAACGCTCGGTGCCTGCAGAATACTCACGAATCAATAATAAATCGCCATTAGCCGTAATGGGAACAATTAATACTGCGTGACGACCACTTGGCTGCATACGCTCATAAGTGCGTTCGACACCATTAGAAAAACGTAATTCCAATGATTCAATTTTAAAAAGTTGTGATTGCGCTACAACTTCGGCAGCTAAGATTTGGGGTTTATCTTTGCTTATCGCCATGATTAGGTCCTGTTTAATGAAATGCGTTATCAGAATAAAAAAAGCTTACGCTAATTAAAAGCGAATAATCATCAGAAATAAAGCGGCAGTCGAAATCGACTGCCGGTTATTAATGATTTTGTGATTAAAGTATTAACTAACGCTACAATCGACCCGAATAATCAAGCTTATATTGGCCTTTGGTATTAGGATCACCTAACCATTTTAATTGTTTCGCTAGCCCATCTGGGAAATCAGCCCCCGGCTTAAACCATCCATTCAATGTATATTGCTGGTTAGTCGCCAAATTTGCTTGCCAATCACTACTTACATTTGCTGATGCTTGATTGATTTTAGCGATAACAGCGCCATTAGCGCAATTTAAGTCAGCAAAAACTGGCCCTGGTTTAATGGTACCCATTGGCGTTTCAGCTGCCCCTTGTACCCATGCTAAAGTCGCATCAAGGGTTTTACAATACGGTGCAGCATAGTGATAATTTCTGACGGTTAATTCTAGATTACCTTTCACCGTTATCGGTACTGGCAATTGAGCCTGCGATACCGCTTGATAGGCAGGCATCGATAACAATAGCTTTTCAGCAAACGGACCACTACTGCTATAACCAACTAAGCCTTGTCCTTGCAATTGCCATTCACTGCCTTTGCCAAAGCGAACATCAAAGGCTAACTCACCATGTAATAAACGCCCTAAACGCATATCCCATTGTAAGCGGCCAAAAGGTTGATTCTGCCAGCGCACATTGGCAGCACCTCCTTGCCACGGGGTTCCCGTGATCCCCTCTAAGGCTAACCCCTTTATTTTAGGTGCATGCTGCCACAACCAACTTGCTGGTATATGAACGACTAAACTTGCAATAAATACCGCACCAAAACTGGCACCAACGGCTAACTTAAATTTCACGGTTATCCTCGTCCTAACTGCAAACGGTTAACTTCCACCATGCCGTTTTTATCGGTTTTTGAGAGATCTATAAACTGGGTATTAATGCCGTAGCTCTGCTGTAAATACACTAACCAATTGACTAAGGTATCAAACGGTAATGGTTGTACCCACACTTGCAGGGCATCATTACGTGGCTGCATACGGATCAAGTCAATTTTAAATCGAGTCGTAGTTTCATTAATGACTTGGTTTAACCCTTCATTACTGACATTTACCGTTCCGCCAGCACGTTTAAGTACCGAAATTTGATTGGCTTTATGTTCAACCCACGTCAATAATTGCCGTTGTTGATTGATCTTATTTTGAGCCTCAGCAGCACGTTGGTTCAACGGTTGCCATACTCCCCAATAAAGAATCGCAATCACTAGCGCACTACCCGCCCCGAGAAGTAAATGTTGCTCTCTCTGACTGAGGGCTTTCCACCATGCCTTAATCTCTGCCATTAAGCTTTTCTCCTCAGTACGACGGCACCACTGACTAAATCATCTTGTTTGGTTAACTGACCTTGTTCTACCACGAACTGAGTACTCAACGCACTGCGTAATTGTTCAAAATCTTGAAATCCAGCCGCCGTTGCTTGCAAGCGCAATTCACCACGCGTTTGATCATATTTAAGGTTAACAATCTTAATCGTTGGCACTTTTGTTAATGCCGGCTTTAATTCACTGAGCCACATTAGCATGCCATTTTGTTCACCGTTCCCGCCTAAGCTTTTCAACGCTGCGTTCATTTGATTTTTCAAATAACTCTGCGAAGGAATACGTTTAAACTGTGGCAGAACTTGATGAAAAATACGTTCACTTTCAACTCGATAAGCATTAGCTTGTTGCTCTAAACGCTGCGTAGTTAGTACTTGCTCACCGACAAGAGCAACCAATACCACGGCAGCAGCAATCGCAACTTTACGCCATGGTTGTAAATGCTTGCGCCAAGCGGCTTGAGGCTTATAAGGCCCCGATAACAAGGTTGCGTTAGACGCTGCCGCCCCTATCGCTAACAATTGCATCACCAGTTCAGGCGTTTGCGGCTGCCAGTGCCCAGGAGTATTCACCGGAGCAGGCGTATAGTGATGAATCGTCACTTGTGCCAAACTTTCCGTTGCCGCAACAATTAACTCGACATCTTCAGCAACACGTTCACCGTCAACCTCTAGCGCGGCATCCTCGTTATCGTCGTCAGTGTTGTCTACTGGCGTTTCAATAACAATTGGCGCTTTTTGGGCGGTAACCCACGCACCTAACCAACTTGTATCAGCACAAACACCCATCACTTCTGATTGACGAATTAACCACTGTCCATCAATTTCAGCGGCACTGTAACCATCACTAAATAAGGGCAGGCATAGACAATCTGGAATCAGCTTTTTAAGCTCAATACCACATTCTGCAAATGCCGCTAACCACATTGCTATTTTGTGGTGCTCAATAATCGCAACCGTTGCAATGTCATTATCACGTTTAAGCAATTGCACATGCAGGCTATCAACATCTTGAGCTAGCTCTTCTTCAAGTAGATACGGTAATACCGCCGCTAACTGACGGCTACTGCCAACAGGAATCGTTACTTGCGTTAATAACATCTCACTGGTTGGCACTAAACCATAAACAGGGCGCGCTACGGCATATTCTGTTAATTCATTTAACTGCTTTATATCCGCCAGTTGACCAGATGCAATAACTTCATTTTGCAGTGGCGACCAGACCAACCATTGCAGCGGCGTCTCCGGCCGGCTACTTAGCCTTATCGTCAGAAATTCGCTCACGGATTCCTCCATATTGGCGACGAACTACCGTCACCTTGTTCTTATCATCACGGTTAAATAATGCCACGGTTCGCACGCGGGCACTGTCTACTTTTATTTCAGCATCTAACGAAAAATAGTGGCTGGTAACGGTTAAATATTTCTCCACCCCCGAGGCGGCTTTATCATCACCTGAAGCAGGGCTTTCTGATGGTGGTAATGGAACAAGCTTCATAAAATCAGCAACGCTGTCCCATACCGTATGATTTTTATCACGTTCACGAATGATTTTTTGCGCGTCATCTAATGACAGCGATGGCGCAAATAATGCCGATAACAACACCGCATCCTTCTCGGTAATAGTGTTGACATTAAGTAGCATATCATCGGTCGGCAAAGCACAAATCAACCCTTTAACCTGCTGGTATATTTTAGCTGAGACCCCATTAATGGCACGAAACTCACTGCCGTCAGCCAACCAATCATTGGCGGTGACATACGGTGGTTGAAAACTTTCATAGCTACTGTCTTCAGCACCATACGCCGATTGAACAGTAGTGTTATCATCCACAAACTCCCAACTTGAATCGGCGATCACTTCCGCTTCATAGTCATCAACGCCAGATTCAGTAAGAATATTCTGCAAATAAGTCACTAAAAAAGGCTTCTGGCTATTGTCGGTTTTCGCTTTGATATTTTTAAAAGCATTAAGATTAAAACAGGTTTGTTTATCGGTTAAATTACCACTAATTACCGCGCCATTATCTAATGGGTAACTTTGCTCACCCACCGCCCAAGGCTGAGTTAAATTAACGGTTTTACTGTCTTTAAGACTTTGCTTCAATGCTTGAGCGGCTAATGCTTCCACGCCAAGGCTGTACCAATAACTTTGTTGATGCTCAACTTGATTTTTGACGCGGTGAAAATTGAGTTGTAACCGTTCTGTCATTTGTACGGCTAATAAACTCATTAAAGCCACTAACAGTAATACGACGATTAACGCCACTCCACGTTGCTTAATCATTCCTCTGACTCCTGATCATTGGCTGTCAGCGCAGAGGCAGGTAATAAATAAATCCGCTCAATCTCACCTAATTTTTTCAAGGTCATAATAACTTTGATTCCCGCAGGCAAGCTATTGGTTTTATCCCATTTATTATGCCACTGCTTATCATAATAAAATTCAAATTTTAAATCGCTAACCCCCGTTAGCAGCACTCGAACTAACGGCTTGGCGCCAACCACGGTGTCAGGATAGCGAAACCAGACTCGCTCTAAGTTATCATCAATAATACGGTAACCCACACGGGTGATATCACCACGAGGAAACATCGCTTGCGGGTTTTGCCATCCACCACGAACGAAGATGATCCCTTCACTGCTGGAATCCAATAAATACTCACTCGCCTGCAATATTTTATCGGTTGGCTTTTCAGCATTCACTCTAAATTTACGCGCCACAATCTGCCGAAAATCATTATCCATCATGATCATGGTGCGTTGAATCGCTTGTAAACGTTGATTATGATCTTTGGATTGCGCATCACTACGCATGACGTTACTCAGCACCTGATTGGCCGATAAACTCAACATCGCAAATACCGCAATCGCCACCAGTACTTCTAATAAGGTAAAACCTTGCTGACGACGATGATTAATTGCTGACATAAGTCTTTACCGTAATAACTGAATGTTTACGTTGTGGATCAGTCGCGACTGACACTTCAATTTGACGCAAGAGTTGTTGTTGGGTTTTGCTACTAGTGACCGTCCAATACCATTCTTGGTCAGCTAAGGTCGATTTTCCGCGCTTAACTGAACTTGGATAGTCGCCACTTAAATGCAGTTGCGCTAATTCATTATCAGCCACCATTGATGCCAATGTTTTTTGCTCTAAGTAACCTAAGTTATTCAGGTTTTGGCTAACGGCTCGCATAACACTTAATGCGGCAACCGCAAAAATAGCTAAAGCAACTAGGACCTCGAGTAATGTAAATCCTTGCGAGCGCTTCATTGTGACTGCTCCTGCGCTGATAAGGCTTGCTCGGAGAGTTGTTGTTCTAAGGTTTGCCCAGGGGCTAATAACACTAAATTACCTACTTCATCAGCGACGACTTGCCAAAATTGATGTTGGTTATCAACTTCAAAATTGACCGTAAACGGGGTGTAATCACCGCTCGCCATCACCACAATTTGCGGCGGTAGTTGTTCCTTTTCCTGATCAGACTTTTTAAATATGTCGTCATTTTTAAACAGTGAATCAGATTTAAAAAGTCGGTCCTTATCTTTCCATGCACCACCCAGTTCCACCGTGGCCGTAATACCCGCCTCAAGTTTTACATTGGTAAAAAACTTAACACCTTCTAGCGGTTGCCAACCATCTTGAGTAAGCATTAAAAAAGAGTAGTGATGAGGCTCGATACGAATACCGTAATCGACCCCATTTAACATTGCATCTTCACCCAAGAGTTGGGCTAAATGATGAAAACGTACGGCCTGTTCTTTAACCTCATCGTGTTTATTATTCGGCAACGTCGATACCACAGCAACAGCACTGGTTGCCAGTAATACTAACACCAACATAATTTCAATTAGGGTAAAACCTGCATTACGCTTCATCATCATTCTTAGCTTTATTTGTTGTAGTTCAACATATTCCAGTTGCCGATATCGGTATTAATACCATCACCGCCTTCTTGACCATCAGCACCAAGGCTGAAGATATCAACCGCACCGTGTTCACCCGGTGACACGTATTGATACTCATAACCCCATGGGTCTTTTGGTAAACGCTTAATGTAGCCACCGTCACGATAATTACGCGGTTCCGGTGACGAAGAAGGTTTGGTTACCAATGCCTCTAACCCTTGGTCAGTGGTTGGGAACACACTATTATCAAGTTTGTACATTTCCAATGATTGCTCAAGCGAACTAATATCGGTTACCGCTTTTTGTTGGTCAGCTTTTTCTTTGTTCCCTAATAGGTTTGGCACCACTAAACTTGCCAACACCCCAAGAATTACAATAACGACCATTACTTCTAACAGCGTAAAGCCACGTTGCTTTTGTTGCATTTTTCACCCTCCAAAAGAAAATCTACATCCCGACCATATTGTTTAATTCAATAATCGGCATTAAGGTTGCGATCACGATAAACATCACCACTCCCGCCATTGCTACAATCAATAACGGTTCAAACACCCCTAACGCCATATTGACTAAAGACTCAAAATCACGATCTTGGTTATCCGCTGCACGCGTGAGCATTTGCTCAAGCTCACCACTGCGCTCACCACTGGCAATCATATGTAACATCATCGGTGGAAATAGCGCGGTTTTTTCCAAAGAGATACGTAAACTTGCGCCCTCACGCACTCTATCTGCCGCTTCTAAAATCTTCTTATTAACGTAGGTATTGGTCATTACGTCAGACGCAACTTTCATACCGTCCAATAAAGGGATCGCACTTGAGGTACAAATCGATAATGTTCGTGCAAAACGGGAGGTATTTAATCCTCGCGCTACCTTGCCAATCACTGGCACCCGTAAAATAGTCCGATCCCATTTCATTCGAAACGCCGGCTTTTTAAGGGCTGTTTTGATTAAGGCGATTAAGGCCACAATCACAATCACCACCAGCAATCCCCAATGTTGCACAAAATTACTGGCAGCCAATAACACTTCTGTAATTGCTGGCAGCCCTTGATTCATTTGCACAAACTGATCAACAATTTTCGGTACCACGGTCGCTAACAAGAACGCCACTACCGATACTGCCACCAACGTCAGCATTAACGGATAAATCATCGCCTGTTGGAGCTTACTGCGCATTTGTTGACGGTTTTCACTGTAATCAGCTAAACGATTTAAAATGGTATCTAAATGACCCGATTTCTCACCCGCCGCCACCATCGCGCGAAATAACTGATCAAACACATGCGGATATTCCGCCATACTGTCAGCCAAGGTATAGCCTTCAACCACCCGTGATCGCACTGCAAGTAAAATATTTTTCAAGCGTGGTTTTTCATTTTGCTCGGCCACCGCTTTTATACACTCTTCCAGTGGCATTGAAGCTTGCACTAAAGTCGCTAACTGGCGCGTGATCAGCGCTAATTCATTGGTGCTGATCCCACGTCGAAAGGTTAACTTACTCGGCGCAGCGGCGGTTTTTTTACCTTGACCTGAGGTTTGGTTAACCTCAATCGGCACCAGCCCTTTTTCGCGCAACTGCTGCCTAACTTGGCGTGAAGTATCACCTTCTAAGACACCCTTTTTCTGGCGTCCTTTGGCATCTAATGCTTTATATTCAAATGCGGCCATTAGCTCTCCTTGGTCACACGCATCACTTCTTCAAGTGTGGTGATCCCTTGGCTTACTTTTGCTAAACCATCATCACGAATACTTGGCGTTGATTGACGGACATACTTTTCAATCGCTTGCTCACCCGCTTCAGCGTGAATCAACTCTTGAACATACTCGTCAACCTGCAACAATTCATGAATACCCGTACGCCCGCGATACCCTTTAAAATTACACTTGTCACACCCGCAAGGACGATACAACGTCAGGCTATCGGTAGCCGTTAACATAAACAGTTTTTTCTGTTCAGTATCTGCCTCATAAGGTTGGCGACACTCAACACATAAGGTACGTACTAAACGTTGGGCTAATACACCCAATAATGATGATGACACCAAGAACGGTTCTATCCCCATATCACGCAAACGGGTGATCGCACCAACAGCGGTATTGGTGTGCAAGGTTGATAGCACCATGTGGCCCGTTAGTGATGCCTGGACTGCAATCGCCGCGGTTTCTAAGTCACGGATCTCACCAATCATCACCACATCAGGATCTTGACGCAAAATGGCCCGTAAACCACGCGCAAAGGTCATATCAACCTTACTATTAACTTGGGTTTGACCAATACCGTCGATATCAAATTCAATCGGATCTTCAACCGTTAGAATATTGCGTTCAGCACTGTTCAGCTCTTGTAAACCAGCATACAACGTCGTTGATTTACCTGAACCCGTAGGGCCCGTCACCAGAATAATCCCATGGGGACGATCAATGATCTTGCGGAAGAACTGATGGTTAGCCGCAGTCATACCTAAACTATGTAAATCAAGACGAGTGGCGTTTTTATCCAACAAACGCAACACAACTCGCTCACCATGGGACGATGGCATAGTAGATACCCGCACATCCACTGCACGTCCGCCAATCCGTAATGAGATACGCCCATCTTGTGGAATACGTTTTTCAGCAATATCCAATTTCGCCATGACTTTAATACGCGACACTAACAACGGTGCTAACTTACGACTTGGCTGTAAGACTTCTCGCAACATGCCATCAACCCGAAAACGAATCGACAGCACTTTTTCAAAGGTTTCGATATGAATATCAGACGCACCTTCTTTGATCGCTTCAGCAAGCATGGCATTGATCAATTTGATGATCGGCGCATCATCTTCTGATTCCAGTAAATCTTCCGTTTCTGGAAGATCTTCTGCTAACGAGAAAAAGTCATCACTGTCTGAACCTAAATCTTCCATTAACTGACGGGCTTCAGAAGAGTCACGCTGATAAGCATCAGTCAACTTTTGTTCAAACTCCGATTCTGATAGTACAACCGGATAAAAACCTTCACCGACCACCCGTCGCACTTCTGCTAGTACGATTGCTGATAATTGACCACAATAATACAGCTGCCATCCTTGTTGATTGGCTTCAATCACAACATGATGGCGCTTGGCAAAAGAAAACGGCAGTCGAAATAGCACTGCTGTTTCTAATGCCAGAGACTCATCTGCCATTAGTGTTTCTCCAACTGCGATACAAACGCACGCACTTCTGCTGGTAGCGCCATATCATCACCATATTTTGGAATCACTGGCATTTCAGCATCCATTAAACGCATGCCTTTATCGGCTTGGTATAATTGCTGCGCGCGAATATAGTTATATTTACGCTGCGTCATACCATCGGCACTCATGCCATCACGTAAAATAGTCGGACGAATGAAAATCATCAGGTTGGTTTTTTCAGTCTGGTTATTGGTCGAACGGAATAACGCGCCCAATACTGGAATATCACCTAAAATTGGCACTTTTTGCTCAGACTCAAGTGTCTTCTCTTGCATCAAGCCACCAAGGGCGATCATATTGCCGTCTTTCACCAATACCGATGTTGATAACTCTCGTTTATCAAACCGAATATCAACCGCACCATTAGCATCGGCAACTTGCGATACCACTTGCTCGATCTTCATCTGTACCGAGTCACCTTCGTTGATTTGCGGGGTGACTTTAAGCTGAATACCGACATCTTTACGTTCAACGGTAGTAAATGGATTATCGTTATTTGAACCGGTTTGTGAGCCAGTAGTTACCGGTACTTCTTGACCCACCGAAAGATTCGCTTCTTGGTTATCAAGCACAGTAATGTTCGGGGTTGATAGCACGTTAACATTACGGTTCGATTGCACTGCGGTAACAAGTGCTGTCCAGTCACCTAATGCAATCGCTGCCGCTGCACCTTTAACGCCACCTAGGAAGGCAGCCATTGGTGCTAAGTCGCCACTTTCAGTAGTTACGATAGGAGGTAACTGCTCACCTGTATTTGGATCAGTTCGATTTTGCGTCGTGACTTTATCTTTGCCTTGCTCTTGCGCTGACAATAAACCACCAATCGGCGCACCACTGTTACCAAACTGAATCACACCGCCATCTTGTGAGCCCCACTGAACCCCTAAGTTAACGCCATCACCTTCTTGAACTTCAACAATCATCGCTTCAATATGCACTTGAGCACGACGAATATCGAGTTGAGAAATAATCGACTCTAACCGTTTCATTACATCGGCAGGGGCTGAGATAATTAATGAGTTAGTCGGCGCATGGGCAGAGATCATAACATCGTCTTTACTTGCGCTTTGACCTTGACCTGCATTGCCTTTGGTCGATGCTTGAACATTTTCAGATACCCCTTTCAGGACATCAACTAAATCTTCAGCTTTAGCGTATTTAAGATAGAACACGCGACTATTACCACTGACTGCCATCTCTTTATCTAAACGATGGATCAGTTTCTTTAAGCGCTCACGCACTTTCGGATCGCCAGAAATCAACACCGAATTAGTGCGCTCATCTGCAACCGCTTTAGGGATTAAAAAGCTTGGGGTCGATTTGGCTTCTGCACTGCTATTGAGCGAGTCAATAATGCGCACCATTTCTGATGCCGAGGCGTTATTGAGCGACACTACGGTCACATCTTTGTTACCCGCACGATCCACTCGCTCAATAATTTCAGCTAAGCGGTTCACCACCGCAGCACGACCAGTGATCATGATGATATTAGCCGGATCGTAATGGACTACGTTACCTGCACCTGCATTATCATTTAGCTGGCGTAATAGCGGTGATAATTCACGTACTGAAACATTCTTAACCGCAATAACACGGGTAACAACAGCATCACCGGGAATATTCTTATCATTGGCACCAACCACCGGAATAGCAGCCGTTTTGGCGTCTTTATCACGAATCACTTTCATGACGCCATCTTCCATGGTGACAACCGCGTAACCATAGACATCAAGCACATTAAGGAAGAAACGGTAATACTGTTCTTCGTTCAATAAATCATAACTGCGCACATTCACTTGCCCACGCACTGCGGGATCAATAATAATAGTTTTATGTAAAGTACGGCCGACAATATTGATGAACTCTTGAATGTCTGTGCCTTTAAAATTAGCACTTAATTCATCTGCCATTGCTTGACTACAAAACAAGCCGCTCGCTAACAATAGGGCACTTTTACCCATCCATTTTTTCACAAAAAAACTCCTGCTTTATCGCATATTCATTTCAAGCTCAGCACTAAAGTGTTATTGCAGCTCAATGTGGATATCATGTAACTGACCGTCACGCTCAACCGTCAGTGTAAAATCAGTGGCTGAAGACAACTCACCCCAAAGTTTGGCCATAATTGCAGGATCGGTAAGGCTATTACCATTTATACTCACTGCAAGATCATTGGCTTTAAGACCCACCTGATCAAATAAAAGTCTATTTTTACCTGGATTGACACGATAGCCTTCAATTTGGCCATCTTTTTTTACCTGAGATAAGCGGATGTAACTAAATAAGGTTTGTGGCTCAGATAAAATTTCTTGTTTGATTTTGGCTAACTCAGCAGCATTATTACTTTGAGTACCTTGCTGTTGAGATGCTACAGCCGTCGCTGATGGTTTAGTGAATTTTAAGCCTTCAAGCATTAACGTTTCATCACGACCATTATTACGAATAATAACCCGATCGTTATACACCGCGATTAACGTGGCGCGAGTATTATCAATCACTTCATTAATGCCATAGGTATTTTGTTTACCGTTATTGGTTACCACGGCTAAAGCTCTTGATGGCGTAGAACTGGCCACCACACCCACTAACGTTAATCGTAATTGAGTTTGTGGTGCATCCTGTTTAACTGGTTTTGTGGTTACTGGAGTGGCATTGGCTTGATAACGGCCAAACAGATTCAAGCTTAATAATTCATTCACAGGTAATTGTTGTTGAGAAGTATTAACACTTACCGTCAATGGCTGCCATCGAGCAACGGCAGGTGATGGTTCAACAAGCGACCACACTAAGCGTCCGGCAATCCAAGCGAATACCACCACTAAAAGACAAGTTAAAAGACGCGTAACTGATTGTAATGATAACGGGCGTTTGATTGCAGCTACAGCAAACCACTTTGAAACAGACATAGCAAAATCCATTGTTAAAATACCAACTATCATTAAACAAATAAGTACAGTGCAATCGCACCTCAAAAATTGAACTGACTATGATCGCCTGTTCATCACCGAAATACTATTTAATAATCCCGACAAAACACCATAGTATCTAAGAATTTCATGATTTTTTGTAATAAATTCTTACTCAATGATTGAAATCCTCGGCTAATATCACCATTTATAATAAATAGTCATATTACTGCTGCTATCAGCAGGATGTGATAATTTATCGTTTCAGCAAATAAAGGCACCGTGATGGGTCAAAACACCTCTGATATTAAACAGGTTCGTCTTGATAAATGGTTATGGGCTGCCCGCTTTTACAAAACACGCTCAATTGCTCGCACCATGATTGACGGCGGTAAAGTGCACTATAATGGCCACCGTTCAAAGCCAAGCAAAATTATTGAGCTTGGGGCAACGGTAAAATTACGTCAGGGTAACGATGAGAAAATCATTACCATTGAACAAATCTCTGACTGTCGCCGCGGCGCACCAGAAGCACAACTGCTCTACCAAGAAACAGTTCAAAGTATTGCAACCCGTGAACAAACCGCAAAAATGCGCAAGCTCAATGCTTATGATAATCCAAGCCCCGAAAAACGGCCGGATAAGAAGCAACGACGTGATATTATGCGGTTCAAAAATATTAACGCATCTGAATAAATAACTCAGTGCCAACCTCTTTAAATTAGAATGTCGAGGGTAAGTGCTTTATCGCAACGGTTTAACCCGCTTTGGTTGCGGCGTTGACTATAAAGTAATTACTGAACGTTTTAGCCTTAATTAGGTTGGCTCTATAGCTGGAGAATACATACTCATGACAAACGATAGTTTAAACCGCTACCTTTTCGACGGCGCAGCAGTTCGCGGTGAATTGGTACAATTAGGCCAAACTTACCAACAAATTATTGCGGATAAAAACTACCCAGCACCAGTAGCAACATTACTGGGTGAATTATTGGTAGCGACCAGCTTATTAACAGCAACCTTAAAATTTGAAGGCTCTATTACCGTTCAAGTTCAAGGTGATGGCCCCGTAAGCCTAGCGGTAATTAATGGCGATCATAATCAACAGCTACGTGGCGTAGCGCGTTGGGACGGTGAGGTTAAAGCGGGCACCATTCATGACTTAATGGGCAAAGGTCACATGGTGATCACCATTACGCCAATCAAAGGTGAACGTTACCAAGGTGTCGTCGGTTTAGATGGCGATACGCTGGCTGAATGCTTAGAAAGTTATTTTAAAAATTCAGAGCAACTAAAAACTCGTATCTGGCTCCGTACAGGTGAAATTGAAGGCCAAGTCAAAGCTGCCGGTATGCTATTACAAATCATGCCAGATGGTACAGGTAGCGAAGGCGACTTTGAACACCTAGCAGCATTAACTGAAACAGTGAAAGATGAAGAGCTATTTACGCTTGAAGCACAAGATGTGCTGTATCGTCTTTACCACCAAGAACAAGTACAGCTGTTTGAACCACAGGCAGTCAGTTTTGAATGTGGCTGCTCGCGCGATCGTAGCTCTGCTGCAATCATGAGTGTTCAACCACAAGAAATTGATAAAATCATTGCTGAAGAAGGCAAAGTGTCACTGCATTGTGATTACTGCGGTACCAGCTATGACTTTGACAGTATTGATGTAGCCGCACTGCGTGACAATAGCGCTAACACTACAGATAGCGATCAAATTCACTAATTCGCGTGGTTTCACACCATCATCGTTAAGGCCGGCTTATTACGCCGGCTTTTTTTTGTTTTTTTTCGGCCGTCATAGCCACACCGTATATCAATTTATATTACAACCTTATTTGTGCTTTTTTTGCAATCATTGAGCACAAATATTGACCACTATCACAACAAATAAATTTTAACATTTCTGCAAAACAAAACACCTCGCAGTTTCGATAATTTTACCTAAAATTAACACTCTGATGGTCGATTTTTTGATGACCGTCCCTGATTTAGCAACTTAGGGTTGTTAGCATGATTGACAGTTAAACAACATCTTACCCTAGGAGCACCAATGATCACTTCTTGTGTCGATAATAAGGTTGCAAACAACATGGATTTATCCCAATACGGTATTACCAATGTTACAGATGTTATTCGTAACCCGTCCTACGAGGTTCTTTTCAATGAAGAAACCAAACCTGGACTAGAAGGCTATGAGCGCGGAGTTGTTACTGAGTTAGGTGCCGTATCTGTGGATACAGGTATTTTTACTGGTCGTTCACCACAAGATAAATTTATTGTGCGTGATAACACCACGAAAGATACTCTATGGTGGTCAGATCAAGGTAAAAATGACAATAAAGCGTTAACGCAAACAGCATGGTTAGATCTTAAAGAATTAGTCACTAATCAACTTTCTAATAAACGTCTTTTTGTCGTTGATGGTTACTGTGGTACTAACCCAGAAACTCGCCTTCGCATTCGCGTCATTACTGAAGTAGCATGGCAAGCACACTTTGTAAAAAACATGTTTATTCGCCCAACAGAGGCTGAGCTTGACAACTTCGAACCTGATTTTGTAATCATGAATGGTTCTAAGTGCACCAACCCTAAGTGGCAAGAGCACGGCATGAATTCTGAAAACTTTACGGTTTTCAACCTCAGTGAAAAGATGCAACTGATTGGTGGTACATGGTACGGCGGTGAAATGAAGAAAGGTATGTTCGCGATGATGAACTACTTTTTACCCCTACAAGGCATTGCATCAATGCACTGTTCTGCCAACATGAACAACGAAGGTGAGGTTGCAGTATTCTTTGGCCTTTCTGGCACCGGTAAAACAACCTTATCAACCGATCCTAAACGCGCGCTAATCGGTGATGATGAGCACGGTTGGGATGACAACGGTGTGTTTAACTTTGAAGGTGGCTGCTACGCAAAAACCATCAACCTATCAAAAGAAGCAGAACCTGATATCTACAATGCGATTCGTCGCGATGCACTACTAGAGAACGTTACTGTCCGTAATGATGGTTCAATTAATTTTGATGATAATTCAAAAACTGAAAACACCCGTGTTTCTTACCCTATTTATCATATTGAAAACATTGTTAAGCCTGTATCAAAAGGCGGTCATGCTAATAAAGTGATCTTCTTATCTGCTGATGCATTCGGAGTATTACCTCCAGTTTCTAAACTAACGCCTGAGCAAACTAAATACCATTTCCTATCTGGCTTTACCGCTAAATTAGCCGGTACTGAGCGCGGAATTACTGAACCAACACCAACCTTCTCAGCCTGTTTTGGTAATGCCTTCTTAACATTACACCCAACTCAGTATGCTGAAGTATTAGTTAAACGTATGGAAGATGCAGGGGCTGAAGCTTACCTTGTAAATACTGGCTGGAATGGCACTGGTAAGCGTATTTCAATTCAAGATACGCGCGCAATTATTGATGCGATCCTTGATGGTTCAATTGATAAAGCAAATACCAAGCAAATCCCGATCTTTAATCTAACGATTCCAACATCATTACCTGGCGTTGATCCAACGATTCTTGACCCACGTGATACTTACACTGATCCACTCCAGTGGCAAAGCAAAGCTGAAGATTTAGCTGATCGCTTTATTACCAATTTTGATAAGTACACTGATACTCAAGAAGGCCAGCAGTTAGTCGCAGCAGGTCCACAACTCGGTTAATCTCACTCCTCATTGGGTTACCCGTTAACAGCCTCTTTTATTAGAGGCTGTTTTTTATCCCCTCTAATCTCCCCCCTCAAAGCCCTTGCTAAAAAATGGTTTTTCCACCACTCTCAACATGCCATTACAGTGATATGACACATCAGATTACGAGGAAATTTTATGCGGCTGCTTAGCAAATTAATGCTTATTTTTGTGTTAATTATCGTGGTGACTTTAACCACTATCATCGGGATATTACACACGCGTTATAATCAGCCACTGGTTAATTTGATCCTTGCTCAAGTCTCGCCTTACCAAGTGTCGGCCAAAAAAATTGATTACGATATTCGTACTCCCTACCAACTACGATTTGAACATGTTGAAATCACTGACAATCAACAAGTACTCATTCATGCTGATAGCATTCAATTATGGCTATCCAAACACAGTATAACGGGTGATAAATTAGTGTTTGATGGCGTGCAAATTAATAATATCACCTCAGCCAATATGCCGTTATTAACCACATTACCGCCATTCACTATCAAACGATTAGTACTTAATAACACCAATCTAAACACGCCAACATTTGCGATTAAGCATGGTTTAATTCAAATGGATAATTGGCAAACACCTACCGCTAACACTCCGTGGTGGCAGAGTTTTAATGGCAGCTTAAAAATGAGTGCCACTAATATAAGATGGCATCAAGTAGCGTTACAGCAGGTACTGATCAATGCCAATAAACATGACCAACAATGGCAATTTAAAGGCATCTCAGGGCTGTGGCAACAAGCAAAAATCACTGCCCAAGCACAGTTCAATAATGCCAATCACAGTTTAACTATCGACCAACTCACCGTTAATCAATTTCGATTACAAGACCAACAATTACTCAATGATTGGCAACAACAATTCACATCGCAGACAATGCCCTTTAAAGCCATCACATTAAAACGCTTAGATGTGGTTAATAGCAGCATTGAATTACCGCAATGGGGAGCGGATGATATTAATTTATCGTTAGACAATTGGCAGTGGCCACAAAACTACTGGCAGCAACAAAATAGTCGTTTGTCGTTCAGTGCTAGTCATGCGCAATGGCAGCAACTTAACTTTGAACAACCTTTAGCTGAATTACAATTTATGCCCCAACAAATCATCAGCCATGGTATATCAGCACAAATACTGAATGGGTTTGTGCGTGTTGATGGCTGGATAGATCCCCAACAATTATTTATCAGCGACTTAAAAGCCAGCGGTATTAAATGGTTTATAGATAAAGATTGGCCACAAACGTGGCAACAATGGCAGCAAAAATACACTGATATTATCGTCAAAAAACTCAATATTAATAATAGTCAGATCACTTCATCAGCATCGACAATGCCGTTTCAACTCGCAGGGATTGATATCAATGCCAAAAATGCAGTGCTCAAACAAAATAATCAGTGGGGATTATGGCAAGGAAATATTGACGCTGACTTAGGTTTTGGCAGTATCAATCAAGTGGTTATCAACCAAGCCATTGCCACCATGCACAGTAACGCCGGTCAATGGCAGTTAGATAAATTAGTGTTGCCGTTTAATCATGGTATGTTAAAAGCACGCGCTAGGATCTCACTTGATGATCCACAGCGTCCATGGCAATTAACCCTCATAGGCGATACCGTACCTGCCCAAACCCTATCGCAATGGCTATCATTACCGCTACCACTGACAGGGGTTATTGATACTCAAATAAAACTTCATGGTCAGGCGGGTACTCAGGCTGATTTTAAGACGCACTTAAATGGCACTGCTCACGTCGATTTTCGCCAGTTAGCATTAACGAACATGACCCCGCAACAATTATTCACCCACTGGCAACAACCGCATTTTGCAGCGATTAACCCACCAGCCAAGACAGCAGCATCATCGTTACCACTAACGGCCACACCACTGACACTAACGGCACAAGATGGCACCATCCAATTACCACCGACAACAATCACCGCGAATAATTTTGCGATAAAGTTTAATAGCCACTGGAGCTTAGCCAATTCTGAACAGCAACAATTCCAACTTGAATTAACTACCGGCTGCCAACAACTGATCCGTTCATGGGATCACGGTGTTTCAACCGCTACCGTTGATTCATCATGTACGGGTAGCACTAAATATGTTCCTGTAAACGTTGAGGATACCGCTTTACCACATTGAACATTCACATCTACTGTTACCCGTCCTTTACGCCCTTGAGTAATACGATCAAAATCACCGTGTAAATGTTCAAGGGTGGTGACGGCAATTGGACGTTCAGTAACCGGGGCAGAATAACGAATGTGGCTATCAACCAAAATAATATTACCTTGCAAGCCACGCTCTTTAAGTAGTAACCAAATAAAGCCCCATCCGGCTAGGGTTGCCATGGTAAAAATACTACCAGCAAACATAAATTCATTCGGATTAAGGTTGGCATTAAACAGTGCGCTGACTTCAAACCGATAGCCGGTATATTGATTGATCTTAATGCCCATTTTATCACTAATGGGTATTTGGCTTTGCCACAATGCTTGTAACTCCTGACACCATTGTGGCTGACGAGCAACATCCGTTAATGGCGGTAACAACTTAACCATCTGTTGGTGCCGCATTGGACCATGCGCATCACTCAATTCACCACGGCTCTCAAAGCCATTTTTAATATAAAATGGAATCGCTGCTTCGCGGGCATTACACACTAAGCGCTTAGCGCCATCATAACGCGCCAATGATTCCAGAGCCATTAACACCATTCCGCCTAACCCTTGATGGCGCACCGCCGCATCAACTGCCATATAACGCACTTGACCCTCATTATCCGGCGTAACATACACACGTCCAATGGCGACCACGTTATCATGACTATCAACTAACATGCGGTGAGCACTGACATCATCATAAGCATCACGCTCAGAGCCCAACGGCATTTGCCACGGCTGACGCAGCATTTGCCAACGAAAATGATAATACCGGGCAAGCTGTGATTCTGTTTGCGGAGTGACTAATCGAAACATCCATTTCCTCTCTTCTTAATCATCGACAGCGATTATGCGTTTAAATACAAATAGAACCGCTAGACCTGTAACCAAAATGTCACTGGGCCATCATTAACCAATGCGACTTTCATATCTGCACCAAAAATACCGGTTTCGGTTGCGATCGGTTGTGCCTTACATTGTTCGACAAAATATTGGTACAAGCGTTCCGCTTCTACAGGTGCGGCACCGGCTGAAAATCCTGGGCGCATGCCTTTTTTAGTATCGGCAGCCAACGTAAACTGTGACACCACTAACACGCTACCATTCGCTTGCTGAACATTAAGGTTCATTTTATCGTCAGCATCACTGAAGATTCGATAACCCAGCACTTTATCACGTAACTTTTGCGCTTTGGCTTCATCATCGCCTTTTTCAACCCCTAATAGCACTAATAAGCCATTACCAATAGCGCCTGTTATTTCCCCTTCGACGGTAACACTGGCTTCACTCACTCGTTGAATTAGCGCAATCATTATTGTTCCTTATTATTGGTTGAATCATGGTCACTGTTTGTCACCATTGTCATTATTTGTGATCGAGATGGGCTAACATCCCAAAAACCACGTTCACCTAAACTGGCCGTGATCTCAGCCCCAAGCAATACAATACACCAACATAAATACACCCACACAAACAAAATAGGGATCACCGACAATGCGCCATAAATCATTTGGTAAGAATGAAAATGCGCTAAATAAATCACAAAGCCTTTTTTACTTAATTCAAATAAAATACTGCTACACAATGCGCCTATCAGTGCATGTTTGAACTGTACTTTACAATTAGGCACTAACGCATAAAGCAATAAAAATGCCAAGCCCGACATCATTGACGGCAACCATTGCAATGACTGCTGTACCACCCCATGCAATGTACGATGATCGAGTAATGCCAATGAGCCTAAGTATGAACTTAGCGCAAGACTAGAACCCAATAGAATAGGACCTAAAGTGAGAATCATCCAATACACCGCCAATGAGATTATCCAACGACGTTTTTTCTTTACTCGCCAAATATAATTGAGGGATTTATCAATTGAAGATATAAGCATCATTGCGACGACAAATAATGCTCCAATGCCAACCACTGTCATTTTGCCCGCATTAACAACAAACTCATTTAAATAAGTGGTTACCACCGCACCAGCTGCTGGCACAAAATTAGTAATCACAAACTGTTGTACCTGAGTACCTGCGCCCGCAAAAGCAGGAATCGCTGACAAAGCCGACACCACTACGGTTAACAACGGCACTAATGACAATAAAGTCACATAAGCCATTGATCCTGCAGTGACAGTTAAACGGTCATGGTTCACACGCTGGATTAAATAACCAAAATATTCCATTATTCGCGGCAGCCGTTGCCACAGCACAAGTTTCACAGGTTGTTTTTTGTCAGCCATAATAGAATGTTGTACCTATACGTTATGGAAAACAGCCATGCGAACATTACATGCTGTACTCGCCTTTTATTCATCAAGATCGTTACCTTAGCACGCCATGGTAATGTCATTAGTTGTTATTTTTCATGTCTCACCAAGGAGAAAAAATGCCTTATTTTATTGCGATATTTTTAAGTGTCAGCCTACTGTCTGGCTGTCAAAGTGCCTATTACTCAGCGATGGAAAAAGTCGGCGTTTATAAACGCGATATCATGGTTGATCGGGTTGAAGATGCTAACCAAGCCCAGCAAAACGCCCAAAAACAATTTACCAGCGCCCTTGAAGGTCTAAAAGCACTGAATCAATTTGATGGCGGAGAGCTTGAATCAGCTTATCAAGATATTGATAGCCAATATCAACGTAGTGAAGCGGCAGTTAATAACGTTAATGATCGCATTGTAGCAATTGAAGATGTGGCCAATGCGATGTTTGATGAGTGGCAACAGGAACTGTCATTGTATAAAAGCGCGACCCTCAAACGCGATAGTCAACGTAAATTACAAACCACAAAAGCCTCTTACAATAAAATGTTAACCGCCATGAAACGCGCTGAGAAGAAGATGGAGCCTGTTTTAGACACTTTACGTGATAACACCCTTTATTTGAAACATAACCTCAATGCAGCAGCTATCGGCTCACTCCAAGGGCAATTTAATTCACTACAAACTGAGATTTCTCACGCTATTCGAGATATGAACAGCGCCATTGCTGAATCAAATCGCTTTATTGGCCATTTGAAAAAGTAATCAGCACTATTGCTATAATGTAGCCATAAAAAAGAGCTAACAAGGTTAGCTCTTTTTTTGGTCTCGAAAATGTAGTCTCAAGAAGGTTCTCATACCCCAGATACAACAATCCCCCGCTTGTTACCAAGCGAGGGATTGTATTAGTAAGCTTCAGCTAGGGGTAATTACTTACCGCCACGACCTGCACGCTTACGATCGTTTTCAGTAAGAAGTTTCTTACGGATACGAATGCTTTCTGGTGTTACTTCTACTAGCTCGTCATCATCGATGAATTCTAGTGCTTGCTCAAGTGTGTACTTGATAGCAGGAGAAAGCGTTTGTGCTTCATCTGTACCAGATGCACGAACGTTTGTTAGCTGCTTACCACGTAGACAGTTGATAGTTAGATCGTTTGCACGGTTATGAATACCGATGATCTGACCTTCATATACTTCGTCACCGTGCTCAGCAAATAGACGACCACGCTCTTGTAGGTTGAATAGCGAGTAAGTTACCGCTTTACCAGTACCGTTAGAGATCAATACGCCGTTAGCACGTTGACCGATAGTACCGCCCTTGTGAGGACCGTAGTGATCAAACGTATGGTAGATAAGACCAGAACCAGAAGTCATTGTTAGGAATTCTGTTTGGAAACCGATAAGACCACGAGAAGGCATCATGAAGTCCATACGAACACGGCCTTTACCATCTGGTGCCATATCTTTTAGCTCACCCTTACGGATACCGATTTTCTCCATTACACTACCTTGATGCTCTTCAACCACATCGATAGTTACAATTTCAAACGGTTCCATTAGCTTACCATCTTCTTCTTTGATGATAACTTCTGGGCGAGATACTGCTAGCTCGTAACCTTCACGACGCATGTTTTCAATCAGGATAGATAGGTGAAGTTCACCACGGCCTGAAACACGGAAACGGTCTGGACTTTCAGTTTCTTCAACGCGCAACGCTACGTTGTGTACTAATTCTTTTTGTAGACGCTCAAGGATGTTACGTGAAGTAACATACTTACCTTCTTTACCAGCAAACGGAGAAGTGTTTACTTGGAAAGTCATGGTTACAGTTGGTTCATCAACAGAAAGTGGTGTTAGCGCTTCAACAGTGTTTACGTCACAAATAGTGTCAGAAATCTTAAGCTCGCCAAGACCTGTGATTGCAACGATGTCACCCGCTTTCGCTTCAGTAACTTCGTGACGCTCAAGACCTAGGTAACCTAGAACTGTACCTACTTTACCATTACGCTTAGTACCGTCAGCACCAACAATAGTAACTTGTTGGTTAGGAGTAACAGTACCGCGAGTGATACGAGCAACACCGATAACACCAACGTAAGAGCTGTAATCTAACTGAGAGATTTGCATCTGTAGTGGGCCATCAACGTCAACAAATGGTGCAGCAACGTTATCAACAACAGCTTGGAACAATGGTTCCATGTTCTCGCCAACTTCGCCTTCTGTCATTGTTGCCCAACCGTTTAGCGCTGATGCGTAAACAGTTGTGAAATCTAGTTGCTCGTCAGTTGCGCCTAGGTTGTCGAATAGGTCAAAAATTTGATCCATTACCCACTCAGGACGTGCACCTGGACGGTCAATTTTGTTGATTACAACGATTGGCTTAAGACCGTATGCGAACGCTTTTTGCGTTACGAAACGTGTTTGAGGCATTGGGCCATCAACCGCGTCAACGATCAGTAATACAGAGTCAACCATAGACATGATACGCTCAACTTCACCACCGAAGTCTGCGTGTCCTGGGGTGTCTACGATATTGATGCGGTAGTCATTCCAATTAATTGCTGTGTTCTTAGCAAGAATGGTAATGCCACGCTCTTTTTCGATATCGTTAGAATCCATAACACGTTCTTCGGCTTCGCCGCGACCCTCTAACGTGCCAGATTGCTGTAGAAGTTTATCAACCAGGGTAGTTTTACCGTGGTCAACGTGAGCAATAATTGCGATATTTCTTAAGTTATCGATCGATTGATTAGACATTAGTTTCAGATTCACTCAGAACATGCAGCGTCTTAATAGAGGCTACTTGATTAAAAAAACGGCTCATAATTTAACAGATTTTACGCCAAAACCCACGGAATATGTGATTTATATCACCAGCTTTTTTACCAACAGGCTCTAGAGCCGCATTTTTACTCACTTTTTTGGCTGTTTTTATTTTTTTAACCTCTCTATTCGTACGATAAATAACACCTAAACCAACCAAAACCGTGACCAATATCACTTTTTGATCACAACTCTGAGACGATCAATTAGCAATAAAAATACCTAATTGTCACCTAGTGGATTGACAATATTTGCCCTCATCACCATAGTAGTGTGACTATTAAATGGATGAATGTATTGAGAGATGTCGTCTTACTTTCAACATCAATCATGACCGCACCAATTTGGTGCAAAGCATCACCAAAATAGTGCAAAAAAGGATAGGAAAAAGTTCCAAAAATACTGCAATCGCGCATGTTTGGGGGCTTTTAAAAGTTGGCATGGTATTCGCATTAATACTTTTAGATTCGCTCATCATGATATGAGCAAAAAGTTTGCGGCCATCGCCCTAAATAACACCGGAGGTTACTCAAGATGTCAGTTGAAAACGTACTAGCACTGATCCAGGAAAATGAAGTTAAGTTTATTGACCTACGTTTTACCGATACCAAAGGTAAAGAACAGCACATCACTATCCCTTCTCATCAAATCGATGCAGATTTCTTTGAAGAAGGTAAAATGTTTGATGGCTCTTCCGTTGCAGGCTGGAAAGGCATTAATGAATCAGACATGGTAATGATGCCTGATGCAGCAAGTGCGGTACTTGACCCATTCACTGAAGATGCAACTCTAAACATTCGTTGTGATATTCTTGAGCCAGCAACAATGCAAGGCTACGATCGCGACCCTCGCTCAATCGCTAAACGCGCAGAAGAATTCATGCGTGCAGCCGGTTTTGCTGACAATGTATTAGTTGGCCCTGAGCCAGAGTTCTTCTTATTTGATGACGTTAGATTCAATACTGATATGTCAGGTTCATTCTTTAAGATTGACGACATTGAAGCAGCATGGAATAGCGGCACTAAAATCGAAGGTGGTAACAAAGGTCACCGTCCAGGCGTTAAAGGCGGTTATTTCCCAGTAGCACCTGTTGATTCATCACAAGATATTCGTTCTGCAATGTGTTTAATCATGGAAGAGATGGGGCTAGTTGTTGAAGCTCACCACCATGAAGTCGCAACGGCAGGCCAAAACGAAATCGCAACCCGTTTCAATACCCTAACCAATAAAGCTGATGAAATTCAGATTTATAAATATGTGGTTCATAACGTTGCTCACGCATTTGGTAAAACTGCGACCTTTATGCCAAAACCACTAGTGGGTGATAACGGCTCAGGTATGCACGTTCACATGTCACTAGCAAAAGATGGTGTAAACCTATTTGCGGGTGATAAGTACGGCGGTCTTTCAGAGATGGCACTGTTCTACATTGGCGGTATTATCAAGCACGCACGTGCAATCAACGCCTTTGCTAACCCAGCAACGAACTCATACAAGCGTCTAGTCCCTGGCTACGAAGCACCAGTTATGCTGGCTTACTCTGCCCGTAACCGTTCTGCATCAATCCGTATTCCAGTCGTTCCAAGTCCAAAAGCACGTCGTATCGAAGTACGCTTTGGTGATCCAGCAGCGAACCCATACCTAGCTTTTGCAGCAATGCTAATGGCAGGCCTTGACGGTATCGCTAACAAGATCCACCCAGGCGAAGCGATGGATAAAGACTTGTACGACTTACCAGCGGAAGAAGCTGCAGAGATTCCAAAAGTAGCCGAGTCACTACAAGGTGCACTACAAGCGCTTGACGAAGATCGTGAATTCCTAACCTCTGGCGGTGTGTTCTCAGACGACTTTATTGATTCTTACATCACGCTAAAATCGCAAGATGTAGAAAAAATCAATATGGCTGTACACCCATTAGAGTTTGAACTTTACTACTCAGTTTAAGTAATGGCTTAACCACTTAACAACTAAGATTTAGGCCTGCTTCACATGCAGGCCTTTTTGATCTTGCTACCACAACAAAAGCAGTAACAATAAAGGACTTATTGACCATGAAGGTCTTAGCGGAGAGTTAACGGATGAAACTCATTGGTCTAGCATCAATATTGTTATTGGTAGTCACAACTAGCACCGCAGTAGCAACAACTACGATCTATTCTTGGACAGATGACAATGGCGTAGTCCATTTTAGTGATAGTCCAGAAGTACCCCAGGCCATCACCGTTGAACTTTCAACAACAGAAGTACAATCACCCAAGTCATCAACCCTCGTCGAAATCATCCAAGCAAATAATGTTGACAACCTTACCATTGACATAGAGCCGCAACTGCCGACAGCCAGTATCAGTTTATTAGCACCATTGCACCAGCAAACCATTCGTAGCAACGAGGGTGATATAAAGATTCGCGCGGTGAGCAACCGCAAACTGGATAAAAACGTCCAAGCCCAATTAGTTCTTGATGGTCAAGTTAACGGCACTTCTCAAACGCGTTTAGAGTGGCAACTGACCAATATTGATCGCGGTACTCATCAAATTCAAATCCAATTACTTAACAATGGCAAGATCCTTGCTACATCTGAAAGCATTACGGTTTATTTACATCGCGTCTCACAGGTTCGTCCTAAAAACAGTCCAATTCAACCCCGTTAACGCCTATTTACAATAAACCCTGCTTGTTCGCTGTTAAACCGAGTACACTCAATGCACCAACTTGGTGCGTCAACTAACGGCGACGACTGGCCGCATGCACCAATCGTCTTTGAGCTAGCTATCAATAAGGATGATCATTGTGAATACCAGCTTTACGCCCATAATTCTTGATAATTTAGTCACTGCCATTGTATTACTCGATGAAGCGTTGGAGATCCGCTACGTAAATCCTGCTGCCGAACAGTTATTATCCTCCAGTAAACGACGTCTACTCGGCACCCAATTACCACAGTTGCTCCAACATAGCTCACTCGATCTTAATCATGTCAAAGCAACCCTCCACAGTGGTCAAGGTTTAGCAGATAGCGATGTCACCTTTGTGATTGATGGCCAACGCCATTTACTTGGCGTCAATGCCAGCCCAATTTCATGGCAAAAAAAACTGTTGATCTTATTAGAATTAAAACCGATTGATCAACAACGCCGTATTAGCCAAGAACTTAACCAACATGCACAACAACAAGCGGCCAAAGAATTAGTCCGTGGTTTAGCCCATGAAATAAAAAATCCACTCGGTGGTTTACGTGGTGCCGCACAATTACTAGAGAAAGCCCTCCCTGATAGTCGCTACCACGAATACACCCAAATGATCATTGAACAAGCAGATCGACTGCGTAATTTAGTTGATCGGTTATTAGGACCACAACGTCCAGGGATCCGTAAAACCGATAATATTCATTTAGTGTTAGAAAAAGTGCGCCAGTTAGTCAACATTGACACTGACAGCAGCATTACCATTGAACGCGATTACGATCCAAGTTTGCCCGACATCAATATGGATGCAGAACAACTTGAACAAGCATTATTGAATATTGTCAGTAACGCCGCATTGGCACTGAAAAGCCAAGGCGGCGGCACCATAAAATTAAAAACCCGTACCGCCCATCAAAGCTTAATTCAAGGCGTCCGTCATCGTGTGACAGCGACCATCGAAATCATTGATGATGGCCCAGGCATTCCAGCAGACATTCAAGACACCCTGTTTTACCCAATGGTCACTGGTCGAGAAGGGGGGACAGGGTTAGGGCTGTCAATTGCACGAAATTTAATAGATCAACACCAAGGTAAAATTGAGGTATTCAGCTGGCCTGGACACACTAATTTCACTATTCATTTACCGATTAAGTCATAACACTGAACGCCATAGGAGCTTACTATGAGTAAAGGATTAATCTGGGTTGTTGATGATGACAGCTCTATTCGCTGGGTATTGGAACGCACGTTAACCAATGCAGGAATGAAATGCGAAACCTTTGCTGACGCCGATAGCGTGTTAGCAGCCTTAGAGCGCAATGTGCCCGATGTGTTAGTGTCTGACATAAAAATGCCGGGCACCGACGGGTTTACGCTACTCAAAGCGCTCCAGCAGGATTACGCCACTTTACCCGTTATCATTATGACCGCTCACTCCGATCTCGATGCCGCGGTCAATGCTTATCAACGTGGGGCATTTGAATACCTTCCCAAGCCGTTTGATATTGATGAAGCGGTCACCTTAGTTGAACGCGCCCTTAGCCATAGCCAAGAACAAAAGCGCCAGCAACAGCCCATCGTTGAAACAAAGCATGCACCTGAAATTATTGGTGAAGCACCCGCAATGCAAGAAGTTTTCCGTGCTATTGGCCGCCTATCGCGTTCGTCAATTTCAGTGTTAATCAATGGTGAATCAGGTACAGGTAAAGAATTAGTCGCCCATGCATTGCATCGCCATAGCCCTCGTAGCAGTAATGCATTTATTGCACTCAATATGGCCGCCATTCCTAAGGATTTAATCGAATCAGAATTATTCGGCCATGAGAAAGGCGCTTTTACTGGCGCCAATAGCGTTCGCCAAGGTCGATTTGAGCAAGCCAATGGCGGCACCTTATTTCTCGATGAAATTGGTGATATGCCATTAGACATTCAAACTCGATTATTGCGCGTATTAGCCGAAGGGCAATTTTATCGTGTCGGGGGACATGCGCCAGTTAATGTCGATGTTCGAATTATAGCCGCCACGCACCAACACCTTGAACGTCTAGTGGCGGCAGGGGATTTTCGTGAAGACTTATTCCATCGCCTCAATGTTATTCGAGTACACCTACCATCACTCAAAGATCGCCGCCAAGATATTCCCCAGCTCGCACACCACTTTTTACAGCGCGCCGCTGATGAATTGAGCGTAGAAGTGAAATCATTACATCCACACACCGCAGAGAAACTAACTCAATTACCGTGGCCCGGTAATGTGCGTCAATTAGAAAACATCTGTCGCTGGTTAACGGTAATGGCAAGCGGTAATGAAATATTACCCGCCGATTTACCCCCAGAAATCACAGATACGCCCACAGTAACCCACACCACCTCTGAGCCTCAACATTGGCATCAAGGGTTACAACAATGGGCACAGCAAGCTTTGCAGCAAGGTGAGACTGAATTATTAGCTGAAGCGTTACCACAGTTTGAAAAAATCTTACTTGAAACCGCCTTGCTACATACTCATGGTCATAAACAAGAAGCAGCAAAATTACTCGGCTGGGGGCGTAACACCCTCACCCGTAAACTTAAAGAATTGCACATTCATGATTGAGACTAAGATTAGGTAGTATCATGACCACAACTTGCACCAACGCACATTTATTTGCAACAGTGATGAATGTCATTTGGTGATTGCGTATACTCAATTTATATTTATCTTCGGGAAGTATAATAATCATGATAAACAAAGATCTTCCACTAACGGATATTCACCGCCACCTTGACGGTAATATTCGTCCTCAAACGATCTTAGAATTGGGTCAGCAATTTAATATCGCTTTACCCGCAACAGAAATCGAAGCATTACGCCCACACGTACAAATTGTTGAAGCAGAGCCAAGCCTCATCGCTTTCCTGAGTAAATTAGATTGGGGTGTGGCTGTATTAGGTGATTTAGACGCTTGTCGTCGCGTTGCTTATGAAAACGTTGAAGATGCCCTTAATGCGCAAATTGATTACGCTGAACTGCGCTTTTCACCGTATTACATGGCGATGAAGCACAATTTACCCATAGCAGGTGTTGTCGCAGCAGTTGCTGATGGTGTGGCTGCTGGTTGTCGTGATTTTGGTATTAAAGCTAACCTGATTGGAATTATGAGCCGTACGTTTGGCACCCAAGCTTGTCAGCAAGAATTAGATGCCCTCCTGAGCCATAAAGACCAATTGGTCGCCATTGACCTTGCCGGTGATGAACTTGGTCAACCTGGCTCCCAGTTTATCTCGCACTTTAAACAAGTACGTGATGCTGGATTACAAATCACTGTACACGCAGGTGAAGCAGCAGGCCCTGAGAGCATGTGGCAAGCCATTAACGAGCTTGGCGCAGTCCGTATTGGTCACGGTGTCAAAGCGGTAAACGATCCTAAACTTATGGATTACTTAGCTAAGCACCGTATTGGTATTGAATCTTGCATTACATCAAACATTCAAACCAGCACCGTTGCTAACATTGCCCAACATCCTGTTAAAGCTTTCCTTGAGCACGGTATTTTAGCCTGTTTAAATACTGATGATCCAGCAGTTGAAGGCATTGAACTACCTTACGAATATGAAGTTGCCGCACCGAAAGCCGGTTTAAGTGTTGCTCAAATTCGCCAAGCACAAATCAACGGGCTTGAGCTAGCGTTCTTATCTGCCGCAGAAAAGCAGGCGCTACGTGATATTGCGAGCAAGCGTAGCTAATCACAATAAGTGCTAGCACCACCGCAATAACAGCTAATGAAATACATAATAAAACGCCTCGGTTTCACGTGAAACCGAGGCGTTTTTTATAACGGTATTTTTATAATAATGTTTTTATAATCATATTACAGAGAATCAATAACGGCAGATCACCTGCAGATTAGATAACCCGCGAGAACTGCTGCTGACGAGCGCGATCACGTAGATACTTATCAAAACACATACAAATATTACGAATCAATAATCGCCCTTTCAGTTCAACATGAATCGTATTTTGATCCACAGTCACCAATTCGTCATTGATAAAGGTCTTTAGTAACTGTAGGTCTTCGCTAAAGTAACTATCAAAATCAATACTAAACTCAGCTTCAATCGCACGTTTATCTAATTGGAAATTACAAATTAGCGCCTTGATCACTTCACGGCGCAATAAATCATCAGCGTCTAAGGTGACCCCTTTCCACAATGCCGTTTGTTGCTCAGCCATTTGACCATAATACAACTTCAATTCTTTTTGGTTTTGCGCATAGCAATCACCAATCATTGAAATCGCTGATACACCCATCCCTAATAAGTCACACTCACCTTGGGTGGTGTAACCTTGGAAATTACGGTGCAAAATCCCATCACGTTGTGCTACCGCTAATTCATCATCAGGTAACGCAAAGTGATCCATACCAATAAACTGATACCCTGCCCCCGTTAGCGTCGCTATCGTATCTTGCAATATAGCTAACTTTTCGGTCGCTGACGGTAATTGGTCTTCATGAATTTTACGTTGAGCGGCAAACAAGGTTGGCATGTGAGCATAGTTAAATACTGACAGTCTGCCCGGCTTCATGGTCAACACTTGTTGCAGTGTTTCAGCAAACAGTGCTTTGGTTTGTAATGGCAACCCGTAAATTAAATCAAGGTTGGTTGAACGGAAGCCTAACTCACGGGCGCGGTTAACCATCGCAAAAATGAAATCTTCATCTTGCTCACGGTTAACTAATTTTTGTACATCTTTATTAAAATCTTGTACCCCGATGCTCAAACGGTTAAAGCCTTCACTGCGAAGGTGATCAAGGATACTCAATTCAATTTCACGCGGGTCAACTTCAATACTGATTTCAGCATCGTCATCAAAATTAAACGCACTCCGTAACGCAGTCATTAAACGACTAATTTGCGCCGCCGTTAAGAATGTTGGTGTACCACCGCCCCAATGCAATTGACTGACTTGACGATCACCAAGCAAGGTCGCGCGTTGCTTAATCTCTTGCTCAAGTACCTCTAAATATTGATCGGCTTTGTGCTGATGACGGGTAATGATTTTATTACAGCCACAGTAATAACAAAGCTTATGGCAAAATGGGATATGAATATAAAGCGATAACTTACGATCGGGGTATTGCTGACATGCCATCTCAAATTCAGCAGAAGTAAATGCTTGATTAAACTCTAGTGCGGTCGGGTAAGAAGTATAACGCGGGCCTGAATAATTATATTTTTCAATCAGGGCCTGATCCCAAATAATCTGCTCATTTGACATGACATTGTTCCAATTTGGTGAAGATAGAATAAATAGAGTGTGTCACCATTTTACTCAAAGTAAAACCTATCCCTGTTGTTCAATTTACACTCTGTACAAAAACAAACACCGCCAATAAATGGCGGTGCTAATAATAACGATGGTAGGTTAAACCTTAGTTGACAGGATAGCATCCAATTCAAGTTTAATATCAGCCTGTAGACGAGACTCCGCTTTCATACGTTCAAGATCAAATCGCATTCGGCTTTGTTTTTCTATTTGCTGGCGAGCATCACCACGAGGCATATCTTTAACGACTTGATACAAGTCAGTTAATGCCGGATACGTTGCTGCAAAATCAACTTGTTTATCTGCTTGCAACACTTCCATTAATTTATATAACCGAATCGCGGCCTCAGAGATATCACATTGATCTTGCTTACATGCCATTGCGATAATAAAGACGCTTTCTAATATATTGTCATTTCTAGCTTTAATTGCTTCAACCTGTTGCTCTGCAGCACGGGCTAAAAACAACTTATGCCGTTGTTGCTGCTGATAAAGCTTAGCTAATAACAATCCAGCGTATAATGCTAATCCAGCCACTACCACGCTACCAATAACAAATAGAAGTGTTATTCCCTGCAACGGTTACTCCTTATCGAAATTATCAAAATCCATGTTTTCAAATTGCGCTAATAAATCATCATCTGAACGAGGCTTTGACTTAGCTTTAGCGCTTTCTTTAACGGGCGCTGATGTTTCTTCAACATCATCTAATAAACCAAGTTGCTTCATTAAGCGTTCAATGCGATCTAACTTCAGGTCAACTTGCTTTTGCAAGCCAGCACCTAGTTTTTCACCAGCATCAATACGATCTAATAACACCATCAATTGTGCATCATTTTCAAGCATCGCAAGTTCTTGCTCTGCAGACAAACGACGCTGTTGCTTGTTTTGTGGCTTTTTAGGTTCCACGATTAGTGGTACTAATTTCTTACTACCTAAACGTGGATCTTTTTTCTGACCGCCATTGCGTTGCTTGTTTTCTTCAACAGCAGAATGACGACTACCTGATTTTAAGCCTTTACGTTTCTTCGCTTTTTGGCGTTCACGAGTCTCAACATCAACTTTAGTATTTGTTTTTTCGCGGTATACAGCAGGACCTTCTGATCCTACAGCACGAGCTCTTTTCTTACGGGTCATTACTGGGGTTTCCTCAGCAAAATCACATCATTTCCAACAAACTCAACTTCAAGGCCATCGCGTTGTGCTAGAAAGCAAAACGTATCATGGCAAAAAAAGCTGACATGGGTTGGGTCGTTCTTATAGTACCAATGCCCAAAGGCATCAGTGTCGGTTACCAGTTTAGTCATGATCCCAAGCCAACCGCCGGGTTTGACTAAACGTAGCAACAGCCCCCATTCCTTCGCAGGCTGATAAAAATGCTCGATTGCTTCTGTGCAAGTAACAAAATCATACTGCCCTTCTAATACTGCGGATTGTGCCGCAAAATAAGGGTCGTAGATTGTCATAGTATACCCCATTTCTGCCAACATCACTGACAAGGTCGGCCCCGGACCACTACCAAAATCTAACCCGCATAACGGCGGAGATGGCAGCCGTGTCACGAGTGGGGTTGCTAATCGTCCTAAAAATTGTCGATAGCCATCATCATCAGGATTATTCCGATGTTGATCATAAACAGATTTTTCTTGAGACGACGATAAATGAGTTGTCGGATCAGCATAAATTAATGCACAGTGTAAACAGCGAAAATAACCTCGATTAATGTCAGCCACCAACCACATGTTATCTTTACTACCACAAAGTGGACATCTATCCATTGTCTTCTCCACAACGACTGAATGTTTACGAACAGCAGCAGCGGTGTAAAATCGAGCGGGCTATTCTATACCCAATTAAGGTTAAGATGTAGTTCTGCTGACAAATTGTTCAATTTATTCGACTATATCATCGTATCAGTAAGCATAATATCACTGCCAAATCATAACAATAACTACTGCTAAGGTCGAAATTTAAACGAAAAAAAAGCGATAGGTCTGCACCTATCGCTATATGGGGTAAGCTATGAGCTTATAATTCTGTCCAGTCTTTCCATAACCAGCAAGCAACGTCCCGGTTTAACAAACATCCTTTTTTATGGTTGCTATCCTTGCCTATTATTGTTCGTCACTGTCCGAGTGAATTTTCGCATTCCTTTTACTCATCCATGGTTTGGCAACTTATCCTAAGTTGGCGATCCTTATCGCAATGTTACACTCCAATAACTTTACCACCATCCTTATGTAATACATCATCCTGACGTATCTGAGCTATATCACTATAGCTACTCTCTTTCCTGAGTGTCGACCCTGACAATCCTTACGCTTCCTGCGTCTACCCTAGTCTCCTGACCAGACGTCCTGTGCATCCTTTTGGCTTCACTGCCTAAGCTATCCTAGCGCTTCTTATCCTGTGTCACACTCCATGTCGACAAGGTATAATTTACCTGAAGCCATTATTAAAACAATGTACCAAGATCACACATTTGAAAATCAAATATCGGCTAATAAACAAGTGCATGTTCTATAAAACAAAAAAATAATCGGCTACAAATAAAATCATCAATACAACGCCAATCAATGGTCAATCTCTTACAACATCACGGGCAAATTCCCCGTTACTAAACGCTTTTAAAATAGTAATGCTTAGCAACTCACGTAATTATGCTAATGATCTCGCGGTTAATGTAAACCAGCGACATAGGCAGAAAGCGCATTAATTTCATCATCATTGAGTTTTTCAGCCACCGATCGCATCATCGCATTAAGGTCATTATTACGAGTACCCGCACGAAAATGTTGGAGCTGTAATTGGGTATATTGTGCATTCTGCCCTGAAATTTTAGGAAAACCGGATAGGCTGGTGCCATTACCACGCGGTCCATGACAACTGATACATGCTGCAATGTCCCGTTCTGGATCGCCAAAACGGTATAATGGCTCAGCAATCGCAATCGCAGCTTCAGGGGTGGTATTAGGTGAAATAGGCAGCGAAGAAAAATAAGCACCAAGATCGGCCATATCAGTGGCTGATAATGCACTGGCCATGCCAGCCATAATGGCATTGCTTCGGCCTTGAGCTCCGTCACTGGTCAATGCAAGCTTATAATCGGCAAGTTGTTTCGTTAGATAATCAGCATGTTGACCCGCCAATTTAGGGTACTGTGCCATAATTGCATTACCATCATTACCGTGGCATGCGACACACGTAGTGGCCTTTAATTTACCGGCATCGATATCACCTTGTGCCCAAGCCGAATAACTCGTAACAAGAGTGAATATTAAGACTAATTTTTTCATGACATTCCATTTATAATTATAGAGCTTCCGTACTACAAGTAATGCTCAGTGACATGGTATACAATACGACCATAAACCAAACACGGTTTAATATATCTTAGACAATTTCACAAAAAAGCGCTCATTTTACGATGTGAGGGCTTGACGGAGTTAACAGTGAATCAACCTCTCAACTATAGAAATACCAGTTTTATTACAAGTGCACCGGATATTCGTCACTTGCCACAAGATATCGGCGTTGAGATCGCATTTGCTGGTCGCTCCAATGCCGGTAAATCAAGCGCACTAAATCGCCTTACTGATCAAAAAGGTTTAGCTCGTACGTCTAAAACCCCTGGCCGTACCCAATTAATCAACATGTTTGAAGTGATTAACGGTTGTAACTTAATTGACTTACCTGGCTATGGTTTTGCTCAAGTACCGCTGGAGCTCAAACTAAAATGGCAAAAAGCATTAGGTGAATACCTACAACGCCGTGAATGTTTGCAAGGTTTAGTAGTACTAATGGATATTCGCCATCCAATGAAAGATCTTGATCAGCAAATGATTAATTGGGCAATTGAAAGTAGCTTGCCAGTATTAGTCCTACTGACTAAAGCAGACAAATTAAAAAGCGGTGCACGTAAAGCACAAGTATTAAAAATCCGTGAAATGTCGAAAGAATTTGGCGGTAACGTTCAGGTTGAAGCTTTCTCTGCATTGAAAGGGATTGGCGTAGATCAAGTGCGTAGCAAACTTGATGAATGGTATGCACCAGAACTAGAACGTCAACGTGTACTAGCCGCTGACGATAGTGAAGTTTTTAATCTGCCACCAATAAAATAAAATCCTTACACAGCTAATCAAGACTAAAAATTCTCCCACTGTTATTGGTGGGGGAATACCCAGAAAATAAAGCTATACCTCGCTCTACTCCCCGATTTAAATCCGTTAATGCTATAGATTCCACTACATTATTTTAATTAAAAAATAAGCCTATTAATTGTTAACAGTTTAACAATATTTCTGGAATTAAATTACATCATTATTTATTTAAAAAAAACCAAAAAAAAAGCCATTCTCAATACCGAGAATGGCTATTTCATGTTTTTGCTCGTCCGCTAGTCATGTCGACTAACCAACAAAATCAAATATGAACAAGAAGCTATTACTATTATAGCCTGCCAATTTTAAATTTAAAGTATTTACTCTAAAAAATACACAGGCAAATATATTTTAGCGAATGACGATAATCAACCAACATAAAAATAAGCACATTTAATCACAAAAAAGCACCAATATTATTATATTTGAATAATAAAACAGCACTAATGCGTAATAACAATAATTAACAACGACTCAACGGCAACAAGAAAGGAATGTGATAATAGCAATGTCGCGAGGAAAAATATTTGCTTTGGTACAATAAAAAACGCCCCAGTCCAATAAATAGACTGGGGCAGCTGAATCAGCCAAATCCAATAACGTGAAACAAAAGGTCTGAAAGATAGAACATCTTACCTCTGTACCCTACATCAGCAACTGTATATCAATCATTCAGTTTTTGGAAGTCTTTGTCGTAATTTTTTTTCATAATTGTGTAAGTAATTTTTACATAACTGTTCTTATTTTTAACAAAAAAAATAGCTGATCGCGTGATCAGCTATTTTTATTTTATGGATAAGCCTGTATCAATTAGTGGGCTTGATCCCAGTTATCACCGTAGCCTGTCTCGGCAATTAATGGCACCGCTAACGTTGCCGCTTGCTCCATTAGTTGACGCACTTTTGCGGTCACGCTATCTAAGACTGATGCTTCTACTTCAAACACCAATTCATCGTGTACTTGCATTAATAAACTCACCTGACCTTGTGGTTGCTGTTGCACCCATTCATCAACGGCAATCATAGCGAATTTAATAATATCAGCGGCAGTACCTTGCATTGGGGCGTTAATCGCCGCCCGTTCAGCCGCTTTACGACGTAACCCATTACGCGCTTTAATATCAGGAAGATACAAACGACGACCAAATAGAGTTTCAACATAACCTTGTTCAGCAGCACTATTACGGGTACTTTCCATGTATTCTAAAACGCCAGGATAGCGTTCAAAATACACATTCATATAGTCTTGTGCTTCATTACGACCCATATCAAGTTGCTTGGCTAAACCAAATGCACTCATGCCGTAAATAAGACCAAAGTTAATCGCTTTCGCACGTCGACGTTGCTCAGTAGTCACATCATCTATCGCTAACCCTAGAATTTCAGCAGCGGTTGCTGCGTGAATATCTTTCCCTTCACGGAATGCATCTAACAGCGCTTGGTCACCAGAAAGGTGCGCCATAATACGTAATTCAATTTGAGAGTAATCGACAGCCAGAATTTTATAACCTGGTTTAGCCACAAATGCTTGGCGAATACGACGCCCTTCTGAGTTACGTACTGGAATATTTTGCAGGTTAGGCTCGCTTGAAGATAAACGCCCAGTCACGGTGCCCGATTGATGGTAAGAAGTATGGACTCGGCCTGTCGCAGCATTAACCATTTTCGGTAACTTATCAGTATAAGTAGATTTCAGTTTTGCTAAGCCACGGTATTCTAATAACAATTTTGGCAATGGGTAATCTAATGCCAGCTCTTGCAGCACTTCTTCATTGGTCGATGGTGTGCCTGAAGGGGTTTTTTTAATCACTGGCAAGCCCATTTTTTCAAACAGAATCGCTTGTAATTGTTTCGGTGAACTTAAATTAAACTCTTGATCTGCTAGCTCATAAGCCAGTTTTTCAATTTCATCTAATCGTTGTGCTAATTCAATTGATTGCGCGCCAAGCAACATACTATCAATGTAAACACCAGTACGCTCCATACGCGATAATACCGGCACTAACGGCATTTCGATGGTTTCAAACACTTTTTTGAGCTTGTCATCGGCTTCAAGTTTTGGATATAACGCATTATGTAAACGTAGCGTAATATCAGCATCTTCAGCAGCATACGGCCCGGCTTGTTCAAGATCGATTTGATTAAAAGTTAATTGCTTCTTACCTTTACCCGCAATATCTTCAAAACTGATATTTTTATGCTCAAGGTAACGCAACGCAAGACTGTCCATATCATGGCGACCTACCACACTATTATAAACATAAGATTCAAGCATAGTATCAAACTTAATACCCTGCATATCAATGTTATAACGCGCAACAATACTGGCATCAAATTTTAAATTTTGACCTACTTTGGCTAAATTTTTATCTTCTAATAATGGTTTTAATTGCGCTAATACCCAATCACGATCAAGTTGCTCAGGCGCATCAAGATAATCATGAGCAACAGGCACATACGCCGCTTTGCCTTCTTCAACGGCAAATGACACCCCAATTAAATTAGCGGTCATGTAATCAAGACCGTCAGTTTCGGTATCAAACGCAAACACATCGGCATTTTTTAACTGTGTTAACCAACCATTAAAATTCGCTTCATCCAGTACCGTTTCGTAACCACTGCGATCAATCGTCGGCGCAATAATTTTAGGTTCAGATGGTGCGGTTGACGCACTTTCATCAGCAACGATACGACCATCACTGCCATCCAACATTTCGGTTAGCCAGCGACGGAACTGTAATTTACCAAACAATTCAGTCAGCGCGTCAGTATCAGGTACACCTTTACATAATTGTTCTGGTGCCAGCTCTAATTCAACATCAAGTTTAATTGTCGCCAGTTTATAAGACATATAAGCCGATTCTTTATTATCAAGCAGCTTTTTCGCCATTGTTTTTGAACCACGAAAACCCAGTGGCGCAATATTATCAAGATTGGCATATAAGGTATCTAAACCACCCACGCCAGTTAATAGCGCTTTCGCCGTTTTTTCACCAACACCGGGTACGCCTGGAATATTATCAACCTTATCTCCCATAAGGGCTAAGTAATCGATGATCAACTCGGGACCAATACCAAACTTATCCACAACCCCCGCCGGATCCATCACCACATCCGTCATGGTATTGATCAAGGTAACATTTTGATCCACCAGCTGAGCCATATCTTTATCGCCAGTACTGATTAACACTGGCATTCCTTGCTTTGAAGCCTGTGTCGCTAACGTGCCGATCACATCATCCGCTTCAACTCCAGAGATCGCGATCAATGGCAAACCCATTGCCTTGATCACCGCATGCAACGGCGCTATCTGTCCACGAAGATCCTCCGGCATCGGCGGACGATTAGCTTTATATTCAGGATATATATCATCACGGAATGTTTTACCTTTAGCATCAAAGATAACCGCAATACGATCGGTCGAAAACTGACGTAGCATACTGCGTAACATATTAACCACACCATAAATAGCGCCTGTCGGCTCACCATCAGAATTAGTGAAGTTAGGCGCAGCATGGTAAGCGCGATAAAGATAAGAGGATCCATCGATAAGGATCAATGGATTTTCAGGAATCGTAGCCATAGGGTTATTCTTATATCCAAGCGAAAGTAGTTCAGGTTTGATCTATTATCGACCAAATTTATCCCTATACCACAGAAAAAATACAATGTTTACTAGAATGCCACGCCAAACCGCAACTGTTAACTGCTGTTTTGTGTTATTCATCCATTTTCTGTGGATAACTTTGTTAGTATTTAATTTTAACCCATTGATCGTTTTTTATGTGAAAATAAAAATTACTTATGATTGTATTCATTTTCAAATACTTAATAAGAAGTCTGGATTTAGATCCTCGATCCCATATTGATCATTGATTGTGGACAACCTTAGCTAGATAATCTTAACCTAGCCCATAATAACAACAATATAAGCATATTTGATTAGTTAGGATGCCATTATGAAGAAAATTGCAGTAATTTTAAGCGGTTCAGGTGTGTTTGATGGCAGCGAAATCCATGAGGCCGTATTAGCCCTATTTGCGATCGAACAACAAGGGGCATGTTGGCATTGCTTTGCACCGAACATTGATCAACACCAGGTGATTAATCACTTAAATGGTGAAGTGAGTCATGAGATCCGTAATGTTTTAGTGGAATCAGCACGAATTGCACGTGGCAATATTTCTGATGTCGCTACCTTAAATATTAATGACTATGATGCACTACTGGTTCCGGGAGGGTTTGGAGTTGCAAACAATTTATCTGATTTTGCCCGTCATGGCAGCGCATGTCAGCTCAACGAAGATGTTAAACAAGCTTGCCAAGCCTTTGCTCATGCCAATAAACCCGCCGCCTATTTATGTATTGCACCAACATTGATCCCACAGATCTATGGCCCTGGAGCAAAAGCAACGATCGGTAATGATCCTGACACAGCCTCGGCATTTAATGCTATGGGAGGAGAGCACATCCAATGCCCTGTCGATGATTTTGTTCTCGATCAGAAACGACGCTTGTTAACGACCCCTGCTTACATGTTAGCGACTAACATCAGTGAAGCCGCGACAGGAATCAATAAATTAGTACAGGAATTAATAAAATTGGCATAAGTGTCAGCAGTAACATTAGACACTTAAAAAAGAAAAAGCGACGCACTGTGTGATGCGTCGCTTAGCAGAAAGAGTAATTGGTTTTTAGCCCTACACTAAGCACCATTACCAAGCTGAAGTACACTGAAAGCAATGTGAGCAATGTCGTGCCATCAATCACTAGAAAAAGCGTTTTCTCTAGCGCCTGAAAGCATGTTAATAATAACTATTCTCAACTAAGTTGCAACACCTAATTGAGAATAGTTTTCATTTAATTAAGTTTTACGCTAAATATGCTCGACAAAAAAATCGGCCGCAGCCGATTTTTTCTCAACATTAACCCCAATAATGGTTTATTTACTCACACCAGCAGTACCACTAAATGGCTGCGGTTTTAATGTGGTTAACTTATTGATTAAGTAATTAAGCAGCACCCCATATAAAGGCACAAATAACCCTAAACTAATAATCAATTTAAAACTGTAATCTACCAGTGCTATTTCAGTCCAATTTTGAGCCATAAAGGCATCTGGACTGTGATAAAACGCAATACTAAAAAATGCAGCAGTATCAAGTGCATTACCAATAATGGTCGAGGCCGTTGGCGCAATCCACCACTGTTTCATTTGGCGCAGGCGATTAAATACCGACACATCCAATATTTGTCCCAATAGATACGCCATAAAACTGGCAATAGCAATTCGAGCGACAAAAAGGTTAAATTCAGCCAAATGAGCAAAACCTTGGTATTGGCCTTTAAAGAATAAGACGGACAATGCATAAGACACAATCAGTGCCGGAGCCATTACTCGCCAAATAATTTTACGCGCCATTCCTGCACCAAAAATACGTACCGTTAAATCCGTCGCAAGGAAAATAAACGGAAAAGTAAATGCACCCCAAGTGGTGTGATAACCAAAAATAGTAAACGGTAATTGAACTAAATAATTACTTGATGCGATCACTAATAAATGAAACGCGACCAAGTACGATAAAGCCTTGTGTTGTTGAGCTGCCGTGAAAGTAGTCGTTGTTACATTGAATGTAGCTGTATTAGATGTTGTTGCGTTGGATTTTGATAAAGCAGTCATGGAAGACCTTTTTGTCATTGGGGGGAGGGAACCCAAACATTTTCATTGCTAGTGGTAATCACCACCAGCAACACCAGGGCGGCGATTATACAGCACAGCATTTATTTGCCTAGTAGCATGACAATAACTGCTGAATAAAAATTAATGATTCAATCTCACTCAATACCAACAATTCAAGCCACACAGATGCAGTGTAATGTTCCGCTTTGAGTAATAACTGACAACCTTCAAAATCGATTAACCATTGGTGAAGATCGGCACTTGGCTGTTGATCAATCAATGTCGCATCTAACCGTAGTAACAATGCCTTAGCGACCACTGTAAAATCATCAAATTCAAACAAAGAAGGCGTTACCACTAACGTGCCTTGCTCAATATTTATTTCCGTTTGACTAAAATCATAATCCATTATTAGCATCCATTAGTTATGTTCATCGACCGCCATTAAATGATCGCCAATCAATTGCAAAAATACCACCCCAAATTTTTCTAACTTACGCTGGCCGATCCCATTAATCGCTAAAAAATCACCTTTTGAGGTCGGTAATCGTTCTGCCATTTCCATCAAACTGGCATCATTGAATACCACATATGGCGGCAGATCTTCTTCATCTGCAATCGTTTTGCGTAATTTACGCAGCTTGGCAAATAATTTTTTATCGTATTGACGATTAGCCATGCGATCCACTTTACTGCTACGAGCGGCAGTATCAAGCCGAGGTACCGCCAATGATAACGGCATTTCAGCCCTTAATAGTGGTCGTGCCTGCTCAGTCAGTTGCAACACTGAATTACGGCTAATATTTTGAGTTAAGAATCCGCGATGGATCAATTGGCGTAAAATACTGACCCAATATTCATGGCTATATTCACGCCCAATACCATAAGTGGTTAATTTATCATGGCCGTATTCACGAATACGTTGGTTTTGCATTCCGCGCAGTACATCAACCACATAGGTAATACCAAAATTCTGATTAACACGGTATACACATGATAACGCTTTTTGAGCCGCTTCAACGGCATCAAATTGTTGCGGTGGATCAAGGCAGACATCGCAATTACCACAGGCTTGGCGTTGATCTTCACCAAAATAATGCAATAACACTTGGCGACGACAGCTTTGTGCTTGGGCAAACGCGCCCATGGCATGTAATTTATGTAACTCAACATCTCGCTGCGCATCATGGTGTTTTTCATCAACACAACGGCGTAGCCACGCTAAATCCGCTGGATCATAAAGCAATAATGCTTCTGCTGGTAAGCCATCACGCCCCGCTCGTCCGGTTTCTTGGTAATACGATTCAATGTTACGCGGAATATCAAAATGGACCACAAACCGTACATTGGGCTTATTGATCCCCATTCCAAATGCGACCGTCGCAACAACCACGTGAATATCATCCCGTTGAAAAGCATCTTGAACCGCCACTCGCTGTTGATATTCCATTCCAGCATGATACGCCGCAGCACGAATACCGCTTTCACACAGTTTCTCGCTGATCTGCTCAACTTTCTTACGACTATTACAATAAATAATCCCACACTGACCACGCACCGTCGCCAAATAACGACTTAATTGCATTAACGGTTTATGTTTTTCCCAGAGGGTGTAACGAATATTGGGTCGATCAAAACTGCCTAAATAACAATGGGGATCGTTCAATTGCAAGCGACTAATAATATCTTGCCGCGTTGCATCGTCAGCCGTGGCCGTTAACGCCATCACTGGCAACGGTGAAAATTGTTGTTTAAGCTGGCCTAATGCCGCATATTCTGGTCGAAAATCATGCCCCCATTGTGAAACACAGTGAGCCTCATCGACGGCTACCATTGATAAATCAATTTGCTGTAACCGTTCAATAAAATCACGCATTAGCACCCGTTCAGGTGAGGCATAGACGAGCTGTAACTTTCCGGTTTGCATCGCATCAAACGTGGCTTGGATTTCCTCACGTGACATTGCTGAGTGAATACATCCAGCACTGACACCATTGGCATTCAACTGGTCGACTTGATCTTTCATTAGCGAAATAAGGGGGGAGATCACCAATGTTAATCCTGACAGCATTAACGCCGGAATTTGATAACACAACGATTTACCGCCACCGGTTGGCATAATCACCAAACAGTCATTCCCCGCAGTGATCGCTTCAATCACCGCTTGCTGACCTTGCCTAAAATCTTGATAGCCAAACACATCCTGCAAAATTTCTTGGCTGGATAATAATAATGGCGACACGGGCTGAGGAACAACAACAGACATAGTAAGACTCTTCGCTAAACCGGGCGGTCATTCTATACCGAAATCAAGGTCAGATGCGAGTAAGCCCCTCTACTTAACACGCCGTTCATGGTCTAAAACAATCGCTATAACACTGGCACTACTCATTAGGGTTACACCACATTCACTATTAAGCCAACTGTTAGCAATGGTAATTTCAGTATTAATACATCAGTAAAATTTCATTTATTCAACTTAACCTAATAGAACTGATAAAAAACATTCCATTTCGCCATTAAAATAAATATAACCAACTAATTAATAAGATAATAAACACAATAAAAACAACTTAACGAAAAAATAGACAATGGTTGATTATCCAACGATTGCGAAATTAACTATCAAATTTACCGTTAAAAAAGTGATGTTATTATTATCATTTACCTAATAACAGCCATCACAGAGCTCAAATCCATTAAACTGACATATTTAGTGAATAATTTTCGGAATATTACTTAAAAATAATAAGATATACGGCAATTTTTCTGCCATCATTAATCACATTAAAATACCTTATGCGTCCCCCCATTTTTGCGTTGCTGATTACAAGGATCTGTTATGCTCAAAATCACATCATCACTATTACGTCTTATCACAATATGTAGTTGTGCAGCGCCTATTTTCAACGCTACAGCGCAACAGATCAGTGATGCGATCATTCCTGAAACTAGCGTCGCTCAACAGCAATCACAATTAGTCCACGGTAAACAATGGATGATCGCCACGGCCAATCATTATGCCAGTGAAGCTGGGGCGGCAATGTTGCGTCAGGGCGGCAATGCCATCGATGCTATGGTGGCAACCCAATTAGTATTAGGACTGGTTGAACCGCAATCCTCAGGCATTGGCGGCGGAGGGTTTTTAGTCTATTGGGATAATGACAACCATCAGATGACAACGTTTGATGGCCGTGAAACTGCGCCTTTTGCAGTAACACCCCGCTTATTTCAAGACAAAAAAGGTCAGCCATTAGCCTTTTATGATGCGGTTGTTGGCGGACGCTCTGTCGGTACCCCTGGCACGATTAAATTATTGTGGAATAGCCACCAGCAATACGGTCAATTACAGTGGAAAAAATTGTTTCAGCCCGCAATAAAACTGGCGAAAAAAGGCTTTATTGTCAGTCCTCGATTAGCCGCATTAGTCGCTAAAGATGCCACTCATCTCCAACGGTGGCCACAGACTAGACACTATTTTTTTGATGGCCAAGGTCAGCCGATCCAAGCGGGGCAAATATTAATTAATCAACCTTATGCCAATACCCTACGAAAAATTGCTGATTATGGTCAAAAAGCCTTTTATCAAGGTGATATTGCACGTGAGATTGTCAATACCGTTCAAAATGCCGTTGGTAATCCAGGCGTGCTCAGTAGTATTGATTTAGCCAGTTATCGCGTTAAGCAACGTTCCCCGGTGTGCGCTCCTTATCGTCAATATCAAATTTGTGGCATGGGACCACCTAGTTCTGGAGCATTAACTTTAGGGCAGATAATGGCGATGCTGAGTCATTACCCCTTAGCAAAAATGGGCGCGGATAATATCAATAGCTGGCGTTTGATTGGCGATGCCTCTCGATTAGCGTTTGCTGATCGTGGCCGTTATATGGCAGACAGTGATTATGTGCCAATGCCAACCACAGGCTTACTCGATCCAGCTTATATTCAACAACGAGCACAATTATTAGCCACCAATAAAAAATTAGCCGCAGTCAAACCCGGCGCTCCACCTTGGGATCACGCAACGTTACAAACTACAGATGAGGCTATCGAACTGCCATCAACCACCCATTTTGCGATTGTCGATCGCCAAGGTAACGTGGTCTCGATGACCTCCACCATTGAAAACAGTTTTGGTTCACGGTTAATGGTGGGTGGCTTCTTACTCAATAATGAATTAACCGATTTTTCATTCCGAAGTCACATTGATGGCGTGCCAATTGCTAATCGTATTGAGCCCGGTAAACGCCCCCGCTCATCAATGGCACCCACGATTGTGATGCATAATAATCAGCCGGTGTTAGCCATTGGCTCTCCCGGTGGTAGTCAAATTATCGGTTATATTGCCAAGACCTTAGTGGCTTACCTTGATTGGAATATGGATTTACAGCAAGCCATTAACTTACCTAACATCAATAATCGCTTTGGTACATTTGAACTTGAACAAAATACCTCAGCCACAGTGTGGGCACCTAAGTTTGAGCAATTAGGCTATAAAACCATGGTGAAAGATCTTAACTCCGGTATTCAAGCTATCAGCATTGCACCTAAGCAGTTAATCGGGGCCGCTGATTCGAGGCGTGAAGGCAAAGTCATCGCTAAGTAGCTCAGTAAACACAAAAAAACCCGCGAATAATTAACCATAAAATTAATCACTCACGGGCTTTTTGTTTTAACAATACTTATAGCGCAGTTAGCTTAGCGTATTGGGTCACTAACCACTTAATCCCTTCACCATTAAAAGCAACTTGCACTCGACTTTGAGCGCCACTGCCTTCAAAGTTAATGATCGTGCCTTCACCAAATTTAGGATGCTGCACTCGCTGACCTAAACTAAAACCAGTCTCGTTAAAGTTATTATTCACTTGGGTTTGGCTAAAACGACCACTACTCACTGGACGCGAAACTTGCGCCTTCATTCGCACTTCCTCAACATATTGCTCAGGAATTTCACGAATAAAGCGTGAGGGCTTATGGAAGTTATCTTTACCGTATAAGCGACGCATTTCTGCATAAGTGATATACAGTTTTTTCATTGCCCGTGTCATGCCGACATAACACAAGCGACGTTCTTCTTCTAACCGATCTGCTTCTTCAATGGTGCGTGAGCTTGGGAACATCCCTTCTTCAACGCCGACCATAAACACCACTGGAAATTCTAATCCTTTGGCGCTGTGCATGGTCATCAGCTGCACCGCATCTTCAAAGGCATCCGCTTGACCATCGCCCGCTTCTAATGCCGCATGGGCTAAGAACGCTGACAATGGACTCATATCAGCCGCTTCTTCAGGAATTTCAAACTGACGGGTTGCGGTGACTAATTCTTCTAAGTTCTCAATCCGCGCTTGCGCTTTTTCGCCTTTTTCTTGCTCATACATTGCCCGTAAACCAGAGTGGCGAATAACGTCATCGGTTTGTTGGTACATTGGCAATTCAGCGGTGTCATCTTCTAACGCATTAATCAATTCAATAAAGCGCTGTAATGCATTGGCAGCACGCCCCGCAAGTACTTGCTCATCTAATAACGCCAGACTCGATTGCCACATGGTTAAACCACGATCACGGGCGGTTAAACGAATGGTTTCTAGGGTACGATCACCTAAGCCACGGGTTGGAGTATTAACAACACGTTCAAATGAAGCATCATCATTACGATTACCAACAAGGCGCAAATAAGCCAACGCATCTTTAATTTCTTGACGCTCAAAGAAACGCATGCCGCCATAAATACGATACGGCATTCCCGCCTGAATTAACGCTTCTTCTAATACTCGCGATTGAGCATTACTGCGGTACAGAAAAGCGGTATCACTAAGACTGCCACCTTGTTCACGCCACTCTCTGATTTTACCCACAGCGAACCGTGCTTCATCGAGTTCATTAAAGGCAGAATACAAAGAAATTGGCTCGCCATCGCCATCTTCAGTCCATAAATTCTTACCCATACGAGCGGTGTTATTAGCAATTAATTCATTGGCAGCATTAAGAATATTGGCGGTAGAACGGTAATTCTGCTCCAAAAATATCGATGAAGCATTATTAAAATCATTTAAAAAGCGTTGAATATTCTCAACTTGTGCGCCACGCCAACCATAAATAGATTGGTCATCATCACCGACAATCATCACATGACAATCAGGCCCAGCCATTAATCGCAGCCATGCAAATTGAATATTGTTGGTATCTTGAAACTCGTCGACCAAAATATGTTTAAAGCGTGCTTGGTAATGCTCACGGATATGTTTGTTATCACGTAATAACTCAAACGAGCGCAGCAATAACTCGGCAAAATCGACCAAACCCGCACGATCACAGGCTTCTTGATAAGCGGTATAAATGCGCAACCACGTTTGCTCAACCGGGTCGTTATAGGTTTCAACATGCTGCGGGCGTAAACCTTCGTCTTTCTTGGCATTGATATACCAAGCACCTTGACGAGCAGGCCAATGTTTTTCATCTAAATTCTGCGCTTTAATCAAACGGCGTAATAACCGCATCTGATCATCAGAATCTAAAATATTAAAATCGTCAGGCAGGCGTGCATCCAAATAATGGGCGCGAAGCATACGGTGACATAAGCCATGGAAGGTGCCATTCCACATCCCAGCGCTCGAACCATGCATTAATTCATTAATACGACCGCGCATTTCAGCCGCTGCTTTATTGGTAAACGTTACCGACATAATCGAGTACGGTGACGCTTGTTCAACCGCCAACAACCAAGCAATACGATGCACTAGCACACGGGTTTTACCACTGCCCGCGCCCGCCAATACTAGGTGATTACCCAACGGCGCAGCCACCGCCTCGCGTTGTTTGTCATTGAGGCCATCTAATAGAAGTGAAACGTCCATCGCTATCTACTGGTTATTTATACAATGGTGATGATTATACCAGCCCCAATAAAGATTGCTGCGATATCTTTATGGCGATTTTCGCAGACTTCAGAAACATAAAAACAACATCATTGCTAAAATAATTAACACTTCAGTGTAATAAATACCGCCGTTACTGTGTCTATTATTCTGAGAGCGTATTAACGCCACTAAAAAAACACTGAATAACAGCAAACCAACCCTCAATTATAAGCAAGGAATTATCATGAAAAAGACCAATATAGCCTTAGCATCAGCGATGACTGGATTAATTGCACTCGCAGGATCGCTTGCCTCAACGACTGCTGTAGCCGACGAAATGGGCAAAAAAATGGCCAAAGAAAAATGTTATGGCGTCAGTAAAGCCGGTAAAAATGATTGCGCGACTAAAACAACCTCTTGCGCAGGCTCAGCCAAAGAAGATGCCCAAAAAGATGCCTTCGTGGTTGTACCCAAAGGGCTCTGTGATCGCCTTCATGGCGGCTCAACTAAGGAGGCGTAACTGAGTGGATTTTTCATCCCAACAGCCGATTGGGGTGGGCTTACGCTCACCTCATATTGCTGAGATCATTACCAGCCAACCACCACTAGGATGGTTAGAAATTCATAGCGAAAACTATTTCAACCCCCATTCATTAGCGCGCCAACAATTGCGTCAATTACAGTCTCGTTATCCAATTAGTTGTCATGGTATTGGGCTGTCATTGGGATCGGCAGATCCACTTAATATTGAACATTTACAGCAACTCAAACAATTAGTCACTGAAACAGACCCATTTTTAATTTCAGATCACCTCAGTTGGAGTTCGATTGATGGGCACTATTTTAATGACTTATTACCGCTGCCCTATACTGAAGAAGCCTTGAATAATTTTTGCGATAAAGTGATTCAAGTTCAAGATGTACTCCAACGGCAAATGTTGATTGAAAACCCATCCAGTTATTTACAGTTTCAACACTCAACCATTCCTGAGTGGGAATTTTTAATGGCAGTACAACAACGAACGAACTGTGGACTGTTATTAGATTTAAACAATATCTATGTCAGTAGTTTTAATCATGGCTTTGACTGCCAAACTTACTTAGCCGCCATTGATCCTACCGTGGTCCAAGAAATACACCTCGCTGGCTTTATTCGTAAACATCTACCTCAAGGGGAAATCTGGATTGATACGCATAGCCAGCCTGTCAGTGATGAAGTGTGGTACCTGTATCAACAATGGATCCACTGCCATGGTCGCCATACTCCAACATTAATTGAATGGGATGCTGATATTCCGCCACTGGCAATATTATTGGCTGAAGCGAATAAAGCCCAAGCCATTATCGATAAGGAGTTCGCCAATGCCACCATCAGCAACCACGCCTAATCTGCACCAGTTACAACACCAATTTTCAGCGGCGTTACATTATCAACCACATGATTTAGCCACTACCGTCGTCAATGATCATTTCAGTGCAGAGCAACGGCTACAACTGTACTGTAATAATTTTATTATTGGCTTAACCGACGTTCTGGCAAGTGTCTATTCCACTGTGAGCGCCATGATTGGTGACGATTGTTTCAACCTCCTCGCGCGACAGCACATTCTTAATCATCCGCTACCACAAGGGGATGTCACCGTTTATGGCGCTCATTTTAGCGATACCATCGCCGCTCAACCGACATTGGTTTCCACTCTGCCTTATTTGGTCGACTTGGCTCGGCTAGAATGGCAACGTGATTGTGTCAGCCGCTTAGCTTGTCACACTGGCAACCTACCGTTAGAGAAATTACGTCAACTCGAACATCAAGCTGGTCACATTACTCCGCAGCAATATTATTTTCATATTCCAATCTCAACTGACACCTTTAGCAGCCAATATGCAGTGGTATCACTGTGGGAAGTGGTTAATCAAACCGATGGCGATCAACAGCAACTATTATTAGCGACCCTGAATATTAATCACCCTCAATCAGCCCTTATTCAACATTTTAAATGGCAAATTTGGCAACAAATAGTCACGCCAGAATTAATACAGTTAATTGAACACTGCCAGCAACAACGCTCCATCGCGACACTCACCACGACACAATTAACCCTGCTACCACAATTATTACACCACCACTTAATGGATGATATTTGCGAGGTTACTGCCAATGATTAATTTTATTCGCACCATCGATCCCTTTTTTGAGCAATTAACACGTCCACTGCAACCGTTATTATTACTTTTTTGCCGTGCATGGGTGGCCATCGCGTTCTTTAAATCAGGATTAATTAAATACCGCAGCTGGGATAGCACCTTATATTTATTTGAATATGAATATCAGGTGCCTATTTTACCGTGGCAATGGGCAGCCTACAGTGGCACTGCGATTGAATTAATGGTGCCAATATTTTTAGCTTTGGGATTATTAGCACGACCAATGGCAATACTGTTATTTGGCTTTAATATTATTGCGGTAGTGTCATACCCTGCATTGTGGGCGCAAGGATTTTATGATCACCAATTATGGGGCATGATGTTACTCGTCACCTTCTTTTGGGGAGCAGGGAAATTATCCATTGATCAGTGGTTAAATAAATACCGCACCAATAATTATCGATTCTAATGCGAAGTTATCCCCCATCGAGGCCAGTCATGATGATGACTCACCACAGATCAACGGTTAGCCAAACCTACTAGTAGTAATAATTCGGCTAAGTGGGTAATTTCAACATCAGGTAACATCGTCACATTAGTGGCGGTTAATGATCGCTGCTGGTCATTAAACCAACACGCTTGCAAACCCTGTTGCTTAGCACCAAAAACATCGGTTCGCAGATGATCACCCACATGTAAAATCTGTTGGGCGGGTATACCTAAATGGCGAATAGCACGCTCAAATAAATCTGCTTCTGGTTTAGCTAACCCATCCCGACCGGCTTGATAGATGGCACTAAAATATTTTGCCAAGCCGATTTGCTGCGGATCAACATTGCCATTAGTGATCCCAACTAACGGTAATTTAGCGCTTAATAACGCTAACACGCGATGGGTTTCAGCAGGCACATCAACCTTATTGCGTTCAACTAGCACCAGTTCTAGCCCTTGGCGCGCAGCTAATTCAGCATCTTTCAAGCGCCAACCTAATTGCATTAAGCTAATTTTCAAAGCTTCATACCGCCACTCACTGACATCATGAATCAAACTCGAATCAACCACAGCAAGTTGTTGCTTTACCCGCAGCCAATCATCTCGACTGATCATCGTCGACTGAGGCAATAATTGTGCTAACCAATCAAACATCGCTTGCTCAGCGCGTACAATCACCGGATGGTTATCATATAGCGTGTCATCAAGATCAAACGTAAGGGCGTTAATCGGGTCTAAGTGACGATAAAATTGCATGGTTGTTCCTATAACTGACTCTTCAAGAAAGCATTAACGACGTTTGGCGCGTGGATGGGCCTCATCATAAACTTTGGCTAAATGCTGAAAATCAAGATGGGTATAGATTTGGGTGGTAGTTAAATTAGCATGGCCTAATAATTCTTGCACGGCGCGTAAATCACCACTAGATTCCAGCATGTGGGTGGCAAAACTATGGCGTAATTTATGTGGATTAATATGGCTTGATACCGCCTGTTTCTGGCCCCATTCCGCCATTCTTTTTTGCACATTGCGGTTTGAGATTCGATGCCCGAGCTTTGATACAAACAAGCCTTTTTCATCGGCGTTAGCAATATTCCCCCGCAATTGAAGCCAATAACCGACCCATTCACAGGCTAAGCCAGCAAAAGGAACCACCCGCTCTTTATCACCTTTACCGATAACCCGTAAATCACCTTTGGTTAAATTAATGTCACGTACATTCAAATTAACCAATTCAGATAAACGTAACCCCGCACCATACATTAATTCCATGATAGCGCGATCTCGAACAGCCAACGGATCATCGTCTTTAACATCAAGCAGTTGATTCATTTCATCAACATCAAGGTTTTTGGGTAACGGACGCGCTTTACGGGGTGCCGCTACCCCTTTAGCTGGGTTAGCGGGTAATATTTGTTGATGGACCAAATAATCAAAAAAACTACGCAGTGCTGATAGACGCATCGCTAAACTGCTGGCTTTAAGACCATTACGCATCCCTTTACTGGCAATTTGGCGCACCCAGCCAGCATCAACTTGCTGCCAGTTTTCAACCCCAAGCTCTAACAATTGCTCGGCGATACAGGTTAATTGGCGTTTATAGTTTTGCTGCGTATGTAAACTAAGTTCACGCTCACTACGCAAATATTCATAAAAACGCGCGAGGGGTTGTTCAAAACTCGGGGGAAGCGTGCTCACATAAACCTCGTTCATCACTGTCATGAAGATCCATGACAGCGGTTAGCTATTGAATAAATTGACCATCAAACACATGGGCAACCGGGCCAGTCATAAATAACGGTTTGCCTTCACCTGCCCAGCGAATATATAAATCACCGCCAGGTAAACAGACTTTAACGTTCTCATCCAATAGCCCTTGGCTGCGACCAATTGCAACAGCCGCACAAGCACCACTGCCACAGGCTTGAGTTTCACCAGCACCACGCTCATAAACGCGTAACTTTACCGTTCCGCGATCAATCACTTCCATGAAACCCGCATTAACACGCTCAGGAAAACGCTCATGGGATTCCAGTAGTGGTCCCAATTTTGCTACTGCCGCAGTATTAACATCATCAACGATAGTGACACAATGGGGATTACCCATACTAACCGCGCCACAAAACAAGGTTTGCTCACCGACCCGTAGTAAGTAGGTTTTCTCGGCCTGCTTGGCTCGCATCGGAATTTTAGCAGGTTCAAAATTAGGTGCGCCCATATTGACGGTAACTTGACCGTCACTTTCAAGCTTTAACACCATTTTTCCGGCTTTAGTGCTCACGGAGATATGGTATTTATTGGTTAAGCCTTTCATTGACACAAAGCGTGCAAAACAACGGGCACCGTTACCGCATTGTTCAACCTCACTTCCATCAGCATTAAAAATACGGTAGTGAAAATCCGTTTCAGGATCATACGGCGGCTCAACCACTAACAGTTGATCAAAACCAATGCCACGATGACGATCCGCTAAACGACGAATCGCATCGGGAGAAAAAAATACATTTTGCGTAACACAATCCACAACAACAAAGTCATTGCCGAGCCCATGCATTTTGGAAAAGTTAATCTGCATGATGTTCCTTAATTATTAAGCATCAGTTGCGACGACAATCATTCAACAAGATATTCATGCTGCCAAAGTTGTTCTAAGGTTTCACGTGCGCGTACTAAATGTACTTGTGAACCATCGACCATCACTTCTGCAACGCGAGGACGAGAATTATAATTAGAGGCCATCACGAAACCATAAGCCCCAGCAGACCTTACCGCAAGTAAGTCATCGGGGGCTAAACATAAGTGGCGATCTTTACCAATAAAATCACCCGTTTCACAAATAGGGCCAACTAAATCATAACACTGACGTTCGCCCTGACGCGGGATTACAGGCACAATATCCTGCCACGCGGAATACAAGGTCGGTCGAATTAAATCATTCATTGCGGCGTCTACGATGGCAAAGTTTTTATATTGAGTGTGTTTTAAAAACTCAACCTTGGTCAGTAACACCCCCGCATTCGCAGCAATCGCGCGCCCAGGTTCAAAAATCAATTCCAATTCAGGGTAAGCCACTAAACGTGATAACAATGCGGTCGCATAATCAGCGGGTAATGGCGGTTGCTCATCGTTATAGGTCACCCCTAAGCCACCACCAAGATCTAAATGTTTTATCTCAATCCCAACCGATTTCAACTCATCAATTAATGCCAATAAGCGCTCAGTCGCATCAATAAAAGGTTGTACTTCCGTTAATTGAGAACCGATATGACAATCCATCCCGACTACATTCAGGTGCGGTAATTGATGCGCAAGTTGGTACACTTCAAGCGCACGTTCACGCGCAATCCCAAATTTATTGTCGCGCAATCCGGTTGAAATATAAGGGTGGGTATTAGCATTAACATCCGGATTAATCCGCAATGAAATTGGCGCTATTTTACCTAATTGTCCGGCAACATGGTTTAAACGTTCTAATTCAGGTTCAGATTCAACATTAAAACATTTAATGCCTAGCTCAAGTGCGCGCTGCATTTCCAATGCGGTTTTGCCAACACCAGAAAAAACCACCTTGGTAGGATCGCCACCAGCAGCTAATACGCGCTCTAATTCACCGAGGGAGACAATATCAAACCCTGAGCCTAAACGTGCAAGGACATTAAGCACCCCAAGGTTAGAGTTCGCTTTCACCGCATAGCAAATCAAATGCGGTTGAGTGGCTACCGCGTGATCAAAAGCATGCCAATGACGCTCGAGAGTTGCTCGAGAATAAACATAAAGCGGGGTACCATATTGTGCGGCTAATTCAGCCAATGCCACCTCTTCTGCCCATAATTGCCCGTCTTGCTGGTAATTAAAATAATCCAATGCTTTTCTTCCCTGTCTGGTTGACTGTTATTGAGACTAAATCATCATCGCTATGATGTTTTTATTGGGGTTGATGTTGCTGTGGCGCATCTTTTGGCATGTAAAGTGGTCCACTTTGGCCACAGCCAGTTAAAATTAACGATCCTAAGAGCAAAATTGCGAATAAACCTTTATGCATAATTCAAAGCCAGTGATTATCATTCCAATGACCTCTATAATCGCACCAAGAACAAGAAATGCAATAGGACGCAATAGGATGAATGATACTGAATTTCACCAACTGGCCGATCTGGCACTGATGCAGATTGAAGAAGGCATCGATGAATCAGGTGTTGATATTGAGCCAGAAACCACAGGTAACGTGCTCACATTAGAGTTTGCGAACCGCAGCCAAATTGTTATTAATCGCCAAGAACCACTACACGAACTATGGTTAGCTTCAAAATCAGGTGGTTACCACTTCAAATACACCGGTAGTGAATGGCGTTGTACTCGTAGCGACAAAGAATTATTTGCGCTACTTAAACAAGAGTGCAGCTTACATGCAGGTGAAGATGTAACTTGGTAATATTAATTTCACGTATCGCAGTGATAAAAAAAGCCTTCAAAAAATGAAGGCTTTTTTCTGCGCTTGTCACAAACCACGATGTTAATTAAGATTAATACCGTTATTAGCCGCTTCAGCGCTATCGTTACGACGTGCTACTTGACCACTTTTAAACGGCAATACTCGTAACTCACCTTTGTCGTTATGAGCAATATCGTAAAACTGGGGCAAATTAAAGTTGATAAAATTAGCACTATAACTAAACCGATCTTGCGATGAGGTATAAAAACGGTTCACACCATGAACCATTTCATCTTTATTACCACTGCACTGGCGATACACTTCCATTTGATTGGTTTCATCTAAAATATAGATATTGAAACCTTGATCACAATCTTCAAAAAAGAACTGAATCAAACCTTCGCTGGCATAAGCATCAACAATTTCAGGTGGATGCGGTTCATCGGTTTTACCCATCACCACTTTCGGTATATCACTGACTTTATTGGATGAAATACAACTATAAAAATCGACCGAGTTTTCTAGGCGCTGCACTGAAACACCTCGACGCTCAAAAAACAGCCCATAGGTTTCATCGGCGATATGCACCGCTTTAAAACGACGCCGCTTTTCTGCTTCAACTGGCTTTAAGCGCATTTCAATACACTCAGCTACCAATTGATAGACCACGTTACGAATTAAACCACGCATATGTTTGCTATAACAAAACACATCAATCGCTTCGGGTGGAATCGCATCGTGATGCATTTTACCGAGCATGGTTTTCAACGCATCGAGCATGGCATAATTACCACTAAAATTCAGGGTTCGAACTTCATTCCACGAATTACGATAAACCAAATCGACACTGCCAACTAAGCATTTTTGCTCAGGTCCGTAACTGAAAATATCGGTGGTTTTAAAATCAAACCGCACCGAGCGATTTTTTAGCTCGGTGGTTGGATCATTTTCTAAATTAACAAACAACCCTAATTGTCGAATTTCACACGGGCTAGATAACGCTTGTAAGCCAGGATGCGGACGACGAATTGGAAAGGTATTGCGAATATCACTCACCAATTGATACAGCTTGTCTAAATCCATATCAGCATGACGAGCCACGGTGTGTAAATGGGTCGATTCAGTCAACAAACCATTAAAATAACTCCACGCAACTAACTTTGATAAGTAGCGGTTATGCTCTAATGGGGGTTGGCCTAAAATGTATTTCGCTTCAATCGGTTGTTTATATAAATACCAACCCGCAGTATTGGTTCGCCCTTCAGGGACTTGAATAAAACTCAGATCAGGTTCGTGTAAATCCGGTGATATTTGCGGATTTAATAACGTCACCTTGCCCGGCAGTACCTCAAACGCGGCATATAATTTACGCGCCAAAATACTGATATCTTCCGGACTAATGGCCGAGGTAATATCATTGCGGCGCGCAAAACGAATTAAATTTCGGTAACTGAGCATCAACGCATCAAGCAATTCATTATGCGCTTGCTTCACTTGAGCGACTTTCCAATTACGGCGATTATCTAGCTCTGCCACAACCTCGGTCGACCACTGCCATTGCTCAGTTAAATGCTGCAACGCTTGTCGACGCCACACTACCGAGCCGGATGCTGGCTTGCGAGTTAATTTCTCATGGGTTTTAAGATAAAAACAGCGACGCACCAAATCTAAACGACGATGATCATCAATGCGCTCTAAGTAACGAGTTACTTTTTCAAGCATTAAATAATAAGCATCCATACAATATTCACTGCGATCTTCAGCAAAGAAACGGCGCTTACCATCAAGGCTTAATAATTGGGTGTGCGGGTATTCCCACGAATAGGCTTCAAGCAAAATGGCTTTTAAAACCGATTTATACGGAGAGTCGATACTTTTGTATAACTGCCACAAACTGGAACCAAAATATTCTTCGGCAGGAATACGCATCAAACCGCCAAAATCAATCCATTGGTCACGCTTGATATAACCTTTAGCAACCAGATCATCGATATATTGGTCATAGCACTCTTCCATCTCTGGCGGCACCATAAACCATAATAGCGGCAATCCCGCTAAACAGACGGCTGAACGATAGAATTCATCTAATAATAATAAATGCTGACTTGAGCCACAGTTTTCACCAGTCATGGCTTCAGAAAAATTGTCGCGGAAACGATTTTCATCGATCAAAAAGAAGTTAGCTTCAACCCCTTGCTCCATCGCCCATTGGGAAACTAAGCTACATTTACGGTCTAATGCTTCACGACGGTGACGATTTAATGACGTAGGAATACACACCCAAATATCGAGATCGCTGGTGAGACTTTGCCCCATAGAAGAAGTACTACCCATGGCATAAAGGCCAGTAATTGGGCAGTCGGCATCAGCAACCAATAGCGGTTCAATGGGCATTATCGCAGTACGAGAGCAATCATTAACAAATTGCTGCTGTACGTCAGTGACGATAAAATGCGCAATTCCCTGAGGTACTTGTTGATCAAGGTACCCCGGCAAAGCTGGATGGTTATAATGTAATAAGACAGGTAACAGATCAAAAACCTGTACCGACGGCTCATTCATTGCTAAGCGTGCTCGCTCAATGCGAAGCTCAGTCAGTGAGTCCAGTCTACCTTTTAGCGTCTTGATATAATTTTGCAAATTACTCTTCCAAGAGCTAGCAGTGTTAGTGCGGCCCGCAGTTTGACATTAATAGCGTAAATTTTATTCAAAATGAGAAAAAACGTGATCAATGTATCATTTTTAATACCTACGGTAAAGATAATGCCAAGCTTGCCCAGTAACAACAGTCAATGATTCATCCGTGATTATCAGACTCTAAATCGTGGTCATAGCCAATCACAACCAATCACGCTGCAACTAGAAACCAATCAACGACTTATTGCGATAAATATCACATTTTGTATTGTGGTTAGCTACACAATAACGCTTGGAATCAGGAACCGCAATACACGAATTATCATCCATGCTTAGGTAGTGGTACGATATGACGCATAAAAAATAACAACCTTGGTTAACGGACCCTCTTTACTATGATGACAACCCAACCGATTCGCATTGCTACACGTAAAAGCCCATTAGCCATGTGGCAAGCAGAGTTCGTCAAAGCTGAACTTGAACTGGCTCACCCTGGGCTCGTTGTTGAATTGCTGCCTATGGTAACAAAAGGTGACATTATTTTAGATACGCCTTTAGCAAAAGTCGGCGGTAAAGGCTTATTTGTTAAAGAGTTAGAAATCGCGATGCTGGAAGGCCGTGCTGATATTGCCGTCCACTCAATGAAAGATGTGCCGGTTGAGTTCCCTGAAGGGCTCGGCCTAGTGACCATTTGTGAGCGTGAAGATCCACGTGATGCTTTTGTGTCTAATCACTATGACTCCATTGATGATTTACCGCTAGGCGCAATTGTAGGTACTTCAAGTTTACGTCGTCAGTGTCAATTACGCGCTCAACGTCCTGATCTGATCGTTAATGACCTCCGTGGTAATGTGAATACCCGTCTGCGCAAACTCGATGAAGGTCAATATGATGCTATCATTTTAGCGGCAGCAGGCCTTAAACGCCTTAAAATGCATGATCGTATTCGCAGCGAAATTACTCCAGAAACCAGCTTACCTGCAGTCGGTCAAGGTGCCGTCGGCATTGAGTGTCGTTTGGATGATCAACGAGTACGTCAACTACTTACGCCGCTAAATCACCAACCGACAGCAACTCGTGTGTTGTGTGAGCGCGCGATGAATAATCGTCTTCAAGGTGGTTGCCAAGTACCTATCGGTAGCTATTCAGAACTACAAGGCGATACCATCTGGTTACGCGCTTTAGTCGGTGAGCCTGATGGTAGCATTATTATTCGTGCTGAAATCAGTGGCCCGATTGCCGATGCAGAACACTTAGGTGAAACCTTAGCGGATGAGCTATTAGCCAAAGGTGCTAAAGACATTCTTGACCGTTTATACGGTAACGCCTAATGACTGTGCTGATCACCCGTCCTGCACCCGAGTGCGATCAATTGGCCGCACAACTTAACCAAGTGGCGATCAGCGCAATTGCTCAGCCTTTACTTGAGGTGCAGCAAGGGAAACATATAAATAGATTAATAGAACAAATTCAACAACTGCAACAAGGTGACTATATTATTGCAGTTAGCTATCATGCGGTACGTTTTGCAACTGATTACTTGATTTCACAAGGTGCAGAATGGCCAAAAAACATGCATTATATAGCCGTTGGCGACAAGACAGCTGCTGCCTTAACGCAAGCTTGTCAGCAACCAGTAAGCTCACCCACAGGTAGTCATGATAGTGAAGCACTATTAGCCTTACCTGAGCTTGCTAATATTTGCCAACGTAGAGTATTAATCTTACGAGGTAATGGGGGACGCGAATTAATCTATCAAGCATTAACCGCTCGCCACGCTCAAGTCAGTTACTGTGAGACTTATCAACGCTGCTGGCTTACTCTCGATGCAACACAATTAGTCCAACAATGGCAACAACAGCAAATACAGGCTCTAGTTGTCACAAGTAGTGAACAGTTAATATACTTAACGGGATTAATCCCAACAGAGGATTTGACTTGGCTTTATAATTGCCATCTTTTCGTACCAAGTCAACGAATCGCAGATCAAGCTTTAACGCTTGGCTACAGACATATTTCCACAGTGGGAAGCGCCGCTAATCAGGCGTTATTCACGTTCCTAAAAAGCAACGTAAGCTAACGGAATAATTAGGATGACAGACAAAACAACTAACACAAACTCAACTGCAGCGCCATCAACGAAAGATAAGCCTGCGGTTACTGCTTCAAAAACGACCCAAACAGCACCAGCAACAACTAAACAAAAAAAATCAGGTAGCAAAACTGGTTGGGTTGCGATTGCACTCGTATTGGCATTGGGTGGTGGTCTTTACTATCATGGCCATCAGCAAGGTCTACAACAACAACAGCAAGTGGCTGCCTTACAGCAACAAATTGCAACCATGAAGGCGGCGATGCAAGCCGACCAACAACAAACCATCTCGATGGTTAATAATGAACTAAGCACAACCCAACAAAAGGTTGAGCAAGGCATTAGCCAACAGCAAAAATCGATTGATTCTATTCAAACTGCGATTGCTGATTTAAAAGGCCAAGAGCCTAACGATTGGTTATTAGCGGAAGCGGATTACTTAGTTAAAATGGCCGGCCGTAAGTTATGGTTAGAACATGACGTTACCAGCGCAACTTTATTACTGGAAGCTGCCGATCATCGTATTGCGGAATTAAATGAACCAAGCCTTAAAGGCCTACGTCAAGCAATGAGCAATGACATTACCGCCCTAAAATCAATCACAGTGGTTGACCGTGACGGTATTGTATTGCGCCTTAACAGTCTTGAAAACAGTATTGATAGCTTACCACTAGCCAATGCGGTATTAGCGAAAGCAGAGCCACAACAAAACCCAACCGTTAGCCAATCTGTTAATGATTGGAAAGATAATCTAATGACCTCATTAAAGAATTTTAGTGAGCATTTCATTACTTATCGTAAGCGTGATGGCAGTGTTGTGCCATTATTGTCACCACAACAAGATTTTTATCTTCAGCAAAATATTACCAACAAGTTAGAGACTGCTATCTCTGCGGTATACCGTGATCAAGGCCAAGTTTACCGTGAGTCAATCGCTACGGCGATCAAGTGGGCTCAACAGTACTACGACCTATCATCACCAAAAACACAGAGCTTTATTGCTGGCTTACAGCAACTAGAGCAACAAAATGTGAACGTTGATTATCCCGCTAAACTGCAATCACAAGCGATGATCACCCAATTAGTCAATCAAGTATTGCGTAATAAGATGACCGCGCTGAGTGATGCGACTTCACCACCAAAGACACACGCTAAACAACAACCAAAAGCGTTAAAACTGATCAAAATCGAAGCAACTAGTCCAAGTTCAGCGGCAACGCCAACAACATCGACTGCAACAAAAAAAGTGATGCCACTAGTAAAACCTGCCACAGCAACATCTGCGGCAGCGACTAGCACTGTTAAAGAGGAAACCAAATAATGATTAAATTGTTGTTATTGGTCATCGCTCTGATTGCCGGTATCATTGTCAGCCCCGATCTTGCTGGTCATCAAGGCTATGTGTTGATCTCGTTTGCCAATCAAACCATCGAAATGAGCTTAACCACACTGATTATTGTCGCGATTGCCATCGTAGCGATATTTTTTGTACTTGAGTTTATTTTACGTCGCCTATTTTCTGTTGGTAGCTCAACCCGCGGTTGGTTTAGTGGTCGCCACATTCGCAAAGCACGCCGTAACACTGCGGAAGGACTATTGAAAGTCGCTGAAGGTGATTGGAAGTCAGCTGAAAAAATGCTTTCTAAATCAGCAAAATACAGTGACGCACCGATTCTAAACTACTTAGCAGCAGCAGAAGCGGCACAAGGATTGGGTAAAACACAACTGCGTGATCAATACTTGCAACTAGCAGCAGAGCAAGACACTGAAAGCCTGGCGGTAGCACTGACACGTGTCAAACTTCAAATTCGTCAACAACAATTTGAACAGGCACTTGCAACCTTGCAAGACGTACAGCCAACCAGTCCACGTAACCCAATGATACTGAGCTTATTAAAGCAGTGTTATTTACAATTAGAAGATTGGAAAGCCCTGCAAGCATTGCTACCTCAATTAACAAAAGCAAACGTGATCACGGCAGAAGAAGCAGCACAATTAGATATCCAAGCACAATGTGGTCAAATGCATCACTTAAGCCAACAAAATGGCAGTGATGGTTTAATCGGTTACTGGAACAGTATCAATCGTAAAGACAAACACAATCCGGCATTAGTGGCCTGTTTTGTTAAGCAAATGATTGTTCGCCATGCAGATTCGGAAGCTTTCCCGATCTTGCGCGATGCTATCAAGAAAAACCCTGAGCACAACTTAATTAGCTTAATGCCACAATTAACGCTACCCGATCGCCACCCTGCGATTGTTAGCCTACAAGACTTATTAGCTAACAACAGTAACAACCCGACACTGCAAAGTGCATTAGGACAAATGTTAATGGCTGATGGCCAATGGCAACCGGCTAAAGAGCATTTAGAAAAGGCCGTAGCAATACGTCCAGATGTGACAGATTTTGCCCACCTTGTGGCGACGCTTGAGCAACTTGGCGATAAGCAAGCCGCAGCGGAAGTTTCCCGCCAAGCACTGCAACTAGCAAAACCTGATCAAGCTTAAATTTTAAGCCTGAAAAAAGCGCCTTGATGGCGCTTTTTTTTCGTCTGGATAACAGTTTTAGCATTAACATGTTTCTAAATGTAAACAGCCATTACAAGGTGTATCTACCCCATTGCTCCTAACTGATAAACACGTTCCAATAGCCACTGTGCCCTTTTTATTTAACATTTGGATAACTGTTATGGATATGCTTCCTTGGCTGATTGTTTCAGGTATTATGGTGTCTGTGGTTGTTGGCGTAATGATGGCTGTATTAATTAAACACGCTGATTAATAAACCCGCACCTATAAAAAAGCCTCCCATTAAACTGAGAGGCTTTTTTGTTGCCAATAATTATTTTATTATTAATATCTTACGCTAACCCCAACGCTTGCTTGGTTTTACGTAATTGCTTATCAAATTTCTTCACCGCTTTAGCCGCTTTTTTTAATAACTTGGTTTTTTTCTTGGCTAATTTTTTAAGTTTCTCAGTGTGATCCAGTAACGCATCTGGCTGCTCAATAACCTCTGTTTGTTCTACAACAGTAACCATCTCAATCCGACTTTGACCAACAGCGGTTGGCCTCGGTAACTGATGAATATTCATTATTACAGGAGCAGGCGGCGCAGATGCTGCTAATGTCATTACCGAAGCAGGCATTGGCGTCATTATCGGAGCTATTGTTGGTGCGACGGCATTGGTTAAGCGACTCGGTTTACACAAGTAATCTTTATCACTTGCTACTCGCGTACAACTCGCACAAATAAATTTTGGCTCACTAACAATCTTAGTGATCGTCGCAAATTGATCGGCAATTTCAGCACGACGATACTTACACAACGACTTCACCATCAATACATCCTCACAAAAGACTCACCAGAATAACGACATTAAACGATAATGATTCGTAATTCCAGCAATGAATGTCTTGTTCGAATGTTAATGTGTAACGTTTTATTTTAGCGTGTCATTAGTTTTCATTGCCGCCTTCACATAAATATCAAACCGATTTTTCTTAGTCTCAATTGCCATTGACGGCTTTGCATTAGCCAAAAATTCAGCATAATCAGGGCGTTTAACTACAATCCGTTTCGTTGCTAACGCATACGCTGGTGCAAACAATTCATCAGCATCTAAATCTGCGCCGACTAAAGTTTGGAATACCCGCATTTCTTTTTTAACCAACGCTGATTTCTTTTTATGTGGGTACATTGGATCAAGATAGATCACTTCTGGAGCAACAAAATCTTTATCCGCCGCTAACTGCAATAACGCATCTTGGCTCGACGCATGCAATAACTGCATCCGCTCACTGACCCAATGACCAATTTCAGGATCTGCTTTAGCGCGCGCTAAACCATCATCCAATAAAGCTGCCACCACCGGATGTCGCTCAACCAATTGCACTTTACAACCCAATGACGCTAATACAAACGCATCGCGCCCTAAGCCTGCAGTCGCATCTAATACTGTTGGCGTAATACCGTTTTTTAACCCCACCGCTTTCGCAATCGCTTGACTACGACCACCACCAAATTTACGGCGATGGGCGACAGCACCACTGGCGAGATCAACAAAAACGGCACCCAGTTTGGGCTCGTCTAACTTACGTAGCTCTAACTGATTAGCAGTTAACACTAACGCAAAGCAACTGTGCTCATCATGCGTCAATCCCCAGCGGGCGGCGAGTTGATCTAATTCAGACTGACGTTGAGGAACTTCACAAAGTAAGGCTAGCTGCACAGCATTCTCCGGTATCAAACAATATCTATCTCGCTCAATAATGGGAAATAGACGCTATAGGCGGCGAATTATAGCACCACAAATCACGCTTGGCTCTGGTATCACTACCTAACATAAGGATAAGATAGTCTCAGATCGCAGCATGCGAATAACTGACCTTGCCAGAAAGGAATTATGATGAATGTAGCCGTTCGTATCGATGATTTAGATCGCGATATTCTTAACGCGTTAATGACCGATGCACGCGTACCCTACGCTGAAATGGCAAAACGGTTCAATGTCAGTCCTGCAACTGTTCATGTCCGGGTTGAGAAAATGCGAGCCTCGCAAATAATTACAGGCACTGAAGTGATCGTTAACCCGAAATTATTGGGCTATGACGTGTGCTGTTTTATTGGGATTAATCTTTATGCTGCCCGTGATTATCATTCGGCACTTGAAAAGCTTAATCAGCTTGATGAAGTGGTAGAAGCGTATTACACCACTGGTGCTTACAATATTTTCGTCAAATTAATGTGTCATTCGATTGAAGAATTACAGCACGTGCTAATCAATAAACTGCAAGCGATTAAAGAAGTACAATCAACGGAAACTTTAATTTCACTGCAAAACCCGATCAATCGAAATGTAAAACCATAGCGATAATTTGCCACAAAAAAAGCGAGCCTAAGCTCGCTTTTGATCACGGACTATATCCGCATTATTTTTTCAAATTTAGCGCACGCTCAGCAGCGTCTGCTGCTAACCATTCAGCAACGGTCTTAGCAAAATACGTTAACACGCCATCAGCACCTGCACGTTTAAAGCACATTAATGATTCCATTACAGTTTCACGCTCTTTAAGCCAACCATTTTGGAATGCCGCCATGTGCATCGCATATTCACCTGACACTTGGTAAGCATATGTTGGCACTTGCAGCTCAGATTTCACCCGACGTACCACATCTAAATAAGGCATCCCCGGCTTCACCATCACCATATCGGCACCTTCACTGATGTCCATTGCCACTTCGTGCAACGCTTCGTCACTATTAGCAGGATCCATCTGGTAGGTTTTCTTATCGCCACCTTTAAGATTGCCAGTAGAGCCAACAGCATCACGAAACGGGCCATAGTAATTCGACGCATATTTAGCTGAGTAAGCCATAATTTGCGTATTAATATGGCCCGCTTGCTCTAGTGCTTCACGAATAGCGCCAATGCGACCATCCATCATATCGGAAGGTGCGATAACATCAGCACCCGCATCAGCATGAGATAATGCTTGTTTAATCAAAATCTCAGTGGTGATGTCGTTAAGAACATAACCTTCATCATCAATAATACCGTCTTGGCCATGAACCGTGAACGGATCTAACGCAACATCGGTGATCACACCCAGTTCTGGTACGTGCGCCTTTAAAGCACGAACCGCTGTTTGTACTAAACCATCAACGTTATACGCTTCTTCTGCTAATTCAGATTTAAACTGTTGTGATACCACTGGAAATAATGCAATCGCAGGCACACCAAGACTGGCAATATAAGCCGCTTCTTCTAACAGTAAGTCAATTGATAAGCGCTCAATACCCGGCATTGAAGCGACACTCTCGCGACGGTTAGTGCCTTCCAGAACAAACATCGGATAAATGAGATCATTAACAGATAACTGGTTTTCCGCCATCAAACGACGACTAAAATCATGCTTGCGAACTCGACGCATACGACGTCCAGGAAAAGCACCTTGAATAGATACAGACACGGTAAACTCCTTACAGGTTAATGAGTATTTATAATATCACTCACATCACCAAGGTGGGATTAAATTGCAAAAAAAGCTTGGCTTACTTGGTAAGAATTATTGACAACTTGTGTCGCAGACTCACCACGACACTCGCCAATAACCGTTGCAATATGCGGTAAATACAACGGTTCATTACGACTAGATTTCGGCTTAGGACGATAATCTCGCGGTAATAAATACGGACAATCCGTTTCAATCATTAATCGCTGACTCGGAATATTTTTCACGATCTGACGCAACTCAGTACCTCGGCGTTCATCACAGATCCAGCCAGTAATACCAATATGTAAATCAAGAGCCAAACACTCTCGCAGTTCTTGCTGTGAACCGGTAAAGCAATGCAATACAGCGGCAGGTAATTTATCGCGCCATGGTTTTAGGATCGCTAAAAACCGCTCATGGGCATCACGACAATGCATAAACACCGGCATATTGAGCTCAGCCGCCACAGCTAATTGCGCTTCAAACACCGCTTCTTGCTGCGGATGCGGTGAAAAATCACGATTAAAATCCAGTCCACATTCACCTATCGCTACCACTTGGGGTAATTGCGCTAAAGCTCGAATTTGTGGCAAGGCGAAATCGGTCACCGAGGTTGCATCATGCGGATGAACACCGGCAGTGCTGTAACAATAATCAGGCCATTGCTGAGCCAATTGTTGAGCAGCAATGCTTTCTTCAATACTGGTACCGGTAATCACCAGTCCTTTGACGCCAACCGCTTGAGCACGTGCAATAACCGCTGCGCGATCTTTATCAAAGCGGCTATTAGTAAGATTAACGCCAATATCTATCATTTCTTTTCCATCCCTTGATGAAGAGTTCTTAATGGCAGTATATCGAGCCCTGCATTAACTAACTACGTGATAATAACACCAAAATACAGACACAAAAAAACCGACACTAATGTCT
>NZ_MSCQ01000004.1:77063-94549 GCF_002954725.1 Photobacterium phosphoreum
AGACACTAATGTCGGTTTTTTTCATCATCACAGGGGGATAAATCCCTATTCTTTGCTCGTACTCTTTACGTCTTGCGGTTCGTCTTCATCGTCATATTCGTCTGCATCATCTTTACGAATGTAAAAACGTGAGAAGAATAAGCCGACTTCAAACAACAAGCACATCGGTATCGCTAACAAGGTCTGAGATAAAATATCAGGCGGTGTTAACAACATACCGACCACAAACGCTGCCACAATAATATATGGGCGTTTACTGCGTAACGTTTCAGGATCGGTCGCACCGGTCCAACACAACAGAATAATCGCGACAGGGATCTCAAAGGCTATACCAAACGCCATAAATAGCGACAGTACAAAATCGAGATAACTTGAAATATCCGTTGCAACTTCAACCCCTTGCGGAGCGACGCTGGTAAAGAACTTAAACACCAATGGAAACACAACAAAATAAGCAAACGCAACACCGGCATAGAACAGCAATGAGCTGGAAACCAGTAATGGCATAATAAGCTTACGTTCATGCTTATATAAACCTGGAGCCACAAAAGCCCACAGTTGATACAAAATCATTGGTACAGCAATAAAAACAGCGGTAACTAAAGTGAGTTTTATCGGTGTAAAGAATGGTGATGCAACATCGGTTGCGATCATAGTGGCACCCACTGGCATACGTTCAACCAATGGTGCTGCTACAAATGCATAAATGTCTTTCGAAAACCAAACTATACAGACAAAAACCACCAGCACGCTGATGAGAGAGCGCAAGATCCGTGTACGCAGCTCAAGTAAATGGCTGAATAACGGCTGCGAATCTTCGACAGTCGACATAGTGATGTAATTTATTCCTGCTTATTAGAAGTCGTTGCTGAGGGTTGCTCGCTTTTATCAGCATAGGGACGTTGCACATCAGAGGCGACTTTTTTTAGCTCGTCAACTGACTGTTGCAATTCAGGCGCAATGTCCTTCATTCCCATTTGCTCAGCTTTTTTTAAATTGGCTTGCAGTTCCTGAATTTTCAGTTCCTGAGCCAACTCATCTTTCACTGAGTTTGCCATATTACGGGCTGCGCCTATCCACTGCGACACTGTACGTATCGCAACGGGTAGACGTTCCGGCCCCAGTACTACCAATCCCACTACGGAGATCAGCACTAACTCCCAGAACCCGATATCAAACACGTCTTAAACCTGCTCTTTGTCTTTTTGACTCGTTTTAGTCTGATCAGCTGCTTGCTGCTCATCCACAATTTTCTTTTGCTCAAAATCTGCATCAGTGGTTTCTTTTTTAACAACAGGTGCTGAATCGTCATCACCAATCGCTTTTTTGAAACCCTTAACCGCAGAACCTAAGTCGCCACCCAATGTGCGTAACTTCTTAGTTCCGAACAACAGAACAATAATCAGTGCAATAATTAACAATTGCCAGATACTGATACCACCCATGCTTATTTTACCTCAGCTTTATGTGGTTAATAACGGAGTGCGTTGTGACACGCAACTATAAGTATAGGCGAAACCTCAATCGATTATTTTCGACAGGCTCGCCATCCCAGCAACCAAAATACCGCGCCCGCTCCAGCTGCAATAGCAGGATAGGTGGTAACATGATCACCAAAAAGTATGGCAGCACACACCATCATGGTGGCACCAATACCAAAATAGAATCTTGCCTTACCTTGGTTACGCCGACTGTCCATGAAATTATCATAGAGTGTATCGAGTCGTTGGTTCATAACCTTGCCTTGGCGCAAACTGTCGTAAAGTAATTCCGGTAATTCCGGTAACTTTTCAGCCCAAAATGGCGCTTTACTCTTTACTGCATCAATAATGGCTTGTGGGCCAACTTGGCGGGACATCCAATCTTCTAAAAATGGTTTCGCGGTTGCCCACAAATCAAGTTGTGGATACAACTGTCGACCAAGACCTTCTACATACAGTAAAGTCTTTTGTAGCAACACTAGCTGCGGCTGCACTTCCATATTAAATCGACGCGCGGTATTGAATAAATTCAGTAGCACATGCCCAAATGATATTTCACACAATGGCTTTTCAAAGATCGGTTCGCACACAGTACGAATTGCGACTTCAAACGCATCGATATTGGTGTCAGCGGGCACCCAGCCTGAATCAACGTGTAATTCGGCCACTTTGCGATAATCACGATTAAAGAAAGCCAGCAAGTTTTCAGCCAAATAACGTTTGTCTTCACGGTTAAGCGTGCCGACAATACCACAGTCTAATGCTATCCATTGTGGATCATGTGGGTGCTCATAGGAAACAAAAATATTCCCTGGGTGCATGTCAGCGTGAAAGAAACTATCACGGAAGACCTGCGTAAAAAATATATTTACTGCATTTTCCGATAATAATTTCAAATCGGTGCCGTTGGCTTTTAATGCAGCAAGGTCTGACACCTGAATTCCGTAGATACGTTCCATAACCAGTAAATTTACACTGCTATAATCAGTAAAAACTTCCGGTACATAGAGACTATCATCTCCGTCAAAATTACGCCTAAGTTGGATTCCATTCGCCGCTTCACGCATTAAATCCAGTTCATCGAGTAAGGTTTTTTCATATTCCCTTACCACTTCAACCGGACGCAATCGACGAGCCTCAGGTTGCAACCGAGAAACTATCTCGGCCATCCTGTACATCAGCTTAATATCTGCTTCAATAATAGGTCGAATATCAGGACGAATGACTTTAAATACAATTTCGCGACCATTTTCTTTCATGGTCGCAGTATGGACTTGTGCAATCGAGGCTGATGCTAACGCGACCTCATCGAAATCATCAAACCATTGCTCTACCGGACCACCTAATGATGCTTCAATGGTCCGTTTTGCTAATTGACCATCAAACGGTGCCACTTGATCTTGTAATAACGCTAATTGATCGGCGATATGCGGTGGAAACAAATCACGACGGGTCGACATCATCTGACCAAACTTAATCCACACTGGCCCAAGTTCTTGTAACGCTAATCGCAGTCGTTCACCCAAGGGTTTATCCGGATATTCATTTTTAATCCAAAATAACGATTTGCGTAATTTTTTGGGTAATTCTGAACGCGGGTCTTGCGGAATAAAATCATCCAAACCGTAACGCAATTGCACTTCAATAATACGGTAAAGACGTTTAAATTCACGAATAGTCATCATGGCCATTATCGCTCAAGTAGCTGATTTAATCGGGCCTCAAAACAACCAACATCTGATTTCAAGTCATCAACTTGATCAGAAAAATAGGCTATTTCTAATGGCTGTGGTAATAATTTCCATTCTTCCGTTAGCGTTTGAGCCAAATTCTGCTGGCGTTTACGTAACCGCTGCTGAATAAACTGACCACCAGATTTGACCCCGCTGACGACAGTATGGGCAACGATATCCCCACTGTAATACGATAATTTTTCTTCAATATCAGGTTTTAAGCCACTTAACAAACTTGAAAAGTGCTGCGCTAATTGTAAATCACCATCAAGGGATAATTTATCGGCTTTAATTAATTGAGTCAGGTTAGCTTGTTGACGTAATTCAGGTAACACAGCTAGATTAAGTGCCAATTGACAATCAACATCCCCTTCATAAGCCGCTAATACATCAATTTGCTGACTAAAGATAAAATATAGCGTTTTGCCAAACTCATTCAACGTTACGCTGATCACTTTACCGCGTAAACGTGATAAACGGCGCTGGCTCTCAGCATCGTCTTTTATTAACTGATTAAGCGCAGTTTCCACCGCGCCAGTAACAAATGCATCTATTGGCATAGGAGCCTCAAAACTTATAGCCACGGTGCAAAGCAACAATACCGCCGGTTAAGTTGTAGTAGGTGGTCTGATCAAAGCCAGCTTCATCCATCATGCCCTGCAACGTCGGCTGATCAGGATGCATACGAATAGATTCAGCTAAGTAACGGTAGCTTTCACTGTCATTCGCGATAATTTCACCGATTTTCGGCAGTAAATGGAATGAGTAAGCGTCATATATTTTTGATAACGGTTCTAAAATCGGCTTAGAGAACTCCAACACCAATAACCGTCCACCAGGCTTTAACACACGGTACATCGAACGTAATGCTTGTTCTTTATCAGTGACATTACGTAAGCAGAAACTGATGGTAATACAATCAAAATAATTATCAGGAAAAGGCAACTCTTCCGCATTTGCTTGGACATAACCAACGTTGCCCACAATGCCACTATCACGTAGCTTACTGCGGCCAACTTTTAGCATTGAGTTATTGATATCAGCCAAAATAACCTGACCACTGTCACCCACAATACGTGAAAACTTAGCGGTTAAATCGCCAGTACCACCGCCTAAATCAAGCACACGCTGGCCACGGCGCACACCACTGCAGTCAATCGTAAACCGCTTCCATACGCGATGAATACCCATCGACATTAAGTCATTCATAATGTCGTACTTTGCCGCTACTGAATGGAATACTTCAGCAACCATGGTTGCTTTTTCCTCTTTGGCCACGGTACGAAAGCCAAAGTGGGTCGTGTCTTGTGTGGTGTCCGTCATGCTCAATCCATTATGTGCCCTCGCGCTCATTTCATTAGCACAATAAAATCGCTCACGAGGATTAAATTCATTTATTCAACTGGCTTAGTGTACTTGATGGTTGTCGTTTGCTCAAAGTGGTTTACTCTTTAAGCACTATAAATCCGGCTTTACGGCAGAAGTTATATGCGAAAAACCTCTCACATCATGCAGTTGAGACTGCGATTTTTCGACTAACTGTGGGCTAATATCGCGTTTCACCTCAACCCCTAACAGTTTAAAGCTTTCCGCTTGGCGAATGACATTACCCCGTCCACTGGCTAACTTATTCATTGCACTATGATAACTCTGGCTGGCTTTATCTAATGAAGCACCTAAGCCTTCCATGTCAGTGACAAATAAACGTAACTTGTCATACAGTTTTCCCGCTCGCTCAGCAATTTCTTTGGCATTTTGATTTTGATGCTCATTGCGCCACAAATTATTAATCGTTCGTAGCGCCACCAGCAATGTGGTCGGACTGACCAACATAATATTGAGATCCATAGCATCACGAATCAGTTTAGGATCGGCAGCAATCGCAGCTTGAAAGGCAGGTTCAACCGGAATAAACATCAACACATAATCGAGACTTTGGACACCATGTAATTGATGATAATCTTTACGGCTTAAGCCTCGCATATGCGCCCGCATAGAAGCAATATGTTCACCCATGGCTAACTCTCGTTCTGCCACCGTTTCGGCATTAAAAAAGCGTTCATAAGCCACTAATGACATTTTGGCATCAACCACCACATCCTTTTGCTGAGGTAAATGCACCACCACATCGGGCTGATAACGTTTACCGTCTTCATTTTCAAGGCTAACTTGAGTTTGATATTCATGGCCCTCACGCAAACCCGACTCAGTTAATACTCGTGCAAGCACCACTTCGCCCCAATTACCTTGCGCTTTATTATCACCTTTAAGAGCCTGAGTCAGGTTAACCGCTTCCTGCGCCATTTGTTCATTAAGCTGTTTAAGATGATTAATCTGATGCACTAAAGTATGTCGTTCACGAGATTCTTGAGTAAAATTATCATTAACCTGTTTTTTAAAGCTTTCTAGTTGTTCTTTGAGTGGCATTAATAAACTTTGTAAGCTGATTTTATTCTGCTCATCAACACTGCGGGTTTTGTGTTCAAACAATTTATTGGCAAGGCTTTCAAATTGGATCCGTAACCGTTCTTCAGCATTTTCTAATAACTGAATTTTTTCTTCGGCCGATTTTTGTTCTTCAAAATGACGTGCATCTTGCTCACGTAAATCCGCTTCAAGACTGGCGTTAATCACCCGTAAGTTATCTAACTGTTCTGATAGATACTGTTTTTCATTTTGAAGGGCTTCAAAATGCCGCATTTTTTCTACCGCCGCAGATAAATTACCATGCAATTGGCGTATCTCATGAGTCAGACGATCACGTTCATCATCCATCTGTTCAAGTTCTTGGTTTCGTTCACCCAGCTGCTGGTGCAATTGCTGCTCGCGGGCTTGCAATAAACGTATATCAGCGTCTGCTTGCTGTTGGTGAAGTTGTAATGTTTGTTCAAAACGTCCTTTTAACCATAGCGTGGTAATAACACTCGCCACTGTCGCGCCAGAGATTGCTGCCAACAGTGAAATCATGCCGCCACTCAACCATTCCGTCATATCAAATACTCTACAAAAAACCACCAAATCCATTTCTGTTGTAAGGCTAAGTCGATAGTGGATGAATGTCCAGTTTCATAACCAGAGGCTGTTTTATCCATTAACAATCACAACGTTAGTCGCTATCGATTCCATAAAAATAAAGCCTGTCATAATGACAGGCTTAATAAAAGACGCGCACTTAATATCTGTGAACCATTAATGGCTCAATACTAGTCTGTAATCAAGGGAGTTTGGTGCCAGCTTTTACCCCACTTTGACCACAACACAAATAACCCGGGGATCAATAACCACATCTGTAATGTCATCAATATTGGCGTCGCTAAATCAAGCCGTTGCGTTAAGCTCACCATTACCCCAGCGCCACTCATTTGAAACAGACCTAACAGCGCAGCAGCCGTTCCAGCACGATCACCAAACGGAGCCAATGCTTTTCCTGCCGATGAACCCAAAACAAACGCAAATCCAAATGAACAAATAAAGATCGGCACCATAAATGCCCATGCTTGATTTATGGTACTTAGTCCCAGCATTAATCCACCAGCAACGGTTAAAATAATCAGTCCAGTTTGTAATGTTGCACGGGTACCAAAGCGATCCATAAATTTCGGCGCCACCATACACGCGGTGATATTCAACGCGGCATTAATACCAAACCAAAAGGTAAATTGATTCATATCTGCGCCAAGATGACTCATTAACCACACCGGAGCCGAAGTGACATACGCTAAAATTACCGCCATTGATAACATGCATAAACTGGCATGATATAAAAACGTCGGCTCACGTAATACCGACCAATAACGGCTTAAACTCAAGGTTGAACCACTAACATGGGTATCAACCGGACGAGTTTCTTTAAACATCGTCATTACAAACAAGCCGGCTACTACTGCAAAACCAGCCATAAAACTAAAGTTTGAACGCCAGCCAAACTCGTGAGTTAACCAAGTACCTAGTAAGGGTGCTAAAGCGGGGATAAAACAGATTGCACCATTTAAGTAACTGATCATACGACCACTCTTTTCTGCACCAAAACTATCACGAACAGCAGAGAAAGCCGCAACAGAAGTAGCACAGGCACCAAAACCTTGTAGCAAGCGTGCAGTTAATAGCATGTCTAAATTGGTGGCTAGATATGCCATCAACGCGCTAAAGCCATAAATAACAATACCGGCTAACGCAATCGGGCGACGTCCAAAGCGATCTGCTAACGGACCTGCCAATAATTGCCCTAATCCTAAGCTAAACATAAACCATGTCACGGTATCTTGAACGCGCACAGCATTAACCCCAAAACTATCAGCAATAGCAGGGAAAGCAGGTAAATAAATATCAATAGCCAACGGGCTAAATAACACTAAAGTCACCATCAAGGCGATTAGTTTAGTATCCGTAGAAGATGTTGTTGACGGTGTCATATGACGTTCCTAAAAGATGATCGCGCCAAGTCTACGGTTTTAGAGATATGAATAGAAATGGTATATATTCAATCGTACTTTTCCATTTGGGAATATCACTCACAGCAGTTATTTGCCACAGACTTGATATCAGATAACATCATGAAGCTGAAATTCAATAAATCCGAATCAATTGACCGTTAGCTAATTGATGCTAACCACCAAACACGCTAACGTAGCTGTATAACTACGCCCTCTCAATTCAAGGGTGTTATGCCAGTTTAACGCTTACGCCATCGCTTAGATGACGATCTAATTAAAGGACGAAAACATGCAAGCAGCAATTTCGCAACGTGTTGAACAAATCCGCCACTGGCTCACGGAGAATCAATTAGATGCATTATTGATCCCTCACGAAGATGAATTTCTTGGGGAGTACATTCCCGATCATAATGAACGCCTACACTGGTTAACCGGATTTACAGGCTCAGCTGGCGCGGCCATTATTACCCGTGATGATGCTGCTGTTTTTGTCGATGGCCGTTATGTGGTGCAAGTGCGTAAACAAGTGCCTGCCGATGTATTCCAATACTGTCACCTTATTGAACAGCCACCAGTACAATGGGCTCTAGAAAATTTAGCGGTTGGCAGTAAAGTTGCCATTGATGCACGCCTTCACAGCGCAGCATGGTTAAAAAATGCCACCACTGCGATTGATAGTGAATTAGCATTAGTTTGTGTTGATGAAAATCCGATTGATCAACTGTGGCTTGATCGCCCTGCCCCCGTATTGTCTGATGCTCAATTAATGGGATTAGAGTTTGTGGGTCAATCAAGTGCTGATAAACGCCAACAAATTGCCGCCTTACTGACAACGCAAAAAGCCAATGCCGCGTTTTTAAGCCAGCTTGATAGCATCGCATGGCTACTGAATATTCGTGGGGATGATGTTCATTGTCTGCCAGTATTATTATCAGCTGCCGTTATTCATGATGATGCTTCGGTTGATTTTTATATTGATCACCACCGCTTACCAGAAGGCTTTACAGCCCATGTTGGTGATGGCGTTACGCTCTGCGAGCCAGAGCAATTAGCGACAGGTTTAGCCTCATTAGCCGGTAAGCGAGTGCTGTTTGATTCCACCAACAGCAACGCATGGGCAGCACAACAATTGAAAGATGCTGGTGCACTATTGATTGAAGCGGCAAACCCAACCTTACTGCCAAAATCCACTAAAAATGTCACTGAAATGGCAGGAATGAAAGCGTGTCATATTCGCGATGGCGTTGCGATCAGTAAATTCTTAGCCTGGGTTGATACCCAAGTAGCAGCAGGGCATTTACTTGATGAAGCCCAATTATCAGATCAACTGTGGCAATTCCGTCAGTTAGATCCAAGTTGCAGTGATGTGAGCTTTGATACCATTTCAGCGGCAGCAGGCAATGCGGCAATGTGCCACTACAATCACCTTAATCAACCGCAGCCAAGTAAACTGCAAATGGATACCGTGTACTTAGTCGATTCAGGCGGTCAATACCCCGACGGTACTACCGATATTACCCGTACCATAGCAATTGGTCAGCCGGGTGATGAGGTTAAGCAAGCCTTTACTTTAGTCTTAAAAGGTCACATTGCGTTAGCATCTGCACGTTTCCCTAAAGGCACCACAGGTAGCCAACTTGATGCGTTAGCACGTCAACATTTATGGGCGTATGGATTTGATTATGATCATGGTACTGGTCACGGTGTCGGTCACTTTTTAAGTGTCCATGAAGGACCACAACGGATCGCTAAAGCCTACAATCCTGTTGCATTACTGCCTGGTATGGTGCTCTCAAATGAGCCAGGATATTACCGCGCCGATGCGTTTGGTATTCGTATTGAAAACCTTGAAGCGGTAGTGGAAGTGGCAACCCAAGGTGATATGACGGTAATGGGATTTGAATCTCTGACTCGCGCACCGATTGATAAGCGTTTAATTAATTTAAGCTTATTAACAGATGTCGAACTTGCATGGCTTAACCATTACCATCACGCCGTGTTTGAGGTTATTAGCCCAGCATTAAACGGTGATGATTTAGCATGGTTAACTCAAGCAACAGCACCACTACAACGCTAATGATGCCATTGCATTAACAACAATTAATAAGCCAGTGCATAACCTTTGCACTGGCTTATTGCCACCTTCAAATGTTGTTACCCCGAGTAAACCGCGTCCCAGTCTTTCCACACGACCTCAAATCCTCGCCGCTTCACTGCCATCGCCACCTCTGCCACACTGCGATCATCACTGATTGCAAATTGCTCTAACTCTGGCGTGTCATCAGCATAGCCACCCGGTTGGGTTTTAGAGCCTGCAGACAGACTGGTTACCCCTAACGGCAACACATTATCGCGAAAATGGGCTGATTCACGAGTGGATAACGACAACTCAACTTCATGATTAAACAACCGATAAGCACACAACAATTGCACTAACTGGCGATCTGTCATTACTGATTTAGGCTCAATACCCCCCGTACACGGCCGCAACCGTGGAAATGAAATAGAATAACGACTTTGCCAATAATGACGCTCAAGATAAGCCAAATGACTCGCCACAAAAAAACTGTCCGTGCGCCACTCCTCCATTCCCAACAAAGCCCCAATCCCTATTTTATCTATGCCGGCTTGCGCTAATCGATCAGGTGTCTCAAGCCGATAATTAAAATTAGTTTTGTTACCACGTAAATGATGTTCGGCATAAGTACGAGCATGATAGGTTTCTTGATACACCATCACCGCATCTAAGCCTAAACCTTTCAGCTCACGATATTGCTGTTGTTCAAGCGGCTGAACTTCCATTGCAATATGATTAAAGTGAGATTTAATTTGAGGCAGTGTATGTCTGAAATAGTCCATTCCAACTTTGGTTTGATGCTCACCGGTGACCAACAACACGCTGTCAAACTGAAGCGCTTTGATCGCCTCACATTCACGTTCGATATCGGCAGCTGTTAATGTGCGTCGTTTAATTCGATTTTCCATCGAGAACCCGCAATAGGTACACGCATTAGCACACAAATTAGAGAGATATAATGGCACATAAAAATGTATCGCATAACCAAACCGCTGCCGCGTTAATAGCGCAGCTTGTTGCGCCATCTGCTCTAGGTAAGGTTCAGCTGCTGGCGAAATTAAGGCTTTAAAATCGTTAAGATCACACTCCGGTTTAGCCAGTGCTCGTTCAACATCAGCAGCGGTTTTAGCGTAAATCGATAGTCGAATATCATCCCAATCCAATTGCCGCCATACATCAACAAAACTCATCCTTGCTCCTTATCGATCGGTATCAAGAAAAGCCGTGAATGGACTCGATGCTATGGCATGACGAACCTTACCCGCTAATCCTGCTTTATAAGCCATACGACCACTGATCACTGCCCATTTAAATGCCTCAGCCATCGCAATCGGATCGGTAGCTGTTGCAATTGCAGTGTTAACTAAGACAGCATCTGCTCCCATTTCCATTGCCGCGGCAGCATCAGATGGAGCGCCAATTCCTGCATCAATAATCACTGGTACCTGCGCTTGATCGATGATAATTTGCAGAAAATCACGAGAGACTAAGCCCTTATTTGATCCTATCGGTGATCCTAATGGCATCACTGCCGCACAACCAACCTCTTCTAATCGTTTACACAATACCGGATCAGCATGACAATAAGGCAATACCACAAATCCTTGCTTCACTAATTCCTCAGCCGCTAATAAGGTTTCAATCGGATCGGGCATTAAGTATTTAGGATCGGGATGTATCTCTAATTTAAGCCAATTTGTCGCAAGCGCTTCACGGGCTAATTGCGCCGCAAAAATAGCTTCTTTAGCATTTTTAGCCCCTGATGTATTGGGTAATAAATTCACCCCAGCCGCAATTAATGGCGCTAAAATATCATCCGCTTGATGGGCTAAATCAACCCGTTTCAGAGCCATGGTAACCAATTGTGATTCTGTAGCGAGTAACGATGCTGTCATCACATCACGATGAGAATATTTACCGGTTCCAGTAAACAACCGTGAGCCAAACGTTTTATCGGCAATAGTAAGCATGTTAGCCTCCTGCTATAACTTGAAAGAGCGTGATTTGATCGTTATGGTTCAACACAGTTGTTGACCAGTCGCTACGCGTAATAATGGCTTGGTTGATCGCAATCGCAGCCCCCACAGTAGGAAGTGTTAATTGCTCAACTAACTCGATTAAACTTTGTTGTGATTGACACTCAATAGCTTGATTATTTAGCCATACAGTTATCATCGTCATTAAACAGCATCTCCATTAACAAGTTTATGAGCACCACAAACCGTACAGTTTTCATCAGCATTGATCTCAAGTTGCTGCCACTGTCCCTGTAAACCATCAAACTGAGAAAATTGTTTAAATCCGATCTTTCCCGCATTAACAATCGCCTTTATTACTGCAAGTGCCTGCATCGTACCGATAACCCCAACCACAGGACCCACAATGCCACCACTACGACAATTTTGAATATCGGTGTGAGGTTGTGCCACTTCAGGCAATAAACACTGGTAACACGGTCCCACTCCCACACCAAAATCAAACGCTATTAACTGACCTTGCCATCCTATCGCAGCCCCAGACACTAACCGTTTCTTTGCCTCAAAACAGGTATGATTAACCGCGTAGCGGGTCGAAAAATTATCACTGCAATCAACAACAATATCGGCTTGTTCAACTTCTAATGCTAATTGAATCCCCGTTAACCGCGAGGTCACTGCTCGATAACGATTAAGCGAGTTTAATGCCGCCATTTGAGCACACGCCGCCTGCGCTTTATTACAACCAAGATCAGGATTACGATACAGCACTTGCCGTTGCAGATTGGACGCTTCAAGCTCATCATTATCAGCAATAACAATCTTTCCCACCCCAGCAGCCGCTAAATATAACCCTACAGCAGAGCCTAAACCGCCAGCTCCAATAATTAACACCTGCGCATTTTTGAGCTGTTGTTGCCCCGTTTCAGCAATATCAGCCACCATTAACTGACGGCTATAACGTGTGAACTCAACATCAGAGAGCATAGTGTTTATCATCATCACAAACTCCTGCAGTCATAATTTCAACCTTAGGCGCCAATATGCTACGTAACGCTATTATTGCTATCGCTGGATCATCCGCTTGAGTAATGGCACTAACAACAGCCACCCCAGTAACGCCAGTCCGCCACACTTTTGCTGCACGCTCAATAGTGATACCGCCAATCGCTACGGTTGGTGCTCGTTTACCAATTAATTTTTGATAAAGCGCTAATCGACTCACACCTTGCGGTAATGAAGGCATCTCTTTGGTTAATGTCGCAAAAATATGACCCAATGCGATATAACTGGGTTGATACTCAAGCGCACGTAAAATTTCATAATAACCATGGGTCGAGATCCCTAGTCGTAGTCCAGCTTGCTGGATCGCGACTAAATTAGCGCTATCAAGATCCTCCTGACCAAGGTGAACACCATAAGCATGATGCTTAATTGCCAGCAGCCAATAATCATTAATGAACACCTGTGCTTGAGCTAACTCTCCGGCAACAATAGCTTGTTGGATTTGGTGTTCCAGATCGGATGCTTGAGGATTTTTGATCCGTAATTGGGTAGTTTTAATACCTAGCGGTAATACTCGCTCAACCCAATCAGCGCTCTCGACCACCGGATATAATCCAAGCTTACTCGACTCTAATGCTGCAAACGGAGACACTAATTGACCGTCGGTTAACCAGCCAAGTTGTTTTATTTGAGGATGATTTACCGTTAAAGCACGAGGAAAGACTTTGGCATCTGTCGGCCAGATAAGATCACCTTGTGCACGATGATTATGATCTTGATAACTGCGCGCATAAGCCCGTGCTAATACCAATGCATCACCTAATGGATAATCAAGTGCAAGGGCTACCAACAACATTGCTCGGTGCGCTTCACTGGCACCACTATGATGACAATAAATAGCCCGCGCTTGTCCTTGGTAATGCCAAATATCAACACACCCATCACCGGCAGGAAAACCACATAACACCAAACTAGGATCTGCCGCTACCTTTTGCTGCAGCTCCGCTAATTCAGCAAAAGGAGCTAACCACTGATCCCGCACTTGATACGTCGGCGGTGCACAATCTTCCTCTGCGGCCACAAAATTAAACGCTAATGAATAGTCACAACTTGTGGTCTTAATGTGAATTAACGGTTCACTCGCATTGACTGTCATACTGACCATCTCACCCAGTTGATATAACTCAGCAGGGATTAACAATGGTTCGATGTGCATTAACAACGGCATTAAATGATTGGGTAACGATAAGGTGCTCATTTACAAATCCTCTTTAGCAGGGTGATATAACTCACTGCCTCGAGCACGAAATTCAGCCGCTTTTTGTTGCATACCGACACTAGAATTCTCACTAACAGTAATATCTATCGGCTGTAACCCTTTAGCATAATCACGGACTTCTTGAGAAATTTTCATTGAGCAAAATTTAGGGCCACACATTGAACAGAAATGGGCCACTTTGCCTGATTCTTGCGGCAAGGTTTGATCGTGATAATCTCGAGCAGTTTGAGGGTCAAGGCCAAGATTAAATTGATCTTCCCAGCGAAACTCAAACCGTGCTTTTGATAATGCATTATCACGGACTTGCGCACCGGGGTGGCCTTTAGCTAAGTCTGCCGCATGCGCGCACAGCTTGTACGTGATCAAACCGACTTTTACATCATCTTTATTGGGTAACCCTAAATGCTCTTTCGGTGTTACGTAACACAACATTGCACAACCATACCAACCAATAATGGCCGCCCCAATACCTGAAGTAATATGATCATAACCAGGCGCAATATCTGTAGTTAAAGGCCCTAAAGTATAAAATGGCGCTTCATGACAATGTTTAAGTTGCTCATCCATATTGGCTTTAATCATATGCATCGGCACATGGCCCGGCCCTTCAATCATCACCTGAACATCATATTCCCACGCGATTTTTGTTAGCTCACCCAGCGTGCGTAATTCACTAAACTGTGCTTCATCGTTAGCATCAGCAATAGAACCGGGGCGTAAACCGTCACCGAGAGAGAGCGAAATATCATATTGCGCACAAATTTCACAAATATTACGAAAATTTTGATACAAAAAACTTTCTTGGTGATGCGCCAAACACCACTTAGCCATAATTGAACCACCACGAGAAACAATCCCTGTTACTCGCTGAGCTGTCATTGGCACATAACGTAATAAAACCCCTGCATGAATAGTAAAGTAATCGACACCTTGCTCAGCTTGCTCTAATAACGTATCTCGAAAAACATCCCAATTAAGATTTTCAGCCACGCCATTTACTTTCTCCAATGCCTGATACATTGGCACAGTACCAATAGGTACCGGACTATTACGAATGATCCATTCCCGAGTTTCATGAATATTGCGGCCGGTTGATAAGTCCATTACCGTATCGCCGCCCCAACGCGTCGACCACACTAACTTCTCAACTTCTTCTTCAATGGATGAGCTCACGGCTGAATTACCAATATTAGCATTTACTTTGACGAGAAAATTACGCCCAATGATCATCGGTTCAGCTTCGGGATGGTTTATATTGGCTGGAATAATGGCTCGTCCTGCAGCCACTTCTTGACGAACAAACTCAGGGGTAATTTGTGGTGGAAGATTAGCGCCAAAACTCATACCAGCATGCTGTTGATTTAACGTTTCATCATCATAATGCGCTCGTCCCATGTTTTCACGAATCGCAATATATTCCATTTCTGGGGTAACAATACCTTGGCGAGCATAATGTAACTGAGTAACACATTTATCAGCTTTAGCACGTCGAATAGGTACCCGATGATTAAAACGCAACTCATTAAGCGTCTCATCAACTAGCCGCTTATGCGCATAATCAGAGCTTAACTCAGGCAATAACTCAGTATCATTACGTTCAGCAATCCACTCTTTACGAACGGTGGGTAGGCCACAATAGATATCTATGGAGTGCTCAGGATCGGTATAAAAGCCCGATGTATCATAAACACGAATAGGTTGATTAGGTTCAAAAAGAGGGGCTTGTTTCGGACCACTAATAAGGCTATCAGCTAAGGTGATTTCGCGCATTGGCACTAAAATATCAGCACGACTACCAGCAACATACACTTTGTGGGAATTAGGATAGGGTTGAGCCGTTAGTGACTCGATAAATTGTTTCGCTTCCAATCTCGCTTGCTTGCGATTCGACACAGCAATTTCCTTTCAATATTGTAGGGGAAAATGCTTGGCGGATGGGCGTAAACAAGAGCGATGCAGCAACGCTGTACATCATCAATTACCTACAGTGATCCCAGATAAGAATATGCAGTAAAGATAACCTCTTGCTTCCCTTCGCAGGTATTAGCCTGATCAGGTTCAACGGATCCCGCAATGCGGTCTCAGCCATATGGCACTCCGACAAGTAAGCATTTGAGTATAATAACTCAGATGATGATCGCAATAGTTTCCTTAAAAGAATCAACACCCAGTGACCGATAGCAAAAAGCCGTGCAATTACACGGCTTTTTATTGCAAACAATCACGACACAGATTATTGCGAGATAAGCACATCACATTTGAGATTTTTTGCCAATGTCTCACTAACATCACCAAAAATATGAATAGCAGATTTGTGATAGCCAGTGATTACTAAATTAGCTTCAACTTTTTCAGCAAGTTCTTCTAAATGTTTCGCAATATCACCATTAGCAATATGTAATCCCGTGACAGGATAAGATGAAACAGCGGCTAACTCTGATAATTGTGTCATTCGTTGTTTTGCAATCGCATCGTGCTCTTCTTGCAATTCAATTTCAACATCAATAAAGCTAACGTTACCAACACCCGGCTCAACATAGGCAATATGTAACTCAGCATGATTTTGCTCAGCAATGACTCCGGCTTTTACCATTAATTTATGAGCATATTTATCTTCAGGATTAACAGCAAGTAATACAGTTTGATATAGCGACATAGCTTATCTCCGTGAGCCAACGCTCAATAGTAAATTTCTTAGTTATGATTATGATGCTATAAATGTAGCTATACAACCAACTATGTGTCGACATTTTAATATAAGCTTAAATCAATGATTGCAATTATCGAGAGTATTAACCAACTCAACAAGCGATTATTATTACGGCTTTTCATCATCACCTTTAACTGAAACGAGATACCAATGAGCCAATATTTATTACTAGGATTCATCGCAATTGGTGGTGCATTCGGCGCCTGCTCACGATACTTAATTTCTGAGCTTTGCGTTATTTTATTTGGCCGTGGCTTCCCATACGGAACATTAACCGTCAATATTATTGGCTCGCTAATTATGGGGCTACTAATGTCAGGACTAAATCAAGGAATGATAGAAGCAGCACCATGGCGACCAATGATAGGCTTAGGCTTTCTTGGTGCATTAACCACTTTCTCCACCTTTTCAATGGATAACATTGTAATGATGCAGCAAGGTGAGTTTATCAAAGCTGGCTTAAACATCGTGCTTAACGTAACAGTCAGTCTGTTTGCTTGTTATATTGGTTATCAACTAATGATGAAAAGCTAATAAACATTCAAATATATAGCCGCCGTAAGGCGGTTTTTTTTCGCCAAGATAAAGAGAATATAGGAAACGCAGGAAACGCAGGAAACGCAGGAAACGCAGGAAACGCAGGAAACGCAGGAAACGCAGGAAACGCAGGAAACGCAGGAAACGCAGGAAACGCAGGAAACAATATATCAAGCAGAGTATATGTCATTATTTTTTCGTTATAAACGAAAAAAGGCCATCCTTACGGATGGCCTTTTAAAATTTGAAGCCTAG
>NZ_MSCQ01000004.1:100791-177844 GCF_002954725.1 Photobacterium phosphoreum
TCAAAATAACTTGCGCTATTTTGTATTGGTCACTCAGTTTATTGATAAATCTTTCGACTTAACTATTCAGTGAGTGCCCACACAGATTGCATGGTCAAATTGTTAAAGAACATCCTGATTTCGTTGCTAGCCAATGGCTTGCTCCGTGTCAGTGAGGTCGTAGTATAGAGAGTTCGATCACATTAGCAAGGGCTAAATTGCAATAAATTTGTCATATTTGCCCGAACGTCCAAATAACGATCAACCACCAATGTTTTGGTTGTTAATCACACGAATGTTTCGTTATGGTGGAAGAATAACTTCGTTCAGATAAGCCGTCTTATGTCATTCCTTCTCCGCCATTATCAAAACCACCAGCCGCAACTGGCGAACAATGTCTATATAGATACCACTGCGGTGGTTATCGGTAAGGTTCACATCGGAGCAGACAGTAGTTTATGGCCTTTGGTTGTTGCGCGTGGGGATGTTAATCATATTCATATTGGTCAACGCACTAATATTCAAGATGGCTCAATACTTCACGTTAGCCGAATCAGCGCAGCGAATCCTGACGGTTATCCCCTCATTATTGGTGATGACGTTACTATTGGTCATAAAGCGATGTTACATGGTTGCAAAATTGAAGACCGAGTACTGGTTGGAATGGGCACCATTATTCTCGATGGTGCCATTATTGAACATGATGTCATTATCGGTGCGGGCAGTTTAGTACCACCAAAGAAGCAGCTTTGTTCTGGCTTCCTTTATATAGGAAGCCCAGTCAAACAAATGCGTCCATTAACGGCGCCAGAGTTAATGTCATTATCACAATCAGCAGCCAATTATGTGCGTCTAAAAGATGAATACCTTACGCAGGGTTAACCATGATCACGGTAATAGCGATATTATTCATTAATGACAATATCGCCATTATCATTAAAATCTTCATTTTCAATCATGGCTTCGGCGATATCTTCAATATCAAACCGATATTCAATAAAGGTCGCGATGACGTCTTCTGGCATAGATAGCACTTGACCACTTTGTTGTTGTAACCATGATAATGGCAACCAACAATTAATCAGCGCACCACCTTGCTGAGCTGAAAAGTGAATCGCTTGTTGATCTGAGTGCCAAGTTTGAATATCAGTAAATAATATATTTTGGTTCATGTGATTTTTACTCTTGTAGAAGTCGTCTTAATTCATGTTGCACTTGTTTGGCTTCTGGATGCACCCCTCGCCACAACATAAAACTCTCTGCGGCTTGTCCGACTAACATTCCTAAGCCATCAATTGTTTTAAGCGCATTTTGTTGTTGGGCCCATAGATTAAATGCCGTCATCGTTGAGCCGTAGACCATGTCATAACAACAAGTATGCTGATCAACAATCGATGCTGGTACAGCAGGGACATTGCCACTCAAACTCGCTGATGTTGAATTAATGACCACATCAAAAGTCTGTTCACCTAATTCATCAAAAGATAACGCTTCAACATCACCATATTCAGCAAATAAAGAAGCTAATTGTTGGGCTTTGGTCAAAGTGCGATTACTTATAATGAGTGTCTGTGGCTGCTGAGCTAATAAAGGCAGAATCACCCCTCGTGCAGCACCGCCAGCACCGATTAATAAAATACGTTTATCTTTCAGTGCGACCTGTTGTTGCAATAAATCTTGCACCAAGCCTTCGCCATCGGTGTTATCACCTAAGATACCGCCATCATCTAAGCGTTTTAGCGTATTTACTGCGCCCGCTAATTGAGCCCGTTGCGTAAGTTGGGTCGCGTATTCAAAGGCTTGCTCTTTAAACGGCACCGTAATATTGCAGCCTTTACCACCATCAGTAAAAAAAGCATCCATGGCTGTGACAAAACCATCGAGTGCCACTAGCTGACTACGGTATTCCATCTTCTGACAAGTTTGACGGGCAAAGAGGGTGTGAATAAAAGGAGATTTACTGTGATTGATGGGATTACCCACCACGATATATTTGTCCATAGTCCATTACTCAAATAAAAGGGCCGCATATCGACCCTACCACTGGATGGAATAACTGCCAAACATTGCTGATACCGATTTACCATTCACGAGGATGAAGGTAATCACGACTCAAACGCGCTTCTGCAGAATCAGGGCCGGGTTGATAGCAATATTCCCAGCGCGCCAATGGCGGCATTGACATTAATATTGATTCGGTACGACCGCCACTCTGTAAACCAAATAAAGTACCGCGATCATAAACTAAGTTAAATTCAACATAACGACCACGACGATAAAGCTGAAATTCACGCTCGCGTTCGCTATAAGGCAATGGATGTCGACGCGCGACAATCGGCACATAAGCATCAATAAAACCATTACCGACAGCTTGGGTATAAGCAAAGCATTTTTCAAAACCCCATTGGTTGAGATCATCAAAAAACAGCCCACCAATACCACGGGTTTCATCACGATGGGGTAAAAAGAAATATTTATCACACCATGCTTTATGCTGTGGATAGACATCGTCACCAAACGGCGCACAAATCGCTTTCGCAGTATCATGCCAATGCTGACAATCGTCATCAAACGGGTAAAACGGAGTTAAATCAAACCCACCACCAAACCACCATACCGGCGCTTCACCGTCTTTTTCTGCAATGAAAAAACGTACATTTGCATGGGATGTCGGCACATATGGGTTATTAGGGTGGATCACTAATGACACCCCCATCGCCTCAAAACGTCGACCCGCAAGTTCCGGTCGATGCGCGGTTGCAGAAGCCGGCATCTCATCACCATAAACATGAGAAAAGTTAACGCCTGCTTGTTCAAACACCGAACCATTACGTAATACTCGACTACGACCGCCACCACCTTGCTCACGTTGCCATTGATCTTGTTCAAACTCAGCACCACTCTCTTGTTGTGCTAATGCTTGGCAAATGCTGTCTTGAAGTTGAAGTAAGAAGGTTTTTACAGCGTGCTTATTAATCTCAATTTGTTCACGATCAGTCATTAGTTACCCCTGACGGAAAATATTACCCGTTTGGGCATCTCGAATTTGTGAAGGATTAGTACGTCCTCCGGTTTCACCCTCAAGTATCGCGGCTAATTTATCCCCAAGCTGCAGTTCAACATCCGCCACCGTTCGCCCAGGTTCAAGCCCGGTTAAATTCGCACTGGTTGAGGTTAATGGTTTACCAAACTGACGACATAATTGTTGTACTAACGGATGATCAGTGACACGTACGGCGATCGTGGTAAATTGCCCGGTTAAAAAAGCAGGGACATTCGATTTGGTTGGCATTACCCACGTGACAGGCCCTGGCCATGAAGCTAAAACTGTTTGTTTCTGCTGTGGCGTTAACTGACTGTCATCAATATAAGGCAGCAACTGTTCATAATCAGCGGCAATTAAAATTAAGCCTTTTTCTACTGGGCGTTGTTTTAATGCTAATAATTTATTCACTGCCTGTTGATTATCAGGATCACAACCGACACCAAATACTGCTTCTGTTGGATAACCAACCACTTGACCTTGCTCTAATGCTGTAACCACTTGCGTAATATTTGCCACGAATTCCTCTACTCTTTAATTCAGCTGATATTTTATTTTTAGTTATGATAATCATTCTACCGACACATGCTTAACAACACCATTTAAGGTTAATCATAGCGTAACTTTCCCTACGCAAACGTTTTCCTTTGGGGTAAATCACCGTATAATGGCGTAAATTACACTTTAGTCGTTCATTACCTATAGGAGATCGGAATGAAAGTTGGAATTATCATGGGATCAAAATCTGATTGGCCAACCATGCAACATGCAGCGGAAATGCTAGAACGCTTCAATGTTGCCTACGAAACTAAAGTGGTTTCAGCCCACCGTACTCCTCACCTATTAGCTGAGTACGCTGAAACAGCCCGCAGTCGTGGCATTAGTGTGATTATTGCTGGCGCTGGCGGCGCGGCACATTTACCAGGAATGACAGCAGCGTTTACCAGTTTGCCTGTACTTGGTGTTCCGATTCAATCACGTGCATTAAAAGGCATGGACTCACTATTATCAATTGTACAAATGCCAAAAGGGATTGCTGTTGGTACGCTTGCCATTGGTGAAGCAGGTGCTGCTAACGCGGGTTTATTAGCCGCTCAAATTATTGCGATCCATAATCCTGATGTTTTAGCTGCCGTTGAAGCTTTCCGTCAACAGCAAACCGATACCGTACTTGATAATCCTAATCCAGCAGAGGATGCATGATGAAACAGGTACTGGTACTTGGTGCTGGGCAACTGGCACGAATGATGGCATTAGCAGGTGCACCGCTTAATATAAACATTATCGCCTACGATGTTATTACCACTAATGTTGTACATCCATTAACCCAACAGTGCCAATCATTATCACTGATTGAAGCAATTGCCGCGGTCGATGTTATCAGCGCCGAATTTGAACATATTCCCGCTGAGATTTTAACGCTCTGTGCCGCCAGTGGTAAATTTAGACCTCATCCTGACGCGATAAAAGCCGGTGGCGATCGCCGCATCGAAAAAACCTTATTGGATCTCGCGCAAGTTGCTAATGCACCACACCATATTATTCATACTCGCGCTGATTTAGATGCAGCAATCACCACGCTGGGTTTACCGATGGTATTAAAAACTGCCCTTGGTGGTTATGACGGTAAAGGTCAATGGCGCTTAAAAACCAGTGATCAGATTGAATCAGTATGGGCTGAAATGGCACACTGTATTGCAACCAATGATCACCAAGCAATTGTGGCCGAGAAATTTATCGGTTTTGATCGTGAAGTGTCTTTGATTGGTGCTCGAAATGCCAATGGCGACATTAAAACCTATACCCTCAGTGAAAATGTACATACTGATGGTGTACTTAGTCTATCGACTGCCATTGTTGGTGACACCGCACTTCAGCAGCAAGCACAGCAAATGTTCACGGCTGTCGCGGAACAACTCAATTACATTGGTGTGCTGGCACTGGAGTTTTTTGACGTTAATGGTGAGTTGTTGGTCAATGAAATTGCACCTCGCGTTCATAACTCAGGTCATTGGACTCAGCAAGGGGCAGAAACCTGTCAATTTGAAAACCATCTTCGAGCAGTTTGCGACTTACCATTAGGTGGCACCGAGCTTATTCGCCCTAGCGCAATGATCAATATTTTAGGTCAAGATAGCGTGCCACTGGCAGTATTGGCATTAGAAAGTTGCCACGTACATTGGTATGGCAAAGAAAAACGAGCTGGACGCAAAATGGGGCATATCAATGTTTGCGCTGCCACTCCAGAACAACTGCAATATCAATTAATGTTGTTAGGCCAACTATTACCGCAACAATATTTTCCAGCCCTGCCTCGCTAAATAACGCAAAAAAAAGCCTGCACAACAATGCAGGCTTTTAGATATTCTTTATCTATTTATTATTTTTCGGCGTCTTGATAAGCATTACATTTGCGATCAGCACATTGTAATTTAATACCACTGACTAATTTCTTTTCTAGCAACAATCCAAAACCACACTGCTGGCACACACCGACTACCGGTTTATTATTAACGGCAAAACGGCACTGTGGAAATTTATCGCACGCATAAAACAGTTTGCCATAGCGTGATTGGCGCTCGACTAAATGACCTTGATGGCACTCAGGACAATCAATATGGGTTGATTGCGATTTTTTTTCTGGTGATGCAAGGTAATTACATTGTGGGTATGTCGAACACCCAATAAACATCCCATAACGACCTTGGCGTAATACCAACGGTTGCGCACATTCAGGACACGGCATATCCAGTTGTTTAACTATATGACCATCATTTTGTTTGAGCGGCTGAATATAATCACACTCAGGATAATGGCCACAACCTAAAAATGGACCATGCTTACCAAAACGCATCACTAACTCAGCATCACATTGCGGGCATGATTGATGCTGTAACGCCTGTTCATGGGCTGAAAATAAGGGAGTATTGTCAGTGGTCATTATTAATGGAGACCCCCATCTTCTGCGCCATATAATAATTCTTCCACTTGATCATAAGCCGCTTCATTACCAGGGGCGTTAAACAACACCATCAAAATAATCCACTTTAGATCATCAAGTATAAATTCTTGAGTATCGAGCTCCATGACGCGATCAATTACCATTTCTCGAGTATCAGTATTTAGTACGTCAATTTGCTCAAGATAAAGTAAAAAGCCACGACAAGCAGTATCCATCCGTAACATTTCGTTAGCGGTATAAATACGCATTGATGTTATCGCGCTATGGTTAACATACGGTGTGTGTTCTGTTTCTTGTAAAGCAGCTAATTTTTCAAGCCACTCTAAGGACTTGTAAATATCATCCTGATGAAACCCAGCACGTAAAAGCTCCTCAGAGAGTTCGTCTTGATCCACTAACAACTCTGCTTCGCTTTGAATGTAGGTTTCAAATAGATACATAAGAATATCCATCATAACTAGCCCCTCCTCGTTCTGATATAACCACCGGGCACTGCAGTCACCCAACCAGACAGTTCTAATTCTAATAATTGCGGTAAAATTTGGTGGATGGGTTGTTTACAGCGTTCAGCAACGACATCTACGGGTGTTGCTTCGGTGCCTACGTTAGCCAACAGAGCGGGAAATGGCAATTCTTCATTTTCCTTCGTTGCTAAAGGCACGCCTATTTGATTGTTTATTGCACATTCTGTCAGACTTCCTACCTCTTCATAAATATCAGCAGGACTTTCTACCAGTTTAGCACCTGATTTAATCAGCGCATTACAGCCACGACTGGCCGGATTATGTATTGATCCTGGCAACGCAAAAACCTCTCGTCCTTGCTCTAGAGCATAACGCGCCGTGATCAGTGAACCACTTTTTTGCGCGGCCTCAATCACTAATACACCAGCAGATAAGCCACTGATAACCCGATTGCGACGCGGAAAATTTTGCGGACGAGGCTGCTCTTGCGGCCAAAACTCTGACACTAACGCGCCTTGCTCTGCAATACTAGCGGCCAATGAACGATGCCGTGCGGGATAAACCTGATCAAGCCCAGAACCTAATACCGCAATCGTTAATCCACCGGCTTGCAACGCCCCTTGATGTGCCTGACCATCAATTCCTAATGCTAAGCCACTGGTGACCACATAATGATTAGCCGCCAAAGCTTTTGAAAAATGAAACGCGGATTCACGCCCATCAATAGATGCCGAACGACTGCCAATAACCGCGATTTGGGGCGCACCTAAACAGGCAACATCACCACGTACAAATAATATCGGTGGCGGTGAAGCGATCTGTTTCAATAGATGAGGGTAATGGGGTGACGTGAGGGTCAAAATATGTTGTTGCGGAGCGTGTTGCCATTTTAATGCCTGTTGGATCCGTGATTGATTAGGCTGTAAAAAAGCCTGTATTTGTTTTGCCGTTAAACCACGTTGCTGTAATTGTTCAACCGTCATTGCCGCTAATTGTTGTGGGGTCGAATCAGCTAACAAGCGTTGAATACGGCTGCCACCGAGAGAGGGAACAGCCGCAAGTTGTAACCATGCAATAAGCTCTGTTTCTGTCATAACCACTATAAGCGTGGTGCTTGAGCAACCACTCCAGGTTTAAACGGTTGGTGATTATTAAGCACGACCGCTAAGCTAAAATATTCATAAGGACGTAATACCATCGCTTGCGCCACCGCAACCGTTCCTAATTGAGTACTGTCGGTTAATAGCGTACTGGCTTGATAATGGTATTGACCTTTTTTACCCTGCACTTCAGCGCCTGGTTTAAATAACTCAAACACTTGCCCTGCAACCATGCCATCAAGATGACCACGATCTAACACCACCACATCGTAATTAGAGATATAACTGTAACCACTTATCTGGCCTAACACGGTTGCGGATAACGATGCCGGTGGCGTCGTCGGAGAGAACGATAAATCAGTGCCAGTATCACTGCCTAATAAAGGTAATAAAATATCATTAGGAATAATCTCTTGTTGAAAACTATCAACCTTCAATTGGCTCGTCGCACCATCACTGGTAATAACCGTGACATCTGCAATTTCTTTCAGGGTTGATATTTTAGCGTTCACAACCGCTTTTTCGGTTTGCTGTTGGCTATCTGCGCGAATAAAATCTTGTTCTAAGCGGTACACGCGCCATTGACTGGTAGGAACCAATGATTGATCTGCCCACAACACGTCACCAATTGACAGATAACCGCGTTCTTCACTGGTACCAAGGATCTGGGGTTGGGTTGTCATTGCTTCAGCACTGATCAATTTATCTTGGGCGACATATGCCAACATTAAATAGCCGGGTAACGAGGTAATAGGCTGACGCACAACCCGTATTTGTGGCGATAATTTAAGGTGTTTTTTAAGACTTAACTGCGGTTTACCGTTCACCCAAATAAGATGTAATCGATCACCGGGATAAATTAAATGTGGATTTTTTATATAGCTGTTTTTTTGCCATAACTGTGGCCACGACCAAGGATTATTTAAAAATACTGCCGAAATATCCCATAAGGTGTCACCTTTTTTGACCACATAAACCTCAGGATGACTTTTTTTCAGTAGGGGTTGTGGTGCAGCAACCAACGACGGCATAAAAAGAATAAAACTAACAATAATAATCCATTGCCTCATGTGATCCGTTCCTTCGATTGCACAAATAGCGACTTAGCGATAATAAAATAATCACTCATATTGACTGAGGTTGGCATTAGCCCTTTGATATGTCGACTATTTAACTATCACCAGCCAATGCTTTTCGGCTTATGTCACTATTTAATCCCCGCTGTTACATCGAAGAAGCTTTAACTTTGCTAAGAGCTAACATTAAATTTTTTTGCCATCATCGAGTGCATTTCGCTCACCAAGTTTTGCTTAGCGCCTCTCGCCCACATTCGGTACTGTTATTTGAACGCTAAAATGACTAGAATTAGACCAACAACGCTGTATCTTTCTAGTAACCGTTAACGAGTTCGAGCCCTTATGTCTCTATTGTCAGTTTTAGTCTTTCCAGATGACCGTCTACGTACTGTAGCCAAGCCAGTTGAAGCGATTACGCCACAAACCCAGCAGATCATTGATGACATGCTTGAAACCATGTACGAAGAAGAAGGGATCGGTCTGGCGGCAACCCAAGTTGATATCCACCAACAGATTGTGGTTATTGATGTTTCTGAACAACGTGACCAACCGATGGTACTGATCAACCCTCAAATTACTGCGGCCCATGGCGATGATGGTATTGAAGAAGGTTGCCTTTCTGTCCCTACTGCACGTGGTTTTGTACCTCGCGCAGCAACGATCACTGTTGCAGCATTAGATCGTAACGGCAACAAGATCACCTTTGAAGCCGATGAGCTACTTGCTATTTGTATTCAACACGAGCTGGATCACCTAGCGGGTAAGCTATTTGTTGATTACTTGTCGCCACTTAAGCGTCAACGTATTAAAAGCAAATTAGAAAAACTGAAACGTTCACACTAACAACATTCACCATTCGAGGTTATCTTGAGCAAACCATTACGCATTATTTTTGCAGGTACGCCTGACTTCGCCGCCCGTCATTTGGCGGCGTTATTGTCTTCACAGCATCAGGTTGTTGCTGTTTACACTCAACCCGATCGCCCAGCAGGTCGCGGTAAAAAACTCACCGCAAGTCCGGTCAAAAATATCGCCTCAGAACACGATATTCCAGTGTTCCAACCAGCGTCATTACGCAATGCTGAAGCACAACAACAGCTAGCAGCCATTGATGCCGACATCATGGTTGTGGTCGCTTATGGTTTATTATTACCTCAAGAGGTACTTGATACTCCAGCGCTAGGTTGTATCAATGTTCACGGCTCAATTTTGCCTCGTTGGCGCGGTGCGGCACCGATTCAACGTTCAATTTGGGCGGGTGATAAAGAAACTGGCGTTACTATCATGCAAATGGATATCGGGCTTGATACGGGTGATATGCTACAAGTCACGACGTTACCGATTACCGCCACTGATACCAGTGCCACTATGTATGACAAACTGGCTGATCTTGGCCCTGATGCACTGATTAATTGCTTAACCAATATTGCGAATGGCACTGCGGTTGCGGTCAAACAAGATGACGCCCAAGCAAACTACGCCAAAAAATTAACCAAAGAAGAAGCCCAAATTGATTGGACCATGGACGCAACAGCCATTGAGCGCTGTGTACGTGCATTTAACCCATGGCCAATGAGCCACTTTACCGTCGCTGAGCAAACGATCAAAGTATGGCAAACCTGTGTAGAAGATGATAACCAAGGTCAACAACCAGGTACGATTTTAGCTGCCGATAAACACGGTATTGTGGTCGCAACAGCCAATGGCGCATTACGCCTATTATCACTGCAACCACCGGGTAAAAAAGCCATGTCAGCCGCGGATTTATTAAACTCGCGTCGAGAATGGTTCCAAGTCGGTAACCAACTTTAAACATCAAGGCCAGGGTTAAGTCACTGGCTTTTCTTTTTCAGATTAACCACGTAACGCCAGCATCAACGGCGTTCAGGAAACAGCTATGAATGTAAGAGCCGCAGCGGCCAAAGTAATTTATCAGGTCGTCGATCAAGGGCAGTCATTGTCTGCCGCGCTACCGTTAGCGCAGCAAGATATCAGAGAACGTGATCACGCTTTATTGCAGGAAATCTGCTACGGCGTATTACGCTGGCTACCTCGATTAGAGTCAATTACGAACGCATTAATGGATAAGCCTCTAAAAGGTAAACAACGGGTTTTCCATCATCTAATTTTAGTTGGCTTATATCAACTAGGTTATATGCGCATTCCTGCTCATGCTGCGGTTGCTGAAACAGTTGATGCCACTAAAACCCTTAAGAAAACCCAGTTACGTGGTTTAATTAATGCCGTTTTACGTAGCTACCAACGCCAAAAAGACGCGCTTGATGAGCAAGCGGTAAGTCATGACGCGGGTAAATATGGTCATCCAAGCTGGTTATTGAAATTACTTAAAGCGAGTTACCCTGATGACTACGCCGCCATCTGTGAAGCTAATAACACCAAAGCACCGATGTGGTTACGAGTAAACAGTCACCATCATGATCGTGACACTTACCGCGCCTTATTAGACGCTGAAGGTATTGCGACTGAATTACACCCACAAGCGGCAGATGCATTACGCTTAATTTCACCGTGCGATGTCACTAAACTACCGGGCTTTAGCGATGGTTGGGTATCGGTACAAGATGCCGCAGCACAATTGGCGGTTGATTATTTACAACCGCAAGCGGGTGAGTTAATTCTTGATTGTTGTGCCGCCCCAGGTGGTAAAACAGTGCATATCATGGAGCGTGTACCCTCAGCACAAGTGGTTGCGATTGACTGTGACGAGAATCGTCTTAAACGTGTGCATGAAAACCTTGAGCGTTTAAACCTTACTGCCCAAGTTTTATGTGCTGATGCGCGTTACCCTGAACAATGGTGGGATGGCGAAAAGTTTGATCGCATTTTACTTGATGCACCTTGTTCAGCAACGGGTGTTATTCGTCGTCACCCTGACATTAAGTGGTTACGCCGTGGCGAAGATATCGCTGCGCTGGCATTGCTACAGGCTGAGATTTTTGATGCGATGTGGTTACAACTAAAACCAGGGGGAACTTTGGTTTATGCGACTTGCTCAATCACACCGCAAGAAAACTGTGATCAAGTCACCGCATTTTTAAACCGTACTGCTGACGCCACCTTAATCGATAGCGATCCAGCCTCGCCGGGACGCCAGATTTTACCCGGCGAAGATGCTATGGACGGTTTCTACTATGCGGTCTTAACCAAAGCAAACTAAGATAAATCACTAACAAGAGCGGAACTTGGCTTCAAGATTCCGCTTTTTAGTCTCTTTTATATGCCACTCACTGTCGATTTTATGGCACAGTGACTGTTGGTTGGCATTACTCATCAGGCATAGGCTATGAAAATCATCATTCTCGGTGCTGGACAAGTTGGCGGCACTCTTGCTGAAAACCTTGTTGGCGAGAATAACGATATAACTATCGTTGATAAGAACCCAGACCGTCTTCGTGAACTGCAAGATAAATACGACCTTCGGGTTGTGCAAGGTTTCGCGAGTCACCCGCAAACATTACGTGATGCTGGGGCGCAAGATGCCGATATGTTAGTTGCTGTCACCAACTCTGACGAAACTAACATGATCGCGTGTCAAATTGCGTTCTCATTATTTAACACCCCTAACCGGGTTGCTCGTATTCGTTCGCCAGAATACTTACGCGAAAAAGATCAATTATTCCAATCAGATGCTGTGCCCGTTGATCACCTTATTGCACCGGAAGAATTGGTTACCGATTACATTGAACGTTTAATCGAATACCCAGGCGCATTACAGGTAGTCAGTTTTGCTGAAGAAAAAGTCGGTTTAGTGGCAGTAAAAGCCTATTATGGCGGTCCTCTAGTCGGTAACGCATTGTCAGCACTGCGCGAACACATGCCACACATTGATACTCGCGTAGCAGCAATATTCCGCCAAGGTCAGCCAATTCGCCCCCAAGGCACCACCATTATTGAAGCCGATGATGAAGTATTCTTTGTTGCCGCCAGTAATCATATTCGGTCAGTAATGAGCGAGTTACAACGACTAGAAAAACCGTATAAGCGGTTAATGATTGTCGGTGGTGGTAATGTCGGCGCAGGTTTAGCTCGCCGGTTAGAAAAAAATTACAGCGTTAAACTAATCGAGCACAATCAACAACGTGCTGAGAATTTATCAGAAATGCTCCAAGACACCATCGTCTTTTGTGGTGACGCCTCAGATCAAGAATTACTCAGTGAAGAACACATCGAACAAATTGATGTGTTTATTGCGGTAACCAATGATGATGAAGCCAATATCATGTCGGCAATGCTGGCTAAACGCTTAGGCGCCAAAAAAGTAATGGTGCTGATCCAACGGGGTGCGTATGTCGATTTGGTCCAAGGTGGCACCATTGATATTGCAATTTCACCTCAGCAAGCGACAATTTCAGCTTTGTTAACCCATGTTCGTAAAGCTGATATCGTTAACGTATCATCACTACGCCGTGGTGCGGCAGAAGCGATTGAAGCGATTGCTCATGGTGATGCCAGCACCTCTAAAGTCGTAGGCCGCGCTATCAGTGAGATCAAACTGCCTCCAGGCACCACCATTGGTGCTGTTGTACGAGGAGAAGAAGTGCTTATTGCGCACGATCGCACCATGATTGAACAAAATGATCATGTGGTTATGTTCTTAGTTGATAAGAAATATATTCCTGACGTTGAACGTCTTTTCCAACCGAGTCCCTTCTTTTTATAACTGCTTATGGTTAATTTACGTCCAATATTATTTGTACTCGGACTGGTGCTATCTAAAATAGCCCTGTTTATGTATGTACCCACTTTAGTGGCCTTTTTTACTGGCACCGAAGGTTTCATGGATTTTGCAGCGGCAGTGGTTATCACCCACTCCGTAGCATTTTTGTTACTTTCTTACGGTAAAACCGATGAGTTTAAGCTCAGTGTGCGGGATATGTTCCTGATCACGACATTAGTGTGGACTGTTGCCAGTGCCTTTGCGGCGTTGCCGTTTGTGTTTATTAATCACATCAGTTTTACCGATGCGTATTTTGAAACCATGTCAGGCATCACTACCACCGGTTCGACGGTATTAAGCGGTCTCGATCAAATGGCACCGAGTATTCTACTGTGGCGCTCCACCTTACAATGGCTCGGCGGGGTCGGCTTTATTGTGATGGGGGTGGCTATTTTACCGATGCTCAATGTCGGCGGAATGCGGCTGTTCCAAACAGAATCGTCAGACTGGTCAGATAAAAGTTCACCGCGAACCAAAAGCGTTGCCAAAAATATCATCAACGTCTATTTGATTTTAACCGTGCTGTGTATCATTGCGTTTATGCTGGCAGGCATGAATACCTTTGATGCGATTAACCACGCTTTTACAACCCTTTCAACCGGTGGTTATTCAACTTCTGACGGCTCAATGAATCACTTTTCACACAGCGCACAATGGGTTGCAACCTTCTTTATGTTTGCTGGCGGACTGCCTTTTTTATTGTTTGTCCAAGCACTAAAAAAACGCCATCCTCGCACCTTATTTGGTGACGCTCAAGTGAAGGGCTATACCTTATTTGTGGTGACGGCGAGTTTAATTGTTGCGGCCTGTTTGATCTTTAATAAAGGTTATTCAGTACTTGATGCGATGCGGTTGTCATTTTTTAATATTATCTCAGTGGTGACCACTACCGGCTTTGGTCTTGGTGACTTTACCGCTTGGGGGCCATTACCAACCATTATTTTTGCATTCACATTACTGGTCGGTGCTTGTTCTGGTTCAACCAGCGGTGGTATTAAAATCTTCCGCTTCCAAATAGCTTTTGCGCTATTACGTAAGCACATCATGCAATCTATTCACCCATCAGCATTGTTCATTCAACGCTATAACGGCCGCCCCGTAACCGATGACATCGTCCGTTCTGTGGTAGCACTGGTGTTTACTTTTATCATGACCATTATTGTGATTGCTTCAGTGTTAGCGTTACAAGGTTTAGACCCTATCACCAGTATTACAGGCGCCGTCACTGCAGTGGCTAACGTCGGTCCGGGAATGGGAACCATTATTGGCCCCACAGGTAACTTTGCTAGCTTGCCAGATCTATCAAAATGGACGTTAAGTTTAGGGATGCTAATGGGCCGCTTGGAAATATTAACCGTGTTAGTGGTTTTTGCTCCAGCCTTTTGGCGTGATTGATGCCAAATTAATTTAAACGTTAAAAACAATAAGAGAGCGCATTGCGCTCTCTTGTTTTATTCAATTTTTATCATGATTTATAGAGGCTTAATATAAAAATAAATCGCACAAAAATGACAAATTGAACCACCTAAAACAAACAAATGCCAAATCGCATGGTTATAAGGAATGCGCTTATTGACATAAAACACTACCCCGAGCGAATAGATCACCCCGCCGAGGGCCAATAACACTAATCCACCAGGCGCTAATGACATCGCTAATTGGTAAATCACAATCACTGATGACCAACCCATCGCTAAATAAGTAAATAATGACAATTTCTTAAATCGGTGAATAAAAACAATTTTAGCGACAATGCCTATCAAGGCTAAACCCCATAATATCGCCATCAACCCCAGTGCTAATGGGGTTCGTAAAGCGATCAATAAAAACGGGGTATAGGTGCCGGCGATTAATAAATAAATCGCACAATGATCAAAGATCTTTAACGGCTTTTTAGCCGTCACACTTGGAATAGCATGGTATAACGTCGAGGCGAGATACAATAAAATCATACTCACGCCATAAACAAAATAACTGATAATACTTAGCGTATCCGCATGTAAAGCAAAAGCTTTATCTAACAGTAAGTACAGACCAAAGACTGAAAATAACAATCCAAGCCCATGACTGACACTGTTCGCGACCTCTTCCGCCGTTGAATAACCTAACTCACGTTTGATCACATTATTCATGGTTTATATATCCCAAAAGACACTTAATTTAACAAATGTTATTTTTGAGCTTACACTTGTAAGCTTAAATTAAGCAACCTTTTGTTGGTCAATTTATAACACGCTTATTGGTGATAAAAAAAAGGAGCCATTCGGCTCCGTCATTAGCAATCTATTGTAATAATTCCAATGTTGCTTGCCGAGCAGCATCTGAATCATGATTTAAAATACCATCAACAATCCGTTGGTGAACGTCAAGTTGCATCACTTGCTCTCGAGTAACGACGCGAAAATAATTTTCAAACACTGCTTTAAACAAATTACCAAACGGACTAATAAAATGATTTCCAGAAGAAAAATAGACTAATTGATGGAAACGGGTATCAATTTCAACCCAACGATCCTGATCAAAATTATCTTTCATCTGGTGCATTTGCAGCATCAGTTGTTCGAACTCAAGTCGATCTTCTGCTGTCGCATGTACAGCCGCTAATGCAGCCGCTTCTGGCTCGAGGGTTAAACGTACTTTTTGATACTCAACAATCAATTGTGAATCAGCATCAAAATCTAACCAAGCTAACAAATCTTGATCAAGATAATTCCAATTTTTCTTCGGCATGACCCGTGTACCAATGCGCGGACGTGGCAATACCATGCCTTTAGCCGCAAGCATTTTTATCGCCTCACGGACAGCGGTACGACTTACGCCATACATTTCACCTAACTCAACTTCGCCCGGTAAAATTTCGCCAGGTGCAGGATCGCCAATTAAAATACGGCGACCAATAGACTCTGCTAATCGGTAAGACAAATTACGATTGGCAACAATACGTTGCTGCTCCTGATCCATAGATCCTCTCCCAAGGCCTCTGTTGTTTTACTGGCTAGGCTAACTAGTGTAATGCCTATATATCGATAATTATTGGCACCTTTATCTATAAAGGCCAAACGACACGGTGCATCAAGGGGTCAATGATTGCAATAGTTACCATAGAAACAACGTAATAATTAAATATTAGCATTTTATTGCTTATTTTATGCTCGACTTTTAATAATCAGATTGCTATCCTGCGCGCAAATTGGTTAACAACCAACCACTATTCTGATGGATGGGTTTTACCCAGTAGGGAATTTTCCCTTCAGAAATATTTTTAATTTTTTTGGCCATGGATGAGCCTGACAATAGGTGAAATATGCGCCCAGCATCCACAGTCAGGTATGCAAGTACCCCTCGTAGTCCATCACGTTTCCGTGCTAGCTCCCACGCATTACCGTTTAAGGTTAATACTAAAAAAACGGCAACAACCGAGATTCATTTAACCACCGAGGATGCGCAGTTAAAGTCGCAACAGATTGCGCCTGAACTCAACCTCAGCCAACAACAACAGCGTTAATTGTTATCTTAAGCAGCCACGGCTGCTTTTTTATTAGCTGACTGTTTGCAACAGACATACATTGAAACCAAGCTGGGTTTGTTATAATTTATTGGCACTAAAATAATGATAATACAGTCGTATAACGATTGATTCAGCCCAAGCTACGGAGTTAACAATGAAAACCCATCGCGTTAATGAACTGATTGAATTACTGCATCCTGAGTGGAAAAAAGATCCTGAGCTTAACTTAGTCGAGTTCTTACTAAAATTAGCTGCAGAAGCAAAATACCAAGGCCCACTAGAGTCATTAACAGATGATGTGCTAATTTATCATTTAAAAATGCGCAATAGCGATAAAGACGCCATGATCCCCGGCCTTGCTAAAGATTGTGAAGACGACTTTAAAACAGCTATTTTACGTGCGCGCGGCATTATTAAATAACAATCTAACCTTGTTACTGAAGCCAGTTATCACTAACTGGCTTTTTTTTGCCTAAAAATCCTGATAGCGAATAATGGTTAGCCACTAATGTTTGATTTGTTTTAATTCAATTCGCGGTTAAGCTAAGTCACTCTTCCAAGCCAGATTCAGGATTCCGTCATGGAAAAACAAAGTTTTAGTTTTGCAGATCTCAGCCCCGATGTATTACTTGATGCGTTAGATAGCGTAGAGGTTCATGCAGAGTCCGGTTTATTGGCACTCAATAGTTATGAAAATCGCGTTTATCAATTTAAAGCTGAAGATGGTCAGCGTTATGTGACAAAGTTCTATCGTCCTGCTCGTTGGAGTGATGAGCAGATCAATGAAGAGCACCAATTCACGCTCGAGCTTGAACAACAAGATATTCCCGTTGCCGCACCTATCGCTATCAATGGCACCACATTACACCATTATAATGGCTATCGATTTGCGGTATTTCCAAGCGTCGGTGGGCGTCAATTTGAAGTTGATAACTTTGATCAATTAGAATGGGTTGGGCGTTTTTTAGGGCGTATTCACCAAGTCGGTCAACGCCAACCGTTTGTGCATCGCCCAACATTAGGCTTAGAAGAATACGTTTATCAACCACGCCAAGTACTCGCCAATAGCGATTTTATCCCTGATTACCTTAAAAAAACATTTTTTGCCGATCTCGATCGCTTAATCACTGAAATTGAATCACATTGGTCAACAGATTGGCCCGCTTTACGCCTTCATGGCGATTGTCATCCTGGCAATATTTTATGGCGCGATGGCCCGATGTTTGTCGATTTAGATGATGCCCGTAACGGCCCTGCCATCCAAGATTTATGGATGATGCTCAATGGCGAACGTCACGACCAGCTAGCGCAACTCGATACTATTTTAGAAGCCTACAATGAATTTGCAGATTTTGATCCTCGCCAACTGAAATTGATTGAACCATTACGGGCCCTAAGAATGGTTCACTATATGGCATGGCTCGCAAAGCGTTGGCAAGATCCAGCATTTCCACGCGCATTTCCGTGGTTTGGCGATGCAAAATACTGGGAAGGTCAAGTTTTAGCGTTTAAAGAGCAAATATTTACTTTAAATGAAGCACCATTGCAGCTAATGCCACAATGGTAATGTAATATAAAATAACATGTTAATTACTATACCGAGCTAATATCTAGCTAACGACACGGATAATCAGGAATATCTATAAATGATGAAGAATTTACTTGCACTCGTCAGTGCTGCTTTATTGTCTTTTTCTGTTCATGCTGCCAAATTTACGGAAGGCGACTACTACAAGGTATTAGATCAACCACAATCAAGCACCCCGATTGTGACTGAGTTCTTTTCAATTTACTGCCCGCATTGTTTTCAATTTGAACCTATGATTCAACAATTGAAAACCAAGCTTCCAGACAATGCCAAACTGCAAAAAATGCACGTGTCATTTATGGGTGGTCCAATGGGTAAAGTGATGAGTAAAGCGTTTGCAACGGCCGTCGTGCTTAATGTAAATGACAAAATGCTACCGGTGTTATTTAACCGCATTCACACGCTCAACCAACCACCACGTGATGAAGCTGAAGTACGTCAAATCTTCATTGATGAAGGTATTCCCGCGGCAGAGTTTGATGGCGCTTTCAATAGCTTTGCCGTTAACTCAATGGTCAGTCGTTTTGATAAGGCCTTTAATGATGCAGGCTTAACGGGTGTACCCGCGGTTGTGGTTAATAATAAATACTTAGTTCAAACTGGCAAAATTAAATCTGCTGACGAATATTTTGAGTTAGTTAACTTTTTACTCAAAAAATAATATTACGCGACCAGCACTAATGATGATCAAAAAAGAGGCTTTAATTAGCCTCTTTTTTATTACTCTAAATTACCTGACAACTGAGTTGTTTCAATAATCTATCCATCGCTCGATATCCTAACGCTTCCGCTAAATGAGCCCGTTGAATCTGATCCTGCTCGGCTAAATCAGCAATCGTACGCGCCACTTTAATAATGCGATGATAAGCTCGCACCGATAATCCAAGTTGATGCAACGCATTTTCTAAAAACTCAGCATCTTTAAACGATAACCCACAGTATTTATCCAATTCACGGGTCGACAATAAGGCATTCACTTTGCCACTACGAGCCAACATCCGTTCGCGAGCACAATCGACTCTTGCCTTAATTACCGCACTCGGTTCACCGCGATCACCGCCCGTGGTCAGTGTACCGCGAGGCAAAGCAGGAATTTCTAACGACATATCAAACCGATCTAACAATGGCCCCGATAAGCGGCTTAGATAACGTAAAATTGCCTGTGGATTCGTCCGCGATTGATTGCCTTCGTAGTAACCCGTTGGGCTTGGATTTAAAGCACCAATCAATTGAAATCGAGCGGGAAAGGTAGTTTTAGCCGTCGCGCGTGAGATTACAATTTGCCCTGACTCCAATGGCTCACGCAGTGAATCTAATACCTTACGTTCAAACTCAGGCATTTCATCTAAAAATAATAATCCATTGTGTGCCAAAGAAATCTCACCCGGTTTCGGCACCGAACCACCGCCCACCAAAGCTGCCATTGAACTGGAATGATGCGGAGTACGAAAAGGGCGATTAAGCCAATTGCCGTGGTGTAATGATTGCTGAGTCAGTGAAGCAACTGCCGCAGTTTCAATCGCTTCTTGATGGGTCATGGGCGGCAACAGATCCCGTAAGCGAGATGCCAACATGGTTTTTCCGGTTCCAGGGGGGCCAAGTAATAATAAATTATGACTCCCTGCAGCGGCAATTTCTAACGCCCGTTTACCTTGTTGCTGACCAATAATATCTTGCATATCACGATCATCATTAACCACTGCTGATGTGTCAGTTAAGCGGGGTTGAAGATGGAGCTGTAATTGTTGTTGCCCACATAAAAATCCACAAACCGCTAATAGCGTTGGGCCTGATTTATGCTGTTTCTGCGCGACTAACGCCACTTGATCACCATTTTGATCGGGTACAATTAAACACCGTTTGGCTTTTAATGCCGCTAAAGCCGCAGGTAATGCCCCTTTCACTGGGCGTAAATCGCCTGATAATGCTAATTCACCAATAAACTCATGCTGAGCTAATCGATCAGAGGGAATTTGCCCAGAAGCAGCCAAAATGCCAAGAGCAATCGGTAAATCAAACCGTCCCCCTTCTTTGGGTAAATCGGCGGGGGCTAGATTAACCGTGATCCGTCGCGACGGAAATTCAAATTGGGCATTAATAATTGCACTTCGCACCCGATCTTTAGCCTCTTTTACGGTGGTTTCAGGCAAACCAACTAAGGTAAAACTTGGCATCCCATTACTTAAATGTACCTCAACCGTTACTGGTGGGGCTTCAACGCCCACACAAGCTCGACTATGAACAATCGCAAGTGTCATGATGACTCCACATTGACTGGCAACTCACACCATGGGGTTAATGAAATTTATCGAAGGTGTTACATCAAAGCTCCATTAATGCTGCTAATTTGCCAATAAAACCAAATTTTTTTCTTGTCATGTGACACAGATCTGTGTTACCACTTAGATATAGCAACAACTAAACAATAAAAATTGGACAATTATGCGCATAACTGCAACATCCCTAACACTCATTATTAATGTCATCGTGGTGATTATGTCACCGCGGAGGGAATTTGCAGGCGTAAGTTAACGCTACCAGAAACAGCAAAGCCCCCGCACTGAGAAGTTCGGGGGCTTTTTTAAATCAGTAAATTTAAAGATTCAAGCAGGATTGATTTTCATTTGAACCACACACGCAAGGAGCAGCGATGACAGGGGCAGAGTTAGTCGTACAAGCGCTGCAGCAGCAGGGGATAAAAACTATTTTTGGCTATCCAGGTGGGGCGATCATGCCTATCTACGATGCGCTTTATGATGGGGAAGTTGAACATATTTTATGTCGCCATGAACAAGGAGCTGCCATGGCGGCAATTGGGATGGCACGCGCAACCCAAAGTGTTGCTGTCTGCATGGCAACATCTGGCCCTGGCGCTACTAATTTAGTCACCGGATTGGCTGATGCTTTAATGGATTCGGTGCCATTAGTCGCGATTACGGGCCAAGTGGCAAGCTCACACATTGGTACTGATGCCTTCCAAGAAATGGATGTAATTGGAATGTCATTGTCGTGCACCAAGCACAGCTACTTAGTCACTGATATTAACGATCTCGCCCCAACATTAGCCGAAGCCTTTGTGGTGGCTCAAAGTGGTCGTCCTGGACCGGTTATTGTTGATATTGCCAAAGATGTGCAATTAGCCACCGCCCCCACAACACAATTACCGATCATTACGCCACCGCCAGTACCGCAGGCTACTGCAACTGCCATTGCTTGTGCCCAACAATTATTGACTCAATGCCAACGTCCAGTGCTGTATGTCGGTGGTGGTGTGCAAATTGCCAAGGCAACCGCAACCCTGCGTCAATTTCTTACCAATAATCCGATGCCATCAGTCAGCACCCTTAAAGGCTTAGGCTCAGTTGCTCGTCATGATCCACATTATTTAGGTATGCTCGGCATGCATGGCACTAAAGCCGCGAACCTTGTTGTACAAGAAGCCGATTTATTAATTGTAGTCGGAGCTCGATTTGATGATCGGGTGACGGGGAAACTCGATACTTTTGCGCCACATGCTAAAGTGATCCATCTTGATATTGATGCTGCGGAATTTAATAAACTCCGCCATGCCAACGCCCCTTTACGGGGTGATATTAATGTCATTTTACCACAGCTAGAATTAGGCCAAGATATCAGCCGTTGGTTAACCCATAGCGAGCATTTACGCAAAATTGGTAAGTGGCGTTATGACCACCTGGGCGAGTTAATTTATGCACCACATCTACTCAAACAACTGTCTGACATGATGGCGGATAACAGCATAGTCTCTACCGATGTCGGCCAACACCAAATGTGGGCCGCACAACATATTCAACCACGTGAACCTCAAAATTATATTACCTCGGCAGGGCTTGGCACCATGGGTTTTGGTTTACCCGCCGCGATGGGTGCCAGCGTTGCTCGTCCTGATTCGCAATCAATCTTAATCTCTGGCGATGGCTCATTTATGATGAATGTGCAGGAACTTGGTACCCTTAAACGCCGCCAAATTCCAGTCAAAATGGTGCTGATTAATAACCAACGCTTAGGCATGGTGCGTCAATGGCAATCACTGTTTTTTGATGGTCGCCATAGCGAGACAATTTTGGATGATAATCCTGATTTTGTGATGTTGGCGCGGGCGTTTGATATTCCCGGTAAAACCATCACTCGCAAAGAGGAAGTTGCGCCAGCACTGGCTGAAATGCTTGCCAGCAACAGTGCCTATTTATTACATGTAGTGATTGATGAAGAACAAAACGTATGGCCATTAGTGCCACCGGGCGCAGCCAATCAAGACATGCTGGAGAATACCTGATCATGGAAAGATATTTACTCGATATTAAAGCCAACGATAAACCGGTGTTACTTGAACGTATTTTACGGGTTATTCGTCACCGTGGATTTGTGATCAAGAAAGTGGATGCAACCCAAAACCACCATAGCAATATCGCCACTATAGCCATCATTGTCGATAGTGATCGTCCGATTAGCATTCTGATCAATCAAATAGAAAAACTCTGGGACGTAACCACAGTTACCACCTCACAAATCGACAATCTAGATACCATTTAAGAAGGGAACTCATCATGGCAAACACAGCTGATTATATTTGGTTTAACGGTAATATCGTTCCTTGGGCACAAGCCAATGTTCACGTTCTTACCCATGCAATGCACTACGGCACTTCTGTTTTTGAAGGCATTCGTTGTTACAACACCCCCAAAGGACCGGCAGTTTTTCGCCACCCAGAGCATATGCAGCGGTTACTTAACTCAGCTAAAATTTATCGTTTCCCGATCCCCTATAGCTGCGATCAACTCATGGAAATTTGCCGTGAAACCATTCGCGTCAACAAACTTGATTCGGCCTATATTCGCCCATTAGGCTATGTCGGTAATGTCGGTTTAGGTGTCTGCCCACCGGTTGATACCATCATGGATCTGATTGTAGCGGCATTCCCATGGGGCTCATATTTAGGTGAAGAAGCATTAGAAAATGGCGTCGATGCGATGGTTTCAAGTTGGAACCGTGCAGCACCCAATACTATACCAACAGCGGCTAAAGCTGGCGGTAACTACCTCTCATCTTTACTGGTCGGCAGTGAAGCCCGTCGTCATGGTTATGCAGAAGGGATTGCGTTAAGTGTTGATGGTTATCTTTCAGAAGGCGCAGGCGAAAATATATTTTTGGTTCGTAACGGTATTTTATCAACACCACCAACAACCAGCGCTATTTTACCCGGCATTACTCGAGATACCATCATTACCTTAGCCAAAGAACGAGGCTATGAAGTCCGTGAAGAAAATATTGCCCGTGAAGCGCTCTATCTTGCTGACGAAATATTTATGACCGGCACCGCAGCTGAAATTGTACCCGTACGCAGTGTTGATCAGATCACGGTTGGTACAGGTAAACGTGGCCCCATAACCCAACAATTACAGACTGATTATTTTGGGCTATTTAATGGCGAAACTGACGACAAATGGGGCTGGCTAGACTACGTATACCCAGCAAAGTAACAGCCGCCGATTACGTTAATTAATGACTTCAGCCATCGATAAGGTGGCTGAACTAAAAAGGATTTTATTGTTATGCCTAAGTACCGTTCAGCAACTACTACCCACGGCCGAAATATGGCAGGCGCGCGCGCATTATGGCGCGCAACTGGGGTTAAAGATGAAGATTTTGGTAAACCGATTATTGCGGTAGTAAACTCATTTACTCAATTTGTACCCGGCCACGTCCACTTAAAAGATCTCGGTCAATTGGTTGCCGCACAAATAGAGCAAGCCGGCGGGATCGCCAAAGAATTTAATACCATTGCGGTTGATGATGGTATTGCCATGGGCCATGGCGGCATGTTGTATTCATTACCTTCCCGTGAATTGATTGCCGACTCGGTTGAATACATGGTCAACGCCCATTGTGCTGATGCGATGGTCTGTATCTCTAACTGCGACAAAATCACCCCAGGAATGTTAATGGCATCACTGCGATTAAACATTCCGGTCATTTTCGTTTCCGGTGGCCCTATGGAAGCAGGAAAAACCAAGCTATCAGATCAAGTGATCAAACTCGATTTGGTGGATGCGATGATCCAAGGTGCGGATCCTTCTGTTTCTGATGAACAAAGTGAGCAGATCGAACGATCCGCCTGCCCAACCTGCGGTTCCTGTTCGGGGATGTTTACCGCCAACTCAATGAACTGTTTAACCGAAGCCTTAGGTTTAAGCCAACCGGGGAATGGTTCAATGCTGGCAACACACGCTGATCGAGAGCAGTTATTCATTAATGCAGGTAAGCGTATTGTCGCGCTGACTAAACGTTATTACGAAAAAGATGATGCCACCGCATTACCACGTAATATTGCCAACAAATTAGCTTTTGAAAATGCGATGGCACTCGATATCGCGATGGGCGGCTCAAGCAATACCGTATTGCACTTATTGGCAGCAGCTCAAGAAGGTGAGATTGATTTCACCATGGCTGATATTGATCAAATGTCACGTCGCGTGCCACAACTGTGTAAAGTTGCGCCGTCAACACCAAAATACCACATGGAAGATGTTCACCGAGCGGGTGGGGTTTACAGTATTTTAGGTGAACTTGATCGCGCCGGACTGTTCCACAATCAATGTCACAATATTTTAGGCGAGACCTTTGCAGAAAGCCTGCGCCATTACGATATCGTCCAGACCCAATCCCAAGCAGTCAAAGATTTCTTCCGTGCAGGCCCTGCGGGTATTCGTACTACCAAAGCCTTTTCACAAAATTGCCGCTGGGACACCTTGGACGATGATCGCCAACATGGTTGTATTCGTAGCCGAGAGTTTGCTTTTAGCGATGAAGGTGGATTAGCAGTGTTATCAGGCAATATGGCACTTAATGGCTGTATTGTTAAAACCGCAGGCGTTGATGAAAGCTGCTTAACCTTTACCGGACCCGCGGTCGTCTTTGAAAGCCAAGACACGGCTGTTGAAGGTATTCTTGGCGGTAAGGTCAAAGCCGGTGATGTGGTTGTGATCCGCTATGAAGGCCCGAAAGGGGGTCCGGGCATGCAAGAAATGCTCTATCCAACTACCTATTTAAAATCAATGGGACTCGGTAAAGAGTGCGCCTTGATCACTGATGGGCGTTTCTCTGGTGGTACCTCAGGATTATCGATTGGTCACGTATCACCCGAAGCCGCTAGCGGCGGTACTATTGGCTTAATCAATAGTGGCGATATGATCGCGATTGATATTCCCAATCGCAGTATCGAGTTATTAGTCGATGATGCCATCCTTGCAGGTCGTCGCGCTGATGCTGAACAACAAGGCTGGAAACCTGTCGATCGTGTACGTCAGGTGTCATTAGCACTTAAAGCTTATGCCCTGCTTGCAACGAGTGCTGATAAAGGCGCTGTACGTGATAAATCAAAGCTAGAAGGATAATCTGATGGCCGATGTTAAACCTGTAAGCGACCAATATTTACTTAGCGGCGCCGACTATTTGCGCAATATTTTACGTGCGCCAGTATATGAAATCGCACAAGTCACCCCCTTGCAAAGCATGACTCGCCTCAGTGCTCGCATCGGCAATCATATTCAACTAAAGCGAGAAGACCGCCAACCGGTGCATTCTTTTAAATTGCGCGGTGCCTATAACATGATGACCCAACTGACAGAATCTCAACGTCAAGCAGGAGTGATTGCAGCATCAGCGGGAAATCATGCGCAGGGATTAGCATTATCAAGCCAAAAACTCGGGGTCAGTGCCACTATCGTCATGCCGCGTACTACGCCTGACATTAAGGTCGATGCAGTACGAGGGTTTGGCGGCAACGTGATCCTGCATGGTAATAATTTTGATGAAGCTAAAATCCATGCAGAAATGCTTGCCCAGCAGCATGGCTATACCTTTATTCCACCGTTTGATCATCCGGCAATTATTGCCGGACAAGGCACGATTGGAATTGAATTGGTGCAACAAAATGGGCATCTTGAATATGTGTTTGTGCCTGTCGGCGGTGGCGGTTTAGCGGCTGGCGTTTCGGTATTGTTAAAACAACTGCTTCCCGAAATTAAAGTGATTGGCGTTGAAGCTGAAGATTCTGCCTGCTTAAAAGCGGCTCTTGATGCTGGACAACCCGTCACTTTAGATCAAGTCGGGATGTTTGCTGATGGGGTGGCAGTAAAACGGATCGGCAATGAAACCTTTCGCTTATGTGAACAATATCTTGATGATGTGATCACCGTTAGCAGCGATGAAATTTGTTCTGCAGTGAAAGATATTTTTGAAGATACGCGCGCCATAGCCGAACCTTCAGGGGCATTATCTCTCGCGGGTTTAAAAAAATATGCTGAACAACACCAATTACAACAACGTCACTTAGCAGCTATTTTATCTGGCGCTAATCTTAATTTTCATGGCCTGCGTTATGTCTCAGAGCGGTGTGAATTAGGTGAAAAACGGGAAGGGTTGTTAGCGGTTACGATTCCTGAACGTGCGGGTGCTTTTCTGGAATTTTGCCATCTAATCGGTGGCCGAGCCGTCACCGAATTTAACTATCGTTATAACGACAATAAACTGGCAAATGTGTTTGTTGGGGTACGCTTAATTCAAGGCCAAGTCGAGTTAGATCAAATCATTACCGATCTACGACAGGGCGGTTATCCAGTGATGGATTTATCTGATGATGAGATAGCCAAAGTACATGTGCGTTATATGATCGGTGGTCGGCCTTCAAAGCCATTGCAAGAACGCCTGTACAGTTTTGAATTTCCAGAGTACCCCGGCGCTCTGGCTAAGTTTCTATCAACCTTAGGCAGCCAGTGGAATATTAGCTTGTTTAACTACCGTAATCACGGCGCTGATTATGGCCGAGTATTATGTGGTTTTGAATTAGCTGATCACGATCTACTCTCATTTGCCAGTCACTTGCGTAAATTAGGCTATCATTGGCATGACGAGACTGACAGCGCGGCATATAAATTTTTTCTCGCCCAATAACAGTCTCAACACCCGCTCTATATCAAGCAGCCTTAGTGCTGCTTTTTTATATCATATCAACGACGATGAGTGATATTACGGGTATATTCCACCATATATTGGGCTAATTGAATGCTCTGCTGTAAAATAATTTGCCGTGCTGAGTGGGGTAAACAACCAAAACACTGGACTAATTTATCGATCTCTTCTTTATATTCACTCTCAATAATATCCAGCCCTAAATCACCATAAATAAACCAGGTTAATGGCCTTTCGGTGAGCTCAGAAATCTCAACCAATAACCGTACTTTAGGCTCAGTTTTACCGGTTTCTAAATCCAAATAGGTTTGACGTGCAACTCGCAGTTGCTGGGCCATATAAACTTGAGTTAAGCCTTTCCATTCACGTGCTTCTTTGATCCGTACTGCCATCTCTTGTTTACGATCTGCCATCATTTACTCCACAAAACCTGTTGTCAGCATTAGTACTACAACCTCCTTGCAGATGACACGCCAAGTTTTTTTGTCCACCAAGGCACGTAAATCAGACAATTACCCTTTAATGATGACACTTTTTTTTATTTTGAATTGCAGTTCGTCACTTTTAACCACGCTATTTCTATTTCGCAAAAAAAGCGTTATCGATGCCAATATAACTAGACGTAGGGCGCTGATCGCAATCATACCAAAAAAGGTGCCATTAATGGCACCTTCATTATTCGATCAATAATCAGTTAAAATACATCAATAACGGTTTATTCAACCGTTACCGCTTTAGCCAGATTTCGTGGCTGATCAACATCTGTCCCTTTAATTAAGGCAACGTGATAAGCCAATAACTGCATCGGAATGGTATAGAAAATTGGCGCAATAATTTCATCAACTTTAGGCATAGTGATGATCTTCATCCCATCACAATCATCAAAACCAGCTTCGTTATCGGCAAAGACATACAACAACCCGCCACGGGCACGCACTTCTTCAATGTTTGACTTGAGCTTTTCAAGTAGATCATTGGTTGGAGCAACCACAATCACGGGCATTTCAGCATCAACTAACGCTAATGGACCATGTTTAAGCTCACCCGCCGCATATGCCTCCGCGTGAATATAAGAGATTTCTTTCAGTTTCAATGATGCTTCAACCGCAATCGGATAAAACTCACCGCGACCTAAAAATAGCGCATGCTGTTTATCAGCAAAATCTTCGGCTAAGGCTTCAATCGGTTTATCAAACGCCAACGCTTTTTCAATTTGAGCCGGCAATTGATGCAACGCAGTCACGATCTGTTGTTCTTGAACCCGATCAATACGGCCTTGCTGTTTACCTAGTGCGGTCACTAACATCAATAATGCCACCAGCTGAGTGGTAAACGCTTTGGTCGAGGCAACCCCAATTTCAGCGCCAGCACGGGTCATAAAGGCTAAATCAGACTCGCGTACTAACGATGAACCGGCGACATTACAAATCGTCATCGCTGCCATATAGCCTTTTTGTTTCGCTAAGCGTAACGCAGCCAAGGTATCTGCGGTTTCACCTGATTGAGACAGGGTGATCAACAAACTATTCGGACGAGTGACAAATTTACGGTAACGGAACTCTGAAGCTATCTCAACATCACAACTGACACCAGCAAGCGATTCAAACCAATACCGTGCCACCATGCCAGCATTATACGAGGTGCCACAAGCAATGATCTGAATATGTTCTACTTTATCGAGGATCGCAGTGGCATCACTACCAATACTCTCAACGATCACATGATCATTGCTGATTCGACCTTCCATTGTGTTGATCAATGCACTTGGCTGTTCAAAGATCTCTTTTTGCATATAGTGTCGATATTGGCCTTTATCAGCAGCATCATGCTCTACCGTCGATTCACTCACCGCCCGTTCAACCGCGTGACCATTATCATCAAAGACAGCAATTGCTCGGCGTGTAATTTCAGCGACATCACCTTCTTCTAAGAACATAAAGCGGCGAGTCACATTTAATAATGCCAATTGATCTGAGGCGATAAAGTTTTCGCCGACCCCGAGTCCAATCACTAATGGACTGCCAGAGCGCGCAACAACAATCCGTTCAGGATCGCGACTATCCATCACCACAGTGCCATATGCGCCTTGCAGTTGCTGCACAGTTTTTTGAACAGCTTCAAGTAAACTCGCAGATGATCGCAATTCCCAATCAACCAAATGGGCAATGACTTCAGTATCCGTTTGTGAGCTAAACACATAATCACGTTCACGCAATAACTCACGTAATTGGTGATGATTTTCAATAATACCATTGTGGACTAAAGCAATGTGTTGACCGGAGATATGGGGATGAGCATTGGCTTCTGATGGTTCACCATGGGTTGCCCAACGGGTATGTGCAATGCCTGTACCTCCACTTAGGGGCATATTATCAACTGCATCAGCTAACTCTTGAACCTTACCTAATCGGCGTACACGCTGCAGTGTTTTCTTAGTATCCACAACCGCAATCCCGGCAGAGTCATAACCGCGGTATTCTAAACGGCGTAAGCCTTCAATGAGAATTTCAGCCACATCACGTTGCGCTACTGCACCCACTATCCCACACATAATAATTCCTTTTCTACTTCTTTGGTTATTCTGAGGTTATGCTTTAACCGCGGCACGAATAACTCGCACCCCATGTTGCTCTATACTAACTTTATCGCTATCACTTAAGCCTTCATCGGTGATCAAGGTACTGATCCCCTGCCACGCTAATTCAAGATTAGGGATTTTACGACCAACCTTATTTGATTCGACCATTACCACTACTTCACGTGATACTTCAGCCATCACTCGACTCAAGCCCATGAGTTCATTAAAAGTGGTGGTACCGCGGGCAACATCAATCCCATCAGCCCCAATAAAGAGTTGATCAAAATCATACGAACGTAAGACAGACTCAGCCACTTGGCCTTGAAATGATTCAGAATGAGGATCCCACGTACCACCAGTCATTAATAACGTCGGTTCGTTTTCAAGCGCATTGAGAGCATTGGCAACATGCAAGGCGTTGGTCATTACAATTAGGCCTTGCTTGATACCAAGCAACGAAATTAACGCCGCGGTGGTACTGCCACTATCAATAATGATGCGATGATGATCGCGAATTTGTTCTGCCGCTGCTTGAGCAATAGCTAACTTACACACTGAAACTTGCTCAGTTTGCTCGGTCGTAACAAATTCAGTTGGCATTGCAATTGCACCACCATAACGACGCAAGAGTGAGCCTGTGATCTCTAATGCTGCGAGATCTTTACGGATAGTAACTTCAGAAGTAGAGAAATGATGCGCTAAAGCATCAACGCTAACTTCACCTTGCTCACTGACCATAACGGCAATAGCATGACGACGTTGCTGTGTATTACGTTTCGACATGAAGGTTAAACAACACAATAAGTTTCGATTTGAAACTAGTATAGCGTCTATAAAAAGGATCCTGCAATACCCTTGTAATAATTTTCATCACAAAATAATACAGCCAAGGGATAACATTATTAGGACTAAACGGTGGGAAAAAGCTAAAAATTAGCCATAAAAAAAGCAGAGCTGGCGCTCTGCTTTAGAATATAAGCTCTTCAAACTGACATTTTTTCAGTTATAGAATAAGCCTATTTTTTAGTTGGACGCTTCCAACCTTTAATCGTACGTGCTGGTGTACGGGTGATAACTAACTCATCTTCACCAATATTACGGTTAATAGTTGAACCCGCACCAATGGTTGCACCAGCAGCAACTTTAACTGGTGCAATTAGCTGGGTATCAGATCCCACAAACACATTATCACCAATTTCAGTTTTAAACTTATTGGCACCATCGTAGTTACAGGTGATCGTACCGGCACCAATATTTACATTAGCGCCAATATCAGCATCGCCTAAATAGCTAAGATGTCCCGCTTTTGAACCAACGCCTAAACGCACTTGCTTCATCTCAACGAAATTACCCACATGGGCTTGTGCCATCAATTCAGCACCTGGACGTAAACGTGCAAATGGACCGACAGTACATGCTTCACCAACGGTAGCACCTTCGATCACACTGTAAGGACTAATAATACTGTTATCATCAATCTCACAATTTTTAAGTACACAACCAGCACCGATAATCACGTTATCACCAATACTGACGCTACCTTCAATAATAACGTTCACATCGATTTCAACATCGGTTCCACACTGTAATGAACCACGTAAATCAAATCGGGCCGGATCACGTAGCATCACGCCTTGTTCTAATAAACGCTCTGCCTGCATACCTTGGAACGCACGCTCAAGACGCGCCAGTTGGACACGATTATTTACCCCTTCAACTTCAATCGCTAATGCAGGGTGTACCGCTTCAACTGCACGACCTTCGTTATGAGCAATTTCAATAATATCAGTGAGGTAATATTCACCTTGAGCGTTTTCATTCTTAAGTGACGCTAACCAACGTTTAAGATCACCACCGTTAGCGACCATAACGCCAGTGTTGATTTCTTTAATTAACTTTTGCTCTTCCGTAGCATCTTTTTCTTCAACAATCGCCACTACCGGACCATTGCGACGCACAATACGGCCATAGCCCATTGGGTTCTCAAGTACTACTGTTAATAGTGCAATACCACCACTTGGTTGAGCATCAAGTAGGTTTTCTAACGTTTGCGCGCTAATTAATGGTACATCACCGTACAAGATTAATGCTTTCTCATCATCGGCAAGGTTCGGCACTGCTTGATTTACCGCGTGTCCAGTCCCTAATTGTTCAGCCTGTAGTACCCAATTAACATTTTCATTGGCCAACACTTGCTGCATAGTATCGCCACCATGTCCATAGACAAGATTGATACTGCTTGAACCAATATCATTGCAAGTATCAATGACATGCTTAACCATTGGCTTACCTGCAAGCGTATGAAGTACCTTGGGTAAGTTCGAGTACATACGGGTGCCTTTTCCCGCGGCAAGAATCACAGCGCTAAAGCTCATGATGAGTATTCCTCTAAATGCATATGTAATTTATATATCCCTATTGTACCTGTAGATGCACATAGGTTTAAGATGATCTGCACATTTTAACTAAAAAATAACCAAGTAAAAAACTCTTTATAAATAACTTTTTATTATACATGGCTAAAAATCAATCATATCTATAATCACACCAGCCGTTATTCTTATAGGTAAGATAATAAAATAAAATTCGGTCATAAAAAAAGCGACCCTAAGGTCGCTTCCTATGATGCAGTTATTAACACTGACTAACGTGCACGCTTGGTCAATTCAATAACGCGTAGCTGAGCAATTGCTTTTGCTAGATCACTGGCTGCTTGGGCAAAATCGATATCGCCATGCTGATTATGAATTCTCTCTTCAGCTTGACGTTTTGCTTCTTCAGCTTTCGCAGTATCTAAATCAATACCACGAATAGCGGTGTCAGCAAGTACGGTTACGATACCAGGTTGTACTTCAAGCATGCCGCCAGAAAGATAAATAACCTCTTCTGTGCCACCTTGCTTAATAATACGTACCATGCCTGGAGTAATCGCACTCAACAACGGCGTGTGACCGGCATGAATACCGAGTTCACCTTCGCTACCCGTTACCTGAATATTCTCAGCACGACCAGAAAACAAGCGTTTCTCAGCACTGACTACATCCAGATGAAAGGTTATCGCTGCCATATCGCCTCCTAATTAGCTTACAGTTTTTTGGCGTTTTCTAGTACGTCTTCAATCGCGCCACAGTACATAAATGCCTGCTCAGGGATATCGTCGTATTCACCGCCTAAAATACCTTTAAAGCTACGTAACGTATCTTTAAGTGATACGTAAATACCAGGTGAACCAGTAAATACTTCTGCTACGTGGTAAGGCTGTGTTAGGAAACGTTCAATCTTACGCGCACGAGATACAGCTTGCTTATCTTCTTCAGATAGCTCATCCATACCAAGGATTGCGATGATGTCTTTCAGCTCTTTATAGCGCTGTAGTAAACTTTGAACGCCACGCGCGATGTCGTAATGTTCTTGACCTACTACCAATGGATCAAGCATACGTGATGTTGAATCCAATGGGTCGATCGCAGGGTATAGACCTAGCGATGCGATTTGACGCGATAGAACAACCGTTGCATCTAAGTGAGCAAATGTTGTTGCTGGTGATGGGTCAGTCAAGTCATCGGCAGGTACGTATACCGCCTGCACTGACGTGATAGAACCTGACTTAGTTGAGGTAATACGCTCTTGCAGTACACCCATCTCTTCAGCAAGTGTTGGCTGGTAACCTACCGCAGAAGGCATACGACCCAATAGTGCTGAAACTTCGGTTCCCGCTAGGGTGTAACGGTAAATGTTATCGATAAATAACAGTACGTCACGACCTTCATCACGGAAACGCTCAGCCATAGTCAAACCCGTCAAAGCAACACGTAGACGGTTACCTGGAGGCTCGTTCATCTGGCCATAAACCATTGCTACTTTTGATTCTTCAGGCTTCTCAAGGTTAACAACCCCAGCTTCCTGCATTTCAAAGTAGAAATCGTTACCTTCACGTGTACGCTCACCCACACCAGCAAATACTGATAGGCCTGAGTGTTGAAGGGCGATGTTGTTGATAAGCTCCATCATGTTAACGGTCTTACCTACACCCGCACCACCAAATAGACCGATTTTACCACCCTTAGCAAACGGACAAATAAGGTCGATAACCTTAACGCCAGTCTCTAACAGTTCGGTTGCATTAGATTGTTCTTCGTAGCTTGGCGCTGGACGGTGAATAGCATAACGCTCTTGCTCACCGATTTCACCACACTCATCAATGGGTTGACCTAGAACGTTCATGATACGTCCTAGTGTTGCCGTACCCACTGGTACTTCAATAGGGCGGCCTGTATTTTCTACAGACAAACCACGACGTAAGCCATCAGAAGTACCCATTGCGATACCACGCACAACACCGCCACCAAGTTGTTGCTGAACTTCCAGTACTAACGTACCTTTTTCCATCGCATCAACTTGTAGGGCATCATATACTTTGGGTACAGAGTTCTGTGGAAACTCTACGTCGACTACTGCACCAATGATCTGGACGATCTTACCTGTAGCCATCGTTAATCCTCTAAACTTATTAATTCTTTGCCTTAAACAGCAGATGCACCAGAAACGATTTCTGATAATTCTTGTGTGATCGCCGCCTGACGGGCTTTGTTATACACAAGTTGCAAGTCATCAATCAGATCACCTGCGTTATCGGTTGCAGCTTTCATTGCTACCATTCGTGCCGCTTGCTCACTGGCAAGGTTCTCAACCACACCTTGATACACTTGTGATTCGACATAACGAACCAATAAAGCATCAAGCAATGGTTTAGGCTCGGGCTCATAAATATAATCCCAAGAATGGTTGCGCTGCATCTCTTCGTCTTCTGACTTAGGCAAAGGCAACAATTGATCAATCACCGGTTCTTGCACCATGGTATTTACAAACTTGTTGTATACCAGATACAAACGATCTAATTGACCTTCATCATATTTCTTCAGCATTACGCCAACAGTACCGATCAGCTCATTAACCGTTGGTGCATCACCAAGGCCGGAAACTTGCGCCATTACGTTGCCGCCGTAGTTATTAAAAAAGGCAGTTGCTTTCGCGCCAATTAACGCGAGATCAACCTCTGCACCTTTTTCAGTCCACGTTTGAACATCGTTGATGGCTTTTTTAAACAAGTTAATGTTTAAGCCACCACATAGACCACGATCTGTAGAAACAATGATGTAACCGACGCGCTTGGCTTCACGCTCTTCGAGATAAGGATGTTTATACTCAAGGCTACCAAGGGCGATGTGACCGATCACTTTGCGCATAGTTTGTGCGTATGGACGTGATGACTGCATTGCTTCTTGCGTTTTACGCATTTTAGAAGCGGCCACCATTTCCATCGCTTTGGTGATCTTCTGTGTATTTTGAACACTGCCGATCTTGTTACGAATCTCTTTTGCGCTGGCCATCGTCACTCTCCGTTAGAAGGTGATCGCTAAGCGATCACCAACCAATTACCAAGTTTGGGTCGCTTTGAAATCTTGCAGCAGTTTCGAGAACTGCGCTTCGATATCATCGTTGTAAGCACCCGTTTCATCAATTTGAGCTACTAACTCAGCAAATTGACCTTTGGCAAATGAAAGCAACGCAGCTTCGAAATCAGCTAACTTGGCAATTTCAACATCGCCTAAGAAACCTTTCTCGGCAGCAAAAATAACAATCGCTTGCTCAAATACAGACATTGGCGAGTATTGTTTTTGCTTCATCAACTCAGTCACTTTCTGACCGTGATCAAGCTGCTTTTTAGTTGCATCATCAAGGTCTGACGAGAACTGAGCAAAGGCAGCTAGTTCACGATACTGTGCTAGGGCAGTACGAATACCACCTGAAAGCTTCTTGATAACTTTAGTTTGGGCAGCACCACCTACACGCGATACAGAAATACCTGGATCAACCGCTGGACGAATACCGGCGTTGAACAGTTCTGTTTGTAGGAAGATCTGACCATCGGTGATAGAGATAACGTTAGTCGGTACAAACGCCGATACGTCACCAGCTTGTGTTTCAATGATAGGTAACGCGGTTAAAGAACCTGTTTTACCTGTCACTTCACCGTTCGTAAATTTCTCAACATAGTGCACACTAACACGTGATGCGCGCTCAAGAAGACGAGAGTGAAGGTAGAAAACATCACCAGGGAATGCTTCACGACCCGGTGGGCGTTTTAGCAATAGTGAGATTTGACGATAAGCAACGGCTTGTTTAGACAAGTCATCGTATACGATCAGTGCATCTTCGCCACGGTCACGGAAATATTCACCCATTGCACAACCTGAGTAGGGTGCAAGGTATTGTAGCGCGGCAGCTTCTGATGCTGATGCAACCACAACAATGGTGTTTTCCAATGCGCCGTGCTCTTCAAGTTTACGAACTACGTTCGCAATCGTTGAAGCTTTCTGGCCAATAGCCACATACACAGAATAGATACCAGAATTTTTCTGGTTAATGATGGCATCGATAGCCATCGCGGTTTTACCCGTTTGACGGTCACCGATAATCAGCTCACGCTGACCACGACCGATAGGGATCATCGCATCGACTGCTTTGTAACCAGTTTGTACCGGTTGATCAACAGATTTACGATCGATTACACCGGGTGCAATTACTTCAACAGGAGAGAATGTCTCTGTTTCAATTGAACCCTTACCATCGATAGGCTGACCTAGGGTGTTAACAACACGCCCAAGCAGTGCCGGACCAACAGGGACTTCAAGAATACGACCCGTACCTGTAACCTTCATGCCTTCTTGTAACGAAGCATAAGGGCCCATCACTACCGCACCTACAGAGTCACGCTCAAGGTTAAGTGCTAAGGCGAACAGTCCGCCGGGTAGTTCAATCATTTCACCTTGCATTACGTCAGCAAGGCCATGGATTCGAATAATACCATCGCTTACAGAAACGATAGTACCTTCGTTACGCGCTTCACTTACAACGTTGAAGTTTTCAATACGTTGTTTGATCAGTGCGCTAATTTCCGTGGAATTAAGTTGCATGCTCCAATTCCCCAAATCAAGACAGCAAAGTATCGCTCAGACGGTTCAATTTTCCCCGTACAGAGTTATCGATAACAAGGTCTCCAGCTCTAATTACGACCCCAGCAATCAGGGTCTCGTCTACACTGCAGGTCAACATCACTTTACGTGATAAACGCTGCTCAAGTTTGGCGCTGATCGCATCTAATTGGCTTTCATCAAGAACGATGGCAGATATCACCATAGCTTCGATGGTTTTTTCATGCTCATGTTTCATCAGCATGAATTCACCATAGACATCGGGTAGCGCATTGAGGCGTCCATTAACAGCCATCACTTTAATCAAGTTATGGCCGAATTCGTCGAGTTGCTCACCGCACACTGAAACAAAAATTTCAGCGAGCTTGTCAGCGGCATAGCCACTATCAAGAATGTCTTGCATAGTGTCATTAGTTGCCACAGCGCCAGCAAAAGTTAGCATTTCTGCCCATTGTGCCAGTGCATTATTCTCGACCGCAAAGTCAAATGCTGCTTTAGCGTAGGGGCGTGCGATAGTAGTCATATCCGACATGTGCTTGCCCCTTTAATTACAGTTCTGCAGTGAGTTTGTTAAGAATATCAGTTTGCGCTTCCATATCGATGGAGCGGCCAATGATCTTCTCAGCGCCAATCACAGCTAGAGTTGCAACTTGTTTTCTTAACTCATCACGAGCACGATTACGTTCAGCTTCAATTTCAGCCATGCCTTGAGCAAGAATTTTCTCACGCTCAGCTTGGGCTTCAATTTTAGCGTCATCGACAATTTGAGCTTTACGCTTATTTGCCTGTTCAATCAGCTCACTCGCGGCGCGTTTAGCTTCTTTCAATTGATCAGAAGCATTAGCTTGTGCAAGGTTCAGGTCTTTGGCAGCGCGATCTGCTGCTGCCAAACCGTCAGCAATTTTTTTCTGACGTTCTTCAATCGCTTCCATAATTGGTGGCCATACATATTTCATGCAGAACACGACAAACAGGAAGAAAGCGATAGCCTGACCCAGCAAAGTTGCATTCATATTCACAACGCATCTCCTTAAAAAGGGTTGCTAGGGTCCATTTACTCTGGAGTCAGCCTTCTAGAAAAAGGCTGATCACAGCGGTTTATTAGCCAGCTAGTTGGCCAACAAATGGGTTTGCGAATGTGAATAGCAACGCGATTACGATACCGATCATTGGAACCGCATCCAATAGACCTGCGATGATGAACATCTTAACTTGCAGCATTGGCGCCATTTCAGGTTGACGTGCAGCGCCTTCAAGGAATTTACCACCAAGAATTGCGAAGCCGATCGCTGTACCAAGGGAAGCAAGACCTACAATGATGCCCACGGCAATTGCAGAAAAGCTTAGTAAAGTTTCCATCACTATCTCCAGTTTATAGTTGTCGGCTAAAGTGCCAATAAAAAATATAAAATTTACAAATAATCGTTAATGATTGTCTTCATGTGCCTGAGACAGGTACACGATAGTTAACATCATAAATACGAATGCTTGAATTGTAATGACTAGGATGTGGAAAATAGCCCACGGTACCGCGCCTAGCCATTGAGCCCACCACGGCATCAACGCCGCGATAAGAATAAACACCACTTCACCAGCAAACATGTTACCGAATAAACGCATTCCTAATGAAATAGGCTTCGCAATCAGCGATACCACTTCAAGGAGTAAGTTAAACGGAATCATAATTGGGTGATTGAACGGATGAAGAGCCAGTTCTTTTGCAAAGCCGAGCAGACCTTTCACTTTGATGCTGTAGTAAATCATCAATGCGAACACGCCTAACGCCATTGCCATAGTGATGTTAACGTCAGCACTTGGAACCACCTTTAAATAAGGAATTCCGACACTTTGTGCGGCATACGGAAGAAAATCAATCGGCACAAGGTCCATGATGTTCATCAGTAAAATCCAACAGAAAATGGTTAGTGCTAACGGAGCAACAAGTGGATTGCGGCCATGGAAAGTATCTTTAACGTTGGTATCAACGAATTCAACTATCATTTCCACAAAACATTGTAACTTACTTGGAACTCCTGATGACGCCTGTTTTGCTACCTTACGAAATACCCATAAAAAGAATAATCCGGTTAAGACAGAAAAAATAAGGCTGTCGATATTTACCGTCCAGAAACTTCCCTCACTCGCTAACCCTAATTTGTCTGTCGATAAATTAGTTAAGTGGTGGGTGATGTAACTTGACGGCGTTAGCGCTTCACCTGGCGCAGCCATAACTGATCCTATTTGTTGTTGTTAATGAATAAAACCGGTCCAAAAATATTAATACCAAGAACCAGCAAATAGGTTAGTTGGAGAGGAACAAGTTCCACCCCTTTATACAGGTAAGCCGCGGCAAAAAGGATGACTGTTATGAGGATTTTGAGCACTTCTCCACCATAGAATGACGCCATGACTAATCGTGCCTTCCTGGCACCACTATACATAAACGCGCACATAGCAAAGACAGTATTGGCAATGATAAAAATACCACCACCGATAAGTGCAGAGATTCCCCAGTCAACATTGACAGCGAAGACTGCCGTTAATGCCGTAGCTACTACGACGCCAGATTGTAGTAACAGCAACCGCTTTGCCAATTGGCGTCCCGGTTTCACTAGCGCCGATACCATGTATTCGTTCCTCGAGTCCATTCCACGACACATAGTGCAGGGAAATACAGCGAAAATTATACGACTGAATAGATTGAATGCAATCTTATTGCAGCAAAAAAAACATTTATATTTTACAACAAAATAACCTAACCACCACCGAGTAATTTTCTCATTGAAAATTACCGCGGTCAGATCACAATTCGTGGCCTAACATTGCAAGAATTTGCGCTAATTTATCTTGTTGATCGAAATTAATAACAATTTTACCTTTACCATTTTTATTTTGGTTCACGGCAACTTTGGTTCCAAAGCGCTCACTTAAACTCAATTGTAGTGCGACAGTTTGTGGCTGGAGTGGCGATTTAACTGGCGCTGCAGTTGGGTTTAACAGTGTTTTTACTAGCTTTTCAGCCTCACGCACAGTTAACAACTTATTGATAATAATTTGTGCAGCAGCTAACTGTTGCTGATCATCTAAGGCTAATAAAGCCCTTGCATGACCCATTTCTAACTGTTTTTGCTCAACCAATTGTTTAACAGCATCAGACAATTGATTTAGACGAAGTAAGTTAGAGACAGCAGCACGTGATTTACCCACGGCATCAGCAACTTGCTGATGAGTTAATGAAAACTCTTGCTGCAATCGCTCTAACGCGCGCGCTTCTTCTATCGCATTAAGATCTTCACGTTGAATGTTTTCAATTAACGCAATCGCAACAGTAGCACGATCATCAACATTTTTAATAATACAAGGTACAACCTGTAACCCTGCTTGACGAGCAGCTTGCCAACGACGTTCACCAGCAATAATTTCGTAACGTTGACTATCAATACGGCGTACAACAATCGGCTGAATAATGCCTTGAGCACGAATCGAATCGGCTAATTCAGTCAGTGCATCAGCCGCCATTGCTTTACGCGGTTGATATTGACCTGACGTTAGTGCAGTAACTGCAATTTGACGTAATTCACCATCAATAGCAGCTTGTTGTGATGCATGTTCATCACTTTGTTGTTTTTTAGCTTGAGCAATATTGCTGGTGGCTAGTAGGGCATCAAGGCCTTTGCCCAAGCCTCGTTTATTGAAATTCATGGAAAACCTTACGCTTCAACCGAAGTGGCTTGTAGTGCTAATTCATCACGGCGAATCATCTCGCCGGCCAGCGCTAAATACGCCTTAGCACCACTGGAATATTTGTCATAATACATTGCTGGACGACCATGACTTGGCGCTTCAGCAAGACGGACATTGCGTGGAATAACAGTACGATATACTTTATCACCAAAATGCTTTTTAAGCTGCTGTGATACTTCATTAGAAAGGCGATTGCGGGGATCAAACATCGTCCGTAACAACCCTTCAATTTTGAGATCACTATTAACCACGGCGGTTAATTTGCTGATGGTGTCCATTAATGCGGTTAAACCTTCAAGAGCAAAATATTCGCACTGCATCGGTACTAACACCGAATCTGCAGCGGTCATTGCATTGATAGTTAACAAATTTAAAGATGGTGGACAATCAATAAAAATATAATCGTAATTATCACGAACGGGCGCTAACGCATTGCGTAATCGAGTTTCGCGCGCAAACACTTCCATCAATTTAATTTCAGCCGCGGTCACATCACCATTAGCGGCTATCAAATGATAGCCACCAGTAGTTTCGTTAATAACAACCTGATTAAAAGGAGTTTCATCAACCAAAAGATCATAGGCGGAAGCTTCGACTTGGTATTTGTCGACCCCACTGGCCATGGTCGCATTACCTTGAGGATCAAGATCGATCACTAAGACTTTACGCTGAGTAGCAGCCAATGAAGCAGCCAGATTGACACACGATGTTGTTTTACCAACACCACCTTTCTGATTTGCGACAGCTATGATTCTTCCCACAAAAAAACCTCAACAATTAATCTTTTGCCGTTAATACGACTAAATGACGTTCACCATCAAGCTCTGGCACTTGTAAGGTTTTAACCTCAACAACATGACACCACTCAGGCAGCTCTGCAGCTTCATCCTGATGGTACTGACCTTTCAGTGCGAAAAATTGACCACCTGGTTTTGGCAAATGGTGACACCAATTAACCATGTCTGACATTGAAGCAAAAGCACGGCTTAATACCGCATCAAAACCTTCACCTGGGTCAAATTCTTCAACTCGACTTTGAACGGCTGTGACATTAGTAATTTTTAGCTCATGGATCACTTGACGAATAAATCGAATCCGTTTACCTAAGCTATCAAGTAGGGTAAATGATTTATTCGGGCACATAATCGCTAATGGGATCCCAGGTAAGCCGGGACCAGTACCCACATCAATGTAACGTTCACCGTCTAAATATTGGCTTACCACAATACTATCCATAATGTGTTTAACTAACATTTCATTGGGATCACGCACAGACGTCAGATTATACGCTTTATTCCATTTGTGCAGCAATTGCACATAACCAATCAATTGATCAAGTTGTTGTTCTGTGACCTGAAGGTCAGTTTGAGCGATAAGTTGTATTAAACGTTGTTTCATTATCTAACCCTTATTCGCCTTTTTTAAGCAAACCGTGTTTTTTCAAATAGACCAATAGCAATGAGATTGCCGCTGGTGTAATACCTGAAATACGTGATGCCATACCGACAGATTCAGGTTTGGCATCATTGAGCTTGATCACCACTTCATTGGATAAACCTTTCACCAAGCTGTAATCAAGATCAAACGGTAATTTGGTGGTTTCATGACGCAGTGATTTTTCAACTTCATCACGCTGACGATCAATATAACCTTGATATTTAATCTGCGTTTCTACTTGTTCACTCGCTTCAATATCTTCATGAGCAGGTACAAACATTTCAATCGTTGTTAATTGCTTATAAGTCACTTCCGGACGACGAAGAAGATCTTCACCATTGGCTTCACGTACGATCGGCGACTTGAGGATCTTATTTAAACTCTCAATATGATCCGAATTTGGATTAACCCAAATATCTTTCAAACGTTGACGCTCTTGTTCCATATTTTCTAATTTTTGATTGAAACGCGCCCAGCGTTCATCATCAACTAGACCTAACTCACGCCCCATTGGGGTTAAACGCAAATCAGCATTATCTTCACGCAATAACAAGCGGTATTCCGCACGTGAAGTAAACATACGGTACGGTTCTTTAGTACCGATGGTTGAGAGATCATCAATCAATACGCCCATATAGGCTTGATCACGACGTGGGCTCCAACCTTCTTTGTCTTGGGTTTGAAGCGCTGCGTTCATACCTGCCATTAGGCCTTGGGCTGCGGCTTCTTCATAACCGGTAGTACCATTAATTTGTCCAGCAAAGAACAGACCATCAATGTATTTGTTTTCAAAAGTTTGTTTAAGGTCGCGTGGATCAAAGAAATCATACTCAATTGCATAGCCAGGACGCATAATTGTTGCGTTTTCAAAGCCTTTCATTGAACGGACGATTTGAATTTGAACATCAAAAGGTAGGCTGGTCGAAATACCGTTCGGATAAAGTTCATTGGTGGTTAAGCCTTCAGGCTCAATGAAAATTTGGTGACTATTTTTATCCGCAAAACGCATTACTTTGTCTTCAATTGATGGACAGTAACGCGGACCAATACCTTCAATTACACCGGCATACATTGGGCTTCGATCAAGGTTATTACGAATAACCTCATGGGTACGCTCATTGGTGTAAGTAATAAAACAAGGGATTTGACGAGGGTGATCCGATTGCTTACCCATAAACGAAAACGTTGGGGTCGGGTTATCACCATGCTGGGTTTCAAGCACACTAAAATCAACCGTGCGAGCATCAATACGCGGTGGGGTACCGGTTTTTAAACGATCAACCCGTAATGGTAATTCACGTAAGCGGTCAGCCAATGCATTTGATGCAGGATCGCCAGTACGGCCACCACTGTAATTTTCTAAACCAATATGAATTTTACCGCCAAGGAATGTGCCGACAGTTAAGACCACTGCTTTAGCGTGGAATTTTAAGCCCATTTCAGTAACCACGCCGGTAGCGCGATTATTTTCAACAATTAGATCCGTTACAGCTTGTTGGAAAATCATTAAATTTGGCTGATTTTCTAATACGTTACGAACAGCTGCTTTGTAAAGTGCACGGTCTGCTTGTGCACGTGTTGCTCGTACTGCTGGGCCTTTGGAAGAGTTGAGTGTGCGGAATTGAATGCCGCCTTTGTCGATGGCATGTGCCATCAAGCCACCAAGGGCATCAACTTCTTTAACCAGGTGTCCTTTCCCGATCCCGCCGATAGCTGGGTTGCACGACATTTGGCCCAACGTATCGATATTATGGGTCAACAGTAAGGTTTTTTGTCCCATTCGGGCTGCTGCCAGTGCCGCTTCAGTACCGGCATGACCGCCACCCACAACGATGACATCAAATTTTTCCTGGTAAAACATGGAACTTCCTCAGGTATTTAAATAGCCAGTGAGTTAACTCGAGCAAAGGGCCGACATTCTATCCTGTTTCGAGGCAAGAGAGAATCTTTCATCAAGATCATTTGATCGGCCATTTACGTCTTTTAAATATATATAAGATCTTTTTAAAGAGATCTTCTATTAGATCTACTATTAGGATCCACCGATCGTGTGGATAACCGATAAATGATCCTTATGATCATGCATTTAATGAAGATCATTTGCTGTGGAGTAGCTTGGATCTTCCAGAGGATAGGCTGGGATCAAAATGGCTACTTATACACAGGGGCTTGCTAGCCTATAAGTTATTAAATGGATAACTATGGGTTGATCACCGTTTAGATCCATAGTTATCCACAGATAAAAGTATTAAATAGGCGGATTAATTGAGTAACTATTGACCGTTTTTTAACCGTTAAGGTAATTTTGCCAGTCTTCAAACCAGATTTCAGCAGCATCTTCAGGAACAGGTGTTATCGATACATCAATATCCAGTCGTTCGCCAACGCGAGTTGCTCCTAATTGGGTCAATAATGCTTCTATATTTTTAGCGGCAGCACAAAAAGTATCGTAGTTGCTATCACCAAGCCCAATAATGGCGAATTTAAGCTGTTTAAGGTTGGGTTGTTGTTGATTAAGGGCATTAGCAAAAGCCATAAAGTTATCGGGGTAATCACCAGCACCGTGCGTTGAACAAATAATAAGCCAAAGCGTGTCTTGATTTAGCTGCGCAAGTTGTGGCTGGTTGATGATATTAGCGTGATGGCCTTGTGCTGTTAATAATTCAGCGACATGATCGGCTACATATTCAGCACCACCAAGGGTACTGCCAGTGATCAGAGTAATAGTTGACATAATTATCCTCAGAGTGAGCGTTTCGATGGGATCATCCGCATGAAGCGCAAATACCAGTCCGAGATTGTACTGAGATCAAGCCCTATAAAGATAGCCTTTATGGTATAAGTGAACCGTTTTATTCACTGAAAGGCTATTTTTTTTATCCACGAGCGAATAATGGGGATTAATGTGGGAAAAAATGTGGGTATTTAACCTAAAAAGTAAGTGATTTTAATGACTAACAAGATCGTTTCAAGAGTGCTGCATCAAGCCGATCAGGAGTATATGGATGATCTTACCCACATGATCCCCTTATTGTTTACACATACTTATGATCTTTGTTTTTCGCGATCATAATACTGATCGCTACGGTTAAATGATCCGCTGGCGTTGCGGTAAAATAATTAAATTTTTGTTATCTGGGTGATAACTAACACTGACATGGTGTTGATAAAGCGCGGTGATTTGTTGTGGCGTTAATACTTTTTGTGGAGTATCAAATGCAATTTGTTGGCCATTTTTGAGTAATAACAAGCGGTCGCAAAAGGTGATCGCAGTATTGAGGTTATGAATCGCTATCAGTGCACTTTTACCTTGCTGGCAATGATGGCTAAGAATATTGAGCAGCAGTGATTCATGGCCAATATCAAGACTTGCGGTGGGTTCATCAAGTAGCATTACTGCGGAATTTTGAATTAATAAGCGCGCAAAATGTACCCGTTGTTGTTCTCCCCCCGAGAGTTGGTTAAGAGGGCGATGTAAGAGTTTTTCTATATCTAGCTGATTAATAATGGCTTTTATTTCTTGTTCTGATAACGCTGATGATTGGCGGTAGCCATAATAAATAATGTCTTTAACTAGAAAGCCAAATGCAGGCTCGGTATGTTGAGGCAAATAACTTAAATGCTGTGCTCGTTGTTGATGGCTATAACTGCTGAGTGGTTGCTCAAATAAATCGATGTTGCCATGGCTTGGGGTGATGAAGCCACTGAGGCATTTGAGCAAGGTACTTTTACCTGCACCGTTAGGGCCAATAATACCGACAAGTTCACCGGGATTAATGGCAAAGTTAATATTTTGCAATAATGGTTGTGATCCTTGGCTGTAACTTAATTGGTTGATCACAAACGACGGGATCATGACTGTAATCCTTTATATTGGCTGCGTATTAAAAGGGCGATAAAATAGATCCCACCAATAATGGCGGTGATGATCCCGGTTTTTAATTCATTGGGAGCAATAACGGTACGGGCAATAAGATCACATGCTAATAAGAACATTGCGCCAAATAGTGCCGAAAATGGCAATAAAATACGATTATTGGGGCCGACCAGTAATCGTGCTAAGTGTGGCACAATTAAACCAATAAAGCCGATTGGGCCAGCAACAGCAATCGCCATCGCGGTAAGAAGGGTTGCTAATAACAATAATATTCGTCGACTGTTACGCACGTTGATCCCCATTCCATGGGCATTTTGTTCACCTAGCGCGAGTAAATTTAAGGTCTGACCGTGACGTAATAATATCCAAGCGGCAATAATAATAATCGGGGTCGGCCATAATAATTGTTGCCATGTACGTGCGTCCAAGCCTCCCATGGTCCAGAACACAAACTCACTGATCTCATATTGCTGGGCGGTTAACAGCACGCCCATCGTGAGTCCTCCCAATAAACTCGAAACGGCTAATCCTGCGAGAATAATGAATAATCCATGCTGCTGAGTTTGACGAGCGATCAAATATACAATCGTGGCGGTGGTTAATGCACCGATGGCGGTAACAAGGGGCAATAATGCGGGGTTGACCACGGTTAAGCCACTGACAATCGCCACTACTGCGGCAAAGCTACTACCAGCACTGATGCCGAGTATATCTGGACTGGCAAGGGGATTTCGAAATAAACCTTGGCTACAAGCGCCTGCTAATGCTAAGGCACTTCCGGCCAATATTGCCGCACAAGCGCGGGGCAGGCGGATTTGTAAAATGATGGCTGAGGCTAATGGATATTGTTGCTGAGCCAATGCTTCGCCACCATGGATATAACTGCCAAGCATCGCAAAAATATCATCGATCGGGATGGCCACTGAGCCTAAGCTGAGGTAAATCATTAACAGCACCAGCAATGCCGTGACTGCTAATAATCCTTGGGCTGGTTTAATGTATTGATGAACTATCATGGGGTTGATAAACCTTATGATTAAGGTAGATGATCGCATCAGCAATATATTGACTGTCGGTTGAGCGTAATGCGTGCGGCAAACTAATAACGTGGCGATCACGAATCGCGGTTAATGTTTGCAGTGCGGGATCATGGAGTAATTGCTGCTTAAAGCCGTCATTGTCTTTCCCTGGAATAATAATAATATCGGGATTAAGGGCTAATAATTGTTCTTTACCGATAGGCACTTGACCAAATTTATCACCGCTATTATACGCAATTACATTGGTGAGCTGGGCTTGGTTGATAATGGTATTGATGGTGGAATTATGATTACTGGATGCGCCCCATGAGGTGTATTCAAGAGCGGTCAGTTTTTTTTCAGGAATAATCAGTTGTTGTTTAAGGTGCTGTTGCATTGCTGTTACCAATGCTATCGCGGCATCATTTTTATTGACTAACTTACCAACCAATAAAATATTCTTTTCAATATTTTCGAGGCTATAAACGGTTTTAATCACAAATACCTTGATACCTGCGGCGCGTAATTGGGCTATTTTAGGGCCATCACTCCAACTTGCCACTAACACTAAATCGGGGCGCTCGGCAATAATACGTTCAACGTTAAGATCACGTAACGGTAGCGTAGCGGGAATTTTATTGGCAATGATTGAATAGGTTTTATCTTTACTCAAGCGACTTAAACTAGTGATGTCTTGTAAGGGCAATAAGGCCATTAATACTTGATCACTGAACATGCTTTTAGAATCAACCCGTGTTGGCATTTGAGTTAATGTGACCGCATGCTGACTAGCATCAATCATAGTGATAGGGTATGAGGTTTCGGCACTGAAGCAGAATGAACTACTGCATAAGCAGCCAATAAAAAATAAATTTTTAAGAAGTTGGTACATAATTTTCCATATGCAGCAGATTGTGGGCTTACCTCATCCTTGGCAAGCAAATTTTGCGGATATAGTTAGCGATTTCAAGGACGCTGTCAATGACCGTCTACGGTTACAATTAGGCTTATTTAGTAAGGATTCATAAAGCAATGGTATTAAAGTTTTCTGGTGATATTGATGAGCTTGCTTATCCGTTTATTTTTGAAGATTCACCGCTGTGTGATTTTGAAATTCTCACCGATGAATTGTGTACGTATGTTGGCTTGGTGATCTCACAACTAGACGCTAGTGAAGTACAGCAATCATTGATATGGCTACAACCGCGTATTTTTCATTTAAACGGCTCTATTCGTGGTAAATGCGGTATTTTTGAAGCGGATATTTTAAAGCTTAAAGCGGATTATCATTATTTTCGCGATCAAGTAACGGATAACAATAAGCGCTTTGTGTTACCGCGTGGTGTCGGGGCGGTGGTGCAATTACACCAGTGTCGCAGTTTAACCAAGAAAGTGGTACGGCAATTAGTGAAAGTGGATGCAGTCGGTAAAAAGGTGCCTGAAACGTTACCGCGATTCAGTAATTTATTGGTGAATTATTTTTTTGCTTTAACACGGGTGCTTAATCAGCAAGCAGGGATTGATGAACCAGAATATATCAGCATAAATTACCCTAAACCCGAACGTAAATAATAATAAAAAACGCCACATATCAATGATATGTGGCATTTTTTTGATAGTAAGTTGTAATGTTAGTGGTTACTTACCAATACAGAACGAAGTAAAGATCCGACCCAGTAAATCATCCGATGTAAACTCACCGGTGATTTCACTTAAGTGCTGTTGAGCTAAACGTAATTCTTCAGCCAGAATCTCGCCCGCCATAAAGCCTTCTAATTGTTCTTTACCGATGATTAAATGTTCGGCTGCACGCTCAAGGGCATCTAAGTGACGACGACGCGCCATAAAGCCTCCTTCGGTGGTGCCAGAGAAACCCATACATTGCTTTAAATGCTCACGTAAATCATCCACACCGTCGCCTGTGCGCGCTGAGAGACGGATTATTGTTGAGTTGTTTATCTCACAGATCCCCGCTGTCTCACCGGTTAGCTCAGCTTTATTACGTATAACGGTTAACCCCATGTTGGCTGGTAAGCGTTCAATAAAGTCCGGCCAGATATCTTTAGGATCGGTGGCATCAGTGGTGGTGCTATCTACCATGAACAACACGCGATCGGCATGCTCAATTTCAGCCCACGCACGCTCAATACCAATTCGTTCAACTTCATCAGTTGCTTCACGTAAACCGGCGGTATCAATGATGTGTAACGGCATCCCATCGATGTGGATGTGTTCACGCAATACATCACGAGTGGTGCCCGCGATATCGGTCACAATCGCGCTGTCTTTGCCTGATAAGGCGTTTAACAAGCTTGATTTACCCGCATTAGGACGACCAGCAATCACCACTTTCATGCCTTCACGCATGATCGCACCTTGGTTGGCTTGTTTACGTACTTCTGCAAGATGATCCATGATGCGATTGAGATCACCACTGACTTTACCGTCAGACAGAAAATCTATTTCTTCTTCAGGGAAGTCAATTGCGGCTTCAACATAGATACGTAAATGAATTAATGCTTCGACTAATTCATTGACCTTGTTTGAGAATACGCCTTGCAGTGATTTAAAAGCACTTTTAGCCGCTTCTTCAGAGCTGGCATCGATTAAGTCAGCGATAGCTTCTGCTTGGGCTAAATCAAGTTTGTCGTTCATAAAGGCGCGTTCAGAGAACTCACCTGGACGAGCAGGACGAATACCATCAATGTTAAGAATGCGACGGATCATCATGTCCATCAATACGGGGCCACCGTGGCCTTGTAGTTCTAATACATCTTCGCCCGTGAATGAGTTTGGACCTTTGAAAAATAGCGCGATACCTTGATCAAGCGCGGTACCATCTTCATTTTTAAATGGCAGGTATTCAGCGTAACGGGTTTTTAATTCACGACCAGCAACGGCAAGGGCTACTTCTTTCGCTTTAGGACCTGAAACGCGAATGATGCCGACGCCGCCACGGCCCGGTGGTGTTGCTTGTGCAACGATAGTATCGATATGTTGATTCATAACCTTGGCTTTGCTTAAAAATGACTTGATGATTGTAAACCACAGAGCAGGTTTACGCCTAATTGGCCCCATAAAAAAGGCGACCCTAAGGTCGCCTTTTATTCACAGGGTGAGCTTATTTAGCTTTGCTGTGTAAACCTTTCTTTTCCAACGCGCGGAAAATAATAGTTTGTTGAATCAGGGTCACAACGTTTGATACTAGCCAGTAAAGCACTAGACCTGAAGGGAACCATAGGAAGAAGAAAGTAAACATAACCGGCATAAAGGTCATGATCTTCTGCTGCATTGGATCCGTTACTGTTGATGGGCTGTTCTTCTGGATAAGGAACATTGATACACCCATAAGAACAGGGAGGATGTAGTACGGGTCTTGTGCAGATAGATCCGTAATCCAACCGAAGAATGGCGCATGACGCAATTCAACTGATCCCATTAGTGCCCAGTATAGCGCGATGAAAATTGGCATCTGTAGCATGATAGGTAAACAACCACCGAGTGGGTTTACTTTCTCTTTTTTGTACAATTCCATCATTTCTTGGCTTTGACGTTGACGGTCATCACCTAAACGCTCACGCATTGCCTGAATTTTAGGCTGTAGCATGCGCATTTTCGCCATTGAGGTGTACTGCGCTTTTGTTAGTGGGTACATCGCACCACGAACAATTAGCGTTAGGATGATGATTGCTACACCCCAGTTACCCACAATACCGTGAATGAAAGAAAGCAATTTATGCAATGGACTTGCAATGAACCATAACCAACCGTAATCAACCGTTAGGTTTAGGTTAGTGGCTGTTGCTGCCATTTCTTTTTGCAATTTAGGACCAAGCCATAGTGTGGCTTTGATTTCTGTTGTTTGACCAGGTGCTACTGTCTCTAGCGGCATACGAACGCCGATGTAACCTACACCATTGTTATCGCTGCTGTAGACTTGAGATGTCTGATCTGCGCCATCGCGAGGGATCCATGCTGATACGAAGTAGTTCTCCATAATCGCCACCCAGCCGTCATTCGCTGACTGGTTAAGATTCTTCTCTTCGATGTCTTTAAAGCTGTATTTTTTATATTTAGTATCGTTAGCAGAATATGCAGCACCGTTGTAAGTGTGCATTGCCATGCCTTTAATACCGCCGCCTGTTTTGCTTTCTAGACGGTGACGAAGCTGCGCGTACATTTGTACTGTCGCTGGCTTGTCGGTTTTGTTGTCGACAGTGTAGTCAACATTAACCGCATAATCGTTGCGTTTGAAAACGAATGTTTTGATGTAGCTAATGCCATCTTTAGTAAATGTCATTGGTACACGCAATTCGTTTTGATCTGCGGCCATCACAAAGCTTTTCGCGCTCACTGCGTATTGTGCGCGGCCATGTGTAGATGAATCTGAACCGTTAGTTCCAATTAAGCCTGATTGCGCGACATAATCACGGCCATCAGAATCACTTAATAAAACAAACGGGTCTTTTGAACCGAGGGTGTTGTCGTATTTAAGTAGTTTGGCATTGATAACATCACCACCAAGCGTGTCGACTGTTAATTCCAGTACATCCGTTTTAATGGTAATTAAGTTAGTTGAGGTTTTCTGGTCAGCCAGTGGTTGATTATCACTTGAATGTGATGGAATACCACTTGTGTTATTGACTTGTTGCGCTACACCCTGCTTCGTTGGTTGCGGGTTTTTGTCGCCATGCCATTGTTGAAATAGCAAAAATGAGACAAACAGTAGGGCAATTAACAGAATATTACGTTGGGAACCCATGGTTAATGTTCTCTGTCGTTATGCTTGGTTGGCGGAACGGGGTCGTAACCACCGTCATTTAAAGGGTGACATCTTAATAGACGTTTCGCCGCTAACCAACAACCTTTTCGCGCTCCATGCGTTTTTACAGCTTCGATCGCATATTGAGAACATGTAGGGGTGAACCGACAGCGTGGCCCAAGAAGAGGACTGATTGCCAGTTGGTAAAAGCGGACTAGTCTTACGACTAGCCACGCGACGGGCGAGACAGGCGATGCCATAACTTATCTAACAACGTAAATAGTTCTTCGTTACTCAACCCATTGGCTGATTTCTTGGCAATGACTACGAAGTCACAGGCTGGAAGCTGATGTTGTTTTAAACGGAAACTTTCGCGAACAACGCGTTTGAAACGGTTTCTATCGACAGCAGTTTTAATCTGTTTTTTTGGAACAGCCAGACCGAGACGGGGGTGGTCGAGTTCGTTAGAACGGGCAAGAATAGTCAAGTGGGGAGAGCCAGCACGATGAGCTTGCTGGAAGACAGTTTTATAATGTTCGGGAGTTAACAAACGTAACTCCCGAGAAAAAGCGAACTTATTCAAAATAATCGTCGATGATTACTTAGAAAGACGCTTACGGCCTTTAGCGCGACGTGCATTGATTGTTGCACGACCGTTCTTAGTTGCCATACGAGCACGGAAGCCGTGACTACGCTTACGCTTAAGAACAGAAGGTTGGAATGTGCGTTTCATGGTTTTACCTTAAATTAACTGATCAGTTTTTAAGTTTGTTAGATGTAATTGGCCATAATTGGTCAATTACCACGAACAAAGAGGCGGAATTGTAATCACTGACCAACAAAGAGTCAATAATTATACCCACATCTAATGACGGGCGCTGCATTATACGTTTTATAGCGCGAAATTCAAGGATCCTTATTGGATCCCTATTTGAGCTAAAAAAGCCTTTAACCGCGGATCGTGTGGGTGGTTAAAGATCTGCTGCGGTGGCCCTTGCTCTACAAATTGACCGTCTGCCATAAAGATCACTCTATCGGCGACTTCGCGCGCAAATTGTAATTCATGAGTGACGATCAACATTGTCTGTTGTTGTTTTGCTAACTGTTTGATCAAGTTAAGTACTTCATTAACCCACAACGGATCGAGGGCTGACGTGGGTTCATCAAGCAATAATAATTCGGCCTCTAATGCCATAGCACGACCAATACCCACCCGTTGTTGTTGACCTCCAGAAAGGGCAGCGGGGTAGCTATTGGCTTTATCGGCTAAACCAATATCTGTCAAAATATTCAGTGCCCGTTGTTGCGCTTGCGCAGCATTGAACCCTTTCACGACGCGCAATCCTTCACTGATATTTTGCAGGGCCGTTAGATGATTAAATAACGCGTAGTTTTGAAATACAAACCCGGTTTGACGTCGCAGCGCTAAAATGTCATTTTTTTTCGGCTGCTGACAATCCACTTCAACATCGTTAATGGTGATGGTGCCACTGTTGGCGCTATCAAGGTAATTAAGACAACGTAAGAAGGTTGATTTCCCCGTTCCTGATGGACCAATAATCGCCACAATTTCGCCTTGCTTGATACTGAGATCAAGATCGCTAAAAATGGTGTTTTCGCCAAAGCGTTTAGTGAGTTTTTTTATATTAATCATCGTACGTAAGCCCTGTCTAAGCGCGTTTCAGCTAGCTGTTGTAAGCGAGTAAGCACTATCACTACAGCCCAATATATAATGGCGACAGCAAGGAATGCTTCAAAGAATTTAAAGCTTGATGAGGCTTCCATTTGTGCTTTGGCCATGATTTCAGGCACCCCAAGCGTAAAGGCGAGTGAGGTCGATTTGATCATATCAATAAAGTAATTCATCAATGATGGCAATGCGATGCGAGTTGCTTGCGGTAATATGATTCGACGCATGGTTTGCCACTCGGTCATGCCGATAGCGAGACTGGCTTCACGTTGGCTGCGATCAACACCAGTAATGGCTGCACGAATACTTTCTGCCATGTAAGCGGCAAAGTGAAGGCTAAGACCGATCACTGCGGCACTAAAAGCATCTAAGCCAACAAGACTTGGCATCACTTGCGGTAAACCGTAATACAGTAAAAATAGCTGTACTAGTAGCGGTGTGCCACGAAAGAAACTGATATACAGTTGCGTTAATGCGTTCAGTACTGGCAACTGGTAAATGCGAATTAAGGCGAGCAGTAAGCCCAGTATCAGCGCAAAAACAGCCCCAATAGAAGCCATTGATAATGTCGTTGGCAAATATTTCAACAAAATAGGCATCAACGACAGCATATAATTAAAATCAAAACCCATAATGGTGATCCGGTGTAGTGGCTACGCAAGCGAGGCAAATAAATTCATCATCGTTACTGATAACGATGATGAGGCGTTAATTATTGAGTGATGTCGCTCTTGAACCATTTGGTTGATATTGCAGCCAGTGTGCCGTCTTTACGCATTGCAGCTAAAGCTTGATTTACTTGTTGCTGTAATAATTTCCCTTTGGCGTTGTTTAAAAATGGCCATGCACTTTCAATGGTCGCAAACGGTTTACCCGCTAGCTGTAAGGGTAATGGCTTGTCATTAATAACCGCGACTGACGATAAACGATCCATCACAAACGCATCAGTTCGTCCTAACGCCACATCTTGTTCGATACCACTGTCATAGGTTTTAATATTAATTTTATCGGCATTCGGTAGCTGACGGAGCAGTTGCTCATAGTTTGAACCGAGATTTACGCCCACAGTTTTGCCATCTAAGTCAGCCGTTGAATGAATAGTGTTATTGCCTTTTCGAACGACTAATTGCGCGCCATCAATCACATAAGGTTGGCTAAATAAAAATTTTGCTTGGCGGGCAGGGGTAATGGCAATTTGATTGGAAATAGTATCAATCCGGCCAGTTTCTAATTGACCAAATAAGCCAGAGAAGCTGGCGGTAACAAATTCGACGTGATAGTCGTTACGTTTACCAATCGCATTCCAAAGATCAACTTCAAACCCTTGTAGTTTATCTTGGCTAACAAAAGTAAATGGAAAATAACGACCGGACATCCCCACTTTAACTGTGGTTGCAGCCATGACACTGGTGGTTGTACAAGCAAACAGTGTACTTGCAATCACAATGGTTTTTATCCAGTTTTTCATTCGGTATTTTCCTTACCTTGATAGGAGGTTATTTGGCGAAGCCATCCTACCTTGGTATTAAATGATAAAGATAATAATTAACAGTTATTTGAAATAACTATTTGTTTGGCTAGCAACATATTGCTACTTAATATTATGCTTTTTTTGGCATACAGAGAGGGGGGTATTGGCATAAAAGGTTACCCACAATGTTAGGTTTTCCCTGTGGATGATAATTGACGCTGATAAAATGACCATTATTAAGTAAAAACAGCATTAAACGGGGAATGAAAGACTTATCTTTGTGATAGCTGTGTTAATATAGTTGTGGGTAAAGGTGGGTTAAATTGTGCTGATCTTGCATTTTGTTGTGGGATCTATGTGCATAAGTTCGATCTTATTCACTGGATCTGCGATCTCTTTACTGGTGATCCTTGTTCAGCGCGTATAAAATTATTCCCCCTTTTATGTTTTGTTTATTCAGTGTGGAGTCTACCTTGTCATCTTCGCTATGGTTGCAGTGCCTTCAACGCCTTCAGGAAGAACTCCCTGCGACAGAATTCAGTATGTGGCTGCGTCCGCTTCAGGCTGAATTAAATGATCATACCTTGACATTATTTGCCCCTAATCGGTTTGTGCTTGATTGGGTGCGTGATAAATATCTTAATAACATTAATCGGTTGCTTAATGAGTTTTGTGGTGCTGATACGCCAAGTTTGCATTTTGAGGTAGGGAGCAAGCCTGTTGCTGCACCACCCCAACATGTTGCACCGCCAATATTCACCTTGCCACAATCAAGACCCCGTGCAGAGCCGGCACCAATGCGCTATGAGCCGGCACCGTCTCCAGTACAAACTGAATCGCCAGGGGGCTACCGTTCTAATGTGAACCCGAAACATAATTTTAATAATTTTGTTGAAGGTAAATCCAACCAATTAGGCTTAGCTGCTTGTCGTCAAGTGTCCGATAACCCGGGTGCCGCCTACAATCCATTGTTCTTATACGGTGGTACTGGTTTAGGTAAAACCCACTTATTGCACGCCGTCGGTAACGCGATTGCCAATCGAAAACCTAACGCGAAAGTGGTTTACATGCACTCCGAGCGTTTTGTACAAGATATGGTGAAAGCGCTACAAAATAATGCGATTGAAGAATTTAAGCGTTATTACCGCAGTGTTGATGCGTTATTGATTGATGATATTCAATTTTTTGCTAATAAAGAACGTTCTCAAGAAGAGTTTTTTCATACCTTTAATGCGTTATTAGAAGGTAATCAGCAAATTATTTTAACGTCCGATCGTTACCCTCGTGAAATTAACGGGGTTGAAGATCGTTTAAAATCGCGCTTTGGTTGGGGATTAACGGTTGCTATTGAGCCGCCTGAGCTAGAAACACGCGTTGCAATTTTAATGAAGAAAGCCGAAGATCATAATATTCGTCTGGCTGATGAAGTGGCATTCTTTATTGCGAAGCGATTACGCTCAAACGTACGTGAGTTAGAAGGGGCGTTGAATCGTGTGATTGCCAATGCTAATTTTACCGGTCGCGCGATCACGATTGATTTTGTCCGTGAAGCACTGCGTGATTTACTCGCATTACAAGAAAAGCTGGTAACGATTGATAATATTCAGAAGACGGTTGCTGAATATTATAAAATAAAGATGGCAGATATGCTGTCTAAGCGTCGTTCTCGTAGTGTTGCTCGTCCACGTCAAATGGCGATGGCACTCGCGAAAGAGCTAACAAACCACAGTCTTCCTGAGATTGGCGATGCCTTTGGCGGTCGCGATCATACTACCGTGCTCCATGCTTGTCGTAAGATTGAGCAGCTACGTGAAGAAAGCCACGATATTAAAGAAGATTATTCAAACCTAATTAGAACGTTGTCGTCTTAATATGAAATTTACTGTTGAACGTGAACATTTATTAAAACCTTTGCAGCAGGTGACTGGTGCTTTAGGTGGTCGTCCGTCATTACCTATTTTAGGCAATATTTTGCTGCAAGTTGAGAATGGCTGCTTGTCGATGACAGGTACAGATCTTGAAGTTGAGTTGATTGCTAAAATTGCACTAGACGGTGATTTTGAAGCGGGTGCAGTGACAGTACCGTCACGTAAATTTTTAGATATTTGCCGCGGTTTGCCTGATAGTGCAAACATTGCGGTTATCTATGAAGGTGATCGCGTTTTAATTCGTTCTGGTCGTAGCCGTTATACGTTAACTACGTTACCTGCCGCCGATTTTCCTAATATTGAAGATTGGCAAAGTGAGGTTGAGTTTACCCTTGAGCAAGGGCGAATGCGTCAACTGATCGACAGTACCCAGTTTTCAATGGCAAACCAAGATGTGCGTTACTATCTGAATGGAATGTTATTTGAAACCGATGGCCAACATTTACGTTCGGTAGCAACCGATGGTCACCGTATGGCGGTTTGTGCGATTAATACCGGCCATGATTTACCGACTAAACAAATTATTGTACCGCGTAAAGGGGTACTTGAATTGGTGCGGTTGTTTGATAATCCAGACGCATTGGTTAACATTCAAATTGGCCATTCTAATCTACGTGCGACAGTGGGTAATTTTGTATTTACCTCTAAGTTAGTCGATGGTCGCTTTCCTGATTATCGCCGCGTAATGCCACAAAATAGCACCAAGTTTGTTGAAGCCAATTGTGATGAATTGCGTAAAGCATTCGCACGTGCCGCTATTTTATCAAATGAGAAGTTTCGTGGCGTAAGAGTTGGGTTATCCAATGGCGAAATGCGCATTACCGCCAATAACCCCGAGCAAGAAGAAGCGGAAGAGTTCCTTGATGTTGATTATCAAGGTGACAGCTTAGAAATTGGTTTCAATGTCAGTTATGTGCTTGATGTATTAAACACCCTTAAGTGTGATCAAGTGCGGTTGTCATTATCGGATGCCAATGCACCGTCATTAATTGAAGATGCGACTAATGATGAAGCCATGTATGTAGTAATGCCAATTAGATTGTAATTATGGCGCTGACTCGGCTATTAGTGCAGGATTTTCGTAATATTGCTCAATGCGATATTACGTTAGCCAGTGGATTTAATTTTTTAGTGGGTGCCAATGGCAGCGGCAAGACCAGTGTTCTTGAAGCGATTCATTATTTAGGTCATGGGCGTTCGTTTCGTAGTCATTTAACCAGTCGCGTTATTCGCCATGAGCAACAACAGTTATTTATTCATGGCCGAGTGACCGATAACAATGATCTTATTTTACCGGTAGGGATCAGTAAACAGCGCGATGGCACCACTGAAGTTAAAATTGGTGGAGAGGGCAATCAGAAATTAGCCCAACTCGCCCAGATGCTACCGTTACAGTTAATAACCCCTGAAGGATTTGATTTATTAATCGGTGGTCCTAAATTTCGACGGGCTTTTATTGACTGGGGTGTGTTTCATGTTGAGCCAAAGTTCTATAATGCATGGAGCCGCTTAAAGCGACTGACAAAACAACGTAATGCCTTATTAAAGCAAGCGCGTAGTTACCGTGAACTCAGTTATTGGGATCAAGAGCTCGCGTTACTTGCTGAACAGATGAGTGTATGGCGCCAAGACTATATTAATGCTGTTAAAATAAAAGCGGCTGAAATATGTCAGGTGTTCCTACCTGAGTTTGATATCCAGCTCGGTTTCTACCGTGGCTGGGAAAAAGAGACACCGTATGCTGAGCTGCTACAACGTAATTTTGAGCGTGACTGTCAGCTTGGCTATACCGTAAGTGGGCCTCACAAGGCTGATTTACGGATCAAAGTTGCTGGAATACCGGTTGAGGACGTATTGTCCCGCGGTCAGTTAAAGTTAATGGTGTGTGCATTGCGTTTAGCGCAAGGTTTACATTTAACTGAGGCCACCGGCAAACAGTGTATTTACCTAATTGATGATTTTGCTTCCGAATTGGATAGCCATAGGCGAGCGTTGCTAGCGCAGCGATTAAAGGAAACTAAAGCCCAAGTGTTCATTAGTGCTATTAGTCGCGAGCAAGTGGTTGATATGCTTGATGAAAATGGTAAGTTGTTCATGGTTGAACACGGTAAGATAACACAGGATAATTAAAGCGAGAGTAACTCAATGTCCAACAATTACGATTCATCAAGCATTAAGGTGCTTAAAGGCCTCGATGCGGTACGTAAGCGCCCAGGAATGTACATCGGTGATACTGATGATGGTACTGGCTTGCACCACATGGTTTTTGAGGTTGTCGATAACTCTATCGATGAGGCTCTTGCTGGTCACTGTGAAGATATCATTGTTACGATTCACGAAGATGGTTCGGTTTCTGTAAGCGATGACGGTCGTGGTATTCCGACTGAACTTCACGAAGAAGAAGGTGTGTCTGCGGCGGAAGTTATCATGACCGTCCTTCACGCTGGTGGTAAATTCGATGATAATTCTTACAAAGTGTCTGGCGGCCTCCATGGCGTAGGTGTTTCGGTTGTAAACGCCTTGTCTGAAAAAGTTGAGCTAACCATTAATCGTAATGGTCATATTTATCAGCAAACGTATTGTCATGGTGTGCCTCAAGCACCATTGGCAGAGGTTGGTGATAGTGATAAAACTGGTACCCGTTTACGTTTTTGGCCAAGCGAAGAAACCTTTACTAATAATCTTGAATTTCATTACGAAATATTAGCGAAACGTTTACGTGAATTGTCATTCTTGAATTCTGGCATCTCAATTCGATTGATCGATGAACGCGAAGAAGGCAAGCAAGACCACTTTACCTATGAAGGTGGTATTCGTGCCTTCGTTGAGCACTTAAACCGTAATAAAACTCCGATTCACCAGAAGGTTTTTCACTTTGATAGTGAGCGTGAAGATGGCATTACTGTTGAAGTGGCGATGCAGTGGAATGACGGTTTCCAAGAAGGCGTTTACTGTTTTACCAACAATATCCCTCAACGTGATGGCGGTACCCACTTAGCGGGTTTCCGTGGCGCATTAACCCGTACTTTAAATACCTTCATGGATAAAGAAGGTTATTCAAAGAAAGCCAAAGCGGCAACATCTGGTGATGATGCACGTGAAGGCTTGATCGCGGTTGTTTCGGTTAAAGTCCCTGATCCTAAGTTCTCAAGCCAAACTAAAGATAAGCTAGTATCAAGCGAAGTGAAAACTGCGGTTGAATCAGCAATGAATGAGAAGTTTGCCGAGTTTTTATTAGAAAGCCCAGCAGATGCTAAAATCATTTGTGGCAAGATCATTGATGCTTCACGCGCCCGTGAAGCGGCACGTAAAGCCCGTGAAATGACTCGTCGTAAAGGCGCATTAGATTTAGCCGGTCTTCCAGGTAAACTTGCTGATTGTCAGGAAAAAGATCCTGCACTATCTGAACTTTACATCGTGGAAGGGGACTCTGCTGGCGGTTCAGCCAAGCAGGGACGTAACCGTAAAAATCAGGCAATCCTACCGCTTAAAGGTAAGATCCTAAACGTTGAAAAAGCCCGTTTTGATAAGATGTTATCTTCTCAAGAAGTGGCAACCCTGATCACAGCAATGGGCTGTGGTATTGGTCGTGACGAGTACAACCCAGATAAATTGCGTTACCACAATATCATCATCATGACCGATGCCGATGTCGATGGTTCGCACATTCGTACGTTGCTATTGACCTTCTTCTACCGTCAAATGCCAGAGCTTATTGAGCGTGGTCATATCTATATTGCCCAGCCACCACTTTACAAAGTGAAGAAAGGTAAGCAAGAGCAATACATCAAAGATGATGAAGAGATGAACCAATACCAAACATCATTGGCATTGGATAATGCATCACTGTTTGCTAATGATGGTGCGCCTGCAATGACAGGTGCCGCACTTGAAGGTTTGGTGACTCAGTACAATAGCGGCATGAAATTGATTGAGCGCATGAGCCGTCGTTACCCAACATTAATGCTTAACGAGTTGGTTTACCAACCCCGTCTAAGTACTGAAATGCTAGCGGATAGCGCGCAAGTTGAAGCATGGTTAACGCATTTGATTGCGGCATTAAATGCCAAGCAAACAGGTGAAAGCCAGTTTACGTTTGAAATTTTACGTGATGAAGAGAATAACGTCTTCTTACCTAAGGTTGTGGTTCGTACACACGGTGTTGACCATGAATATCCATTAAGCTTTGATTTACTTAATTCAAAAGAATACGGTAAATTGGCTGATTTGTCTGAAGCATTAGACGGTCTATTGGATGAAACTGCTTTTGTTCAGCGTGGTGAGCGTAAGCAGCCTATCGAAAGTTTCAAAGAAGCATTAGAGTGGCTTAACAAAGAATCACGTCGTGGTCTTTCTTTACAGCGTTATAAAGGTCTGGGCGAAATGAACCCTAACCAGTTGTGGGAAACAACGATGGATCCTGAAGTTCGTCGCATGCTACAAGTAACGATTAATGATGCTGTTGCAGCTGATGAACTGTTTACCTGTTTGATGGGTGATCAAGTTGAACCGCGTCGTAACTTCATTGAAGAGAACGCATTAAAAGTGGCTAACCTTGACGTGTAGTTTGTCATCGCGTTAGTGAACTATTAAAAAACGCCGCTAGTAATAGCGGCGTTTTTTTATGGGCGGTTGTTGATTATTAGGCTAAGAGGGTAGGGTACTTGTTAGCCTTCGGCATAAGCGTGGGTGATCTCTTCGGCAATTATTTTAATCCCTTGATCCATCAGTTCATCACTTTGAACGTAGTTCATCCGTAAACATTGCTGACTGTGTCGCCATGGTTTGTCTAAACCAATAAAGAAATATTCCCCTGGAACAATTAACACCCCGCGCGCTTTTAAACGTCGATAAAGTTCTTTGGTAGTGATCGGTAATGCATCGCACCACAGCCATAAGAATATCGCACCTTCAGGTTTATGGATTCGAAACCGTGGATCAGTAATATAGTGCTGTAATCGACTCACGGCATATTGTGCTTTACGGTAATAAAAAGGGCGAATGATGTCATGGCTTAAACGTAATAAGTCATTACGCGCGATTAGCTTATCAGCAATTGCTGGGCCTAAACTGCCGGGTGCTAAATTGATAATACCGTTGATATTGGTGAGCGCAGTAATAATCTCTTCATTGGCAATCACAATTCCGCAGCGAATACCCGGTAAACCTAATTTGGAAAGGCTCATACATAATATGGTATTACGGTTCCAAAACGGGGTTACGTCGGCAAAGATAATATCAGGGAAAGGTATGCCGTAAGCATTGTCGATAATCAGTGGAATATTATGCTGTTGTGCCAGTGTATCAAGCTGCTTAATTTCATCGTCAGTCAGCACGTTACCGGTCGGGTTAGTGGGGCGTGATGCACAAATCGCTCCAATGCTGTCATCGATAACTAATTGACTAAAATCAATATGGTATTTAAATAAACCATCGTTCAACAAGCTGATTGTTGGCTGGTAGGAGATAAACATATCATCATCAAGACCAGCACTGGCATAGCCAATATATTCTGGCGATAGCGGTAACAGGATCTTTTTATGGGAACCATCTTGGCATTTACCGGCTAATAAATTGAATAAATTAAAGAAGGCACTTTGACTACCGTTGGTGAGGGTGATGTTTTTACTGCTGATGTCCCAACCATAATGTTGCTTAAGTAAGGTCGCGAGGGCGCTAATAAAAAGGTCTTTTCCTTGAGGGCCATCGTAGTTGGTGATGGCGGCGGTTAACTCTCCCGTGGCAGCCATTTCAGCCAGCAGCTGATTAAAATAATCGACCATTGCTGGGATTTGAGCCGGATTCCCCCCACCAAGCATAATCGCATTCGGGTTGGTTAAACCATCATTTAAATCGTGCATTAATTGGGTAATGCCTGAATCGCCAGCGAATTTATCGCCAAAGCCAGAAAATTCCATGGTGCTATCGACCTCTATATCAGTGCAGTTTTGAGTGGTTGCGATACCCATGATGTAGCGTGGGCGAAAGATCAAAATACCTGATTGCAATCAGAAGCGAAACCCTTTGTTAGTTCTAATAGTAGTGGTCGGCTGTGTCGAGTGTTTCACGTGGAACAATTGGAATGATAAAAAGTTAGCTTATAAAAAAACCACGCCGTAGCGTGGTTAGTCATTCTTATTTATTAGCGATAATCGTTACTTTTGCAGTAATGAAATATCAGCGACTTGTAAGAACTGGTTACGCAATAGGTTAAGCAATGCTAGACGGTTAACTTTAAGTTGTTCGTCATCAGCCATCACCATTACGTTATCGAAGAAAGCATCGACAGGTTCGCGTAGTGATGCTAGCTCTGTCAGTGCTTGCTGGTAATCACCGACAGCGAAGACTGGTGCTAGGGCTGCGACAACTGTCTCAACTTTTGCTGCTAGCTCTTTCTCTGCGGTTTCTACAAGTAAGCTGTTATCAACCGTTGTTGGTAACTCACCGTCAAACTTAGCCAGAATGTTACCCACACGCTTATTGGCTGCGGCTAGTGATTCTGCTGCATCCAATTCACGGAAGTGACTTACCGCTTTTACACGCTTATCAAAGTCAGCTGGTTGAGTTGGGTGCATTGCTAGCACAGCTTGAATAACATCAATGCTGAAACCTGCGTCTTGATACCATGCACGGAAACGACCCAGCATAAATTCAATCACGTCTGAATCAACATTAGCGTTAGTTAGCTTGTCACCAAACAGTGAGTGCGCTTTCGCAACAAGATCAACCAAGTCAAGATCGTAACCGTTTTCAACGATGATACGCAGTACACCTAAAGAAGCACGACGTAATGCAAATGGGTCGCTACCTTTTGGTGCTTGGCCAATACCAAAGATACCAACAATAGTATCTAGTTTGTCAGCCATTGCCACTGCAGATGATACGCCAGTGCTTGGTAGTTGGTCGCCAGCAAAACGAGGCATGTATTGCTCGTTCAGTGCTAGCGCCACATCTTCAGCTTCGCCATCATGACGTGCATAGTGCATGCCCATCACGCCTTGGGTCTCAGTGAACTCAAATACCATTGAGGTCATTAAGTCACACTTAGCCAGTAGGCCAGCACGTTTAGCGTTAGTGACATCAGCACCGATCTGGTCTGCAATGTAGCCCGCAAGTTCAGTGATGCGATCGGTTTTATCTTTAATCGTACCTAATTGCTTTTGGAAGATAGCTGTCTCAAGTTGAGGCAGACGATCAACTAACTTGCTTTTAAGGTCAGTATTAAAGAAAAACTCAGCATCGGCTAAACGAGGACGAACCACTTTCTCATTACCTGAGATAACTTGGCTTGGATCATTTGAGATGATGTTAGAAACGAAGATGAACTTAGGCACTAAGTTGCCTTCAGTATCGTAAACAGGGAAGTACTTTTGGTCACCTTTCATGGTGTAAACCAAGGCTTCAGAAGGTACCTTTAGGAACTCTTCTTCAAATGAAGCGGTTAGTACAACTGGCCATTCAACCAGTGAAGTCACTTCTTCAACTAATTCATCATCAAGATCTGCAATCCCGCCAACAGCATCAGCTGCTAGCTTAGCATCAGTCAAAATGATTGCTTTACGTGCTTCGTAATCTGCCATTACCTTGCCGCGCTCTTCTAGAATCGCAGGGTATTGGTCAGCATTATCGATAGTAAATTCAGCTTCACCCATAAAGCGGTGACCACGAATAGTACGCGCCGAAGCCACACCTAAAATAGTGCCTTCGATAAGCTCGTCACCTAATAGCATCGTTAGTGTTTTCACTGGACGAATAAATTGAGTGTCTTTATCACCCCAACGCATAGGGCGTGGAATAGGAAGCTTAGCGAGTGCAGCTGCGGCAAGTTCTGGCAGTAATGTTTGGGCGGGTTGGCCTTTCACTTCTTGCTTGAACAGTAGCCATTCGCCTTTATCGGTAACCATGCGCTCAGCTTGATCAACCGTAATGCCATTGCCACGTGCCCAACCTTGAGCAGCTTTGGTTGCATTACCGTCAGTATCAAAAGCAGCAGCGATAGCAGGACCGCGTTTTTCAACGACTTTATCTGGTTGATTTTCAGCAAGCGCTGTCACTTTAAGTGCAAGACGGCGCGGTGCTGCATACCACTTAATACCTTGGTGAGGTAAGTTAGCGGCTTTTAGTTCTGCTTCAAAGTTGGCTGCAAACGCTTCAGCTAGAGTGCGAAGTGCCTTGGGTGGCAACTCTTCAGTACCTAGCTCAATTAAGAAATTCTTATCTGTCATGGCTATCCCTTACTTATCTTTTTTACACATTGGGAAGCCAAGTGCTTCGCGTGATGCGTAGTAAGCTTCAGCAACTTGTTTGGTTACGTTACGAATACGTAGAATGTAACGTTGACGCTCAGTCACTGAGATTGCTTTACGGGCATCAAGTAGGTTGAAGGCATGTGCTGCTTTCAATATACGCTCGTAAGCAGGTAATGGCAGTGGCTGCTCAAGAGCTAATAGCTTCAGTGATTCTTTCTCGCACTGGTCAAAGAAAGTAAATAGGAAATCAACATCGGCGTGTTCAAAGTTGTAAGTCGATTGCTCAACTTCGTTTTGATGGAAGATATCACCGTAGGTTACTTTACCTAGTGGGCCATCTGTCCAAACTAAGTCATAGACTGAGTCAACGTTTTGAATGTACATCGCTAGACGTTCGATACCGTAAGTGATTTCACCTGTAACAGGCTTACACTCAAGGCCACCAACTTGTTGGAAATAAGTAAACTGCGTTACTTCCATACCGTTAAGCCAAACTTCCCAGCCAAGACCCCAAGCACCCAAGGTTGGGTTTTCCCAGTTGTCTTCTACAAAACGGATGTCATGTACTTTTGTATCTACACCTAGCACTTCTAATGAGCCTAAGTACAGTTCCTGAATGTTATCTGGAGACGGCTTAAGCATTACCTGGAACTGATAGTAGTGCTGAAGACGGTTAGGGTTTTCACCGTAACGACCGTCGGTTGGACGGCGAGAAGGTTGTACATACGCTGCTGCAATTGGTTCTGGACCTAGAGCTCGTAGACATGTCATTGGGTGCGAGGTACCTGCGCCCACTTCCATGTCAAGAGGTTGCACAATAGTACAGCCTTGTTGGCCCCAGTAATCCTGCAGCGCGAGGATCATGCCCTGAAAGGTTTTAATATCGTATTTCTGCATTGTCAGCTTCGCGAGATTAGTGGATGAAATGATTAGTTATCAAGTATACATTGCCAGCCAAGAGGCGAGTAGGGTCCGTGAGTGTTTTTTATCCATCAGGGGCTTGTTTTGAGATAATTCCCGTTATTGAAGCTGATTTTTAGCCACCTTTTAACATTATTTTGATGGCGTAAATAGAATGGTTGATTACAATAACGATAAAAGATATTACGTCGAAAGCCTTTCGATGTGATTTTTATCATACCCTCGATGATTTGATCGAGCACATGGGTCTTGAAATAAGATGGTAAATAAACAAGTAATGACGTCAAAAACGTGGGTTCGTGCCGCTGTAATTTCAGTTGTGGTAGCAATTACGATGACAGGTTGTTCTACTGTTAACCCTTACACAGGTGAAAGCCAAACCGCAAAAGGTACGGGTGGTTCAATCATTGGTGCATTAGCGGGTGCTGCAATTGGTATCGCTTCTTCAAGCAAGCATGATCGCGGTAAAGGTGCGCTAATTGGTGCTGCATCGGGTGCAGCATTGGGTGGTGGTATTGGTTATTACATGGATGTACAAGAAGCGAAATTGCGTCAGCAACTCGCATCTTCAGGAATCACGGTTACGCGTAATGGCAATAACATCATTTTAAATATGCCAAATGAAATTACTTTTGGTGTAGATCAGTCTTCATTAAATGGCCGTGCGATGGAAGCGTTGCATAATGTAGCATTGGTAGCGAAGGAATATCCTAAAACTCAACTTAACGTATTAGGCTTTACTGATAGCTCTGGTGCTGCGGCTTATAACCAGCGTTTATCACAAGTACGTGCTGGTGAAGTAGGTAACTACCTTATCCGTCAAGGTGTTAATGCTAACCGTGTTGTCTCTCAAGGTCGTGGAGAAAACAGCCCTGTAGCGACTAATGGTACATCACAAGGTCGTGCACAAAACCGTCGTGTTGAGATCATTCTATCTCCACTAGGTTAATTTTCTCGTATTGAGAATGATATTGTTGTGTAATATATATAAAAACCATGAGCTTAGGCACATGGTTTTTTTTTGATTAAAAATAGGATGGTGGCTAGTTTCATGTGAAACCTTGGTGAGCTTAGGGAGGCATTAACGCATTATAACCGTGGCTTTAATTAAGCTGTAACTGTGATTTCAGCGCAAGATAATCACTTATTAGCATGTTAAAGTAAGCATTATATTTAACACGTTATGAGTTATAAATGAGGCTGATTCAGTTACAGTAGGAGGCTTGAATGACACGATTTTTAGCAATCTCTCCCCAAAGTCAGTGTTGGTTATTTCATATTGCATTAGCACTGAATATTATCGGTATGATGCTGACTGATCTGTGGTTACCAATGGTGGTGGGTACTATTATTAGTACGTATTTAGCTGTCGATGCATGGGTACGTTTACGTTATGTATTACCATTAAAAAAACAGCAACAGCAATTACAGCAGCAGCTCGATAATTTGCGTCAGCAGCAACATAATCAAGAGTAACTAAAAAGCAGCGTCGATGAGCGCTGCTTTGTGTTTGATTAGTTATTAACGCCTTTTTGTATCAGAAAACGGTAGGGTAGTGTTTCTGTTTCTGCGGCAATGAGCGTGTGATCCATAAAGCGACAAAAGCTCGGAATATCGCGGGTGGTTGATGGATCATCAGCAATGACTAATAAGGTTTCATTGGCTGCCATTTTCCTGACAGTCTTACGGACCATCATTACTGGCTCTGGGCAGCGCAGGCCTTGTGCATCGAGGTTATAGGTCGGATTTTCAAAAATTGCAGTCATAATTTACACGTATTATTGTAGACATTACGATCATACTGATGGATAAGAATTAATCAATAAGACTTGGCAAATCAAGATAAACTGTGTAACGTTGTTAACAATACATTAACTTTTTCTTTCTAATGGATTAGGGGGATATTATGTTGACATCAATCGACCGCGTAATGATTTATGCCGTGTTGTGTATCATTTCATTTAGTACCATTATGCTAACCAGTCATCATTCGACAGGTCTATTTGCTATCGGTGGATTACTTGCTGCGATCCTTGGGTTATGGGTTGAACTCAGCAATAAAAATGAATTGGAACAACAAAAAAACCAGCGTTAATACTGGTTTATGATGCAAGATATAGATGTTCCCGCTTTAAAAGGCGGGATTTTTTTTATCTATCCCGCCATACTGTCGCCATAGAGGATTAATTTTAAGCGTTAGAGAAGTAAACCATGGAGCTTGAAGAAGTTTACCGTCGTGACTTAAATTTGCTGGTTGCGTTAAAAGTGTTATTGGATGAATGCAGTGTTAGTCGCGCAGCCGTCAGGCTTAACCTCAGCCAATCAGCGATGAGTCGAGTGCTTGGGCGGTTACGTGATTTGCTTGGGGACCCATTGTTTACTCGTCAAGGGCAATCATTGTTACCGACTCAACGGGCGCTAGAATTAAATGAACAATTAAATGAGCCGTTGGAATCTCTGCGATTGTTACTGACGCCGAGTGATTTTGAACCTGCCGCCTGTGCTCAAACATTTAAGATTGCTACCACTGACTATGCTATGCAGACTATTTTGCCGTTTGCATTACCGCGTATTTATCAAGAAGCCCCCCACATTTCATTAGCGTTTAATCCGTTGCAGCATGATAATTTGTTGTCACAGTTAACCTCTGGTGGCTGTGATTTAGCAATTTGTCGTCCGGGTGCCGATGTTGAACCGTTATGCCATCAGTTATTAGGGTTGGTGAGTGTGTTTTGTTTAGTGAGCCAGAATCACCCATTAGCCAATAAAACCCTCACATTCCAAGATTACCTAACTTATCCGCATGCGATGATTGCCGTTAGCGATGGGGTTAAGGCATTAATTGATGAGCAGTTACGTGGTTACCCTCAACCGAAAATGGTATTACGGGCTTCTCATCTAGAAGCCGCCCTCGCGATAATTGAACAGATGCCGTTGATCATTACAGTGCCAGCTGATTTGGCTTATTTAGTTGCAGAGCGTTACCAATTAATTGTGAAGCCATTGCCGTTTGAATTTAAGCCGTTTGAGTATTCATTATTATGGCATGCACGCTGTGAGCATTCAGCATCACAAATATGGTTACGTAATATTATTAAAGAAGAGTGTGGGCGACTGATTAATTCACGCATCCATGATATTGGCTTGTTGTAGTGAGTGTGGGCAAATAAAAAGGCCAGCTCATGGCTGACCTTAATCGTTATTTATAACAATCATGCGTTATAGCATTACAGTTTAATCACGACCCGACCTGTGATCTGACCATGGGTGATCGCTTCTGCACATTCTGCCACTTGTTCAAGAGTCACTTCACGGCAGGCTTGTTCAAAGTAGCTTGCTGGTAGTAATTCAGTTAGACGTTGCCATGCTTGTTGACGCTTTTCAAACGGACACATGACAGAATCGATACCTTGTAAACGTACGTTACGTAGAATGAAAGGCATGACTGTTGTGGGTAAATCAAAGCCGCCAGCAAGGCCACAAATTGCGACTGCGCCGTTGTAGTTAATTTGGCTTAGTACTTTTGCTAAAACTTTACTGCCTACAGTATCAATCGCACCAGCCCATAATTGCTTATCAAGTGGTCGAGCCGGCTCTTCAAAAACACTACGGTCGATAATAGTGGTTGCGCCTAGTTGCTTCAGTAATGGGCCGTTAGTTTCAGCGCGGCCTGTTACTGCCGCTACTTTATAACCTAGCTGTGCCAGTAATGTAACGGCAACAGAGCCGACACCACCGCTAGCGCCTGTTACTAAAATTTCACCATCTTCTGGTTTTACATTAGCATCAACAATTGCTTGTACACATAACATGGCGGTTAAGCCAGCAGTACCGACCATCATCGCTTGTTTGCCATCAAGGTTGGTAGGTAATGGTACGAGCCAATCTGCTTTTAGACGTGCTTTTTCTGCCATACCACCCCAATGACCTTCACCGACGCCCCAGCCAGTAAGCACCACTTTATCGCCAATCTGGTAGCGATCATCACTTGATTCAGCCACTGTACCGGTCAGATCAACACCTGGAACCATAGGGAATTGACGTACGATACGACCTTTACCGGTAATTGCTAAGCCATCTTTGTAGTTTAATGAAGAGTAATCAACATCAATTAATACATCACCTTCAGGTAATTCAGATGTTGCCACTTGGCGAATAGTTGCTAGTGTTTTTTTATCTTCTTGTTCTAGTACTAGTGCTTTAAACATTGCAATACTCCGGGGAAATCATGGTTAGCAATTAAGATAGAATTGAGTGTAGACGGCTTATCTCGATGAAGAAAATGAAACTTACTCATTGTATCTATGTGTAAGTTGCATGTTGTTTGTTCCATGATACAGCCAGCCGCAACACCTTTGGCATTGAGTGTAATTATTCTATTCGTTCAAAGATAGTGGCAATGCCTTGTCCTAAACCGATACACATAGTGGCTAAACCAAAGTGGGCATGTTGTTGTTCCATAATATTGATTAGGGTGGTTGAAATACGTGCGCCCGAACACCCCAACGGATGACCGAGTGCGATAGCGCCGCCATTTAGGTTTATTTTTTCATCGAGTTGATCTATTAATCCCAACGCTGTAATGCAGGGTAACGTTTGGGCGGCAAAGGCTTCATTGAGTTCGATAACGTCGATATCATTTAAGCTTAAGCCTGCCCGTTGTAATGCTTTTTGAGTCGCAGGTACTGGACCAAAGCCCATTAATGAGGGCTCACAACCTGCAATTGCCATGGCTTTTATACGCGCTCGAATAGGTAAACCTAATATGCGTGCTTGGCGTTCATCCATTAATAACATTGCCGCTGCGCCATCTGATAACGCTGATGATGTACCTGCTGTGACAGTACCGTTGGTGGGATCAAAAATAGGCCGTAATTGGCTTAATCCAGCGAGGGTTGTTTCAGGGCGAATAACCTCATCGGTAGTATATCTTTTCAAAATACCGTCGCTATCATGACCTTCAGTAGCGAAAATTTCATGGCTAAATCGACCTTCGATTGTGGCGGCATGGGCGCGTTGGTGTGAGCGTACGCCAAATTGGTCTTGCAGTTCACGGCTAATAGCATATTTTCGAGCCAGCATTTCCGCGGTGAGTCCCATCATTCCTGCTGCTTTGGCGACTGTTTTTGTCAGTCCTGGGTGGAAATCAACCCCGAGAGTCATCGGCACATGGCCCATGTGCTCAACCCCGCCAATTAAACAGCTTTGAGCATCACCGACCATAATTGCACGGGTAGCGTCATGCAGTGCTTGCATTGATGAACCACATAAGCGGTTTACGGTTGTTGCGCCTACTGTGGTTGGGACCCCTGCGAGTAGGGCTGAGTTACGACCAATATTAAATCCTTGCTCTAAGGTTTGTTGCACACAGCCCCAATAAATATCGTCTAGATCGGCTGGGTCTAACTGAGGATTGCGGGTTAATAATCCTTTCATTAAATGTGCCGATAAATCTTCAGCGCGAACATGACGAAATGCGCCACCTTTTGAGCGCCCCATTGGGGTACGGATGCAGTCAACAATCACAACGTTATTCATAATAAGCTCCTTAGTGGGTCATCGTGACCGCTATTGCTGCAGGGTAATAGCGCTCATTCGCTATTGCTTTCGCTCTTAATCCGTCTGGTACTTGATATAACGGCCCAAGAGATTGGTAGCTATCGGCTAACGCGACGTAGTTGGCTAGCCCTAAATGATCTAAATAACGGAACACACCGCCTCTAAATGGTGGAAAGCCTAAACCGTAGACTAGCGCCATATCGGCTTCAGCTGGCGTCGCAATAATGTTTTCTTCTAAGCAGCGCACGACTTCATTAATCATTGGGATCATCATGCGGTCAATAATGGTGGCATTATCAAATGAGGTCGGTGTTGCTGCAATGGAGGCGAGTAAGGTTGCGGTTTGTGGATCGATGGTTTTTTTAGGTTTCCCTTTTTTATCGAGGCGGTAATTGAAAAAGCCTATCCCTGTTTTTTGCCCAAAGCGTTGTTGCTCGTATAACACATCAATAGCATCGGTATCGTGTTTTGCCATACGTTGCGGAAAGCCTTGCGCCATCACTTTTTGAGCGTGATGGGCAGTATCAATGCCAACCACATCCAGCAGATAAGCCGGCCCCATTGGCCATCCAAAATCCTGCTCCATGACATTATCAATCTGACGATAATCACCACCATCACGCAGTAATAAACTAAATGCCGCGAGATAAGGGAATAAGACCCGATTAACAAAAAAACCAGGACAATCATTAACCACGATGGGCGTTTTTCCCATTTGAGCGGCATAAGCCACCACGCGATCAATGGTTTCATTGGCAGTGTGTTGGCCGCGAATGATCTCAACTAATGGCATTTTGTGAACTGGATTAAAAAAATGCATCCCACAAAAATTTTGAGGACGTTGTAATGAGGCTGCTAATAAATTAATGGGAATGGTTGAGGTATTAGAGGTGATCACCGTGGTGTCGGTAACGTGTTGTTCCACCTCAGCGAGCACTGCTGCTTTTATAGATGGATTCTCAATCACCGCTTCAATAATGACATCGACTAGGTTGGGATCTGCATAGGTAAGGGCTGGAGTGATAGTGGCTAACGTTGCCGCCATTTGTAAGCCATCAATGCGTCCTCGAATGAGTTTTTTATTGAGTAACTTCGCTGCTTGCTGCATCCCAAGTGTTAAGGCGTCACGAGTAATATCTTTCATAATGACGGGAACATGATGAGTTACAGATTGGTAGGCAATGCCACCGCCCATGATCCCTGCGCCCAATACCATCGCTTGTTGGGTTGGTTTTGCAGTTTTTAGTGCTTGTTTGGCTTGGCTTTTGAGGTATTGGTCATTGAGAAAAATACCGACCAGCGCTTGAGCGACATCAGTTTTAGCGAGGGTAACAAAATGGGTATTTTCGATAGCCAGCGCTTGTTGACGTTTACAGGTTGCGGCAGCTTCTATCGCTTTCACCGCAGCCATTGGTGCAGGGTAGTGTTTACCTGCAATACTCGCCACCATTGCTTTAGCAGTCGTAAAACTCATTAAGGCTTCAGTAGCGCTTAAGCGTAATGGGGTTTGCTTTTGATTGCGACGTTGCTGCCAATCTAAATCACCTGCAATGGCTTGTTTAATCATGCTTAATGCTGCTGTCGGTAAGGTATCAGTGGCAACCACTGCATCGACTAACCCTACTTTTAAGGTTGCATCCGCTGTTTTATCTTTGCCTGCGGTGATCATTTCGATTGCGTTATCTGCACCAATTAACCGCGGTAAACGGACGGTGCCACCAAAGCCGGGCATGATCCCGAGTTTGGTTTCTGGTAGTCCAATACGGGCTTGATGATCGACAACTCTAAAATCAGTGGCGAGTACACATTCGCAGCCACCGCCAAGGGCATAACCATTAATGGCGGAGATGGTTGGAACCGGTAAATCTTCTAATTTATTAAAAATTGTATTGGCGTGATGAAGCCATTGCGAAAGTTGATCCGTGGGGAGTGCGAATAACCCTAGAAACTCGGTGATATCTGCACCGACAATAAAAGCCGTTTTGGTTGAACGTAAAATGAGACCGTTAAGATTGGGTTGTTGATACAGTGCATCAAGGGCAAGGTTAAAACTTTCAAGGGTGGCTAAGTCGAATTTATTGACTGAAGATGGCGCATCAAAAATAAGTTCAGCAATACCCTCTTCAAGGTAACGGACTGAGAGTGTTTCACCGTGGTAAATCATGTTCTATCTCCATATATTCCATTCTATGACGGATCAGGCGCGATCTAACTGGTTTGACCTGTAGTGGTTAATGTTTAGTCTGAACCGCAATGCGCACAAATTCAATAAATAATTTAAACATTTATGTAACATTGTCAGTTGGTGCATCATCTTCAATACAATTATTTGTATACTAAGACTTGTTACAAGCGTGCATTAGCATTGCTTGGGTCGTGATAGGAATATGTTATCCTGCCCCTCTTTTTTTATGATGGGATATGTGTCATGTCAACTTCTGAGCCTTATTTGATCCCACTGCAGTCGATAGTTTTCGAAGAAGAAATAAAGAAAAGCCATTTTCTTACTTATTTAGCACACACCGCGTCAATTGAGGCTGCTAAACAGTTTATTGGGGAAGTGAAATTAGCCCATTCAAACGCCAATCATCATTGCTGGGGTTTTATTGCTGGTCGACCAACCGATTCAATGTTGTGGGGCTTTAGTGATGACGGTGAGCCATCGGGTACCGCGGGTAAACCAATATTAGCCCAATTAAGTGGTAGTGGTGTTGGTGAGTTAACAGCGGTTGTTGTACGTTACTTTGGTGGTATTCACTTAGGTACGGGTGGATTAGTTAAGGCTTATGGTGGAGGTGTACAACAGGCATTAACGTTATTAACCACACAACAAAAGATTATCATTAGTGAGTTGTTTTTATGTTGTGATTATAATCAAATTTCATTAGTTGAAGCATTATTAAGTGAATATAACGGCACTCAACTTAACGCTGATTATGGTCAACAAGTGAGTATGTGTTTAGCACTAGATAGTCGAATTGTGGCTGAGTTTAGCACCAAACTAATTAATCGTAGTGGTGGGCGGATCGTTGCAACATCAACCCCTGATAGTTAACCACTCTTCTTTATTATGTATTTTCAGATGAGGGCCGATTAAGGCCATGCAGTTTCGTTCAATTATTCGTATCGTCGGGCTGTTGCTCGCTTTATTTAGTGTCACTATGTTAATTCCCGCATTGGTTGCTTTGATTTACCGTGATGGTGCGGGATTTCCGTTTGTGGTGACTTTCTTTTTACTGTTAGCTGGAGGGTCATCATTATGGTTTCCTAACCGTTACCAACGGCACGAATTAAAAGCCCGTGATGGTTTTTTAATTGTGGTGTTATTTTGGAGCGTCATTGGTAGCGCAGGAGCTGTACCTTTTCTTTTATCTAAAAATCCAGATTTGTCGGTTGCTGACTCCTTTTTTGAATCATTTTCTGCACTGACAACAACGGGTGCAACGGTAATTGTAGGGCTTGATCATTTACCGAAAGCGATCTTATTTTATCGCCAGTTACTGCAGTGGTTTGGCGGTATGGGGATCATCGTGTTAGCGGTGGCGATATTACCGGTATTGGGTATCGGTGGCATGCAGCTATACCGTGCGGAAACACCAGGTCCGGTAAAAGACAGTAAAATGACACCACGTATCGCTGAAACCGCAAAAACGTTGTGGTACATCTATCTGGTATTAACAATTGCTTGTGCGTTAGCGTTTTGGCTTGCTGGTATGAGTGGCTTTGATGCAATATCCCATAGCTTTTCAACGATTGCGATTGGCGGGTTTTCAACCCATGATGCCAGTATCGGCTATTTTAATAGTCCAATGATTAATATGATCACGGTGGTTTTCCTCTTAATATCAGCTTGTAATTTTTCACTTCACTTTGCAGCATTTGGTAATGGTAAAATCAATCTTAAAACGTACTGGCGAGATCCTGAGTTTAGAGCGTTTTTTGTGGTGCAGTTTATTTTATTTGCGATTTGCTTTGGGTTGTTATTAAAGCACCATTCTTATGACCAAACTTTTGATGCTTTTGATCAAGCATTGTTTCAAACCGTCTCTATTTCTACTACTGCGGGCTTTACCACCACCGGATTCTCTGATTGGCCATTGTTTTTACCTGTTTTACTGTTGTTCTCCTCTTTTATTGGTGGTTGTGCTGGTTCAACAGGAGGTGGGATGAAAGTTATTCGAATGCTATTACTTTCACTTCAAGGGGTGCGAGAGCTAAAACGTTTAGTGCATCCTCGAGCGGTGTATACCATTAAACTTGGTCATAAAGCGTTACCTCAACGGGTCGTGGATGCGGTGTGGGGTTTTTTCTCTGCTTATGCACTGGTGTTTGTGGTGTGTATGCTGGCACTTATCGCAACCGGTATTGATGAGTTAACCGCATTTTCTGCAGTAGCCGCCACGCTTAATAATTTAGGTCCAGGCTTAGGGGAAGTTGCCGTCCATTTTGGTCAGGTAAATGACTCCGCGAAATGGATCCTCATTATCGCTATGCTATTTGGGCGTTTAGAAGTGTTTACATTATTAGTTTTATTTACGCCGACCTTTTGGCGTAACTAAAGGAGCAATCATGGAAAAGGTGTTATTTCTACATTCCAGCAGTGAAGGACAAACAATTAAAATCCTTAATCATATAGAGAGGGATTTAGGTGATCAGTATTGTTGTGAATATAGCGATATTCACTTAGAGCCAAAAATTGATTTTAGTGGTTACGATCGAATTCTGGTCGGGGCTTCTGTACGCTATGGACATTTAAACAAAAAGCTTTATCAATTTATCGATCGTAATCTTACGGATCTTGAGCAAGCTAAAGTCGCTTTCTTTTGTGTTAACTTAACTGCGCGTAAAGAAGGTAAAGATACTCCAGCTACTAGTGCTTATATAAAGAAGTTTTTATTGAAGTCGCCATGGCATCCTAAAATGATGGCAGTCTTTGCTGGTGCATTACGTTATCCACGTTATAACTTTTTTGATCGCACTATGATTAAGTTGATAATGAAGTTAACAGATGGTGAAACAGATACAACTAAAGAAGTTGAATATACCGATTGGCAAAAAGTGTCGAATTTTAGCCAACAGTTTAAGGCGTTATAATCGTATTATTGATCGCTTTGTTTGCTTTTTGATCTAACGAACCCTTTTTATTGATAAAAAGCATAAAGTAGTTGCGATGGCAGCAGTTGTCTCTATACTGCTGCTCTATCGAGACGCTGAGCAGCTTTATAAAGAAGGTGTTATGCTTCAATCGATTGGATAATATTCCAGATGGAATAATTTAAAAAGTGGTTGACACTTTACGTTATTCCGTTAGAATGACCGTCCACTTCAACGAAACGATTAAACAGTTAAATGTTTGGTTCTTCGAAGAAGAATG
>NZ_MSCQ01000005.1 GCF_002954725.1 Photobacterium phosphoreum
AAGACCTCTTGGGGTTGTATGGTTAAGTGACTAAGCGTACACGGTGGATGCCTTGGCAGTCAGAGGCGATGAAGGACGTATTAACTTGCGATAAGCCCAGATTAGGCAGTAAAAGCCACTTGAGTCTGGGATTTCCGAATGGGGAAACCCACTTGCATAAGCAAGTATCATTAACTGAATACATAGGTTAATGAAGCGAACCGGGGGAACTGAAACATCTAAGTACCCCGAGGAAGAGAAATCAACCGAGATTCCGGTAGTAGCGGCGAGCGAAACCGGATTAGCCCTTAAGCTAGTTCTGCGTTAGGTGAATGTGCTGGAAAGCACAGCGATACAGGGTGATAGCCCCGTAACCAAAAATGCATTAATAGTGAAATCGAGTAGGACGGGACACGTGATATCCTGTTTGAACATGGGGGGACCATCCTCCAAGGCTAAATACTCCTGACTGACCGATAGTGAACCAGTACCGTGAGGGAAAGGCGAAAAGAACCCCTGTGAGGGGAGTGAAATAGAACCTGAAACCGTGTACGTACAAGCAGTAGGAGCCCACTTGTTGGGTGACTGCGTACCTTTTGTATAATGGGTCAGCGACTTAATTTTAGTAGCAAGGTTAACCGTTTAGGGGAGCCGTAGGGAAACCGAGTCTTAACTGGGCGTCATAGTTGCTAGGATTAGACCCGAAACCGAGTGATCTAGCCATGGGCAGGTTGAAGGTGAGGTAACACTTACTGGAGGACCGAACCGACTAATGTTGAAAAATTAGCGGATGACTTGTGGCTAGGGGTGAAAGGCCAATCAAACTCGGAGATAGCTGGTTCTCCCCGAAAGCTATTTAGGTAGCGCCTCGGACGAATACTACTGGGGGTAGAGCACTGTTAAGGCTAGGGGGTCATCCCGACTTACCAACCCTTTGCAAACTCCGAATACCAGTAAGTAATATCCGGGAGACACACGGCGGGTGCTAACGTCCGTCGTGAAGAGGGAAACAACCCAGACCGCCAGCTAAGGTCCCAAAGTTATAGCTAAGTGGGAAACGATGTGGGAAGGCTCAGACAGCCAGGATGTTGGCTTAGAAGCAGCCATCATTTAAAGAAAGCGTAATAGCTCACTGGTCGAGTCGGCCTGCGCGGAAGATTTAACGGGGCTAAGCTATACACCGAAGCTGCGGCAATGTGAACTTGTTCACATTGGGTAGGGGAGCGTTCTGTAAGCCGTTGAAGGTGCATTGTAAAGTGTGCTGGAGGTATCAGAAGTGCGAATGCTGACATGAGTAACGATAAAGGGAGTGAAAAACTCCCTCGCCGGAAGATCAAGGGTTCCTGTCCAACGTTAATCGGGGCAGGGTAAGTCGACCCCTAAGGCGAGGCCGAAAGGCGTAGTCGATGGGAAACGGGTTAATATTCCCGTACTTCTTATAATTGCGATGGAGGGACGGAGAAGGCTAGGTGAGCCTGGCGACGGTTGTCCAGGTCCAAGTATGTAGGCTGATGGTTTAGGCAAATCCGGACCATCTTAAGGCTGAGATACGATGTCGAGCTACTACGGTAGTGAAGTCATTGATGCCATGCTTCCGGGAAAAGCTTCTAAGCGTCAGATTATAAGAAATCGTACCCCAAACCGACACAGGTGATCAGGTAGAGAATACCAAGGCGCTTGAGAGAACTCGGGTGAAGGAACTAGGCAAAATGGTACCGTAACTTCGGGAGAAGGTACGCTCCTAGCGGTGATGAGACTTGCTCTCTAAGCTGCCGGGAGTCGCAGATACCAGGTGGCTGCAACTGTTTATTAAAAACACAGCACTGTGCAAAATCGAAAGATGACGTATACGGTGTGACGCCTGCCCGGTGCCGGAAGGTTAATTGATGGGGTTAGACTTCGGTCGAAGCTCTTGATCGAAGCCCCGGTAAACGGCGGCCGTAACTATAACGGTCCTAAGGTAGCGAAATTCCTTGTCGGGTAAGTTCCGACCTGCACGAATGGCGTAATGATGGCCACGCTGTCTCCACCCGAGACTCAGTGAAATTGAAATCGCAGTGAAGATGCTGTGTACCCGCGGCTAGACGGAAAGACCCCGTGAACCTTTACTATAGCTTGGCACTGAACATTGACCCTACATGTGTAGGATAGGTGGGAGACGTTGAAGCAACCGCGCCAGTGGTTGTGGAGTCAATCTTGAAATACCACCCTTGTATGCTTGATGTTCTAACGTTGGCCCCTTATCGGGGTTACGGACAGTGCCTGGTGGGTAGTTTGACTGGGGCGGTCTCCTCCCAAAGAGTAACGGAGGAGCACGAAGGTGGGCTAATCACGGTCGGACATCGTGAGGTTAGTGCAATGGCATAAGCCCGCTTGACTGCGAGAATGACAATTCGAGCAGGTGCGAAAGCAGGTCATAGTGATCCGGTGGTTCTGAATGGAAGGGCCATCGCTCAACGGATAAAAGGTACTCCGGGGATAACAGGCTGATACCGCCCAAGAGTTCATATCGACGGCGGTGTTTGGCACCTCGATGTCGGCTCATCACATCCTGGGGCTGAAGTCGGTCCCAAGGGTATGGCTGTTCGCCATTTAAAGTGGTACGCGAGCTGGGTTTAGAACGTCGTGAGACAGTTCGGTCCCTATCTGCCGTGGGCGTTGGATGATTGAGAGGGGCTGCTCCTAGTACGAGAGGACCGGAGTGGACGAACCGCTGGTGTTCGGGTTGTATCGCCAGATGCATTGCCCGGTAGCTAAGTTCGGAATCGATAACCGCTGAAAGCATCTAAGCGGGAAGCGAGCCTCAAGATGAGTCATCCCTAGACCTTTAAGGTCTCTAAAGGGTTGTTGAAGACTACAACGTTGATAGGTCAGGTGTGTAAGTGCTGCGAGGCATTGAGCTAACTGATACTAATTGCCCGTGAGGCTTAACCATACAACACCCAAGGGGTTTTTCTTCTCCAAAGAGAAGAGACGGACTCTACAAACGCTTGAATGCGTGTTGAGAACAACTAGTCAGATTTTTCCCAGATTGCTATTTATTGCCATAAGGTG